>NZ_JADPIB010000003.1 GCF_015767265.1 Aureivirga marina
GGAGGAGGATGTGAGAATCCAGTGCTTGCATTTGGAGTGATTGATTTCCCAAAATACTTTACACCAAACAATGATGGAATCCATGATGTATGGAAGATTCAAGGATTGGAGAGTGGAGATTATGAGAGTATAGAAATCTACATTTTTGATAGGTATGGAAAGGTGATAACGAAATTAGATCCACAAACAGGTTGGAATGGTTTGTCTTTAAGAGGAAATCCATTACCGTCGACAGATTATTGGTTTACGTTGGATATTGTAAAAAAAGTAGGAAGATTAGATGATGGAAGCGCAGTGAATAGAAGATTTACAAGAAAAGGACACTTTAGTTTAATTAGAAGGTAAATAAAATCTTTTTTATATGAAATGACTTCTCAATTCTTATTTGGATTGAGAAGTTTTTTATTAGAAAAAATCAAATTGAAAATGAATTCGGCTTAGGGATAGCAGCGGCATCCTTTTGCGTAGGAACGGAGTAAAAGATATAGCGGATAGCCCGACCCAAAATGTAATGGAGGGAAAGCTCCAAAAAAATAAAAGAAAGAATGGTGTTTTGGAAAAATAAACAGGAAATAGTTTGCTATATTTGAAGCATCAAAACGCACAACAAAATGGAAAGTTCAATGATTTTAAATAACGAACAGATAAATCATAAAATGCAGCGAATTGCATATCAAATTTTAGAGTCGAATAGCAATGAAACAGAGTTGGTTTTGGCTGGGATTAATGGAAATGGATATGTAATTGCACAAAAAATTGCGGAAGTTTTAGAACGAATTTCTGATGTAAATGTATTGCTTTGTGAAGTAATAATTGATAAGAAAAATCCGCTTGGAGAGATAAAAACGAGTTTAGAAAAAGAAATATATACAGGCAAATCATTGGTATTGATTGATGATGTTTTGCATTCGGGAACGACATTGATGTATAGTGTAAAGCATTTTTTAGAAGTGCCATTGAAGCGATTTAAAACGGCTGTATTAGTGAATAGAAATCATAAAAAATATCCAGTAAAGGCTGATTTTAAAGGGATTTCTTTGTCAACATCAATGAAAGAAAGAGTGGATGTTGTGGTAAGTGAAAATGAAATTACAGCTTATTTAGTTTAAGAAATAAGAATTGAAAATGATTTTTTAAAATAAAATATCTGAACCTGTAGAAATACAGGTTTTTTTATGCTTTTAAATATTTTAGTAGCATAAGAATAAAAACAAGAACAATAAACAAGAAATAGAAAATTGTTTGTACTTTTTCAGAGAGTTTATTTGCAAGTTTAATTCCGATTGGAACACCGATAAAACTACCAATTAAAAGCCAAAGAAAAGCAGGCCAATAGATGTAACCAGTACTATATTTTGAGAAAGAATCCTTTCCTGCGCTTAAGATTATATAATTGGCTGTGGCGAAGAAAGCAATAAAAATATTATAAGTTACAGAAAGAGCAGAAGCTTGTTTCATTTTAAACCCTTGATGTTTTAGAAAAGGAACCATAACTAGACTAGAACCACCACCAACGCAAGCAGAAATAATTCCTGTAATAATTTCATAAAAGGATTTTTTAAAGAAATTTGGATTGATGATTTTTCTTTCTTCTTTTTCTTTTTCAAGTTTTCGAATTTCTGAATTTAAAAAACGAAGAATAATATATACAAGAAATATCAAATAAAGAAGTAAAAGAGTTTTAGAAGAAAGAGCAGAAGCAATAAAAGTACCTGCGATAGTTCCAACAATAATTAATAAAATACTTTTCTTAAAATATCCCCATTGAATATTTCCTGAAGAATGATGTGATCTTGCAGAATTAATACTATTTATCAGCATAATTGCAAGAGATGTACTAATTGCAACATGTGTAATAATATCCTGAGGAACATTAAAAAAAGGAAGGACAATTAAAAGTGCTGGAACCGTAGTTAGACTTCCTCCTAATCCGAATAAACTTGATAATAAGCCAGATAAGAATCCTCCGAAAATTAAGATGAAATAATCTAACATTTTTTAAAGAATTTAAATTATTGATAATCAAATGTATGTTTATTTTTATTCAAAATATGTTTAAAAAAGTATAAAAAAATGTTGCATATGTAAAAAAAGGCGTCTATATTTGTGTTGTTATTAGATGTGTACTAATAATGACTTTTTCTTTTTCATAGCAATTTTTTCCCACTCAATCTCAGAGTGGGTTTTTGTTTTTTGTACTTTTCCAGTTACTAATTATAATTCCTGTGATTAAAATTATTCCACCAATTGTTTCAATAATTCCTAATTCACTTAACTCAATTTTTTGTGAGCTAAAAAAGTTAAATCCATAGACTAAAACCACTGTTAGAAATGGACTAGAAGACAAGATGATACTTACACGATTTGCATCGATGAATTGGAAAGCTTTTAAAAGAGCTGTATAAGTATATAATGTGATTAAAGCTGTGATTGTAATTAAAACCCAAATTTTAAGAGAAAAACCTGCGATTTCGCCAAAATTTACAAAAGGAAGAATGGCAACACTTGTAAATAAGAAGGTAAAGAAATTTAAATTACAAGGAGGAATATCTTTTTTGATTAATGTTTTTTGACTTAAAGCATAAAATGCCCAACAGAATTGCGAAAGAACTAAATAAAATAAACCAACATTTAAATTTTCAGGACTAAATTCTGAAACTGTTTGATAGAAATAGATTGCAAGACCAGCAACAACCATTAATAAACCGATAATTTGCTTTTTACGGAAAGATTCTTTTAAAAAGAGAATTCCACCAAAAATGATAAATAAATCACCTGAGAGCGAAGTTACAGCAATAAAATCGGGAAAAAGATAAAAAATAGAGCTATAGAAAAAATAAACATTTGCGAGTTTTGATAAACTAGAAAAGAAAATTAATACTTTATTAGGTTTAATCAGTTGCCATTGAAATTTTACATAGCGAACCATTATCATAAAACCAATTAGAGAGATGATATATTGAAGCCAAACAATATTCATCACATTTACGGTATCTAGACCTAATTTTGCTACAATTACTTCCGAACAAATTAGAAGTAAAGCTAAAACTGCAAATCCAATTCCTAATAAATTTCCCTTCATAAATTAATGTTTTACATTAAGTTACGGAATATTTGAAATTTTTAGAAATGATAAAATGCTAAAAAAATGAAAAATATGAAGGTTTTTAAATGAAAAATTGCAGAATAAATTAATAATAAAGTAATCTTTTAATAATATGATGCAATGGCGAATATCTTAAGTTTGAGTAAATAAATCTAACGAGGTTTATAGACTTTATGAAATTATTTCTTTAGTTGCGTTGTGTTAAAAAAAATAATAACCGAGAATTCTCGGTTATTATTTCGTTATTTATTTAAGTAAATCCAGCCTGTTTTTGGCTCGAATCCATTTCGATTTAATTCTAAGACATAATAATATGTTCCTGCTGGAAGCGGTTTGTCAGAATGTTTAGAAGTTCCATCCCAACTTTTTGTGTTTTTATCACCTTCATAAACCATAGTTCCATAGCGATTATAAATGTACATTTTGAAATAAGGATAATAATTAATTAAATCTTCAATTTCAAAAGATTCTTCATTTGTTGCATCTAAAACATTAGGAATTGTAATTTCAGGAACTTCGCATTCTTCTGCAAAAATCTCAAAAGAAGTTGTTTCTATACAATTTGTATCTGAATTTATTACTTTGATATAAATTGTTTGTGGATTTGTAGTATTTTGAAATATTTCTTCTGTATTTATAGGATTTTGATTGTTATTTAAATTTTGCTCAGAAATAAAAAATAAAATTTCAGAATTCTCAAAAGAAAGGTTTTCTAAGATAAAATTTTCTTGAACTTGGAAATCAAAATCTGCAATTTGATAAGAAGACTCACAAATAGAAACATTCGCAATATTAGGTAATTCAAAAGCTTCTAAGAAACTTAATTCAAAAGAAGTTGAATCCACACAAGTAGTTTCTAAATTTGTAATTTTTACAAAAATTGTTTCAAAATATGGTGTAATATTTTCATAAGTTTCTGAAATTTGAATTGGATTTGTATTATTTTCAAAATCTATAGAACTGTTATAAAAATAAATTTCTACAGGGAAACTAAAGTAATTTACAAGAAAATCATAGTTAGATTGAATATCAAAAACACCGAATCCATTTCCTAAATCGCAAGTTTCAATACTTAATAATTCAGGAGCAAAATCTGAAGGATGAATAATTAGATTAAATTGACTTTCATCTGTACAGCCGTTTTCATTTTTAATAGAAACATAGATTGTTTGATTTTCAGAAGTGACGAAATTTGTTGGATTTTCAATAGGAGTTCCGCCAATTTCTTCATAATAAGTTATTGTGATTTCTTCATCATTTGCATTAGAAATTAATGTAGAAATTTCAGTAAAATCAAAAACACCATTTCCACCTTCATTTTCACAAATATATAAATCTGGAAGTTCTGGAATTATCGGATTTTCAACAATTGTAATTTGTTTTGTAACAGAATATGGAAGCGAATTGATATGAAATTCAACAACAACATCATAAGTTCCTGTAGAAGTATAAATATGTGTCGGATCCGGTTCAGTGGAAGTATTTGCTACTCCAGAATCAGGATCTCCAAAATTCCAAACAATGTTTGTTACTTCACTATTATCAATGTAAAAATAAGTTGCATCTCCTTCACAAAGATTTATTGCAAAAATATCTGGTTCAAATAAAGTTTGAATAAAAACAGGAAGTCCCCAACGAGTAAATACTTCATCACCTAAGAAAATTCCATTTTCAATATAATTTGCATTTGTACCTTGTAAATTTGGAAATTCAATATAAGAAAGATGATTTTCTCCGATGGTTGTATGATAAATTTTTCCGTCAATTGCAATTTGTAAAGAACCACGCATTAAGTTTGTATCCTCACTTGTTTCGTACACTTCTTCATAGATTTCAATTTTAGAATTTAAAATATCAGAGGCAGCTAAATCATATTGATTTATTACACCATTAATTGTAGCATGACCAATTCCGACTTCTTCAACTTTGTAATAATCAATTTGTGCATAAAGGTAATTTCCTAAAGGAGAAAATTCCACACCATATGGAGAACCTAGATCTGTTTCTTCCATTAAGCTAACAGGATTTGAAACGATTCCAGTTTCATTATCAAAATCATAAAGATATAAAGTTCCTTTTGTAATTACAGCTTCCACCCATTTTGGATGTGGTAATGTATAATCTTCATAAGCTTCTTGTTTATTATCAGAATAAAAAGCTGCTGCAATTTTATTACTTTGAAGGTTGGATTTGATATAACCACGCATATTTGTTACAGCAACTCCTTCATGCGCTCCTGTGATTGCTTGAATAGTAGGAGTAAGTGTTGAAATTACGGGTGTTGTATTAACTCCATCTGCTGTGATTTTATAAGCATAAAAAGAGTCGATATAATGTGTGATTAGCCAATAACCATTTCCATCTGCTGTTTTTGTTGCGGTAATTTTTTCAGAAGTAATAGGTAGAAGTGGAATATTTTTTTGACCTTCAACTATTCCACCTAAACCACCGTTTAAACTCATATCAATTGTAGAATATTTTAAACCAACAGAATTTTGCAAATACCAAGCATCATGAGAATCTACAGTAAAAATGTAATATAAATCATCATTATTAATATAAGGAACAACTAAACCAGAACTTGTGCTTGATGGATATCCATGTAAATATTCGTCTGCTGGAGTATCATCAGGGAACATAGATTCATGATTTTTATTCCAAACATTTGTTCCATCAGAATAAAAAAGTAATTCTCCTTCTGGCGTACTTATAGAAGTACAACCTTCTAATGTGGATAATTCACCAGACATTGGAGTAGGAGGATTTGTATTAAAATTTAACCCAGCTTGATGTCCAAAAAACCAATTACTTGATTCTTTTTGAGCTAAACAAAGAATAGGAAAAAGTATGATTAAGAATGTAGTTTTAATTTTCATTCGCATTTATTTAAAAATGATTTGGATAGCTAAAGTTAACAAAAAAACCTTCTCAATTTGAGAAGGTTTTTTAAAATTAATTGCTTTATTATCGTTTCAAATTAAAATGTCCTCTTCGGACAATTCGATTTCCATTAATATCTGTCAATTCCATTGTAAACCAATATCCTGAAGAAGGAAGTTCTTGTCCATCTCTTGTTCCATCCCAACCTTGAGTTGTTGGATCAATTTGAACTAAAGATTTTCCGAATCTATCAAAAATATAGATTTTTGCTTCTGGATAATTTTGGATTCCATGGATTGTCCAATAATCATGAATTCCGTCGCCATTTGGTGTAAAATATTCTGGGAAACCAACAACACTTATGTCGATAGTGATTTCACCACAACCATTTTCATGAATATCTCTGATTGTTAATTGATAAGCTCCAGCAGGAACATTTTCAAAGAATGGTGTTGTTTGCCAAGTTGTTCCACCATCGATAGAGAATTCATATTCACCAATTCCAATATTAGTGATATCAATTTGAATATTATTTGTTCCTTCAGAAGTTAAATAATCTGTAATTGTGATATCATCAATTGTAAGTTTTGGTAATTCTGATTTTTTTACAACGATATATTTCCATTCGCTTTCACAAGTTGGAGTTCCATCTGTTGTAAATGCTTTTACAGCATAAATACCTTCTTCTGTTACAGCTAAAGAACTTTCTGTTTCTCCAGCAAAAACATTTCCATCAAAATCTGCCCATTGATATGTATAATCACCTGAAGGATTTTCTACTTCAATAGAGAAATCAATTTCATCAATACAATAAACTACAGTATCAGAAACTTCAAAAAATGGCATTTCTTTCACTTCAATTTCAAAAGAAATAACAGCAGTACAGCTTGTGATATTATTTGTTAATAATGCCCAAAGTGTTCCACTTTCACTAATATATTCTTCGCCAGAAATACTATTTTCATTATTTATTGCATCTTCTTCTGTTTCAAAATAAATTACAGAAATATCAGAATTTAAAGCTAAAACAGCATCCATATTTGCAGCTAGTTGGAAAGTTCCGACTCCATCTTCCCCACAAACAACGTAAGGATCAATAGTATCAGGACCTTCTGGACTTAAATTGATTTCAAAATTAACTTCAGCAACTGTTGCACAATTTGTTGTTTCATCTTCTACACGAACATAAATAATTGTTGTGTTTGAAATAGTATGATCAACAACAATTGGATTTGCATTATTTGTAGCATCATTTTCTGTTGTATGATAAGAAATTAAAATTCCTTCTGTAGATGAGAAAATAATACTTGTTAATTCATCCATTGATTTTTGAATGATTCCATCTGTATCTGTATCACAAAATGTGATTGGATTAGGAACGATTAATTCGTCTACTCCGTGAACAATTAAATCAAGAGAAACATAAACTTCACATAAATTAGTTGTATTTGTATTAATAACAGTTGCAATAATTGTTGTAGAAGTAGAAGAGTGGTTTTCTAAATCTGTAATTTCATTTGAAGTATTGTTTGCATCAGCTTGTGTAGGATAGAATTTTACATCATAACCTAAAGCACCATTTAAAATATTTGGAATCGCATCATTTAAATTAAAAATTTCAACACCATCTCCATCTTCGTCACAAGCAGTTAAAGGTGCTGGAGTGAAATTTGGTTCTGGAAGAGGCTCCACTACTAAGGTTAATGAATTAATTGTAAAACATCCAGTTTGAACATTTTCAGCACGAACATAAATATCTTGTGCATCAATAGTTGTATTTTGATATGCATTTGGAAGTGGCGAAACAGAAGAATCATTTGCATTTAATGCATCTTCTTCTGTTAAATAATATCGGATAGAAACTCCTAATTGACCAACTAGAGCTTCATCATTCATTTCATTTAAATAAAAAGTAGCAAATCCATCATTATCATCATCACAAACATGATATTCTAATGGATCTCCAATTAAAGGTTTTGGATTTACAATTAAATCAAAGCTTGTTAAAGTATAACATCCAGTATCAATAAATTCCATACGAACCCAGATTGTTTGTGGGTTTACAGAATTTGTAAAAGGAGCATTTGTATCAATAGAACCAATATTATTTTCTGCATCAGTCTGAGAAGTAAAGAATTTTACAGAAAGATTTGTATTTGTTCCAACAATATCTTGTTCAATTGGTAAGAAATCAAATTGACTTTCTCCTGCAACATCTCCTTCACAAGCTTCCATGTCTTCAATTGTTACGAAAGCAGGTCTTGGATTTACAACTAAAGTAATTTCTCTAATAATAAAACAGTTAGAGGCAGGATCTTGAATTCTTACATAAATATTATTTACGATAGAATAATAGCTAGAATCCGTTAAAGGAAGTTGATCATTTTCAGCATTATCTTCTGTTTCATAGAAAGTAATTCCATATAAACCACTTGGATCATAAAGATTTCTAATTGCATCTAAATCAAAGAAAGTGTGTCCATCATAATCATCATCACATTCTTCAATTGTTAATAAATCTTCCACATGAGGAAGTGGGAAAACAATTAAATCTAAAATAGTAGAAGATTCACATCCAGTTTCAATGTTTTGTACTTTTACAAAAAGAGATTGCGTTGGAGATAAATTTGTATAAGGAGCATATTTATCAATTGCTGGTCCATCTTCTGTTTCATGGTAAGTTACTAATCCAGTTTCACCATTTAAAATTTCCACATCTTTAATTACTAAATTAAAAGTAGTTAAACCATTAGAGAAATCGCCATCTTCTCCATCATCACATAATTCATATGGAGTAGGTTGGCTAATCACAGGTAATTCATTTACTATTAATTCTAACGTAGTTAAAGAATAACATCCAGTTCCATTGTTGTTTACACGAATAGTAACTGTTTGCGGATTTGTAATATTTGTATAATTAGAAGGATTTGTAATTTCTCCAATTCCATTATTATTAACAGCACTTTCCGTATTGATAAAATATTGGAAAGTTAGGTTTGTATCTGTTGTAATTTCCGTTTCTTTTTCTGTTAAATTGAAAATTTCAAATCCATCTGTATCAGAATCACATTGTTCAAATTTTGTAGGATTATTAATTTCAGGAGTATTTACAACATTTAATTCTAATTCTACAATTTTAAAACATCCAGTAATTGCATCTTCAACACGGATATAAATAATTTCTTGGTATGGAGAAAGATTTGCATGATTCGCAATATTTGTCAAAGGACTAACAGCATTTTCTGCATTTATTTCAGTTAAATAAAAAGAAACATTTACATTTCCTAAAGCTGTTACAATTTCAGTTTCAACATAAGAGAAATCAAAAGTTGTAAACCCATTACTATTTACATCACAAGTTGCAATTGCATCTGGAGTTGTAGGATTTGGAATATCTAAAACATTTACTGTAAATGAAGTTGTAGAAAAACACCCAGTATCTGTATCAAAAATTCTAACAAAAATTTCAAAATTATAAGGATTTATAGAGTTGATATAATCATTAGATAAATCAATTGATCCTGAATTATTTTCTGCATTTAGTTGTGTTTCATGATATGAAACTACATAGTTTGTTTGTCCTTGTTTATAATAATCATTATAAAAAGATAAATCTAAATTAATCACACCATCCGAAGGCTCAACATCACAAATATCATAAACTTGCACAGCAGGAGTTGTAGGATTTGCAATTACTTCAATATTAAAAGAAGCAACAGTTGTACAACCTGTAATTGTATTTTCTAAAGTATAATAAATAGTTTGTACAGGAATTGTTGTATTCTGATAATTTGCTGGATTTGGAATTTCATTTGTATTAGAAGTTGCATCTAAATAGCTAGGGAAATATTTAATAATCATTCCAATTTGACCATTTAATAATCCATCTTCAGCTAAAGTTAAATCAAAGAAAACATAACCATCTTCATCAGAACATTCTTTCAAATTTTCAATAGGATTGATAATTGGTTTTGGATTTACAACAATATTAAAACTTGTTGCACCAAAACAATTTTCAGCATCTGAAGAAACTTTTACCCAAATTTCTTGAAAATTATTACTACTTGCTGTGTTTTGGAAACTTGTCAATTCGTCTGTAGGAATTTTAGAGGCATCACTTAAACTTGCATCTGTAAAATATTCAAATGCAGGGTTTACAAGTGTTGTCATATCAACGATATTTGGCTCATTTAATGTTAAATTAAATAAAGTTTCTCCATCATAATCATCATCACAAGCAACTAGATTTGGAACATTCTCATTTACATTAGGAATATTTAAAACTACTAAATGAACTTCTGTATAAGTTGTACATCCATTGATGTCATCTTGTAAATGTACATATAAAGTTGTGTCTCCAGTTGTATAATTATTAGGTAATGGATTAATCGCTGGATTTGTTATATCTGCTGGAGATAAATAATATCCTAGGATTGAAATATCTGGAATACTATTGATAATTGTATCATTAAATCCAGGTAAGAAAAACGATTTAATTCCATCATGAACAATATCATCACATTCTTCAAAAGTATATTCTGTTGGATTTGTAGGGAATGCATCTAAAACTACATCAAAAGAACCATAATTTAAACATCCAGTTGTTGGATCTTGTAAACGATAATAAATTGTAGTAGAACCAGAAGCAAAACTTGTCGGAGTTGTAATAATATCTCCGTTTCCACCTAAAGAAGAAACTTCTGTTTCATGATAAGTGATATTAAAAAGTCCATTACTTGTTAAAATATTTTCATTTGTAGTTAAATCCCAATCGATAGAACCATCTAAATCAATATCACATTCTTCAAGTGGTGCAACAGCAATGATTTGTGGGTTTCCATATACAATAATATCAATAGGATTACTTCTAGAAACACAACCTAAAGAACTTGAAGCTTCCACTTGTACAGTACTTCCATTTGCAATAGAAATTGAAGAAATATCTTGTGTTGCTGGAATTAAAGCACCATTTAAATAAAAACTATACGTATAATCAGGTGAATTTTGGAAAGCATTTGTAATTGAATTTAAATTAAAAATACCTGAATTTGAATCACCAACCGCACAAGTACTTAAAGAAGTTGTAGTAAAACTTGAATTAAAAACTGGATTTGGATCTACGATTAATGTATAACTTCCATCTGTTGTACAAACAGAATTTAAGTTTGAAGTAATTGTAAAATAGATTGTTTGAATTGAAATTGTTGTATTTGTAAATGCTGTAGGATCTCCAACTAAATTAGAAAGAGCAGCATCTATATAATATTTAATTTCAAAATCATCAGGATTTGAGCCATTTAAAATTTCTGCATTATTTTGAGTTAAATCAAAAGAAGCAAAACCATCATTTGTATCTGTGTCTGTAGCAATTCCATCAAAATCACAAGTGTGTAAATCAGGAATATTACTTGAAATATTTAAATCAAAAACTGCGATATCAAAAGAAGTTAATGTATAACAACCAGTTGTATTATTTTCTTTTCTTACCCAAATTGTTTCTGTACCAAAAGCAACTTGATTTACATAAGGAAAAGAAAGAACACTTGAAGAATTATGCGCGTTATTCTGATTTGAATAATATGAAATAGAAAAATCTGAAGCACTATCACCATCTAAAACAACTGGTGAAATCATAGTGTCAAAATTAAAATCGAAAAATCCATTTCCATTTGTAGAACACTCATACCAATTTGTAATTGTAGGAATATTTGGCGTATCGATAAAATTAATATCCAAAGAAGTATTTTTCGGGCAACTTCCATCAGAAAAAGTTACAATTACTTCATAAGTTCCATCTGTATTTGTTCCAAATTGATTGATTGTATATTGATTTGGTGGAGTTTGCGTAGGTAACGTGTTTTCAGTTCCACCAGAAATAAATTTCCAAGTATAATAAGCATTTGGATAATTTTTTATTTTAATTGTATAAGTATCACCATCACAAACATCAATTTCTTTTGTACCATTTGGAATGTCAATAAACTCTGCTTTACTTGTAATTAATGATTGAATAAACGGAGGTAAACCTTGTGTTGCCAAACCTGTTCCTAAGTTTATTGCGTCTTCCGTATAATTACAAATGATTCCTAAATTATCAGGGAATTCAATTACATCTAAAAAAGGTGTTCCTTGTGAATAAGAAACAGGAACAGTTGCATAAATACGTTTATCTGGACCAAGTTGTAATGATCCTCTAAACCCACTTTGAGATTTCAATAATAATTTAGAAGCAGAAATATTAGAAGCTTCTATATTAAATTGATATGTTTTATTCAAATCAGCATTACTATGATAAGTAGAAAGATAAAGTCTCTCAGAAGAAGGAGAAAACTCTAATCCGTAAGGATGTTCTAAATCTTGTGGATCATCAAATAATTCTTGTTCATTGGATACAATACCTGTTGTTTTGTCAAAATCGTATAATAATAATTTACTATCATTTCCATTGTTATCATGATAGTGAGCTGCGGCAAGTTTTTCTCCATTTGGAGAAACTTTTAAATAACCTCTTCCATCAATTGCTGTATGTGGAATAGTAGAAATTACAGGTAAATTAATTCCAGCTCCTGTAATTTTATAAGAAAAATATCTGTTGTCTACATGTGAGATAACCCAAAACGAATTACACTCAGAGCTATGAACGGCAGTAATTTTTTCTGTCCAGTTCGCACTATCAGCTCCAGATAAATTAATTGGACCAAGAGTAATATTTCCTAAACCTCCGTTTGCTGTAATATCTACAACATAATAGAATAAACCAGCTGTACTATTCTCGGCAGAACCTACGGTGAATAAATAAAACAAGTTTTCATCTGCGGGATTTGGAACAATTATAGAAGATTGCGTACTAGATGAATCTCCTGAAAGTCCAGAACCATTAGGCATTACATTATGGTTTTTATTCCAAATTGTCATTCCATCTGTATAAAACAAAAGTTGACCATCTTCATCTGAAAATGATGCACAACCTTCATGAGTGTTCATCGCTCCATTTTGTAAAACGGAAACGCCTCCATTAAAATTCAAACCTGCATTCACACCAAAATACCAATTATTAGCTTCTTGCTGCGCATACATAATACTGCAGGAAATAAATAAAATAAGATTGAATATTTTTTTAGTCATTATTGTACAATTTTCCCAAAAATAGAAAAAGATTAATGGAAATAATATCGAAGAATAATTTTTTTTTAACATAAATTAACATTGTAAATTAAATAACTATATATCAATGTTTTATAAAAATGTAATTTTTTAAGAAAAAGAAAGATTTCATTTTTCTAATAGCATTTTCCGATTTTTTTGTCTTTTTATTTTTAAAAATTAAGAGAGATTCACTTTTACAAACAATTTGATATTAGATTTGTTTTTAAAACTTAAAAATTTTCTTTAAAATTTGTTAAATGACTGAAAATTAAGATTTTATTATAATTTGTTGTGATTTTTTTAAACTTTCTGCTTCTATTTAATAAGTAATTTCGATAGTGAATTAACCTTTTAAGAAATTCATTATGAAAAAACTTTTATGCACAATTATTTTAATAGTAGGAATCGTATTCACTACAAATGCACAAGATCCTGAATCACATGAAATTTCATTTGGTGTGAAAGCCGGGATTAATTTTGCAAGTTTGACAAATACGGGAGTATATAATGTGCAAACTAAAAAAGATTGGACAGCAGGAGTTGTTGTAGAATTTGAAATTTCAGATAGATTTTCAATTCAACCAGAGGTTTTATATTCTGCACAAGGTGGGGATGTAAACTTTATTTTACCAAATCCAGCAAACACAGCTGTAATTGATCAGTTTTATGCAGATGTTGATTTAGATTATATCAATGTACCGATTTTAGCTAAATTTTATGTTGTAGACGGTTTGACAATTGATTTAGGGCCTCAGTTTGCATTTTTAGTAAATGATAAAATTAAATTGACAAAAGTGATTCCAACACATCCTCAAGAGACGATTCACAACAGAGAGTTAAATTTACCTCAAAAGAAATCGTTTGGAATTGATGGAGCAGTAGGTTTAGGATACAAATTGCCGGAAAGAATTTTTATCCAAGCAAGATATAATTTTGGATTAATCGATGTAGAAGATACAGAGAAATCTAAAAATTCGGTTTTCCAACTTACTTTAGGATATGAATTTTGGTAGAAATATAGAAATATAAACAAACAAGTTGCGAAAAAAGAACGGAAGAGAAATCTTCCGTTTTTTTGTTAATAAAACTCTTAAAGCTGTTTAAATTATAGAAAATTAAGACATTATTATAAAAAATTACAATTTCTTTACCATTTTGACTTTCATATTATAACTAATTTAGTTAATGAATTAACCTTAAAGAATTTATTATGAAAAAACTTTTAGTTACAATTCTATTGTTAACAGGAGGTATTTTTGCAGCAAAAGCACAAGACATTTCTTTTGGTGTAAAAGGTGGTGTTAACTTTGCGAATCTAGTTGGAACGGATATTTACGGTGGAGAGTCTAAAACTGGATGGACAGCCGGAGTTGTAGTAGAATTAGCATTGTCAGATAAATTTTCGATACAACCAGAGGTTTTATATTCAGCACAGGGAGCCAAAAGTAATTTTTCACTTCCAAACCTGAATGATCCAAATGTATTGGATAAATATAATGCGAACATTAGTTTAGACTATATTAATGTGCCAATTTATGCGAAATATTACATTGTTGAAGGTTTAAGTATTGATGCAGGACCGCAATTTGCCTTTTTGGTAGATAATAGTATTGAATTGAAAAAAACAGTTCCATTATTACCAAATCCTGTTACAACAACTACAAAACAAGATTTACCAGATAAAAAAGATTTTGGAATTGATGGTAGTGTAGGTTTTGGGTATAAAACTCCAGAAGGGATTTTTATTCACGGAAGATATAATTTCGGTTTAATTGATGTTGAAAGTAACGAAAATGCCAAGAATTCTGTATTCCAAGTTTCTCTTGGATATGAATTTTAATAAGATTTATAATATTTGTATTTTTGAAAAACGGGAGAATTATCTTCCGTTTTTTTATATTTTAAGCTTATGAAACTAATCATAATAAACGGACCAAATCTGAATCTTTTAGGAAAAAGAGAACCTACTATTTATGGAAATACTTCTTTTGAAGATTTTCTTTTCGAATTGAAAAAAGAATACCAAAGTAAAGGTGTAGAAATTGAATATTTTCAGTCAAATGAAGAAGGAAAACTAATTAATAAATTACATGAAACAGGTTTTTCTTATGATGGAATTATTTTAAATGCTGGTGCTTATACACACACATCAATCGCTATTGCAGATGCGATTGCTGCAATTGATACTCCTGTAATTGAAGTGCATATTTCGAATGTACACAAAAGAGAATCATTTAGACATCATTCGTATCTTTCTGCAAATGCTGCTGGAATTATTATTGGTTTTGGTTTAAAAGGATATAAACTTGCTATTGAAAGTTTTATGTAAATTTTATCATGATTTTATCAAATGTAAAAACACTTAAACCTTAGATATTTAGTAACTTGAATAGGATTTAACTTAAAGTTTTTGCGTTATGAGATTACAGATACTTTTATCGTTTTTGTTTGTCGGATTTTATGGTTTTTCGCAATGTCCTGATCAAGATTTAGAATTTAATACAGAAAATGAAATCACAGAGTTTTTCATTGATAATCCAGGTTGTACAGAAGTTTTAAGGAATTTAAAAATATCAGGACTTTCCATTGAAAGTTTACAAGGATTATCTCCAATTACGAAGATATTTGGAAATTTAACTCTCGAAGAAAATTCTACTTTACAATCTTTGAGTGGTTTGGATAATCTAACACAATTAAATGGAACTTTAATTGTAGAAGGAAATGCAATTTTGGATTTTTCTGGATTAGAAGGATTGACAAGTTTAAATGGATTAACAATTTTATCTAATAGTAACTTAACAAGTTTACAAGGTTTACATAATATTACTTCCATTCAACAAGATATTGTAATAGCTGGAAATTTGTTTTTAACTTCGATTGAAGCTTTAAGTAATTTGACTTCTGTAAATGGAATTTTATATTTTGAATCCAATGCTGCTCTTGAAACTCTAAACGGTTTACAAAATATTCAATTTATTGGAGGATATTTTTATTTACTTTCAAACGGATTAACGTCTATTGAGCATTTGAGTAATCTAACTTCTGTGCAACAAGGAATTTATATTGGTGAAAATGCAGATTTAGCAAGTTTAAATGGTTTAGAAAATCTTTCTTTTGTAAGTTCTTATTTTAGAATTACAGATAATGATTCTCTTACTTCTTTAGATGGACTTTCTGGTTTTACAACGATTAATACCGCATTAATGATTGATCAAAATGATAATTTACTTTCCCTAGATGGATTAGAAAATTTACAAACAATTACAGATTATTTATTTATTGATGATAATGATTCTTTAAATGATTTGACAGCTTTGGAAAGTTTAATTTCTGTTTCTACTTTAGGAATTACAAATAATGAAACTTTAGAATCTTTGGAGGGATTGGATAATATTCCTTTTTTAATGGATAATTTAGAAATTTCTGAAAATCCGAATTTAAATGTATGTATTGCAATTTGTACTCTTTTAGAACCTGGAAATGTTGGAGGAAATATAAATATTGAAAACAATGATGTTGGATGTGCAACCAGTTCTGTTATTTGGGATATTTGTGAAACATTATCTGTGGAAGAAAATAATATAGAATTAGAAAATTTTTATCCAAATCCTGCGGATGAATATATTTTAATTTCTAAAAAAGAATCGATTTCTAAAGTGAAAATATATGATTTACAAGGAAAATTAATTCTTGTTAATAATAATTCTGACCAAAAAATAGATATTTCTAAATTAGAGAAAGGAATTTATTTCATTCAATTAGAAAATACCAAATTTGAAAAATTGATTGTAGAATAACAAAGACTAAATTAAAATATTGAAATAATGAAAATTAAATTAGTAAGCGTACCTGTTGCAGATCAGGAAAAAGCATTAAAATTTTATACAGAAAAATTAGGTTTTGTAAAGAAATTAGATATTCCTTTGGGAGAAGGAAATAGATGGTTAACAATAGTTTCAAATGAAGAACAAGATGGACCAGAAATTTTATTAGAACCTTCTATTAAACATTTTGAGCCTGCAAAAACATATCAAAAAGCATTATTTGATAGTAAAATTCCTTATACACAATTTTCAGTAGAAAATGTAGATGAAGAATATGAAAGGTTACAAAAATTAGGAATAGAATTTAGTACAAAACCAACTGTTTTTGGAACTGCAAAATTAGCTGTCTTCGACGATACATGTGGAAATTATATTCAGATTGTACAAACTTTATAAAATTAAAAATAGCATATTGAAATTTCAGTATGCTATTTTTAAATTAGATAAGATTCAGTTAAATACAAAAATGGAAAATGAATAATTTCAGATTTGATAAAAAAAGCTATTTAGAACGTGTACAATATAAAGGGGAAGTTTCTTTAGATTTACCTTTTTTAAAAGCAATTCATTATGCACATTTTCATACATTTCCTTTTGAGAATTTAGATATTTGTTTAGGGAAAAAGGTTGATTTAAAACCTGAAAATATTTTTGAGAAATTGGTGAAAAATAGAAGAGGAGGTTATTGTTTTGAATTAAATGGGTTGTTTTTAATGGCTTTAAAATCTTTCGGTTTTGAAGCAAGAGCTTTACTTGGAAGAGTACATTTGGAAGAGACTATTACAGGTCGAGGTCATCAAGTTACTTTAGTAACAATCAATAAAAGACAATGGATTGTAGATACTGGATTTGGTTCTAGAAATCCTTCATTTCCAATTCCACTGATTTGCGATGAGGTTTTTGGAGAAAAAAATGCTTTTTATCGATTAAAAAAAGACAAATATTTTGGTTTTTTATTACAAAAGAAAAATTCTGAAAATGAATGGGAAGTTCTTTATAGTTTTGATTTAGAATATGTTTTTTCTGGTGACATTGCTTATGGAAATCATTATACTTCTACATGTGAAGATTCATTTTTTACATATTCTAGAATTGCTGCATTACCAGTTAAAAATGGAATGATTACACTTTTTAATAATCGTTTAAAAAAGAAAATTAATGGAAAAGAAGAAGAAATTATATTAGAAAATAATGATTCACTTTTTGAAGTATTAAAAACAGAATTCGGAATTGAAATAAATGCAAAATATAAGGATTTAAAACCTTTTAAAGAATAAATTAGGTATAAATACTCTAAAATAACTGTTCATTGATTTGGAACTTTGTAATGTAATTAAGTTACAAAGGTGTATTCCGAAAAACCTATAAAAAAAGAGTAGGAATTAAAAAATTTATATTATGAATAAGTTATATTATCAACAAGACAATGGAGCTGTTTATATTCATCTTGATGGAGGATTAAGACATGTTCCTGATGTGAAAACGTATAAAAAATTATTTAATTTTCCAATTATTCCAGACAATTTTATTCAATTTCCAAATGAAGAATCTGCTCCAATTAAAATTTTAAAAGATTGGCCGATTGTACCTAACGCAATTGTAATTACAGTAAAAGAATTTGGAAATAAACTTTTTTTAATTGATAAATATCCTTGGGCAAGTTATTTAATAATTCGACCAATTGTAAGTGAAGAACAGATGGATGCTTTAGGTTTTGGAAAAAATCTTGTTCAAAAAAACTTTCCTAGAGAAGCTCCAATTGGTGTTCCATTAGCAATTGATACTTATAAAGATGTTTCAGATGTAGAGAATTTAGTAGCGAATTATAATTTATATGGTTATCTAATTTTAGGAGATAAATTAAATCCGTATTTTACTAATATGTTGAAAAAGTTTCCAGGATATGGAAAACCAGGAACTGATGAAAATCAAAAATTCAAAAAAGAATTAAAAAATAACATAATTGAATATGTGAATTTAGTAAATGCTTTACCAGAACATTTATAAAAGAAATCAAACATAGAAACTAGCTGTTTTAGGTTAGTTTTTATGTTTTTTCAATTTAGGATTAGAAGCCGTTAAGTTCTGTAAAACATTTTCATATTAATTGATTTTAATAAAAGTTTTTTTAGATTTAAAGAAAAAACTGAGAATATGAAAATTTACACAAAGATTATTGGAATTATAAGTTTAGGGATTGTTGTCTTTTTTATTTCTGTATTAATAAAAAAAGAATATAGTATAGAAAATAAAGAAACAATTTTTAGTTTTTTAGTTCCAAGCCTATTATTATTTCACTATTTAATCATCACAAAATTAGGTTTTAATAATTTACTAAATTCTAAAAAGGGAAAAAGAATTATTAATTTTATTGTTATATTTTCTACTGTTTTAGTTATAGGATTAGCGAGTTCTTTATGGATTTTAGAATATTATAAAATTGCAAATTTGGAGGAGCCGATAGAGATGGGACAATTTTTAACAGAAGATAAAATAGAAGTAAATCTTCAAACAAAATATGTGAATAACAAAATAGAATATTCTCTTCAAGCAAACTCTGAAATAACAGAAAACTTTCAAAAAGTAAAAGTATATGCAATCCTTTTTTATGATAAAAAAGATAGACGAGTTTTTGTGATTGAAAATAATAGATATACTGAAATTTGGGATAAAGATTCTACTAAAATAACAAGTTTAGAAATTATTGGAAATCAAAGAATGGATACAGCTTCTTATCTTAAAATTGATTCTTATGAGTTTAGACATTTTTTGAGATAGATTAAAATGAAAAAAATTAAAAACAAAAAAACCCAAACGTGACAAAGGTTTGGGCTTTTTAAGACAATATTAAGTATTTATATACTTAAAAGAAACATGCTAAACGTTTATATGTTTTGGGAATAATTTTTTATGGAGTGCCTGCAAAGCCGTAACTTTATTTTCCTCGCTTACAAGTAGTGAAATATTATTTTCACTTCCTCCATAAGAAATCATTCTGACAGGTATTTCATTTAATAATTCAAAAATTTTGTTGGAACCTTTATCTTCAATAATTGATTGTCCAACCAAACAAATGATACTTTGATTTGTTTCTACTTCAATTTCTCCATAAGCTTTTAATTCTTTTACAATTTTATCTAACTTTTTTGTCGAATCAATTGTAAGTGAAATTGCTACTTCCGAAGTAGTAATCATGTCAATTGGCGTTTTATATTTCTCAAAAATTTCAAAAATCTTTAAAAGAAATCCATAAGCCATCAACATTTTATTCGATTTAATCTTAATTGCTGTAATTCCATCTTTTGCGGAAATTGATTTTAAACCAAAATATTTTGAATCGTTGAAAATTAATGTTCCATTAGATTCAGGTTTAAAAGTATTTTTCAGATACAGAGGAATTCCTTTCTTACGAATTGGCATTACTGTTTTTGGATGTAAAATTTTTGCTCCAAAATATGCTAATTCTGCTGCTTCATCGTAAGTTAAATATTCAATAGGTCGCGTATTATCTACAAATCTTGGATCATTATTATGGAAACCATCAATGTCTGTCCAAATTTGAACTTCTGTTGCGTCTAAAGCAGCTCCAAGAATTGTAGCTGTATAATCGCTTCCTCCACGGTCTAACGTAGAAATTTTATTATTTCGATCAATTCGAATATATCCTTGTGTGATATAAATATTCGAATCTTCCATTCTTTCAACTTCGCGTTCAAATAAAGTATGAATCACTTTTAAATTTGGATTCTCATCATTTTCAACTAGCATAAAAAAGCTAGCATCTAATAATTTATTAGAAACTTCAGATGCTTTTAAATATTCTGAAAAAATGAAAGTAGAAAGTGTTTCTCCAAGTGTTGAAACAATCGATTCACGTTCTTTTGTTAAATACTCTTTTTTAAAACTTTCTATTTTTTCTAAAATTTCTTCTACATATTCAACAATATGTTCAGTATTTTGTTTGGGTGAAAATAATTCATTGATGACTGTTAAATGTCGTTTTCGTAAATAGTCAATGTGAATTTGAATGTCTGTATTATTTTCTTTTAGTTTATTATTGATTTGTACCAATTCATTGGTAACACCAGACATAGCTGATAAAACGACAAGAATTTTGTCGTTTTGATTTTCAATAATATGTTTAATTTCCTTAATACTTGAAGAAGACCCTACAGAAGTTCCCCCAAATTTCAATACTTTCATCTTGTTACTGATTTATTAGTTTTTTCTAAACTATGGTGCATAATTAACCAAAAGATACCACAAAAAAATATTTTTAAATAAAAATATATATATTTGTACATCCAGTTAAATATTTAACATAATGAAAACTATTACAAATTACGTTCATGATTTAATCAAACATCAGCCTTTTTTAGAGGATGCACTTTACAGAGACATCATCAATTTTAGCTCGTTAGCAAAAGAGTTACAGCCAAAAATTGAACAAATGATGCGAAAACCTGTAAAGGAGGGTTCTATCGTAATGGCATTGAGAAGATATTTGCCTAGAAACTTGGAAATGAATAGTTCATTTAAAGGTTTTGGTGATATCGTATTTAGGTCGAATATTACGGATTACACTTTTGTAAACTCAAATACTTTAGTGCAAAATCAAGCAAAACTTTTGACAGATATTAAAGATAATTATGGTGCATATTTTACGTATGCGAGCAATTATCAAGAGAGTAGTATCATTGTTTCTTCTACTTTAAAACCAGTTGTAGAAGAATATTTCAAAGATGAAACTTGCATTTGTATTAAAGATGATTTATCATCGCTTTCTATTGAACTTCCTAAGAAAAGTTCGGATATTATTGGATTGTATTTTTATTTATTCAAGCTTTTAGCTTACGAAGGAATCCCTGTTTTTGAGATTATTTCTACTTCTAATTACTTCACTATTTTTCTTGAAAAAGAATATGCAAATAAAGCTTTCATTCTGATGAATGAAATAAAAAGCTTTTAACAACTTCATACCCCAAAATTCCTTAATGTTTATTTAAAAGTGTTTGGTAATTTATTATTGAACACTTTTTTATTTTTATATAAAGTAGATTTAAATCGTTGTAAATTAATTTTTTACATCTTTTTAGTTTAATTTTGAATAAAGAATATTATTTCACAAAAATGAAGTTTCTTTTAAAAATTTAAAACTAAGATAACTTATGGTGTGAAATGTTTCTTATATTTGGCAACTTCAAAATTGTAAAAATCATGAAAAAAATTCTTTTATTTATCGTAGCTGTTTTGGTCATTATACAATTTTTTAGACCTGATAAAAACACCTCAAACGAGGTTTCAATAAACAAAATTACGGATGTTCCACCGCATATTGAGCAAATTTTGAAAACATCTTGTTATGATTGTCATTCCAATAATACAGTGTATCCTTGGTATAGTAATATTGCACCAGTTTCATGGATTATTGCGAATCATGTGAATGATGGAAAGAAGCATGTAAACTTTGATGAATGGAAAACTTATAATGACAATCAGCGAAAACATAACATTCATGATTTAGAAGAAGTGATTATGGAAAACTCAATGCCGATGTCTAGTTATACGATTCTACATAAGAATGCCGTTTTAAGTGATAAAGACAAGAAAGATTTGTTAGAATGGATAAATACTTTAAAGTAAATTATATGCAAAAATTATTATTTTATACGTTTTTGATAGCTGCTATTTTTAGTCAAAAAAGTTTTGCACAAGTAAATCAATTTGATAAAAATGGAAAGCGACATGGAGCTTGGAAAAAATATTATAGTAATAATCAAATTCGTTATGAAGGACAATTTAATCATGGAAAAGAAGTAGGTGTATTTTTATTTTATGATGAAAAATCTGATGGGAAACCTACCATCATGAAGAAATTCCAAGAAAATTCTTCGATTGCTGAAGTGCTTTTTTTCTTTCCAACAGGAAAATTAAAATCTGAAGGAAAAATGGACGGAAAGAATCGAATAGGAGAGTGGAAATATTATTATAACGACGGAAAAAGATTGCTTTCTAAAGAAAATTATCAAAACGGAAAATTAGATGGAATTACTACTGTTTTTGATAAAAATGGAAAAATTATTGAAGAAACAATTTTTATTGCTGGAGAAAAAAATGGTATTCAGAAGAAATACACAGATGCTGGAAAACTAATTGAAGCAATTACTTTTAAAAACAATAAGCGAAACGGAGAAGCTTCTTTTTATGGCGTGGATGGTGTTTTGGTTTTAAGAGGACAATATCTAAATGATAAGAAAGTTGGAAAATGGATTCGCTTTAAAAATGGAAAAAAAGTAGGAGAGGAATTTCCAAATAAAAGAAAAGAAAGACCAATAAAAAAATAAATAAAAAGGAACTTAATTTTAAGTTCCTTTTTTATTTACTTCCATTTTAAGAGTTGATTAAAACATTGAAATCATCTTTTGCAATATATTTTAAAATCATTGCTCTATAAGAATTTTTCTCATCTACTAAATAAGATTTTTCTGGGTTTTCTGGAAAATGAATTATTAATTCATAGATTTCATCCGTATATTTTTCTTTATCTTTTGTAGTAATATATTTTTTAAATTTTCTTCCTTCATATTCATACGAAAAAGCAATATTAAAACTTTCTTCTACTTCTTCTAAAGTATTTCTTGAAGTAACTATTTTTTGTTTTATAAACTTACCTTTTACAAAAACACCTTTTTGAATTGATAAATAGAATTGTTTTCCATAATAAAAATTGATAATTAGTAATAGAATTGTAATTAAAATAAGAATTAAATACAAAATAAAACTTGATAAAGCTGGAGAATTTGACATGTTGTGAATTCGACTAAATTCTGGATGATTTTTATTAAAAACAACATTTACTTTTTTTCCTTTGCGCAAACCATAAAAATCTCTTGTACTTGCATAAGATATCCAACTATAATATGTTCCATTCAATTCATAAACATATTCAAAACCAACAATATCATATTCATAACCATTTACTTTTTCATGATCTCCTGTATAAAAATCTTCAATAATTATTCCCTTAGTATATCTAATATCATGACTTAAATACCAGCCTACTTTAAAGTCAATATGATCAAAAGTTTTTGTCATTAAATAACTTAAAAAGAAAACTATTGCAATTAATAAAAAAGTGAAATAATTATTTATATATAGAAGAATTCGACTTTGAAAATGTAATTTTCCTATCATTATTTTATGTATTATTAAGCATGTTTTTTCAAAAGAAAAGAGGCTTAATAAAGCCCCTTTTTTGAAATTTTTTATATAAAAGAGAATTATGATTCAATCAATTCATATGATTGTTTCGCAATTTCTATTTCTTCATTTGTTGGAATTACTAAAATCGAAACTTTAGAATTTTCGGTATTAATATTTCTATTTTCTTTAGATCGAATACTGTTCAATTCCTGGTTTAATTCAATTCCCATAAATTCCATGTCTGTACAAACTAACTTACGAATCACATCTGAATTTTCACCAATTCCAGCAGTAAAAACAATAGCATCTAAACCATTCATAATTGCTGCATACGAACCAATATATTTCTTAATTCGATAAGCATTCATTTCTAAAGCTAATTTACATTCTTCATTTCCATTTTCAGCATTTGCTTCAATGTCACGTAAATCGCTAAATCCAGTTAAACCATACATTCCACTTTCTTTTTGTAAAATAGTATTTACTTTTTCTAATGGAATTCCTAATTTTTCTACTAAATAGAAAATAACAGATTGATCTACATCTCCAGATCTTGTCCCCATTATTAATCCATTCATCGGACCAAATCCAAGAGAAGTTTCAATACTTTTTCCATCTTTTATAGCTGTCATACTACAACCATTTCCTAAGTGAATTGTGATAATTTTAGAATTTTCTTTTCCTAACATCTCAATTGCTTTTTCAGAAACATATTTATGACTAGTTCCGTGGAAACCGTAGGAACGAATTTGCTCTTCTTCTAAATATTTATTTGGAATTGCATATTTATAAGCTTCCGTTGGCATTGTTTGATGAAAAGCAGTATCAAAAACTGCAATTTGAATTGCAGTATCAAACAATTCTGAAGCAACTTCAATTCCTTCGTAATTTGGTGGATTGTGAAGTGGAGCTAAAGAAAATAATTCTTTAATTTTTGCTTTTACTTCACTATCAATAATTGTTGTTTTTGAAAAAGTACTTCCTCCATGCACAACACGATGTCCAACTGCTCGAATATCATGTTTTGAAGAAATCACACCAACTTTTTCATCTAAAAGAAAGTTGGTAATTTTTTCTAAACCAATTTTATGATTTTCAATAAAAAGTGTTTCAGAAATCGAATTATTTTCTGTTTTATAATGAATTTGTGAGTCTGCTATTCCAATTCTTTCTACCATTCCTGAACAAATTACTTTTTCAGTTGGCATCTGAATTAATTGGTATTTTATAGAAGAACTTCCACTATTGATAACTAATATATTCATAAAATAAGATTCTTAAAATTTATTATAATCCTTGTGCTTGAATTGCAGTAAGAATTACAGTATTATAAATATCATCTACCGTACATCCACGACTTAAATCATTCACTGGAGCATTTAATCCTTGTAACATCGGACCAATTGCTAAAGCTCCAGTTTCTCTTTGTACAGCTTTATAAGTGTTATTTCCTGTATTTAAATCAGGGAAAATAAGAACATTTGCTTGTCCTGCAACTTCTGATTCTGGTAATTTACTTTTTCCAACATTAAAATCAACCGCAGCATCGTATTGAATTGGTCCTTCTACTTTTAAATTTGGACGCATTTTCTTTACAATTTCTGTTGCTGTTCTAACTTTATCAACATCTTCTCCTTTTCCTGAAGTTCCTGAAGAATAAGACAACATAGCAACTCTTGGTTCAATTCCAAAAGCTTTTGCTGATTCTGCGGAAGAAATAGCAATTTCTGCTAATTGTGAAGCTGTAGGATTTGGATTAATCGCACAATCTCCAAAAACAGAAACACGATCTTCTAAACACATAAAGAAAACAGAGGAAACTACAGAGACATTTGGTTTTGTTTTGATAAATTGTAAAGCTGGACGAATTGTATGTTGCGTTGTATGTGCAGCTCCAGAAACCATTCCATCAGCTAAACCTTTGTAAACCATCATCGTTCCAAAATAAGAAACATCAGCCATCATATCTTTTGCCATGTCCATGTTGACATTTTTATGTTTTCTTAAATTGTAAAATGTTTCAACAAAATCTTGGTAATAATCAGATTCTACAGGATTAATAATATCTACTTTTTCATAATCCATATTAATTCCTAAAGCAGAAACTTTTCTTTGAATTCTATCTAGATCACCTAAAAGTGTCACTTTTACAATATCTACGTAAGAAAGACGAGCAGCAGCTTCTAAAACTCGATCATCTGCTCCTTCTGGAAGCACAATATGTTTTTTCTCTTTTCTTGCTCTTTGAACCAAATTGTATTGGAACATTCTCGGTGTCATTCCTTCAGATTCAAATGTAATTAACTTATCTGCCAAACGATCTGGTTCTACATATTCGTCAAAAGTTTTTAAAGAAGTTAAGATTTTTGTTTTATTATTTGCATAAATCTTAGAATCGATAGAACCAACTTTATTTGCAGTTGCAAAAGTTCCGTCTTCTACAGAAATAATTGGAACAATTCGAGATAATCCTTCAATTAATTTAACAATAGAATCTTCAGGAATCAATCCTCCTGTTAAAACAATTCCAGAAACTTTTGGGTAATTTGCAGATAAATTTGCTTGTAAAGCTCCTAAAATAATATCCGCTCTATCTCCTGGAGTAATTACTAAATTATCTTGTTTCAAATGTGTCAGATAATTACGCAATTGCATCGCTCCAACATTAACATTTTCCACTTGATTATTTAAATATTCTTCTCCTAAAATCACATGGGCATTTAGTGCTTCTACAATTTCTTTCACTGTTGGATTTGCAAGAGAAGAAATTTTCGGAATTGCTTCTACAATAATACTTTTTGGTAAATTGTTTTCAATTCCATTTTTTACTAATTCAATATTTTGAATTTCTACTTTATTTGCAATAACAGCAAGAACTTCTACTTCTTTTTCTTTAAAAGAATCGTAAGCAATATGTATACTTCCAACCAATTCTTCTAAAGTTTTTCCAATTCCTGAACCAACAATAATTGCAGGAATTCCAAGGTTTTTTGCAACTAAAACATTTACATCCATTTCAATTACTAAACCTTCTCCAGAAAAATCAGTTCCTTCTACTAAAACAAAATCAAAACGTTCTTCTAAGGCTTTAAATTTTTGAATAATTGTGTCGATAATATGACCAACTTTTCCACTATTCCGTTTTGCAACAATTTCACTTCTTTTAAAAGCATAAGCTTCTTCAAATTTTAAATCAATTTCAAAATGTGATAAAACAGTATCGATATGATTATCTGTTTCACCTTCCTTGAAATCGTCAATAATTGGACGGAAATATCCTACACTTGCTGTGCGCCCTAAAAGCATACGCATCAATCCAAGAGTTACAATAGATTTTCCACTATTTGGTTCACTTGTTGCAATATAAATCGCCTTACTCATAATCAATAATTTTGAGCTACAAAGATACTTCTTAATTCAATTTTAACCTTAGAAAAGACAGAAAAATTTGTTAAGAAAAGCTTATGTTTTTAGTGTAAAATCGATTTATTTTCAAGTCTATGAGAAATGTCAGTTTAGAATGTTAAAATAGAAATTTTTTCTAGTGAAGTTTCTACAAATTTGTGAGAGAATAAAGAACAACCATGTTATTAATTCCATGGAAAACAATGTTGGTTAAAAGTCCTTTGCTTCGCTTTGCAACAATTCCTAAAATGAAACCAAAAATGAAGTAAAAAATAAATAATTTCACACTTCCATGAACCAATCCAAAAAGAATTGCTTGAAAAATATTTGCAAATCGAAAACCAATATGTTGTTCAACAGAACCAAGGATAATTCCTCTAAAAATAGTTTCTTCATAAATAGGAACAATGATTGCAACTAGGAGGAAAGCCACAGAAAAGCCATATTCTTTTAAAACTGCTGCTACTTCTTCTTTTGCCGCAGAGAAATAAGAAATATTTACGATTTCTTCTACATGAAATAAATAATCCAAACCTTTAAGCAAAAGACTATTAAAAATCACAAAAATAAATCCGAAAAGCACAATATTATAAATACTAAAAGTAGAATTATAATAATATTCCAATCGTTTTTTGTTTAAAGTAAATAGTGTTGTGATAAACATCAAAAACACAAAAAATAACATTTGATGTGCTTGAGAAAGCGTTGAGGTTGCTTCTTTTGCAAAAGTTTCAATTTCTCCAACTTTTAGATAAACAGCAATAAAATCTTGGTATTCAAAGATAAATATAACAAGTGAAGTCGTTAATAAATAACAAAAACTAACATACCAAAAATAGCGAATCGACCAATCGAAAGGTGTTTTTGTGACAATCTTAAAATTGTTGTTTTTTAATACAACTTCTAGACCTATGATTGGCAAAATCCAAATAAACGGAATGATTAAAAGACATGTGATAAATCCGATGAAAATTAGAAAATGAAAAATTTCTGACCATTTCCATGAAGAAGTAGGATCTTTTAGAAAAATATCAAATCGCTTAATCCCAAAAAAATCGTCTTTTGGATTTAATTCTTGTAATCTTCTGTAGGTTTCTAAAGTAATCTTTGGATCTGAATATTTGATATCAAAAGCAACCAATTTTTGTAAATGTGCTAATTTTTTCCAACTTCCAACAGTATCTTTTACTAAGAATTTTCTCGCTAATTTATATTCATGATTTTTTTCAAAAAGTGCCGCTAAATGTTCGTTTAAAACATAGGTAGAATCTCTCGCTAAAATTTGTTTATAAGTTTTGGAAGCAATATCTAATTTTCCGATTTCAAAAAGTAAATTCGCTTTTTTGCTTAAAGAGTGAATATCTTTAGATAAATGTAAGTTTTGTTCTAAAATTGCAGCAGCTTTTTCGATATCACCGTTTAGCCTATAAGCATTTGCAATCAAATCAGAATAATCTTTTTCAGGTTCGTGTTTTTTTGCTTGTAAAGCATATTTAATTGCAAGGGAATTATTCTTACTTAAATGATAATGACCTAATTGTTCATAAATAAAACTTTTATCTTTTTCATTCCAAAAATGG
The DNA here is from genome assembly GCF_015767265.1 of Aureivirga marina. Taxonomy (GTDB): domain Bacteria; phylum Bacteroidota; class Bacteroidia; order Flavobacteriales; family Flavobacteriaceae; genus Aureivirga; species Aureivirga marina. Next base: position 29,145 of record NZ_JADPIB010000003.1, read on the forward strand.
CTATTTGAAACAATGGAATGTTCTGCTTTTTGAAGTATTTCTTTATGTTTTTCTTTAGGTGAATGCTCTAATTTATAAATTGCTGTTTTTGGGTGATTTGGGAATTCTCTATATAATTTTTTTTGATATTTCTCTAAAGCATCTTCTAATTGTAATCTTTTTTCTTTTGAAATATCTTTTTGTTCTAAATAATTTTCTAAGAATTTACATCGTTCGATGAAAACCATTAAATCATTCGTATTTTCCTCTAAATATTGGTCGTATTTTTTTAAATAATATTGAAATTGAGCAGAATTTGAGTAATTGATTTTATTTAATAGGAGAGAAGCATCAAAGTCTTGTGAAAAACTTTGAAACTGCGTAAATACTAATATAAAAATGACTAAAATTCTTTTCATAAAACATTTCAACAATTAGACTTAAAAGATAAGAAGAAAATCTAATTTTCTTTATATCATTTTAAACTTAAAGTACCTAAAAACTTGTTAATTAAATTTTACATTGTTAAAAATCAGATGTTTAATGATTTTTATTTTTTTTTGACTAACTTAAGATGTATTCATCTTAAATAGAAATGTATGTATTATAAAGAAAATAACGAACCTTCTAAGGATTTAGCGTGTACACCGATGACAGAAAATGCTTTTCAACTTTCGGATAAAGACAAAATGGGACTGATTGAAAAAGATGTAAAACACATTATGGAAGTTCTTGGGTTAGATTTAAAAGATGATAGTTTAAAAAATACACCAAAACGTGTTGCAAAAGCATTTGTGATGGAACTTTTTTCAGGTTTAAATCCGAAAAACAAACCTTCTGTTTCGACATTTATAAATTCTTATAAATACAATGAAATGGTAATTGAAAAAAATATTGTGGTTTATTCTACATGCGAACATCATTTATTGCCAATTATCGGAAAAGCACATGTTGCTTATATTTCAACAGGAAAAATTATCGGTTTATCAAAAATCAATAGAATTGTAAATTATTATGCAAAACGTCCGCAAGTTCAGGAAAGACTGACTGTTCAAATCGTACAAGAACTTCAAGAAGTTTTAGAAACAGAAGATATTGCTTGTATGATTGATGCAAAACATTTGTGTGTGAATGCAAGGGGAATTAAAGATATTGCAAGTAATACAATTACAACTGAATTTCGTGGAAAATTCAAAGATTTGAAAACCAAAAACGAATTTTTAAATTATTTGAAAATGTATTAATAATAAGAGCTGATTTTTTTAATCAGCTTTTTTTTTGAAAAAGAAATCAATAAAAATTGTTAGTTATTTTAATAGCATATAAATTGTAAAATATCACTCTTTAATTTGATAGAAAAAGCTACTTTTGCTGAAATTTTTAGAAATACCGTTTTTATTTTTAAAAATAACTATGAAATTTAAAAAGTAAGATTATGAAAATTCAAATTTGGAGCTTGTTATTGTTCCTAATTCTTCCTGTTTTGTCTTTTTCTCAGTTTAAAAAAGGCTATTATCTCACAAATGATTCTGTTAAAATAGAAGGATTAATTAAATACAATTCTTTGAAAAATAATCCTGTAAAATTCAAGTTTAAAAAAAGCGAAGATTCAGAGATTTCCAAAATTCACCAAAATGAAGCAAAAGAATTTTCTATTTATGGTGATGTAAAATTTGTTCGTGCAAATGTGATGATTGATAGTTCGAGTATTGTATTAGAAAGATTAAGCGCAGATAGAAATCCAAAATTTGTTTCCAAAGAAGTTTATTTAGAAGTTTTGGAAGAAGGTGCTGTGAATTTGTATTCTTATATTCATCAAAAGAATTATAAATATTTTATTCGAGCAAAAAATGAAGAAATTCAGCAATTAGTTTATAAAAGATATTTAGTAATAAATACAGGGAATACCTTAAGACATCGTAGAGAAATTAAGCATAATAATTATTTCAAACAGCAATTGAAAAATTATTTAAAATGCAATGCAATTTCATTGAAAAAGTTTAAAAAACTAAAGTATTTTAAAAAGGATTTGAGAGAAATAATCAAAGAAAATAATCAATGTATCAATGAATAAAAAAAGGACATTCATTAGAATGTCCTTTAAAAGTTAATTACTGAAATGATCAACCAAAAAATCTTTTAGCGTTGCAGGATTCCTTCCCAAAATATTTTTTAAATCATCACTAATTTCATCAAATTCTCCTTGAGCTTGCGCTAAAGCAATCCCATTCATTAATTCAATAAATTGCTCTGGAACTCCAGCTTCTTTCAAAGATTTCTGATATATTTCTGTAGTCGGAGAAATGTAACTAATCTTACGATTTTTTAACAAAGAAATTTTGTTTGCGATATCTTTTAAGGAATGTTGTTTTGTATTAGCACAATTTTAAATGAATTAAAAAATAAGAAAGTTTTGGAAGTAAAATAAAAATGTATAAATGTGGATTCCCGTAAAATATTTTTAATCATTGCTTTTAATTTTGATTTGTGAACCATTAATCAAAAAATACTTATGGAATTACAAACTAAATTAAAGACATTATCAGAGAAGATTAATTTAATGAAAGAGCAAATCCAAACAGAAGAAGCTACTAAAACAGCTTTTGTTTTACCTTTCATTGATATTTTAGGTTATGATATTTTTAATCCACTTGAAGTTGTACCTGAATTCACTGCAGATGTTGGTGTTAAAAAGGGAGAGAAAGTTGATTATGCAATTATAGAAGATAAAAACCCAATTTTAATTATTGAATGTAAGCATTGGAAAGAAAATTTAGATTTACATAATTCTCAATTATTAAGATATTTCCATGTAACAAAGTCAAGATTTGGTGTATTAACTAATGGAATAGAATATAGATTTTATGCTGATTTAGATGAATCAAATAAGATGGATGAAAAACCATTTTTTGAATTTTCAATTGTAGATTTAAAAGATCATTCAATTAATGAATTACAAAAATTTCATAAGTCACATTTTGACGTTGAAAAGATTCTTTCAAATGCTAGTTCATTAAAGTATACGAAAGAAATTAAAAAGATTCTTAATTCAGAATTGAGCCAACCATCAGATGAATTTGTGAAATTTTTTGCTTCTAAAGTTTACAGTGGAAGAATGACTGAAAAAGTTTTAAAACACTTTAAAGAATTAGTTTCAAAAGCTTCAAATCAATTAATAAGTGAAAAAGTTAATGACAGACTAACTAAAGCACTTTCAAAAGAAGTCAAAAATCAAGAAGAAGAAAATGAACAAGAAGTTGAAGAAATTAGTAAAATAATCACAACTGAAGAAGAGCTTGAAGGTTTTAGAATTATAGTTTCTATTTTGAGAAGAAAAATTGAAAGAAAACGCATAGTTTATAGAGATACACAATCATATTTTGGAATTTTGTTAGATGATAACAATAGAAAACCTCTTTGTAGATTACATTTGAACGGCAATAAAAAATATATAAGTGTTTTTGGAGAAGAAAGAAAAGAAGAAAAAGTTTTAATAGATTCAATAGATGATATTTATGAACTTGAAGAAAAGCTTTTAAATACAGCTGATATTTATTTAAATTAATTAGAAGAAAAGCGATATTAAATTTTATCGCTTTTTTATGTTTAATTAACAAATTTTGTAAATCCATATTTTATATATAATTTTGTAGAGTGATTAGTCAGTCTATAAATTTGAATTAAATATTTTTTTACCTGCTAAACAGAGTAATTGGTTGGTTTTGAAAACTAAAAACAAATTAATAACTAGCTATTCTTTATATTTAATAAGAACTTCTAAAAAAGATAAGGATGAGTTTTATTGAACATACAATTAATTGGACAAAAGGAGAAATTTTTGAAGCAATGATTACTGGATTTGGAGGAATTTTACTTTTAATTTTTGCATTTTGTTTTTGGAAATTTGGAAACACACCAAATGCGAAAGCGATGATAATTCCACTTTTATTGATTGGTTTACTTTTAAGTTCAGCAGGAGGATATAACATTTATAGTAACAAAAATAGAATTGTAGAATACCAAAATCAATTTAAAGAAAATCCAGAAAAATTTATAAAAGCTGAAAAAGAAAGAGTAGAAAGTTTTGATACAATTTTTAACTATACTTTTCCTTTTGCTTTAATCGCAACAATTTTAGGAGCAGTTTTATTTTTCTTTTTTGAAAACTCCACAATTCGAGCAATTAGTTTTGCATCGATTTTATTAGGATTATTAACTTATCTAATTGATTTTTTCGCAAAAGAAAGAGCAGATATTTACTTCAAAGCTATTTTAGAATATTTACCGAATTAAAATACTTTAAAAGAATTGATTGATTTCAATGATTTATATTTAAAGTTTGATTTTCTATAAAAATAAAAAAAGCTAACAGTTTTAATTGTTAGCCTTTTTCGATTCAAAATTTATATTTTACATTCTGTTAGGAACTTCAATTCCTAGAAGTTTAAATCCATTTTTGATTGTTTGTGCAACTTTATCAGAAAGTTGAACTCTAAAGATTTTTAAATTTTCATCTTCACAACCTAGAATAGGAGAACTTTGATAGAATGAATTGTATTCTTTCACTAAATCATAAGTGTAATTTGCAATTAAAGCAGGACTATGATTTTTTGCTCCATTTTGGATTACAGAAGGGAATAATTCTAATTGTTTTAATAATGATTTTTCTTTATCAGAAAGAGAAACATCAGAAATAGTAGCAGAATAATCAAAATCTACTTTTCTTAAAATCGACTGAATTCTCGCATACGTATATTGAATGAAAGGTCCAGTGTTTCCGTTGAAATCGATACTTTCTTTTGGATCAAAAAGAATTTGTTTTCTTGGGTCTACTTTTAAAATGAAATATTTTAAAGCTCCCATTCCAATGATTTTATATAAAGTTTCTTTTTCTTCTTCAGAATAACCTTCTAATTTTCCTAATTCTTGCGAAATTTCACGAGCCGTATCTGTCATTTCTACCATTAAATCATCAGCATCTACAACAGTTCCTTCTCTTGATTTCATTTTTCCTGAAGGTAATTCTACCATTCCATAAGATAAATGATATAAGTTTTCAGCCCAGTCATATCCTAATTTCTTTAAGATTAAGAATAAAACTTTGAAATGATAATCTTGCTCATTTCCTACAGTGTATGTTAAAGAATCAATGTTATAATCATTGAAACGTTCAATTGCAGTTCCAATATCTTGCGTCATATAAACAGCAGTTCCATCTGAACGTAAAACGATTTTTTCGTCTAAACCTTCATCGGTTAAATCAATCCAAACTGAACCGTCTTCTTTTCTATAGAAAACACCTTTTTCTAAACCGTCAGCAACAACTTTTTTACCTAATAAATAAGTATCACTTTCGTAATAGTTTTTATCAAAATCAACTCCAAGAGCTTTATAAGTTTCACTGAAACCTTCATAAACCCATTGGTTCATCGTTTTCCAAAGTGCTACAACTTCTTCATCTCCAGCTTCCCATTTTCTAAGCATTTCTTGAGCTTCTAATAAAATTGGAGCTTGTTTTTTAGCATCTTCTGTTGTAAGACCTTTTTCTTCTAATTCTTTAATTTCTTCTTTGTAAGCTTTATCAAAAGCAACATAATAGTTTCCAACTAATTTATCGCCTTTTAAACCAGAAGTTTCTGGAGTTTCACCATTTCCGAAACGTTGCCAAGCTAACATACTTTTACAAATATGAATACCTCTATCGTTGATAATTTGTGTTTTATACACTTTTTTACCAGAAGCAGCAATGATTTCAGCAACAGAATAACCTAATAAATTATTACGAACATGTCCAAGGTGAAGTGGTTTATTTGTATTTGGTGAAGAATATTCTACCATCACAGCTTTTTCCTCTTCATTTGGAGAAATGATTCCAAAGTTTTCTGTTGTGTAAATTGCATTAAAAGCATTTACAAAATAAGCATCTGAAAATTCAAGATTTAAAAAACCTTTTACAACATTAAAATCCCTAATTTCCGAAACATTATTTTTGATGTATTCTCCAATGCGAGTTCCTATTTCCACAGGATTTCCTTTTACGTGTCGTAAAAATGCGAATACAACAATTGTGATATCTCCAGCAAAATCTTTCCTAGTTGCTTGAAATTCAACATTATCAATTTCTACATTATAGATTTCTTTGAAACCTTTTTGAATTACGGATGTTAATGTGTTTTGAATATTCATTTTAATTTAAAATTTGAACTGCAAATTTAGTATAAATAAACGGATTCTATCAAGGAAAATGGTTTAAAATATTATGAATATCTACTATTAAAAAAGAGAGCAAAGTTTCTTATAAAAGCTTTTTGACATTTAGAAAAATATTAAGTTAATTCTATTTTTGCTTTTTGAAATAAATGAAGAAGTATATGCTATATTTTTTTAATAAATTGATATGACATTCATTTAAGTTTATCTTAAAAGAAATTCAAAAATTGTGAATCAATAAAAAAAACATAATCCAGAGAAAATTTAATAACGAACAATGATTATAAAAAATATAGATTTAAAATTTATTTTGATTCTCTTACTTACAACTATTTCTTGTGAAAATAATCTTTCTGTTAAAGAACAATTTTTTTACAAAAGATATAAAAATGATAGTTTGGTTGGATATACTGTGAGAAATTTTATTACAAAAAAAGATACTTTAAAAGAGAGAATATTTTATTTAGACAATAAGTATCAAATTATTGATAGTAGTCAAAGGAAAATTTTCCTTATAAAAAAAGAGAAATTAAATATTATTTATAAAAGAAGACAAATTAATTCACCTTATGCTTCTTTTAAAAAAAAGGGAGCAGTAACTCATTCTACAGATCTTCTTTTTGGAAAGGTTGAAACTATTTATAAAGGAAAATATAATTTTTATGAATTTAAAGATCTCTATAAATTACATATAAACTTTCTTGAAATTGATGGATATGGACCTGATGGAAACATATATTTAGATAAAAATTTTAGATTAATAGGTAAAGATAGCATTTCTGTATTTATGCCTTTTGATAAAGAAATTAAGGTTGATAAGAATGAAATTCCTAATGATTTATTAATAGAATTTGATTAGAAATTTCAATATTGAATAATATGAAAATGGTTTAAAATATTATAAAAAAACTGCCTCAAAAAGAAGCAGTTTTTTAATTCTCTATTCTTTTTTCAAAGACCAACCAGTTTTAAGACCGATGATAAAATAGATTAAAGTCAGAGAACCAATTGCGAAAACGGTATCTCCAACTAATCGTAGCCATTTTAAAGTTCGAATATATTCTTGTTGTTGAAATTCTGCGGATCTTGCATACCACATTCCTTCATTTACACTTGCAACAGTTTGCGCCAATCCAACAGGTAATAAACTCAGAACAATCATTAAAATTAAACCGATATTTAAAGCCCAAAAAGAAAATTTAATAACACCATCTTTCCAAGGAGATTGTGCAGAAAGTCCTTTAATCGCAAAAAGTGTCAAACCGATTCCTAACATTCCATAAACTCCAAAAAGAGCAGCATGTCCGTGAACTGGAGTTGTATTTAAACCTTGCATATAATAAAGTGCAATTGGTGGATTAATCATAAAACCAAAAACTCCAGCACCAATTAAATTCCAAAAAGAAACAGAAATAAAGAAATAGATTGGCCATTTGTAATTTTTCGTCCATTCGGTTGCTTTACTTACGCGATAATTATGGAAAGCTTCAAATCCCATAAAAACAAGTGGTGCAACTTCCAAAGCACTAAATGTAGAACCTAATGCAAGAACAGCAGTTGGTGTTCCTGTAAAATATAAATGATGAAAAGTTCCTATAATTCCTCCGATTAAGAAAATACTTGCAGATGCAATAGTTGCTTTTGTTGCTTTATTAATATCTAAAATTTTCATTCGAACAAAAAGGAAAGCAATTACAACTGTTGCAAAAACTTCAAAAAATCCTTCTACCCAAAGATGAACAACCCACCAGCGCCAATATTCGATAAGTGAAAGATGTGTGTTTTTTCCCCAAGACAAACCAGCTCCATAAAAAAGCGCAATTGCAATAGAAGAAATCACGAATAGAACTAATAGATTATGATCTGGGTTTTTCTTTGTTAATGCAGGTCTTAAAGCTCTAATTACTAGAATTAACCAAAGGATTAATCCAATAAATAAGAAAATTTGCCAGAATCTTCCTAAATCTACGTATTCCAATCCTTGATGACCGAACCAGAAACTCATGTCTAATCCGAAATAATGGAAAATACTTAATAATTGTCCTGCCATAGAACCAAGAACAATAATTAATAAGCAAATAAAAAGGAAATTGACACCAAGTTTTTGATATTTAGGTTCATATCCAGAAACAGCAGGAGCAATGTAAAGACCAGTTGCCAGCCAAGAAGTTGCAATCCAAAAAATTGCCAATTGTACATGCCAAGTTCTTGTAACAGAATATGGAAGAATATCCGCAAGAGGAATACCGTATAAACCTTGACCTTCCACACCATAATGCGCGGTAATTACACCAAAAATAACTTGTAAAAAAATCAATAAAGAAACAACCCAGAAATATTTTAAAGTTGCTTTCATAGAAGGAGTAGGATGAATTCCAGAAAGTGGATCCTCTTTTGGTAGGAAATCTTTATCAATTTCTTCTTCCGTATTTTTTGCATGGTAAAAAGCTAAAAATCCAATTCCTAATAAAAGCATCATAATACTAAATCCTGTCCAAAGCATTAAAGATCCATGTGGCTCATTTCCCATCAATTTATCTGGAGGCCAATTATTTGTATAAGTAATATCTTGTCCAGGTCTATCCGTTGTACAAGCCCAAGAAGTCCAAAAGAAAAAAGCATTAATTCGATGTAAATTTTCTTCTCCTTTGACAGTGTTATCAATCATTGCATAATGCTCACGAGTTTCTGCAAGTTCAGGAGCATCTGAAAAAAGTTTTGTATAATAAATTTGATTATGAAGAATTGCTTCCTCTCGTGCAGGACTAATTGTTAAGATTTTTGTTTCAGGATTATAGTGATTTTCCCGAATGTATTTTTTTAGATTTGTTTGAAGTAATGCTTTTTGTTCATCACCTAAAGAATTATAATCTTGAAAATAAGTTTCTTGTGACCAAAGATCTAAAATAAATTCTGCTTCTCGATGAATCCAATCTGCGTTCCAATCTGGAGCAGTGTATGCTCCATGTCCCCAAATTGTTCCCAATTCTTGTCCTCCAATTGATTGCCAAACACGTTGTCCTTCTTGAATGTCTTCTTTTGTATAAATAACATTTCCTTCTAGATCGACTACTTTTTCTGGGATTGGTGGTGCTTCTCTGTAAATTTCAAAACCATAATATCCGATTATAGCAAATGAAATCACTACAATTACGGTAAGTGTTACCCAAAGTTTTTTGATTTGTTTCATTTGTTTATTATTTGATTTTCAGTATTTAACATTAAATTAAGAAACTAATTTTAAAAAATAATGATGTATGTTTTGTTTTTGGGAATTTTAGATGTGGAATATTTTTTGAGTGAAAATATTTATAAAAGATAAAGGCAAAATTTATATGGATTTTAATACTTTAGAAAAAACTAAAAAATGAAATTAATTGTCTTTGATATCGATGGAACTCTAACAGATTCTATTCCGATTTATAAAAAAATATACCGAGAAGTGATTGCTTCCTTAGGAATTGAAAATTATAACAAAGATTTTGATGGATATAAACATCATTCAGATGCCTATATTGCAAAAGAAATCTATGAAACTGCAACAGGAAAAACGTTTACAAAAGAAAAATTAAACGAATTAGAGAATTTATTATATGAGAAAATTACGCATTATGATTTTCAAGAAATAAAAGGAGCAAAAGAAGTTATTGAACATTTAAGAAAAGATAAAACAATCGGGATTTGTTTTGCAACTGGTTCTTTGGAAAAAACTGCTGCATATCGTTTAAAATGTATTGGAATTGATTTTCAAGATGGAGAATTGGTTGGTTCGAATAATTTTTATGCAAGAGAAGAAATTGTTTCTAAAGCAATCGAAAATGCTAAGGAAATTTATAAAGTAGATCTTTTTGAAGAAATCATTTCTGTTGGAGATGGACTTTGGGATTTAAAAACTGCGAATAATTTAAAAATCGATTTTATCGGAATTGGAAATGTCAACAAAGAAATTTTAGAAGAAAATGGAATGAAAAAACATTTTGAAACAATGGAAAGGTTTGAGATTTAATTTTAAAATGACAATCTCTCTAAACAATTTCAATATTAATAAAAAAAGGTAACCCAATTGAGTTACCTTTATTTTTTATCGATTTGTTTTTTCAAAAGGTGGTTTCCACTTTTTTTGCTTCATGATTTCTTTCACTTCTTCATAAGAAATCGGAGCGAAATCATGACAATCTACACCAACATCGAAAGAAAGTGCATGAATATCATCTTTTAGAGTTCCATGGGAATGTCCATAAAGTTGGTAACTTCCCCAATGAGAAGCATTCCATTCACGCATTGCATAATGAAATAAAACAATTAATTGTTCACCTCTTTCAAAATCCTTATCTTTTACCACTAATTCATGATAATCCTTGATCCATTCAAATCTTGTATGACAAGCTTGTGCTGATTTTTCATGGTTTCCATTGATGAGGTAAATTTTTCCATTTAATTGATTTAGAATTTTTCGCAATTTTCCTGAGGAATAAAATCCAACATCGCCAAGATGATAAACTTCGTCTTCAGGGTTTACTTTTTCATTCCATTTTTTAATTAAATAAGAATCCATTTCTTCAATGGATGTAAAAGGACGATTTGAAAATTTTATAATGTTTTTGTGTCCAAAGTGATGATCTGCTGTAAAAAATATTTTACTCATTTTTTTGATTTTTTAATTTAAAAATAATTGTAGTTCACGAAATGCTTTGGACGCAGCTGATTACATTTTTTTGGTTTTAAAAGTGTTCATAGTCTTTTTGATTAAAATTTTGAGTTGCTAAGATATTTATTTTTAGAAAATAGTAGAGAGAAAGAATTATAAAAAAAATAATCTAATATTTTTATTTAATATATAATTATTAGTTTTTAAAACTTCAATGTTTAGATACAATTTTTATTGATTATTCCTAATAATCAATAAAAAAATCAAATTGGAGATGCTTTAATAAGAAAACAAAATACAGATATGGAGGATATTTTAATTTTTGTGCCTAAAAAACAAGGATATATTAATGCTAAGTATACAAATGAAGAAGAAAAATATACTACAACATTATCAAATCAAATAAATGAAAATTTACGTGAAGATACTAGAAATAATTATGGAGGTGTTAAATACAAGACAAAAAGTTCAATAACAACAGAGAAAAAATGAAAAAATATTTATATTTTATGGTAGTGTTATTTTTTATTTATAGTTGTAAAAATACTTTAGAAATTTATACAATGAATAGCATTGATACAAATATTCTAATTGTTGAACATATTGATGTAATTGAAAATTCTATTATAAAAGAAATATAAATTAAACTCTAAAAAAATTATTGTTTTTTAGAGAAAGATCATGGAATTAGAGCGAATTATTATTGCGATGTTAAAATATCCAATGGGTTAAAAAAAGAATTATTATTAGTAAGGGATAGTATTAACTCTATAAAAATTGATACTGATAAGGATATTAGAATGGGAGTCTACAGTTATGTATTTGTTATAAAAAAAGATACATTCTATGTTGATGATGGATTAAATATTTGGAAATTAAAAAAATGTAGTATCCTTTATCAAAAATCTGAATTAAAAGGTGATTTAAAAAAAGTATTAGAAAATTTAAAACCTACTGATTCCTCGTGTGCTATAATTGAAACCAATTAGGTAAAAGGTATTAGGTTTTCCATAGTTGACCTATTATTTATTTTAATCTACTTTTGTGAGGAGAAAAAAACATTCAACCTATAGAACCACTTATAACGAGAGAAATAATGTTATAGGTGGTTTGGTTTTAAAGCTTTTTTTAATAAAAGGCTGTTGTGTTCTCATATTCTGTAATAATCCACGAAATGCGTATAAAATACATTGTTTATCATTTTCAAGTAGGTTGGCTATTTATTTGATTGAGTCTCTTCAGTATAGTAGGATCTTTAAATATGTTTATTTGTTCGGTTTTACCAAGAAGCTTCAGAAGATAATGAAGAAAATAATTATTATCCATTTGGGATGAAGCATAATGGATATAATAATACCATAATTGCACGTGATCATAAATATGCATATAATGTGAAGGAGGAACAAAATGAACTCAGACTGAGTTGGTATGATTATGGAGCAAAAAATTATGATGCATCTATAGGAAGATGGTTTAATTTGGATCCGTTGGCGGAGAAACTTTATGAGTGGTCCCCATATGTTTATGCATTAAATAATCCTATTTATTTTATTGATCCTGATGGGGTGATGTCTCAAGATCCTCCATATAAAATTAATAATGGTGTTTTGAAAGGAGATGCTGTTGTGTCAAGTATTTCGAAAATAACAGAACGACCTAAAATGAAATCAATAAGTGCTATAGTTTTACATAGAACTGTTAGTAGTACAGCAAGTAGTGCTGTTAATACAACAAAAAATAATAAAGGAATGACTGGTTTTCATATAATTATTGATAAAGATGGTACAGTGACTCAAGTTAATAATTTTGAAAATAGAGCTAATCATGTAGGAAAGAAATAAGAAAAGTGTTAATTAATAAAAATTTCAATTATGAATAGAATATTATTTGTTTTTATTTTATTACTGTCTTGGTTTTCATATAACAATATGAGGGGAGATATAATTAATATTAATCAGAAAGATATATATATAGGATATCAAGGTTTAAAGTTGTCAGGAGAATTAGAAAAAGGATATAATTACAATGTTGAAAAAAACAAGGTAATTAGATTGTGTGAATCGTGGACTTTTAATAAAAAATCTCTAAAAGAAATTTTAAGAAAAATGCGAAAAGTTGATGCATATGAATGGTACACATTATGTTATGATTATCCTTGTTGGTATTCAGGAATTGTATTGAATAGTCAAAATAAATATGAAATTAGTGTTTATGCAGGAGGTTATATTATTTTATCAAATAAGAATGAAACATTACATTTTATTTTAGAAAAAGAATCAGATTTATTTATTGAAGTTTGTGATTGTTGTGAGTAGTTAAATTAGATGTGAAATATCCACTAGCTCAACATTTCCTCTAGTTCACTTTTGCAAAGCGGGACTTATTATATAGAGTATTTGTAATGCGAATTGTAAAATTAAAAGTGATGGGAAGAGTAAAAAACATTCATCTTTTAAAACCACTTATAACGAGAGAAATAATGTTATAGGAGGTTTGGTTTTCTAGTTTTATTATTTAGCAAAAGCTTATTATCTCTAGTTCAATATAAACGTCTTAATAGAAAATTAAAGAGTTTTTTAAATAATTATTAGCAAGAGTTTGAGATATTTAAGTTTTAATTGTTTGTAAATTAGATGATTATATGTGATAATTAAAACCAAATTAATTATGAAAATTTCAATTCCAACAAAATTTGTCAATCCTATTGTTTTTATTGTTCCAGATAAAGATCCAATTTCAAAATATAAAACTGAAGTAGCAATTTATTATGTAGATGCTGATTTGGAAAATCCTGTTTCTATTGATGAAATTTCTTCAAAACTTATAAAAGTTGAGGGAGAAATGCATGTTAGAGGAGATGCAACTGCAAATATGCCGAAGAAGCAATTTGCTGTGAAATTAAAAAAAGATCCGAAAAAAGGAAACTTTTTAGGAATGAAAAATGGAGGAAAACATTGGGTTTTTAATGATTGTGGAGAAGTTGATTTTACGATGTTACGAACTATTTTTGCTTTTACACAACAAAAGAAAATGGGAGAATATGCTCCAGAATATAAATTTTTTGAATTATTTATTTTTCCACCAAATGCAGCAATTGAAGATAAAATTTCAACAGAATCTTTATCTGAAAATTACCATGGATTGTATTTAAATTTTGATAAAATTCGCTTTCAAAAATCAAGAATAAATTTACCATATTCTAGAGAAAAAATTACAAGTGAATATGCGATTATTCAATTAAATGAAAGTCATGAAAAATATTTACAATTAACACCAAATCCGCCATTAACAGCAAATGTTGAGGTTTATGAACCAAAATTTAAAGATATAAAACCAGAAGTTATTTCAGAATTTAAAAATTGGTTTTATACAAAAGATTTTGATGGTTGGGCTGGGAATTATACTGTGATTTATAATAATTTAGATAATTTCGGAGGAAAATTTATTCCTACTTCTATATTTGAAGATGTTAGAAAAACAACAGATTATCTTTCATTTGCAACTTATTTTATTCTAAACGAAATTTCCAAAGATCCAGATGGATATCATAAAAGTACTTTTATGGTAAAAAATAACGAAAAATGTTTTGCTGGACCTTTATGGGATAAAAATAAATCATACGGAAATACAACTTCTTGTGGAAATTATCCACAAGGTTATGTAAAACCAGAAGGTTGGTTGTATTCAATTAATGGGCAATCACCAGTTTGGTGGCATATTATTATAAAAGATTCCTTGTTTTGCGAATATGTTTGGAATTTATGGATAAAACATTGTATGTCTGATGCAAATGCACCACTTCCTGAATGGATTAATACTTTTATTGATGCGGAAGTTGCTTATTTATTCGATACAAAAATGTTTGATAGAAATAGTCAAAAATGGCCAAATGCTTTTAATCAAAATAAAGAAGATTATAAAAAGCAAGTGGATGAATTCAAAACTTATTTAGTGAATAGATTCCAGTGGATTTCTGAAAATCTCGCAAAAGAATTATATGAACAATCAAGTTTTATTGGACAATATTTAGATGTTAGTTCAGTGAAAGATAAATAATTGTATTTCAGTGAATTAATTGTTTCTAATTTGTATAATGATTATATTTAATAAACTGATTATCAGTTTATTGAATGTAGTTGTTGTAGAATTAAATAATCAATTGATCACATGGAACTATCTAAGAGAGAATGTTTAAAAGCTATTGGAGAATGGAGAGATTTAACTTTTATCTACGAAAGAATTCAAAAAGAATTTAATCCAAATGGAAATTTTATTTTAAATGAAGATGTTTGTAAATGGATTTCAAGAAATAATCATTTTCACCATTTTCATGTATATTTTGGTAAACATAATACTGATATTATATTGATTTTTGTACCATTAAATGAAAATGGAGAAGAAAGAAGAGAATTAGAAAAATATATGACTGTAAAATGGTCATTACTCAAAAAAGATTTTGTTTTGTTAGAAAAAGATGTAGTTACGAATTTGAAAAAAACTACTTTCTCCAAAGATTTAAATGTTTTAAAATATGAAGAAGAGACACAATTTTCTGTTTGTAGCAAACCAAATTTAGAAGAAAGAGCAACTTCAAAAGATATTGCAAATTGGAAAATAAGAAGTATGGATTGGTTTCATTATGAAATTGAAAAATACAGAGGAGAACGTATTTTTAGAAGTTTTATCGTGCCGTTTTCTGATTTGAAACTAAAAGAAAAAATTAATAAAGAAATAAGAGTTTTAATCGGTTTAAAATATTCTCTTTTATTTGGAATGCATTATCCTATTTTGATTTTTGTAAAATCTAATTTAAATAGTTCTATTGGAGAATTTTTTAGAAAAGATGAAGAAGTAGATTCTGAAACAAATTCGAATGATTTTTCCAGTCCTTGTCCGCCATTTTGTAAAGATAAAATAGATTTTAAGTTTTTTGAATAATTATTTTGGCAATTTTATTTTATGAAATAGTAAAAATAATTTCCCTTTCATTATTAGGAATTTCTCTAATAATCGGGATTTTTCGTTTCAAAAAATTAAGCTCTGAATTGAAGTGGTTTTTATATTATTTAGCTTTTTTTAGTTTGATAGAAATAGTTTCAAATGTTTTGATTGTAGTAAGAATTCAAAATATTTTACTTTATCCAATTTATATTTATGGCGAATTTCTCATTCTTTCTCTCTTAATTTTTAAAAAGATTTTTAGTAAAAAACAAACATATATTCTTATTTTCATTTTAACTACTTTCTTTTTGTTAGAGAATATGTATTTATTCTTTCAACATAAAAATCTAACAGATAGTGATAGTAAAATTCTTTTTCATTTAATAATTAGTTGTGCTGTCGCATATCTTTTAATAAAATCAATTTGGAATTTTGAAAAGATGAGTTTGATTTTGGTAAATTATTTTGCATTGTTTTTTTATTATTCAATTTCCTTGTTTTTGTTTGTTTTAATGAGTCAATTACAGGAAATAAGTTTAGAAAAAGCTTCTATTATTTGGGGAATGAACAACCTAATGTCATCATTGTTATACTGTAGTTTGATTTATACATTTTATAAATTTCCAAAATATGTTAGATCTTAAATTTCTTATTTTGACGATTGTAGTTTTTTCAATCATTATGATTTTTTCGTTTGTTTCTTATAGATCTTTCGTTTTAAAATTAATAAAAGAAAAGAAAATTCAATTCAAAAAAGAGATAGAATATCAAAAGGAAATTTCAAAAAAATATATTGAAGCACAAGAAAATGAAAGGAAAAGAATGGCAGAAATTCTTCATGATGATGTGGGGAATAAATTAAATATTCTCTCACTTTGGATTCAAAATGAAGAAACTTGGAAAAATGAAAAATCCAGAGAAGTAATTTCAGCTCAAATTCCAGATTTAATCAATGCTACAAGAAATATTTCACATACGATGTTTCCTGTGAATTTGGAAGAAATGGGTTTAATTTTTACAATTGAAAAAATGCTTTCAAATATAAACTCTTCTATTCAAATTCAATTGATTTTACAACATTCTTATCAGAAAAAAGAAATTACTTTTGAAGTGCAGATTTATAGAGTTATTCAAGAATTTTTAACTAATTCTATCAAACACGCCAATGCAAATCACTTAGAAATTATTCTTAGAGATAGTGAAAAGTTTTTTTCTTTTTTATTAAAAGATAATGGAAAAGGTTTTGATTTGAAAACGACAAAAAAAGGAATGGGTTTGAAAAATATCGAATCCAGATTGCTATCAATTGATTCGAAATTTAAATGGAAATCGACAAAGAATAAAGGTTGCAGATTAATTGTTTTAATAGTAAAAAAAGATGATTAAAATTTCAATTATAGATGATGAACAATTATTTCTGGAAGGGCTTTCTTTACTTTTTTTAGAAGAAGAGAAAGTGAAAATTGTTTTAAAATCGGATGATGGAGAAGTATTTTTAAAAAAAATAGAGGCTTTAGAAAATGAAAACTTTCCTGATATTGCTTTGATTGATATTCAGATGAAACCGATGAATGGATTTAAATTGGTAGAAATTTTAAAAGAAAAATATCCAGAAATAAAATTGATAATTCTTTCTTCTTACTATCAAAAAAATGTGCTTGGACATATGATTAAGCTTGGAGTTTCTGCTTTTATTCCAAAAAATGCAAACAAAGAATTGTTATTAAAAGCAATTAAATCTGTAGATGAATTTGATGTTTATTTTACGAAAACAGATAAAAAAATGCTGGAAGATTATTCTTTGGAAAAAAAGAAAAAATCATCTTTCATTACAAAAGAAGATTTATCGAAAAGAGAAATAGAAGTTTTGAAATTGATTTGTAAAGAACAAACAAATCATGAAATTGCTGAAAAATTATTCATAAGTAAAAGAACAGTTGAAAATCATCGACAAAGAATTTTGGAAAAAGTGGGAGCAAAAAACACTGTTGGTTTAGTTGTTTTTGCAATTGCTAATGATATTTATTCTCTGCCATTTACTTTGAAATAATGTTTTCTTTGATAAAAATTATTCAAATTTTATAGATTTTTGATTTAAAAAATACAAGTCTTGATTTTTTTGCTTTGTTTTTTATCAAGAAAAAAATGAATAAAATAAAATATTGAAATTCAATACGATATTTTTAAACATCTTCAATTATAATTTATTGTAGTTTTCTAAAAAATAAATTTCGAATTAATGTAGAAAAGAATTGGCTTTGTAACAAATTATCTCGTAATTCGTCCTATTCTTGTAATTAATAAAAATTGAAATTTGGAAACAATATTGAAAATAGAAAATCTTACGAAAGATTTCGGAAGAATAAGAGCATTAAATAATGTTTCTTTTACCATAGAAAAAGGAAATGTCTACGGAATATTAGGTCCTAATGGAAGTGGAAAATCTACAACTTTAGGAATTATTCTAAATGTTGTAAATAAAACTTCAGGAAATTTTACTTGGTTTGACGGAAAAACTTCTACACATGATGCACTGAAAAAAGTTGGAGCAATCATCGAAAGACCAAATTTTTATCCGTACATGACTGCACAGCAAAATTTAGAATTAGTTTGTAAAATCAAAGGAATTTCTAAAAATATAATTGATGAAAAATTAGAAGCTGTTAATTTATTAGAATGGAAAAATTATAAGTTTTCTTCCTATTCTTTAGGAATGAAACAAAGATTAGCAATTGCTTCTGCATTGTTAAATGATCCAGAAATTCTAATTCTAGATGAACCAACAAATGGTTTAGATCCACAAGGAATTCATGAAATTAGAAGTATTATTAAGAAAATTGCAAAAACAGGAACTACAATTTTATTAGCCTCTCATTTATTAGATGAAGTAGAAAAAGTTTGTTCGCATGCTGTAATTATTAGAAAAGGAGTGATGTTATATGCTGGACCTGTAGATGAAATGTCTGCAACAAATGGAATTATCGAAGCAAAAACAGAAGAAATTTCTCTAGAAGAATTGGCTGTTGCTTTAGAAAAATCTCCACAAATTTCTTCAGCGAATGTTGATTTTGATAAAGTTGTTGCAAAATTAAACACAGAAGTTAGCGCAACAGAAATCAATAAATTTTTAATTTCTCAAGGTATTGTTGTTTCTTATTTCGAAAAGAGATTACCAAGCTTAGAACAGCAATTTTTAGAATTAACTAACAACAAATAAACTTCTTCATCATGTTACGATTATTACAAATTGAATTAATAAAACTTAAATATAATAAAGCCGCAAAAATACTTTCGATTATTTATTTTGCGCTTTTAACTTCGATCGCTTTAATTGCTTCTATCAAATTTAACTTTGGTGGAATTAAATTTAATGTTGCAGATACTGGAATTTTTAATTTTCCATATATTTGGCACTTCAATACTTATGTAGCTTCTTATTTGAAATTTTTTCTATTATTAGTAATAGTTTCTATGGTTTCAAATGAGTATTCAAACAAAACTTTAAAACAAAACCTGATAGATGGATTGAGTAAAAAAGAATTTATCCTTTCAAAATTCTATACGGTTTTACTTTTCTCGATAATTTCTTCTATTTTCGTGTTTATTGTAACGATGGTTTTAGGATTAATTTATTCATCTTACACAGAACTTTCCATTATCTTTACAGATATTTATTTCATTTTTGCTTATTTCTTAGCTTTAGTTGTTTTCTTTTCAATGGGATTATTCTTCGGAATATTAATCAAAAGATCTGCTTTTGCAATTGGAGCAATCATTTTATTATCGATTGTAGAAGGATTATTAATTCCTGTAATCCGATTTGGGTTAGGAATCAAAGATTATGAAGCAATTACGCAATTTTTTCCTTTAACTTCAATGTATAATTTGATTAAAGAACCAGCGACAAGACTTTCTGGAGTAAAACAATTAGCAAGTTCAGTTGGAGAAAATTTCGATTTAAATTTTGCAACACAATGGTATGAATATTTAATTGTACTATTCTGGATTTTTATCTTTATTTTCTTCTCTTATAAACTTTTATTGAGGAGAGATTTATAATAAATATATGTTTTAAGTAGTTAAAAATCAGTTAATTACGTTTTATTTTATTCTTTGGATTCGTAACTTTAAGTTATAAAACCCCAAAGAATATTATGAAGAAATATTACATATTCGTCGTATTTATATTTCTGTGTACTCATGTTTTCGCACATAAATATAACCCCATTGATAAACGAAAAAATTATAATAATTCTGATGCTTATAAAGCAAAATTACCTATTCATAAAAGGTTTTATTTTGAACAAAAAAACTTTATAAGCTCAGATTTTACTATAGAAGAAAAACCTGTAAGTTTAGGAACTTTTCCTATTAAAACTCCAGATGACTTATATCTTTGTGATGATGGAGACGGTTTAGTAAAATTCTTTTTAGATACACAAAAAGATTCTGAAATTTTAGACGGATTAAGTCCGCTAGATTATAAAGTTTCTTACCACAATACACAAGCAGATGCCGATGCTGGAATTTCTGCTCTCGCCATTCCTTATGAAAACGCAAGTGCTTATACGACAGAAACAATTTATGTTCGTGTAGAAGAAGATGCAGATCCTACAAATTATGAAACAACTTCTTTCTCGATTGGAATCGTTGAAATGACAATCAATAGTGGAGGAGTTCCATCGATGAATTTATGTGATAATGAATCTTCAGGAACTATTGATGATGATTTTGTTGTTTTCGATTTAACAGAAAATGAAACATATATTTTAAATGGATTAACAGCGAGTAATTATACTTTTGAATATTATAAAGACAACGGTTATACAGAACAAATTGCTTCTCCAAATGCATATGTAAACATTACAACTTCAGAACCAATTTTTGTAAAAGTAATTAGTAATTTAAATAATTCTTGTGAAGGTTCAAGTACTTTTAATATCAATGTAGTTTCTACACAAAAAGTTCCAATTGAGCTGAGTTCTTGTGATTCAAATGGTGATGGAAATGAAATGTTTAATTTATCAGATGCAGTTAGTTTATTTGTTCCAGATCCGAATACAGTTACAGTTCGTTACTATGAATCGATGAGTAATTTGAAAGATGGAATTAATAATATAAATCCAGCAAATTATAATGCTTCAGATGGAACAGAAATATTTATTTTGGCAAGTGGAAATAATTGTCATGCAATTGGGGAATTAACTTTAAATGTTTCTGCGGTTCCAACAGTTCAAGATGTAAATGATATAGAATATTGTGATGATGATGGAACACCAAGTGATGGTGTTTTAAGTTCCATTGATTTCAGTAGTCAAGAAACAGAAGTTTTAGGTTCTTTAAATGCAAGTGAATATAATGTGACATTTCACGGAACAGCCGTAGATGCTCAAAATGATACTGGAGCTTTGGGTAATCCTTATACAAATACCTCAGCTTCAGAAACTATTTATATTAGAGTAGAAAATATTGCTTCAGGTTGTGCTGATACTAGTAAAAGTTTCAATTTACAAGTTCATGCAAACACAAATTCTTTCAATTTTGCAGATTATGAACTTTGTGATGATGATGCTAATAAAAATAATGGACAAACAGATTTTGATTTAGTAAATACGCATGCAAATGTTATTACAAATGGTGATTTTTTAAGTTTTAATATAAGCTTTTATAAATCACAATCTGACGCAGAAAATGAAACCAATGAAATTACAGATAGTGTTTATGAAAATGAGACACTAAATCAAGAAACAATTTTTGTTAGAATAGAAGATAAAACTACTGGATGTTTGCTTGAAATTGGTTCTTTTGATTTAATTGTAAATCCTGTTCCAGATATCAATTCAGGAGTTCCAAGTAGTTTAACACTTTGTGATGATGATAATGATGGGTTTATGGATTTCGATATTCATTCCTTAAGTACAGATGTTTTGTCTGGTTTAGATACAAATATTTATAGTGTATCTTATCATACAAACATTGTGATGGCAGAAAGTAATTTAAATCCTATTCCAGATGCACCTTATACGAACACATCTCCAAATGTTGACTCGGTTGTTATTCGATTAGAAAATACAGATACAGGTTGTGTGGATTATGATTTTGTAATTTTAAGAGTAAATCCTAAACCCGTTTTTACTTTAGATACAGAAGCTTTTCTTTGTCCAGATGGTTCTCTGTTAGTTGAGCCAGATGTACAAAGTGCAAATGTAACATATCGTTGGTTAAAAGATTCTAATTTAATTAGCGTTTCAAAAGATTTAATTGTAACAGAAATTGGAATTTATGAATTAGAGGTAAAAACAAATTCAAATTGTATTGAAACAAAATCAATAGAAATTAAAAGTCATCCAGCTATTGAAATTACTACAATTCCAGCTATTGAAGTTTGTGATGATGATAATGATGGATTGGCAATTTTCGATTTAACTTCACATTTAGCAGCTATTGAAGGAAATTATGCTCCAGGTTTATATACAATTAAAGCTTATAAAGATGCATCTCATGCTTTAAATGATGTTTCTGAAATTACAGATTCGAATTATCAAAATGCAACTGTCAATTCCATGACAGTTTACACGAAGATTATAAACAATACAACAGGCTGTGAAAATCATGATGTGACTTTTGATTTAATTGTAAATCCATATCCAATTATTCCTGCTGTTACAGATTTAGCTTTATGTGATGACGATACAGATGGTTTAGTTTCTGGATTTAATTTACAAGAACATGATGCAACAATTTTGAATGGATTAACAAATCATAATGTAACATATCACACAACACAAAGTGATGCAGATAATGATACAAGCCCAATTGCAAGTCCAGCAAACTTTACAAATACATCCAATCCACAAACAATTTATATTCGATTAGAAAATAATCCAACAGAATGTTATAATACAAGTACTTTTGAGCTTTCTGTTAATGCGTTACCAACTTTTACAATTGATTCACCTCAAAATATGTGTTCGGGAGAAGATATTACACTTTCTCCAACTAATGTTTCGGATGCAGGAGCTACGTTTGAATGGTTTGATTCTGGTTTGAATTCTTTAGGAACAACGCAAGATTTAACTGTTTCCACAATTGGAGATTATACAATCACAGTTACAGATACAAATGGATGTTCTACTTCAGAAACTGTAACTGTTAATTTGCATCCAGCAATTTCGGTGAATTCAATTCCAGATATGGAAGTTTGTGATGATGATAATGATGGTTTTTGGATTTTTGATTTAACTGCTCATTTAAATGGATTCGGAGGTTCTGATTATACTATTAAAGCTTATGAAAGTTTAAATGATGCGCAAAATGATACGAATGAAATAACAAGTGATTCTTATCAAAATACAGTTTCTGATACACAAACAATTTATACAAATATTACTCATAATACCACAGGGTGTTCAAGAACAGATTTAACTTTTGATTTGATTATAAAAGAATCGCCTGAAGTATTTGATTTGCCAACACTTCAACTTTGTGATGATGATACTGACGGAATTGTTTCTGGGTTTAATATTGGAAGTCAAACACCTTTAGTAATTCATGGAGGATATGTTGTAACTTATCATTATTCAGAAAATGGTGCTTTAAATAATACAGATCCAATTTTTGGTTCTTTATCTAATTTTACGAATACAATTCCGAATCAACAAACACTTTACATTCGAGTTGTAAATACAATTGTTGGTTGTACTTCTGTGTATGAATTTGATGTTATTGTACACCCTTTACCAACATTTGATTTAGATTCTTCTCAAAATATTTGTCCAAATGGAAGTTTAACACTTTCTCCTGATAATCTTTCAGATCCAAGTGCAACTTTTGAATGGACAGATTCAAATTCCAATTCTTTAGGAACGAATCAAAATTTAACTGTAAATACAGTAGGAGATTATACGTTTACAATGACAGATTCAAATGGGTGTGTAAGTTCAGAAACTGTAACTGTGACAGAATTTCCACCAATTGCAATTACAACAATTCCAAATATAGAAGTTTGTGATGATGATACAGATGGTTTTGCTGTTTTTGATATTGAAGCTCATTTAGATGCAATTGAAGGAAATTATGCTCTAGGAGAATATTCAATTAAAGCATATCCAACACAGGTAGATTTACAAAATGACACGAATGAAATAACAAATAATAATGCTTATACAAATGCAACTATAAATTCACAAACGATTTATACAAATATTACAAACAATACAACTGGATGTATCGAAGAAGATGTGACTTTTGATATTATTGTAAATCCACTTCCTGTGATTGCTGCAATTCCAGATTTAGAACTTTGTGATGATGATTATGATGGATTTGTTTCTGGGTTTAATTTACAAAATCAAGATGCTTTAATTCTTAATGGATTAACAGATCATGATGTAACTTATCATGAAACCCAAGCTGATGCAGAAAATGACACAAATCCAATTGTTGATGTAACGAATTTTACAAATACAGCGAATCCACAAACTATTTTTATTCGATTAGAAAATGATCCAACAGGATGTTCAATTACTGGTTCGTTTGATTTAATAGTAAATCCTTTACCAAATTTTGATTTAGATACACCGCAAACTTTATGTTTCGGTGAAAGTATTGTTTTAGAGCCAACAAATATTGTAGGAACAAATTTATCTTATGAATGGTTTGATTCGAATTCTAATTCTTTAGGAACAAATCAGAATTTAACAGTAAATACAGCAGGAGATTATACTTTGACAGTTTCCAATCTAAATTGTTCTGTTTCGCAAACAGTTACAGTTTTAGAAACAATGCCAATAACAATTACGATTCCAGATTTAGAAATTTGTGATGATGATACAGATGGCTTTGCAAGTTTTGATTTGACAAATCATATTGATAATGTATTGGGGAATTTTAATCCAAATGAATATACTATCAAATTATATACTAACCTAAATGATGCGCAAAATGAAACGAACGAAATTATTAGCAATCCGTTTACGAACCAAACAGCAAATTCGCAAACGATTTATACTAGCATTACTAATAACGATACCAATTGTACTATTAGTTCTGTTACTTTTGATCTTATAGTAAATCCACTCCCGATAATTGTTTCTGTTCCTGATTTAGAATTGTGTGATGATGATGACGATGGAATTGTTTCGACATTTGATATTCATTCTTTATCAGGTTTCATTTTAAATGGATTAACAGATCATAATGTAACTTTTCATTTAACCCAAGCTGATGCGCAAAATGATGTAAATCCTATTCCAGTTGGAAACTTTACAAATACAACCAATCCACAAACAATTTATATTCGTTTAGAAAATAATCCGACAAATTGTACAAGTATTGGAAATTTTGATTTGATTGTAAATCCACTTCCAGAATTTGATGTGATTACACCTCAACAAATTTGTCCGAATGCAACTGTGACACTTTCGGCTGATAATGTTTCTTCACCAAATCCAATTTATGAATGGTTTGATGAAAATAATAATTCAATAGGAAATTCTGCAACAGTAACAGTAAGTCAAGAAGGAGATTATACTGTAACTGTAAGAAATGCATTTGATTGTCAAACTTCACAAACGATAACTGTGATTGAGTCAAATGATATTGCTCTACAAGTAATTCCAGATATGAATGCTTGTTATGATAATAGTGATGATGCGACAGATTTTGATTTAAAATCACATATTGATGATGTGTTATTAGGATTTGCTGTGAATGAATTTACAGTGAAAGTTTATGAAACACAAACAGATGCAATTAACGATACGAATGAAATTGATACAAATAATCTTTATACAGTAAATGGACAAAATTCTGTAACAATTTATACTAATATTACAAACAATAATACAGGTTGTATTGTAACAGATATTACTTTTGATTTAATTATTGATCCTTTACCAGACATTCCAAATTTAGATCCAATTACACTTTGTGATGATGATAATGATGGATTTATGGATTTTGATATTCATTCACAAACTGCGATAATTTTCCAAACTTTAGATAGTAATTTACATACAATAACTTATCATGAAACTTTAGCAGATGCACAAAATAATGTAAATGCTCTTCCGAATGGAAACTATACAAATACATCAAATCCGCAGACAATTTATATTCGTGTAGAAAATACAAATACAAATTGTTTTGATACAGTAACATTCGATTTAAATGTGAATGATAGTCCATTATTTACAATTCCAAGTCCACAAAATATTTGTCCAGGAGAAACTTTACTTTTAGGACCGAATACTGTTTTTGGTGGCGGAACAACTTTCGAATGGACAGATGGAAATAGTAATGTTTTAGGAAATTCTCAAATGCTGAATGTGACTGATGCTGGAGATTATACATTAACAGTTACAAATAATGATGGATGTATTTATACACAAACAATTACAATAATTATGTTAGATGAGGTTGCGATTTCCACGCTTCCAAATATAGAAGTTTGTGATGATGATTCAGATGGATTTGTGAATTTTGATTTAACAAATCATGTGAATTCAGTTTTAGCAAATTATAATAATGGAGAATATACAATTACGCTTTTTGAATCGCAAATTGATGCGCAAAATAATACAAATCCAATTACAACAAATCCATATATAAATACAGTTATAAATCAACAAACGATTTATACAAATATTACAAACAATAATACAAATTGCTATGTGACAGATGTAACATTTGATTTAATTGTAAATCCGTTACCTGTAATTCCAAATTTAGATCCAATTTCACTTTGTGATGATGATAATGATGGATTTATGGATTTTGATATTCATGCACAAACAGCTATTATTTTTCAAACTTTAGATAGTAATTTACATACAATTACTTATCATGAAACATTAACAGATGCGGAAAATAACACAAATGCAATTCTAAATGGAAATTATACAAATACATCAAATCCGCAGACAATTTATATTCGTGTAGAAAATACGGATACAAATTGTTTTGACACTACAACTTTTGATATAAATGTGAATGATAGTCCATTGTTTACATTATTTAGTCCACAAGAATTATGTCCTGGAACAATTTTAACTTTAAATCCAGATGGAATTTTTACTGGAAATACAACATTTGAATGGTCAGATATTAATGGAAATATTTTAGCAACAACGCAAACATTGGATGTGACAGATGCAGGAAATTATACATTGACAGTTACAAATGAAGATGGATGTATTTATGCACAATCGACAACTGTAAATATGTTAGATGAAGTTGCAATTACAACAATTCCGAATTTAGAAGTTTGTGATGATGATACAGATGGATTTGCAAATTTTGATTTAACGAATCATGTGAATTCGATTTTAACAAATTATAATAATGGAGAATATACGATTACATTACATGAAACGATAGCAGATGCTGAAAATAATGTAAATGCTATAACAGGGAATCCGTATATAAATACAACAATAAATCAACAAACAATTTTTACAAATATTACCAATAATCTTACAGGATGTTTTGTAACGAATGTGAGTTTTGAAATTATTGTAAATCCTTTGCCTGTTCCAATTTCATTGCCAAATATGACAACTTGTGATAATGATTTAGATGGAGATAATGCAAATGGAATTGTTCAAGATTTTAATGTACATCAAAATTCTTCATTTATTTATGCGAATTTAGATCCAAATGATTATGAAGTTTCTTATCATGAAACTTTAGCGGATGCCGAAGGAGATTTTAATCCAATTCCAACTGGAAATTATACAAATACATCAAATCCGCAAACTATTTTTATTCGTATAGAGAATTTAAATTCTGGATGTTATGATGTTTCTGAAACGTTTGAATTATTTGTAGAATCTGCTTTAACTTATGACGTAGATACGCCACAGCAATTCTGTTCGAATGAAACAATTACACTTTCTCCATATAATTTAAGTGATAATAACGTAGCTTTTGAATGGTTTGATGAATCAGGAAATTCTTTAGCAACAACTCAAGATTATACAACTTCAACACCAGGGAATTATACAATTACGATTTCAAGACCGAACTGTGAAGTTTCAAAAATTATTACTGTCGAACATCATCCAGAAATTCAAATTACAGCACTTCCAGATTTGTTAGAATGTGATGATGATTATGATGGAATAGGAAGTTTTGATTTAAAAACACATATTGATTCTTATTTAAATGCAAATTATCCAAACGGAGAATATACAATGGATTTATTTACAAATCAAAATGATGCAGATTCAAATACGAATCCGATTGATTTAAATAATCCTTTTATAAATACAACTTTAACCAACCAAATAATCTATACCAACATCTTGGATACTAACACTGGATGTTCTTCAACAGATGTTACATTTAGTGTTATTGTTCAAGAAATTACTACAATTCCAGCGATTTCTAATTTAGAATTGTGTGATGATGATAATGATGGATTTATGAACTTATTCGATATTCATTCTGTAACGACAACAGATTTAGTAAGTTTGACAAATCATTCGATTTCTTATCATGAATCAGAAAATGATGCACAAAATAATTCGAATCCGATTGCTGCTGGAAATTATACAAATATTGTATCGGAAAATCAAACAATTTGGGTTAGAGTTGAAGATAACACAAATAATTGTCCAGCTTATAGTTCGTTTGAATTATTCGTTCATAAGTTTGTCGAATTTGATTTAGTGGATGAAGAAACACTTTGTCCATTTTCATTTACGACTTTAAAAGTTGAAAATGTTAGTGAATCTGGAGTAACTTATGAATGGTTGGATGAAAATAACACGGTAATTGGAAATACAGATACAGTTACTGTAAGTGATGAAGGAACTTTTTCTGTAACAGTTTCAAATGGAAATTGTTCAAACACAAAAGAAATTTTAGTTAGAAGATTAGCAGATTTAGAAATAACTTCTATTCCTGATTTGTTAGAATGTGATGATGATTATGATGGAATTGCGAATTTTGATTTAAATACACATATTCAAAATGTAGTCTCAAATTATGCGGCAAATCAGTATTCAATCACATTATTTACAAGTCAAAACGATGCAATTAATGAAGTAAACCCGATTGATATAAATAATCCATTTACAAATACAACTGCAACCAATCAAATTATTTTCACTAAAATCTTGGATAACACCACTGGATGTTATAATACAGATGTATCATTCAGTGTTGTTGTTCAAGAAATTCCAACAATTCCAACAATTTCTAATTTAGAATTATGTGATGATGATAATGACGGATTTATGAATTCGTTTGATGTTCATTCTGTAACGACAACAGATTTAGCGAGTTTAACAAATCATTCAATTTCGTATCATGAATCAGAAAATGATGCACAAAATAATTCGAATCCAATTGCTGTTGGAAACTATACAAATACTGTAGCGCAAAATCAAACAATTTGGGTTAGAGTAGAAGATAACACAAATAATTGTTCAGCTTATTCTTCTTTTGAATTAATTGTAAATGAAATTGTAGAATTTGATATTGTTGGTGATGATAAATTGTGTCAAGATTCTTTTGTAACGCTTCAAGCTGCAAATGTAAGTGAAACAGGAGTAACATATGAATGGTTTGATGTAACAGGAAATTCGATTGGAAACTCTGAAACTATTGATGTTACACAGATTGGAATTTATACTTTAACAGTTACAAATCAGAATTGTTCTAATTCTAAAACTTTTGAAATAACTGCACATCCATTAGTTCAAATTACATCGCTTCCAGATATGTTTGAATGTGATGATGATTATGATGGAATTTCAAATTTTGACTTAAAATCTCATATTGATACATATTTAAATATAAATTATCCAAATGGAGAATATACAATAGATCTTTATACATCACAAAATGATGCTGAAAATACAACGAATCCGATTGACCTAAATAACTTATTTACAAATAGTACGACAACTAACCAAACTATCTTTACAAACATCTTGGATACTAACACTGGATGTTCTTCAACAGATGTTACATTTAGTGTTATTGTTCAAGAAATTCCAACAATTCCAACAATTTCTAATTTAGAATTGTGCGATGACGATAATGATGGATTTATGAACTTATTTGATGTTCATTCTGTAACGACAACAGATTTAGCGAGTTTAACAAATCATTCAATTTCGTATCATGAATCAGAAAATGATGCACAAAATAATTCGAATCCGATTGCTGTTGGAAATTATACAAATATTGTAGCGCAAAATCAGACAATTTGGGTTAGAGTAGAAGATAACACAAATAATTGTCCGGCTTATTCTTCTTTTGAATTAATTGTAAATGAAATTGTGGAATTTGATATTGTTGGGGATGACAAATTATGTCAAGATTCATTTGTAACGCTACAAGCTGCAAATGTAAGTGAAACAGGAGTAATGTATGAATGGTTTGATGTTACAGGGAATTCGATTGGAAACTCTGAAACTATTGATGTTACGCAGATTGGAATTTATACTTTAACAGTTACAAATCAGAATTGTTCAAATTCTAAAACTTTTGAAATAACAGCGCATCCAGAAATTGCAATGACTGCTATTCCAGACATGTTTGTGTGTGATGATGATTATGATGGAATGATGAGTTTCGATTTACAAAATCATATGCAAACAGTTTTGGCAAATTATCCTGTGAATCAATATTCTGTATTTATGTATACAAGTCAGAATAATGCAGATAATAATATTGTTCCAATGGATTTAAATACATTATACACAAATATAATTCCTAATAGTCAAACGATTTACACAAGAATTATAGACAATCAAACTGGATGTTTTAATACAGATGTTACATTTAATTTAAATGTTAGAGAAATTCCTGTAATGCCTATAATGACAAATATGGAAATGTGTGATGATGATAATGATGGTTTTATGAGTCTATTTGATATTCATTCTAAAACAAATACTGATTTAACAAGTATGTCAAATCATACGATTTCATATCATGAATCTGAGTCAGATGCAAGAAATAATACAAGTGCAATTCCAATAGGAAATTATACGAATATAATTCCTCAAAATCAAACAATTTGGGTAAGAGCAGTTGACAATTCAAATGGTTGTCCAGCTTATACGACTTTTGATTTGGTTGTAAGAGAATATGTAGATTTTGAAATGGAAGAAAATCAATTATTGTGTCCAAATTCCACATTGATTTTAGAGCCTTTAAATGTTTCAGATACAAATGCGACATATATTTGGTATGACCAAGTGAATACTATAGTTGGAACAGATAGCACATTGGAAGTTTCACAAGCTGGAACTTATACTTTGGTTGTGAGAAATCAATTTTGTGAAAATAGAAAAGTAATTAGAGTAGAACTGGCAGATGAAATTCCTTTTACTGCAATTCCAGATATGGAAAATTGTGATGAAGATGGTGACGGATTTGCACAATTTTCAATTACAAATCATATAGGATTCTTATTACAAGAAAATGGAATTGAGAATCATTTTGCAAATATTTATCCAACACAAGTTGATGCAGAAAACAATACAAATCAGATTTTTGCTACACAATACACAAATGCAACACCAGATTTTGAAACTTTATTTGTTGTAGTTACAAATCCAGCAACAAATTGTTCAACACCAATCATTCCATTTAATTTACATGTTTATGATATGCCTAAAGTTCCGAATTTCCCTGATTTAGAAGCTTGTGATGATGATACGGATGGAATTCAAACGTTTGATTTACATGAACATGATGGAATTATTGCTGCTGGAATTAATTTGACAACACATAATATTACATATCATATTTCTTCAGAAGAAGCAGAAAATGGAAGTAATCCAATAGCAATTGGAAATTATACAAATACAATTCCACATGCTCAGGAATTATTTATCCGTGTAGAAAGCATTGAAAATGGTTGTGCGAATACAGAAAGATCATTTATGTTAATTGTAAATCCTTTACCTGATTTTGAATTAGATTCACCACAATATATTTGTGAAGGATTTGATCATGTTTTAAATGCTTCTATTGAAAATCCAGGAGGATATACATATCAATGGATGGATGAAAATGGTGCAAATATTGGAGATTCACAAGCAATTTATGTACAAAATGCAGGAATGTATGCTGTTACTGTCATAAGTGCATCAGGTTGTGAAAGTTCGAAAATTGTAGAGTTAATTCCAATTGTTGTTCCAGAAGTTACAAAAGCAGATTTAGAAATTAATGGAAATTCCGTTACTGTAAATGTGCAAAATGAATCTGATACTGGATTTGAATTTTCTTTAGATGAAGTAGATGGAAATTATCAAACAGAACCTTATTTTGAACATGTTACAGCAGGAGATCATGTGATTTATGTTAGAAATCAAGAAGGATGTTCGACGATTTCACTTCCATTCTCGATTATGGGATTCCCTCAATATTTTACACCAAATGATGATGGAATGCATGATTATTGGCAAGTAACAGGATTTGATACAGATCAGTTTAGTTCAAATAAAGTAATCATTTACGATCGATTTGGAAAAGTTATATCTCAATTTAATATTAAAAGTAAAGGTTGGGATGGAACGTATAATGGATTAGAATTACCTTCTTCGGATTATTGGTTTACGATTAATTTAGTAACTAGAGAAGGAGAGGAGATAAATTATAAAGGACACTTTAGTTTAATACGACGATAATTATTTCTGAAAATTAAAATAGGAATGGTTTTATCCATTCCTATTTTTTTATCATCAAAATTTTTGCCTTTAAATAAACTTGATGACTTTTACCCCTCAAATAATAACTTTACTGTTGTTAACTTTATTTTGCATTACAAGAATAAGGGAAATTTTCTTTATGAAAAAATTATGAAAGCAAAATACCCTTTTTCTGTTGCAATATACCATGTAGATGAATGTAGATTCTAACTGTTTTCGGTTATTGAGGGTAAAAAAAATAGGTAGAAAAGAAAAAAGAAGGAGTAAATCCTTCTTTCAAATATTTTTATAAATCGATATAAACTTCTAAGAGTTCTGATTCCATTTCGGAACTTATTTCAAATTTTTTGAGACAAGCTGGAATTAAACAAGTTTCTCCACATTTAATTTTTGTTGTTTTTCCAGAATAATGAAAAGTAGCTTCTCCTTGTACACACATATAAATTACAAATGAATTTTTCTCTTCATGATTTATTGTAACAGAACCATTTAAAGGTAAAATATTTGTGGTAAAATAAGGACAAGATATTACTTGTGTAGAATTATTTTCAACTTTTTGATAAGGAGTTTTATAACTGTCTTGTGATTTAAAATTAATAGCATCAATTGCTAAGTTTGTATGTAATTCTCGATAATTTCCAGAAGAATCTTTTCTATCCCAATCATACACACGATATGTTATATCACTTGTTTGTTGAATTTCTGCTAACATTACACCAGCACCAATCGCATGAATTCTTCCAGTAGGAATATAATAAATATCTCCATGAGAAACTTTATCTACATTTAAAATTTCAAGAAGATTTTTTTCTTCAAGATGTTTTAAATAACTTTCTTTTGTAACATTATCTTTAAAACCAACAATTAAATTAGCATCTTTATCCGCTTGCATAACATACCACATTTCTGTTTTTCCAAAAGAATTATGTCTTTCTCTTGCCAATTTATCATCAGGATGTAATTGTATACTTAAAGTAGTTTTTGCGTCAATAAATTTTATTAATAATGGGAATTTTTCACCGAAAATTTCAAATACTTTGTCTCCTACAAGTGTATCTTTATATAATGAGATTACTTCTCTTAATGTTTTACCTTTTAATTCACCATTTGAAATTATAGATATATCATTTTCA
The DNA here is from genome assembly GCF_015767265.1 of Aureivirga marina. Lineage (GTDB taxonomy): Bacteria > Bacteroidota > Bacteroidia > Flavobacteriales > Flavobacteriaceae > Aureivirga > Aureivirga marina. The sequence goes on from NZ_JADPIB010000003.1 coordinate 62,729, forward strand.
ACATCTGAAATTTCCCAACTTTCACCAATATCTCTTCGATCTGAAGATTTTCCTAAAATATCTATTAATTTACTCCCTCCCCAAATTTTAGATTTCAAAATTGGAGTAAATTTTATCGGATACATTATATTCATTAATTCTCTTTCTTTAATATTTTTAGCGCCGTGTCAATATGTTTCTGAATTCCAAATTGACTATTAAAAATTTCTTCAACAATTCCATCAGAATTTACAACATAAGTTACCCTTCCAGGAATCAAACCTAACAACGTAGTCGGAACTTTGAATAGATTCCTTACTTTATTTTTTGTGTCTGCTAATAAAGTAAAAGGTAAATCATATTTTTCTGCAAATTTTTGATGTGAAGAAACACTGTCAGCGCTAATTCCTATTACCTTAACTCCAGCATCCGAAAAAGAAGTGTAAGCATCACGAAATGAGCAAGCTTCTTTTGTACAACCTGGAGTATCATCTTTTGGATAAAAATAAATAATAGCAGATTTTCCTTGTATAAATTCTGGAATAGAAATAGATTCACCGTGTTGATTTTCTAAACTAAAATTTGGGATTTTACTGCCTTTTATTATTTTATTTTCCAAAATACGAATCGTTTAATTTTTGCAAATAGACTGAATTGGCAAATATCGTGTTTTCTTTAGTTAATACAAAGAAATACTACGCTTTTATATGCATTCATAGCATCTAAGTTACAAAGAAATTCCAAATACTTTAATAAATATTCTAATGAGATAATGAAAATTTAATCTTGTAAATTGTTATAAATCAACTCCAAGATTAATCGAAGGATTTGCGAAATAATTAAAAACAACTAAAAATAAGATTGGAAAAATTATATAAGGTTCATTCACATTAAATATAAAACTGTATAAAATACTTCCAAGAGCTGTTATTAAAACAATAATATTGAAAATTTTGAATTCTTTAAAATTATAGAAAAATTCTTTTTGTTCCACATTTTTATCCAAACAATGCTTTTCGATTTTTTTGAATAATTCTGTAGAAGCTTTTAAATCTTCACATTTTTTAGAAATTAGTAGGTTTAGTTTTTCTTCTTTTGATTTTAAAATTAAATGATTTTTATTGCTAAAATTAATTTTAAAATATTCTAAATCTTTGAAATAATACTTTTTAGTATGCAAACTAAAATAATCATCATTTATCTCAAAAGAATTTTCTTTATAACCTAAATTATCTTCAAAATAAAGAATTCCATAAATAGAAGCAACTACTAAAACAAATCCTAAGAAGAGGTTTATTAAAATAGAAATTGTGGAAATAATAATTATTGAAATAAGAATGGCGGCTTTAAATTCGTAAAGGTATTTTGTGTGCGTAAGCGTATTTTTCAATGCAATAAATTTTTAAAAAGATGAAACCACAAATGTAGTTTCATCTATGTTATTATAAAATTTGAGCTGTATGCTCTTTCGTTTTTACTTTTGTAATAATATCTTCAATGATTCCATTTTCATCAATGATAAAAGTGGTTCTATGAATTCCCTCATATTCTTTTCCCATGAATTTTTTCGGTCCCCAAACTCCATAAGCGTTGATAACTTTTTTGTCTTCATCGGCTAACAATTGATAAGGTAATTCATTTTTTGTTTTAAAATTAGTTTGTCTTTTTTCAGAATCAGCACTAACTCCTAAAACTTCATACCCTTTTTGTTTAAATTCTTCATAATTATCTCTCAAATTACAAGCTTCTGCTGTACATCCTGGTGTACTAGCTTTTGGATAAAAGAATAAAACTAATTTTTTTCCTCTAAAATCACTTAAAGAAACAAATTCTCCGTTTTCATTTTTCACCTTAAAATCAGGTGCTTTATCTCCTTTTTGTAATGTTATCATAATGTTTAAATTTACTTTCGTAAAAATACATAAAAATGAATAAAAAAGAACGAGTTCAATTCGTTATTGATACCTTAGAAAAATTATATCCAGAAACACCAATTCCTTTGGATCATAAAGATCCTTATACTCTGTTGATTGCGGTTTTAATGTCTGCACAAAGTAAAGATGAACGTGTAAATCAAATTACACCTTTATTGTTTGAAAAAGCAGATAATCCGTATGATATGGTAAAATTATCTGTGGATGAAATTCGAGAAATTATTAAACCTGTCGGACTTTCACCGATGAAATCAAAAGGAATTTATGGATTATCTAAGATTTTGATTGAAGAACATAATGGAGAAGTTCCAATGTCTTTTGAAGCTTTGGAAAAATTGCCAGCAGTAGGGCATAAGACGGCAAGTGTTGTGATGAGTCAAGGATTTGGAGTTGCAGCTTTTCCAGTAGATACACATATTCATAGATTAATGTATCGTTGGAATTTAACAACTGGAAAAAATGTTGAAACAACAGAAAAGGACGCAAAAAGACTTTTTCCAAAAGAACTTTGGAATAAACTGCATTTGCAAATCATTTTTTATGGAAGAGAATATTCGCCTGCGCGCGGTTGGGATATTGATAAAGATATCATTACAAAAACAATAGGTAGAAAATCAGTTTTAAAATAATTACAAAAAAAAGCTTATATCACAATGATATAAGCTTTTTATGTATAATTTAATTTAAATTCATCTCTATGCATCTGTTGTTCTTATCTTTAACAACTTTTAAAGATTTTGAGTAATTCAACAAGAATTGAATCGTCTCTTTCTTCGGTTCCTTCTCTCTGCCTTTTGAAGATTTTTTAACGTAAATATTCATTTCATATAGTTTAATTAAGCATTGAAAGCTTTTTTATACTCTAAAAACGAATATACGTATTTTTTATTGTTTGCTGTTAGTTAAAATTCCTGATTTTACTATTCTTTAATAGAAAATTGGAAGGCTTTAAGAGAAAATTATGAAAATACTTAAAAGTTTAGTTAATTAAAACGATTTCATGTTTGTCAATTAGCTTTCTCAAATTGATTAAAGCGTAACGCATTCTTCCTAAAGCAGTATTAATGCTAACTCCTGTTGATTCTGAGATTTCTTTGAAACTCATATCACGATACATACGCATTTTTAATACTTCTTTTTGATCTTCTGGAAGTTTATCAATTAAACTTCTAACATCTTCTTCAATTTGAGATTTGATCATTTTCTTTTCTACATTTAATACATCATCACTAATGATTGAAAAAATATCAAAATCATCTGTTTTATTATTAAACATTTGCATTCTGTTAGATTTTCTGAAATGATCAATTACTAAGTTGTGTGCAATTCGCATTACCCAAGGTAAGAATTTACCTTCTTCATTGTAAACTCCTCTCTTTAAAGTGTTTATAACTTTTATAAATGTGTCTTGGAAAATATCTTCTGCAATTTCTCTGTCTAAGACTTTAGACATGATGAAGCTATAAATTTTTTGCTTGTGACGATTGATAAGAATTTCTAAAGCTCTTTCGTCTCCTTTAATGTATCTACTAACTAATACGCTGTCTTGTAACTTTAATTTGTGCATACCAAATATTACTTTTAATTATACAAACAACATCTCTCCATTATTCGAGGAATGTTTTTTCAAAAATCAATATGTTATAAATAATCTAAAAAGTAATTTTTGGCTATAAGCAAGTTCGTTTGGTTAATATTTTTCAAATATGAATTAAATTTTTCTTAAAAACAAATTTTTATCGCAATTTTTATTAAAAAAAATTATTTAACTATGTTTTATTGAGAAAAAAATAATAAAAATTTAATTTTATTGCATATTATTTAGCCTTTTAGTAGTCTATTTTCAAATTCATATTAAAATTACGAATTTACTGTGATTAATTCATCGTTATTTTTATTAAAATATGTTAAAGAGTTGTTATTTATATGCTAAAAATCACAGATTCTCAGATTTGTTAAAAAACGTATATAAATAAAAAACCCTCCAAAAAGGAGGGGTGAGTTTATATTTTCATTCCTAAACGTACATTTAACACTCTTCCTGTCATATAGTTTGGAATTGCATAGGATGTTTTTGAGTAAGCATCCCTAACCCAAGTATTCGTTATGGAATTTTTAATATCGAACATATTGAATAATTCTATTCCAATTGTTAATTCTTTGAAATTCTTTAACCAACCAGATTCATATCTTTTGTTTGCATCTGTGAAAACATATAATAATCCGATGTCTGCTCTTCTATAAGCATTTAATCTTGTTTGATATAAATATGGATCTGCATAAGAAGGAGAACCTCCTGGAACTCCAGAATTATAAACCATATTTAAGTACATACGTAAGTTTGGAATAGAAGGAACATAATCTTGTAATAAGAATCCTAATTTAAATCGTTGATCTGTTGGACGAGGAATATATCCTCTATTTTCATAATTTTCTTCTGTTTGTAAAAATCCGATACTAATCCAACTTTCTGTTCCTGGAACAAATTCTCCATTTAATCTTAAATCTAATCCAGCAGCATAAGCTTTAGCGTTATTATTTGCAGCATAGCGAATTCGTACATTATCTACTGTGTAAATGTTTACATCATTTAAACTTTTATAATAAGCTTCTGTAATTAATTTAAAAGGTCTTCCTCCCCACATTTTAAAACTATATTCATTTCCTAAAATAAAATGTAAGGCATTTTGCGCTTTTACATTAGGATTTACATTTCCATTTGCATCTCTTAATTCTCTATAAAAAGGAGGTTGGTAATACAATCCTGTAGCAAAACGAAACAACATATCTGTGTTTTCCCAATCTGGTTTTATTGCAACTTGTGCTCTTGGACTAAAAACTGTTTGCGAAACTTTAGCAGATTTCTCATCATTTACTGTCCAATTTTGCATCCTTGCACCAATGTTGAAATAGATTTCATGATCATTGATATAACCTTTTCTTCCATATTGCACATATGCTGAAAGACGATTAATTTTTGTATTATTTCTTGCTCTTACATTCTGAAAAGGAATAATTTCTCCAGTATAAGGTTCGTAAGGTTGATTATTAGGAATATGATGTGGAGGACGAACAGAAAACCCAACAGAATCAATCATTTCCCATTCTACAATTCGATCACGAATATCTTCAATTTGATATTTTGCTCCAACTTCAAATTCATTTCCATCTTTTTTATAAATAGCTCTTAATTTTACATTATTAATTAAAGCATCTAAGTCATTTCTTGCATGAGAAAGTTGTGAACCAATTTGTTGTGCATAAAGTGTTTCTCCAAAAGAGTCAGAACCAAAATCACCATCAACTTCTCCTAAATCATATTGTGCTTCAATATCATAATATTCTTGCTCTTGTGTATTATAAACTGAAGTTGTCAATTCTAAAGCTAAATTATCATTTACCTTATAAAATCCTTTTAAAGCTCCAAAAGTAGTTAAATAATCATCTTCTTCTCGACCTCTATATCTTACAATTAATTCTAAAGGATTATTCACAGTTCCAAATCTTGTTCTACGAGTTTTTGGAATATAATCATATTGATTTGAAGAAATATTTCCTAAAAACTCCACAGTAAATTTTTCTGTAATTTCATAAGAGAGAAAAGATTGAACATCTAAAAATCGTGGTTTAAAGTTTGTTTCAATATCTTTACTATTAACTAAAAGACTATTATCTCGATAACGGAATCCTGTAATATATGTTAGCTTTTTATTTAATGCTGTTCCTTCAGCTGTTAAAGCTCCACCTAGTAAATTTGCATTTAATGTTAAGCCAAATTCTCTTGGTTTTCTATAAGTAATATCTAAAACAGAAGATAGTTTATCACCATATTTAGCTTGAAATCCACCAGCAGAAAAATCAACGTTTTTTACCATATCAATATTGATAAAACTTAATCCTTCTTGTTGTCCTGAACGAATTAAAAACGGACGAAAAACTTCAAAACCATTTACATAAACCAAATTTTCATCAAAGTTTCCTCCTCGAACATTATATTGCGTACTAAGTTCATTGCTACTGTTTACTCCAGCATAAGAGGTTAAAACTGCTTCAACTCCTGCATTTGCACTTGGTGTTGTTTTTACTTTTTCGACATTTACAGTAGTAAGTCCTTTTACAGCTTTACGATTGTTTTTAATTTTTACTTCATCAATATTTTCCGTTTGAATTTTTAATCTTGGAGAAATTCGAACTGTTTTATTTTTAGAAGTAGAAATTCTTTTTTCATAACCTACATAAGAAAGATGACTAAAAATGATTGTTCCTCGACCAATTACATCTGTTTCAAATTCATAATTCCCTTGACTATCTGTTTTTGCTCCATCACCTTCAAAAACAACAGAAACATTTTCTATAGGTGTTCCATATTCATCTTTTACTGTTCCTTTTATAATCGCATTTTGTCCAAAAATGACGGTTGTAAATAATAAAAAAAGAACAGATAAATAGTAATTTGTTTTCAATTTTGTTCGTTTAATTTTTGGTTGTTCGTGTTATTTCTTTCTATAAAATGAAGCTCTTAAAATACTTTTATTTCCTGCATTGTCAATTACTTCAATTTTTAATTCGTGTTTTGCTGTTGTAAATTTCTTTTCTGATAAATCAAAAGTTAAAACTCCAGTTCTCAAATCTCTTTCCATCATAATCCATTCACCATCAATTGTCGGATAATAAGATTTGATTCCGCTACCAGTATCTAAAATTTTTAACTTTAAATATCTATATTTCGTAATCCATTGACCATCTCTAAAGTTTTTCAACGAAACTTTAGGTGGAATAGTATCTTTCAATAATTTAAATTGCCCTAAATTCTTTACTTTAGAGAAAATTGCTGTATCATTTTGAATAGACTTCTGATATGAACGATATTTTCCATAGGTAACTTTTGCGATATAAAGTCCTTTTTTCTCTGTTGGAGTCATATTTCGAATATCAAAAGCTAATGTATATTTTTTTTGTAAAGGAATAATATCTCGATGCACATTCACAGTATTATTTTCTTCTTTTAATGCAATTCTTTCACTTTTATAAAATGTATTTTTAGGAAAAATTACAGTTGCATTTCCATGTTGAATTGTTGTATTACAACTTGTGTCTACATAATGTAAATCTTCATAATTTTCTTCTTTTCGAGAATTTATTGTTTTCTTCCCCTTTATTGGAATTGTTACAGTAGAAGTATTTCCTTTGTAATCTTTTGCAATTAATTCAATTTTATAGTCTAAACCATCTTCAATATAAATTTTTCCTGCATCCTCTAAGAATTTATAAATTTTTAAATCATTGTTAGAATTAACAAAACATTTTTGGATGAATTCTTTATTCTCTTTATAATGATGATAATCTACATGTAAATTGATTTTTTTTGTTCTTGAAAAAGAGAAAAATTCTACTTCATGATAGTATTTTTTTTCTCCATTTATACGCATTTCTAAACTGTAAATCCCATTTTTATTTAAAGAATTATTCAGTAAATCAATGACGTTAAGTCCAACTCCAATCGAATCAATTGCAGTAATTGTTTGTGTTTTATATTTTCCAGTTCCAACCTTTTTTAAACTTAATTTTTTCTTTTCAAATCCTTCATTAATGTGTGAATTCTCTGAAACAGGATATGCATATGTTTCTTTAATCGTAGGATGAATCGTATCTTTTATATCATATCCGAATAAAAGTGGATTGATTGGATTTTCTGTTTTTGTATCACGAATTTCAAAATGTAAATGTGCAGGAATAAATCCTCCTGTTTTTCCAGAATAAGCAATCATTTCACCTTGTTCTACAATTAAATCATCTTCTTCTGGATACACTTCAATTTCAAAACTTTCTTCTTCATATTGCTTTTTACGAATGTATTGTTCAATTTTTGGACTAAACTTTTTTAAATGTGCATAAACAGTTGTATAACCATTTGGATGATCGATATAAAGTACTTTTCCATAACCCCAAAGAGAAATTTTAATTCTAGAAATTCTTCCTTTTGCAGCAGCTAACACTTTTAAACCTTCTCTTTGTTGTGTTTTAATATCTAAACCAGCATGGAAATGATTGCTTCGCATTTCCCCAAAAGTTCCAGAAAGCAGTATAGGAATTTCTAAAGGATTTTTAAAATAATTTTGTGGATATTTATGTTGACTAAATCCAAAAGTGATAAATAAAATATGTAAAATGAAAATGATATTTTTCTTCAATGTATTCAAGTTTTTCGCTAAAATAATAAATTTCAAAATAAAGAAATTGAATCGAATTTTCTAATTAATATTTAGGAAAATTTTCAAGTTTTTATTTGAAAGTTTAATTGCTTGTTTTTCAAAATGTTTTTTAATTATTAACAGTAATTATTTTAAAATATTTTTATTAATCTAAAAAAACACCTTTTTTTTCTTATATATTTGTTTGCGTATATGTACTTCAAATGAAAATCCCAAAACGTTGATTAGAAAATTACTTTTTATTTTTTTTATCACATTTTATTTTCTTCCATTGAATGCTCAAATGGAACAAACTTTTGATTTCAACGTTATTGATAGTTTGAAGAAAATAGATCGTTTGATGTATAATCAAAAATATACTCCAACAGATAAAAAACAATTCCTTAAAAACTTTGAAACTATTATAATTTCTGATGAGAAGCTTTATCAAAAATATCGGAAGAAATTTATTTCTTACAGTTTTAAAGCACAATCCAAAGAATTTTTTTATAAATATATAGGAGAACTAGAAAAAAGTGCAATTTTTAGAAAAGACACTTCTTTATTAGCTTATTATTCCCGTAGCAGATCTTCAGCTTGTAATGTATATGGTGTTTATGATAGTATTATTTATTATCATGATAAAGCAAAATATTTATATAAATTGATAAAAAACGATGAAAATTACTATAAAATTATTTTAACTACAATTACTTTCAGAATCAGAGTTGGAGATTACATAAGTGCTGAAAAACTTTGTATAGAACTTTTAGAAGCAGAGTATCATCCTGATTACGCATATCTAAGTTTATTAACGATTTATCAAAAACTGGAATGGTTTGATAAATTTGAAAGTATTATGTTGAAAATGGATGATTATCTAAAAAATACCTCTGATGATGTTTCCATTATTAAAAAATCTTTTTTGATTACAAAAGGTGAATATTTTTTAAAAAAGAAAGATTATGATAAAGCAATTGAAATTTTTAAAGAAGTAATTTCAGAATATGATACTGATTTTAAAAAAAAGTTTCAAAACATAAACTTTGAAAAAGAAGATGAATTTGAACAAATGAATTTTGCTTATTTTTTAACTAAACTGAATAATGCATATTTGTTAAAAGGCGAAATTCATGAGGAGTTTTTGCAAGATTTTATTGATGCTCTAGAAGTTACGGAATATTTCTATGAACAATATGGATGGGTTTATATTTTAGAAGATAAAATTATGATTTTAAATAGTATAGGGGAGTATTATTATCATTTGAACGATTTTAAAAAATCTGAATTTTATTTGAAAAAGTCTATTGCACTTGCAAAAAAAATCAATCATATCGAACATTATAAAGAAGGTGTTAAAAAAATAATTCGAATTGACTCTGATTTAAAAATCGATATGTTAAATGAATATATTGAATTCAATAAAAAATATCAAAAAGAACAATATAAAAAGAAAGGAAAATTTTCCATGATTCGCTTTGAAGCAGATCAATTAAAATTAGAATCGGTTTCTTTAGAAATACTTAGAAATAAATTAAAAAAACAAAACCAAACATATTCTATTTCTCTTGCTTTTTTCTTACTTTTTTTTGTATTGTATTTAATTTATATCCAAAAAAATAGAAATAAAAAATTGCAATTAGAAAACGAAAAACAGGAAATGCAAATTGCTGTTTTTCAGCTTTCAGAGAAATTACATGAAAATTTAATAAGAGAAAAACTTCGAGAGAAATTTCGAATTTCCAGTGAATTACATGATGGTGTTTTGACAAGATTTTTAGGTTTGCGTTTATTGATGAATTACTCAAAAATTAATCTTGATAAACAACAAAAATTAATTTATGAAGGAATAATAAATTCCCTTCAAAAAATTGAAAATAAAGCTAGAGAAATTTCTCATGAGTTAAATGAATGCACGGAAGTATTAGAAATTCGAGAAATTTTTGAAATTATATTAGAAGAGAAATTAAAAGAATTAAAACCAAATTTAAAATATGAAATAACTTCTAATGTTCCTTGGGAAAATTTCGAAATTAAAGATAAAATGAAATTGTTTTATATTCTAAATAATTTTTTAGAATTAAATATTAAAATTACAAAACCTACAAAGATTTCCATCAGTTTACAGAAAAAAATTGGTCGAATTGTAATTGAAATAAAAGACAATGGTTCTTTTTTTAGTAAATATAATTCTGAGATTAAAAAAATTCAAAAAAAACTACAGCTTATGGATGGAGAAATGATGATGCATACTGAATTTAAGAAAGGAAAAATAGTCAAAATTATATTTCACAATAAAGATTGATATTTGTAAATATTTAAACTTTAATTATTTATAAATAAGAATAAAAAAATAATATAAAGAGAAATAATTTATTAAAATCAGTAAAATTAACATCAAAAAAATCTTATATATTTGTTTTCTTAACAATTTGAGTTTAAATTCAAAATCTTGTATAGAAAATTACTTTTTTTTCTTATCCTTTTTACCTCACAAATTCCTTTAAATGCACAAACGGAAGAAAATCTTTTTTTTAATGTTTTAGACAGTATTCAGGAATTAAGAAAATCGTTGAAAAAGCAAGATTATTCCGAAAATGACGGAAAAGAATTGTTGAAAAAAATTGATACGCTTGTCAATATAAATGATGATTTACTTTATGAAAATAAAAATGCAATTTTATCTTATAGTTATATATTAAATACACCAAGTATTTTTTATAAGAATATTAGAAGAATCGAAGATTTAAGTTTTGAAAAAAAAGATACTTTTGGAATGGGAATTATTTCCTTTTTGAAAGCAAATGCTTACGAAAAATTCGAAAAAAAAGATAGTATTCTATATTATTTTGAAAAAGCGAGTTATTATTTTCGATTTTCTGGTTTTAAAGAATATTATGATACAAAACTTAAAATTGCTGACATAAAAATTAAATACGGAGATTTTATTGGCGCTGAAGAGATTTGTGTTGAATTATTAAAGAAAATCAATAATAAATCACCTATTTATTATCTTTTGGTTGAAATTTATATTCAATTAGGTGAATTTGAGAAAGCATATTATTATCTACAAAAACTAAAAAATCTTTCTAGAAGAAGCTTGGATAGAGATATAAAAGTGGTAAGTATTATAACTGAAGGAAGGTATTATTTAGAAAAAAGAGAATTTGAAAATGCACTGAAAAGTTTTGAAAGAGGATTAAAATATTTCGATGTAAATTTTATTGAAAGCTGTGAAAAAAGAATAAAATCTAATAATTATGAATTCTGGGAAAGTATAAAATATGCTTATTATTTAGATAATTTGAGTTATACAAAAATGATGCTTGGAGATACAAGTAATGAAATTTTTGAAAGCTTTATTTTATCTAAAAAAATAATAGATTATGTTTATAAAACGTGGAAATGGGATCACATTTTAGAGGATAAAATTCATGTTTTATTACATTTAGGTGAATATCATCTTCTTTTAAAACATTGTGATAAAGCTGAAGAAAATATTAAAAAAGCAATTTTTCATGCTAAAAAAATAGACCATCTAGAATTGTATTCAAAAGGAATTGATTTGTTGACAAAAATAGATGTTTTAGATGAAGATTTATATCTAAAAGATTTTATCAATTATAGAAAAGAAAAGCGTAAAAATGATTTAATGCAAAATGGAAAATTTTCTATGATTAAATTTGAATCTGAAGAACTAAAAGACAAAACTAATTCCATTGAAAGCACAAATAAAAAGCTTAAAAATCAGAATGTAGGTTATTTAGTTTTTTCGATTGTTTTAGTTTTATTAGTTTTCCTTTATTTCATTTATATTCAAATGATTCGAAGAAATAAATTAGTTTTAGAAAATGATAAACAACAAATGAAATTGGATATTTTTCAATTATCTGTAAAACAATATCAAGATATGTTGGAAGAGAAAAATCAAGAGAGATTTCGAATTTCTAGTGAATTACATGATGGAGTTTTAAGTCGATTTATGGGACTTCGTTTGTTGATGAATTATACAAAAGTAAATCTAAATGAAAGAGATTTTTTCTTTTATCAAAAACTGATAAATGAATTAGAAGAAATCGAATTACAAACTAGAGATTTGACACATCAACTAAGGAATCAAACAGAAGTTTATTCAAATAAAGAAATGTTTAGAGAGTTGATTATCCAGTTTTTAACTAAATATTTTAAAAAGAAAAAAATTAGAATTTATTCTGATGTTTACTGGGAAGAATTTAGTATGGAATTTAAAGCTGAATTTTTTATTTTGTTTAAAAAATTAATTGAAATCCTAGTAGAAGAGACAAATCCAACAAAAATTAAAATAAATTTTAGTGAACAAACTTCCGTTTTAAAAATTACAATTAAAGATAATGGAACTGTTTTTAATAAACATAATTTGAAGTTTAAATGGATTAAAAAATTATTGAAAAAAATGGGAGGGAAGATTTTGATTACATCTTTTATTAATGAAGGAAAATACACAGAAATTTATTTGCCTTTCATAAAAATATAAACCAGGATTAAATAAATAATCCTGATTATTTATTTTAATGTGTAATCCATTCCCAAGCTTTTTCTAAATCTTCAATATTGAAATATTTTTCTGTCCAAGGTAAACTGATGTTATCCAAAGCTGTTCCTTCTTTGATAAATAAACTATTTCCTACAATTGCAATTTTATGAATCACTTTATGATCATCACGAACAATTTTTAAAGTTTCAAGTACTGCTTTAAATGAAATTTTTGAATGTTCTCCAATTAAAATGATTAAACGAACATCAGAAAATTCATCTTTTAAATTATTAATAGTTTCTTCTACTTTTTGGACTTGTGCTTTCGTGATTATTTCCTCTGAAATTTCAATACTTATAAGATTTTTATGCGTTTCATTGATTTCTATTTTCATAATTCAAAATTTAATTTACTTCTATTAAAGATACATAATTTTAAAAGGAAGTTTTATGTTTTTGTTTATATTTTAAATAAAATAAATATACTAAAGAAGTGTTTTGTTAAATTGGTATTATTTTTGTTAAAAAAGCGAAAAACCAAATTATATGAAACCAAAATTACCTTTAGCAAGACAAATTGTTTTAATCTTCTTTTTTAGTTTTTCTTTTTTATTTACAAGTTGTGATCCTTTTGATTGTATCATTCCTTCTGGGCCAGAATTACCATCCAGAAAACCTTTTACAGTAGGAGCAAATAGAGATATTTATTTTGAAATTGAAGCAGAAGTGAAAAATAGTTATCGAGATGATAGATTTGATTATCATTTTACGGTTGATGGAGAATTTCCTTCTACTTTACATTATCGTGTTAAAGGAAGAAGAACTCTCGTTTTTTATGGTGTCATTCAACAACAAGGAAATTTTACATTTACAGTAAACTTGAGTGTAGAAGATTTAGATTATTATGATGATATTGATTATGATACACCTTTTTTAAATGAAGATGGTGATGGATTGTGTTATTCGCATACATCTGAAAATTATACTATTGAAGTTGTAAAAAATTTGGTAATTACAAATAATTAAAATATCAATAAATAAATCAAAAATAATATAGAAAGTAAAACGAAAATCCATTTTAGTCTAGTGAAAATGAGACTTCGTTTTACTTCTTTTTCTGATAAAATTGGATGAAATTTTAGAAAACTTAAAAAATATAAATTTTCTAAATAATCGAAAAACATTGCTAGGATTGGAATAAAAAGTGGAAAAATTGAAAATGTATTATTATTTTGAAAACAATAAATTGCTAGATAACAATAAATAAAAAATAAAGAATATAAAACTGGAAAAATCATATCCAAATTTGTAATCATTTTTTTATAAATTTTCCTTCCATCAATTCCCAATTCATTAAAATATTTCGCCACACTTTTTTTAGTATAATTAAATTGCATATCCAAAATAGGTTGCTTACTGAATCTCTTCAATTGCTTTTTTCTTTTCTGAAAAAGTAAAAGAATAATACAATTAAGAATTAAAAGAATTCCCCAAAAACCATAAATGATATAACAATTTGTATCCTGCAACATAATTTGACTAATTACCAATTAAAAATTCGTTGTTTTTCTCTGTTAATTTCGTGTTTTTATCTAGAAATTGAATAAAATAATCTTGATTTGATTTGCATTGATTGCTTATTTCAATTCGATTATTAATTACGGTTAAATCCATTGTATTCTGGAAAATCATCGCACTAATATCACATTTTTGTTTAAATGTATTTCCTTCTACTGTTGTATTTTGAATTAAGTTTTCTTTTTGATAATAAGGATTACTCAAAATAATAGAACTATACGATTTATCGATATCATTTCTACCTGTATAAGTTTCCATAAATTGACAATTTTTAATCATCACATCATGAATTGTTAAACCATTTTCTAAGAAAATATTCTTCTGGATTTTAATAGAATATTTTACGTTTTTTTCAAAAGACAAATTTTCCAATAAAATATTATTTCCAGAGAAAATTACTACGGCATTTGCATGATTTTTCTCAAATTTAGAATCAGTAATAGAAAGTCCTTTTGCATTTTGAGATAAATTATATACAACCAATTTTTTAATGTTTTTCTTCGAAATATTAAATAAGCGAGAATTTTCTTTCGAAGTAATCATTAAATCGGTTTTATTTAACATTTGCACTTTTTCAATTTCTATATCTTCGACTTTCATTCCTGTATCATAATTAAAAAAAGCTAAAATATCTCCTTCTTTTAAATCAATTAAAAAATCTTTTCTATTCTTTAAAACAAACTCTTTTTTATTGATTACCTTTTTCACTTTTAGAAAATCATTTTCTACAGAAATTACATCTGAACCAATTGCTTCAAACAAAGAATTTTTGATTGTTGCTCCATTTCTGCTATTTTTTAAAACAATTCCTTTTCCGGAAGTGGAAAACAAACGATTTTCTTTTGGTTTAATTTGAAAATTTTCCAATTCAATTGTTGAGTTATCCGTTAAAATAACTTGAAATGGACTTGTAAAAACGGTTGTATTAAGAAAAGAAATATTCGTAGAATTATTGATTGTGAAAAGAGCATCATTATCTCTTTTTGCTCCAACAAACAAAAAAGTGTCACCCATTTCAATATTTCCTCCATTTTTGAAAGTGATGGAAGCTGTATTATTATTTATTCTACTAATTTCAGAAACTTCAAAGAAAGATGGTGTTCCTTTTTTAGGATTTTTTCCTTCTTTTTCATTAATCATTGCAAAATAATTATCTGTATTATTGATAATTCTCTGAAAAGCAGGAAATCCTTCATCAACACGAACATTTACAGTTTTTCGATCTTTTGAAATAGAAGTAATTATTCCTTGTGAAAAAGGTAAATTCACATAATCGATAGAAAGATTTTTTAAATGAATATGCTCTGAATTATCTGTTTTTAAAAACTTAGTATAATTTTCAAAAGCAAAAGTTGCATTGTTAAATTCTAACATTACTCTTTTTTTGTTCGATAAATCCATCAAAAAAGAACCTTCATCAAGTCTAATTTTATATTCTTTATCTTCAAAAATAATTGTCGTTTTTTCGGAATTTTTAATTAAAGATATAGCTTTACGAATTTTACTTACATCGTCAATTCCTTCCATTTTGCTAACATAAACAGTACTTTGAGAAAAAAGAGAAATGCTTATGAAACAAAGTAATACTGGTAAAAATGTATTTTTTCTTGCCATAAATTCGAAATTTTATAAAATCGTTTACTTAAAATTACATTATTGTAACGAATAAATGAAATGGAATCGTATGAAAAGTAAAAAGTAAAAGCCGCGCAACTTCAAGTGAAGAAACACGGCTTAAGAAAAAAGTGAATTAATCGAATAAAGGAAAAATGTATTTATTTTCTTTTTTTAGAATTTAAATCCTACACCTGCTCCGATGATCCAAGGATTTATTTCTACTTCTGCTGGAATACTTAATCCATCTGCTAAATTTGATGCATCAACTGTTACATCCGTTTTTAATAATAATTTTTTAGCATCAACATTAAAGAACCAACATTCGCTTATTTTATAATCAAAACCTAATTGAAATGAATATCCAACAGCATTATCATATTCTACATCTGCAACTGAATATCCTTCATCAACACCATAGAAAATTGTATAGTTAAGACCAGCTCCTACATAAGGTTTAAATTTTTCAGTAGGATAGAAGTGGTATTGTAAATTTAAAGTTGGTGGTAACAGCCAAACACTTCCTAAATCAACATCTACAGGAACATCAATTCCTAAAGCAGATAAATCAGCACCTAAATCTTGTACATTGTGTTGTGTTGTTCCTAAAATTAATTCCGCAGCAATATTTTTAGTAAAAAAATATGTGAAATCAAGTTCTGGAATAATTTGCGTTGAAATATCAACATCTCCACCAATAACTCCAACAGTCGCATCAACATCTGGTGCAACAACTACAGCTCTAAATCTTACTTGCCATCTTTTGAACTCTGAATTTGAATCCTCTTGTGCATTCATTCCTGTTGAAAAGAATAATGCAAATAGCAATAACGCTCCAAACAATTTTCTCATAATACTTTTGTTTTTTTAAAAATTCATACCTCAAAAGTATCTGAAAAGATTTTGGAAAATGATGACTTATATCATCGAAAAGTAATTTTTATATTTTTATGAATTCAAAAAAAAGACTGTTATATTTTTTTATATAAATAAAAAAACTCGTTAAAATTAACGGTATTGTAATATGCGCTAATTTCTGTTTTAAATAGAATGTTTATAATTCTTTTAACTCAACTTATTTTTCTTTAATATTAATTTAAAAGTAGTAAATCAAAAATGCTAAAAAATGAAACAAATAATTCTACTTTTATTTTTATTTTTTTCAATTAAAAATGTTGCGCAAACTTGTAATGGAATGAATTTGATGACACAACAAGATGTAGACAATTTTAATTGTACTATTGTAAATCAAGGTTTAAATATTGGAGCTCCCTTTGGAGGAGATTCGGATATTACAAATCTGGAAAATTTATCTTCTCTAACAACGGTTAATGGAACTTTAGTAATTTCTAATATGCCAAATTTAATTTCTTTAAAGGGGTTAGAAAATTTGACAAGTGTAAATGATGATTCAGAAGGAGTTAGTGAAATTCGAATTGAAGCAAATGATCAATTAGTGGATTTAGATGGATTAAATAATTTATCTCATTCAGAAGGAACACTTTGGATTCAATATAATGATGGATTAAGAGATTTAAACGGGTTGGATAATTTAAAAACGGTTGGTGCTGGAATCATTATTCAATACAATGACAATTTGCTGTTTTTAAACGGAATAGAAAGTTTAGAATATTTAGGTGCTGGAGCAAATAGTGGCGTTCGAATTTTCAATAATCCGTCCTTAATTTCTATTTCTCAATTTAATAGAATTGGTTTATTTGAAGATGCTTTAGGAATTGCAATTCGAGATAATAATAATTTAGAATCAATTACAGGTTTTCAGAATGTAGATTCTGTAGAACAAGTTGCAATTATTAATAATTCTAATCTTTCTTTGTGTAGTGGAGTTTGCTATATTCTTGAAAATTCTCCTTCAACTAGTTATAATATTGGTAATAATAAAGAAGGATGCAATTCAAAATCAAATATTGAAGAAAATTGTGAGATTGCTTGTGCGAAAAATTTATTTTTTACAACACAAGAAGAAATCGATAATTATAATCCAGATGGAGAAAATTGCAAAAATATTGTGGGAGATTTGATTATTAGAGGAAATGATATTGATAATATTCAAAACTTAAATCAAATTCAATCTATTGAAGGTTCTTTGAGAATTTATTCAAATAATCAATTAGAAGATTTAAATGTTTTTCAAAATTTAGTGAGTATAAAAGGTGATATTTTAATTGAAAGTACTAATTTTTCAGATTTATCGGGTTTGGCTAATTTATGCTTTATAGGTGGAAATGTTTCTTTAATTAATAATGAAAATTTAGCTGATTGTGAGTTTTTTTGTGATATAAAAGATGCAATAAAAGGAACTGTTTTTTTAAGTGGAAATGAAAATTCATGTAATTATTATCAGGAAATTATTGATGATTGTTGGCCTATTTCAGTTTCTTCTTATTCTTATGATGCTAAGAAATTAGTTGTTTCTCCAAATCCTACTTTTGAAAAAATAACAATTAAAGTTCCTGCAAATGAAACTATTGAATCTTTGAAAATTACAAATGGAATGCAGTTTCATAAAAGTTTTAAAATTAATGAAAACTCAAATACGAAAACTTGTGATTTAAGTACGATCCAAAATCCTGGAATTTATTTTGTTATTGTTGAAACTAATTATTCTTCTTATAAACATAAAATTGTAATTCATAAAAAAAATAAAGAAAAAAAGCAAAGACATAATCGCCTTTGCTTTTTTCAAAAAAAATTAAATTAAAAGATATTATCTCGAATAATTAGGTGCTTCTTTTGTAATCGTTACATCATGTGGATGACTTTCTCTAATTCCTGAAGAAGTGATTTTTACAAATTTTGCCTTCTTTTGTGCATCTATATCTTTTGCGCCACAATATCCCATTCCTGCACGAAGACCACCAATAAATTGGTGCATTGTTTCAAACATTTCTCCTTTATAAGGTACTCGACCTTCAATTCCTTCTGGAACTAATTTTTTAATATCATCTTCCACATCTTGGAAATAACGATCTTTAGAACCTTGTTTCATCGCTTCAACAGATCCCATTCCTCTATATGATTTATATTTTCTTCCTTCGAAAATAATTGTTTCACCTGGAGATTCTTTTGTTCCAGCTAAAAGAGAACCTAACATTACGCTGTCAGCTCCAGCAGCGATTGCTTTTGGAATATCTCCAGTATAACGAATTCCTCCATCCGCAATCACAGGAATTCCAGTTCCTTTTATTGCATTTGCAACTTCATAAACCGCAGAAAGCTGAGGGTAACCAACTCCTGCAACAACTCTTGTTGTACAAATTGATCCAGGTCCGATTCCAACTTTTACAGCATCCGCTCCAGCTTCTACCAAATATTTAGCAGCTTCTGCGGTTGCAATGTTTCCAACTACAACATCAATAGAATCGAATTTTTCTTTTACTTCTTTTAAAACTTGAACCACACCTTTTGTATGTCCGTGCGCAGTATCAATAATTAAAGCATCTACGCCAGCTTCTACTAAAGCAGTTGCTCTTTGAATTACATCTCCTGTAACTCCTAAAGCAGCAGCAACACGTAAACGTCCGTATTTGTCTTTATTAGCATTAGGATTCTCACGAACTTTGATTATATCTCTAAACGTGATTAATCCAACTAATTTTTCATTTGGATTTACAACTGGTAATTTTTCAATTTTGTTTTCTTGAAGAATAATTTCTGCATCTTTTAATGAAGTTCCTTCTTGAACTGTAACTAAATTCTCAGAAGTCATTACTTCCGAAATTTTTCTATTTAGACTTTTTTCAAAACGTAAATCACGATTTGTTACAATTCCGATTAAAGTATTGTCTTCTCCTACAATTGGAATTCCACCAATTTTATATTCTTTCATTAAAACTTTAGCATCGTAAACAGTTGCAGTAGCTTTTAAAGTAATAGGATCTAAAATCATTCCTGCTTCTGATCTTTTTACTTTGCGTACTTCTGCTGCCTGCATTTCAATTGGCATGTTTTTGTGTAACACTCCAATTCCTCCTTCACGAGCCATAGCAATAGCCATTGCAGATTCTGTTACAGTATCCATCGCAGCAGAAATTATAGGCACGTTTAATGAAATATTTTTAGAAAATTTTGTCTGAATATTTACTTCTCTTGGTAAGACTTCCGAATAAGCTGGGACTAACAAAACGTCGTCATATGTTAATCCTTCTCCAGCAAACTTTGTAGTATCTGATATCATGGTGCAACTAACTTAGAAATTAATTGCAGGCAAATATAACTTTTTTCAAGCGATTCGTACTTTAACAAATTGTAAAGTTTTTAATAAAATTTCCAATTTTAGATAGTTTTTTTAGAAGAATTGAATTTTCAACGTGTATGCTTGTTAGAATTGAAATTTGTAACTATTTGATTCTTAAAGAAATTTTAAATTAAAATAGAAGTTCTGTTAAGAAAAAAAATCTTAAAAGAATAGAAATAAATTTATTCAAAAAAAATAGTAGTTTTGCCACTTCAAAAATAATCGTATGCAATCTATTAGAAATATCGCAATTATTGCGCATGTTGACCACGGTAAGACAACATTAGTTGATAAGATAATCGATCAAGCTAAAATTCTTGATGAGAGAAAGGAAAGAACAGATTTATTATTAGATAATAATGATTTAGAAAGAGAAAGAGGAATTACAATCCTTTCTAAAAACGTTTCTGTAAATTATAAAGGAGTAAAAATTAATATCATCGATACTCCTGGCCACGCCGATTTTGGTGGGGAAGTAGAACGTGTATTAAAAATGGCTGATGGTGTGTTACTTTTAGTAGATGCATTTGAAGGACCAATGCCGCAAACTCGTTTTGTACTTGGAAAAGCACTTGAATTAGGTTTAACGCCTATCGTAGTTGTAAATAAAGTAGATAAAGAAAACTGTACGCCTGATTTAGTTCATGAAAAAGTTTTCGATTTAATGTTTGCTTTAGAGGCTACAGAAGAGCAATTAGATTTTACAACAATTTATGGTTCTGCTAAGAATGGATGGATGTCTACAGATTGGCAAGATCCTAAAGAAAATATTTTAGATCTTTTAGACGCTGTTGTGGAAACAATTCCTGAAGCTCCTTACAATGAAGGAACGCCACAAATGCAAATTACATCTTTAGATTTCTCTGCATTTACTGGACGTATCGCAATTGGACGTGTATTTAGAGGAGATTTAGAAGTTGGAAAAGATTATACTTTATGTAAAGCTGATGGAGTTCAGAAGAAAGTAAGAATCAAAGAACTTCACGTTTTTGAAGGAATGGGGAAAGTACAAGTTGATAAAGTTCGTTCTGGAGATATTTGTGCGGTAACTGGAGTTGAAGGTTTCGAAATTGGAGATACAATTGCTGATTTAGAAAACCCAGAAGCTTTAGAAAGAATTGAAGTAGATCAACCTACAATGAGTATGTTATTTACAATTAACAATTCTCCTTTCTTCGGAAAAGAAGGTAAATTTGTAACTTCTCGTCACTTAAGAGATCGTTTATACAAAGAATTAGAGAAAAACTTAGCATTACGTGTTGAAGATACAGATACTGAGGATAAATTCAACGTATTTGGACGTGGAATTCTTCATTTATCTGTTTTAATCGAAACAATGCGTCGTGAAGGATACGAATTACAAGTTGGTAGACCACAAGTAATCATCAAAGAAATTGATGGGAAAAAATGTGAGCCATACGAAACTTTAGTTGTAGACGTTCCAGAAGAATCTTCTAGTAAAGTTGTAAACTTAGTTAGTTTAGCAAAAGGAGATTTAATGGTAATGGAGCCAAAAGGAGATTTACAACACTTAGAATTTGATATTCCTTCTCGTGGATTAATTGGATTAAGAAATAAATTATTAACTGCTACAGCTGGAGAAGCAATCATCAACCACAGATTAAGAGGTTATGATGTTTACAAAGGTGAAATTGGTTCTCAAAAGAATGGAGCAATCGTTTCTTCTGAAACTGGAAAAGCTACAGCTTACGCAATTGATAGATTACAAGATAGAGGGAAATTCTTCATCGATCCAAATCAAGAAATTTATAAAGGTCAAGTAGTAGGAGAGAACTCTCGTCAAGAAGATATGGGTGTGAACTTAATTAAAGGTAAAAAACTTACAAACGTTCGTGCTTCTGGTTCTGATGATGGTGTAAAAATCGCTCCAAAAATTGATTTCTCTTTAGAAGAGTGTATGGAATACATTAGAGATGATGAATTCTTAGAAGTAACTCCAGAAAGCTTAAGAATGCGTAAAATCAATTTTAGATAATTGATTTAAAATATAAAGAAAAAGACTGTCAAATGACAGTCTTTTTTATTTTCAGTATTTTACATTGATTTTTTTAAATTTCTTATTGCTTTTTCATTTTTTGCATTGTTGTATGAAAAAGCTGCCCATAAAGCGGCAGGTAACCAACCAATAATGGTTAATTGTAAAATAATACATAAAATTCCAGTTAAAATTTTTCCTCTTAAGAAAAATGATAACCATGGTAATAAGATGGCAATTAATAACATATTTTCTTTTTTTCTAACAAATTTAAAAAAAGGAATGAGAAATCAAAGTTTTACTCAAAAAATGTAAGTAGAAAAATTAAAATGTAAGCACAATTTTCCCAATATGATTTGAATTTTCAAAATGATGAAATGCTTTTTTAAATTCAGAAATAGCAAATTCAGAATCGATAAAAGGCTGGATGTTATGATTTTCAATAAATGAATTCATTTTTATAAAATTTTCTTTAGAACCAACATGAGCAGCAGTAATTGTCAAACTTTTTTGAATTAAACTAAAAACATTTATTTCTACATTATGTCCGCCCAACATTCCAACAACGACAATTTTTCCTGAAATTTTCATTGCTTCAATTGTTTTATTAATGTCTGCCCAAGAAATTTCTAAAGCAACATCAACACCATTTCCATTTGTTAATTCCAAAACTTTTTCTTGCCAATTTTCTTCTTTTTTATAGTTAATAATTTCATCTGCTCCAAATTTTTTAGCAATTTCTAATTTTTTATCATTACTAGAAATTAATATAACTTTGGCTCCAATAGCCTTTGCAAATTTTAATGCAAAAACTGAAACACCTCCTGTTCCTTGAAGTAATATAGTTTGATTTTTTTCTAATTTTCCAATTGTAAAAACTGCTTCAAATGCTGTGAGTGCTGCGATTGGAAGTGTTGAAGCTTCTTTTAAATTTAAATTAGAAGGAATTTTTACAATCGAATTTTCATCCAACACGATATATTCAGAAAAAACTCCTGAAACACTTGTTCCTAATGAATTTTGGATATCAGTGTTTTTAATTATTCCGTGTTGCCAAGTTTGAATAAAATGACTTGTAACTTTATCTCCAATTTTAAAATTTGTAACATCTTTTCCAATTTTTTCGATAATTCCAGCAGCATCTGAACCTAAAATATGAGGTATTTTATTACCGAAATTTCCTTTTGTAACTAATAAATCTAATTGATTTAATGAAATAGCATGAACTTTAATTAAAACTTGATTTGATTTTAAAGTTGGAATTTCTGTTTCATCTAAAGAAATATTTTCTATTCCATAAGCTTTTTCTATGATAATTGATTTCATAATAATTATTTTGATTAGAAATGCAAATGAATAGAATTATTTTTCTTTACTTCTTAACATAAGTTAAGAACGAAGTTTTTAAATTTTTTTTATTTCTGGTTGTTTGTTTACTTTAAATTCAAAAATGTCAGAACGATTATAATGTCCAATAACATCAAAATCTAATTTAGTTTCTATAATTTCATTTAAATCTAATTCAGCAATCAAAACTTTATTTTCTCCAAAAACGGGTCCTTCTAAAATTCTTCCATATGGCGAAATAATCACACTTCCACCTTCACAAAAATTATTTGGAATATCTTTCATATGTTTTTGAAATTCTTCAGGATACATATCTTTTCGGAAATATTGATTACAACCTAAAACAAAACATCTACCTTCCAAAGCTATATGTTTCATTGTATTAATCCAATCTTCTCTTGCATCCGCAGTTGGTGCAATATAAATCTGAATGCCTTTCTGATACATTGCCATTCTTGCTAAAGGCATGTAATTTTCCCAGCAAATTAAACCGCCTAATTTTCCAATTTTTGTGTCAAAAGTTACAAAAGAACTTCCATCAGATTCTGCCCAAATTAAACGTTCAGTTCCTGTTGGTTTAATTTTTCGATGTACTCCCATAAATCCAATTTCTGGAGAAATATAGACCATAGAACAAAACAAACTTCCATTAATGTTATTTTTTTCTGTGATACCAATAACAATAAATGTGTTGAATTCTTTTGAAATTTCTTCTAATAAAAGAATATCCTTACTTTCTAAATCAACACTTTCAGAATGGTATTTTGCATATAATTTTTTTCCTTCCACTTTTCGATTTCCAATTTTTGTTGCAAAATCGAAACCTCTAGGATATCCTGGAATAAATGTTTCAGGAAACACAAATAATTCACATTTTTTATCTGCATTTTCTGTAATAATATCTCTAACTTTTTGAATTGTTTTTTCTTTGTCAAAAAATATAGGACTATCTTGAACTACGGCTACTCTTACTTTCATTTTTTAAAACTAATTATTTTTACTTTTAAAAAGAAACTTTTTCTATTTTCAAATCTGTCCAAGTTTTTTCCCAATTCTTTTTGGCGATTCTTTCTTTGTAAACTTGTTTATTTCCTTTTGATGAAGGACAAATTTTTAACTCAAATAAATCTGATAAACCATAAGGAGCGATAATTTCAATTTGATTTTCAGCATTAATTCGTATTGCAATTGCTGTAGCAGTTTCCGTCCAAAAAGACATGGCATCTAAACAATTTAAATAAGGATTATGTTGGTTTCGTAAATGCATTCGAGCTTGATTTTTCACAGACCAATTTAAATTTGGATTTGATTTTTTAAGTTTTTCTTCTATCTCTTGATCAAATTCTTTTTCTTTTTTAATAGAATCAAAATAAATCACATCAATATCATTTAATTTTGTTCTTTCTTTTTTATGAAGAACATCCCAAACTTTATTTCTTATAAATCCAGCTCCAATCCAACAATCATTTAGGTTTAATTCACGAACAATTTTTAAAACTTCAATCATCCAAGAATCATTTTGGATAATTGAAATTAATTTTTCTGTGTGATTCATTTGAAAATCTTATTCTAAATAATTCTTTTGCATTTTTTTTATGTCAACATCTAAAACAGAAAGAAAATTAGTAACACTTCCATATTTTTCTTTTATTGTTGTAAAAAAGGCTTCTAAATATTCTTTTTCTACAACCATTAAAGGACGAACTAAATCTTTCCCTTCTTTTCCGTAACGTTGTTCAAAAGCTGTGAAAGTTCTTTTATTAGATTCTGAAAGAAAATGATTTGAAGCAGTAAAATCATTAAAAATATCATTTTCAGTAACATTTAGAGAAGCTAAAATTAATGCAGTTGTCATTCCAGCTCTGTCTTTTCCACTTGAACAATGCCAAACTGTTGTTTTTCCTTCTTCTAATAAATCGAAAATTTTTGTCCAGCTTGCAATGCGTAAAGAATCAATTGTTGTATAAGTTTCCAACATAAATTCTTTTCCGTTCAACTCTTTTTTTAAAATTTTTCCAATTAAATTTCCTCCTGCAAGTTCTCCTTCGATTAAAGGTAAATGAATTGTAGAAATCCCTTCCATTTTCCTGTCTGGAGTTTGTTGTATTTGTTCTGTAGTTCTTAAATCAATTATTTGTTGAATTCCCAGTTTATGAATAGAATCTATGTCAGAATCTGTAATACTTGCAAGTCGCCCAGAACGAAAAAGTTTATGAGATTTGATTGTTTTTCCTTTTGAATTTTTAATTCCGCCTAAATCTCTAAAATTAGAATCTCCATCTAAAGAAATTTTCGTAGAAATATTTTGTAGAGGATTATTTTGAGCATTAGTTTGTTTAACACAAAATAAAATAAAAGAAATATAAAAAGTAATTTTAAAAAAAGAATTGCACATTTGTTTTTTTAATGTGCAAGATAATAAAAGTAAGTGTACATTTTGAATTTATAAATTTATTCAGATTTAGTTTCTGTAGTTGAAGTTTCTTTATTTCCTGTTGTTTTTTTATACAATTGGCTTGATAGAATTAAGAAAGAAATTATTGTGATTAGTTGTGGTAATGAAATACCATGTTTAAATAATAATTTATATAATTCTACAGTATTTTCATGATAACCATCTTTATGTTCTCTAATCATTTCCATTGGTAATTCTTTGTCTTGCTTTTGATCAGGGAATTTATTATTTCTACTAGCTAAAATAAGTTTTGGTAATAATTTTTCTGCTAGAGCTACATCATGAGCATGTAATATTTGCATCACTTCAAGAACATCCATTTCTTGAGAACTATTTACTCCAAAGTTGATAGAATTTGTATGTCTTAATTCTTTACCTTCTTGCATTAAAGTATCAAATATTACAGGAATTTGATTTAATTCAAATTTAGTAGCTGAATTAAATTTTTGATATTTTAAATTAAAGAAAAATAATTCTTTTGGATTTTTTGACATCAATTCTTTAATATTTCCAGAAGCTTTATAAGAATAACCAAATTCAGAACCTAATCGAGAATTTGTTCGTTTATGCTCTCCTGCAAATACTGGGAAAAGATTTAAATTTCCCTCTAGTATATCTTTAAAAGTAAAATTGGTATCAAATTCATATTCTATTTTATTCGTTGTTTCTAATAAATCAGTTCCCATTTCTTTTCCAAACATAGATTCTTTAACTCTTTGAATTTTTCTTTCCTTTATTAGTTTGAATAGATAAAATTTTAGATCAAGTTGCTTGAAAATATTTTCACTTTCTACAGGATGTGCAGATTTTTCTGCTCCAAGAAAATCAATTGAAAATTTAGATTTTATATATGCTTCATCTGATTTACTTAAACCATAATAAGGAACTGCCCAATTCAATATATAATCAAAGAAAGGTATTCCTTTTTTAGATCGTAAATAATTTGCTTTTAGAAATGTAAATTCTGTTTTAACTTCTTGTCCTCCAAAGTTACGTGCTAAAAAATTGAGTTCTATTGGTCCTAAACGAATTGGTTTTTGATTGGTAAAATGTTCTTTTTTTGGTAAAAAACTTGATTGGCTAGTATATTTTTGTCTTAGCTCCATTGCATACCTTAAAGGAGTTTTCCACCATTGTCCTTGAACAATTCTTTGATTAATAATTCCAGAATTATGACTTTTTGTTAATGATTTGGTAGAGTAGTTGGAGGTTTCTAATGCTTTTGCTCCCATGATATCAGCTTCTTTTTCTAAAGATTGATCATCATTAATGTTTATATTTTCTTTTAATTGTGTAGTTGTTTGTACTCGACCTTGTTTTTGTTGTACAACATGCCATGCTTCATGAGCTAAATGTTTTTCTTGTCCAGAAGCTAAATGAATATTTGTGCCTTGTGCATAAGCATGTGCTTTTAATTGAGCTGGTTTATTAGAATTATAATGGACTTTTACATCATCCATAGAATATCCAGAAAGATTTTCTATACCATTTTTTAATTTATCAGGAAGTCCAGTATGATTATTTTTTTGTTGAATAATATTGTGATTCGAAGAAGTTTTCTGAAATTGAATATTTTTAAAAGTAGAAGAATTATTATTTGCTAACTTCTGTAATTTTAATTGTTTTGTGGTTTCATTCCTGTTATCTTTAAATTGATAATTCGGATTTTCTTTTTTTTTAAGTTGCGAAACTTTATTTATTGAATTTTCTTTTTTTTTATCCGATGATTTATTAATCTTCATTCCCATAATCTTCCTCCTTAAATAATAAATTATCTGTACAGATTTATTTTAAAAATAATTAATAAATAATTGAAAATCAAAATTTTAACTTTAATGTTGTTTTTTGAATTCCTTTCGTTGTTATGAAAATTATAAGATTGAAAAAATCAAAATTAAAATAGTAACTTTGCAGCACCTTTTCCAAAATTCGATGTGAGCTATTGAATAATTTATTAAAATCGATAAAAAGATTAAAAAAATGTATAGCAATATAAAAACAATCGCATTTGACGCAGACGATACACTTTGGATAAATGAAACTTATTTTAGAGAAGCGGAAGCAGAATTTTGTGAGCTTTTAAAAGACTATGGCGATAAAGAAGAGATTGATACAAAACTTTTCAATACAGAAATTCAAAATTTAGAACTTTACGGCTATGGAATCAAAGGGTTCTCTCTTTCGATGATGGAATGTGCTTTGGAAATTACAAATAACCAGGTTCCACATAATATCATGGAAAGAATTATTCAAATCGGAAAAGATATGTTGAATAAACCTGTGATTTTACTTGAAAATGTGGAACAAGTTCTAAAAACATTACATGAAAAAGGAATGCGCTTGGTTTTAGCGACAAAAGGTGATTTATTAGATCAGGAAAGAAAGTTAGAAAAATCTGGTTTAGATAAATATTTTCATCATATTGAAGTGATGAGTGATAAAAAAGAGAAAGATTATACAAAATTAATTAAGCATTTAGATATTGAGCCAGAAGAATTTTTAATGATTGGAAATTCTTTACGTTCTGATGTGCTTCCTGTTTTAAAACTTGGAGCAAAAGCAATTTATGTTCCTTTTCATACAACTTGGCAACATGAAGTTGTTCATGATGTAGAAGATGAAAATTTTGAAGAGTTAGAAGGAATTTTAGATCTTTTTAATGTTTTAAAAGTATGAAAAGAGAAATTGATATAGAAAATTGGAATCGAAAAGAACATTTTGAGTTTTTTACAAGTTATGATGATCCATTCTATGGAGTTGTAACGGAAATTGATTGTTCAATTGCAAAAAAATATGCAAAAATAAATGGTTTTTCATTTTTTGCTTTTTATCTATATAAATCTTTAAAAGCAGCAAATTCTGTTGAAGAATTTAGATACAGAATCGAAGATGGAAAAGTGTTTTGTTATGATAAAATTCATGCAGGTTCAACAATTGGAAGACAAGATGGAACTTTTGGATTTTCTTTTGTAGCTTATCAAGAAGAATTTTCTGTTTTTTTAGAAGATTTAAAGAAAGAAATTGATGCTGTTGCAAATTCTACAGGAATTCGATTTAATGAAGAAGCAAAAAGAATGGATGCAATTCATTATTCAACGCTACCTTGGAATAAATTTACTGGATTAACACACGCAAAGAATTTTAAATTTAAATCGAGCAATCCAAAAATAACTTTTGGTAAAATTTTCGAAAGAGAAGGGAAATGGTTTTTGCCAATTTCTGTAGATGTACATCACGGATTAGTTGATGGCTTACATATTTCAAGATTTTTGGAAAAATTTCAAGAATTGATGAATCAAGAAAATATTTAATAGGAGGGAACGAAAAAGTTCCCTTTTTTATTTCAAAAAAAAACCTAGACTTTAAAATCAGTCTAGGCAGGGTAAATCATAGATTACGTTACTAATTATGATAAATATTTAGTAAGTGGCACATCAACAATTTGATAATGTGATTCGTGTTTTACCACTTCTCCGTCTTTTATAATTAACATTTGTGGAGATTGGTGAATTACTTGAAATATTTCTGCAATTGCATTTGACACACTTCTATGTGCTAATAAATCAAGAAAATAAAAATCTGTTTCTTTATAGTCAGACATCAATCTCTCAAATTGTCTTAATACTCCACGACTAACACCACAACGTGTGCTATGCTTAAAAATGACAACTGGTTTTTCTTTCGAAATTTCTTTTATTTCACTTAATGTTTTTAAATCTTTTAATTCAATCCATTGTGAAACAGAATTCTTTGTATTTATATCATTTTCTGGAGTTCCGAATAGTTTTCCAAAAATTCCCATATTTCTAATTTGCTATTTTGGTCGGCAAATGTATTCAAAAATTACAGAACTACTATTTTTTTCTAGGATTAATATCGTAAAAATGTGAAAATTATATTTTAATCAAAATGATTTTATGAATCTTCTTCATCTCTTTCTAATTCTTCAAAATGTTTTTGTATTTTCCAATCAGATACTTTTTCTATTCTTTTAATTCGATTGGATAACTCTGGATTATAAGAGCACCTTTCTTTTGAGAAACCAATCCAATCTGGAAAAAATAATTTTGCAGTATGGAACATAATCACATTAAAAGTTTTGGTTTTAAGTTCTTCTTTTGGATATGTAACAAGGTCTTTTCTGTGAAGACAAATAAAAATGAATGGATGATAAAGTTCTCTTAAATCTCGTCTATCGGTTAAACCTTCATCATTCCAATGTATTCCACCACGAATCCAATCGTACTCTAATTTTGGATTTTCAATTGTCGATTCTTTAGGTAATTTGTTTCTATATTTTAAAAAGAAAAATGTATTATAGAAGAATAAAAAAAAATGTTCAAAGAAATTTCTCATTAGCTTTTTGGTTTTCGTAAAAGTACATAAAAGAGAGGTGTTTTTTCTTTTCAATCATAAAAATCATAATTTTATTTTTAGCTTACCTCAAATTATTTCACTTCCTTTTTAAAGTATCTGTAAATTTTTCATTCGATAAGAAAATTTAAAGTCATTTTGTCATAAAATTAACGAATATACAAGACAAATTGACTTGTTTAGTTTGTAATTTTAAGTAGGAATACTATTTGACTAAGCTGATTCGAATAAAAACACAGACTATGAATTTTAATAATTATACAATCAAATCACAAGAAGCTATTCAAAGAGCGCAATTATTGACGCAAGAGAATGGCCAACAACAAATAGAAAATGCACATATTCTAAAAGCAATTTTAGAAGTTGATGAAAATGTAACAACATTTTTATTTAAAAAATTAAATGTAAACGTTACACTTTTAAATCAAATATTAGATAATACAATTCAAAATTATCCGAAAGTTTCTGGAGGGCAAGTAATGCTTTCTAGAGAAGCAAATAAAACCTTGACAGAAGCTTCGATAATCGCTAAAAAAATGAACGATGAGTTTGTAACAATTGAACATTTAATTTTAGCAATTTTAGATACAAAAGACACAACTTCACAGATTTTAAAAGATCAAGGAGTTACAAAAAAAGACTTAGAAGCTGCAATTCAAGAATTACGTAAAGGTTCGAATGTACATTCACAAAGTGCAGAAGAATCGTATAATTCTCTAAGTAAATATGCTAAAAATCTGAATCAACTTGCACTTGATGGAAAATTAGATCCAGTAATTGGAAGAGATGAAGAAATTCGTAGAATTTTACAAATTCTTTCCAGAAGAACAAAAAATAATCCGATGTTAATTGGAGAACCAGGAGTTGGTAAAACAGCAATTGCAGAAGGATTAGCACATCGAATTGTAAAAGGAGATGTTCCTGAAAATTTAAAGAATAAGCAAATTTATTCTTTAGATATGGGAGCTTTGATTGCTGGAGCAAAATATAAAGGAGAATTTGAAGAACGTCTGAAAGCTGTTGTAAAAGAAGTTACTTCCGCAGAAGGTGATATTGTTCTTTTCATTGACGAGATTCACACTTTAGTTGGAGCAGGAGGTGGACAAGGAGCGATGGATGCTGCGAATATTTTAAAGCCAGCTTTAGCAAGAGGAGAATTGAGAGCAATTGGAGCAACAACTTTGGATGAATATCAAAAATATTTTGAAAAAGATAAAGCACTTGAAAGACGTTTTCAGAAAGTTACAGTAGATGAACCAGATGTGGAAAGTGCGATTTCAATTTTGAGAGGAATTAAAGATAAATATGAAACACATCATAAAGTTCGAATTAAAGATGAAGCAATTATTGCTGCTGTTGAACTTTCACAAAGATATATTACAAATCGATTTTTACCAGATAAAGCGATTGATTTGATGGATGAATCTGCTGCAAAAATGCGAATGGAAATTAATTCAAAACCAGAAGAATTAGATGTTCTAGATCGTAAAATTATGCAGATTGAGATTGAAATTGAAGCAATCAAAAGAGAAAATGATTCGAAAAAGCTTTCTAGTTTACAAGAAGAATTAGCAAACATTAAAGAAAAGCGTAATGAAATAAACGCAAAATGGAAAAGTGAGAAAGATGTAATTGATCAAGTTCAGGCTGCAAAAGAAGAAATTGAACATTACAAATTAGAAGCTGAAAGAGCGGAGCGTGAAGGAAATTATGGTAAGGTTGCTGAGTTACGATATGGAAAGATTAAAGATGAGCAAGAAAAGTTAGAAAAACTGCAAAAAGAACTTCAAGAAAATCAAGGAAAATCATTGATTAAAGAAGAAGTTACAGCAGATGATATTGCTGAGGTTGTTGCAAAATGGACAGGAATTCCTGTACAGAAAATGCTACAAAGTGAGCGAGAAAAACTTTTAAATTTAGAAGTAGAATTACATAAACGAGTAGTTGGACAAGAAGAAGCAATTATAGCTGTTTCAGATGCAGTTCGTCGTTCAAGAGCTGGATTACAAGATAATAAGCGTCCAATTGGTTCTTTCTTATTTCTAGGAACAACAGGAGTTGGAAAAACAGAACTTGCTAAAGCTTTGGCAGAATATCTTTTCGATGATGAAAATGCATTGACAAGAATTGATATGAGTGAATATCAAGAAAGACATGCAGTGAGTAGATTGGTTGGAGCACCTCCAGGATATGTTGGATATGATGAAGGTGGACAATTAACAGAAGCAGTTCGTAGAAAGCCATATTCTGTAGTTCTTTTAGATGAGATAGAAAAAGCACATCCTGATACATTTAATATTTTATTACAAGTCTTAGATGAAGGGCGATTAACTGATAATAAAGGACGATTAGCAGATTTCAGAAACACGATTATCATTATGACATCGAATATGGGAGCTGAAATTATTCAAGAAAATTTTGAAGATTTAGATATGAATAAGCGTGAAGCTGTTACAGAATCTACAAAAATTGAAGTTATTGGTTTATTAAAACAGCGTATTCGTCCAGAATTCTTAAATAGAATTGATGAGGTAATTATGTTTACACCATTAAATGAGCACGAAATTTCTGAGATAGTTGGATTACAATTAAAAGGAGTTTCGAAACTTTTAGCGCAGAAAAATATTAAATTGGAAGTAAGTGATGAAGCTTTAAAATCACTTTCAGCAAAAGGATTTGATCCGCAATATGGAGCAAGACCAGTAAAACGAGTTATACAAAGAGAAGTTTTAAATGAACTTTCCAAAGAAATTTTAGCAGGGAAAGTTAGAGGAGAAAGTAAAATAATGTTAGATGCTTTCGATGACAAGTTAGTATTTAGAAATGTTTAAGTTATAGTTTAAAGTTTGGTACATACAAAAAGAGGTTTTCTGTAATTTGAAAACCTCTTTTTATTTTTAATATTAAACCTGAACCAAATCAAC
Organism: Aureivirga marina; assembly: GCF_015767265.1. GTDB lineage: Bacteria > Bacteroidota > Bacteroidia > Flavobacteriales > Flavobacteriaceae > Aureivirga > Aureivirga marina. Next base: position 95,891 of record NZ_JADPIB010000003.1, read on the forward strand.
ATTTAGTGGAAATCCATCAAAGTTTGAAAATAGACTATTTTCTGGTAAAGTATGATCCTGTCTAGAATTTCTTGGTAATCCCATTACTTGCCTAGAATCTTTATTAGCAATAAAAGCATGAAGTTCTTTATCCGTATATTTCCATGCATAAATAGATGATTGATGAACACTTAGAAATGGTTTATCTTTAAAAATATGACCATCTCTAGAACTTTGATCCATATAATAGTGAGTTCCTTTAACTTTGTAATAATAAGCTTCTGAATTCCCATTTTTGTAATCCTCCTGTTCAAAAATAACAGCTTTATCTTCACTAACTCCTCCAATAAATCGGTCATTTACTAATCCTACATAACCATAAGAACTTCCATCTTGCTTAGTTAATTTTAATTTTACTGTATTCATAATTTTGATTTTTAATTTAATAATAATGTAAAGTTCCGAGGATTTATAGATTTATTTATACCATAAAAGAGGTAAAATTTTAGAATACCATGAAGTAGGTAGAAATAAAAAAGCTACTAGAATTAACTAGTAGCTTTTGATCCATTATTATAAAACAAAAACTTAATTGATCTCAAAATTCTTTGTAAATAAACCTGTAAGAGATTTCATTCCGTCTTCATTAGGTTTAATTTTATTTACTATTTGAGTGATTTTCCCAATATTCATATCGTTACCAATAACTCTAGCAACTAATAAACCTTTTTCTTTGTCATAACCATAAACAATAACTTCATCTATAGCGTCATCTTTCCCTTGAAAATAAACATCGAAGCTACCAAATTTTGAATTTGATTTTATTAAAGGCTTGTACTTATTTTCATCTTTGAAAATCGTATTTAATTTACTTTTTGAAGAATCATATAATTCTTCATTTTTATTATTTTCATTTTGTAAAGCCAATACATTGATTTTACGAAATGATTCAATCGTTTTTTTGTCTTCAGGAGTCATATCATCAGACAAATTAATTAAAGTACTTGATGGAACATCAAGTACTATAAAGTTTTCGTTATTTTGGTTTTCCACAAAAAACTTTTGCAAGCTAGGTTTTGAGTCACAAGAGATAATTGTGAAAGCCAATACAAAGATCCATATAAAATTTCCGACTAATCTTTTCATTATTTTTTATTTAGGTTTTTTAAATGTTCTCCTCCAGAAATGTTCATTTGATTTGTAAGTTTTGCAACTGATTTTAAATCAATGTCACCTTCTAAAGAAAGAATTACTGTTTCTTTATCCGATTTTGGATTAGAATTCGTAACAAACATAAAAAGTTCTTTTACATGATCAGAATCTTTTCCTTCCGCAAAATAAAATTTAACTTGAACATCCTTTTCATCAATTCTCATTAATTCTTTTAATTTTGTATTTGCTAAGAATTTATCCACTTCCAATTTCATATCTTTTGAAATCACTGGATCATCTGTTGTATACACTTTTAAAGCTTTGATTCCAGAAATTAAATCTGCATATTCTTTTCCTTCAGAACTTTCAGAAGAAATTTCTTTCATTAATTTAAACATGTGTTCTGTTACTACAACTTTTGTAATATCTGGGTTGTCATCAAATTTTGAAAATAAATTTGATTGACCAAATGTGATTCCTGATATAAATAATATTGCTATTAAAACTAATTTTTTCATTTTTTTACTGTTTTGGATTTTTAAAAATTTTACTTTGGTTTTGCTCAATTGATTCTATATGAACAATTGCTGCATAAGTTCCTTTATTCAAGTTTGTCGAAATGAGCTTCAATGCCTCTTGTGTTTGTGCAAAAGCTTCTTGCGCTTCATATTCTTTCTTCTTTTGAATAAAAGTGTAAACGGAAACAAATAGTATCAACATTGCTGCCACACTCAACCATTTCCATCTCGTTTCCTTATTTTCATTAGTGTTTAGACGAATGTTCTGTGTGAAATTATCATTTTTACTTTCTTCAAAATAATTAAACAATGGCTTGTATTCTTGTAAATGAGGAGGAATCTCGTCATTAGTAAAATACAATCGTAATTGTTTTTCTTCCTGAATTGTTGTTTCTGCGTTTAGGTATTTTTCCAACAACTTTTCTATGTTAGCTAACTCCATAATTGTGTTGTTTTAAAAGTTCTTCTCTGATTGTTTTTCTTGCTCTTGATAATGAAACTCGTATTGCTGTTTGTTTGATGTTTAACATTTCTTCAATTTCGTGAAACTCGTATTGTTCGATATCTCTTAATTGGATGATTAATTTTTGTTGTTCAGGTAAATTCTCTATTATTTCATGAACTTTGGAAACAGAGTCTTTCGCTTCTATTTTCTTATCTAAAGACGTTTCTTTTTCCTTATAATTACTATGAACTAATTTTAAATTTCCTGCTTGTTTTGATTTTAGCCTATCCAAACAATAGTTTTTCGTCACGGTCATTGCGAATGCTTCTAAATTTTTATACTTAGAAATACTTTTCTTATTCTTCCAAAGTTTTAAGAATAATTCTTGGGTAGCATCTTCTGCTTCTTCTGTAGAAACTAGCATTCTTTTTGCTACTCTAAAAACCTTATCTTTAAAAGGCATCACTAATTTTAAAAATTCACTTTGTTTCATTTTATAAAGCATTATTTTAACACTGCAAATACAATATAACGACGAGGATTGCGATTATTTGTTACAGAGTAATTTAATTTTTTTTTAAATTGCGAGAAATGTAGAATATATAAGTGAAGAAATAATGAAGAAAATTAGTTTATTAATGAGTTTGGTATTGCTGTTTATTTCAGCAAGTTGTAGTGATGATGACTCTTCGAATAACTCTGGAAATGTTCCTCAAAATTTAGAGGTTCAAAATTTTATTTGGAAAGGTTTAAATACGTATTATTTTTGGAAAGATCAAGTTCCTAATTTAGCAAATGATCGTTTTTCAAGTCAAGATGAATTAAATAATTTTATCGCAAATTATCAACCTGATCCACTTTTTGAATCGTTATTATATCAAAGAAATGTAACGGACAAATGGTCTTGGATTGTAGATGATTATGTTGCACTTGAAAAATCATTTCAAGGAGTAACAAAATCAAATGGAATGGAATTCCGTTTATATAGATTTAAAGATTCGCCTTCTCAAGTTTATGGTGAAGTTATTTATGTTATACCAAATTCAGATGCAAAAGCAAAAGGAATCACAAGAGGTGATATTTTTACAAAAGTAAATGGAACTGGAATTACAGAATCTAATTATAGAGATTTATTATTCTCTTCGGATTCGTACACTATTAGTTTGGCAAATTATAATGGTGGAAATCCAGTTGAAAATGGAACTACAAAAGATTTAGTAAAAACAGAATTAGATGAAAATCCTGTATTTATTAATGAAGTAATCGAACAATCTGGAAAAAAGATTGGTTATTTAATGTATAATGGATTTGTTAGCTCATATGATAAAGAGTTAAATAATGCTTTCGGTCAATTAAAAGCAGAAGGCGTAACAGATTTAATTATCGATTTAAGATATAATGGTGGAGGTTCTGTTAGAACTGCTACATATTTATCTAGTATGGTAACAGGACAATTTACAGGACAAGTTGCAAGTAAAGAAAAATGGAATGCAGAAGTACAAGATTATTTTGTAAATAACAATCCAGGAACTTTAGAAAATCATTTTGTTAGTTCAATGACAGATGGAACTGCAATTCAAAGTTTACAATTAGATAATTTATATGTAATTACGACTAATAATACAGCTTCTGCTAGTGAATTATTAATTAATTCTCTTTTACCATATATTAATGTAAAAACAATTGGACAAACTACAAGTGGAAAATACGTAGGTTCTATTACAATTTACGATTCTACGAATTTTGGTAGAGAAGGAGCTAACCCAAATCATACTTGGGCAATGCAACCAATTGTTCTTTCTATTGAAAATAAAAATGGTGTAAATTTCCCACAAGGAATTGCTCCAACGGAACAAATTGGTGAGCAATCAGGAAATTTAGGAGTTTTAGGTGATGAAAATGAACCATTGTTAAATGCTGCTTTAGGTTTAATTACTGGATCAAGTAGTGCAACTTCAAGAGTTTTCCAATCAACTGACTTTAATGAAGAATTTGATTTATCTAAAACACATGCACCAAATTTTGGTAGAATGTACATTGATTATAAAACAGCGAGATAAATTATTAATATTCAATTATAATATGAAAAGGCTTAAAGTTTACTCTTTAAGCTTTTTTATTTTCTAAATTAAAAGGTTTTAAAAGAAATACATAAAACAAAAAAAGGATTCCGTTTTTGGAATCCTTTTTTTGTAGGGTGAAAGACCGGTTTCGAACCGGCGACCTCCGGAACCACAATCCGGCGCTCTAACCAGCTGAGCTACAATCACCATGTTAAAACAAAAAGCTTAGGGTGAAAGACCGGTTTCGAACCGGCGACCTCCGGAACCACAATCCGGCGCTCTAACCAGCTGAGCTACAATCACCATTTTACTTGTTATAGCGTTTTGTTTTAACGGGTGCAAATATACGTCTTTAGTTGATATTTGCAAGGGTTTTCGTAAAAAATATTTTTATTTTTTTTAATAAATTTTTTAACTGATTGATAAATAATAGTATAAAAAATTAATTTTTTGGTGCTTTATTCATATGTTTAAATCTTTTGTGTGTCCAAAAGTAATATTCCGGCTTATTTCTAATTTGTTTCTCTAAAAGTGAAATATATGTATCAGTGATTTTAAAATTTTCTACTGAATTTGGTTCTTCTGTGATAGTTTTAAAAGTTGCTTCATAATATCCTCTTTTAATTTTTTCCACATTAATATAAACTACTGCAAAGTCATATTTTTTAGCCATAACTTCTGTTCCAACAAAAATTGGAACTTTTACTCCTAGAAAAGTAGACCAGTAATTTGCTTTTTTCAATTGTGGAGATTGATCACTTAATAAACCATAAATAGATAAAATATTATTTTCGAAATTATCTTGTACTTTTCTCTTAATTCTTGTTGAAGGAACTAAGTTTGTATTAAATCTTCCTCTTGTATTTTTAATTGCTTTGTCAAAATATGGATTTCCAATTTTTGTATAAGCAGCAAAACCTTCAAAATCTAAAAAACGAGCCAAATGAGCCATCCATTCCCAATTTGCATAATGAGAACCCATGACAATAACAGTTTTGTTCTTTTTTTCTAATTCTTTTAAAAGTTCAATGTTTTTAAATTTATAGCGTTTGTTGATTTCTTTTCCAGAAATAGTGAATGTTTTCATCATTTCTAAAAAAATATCTACAAAGTGGCTGTAGAACTTTTTTTCTATGTTTTTTAATTCTTTATGTGATTTTTCAGGAAAAGCTAATTTTAAATTATTAAAAACAACTTTTTTTCTATATCCAATTACATAATAAAGTAAAAAGAACAAAACGTCTGATAATAAATATAATAAAGGAAATGGCAAAATGGAAATAAGCCAAATAATCGGGTAAACTAAGATAAATACTATTAATTGCATAACTTTAAAAATATGCAAATATCGGATATAATTTTATCTTTGATAAAAAAAGAAGAAAAAATATGAACAAAATTGTATTAGGAATTATTGTTTTAAATGTATTAGTGTCGTGGAAAGGTTTTGGAGATAGACATTTTTTTGATCGTTATAAATTCCAAGTAGGACCAATTTTACAAGGGGAAAAGTTTCGAATGTTTTCGTCTGGATTCTTACATGCAGATTGGATACATTTATTCTTTAATATGTATGCACTTTATTTATTTTCAGAAAATGTAATCTATAATTTAAATATCTGGAACTTTTTATTGATTTATGTTGGAAGTTTATTTGTTGGAAGTATGTTGTCTTTATATTATCATAAACATGATTATTATTATAGCGCAATTGGTGCTTCAGGAGCTGTTTCAGGAGTTTTATACTCAGCTATTTTGCTTTCGCCAGAAATGAAATTACTAATTTTCCCTTTACCAATTCCACTTCCAGCTTATGTTTTTGGAATTTTATATTTATTATACACAATTTATGGAATGAAAAAGCAATTAGGTAATATTGGACATGACGCACATCTTGGAGGAGCTGTTACAGGTTTTGTTTTAACTTTAATGATGCAACCTTCTTTGTTTATTACTGAAAAATGGCTTGTAATCGGTTTAGCACTTCCTTTAATTATACTTTTCATTTTTGAGAAAAAAATTAGATGATAAAATCTAGAAATATTATAATAGAAACCAAAATTTGTATAATTCAAAAACCACTATTTGAAAGAACTTTGTCATAAACTATAAAATAATAGAAAATGGCAAAGAAATGGAACACAGAAAATATCCCAAGTCAAATGGGAAAAACTTTTGTTATTACAGGAGCGAATAGTGGATTAGGCTTTGGGACGACTAAAGAACTTGCTAAAAAAGATGCTAGAATCGTTATGGCAGTAAGAAACCTTGAAAAAGGTAAAAGAGCTGTACAGAAGATTAAAAAAGAAGTTCCAAATGCAAATTTAGATTTGATGAAATTGGATTTAGGCGATTTGGTTTCTATTAAAAATTTTTCTCATGAATTCCTTCGAAAATATCAAGAATTACATGTGTTAATTAATAATGCTGGAGTGATGATGCCAAATTCAAAAAAACAAACAAAACAAGGTTTTGAATTGCAGTTTGGTACAAATCACATCGGACATTTTACCTTGACTAAATATTTATTTCCAATTTTAAATAAAACACCAAATTCAAGAATTGTAACTTTAAGTAGTTTGGTTGCAAAAATGAAAAAAGCAGATATTTATTGGAATGATCTGCATTGGGAGAAGTCTTATGATAAAATGGCTTCTTATGCGCAAAGTAAATTATCTAATATGATGTTTGGAATAGAATTGGATAAATTATTAAAAGAAAAGAAAAGTCATGTGAAATCTGTTCTTGCACATCCAGGTTATACTGCAACAAATTTGCAACAACATATGGGGTTTCAGGGAATTGTGATGAATTTTTTAATGGCTCAAAAAATAGAAATGGGAATTTTACCTTCTCTAAGAGCTGCAACTGATACTAATGTAAAAGGTGGTGAATATTATGGGCCAGAAAAAATGTCAAATTGGAGAGGATTTCCTGTTTTGAATGAAATAAATGTAATGGCTAATAATAGAGAAATTACGAAAAAGCTTTGGGGAAAAACAGAAGAATTTTCAGGAATTAAATTTGAAATATAATGAAAGATATTTTGCATATAAAATCTGTGAGTGAGTTGGCGAAAACTTCAAATTTAAAAGAAGCACAGCATCCTTTGATTTTAGTTATAGATTTGTCTGAAATTGAATTCACTGAAGAAATGATTCATAAAAAAGTTGTTTCAGATTTATATGTAATTTCTTTAAAAATAAAATCACCAAAAGGATTTTCTTATGGAAGAAGTTTTATTGATTTTCAAGAAGGAAGTTTATATGGAATGGCTCCAGGACAATCTTTTGCTTATGATAGAATTTCAAAAAAAGGAGATTTTAATGGTTGGGCAATTTATTTTCATCCTAATTTATTATTCAAGTCAAATTTAATGGAGAAAATTCATGAATATGCTTTTTTTGAATATGAAACAGATGAAGCTTTGCATCTTTCCATGAAAGAAAAAGAAAGTATAACTTCAATTATGAAGAAAATTAAAGAGGAAAGTGAATTAAATACAGATGAATTTAGTAATGACATTATTGTTTCAAATATTGAATTACTATTAAATTATATTAAGAGATATTATAATCGTCAATTTCTTACGAGAACTTCTATTTCTAAAGATATAGTGACGCGATTTGAAAGTGAATTAAAGAAATTTTTTAAAGAAGAAAATTTAGAAACAAAAGGAATTCCAAATGTGCGTTATTTCTCTGATAAATTACATCTTTCTTCCAGTTATTTAAGTGATTTATTAAAAAAAGAAACAGGAAAAAATATTCAAGAATATATTCATTATCAATTGATAGAAAAAGCAAAATATTTGTTGTTGAATTCGAATAATTCTGTGACAGAAATTGCGTATCAACTGGGATTTGAATATCCACCATATTTTAGTAGACTTTTCAAGAAAAAACTTGGAATAACTCCAACAAAATTTCGTGAAAATTTGAATTAAATAAAAAGCAGAATCGACTTTCCTAAAATCAATTCTGCTTTTTATATTATTCTCTAAGTATATTTTAATTTTAAAACTTTTAAATATGTGTAATTTCCAATAAACCCACCTATAAATAAAGAAGAAATTATATTAAAAAGATTTGGTGATGGATGCCCATTTTCACCTGGAAATGTTCCGTAAAATAATTTCATAAAAGAATTCATTTCATTTGTGTGATAAAAGCACGGATCTGGAATTAATAAATTATAGATAATCCCATAACTTATAAAAAATGAAATTCCAGCAAAAACGATTATAAAAATGATTCTAATCCATCTTTTTCTTTTCATATTATTTTATTTTTCAGCAATAAAAAATAATTCTTTTCCTAATCTTGGTTTTATAGAATTATAACATTTTTCCATTTTTACAGCAGAAAAATGTGTGTTAAAAAGAGAAAGATATTCCTCTTTATTTCCACCAAATGGAGGAGAAGTATGTTCTTCAAAAGTATTAAAAAGTAAACCTATAATTTTTCCATTTTTAGAAAGAAGATCATGCATTTTCTCAATATAATTAACTCTTAATTCAGGATTTAAAGCACAAAAAAATGTTTGTTCAATAATTAAATCAAAAGAATTTTCATATTGAAAAAGATCAGATTGAATAATATGTTTTTTTGGAAAAGTAGGATGTTTTTCTTTAAAATTGTCCAATGGATTTTTTGCAATATCTAAAATATGAACATTTGTAAATCCATTTTCATGTAAAAAAGCTGCTTCATGAGCATTTCCAGCACCAGGAATTAAAATTTTAATATCTTTATTTTTCAATTGTAAAACATATTCCTTTATTGGTGTTGAAACATGGCCAATATCCCAACCAATTTCATTTTCTTCATATCGGTTTTCCCAATATTCTTTATTCAGTTCCATGATTTTCTTCTATATATGTATCATCTGTATATTCGTCAATATCTCTTCGATCTTTTTTCGTCGGTCTTCCAGTTCCTTTTTTACGATAATAATCTTTTGAATATTTCAGAAGTTCTAAATGTTCAAACTCTTCTTTTGGAGTAATATCTTTTCTGTATAAATCAACCAATTTTGCCCCAACACGATTTGGTGGAATGTCCATGACAATTATTTGGTAGTTTATTTGGTTTTTTCTAACGATGATTTTTTCTGTTCCAAACACTTCTTTTGAAGGTTTTACATTCGAACCTTCAATCTTTACATGTCCTTTTTTACAAGCATCTGTAGCAATTGAACGTGTCTTAAACATACGAATACACCACAAATATTTATCTATTCTCATACAATAATCTAAATTTTTTCGTTTGTCTTTTAACAAAGGTATGAAAATTGTATCTTGCGGACTTAAATTTGTATTAAAATGAAATTAAAAAGAATCGTATTAGCATTGTTTGCTACCCTTTCTATTATTGCATGTAAAAGCGATGATGATGGATTTAATCATGCTGCGCAAGCAATTACAGATGATGAAGATATTGTAGATTATTTAAAGACACATTACTTAGACACAACTGATGATGAAATTAAGGATATAGATGGAAGTCAAACGCCTCTTTTTGATCAGATGTTGGAGAAAAAAGTTTTAAGAAATAATATTGAATATACACTTTATTATTATGTAGAAAATGAAGGTGTAACTATTTCTCCTACACCAGTAGATTCTGTTTTAGTAAATTATAAAGGAAGTTTGTTAAACGGAGATGTTTTTGAAGAAAGAAAAAACGATATTTGGTTAACATTAAACAGTGTAATTGCAGGTTGGGCTCATGGATTACCAAACTTTAAAGGAGGAATTTTACAAACGAATGATGATGGAACTTTCGATTATGTTGATAATGGAAAAGGAATTATTGTAATGCCTTCTGGATTAGGATATGGAACAAGCGCTGGAGGTTTAATTCCTGCAAATTCTCCTTTAGTTTTCCAAGTTAATCTAGATGATGTGAATATTACAGATACGGATGGAGATGGATTATTAAGTAAATTCGAAGATCCAAATGGTGATGGTGAGTATGATGATGATACGGATAATGATAATTTCTTGAATTTCTTAGATGGAGATGATGATAATGATGGGATTTTAACAAAATATGAAAATGCAGATCCAAATGGTGATGGTAATCCAAGTGATGCTATTGATACAGATGGTGATGGAATTCCAAATTATTTAGATCCAGATGATGATAATGATGGAAAAGAAACGATTAGAGAAAATGCAGATGAAAATCGTGATGGAAATCCAGATGATGCAAGAGATTCGGATAATGATGGAACTCCAGATTATTTAGATAATAACTAGAATTAAGATATAAAAAAAACTGAAAAGGCTGATTTTTAAATCAGCCTTTTTTTGTTTAAAATATGATATTTGTTTGTATTATAATTAACTTAATTATATATATTTGGATATAATTATAGAAAATATGTTAAAAATTTAATATTAAGGCGAAAAAAATATTATGAGTGATGATTTAAAAAGAAGAGGACCAGAAGATCCAAAAAAAATTAATGTAAATCAACCTTGGGAATTGAATTACTGGGCTAATAAATTTAACGTTTCTCAAAGTCAAATTGAAAAGGCCGTTGAAGAAGTTGGTGTTTTTGCTGATGAAGTGAAAAAACATCTTCAGAAGTAAAACTTTATTCAATGAGAAGAAATAATATTTTATCTTGAGATATTATTTCTTCTCATTGAATATTTAATTTTCGATATGCTTTAGGAGTTACTGTTGTTTGATTTTTAAAAAATCTTATAAAATGTGTTGTTTCACTAAATCCTAATTTAAAAGAAATTTCTGCTATATCGTCTAAAGTATAAATCAACATTTTTTTTGCTTCGTTTAGAACAAATTCTTGAATAATTTGTTTTGCACTTTTTTGCACAATTCGTTGGCAAATTTCGTTCAAATAATTTGGTTCAATATGAAGTTGTTCAGCATAAAATTTTACTTTTTTTTGAATGATATAACTATTTTTAATTAAGTTTTGAAACTCTCTATATTTTAGTTCAACTCTACTTTGTTTTTTATTTTCTTGAAGCTTTTCTTTTGCATAAATATTTTTTAATTTGAAAAGTAGTGTTAATAAGCTCGTTTGTATAATTTGATATTTATATAAACTATCACTCTTAAAATCATTGTATAATTTTAAAATAGTTTCTTTAATTTCTAAACTTTCTTGTGTTGATAAATTCAAGACGTTTTCTCTTCTAAAATCAAATAAATCATAAAATTCCTCTTCCAATTTAATTCTGGAAAAATTCAAAAAAGAAGTATCAAAAAATAATAGAAATCCTTTAACATCTCTATACCATTTCCAAGAAAAAACATGCTCAGGAGAAACGAAATAAACTGATTTATCAATAGAAATATCATCGGAAATATTCAATTTAATTTTAGAATCTAAGCTCGATTCAATAAAACTAATCTGAAAGAAATTTATCTGATACGGGGGCATAGAAGTTGGTGTATTTTCATTTACATCTTCAAATGAAAACATATGAAACGTTGAAAATGGTCTTTTAGATTTTTGATTAATTATATCCAGAAAATCTTCTATTGTATCAAATTTTATGATTTTATTCTTATTCATAAATTTCTTTTATTTAATGATACAAATATAAAACTTTGATTTTGGTTGTTTTTAAGTTTACTTTGGTTATCAACGAACTTTAGAATGAAATTAATTTTGTTTTTATAATTAAAACAACAATAAATTATGTCAAATTTAGGTAAAGTATTGATTTCAATGCAAGTAATTGCAGGACCAAAAGAAGTGGAAGAAGGAAAGCGATTGTTTGCAAGTCATGCGAAATTTATGGAAGAAACACATTATAAAGAAGGAAAATTTAAAATGATTTCTTATGATATAGCACACGGGCCTGAGTTTTTAGATCCTTTAGCTATTGAGTTAACGCCAACTGGGAATACTGTTTTTTTGATGGTTGAAATTTATGAATCGGAAGAAGGTGTTGCAGAACATTGGCGATTAGGACAAACAGTTTGGAAAGATTTTGAACCGATGATGGTATGGTTAAAAAAGTGTAATATGACTATTTTACATGGTTCCAAAGTTGTGCAATCTTTATGGTAATTTTATTTGAGATAGAATTAAAATTTAAAAAGGAAGTAACGAAAATTACTTCCTTTTTTTATAAATAATCTTGACAATAATCGATATAAATTTCCTCATCCAGACTTTCCGTCATTTTTTCTTTATGAATCTTAAAACTCCATTCGCCTAATGCTTCTAAAATCGGAATGACTTCTTTTGCTTTTTCTGTTAATGAATATTCAACTCTTGGTGGTGATTCATCAAATTTTTTACGATGTATTAATTCGTCACTTTCCATTTCTCTTAATTGTTCTGTCAACACTTTCCTTGAAATATCTGGAATTAAAAAGTGTAATTTTCCAAATCGCTGGTTCTTTTTTTGTAAATAATAAATGATATAAGGTTTCCATTTTCCGCCAATTAAATGAAAGGCATTTACAATTGGACAAGCATTTGGAATTTTCGTTTTTTTCTTTGTCATGGTTACATTTTCGTTACTACTTATTTTTCAAAAAGTAAGTCTGAATGCTGCAAAAATAAGCATTAAAGGCTACTTTTACTAAAGTTTAAAAACGAAAACACTTTATAAAAATGAATCATTTAATTATATACACACATTTTAATTCAGATAGCTTTTCTAAAGCTATTGTTACAGAAATTGAGAAAATTTTAAAAGAAAGAGGAGAAGTTTTCAAGACAATTGATTTATATGCAGATAAATTTAATCCTGTTTTTGATGAAAAAGATTTAGGTTATATGTATGGAGGAGAAGAAGCTCCAGAAGACATAAAAAAATACCAAGATTTAGTTTCTTGGGCAGATGAATTGACTTTTGTTTATCCATTATGGTGGGGACAAATGCCTGCAATGCTAAAAGGTTTTATTGATAGAGTTTTCTCTAATGGTTTTGCTTTTACTTATGATGAAAGTGGGGCAGAAGGTCTATTTAAAGATAAATCAGCAAAAGCTTTTATCAATACTGGAGCACCTTATGATTATTATAAAGAATTAGGAATGCATAAAAGTATTAAACAAGTTACAGATGAAGCAATCTTTGATTTTTGCGGAATGAAATCAGAAACTATTTTCTTTGGAAATGTAGCTTTTGGAACAAATGATGAAAGAAAGATATACTTAGAAAGTTTGCAGAATTATTATTAATAATGCTAAAAAAGACTTTGATAAATTAGTATCAAAGTCTTTTTTTTAACATTTTTATTGCATTTTATAATCCGTTGTTTATCAGATTTTTCCATTTTTGGCATAAAATCATAGGCTTTAATGTTATGAAATTGTTATGTTTTGTTAACTTAGAACTAATACTATTTTAACTTAATTTTTTAATCTTAAGTAAATTAAGAGATTTATATTTTCCGTTTTAAATAACTTAAAATAAGTAAGTAAATGTTTTCGAAATAATTTATTAATATAAGTTATTTACCTTCGTTTCCGGATAATTTAAAAATTAAACCGTCTAAAAAGATGAAGAAACAATTACTTTTTTTTATTCTATTAATCACACAATTTTGTGTGTTTGCACAGGTTCCGGCATATTACAATAATGTGAATGTAGATGCAACTGGAACGACTTTGAAGAATGCATTAGCTTCAAAAATTACTTCGACACATCACACAAATCTTTCTTATACACCAGGTGTATGGAATGCTTTGAGGCAAACAGATCTTGATCCGTCAAATTCATCAAAAGTTCTTTTAATTTATGGTTATAACGATTTTGATAGCGATTTCCATAATGATAGAACTCGTGGTAAAAATGATTATGGTGGAGGACAAGATGTTTGGAATAGAGAACATGTTTATCCAAAATCTTTAGGAACTCCAAATTTAGGAACTTCTGGAGCTGGAGCGGATGCACACAATTTAAGACCAGCAGATGCTAATAAAAACAGTACTAGAGGAAATAGAAAATTTGTTGACAATTCAGGTACATCTAGAATTATCAATGGAAATTGGTATCCTGGAGATGAGTGGAAAGGTGATGTAGCAAGAATGATTATGTATATGTATTTACGTTACGGAAACAGATGTTTACCAAAAAATGTAGGTGTTGGTAGCTCTGCTAGTTCTGATTCAAACATGTTACAATTATTTTTAGAATGGAATGCTGAAGATCCAGTTTCTCCTTTAGAATTACAAAGAAACCCAGTTTTAGAAGGATTACAAGGAAACAGAAATCCATTTATTGACAATCCTGCATTTGCTACAGCAATTTGGGGAGGACCACAAGCAGAAGACAGATTTGGATCTGGAACAACAAATCCAACGCCTTCAGGTGATGATTTATTTATTTCTGAATATGTAGAAGGTTCTTCTAATAATAAAGCGATTGAAATCGTAAATAAAACAGGAAATACTGTTAATTTATCAAACTATTCTTTAAAGAAACAATCAAATGGAAGCGGAAGTTGGTCTTCAACTTATTCGTTATCTGGAACTTTAGCAAATAACGAAACATATGTAATTGTTTATACATATGCTTCTTCTACTTTAAAATCAAAAGCAGATGTAACTACAAATAGTTCTGCTTTGACTTTCAACGGAAATGATCCCGTAGGTTTATTTAAAAACAATACTTTAATTGATGTTGTTGGAAATTATAATGGAGGAAGTACTTATTTCGCTCAAAATACAACTCTAGAAAGAAAATCTTCTGTAAGTAAAGGAAATACTACTTTCAACAAATCTGGAGAGTGGAATTCTTTAAGTATTGATACGTATAGCGGATTAGGATCTTTTGGAGGTTCATCTTCAACTTCGCCAACTCCAACACCAACAAACTATTGTACTTCAAAAGGATCTGATTCTTCTTATGAGTGGATTGATTATGTTGCTTTAGGAGGAATGACAAATAGTTCTTCAGATAATGGAGGATATATTGATGTAAATAAAACTGCTTATGTTTCTAAAGGTTCAAATTCAATTACTTTAAGTGCTGGATTCTCTGGACAAAGTTATACAGAGTTTTGGAACGTTTGGATTGATTTCAACAAAAATGGAACTTTTGAATCTAGTGAAAATGTTGTAAAAAACAGTTCTTCTTCATCATCAAACAGAAGTTTTACTTTCACGATTCCAAGTAGTGCATTAACTGGAACTACAAAAATGAGAGTTTCAATGAAATATGACGCAGATGGAACAGCTTGTGAAACATTTGATTATGGTGAAGTAGAAGATTATAAAGTGAATATTTCAAGTGCAAGATTTGCGAATACAAATGAAAATGTAATTACTTCAACAGTAAGTTTCTATCCAAACCCTGTAACTACAGTATTAAATATTAATTCTTCTACAACTTATAATTATACTATCTATGATATGTTAGGAAAAGTTGTAAAGAAAGGAAATACAGAAACAAAACAAATTGATGTTCAAGATATGAAATCTGGAGTGTATTCTATTTTATTAGAGAATAACTCAGAGAGAATTTCAGAAAGAATTGTGATAAGAAAGTAACATCCCCCTTTTAAGTTACAATATAGCCTGTCTCGTTTTGAGGCAGGTTTTTTTATGCTTTATTTTTAAAGAAGTCTTTCCTTGTTTTATTAAAATCATTTTCTATTTTTGGAGCAAATTTGCTATTGCTTATTCAAATAAGCTTAAAAAAATAAATTATGAAAGAAAAGGAAGTAAAACTCTCACTTGAGTTTAGAAAGCAAACCACAAATGCGATTATTTCAATAATTGTTTTTATTATTAGTTATCTAATTTTATTAGCTTTTGCTATTGGAATTACGATTTTATGTCTTTATGGAGGAATTTCAATTATCGCTGCAAAACCGATGATTTTTACATTTCTTATCGGTGGAGGAATTGCAAGTATGGGAATTCTAATTTTTATCTTTTTAGTAAAATTCGTTTTTAGTTTTCATAAAAAAGATCGAACAGGCCTGAAAGAAATTACAAGAAATGAGCAACCAGAATTGTTTCAAATGATTGATGAAATTGTAGATGAGGTAGGAACGAATTTCCCTAAGAAAGTTTACCTTTCTCCTGAGGTAAATGCTTCTGTATTTTATGATTCTAGTTTTTGGAGTATGTTTTTTCCTGTTCAGAAAAACTTAAATATTGGATTAGGCCTTATAAATACATGTACAAAAGATGAATTGAAAAGTATTTTAGCACATGAATTTGGACACTTTTCTCAGAAAACAATGAAAATTGGAAGTTATGTTTATCATGTAAATCATGTGATTTACAACATGCTTAATGATGATGAATTTTTTGATAAAACGATGCAAGGTGTAGCAAATATTTCTCAAATTGTTTCCTTATTTGTATTGATAACTGCCTATATTGTTTTAGGAATCAGATGGATTTTAATTCAATTATATCATATTGTAAATAAAAATCATTTGGCTTTGTCACGAGAAATGGAGTTTCATGCAGATGAAATTGCTGCAAGTATTACAGGAAGTAAACCTTTACAAACGTCGCTTTTAAGAATGTCCCTATGTGATTATGCTTTAAATGAAGTTTATCATTTTTATAATGATTTTTACGATGAAAATATAAAGTCACATAATTTTTATA
This sequence comes from Aureivirga marina, assembly GCF_015767265.1. Classification (GTDB taxonomy): domain Bacteria; phylum Bacteroidota; class Bacteroidia; order Flavobacteriales; family Flavobacteriaceae; genus Aureivirga; species Aureivirga marina. The sequence continues at coordinate 112,615 of NZ_JADPIB010000003.1, forward strand.
AAGATCAATTTTATGTAATGAATTTTCTTGCAAAAAACAACAAGATAAAAATTAAAGAAAATTATCCTCAAGTTTCTTTAGATTATTTAAATAAATTTAATAAATCAAAACTAGTTATAAAAGATCAATGGGCATCGCATCCAAGCACAGAAGATCGAGTTGAAAAGTTAGAGAATTTAAACTATAAAACTACAAGTTCTACTATAGAATCTGCGAATTCTATTTTTAAAGATATTGAGAAAATCCAAGAAGAATTTACATTTAACTTTTTTAAACAAATAGAATATAAAGGAGAAACTTCCACTATTTCATTTCAAGAATTTGAAAGAAAATATGTTGAAAATCATTTAAAAAATACTTTTTCAGATTTATATAATGAATATTATAATACTAAAAATCCTGTAATTTTTGATATAAATGAATCTAGTTCTAAGGATGTTAATTTTGATGAAAAAATATTATTTTCTGATGAAATTAAAAATCGAGTATATACTTTATTAGCTTATAATCGTGATTTGGAAACTTTAAAATTAATTGAATCTAAAGAAATTTCAATTAAAACATTTGATTATGATGGTAGAAAATATCACAGTAAAGATGCTTCTTCATTGATTTCAAAAATTAAAAAAGAAAAAGAAAAATTAGATAGAATAATTGAAGAAAACGATCAAAATATATTTTATTTCTTTTTGAAATTAGAACAAAAACAGGATAAGAACAAATTAAAAGAATTGTATCAAAAATTGTTTGATATTGATAAAGAATTTGATGAAAAAGAGGAGTTATATCAAAAAATGATGCAAAAATTGGAGTTTTTACATGAGTCATCAATGACAATTGAAGATGCAAAAAGAAATTTTTCGAATTTATTTTCTTTTGAGAAAAAACTTAAAGAAACAGCCAAAAGCTATTTAGAAGATGAAGCTTTAAAAGAAGAATTTATAATTGCAGTAAAAGAGAATATGGAAGCTTATCTTACCAAAGATTGGGAGTATGTTGGTAAACAATCTTTATTTGAAAAAAATATTACAATGTTGTTCAATGTGATTTCTGATTGTTCTTATTTAAATTCTAGAAGATATTTTTATACCAAAAAGGAATTGTTGGTTTATCAAGAAAAATTAATTAAAAATCAAAAAGAAAGTTTAGAACAAATAAAAGTTTTGAAACAAGAATAACAGAATTTTAAAGACGAAATAATTTAAAAATCTATCATTAATTTGGTAGATTTTTTTTATGAAAATAATACAAAAAAATAAGACTAACTTGAAGGAGTTAGTCTTATCAACGCGTGTTTGTATGTAATAAACTGAAAGAAAATTAAAATTACTCAACAAACCCAACTCCAACAGTATTGTTAGATTGTGGATCAATTAAGATAAATGCTCCATTTTCTTTATTATCTTTAAAAGAATCAAAGAAAATAGGCTTATTTAATTTTAAGGTTACAGAAACAATATCATTCATTTTTACAGGACTTGCTTCTGTTTCGATACCAGAATAATCTGGCTTTATTTTATGTTGAATTGAGTCAATTTTTGTCAATACTTTATTCACACCATGCTGTAAAGCATATTTTTTGCCCGAAGATAAGAAATCTGAATCCATCCAACAAACAGTGGCAGAAAGTTGCTTTTCTATTTTTGGTAATTCATTTACTTTTACAATCATATCTCCACGACTTACATTAATGTCGTCTTCTAAAGTCAAAGAAACAGAAGTGTTTTTATTTGCCGTTTCATATTTTTCATCATAAAAATGAATTTCTTTTACTTTAGAAGTAGTTTGTGAAGGAAGTACAACAACTTCATCACCAACTGTCAATGAATTTCCATAAACTTTTCCAGAGTATGCTCTGAAATCGTGATATTCATTTGTTTTAGGGCGAATAACATATTGTACAGGAAAACGCATTATTCCTTCATTATATATATTCTCAATATTTAAGCTTTCTAAATGTTCTAAAATAGATTCTCCAGAATACCAAGACATATTTTCAGAAGTAGAAACAACATTATCACCTTTTAATGCGCTAACAGGAATGAATGAAATTTCTTGTTCTTTATATTCTCTTTTTTCGATTAATTTTTCAAAATCTGTTTTAATTTTAGTATAAACTTCTTCTGAATAATCTACTAAATCCATTTTATTAATTGCAACAATTACATTTTTAATTCGAAGTAAATTGTTGATAAAGAAATGGCGATTTGTTTGTTCTACAACTCCTTTTCTTGCATCAATTAAAATAATTGCAACTTGCGAAGTAGAAGCTCCAGTTACCATGTTTCTTGTGTATTCTACATGTCCAGGAGAATCTGCAATAATGTAACTTCTTTTATTTGTTGAAAAATAAATATGTGCCACATCAATTGTAATTCCTTGTTCTCTTTCTGCAACCAAACCATCTGTAGCTAAAGAAAAATCTAAATAATCAAATCCTTTTTGCTTACTTGTTCTTTCAATTGCTTCTAATTTATCTGTTGTAAGAGATTTTGTATCGTAAAGAATTCGACCAATTAAGGTACTTTTCCCATCATCGACACTTCCTGCTGTTCCTATTTTTAAGACTTCCATTGTAATCCAATATTGTTTTTCTGAATAAAACCCTAAATAAAGGGGAGTGCTTTTTTTCAACTAAAAAAACCAACCAAGTTTTACTATTATAATCCTATACCACTCTTCAATTATTCTATCATGTTTTCTTTTGTTCCAAGAGTGAAGCGCACTCCCCAAATATTTAAAAAAGGGGAAAAATAAATTAACTAACTATTTTATTCAGAACTTAAAAAATTAATTTTGTTTTGTTTTAGAAATAACCTTGTTGCTTTCTGCTTTCCATCGCAGCCTCTGAACGTTTGTCGTCAATTCTAGCTCCCCTTTCTGATATTGTAGAACTTCTAATTTCAGCAACAACTTCTGAAATTGTAGAAGCAAAAGAACTTACAGCAGCCGTACAACTCATATCACCGACAGTTCTAAAACGAACGGTTCTAGTAGAAACTTCTTCATCTTCTTCTCGGTGTACAAACTCTGAAGCAGACCAAATCATTCCATCTCGTAAGAAAGTATCTCTTTTATGAGAAAAATAAATAGAAGGAATTTCTAAATTTTCTCTTTCAATATAACTCCAAACGTCTAATTCTGTCCAGTTTGAAATTGGAAAAACTCGTACATTTTGTCCATGTTCAATATCTCCATTTAACATGTCAAAAAGTTCTGGACGTTGGTTTTTTTCATCCCACTGCCCGAAATCATCACGTACAGAGAAAATACGTTCTTTCGCTCTTGCTTTTTCTTCGTCTCTTCTTGCACCTCCAATGCATGCATCGAATTTAAATTCTTCAATGGCATCTAAAAGTGTAGTCGTTTGTAATGTATTTCTACTTGAATATTTTCCTGTTTCTTCTTTCACTTTTCCTTGATCAATAGAATCTTGAACATGGCGAACAATTAGCGTTAAACCTAATTCTTCTACCAATTGATCTCTAAATTTAATTGTTTCAGGAAAGTTATGTCCAGTATCAATATGTAATAAAGGGAAAGGAATTTTAGCAGGATAAAATGCTTTTTGTGCTAATCTTACTAAAGTGATTGAATCTTTTCCTCCTGAAAATAATAAAACTGGATTTTCAAACTGTGCAGCTACTTCTCGCATGATGAAAATAGCTTCACTTTCCAACGGATTAATATGTGATGTATCGTTATTCATTTTTTCTTAATTATGTAAACCACACTCTCTATTTTCTAAAACTTTTGTTGGGTCGAAATATTTAAATTCGTTTGGTAAGTTATGTTCTTCTAAATAAATGTCTAATTCTTCATCTGACCAAAAGTAGAAAGGACTTACCTTTAAAATTCTATCTTTACTAAAACTAAAAATCCCAATATTATCTCTAAAAGCAGTTTGTCCTTTTCTTAAATTCGTAAACCAAACATCAGGTTGATGCTCAGACATTGCTCTTTTAAAAGGTTCTAGTTTTACTTGTTCTGTGAAAATTGTGTGTTTAGGGTCATTTACATCAGGAATTCCCATTACAACATCTCTGTGAGCAGCAGTTTGTCTTGGAACGTATAATTGAATGTTTAATTCTAACTTTTCAATTATTTCCTCTGCATGTTGATATGTGTTTGGAGTATTATATCCTGTGTCACACCAAATAGTTTTGATGTTTTTATCTTCCGTAGCTACTAAGTTTAAAATTGCAGCTTCATAAGGACGGAAATTTGTAGTTATTACAGGATTTTTAGCTAAGGATAAAATCCATTTTACAATTTCTGATGGATGTTTATCTTTGAATTCCTCGTTGTATTTATTTAAAACTTCCTGACTTTCTCTCATGGAAGCAATATTATTTTTTTCTGTTGTCATAAAAGGTTCTTTTATTTTCCCCATTTTATTTTATTCCAAATTCGTTCGTGAAAAAAATATAGTGTCATTTTTGTCACCAACTCTATCAAACCTATTGAAAAAGCTAAGGATAATGTTCCAGTAACTAACCAAGAAATAAAAATTGTATCAACGGTTCCTACAATACGCCAACTAATTGTTTTGACTAAACTTCTTGAAAGTTTCTCTTCAGAATCTGCTTGTTTTTTTTGTTTTAGGCTAAATAGTTTCTCTATAAACATATTACCCTATCGGTTTACTAGGTTAATAATGCAAACCTATAAAAAATATTTTAGTTAAGAACTGATTTATATCCGATTTTTTATGAAAAATATTTTTATAGAGGATTTTTAAAGAAGAAAAATTAGAAATAATGTTAGAAAAATTAGAATGCTAAAATTCTGATTTACAGTGTTTATAACTTGTGTTTGTTGGAAAATGATTTTTTCCTATTTATGAATGTTAAAAACTTACAAGATTTCGTTTTTTTATTATTTTTTTAACAATTCAATGAAAAAATAAAATGAACAAGGATCAAGAATTAATCAGACTTTATTTTAAATATGACAGAAATTATTCTATAATTTTCTGATCAAGACAAAAAAGCAATGAAATAAGAGATATGGTAAAAACAAAAAGAACAGTTTTTATTTCTAAATATATTTTTGAAAGAAAAAGTAATTTAAATTATCATTCAGCATATAAAAATCAACTTGTTTTAAAATTTAAAATTAATGTTTTCGAAAGAGTTTAGGTAAAGATTTCATTCATTTAGAAGAATTTTTAGAATAAAAATGTAATTATTTTTTTAAAATTTGTCACAAAAACGAAATAGAGTAGTCATTACCTTTAAAGTATAAATATTGCTTAATCCAAACTTAAATCACAAACGAATGAAAAAACTACTTGTATTTAGTATCGCTCTTTTTTGTATGCAATTATTTGCACAGGAAATTCCAAATAAATTATCAAAAGCAGAAAAAGTTTTTGGTTTGTCAAAATTCTGGCAAGAAGTTAATTATAATTTTATCTATTTAAATGATATTGACCGAGAAGAATGGGATAAATTATATCAAAAAATGATTGTAGATGTTCAAGAAACAAAAAATGATTATGAATATTATAAATTATTGACAAAATTCTGTGCCTTTCTAAAAGATGGACATACAAATGTATATTATCCAAAAGAAATAGGAGACTTAATGTATACAACTTATTTTGGAGACTATCGATTCTATGTTGAAAATATTCAAAATAGAGCAATTATTACGCGAGTAAATGAAAGCAAATTAGAAGAATTGCCAATTGGAACAGAAATTTTAAAAGTAAATGGAATTTCGACACAGGAACATTTAGATAAAAACATAAAACCATATATGAGTTCTTCAACGGATTATGGTTTACAAGATATTTCAACGCTTTATATGTTAAAAGGTTTTGTAGGAACTAGCTATGATTTGGAAATTAAATTACCAAATGGAACGATTAAAAATCTAAAAGTTACTCATGCTGATGTAAAAGAAGAAAAAATTGTTCCTCCTTTTAATCAAAAATTGTTAGAATTTAAATGGTTAAAAAAGAAAACTGCTTATGTTGCTTTGAACTCGTTTAATGATCCAAAAATTATAGAAGAATTTAAAGCAATTTTACCTGAACTTAAAAAAGCTAAAAAATTAATTATTGACACTAGAGAAAATGGAGGAGGAAATTCTGATACAGGTTTAGAAATTCTAAAATATTTATCAAATGATACAGAGTTTTTAGGTTCTAAAACAAGAACTAGAAAACATATTGCTTCATATAAAGCGTGGGGAATGTGGACTAAGCCAAAAGATACAGTGAATAATGAGAGAAAGAAAGATTGGTTTTTAGCTGCAAATGATAATTTAATGCATGACATGGGAACAATGCAAGGAGTTTCTAGTTCAGAAATTAAAACAAGAGTTGTTGTTCCAACTGTAGTTTTAATTGGTCATAGTACAGCTTCAGCAGCAGAAGATTTTTTAATTTATGCAGATACACAAAAGCATTTCACAAAAATTGGAGCTCCAACAAATGGAAGTACGGGACAACCTTTATTTATGGATTTACCAGGAGGAGGAAAAGCGAGAGTTTGTACAAAAGAAGATACATATCCTGATGGAAGAAAATTTGTTGGTGTAGGAATTCAACCAGATATTGTTGTAGAAACAACAGTGGAAAGTTTTATTAATAATGAAGATCCTGTTTTAGATTTTGCAGTAAAATATTTGAAGAAAAAATAAATAATAGAAAGAAGTCCAACTAAATAGTTGGACTTTCTTCCTTTTTTATAAAAATATAACCGTATAACATCCTTAATTTATACTTTTTTGAAAGAAAGATTTTATAAATTGTTATGTAGCCAATTCATTCTATCTAAAAACCAATCTTCCAAATAAGTCAATTCTTCTTCATAGGTGTCAAAAAACACATAATTTGGCCAAACATATGTTCCTAAAATTTCCCATGTTTCGAAATTAGTTTCTCTTGATAACTCAATGTGTTTTGCTTGTTTTTTTAATTGATCTAAAAGTGCTTCTTTATTTTCATAAAAATATTCAAAACGATTTTTTACTTTTTGTTTGAATTCATCATTTTCAAATAATCGTTGATACCAAGCTGCATTTTTAATCCAAAATCCTTCCGGTTTTTCGTTTCCATTATAATTTACATTCCCAAAAGCAATATCAAAATCCCAAATTGGTCCCATCTTTAATTTTTCACCTGGAATTAAATTCATATAAACACTTGAATAAAAGATAGCATCATTATTTTTAGCAATTTCATTAATTAAATACCAATCTACAAAAGAATCAATATCAATAAATTCAGATAATTCTTCTAAAGATTTTTCTTCATCGCTAAATAAAGTAGCTTCAAAATTATTTAAATAATCTACAATAAAATTATACTCTTCACTATCTAAATCAAGCTTTGGTTCTTTAATATTAAAATAATAATTAGATTTAGAAGCTTGAAAATAAACATCATCAACATCAATTCTATTTAATTGATCTACTTCTAATAAATAACCATCATCTCCAATATTTACTCTATTTGAAGATTCTTCTACTTTTTGAGTTAATTGATAAACCCCAACATATTCATCATTAATTTCAACATCGACAAATTTACTTTCAGGAGTCCATTCCAAATTACTGATATAACCTAAGCTAAAAGCAAAATAATTTCTCAATAATGTTTTATCAGAATAATTTGCTAATAAAATCCATTTCTTATCATTAGGCATTTCTAAAATACCTTCTTTATCATCTAACTTAATTTGATAAGGTTTTTTTGGAAGTGCCCAGGTAGAATTTCCTCTTCCTCTAATTTTAATTTCTTCAAAAACTTGATTTTCTAAAGTTAAAGTTCCTTTTATATAATCTTCTTTTGAATTTATAGGTTCTTCATTTTCAGTTTCTATGGAAAATAAAGGAAGAAAAGTAGGTTCTTCAACAATTATTGAATTAGAATCATCTTCTTTACAACTTAGAGTTAATACAGAAAATAAAATAGCAATTTTTAAAAAATATTTTTTCATTATTATGTTTTGTTAATAAGCATACAAATCTAGCATACTTTTATTTGTAAAGGTGAAATTTTAAAATATGTTTAACATTCCTCTTTTTTTGTGAAAATATAACCATAAATCATCCCTACAAAAATTGCCCCTCCAAGAATATTTCCTAGAGTAGTTGGAAGTAAATTCTTCCATAAAAATGTTCCAATTGAAATATCTGCTCCGTGTAACATCGCATTTGGAATAAAAAACATATTTGCAATACTATGTTCAAATCCAAATGTTACAAAAGCCATAATTGGAAACCAAATTGCTAATACTTTACCAGAAGTATTTTTTGCTCCAAAAGCAGACCAAATTGCCAAACAAACCAGCCAATTTGCACCAACTCCTTTCCAAAATGTTTTCCAAAATGGATTGCTCGTTTTTGCAATTGCAATATTAATAGAACTTTCTAAATAGGGTTCTGAAGCTAGAATTCCTGTTAAATACACAAGGAAAAAAGCAATAAAAACAGAACCTATAAAATTCCCAACATATGAAACGGACCAAACTTTTAGCAAATTTTTAAAAGAGGATTTTTTCTGTAAAACTGGAATTGTCATAATAGTACAGTCACTTGTAAATAAATCCGCGCCGGCTAAAACCACCAATATCAGACCGACTGGAAAAACTGCACCAAAAAGAAATTTTTGCAAACCTGGATTTTCAGCGCCAATTCCAATAGAGCCTCCACCAACAATAATTGCTAAAATACAACCAAAAGCAACAAATGCTCCACCTAAAATACTAAGTAAAATAAACTTGTTTAAACTAAATTTTTCTTTTTTAAGAGCGTTTGTATAAACTTCATTAATTATTGGGTTTTCGTATATTTTTTGATCCGTCATCATGTATCTTTTCCTATGAGAGCGGCAAATGTAATTGATGAAAAAACAACTAAACATGATATTAATCAGCAAAAAATTAGAAATGACTTTTATTTTAAAAAATTGTATTTTTGTTTAAAAATAATAAAGATTTGTCAAACATAATTAAAACAGAGTTTACCATAAAAGATTTAGAAAATCTTTCAGGGATTAAAGCACACACAATTCGAATTTGGGAAAAAAGATATGAACTACTTTCTCCAAATAGAACTTCAGGAAATATTCGTTATTACGATGTATACAATTTTCAAAAATTATTAAATATTGTTTTACTTTATGAAAATGGATATAAGATTTCTAAGATTGCAAAATTAGAAAATGAAGAACTTTTTTTAAAGGCAAAAGAAGTTGCAAGTAAAGAAGCAAAAAATTCAGAAGCCATTAATTTATTCAAGATTTCAATGCTTCAATTTGATGCTTTTCTATTTCATAAAACATATAATGAATTACTTGTAAATAAAACATTTACAGAAGTTTTTTCTGAAGTTTTTATTCCTTTATTAAATGAAATTGGAATGCTTTGGCAAACAAATACTTTAACTCCAGCACAGGAACATTTTATCTCAAATTTGATTGCGCAGAAAATTCAAATTAATATAGATAAACTACAATTAAACCCAAGAAATCCAAACAAACCTGTTTATGTTTTATTCTTGCCAGAAAATGAGATTCATGAACTTGGAATTCTATATTTACAATATGAATTATTGCTTAGAAATTGTGAAGTGATCTATCTTGGAAGGAATGTTCCATTAGATAATTTAAAAACACTTTTTTCTTCTTTTGAAAAAATAATTTTTATCACTAACTTCATAATAACCCCTTCCAAAAAGCAATTACAAGAGTTTATCAAGCAAATATCTGACTATATTAAAGATACAAAACATGAATTTTGGTTAGTAAATAGAAATATTTTAGAATTTAATTTTAATACTCAAAATATTGATATTCAATTTTTTAAGTCTTTAAAAAATATATTAACTAAAATTTAAATAATTTTCCTTCTTTGTTTTGTTTAACTTTTTTGTAGTTTTGTTAAACAAAATGAAAAGAAAGATATACATATTAGGTTCGGGTTTTTCTTCTTTAGCTGCTTCGTGTTATTTGGCTAAAGCAGGATTTGATGTTCATATTTTAGAGAAAAACAACACATTAGGTGGAAGAGCTAGACAATTGAAAAAAGATGGATTTACTTTTGACATGGGACCAACTTGGTATTGGATGCCAGATGTGTTTGAAAGATTTTTTTCTGATTTTAATGTGAAACCATCGGATTTTTATTCTTTAGAGAAATTAAACCCAGGTTATCAAGTCTATTTTGATAAAGAAGATTCGTGCTCAATTTCTGCTAACTTGGAGGAGATTTATGATTTTTTTGAAACAGAAGAAAAAGGAAGTTCAAAATATCTAAAAGACTTTATTCAAGAAGCAAAACGAAATTATGATACTGCAATAAAAGATTTAGTTTACAAACCTGGAATTTCTCCGTTAGAATTGGTTAATACGAAAACAATTCCCCAAGTCACACAATTTTTTTCTACAATTAGAAAACGAGTTCGAAAGAATATTAAAAGTGAAAAATTACTTCAAATTTTAGAGTTTCCAGTTTTATTTCTTGGAGCAAAACCAAGTAATACTCCAGCTTTTTACAGCTTTATGAATTATGCTGATTTTGGTTTAGGAACTTGGCATCCGAAAGGAGGTATGTTTGAAGTAATTAATGGAATGATTTCTTTAGCAGAAAGTTTTGGTGTAAAGTTTCATGCAAATTCTGAAGTTTCGCAAATTCTTGTAGATAATTCTAAAAATGTGGTTGGAATTAAAGTAAATGACGAAATTTTAAAAACAAATCTTGTTTTAAGTGGAGCTGATTATCATCATACAGAAACTTTATTAGAATCAAAATTCCGTCAATATTCAGAAAAATATTGGGCAAATAGAATTTTTGCGCCTTCTTCCTTACTTTTTTATGTTGGTTTTGATAAAAAATTAGAAAATGTTTCACATCACACCTTATTTTTTGATGCTAATTTTGATCAACATGCGGAAACAATTTATGATAATCCATCTTGGCCAAAGAATCCTCTTTTTTATGCAAGTTTTCCAAGTATAACAGAAGATGCTTTTGCTCCAAAAGGCATGGAAGCAGGGACATTTTTAATTCCTTTAGCACCAGGAATTGAAGATTCGGAAGAGCTAAGAGAAAAATATTTTAATATTATTTTATTAAGATTAGAAAAAAGAACAAATCAAAAACTACGAAATCATATTATTTTCAAAGAAAGTTTTTGTGTAAACGACTTTATAAAAGATTACAATTCTTATAAAGGAAATGCTTATGGACTGGCAAATATCTTGACGCAAACAGCTTTTTTACGTCCAAAAATTAAAAGTAAAAAGGTGAATGGTTTGTTTTTTACTGGACAATTGACAGTTCCTGGTCCTGGAGTTCCCCCAGCATTAATTTCTGGGAAAATTGTTGCTGAATTAATTCAAAAGACGATAACTAAATTATGAAAATTCTATTCGATGAGGTTTCTTTTGCTACAAGCAAATTAGTAACCAAAAAATATAGTACTTCTTTTTCTCTGGCTGTTCGTATGTTATCCCCAAAAATACGTTCTGCGATTTATAATATTTATGGTTTTGTCCGTTTTGCAGATGAAATTGTAGATAGTTTCCATGATTATGATAAGGAATTTCTCTTAGATAAATTTGAACGAGATTATCATTTGGCGAAAGAACACAAAATAAGTTTAAATCCAATTTTAAATTCGTTTCAAGAAACAGTTGAAAAATATAATATTGAGGAAGAAATGGTTACTGCTTTTATGAAAAGTATGAGAGCGGATTTACAAGAAGTAAATTTTACGACAGAAGAAGATTATGAATCCTATATTTATGGATCAGCAGATGTTGTAGGGTTAATGTGTTTAAAAGTTTTTGTAAATGGAAATCAAGAAAAATATGAAGAATTAAAAGAGCCAGCAATGCGACTTGGTTCTGCTTTTCAAAAAGTAAATTTTCTTAGAGATTTAAAACAAGACGCAGAAATTTTAAACCGTTCATATTTTCCAAATGTGAATTTAAAAGCATTGGATGCAAAAGTGAAACAAGAAATTATTGAAGATATTGAAGCCGATTTTGATTATGCTTATCACGAAGGAATTGTAAAACTTCCGATAGAAGCGAAGTTTGGAGTTTATATGGCGTATCGTTATTATAGAAAATTATTGAAGAAAATTAAAAATACACCTTCGTCAAAAATTATTGAAACTCGAATTCGAATTTCAAATCCGACAAAGATTAATTTACTCGCAAGATCTTATATTAAATATAAATTAAACTTAATCTGATGGTATTATTTATCGTAATTACAGTAGTAACATTTGGAATCATGGAAGGAATTACTTGGTGTACACACAAATTTGTGATGCACGGATTTTTATGGTATTTGCATGAAGATCATCATCAGCCAGGATATCCACATGTTTTCGAAAAAAATGATGCGTTTTTTATCATTTTTGCAGTTCCAAGTATTTTGTTGTTTTATTTCGGTTTAGAACCTGTTTTAAATTATAAATTTTTCATTGGATTAGGAATTTTGTTATATGGAATTGCTTATTTTCTAATTCATGATGTGTTAATTCACCAGCGTTTCAAATGGTTTAAACGAACAAAAAATAGATATTTAAGAGGATTGCGAAAAGCGCATAAGATTCATCATAAACATTTAGGAAAAATTGATGGAGAATGTTTTGGAATGTTATATGTTCCTTTTAAATATTTTAAAAAATGACACATTGGTTGTATTTGGCTTTAAATCTTGGTTCGATTAGTATTCCTCTGATTTATTCCTTTGAAAAGAAAATGTATTTTATCAAATATTGGAAGAAAATTCTTCTTTCGTCGACAATTGTTGCGATTTTATTTTTGATTTGGGATGCAATCTTTACAGCAAAAGGAATTTGGGGTTTTAATCCTGATTATTATTTAGGTTTTAAAATTCTAAAAATGCCAATTGAAGAATGGTTGTTCTTTTTATGTATTCCATATGCAAGTATTTTTATTCATTATGCATTAAAACATTTCAAACCAAAACTTATATTATCGATATTCTGGGTAAAATTTATTTCTGTTATTCTCAGCTTTTTAAGTGTCTATTTAATTGTTTCTAAGTTTCAAAAAGCTTATACATTAATTGACTTTTCAGTTTTTTTAATTACAATTTTACTCGGTTTGTTGTTCGGAATCAAAATTTTACAGAGATTCTTTATCGCATTTCTACTTATTTTGATTCCGTTTTTTATTGTAAATGGAATTTTGACAGGAAGTTTTATAGAAGCTCCTGTTGTTTGGTATAATAATGAAGAAAATCTTGGAATTCGACTTTTTACGATTCCAGTGGAAGATATTGCATATGCATTTAGCATGTTGTTTTTAAATATTTTAATTTTTGAAAAACTTAAAACCAGATAATATGTATTTCTCAAGAAAAGATATCGATTCGTTAGGACATTTATACAAAATTAATTTAATCAATAGTGTTTCAGGTTTTAAATCGGCAAATTTGATAGGAACAAAATCAAAAGATGGAATTCCAAATGTTGCTGTTTTTAGTTCTGTAACACATTATGGATCAAATCCACCAATTTTAGGATTTGTTCTTCGTCCGACTTCTGTTCCAAGAAATACGTATGAAAACATAAAAGAAACTGGATTTTATACTATAAATCATATTTTTCAATCAATTGTTTTAGATGCACATCATACTTCTGCAAAATATTCAAAAGAAATTTCTGAATTTGAAAAAACGAATCTTGAAGAAGAATATTTAGGTAATTTTTATGCGCCTTTTGTAAAAGATTCTCCTGTAAAAATTGGAATGAAATATTTGGAGGAATATTATATTAAAGCAAACGATACTATTTTAGTTTTAGGTGAAATCACGGATTTATATATTGAAGATAACATGATTCAAAAAGATGGTGTTGTCGATTTAATTCAAGGAAAAATTCCAGCAATAAATGGATTGGATACATATGTTTTTCCAGAGAAAAAATTACAATTAGCTTATCAAAGACCAAAATAAAAAACACTCAAGGACTTTCACTTTGCAATCTTTGATATTTATAAGTTATTCGATGTTATGTCGAATAACTTTTTTTGTTGTTTTACTTTTCAATTAATATTTGTAACTTAAATGTTATAAAATTATTTTAATTAAAATATTCTCTTATCTCTCTACCAAACCAAAAATGATTTAAAATTAATAGATATGAGAAAATTTTCAGTATTATTTTTTACGTTTTTTTTGCTTTTAGCTTGTAGTAATGATGATGATTCGACAATTGCTTCTTTGGATTTAATTCCAGAAACACCAATTACGAAAACATGGACAGTTGTTACACAAATTGATGATGGAGAATTGATTGCTTTAGATGATTGTAATTGGCAATATTCAATGGAAATTAAGGAAGATAAATCGTGCATTGTAAACCGTTATTTAAAAAATGAAAGTGGAGAATGTATTAATTATACAGCAATTTTAAAATGGGGGAAAAATGAAGATGGACAATATCATTTTGAAAGTGAAGATGGTTATTTTCATGCAGATGGAGTTTTGGTAAATGACGCACTTTATATTATCTTTTATTATGATGGAAGATTAAGAAGATATAAAATGAAATAATAAATAAAAGTACAGTTTTAATTTAAACAGATTTGGAGGTGAAAACTTTAAATCTGTTTTTTTTGATACTATTTTGACCAAATTTTTGAAAAATCACTCTTTTTTGGTTAAAAAAGTTTAACGGTAATTAGGTATTTTCCTAGTGGTTTTTTAGGTTTTTCTAAAACTAAGTATGGTTTAATTGGTTTGTAATGATACATTTGCCTTATCAGAAAAGTTAAGAAATAGATTTTTGGAGAAATAAATTTTGGAAAAAAAGCTTTTCTGTTTGCGAAAAATATTACTACTAAAAAAACTAAAAAATGAAAAGAAAATTTTTACTATTACTAACGATTTTATGTGCAAATTTTTTATCAGCTCAAAATATTACTTTTTTAGATTATAATCTAAAACAAGGCTTATTAAATACAGATTGTATTGATTCAAATAATGATAGTATTTTAGATTCAGATGCTGATTTAAATAACGATGGCGAAATTTCAATTCAAGAGGCAAGTTCAATTACTTATTTATCTTTAAAAAACTTAGGAATTACTTCTTTTAATGAAATTCATTTTTTTTCAAGTGTAAAATATTTAAATCTTTCTGGAAATTTTCTAACAGCGATAAATGTTTCGAATAATCAGACTTTAGAGTCATTAAATATTTCAGATAATAATTTATCTAACTTAGATGTAACTCAAAATCAAAATTTAGTTGGATTAATATTAAAAAATAATAATTTACAATCTATAAATACTACACAAAATCCAAATTTAATTTCATTGAATTTAAATGGAAATAATTTTCAAGATATTGATGTTGCTTCAAATGATGAATTACTTTGGTTACACTTAAAAAATAATCAGTTTAAAAATATTGATTTAGAAAGAAATTCAGATTTAATTATGGTTGATTTAAGCAGTAATCCTTTAGATTATATCTATATCAACAATGAAAATCCTTTACAATTTTTAAATGTGCAAAATACAAATCTTTCTTACGTTTGTACAAATGAAGAGTATATTTCACACTATGAAAATATGATATTGGATTTATATCCAAATTGCCAAGTGAATTCATTTTGTGACTTTAAAAATATCCGAGATATTTATGCATTAAATGGTAATATTTATTTTGATGCAGATAATGATGGATGTGAAGAAAATGAGTTTATGCAACAAGATATTAATTTCCAAATTTTTGCTCAAAATGGAGAAACTTCATTAATTTCTTCTGACAAAACAAATTATGAAATTTTATTTCCAACAGAAGGAACTTATTTAGTTCGTCCAGTTTTTTCAAACATGGAACAATACCATATTACACCACAAGTTTTACAAGTTCATTTTTCATTTGATAATGGAATTATTTTTCTAGATCAAGACTTTTGTATTTCTCCATTAACTAATACCAATGGAATGAATGGAGTAAACCAAGAACACTACTTAGACATTGAAACTCCTTTTAAGGAAGAATTAAAGAAATTTTTAGAAAAAGAAGAGAAAATTGCAAAAAATATTAGTATTTTTCCTAATCCTATTGAAGATGTAATGTTTATTTCAGGTCAAGAATTAATAAACGAAATCGAAATAATAGATATTTATGGAAAAAGAGTCTTTAGAAAAGAATATACTTTAAGAAAAAAGGAATTACAATTAAATTTAGGAAATATAAAATCTGGAATTTATTCTTTGAAAATATCTTCAGATAAAAGACAAACTGTAAAGAAAATAGTTGTCCAATGATGGAGAAAGTAGTGGTTAAAAATCCGTTTAGAAATAAACGGATTTTTTTATTGTTTTTTTACATTTTTAAGAATTAATAAATTAATAGGATTAATTCCTAAACCTTGTACATTTTTCTGGGTAAAACGAATCACTTCATCATAATATAAAGGAATAATTGGTGCATCTTGCATTGCTAAACTATCCATTTCACGATATAATTTATAACGAATTTCATTGTCTACAGTAGAAATTGCTTTTCTATATAATTCATCGAATTTTTCATTTTTATAATGTGTATAATTTGGTCCATTTGGAGCAAAATTTTCACCATAAAAAAGAGAAAGATAATTTTCCGCATCTGGATAATCTGCAACCCAACTCGCTCTGAAAATTTCTAATTTTCCATTTGCTTTTCCTTGTCTCAAAGCTGAAGGTGGAATTACATCCACAGCAACGTCAATTCCAATTTTTTGAATTTCTCTTTGAATAAATTCACATAAATCTAAATATTGACTATTGGTTGAAATTGTAATTTTAGGTTGACTAATTCCTGTCAGTTTTTTAAACTCTTTTACATATTCTAAAGCTTTTTCTTTATCATAATACACATAATTTTTATTTTGATAAGAAGGTAAACCTTTTGGAATAATACCATTGGTAGCAGGAGTTCCAATATTATTTCTTAAATACTTTAGCATTCTTTTTCTATCAAAACCAAAATTTAAAGCTTTACGAATTAATAGAGAATGTGTTGGTTTTACATTTGGAACATCTAAATAAATCCCTAAATATTCTGTGTTTAAATAAGGACTTTTTTGCATGTTTATTTTCTTTGTATAATGATTTTGTAAAGTTCCTGTTTCCGTTAAAAGTTCATCTTTATAAGAAGGAGCAATTCCAGAAAGAAAATCAATATTTTCTTGAACAAATTGTAAAAATTCACTTTGTTTATCTGGTAAAAAAGTGATTGCTACAGCTTCTAGATGAGGTAGTTTTTCTCCGTTTTGATTTGTTTCATGATAATTTTCATTTTTTCTAAAAACCAATTTGGTGTTTTCTACCCAAAGTTTAAAATAAAAAGGACCAGTTCCAACAGGATGATCTCTAAAAGAATGTTCTTTATTGTCCACAATTTCTTTTGGAACAACTGAACAATATTTCATAGATAATAAACCAAGAAAAGGAGGGAAAGGTTGTTTTAATTTAATAATAAAAATCGAATCATTCTCCGCTTGATAATGAGAAACATTTTGCATTACCCATCTTCCTGGAGAAGCAACTTTTTCAGAAGTTAAACGATTAAAACTATAGATAAAATCAGAAGCTTTTACAGTTCTTGTACTATCTTTTCCAAATAAATGATTTTTATGAAAGAAAACATCATTTCGTAAAATAAATTTATATTCCAATCCATTTTCAGAAATTTTCCATGATTTAGCAATATCAGGTTGAATATGTAATTTTTCATCGAGTTGCACTAAACCATTGAAAAGTTGATTTGTTGCCCAGATATTAGCATTATTTTTTGCAAAAGCTGGGTCTAATGAAGAAATATTTGAATGTTCATTATATCTAAAAACAGAATTAATTTTTTCTTGTTGTTTTTTTGAATCACAAGAAAAAAGAATAATTGTAATTAAGAAAAGAATAATAATTTTAGCGTTCCCAATCATAAGATTTTTCAATTTTACATACTTTTATACTGTAAAATTCATACCATTTTTTTTGACCATTTTTAATTGCTTTTTGATGAATTTCATTTTCTCTCCAAGCTTTAATATCTTCCAAAGTTTCCCAATATGAAATTGTAATTCGAAGTGAGTCTTTACCAAAATCCATTCCTAAGAAACCTTTTTGATGTTGAATTAAATTTTCAATTTCATTTGCCATTTTTTGATAACCTTCTTCATCAAAATTTGTTCTTTTAGAAGTGAAAATTACTGCATAGCAATCTGTATAATCTTTATTTTGAGTCATAAGAGAAGAAAAAAACTCAAAACCACAAAAGAATGTAGTTTTGAGAATTATGTTTTATAAGTTACGTTCAATACTTCCAAAAGTGTAATTTGTATCAAAAGGCCACGCATCTGGATTACCATTAAAAGTTAATTCTGTGATAATTAAATTATGTGTTAAAGTACTTCCATTTACAGTTGTTTCAATTGTAATTTTTCCAGCAGTTCCATTCCAATTTTTTACGATTTCTGGACTTGTTGGAGGAATTCCAGCACAAAAATATTCTTCAGAATCTACAGCAGTTGCAAAAAGTCTGTAGTTTACATCAATATCATTATTGTTTTGAATATCAATTTCTACATTTCCAGCAGTTGTTGGTAAAATAGAAGGATTAATCGTGATTGCCATTGCTTCATTTTCAACAGCATTTACACGATGAACAGTATATTGATTACAAACACTTATAACATCTGTGAAATTAAATAAAGAAGGAATATAATCACTAGAATATGAAGTTGAAAATTGTCCGTAGAAATAATTTTCAAATTGTAATGTTTCTCCATTACTTTCTAAAGTATAATTACTAATAGAAATATTATGATTAAAAGCGATTGTATCAGTTGGGTCGTCTTCAGAAACAACAGCGGTATTTACAACATTTACAATACCATCAACACCAATCCAATTTCTGTCAGTTCCTGGGCTAATTGGCGGAACATTTGAACAAAAATAATCATTACTAACAGCACTATTAAAAAGTCTATAATTTGAAGTAATTGTCCCAGATTCTGAAATTTGAACAGGAGTTACATCAGCAACACTACTTCTTATCTGATTATCTGTAAGTGTTAAAATTAAAGACTCAAATTTGCTTGTGTTTTCTTTATGGAGAACAAATAAATTATCACCATCATTACAATAATTTATCGTTTCTGTAAAATCAAAGCTTGGTTCATCAAAATCACCGTCATCACAAGATATAGCCAAAAAACCAAGTCCAAATAGTAAAAGATATTTTCTCATATTTTTTTCTTTATTCAAAACAAATGTACACACTTTAAATGAAGTTGTCTAGGGTTTTTTCTATTTTTGCACAGAAATTAATAAAATAAAAAATGAGCGCAAACTTAATATATTTCGATAATGCTGCTACTACACCTATAGACAAGGAAGTTGCAGAAGTTATCTTTGAATCGATGCAAACTATTTATGGAAACCCTTCTTCAAGTCACGGTGCTGGTAGAAAGGCAAAGTCATTAGTTGAAAAGGTTCGAAAGCAAATTGCGAAATATTTAAATGTATCATCAAGTGAAATTATTTTTACAGCAGGAGGAAGTGAAGCAGATAATTTAATTTTACGAAATGCAGTTGTAAATCTTGGTGTAAAAACTATAATTTCAAGTAAGATAGAACATCATGCTGTATTAAATACTGCAAAAGAATTAGAAAAAGAATTTGGAATTAATTTATTGTATGTTAATGTTGATGAAAACGGTGATGTAGATTTAAAACATTTAGAACAATTACTTTCTGAAAATGAAAACGTGTTGGTTACTTTAATGTACATTAATAATGAGTTAGGAAATATTTTGCCAGCAAAAAAAATTTCTGATTTATGTAAAGCGAATGATGCATTATTTCATTCGGATACTGTACAAGCAATTGGTCATTATGAACTAGATTTACAAGAAACTCCAATTGATTTTATCGTCGCTTCTGCACATAAATTTCATGGTCCAAAAGGCGTTGGTTTTGCTTATTTCAAAAAAGGATTTGGCGTAAAACCTATGTTAATTGGTGGTGAACAAGAAAAAGGAGCAAGAGCAGGAACGGAAAATGTACATAGTATTATTGGAATGGGGAAAGCTTTGGAAGTTGCATACAATCATTTAGAAGAAGAACAAAAATATGTTTTAGATTTAAAAAAGTATTTTATTCAAAATTTAAAGCAAAATTTCGATAATATTTCTTTTAATGGAAATTCTGAAAACCTCGAGAAAAGTAGTTATATTACAGTAAGTGTTCGTTTTCCAATTGAAGATCCGATGTTTCTTTTTAGTTTGGATTTAAAAGGTGTTGCAGTTTCAGGTGGAAGTGCTTGTCAAAGTGGAAGTAATAAAGGTTCACATGTGCTGAATACAATTTTACCTAAGTCAGAACAAAAGAAAACTTCTGTTCGTTTTTCGTTTAGTAAATACAATACAAAAGAAGAAATTGATAAAGTTTTAGAGATTTTAAAAGGAATTGTAAAGTAAATGAATTAAATAAATTTTGTAGATTTTAAATTTTTAAAAAAACAAAATAATGAAATTCGTTACTATATTTTTAAACAACTTGATTAATTAATTTGAGAAAATAAAAGTTTATATATTGAAATATAAATAGATAGAAATATAAGCTTAAATATTAACGAAATCCATAAAATATATTAGCTAGAAAAGTGTACATTTGCAGAAAATGTGAATCGTCTTATCGCTTCAATTTTGAAGAGGAAAGTCTGGACACCTTAGGACAAGCATAGCGGATAACATCCGTCCAACGAAAGTTGAGGACCAGTGCAACAGAAAGAATGTACAGTTCGGCTGTAGTGAAATCAGGTAAACTCTATGCGGTGCAATGCCATGTACATTGAAGATTGAGGATTGTCCGTCCGATTTCAAGGGGTAGGCAGATGGAGCTATTGAGTAATTAATAGCCTAGATAAATGATGAGAAATTAGAATTCCTTCTAATTACAGAATCCAGCTTATAGATTTACGTAATTTTAAATGTGTTTTTGATAAAAAAACACATTTTTTTTTGTTAATATGCAAAATTCAATTTTAAAAAAATTAGTTTAGTTAAAAATAAACTAAAGAAATTAACCTTTCGCTAAGAATCTTTTAAAAATCACCAATATTTCGTAACTTCGCGTTTTATAACTGAAAAACTAAAACAATTTATTATGGCATTTGATATTGAAATGATAAAGGGTGTCTATGCTAGGATGGCCGAGAGAGTAGATGCTGCTCGTGAGGTTGTAGGTAGACCATTAACTCTTGCTGAGAAAATTTTGTATAATCACCTTTGGGATGGAAAAGCTTCAGCTGCTTTTAAAAGAGGAACAGACTATGTAGACTTTGCGCCAGATAGAATTGCTTGTCAAGATGCAACTGCACAAATGGCTTTATTACAGTTTATGCAAGCTGGTAAAGAAAAAGTTGCAGTTCCAACGACTGTTCACTGTGATCACTTAATTCAAGCGAAAGTAGGAGCAAAGCAAGATTTAGAAAATGCAAAACACACTAGTCACGAAGTATTTGACTTTTTATCTTCTGTATCAAACAAATATGGAATTGGATTCTGGAAGCCAGGAGCTGGAATTATTCACCAAGTAGTTTTAGAAAACTATGCATTCCCAGGAGGAATGATGATTGGAACAGATTCTCACACTGTAAATGCTGGAGGATTAGGAATGGTTGCAATTGGTGTTGGTGGAGCTGATGCTGTTGACGTAATGGCTGGAATGCCTTGGGAGCTTAAATTCCCTAAGTTAATTGGTGTTAAATTAACAGGAAAATTAAACGGGTGGACTGCACCTAAAGATATTATCTTAAAAGTTGCTGGAATTTTAACTGTAAAAGGAGGAACAGGAGCAATCATCGAATATTTTGGTGAAGGAGCTAAATCACTTTCTTGTACTGGAAAAGGAACAATTTGTAACATGGGAGCTGAGGTTGGAGCTACAACTTCAACTTTCGGATATGATGAGTCTATGGAGCGTTATTTACGTGCTACAGGACGTGATGGTGTTGCTGATGCTGCAAATGAAATCGCTTCTTATTTAACAGGAGATGATGAAGTTTATGCAGAACCAGAAAAGTATTTTGATCAAGTTATTGAAATTAACTTAGATACTTTAGAGCCACATATCAACGGACCTTTTACTCCAGATAGAGCTACTCCAGTTTCAGAAATGAAAAATGTTGCTGTTGATAATGAATGGCCATTAGCTGTAGAATGGGGATTAATTGGTTCTTGTACAAACTCTTCTTACGAAGATATTTCTAGAGCTGCTTCTATTGCAAAACAAGCAGTAGAGAAAAACTTAAAAACTAAAGCTGAATTTGGAATTAATCCAGGTTCTGAACAAGTAAGATATACTATTGAAAGAGATGGATTCATTAAAACATTTGAAGATTTAAATGCTAAAATCTTTACAAATGCTTGTGGACCATGTATTGGACAATGGGCTAGAGAAGGAGCAGATAAACAAGAGAAAAACTCTATTATTCACTCTTTCAACAGAAACTTCTCTAAGAGAGCTGATGGAAACCCAAATACACATGCTTTCGTAGCTTCTCCTGAAATGGTTGCTGCAATTGCTATTTCTGGTCGTTTAGATTTTAATCCGATGACAGATACAATCTTAAACGAAAATGGTGAGGAAGTTAAGTTAGACGAGCCAACAGGATGGGAATTACCTCCAAAAGGATTTGACGTTGAAGATCCAGGTTACCAAGCACCAGTAGAAGATGGATCTGGAGTTGAGGTAAGTGTTTCACCAACTTCTGAGCGTTTACAATTATTAACTCCTTTCAAACCTTGGAATGGTGAGAATATCACAGGAGCTAAATTATTAATTAAAGCACAAGGTAAGTGTACAACAGATCACATTTCTATGGCTGGACCATGGTTACGTTTTAGAGGTCACTTAGATAATATTTCTAATAACTGTTTAATCGGAGCTGTAAATGCTTTTGGTGGAGCTACAAACAAAGTTAAAAATCAATTAACTGGTGAGTTTGGAGAAGTTCCTGCAACAGCTAGAGCATATAAAGCTGCTGGAGTACCTTCAGTTGTTATTGGAGATCAAAACTATGGAGAAGGTTCATCTAGAGAACACGCTGCAATGGAGCCACGTCATTTAGGTGTAGCTGCAGTAATCGTGAAATCTTTTGCTAGAATCCACGAAACAAACTTAAAGAAACAAGGTATGTTAGGTCTTACATTTGCTAATGAAGCAGATTATGATTTAATTAAAGAAGATGATACTTTTAACTTTGTTGATTTAGTAGATTTTGCGCCAAATAAACAATTAACTTTAGAAGTTGTTCATGCGGATGGATCAAAAGATACAATCATGTTAAATCACTCTTATAATGCACAACAAATTGAGTGGTTTAAAGCAGGTTCTGCATTGAATTTAATTAAAGCTCAAAATAACGCTTAATAATTTAAGAGTTTATCTATAGAAAAAGCCAGAAGATTTAATCTTCTGGCTTTTTTATTTTATTTTAAATTGTTTTCAAATAAAAAAATCTTTTTAGATGTAAGTTTTTTAAGGTGTAAGAATAATAGTTAGTTAATTTTATAATAAGAACTGATTAAATTTTCAAACTAAAGATATTGGATAAATTGAATGAATTAGAAGATTTTTTAGATTCACTATCTTCTAGGGATTTAGATAAATCAATCAATTGAAGTTTTTTGAAAGCTTGTGTATATTTCTCTTTTTGTACAAAAAGATGATATTTATAAACATTGGAATTATCATACGTTTTAACTAATGTGAGAATTCCTGAATTTTCAATTTCCTTCTGAACTGTCCGGAGTTTTTCTTTGCATTTGAATGTTTTTAATAAGATCATTTTATAGTTTTTTATAGTTTTGCCTGAATAATAATGATACGTTCTAACAATAATCTTATAAATAAAACAGTTTATATTATAGTAATAAAATTTAGTTAGTTAAGTTATAGAATAGATTCCTCACTGATAATGAGGAATTTATTTTTAGGTGTCTAATCTATAAATATATTTTATTTTTTCAAAATTTTATACTAAAAAATATGATAAATTGCAAAATTATTTTTTCTTTAATGAAGAAACTTTAGGTTTTATCTCTTCTTTTTGCCAACCTTCAAATGGAACTAACCAGTCTTGATGTCCAAAATAATTCCATGAAACTTTTGCTAAATCAACTTTTGGATCTACAAGTCTTTGGTATTTTCTGCCATTTAAACTTACTTTTCCATTTGCATAAATGGAAATATCTTGACCTTCATATTCGTTCTTAATTCTTTGCACAAATTGCCAAATTACATCAGGCTTTGTAGCAATCATTCTTCGTTGTTTTTTTGATAAATAATCCTCTAAATTAATTCGTGTAGTTTTTCCTGTATTATGATTTACAACTCTAAAATTAATATAACCAGATTTTGAACGAAGCATCATTCTCCAACTCATTCTATGCCCTTCTTCTGTCCAGAAAACAGAATCTTGAATTACTAAATTTCGTATTGGAAGTAAAAATTGAATTGTAAGATATGTAACAAAAATTGTCTTGATAAAAGCTCCATTTGAAGGAATTGTAACTAAATTTTCTGTATACAATTCTTTCTTCTTTAAAAAGATATTTCGAACAGTTTTTGCATCGAAGAAAAATAATGAAAACGCTAGAGATAAATATGGGAAAATTCCGACATGAAAAACAAAAGAATTAAATAAATGGAAAATAAATGAAGCTCCAAAAGCATAAATTCTTGTTCTTCTCCAAAGTAAAAGAGGAATGATTAATAAATCATAAAAAATCCCAGAATAAGCAATAAATAAATGAAAAGATTGATCTCTAAGCAATCCAGCCATAAATGGATATTGTGTTGCTTTACTGTTTAATAAAAGACCTGTAAATGTTCCATCTAACCAATCTGGATATAATTTTTGCAAAGCTCCATAAGTATAAACAATCCACATTTGTCCAATTAAAGTCCATTTTGCCCAATTAGGAATTGAGATTGATTTTTTGACTCTTCCTTGTTTTGCATCCAAAGAAGCATAATTATTTGCAGGAAGAAAACACATAATTGCACTTAAAAGCATCAATAAATAATAATGATTATTATAAGAAGCTTTTTGCATAAAATAAACTCCAGCCCACATAATTGTAAAAGCAATTGTTGCAAGACGATAACGATAACCAAGCATTACAAAAAGCCCGAAAACTCCCATAATACAATAATAAACATACATTCCGTAACCGTCTAATGGTTGGAGAAAATCTAAACCAATAAAATTGAAAGTGAATTGCGGTTCAATCATTGTTCTTTTAATCCAACCTGTAAAACAAGAACCTACAGATTCTAAAAAAATCAAAAGTCCGAAAACAATTCGGAAAACAACCATTGCACTGTTGTCAATATTTTTAAAAAGAAAATTATTCAATTTCATTTTAATTTATTTGGTTTAAATTTTAATAAATAATGGATTGTAAAAATAACTAAACTTTTCATGCAAATCGAAAACAAATATCATACTTATTTAAATTTTCGTAGAAAAAATATTTTTTATTAAAAAGAAATGATAGCTAATTTAAAATCAAAATTTTAATAAACAGTTCTTTATGTTTTCAATGAATTCGTAACATTTTTAGAATGTTAAAATTGATTTTAAGTTAAACTTTTGGCATTCTTTTTTCTTAGAAAAATTAAATTCTAAATAGATTTTATTATTTAGAATAATTAAAAATAAAGAAATATATTTGCACACGAAAACCCCATGAAACATGAAAACACTATCTGAACAAAAAGCAAAATTAGTTGGAGAACTTCACAAATTAAACGGAACAAAATTATTGAGATTTAGTATTGGTTTTATTTTTATTTGGTTTGGAACTTTAAAGTTTTTTGATGGAATGAGTCCAGCTCAAGATTTAGCAATTAATACGATAGATAAATTAACTTTTCAGATGTTTTCTGCAAATTCCATCCGATATGGTTTAGCAATTTTTGAAGTAATTATTGGAATTGGAATGTTCACAAAATTATTTTTAAAACAAACATTAGTTCTTTTAAACATTCAAATGTTAGGAACACTTACACCTATATTTTTGTTTCCTTCCATCGTTTTCACAAGATTTCCATATGCACTTTCCCTTGAAGGACAATATATTTTTAAAAACTTTGTAATTATTAGTGCTGCAATTGTTATCGCAAATGCTTCTTTTAAGAGAAAATAGTTTGTATTTTTAGGGAATGAAAATTCAGCTAGAAACAAAAGATATAATCATTTTTGAAAGTAGTTTATACAGAACTACTTCGACTTTGATTGATACAGAAAATACACTTTTTTTAGTAGATCCAAATTATCTTCCTTTAGAATTGGAATTTATCCAACAAAAAGTAAAAGAAAGAAGAGGTTCTAAAAAGTTGGTTCTTTTGATTACACATGCAGATTATGATCATATTATTGGTGTAAATGCTTTTGATTATGATGCTTTGATTACGACAGAAACTTTTTTAACGAAACGAGATATTGAGAAAGCATTATATGATTTAGAAGCTTTTGAACAGAGTTTTTATATTCATCGTGATTTTGAATTATCATATCCAGTTCCTACAAATTTAATCAAGAAAAATAATCAAGAATTTCTTTTTAATTCTATTTCTGTTCATGGATTTTTAGCTCCTGGTCATACGATTGATAGTGGATTTTTTATCATCAAACCTTTGAATATTTTAATTGCTGGAGATTATTTGATAGATATTGAAATTCCAATGATTGATGACAATTTAAAAGATTATAAAAATACACTGGATTTATTTGAAAATTTAATTGAAAATGAAGATTTTTCATTGGTTATTTCTGGTCATGGAGATTATGCAAAAAGTAAAGAAACTGTTTTAAAAAGAATTGCTTTGGATAAAGAATATTTAAAATTATTGGAAGAAAATGTTTATCAAAAACAACCTTTTGATTTAGAATTTTTAAAGAATTTTCCAAATCCAATTGAAATGAAAGCAATTCATCTTAGAAATGTGAAAAATTTAGTCAGATAATTTTTTTACTAATTATAAATTGCTTTTTTTGTGATTCTATTGAAAAGAAAAATCATGAAAAAAGAAAAAGTTGGAAAATGGTTATTAATAAGCATTTTATTAATAGCTGCAATTGTTATTTTATTGATAAATCCTATTCATCAAGATGAAAATTATCACATATTTAGCGATGAAAATACCATTTTAGGAATTCCTAATTTTTGGAATGTTATTTCAAATTTCCCATTTATTATTGCTGGAATTATTGGTTTGAGAAAATTAAAATTTTCTGAAAACACACTGAAAATGAAATTGTTTTTTACAAGTATAATTCTAGTAGGTTTTGGCTCTGCATATTATCATTTTATTCCAAATTCAACAACTTTAGTTTGGGATAGATTACCGATGACTTTAGCATTTATGACTTTATTTTCGATGTTGCTTTCAGAATTTATTTCAGAGAAACTCGGAAAAAAAATATTCATTCCTCTTTTAGTTTTTGGAATTTACTCTATTATTTTCTGGAAATTTGGTAAAAACGAAGATTTACGATTATATGTTTTCATTCAATTTTACCCAATGCTTGCAATTCCTATTATTTTATTGTTTTTTAAACCTAAAAAAGAGACC
Source organism: Aureivirga marina (assembly GCF_015767265.1). Lineage (GTDB taxonomy): Bacteria > Bacteroidota > Bacteroidia > Flavobacteriales > Flavobacteriaceae > Aureivirga > Aureivirga marina. The sequence goes on from NZ_JADPIB010000003.1 coordinate 140,255, forward strand.
AAAAAGTTTTATTGGTATTTACTTCTTTGTTATGTTATTGCAAAAGTTTTTGAACATTTTGACTTTCAAATATTTCATAAAATGCAATGGATTAGCGGTCATAGTTTAAAACATATTTTTGCAGCTTTCGGAATTTATTTATTGACATTTACAATTGATTTTAAACAAAAAAGTCAAGAAATTTTAAAATAGTATTTATATAGAAGAAAAAGGAAGAATAGAAATGGATTATTTAAATAAAATTGATATTTTAGAAAAGGAAGAAATTCAAAACATTATCATATTAGAATTAAATTAGAAATCATGCATTTATCAATTCGAGAATTAGAAATAAAAGATATTCCATTAATAACTGATTATTGGTTGCTTTCAGATAAAGATTTTTTGATTTCAATGGGAGTTGCTTTGGATAAAATTCCAAGTCGTGAAAATTTCACAAAAATGCTTACAAAGCAATTAAGTTTACCAATTAAAGAAAGACAAACTTATGCTTTAATTTGGGAAATAGATGGAAATGCTGTTGGACACACTAATGTGAATGAAATTGTAGAAAATAAACAAGCAAAGATGCATTTACATCTATGGAATGCAACAAATAGAAAAAAAGGTGTAGGAGTAAAGCTAGTTCAAAAATCACTACCAATCTTTTTTGATAAATTGAATTTAGAAAAGATTATTTGTGAACCTTATGCTGAAAATCCGGCTCCGAATAAAGTTTTGGAAAAAATAGGTTTTACTTTTATAAAAAGTCATGTTACAATTCCAGGTTCTATCAATTTTGAACAAAAAGTAAATACTTGGGAGATTTGTAAAAATGAATTATAAAAAAAGGCTCAGGTTAATGAGCCTTTTCTGTTTTAAATGTATTTTCTAGTTTTAAAATATCTTCCAATAAAATTTCTAAATGTTTTAATTCTGTAAATGGATTCATCAAAGTTAATCGTAAATAAACTTTTCCATTTAAAGTTGTTTGAACAATATAGAAATCGCCATTTTCAATTAATTTTTGTCGAATTTTTGAATGTATATTATTTTGTTCTTGAATGTCTAAATCAGAAATTAATTTAAAACATAAAATGTTCGATTTTGGAGTAACAGGAAGTTCAAAATTTGGATGTTTTTCGATAAGTTTTGCAAATTCTAAAGTAGTATCATGCGTTTTATCAATAAATTCTTCAAAAACTTCATATCCATATTCTTGAACAATACTCATGAATTTTACACTCATCATATATTTTGTACATTCAAAAGTTCTTTTAGCAAGATTAAACCAATCTTCATCTTCATGTTTTTCCCATAAATATTGAGCTTTCTGATGAAATGTTTGATACGAATGTTTTTTGTTTTTAAACATCACAATGGTTGCCAAAGCAGGAGTCATCATCATTTTGTGTAAGTCAATAATTACAGAATCTGCTTTTTCAACACCATCCAAAAGATGTTTATATTTTTCAGAAAAAACAACTGCTCCGCCATGCGCTCCATCGATATGAAACCAGATGTTTTTTTCTTTTGCAAAAGTAGAAATAGCATGTAAATCATCATAACTTCCAGTTGAAGTTGAACAAGCACTACCAACAATTGCAATTACTTTTAAATTTTTTTCTTGTGCTTTTTGAAATTCATTTTCCAAACAAGAAATATCCATTTCAAATTTTTCATTACTCGGAATTTTTATAATTCCTTGCTCTCCTAATCCCATAATTCTTGCGGCACGATCAATGCAATAATGAGCTTGTTCAGAAACCATAATCGCATAATTTTCAGAATTTCCATTTTTCCAAACATCTTTTTCTGATTTTTCTTGTCTTGCTGCAAGCAAAGCTGTTAAACTAGCCAAAGTTCCACCAGAAGTTAAAAATCCGTCTGCATTTTTTGAGAAATTTAATTTTTCAGCAAATTTTTCAGCGATAATTTTTTCTAAAGCTGTTGCTGTACTTCCCATTTCATAAATTGCCATTCCGTTGTTTAAAGTAGAAGTTAACATACTTGTAATTGCAGAAAATGGAGCAATTGCAGAAACTTGATGTCCAATATATTTTGGATTATGAAGATGTATAGAATTTTCTGTAACATCTTTTAAAAAATCAATTCCATTTTTATTGTAATTTTTCCAATATTCTAGCTGATTTTCTGGTTTTTTATATTGAATTACTTTATTTTTTTCTTCTAAAGAATCTTGAAGAAAATCAGCGATGAAATCAACCATTTCATGTCCTTTTTCTCTAAAATCTTCCGTGTTATAAGCTTGTTTTATTTTTTCCAATTCTATGTAGTTTTATAATTAATTGATTGGACGAACTTACATAGAATTTTTTACGTTTTTTTCATTCTAATGTGGTTTTAAGGCTTTTTTATCATTTTGTACAAAGAAAAATCTTAAAAATAATGGTAATTTAAAAAGTGAAAATTTTTAAAATGACATATTTTGTTTGATTTTGTTAATTTTTCTGCTTTTCTGACAACGTCTTTGGTTTTGATTATTACGCCAGGTGTTGGATTTGTTTATGTAGTTACAAAAGGAATTTTGACAAACAAATGGGAAGCTTTTAAAGTTTCATTGGGAATTGTAACATTACTTTTAATTGACACTGTAATAAGTGCAATTGGCGTTGCTTATGTCATTAATTCTTCCAAAATTTTATATAATATTCTAAAATATTTAGGAATTATTTATCTGCTTTATCTTGGAATAACTACGATTATAAATTATAAAAAGAAACCTTCTAAAAAGAAATTTAAACGCTATGATAAATCTTTTATGCAAGGATTTATTATTGCAATTACAGATCCACAAGCAATTGCTTTTTTTGTAATTGTAATTCCTCATTTTATTCCTGATAATACCAAACATCATGTTGTGGATGCTTTGATTCTTGGAGGAGTTTTTTCATTGATTTCATTGATTTGGCTTTCTATTGTTTCAGTTTTGACAGGAAGTTTAGGAAAACGAATGGAAAACAATAAATATTTCCATAGAACAACAAAAATTCTTAGTGGAATTGTCTTAATCGCTTTAGCTATAGATATCTTTTTTACACGATCTTAAATAAACTATTATGAAAAAAACACTACTTCTTATTCTCATTTTTAGCTTATTTTCTATTAATAATTATGCTTTTCATTTTAAAACTATAGATACTATTCCAAAGAAAGAATATAAATATTATCATTTTGATGATCGCTCAGATAATGCAATTACAATCGGATTTGGAATGCATAATGTGATAGAAAATCGGAATTTTTCCACTTTAAATGATTCTGAATTTAAATTTTGGAGATCTACTTTTTTAGAAATTGGATTTATTCGAGATTTTCGATTGATTGAAAATAGTTATTTATTGGATTTTCGATATGGATTTTCTTTTACTTGGAATAATTTATATGCGGATAATGGAAAATATTTTGTTAGAAATAATGGAAATACAACTTTAGAAAATTATGATGGAAATCTAAAATCTGCACTTTTTAAAATTGTTCGATTCGAAATTCCAATTTTTTTAGAATTTAATATTTATAACTATGAAATAGGATTTGGAATGTATGGAGGAGCGAAACTAAGTTCTAAACAATGCTTAAAATACATTTCACCCGACGGAACAAAACACAAGGATAAAGTCAAGAATGAGTTTGGTGTTACTGACTTTAACTATGGTTTCTCAACATATTTAGGATATAAAAGTTATTATATCTATCTGAAATACAGTCCAACACCAATTTTTAGGAATTCTGATTTATCAAGTTTGTTTTTAGGATTAAAATTTGATTTACATTAACCGTATAAAATGTTAAAATAAAATATAAAGTGTTAAAAATCAGATAGTTATATTGTTAATTAAAATTTTTATTCTATCTTTAAAATAGAGAGATAGGAAAACTATTAGAGAGTAGTTTTAAAATGTATGAGGGGAGAATTCATACAAAATGCTGTTTTGAAGCTGCAATGTTTGAGGGGAAAATAAATGAAGAAGGAGCAGCTCAAAATGGCTTTTTAAAAGAAGAGAAAAAGTTTGATGATTAAATAATGTTTTTTTAGTTTTTGTTAATTGATTTGAAAAGAGACTAATTCGCCTGAAATAGTCTCTTTTTTTGTGTTTTTAAATTAAAATTTTATAGTTTTTTTCTATTGTCATTTGAATTTCGATCAATTAATTTATAATAAGGATCTACACCAACTTCTTTTGGCTCTTCATCAACAATAATAGAAATTGTATTGAAAATTTTATCAATTTTATGCTTTTTTAAATACAATTCTTTTTCTTTCGTTTTTCCATTTTTATCTGTTTCTCCAAAAATTCCGATTTCTACATAATCAGCTAATGGAGCAGAATAAACAGTTCTTTTACTTCCTTCTTTTTTATAAGAAAGTGTATCTGATTCTTGGAAATTATAATAAACTTTTCCTTCGTCATTATAGCGAGATTTCGCAACTTCAAATTCAATATCTACTTTGTATTTTCCATTTTCTAATTTTTCTGACGAAACAGAAGAGATTCTATTCTGATACAAAGTAACAGTTCTAAACATGTCATCAATCACATATTTTAAAGAATCTGGAGTTACTTCTTCAATATAAGAAACCATTTCTTCCGAAGTTGTATAAGGTGCAGATTGGAACTTAACTTTTTCTACATATCGTTTTAAAGCATTATTTAAATTCTTTTCTCCAATATAATCACTCAAAGCAAAGAAAACCAAAGAACCTTTTTGATAACGAACATATCCTTGTCCATCATTATACATTAAAGGTTTTTCTCTTTTTGTTTCAAAAGCTCTTCTTTCAGTATATTTATCCAAAGCATCTTTCAAGAAAACTTGCATTTTTTGTTTATCATAAGTTTTCTCTAAAACTTTCAAAGAAACATATTCTGATAAACTTTCTGAAAGCATTGTAGCTCCTAAAACATCCGCTCCAATTACTTGATGCGCCCACCATTGATGTGCAATTTCATGAGCTGTAATTGCAAAAGGATAATCTAAAGATTCATCATCTTCATCTTTTACTTCTGCAATAAATCCAACACTTTCTGAATAAGGAATTGTATTTGGGAATGATTGTGCAAAAGAACCTTGCGTTAAAGGAAATTCAATAATTCTAGCTTGTTTATGTTGGTAAGGACTAAAATTTTCAATGTTATATTTTAAAGATTCTTTTAATCCTTTCATCATTCGATTTAAATTGTATTCATGTCCTTTGTGATAATAAATTTCTAAATCAATTCCTTTCCATTTATCTTTTAAAACTTCATATCTAGCAGAATTAAAAGCATAGAAATTCAAGATTTTATTATCCATTTTATAATGAAAATATCTTCTTCCGTCTTTTATCCATTCTTTTTGTAAATATCCTGGAGCAATTGCAATTTGATCTTCTGAAGTACTTACAGTTGCTTCGAAATCAACCCAATCAGCATCGTGTGCAATATATGTATTTCCTAAAGCTGTAGTATCTGAAGGATGCGGACGTAAATCGTTTTTTGGTAATCCATATTTTTCACGAACTCCGTCATCTGTTAATTCACTATTTTCTGAATAACCAAAAGAAGGAAAGTGGAAGCTATGGAAAAATGTTCCATTTTCTAAAATTGGAGAACTAGATCTTAAAGCTGTATGTTTTTTATTTGCAATTTCAAAAGTGAAACTTAAAGAATCATTTGGTTGTAAAGGTTTTTTAAGTTTATAAATATCAAAATTGAAAATTGTATCTTCTGAAACCAAGTTATTTTCTTGATCAAAAATAAATGTACTTGGATAATCATTATGATTTAAAAAGATAGAATCAATTGGTTGCTCTGTTTTATTGATTAAAATATAGTTTCCTTTTGCTTTAAAATTTCTTTCTTTTGGGAAAATTTCCATGTCGATATTTACAGAAACAATTCTTGGTTGTGGTACATCTTGGTATTTTTTGTACATTTTTTCCCATTCAACTTGCTGTAATTCTCTTTCTTTCTGCGTAAATCGTTTGTTTTCAATATTATTTTCATGATATATTTTAAAACCTAATGAAAGAAAAGCAACTATTAAAACACCAAAAGCAAGAGAAGTTTTTGTTGAAAAGCGTTTTTTTGCAATTGAAAAACGTTCTTTTAAAGAAAAAGTAATTCCTCTTGTCCAGAAAATTCCACTTAAAATTAATAGAGCAATTCCTAATAAAGTCCAATAAGATTTATAGATAAAGAAAGGAGAAAGAAATGCTCCATAACCATTCATATCTGAATATTGATAACCTGGGCCTTGATTGTATTTAAAAATTGCTTGTTCAACACCAATAAATGATAAATAAGGAATTCCAATATTTAGAATTAATAAAATAAAAAATGCGATATAAGTGTTTTTAAGCATCGTTTGAAGAAAGAATGCTAGAAATGTCCAAATGATAATAGAAGCGAACTGTAAGATGTAAATATCGAATAAATAATGCCCAATTTCATAATCGTAATAACCTCGATATGTTTGAATTGAAATTCCTGCTATAATCACTACAAATAATAAAATTACTTGCATTTTTAAAATTGCAATAAATTTTGAAAGTAATAAAGTCCAGTTTGGAATTGTCGTACAATCTTCTAAAACATTGATTCCTGCTGTTCTGCTTCTGTGAATTAATAATCCAGAATAAAGGAAAGTTATAATCAATAAAAAGAATTTAAAAATTCCTCCAGGAATTAATAACATTTGCCAAGTTCTCGGATAAGTATTTGTTCCGAAAATTTCACCAAAAACTGTAGAAGAAATGATTAAAAATATAACTCCAACAGCAGCAATAATAATAAATGGCCAACTTTTAATAATATATTTTAATTCGATATTTGAAAATTTCCAACTTGCTTTTAAATTATACCAAAATGAATAATCGAAAGAAACTTTTGGTAATTGAATTCGCACAATATTTCCAAAATTTTGTTTTACAAAACGAATTCCTTTCTTCTTTTTAATACTAAAAGAAAAAGCATTTTGATGAAATTCAAATAAACGGAAAGTAGTTGCAAAAATTATGGTAGAAATAGAAATCCAAATCAAACGATTATAAAGAATAATATTATCTAAAGGAATAGGATTAACATTTCGTTCGGCAACTGTCCATTTTTTGATATAATAATTCAAGGCTTCATTTCCGAATGGATCAAAAAGAGCAAGTTTTAAAATGTCTTTATCTTGATCAAAAACCGCAGAAACTATATCACCAACAAACATTAAAAGAATAATAGCGATAAATCCAGCAGCGATATTTCTAGAAAAAGTGACAACTCCAAAAACAATTGCTCCAATGAATAAAATATTTGGTAAAATAAAAACAAAATAAGTTTTTAAATAAGGAAGAATTTGGAAAGAAGTTAAGACTTTATCATTTGTTCCAGGTAAATTAAATCCTGTGATAATTCCTAGCATTATTGCTAAAATAATGATGCTAACAACAAAAACAGAACTGAAAAATTTCCCGAAAAGATATTCTGATTTTGTGAAAGGATAAGAATATAAAATACTGTGCATATTCGATTTAAAATCGCGATAAACGGAAGCTCCAATTATCGAAGGAATTAAAAACCAAATGAAAGTTGAAATTCCATTAAAAATATCATTGATTGCAACAGGAGAGTTCATAATTCTAGTCGTTACAGAACTAGAAGTGATTGATTCAAAAATTCCTGCATTTATTGATGAAAATAAAGCAGCCAAGATGAAAAATAACCCAAAAAAGATATAGAAAGTTGGATTTTTGAACCAATATTTTAATTCAAATGTGAATATTTTAAGCATGGTTTGTTGAAATATTGGTTAAACAATTGTTTGTGATTGTAATTCGTCTTGTTTTAAATATTTGAAATAAACATCATCAAGTTGTGGTGTGGACATGATAAATTCATTTGCAGGTTTTTGCTCTGAAAGAATTCGAATATTTAAGCTGTTATCTTGATTATAATTTGAAGATAAAATATTATATAAAGCTTCATTTTCAGACAATTCTTCTCTTGAAATTACTTTTGTCCAGATTTTTCCTTCCAATTCTTTTGTCGCTTCCATTGGCGTTGTATGTTTCAAAATTCTTCCACCATTTAAAATTGCCATTTCATTACAAAGCTCTTTTACATCTTCTACAATATGTGTAGAGAAAATTACGGTAGAATTTGTTCCAACTTCTCTTAAAACATTTAAAAAACGATGTCTTTCCGCTGGATCTAAACCTGCTGTTGGTTCATCCACAATTATTAGCCTTGGATTATTTAAAAGTAATTGAGCAATTCCAAATCGTTGTTTCATTCCTCCAGAATATCCAGCAACATTTTTCTTACGAACATCATAAAGATTTGTGATTTCTAAGACTTCTTGAATTATTTGTTTTTGTTCTTTTTTAGAAGAAATTCCTTTTAAAGTTGCAAAATAATAAAGCAAATCTTCAGCACTCATTTTAGGATAAACACCAAATGATTGTGGAAGATAACCTAGTGTTTTTCGAAGTTCCATTTTATGTTCGAAAATATTATTTCCTTCAAATAAAATTTCTCCAGAATCCGGAGATTGTAAAGTTGCGATTGTTCGCATTAAGGAAGATTTTCCTGCACCGTTTGGACCTAAAAGTCCGAACATTCCAGTTCCAATTTCAATACTTACATTATCAATGGCTTTCACGCCATTCTTATAGGTTTTCGTTAGGTTTTTAATAGCTAATTTCATGGATTATTTAATTTTTTATCCATAAGACTATAAATTTTGAAAATTGTTACATAACTTAAAGAGTATTTTATTTATTTAATAATCAAAAGAATATTGAAATAATGTTGTTTTTAACTAAAAGGTTTATGTACTTTTGCAGCCAAACCCTCGAACTATGAAAAAAAGGTATTTTATTTTAAGTTTTTTATTTTACATGTTTACACAAGTTTCTTTTTCACAAACTTATGAGTGTAAATTAGTGCGAACGATTAATGATATTGTGGTAGAAGAGAAGACATTTTATCATGGTTTAAATTCGGAAACTTCTCTAAAATTTCTTGGTGTTACTTATGATTTTAAATTAGAGACACTAAAGGAAGGAAAAGATCTAGATTTTTATGTTACAATTGAAAAATTAGGTAAAGAAATTATTTACTATACAGAATTTTCATTGGAATCAGAAGAAACTAGTTCGTTTAATTTAGGATTTATTTCCAATGGTTTTTCAGGAGAATGTAATTGCGAACTTTTCGTAGAAGAAGAAGCAAAGAAAGAGTAATTTCTTAACATTTTTTTTGGAAAAATACATGGATGAAAGCTTTACTTTTGCCAAAAATACAAGGTAATGAAGACAAATGTAATCATGCTTTTTGTTTTTGGCATTTTTTTTATTTCATGTAAAGAAAACAAAACAAAAGAGCTAACAGCTGATGAAATTGTAAATAAAGCAATCGAAAAAGCAGGAGGAGAGAGATATGATAAAATTAATGTAGAATTTACTTTCCGAGATAAAAAATATACAGCAAAAAGAGATAATGGAATTTTTGAATATTCTCGATTTCAAAAAGATTTTTTAGGTAGAACAATTGAAGATCGATTGACAAATAATGGCTTTGAAAGAAGAATTGAAAATGAAGTTGTAGAAGTTCCAAAAAAGATGGCTTTTGCATATTCTGAATCTGTTAATTCTGTAATTTATTTTGCATTACTTCCTTATGGTTTAAATGATAAAGCAGTTCATAAAAAGAAGCTTGAAGATACAACAATAAATTCTAAAAAATATCATAAAATTCAAGTGACATTTTCACAAGATGGAGGAGGAACTGATTATGAAGATGTTTATATTTATTACTTTGATAATCAGGTATTTAGTGTTGGTTACTTATCGTATAGCTTTAAGGTTAATGATGGCGGAGCTAGATTTAGAAAAGCGATAAATTCAAGAGAAATTAATGGAATAAAATTCGTTGATTATTTAAATTATAAACCAAAAAATAAAACATTAGATATACAAGATTTTGATGTGAAATTTCAGAAAGATGAATTAGAATTAGTATCAGAAATTAAGCTTGAAAATATTGTTGTAAAATAAATATATTTTAATTTAGTAATACAAAAATCCCTGCCAATTGAAATTTAATTGACAGGGATTTTTTTATGATTTTATAAAAAATTTAATCCCATTTTCCTTTTGTCTTAAACGCATATTTTCCTCCACCTGTAAAATATAAAACAAGAGCTCCAAGAGCGTATAAACCTAAAAGTTCTATACTCCATCCTCCAGTTTGACTTAATGAAAATATTTCATTTGTATGGAAAAGTAAAGCAGCTACGATACAATTAATTATTAATAATAGCGCTGAAAGTCTTGTTAGAATTCCTAAAATGATTAAAATAGGAACTAATACTTCACCGATATAAACTCCGTAAGCTAAAAATCCTGGCATTCCTGAAGTTTGTAATTGGTTTTCGATAAAACCGATTCCATTTGATAATTTTGCGATTCCATGTAACAGCATTAATACACCAACGGCGAGCCTTAGAATTAGAAGTCCTAGATTTAGATTTTTTTTCATGATGAAAGTTTTTTAAGTTTTAATTATTTCATTGCTAGAAATTTACAAAAATTAACTTTAATTTTATATTATATTTATCAATTTATGATTAAAATTATTTTATTAAATTATAGAGTTGTTTCATTTTGAAAAATAAATGGAATAATTATTAAAAAAATAAGAAGAGTTAAAAAAAGTACTATATTTGGCGATATGAATAAGAAATAAAAAAATTATAAGCTATGTTTTTTACAACTAAATTCCCATTTTTCTTGGTTTTTGTAAATTCTTAGATTAATATTTTTAACAAAAATTGTAAATTCTTAGATATTTTGTTAAATTGTTAATTAAAAAGTGAAAAATATTAATAGAACGTTTTTTTTAAAATGTTTTGAAAAAACCAATCGAAAACTAGAATGACATTTCAAAATAATTATTTGTTTGAAGCTTTAGATGCATATCCGTATGATCTAGTTCAAACAATTGAATCATTAAATTATGCTCTGGCGTATAATGAAAATGACCCTTATGCTCTTTGTTTAATGGGAAGAGTATATGCTGAGCAGCTAGAGCAATTTGAAACGGCGAAAAGCTACTTTCAAAAAGCGCTTGAAATCGACATTTATACACTTTACATATACCCACATTATATAAAAGTTTTATTGCAAAATGAAGATTATAAAGAAGCAGCAAAATTAATTGAGTTTGCACTTAAAATAAAAGGAATAGACAAAGGTTTAATGTGGCAAAAGAAGGCTTTGTTATATGAATGTCTAAAAATGTATGAGAATGCTTTATTTTGCTTAAAAAAGGCAAGGAGATTTGGATATAACTCGGATTTTTTAGCTTTTTTAGATCGTGAAAAGGAAAGAATTCAATTACATCAAAAAGATTTTAAACCTAAAAAGCGAAAGAAAGTAAAGAATAAATAAAAAAAGTGGACTTGATTTGAGTCCACTTTTTTTATGTTTTATTTTGTTGCAATTGGAATTATCGTTTCAACCATTGCTTCTTCTTCGCAATTCTTGATTGTTAATTCTAATTCTTTTTCAGAATTTGTCATTCCTGAAATGATGTATTTTCTGCATGGTTTTGATTTTGTATTACTTCTTCCAAAATCTACATCTCCATTTGTCAAAATAGTTTTAATATCTAAAGTATCTAATTGTAAAGTAGACATTTCTTTTTGAGCATCTTCAGAATAATGGAGTTTTTTTGTTCTAATATTCTTTAAAACTCTGTCATTTGGTAAATAATCACATGAAGCTTTTTTTCCATTTAAAAAGAAAAATAGAAAGAAGATTCCCATCAACAATCCTCCTCCAAAATATGTTAAACGTTTGAATAAATTCATTTTTTTAAAAAATCAATAGGTTAATATCTCTATACGGAATATTGAACCAATCAGCAACAGCACGGTTGGTTAAAATTCCGTGGTAAAAATACACACCTTTTTGCAAACTTTTGTCAAATCTTGCAGCATTTTCAAAATCTCCTGATTCTGCGATAATTTGAAGATAAGGAGTGAAGATGTTACTTAATGATTCTGAGGCAGTTCTAGAATATTTTGATGGAATGTTAGGAACACAATAATGAATTACACCATGTTTTACAAAGGTTGGTTTCTTGTGATTTGTAATTTCTGATGTTTCAAAACAACCTCCACGATCGATACTCACATCCATTACAATGGAATTTTCTTTCATTTTCATCACCATTCCTTCTGTAACAACAACAGGAGAGCGAGAAGTTCCATGAATTGCTCCAATTGCAATATCACATCGCATTAAAGCTTTTTGTAAAGTTTTTGGTTGAATAGTAGAAGTGTAAATAGATTGTCCTAAACGATGTTGAAGTGTTTGTAATTTTGTAATAGAATTATCAAAAACTTTGATGCTTGCTCCCAAACCTAAAGCAGCTTTTGCTGCAAATTCAGCAACAGTTCCAGCTCCTAAAATAACAATTTCACATGGAGGAACTCCACCGATATTTCCAAGTAAAATTCCATTACCTTTTTTTGCACAGCCCATAATTTCGGCTGCAAGAAGAATAGAAGCAGTTCCTGCAATTTCACTCAATGATTTTACAACTGGATAAGCTCCATGTTCATCAATAATAAAATCAAAAGCAACTGCTGTAATTCTTTTTTTAGCTAAAGCCTCAAAATATTTTTTATTTTGTGTTTTCAATTGAAGTGCAGAAAACAAAACAGTTTGAGGCTTTATATAATCTATTTCTTGAAGTGAAGGTGGTTCAACTTTTAAAATAATGTGACAATCAAAAGCTTCTTTTGAAGAATACACTATTTTTGCACCAGCTTCGGAATATTCTTTATCTGAGAAATTTGCACCATCTCCAGCGCCAGTTTCAATCACAAATTTATGACCTTGACAAGTTAGTGCCGCAACAGCATCGGGCGTTAAGCAAACTCTTTTTTCTTGGTAAAAAGACTCTTTTGGAATTCCAATAACAAGAGCTCCTTTACGTTTTTTTACTTCTAACATTTCTTCTTGAGGAAGAAGTTCCTTGATGCTGAATGGAGATGTTGGATTATTACTCATGATTTAATTTCTAAAGTTCGTTCTGTAGCACTTTTTATGGTGATTTGAAGTGTTACAGCACTTAAAGGTAATAAATTTTCTATATTTTGAGGCCATTCTACAAAACTCCATGCGTTACTATCGAAATATTCTTCAACTCCGATATCATAAGCTTCTTCTTCATCTTCAATTCTGTAGAAATCAAAATGATAAATAATTTCTCCTTTATTGGAATGATATTCATTAACCAAAGAAAAAGTAGGGGAATTTGTCAAATCATTTACACCTAATTTTTTTGCAAGTTCTTTAATTAATGTCGTTTTTCCAGCTCCCATTTCTCCATAAAATAATAATACTTTATTGGAAGCATTTTCTAAAACAAAATCAGCAACTTCAGATAAATTCTCTAACGTATAATCTATTTTCATTTATAAAATCTCTTATTTTGGATCAAAAATAATACAAGGAACGATCATTTCTTCCAAAGAAATTCCACCATGTTGGTAAGTATTTTTATAATACTTTACAAAATGATTGTAATTATTTGGATATGCAAAGAAATAATCTTCTTTTGCAAAGATAAACGAACTACTCATATTTATTGACGGTAAAAAGATTTCTTTTGGATTTTTTACAGCATAAACTTCTTTGTCATTATATGTTAAGCTTTTACCTGTTTTATAGCGTAAATTAGAACTGATATTTCGATCTCCAATTACTTTTGAAGGTGTTGTAGAATTAATTGTTCCATGATCTGTTGTAATCACTAAACGCATTCCAGCTTGATGTGCTTTTTCAATCATTTCAAACAAAGGAGAGTTTTGGAACCAACTTTTTGTAATAGAACGATATGCTTTATCATCACTTGCAAGTTCCTTGATTACTTCCATATCCGTTTTAGCATGTGACAGCATATCAACGAAATTATACACTACAACTGTCAAATCATTATCTTTTAAAGCACTAAAACTTTCTACTAATTGCTTACCAGATTTCAGATTTGTGATTTTATAATATTCATGTTTTAATTGTAAACCTAACCTGCGAATTTGTGCTTCTAAAAACTCATCTTCATAGAGGTTTTTTCCACCTTCATCTGTATCATTTCTCCATAAATCTGGATGCATTCTTTCCATTTCAGAAGGCATTAAACCTGAGAAAAGTGCATTTCTTGCATATTGAGTTGCAGTTGGTAAAATACTGAAATATGGAATTTCTTCAATTTTCTTATAATATTCTTCCAAATACGGCTCTAAAATTCGAAATTGATCATATCTAAGATTGTCAATTACAACTAAAAAGGTTCCGTTTTTTGTATCAATTTTTGGTGCAATTATATCTTTAAAAAGTGTGTGAGAAAGTACAGGTTTATCATCATCATGTAGCCAATCTTTATAATTTTTCTTTACAAACTTAAAAAACTGGGTATTTGCTTCTTGTTTCTGACTTTCCAGAATTTCCATCATTCCAGAATCTTTAATATCATCTAATTCTAATTCCCAATAAACAAGTTTTTTATATAATTCAATCCATTCTTCATATGTATTAACCATACTTAAATCCATCGCAATTTTACGGAATTCTTGTTGGTAATTCGAAGTAGTTTTCTCAGAAACTAATCTGGTATGATCTAAATTTTTCTTTAAGCTTAATAAAATTTGATTTGGATTTACAGGTTTGATTAAATAATCTGCAATTTTATTTCCAATAGCATCTTCCATCAAATATTCTTCTTCACTTTTTGTAATCATCACGATCGGAAGATTTGGTTGAATTTGCTTTATTTCTGTCAAAGTTTCTAATCCAGTCAATCCTGGCATATTTTCATCTAAAAATACAATATCAAATGTTTCTTCATTTATTAGGTCAATTGCATCGGCGCCATTTGTGCAACTAGTTACTTTATAGCCCTTTTTTTCTAGAAAAATGATGTGTGGTTTTAATAAATCAATTTCATCATCAACCCACAGAATTTGTATGTTATTCATAGTTGCTATATTTGTATTTATTTATCTTTTAAATTAAGCATTTTGAACGAGAAAAGTACGAACAAAATTAAAATATTAAACGACCCAATTTACGGATTTATTACGATTCCATCTGTATTAATTTTTGATTTAATTGAACATCCTTATTTCCAGAGATTAAGGCGTGTTTCACAAATGGGAATGTCTTATATGATCTATCCTGGAGCGCATCATACGCGTTTTCATCATGCGATAGGTGCAATGCATTTAATGCAAAAAGCCGTTCGGGTTTTACGTTCGAAAGGCACTCAAATTTCGGACCAAGAAGCGGAAGCTGTACAAATTGCTATTTTGTTACATGATATTGGTCATGGAGCTTTTTCTCATGCTTTAGAACATAGTATTGTTTCTGGAATCACTCATGAGGAAATTTCTCTGAAATTTATGGAGGCTTTAAACAAAGAATTTGAAGGTAAATTAGATTTGGCTATTTCTATTTTTAAAGGAAAATATTCTCGAAAATTTTTACATCAATTGATTTCTAGTCAACTGGATATGGATCGATTAGATTATTTAAAAAGAGATAGTTTTTATTCTGGAGTTGCTGAAGGAGCAATTAATTCTGATAGAATTATCACGATGCTTCATGTGAAAAATGATGAATTGGTTGTTGAGGAAAAAGGAATTTATTCTGTCGAGAATTTTATCATTGCTAGAAGATTGATGTATTGGCAAGTTTATTTGCATAAAACTGGAGTTGTTGCTGAAAATTTATTGGTTTCTGTTTTAAAGAGAGCAAAAGAATTGGCAAAATCAGGAATGGAACTTCCAGCTTCTAACACATTTAAATATTTTTTATATAAAGAAATTAAGGAAGAAAATTTCGATAATCATACTCTTGAAATGTTTGCAAGATTAGACGATTATGATGTTTTAGGTGCAATTAAGGAATGGGTTTTTGTAGATGATTTTGTACTTTCTAGCTTAGCGAAGATGATTACAAATAGAAATTTTCCTAAGATTGAAATTTCTAAAACACCATTTTCTAAAGATAGAATAGAAGAAATGAAGGAAAAATGGAGAAAAAGCTGTGAAATTGAAAAGAGCTTGTCAGAATATTTTATATTTGCAGGCGAAATAAGTAACCAAGCTTATGATGCAACTTATAGTCCAATAAAAATGCTTTTCAAAAACGGAGAAATTAAAGACGTAATTGAAGCATCGGATCATTTGAACATTCAAGCTTTGTCTAAAAGGGTGACAAAATATTTTGTTTGTTATCCAAAAGAATTAATTAATTAACAATATTCACGGTACTATTTAGAAACGAATTTAAATTAATAAACAGATTATTATTCACTTAATTAAGAAGAAATTTTTTTCATAAAAATGGAAGAAGAGAAATAATTTTCTTAAAATAATATTAAAAACAAAATCCTATTTTTTTAAAATTAGATTTTGTTTTTTGTTAATAAAAAGCAAATGATAAAACGAATTAAGATTTCATTTAAGAATGTATTAATGAAATTTTAATTAAGATGTTATGTATTGTGAATAATTAAAACTTTCTAAACAATACCATAAAGTATATTTTTTATATTTTTGCATTTAATGAAATTTAAAGCAAGTCAAATAGCAGAAGTTTTAGAAGGAAGAGTTGTCGGAAATCCAGAGGCAGAGGTTTCAAAACTTTCTAAAATAGAAGAGGGTGAGAAGGAGTCTTTATCTTTCTTGTCAAACCCAAAATACACTCCATATATTTACAAAACAAAAGCAACAATTGTAATCGTGAATGAAACTTTTGAACCAGAAAAAGAAGTTTCTTGTACGATGATTAAAGTTGCGGATGCTTATAAATCTTTTTCAAAATTACTTGCATTTTACAATGAAGTAAAAATGAACAAAGAAGGAAGGGAAGAACCACACTTTATCGGAGAAAATGTTACTATCGGAGAAAATATTTATTTAGGTGCATTTGCTTACATTGGAAACAATGTAACAATTGGAGATAATGTGAAAATTTATCCAAATGCCTATATCGGTGATAATGTAACAATTGGAGATAATTCTACTGTTTTTACAGGAGGTATAATAAATTCTGAATCTGTAATTGGAAATGAATGTACAATTCATTCTGGAGCGACAATTGGAGCAGATGGATTTGGATTTGCGCCAAATGGAAATGGGGAATATGATAAAATTCCGCAAATCGGAAATGTAATTATTGAAGATAAAGTAGATGTTGGAGCTGCAACAACTATTGATAGAGCAACTTTAGGTTCAACAATCATCAGAAAAGGTGTAAAATTAGACAATCAAATTCAAATTGCACATAATGTTGAGATTGGAGAAAATACTGTAATTGCTGCACAAACAGGAATTGCAGGATCTTCAAAAATTGGAAAAAATTGTATGATTGGAGGACAAGTTGGAATTGCAGGACATTTAATCATTGGAGACAATGTGAAAATTCAAGCACAAGCTGGAATTGGAAGAAATGTAAAAGATAATGAAGTCTTACAAGGAAGCCCAGCATTGCCATATGGCGAGTACAATAAATCTTATGTACATTTTAAGAATTTGTCAAAATTAGTTTCGAAAATAGATCAATTAGAAAAAGAAATAAAAGCATTAAAAGATAAGTAATGAATCAAAACCAAAAAACAATCAAAAATGAAGTTACTTTATCAGGAGTAGGTTTACATACTGGAAATAAAGTGACGATGACTTTTAAACCAGCACCTGTAAACAACGGATATTCTTTTGTGAGAGTTGACTTAGAAGATAAGCCAGTTATCGAAGCAAAAGCAGATTACGTTGTAGGAACTCAAAGAGGTACGAATTTAGATAAAAAAGGTGTGAAAATACATACAACTGAACATGTTTTAGCCGCAGTTGTAGCTTTAGGTATTGATAACATTATTATTGAGTTAGATGCTCCAGAACCACCAATTATGGATGGATCTTCAATTCATTTTGTAGAAGCTTTAGAAGAAGCTGGAATTGAAGAGCAGGATGCGGAAGTTGAAGAATTTGTTGTAGATGAAATTATTACTTGTAGAGATGAAGAAACAGGTAGTGAAATCATTTTAATGCCAGCAGATTCTTACCAAATTACTACAATGGTAGATTATAATACGAAAGTATTAGGAACTCAAAATGCTAGTTTAGATAAATTAGAAGATTTTAAAACAGAAATTGCTTCTGCAAGAACATTTAGTTTTTTACATGAATTAGAAGCTTTATTAGATCATGATTTAATTAAAGGTGGAGATTTAAATAATGCTATTGTTTATGTAGACCAAGAAATTTCTGGAGATACAATGGCGAAGCTTAAAAAAGCTTTCCATAAAGAAGATATCAGCGTAAAACCTAACGGAATTTTAGATAACTTAGATTTACGTTGGACAAATGAAGCTGCTCGTCATAAACTTTTAGATGTGATTGGGGATTTAGCTTTAATTGGTACAAAAATTAGAGGTAAAATAATTGCAAACAAACCAGGACATGGAATCAATACTAAGTTTGCAAAGGAAATGGCTAAGAAAATCAAATTGGCAAAAAGAAATTATGTGCCTAAATATGATTTAAATAAGCCACCATTAATGGATATCCACCAAATCATGGATATTTTACCTCACAGACAACCTTTCTTATTAATCGATAGAGTTTTAGAGTTGTCAGATACACATGTTGTAGCAACTAAAAATGTTACAATGAATGAAGATTTCTTTAGAGGACATTTCCCAGGAGCACCAGTAATGCCAGGAGTTTTACAAGTAGAAGCAATGGCACAGTGTGGAGGAATTTTAGTATTAAGTACAGTTCCAGATCCTGAAAACTATTTGACATATTTCATGAAAATGGATAACGTGAAATTTAAACAAAAGGTTTTACCTGGTGATACATTAATTTTCAGAGCAGAATTAATTACGCCAATTAGAAGGGGAATTTCTCATATGAGAGCAGTAGGATATGCAAATAACAAAGTAGTTGTCGAGGCTGAATTAATGGCTCAGATATCTAAAATTAAATAAAGAAAAAATGAATCAACCATTAGCGTATATTCATCCGGGAGCAAAAATTGCAAGAAACGTTGTAGTTGAACCATTTACTACAATTCATAATAATGTAGAAATAGGATCAGGAACATGGATTGGTTCTAATGTTACAATTATGGAAGGTGCTCGTATTGGTGAAAATTGTAGAATTTTCCCAGGAGCAGTTATTTCTGCAATACCACAAGATCTTAAATTTGATAATGAAGATTCTTTGGCAATTATTGGAGATAACACTACGATTCGTGAATGTGTGACAATTAACAGAGGAACAAACGCATCTGGTCAGACAGTTGTGGGAAGTAACTGTTTAGTTATGGCAACAGCTCACATCGCACATGATTGTATCATTGGTGATAATGCAATTATCGTAAATGGAGTTGCTTTAGCAGGACACGTTGTTGTTGGAAATCATGCGATTGTTGGAGGTCTTGCAGCTGTACACCAATTTATTCATATCGGTGATCATGCAATGATTTCTGGAGGTTCTTTAGTTCGTAAAGATGTTCCTCCTTTTACAAAAGCAGCTAAAGACCCATTATCTTTTGTAGGAATTAATTCTATCGGATTAAGAAGAAGAGGTTTCTCAACAGAAAAAATACGAGAAATTCAAGATATTTATAGAATTTTATATCAAAGCAGATTTAATAATTCACAAGCTCTTGAAAAGATAGAAGCCGAAATGGAAGCTACTTCTGAAAGAGATCAAATTATAACTTTTATCCGTAATTCTCAGCGTGGAATTATGAAAGGTTATATTGGAAATAATTAATTTGTAAAACTAAAAACTTAATTAGAAAATATTATGGCAAGTACGTCAGACATTCGTAACGGATTATGTATTAAATTTAATCATGATACTTATAAAATTATTGAATTTTTACATGTAAAACCTGGAAAAGGTCCAGCTTTCGTTCGTACAAAATTAAAAAGTTTAACAACTGGAAAAGTAATTGATAATACTTTCTCAGCAGGACATAAAATTGAAGAAGTTAGGGTTGAAACTCGTAAATATCAATATTTATATGCTGAAGGTGATACGTTTAACTTCATGAATGTTGAAGATTATAACCAAATTACCTTAGAAAAAGCAGCTTTAGATGCTCCTCAATTATTAAAAGAAGGAGAAGTTGTAACAGTAATTATCCGTGCTGAAGACGAAATGCCTTTAGCTGTTGATATGCCTCAATCTGTAATCTTAGAGGTTACACATACAGAACCAGGTGTAAAAGGAAATACTGCAACAAATGCTACAAAACCTGCAACTGTTGAAACTGGAGCTAGAGTAAATGTTCCTTTATTCATCAATGAAGGTGATAAAATTAAGATTGAAACTGCTAAAGGTACTTACCAAGAGCGTATCAAACAATAAATTTTTTCTTTATGAAATTTAAAGAAATTCAAACTTTAGAAAAGATAGCCTCAATTATTGAGGCTTCTTTCGTTGGGGATGCAACTTTTCCTGTTCACGGAATGAATGAAATTCATGTTGTAGAACCTGGTGATATTGTTTTTGTGGATCATCCTAAATATTATGATAAAGCTTTAAATTCTGCTGCAACAATTGTTTTAATTAATAAAGAAGTTGATTGTCCAGAAGGAAAAGCTCTTTTAATTTCTGAAGATCCATTTAGAGATTTCAATAAACTAACGAAACATTTTAATCCTTTTATTGCTGCTTCTGCTGCTGTTTCTGAATCTGCTGAAATTGGAGAAAATACTGTTATTCAACCAAATGTTTTTATCGGAAATAATGTGAAAATTGGTAAGAATTGCTTAATTCATCCAAATGTTACAATTTATGACGATACAATTATTGGTGATAATGTAACGATTCATGCTGGAACAGTTTTAGGTGGCGATGCTTTTTATTATAAAAATCGTCCAACTGGTTTTGATAAATTAATTTCTGGTGGAAATGTTGTAATTGAGGATAATGTTGATATCGGTGCAACTTGTACAATCGATAAAGGTGTTACTGCAAGTACAACAATTAAAGAAGGAACTAAAATTGATAATCAAGTTCAAATTGGGCATGATACAATTATTGGTAAAAAATGTTTAATCGCTTCTCAATGTGGAATTGCTGGTTGTACAGTACTTGAAGATGAGGTTATTCTTTGGGGACAAGTTGGTGTAGTAAGTGGAATTCGTATAGGGAAAGGAGCTGTTTTATTAGCACAAGCTGGTGTTTCTAAATCATTAAAAGGTGGTTTAGTTTACAACGGAACTCCTGCAAGAGAATCTAGACAATATTTAAAAGAGCAAGTTGTTGTAAAACAATTAGTGAAGAAATAAATGAAATTATTTATATTTTAAAAAGTACGTTTATAAAAGATAAACGTACTTTTTTGTTTTTTAATTTAGCTTAATCGCATTCTTTTTTTTCTTTTAGTATAAAGAATATAAAGTAGTAAAATCGCTGAAATAATATAGAAACTTGGTTCACTCATTCTTGTAGTTTCCTCACCTGCATCTAATACATTTTTTCCTGACAAAACTGCTTTTTGTTTTTTGAATAAAGCTTTCTTTTGGGATTCATTTTCTACTACTAAATAAGAAGTGAAATGATTCATAATTTGTGATTTAAAACTATATTTTACAGATTTTTTCCAATCTTTTTCTAAAGTTTCAGGAAATAAATGAAAAGATTGATTTTTCGCTTCCATATATAAAGCAGAAACCCAATTTTTTTCTTTTATTTTTTCTTCTGGTATCTCTAAAAATTCATTTTTCAAAATGATTTCTGGATAGTCATCATTTTTTAAATATCGAATTTCTTTATCATTTATTTGATAAGCTAAAACAGATTTAAAAGTTTCTTTAAATGGAATAGAATCTATTTTTTTTGTTGGATTTTCTTTTAAAGAATACGATTCTAAATTTCCTTCAGTTGTCAAATTATAAAACCATCTATTTTCTGGAAAAGTAAATTCTAAATCTGTAAAATCTTTATTTAAAATAGCATCATAAAAATCATTTGTAACCGTAATAAAAATTGGGAAAGTTTCTCCAGAATTTCGATAGGATTTTACTAAATTTTCTCGAATTGCTCTATCAAGATAAAATCCACCTTTTTTGTTTTTAGTATAAAATTGTTTCCAATTTTCATCTAAAGAAAACGTATTTATTGCACTATTTACTAAAGAGATTTTTGCATTTTTAAAATAAGTCGGAAAAGTAGTTTTTATTTGATTTATTCTTTCTTCAAATTCTTCCTTATTTTGTGTATTTATAGAATCAGAAGCATCTATTAAAAAATGAAAATAAGGTTTACGTTTTACTTTTTTTAATTTATTTTTTTCATTTAAAGTTAAAAATGCAATATTTTCATCTTCATAAAATAAAGTGTTGTTTTTTTTCTCTCCTAAATTTAATTGATTTCCATCGAAATTTAATGTAATAGGTTCTTTATGAATTAATTCAATTCCTGTTTTTCTTTCTTCCAAAGCAGTAAAAGGAAACACTCTAAAAGCAATTTTATTTCCTGTTAAATAGTATAAAATTCCTGGATCTTTTCTTTCATTACGAATGCTCGAATAAATCCACATTGCCGATTTTTTCTCTGCAAGAATTCCTTTTTCTTTTATATCACCAACATAAAGATAATAATCGCTAATCCAACAACCTTTTGGTAAATTTAATGTTGTAGCATATTCTTTTTGCCATGAATTTTCATCAAAATTTTTAATTTTTAAATCGATTGTGGAAATCCAAGTTTTAGTTGTCTCATCAAATTTACTTTCAGTTTGAATATCGGTAATTTTTACATTTTCATTTTGAATTCTATCTGTCGATGGTTTTTGATAATTTTTGTCAAAAAAGATACTTTCAATTTCTTGAATTTTGTTGTTTGATAAAGTCAAATTATCTAAAACAATCCAATTATAATAAGAAGAAATATAAGGTAAAGAAGCTTCAAATAATGTGTTTCTATTTTTTTTCTTTTCTATTTTAATCTTCTGTAAAACATTTTCTAAACGATTTGTTTGAATTGTTTCCTTGGCAAAATAATTAGGATTGTAGATATAATTTAAAGTTTTATCAATTGTGATTTTATCTTGTATAAATGAAAATGTCAGAATTGAAGGAATTATAAGAATTCCTAAAATAGAAAAACCAATCAATTTTATTTTGGAAAAATAAGGCTCTAAAATTTTAAAACTAACTGAAAGTTCACGAATGTGAAAAATAAATAATAGAAAAGGAGAAAGCATTAAAAAACCAAATCCAATCATGAAAATTGCGATTACAGAAAAAGGTAAAATGGGAAGAAAAACGATAAAGAAATAGAAAGAAAATGGTAATGTGACGAATTTTAAAAAATGTAAAATGAAATTTAAATTTTTATTGGAAACATTTCTAACTGTAAGAATTAAAGCATTGAATCCAGTTAAAAAATAAATCCAAAAATTATTGAATTCTCCTAAAGGAGCAATTCCATGAAATATTTCTTGATATACTATTAAACCTGCAATTGGAAATACGAAAGAAACGATGAAAATCCAGATTCGATACCAAGTTTTTGAAGGTTTTTTTCCTTTTTTTAGGATTAAAATATAAATGAATCGGAATAAATAAAAGAAAAATAATACTGTAAAAATAGCGATTGAAATTACTAGTAAATGATCTCTGAATTTTGAATCTGAAAACTTGAATAATGGAAGAATTCCTAAAACAAAAAAGAAACATAATATTGGAAAAATAAGAGCATAACCTAGATTGGATAAAAGATAATATTTTTTCTTTTCAGGAGTTACTAAAAGTACGCTTAAAATTAAACCATATAAAATAGAAGGTAATAAAAATGTACCAAAATATTGAAATAAAGTTATTTCAGAAACTAACCATTCTGGAATACTAAAAGGATTTAAGTTTATATAATTTGTAAAGAAATAAACTAAAAAACTGAAATAAAAAATGGTTTGAGAAATAGAAAAAACAAGATTGATTTTTGTTTTTTTAATTAGTAAAGCTAAGGTATAAATAGTAGAAAATCCACTAAGTATTCCTAAAGAAATAAGAAAATGATTCCAAGTTTCGATTTGTTTTTCATTTAAATAAGAGAAAATTAAATCGAAATGATACACTCCATAAAAGAAGAGTAAAATTGCTGGAATTACATTAATTATTAAATTCCATTTTGGATGAAGCAAATTTTTCATAGTTGTTTTTATTTATAATTTTTTGAATAAAAGTATATGCTAGAATTAAAAAAGTTAGATTAATTATTGCGCCAATAAATTCATGTGTAAATTTTGAATTTGCTTCAAAAATGGAAATGTTTTTAAAAATAATTGCTGTGTAAATTCGGAAAGTATTGACGATTATTGTAAAAATATATCCTATGAAAAAGCTAAAAATAATTGCTAGAATTTTGTTTAAATCCTTTTTAAGAAAAGTTACAAATTGAAAGATAAATAGCATTGTTGCAATGATCCAAAGATTAAATCCAGAACATGATTTATCAATATAAATATTTAATTTTTTATGAAAATAACCAGTTTCTTTTGTGAAAATCGAATTGGAATTTGTGATTAAAGAAATGAATTCATCTACAGGTTTCAATAAAAAACCCACATCATCAGCTGAAGTATTTTTATACCAAAATTTTAAAAGGAAAAGGAGAAAAATTGCAATTCCATAAAAAATATAATTTTTTGTAAGGACTATTTCTTTCATAATTTAAAGTACTTTGAAATACAAAGTAAATAAGAAAAAAAATAATCAGCAAGAAAAATTGGAAAAAATATTATGATACAAGAAACTATATTATTCTTTAATAAAAGTTAATTAATAAATACTTTATTTAAATTTATTCACGGCTTAAGATATAGTTTTATTCATGATTTGTTTTTCTATAAAGCGTATTTATTCCTTTAATTGCTATAAAAAAGTTTCTTAAACAAAAAAAGAGCTTTCCATAAATAGAAAACTCTTTAAAAATATTTTGATATAATTCGTTTAATTTTTATGTAGAATTTATCAAAGATTATTCGTCATGTAAAAACGCTTTTTTCTCTAATAATGTTTCTTCAGATTCCACACGATCTTCATCAGGAACACAACAATCTACTGGACAAACTGCTGCACACTGAGGTTCGTCATGGAAACCTTTACATTCTGTACACTTATCAGGAACGATAAAATAGAATTCGTCACTAATCGGTTCTTGATCTTCATCTGCATCATAAGAATTTCCATTAGGAAAAACAACGTTACCTGAAAGCTCAGTTCCTTGTGCCATTGTCCAATCTTCCGCACCTTCATATATAGCGTTGTTTGGACATTCTGGTTCACATGCACCACAATTGATACATTCGTCAGTTATTATTATTGCCATAATTATATTTACTTTAAATTTGCATAACAAAAATACATAAATCTTTGTAAAATTATAGGCAAAATGTTGATAGAAGATAGAAAAAAAGCGTTTATAGCTCTAGGAGAGTTTTTAAGTCAGTTTTCAACAGAGGGTATTGTAAAAAAAGACAATATTCCACATAATGACTTGTTCTTTGATGCTTTCAAAATGCAAATAAAACGAGCACAAGAAGTTAACGGTTGGTTTACAGAAAATAACGTGCTTTTTTCCTTAGAAAATTGGAGTAAAGCATTAACAGAAGAAAATTTAAATTCTTGGCTTAAAGCTTATGATTTTAGTGAAATTACACCAAAAAAAGTTGCTGTTATTATGGCAGGAAACATTCCTTTGGTTGGTTTTCATGATTTTCTATCTGTGTTAATTTCAGGACATTCGATTTTAGCGAAACAATCATCGAACGATGCACATTTTATTCCTTTAGCAGTTAAATATTTAGAATATATAAATCCAGATTTTAAAGAAATTATTACCATTACAAAAGAAGAGGTAAAGGATTTTGATGCTGTGATTGCAACAGGAAGTAATAATACGGCGAGATATTTTGATTATTATTTTGGAAAATTTCCAAATATTATTCGAAAAAATAGGAATTCAGTTGCTGTAATTACAGGAAATGAAACTGAAGAAGAATTAGTTGCTCTAGGAGAAGATATTTTCAGATATTTTGGTTTAGGTTGCCGAAATGTTTCTAAAATTTTTGTTCCTAGAGATTATGATTTTGATAAGATTTTTAAAGCAGTTTATAATCAGAAAGATATCATCAATTATGAAAGATATGCGAATAATTATGATTATAATAAAGCTGTCTATTTAATGAGTCTTTTTGATTTAAGAGAAAATGGTTTTTTAGTTTTAAAAGAAGATGAAAATTATTCATCACCAATCTCTACATTATTCTATGAATATTATGATTCTTTAGAAGGTTTACAAGAAAAGTTAAATCAAGATGAAGAAAAAATCCAATGTATTGTTGCAAAAGAAAATACTTTAGATAAAAAAACAGTCGCATTTGGAGAAACGCAAAAACCAAAACTTTGGGATTATGCAGATGGTGTAGATACTTTGGAATTTTTAATAGGATTAGAATAGAATTAGTTTTAAATTTAATTTAACTAAAACTAAAATCAAATTCTTTTATATATGAAAGCTAAGAAATACAATTTTTGTGCTGGCCCAAGTACATTGCCCAAAGAAGTTTTTGAACAACTCTCAAAAGCAGTTGTTGATTACAATCATTTAGGACTTTCCATTTTGGAAATTTCCCATAGAAGTGATGCTTTTTTGGAAATTTTGCATAAAACACAAAACATGGTGAAAGAATTAATGCAGATTTCGGATGATTATTCTGTTTTATTTCTTCATGGTGGAGCAAGTTTAGAATTTTTATTAGTTCCTTTTAATTTAATGAAAATTGGAGGATCTGCGGCATATTTAGATACAGGAAGGTGGAGTTTTAAAGCAATGCAAGAAGCTGAAAATCTTGGAAATGTAAATATTGTTGCTTCTTCAAAAGATAAAAATTACAATTATATTCCTAAGAATTATTCGGTTTCAAATGATCAAGATTATTTTCATTGTACAACGAATAATACTATTTATGGAACGCAAATGAATGAATTTCCTGATATTGATATTCCGATGGTTTCTGATATGAGTTCAGATATTTTTTCAAGACAATTAGATTTTAATAAATTTGATTTAATCTATGCTGGAGCGCAAAAAAATATTGGAACAGCAGGTTGTACATTGGTTGCAGTGAAAAATTCTATTTTAGGAAAAACAGGAAGAAAAATTCCATCAATGTTAAATTATCAAGTTCATATTAAAAATGGAAGTTTAAGTAATACACCAGCAGTTTTTGCAGTGTATACGGCTTACTTAAATCTAAATTGGTTAAAAAACAAAGGAGGAATTTCTGGAATTGAAAAAGAAAATAACTTAAAATCTTCTTTTTTATATGAAGAAATTGATAGAAATCCATTTTTTGAAGGAACTGCAAATAAAGAAGATCGTTCTAAAATGAACGTTACATTTAAACTAAAAAACACAGATAAAGAACAACTTTTTGAAGAACTTTGTGATGCTGCTGGAATTAGTGCAATTAAAGGACACAGATCTGTTGGAGGATATCGTGCAAGTATTTATAATGCGATGCCTTTCGAAGGAGTAGAAGTTTTAGTTGATACATTAAAAAAGTTTGAAAAAAAAATTAAATAAGATACATACGAAATGAAAATATTAGCAAATGATGGATTGTCTAGAAATGGAATTCTAGCCCTAGAAAATGCAGGTTTTGAAGTGATTGTTGTAAAAGTTGCACAAAACCAATTAATTAACTATATCAATGAAAATCATATTGATATCATTATTGTAAGAAGTGGAACAGAAGTTAGAGATGATATTATTGATGATTGTCCTTCTTTAAAAATGATTGCAAGAGCTGGAGTTGGAATTGATAATATTGATGTAGAATATGCAGAAGCAAGTGGCGTTCGTGTAATTACAGCTTCAGATGCTTCTTCAAGTTCGGTTGCAGAATTAGTATTTGCACATTTATTTGGAATGGTAAGATTCTTACATGATTCAAATAGAACAATGCCTTTAGAAGGAGATTCTAATTTTAAAGGATTGAAAAAATCGTATGCAGCTGGAACAGAATTAAGAGGGAAAACTTTAGGAATTATTGGTTTTGGGAAAATTGGACAAAATGTTGCAAAAATTGCTTTAAGCTTAGGAATGAAAGTTTTA
The DNA here is from genome assembly GCF_015767265.1 of Aureivirga marina. GTDB lineage: Bacteria > Bacteroidota > Bacteroidia > Flavobacteriales > Flavobacteriaceae > Aureivirga > Aureivirga marina. The sequence continues at coordinate 168,443 of NZ_JADPIB010000003.1, forward strand.
GCATGTGATCCGTATGTAGAAGAAGCAACAATTGAGTTAGATTTTTATGATGGACAAGCAATTCATTTTAATGTTTTAACGACAGATAAAGAAGATGTTTTAAAGAATTCAGATTTTATTACACTTCATACACCATATCAAGAAGGACATTTAATTTCAGTAAAAGAAATCGAAATGATGCGTGATGGAGCAGGAATTATCAATACTTCTAGAGGAGGAGCAATTGATGAGGTTGCTTTAGTAGACGCTTTAAATGAAGATAAATTATTTTATGCGGGGATTGATACTTTTGAAAATGAGCCAACACCAGCTATTCAAGTATTGATGAATCATAAAATTTCGTTGACACCACATATTGGAAGTTCTACAATTGAAGCGCAAGCAAGAATTGCACATGAAATTGCAGAGCAAATTATGGAAGCTTTCGAAGTTTAATATAAAAATAAAAGAGGTTCTAAATTTAGAACCTCTTTTATCAAAACTCAAATAACTAAATTGCTTATATTGAAAACTATAATCTAAAATATGTAGCTAAATTAGCTGCAAAAAAATTGCTTCCTATTTCTTTAATAAAAATTAATTGTAAAATCTTCATTAATTAATTCAATATCCCTTAGTTACTTAAATAAAAAATCATGAAAAAGAAGTCCGAAATTCTAATTCATGCATAGAATCTTCACAAAAAATAAGTAAATTTGTATATGTTAAAAAATATTATTTAACAAAAAAATAAACCTAATTTTAGATAAATGATTATGATAAAGAGTTAAAAAAATGTATTAGGTTTTAAATTGATAGTTGCGGTTTTTTAAAATCAGTTTTTTGTAACTATCTGTAATAAAGAAAGTTAAATTCTAAAAGTAATGCGTATGTAAACAATAAAGACTACTTATAAATCAAAACACAAATTAACCCTAACAAATAGTACAATGAAGTTGACAAAATTATTTCTAGCATTAGCCGTTTCAAGTTCAATTTTAGTTTCATGTGGAAAAGATACTGAGGATAGGTATCTTAGAGGAAATTATGACGAAGGGCTATTAATAACAAACAAAGGACAGGAGACTGGATCAGTTTCATTTGTTTCTTATAACTTTTCAAATACTGAAAATAATATCTTCAAAAAAGTAAATGGTCAGACGCTTGGTAAAAATGTAAGTTCGTTAGGATTTTATATTGAAGAAGCTGCGATTGTTGTAAGTGATGAGAATAAAGTTGTTTCCGTAGATCGTTATAGGTTTACAGAAATTGCTGAAACTTCACAACATTTAAACCAACCAAGATATTTTATTTCAAATCAAAAAGGAGGACAAGACGGTAAAGGATATATTACAAATTGGGGAGAAACCGATAATCCAGATGATGATTTTATTGCAATTATGCATATGAATACACATACGATTATCAGTAAAATTCCTGTTGGGATGAAGCCTGAAAAGATGTTACTTACAAATAATAGAATTTATATTACACATGCAGGAGAAATGAATAATAAAATTTCTGTTTTTGATGTAAATTCTGAAGAAATCATTCGAGAGATTGAAGTTGGATATAATGTAAATTCACTACAAGTAGATGATGATGGAAAAATCTGGGTATTATGTAGTGGAAAACAAGACATGGAAGAAACAGCAGGACAATTATTTAAGATTAACCAATCATCTTTTGAAATAGAGACATCTTTTTACTTCGGAAACAATTCTAATCACCCTACAAATTTAAATTATTATAAGAGAAACTTTTACTATGTTTTAAACGGAGATGTGTATCAAATGCACGTAAATTCTCCGATTTTATCTCAAATTCCATTAATTACTGGACAAAATATCGAAAGTATTAGTGTTGGAAAAGAGAAAATTTTTGGAATAAATACAAACAGTGGTTTAGAAGAAGGAATCGTTAAGATTTTTAATCTAACAACACTTACAAAAGAAAAAGAATTTACTTTAGAAATGAATCCAGAAAATGTTTATTACAACGCATATAGCGGAATTTAATATTTATTAAAATATAATAAAAAAAAGACTTGGTTTTAGAATCAAGTCTTTTTTTGTTTTAAAATTATTGATTTGTTAATGAAGTTAACTTTACTTTAAAAAAATTAAAATATTTACATGATGTTATAATAATGATGGGTTTCTAATTTTCTGCTACCAAAAACTAAAACATTTTAAGGATAATGAAATCTAAAAATACTACTACTAGAAGAAAATTTTTAAGAAACACTTTATTGGCATCAGGAGGAATTATTATCGCTTCAAATTTAATAAGTTGTAGCGATGATGATATTGATGATATAAATATTCCAGACAATTCAAAACTGGAAAAATTCAATCATGGTGTTGCAAGTTTTGATCCAACAACCAATCAAGTTATAATTTGGACAAGATATACAACTGACAAACCAGAAGTTGAAATTGTTTGGGAAGTTTCTAAAAATCCTAATTTTTCTACATTATTAAGAACAGGTACTTTTACTACAAATCAAGAAAGAGATTATACGGTTTCTATTGAAGTGCAAGATTTAGAACCAAATCAAAAGTTATATTATCGTTTTGCACAATTAGAAGAAGGAACCATTTCAGTTGTTGGAGAAACAATTACACTTTCTGAAAATCCTAACGAAGTGAATTTAGCAGTTTGTTCTTGTTCTAATTATGCGGCAGGTTATTTTAATGTATATGATTCTATTGCAAAATCAGATGTAGATGTTGTTGTTCATTTAGGAGATTATATTTACGAATATGGAGAAACAGAATATGGTTATACTTCAGAAGTATACAGACCTCTTTCTCCAGATCATGAAATTATTTCTTTAGATGATTATAGAGAACGTTATCGTTTGTATCGTTCAGATAAAATGTTACAATTAGCACATCAGAAAAAACCATTTATTTGCGTTTGGGATGATCATGAAGTTGCAAATGATACTTATAAAGACGGTGCACAAAATCATGACAGTTCTGAAGGAAGTTTTGTACAAAGAAAAATAAATGCTATTCAAGCTTATAGCGAATATTTACCAATGAAAATTAGCGATAACAATAAGATTTATCGAAATATTGAATTTGGGAATTTAGTGAATCTAATTATGTTAGATACTCGTGTAATTGGACGTGATAAACAACTTTCTTATACAGATTATATTTCAATTACTGGATTTGATTTTTCAGAATTTAGAAATGATTGGTTGGACAAAAACAGAACGATTTTAGGACATGAACAAAGAAATTGGTTATTAAATGTTGCAGAAAGCAATAGTGCAACTTGGCAAGTTTTAGGACAACAAGTTCTAATGGGAAAAATGTTGTTACCATTTGACTTTTTAGATTTGTTACAAGATGCTTCTAGAGAATCTAAAAGTGGAGGAATGTCAACGCAAACTAGAAAAGCTTTAGAAATTAAAATGGAAGAATTAGTTACTTTGAAACGCAGACAATTAGCTGGAGATCTTACATTAACAGAAAATGAATCGGCTAGAATTTCTGGTGGATTTCCATACAATTTAGATGCATGGGATGGATATCCTTTAGAAAGAGAAATGATTTTAAATGCATTTAAAGGGAAAAAATTGGTTGCTTTGGCTGGTGATTCTCACAATGCTTGGCATTCGGATTTAATTACAAATAGTGATATAAAAGTAGGAGAAGAATTTGCAACAGCTTCTGTTACTTCACCAGGGATTGATTTGATTTTAAGTGGTAGTATTGTCTTTTCTATTTTTGAAGAAGTGATGACTTCTTTGATTGATCATTTAAAATATTTAAATGCATCAGATAGAGGATATTTAAAAGTGAATTTTACGAACTCAACTTCAAATGCAAACTGGGTTTTTGTTGACCAAATTTATGATGAACAATATCAAACATCTGTAGAATATTCTACGAGCTACAATGGTTGATTTAGATTTATTTTTTTAATGATGAATTGTAAGCAGGTTTAGATTCTCTGAACCTGTTTTTTGTTTTATAAGATTTATTTAAATATAATATTTATTGAATTTCTTTTTTAAGAATAGATGTTTACATAAACAGAATTTTAAAATTGAGATTGTTTTTTTGAATTAAAAGTATTTTAGCTAGTGAATAAATTAGAAAAATTTAATTTTTATGATTTAATATTATAAAAATCTAAAACAATTTGCTTGTCCGTTATATTTTTTTACTTTTAACACAATTTTAAGAAACAACTTTGACAACATAACATCTAATACTAGTATTTTCAAGCGAAAATTTTATAACATTAAACAATTAATCACTAACTAGAAAAATGAGAAATCTTCATTATGTAAGCTTACTTTCATTAGCATTGGTTTTAGGTTCTTGTGAGCAAAAATCATCAAGTGAAACAGCCCCAGCAACTGAAAATGTTCAAACAGATGCTAATGGATTTACTTACGAAACCGTAGAAAATGACCCAACTGGTTTACGTTTGTACACACTAAAAAATGGTTTAAAAGTATATTTAAGTAAAAATACGGACGAGCCAAAAATTCAAACTTTTATTGCTGTAAAAGCAGGTTCTAACTACGATCCAAAAGATAACACAGGTTTAGCACACTATTTAGAGCACATGGTTTTCAAAGGAACGGATGAAATTGGAACAAAAGATTGGGAAACTGAAAAAGGTTATTTAAAGCAGATTTCTGATTTATATGAAAAACACGCTGTAGAAAAAGATGAAACAAAGAAAGTTGCAATTTATAGAACAATCGATTCTATTTCTAATGTAGCTTCAAATTTTGCGGTAGCTAATGAATATGATAAAATGACAGCTTCTATTGGAGCAGAAGGAACAAATGCGCATACTTGGGTAGAAGAAACTGTTTATAAAAATAAAATTCCTGCAAACGAATTGGAAAAATGGGCTCACTTAGAAAGTGAAAGATTTAGCCAATTAGTTTTAAGATTATTCCATACAGAATTAGAAGCTGTATATGAGGAATTTAACAGAGGACAAGATAATGATGGAAGAAAAACTTGGGCAGCAATGCTTGATGGTTTATTTCCAACACACCCATACGGACAACAAACTACAATTGGAACTTCTGAGCATTTGAAAAATCCTTCTTTAGAAGCTATTCATGCTTATTTTGATAAATATTATGTTCCTAATAATATGTCTGTTGTTTTAGTTGGAGATTTAGATTTTGAAAACACAATTAAAACAGTAGATAAGTATTTTGGAAACTTCAAATCGAAGGAAGTTGTACATCCAACTCTTCCAAAAGAAGCTCCAATTACTCAAAATGTTGTAAAAGATGTTTATGGACCAACTTCAGAATCTGTAAATATTGCATTTAGAGCAGATGGAATTGGAAGTAAAGATGAAAAAATGGTGAGATTAGTTGATATGATTCTTGCAAATAGTAGTGCAGGATTAATCGACTTAAACTTAAACCAAAAACAAGAAATCCAATACGGAACTTCTTACACACAATCTTTAAATGATTATGGATTCCACGTTATCAATGGAGCTCCAAAATCTGGACAAACTTTAGAAGAAGTAAAAGATTTATTATTAGCACAAATAGAACTTGTAAAACAAGGAAAATTTGATGATTGGTTATTAGAAGCTGTGATTAATGATTTAGAGCTTTCTAAAACAAAATCATACGAAAATAACACTGCTGTAGCAACAGCGTATTATAATGCATTTATTCATAATCAAGATTGGGCTGATGTTGTTTCATTTAATGAAGAATTAAGAAAAATAACAAAACAAGATGTTGTTGATTTTGCGAATAAATTCTATAAAGATAACAACCAAGTTATTGTTTATAAAAGACAAGGAGAAGACAAAAATATCGTAAAAGTTGATAATCCTGGAATTACTCCAATTCAAACAAATAGAGATGCTAAATCTGAATTCTTGGCGAAATTTGATGAACTAAAATCTCCAGATTTACAACCATTATTTGTAGATTATAAATCTGAAATTAAGAAACAAAAATTAGCAAACGGAATCGAAGTTTCTTATGTAGAAAATAAAACAAATGATCTTTTTGATTTAAATATTATTTTCGACATGGGTAGAGATAATAATAAAAAATTAGCTCATGCTGTTGGTTTTGTTGAATATCTAGGAACTGATAAAATGTCTGCTGAAGATGTTAAGAAAGAGTTCTATAAACTAGGAATCGAATATGGTGTAAGAGTTTCTGATGATAAATCAATTATCTATATTTCTGGTCTTCAGAAAAATATGGAAAAAGGTTTAGAGCTTTTAGAAAACTTAATGACAACTGTTGCTCCTAATGATGAAGCATATAAAAAATATGTGGATAGAATCATGAAGGGAAGACAAAATACAAAAACTCAAAAAGCTTCAATTCTTTGGGGAGGACTACATAATTATGGAAAATATGGAGAAAACTCTAGATTCCGTAACATTCTTTCTTACAAAGAAATGATGGATATTAATCCACAAGAATTAGTAGATTTAGTAAAAGGAATCAAAGATTTCAAACAACGCGTTTTCTATTATGGAAATGATATTGCTGGAACTACAAAAGCTTTAGATAAACATCATGTTGTTTCAAGCGAATTAAAAGAATATCCTAAAGCTACAGAATATGCTGAGAAAGAAACAGGAGGAGAAGTTCTTTTTGTTGACTTCGACATGGTGCAAGCTGAAATGTTATTCGTAGCAAAAGACAAAAAATTCGATAAGAAGTCAATGGCTGTTTCTAGAGTTTTCAACTCTTATTTTGGAAGTGGACTTTCTTCAATCGTTTTCCAAGAAATTCGTGAGTCTAAATCGTTAGCTTATTCTGCATTCTCTTCTTATTCTCAAGCTAGAAAAGCAGATGATTCAAATTATGTTATTGCATATGTTGGAACGCAGGCGAACAAATTAACGCAAGCTGTTGATGCGATGATGGATTTAATGAATAATATTCCTGAAGCAGAAAATCAATTTAATGCTGCTAAAAATGCAACTTTAAAGAAAATTGCAGCAGAAAGAATTACAAAAGATGATATTTTCTGGAATTATGAAAGAGTTCAAAAATTAGGACTAGACAATGATTTCCGTGAAGAAATGTATAAAGAAATCCAGAACTTAACAATGAAGGATTTAGTAGATTTCTTTAATGAAAATATTAAAGGAAAGAAATATACTACAATGGTAATTGGAAATAAGAAAGATTTAGATATGAACGCTTTAAGTAAACTTGGAAAAGTGAAAGAAATGGATATTGATGAATTATTCAATTACGAAAAAACAGAGATTAAACAATAATTTCTTAATATAAAATAGAAAAGCGGACTTTTATCAAGTCCGCTTTTTTTATGCATTATATTTTTAATTTAAATTAAAATCCTCCTTCTTCTACATCATATCTTTTTGGCCTTTTTGCATTTTTCTTCTGATTAAATCGATAGGTAAAACTTAGCAAAAATTGACGTTCTCTCCATTGAAACTCATTATCTGAAATTGTTGTAGGAGTTGTTGTTGTAGAAACTCTTTTTCTTGAATTAAACAAATCACTCACATTAAAAGTAAGTGTTCCTTTATCTTTTAAAATATCTTTACTCAAGGCAATATTTGCTGTGTACATTGCTTTTCTATCTGTTTGTCCATTTTCATACGGTCCTCTATAAAGTATTTGTGTTTGGAAATCGATATCTTTTGGTAAAGAAACTTTCGAACTTAAACGAGCTGACCAACTATAATTTGATGCATCAAAACTGATATTTTCATACAATCCTTTTGTTTCAAATCTATAAAAATTGAAATCTGAAGAAATTCGCCACCAACGAAAAGCAGAATAACTTGTTGTAAATTCAAATCCGTAACGATCTCTTGAAGAAATATTAATTGGAGTTCTTTGAATAATTGGAATTCCATCTTCCGTTTCACCAATTTCAGTAGAAACAATTTGAATTACGTTTTTAGAATGTCTATAATAAACAGAAGAATTAAAAATGAATTTCTTCCATTTTTTTAGAATTCCAGCTTCAAATGAATGTGTGAAAATAGGATCTAAATCAATATTTCCAACGAAAATATTAGTTGCACTTGATCTAGATGGGAAAGGATTTAAATACCAAGAACGAGGTCTTGACAATCTTCTATTATATCCTAAAGAGATACTTAAACTTTCAGTGAATTCATATCCTAAATTTACTGAAGGAAAGAAATTTGAATAATTTTTAGTTGCATTATTTGCATTTCCTGAAGCATCATCTTCAAATTTAATTTTAATATCTGTGATTTCAGATCTTAAACCTAATAAATACGAAAATTTACCAAATTCACTTCCAAATTGTGTATAAAAAGCATGAATATTCTCTGTATAATCCAAAACATTAGAAGTCAATAAATCTCTTACAAATTCTCCATCTTCATTTTTTAAGAATAACGTATAATCTGTAATTTCACTTTTTAATTCACTTTTATAACCAGCTTCAAATTGAGAAACTTCTCCTAAAGGTAAAACGTAGTCAGATTGAATTAAAAAACTTTTTTCATCATTATTATTAATGGTTCTTTCGTCATCATCATTTGGATTTTCATCTTCAGAATCGAAAATATTTCTTTGTAAAATCGTAGCAGACTCATCTTCTGTTGTTTTATCAAATTGGAAATCGACCGTCAATTTATGTCCTTTTTTTTCAAAATCTCTAGAAAAATTGAAATTATATTCAATCGTTTCTCTATCTGATATTTCGTCTTCGCTTCGAATATAAAGTTTATCAATTTCTCGATTTGCAGTTAAGATTTTTCCATCATTTGTAACAAGTGTATTTCCATCAGAAATTCGATATAAAAAACTATTTGTAATGGTTGTTTTATCATCTAAAAAATATTCAATTCCAAAATTTGTGTTTAAATATTTTCGTTCACGGTCATAATCTCTTACTTCTGAAAGAAAACTATTTAAAGTATTATCTACGAAATTTTGCTGAAAAACAGAAGAATTTCCTGGAGATTTTCTATACGTATATCCGCTATTTGAAAACAAATTAAATTTGTCTTTTTTATAACTAAGATTAAAATTTCCTCCAAAATTTTCTGGATAACCAGCATTTAAAGTAACAGAACCATTTAAACCAAGTCCTTTTCCTCTTCTCAAGATAATATTTAAAATTCCAGCAGTTCCTTCGGCATCATATCTTGCAGATGGACTTGTAATTACTTCCACACGTTCAATTGCATCCGCAGGAAACTGTTGTAAAGCTTCCGTACTTGAAAGACCAACCAAACCAGAAGGGCGACCATTAATTAAGATTCGAACATTATCACTTCCTCTTAAATTAACAGTTCCATCTACATCAACTGTCACAGATGGTATATTATCTAAAACATCAGAAGCAGTTCCACCTTTTACAGTTAAATCTTTTCCAACATTGTAAATTTTCTTATCTAATTTAACTTCTACGGTTGTTCGTTCAGCTCTAATCTCAACTTCTCCAAGATTTTCACCATCTTCTTTTAAAGAAATAACGCCTAAATCTATGGTTGAATTAATTTCAGAAATATTGAGGGTTTTTGTTTTAAATGAAATAAATTCGACAGTAATAACATAATTTCCTTTCGGAACATCAATAGAAAATTTCCCTTTTCCATTAGTAACACCTCCTGTTACATTTCCGCCATTTTTAGGGGTAAAAACAATTGTTGCATATTCTAATGGTGTATCTGTTTCAGCATCAATCACTTTTCCTGAAACAGCATAGGAGACTTTTTTCTCTTTTTGTGCATAAATAAAAGAAAGAGAAAATAGGGAAACAATAAGAAGTAATTTTGTTTTCATTTAGTTGTAGATCTGTTTATAGTTTTTGCTTATGTGAATGTAGAAGATGATTAAATATTTTTTTGTTAAATAACAGTTAAATTAAATTAAATGTTATAGTAAAATTAGTTATTTAGAACGAAACTTAAAGTATAAATAGCATTTTTTTATAAATTTTTTATTTACAGTTCTATTTTGAAATATTCCAAAAGAAAACTCAAAATATAGTTTTGTATTTTTAGATACATTGTAAGAACTAATATAATTCTTAAATTCGCATTCTTAAATATTTTTTATGAAAAACTTTTTATTAACTGTTGTAGGTCCGACTGCAATTGGAAAAACTGCTTTAGGAATTAAATTAGCAAATCATTATAACACAGAAATAATTTCTGCGGATTCTCGTCAGTTTTTTAAAGAAATGAAAATTGGAACAGCTGTTCCAACAAAAGAAGAATTGGAAAGTGCAAAACATCATTTTATTCAAAATAAATCCATTTTTGAAGAATATAGTGTTGGACATTTTGAAAGAGAAGGATTAGAAAAAATCACAGAACTTTTTCAAGATTTTCAACATTTAGTAATGGTTGGTGGAAGTGGACTTTATGTGGATGCAATTATTGATGGCTTGGATTATTTTCCTGATGTTGCAAAAAATATTCGAGAAGAATTAAATCAGCGATTAGAATCAGAAGGAATAGAAGTTTTACAAAAACAATTAAAGGAATTAGATCCTGTTTCTTTCGATCAAATTTCGATTGAAAATCCACATCGTTTGATTCGAGCTTTAGAGATTTGTATTGGAGCTGAACATCCTTTTTCATATTATAAAAATAAACCAAAAGGCAAACGTGATTTTACACCAATTAAAATTGGTTTAACTGCGGATCGTGAAATCATTTATGATAGAATAAATAGGAGAGTGGATATCATGGTGCATGAAGGTTTAATTGAAGAAGCTAAAAATGTATATAAACATAAAGAATTAAATGCTTTACAAACGGTTGGATATCGTGAATTATTTGCACATTTTGATGGAGATATTTCTTTGGAATTTGCAATTGAAGAAATAAAAAAGAATACGAGACGATTTGCAAAACGTCAATTAACTTGGTTTAGAAAAGATAAAAATATTCTTTGGTTTGATTATCAAACACCTTTTTCTGAGATTATTGAAAAAGTAGAAGAATTTAAAAATAAATAATTCTAAAAATACTTTTGTTTTAATGTATTTGGGTAATTTTAAAACAAAAAATATAATGAGTAATTTAATTTGTTTTGATATTGGTACAACGAATTTAAAAATTGTGTATAGAATAGAAGGAAATTATTTTAAAGAAATTCATTCAAAAGAATTGTTTGAAGAAATTAGAAATTCAATTCTTTCTAAATATAATTTTGAAACAAAGCTAGCTATCGGAACAGGTTCAAGATTACTTTCAAAAGAAAAAGATTTTATTTTTTTGGAAGAATTAAATGCAAATGCTTCCATTGCAAAAGCTTGTGAATTTGATAAAAGTATTATTGTAAATATTGGAACTGGAACTTCATTTATGAAATTTGATAATGGTGAAATTTCTCATTTGATTGGAACTGGAGTTGGTGGTGGAACCTTATTAGGTTTGTCAAAAAGAATGTTAGGAATTACAAATTATCATGAAATAAATACGTTAGCTGAATTTGGTGATATAAATGCAATTAATTTAACTGTTAAAGATGTCTTTGAAGAAAACACAAGTTGGTTTCAAAGTGATATTACTATTTCAAATTTTGGTAACAATTCTTTAAAAGATGCGAATATAGCAGTTGGAATTTGTAGTTTAGTTGCAGAACCAATTATGTCCATTTTAAAAGCACATATTGATGGAAATGGAATTTCAGATATAATTTTTGCAGGAGGTGTGAGTAAAAATAAAACGGTAAGAAAAATAATTAAAAAATATTCAGAGATTTTTCAAATAAATAGTTTCTTTTTAAAAGAACCAGATTTTGGAACTTGTTTTGGAGCAATTTCAATGTACGAAAACAAAAAATATCCAAACCTTTTAGATGTTTAAAATAAGTCTAAAATAAGCCTACTTTTAAGGTTTATAAAAATAGGCTTATCTTTTATTTAAATTGTGTTATACGTAACATGCTATTTTCTTTCGCTTTTATTTCAAAAGTTGCTTTCTTTGAAAGATAGAAAAAATCACCTTTATCAAAAACAGAATGCTGTTCTCCGTCATTAAAATCAATAATTCCAGCGAAAACTTCAATTACAACATGAGCATTAAAAGAATGATTTTCTAATAATTGCTCTTTTCGTAATAAGATTGCTTTTTCAATCGATTTCGGCGTTTCCAATAAATCATACATCATCGGATGATTTTCATTGTATTGTAAATTATTTAGTAAAGAAGCATGAATCATAAGAAGTAGAATTGAATTTAAAATTAAAAGTTGCTATTAAGTATAAATGCTAAAAGATACAAAATATTGTGTAATTATTTTAAAATTAACAACATATAAAATTATAATTTATATGTGAAATATTTATTGTAATTTAAGGTAAAAATGTATTATTTTGCGCTGTTGTTTCGGCAATTAAATTTTATCTGTTTTTATGGAAGAAACGCAACCTTTTGGTTCTAGAAATATTAAAAAAAAGCAAGTAATTAACCTTGAACAAGGAAAAGTACCACCTCAAGCATTAGATTTAGAGGAGGCAGTTCTTGGTGCCATGATGATTGATAAAAAAGGTGTGGATGATGTAATTGATATTTTGCATGCAGACGTTTTTTATAAAGAAGGTCATAAACATATTTATGAGGCAATCTATAATTTATTTGAAAATTCAGAACCAACAGATTTATTAACGGTTTCCAATCAATTACGTAAAAATGGTAAATTGGATATTGTTGGAGGAGATTTATATTTAATTAATCTTACACAAAAAGTTTCTTCAGCTGCGCATATTGAATTTCATGCAAGAATTATTCTTCAAAAATATATTCAACGTAAATTAATTTCAATTTCTACAGAAATTATTAATGAAGCATACGATGAAACAACAGATGTTTTTGATTTGTTAGATAGTGCAGAATCAAAGCTTTTTGAGGTTACACAAGGAAATTTAAAGAAAGGTTCTGAAAATGCACAAAGTTTAGTTGCTCAAGCAATTAAGAAAATTCAAGAAATTTCAAATCAAGAAGGAATGAGTGGAGTTGCATCTGGTTTTACAAAACTTGATCAATTAACTTCTGGTTGGCAACCTTCCGATTTAATTATTCTTGCCGCTCGTCCTGGTATGGGAAAAACTGCCTTTGTAATGTCAATGGCAAAAAATATGGCAATTGATTTTAATAATGCAGTTGCAATTTTCTCTCTGGAGATGTCATCTGTACAGCTTATTACCAGAATGATTTCTAGTGAAACAGGTTTGACTTCAGAAAAATTAAGAAAAGGAAATCTAGAACAACACGAATGGGAGCAATTAAATGTGAAAGTGAAAAATCTTTCAGATGCACCAATTTTTATTGATGATACTCCTTCACTTTCTATTTTTGATTTAAGAGCAAAAGCTAGACGTTTGGCTTCACAACATGGAATTAAAATGATTATTATTGATTATTTACAATTAATGACTGCTGGTGGAGCTGGAAAAGGAGGAGGAAATCGTGAACAGGAAATTTCTACTATTTCTCGAAATCTTAAAGCACTTGCAAAAGAATTAAATATTCCCGTAATTGCACTTTCTCAGTTATCTCGTGCTGTAGAAACCAGAGGTGGAAGTAAAAGACCACTTTTATCCGATCTTCGTGAATCTGGAGCGATTGAGCAAGATGCAGATATTGTATCGTTTATTTTTCGTCCAGAATATTATGGTCAAACAGAATGGGATGATGATGAAAGAACTCCTTGTGAAGGTCAAGCAGAATTTATTGTTGCAAAACATCGTAATGGTGGTTTAGATAATATTCGTTTGAAATTTACAGGACATCTTGCAAAATTCTCTGACTTAGAAGAAGGTTTTGGAACAGAATTTCAATCAAAAATGAATGATTTCTCTGGAGAAGGAGGAGAAAGCGAACCAGGAATTTCACCATCAAATTTTGCAAGTCCTGAAGATGCTTTTGGTTCACCTTTTGATACAGATTTTGGAACACCGAATAACGATGTGCCATTTTAAAAATATTAATAAAACATAAAAAAACTATGAAACTAAGTTTTAGTTCAAAGTATAAAAAAGTGAATACTACTATTTTGGTGGTATTCACTTTTTTGTTTTCTATACAATCTTTTGCTTCTTTTATTTTAATACCAATGGATGCAGAAACGCAAAAGAATCATTTAAAAGCTTATGGAATAACCTATTGGTTTTTGCAAAATGGTGGAACAGCAAAATGGCTTTTAAATTATAGAGGAGGTTCTTTTCTTTTAGAAGATAATGATGCAACTAGGAATGAATGTAAAATTAGAGGAGTAACTTATAATGTTATTAATGATTCGGAAGCAGCTTCTATTTTAGCAGAAATCTCTAGTCCTTCTAAAAATATGGAAGCTGTTACTTTAGAAAAAGCACCAAAAATTGCTGTTTACTCTCCAAAAGATAAACTTCCTTGGGATGATGCTGTAACAATGGTTTTGTCTTATGCGGAAATTCCATATGATGTAATTTATGATGAAGAAGTTTTGGATGATAAATTGATTTTATATGAATGGCTACATCTTCACCATGAAGATTTTACTGGACAATATGGGAAATTTTATGGAGCTTATCGAGCAATGCCTTGGTATATTGAACAGAAAAAAAACTCAGAAGCTTTAGCAAAAAGATTAGGTTATGATAAAGTTTCTCAAGAAAAATTAGCAGTTGCAAAGAAAATTCGTGACTATGTAATTGGAGGTGGATTTATGTTTGCGATGTGTTCTGCAACAGATAGTTTTGATATTGCACTTTCAGCTGAAGGAGTGGATATTGCTGAGGTAATGTTTGATGGAGATCCTTCTGAAAAAAATTACCAATCAAAAATTGATTTTACAAAAACGTTTGCTTTTAAAGATTTTATTTTGTCTAGAAATCCAACGGAATATGAATTTTCTTCAATTGATATGACAAGAAAAAGAAAAATTCCAAGAACTTCAGATTATTTTTCTTTAATGGATTATTCTGCAAAATGGGATCCGATTCCGACAATGTTATGTCAAAATCATACTGTTTTAGTTAAAGGTTTTATGGGACAAACAACATCCTTTGATAGAAATACAGTTAAGTCAAATATTTTGGTGATGGGTGAACATAAAGCAAATGGAGAAGCAAGATATATTCATGGAACAAAAGGAAAAGGAATGTTTACTTTTTATGGTGGACATGATCCAGAGGATTATAAGCATAGAGTAGGAGATCCAAAAACCGAGTTAGATTTACATCCAAATTCTCCTGGCTATCGTTTGATTTTAAATAATGTACTTTTTCCAGCTGCGAAGAAAAAACATCAAAAAACTTAAAGAAAAATAATTATTTTTTTGTAGGAATAGGTAATTCTATAATGATAGTTTTACCTATATTTATTTTAGATTCAATTGAGATTTTTCCACCTAATTTTGATATATGGAACTTCACTTTCTTTAATTCGTAATCTTTTTTTGTAAAACAAGTACCATTATCTTTTATGATGAAAATTAACTTTTTTTCTTGAGTTTGTATTTCTAATGAGATTTTTGATGGTTGTGTTTTTTCAAAAATAAGTCGATTTATTTCTTTTAAGAAAACAAAGATATTTGCTTTGAATTGTAAACTTAATTTATGCCATTCAACTCCAGAAATCATTTCTAATTTACAATTCTCAAAATAGGTATTTAATGCATCAAATAATAAATCTTCATAAATATCTTCAGGATTAATATCGTCGTCAGCTTCAAAACTAAGTTCATGAGAAATATTTCTAGCTTTCATTTCAATTTTATATAAATCCTCAATTATACTTTTATATTTTTTATAATCTTCTTCATTTAGATTTACATTTGTAAAATTCATTAATAATCTTAAACCAAAAAATCTACTCAAAACACCATCATGTAATTCACTAGCAATTCGTTGTTTTTCTTGTTTTTTCTCTTCTCCTAATTTTTGATAAAGTTTAATTGTTAGAGCAAAAAGCTGTAAATTCATTTCTTGTTTTTCATTCTGAAGCATTAATTTTTTGTTTCTAATTTTTTGAGTATAGATTAAATATAAAATGAAAAGAGCGAAAATAAATGCTAAATAAAAGGAAATTGTTCTATTTTGATTTGTAAGTTGTTCTTGTCTACTTTCTAATAAAATGGCTCTGTTTCTTAATTCTTCTGTTCTAAATTGATCTGCAACAAAACGCTCAGAATGATGTTTTTCAAAAGCAGAGATTTTTTGTTTAAGTTGTAAATATTCTGCTAAATAAATATCTTTTTTAGAAATATCAATTTTTGAAAGAAGTTTTAATGCATATAAATTATCTTCAATTCGTTTTGTTTTTCGTGCTAAATCTAATGCTTGTTTGATGAAATTATAAGCTAAATCATTATTTTTATTTAAAAAATGATATTCTCCGATATGTAATAAATATTTATTACGTTCCTCTAAATAAGTATCCCATTCCCAATATTTACCATAAAAATCGATGATTTCCGTAGAAAGATGGAAATTTTTGAGAATTTCTGGTGATTTATCACCATTTTTCATTTTTAAAAAACTCAATTGATCTAAATAAAAGGCATAAAACTTACAATCAATTTCTTCATAATTTTTATTCAGAAGAGCAACTTTTAATTTTTCATCATATAAATTATCGACAGATTTTTGAAAATATTCTAAAGCATTTTTATAATCTTTTTGTTGTCGATAAATGCTTCCTATAATGTAATAAAAATAAGAATAGGTGTATTTTTTAGTTTCAAAATTATCTTTTTTTGTATCAACAGTTTTTTGAAGCTGATCAATATTATCGAAAGCTTTTAAATAATTTCCATGCTTTACATTGATTTTTATTAATTCACAATAAATATCAAATTTCAAACCTTCAATTAATTTTTCATCTTTTTCTCTAAGAATTTCAATATAAATATTTTCCGCTTTTACATAATCGCCCATTCTCATTTTTTCACGAGCCATTTTAGTCATTAAAGTATATGAAATTTCTTTTTTATTTAGATATCGATAATTCCTAGCTGCTTTATTTAAATAGGAATATGCACTATCAAAATTGAAAAAAACATCTGAAGCTTTAGCTCCAAGTCTGTATAAAGTTGCGATTCGGTTAGTGTCTTTTTTGATAGAATTAAGTTCAAACATTCGTTTGAAATTCTGATAAAAAATTGAACTATCTTTTAATTTTAAACTCCAACCTAAAATATGACTATTGTATTTTTTGAAGAGGTGATTATTTTCTTGAACTTTTTCATTAATTTTTTGAAGAAAAGATTCACGCTCATCTATACAGCGATCGGAATCTCGAACAATTTTAAACCATTTTTGAATACTATCATTCTCCGAATATTGAGCAAAAAAATACTTCGGAAAAAATAGTATTATGATGGTGGAAATTAAAAGTAATTTTTTCTTCAATGGTTAAAGTTTATTTTTTTCTTCGGAAAACAAATATATATGAAAAAACACAAAATAATCCTTTAATTTTAAAGAATAACGATTAATGTAAAAAATTGTTTAAGAAATAGAAAATTTATAACTGAAATTGAATCTGAATTTCCTTTCCAATATTCATTTTAGAAGAGATTTTAAATTCGCCATTTTTCTTTTCAATTTTTTTAATTAATCTGTTTAATTTGGAATTTCTTTTTGAAAAAACAGATCCGTTATCTTGTATTTTTAAATCAAACTTTTTATTTATATAATCCAGTTTTACAGATACTTTTTTGGGATTTGATTCTTTATTAATATTAGAGAATTTAGTTAGAAATAAGAAGAGATTTTCCTTTTGAGAATCATTAAATTTTGTCCAATTAACATTCGATTCTAATAAAATATTTTCTGTTTTATAAATATCTTTTAAGCTATATAAAATCAGAGAATTAAAACTAGATTCTTCTAAATTTTTATTCAATTTATGTGATAAATCACGAGCTTCCATTTCAATAGAATACAATTCTTCAATGATGCTTTTTAGTTCTTTATCTTGGATTTCATTTAAATTTACATTGGAATAATTCATCAATAATCGTAATCCAAAAAATCGACTTAAAATTCCATCATGTAATTCACTTGCAATTTGTAATTTATCTTTGTTTTTTTCTTGAATTACCAAATCGTGTTGACTCAAACTAAGATTAAAAAACTCTCTTTTTAGATTTGTTTCTTGAATTTTTAAAGCAAGTTTTTTGTTATCTAATTTTTGTTTGTAAATCAAAAAAGAAGTGACGAAAATCAAAACAATTGTTAGTTGAAGAAATAGAAGCCAAGTTTGTTCTTTTTTTAGAGAGGTTTGTTGTTTTTGTAGTGATGGAATTCTTTTTTTAAGTAACTCTACTTGATATTGTTCTCCTGAGAAAGTCTTTTTTTGTTTTAATATGAATTTATGATGATTATCTTTTAATTTAATATATTGATTAAGATATTTTACTTTATTAAGAGTATCTATTTTTGATATAAATAGAAGATTATTTAATTTATATTGCTCATGATTGAAATTTAAATTACTGATATTATTATAATAAATTAATCCATATTTTTTTGCTATTTCATATTTTTTATTTTGATAAAAATATTCACTTAATAATTTATTAAGCTTGTTATATGATTGACCATAATTTAAATTTAAACTATCTTTAGCTTTAATTAAATAATTAATATCACTTTCACTTATTTCGTTTTTTATTAAATCAATATAAGAAAAACTAATTTTACTGTGAATACAAGTATTAAAATAATTATTAATTTTTATAAAATATTTATCAGCTTCATCAAAAGATTTTTTTTGTATATAATATTCATATACTTCTAGATATAAATTGAAATAAAAAAAATCGTTTAAATAGATTCTATTAGTTTCATATTCATTAATATAAAATTCAATATTTTTTGAATTATCTAATAGAATATAGGTTTTTATGAGGTGATAATATAAATGACCTAAACGTTGACTATTTAATCTTGATTTGTTATTTTTAATAAAGTTGATAAGGAGATTTTCAGATTCATAATATTCACCTAGTTGATTTTGTAAATTTGTAAGTTCACATATTTCTTTATGGATCGAATAAATGTTTATGCTGTTTTTATGGATATCTAAATATTTTATTATACTTTCATTAAAATGATATTTTGATTTTGAATAATTTGGATTATTATATTTATAATATCTTCCTAAGCACCTATGAATGAAAAAATTAATTTCTTTATCATCATACTTTTGAATTTTTTTTAAGATTTTAAAAAATGAAGTAGAATCGTTTATTCTAAGTGCTGCTCTTAAAATTAGAGGGTAATATTTATAAAGTGTATCATTTTTGTAAAAAATAGACTTAATTTTATCATAATAAAATTTATTTGTTTCATAATTATCTTGAGGGTTTATAAAAGATAAATCATATTTGATATTATCATACCATTTAACAATAGAATCCTTCATCACTTCCAACTCTTCCTCACTCTGAAACCCATAACTTTTTCCAAAGGGAAAACTGAAAAATAGAACACAAAAAAATACTTTCCAATGAAAAGAAGTTTTATGATAGTAAATATTTGAAAACCTTTTAAATAGCATTTTTATTATTTGAATGGAATTCCGAATATAGTAATTTTTAAGAATTAAGAAAAATTAGTCAAAGAAATCTGAATTTCCTTTCCAATATTCATTTTAGAAGAGATTTTAAATTCACCATTTTTCGTTTCAATTTCAGTAATTAATCTATTTAATTTGGAATTTCTTTTTGAGAAAACAGATCCGTTATCATGGATTTTTAATTGGAAATTATCATTTGTAAAATCAATTTTTACAGACAGTTTATTTGGATTTGTTGCTTTATTAATATTAGAGAATTTAGTTAGAAATAAGAAGAGATTTTCCTTTTGAGAATCATTAAATTTTGTCCAATTAACATTCGATTCTAATAAAATATTTTCTGTTTTATAAATATCTTTTAAGCTATATAAAATCAGAGAATTAAAACTAGATTCTTCTAAATTTTTATTCAATTTATGTGATAAATCACGAGCTTCCATTTCAATAGAATACAATTCTTCAATGATGTTTTTTAGTTCTTTATCTTGTGTTTCATTTAAATTTACATTGGAATAATTCATCAATAATCGTAATCCAAAAAATCGACTTAAAACTCCATCATGTAATTCGCTTGCAATTTGTAATTTATCTTTGTTTTTTTCTTGAATAACTAAATCATGTTGACTCAAACTAAGATTAAAAAACTCTCTTTTTAAATTAGTTTCTTGAATTTTTAAAGCAAGTTTTTTGTTGTCTAATTTTTGCTTGTAAATCAAAAAAGAAGTAATAAAAATCAAAACAATTGTCAGTTGAAGAAATAGGAGCCAAGTTTGTTCTTTTTTTAGATTTTTTTGTTTATAAAAAAGAAAAGAAGACTTTTCTTTCAATGATTTGATTTCAAGTTTTTCGATTGAATAACTCCTTTCTTCTTTTAAAATAGTTTTATTAGAATTATTTTTAAGGAATAAATATTTCTTTAAATAATTAACTTTATTTTCTGGATTAACTTTCGCTAAAAACAAAAGGTCGTTTAGATATTCAGGTAAGTTTTTATTTTTAATTTCAAGATTCTCTTTATATAAAATTCCATATTTTCTAGCTTTTTCTTTTTCCTTTTTTTTATGATAATAAATACTAATATATTTATCGGATTTGTGATAAAAACCTTCTTTTTTTAAAGAAAAAAGCATGTCTAATGTTTTTTTATCTGCATTTCCAGCCAAAATATCTAAATATGCAGATTCCATTTTTAACCAAATATTTTTAATTTTTATATTCTTATATTTTGAAGAATACACATCAAAACACATTTTTGCTTTTTTATAATCGTTTTTATTCAAATAATATAAAAAAGCGCGATGAAAGATTTTCCAAAATGCAAATGATACAGAATTATTTTTTTTATAATCCAAACTTTTTTTGAGAATGAAATCTACATTTTTAGAATTATCAATGTTTATATAATTTGAAATAAGCATTTCAAAGATATAGGCAATTTGTGTAGAATTCATTTTATCTTTATAAAAATCAAGGTATTTTATGATAAACTTTTCGGAATGATAAGGTTGATTTAATTTTTCATAGACATATACAATTTCTATCATAGATCGAATTACTCTATTATAATTTTTTATTGAATCAGAAATCTTTAAACTTTCGTGTAGATTAATTAATGCTTTTGATAAATTTTTGGAATGATAAGAATAATACTGTCCCAATGATAGTTTTAAATAACTTTCATTTTTAAGACTTTTTATTTTTTTAATTTTTTATAAGATTTCCAAAATTCTAAAGTATCATTAGCATATAAAGCAGATCTTAAAATAATTGGATATACATGATAAAGAGTGTCATTTTCTTTGAAAAAATTCTTTATTTTATTTAAATAAAATAAATTTTTTTGCTTGTAATTTTTGAAGTTATTAATTGATAAAAAAATATTTTGCTTCTCAAAAGTAATCTGACTATGCCATGATCTTAAAGAATCCTTCATCACTTTTAATTCCTTTTCACTCTGATAACCAAAACTTTTCCCAAAAGAAAAACTAAAAATTAGGACACATAAAATAAACTTTAATTTATTTAATGAATACATAGAATAATTATAAATGTTTTTCTCTTTTAATGACATTTTCTTACAAATAGAAACGCAAATATAAGAAGTAAAGATTGGAAATTACATTTTGTAAGAATTACTAAATTAAAGAAAGGGAAGTATTGTTAAAATATAAAAAATGAAATTAAAGGAAAAGAAAAAGTCTCATTTTAAAATGAGACTTTAAATATTTATTGTTGTAAAAGTTCATCTATTGTTTTACGAACTTTTGAAGTATTCCAATCTGCTGAACCTTTTTTATCAATTACAATATATCCCGCTTTATCTACCAGAAATGTTGCTGGAATTGAACTTGATTCAAATTCTTTAGGCGCTCTACTTAAACTTGAATAAATCGGTAAATCGTATCCTTTATTATTTAAAAATGATTTAATTTTTTCAGGATTTTCATTGGATACAAATACAAACTGTACTTTATCTTTATAGTCATTATATAGCTTCTGTAAACTTGGCATTTCTGCAATACATGGTGGACACCATGTTGCCCAAAAATTAACCAAAACTACCTTTTCTTTCGTTTGATTAAAATTTAAATTTTCCTCATTCACACCTTTTAAATTCCAATTATAAGTATCTAATTTTCTTCTTTCCCCCACAGATTCAACAGAAGGTGATGATGAAATTATTTGCAGAATTTTTGCTTTTGTTGAAGGAATTATCAATAATACAATAAACGCTATTAATATTATATCTGTGATGGAAAATTTCTTTTTGAATTTAAACATGCTTTTTCTTTTGTTTCAAATTTATAAACTTAATAGTCGTATAAATCTTTTGTTCTTGACAAATATAAAAAGGAGATTTTAGGAATTGTAAAAAAGAATAAGTTTTTGCTAAAGTTTAAGTTTTATTACTTTAAAATTCCTAAATAATTTATCCAAGGTCCAACTTCTTCTTTGTATTGTTTTGCCATTACTCTTGAAATTTGTGCAATATGCCCCAAATCATGAACTGCCCAAGTCGCAATCAATTCTTTTAATGTAACTTCTCTAAACTCTGGATGAATTCCTGTTAAATTTAAATCACTTTCCGAAATATTTAATGATTTTAATTCTTCCAAATTTTGTCTTCGCAATTTTGAAAACGTTTTTAATAATTGCGAAATTGGAATATTTTGATCTTCATTTAACTGAGCAAATCGATCAAAAGGTTCAAAAATTTTAGATTCGGATTTACTTAAAATTATTTTTATTCTAACAATCCAATCTGTTTTTTCTCCAAAAATTAAATGCCCAACAATGTCATATGGATTCCAAGTATTTTCACCTTCATTAATAAATAACCATTCGTCAGATAATTCAGTTAAATAGGTTTCTAGAATTGCTGGAGTTTTCTCTAAAATCTCGATAGATTTATTCAAATTAAATTGCATTTTCTTTAAGTTTTTGATTTGTCAAATATAAATTGAATTAATTTTCTGAATCTATTTCCATACTATAAATTCCTTTAGAAACCATTTGTTTATAATCAGGTAATTTTTTTTCATCCATCCAATTGTAAATTGCTTCTAAATGAGAATTAAGTTCTTTTTCAAAATTTTGTTTCTTTTTAAAATCATTTATTATGAAATGATATGCATTATTTGAATAATTCTCTTTTAAATAAATATGAAAAGAATCTGTATCTGTATTTGAAATTTGATTTTGTTCAAATTCATCAGAATACAATTTTTGAAATGTTTTTTCTGAACTTAAAAAATCGATTGATGCCTGAATTTGCCTTGGAATTATTCCTTTAATCTTAAAATTAATTCGATGAGATACTCTTAAATCATAATGATTAGTTCCTCCCAATATCGCTTTAAATTCATAGTTTTTAAATACCAATAATTTAAATTCTAGTTTTGAACTAAAATATCGAGAGTCATTTTTATAATGTAAAAAAAGAGGTTCATTCTCCTCTAATTTATAATTTCCAACTGTATAATTTTCTAGTTTTTTCCATAGTTTTTTTTAAAAAATCAAATTCCAAAAATAATATAATCTATAGAAGTTTGAATTTAATTAAGAGCGTTTTTTCTGTTTATTTTTTTAATGTTTAATGATTTATAATTTTAATTAAATAAAAATAATTCTTTCTTTGAAAGGTATAGGAAAACTCTTATTTTTGCTTCTCATTAAAACAACACAAAATGCCAAATATACAAGAGTTACAAGATTTCTCTTCACAAGTAAGAAGAGATATAGTTAGAATGGTGCATGCAGTACAATCTGGACATCCAGGAGGTTCTCTAGGATGTGTAGAGTTTTTCACAGTTTTATATAAAGAATTGATGGATTATTCTACGGATTTTGATATGGACGGGAAAAATGAAGATTTATTTTTCTTATCAAACGGACATATTTCTCCAGTTTATTACAGTGTGTTATCTAGAGTCGGATTTTTTCCTGTAAATGAATTAAATACTTTTAGAAAATTAGATTCTCGTTTACAAGGACATCCAACAACTCATGAAGGTTTACCTGGAATTAGAATTGCTTCTGGGTCTTTAGGGCAAGGAATGAGTGTTGCTGTTGGTGCTGCTGAAACTAAAAAATTAAATGGAGATTCTCATTTAGTATTTAGTTTACATGGAGATGGTGAGTTACAAGAAGGACAAATTTGGGAAGCTGCAATGTATGCTGCTGGAAAAAAAGTAGATAATCTTATTGCTACAGTAGATTATAACAAAAAACAAATTGATGGAGAAACAGATGATGTTCTTCCTTTAGGTGATTTAAGAGCTAAATTTGAAGCTTTTGGTTGGACAGTTGTTGAAATTCACAAAGGAAATGATATTGAAAGCTTAATTCAAGGAATGAATGAAGCTAAGTCATTAACAGGAAAAGGAAAACCAGTTTGTGTGTTAATGCACTCAGAAATGGGGAATGGAGTAGACTTTATGATGAACACACACGCTTGGCACGGAAAACCACCAAGTGATGAACAATTAGAAATCGCATTAGCTCAAAATCCTGAAACTTTAGGAGACTATTAAAACTTAATATTGAATCCCGCTTTAGAGCGGGATTTTTTTTTCCGATTTCTTAATTTTTTGTTAAAACAAGAAATGTAATCTTTTTGTTTTCGACAATAAATTAAAAACTTATTTAGCATAGACTTAAAATTAGTTTTACCCAAAAAAAGAATTTTTTAGTAACTTATTAAAGTGAATTGTCTCACTTTGTAATATGTTTTTTAAGAAACATATTTTTAATCTCAAATTATAGAATGAAAATAGGAATTGTATGTTATCCTACTTTTGGAGGAAGTGGTGTCGTAGCAACGGAATTAGGTATTGCATTAGCAGGAAAAGGTCATGAAGTTCATTTTATTACATATAATCAACCTGTTCGCTTAGGTTATATTTCTAAAAATATTTTCTTTCATGAAGTTTTTGTGAAAGAATATCCTTTATTTGAATTTCAACCATATGAATTGGCACTTTCTAGTAGAATTGCTGAGGTAATTGAAAATAATGATATTGAAATTTTACATGTTCATTATGCAATTCCACATGCATATGCAGCCTATATGGCAAAACAAATGTTGAAAGAAAAAGGAATCGATATTAAAGTAATTACTACACTTCACGGAACAGATATTACTTTAGTTGGAAGTCATCCAAATTATAAATCTTCTGTTGAATTTAGTATTAATAACTCAGATTATGTAACGACAGTTTCTAAAAGTTTAAAAAATGATACGTTACGTCTTTTTAATATTCGAAAAGAAATTGAAGTAATTTATAATTTCATCGATTTTAAAAAATATCCACAAATCGAACACGCAGAATGTAAAAGAATTAATCTTGCAAATGAATCGGAATTTATTTTAACACATATCAGTAATTTCCGACCTGTAAAACGTGTATTAGATGTAATCCGAATTTTTGCCAAAGTGCAAGAGAAAATTCCTTCCAAATTATTAATGGTCGGTGATGGTCCTTTAAGAGAACAAGCAAGAGAACTTTCAAATGAATTAGGAATCCGTGAAAAAGTGTTGTTTTTAGGAAATAGCAATGAAGTAAATAAACTTTTATGCTATACGGATTTGTTTTTACTTCCTTCTGAAACAGAAAGTTTTGGTCTTGCTGCTCTGGAAGCGATGGCTGCTGAAACTCCTGTGATTTCTACAAATACTGGTGGTTTACCTGAAGTAAATATTGAAGGTGTAACAGGATTTTTAAGTGATTTAGGTGATGTGGATGACATGGCGAAAAATGCAGTTTATTTGTTGGAAGATCCAGATAGATTGGAAAAATTTAAATTCAATGCTAAAAAACATGCAGCGAATTTTTCTTTGGAAGAAATTTTACCTCAATATGAGGATTTATATAAAAGAGCAAAAAAGTTTTTGATTAAATAAATTGAAAAATTTAAGAACTTTGAACTTTTTACAATTTTAATTTAGAGAATATGTCTTTAAAATTACTTGAAAATAAAAAAATCATTTTAGCTTCGAAATCGCCTAGACGTCAACAATTTTTTAAAGATTTAGGAATTGATTTTACGGTTAAAACAAAAGAAGTTGAAGAAATTTATCCTGAAGAATTAGAAGGAGAAGAAATCACTAATTATTTAGCAGAACTAAAAGCGCTTGCATTCGATGAAGAATTACAAGATGATGAGATATTGGTAACTTCTGACACAATTGTTTGGTTAAAAGGGAAAGCTCTTGGAAAACCAAAAGATAAAAAAGATGCTTTTATGATGCTTCAGAAACTTTCTGGAAGAAAACATAAAGTAATTACTTCTGTTTGTTTAAAATCGAAAAATAAAGTACTGACCTTTTCGGAAACAACTGTTGTTCATTTTGAAAAACTTTCTTCGGAAGAAATCGATTTTTATTTGGATACTTATAAACCTTATGACAAAGCTGGAAGTTATGGAATTCAAGATTGGATTGGTTTAATTGGTGTTAAAAAAATCAAAGGAAGTTATTTTAATGTTGTCGGTTTACCAGTTCATAGAGTTTACAGAGAATTATTAAATTTTTGATATAAAAAAACTGGATGAAAATCCAGTTTTTATTTTTTATAAGCATTTGCGATACAAAAATCTAGTATTTTTTCTTGTGGATTAAATAGTGAAATACTGTCCAATCCCATATTTTTGATTACTAAATCAATTTTTTCTTCTTGGTTTAAATTTTCCAAATTTTCTTGTTTTTGATAAAATTCACTTGCTTCTAAAATTGCATCTAATGGAATCAAACCAATTAATTCAGATCCATTTACTTCTGTACCAAATTTTAAAGCTTGTTTTTTAGTTTCTTCATAAACTTTCTGGATTGCAGTTTCTTTATAATCTGTGATATTATAAGAAACTTGAGCAAAATCATATTCATATATAAACCAACCTAAACCTTTTACAGATTTATATTTTCCAGGAACTTTTACTTTTTTTTCTCCTGATGTATCCCAATAACCACTTTCTCTGATTTGTTGTGAAATTTTATGTGCAATTGTTTTGTCTTTTGACTTTAAATTCACATTATAAGCAACTAAAATCTTTCTTGCTCCAATAACTGTTGCGCCACTTTTTCGAACAAAATCATTATAGTTTTTAGATCCAAAATCAGGAATCCATTTCGGATTATTTAATTTTTCTTCTAAACCTTCATATTGTCCAGCTCGATTGTTTGCTAAATTAGTTCTTACAGATTCTGTAGCGGAAAATTCATATAAATAAACAGGGATTTTAAGTTCAGAACCAACTTTTTCTGCTAATTGTTTTGCGTAAAAATCTATCTCTTCCAAAGAAATATTCTGAATAGGAACAAAAGGACAAACATCAACGGCTCCAAATCTAGGATGTGTTCCTTTTTGCTTTGACATATCTATTAATTCCACTGCTTTTTGATATAATTTAAATGCTGCTTCTACCATTTCTTTTGGAGGACCAACAAATGTAATTACTGTTCTATTTGCACCTTTTCCAATATCAACGCCAAGCAAACGAACATTTGGAAGTTCTGTTACCACATTTGCAATTTGATGAATTTTTATCGCATCAATTCCTTCGCTGATATTTGGAATACATTCTATTAGTTGTGTAGGTTTCATAAATTTTGTTTAAAACAAATGTATCACGAAAAATAAAAAATTAAAAGAGAATATTATTGAAACAATTTCTTGATAAAATTACTTACTTAATTTCTTGATTTTCTTTTTTAAATAATCACTTTTTTCAATTTCATATGCTTTTTGTGCAAATTCTAAAGCTTTCTTTTTATTCTCATTTCTTAAATAAAAATCAGACATTGAATCATAAACATTAGCACTATTTGGATAAAAATCAATCGCCAATTCCAAAAACATTTTTGCTTTTTCTGGTTGATTCATATCCATATACATATAACCAGACATATTCATTAAATCTTCAGGATAAGGCGCAACTTTATATCCAAAATGATTTAAAAGTTTTTGTTCACGATATTTAATGATAGAAAGTAATTCTTCTTTTGGTGTATCAAAAGAATTGAATCGATCTGTTTTTTCCATTTGAAACCAGCGAAACATCGAGATCATTCCATCAGAAATAGAAGGGTAGGCAACTGTTCCGTGTAAATCATTTGGATAAAATTTCCAATTAAAAGCAATGTGTTGGTTAATTTTACTTTGAAGAATATCTTTTAATTTCAGATTAGAGCGTGCAAAAATGGTAAAGTCAGAATCGTCTTGCATTACATTTTCAATTGTAATATTCGGATTTTGCATGTGTAATTGTCCACTTAAAGTTATAAAAAGCGATTTATTTTTATACTTAGAGTTTAGCATTTGCTTTTTAAAATCCTTAATTAATTTTTGATCATCCCAATCTAAACTCGGATCAATTGCTAAATAATTTGCAAAAAGTTCTGGTTTGTTTATTAAAGTATAAATCGTGAAAAGTCCACCATAAGAATGACCGATTAAAGTTCTATAATTTGTAACAGAATATTTTAATTCAATTTGTGGAATCAATTCTTCAGAGATAAATTTTAAAAAATTTTCAGCTTCTCCATTTTTTTCTTTAAAAGGCATTCCATATTTCTTTTTGATTTTTGAAGTTGTTAAATCACGCGTTCTATTTTTTTGATTTGAAATTCCTATTAAAATCATTTCAGGAATGAATCCTCCGCTATAAAATTCGTGAAAATTAGCAACGGTTGGTAGAAAAACTTCACCATCAATAATATAAGTAACAGGATATTTTTTAGTTTCCTTATAATTTCTAGGTAAATGAATAAAATAAGTTCTTTCTTCCTTTAGAATTTTTGAATGAATAGTTTCTTTAATTCCTGCTTTTACTAAAAAATCGTTTTGTTGTGCATTTACATTTGTAGAAGAAAATAGAATGCAAAAAAACGTAAAAATTAAAAATAATGATTGTTTCATGTTTTATTTGGTTATAATTTATAATTGATAAAGACCTAACCAAATTCATTCCAGATTTCATTTTTTTAGAAGAAGTTGTTTTAAGAAATAATTAATTTTCTGGTAAAATATTAATAAATGTTTAAATTTTGAACTTTAGTTTCTGTGAAACAGAAAAAATATTTCCTAAAATAAGCTGAAAAATTAATTGAATTTACGATAGAATTTCATGAAATAATCCTATTTTTGCTCTCCAATTTTTTTACAATTCTTATAATCCATAATCCAGCAAATGATTGGAAGTAGTTCAAAAGCATCAAAGCATATTTTCATTGGAAATCTACTGATAAAAGGTTTAAATTTTATTGGTTCCATTGCTTTAGCTAGATTATTAGCCAAAGAAGATTTTGGTTATTGGGTTCTGATTACGATTATTACAAGTTTCGTAACTTTAGTTTTTGATGTTGGATTTGAAACGTATTATTTAGTAAAAGTAAAATTAATTGGAGAAGATAAAATGGATGATAATGAGATTAATAGTTTAGAAAACACAATTTTTTTCTTAAAACTATTTATGAGTATCTTTCTTTTTGCCGCTCAATTTTCAGTTTCTTATCTTTTAGATGGGTTTTATTTCGATGCAGAAAATAGTCCAATTGATGAAATTATCCGAATACTTTCTTTTACTTATTTAATTGTTCCTTTTGGTGTAATAAATGAAATACGCTTTAAAAAAAGACAATTATATACACCTGTTGTAAAAAGTCAAATATTTAGCGAAGCGTCCAATTTAATTATAAAAATTGGTTTAGCTTTTATAGGGTTTGGAGTATTTAGTATTGCTTATGGAATGTTAGCAAAACGTATTGTAAAATCTATTTATTTAGTTTTTCAAGGAAAATTTATTCCACAATTTTCTAAAGTAAAAAAATCTTATTTCAAAGGGATTTTTGGATTTGCAAAATATACTTGGATAAGTGGGACAATTGGTTTTTTCTCTCAACAAATGGACAAATTATTTTTAGCAAAGACATTTTCTGTTTCACAGATTGGATCTTATAATTTTGCAAATGCCACAGCAAATATGCCATATAATTACTTTGTGATGCCTCAAGCTTCTTTAGTGTTGTCGTATATTTCTAATTTTCAAGATGATAAGGGTAAATTAAGTGAGAGTTTTACTAAAATTATAAGGTTAACCGTTTTGTTAATGTTACCAATTCTTTTTATTGGTTATTTCTATGTAGAATTGTTGATTCGTTTGATTTATGGTGAAAAATGGGTTTCATCTGCTTCTTTAATGCAGGTGTTTTTAATTTTAGTTGCAGTTCGAATGTTTGTTTTTCCATTTATGCCTGGTTTAACAGCAATTGGGAGAATCAAACAAAACACAATGATTGTTTTAGCTAGAACTATAACAGTTGGACTTTGTTTATTAATATTAACAGGTTTAGATTCTTTTTCTTTATTAAGTTTTGTCAAAATATATGTTGGAATAAATATTATTTTTGATTTTTTAAAAGCATTTATATCCAGTTATTATTTAAAGATTTCATTATTGAAAATTCTAAAAGATCTTTCTAAAAAAACAATTTATATAGCTTTATTATTGATTTTAATTGCGAATAAAAATATTGTAGAAGGAATCTTTTTTGAAATTATAATAATGTCAATTTTCATAGGAATTTATGCTTTTGTGATAAAAAAATATTTATTTAAAGATTTAAAGCAATTGTTATTGAAAAAATAAACCAAGAAATTAAAGAAACATGTTTAAAAAGATATTATACAAATATTGGTTGAAATACAAGAAATATCGATTTCGTAAAGAGAACAAAAAGTTAGGAACTTTTATCTCAAAGGAATCGAAAGGGTATCAAAATGTTTCTTTTGAAGGAAAAAACAGCATTCCTGAAAGATGTAATTTTTCTGGGAAAATTTCTATTGGTTATGGAACAACATTAGGATATAATAATATGTTAATGGGTGATGTTTCTATCGGAAAATATTGTCAAATAGGAGCAGATGTTGCTATTCATACAACTAATCATCCAATAAACTATTTATCCACTTACATTAATAAACAATTATTTAATGGAGAATTAAAAAAATTGAAAACAACAAATAAAGTTGTTGTTGGAAATGATGTTTGGATTGGACATAATGTAATTATTGTTGGAAATGTTACTATCGGAAATGGAGCTATTTTGGCTGCGGGTTCTGTTGTTACTAAAGATGTTCCCTCATATACAATTGTTACAGGAATTCCAGCAAAACCATTAAAAAAACGTTTTTCAGAGAAAATAATTTCTCAAATTGAAGCATTGGAATGGTGGAATAAAACAGAAAAAGAATTGGAAGAAATTAAACCTTTATTCTTTAAAAATTTAGATAAAATACAAGATTTATATCAATAATAATATGACGCTGATAATTGCAGAAATAGCACAAGCACACGATGGAAGTTTAGGATTATTACATTCTTATATCGATGCTTTGGCAAAAACAGGAGTGGATGCCATTAAATTTCAAACACATATTGCAGAAGCAGAAAGTAGTATTCATGAGCCTTTTCGTATAAAGTTTTCAAAACAAGATAAAACTCGTTATGAGTATTGGAGGCGAATGGAATTTTCTTTAGAACAATGGAAAGAAATTAAAGTACATTGTGATGAGGTTGGATTAGAGTTTATGAGTTCTCCTTTTAGCAATGCTGCGGTAGATTTGTTAGAGCAGGTTGGTGTAAAAAGATATAAAATTGGTTCTGGAGAAGTAAATAATTTTGTGTTACTAGAGAAAATTGCCAAAACTGGAAAACCAATTATTGTTTCTTCAGGAATGAGTTCTTTTGAAGAATTAGATAAAACAATTGCTTTTTTAAAGAATAGAAATGCAGATTTTTCAATTTTACAATGCACAACTTCTTATCCTACAAAACCTCAAGATTTTGGATTTAATGTTATTTCTGAATTAAAGGAAAGATATAATGTTCCTGTTGGTTTTTCTGATCATTCTGCAAAAATTGAAACAGGAATTACAGCTTGTGCTTTAGGAGCAGAAATTTTAGAATTTCATGTTGTTTTCCATAGAGAAATGTTTGGACCAGATGCTAAATCTTCTTTAACAATGGAAGAAACGAAGCAAATGGTAACTGCTATTAGAAATATAGAAATTGCTAAAAATAATCCAATAAATAAAGCAGATAATAGTAGATTCTCGGAATTAAAATCTATTTTTGAGAAATCTTTAGCAATAAATAAAAACTTACCAGCAGGTCATGTGATTTCTTTTGAAGATTTAGAAACTAAAAAACCAAAAGGTTTCGGAATTGAAGCTTCGAAATATGAAGAAATTATTGGTAAAGAAATAAAAAATGATATGCAAAAATGGGATTTTCTGAATTATGAAGATTTAGTTTAAAATTCTGTTTAAATAAATATTGATAGAAAGAATATGAAGAAAAAAATATGTGTTGTAGTAACTGCAAGACCTTCGTATAGTAGAATTAAATCTGCATTGGTTGCAATTAAAAATCATCCAAATTTAGAATTACAATTAGTTGTTGCTGGTTCTGCTTTATTAGGTAGATATGGAAACGCTGTAGATGTGATTCAGGCTGATGGATTTGAAATTACCGAAAAAGTTTTCATGGTTTTAGAAGGTGAAAATCCGACAGCAATGGCAAAAACAACAGGAATAGGCGTTATGGAACTTTCTAATGTGTTTTATAACTTAAAACCTGATGCTGTTGTGACAATTGCAGACAGATTCGAAACAATTGCAACTTCTATTGCGACAGCATATCAAAATATTCCTCTAATTCATATTCAAGGAGGAGAAGTTACTGGAAATATTGATGAAAAAGTTCGTCATGCTAATACAAAATTGGCGGATTTACATCTTGTAGCTTCTGAAGATGCTAGGGAAAGAGTGGTGAAAATGGGTGAAAATGAGGATATGGTAATTAATACAGGTTGTCCTTCGATGGATTTGGTAAAAGAAATCATGGATAATCCAATGTTAGATTATGATCCAATTGAAAAATATGGAGGAGTAGGAGAAGATTTTGATTGGAAATCTGGATATATTGTTGTTTTACAACATCCTGTAACTACCGAATTTGATAAAGCAAGAGAAGATGCTTTCAAAACTTTGGAAGCTGTTGAACAATTAGGAATTCCAACGTTTTGGTTTTGGCCAAATGTGGATGCAGGTTCTGATGGAACTTCAGGAGCAATCAGAAGTTTTAGAGAAACTGTAAAACCTAAAAATATCCGATTCTTTAAGAATATGGAGCCACATGATTTCTTACGATTATTAAAAAATAGTAATTGTTTGATTGGAAATTCAAGCGCAGGAATTCGCGAATGTGCTTTTCTTGGAGTTCCTGTAGTGAATATTGGTTCTAGACAAAATAGAAGACAACGAGGAGAAAATGTTTTGGATGTTAATTATAATGTAGAAGAAATTAAAGAAGCAATTTCAAAGCAAGCATCAATTAAAGAATATCCATCGAATCCTATTTATGGTGATGGACTTTCAGGAGAACGAATTGCAGAAGTTTTAGCAACAATAGATTTACATTTTCATAAAACAATTACTTATTAGATGAAAGTTTTAGGAATTATACCAGCAAGAGGAGGGTCTAAAGGTGTTTTAAGAAAAAATATCAGAGAAGTTGATGGAAAACCTTTGATTCATTATACAATTGATACAGCTTTAAAAAGTTCTAAAATTTCAAAACTTCTTGTTACAACAGATGATTTAGAAATTAAAGAAGTTTCTGAACAAGCTGGTTGTGAAGTACAATTACGTTCTAAAGAAAATGCTACAGATACTGCTAAGATAGAAGGAGTAATTGAAGAGGTTTTATCGAAATTAGATGAAAATTTTGACATTATTATTTTATTACAACCAACTGCTCCGATTCGTGAAACAGATGACATTGATAATGTTATAAAAATGTTTTCTGAAAATCAAATAATTGAAAGTGTGGTTTCTGTGATTGAATTAGATGATATTCATCCTGCAAGAATGTATACACTTGGTGAAAAAGCAGAAATGATTTCTTTAAATCCTGAATTAGAAAAGAAAAGAAGACAAGAATTACCAAAAGTTTACCTTAGAAATGGAAGTATTTATGCTGTAAGAACAGATATTTTCAAAAAAGAAGGAAAAGTAATTACTGCTAATAAAAAAGCATATATAATGCCTGAATCAAAATGGGCAAATGTTGATACAGAAAGAGATTTAATTATAACAGAAGCTTTAATTAAACTTTGGAAAAAAGGAGAATTATAATATGAATTTAATTGCAAAAATTTCTGGAATTGAGAAGCTGGCTGTGGATGTTGAAAATAGATTAGCGCAAGTTTCTTCAATAGAATACGTTACATTAGAATCAGATAAAGATGTAAAAGAAGCATTACAAAATTGTGATATTTTTTGGTTTCGCTTAAACCATAAACTAATAAGAGAAATTTTAGAAACAGCAAGTTGTAAATATATTTTATGTGCTGTTACAGGTTTAGATCATATAGATTTAAAAGCTTGTAAAGAATTTGGAATTACTGTGATTAGTTTGAAAAATGAATTCGAATTTTTAAAAGAAGTTAGAGCAACAGCTGAACATACTTGGGGGTTACTTCTGACTTTAATTCGAAAAACGGATAAAGCAATTACACATGTAGAAAATGGACTTTGGAACAGAACACTTTTTCAAGGTTCAGAATTGTATAAAAAGAAAATAGGAATTCTTGGTTTAGGAAGATTAGGAGAAATTGTAGCAGGCTATGCGCATGCTTTTGGAATGCAAGTTTTTTATTTTGATACAGAAGAAAAGCAAACTTCAAAACATTTTAAAAAATGTGATACTGTAAAAGAAATGTTACAAGAAGTAGATATTTTATCGATTCATTTGCCTTTCAATGAAGAAAATCATGAAATTATTGATGCTTCCTATTTTGAAACCATGAAAAAAGGAATGTTAATCGTTAATACATCAAGAGGAGGATTAATCCAAGAAGAAGATTTGGTAAATGCGATGCAAAATAATATTGTTTCAGGTTATGCTTCAGATGTTTTGTTTGGAGAGCCAGAAATAATAACAAACCCTATTTTTCAATATGCTAAAAAGCATAAAAATATCATATTAACTCCTCATATTGGTGGAAATACGTATGAATCTATTGAGAAAACAGAGGAGTTTATATTAGAAAAATTTTTAAAATTTCTTAATTAATGAAAGTTTGTATAGTAATTCCTGATGGAGTTGGGATAAGAAATTATTTATATTCAGATTTATTAAAAAAATTAATTGAAAATAATTCTGAAATATTCATTTGGCATACTTTATCAAATTCTGCCATAGAAGAAATTAAAAAAGTACATTCAGATGACCAGATTATTTTTGAAAGAATGCCCGTATTTAGAGAAACAAAATCGCAGGTTTTCATTCGAGAATTAATTTCTTATTCAAGATTACTTTATAATTCGAAATTACAAAAAAACGAAACGATTCTTAATAATTGGAAACCAAGAAAGCAAGGTATCAAAAAATATCTTTTTGGTTTAATTGAATTATATGGAAAGAAAATTTCTAAGAATTATCAAGATATTGTAAAATTAGAATCTTATTATGAAAAACTGGTTCTAAGAGAAATTCCAGAAATTTATAGTGAATATTTAAAGAAAAATGAGATTGATGTTGTTTTTTGTACCCATCAAAGAGCGATTCAAGCGATTCCGATTATGACAGAAGCAAAAAGAATGGGAATTCGCACAGTTGGAGCAATTTTTTCTTGGGATAATATGCCAAAAGCTAGACTTTCTGTGAGAACAGATGAATATGTTGTTTGGTCTTCTTTAATGAAAGAAGAAATGAAAACATATTATCCAGAAATATCTTTAGATAAAGTAACAATTACAGGAACACCACAATTTGAATTTTATAATAAAGAAGAATTATATAGTTCTAAAGAAGCATTTTTCACAAAGCATAATTTAGATGTAAACCGAAAAGTAATCTGCTATTCTGGAGATGATAAAAAAACTTCTCCTTTTGATCCTATTTATTTAGAACATTTAGCAAAAGAAATAGAAAATTTTCCTAAAGAATCTCAGCCTCAAATTCTTTTTAGAAGATGTCCTGTAGATCTTTCGGATAGATTCGATAAGGTTTTAGAAGATTATAAGCACATTATAAAAGTTGGAAATCCAGAATGGGCATTAGAAGGAACTAAAATAGGTTGGGATTTAGTGTATCCGAAATATTCTGATATCATAGAATTGATGAATGTTGTAAAGCATTGTGATACAGTGATGAATGTTGGTTCTACAATGGCGCACGATTTTTCAATTCATAATAAACCTGCAATTTACATTAATTATGATGTAGAAAAAGAAAGTGGTTGGTCTGTAGATACGATTTATAAATTTCAGCATTTTAGAAGTATGCCAGATAAGAATGCAGTTCATTGGTTAAATGATAAGTCTGAAATTAAAACTGTTGTAGAAAAAGCTTTACATTCTAAAGAAAAGCTTTCAAATAAAAAATGGTTTGATTGTATTGTGAATGAAAAAAACAATGCTTGTGATAATTTGGTTAATGTAATTTTAAAAAAATAGAGAAATGCACATTTGTTTTATCACCAATGAATATCCAAAGAAAAATGTTCCACATGGTGGAGTAGGTTCTTTTTTAAAAACATTAGCAAGTAAATTAGTTTCTCAAAATTTTGAAGTTACTGTTTTAGGATTAAATAATATACCAAAACGAGAAGAGGAAAATGAAAATGGTATTACAATTATTCGTTTACCAAAAAGTAAAATTCCGAAAGGAAGTTTTCTTCAAAATACGTATAGAATAAATAAAGAAATTGAGAAAATTCATAAAAATAAGCCAATATCTGTTATAGAAACGGCAGAATTAGGTTTGGCTTTTTTAAAGAAAATCACTGGAATAAAATATATTATTCGAATGCATGGAGGACATCATTTTTTCGCAAAATATGAAAAGAGACCTCTGAATAAATGGAAAGTTTTTCAAGAAAAAAAATCTTTTTCCAAAGCAGATGAATTAGTTGCTGTAAGTGATTTTGTTGGAAAAGAAACACTAGAATTGTTAGAGCAAAAAGATAGAAAGTATACTGTTGTTTACAATCCAATTTCTACACAAAGATTTTCAAATGTAGAAGTGAAAAATACGATTTCTCATAAAATTCTTTATGTTGGTTCTTTGGTGGAGAAAAAAGGGGTTCGACAACTAATACACGCAATTCCTTATTTAAAAGATACATATCCAAATATTGTAGTTGATTTAGTTGGACCTGATGTGAAAATTAAAGAAACAGGAGAAAGTTATAAAGCGTTATTAGAAAAGGAAGTGAAAAATTTACAAATTGAAAAATATGTAAATTTTGTAGGTGTTGTTCCAAATACAACTATTCCTGAAGTTATCAGCGCACATGATATTTGTGTGTATCCTTCACATATGGAAGCAATGCCTTTAGCATGGTTAGAAGTATTAGCATCTAAAAAACCATTTTTAGGTTCAAATATTGGACCGGCAAAAGAATGTATAAAAGATGGTGAAACTGCTTTGCTTTGCAATCCGCATTCTCCAGAAGATATTGCATTAAAAATAGCATCTGTTTTTGAAAATTATGAAGCTGCTTTAAAGCGTGCAGAGAAATCAAAAATATTTATTTCAAATACATTTGAAACAGAGAAAATAGTTGAAGATAATGTTAGATTTTTTAAATCAATAATAAAATAATTAAAGAAATGAACATTTCTGACAAAATAAAATACACGAATAAATATCCGCATTTTTCGAAATTATTAATGCTCTATAATTTTTTAGGTAATTCAAAGAAATTATCTTTTTTAGATTTAAAAGATTTTATTGGAAAATATAAAGAAATCACGATGTTTGCTTCTGGACCTTCTTTAAATTTATGCAAGCCAAATAGCGAAACTTTATATTTAACAACAAATTCTTCTTATTTATATTTAGAAGGAAAATATGATTTTGTTCATGTAATTAAAGATTTAGGTTATCTAAGAAAATTTTTACTTTTTGGTTTAAAATATAATCCGAAACTTGTAATTATAGAAATCCCAACACATTCTGGTGGAAAAGGTTTTGGTGCGATGACAATAAATTATATTAAAAAATATTTACAAAGAAGAAAATTTTCTTTTCCAATTGTAATTACAAATAATGAAAATTTAGTAGAAACAAATAAAGTCAATTATTATAGTGAAAGACTTGATTTCGTTTCTAAAAATATTGAAACTCCAAATCCAGATTCTAATAGTGGATTGATGTTGTATGGTTATGGAATTTGGTTGACTTCTAAGTTTGATAATCTTCAAAACTTCAATATCTACGGATTAGATGCAGGAGAAGGAGGAAAGCAATATTTCGATGGTTCTAAAACATTACCACGACATGTTGCAATGCGAGATGAAAATAAAATTAAAATGAAAAAGTTTATAGAAGCTTGTCAACAAGAGCTTTCTTACATAAATAATTTTTCTTACTTCATAAATAACACAAATAAATGAAAATATTAGATTGTACATTTAGAGATGGAGGTTATTATACTAACTGGGACTTTAATGAAAATATTCAGAAAATATATTTTGAATCGATAAATAAATTACCAATTGACATTATTGAAGTTGGTTATAGAAATATTATACATGAAGGGTACCAAGGAGAATATTTTTATACGCCGATTAACACTTTAGCGCAAATAAAAGAAAATACGAATAAAGAAATTGCAATTTTAATTGATCAAAAAAGTGTGGAGAAAAAAGACTTAGATTATCTTCTTTCTTCATGTATTCAATATATAGATTTAGTAAGAATTGCAGTTAAACCTGAAAATGTTTTTGATGCGCTAGATTTAGCAAAAGAAATTAAAAAATACGATTTAAAAGTTGCTTTTAATGTTATGTATTTATCTGAATGGGATAAATATGAAGAAATTGATTTGGTTTTACCACAACTTTCTGGACAGGTTGATTATTTTTATTTAGTAGATTCTTTTGGAAGTGTTTTTCCTGATTTTGTAAGAGAAAAAATCCAATATGTTAAATCGAAAACAGATGTTGAAGTTGGTTTTCATGGACATAATAATATAGAATTAGCTTTAGTTAATTCTTTAACAGCAATGGAAGCAGGTGCAACTTTGATAGATTCTACTATTACAGGAATGGGAAGAGGAGCTGGAAACTTAAAAACAGAATTATTACTTTCGGTTTTAAATAAAACACAGAAAATTCCTGTTGATTTTGATGCTTTAAGTGAAGTAACAAGTGCTTTTAGTAATTTAAAAGAAGAATATAATTGGGGAACTTCATTACCATATATGGTTTCTGGAATTCGTTCTTTACCACAGAAAAATGTTATGGAATGGGTTTCCAAAAAATTCTATTCTTTAAATAGTGTTGTCAGAGCTTTAAATGAAGATGATTCTTCAAATACTTATAAAACTTTTACACCAAAAAAAGAATATAAAAAAGCATTAATTATAGGAGGAGGAAAAACAGCAATTAATCATAGTAGTGCTATTTTAGAACTTTTGGAAGCAGAAAAAGATATTTGTGTAATTCATGCATCTTCAAAAAATGCAAATGTTTATTCAAATACTTCTGCTGATCAATATTTTTGTTTAGTTGGAAACGAAGGTTTACGAATTAAAAAAGTATTTAAATCTTTAGATAATTTTAATGGTCAATGTATTTTACCTCCAACTCCAAGAGTTATGGGAACGTATGTGCCTGAGAAAATTTCAGATGTAACCTATGAATTAGAGCAAATTGAATTCACAAAAATCGTAAAAGATTCTCATTTGGCAATTGCAATGCAACTATCTATTGAATTAGAAGTTGATGAGGTTTTATTTACAGGTTTTGATGGTTATGCTGACGGAAAAATTGTACAAAAAGATCAAGAATTATTTGAAGAAAATATCAAATTATTTAAAGATTTTTCTAAAAAAGGAATAACATATCATGCAATTACACCAACATTGTATAATTCAATTCCAACAAATTCTGTGTATAAATTATTGTAATTCATGAAAACTGTAGTTGTAATTCCGGCTCGTTTAAAATCTACAAGATTTCCTAAAAAACCCTTGATTGATATTTTAGGAAAATCAATGATTCAAAGAGTCTATGAAAAATGTTTAGAAGTAATTCCAAAAGAACTGGTTTATGTCGCAACGGACGCAACAGAAATTTCAGAACATTGTGAATCTTTAGGTTTTAATGTTGTGTTAACTAGTGAAGATTGTTTGACAGGAACTGATAGAATTGCTGAATTTGCAAAAGTTGTTGAAGCAGATTATTATATTAATGTACAAGGTGATGAACCAGTGATTAATTCACAAGACATTAAAAAAGTATATGATTTAATCAGTGAATATAATGGAGAAATTATTAATGGTTATTGTGAAATTGATCATGAAGAAGACTTTCAAAGTGTCGGTTTACCAAAAGTAGTTTTTAGAGAAGATAAACGTTTACTTTATATGTCTAGAGCTCCTATTCCTTTTAATAAAACAAAAGAATTTATTAAAGGTTTTCGTCAAGTTTGTATTTATGCTTTTCCTAAAAAAGCTTTAGAAAATTTTACACAAACAAATGGAAAAACGCTTTTTGAAAATATTGAAGATATTGAAATTTTACGTTTTCTAGAGTTAGGATATGATATTCGAATGGTGGAATTATCTAAAGATTCTGTTCCTGTGGATTATCCTGAAGACCTTGAAAAAGTACTAAAAATTCTAAAAAATGATTAAGAATAAAAAAATAATAATTTGGGATTTTGATGGTGTTATCATGTTCTCAAATGAGGTAAGAGATAATGGTTTTGTGGATGTTTTAAAAGATTTTCCAAAAGAACAAGTTGATGCTCTTTTAGATTTTCATCAAGTAAATGGTGGATTATCAAGATATGTGAAATTTCGATATTTTTTCGAAGAAATCAGAAATGAAAGTATTACGGAAGAAGAAGTAAATAATTGGGCAAAAAGATTTTCAGAAATAATGCTTCAAAATTTAATAAAAGAAGAATTATTGAATAAAGAAGTTGTTGATTTTATTAAAAATAATCACGAAGAAATTACAATGTATATTGCTTCTGGTTCTGATCAAAAAGAATTAAATCATATCTGTGAATCCTTAAATATTAATCATTATTTTGAAAAAATATATGGATCACCGATTGCTAAAATAGAAAATGTAGCAACAATTTTAAAAGCAAATACTGATATTGAAAATTCGCATTTTGCTTTAATTGGAGATTCCATCAATGATTATGAAGCAGCAACTGCTAATGAAATTTCTTTCTATGGATATAATAATAAAAACTTAGAAGAGTTAGGGAATTATATTAATTCATTTGAGTAGTGAAATTTACAATCATCACACATGCAGTTCATAAAAAAAAGGAAAATGAATGGTTTTCCTATGCTCCTTATGTGAGAGAAATGCAAATTTGGGAAAAATATACGGAGGAATTACAAGTAGTTGCTCCAGTTTCAATTGATGAAATCCATTCAAATGAATTGGCGTATCGTCATGAAAGATTAGATTTTATTAAGATTAAAGAATTTAATATAACTTCTCTAAAAAATTTAGTAAAATCACTATTTGTAATTCCATCTATTTTAATTCAAATTTATAAATCGATGAAATGGGCAGATCATATTCATTTACGTTGTCCTGGAAATATTGGTTTATTAGGTTGTTTTGTGCAAATTTTATTTCCTTCCAAACCAAAAACAGCAAAATATGCTGGAAATTGGGATCCAGAATCAAAACAACCATTTACTTATAAGATTCAAAAATGGATTTTATCAAATACGTTTTTGACAAAAAATATGAAAGTTTTGGTTTATGGTGAATGGGAAAATCAAACGAAAAATATTTTACCATTTTTTACTGCAACTTATCATAAATCTGAAATTGAAGAAATTAACCCTAAAACATTAAATGAAACCGTTAATTTAATGTTTGTTGGAGCATTAAGTCCAGGAAAGCAACCGATTTTAAGTGTGAAAGCAGCACATGAGCTTTTGAAAAAAGGATATGATGTAGTTTTAAATATGTATGGGGAAGGAGTTGAACGAAAAAAGTTGGAAAGATATATTTTAGAAAATAATTTACAAGAGAAAATCGTTTTACATGGAAATGTGTCAAGTGAAATTGTAAAAAAAGCTTTTCAAAAATCACATTTTTTAATTTTCATTTCTAAATCTGAAGGTTGGCCAAAAGTAGTTGCGGAAGCTATGTTTTGGAAATGTGTTCCAATTACAACGAAAGTTTCTTGTGTTCCTTTTATGTTAGGAAATGGCTCTAGAGGAAGTATCGTTTCGGATTCATTGAAATCTATTGTCGAAACAGTTTCATCCTATTTTTCTAATAAAAATAAATATACAGAACATTCTGAAAATGGTGCAAATTGGTCGCAAAATTATACTTTAGAAAAATTTGAGACAGAAATCAGTAAAATATTATAATTTAAACTATTTTTGACGAAATTTTAGAAATGCAAGAAGAAAGAAAAGTAATACAATTAATTGATTCTTTGAATGTTGGAGGAGCTGAAATGATGGCAGTTAATATTGCAAATAGCTTAACCCAATCAAATCAGAAAACTTTTTTATGTACCACAAGAGAAGAAGGTGATTTAAAGAAGAATTTATTACCAGAAATAGAATATTTATTCTTGAATAAGAGGAAAACATTTGATTTTTCAGCTGTTCAATTATTGATTCAATTTTTAAAGAAGAATGACATTAAAATTATTCATGCGCATACAACTTCTTTATTTTTTTCTTGTTTGGTAAAATTACTTTATCCGTCGATTAAAATTGTTTGGCACAATCATACAGGCGCAAATACGAAATCAGATTTCAAACGAAAACTTTTTTTAAAAAGTCAATTATTATTTACAAAAAAAGTAATTAATGTAAGTTTTGAGTTGGATGAATGGGTAAAACAAAAATTAAAGTTTAATAATTCCTACTTTATACAGAATTTTTCCAATTTGAATCATGATTTGAAAATAACGACATTAAAAGGGCATAAAGATTTTAGAATTGTTTGTGTTGCTGGATTTCGTTCAGAGAAAAATCATTTAAACTTGGTTCAAGCTTTTAAAAAAGTTCATTCTAAAATTCCAGAAGCAACACTTCATTTAGTAGGAAATTTATATGAAACGACATATACACAATCTGTTTATGATTTGGTTGAAACTAATAAATTAGCAAATCAAGTTTATTTTTATGGAGCTTGTTCTGATGTTTCAAATATTTTACAACAAAGTTCTGTTGGAGTGCTTTCATCTGATTCTGAAGGTTTACCAGTTTCGTTATTAGAATATGGAATGTCAAATTTACCAATAGTTGTTACAGATGTTGGACAATGTTCTACTGTTTTATGCAAAGGAAAATATGGTACGTTAGTTCCTGTAAAAAATGCAGAAGCTTTAGGGAATGCAATTATAGAAACGTTAGAAAATAAAGAAGAATCTCTTCAAAAAGCAAATTTACTTTCGGAATATATGAAAGTAAATTATTCTAAAAAAGCAATCCTTAAACAGATACAAGAAATTTATCATTCATGTTGAGTTTTTTCAAAAATAAAAAAATACTACTTCTCCTTGCACATGTTTTGCTTGGGTTTATCTTTCCTATTGGATCATTAGGTAAACTTTTTACAGCAAGTTTAATTTTGTATGCTCTAATTTCTATTTTTAGAACTAAAAATAAGAATAATGAAGCATTGATATGGACAGGATATTTTGTTGGAGCGGAAGTGTTTTTTAGAATGACAAATAGTGTTTTATCTTGGGAGTTGACAAAATATTTAGTGATTATACTTTTAACTTTTGGGATGATTGTTGAAAAAAGAAAACATATATTATCCCCTGTATATATTTATGTTACTTTATTATTTTTAATTGGAATTGCATTTACAAAAGTTCCTTATCCAGAATCAATTCGTAAGGCGATTTTATTTAATTTAAGTGGTCCTATTTCACTTTGTTTTTCTGCACTATATTGTTATAAAAGAAAACTTTCTAGAGAAAGAGTCTTGCAATTCTTATTCTTTCTTGGTTTACCAATGATTGCTGTTGTTAGTTATTTATTCTTCAAAACACCTTCTTTAAGTGAAATTAAATTTGGAGGAGCTTCAAATTTTGATGCTTCTGGTGGATTTGGACCAAATCAAGTTTCTACAACATTAGGCGTAGGTTTTTTTGCAATTGGAGTTTATTTAATTCTTAAAAAGCGATTTTCAGGATATTTACTTCTTGATTTATTTTTATTTGGTTATATGACATTTCGTGGAATGATGACTTTTTCAAGAGGAGGGGTTTTAACAGGTGTAACAATGCTATTATCTTTTTTATTTTTCTATTTTTTAGCATCTAAAAATAAAGCAAAAAACTTTTTAAAATATTCAATTATTACCATTGTTGGAGTTGTAAGTTTATGGACTTATGGAGTAATTGCAACAAAAGGACAACTTTTTAATAGATATACAAACAGAGGATTTAAAGGAAATGTAAAACAAGATATTACTTCTGGAAGAGGAGATATTTTTGAAAATGATTTACAAAGTCTGTATGAAAATCCAATTTTTGGAATTGGAGTTGGAAGTGGAAAATATGTAAGAATAAGTAGTGGTGAAAAAGTAGTTGCAGCTGCACATAACGAGGTTAGCCGTCTTTTAGGAGAGCATGGAACTATTGGGATCATAATTTTGATATTATTAATTGTTGTTCCAGTAATTCATATTTTAAAACAACCGCTAATTTACAAAGCATTTTTAAGTACGTTTTTAATATTTTGGTTTATGACAATTAATCATTCTGCGATGCGACTTGCATTTCCAGGTTTTTTATATGGTATTAGTTTAATTACAATTACAGAAAAAAATGAAGAAGAAGATTCTATACTTTGGGAATAATTTAAAAGGAAAAAAATATCCTACAACAATAGAAACCTTAAGTTC
This sequence comes from Aureivirga marina, assembly GCF_015767265.1. Lineage (GTDB taxonomy): Bacteria > Bacteroidota > Bacteroidia > Flavobacteriales > Flavobacteriaceae > Aureivirga > Aureivirga marina. The sequence goes on from NZ_JADPIB010000003.1 coordinate 213,373, forward strand.
TTTTTTAAATAGTGAAAATTATGAAGTTTATTGTTCATCTTCTAAAAACAATAAAATTGTACGTTTGTTTGATATGATTATTACTTTTTTTAAAAAAAGATCAAATTCAGATTATATTTTAATAGACACTTATAGCACAATTAATTTTTATTATGCATTTATAATATCTCAATTAGCAAGAATTTTTAAGATTAAATATATCCCTATTTTACATGGAGGGAATTTACCAAATAGGTTGAAAACTTCACCGAAAATTTCAAAAATGATTTTTATGAATTCTTGGAATAACATAGTGCCTTCCAATTATTTAAAAGAAGCTTTTGAACAAGAAAATTATAAAACGGTTTTTATTCCAAATAACATTGAATTAAAGAATTATACTTTTAAAAAAAGAGAGAAAATTGCACCAAAACTTTTTTGGGTTCGAGCTTTTGCAAAAATTTATAATCCTTGGTTAGCAATTGATGTTTTAAAAGAATTAAAGAAAGAATATCCTGATGCCAAATTATGTATGGTTGGCCCTGATAGAGATGGAAGTCTAAAAGATGTTGAAGAATATATTGAAAAATGTGAATTGAAAGATTCTGTTGAAATTACTGGAGTTTTATCAAAAGAAACATGGCATCAAAAATCCAAAGAATTTGATGTTTTTATCAATACAACAAATGTCGATAATACACCAGTTTCAGTCATTGAAGGAATGGCTTTAGGATTGCCTATAATTTCTACAAATGTTGGTGGAATTCCATTTCTATTAAATACCAATGAAGATTCAATTTTGGTTTCAAAAGAAAATAAAGACGAAATGGTTTCTGCAATAAAAGTATTGTTAGAAAATCCAGAAAAAGTTTTGGAAATCACTAAAAATGCAAGAAAAAAAGTAGAAACTTTTGATTGGAATGTTGTAAAAGAAAAATGGTTTAAAATTCTTCAATAATTTTTACAAAATTTCGTGAAAAAATAAAGTCTATGTAATATTTTTGCATAAGAAATAATCGAAGCATATTATTCTAAAAAAAATGATATGCTTAGGAATATAAAATGAAAATATGACTGATAGAAAAAAGGTCGCAATTTGGTTACTAACTGGGGTTTTTTTAGTAATCGCAATGGTTGTAATTGGTGGAATTACAAGATTAACACACTCAGGATTATCAATGGTAAACTGGAAGCCAATTTCAGGAACAATTCCTCCCTTAAATGAAGCCGAATGGATGGCAGAATTTGAAAATTATAAAACTTCACCTGAGTATAAAATTAAAAACTATCACTTTACCGTAGAAGAATTCAAATCTATTTTTTGGTGGGAATATATTCATCGCCTTTTGGGTAGAGTAATTGGATTCGTTTTTCTAATCCCATTTTTATATTTTTTATTTACTAAAAAATTAAAAGATAAACGCTTATTAAAGAATCTTGTAGTAATTTTCTTTTTAGGAGGACTACAAGGTTTTATCGGTTGGTTTATGGTGAAAAGTGGATTGGTAAATGATCCAAATGTAAGTCATTTCCGACTTGCAATTCATTTTATAACTGCACTTTTCCTTTGTTGTTACATTCTTTGGATTGCATTGAAATTATTATATCCAGAAAAAGGATTTATAGGAGAAAAATTAAAATCCTTTAAAACTTGGACAAATATTGCTATAATAATTACTGTAATTCAAATTATTTATGGCGCTTTTGTGGCGGGATTAAAAGCAGGATTAATCTATGGAACTTTCCCAAAAATGGGTGGAGATTGGATTGCTTCTGAAATTCCTAAGAGATTAGATCAAATTGGAATATTGACATTTATTGAAGATTCGGCTTCTGTTCAATTTATTCATAGATGGATTGCAGTTGTAGTAGTTTTTGCAATAGTGGTTTTAATTTGGAAAGCAAAAAAAGTTTCTTTGAAAGGAATTCAATTTAAATTAGTTACATGGTTAGGAATTATTGTTGTTTTTCAATTTGTTTTAGGTGTGATGACTTTATTGATGAAAGTTCCTGTGACTCTTGGTGTTTTACATCAATTAGGAGCTGTTGTTTTATTGATAACTTTAGTAATCACAAGATACTTTTTTAGAGGAAAAAATAAACCATTTACTGTTTAATAAAACAATAAAATCACAGAAAAAGACTTTAGTAAAATAGAGTCTTTTTTTGTTTCATTAACCAAAATATCCATGTTTAAACAAATCTTCAAATTAGGACAAAATTTTCGAAACCCATCTTTAAATAAGATTTATAAGTTTTTGAAAGCTTCTGAAAATTGGACTATTTCACAATTAGAAGAGTATCAGTTAGAAAGGTTAAAGAAAATTATTTCAATCGCATATGAATCAACAGAATTTTACAAAAAAACTTTTGATGAAATTGGAATAAAACCAAATGATATTGAAACTCTTGAAGATTTGAAGAAGCTTCCAGTTTTAACTAAAAATGAATTACTTTCTAATGTAGAAGAAATACATTCGTCAAATACATTTAAAAAAGTGTTTATTGCATCTACTTCTGGAACAACAGGAAATTCGTTGTCTTTTAAAAGAAATGAGGAAGCAGATTCATTTAATCGCGCAAGTATTTTTAGAGGGTATTCTTGGTATGGTGTTTTGCCTTGGGATAGAAATGGTTATTTCTGGGGATTTAATTTTACAAAAAAAGAGCAGAAAAAAACAGAAATTTTAGATTTTATTCAAAATAGATTTCGTGTTTTTAGTTATGAACCAAGTTCGTTTAATTTATTCGTTAACAAATTACAAAAAGCAACTTTTATTCATGGTTATTCTTCGATGATATATCAAACAGCAAAACTGATTAATGATCGAAAATTACCAAAACCAAAAAAAATAAAATTGGTAAAAGGTACTTCGGAAAAAATAAAGGAAAGTTATAAAGAAGAAGTTCAAAAAGCATTTGGTGTCAAAATTACAAGTGAATACGGAGCGACAGAATCTGGAATAATTGCTTTTGAATGTCTTGAAGGAAATATGCATTTGAATATGGAGGGAGTGCTTGTAGAAGAAGTTAATCAAGAAATATTGGTAACGAATTTACAATTAGAATCTTTTCCAATTATTCGATACAAATTAGGCGATTACATCAAATTAGCATCTAAAAATAAAAAATGTGCTTGTGGAATGGAGCATAGAATTTTAGAGGAAATTACAGGTAGAATAGGAGAAAATGTTTATGGAAATATAGAGATTTATCCAAGTTTATATTTCTATTATATTTTTAAAAATTTAGATAAAGAGAAAGAATTGTCTTTAAATTATCAAGTAATCCAAGAAGAAAAAGGGAAATTGAAATTTAAAATAGAGCAAAATTTATCAGAATTAAACAAAAAAGATTTACTTCAAGAGATTAAAAAATATTTTAAACAAGATATGGAATTTGAAATTGAAGAAAATTGTCAGATTCAATCTAAAAATGGAAAATTAAAAAGTTTTATTTCAAAAATTTAAAAATGGAGGAGAAGGTTTCAATTATTACACCTTGTTATAATGCAGAAGAGTTTATTTCTCAAACAATTGAAAGTGTTTTAGCACAAACATATCAGAATTGGGAAATGTTGATTGTAGATGATAATTCATTGGACAATTCGATTTCAATATTAGAAAATTATGTTTCAAAAGATACAAGAATCAAACTTTTTAAATGTAAAGAAAACCAAGGAGCTGCACACACTAGAAATATTGCATTAAAAAAAGTAACTGGAAAATATGTTGCTTTTTTAGATAGTGATGATTTATGGAAGCCAACAAAATTGGAAAAACAAATAGATTTTATGAAAGAGAAGGATGCGAAATTATCGTTTACTTCTTATGAATGCATGCAAGAAAATGGTGAATTATTACAGCAAACTCGTCATGTTTCTGGAAGAGTTTCATATCAAGATTTGTTACATAAAAATTCTATGGGATGCTTAACAGTTATGTTTGATGCCAATTATTTTTCAGATTTTCAAATGCCTTTAATTCGAAAAAGACAGGATTATGCGCTTTGGTTAAAATTGTTAAAAAATACTGATTATGCTTATGCTTTAGAAGAATCTTTAGCGATTTATAGACTTAGAGAAAATTCCATTTCTTCTAAAAAAATAGAATTAATTAAATGGAATTGGAAATTATTTCGAGAAATAGAAAAATTTTCTATAATAAAATCATTTTACTTCTTAAGTTTTAATATTATCAAGAAAGTTTTAAATAAATAAAGATTTAAATAAATTATGATAAACTCTGTAAAATTAATACTTTTGAGTTCCAAAATATACTAACCCTAAGACTGATTTAATGTTATCAAAACTACACTTTTCAATTTCTGAAAGAAAGTTTTTTTTAAGATTGTTTGACATATTTTTCGTAATTATTTTTCAAATATTCTTGATAGAATCTACTTCTATTGATTATAAATATTTTCAAACAAATCATGATAATTTTTATCTTTGGGTTGTAGTATTTGTATTTTATCTTTTATTTTTTGGACAAGTTTTTGAAATGTATAATTTAAAAACTTCTAATGATAAATATTTAGTGTTTAGAAGTATTCTTTTAACTTCATTATTTACAACAGGATCTTATATTTTAACACCGATATTTTCTCCCTCTTTGCCAGAAAATAGATTACAAATTATTTATTTTTTCTTCAGTATTTTATTTGCATTAGTTTTTTGGAGATTGGGTTATAAATATTTAATAGTTTCTCCAAGATTTCAACGAAGAATTTTATTAATTGGAGCAAATAATTCAAATCAAAAAGCAGCTGAATTAATTGCTTTAGAAGGAATTGATAGTGTGATTATAGGACATGTTTCATCTTCTTTTGATAAAGAAATTTTGGAAGAACCATGGTTTGATATTTCTAAAAATTCATTACAACATATCGTAAAAAAATATAATGTAACTGAAGTCATTGTTTCAAAATATGAAAATAATAATTTTGAAAAGCAAATTGATCCACAATTAGCAAAATTATTATTATCAGGAGTAAAAGTTACAAGTTTTGAAAACTTCTATGAAAAATTAACTTTAAAAGTTCCAGTGGAAAGATTTGATTCTACTTTTTATAATTATATTACTTATAATGAGATTAAAAAAGATAGAGTTTATGAAGCTTTTGTTAGAAGTATTGATTTAATTGCAAGTTTATTTGGTTTACTTTTTTTGTTGACAATTATTCCGTTTATTTTTATCGTGAATATTTTTGCAAATAGAGGAGGATTATTTTATTTACAAGAAAGAATTGGTCAAAATGGGAAACCATTTAAGATTATAAAGTTGCGTTCCATGGTTACTAATGCAGAGAAGAATGGCGCAGTTTGGGCAACAAAAAATGATGCAAGAATTACGAAATTTGGAAAAGTTTTACGTAAAACAAGATTGGATGAAATTCCACAATTTATCAACGTATTTAAAGGAGATATGAGTTTAATTGGTCCTAGACCAGAACGTCCACAATTTGTTGATGAATTAGAAAAAGATTTACCATTTTATGCTTTAAGACATATGATTAAACCAGGATTAACTGGTTGGTCTCAGGTTTTATTTCCTTATGCTAATACATATGAACAACAAAAAATAAAATTAAGATATGATCTTTATTATGTTCGTGAACGTTCTATTTTTATGGACTTTAAGATTATTATAAAAACAATCAGTACTGTAATATTTATGCGTGGAAATTAACATTTTGGTGTCCAAAATGGAACTTCCTCCAAAAAGTTGTTGAAATTGTCAAATCTTACAGTATTAATTTGATCTGCAACTCTAAATTTATCATTTTTTCTATCCCATAAAAGAATTACTTTATCACATTTTAAATTTGAATAAATGTCATAAATATCTTTTAATTCGTGCATATATTCGCTTAACATTCTAACAGAACAAATTGCACTATCAGGCATTGAAGTATAATATTTTATTAAATTCATATCAGAATTTGAAATATTATTATAAGATTCATCTAATAAATATTCAACAGTATGCGGATCATCAAATGTTCCAATCATCGTCTTGATATCTTCTAAAATGATGCTTTTTTCACTTTCTTCATAATTAAAAACAAGTGTTTCATTTGATTTATGATTTGTTCCAAATGGTACAATTTTCAAAGATAAAGTAATTTCATTTTGATTTTTTGGAATTGTAACATCTAAATAAAACGTGTTTTTAACAAGAGTTTGCGAAGAATCTTTTTGATAGAAAGTAGAGAAATTAAAATTCTCTGGAAGATACTCTTTTATAGAAGTTGCATAAGAGTTTTCACAAGACCAACTTTCTCTTTTTAAAATAGCGAATTCTCCGTTTGTTTTTTCAAAAGCTTTAGCTGTTGTATTACAGTTACATCCGCAGTTTGGCCAGCTTCCTTCAGAGTGCACATAATTGTTTTTTAAATCCAATACAAAAGATGTCATTTCTTCTTCAGTATCGAACATTGAATTACATTTTTCAACCTGAGAAAGAAGTAGTTCTTTCATATTTTCTTTGGTTTGTGCAAAGAGGGTTGAAGTTATTAAAATTAAATATAAAGTAGTAATTTTTCTCATTTTTTGTATTTTATTATATAATTTTTGTTCTATGAAGATTTATTTATAAATTGTTAACAAAATTAATCATTTTTTATTTTATAGTGCTAGTTAAAAATTAGAATTGAAATTTTACTTATAATGTAATTATTTAGATGTTAAATTGTTATGTTTTTACATAATGCGTATGGTCTTAATCGTATTAATATTTTGGACTCTATTTTATTATAAAAATTACAAATTTTATTGGAATAAATTTTTCTAAATTGTTAAATAAATATAGCAATGAATTCCAGCTAGCATTAAAAAAATGATCAAATTCCAGATTCATGACGATACAAATGATTTCTTTATAACATGTTAGGAATTAGATAGTTATTTGTAAAATTTGTAAAAAAATAAATAAATAAGTCATTGATTTTTAGTAACTTAAAGTAAGGTAATTATTTATCTGAGATATTTTTATTGTTTACTTAAAGAGCTTACAAATGACTTATAAAAAAGAGAGGATTGACAATTGGTCAAGAAGGAAATTTTTGAACAAAGTAGGACAAGCAGGAGGAAGTTTAGCTTTATTTGAGGTGATGAGTTTGATGGGAATGTTTCAAACAAATGATGTTTGGGCAAAACCACCGGAAATTCCTTCAGATAAAGGAAAAGGAAAAACAGTTGCAATTTTGGGTGCCGGAATTTCAGGTTTGACAGCAGCTTATATGCTGAAAAATAGCGGTTATAATATTATTATTTTAGAAGCTGCAAATAGAGCTGGAGGAAGAAATTTTACTGCAAGAAGAGGAACTATTATAAAAGAGAAAACAAAGAGAGGAGAATCTGTTCAACAATGTGTTTTCGATAAAATGAAAAATGGAAAAGAACTGTATGTAAATATGGGGCCAGGTCGAATTTCTCATATGCACAAAAGAGTATTGCATTATTGTAAAGAATTTGATATTGATTTAGAGCCATATATTTTTCAATGTTCTAATAATATATTCTATTCAGAAGAAAATTCTCCAAAGAAAAAATTCACGCATAATCATATAAAATTTGATACAAACGGATATATTGCTGAGATTTTGGCAAATTCATTAGCTAAAGATGCAAGTTTTGGAAATTTAAATCCAGAACAAAATAAAAAGATGCAATCACTTTTAAAAGTTTATGGAAATTTAACCAAAAAAAGTGATGGTTCTTATAAATATGAAGGCTCAAAAAGTATTCACTGTGGAACAGACGATGCTGGAAATCCGACACCAAATATTTATAGTTTATGTGATGCACCAGATAAAATTCCATTAGAAGATTTATTGAATTCTGGTTTTTGGGAAGATTCTTTTTATGCACATTATTATACAAATTGGCAACCAACTTTATTACAACCAGTTGGAGGAATGGATAAAATTATTGATGGATTTACAGATAGATTAGAAGATTATATTATTTATAATGCACCAATTACAAAAATTAAAGTAAAGAAAAATGGTGTAAAGCTTGTTTATACAATGAATGATGAAGATTTTAATGTTGATGTTGATTATTGTATTTCAAGTATTCCAGCGCCAATTTTAAAGAAAATTCCAAATAATTTCGAATCTGAATTTAAAAAATCATTAGATTCTATTGAATTTAGTAAAGCAACTAAAGTAGGATGGCAGTGTAATAATCGTTTTTGGGAATCAAAAGAGAATCATATTTTTGGTGGAATTTCATGGACGACTGATCCTATCAGACAAATTTGGTATCCATCACATGATTTTTATGCAGATAAAGGTATTTTAGTTGGAGCTTATACTGGAGACAAAGATAAGTTAGGAGAATTATCACCAGACGAAAGATGTTCGATAAGTAAACAAAGTGTTTCTAAATTTCATCCTGAAATTTTAGATAATGAAATTGTGCCACTTCACAAAGGAATTACAATTTCTTGGCAACATGTTCCATATATTGAAGGTTCATGGCCTTTATGGAACCATCATGATATTATTGATGCGACACATACGAATGCATATAGAAGATTATTAATGCCAGATAGAAGGTTTTATATTATGGGAGATCAAGTTTCTACAATTCCAGGTTGGCAAGAAGGAGCGATGATGTCAGCAGAGCATGTAGTGATGCTTATTAATGATATGAAACCAAAAGAAGTTCCAGAAGATGTTACAGCGCCAACAACGATGAAATCATTAAATTCATATTAAAAAATAAAAGAAAGAATTGCTTAAAAATGGTAATTCTTTCTTTTATTTTAAATATAAATTATAACATCATACTAACTTCATTTTTGATAAATGAAAGTCCAGTTGCTGTCGGAGATTCTCCTTCAATCATTAGTTTTAAAACTTCTTCACGAAGTTGTTGTGCAGTTTTTACTTCTGTATTTGCAGTAGCTTTTTTCAAAAGATGAATTGTTGCATTTTTTGTAGTCAGAATAGCATTCCAACATTCTTTTGAAACATATATTTGTTGGGTTAAATTATGTTCAAACTCTTGCTCAATATTTTGAACCAAAAGATTTAAATAATCTTCTTTTTTATCACTAATTGGTTGAATTCTCATTACGATTTTATTCGGACTGATTCTTTCTAAAAAAAGAGTCATTCTTTCATAAGCTTGTAATTTAAGTGGTAAAGATGTTTTTTGACCTTCTTTCATCAATTCGAAACGTCTTCTTTTTTGTTCATTCTTCAAGAAATTCGTCAAAAAATAGTATGAAGTTCCAGCAGTGATAATTGCAGGAACAGTATATCCAATAATATCGATAACTTCCATTAATAAAAGTGTTTTTTCTTTGTTTTTATAAGGTTCTTTGGTTAGTTTGAAAATGAATTCAAATTTATCATAAAAAAATTAGAAATCACCCATTAAATTGAATTAATAATATTAGTACTTTTTATTCTTTTCTCAAAAAAGAATTATAAATGTAAAAAAAAGTAATTAAAATATTAAGGATGTATGATTTATTTTAGAACATATGGAAATCAAAAAGCATTTTTATAACTTTACGAATTCTAAATCAAATGCGGTATACAAGATGAAAAAGGTAGTTTTATTATTATTTGTATTATTTTCATTCCACACAAAAGCACAAGATTGCAACACAGAAATTCCGTTTGGAGAGAACGCTGAAGTTGGAGCTTTTGCAAGAATTAATGGAGCAAATATTTATTTTGAAACCTATGGAGACCCCGAAAATCAAACTATTTTAATTATTCATGAAAATGGAGGTTCTATTAAAACAATGGGTTGTCAGATTAGTCATTTTTTAGAAAATTATCATGTAATTTCTGCGGATAATAGAGCACATGGTAAATCAGAAGGAGATGCAAAATGGTTGACTTTTGAGCAGATGGCAAATGACTATATAGCAATTATGGATTATTTATCAATTGCTAGGGTTTTTATAATTGGTTATGGGGATGGAGCAAATATTGCATTAGAATTAGCGAGTAAACACCCAAATAGAGTTTCTAAATTAGTGGTTTCTTCCCCTAATTTACGTCCAGGAAGTGATGCAATTCATGTTTCTGAGCTTGAAACAAATAGAAATTATTTAGAAAAAATTGAAGAGAAAATTTTCAGAAATGACTCTACAAATAATTGGGAAAGGGCAAGAGCACAAATGGAGTTGATGAAGTTTCAGCCTAATATGTCAAATCAAGATTTAAAAAGAATCGAATGTCCTGTATTGGTTGTGGCATCTGATAATGATGTAGTTAAGTTGGGTCATGTGATAGATATATACAATAATTTGAAAAAAGCACAGTTATTTATAATACCAAATACTTCATACGATTATATTCATAAAGAATATGTTTTTTACAATTTTGTTGTAGAAAAGTTTTTGGATGAACCGTTTGAAGAAAAACACACTGTATCTAGGAATAAAGAGTTTAAATCTTCTCCAATTAAGGAGTTAGAGAAGAAATAAATGTATGTCAGTTATTCCTATTATGATGTCAGTTATTCCATTAATGTGTTAAAATATGAAGTTTTTTCTTAAAATTTTTCTAAAAGAAATATTAATATATATCTTGTGAGAAAATCAATTAAAAACTTAAAAAAAATACTACTTATGAAACTATTATTAAAATCTTTCGTACTATTATCATTAGGGGCCGTTGTTATTTCATGTACTGACAATGATGAAATTGTAGAAACTGATCAAGGAATTATTGAATTTGGTGATATCAAAGGAACTGGTGGAGATGATGATATTGATTGGGATATTTTAGATCCAGGAAATTATGATAGAACTCCGAAAGAGGAAAATAATAAGGATAAAGAAAACAAAAAAGGATAATTTATTTAGAATAAAAGAAAATTTTTTAATTCAATAAATTATAATACGTTTGTATCAAAACACAGAAAATTGAATATAAAAATTAATAAATTAATAGGATATTTAGTATTTATAAGTATCCTATTTTTTACGTATTTTACTTTTAGCAGATGTAGTTTTGTTACTTCTAAAAAAGAAACAATTACAGACACAAATTTAATTAAAAAAGAATTATTAGATTTTGGGAAAAAGAAAGATAGTTCTTTACACTTCAAAAATACTTATTTAAATGATTTTTATATAAAATATAAATCAGAATTATCAGATTCTTCCAATATAGGTTATTTGATAAAACTTTCTACTTATTATAATGAGATTGGAAATGACAAGCGATTTTATAAATTAAATAAACAAGCGTTAGAAATTGCTGATGAATTTAAAGATACATTATCATTAGCTAGAATTAATTGGAATTTTGCACATTTCTATAAAAAAAGAGAAGTTTATGATAGTGCATATTATCATTATTATAATGCTTTAAAGGGCTATGAATCAAAAAATGAAAAACATGAAATAGCCTTGATGAAATATGGAATGTCTGTAATCAGAGGTTTTTTTGGAGATTATTTAGGAGCTGAAAAATTGACAATTTCTTCTTTGAATATCTTTAAAGAATTAAATGCTCAAAATAATGTGCAATCTATGTATAATCATCTTGGTCTATTACAAAAAGATTTAGATGAATTAGATAAAGCTGAAAGATATCATATCAAAGCTCTTGAAATCATAAAAGAATTAGAAAAAGATAATAAGGATAATTTATATATAAGAACTTATAATAATCTTGGAAGAGTTTATCAAGAAAAAAGGGAATTTGAAAAATCTTTGTATTATTTTGACGAAGCTTTAAAACTTGTTGATAAAAAAGACGAAATTAAATATGCAAGATTAATTGATAATTATGCTTATACAAAAGTACTTCAAGGAAATACTAATAATAATGTTTTAAACAATTTAAATAAAGCACTTGAAATTAGAAAAAGTATTGATAATAAATCTGGGGAACTTATAAGTAAATTACATATTGCAGAATATTTTTTAAAGAAGAATAATCAAGATAGAGCTCTTGAAACTGCACGTGAAGCATTAGAAATTTCTGAAAAATTAGCAAACACAGAGAATTATCTTAAAGCTTTACATTTATTATCAGAAATCGATATTGATAAAAGAGGAGAGCATTTAGAAGATTATATTAAAGTATCTGATAGTGTAACAAAAAGAGAACGAAGAATTCAAAATAAATTTGCTAGAATCGAGTTTGAAACAGATGAATATATTGAGAAAACAAGAATATTAACACAAAAAACAGAGCAATTATCTGAACAAAAAATCTGGTTGGTTTCTTTCCTATTTTTTCTAATTGTATTAATCATATTAATTTACTTTTTGATTGTTCAAAAGCAAAGAAATGAGAAATTACTTTTAGAAAATGAAAAGCAACAAATGAATGAACAAATTTATTCTTTAAAACTGAATCAACATATGAAAATTCAGAATGAAAAGAATAATGAACGAAACAGAATTTCTGAAGAATTGCATGATAGCGTATTAAGTAAATTATTTGGTGTACGATTACATTTAAGTTTTTTTAAAATGAGTGATATTGATAAGGATACAAAATCTACTTTTGAAAATCACCTTACTGAATTACAAGAAATCGAAAAAGAAATTAGAGGAATTACACATCAATTAAATAAGTCTTCTGAAGATATTAATGTAAACTTTGTAAGTTTAATTAAAGAATTAATTTTAAGTAAAGAAAGTATAACGGATTGTAAATTTTCCTTACATTCTGAAAATGATGATTGGGAAAATGTTGCAATTGAAATACGAGTAAATTTATATAGAATTATTCAAGAGGCAATACAAAATATTCTAAAACATGCAAAAGCAAAAAATGTTGATATCAGCATTAAAAGACATGCAAATCAATTTATTGAAATCATTATAAAAGATGATGGAGTTGGATTCGATTTGAAAAAGAAAAAGAATGGAATTGGGGTAAAAAATATTAAGGCTAGAGTATTAAAACTTAAAGGAGAAGTTGAATTTAAATCAGAGTTAGGAAAAGGTGTTGAAATAAAAATAACGATTCCTACATGAAGTCATTATGAAAAAAAATTATAAAGTATTTATAGTTGAAGATCATCCCCTAATATGCAAAGCCTATCAAAAAACATTAGATTTTGTTTCTGAAAAAACGGGAGTAGTTTTCAAAGAAATAGTTGTATGTAATACTTTAGAAAATGCGTATCAGAAAATATCAGATTGTCATGAAAATAATATTGAAATAGATATTATTTTTCTAGATGTACAATTAACTCCAGCTCCAAAACATGAAATTTATTCTGGTTTGGATTTGGGTGAGGAAATTAAAAAGAAAATGCCTAATACTAGCATTATTCTGTTAACTGCTTTTGAATATTTAGAAAATGATTCTAAAGTACATGAGAAATTAAATCCAAAAGCTTTATTAATTAAAAATGATATTAATTTGGATACTCTTATCAATTCAATTATTTCAATTATAAAAGAAAGAAATTGCGAAATTGCATTCTAATATTTTGATTTAAAAATCGTGGTATTTTTGTGCATATTTATAACCTTTACTCCACCATTTTTCCATTTGATCCTTTTTGAAAATTAATGGATTTAGTGTTAAAACTTGTGGAGTATAATAAAAATTTAATTTAATATCAGCATGTTCAGCTCGGAGTTTTCCAATTGCAATATCACGTTGTTCTAAGTTATAAATCATAAAGTCAAAAGCTTGAAATAAAACGGTAAATGCATTTGTTGCTGTGAGCTGATTATATTGCATTTCTTCCGTGTCTAAAACAATAATATCAATTTCTTTAGCACCTTCCATGATTGCTTTTCGAATTGGAATAATGGATCCAAAACTTCCGTCCGCATATTGTTTTCTATCTTTTTCTAAAAGACTCATAAAAGGAACTAAATTACAAGAAGCCCAAACCCAATCACAATAGTCATCATACGAATAATCGTGTAATTTCTTGAATTCAATTTTTTTCTCTGTAAAATTAGAAACGGTTATATAGATTTCATGATCTGAATCTTTAATTTGCTGATAATCTTCATGAGAAATACTATTTCGGATTAATCGTTTTAAATTTAAACTCTGCCCAAATGTTTTTTCTCTTTTGATTAAACTCCATAATAATGTCCAAATATTTACTTGAATATTGTCATGTCCATGAATTTTACGAATTTTAAAAGGACAATTATTAAAAATAGAATCTTGTGTTACATTGGTGTATAATTCTTTTATTTCAGCTAATTTTCCTAAAGCCAAATGTGTAACTAACAAACTTCCAGTAGAGGAACCAATAAACATATCATAGTCTTTTTTTTGATTTTTAATCAAATACTCTGCTATTCCACCTGCAAAAGCACCCTTTGCTCCACCACCAGAAATTACCAATGCTTTTTTCATATTTTGTTCCTAAGTTTTTTTTATGATATTATTATTTTATTATACATTTGACGAAATAAAAAATATTATTTATGCTAAAAAAATTAATATATTTTCTGTTTGTAACTATTTTCCTATCATGTGGAAACTCTTCTTCTAAAAATAATGAAAAAAAAATTGTTTTAAAAGAATATCAAATTCCAAAAACTGAAATCCGTGCAATTTCAGCAATTGATTCAACTACAGTTTGGTATGGAGGTTCTAATGAACATTTTGGTTTTATTAGAAATTCTGTAAATATTGAATTAGAATTAGATTCTTTTCCAAGAAATGAAAAGAAAATGAACTTTAGAGGAATTGTCAAAAATGGAGAAAATTTATTTTTACTTAGCATTGAAAAACCTGCTGGAATCATAAAATTTAATCAAGGAACTTCTTTTGTTTATAAAGATACTTTAGAAAATGCTTTTTTTGATGCAATTAATTTTTGGAATGATAAAGAAGGTTTGGTAATGGGAGATCCTACAAATGGATGTTTAACTATTTTAAAAACAACAGATGGTGGAAATTCATGGAATCGAATTTCTTGTGATAAAATTCCAACTTTAGAAGAAGGAGAAGCTGCTTTTGCTGCAAGTAATACAAATATTGCTTTATATGAAAATAATGCGTGGATTGTCACAGGTGGAAAAAAAGCTAGAATTTTACATTCAAAAGATAAAGGCGAAACTTGGGAAATATTTAATACTCCAGTAATTCAAGGTCTAACAATGACTGGAATTTATTCAGTTGATTTTTTAGATGCAAATACAGGAATAATTATGGGAGGAAATTGGGATAAAAAACAAGACACAAAAGCTACAAAGGCTATGACAATTGATGGAGGTAAAACATGGACATTAATTGCAAATGAACAAATACCTGGATATATTAGTTGTGTAAAATTTGTTCCTGAAACAAACGGAAAAGAAATTGTAGCTGTAAGTTCAGAAGGAATTTATTTTTCTGGAGATAAAGGAGATAATTGGTCTAAATTAAGTGAAAAAGGATTTTATACAATTTCATTTGTTTCTCCAACAGTCGCTTGGTTAGGTGGAAGTAATAAATTGGCACGTTTAACATTAAAATAACAAAACCCGATGATTAAAACATACATTCATAATATTTATTTAATTTTTATTCTATTAGTTTGTATTGGATGTTCTAAAAATCCGACAACTTATTTGAATTCAGAATTTGATTGTTCTAGTTCTGAATATAAAACTAATGATTTAGAGGAGGTTATAGATATAAAGAAAAACTTTATCATGAAAATCCCTGAAACTTGGAAAACAAACTTATATTATAGCGATTATGAAAGTGAAATTTTTTCGGCAGATACTACGAAAAGTTTAACAAATACTTTTATTTTAGATGTCTCAATGGTCAACGGTAATTTAAAAATGGATCAAGATTCAGAATCTCTTGTAATTAATAAATATGTGCAAGAAGAAGGTTTGGAATTAATTTCAAGCGGAAGAGGAGACTTTCAAGGGAAGAAAAGTTTTTGGTTTTTAGCAGAAGGATCGAGAAGAGATTATAAGTACACAAATTATTTAGTCTTTGTAAAAAATAGTGAAAGAAAATATTTAAAAATGAAAACTGAAATGTTTGGTGGAACTGGAATCGATAATAAAATTTGCAACTCAATAGAATTAATTAATCAAATTAAAATACTAGATAACTATTAAACAATAAAAACAATCCTAATTTTAAAAATTAACTAAATGAAAAAAATATTACTAGGTTTCTTTTTTTTAACGTCATTGGTTTCTTACAGTCAAGTTTTAAGTAGTCAAAAATTCCAATCAGGGAAATTTACGATACCAAGCACCGAATCTCATGATGCATTAGATCCAGCAGTTTGTGAGAAATTTAAATCTGGAAAATTTAAAATTGATGACAAAATTTCTGGAGTTACTGAAGTAACAAGAAATGGAAGCCAACAAATCGAGCATAATTTAGATACAGGAGTTAAAATCGAATTGAAAATTGAATGGATTGATCACTGTAACTATAAATTAAGTTTCGTAAAGATTTTAGAAAATCCAAAAAATGAGAAAGTTTTAGAAGACGTAAATTCACAAGTTGAAATTATTAAAGGAAGTGGTTCAGGATATGACTACAAAATAAAGTTTGATAAATTCAACTTAGAAGACAAAAATAAAATGGTAATCCAATAACAAAAAAACCGGGTAATTTTACTCGGTTTTTTTATGTCTTATTTTAAAATTCTTCCCAACATAGCAATTTGTCCGTTATGCCAAGATTGATGTTTATATAATAAACTTAAAGCTTCTTTCTTGGTTTTTGCAGCTGGATTTGGAATTGCTGTTTCCGAAATTAAATCTTCTTCTTTAATAGTTTCAATTTGTTTTTTTATTTCTTCTAAAAGAATTGAATAAATAGTTTTTAAAGTAGTATTATCTGGTTTTTCTTCATTAAATTTTGTTGGTGAAGAATTCGGTCCATAAAATTTAATATAATCTGGAATATTAATTTTACTTCGAATCAACTCATTTGGTCCAGAAATAGAAGCAATTCCGTGTAAATAATTTGCCAAAATTAAATGTCCTAATTGCCAATTCATATTTGTTTCTAAAATTTCTGGAGTAGTATTCCATTTTTCAGCTGGAATTTTTTCTATTAATTGATTTGTTTTTGTGTGGGTAGAATGAATTTCATCCTTGATATAATCTAAAATGCTCATTTTTTTTGGTTTGAATTTTTTTCAGCTATTAAAATTAAAGTTTAATTAATAGTTTTTCTATTATAGATTTCAATTTTTATTAACAGCTTCTCTTAAAAGTATTAATTAGCTTTAAATAACAAATATTAAAAATAGTTACTATGAGAGTTTTTACTTTTAAAATATTATACCTTTTTATTGGTTTTGCTTTTTTAATTTCATGTAATGATGATGATTCTGTTTCAGATGGAAATTTGAGTGGCGAAGTTGGAAGTTTTGAAGAAGAAGAAACAGCTGCTTGTGATAATTGTCCAAATTATATTCCTGATGAGATTGATCCTGAAATTCGTCAAATTTTAGCTTTACGTTATGCACCTCAACTTCGATTTGATCAAGTTGCAAGTTCTTTTCCTGTAAAAGCAAGTCAAATTGTAGAACTTTGTAATGGCGCAACTTGCAATGGAAAATTAAACTATAGAGGAAGACCAAAAGAAAACACAGATTTTAATTTTGTAAAATCAAATGCAGATACCTATTTTATCTTAACTAAAATTCCAAGTAAAGAAAATCGAATTATTATTAATTATTGGTGGACTTATTATGACCAACAAAAATGTGATGGCGTTTCTGGAGCGCATGATTTTGATTGGGAAAATGTGATTGTTCAAGTTGATAATGCTATAAATGACGATGGAACAATTAATAATAATGGAAAGATAAGAAGTATAACATTCTTTCAACATTCTGGATGGTACACAAGAAAATCGAATCATACTAGTTTTACAGATGGAAATAAATTACACCCAATTGTTTATGTTGGAAAAAGAAATCATGGTTCGTATCATGACGATGGCGGAACTGGAACTTGTTGTTATTGGGAAGATTGGAGAAATCCTGGAAATAAAAAACAATATTTAGATACATGGTTGATTTCTGATAATATGGTGGAATTAGATTGTAATAGTACAGAATATTCTTGGATGGGATATAATTATGGTTGGGGAGGAATTGGAACAAATCCTTTATGGCGAAACAGAAACTTTAATGAAATCAGTGCTTGCAACGGTTTTAAAACTTTTCAAGTTTGTACAACGAATGGTTGTTTTAAATCAGACTTTCAAGGAAAATTAATTGATATTTAGAATTCAATTGACCTAATATATAAAAGCTGTTCTGATTTGGAACAGCTTTTTCTATAATGTTATACAAATTATGTAGCAAAAATAGTTTAATTTGGTAAACTTCTGTCAACTATAGATTCTGGAAGTGATTTTTTTGCTTTTGCTCCCATATCTTTAAGTTTTTCCATGCTTACAACAATATTTCCTTTTCCTTCACATAATTTATTCATCGCTCCAGAATATTCAGATTTTGCATCATCTAATCTTTTTCCAATTTTAATTAAATTCTGAATTAATCCTTCAAATTTATCATACATTGCTCCAGCTTGTTGAGCAATTTGAATTGCATTTTTCTTTTGCTTTTCATTTTGCCAAATAGAATTAATCGTTCTTAAAGTAGCTAGTAAAGTAGAAGGTGTTACAATCACAATATTTTTTGAAAAAGCATTATTATATAAATTCGGATCCATTTTTGAAGCGACAGCAAATGCTGGTTCAATTGGAATAAATAGCAATACAAAATCGGGAGATTCAATTTGATATAAATCTTCATATCGTTTTTGACTTAATTGCATCACATGTCTATTAATGGAAGTAATATGCTCTTTTAATAAAGTTGGTTTCAATGTTTCTTCTTCACAATTGATGTATTTTTCATAAGCAGTTAAAGAAACTTTTGAATCTATAATCATCTTTCTATTTTCAGGAAGATGTATAATTACATCTGGACGAAGTCTAGTTCTATTGTCATAATTCACACTAAAACTTTTCTCCATTTCAAATTCTCGTCCTTTTTCTAAACCAGACTTTTCTAAAACTCTTTCTAAGATAATTTCACCCCAATTTCCTTGCATTTTAGAATCTCCTTTTAATGCTTTTGTTAAGTTTAAAGCATCTTTACTCATCTGTAAATTCAGCTTTTCTAAACCAAAAATTTGCTCTCGCAAAGCTGCATGACGATCAATACTATCTTTATGCGTTTCTTCTACTTTCTTTTCAAAATGTTGAATTTTTTCTTGTAATGGATTTAATAATTGCTGTAAATGTGTGTGATTTTGCTTTGTGAATTTTTCTGATTTTTCTTCTAAAATTTTATTTGCTAAATTTTCAAATTCTATAGAAAACTTTTCTTGAAGATTGAAAATTTCATTTTTTTGCTCTTTTAGTTTTTCTTTTAAAGAATTATTTTCTGAATTTCTTCTGGTATATTCTATAAGAACATCTTCTTTTTCATTTCTTAAATGCTCAATTTCTTCTTTTAATTCTGCATTTTGTTGACTTTTCTCTAATTTGACAGATTCTAAAAGATTGTTGAGGTGCGATATCTCATTTTCTTTTTGTTGTAAATCTTCCTTGGATGAATTAGAATTTTTGGAAGCTTGTAACTTAATATAAAGCCAAGCAATTAATCCGCCTATTACGAAACTTAAAATAGAAATAATTATCTGTTGCATTCTTTTTTGAAGTATTTGAAATAATTGCTAAGATACTAGACTTTATGTGAATATGAAATGAATTTCTTTTTTGAATTTCAGTTTTTTCTTTTTTAAATTAAAAAGAGTTCTAATTATTTGCTTAACTTTAAATTAATTAGAATTGAAATTTTCTTATTATGGCATCTTCTACTTTTTTAAATAAGTTGTTTAAAGCGACTTTTATCGTTGTTATTTTACTTCTATTTTTAAGTTATATTTCTAGCATTTTTCTAGAGAAAGAATTACAAGATTTTCTTCAAAAAAAAGTAGAAGTTTTTAATAAAACCTCAAGTTACCAAGTTTCTTTTGAGAAAATCAATTTGAGTTTTATCAATCGAAAAGTTACTTTGAAAGAAATTAAAGTTATTCCTACAGATTCTTATATTTCACTTTTAAAAGAAGGAAAAGTAAACAAATCTGTGGCATATTATGTAGAAATTCCAAAACTAGAAATTAGAGGTTTTGAAATGTATAATTATTTTAAAAATAAAATAGCCAAAACTTCTGCAATTCGTATTGAACATCCCAAAATTAAAATAAAACATTTTAAAAACATCGAACGATATTCTCATGAGGAATCTATTAAAGAAATTGCTTTAAATGTAAAAGGTTTACATGGATTAACTATTGATCATATTCTTTTTTTAGAGAATGATATCACTGTTGAAAAAGCAGAAGATTCTAAATCAAATAAAACAAAAATTTCACCTTTTGATATTTTAATTCATGATGTTTCTTTTGCTAAAGAAAAAGAAGGGAAATTAGTTTTAAAAAGTACTGAAACTTGTATTGAGATTCCAAAATTTACAATGACAGCTTTTAATGATTTATACGATTTTTCTTTCCACGAAATGAAATATGATTTATTTCAGAAAAATTTAAAAGTTCATTCTGTAATTTATAAACCTACCAATTTGAATTTGCTACAACTTAGTGAAACATATAAATACACAAAAGATGTTTTTTCTTTGGAGGAAATGGATTTGGAAGCAACTAATTTTGATTTGATTCATACCTTAAAATTTGATGAAATTGTAATGGATTCTTTAATGCTTAAAAATGTCAAAGCTTCTATTCTAAAAAATAAAACAAAACCTTGGAATTACAAGAAAAGACCTTTATTTCCTAATCAACTTTTAAATTCGCTTAAAACACCTATAAAAGTGAATGATCTTGTTTTAAATCATGTTGATTTGTTATATAGAGAAAAGCTAAAAAATGCAGATGAAAATTTGAAAGTTACTTTTAAGGAAGGAGAAATTGTTGTAAAAAATATTGCTTCTAATTATTATCGAAATAAAAATCCTTTAGAATTGAAATTTAAAGGGAAATTTATGGGAAGTTCTACGCTTCATTTAAATATTAAAATGAATTATTTTTCTCCAACATTTCATTTTAATGGATCGATGTCAAAAGCTCCTTTAACCGATTTCAATAAAGCTCTTTTTCCAGCAACTGGAATTTCTTTCAAAAAAGGAAGTTTGGAAAAAGTTTCTCTTATGGCAATTGCAACACCTGAATCTTCTGCTGGAGAAATGGTTTTAGAATATAAAAATGCCGATTTTGTTTTTCATAAAAAGAAAAATGGAGGTGAGAATGATTTGAAATCATTTTTTGGTAATCTGATTGTCGATAAGAATAATCCTGATAAAGAAGGAAAGATTAAAAAAGTTCCTATGAAATTTGATAGAGTTCCTTATAAAGGGCTAGGGAATTTTGTTTGGAAAACAGCAGAATCTGGAATTAAAAACACTTTTTTCATCTTTGGAAAAAAAGAAAAATAATATCCTTTATTTATACGATAATATTTAATATCGGTTAAAAATACGATAAAATAACTTTATTCTAATTTTATCCTTTAAAAAAATAGTGGTAAATTCACAGTAAAAAGGTGAAAATATGGTAAGTGTCATCACGGGAGACATTATAAATTCAAGAAATCATTCTCCAGAAAAGTGGTTATATATTCTTAAAGAAACTTTATCAAAGTATGGTAGAGAATATACGAACTGGGAGATTTTTAGAGGAGACAGTTTTCAATTGCGTATAAATAATCCTAAAGAGGTTTTGAAAGTTGCTTTTCATTTAAAAGCTGCGATGAAACAAGTAAAAGGAATGGATGTTCGAATGGGAATTGGAATTGGCGATGAGAGTTTTCATGAAGAAAAAGTATCTCAATCCAACGGAAGTGCATTTATATTTTCTGGGGAAGCTTTTGAGTGTTTGAAAAAAAGAACATTGTTGCTAAAATCAGATGAAGAATTTTTTGATAAAGAAATGAATTTGTATTTAGAATTAGGACTTTTACGAATGGATCATTGGACAGTAATTGAAGCAACTTTGGTGAAAAGTGTAATTGAATATCCGAATTATAATCAAATTCAATTGGCGTCTTTATTAAATAAAACACAAAGCACGATTAGTGAAACGCTAAAACGTTCGTGTTTTGATGAGGTTTCTAAAATTGAAAAAATGTTTAAAGAAAAATTAGATCGAATATGATATTATTTCTAAAATTGCTTTTCTCCCATTTAATCGGAGATTTTTTATTACAACCAACAAAATGGGTTTTAGACAAAGAAAATAACAAGATAAAATCACGTTATCTTTATTTTCATATGGGAATTCATGCAATTTTTTTATTGCTAATCTTACAGTTTAATTTTTCATATTGGTTGGGGATTTTAATTATTCTTTTATCGCATTTTTTTATTGATGTTTTTAAAATTTATTATGTAAAAAAGAAAAATAATCGATTGTATTTTTTTATCGATCAGTTTTTGCACATTTTAGTTTTAATTCAGGTAACTTTAATGTATGATAAAATTCCTGTTTTGGATAAATTAATTTCAAATCCAAAAGTGCTGTTATTTTTGATTGCTGTTTTATTAGTAACAACAGTTGCATCTATAATTATGAAAGTAATAATTTCAAAATGGAAACCAGAAACAATGGAAGAAAATGGTTCTTTAGAAGATGCAGGAAAATATATCGGAATGCTTGAACGTTTGTTTGTATTTTGTTTTATTATTACAAATCACTGGACAGCTATTGGTTTTTTAATTACAGCAAAATCTGTTTTTCGTTTTGGTGATTTATCAGAAGCAAGAGATCGAAAGCTAACAGAATATATTTTAATAGGAACGCTTTTAAGTTTTGGAATTGCGATTCTTGTCGGGATTATTTATGAATATGTATTGAAATTATTATAAAAAATAGGAGAGAGGTTAAAATTAAAACAACCTCTCTTTTGATACGTTTATCTTTTTAAAGTAAAATGACCCCGATATTCTTCACCGTTTTCTTTGATAAATAAAAACCAATAATCAGAAGCAGGAAGATTTAAGCCATTTTTCTTTCCGTTCCAACCTTTTCCTCTTGTGTAAACTTCAGTGATAATTTTTCCAAAGCGATCAAAAATATAAATCTTAGATTTTTTTGAATTTTCTACGTTATGAATATTCCAGTAATCGTGAATTCCATCATTATTAGGAGAAAAATACTTTGGATAATCTAATAAAACAACTTCTTTTTCAATAATGCAATTATTTTCATTTTTGATAAAGATTGTGTAATTTCCATATTTTAAATTTTTAAAAATATTTTCAGTTTGAAAGTTGTAATTATCTAGAGAATATTCAAAAAATCCATTTTCTTCATTTTCTAAATTAACTTTAATTACATTTTTATCGTAAGACCATTCTTTAATTTCAATATTTTTTACAACTGCTTTTGGCGCATAATTTATAGTAAAATTCTTCGTTACTTCACAAGTAATTTCACCATCATTCCAAATAGTTAAAGAATATTCTCCAACTTGATTAAATGTGTTATAATACGTTGTTTTTCCATCAGACCATAAATAATGATCAAAACCTTGAGGTGCTTCAAGATAAATTTCTTCAAATTCTTCACAAATTAATTGATCTTCAATTGTAAAATCAATTTCTTCAGCATAATGAAATGGGATTTTTTCAATTGTGAAACATTTAAAGTTTTTTTTATGTTCTATTCGTGCATAAATATATTCTTTATCTGATGTAGAAAAATAAAAAGTAGCATCCAATTTATTTTCACCTAAAAGAGCATCTTCTTCTGTTTCATAAAAAGAATAATTAAAATCTTCTAATTTTTGATTATTCAATTCAATATCAAAAGAAGAAGATTCCCCGATAAAAACAGTTCCTTTATTACACATTACAAAAGGTAAGATTTCTGAAATTAAAGCTTGTTCATAAATTTCTATTTCAATTGTTTTAATGAAATCTTCACTTTCAGTAGTTTCAAAAGTTGCTGTTACTGTATATTTTCCAGGTTCTTGATAGATATGTGTCGCATTAATTTCTGTAGATGAGGTTCCATCACCAAAATCCCAATGAATATTTTCAATTACTCCATCAAATTCTGGAATTTGAAATAGAGTTTCACTTCCTAAACATAAATCGGTAACTTCTAATAAAGGAAGTTTTAAAGTCGATTGAATATAAGTTGGTAATCCTAAAATATTTGGATTTAATAATTGAAATCCATTACTTTCAAATTCACAAAGTTCCCCAGATTCATTAGGTGAATTTATCACAGAAAGTATATCTGTATCAGGAACTACACAATAGATTTTTCGATCTGGAGCAAGTTGAATTAATCCAATGGTTTCATATGCATAAGGTAAAAAATATTGTGAATCCTGTATTAGAGCTGCATTATGTTCGCTAATATCAAATTGAATTAATCTTGCTGGGCTGAAAATCGATACATAAAGCATTTTACTATCTGGAGAGAATTCTAAGCCATAATATTCTTCGTTGTTATTTCTAACAATAATCGGATTGGATATAATTCCTGTTTCTATGTTAAAATCATAAAGTAAAACTCGACTTCCAAAAATATTCATTGCAATTTTTTTTCCATTAGGAGAGAATTTCATCTGCCCAACATTATGATTTCCTGAAATTAATTCTAGATTATTAATAACCGGAGTTTCAGAAACTCCTTCAGATGTAACTTTATAACATATTGTTTTTTCAGTTTCTAGCTCTTGATTAACAACCCAGAAAGAATCTGTAGATTCATCATAAATTGCAGTAAGTTTTTCCGTTGCTGGTTTGTGAAGTAAAACATTTTTTTCCGTAATTGCTCCAAGACCATTATTTAAAGATAAATCGACAATAGAGTAATTTAAGCCATTTTCACCTTGGTCTTCAAGGGCATCACAAGTAAAGATATAATAAAGGTTTTCAGAAGAAGGTTTAGGAATTATAATGGCAGAAGTTGTACTAGAAGGATGTCCAAATAAATTTATACCATTTTCCATGAAATCATGATTTTTATTGTAAACTCTGATTCCATCTGTATAAAATAAAAGATTTCCATCAGCATCACATATAGAAGCACTACCTTCTTTTGCATGTAATGATCCGTTGTCGATTGCAACTGCTTGACCACTGTTAAAATCTATTCCAGATTTTTCACCAAAATACCAAATGTTTACATTATTTGAGTTTTGAGCATTTATTGAAAAAGAGATAAAAAATAGGAGTAGAATAAGTTTTTTTTTGTTCATTATTGATTTGTTTATAATGAGCCAAATATAGCAGTATATTTGAAAAGCAGCAATACAGTTAATGTAATTTAATATATATCACAAAAAAAGCCTAAAATAATTATAGAATATATTTTAGGCTTTTAGTATTTATTTTAAAAAAACTATTTCTTATAGAAAGGAAGTTTTACAACTTCAGCTTTTAAAGCTTTTTTACGAACTTGGATTAAAATTTCGCTTCCTGTTTTTGCTAATTCAGTTGGAACATACCCTAAACCGATAGCTTTCTTCATAGAAGGACTCATCGTTCCAGAAGTTACATGACCAATTTTATTTCCTTCTACATCCACGATATCATACCCTTGACGAGGAATTCCTTTGTCTTTTAATTCAAAAGCAACTAATTTACGAGAAACTCCGTTTTCTTTTTGCGCTTTAATAGCTTCCGCATTTACGAAGTCTTTTGTAAATTTTGTAATCCAACCTAATCCAGCTTCGATAGGAGATGTAGTATCATCAATATCATTTCCATATAAACAGAATCCCATTTCTAAACGAAGTGTATCACGAGCAGCTAAACCAATTGGTTTAATTCCAAAATCTTTTCCTGCTTCAAACACAGCATTCCAAATTTCTTCAGCATCTTCATTTTTGAAATAAATTTCAAAACCTCCAGATCCTGTATAACCTGTAGCAGATAAAATTACATTATCAATTCCTGCAAATTTTCCAGAATCAAATGTGTAATATTTCATGTTGATTAAATCAACTTCTGTTAAAGATTGTAAAGCCTCAGCAGCTTTTGGTCCTTGTACAGCTAATAAAGAATATTCATCCGATTTATTTTCCATTTCAACACCTAAATCATTGTGTTGTGAAATCCAATTCCAATCTTTTTCAATGTTAGAGGCATTTACTACTAACATGTATTCTTCTTCGCCTACTTTATAAATTAATAAATCATCAACAATTCCTCCTTCATTATTAGGCATACAACTATACTGCGCTTTTCCTACAACTAATTTAGAAGCGTCATTTGTAGTAACTTTTTGAATTAAAGCCAAAGCGTTTTCTCCTTTTAAGAAAAACTCTCCCATGTGAGACACATCAAATACACCAACTCCTTCACGTACCGTTTCGTGTTCGATGTTTACACCTTCATATTGTACAGGCATATTATATCCAGCAAAAGGAACCATTTTCGCTCCAAGTGCTTCATGTATATGTGATAATGCAGTATTTTTCATTTCTTTTTGTTTAAAAATAAATTTCTGCTAAAGTATTGAAAAAATCAGGAAAAATGTATTTAAAATATGTTTAATTTTTCTTAGAATTTATAAGGAATTTAAGGAGAAAAAAGTGTGGAAAACAAGTTCTTTAAAATGTATGTTTTTAAAGATAAATTTTTTATAAAAATGGAATAGAAACTATATAAAAAACAAAAACCCACTCTGAGATTGAGTGGGAAAAATTGCTATGAAAAAGAAAAAGTCATTATTAGTATGTGTCTAATAACAATGCAAATATATGTGGTAACTTTTATATATGCAAGACTTTTTTCAAATATTTTTATTAAGAAAACATGTCTTTTACCTTTTCAAAGAATGATTTCTCTGATTTAGAAGGTTTTGGGACAAAATTTGTGTCCTCAGACATTTTTTCAAAAAATGCTTTTTGTTCTTTGTTTAAGTGTTGAGGTGTCCAAACATTCACATGAACAAGTAAATCTCCTGTTCCATATCCTTCAATACTTGGTAATCCTTTTCCTCTTAAGCGTAAAATCTTTCCAGATTGTGTTCCTTGTTTTACAGGAATTTTTACTTTACCTGTTACAGTTTCTATTTCTTTAGAAGCTCCTAAAGCTGCTTCAGAAAAACTTACATATAAATCATAATGTAAATTGTTTCCTTCACGTTTTAAAGTTTCATGAGCTACTTCTTCTATTACAACAAGTAAATCTCCAGGAATAGAATGATCTCCAGGAGCTTCATTTCCTTTTCCACCTACTTTAAGTTGAATCCCTTCTGTAACTCCAGCTGGAATTTTGATAGAAACCATTTCCTCTTTCATAATCAAACCATCAGCATCAGCACCATTTGGTCTATTATTAAGAGTTTGTCCACTTCCGTGACAAGTAGGACAAGCAGATGCAGTTTGCATTCTTCCTAGAATAGTGTTTGTCACTTTCATTACTTGTCCAGTTCCATTACATGTAGAACATGTAGAATAACGAACACCTTCTGCTTGAACTTTACGTTTTACTTTTACTTTCTTTTCAACACCTTTTGCGATGTCTTCTAAAGTAAGTTTAACACGGATTCGAAGATTCGAACCTTTAGTTCTTCTTGGACCACGACTTCCGCCACCAAATCCACCTCCGAAACCTCCACCAAAGGCGCTTCCGAAGATATCTCCAAATTGGCTAAAGATATCATCCATATTCATTCCACCAGCTCCGTGGAATCCGCCACCAGCTCCACCTTCAAAGGCAGCATGTCCAAACTGATCATAACGAGCTTTTTTATTCTCGTCACTTAGAATTTCATAAGCCTCCGCTGCTTGTTTAAACTTTTCTTCAGCTTCTTTATCACCTGGATTTTTATCTGGGTGATATTTAATAGCCATTTTTCTATAAGCTTTTTTTATCTCAACAGTTGTAGCACTTTTTGTAACTCCAAGTATTTCGTAATAATCCTGTTTCATGACTTTGTGTGGGGTATTAGTGTCCGATAACTACTTTAGGGAAACGAATTGTTTTGTCTCCAAGTTTATATCCTTGTTCTACAACATCAATGATTTTTCCTTTTAAATCTTCTGATGGTGCAGGAATTTGTGTAATTGCTTCGTGTTCTTCAGCATCAAATGTATCACCAACTTTAACTTCAATAGCTAATAAACCTTTTTGAGTTAATGTATTGTGTAATTTGTCAGAGATTAATTTCATTCCTTGGAATAAAGAATCATCTTCCGCTTTTTTGATTTCTGCCAAACCTCTATCAAAATCATCTAAAATTGGCAGTAAAACTGTCATTAATTCTTGGTTGGCAGTTTTAAATAAATCTAATCTTTCCTTTGCAGTTCTTTTTTTATAATTTTCAAACTCAGCAAAAAGACGTAAGAATTTTTCTTTTTCTTGTTTCACTTGCTCTTCAAGCTCAGCAATAGGATCTTTTGCTTCTGTATTTTCTTTAGAAGTATCCTCTGCATTGTTCACTTTTTTATTCTCTAAATCTTTATCGTCTGTTTTATTCTTGCTCATAAGATGTTTATTATAATAATTTTTGATTTTGCTTAACAAATTCATTGCCATTAATGTTTTTGTGACATCCTGTCAGAAATAACGCCCACAAAAGTGAGCGTTTATGACATTATTAAGACAAAATGTATTTTTTACTAATCTATTCTTTCGATTTTAGCTCCAATTGCACGAAGTCTTTCATCAATATATTGATATCCTCTGTCTATTTGTTCAATATTATGAATCGTACTTGTTCCTTTTGCAGAAAGTGCTGCAATAAGAAGTGAAATTCCAGCACGGATATCTGGAGAAGTCATTGTTGTAGCTTTTAAAGTAGATTCGTGATTCATTCCGATTACAGTTGCTCTATGTGGATCACAAAGAATTACTTTTGCTCCCATATCGATTAATTTATCTACGAAGAATAATCTACTTTCAAACATTTTTTGGTGAATTAATACACTTCCTTTTGCTTGTGTTGCAACCACTAAAATGATACTTAATAAATCTGGTGTAAATCCTGGCCAAGGAGCATCAGAAACAGTTAAGATAGAACCATCCATAAAGTTTTGAACTTCATAAGATTCTTGTTCTGGAATAAAAATATCATCATTTACTTTCTCTAATTTGATTCCAAGTTTAGAGAAAATAGTAGGAATTACTCCTAAATCTTTCCAACTAACATTCTTAATCGTTAATTCCGATTTTGTCATTGCAGCCATACCAATCCAACTTCCAATTTCAATCATATCTGGAAGAATTCTATGTGTACAACCTCCTAATTTTTCAACACCTTCAATTGTTAATAGGTTAGAAGCAATTCCTGAAATTTTTGCTCCCATTCTGTTTAACATTTTACAAAGTTGTTGAATATATGGTTCACAAGCTGCATTATATATTGTGGTTGTTCCTTTAGCTAAAACAGCTGCCATAATAATATTTGCTGTCCCAGTTACAGAAGCTTCATCTAAAAGCATATCAACTCCGTGAAGTTCTTCTGCTTCTACACCATAAAAATATTCTTCTCTGTTATATCTGAATTTGGCTCCAAGTTTAATGAAACCTTCAAAGTGTGTATCTAATCTTCTTCTTCCAATTTTATCTCCTCCTGGTCTTGGAATATATCCTTTTCCAAAACGAGCTAATAAAGGCCCAACAATCATGATAGATCCTCTAAGAGAACTTCCATCTTTTTTGAATTGTTCGGATTCTAAGTAGGCTAAATTTAAATCATCTGCTTGGAAGCTATACGAATCTGGAGATAATTGTTCTTTTTTAACTCCTAATTGTTCTAAAATATAGATAAGCTTATTAACGTCTCTAATATTTGGAACATTTTCTATAATTACTTTTTCATCTGTTAGCAAAACTGCACATAGAATCTGTAATGCTTCATTTTTTGCACCTTGTGGTGTAATGCTTCCTCTTAATTTATGTCCTCCTTCTATTTTAAATGTAGCCATGTAATTTAATACTATTTTTTAGTTCTTTGATAGTTTGTTTTATTGTTATTATTTCTTCTTTGGTGTTGGTTATTATTGCTATAATTTGATCGATTGTTATTTCGATTATTATTATTGTTATTGTCCCTTGAGTTTGAAGTATTTGATCCGTAACTTACACTATTAGGGCTTTTCTTCGGAGTTTTTACAGATTTAGTTTTAATTAAAGTTTTAGAATCTGATAGAACTTCATCCGATTCTCTTAAATCAATTCCTCCTTTAGAAAGCTCATATAAATGTTTAAATATTACATCATCTTTTACAACATCTTTATTCCAATTCAAGAAACATTTCTTCATATGGTTTGCAATTGTATAAATCAATGCATCTTTTTGTTCCCCATCTTCCCAAGTTAAAGCAACATCAATCATCGTTTGAATATTATGTCCATAAAAACGATATTTTGAAGCAGATTTAGGATAAGGTAATTTATCTGGCTTTTGTGTTAATTCTTCTCTAGATGGTTTTTCATAAGGTGAATCAACATCCAAATCGAATTTTGCCATGATGAATAATTGATCCCAAAGTTTATGTTGAAAATCTGGAACATCTCTTAAATGCGGTTGTAGATTCCCCATCACATCAATAATCGCTTTTGCCATCTTATTACGCTCATCTCTATCTTCAAGGGATTTACAATGATTTACTAATTTTTGTATATGACGCCCATATTCTGGAATGATTAAAGGCTTTCTTTCTGAATTATATTCTAGTTCCATTTCTGTCTCAGTATTTTAGGTGTTATTTTCTTCTAAAAGATACGTTTTGCAAATTACGATTTTTTATTTTCTAAACAATCATAGTACCAAAACATTTCTAGCGCTTTCTTTTTTATAAAACGTTTTCTTTTCTATTTGTTAATATTAATTTTAAACAAATTATTTTTTAGATTTTTTTTAAAATTTCATAACGCTTTTTTCATCACAAAAACTTTACTTTTAAACGCAAAAAATATAGTTTTGCTTAATCATAAAGAAACTAAGAAAATTTTTAGAAAGTTTAAATTTTCTACTTACTTTTGCGTAGGTTCGAAAACAAAATATTGACACAATAAATAATTATAACATAAATGAGCGTCTTAGTAAATAAAGATTCGAAAATCATTGTACAAGGATTTACAGGAAGTGAAGGAACTTTCCACGCTTCTCAAATGATAGAATACGGAACGAATATCGTTGGTGGTGTTACTCCAGGAAAAGGTGGACAAACACACTTAGACAAACCAGTATTTAATACTGTACTAGATGCAGTAAATCAAGTAGGAGCTGATACTTCTATTATTTTTGTACCACCAGCATTTGCAGCAGATGCTATTATGGAATCTGCAGATGCAGGAATTAAAGTGATTATCTGTATTACAGAAGGAATTCCTGTTGCAGATATGACTAAAGTAAAAGAATATATCGCAGATAAAGATTGTAGATTAGTTGGTCCTAACTGTCCAGGAGTTATTACTCCAGAAGAAGCTAAAGTTGGAATTATGCCAGGATTTATTTTCAAAAAAGGAAACGTTGGAATCGTATCTAAATCTGGAACTTTAACTTACGAAGCTGCTGATCAAGTTGTAAAACAAGGATTTGGTGTAACTACTGCAATCGGAATTGGTGGAGATCCAATTATTGGAACTACTACTAAAGAAGCTGTAGAGTTATTAATGAACGATGATGAAACAGAATGTATTGTAATGATCGGTGAAATCGGTGGACAATTAGAAGCAGAAGCTGCTGAATGGATTAAAGCTGACGGAAACAGAAAACCTGTTGTTGGATTTATCGCTGGGCAAACTGCTCCTGCTGGTAGAACAATGGGACACGCTGGTGCAATCGTTGGAGGAAAAGATGATACTGCACAAGCTAAAATGGAAATCTTAGCTGCTAACGGAATTCACGTTGTAAGTTCTCCTGCTAAAATTGGAGAGAAAGTTGCTGAGGTTTTAGGAAAATAATCTGAGAATAGATTTAAAACTTTATAAATTAAGATGCCTTGAAATGTTTATTTTGAGGCATCTTTTTTGTTGGAATAAATGCGACAAAGTTTAAGTTATTTATATTTGTTTCAATATTTAAAAAATAATTTTATGAAAATCATTCATGTACTTTCTTTGTGTCTTTTAATTTTTACTTCTTCTTTTAGTCAGAATAGAAATTTTGATAAAGATTATTTAAGTAAAGAATTTCACAAAGAAAGAAGAGAAGCTGTAAGAAAAAAATTACCAAAGAATAGCGTTGCTGTTTTCTTTGCAAATCCTATAAGAAATCGTTCTAATGATGTTGATTATGTATATCATCAAAATCCAGACTTTTATTATTTAACTGGACATAAAGAGCCAAATGCTGTTTTAGTTATTTTTTCAGAAACACAAAAAAATGGAGAAGATGAAATTTTATTTGTAGAGAAAAAAAATACACATTATGAGAAATGGAATGGACCAATGCTTGGTGTAAATGGTGCGAAAAATGAGTTAGGTTTTAATTATGCCACAACTGGGACACAATTTATAAATGGCGCTATAGACTTTAAGAAATTTGATAAAGTAATGTTTTTCGATTTTGAAAATGATTATAGAAATCATAGAGATAAAGATGCAGATTTATATAAATTAATTGAGAGTTTTAAAAAGCAATTAATGTCTAAAAATTTAGATAATGATGGTGTAAAACTTCATTCTGGAATTGATATTTATTCTTTAAATCGAATTATGGACGATCTTAGAGGAATTAAACAAAAAGAAGAGCTACGTTTACTTAAAAAAGCAATTGAAATTTCTGCAATCGGTCAAATTGAAGTTATGAAAGCAATTCATCCAAATATGACAGAAAGAGAAGTGCAAGGAATTCATGAATTTATTTATAAAAAATATGGTTCGGAATATGAAGGTTATCCTTCTATTGTTGGAGCTGGACATAATGGTTGTGTTTTACATTATATAGCGAATAATAAAACAAAAATGGATGGAGAATTAATTCTAATGGATCTTGGTGCGGAATATCATGGTTATACTGCGGATGTTACTAGAACAATTCCTGTAAATGGAAAATTTACTCCAGAACAAAAAGCTATTTATGATATTGTTTATGAAGCTCAATCTGCTGGAATTGCAGAAGCAAAAGCTGGTAAAAGTTTTTTTGCTCCAAATTTTGCTGCCAGAGAAGTTATTAATAAAGGTTTAGCGAAACTTGGAATTATTTCTTCTCCTTCTGCTAAACATGATTATTTACCACACGGAACTTCTCATCATCTTGGTTTAGATGTTCATGATAGAGGAGGTTATGGAAATCTTGAGAAAAATATGGTGATTACTGTTGAACCTGGAATTTATATTCCTGAAGGAAGTCCTTGTGATGAAAAATGGTGGGGAATTGCTGTTCGTATTGAAGATGATATTTTGATTACTGATGGAGAACCAATTAATCTTTCTGAAATGGCTCCAAGAAAGTCGGAAGACATTGAGAAACTTATGAGTGAAAAAAGTCCTTTAGACGATTTTAAACTTCCAGAACTTCAAACAAAATAAACAGAAAAATTTCTTATAAAAAATATTTATCGAATTCTTATAGGAACTTTATTTATTAGTTCTTATAAGAATTTATTTTTTAAAATGGTTATGAAAAAGATGCTATTTCTGATGAGGTTCTATATTTCTATCTGAAACTATATCTAACTCTTTTTGTTTATAAATCAATTTCTACTAAAAGTGTAGCGAAAATTTAATTTGAAAATTTGAAATGTTAATCTATTGCTCTTACTTATTATATAATTCAATTTTATATGAGTTTTTATGAAAGTAGAGGAGAAGTTGCTTTAAATTATGTAGCATAAATATCATGAAAAAACCGAAATCAGATTTTAAAACACGAATTTATTCATTTATAAAGTAATTTCTTCTTATTTCAAGTTTGATTTAGATTGTTTTTTGAATAATTATTAAAATAATAAGCTTAAAATTATATTGTATCTAATGACTTTCGAGAATGAATTATGATATTCGTAATTTTTAAACTTAATTGCTTTGAATTTGTTGAGGTTAGGAGAGAAGTTACTATGTATTGTGTAGTGTAAATATGTGTTTTAGAAAATCTATATTTTGAAAAAGAAAATTTGAAATTCCAAAGTAATTTTTGTATTATAATATAAAATCTTTTACATTTGAGTGTGTAATACTGTGAATGTTCTTTTTTTTAACAAACTTCTAGTAAAGAAATAAACGGAGTTCCGTTTGTGCATAAATTTTAGCCAATAAAATCAAAAAAAATATGCCAGTAGACTTTTCAGATATATTAGTAATAGGTGTTTCTTCAAGAGCATTATTTGACTTGGAAGAAGAGAATTCAGTATTCGAAAAAGAAGGAATAGAAGGATACAGAAAATATCAACAAGAAAAAGAAAACGACTCACTAAAACCAGGAACTGCATTTATCCTCGTTAAAAGTTTACTAGAATTAAATAATCAAGCTGACAAGAGAATAGTCGAAGTGGTTGTAATGTCTAGAAATAGCCCAGAAACAGGAGTAAGAATGCTAAATTCAATTAATGAGCACAAACTAGATATTACCAGAGTAGCACTTTCAGGAGGTGAACCACTTTCACCTTATATAGACGCTTATGATGTGGATTTGTTTCTTTCAAAAGACGTTAAAGATGTACAAACAGTAATAGATTCTAGAGCTTGCGCAGCTGCTACAATTTATGACCCACCAACTGAATTTGATCCAAGCGACAATCGAGTTAAAATCGCTTTTGATGCAGATGCGGTTTTATTTTCGGAAGACTCTGAGTACAGATACAAAACTGAAGGCATAGACGCATTTCATAAGTTTGAATCAGAACATGTAGACGAGCCTTTAAAGGAAGGACCTTTTGCTAAGCTTTTAATAAAACTCTCTAAGATTCAAGAGCATTTACCTACAACAATTGAATTAACTCCTTTGAGATTATCAATTGTTACAGCAAGAAATGCTCCTTCTCATATGAGAGTAATAAAGACTTTAAGAAAATGGAGAGTTTATGTTGATGAAGCTCATTTTTTAGGTGGCCTTTCTAAGGATAAAGTATTAAAAGCATTTGGTGCACATATATTTTTTGATGATCAAGAGACACACCTCAATGCCACAAGTAAGGTAGTGCCTTCAGGTAAAGTACCATATAGTTCTGATTCAAAAATGAACACAATTGAAAAGAAAAAATAAAATTGGCTATAATACTATATAAAAATGTATTAAAACGCATTTTATTCTAAACGTTACCCATAAAAAACAATAAATGAAACCAATTTCAGAAGCATTAATTGAGAATTCAAAATCAGCAATTATTGGTTGTATTGAACTCCATAATAAACCAATTTTTAGCTATAGATATGAAATCTGTACTGTTTTATGTATTAATGGTTGGGAGTTAATTCTTAAAGCATTTATTAATGAAAATTTGGACGAATTCAAACTCATAAAAAAAGATGGTACCACCAAAACTTTTGAGGAATGTTTATCTTATGTTAGTCAAAATATTGGAAAAGAATTTATGCATATTGAAGAAAATCTTAAAAAGTTATATGAATTCAGATGCCATATTATACATTTCTATAAAGAAAATTTAGATGCTGTACTTTACTCAGTCTTACATAAATCGATATTAAACTATAATGATTTTTTGAAAGGAAATTTTAATACTGATCTTTCTCAAGAGACTCATTTAATGTTACTTCCTTTAGGATTCAAGCCATTTATATCACCTGTAGATTTTTTATCTGATGAATCAGCAATTAGCCAATCATCTAAATCAATTCAAGCATTCATTAAAAGTATTGTCTCCTCAACTGAGCTTCTAAATGATGCTGGAATAAAAGACTCTATTTTTTCTTCTTTTAAAATTGCTGCTGTAAATGAATCAAGGATTTCTAATGCTGATATTATTGCGGGAATAACAAAAGATCATTCTAAAGCAAAACTGGCGGTTAATGCAATAAATCAACCAGTTAATATTACTGATGAAGAATCTGCAAAGAAAATCAGAATAGAAGAAGATTCATTGTTTAAAACTATATATACTTTGAAATACAATGATATAACTCAAAAAGCGAGAGAAATGTATTCAGACTTTAAACAAAATCCAAAATTCAACAGGATAATGAAAGGCATAAAAGAAAATCCTAATTTGAGACGAAAACGCTATTTAGATGTGGTAAATAAATCAGGTACTGGACAAGACTTTTATAGTACAGAAGTATTTACTGAATTGAATAAGTATTACAAGCTTAAAGAAGAATAATTAGGGTAACACTAGATAATACTCCATAGCCATCTAACGGCAGGACTACAGTTGGCAATCATTCACCGTTAATAAACACACATGACAGCACAAATATCAGATCAGTTTATTTATAATAATCAATTTTACTCTTTGACAGGATTCACGGAAGAAATTTGTTTTCATCCTGGAGATTATGAAATATTTACAAAGTCTGCAAGTACAGCTTGTTGGCGAGGTTTTTATAGGACATTTTCTATAGAAAACAATGAATTAGTAGCTAAGAATTTAAATGTAAATGATTCCAATATCAATGAAAACCCGCTTGGACCTATAATAAACGGAGTAAAACCCAAACGAAATAAAGGAAGATTTAATAAAACTTACGAAAATATTAATTTAAAAATTGATTTTACAGGCTCCATTTTAATTGGAAAAGATTTTATTCGAGATTTATATGTTCATATGGGATTTCATCCTGCTTGGAAATATGAAACTGTTTTCGAATTTACATTTGAAAATGGAAATCTAAAAAAACAGGAAAATCTATCTGATAAAATGAGTGAGATTAGACAAGAATGGAGTAAACTAAAAAACAAAAAAGGAGAAGAGACTATTAGTTTTGATTTAGATGAATGGATAAAGAAAACATTTGACCAAAAATATAACAAAAAATAACTCTACGTTTGCTTTCACAGGCTATTATACATAATGCGAGTAAAAGTAAAACTCAAAGTTTATTATTATTCAACTTGTAAATTGTATATCAATTAACAGAAATTTAATCAAATAAATAATAGGTTCGTTTACAATAGAGTTGAAGAAAAAACAATAGAAATAAATGACTGAAAAAGAATTACAAGAAATAGAAGATAGATGTAATAATACGACTAAAGGATCTTGGAAATCAATGATTTAAGGAAGAGATCATACAAGTGGAGATAGCTTCATAATGACTGGTGGAGAAGATATCTACATTCAGAATCCACTTTTCGACAATAATCAAGATTTTATTGCAAATGCAAAACAAGACATTCCAAAATTAATTGCGGAGATAAGAAAACTAAAAAAAGCTAGTATTCTTTAAAAAAAGAATAATTGAAATAATTAATAAAAAATAATTCCACCAAAAAATCCATTCATACAAATGGATTTTTTTATTCACGAAATTTCTCAAAAATTCGGATTCATTTCATGATAATTTATTAAAGTTTTTACCATATAAGAATATGTTCGAATTCCATCTTTTTGATTGTTTGCTTTTAAATAAGTATTGTAAATATCTTTAATAAATGGCTCCAAAACATCATTATCATATTTTTGATTAATCTCTCGATGAATTTTCATGTTTTGCACAACTCCTTCATTTAAATTTTCTCTAATTTTCTCATAAGCTTCTCGATCATTTTTATACAAATTGGAAATACAATAACGCATCGCCATATAATAACCTGAAAACTGAAAATATTTATCATTACTATGTGTACAAGCTAAAAAGCTAATAAAATTTGCTTCATTTTCTGCTGCATAGCCTAATTGATGTGCAATTTCATGAGAAGACGTTGAAGGCATCGAAACCATCGGAATATTATAATTTACTTGTGCTTCATTTGTTAGTGGATTTAAATAGCCAGAAAATCCCATATAACTTAAAATTGTACTATACATCGATGTCTTAATCGAAGGAGGTGTATATTCCGGAAAATCAAATTTTGTATGAATATTTTCAAAACCAGATTTCGTTCTTAAAAACACATCTTCAATAGAGTGAGGGATTTCTACGGGTTTGTGTTTTGAGTTTGTAATTTCTTCTTGTAATTGATTTGTTCGTTCAATCAATTTAATTGTAACTGTCATCAATTCTTCATCAGTATAACTTTTATCAGAAAAACCTAATTGCTTATAAAGTGGAAGTCTATAATAATTTAATCCCCAAAAAATATTAAAAATAAAAAATACTACAGAAATAGTAGCGAAAATTTTAAGAAAATAAATTTTAAAGAATTTTAACTT
Source organism: Aureivirga marina (assembly GCF_015767265.1). GTDB lineage: Bacteria > Bacteroidota > Bacteroidia > Flavobacteriales > Flavobacteriaceae > Aureivirga > Aureivirga marina. The sequence continues at coordinate 251,512 of NZ_JADPIB010000003.1, forward strand.
TCGATAAAACAGCTTATATACTAATACAATTAAATAAATTACTAAAACAGTATAGACAATATCACCAAAAGAAAAAGGAATCCAACCAAAAATAGATCTTAAAATTTTAGAAATATGTAAATAAATTGATTTTGAATAATCATTTTCTATAAATAATGTCTTGTTTTTTAGTAACTTAAGTAATAGTATTTGAATTACTAAAAATATAGATAATATGATATGACGTTTTTTATATTTCATAGTTTTGTTTTCAAAATGTTATATTAAAATACAAAATAAAAAGAATGATTTTATGAAAGGAATTAATGAATTTGCAAAAATACTATTAATCTGTTTTTTGTTTTCAAATGTAATGGTATTTTCTCAAAGTGGGAATTATTGGTCTGATAATTTTGGTAGTCAATCTGTTTTACTAAACGGTGTAGTAACAGGAAGTGTGGAAGATTTAGGAGCTGTATATTATAATCCAGCGAGAATTGTTTTTAGTAAAAAAACTGCATTAACAATTAGTACAAAAGCATATGAAATTAATAATTCATTTATTAATGAACCAGGTTATGGAGAAATTCGAGTTCGAAATGGAAGTACAGGTGCAAGTCCAAATTTGGTTGCAGGTTTATTTAAAATAAAAGGATTAAAAAATCACACTTTCGCATATTCTTTTCTTTTAAGACAAAAATCGGATTTTGATTTATTCGATCGAAGAGAATCTACTTCAGGAAATATTTTTAGAACAGAAAGAAGATTATTTACACAATTAGCCAAAGAACGATGGTATGGAGTTTCTTGGTCACATAAATTAAGTGAAAAATTAAGTGTTGGAGCTTCGGTATTTGTAAGCACAAGAAAACAATCAAATGCTTTAGGTTTCCAAATTATTTCACTTCAAGATTCTACAAATGTTGCGCTTTTAGAAAGAAATAATAATTATTCTTATGATAATTATGGAGTAGTTCCAAAACTTGGAGTTGCTTTTCAAAATAATTCTTTAGCATTAGGAATGACAGTTACTGTTCCGAAAATTCATATTACAGGTGATGGAAATATTTTTTATGAAAATATTATAACAGATGATTTTGGAACTGTCACAGATAAAGACTTATTTGAGTATGTGGTAGAAAGTAATATAAAAGCAAAAACACATTCACCATTTTCTGTTGGAGCTGGAGCAGGAATTTTTATTGATAAAAGTAAAATTCATTTGGCTTTTGAATGGTTTGCGCCAATTCAAAAATATAATTTGATGGAATCTGTCCATTTTGTTGGACAAACAACAGAAAATCCAATAACCGTCCGATACGAAGAAGAAGCAAAAAGTGTCATCAATTTCGGAATTGGTTATGAATATAAATTTAATGAAAAGTTAACAGCATATATGAGTTTTTCGACAGATTATTCAGCACAAACTGGAGGGAATTCTGTTACAATTGCAGGAAAAACAACACCAGTTTCTTTTTACAAATCGAATTTATATAAAATTGGAGGTGGTTTTGATTTTAATCCAAAATGGGGAGATATTTCTTTTGGGGTAAATTATGCTTTTTCAAACCAAAATATTTTGAATCCGTTTGATTTACCAGAAGGAGCAAATTTATCAGATGTGAGTGTTCCCACAACTGTAGAATTTAGACAAAGACGAGTGCAGTTTTTCGTCGGTGTTACTTTTCCTTTCATAAAAGAAATTTTAAAGAATAAAATATTTTTTGAGAACTAAATAATTGGAGATATGAACAAGACAATATTTATTACAGGAGCTTCTTCAGGAATTGGATTTGCTCTATGTATGAAAATGATTCGTAAAGGCTATAATGTTGTAGGAATTGCAAGAAGACAAGAAAGGTTGGAAGAACTAAATAATCATTATTCGAATCATTTTTTAGGATTATATGGAGATGTAACAAATGTAGAATCTATTCAAAATGCAATTGAAAAAGGGATTGAAAGATTTGGAAAAATAGACATTTTAGTAAACAACGCAGGGATTGGAATTTTAGGTCCAGTCGAAGAAGCAAAATTAGAAGATTGGAATACGATGATTGATGTAAATGTAAAAGGAGTAATGAATGTAACGAATTTATTGTTACCTCAACTAATTAAAAATAAAGGTCACATTGTTACGATTGATTCCATTGCAGCACATGAAGTTTATGCTGGTTCTGCTGTTTATTGTGCATCAAAATTTGCGGCGCGAGCGTTTACAACTGGATTAGAGAAAGAATTACGTGGAAAAGTTCGTGTTACAAAAATTTCTCCTGGTTATGTGAATACAGAATTTAAAGATCATTTAAATAATAAAGAGATTCAAAAGAATTTAAAATCGAGTTTTGAAAATGGTTTAAATCCAGATTCTATAGCAGATGCAATTTATTTTGCAATTAATCAAGATGAAAATATTGCGATTAATGAGATTATGATTCGTCCTTTTGGCAATGCATAACCTCAGCAATTTTATAAAAAATTAAAATTTCGTTAAAATAAGTCTTTTGTTTTTTAATAAAGATAAAAGTTAATCTATATTTGAGTTAAATAATATAAATAGTATAATCATGAGGAAAATTATGTTATTGTTGTGTTTATCAGTGTTTTCATTGATGCAAGCACAACAGACAAATTTTAAAAACTACAGAGCAGAAAGAACTAAAATCAATGATTTAGTACATACAAAACTAAATGTTGACTTTAATTTTGAAAAAAGCCAAATGAATGGAGAAGCTTGGCTGACTTTAACGCCACATTTTTATGATATTTCTAAAGTAACATTAGATGCGAAAGCGATGTTGATTCATCAAGTTACTATGAATGGAAAGACTTTAGGTTACAATTATGAGAATGATAAACTTACAATTGATTTAGGTAAAACGTATAAAAAAGGAGACGAATATACTGTTTATATTAAATATACAGCACGTCCGGAAGAAGTAAAACAAGAAGGAAGTGCTGCGATTACGGATGCAAAAGGATTATATTTTATCGATCCTAAAGATGAAGATCCTGAAAAACCTACACAAATTTGGACACAAGGAGAAACAGAATCTAGTAGTTGTTGGTTCCCTACAATTGATGCTCCAAATCAAAAAACTACACAAGAAATTTACATGACGGTTCCTAGTCAATATGTTACTTTATCAAATGGACTATTATTAGAACAAAAAGATAATGGAAATAATACTAGAACTGATTATTGGAAAATGGATCAATTTCATGCACCATATTTATTTTTTATGGGAGTTGGAGAATTTAGTATTGTAAAAGATAAATGGGAAAATTTAGCTGTTGATTATTATGTAGAGAAAAAATATGAGCCATATGCAAAAGAAATATTTGGTCATACTCCTGAAATGATGACTTTCTTTTCTAAACTTACAGGAGTTCGTTATCCTTGGGTAAAATATCACCAATTAGTAGGACGTGATTACGTAAGTGGAGCAATGGAAAATACAACAGCAGTTATTCATGGAGAAGGAGCTTATCAAACACATAGTCAATTAGTAGATGAAAATACTTGGGAAGCAACAATTGCTCACGAATTATTTCATCATTGGTTTGGAGATTATGTAACTTGTGCAAGTTGGAGTAATTTAACAGTAAACGAATCATTTGCAAATTATAGTGAATATTTATGGTATGAGTATAAATATGGAAGAGATAAAGCAGATGATCATTTATATACAGATACGCAAGGTTACTTATTGGGAAGTAATAATGAAAAGGATTTAGTTCGTTTTTATTATGACAAAAGAGAAGATATGTTTGATGCTGTAAGTTATAATAAAGGTGGAGCTATCTTACATATGTTAAGAGATTATCTAGGTGATGAAGCTTTCTTTGCTGGATTAAATAAATATTTAGAAGATAATAAATTCGGAACTGGAGAAGCACATCAATTACGTATTGCATTAGAAGCTGTAAGTGGAAGAGATTTAAATTGGTTCTTTAATCAATGGTATTTCGGAAATTCAAATATTAAAATGGAAGTTTCTTATGAATATGATCAATTAAGTAATTATGTAACTGTAAATGTAAACCAAACTGGAAAAGTTTTTGAATTTCCTTTAACAATTGATATTTATGAGAATGGACATAAAGTTTCTCATGATGTTTGGGTAGATGAGCAATCAAAATCATTTAAATTTGGATTTACAAAAAGACCTAATTTAATTAATGTTGGAGCAAAAAGAGTTTTATTAGCAGAAATTAATGATGTAAGTAAATCTTTAGACAATTATATTTTCCAATACAACAATGCTCCAAAATATTTAGATAGGAGAGAAGCAATTATTGAAATTGCAAAACATCAAGAAAACAAAGAAGCTTTCAATACTTTAGTAAAAGCTTTAGATGATAAATATTATGGATTGCGAATTCTTGCTTTAGAACATATTGACTTATTTAATAAATGGGCTAAGAAAAATGCGATTAGAAAAATTGAAACTTTAGCTAAAAATGATCCGAAAACATTAGTACAAGCAGAAGCTATTGAGGTTTTAGGAAAATTAGTTGATATTAAATATGCTTCAATTTTTAGAAAAGGAATGGATAGTGAATCTAATGCAATTCAAAAAAGTTCAATTCGTTCTTTATACCAAATTGATAAAGATGCTGTATTAAAAAGAGCTTCTTCTTTTTCAAAAGATGAAAAAGAATTGTTAGCAGATGCTTTAGCTCATATTTTTATTTCAGAAAAAACAGAATCTGAAATGCCTTTTATAGCGAATCATGTATTAGAAGGAATGTTCTTTACACAAGAACAACAGACACAATTATTATATAAAAATGCTTTTGATTGGATTTCTTCTAGTAACAATACAGAAGCAATTACTAATTTGGTGAATAAATTAGTTTCAGTTGGAAACAGATACAGACAATATGGAATGGATAGAATTTCTATTCAATTATTACGTCAAATGAATCAATTCCAAAATGATTCTAGTAATTCTGCGAAAGAAGAAAATATCAAAATTATCAATAAAGGAATCGAAAGAATCTTAGATAATTAAAAATAAAATAATAGATAAAAAAATCCCAAGACTTTAATCTTGGGATTTTTTTATTACATATTTTTTTGAATAATTGGAATTAAAATCTTTTTATCCATTACAAAAGTTCCAAAAGGAAAGATAGACGCTGCCATTACATAAAATAATGTTTTAAAATCCCATTTCACTTTATATCCAATATATAATGCAACAATCACATATATTGAAAATAAAAGACCATGAATCCAACCTACATATTTAACAGGTTCTTCATGTCCCATGATATATTTAATTGGCATCGCAATAAAAAATAAAATTATTGCTGAAAACCCTTCCATGATACTGATACTTCTGAATATTTTTAATTCTTTTAACATGATATTCGTGTGTGTTAGTGTTTTCTAATTCAATTTGTAAAAATAAGGTTTAATAAAATATTAACATTTTAAATTTTAAATTTTATTAAAATATTAACAGCATCATAAAAACCGATTTGTACTTTTGTTTTAGAAATAATTATCAACGGGGGTTGATTTTCTTTCTTATCACAGAAAGACACACAGCTATCAATGATAGCTGTGTTTTGTTTATATACGTTTCTAATTTTTGTGAATAACCATCGTTGCAACTTCCTTATTTAATAAAGCCCAACTTTTCGTAGTAATTAAGAATCCATTTTCATCATAAACTCTCATCTCTGCTGTATTTGGTCCAAGTCGACCTTGATTCAATGCTTGAATATTTATTTTGTTATGCCCTTCTTCTAATTCAAGAATTAAACTTATCAAATGTCCTTTTAAATTTACATGTTGTGATTTCGGATTGTCATTTAAAAATACTTTAATCTGATCTCCATCAACCAAACCAAAATCTCTAAATACAATAGAAACTCTTTTGGTGTTTACAGTATATTTTCCTAAATATTGTTTTGTTTTCTTTGTTCCGTATTCTTCTCCTTGGAAATAATTTATAGTTTTTACACCTCTATTATCTCTTTCATATTGATTCATGAAATTTTTATCTGATTTTTCTACCGTATAATCAGAAATTGTATTTTCATCAATATTTTTCTCGAATTGCGGAGCTTTGAATGGAGTAGAAGGTGCAACTTTTTTATCTTCATTTTCTGCTTTTATGTAAAAACTCGTTGATTTTTTTCCAGTATCTAAAGAATCCACAGGACTTTTGACTAAAGGAAATTTTTGGGAATAACCTTTAATCATAAAACATAAAAAAAGAATGGTTAATATTTTTTTCATTTAATATGTAAATTTTAAATCTAAATTAACTAATTATTTTTGAAGAACAAACTTTATTAAAATTACTATAAAATTGCAACAAAACTTATTCCATTTTACTTTTCAAAATATTTAGTTTTAAACATTTTAGGTGTGATTTTCTCATATTTTTTAAAAACTCTAGAAAAATAGGAATAATCATCATATCCCAATTTTGTTGCTGTTTCAGAAATTGGAATATCTGTATGAATTAGTAGTCGTTTTGCTTCCAAAATTACACGATCCATTATAAAATTAGTCAATGTTATTCCAATTGTTTCTTTACAAATTCGATTTAAATGTTTCAAAGAAGTGAACATTTTATCTGCGTAAAAACTAGGATTTTTATGTTCTATATAATTTTCATCAATGATTTTTTCTAATTTCTGTATCTGATGTAAATAAGAATTATTAGAATAAGTATTTTCAATTTCAGGACTTATAACTCGATTCAATTTAACATAAAGAATATCTAATAAATCAATAATTACATGTTTATCTTTATAAGTATTAGAATATTCACTTTGTATTTCATTAATATATCTTAAAAAAAAGTCAATTTGTTCTTCAGAAATAGAATAGGAAGGCTTATGAATAAAAGAATTGTAAAAAGGAAAATCTTCTATTTTTTTATTATTAAAATATAGATTGTAGAAATCTTTAGAATGAAAAAATATATAACCATCAATATCATGAGATAAATTCCAATGGTGAATTTGACCTGGACTCAGAAAAAATATGGAACCTTTTTTTACTTCATATTTTTTAAAATCAATTTCATGAGTTCCTGTTCCATTTGTAAATAAAACAGTTAAATAAAAATTGTGTTTATGTGGCCGACTTATAAAATCATGATCTGTCAAATGTGAACCTAAATCATTGATATAGAAGTCACTATTGAATTTTCTGCAATTAAATTGTTGAATAGAAAATATGGGTAATTTCTCCATTTTAAAGAATGTCTTTTTTGTCCTAAAATATGAGTATAAAAGTAAATTATATTTTACAAAAAAACCTGAATTTTGAAAAAAAATAATCAATGTCTGATATCATAAACATAGCAAAAGGTGTTTGTCCTAACTGTCAAGAGGGAAAAATGTTTAAAGAACGAGGTGGACTTTTAAAATTTAAATTTCCTCAGATGTATGAAAATTGTCCTAGTTGTAACCATAAATTCGAAAAAGAACCTGGATTTTTTTACGGAGCAATGTATATAAGTTACGCTGTGTCAGTTGCAGAGGGAATCGCGACATATGTGATAAGTAGTTTTTTCTTTACTCAAAAATTAGATTATCGAATAATGATAATTATCGCAATTGTCTTATTATCAATGACTGTAATTAATTATAGAATATCAAGGGTGATTTGGGCTTATATTTTTAAACCCAAAAAAAGGCTGTCTAATTAAAAGACAGCCTTTTTTTATTAATGATTTTCAGCATATTCATTGAAAGCATCAATATAATCTTTAATTTCTAATGCATTTCTTTTATGAAGAGGGTTTAACATTAATGATAATAAATATGTTAAACTATCAATTTGATTTTCTGTAATCTCATTTTCTTCATTTTCAACTTCATCATCAAAAGAGTCTTCAGGAATTGAGATAAAAAATCCATCATATTTTTCTAAATGTTCGTATGTTAAACGAATTACTTTTACTAATCTAGGATTTTTTTCATCAATAGCACATGGTCTTGCTTTCTGTAACTCTTCTATAATTGAAGGAATTTCAAATTCTCCAGCTTCAATTCTTTTCTTTAAATTATTAACAATTTGTATAAATTTATAGTTTTCCACGATTAGTAAAATTTGGTTTAATATTTATTTTACAAAAATACTAAACGGTTTACATTTTATCGAAATTATTTAAACTTATTTATAAACAAAAAAATGAAAATTTGTTAATCAATTTATAAGTAAATAAACCTCTATAAATTAATATTTTATGTTAAATAAAGATAATGACTATTTTAATAATTCTTTATTTTTCTGAATTTCAATCCATTTTAAAATGTTATTTTGAAATTTTTTAATAGCAAATTCACCTTTTTCTGCATAAGCTCCAATTGAAAAATAATCTGAATACATCGCTTTTTGCTGTTGTTCACATATATAAATATCTTCTTTCATAAAATCATTACTTTCCAATGGATTATCACTTTTACTTTTTATATCATATTTTTTCCAGAAATTAGAATAATATGATTTTGAATATTGCTTTCGGTGTTCTTTATTTGAAACATTCATAATTTTTGTTCGAACTGTAATTTTTGTTTTAGAAGGTGAAATAGGAGTGAGGTGAAAAATACTCCAGGTACTTTCAGATTCGGATAAACCTAAATTTGGAAAAATCCAAGGAACATAAGCTCCTAATCTTTCTTTTGAAATATGATTAATTAAAACATAAGGAGAATTTTCTTCAATATTTTCTAAATACTTTTTTGATAAAGGTTCGAAAAACCAATAATGAAATCCTGCCCAACCAAATTTTGCATTTTTATGATCATACATATTTAAAGTATTTTGATGTAAGTGACTTAAATGATAATGGTCAATATAATTTTCTACAATAATTTTCCAATTGGTATTTATTATTTCAGTATAAATTGGTTCACTTTTTTTTTCTTGATATTCTATTAATTCACTTGGGTTATGTTCACCTAAAAATGGTAATAAATCTTGAATAAAATTATTAAAAGAATCCACTATAGAATCAGGATGAATAAAAATCATCCCTTTTAATTTACCTATTGAAGCTTTTTTTAAATGTAATTTACATTTTTCAATATTTGGAAATTCTTTTTTTTCATTTGGAATTGTGATTAAATCTCCATTAAGATTGTAAGTCCAATTATGATATGGGCAATTTATAACTTTTTTATTTTCACCTAAAACTCTTAAAGCTTGAACTCCTCGATGTCGACATAAATTATGGAAAGCTCTGAATTCATTATCTTCTTTTAAAACAATAAAATTATTATTTCCAATTTGAAATATTTTATTTTCTCCATTTTTTAAATCTTCTTCAAAACATAAAAATTGCCAAGAATTATTAAAAATGTATTTCATTTCTATATCAAACCAATCTTTTGAAATATATGCTTCTTTTGATAACAAATCCATAATAGAAATATTTAATGATACGAATTTAAAATTGATGTCTTCATTATTTTTTGATTTATGTCAAAAAATAATAGCTATTCTTTGAAGAGCTTTGCTTCATAGATAAAGATGAATTATGAGATTATATAAGATAGTAATTTTTATTACACTTTTAAATTTTTCATGTAAAAATTCTAGTGATAAATATTTAGGAGTATGGAATGTGAAGGATAATTTTCATGAAGCAATATATGAAATTGAAAAATGTAATGATAAATATAATGTAAAAGTACTTGAATATTTTGATGGAACAACAAAAATAGACTCATCATCTAGTACATTAATTTATAAATATAAAAATCTTGTTAAAAATGATGAATATGAGTTAATTGATATGTATTCAGGTGAAACTAATTTAACAAAAGAACATAAAATAAAACTATCTATTAAACATAATGATACAATTATAGTAAGTGAATTAATAAATAATAAAATAAACAATGAATTATGGGTGAAAGACATTACAAAAAATTATGGTTTAAAATAAAATATTGGATTCCAATATTTTTAATTCCAATGTTTATCAGTTGTGAAGATGAAATAAAAAATTTAGTTCAACAAGATAATCCTGATGTAACACAACCAGAACCGAATAAAGAAATTATTCCTGTTTCCATTGAAGATACAGATTTAGGAATAATTTTTTTAGAAAATATGAAAGGACATTGGATTGGAGAAAATAAAGTTATTAATGATATTTATGATTGGTTTTCATTTGATTACAGACCTATTTCTCCTTCACATATTCATGGGATTTTTGAAGGTGGAAGTATGGGAAATTTATTGACTTCATTTTTTATCACTCAATATAAAGGTAAAAAAACATTAATGGCGAGAAATGGAGGAGTTCTAAGTGGAATTTATAGAACTAGTTATTTTGTTTTGGATAGTGTAAATAATATTGATGGTGATTATTATAGATTTGTTGATGCTAAAGGAGGAAAGAAAATTATGTATATGGAATTAAAATTTCAGAATAATAAATTGAATTTTAATGCTTATACAAGTAAACTTGGAAATAGACTTGCTACTAGACACATGACTTTCAAGGGAGAGAGAAGTACAAGTGAATTAGCTGATCATGCTGCACTAGAAAATCAATTTCCTCAAGATGTAATTGAGTGGAATTATGATGAAAATAATTTACCTCAATATTTTGCTACTTCAGAAGATGGCACTGTAAAATCTGCAACCTATTTATCATATACGGAAAATATAAATTATAATTTATCTGATTTGGCTAATGAATCTGGAGATCCATTTACAATTGATTATCATACCTATTTAAGTTATCTGAAAGTTAATATTGATAGAGAGTCTCAATATCAAGATTATAAAATATTTTTAAATCTTTCATATTTTCCATTAACTGATGAAAATGGATATTTTAATTCTGATAATTTTAATTCAATAACTCAATTTCCTGAATTATCAAATAAGGAAGAAAGTTTCTTATTTACCTATTTACATCCAGGCACTTATTATATAACTGCTATTATTGATGTAAATAATGATGGATTTATAAGTTCTGGTGATTTGGTTAATTCTAGTAAAGAAATTAATGTTTTACCAGAGTCAAATGAAGAAGTTACAATAACAAACATTACAGTTCAAAATTAAATAATAAATGAAAAAAGTTTTTAAAAAATTATTCATCTTGTTTTTTGGAACAATAATTCTTCAGAGTTGTACAAAAGCAATAATTGATGAAAATGAAACAAATAATATTATTATTGATAGAGAAGTAAAATACAATACTGATATTGAGAATATTATGTTTAATAACTGTATAACATGTCATAGTGGAGCAGCACCAAGTCAAGGATTAGATTTGTCAAACTATGAAAATGTTAGATATTCTACAGAAAATGGTAATATGTTAGATAGAATAAATGATGTTACGAATCCAATGCCTCCAGATGGATTGATGAGTAAAACAAAAAGAGATTTAATGCAAAAATGGAAAGAAGATGGATATATTAAAGAATAAAATTTTAATAATAATGAGTATGTTTTTTTTGATTTTAAAATCATATTCACAAAATAAATATTTGACCAAAAATGGGATAACAGAATTTAAAGCTTCCGTAGAAACATTCGAACCAGTAGAAGCAGTAAATAATAACACAACTGTATTATTTAAAAGTAATACAAATGAGATTGCAATTTTACTTTTTTTAAAATCTTTTCATTTTGAAATTGCTTTGATGGAAGAACATTTTAATGAAAATTATATGGATTCAGATAAATTTCCAAAAGCAAAATTTAGTGGAAAAATTATTAATAAAAAAGATAAATATTTCATTAAAGGAAATTTAAATATTAAAGGAATTTCTAAAGAAGTAATAACAGAAATTGAATTTATTAAAGGGAATACAATAAAAATAAAAGGTTTTTTTGAAGTAAAACCATCAGATTTTAATATAAAAATCCCATCTATTGTAAGAAAAAAGATATCAGAAAAGATTAAAATAAACTTTAATTATGAACTTCAATCTAAAACATAAGGTTTTTTCTATTCTATTTATCATAATATTAGGTTCTATATTGTTTTTATTCCGACATGTATATAAAGAACATCAAAATATTGAAAATTTGAATCCAGATTATTTTGGTACTTATGAAGATTTTAAAATAAATCAAAACAATTATTGGGAAAATAAAATTATTGATATAGAAGGAAAATTAACTGAGAAAACTACAAATAGTATCATATTAAATAATCAAATTTTCTTTTTACTAGATTCAAATCAAAACACAAACTTTTTATCAATTGATGAAAAAATCAGAATAAAAGGTAGAGTAGTGGGATATGATGAATTATTAGAAGAATTAAAAGTTGACAAAGCAATTATTTTAAATAAATAAAAAATGAAATATAGAATATTATTGATTTTATTTTTATATATAATAAAATTAAATGCACAATCTGATTTATTAGATGAACTAGAATCAGAAACATTACAAGAAGAAAAAGATAAATTTTACTATCCAGCTTTCAAAGCTATGAAAATTGGAAATTTACAATCAACAAAAATAGCTTCCAAAAGAGATTTCTATTTATATGTATCTCATAGATTTGGAAGTTTAGAAGATGGTTTTGAAACTTTTTTTGGTTTTGATAATGCTAATACTAAAATAGAGTTAGTTTACGGATTTTTAGAAAATTTCCAAATTGGAATTAGTCGTGAATCAGTAAGGAAAACATATGCTGGATCATTGAAATTTAGATTATTAAAACAAAATGAAAAATTTCCATTTAATATTGTTTACTATAGTACAATTAATATTAACTCTGAATTAAAAAAAGAAAGATATCCATTACTTGATTTTAAAGATCGTTTAAGTTTTGCAAATCAAATTTTAATTTCAAATAGATTAAATAATTACATTTCTTTAGAATTAGCTCCGACGATTATTAGACAGAATCTCGTTTATGAACCATTTCAAAAACATGATCAATTTGCATTGGGAGCTGGGGGTAGAATAAGACTGAGTAAAAGAATGTCTTTTAATATTGACTATGTTTATAATTTTAGTAGACACGAAAAATCAATTTATAAAAATCCTTTAACTATTGGAATTGATATTGAAACAGGAGGTCATATTTTTCAATTATTATTTACAAATGCACAATCAACTAATGAACCTGGATTTATTTCAAATGCTGAAGGAAATTGGGAAGATGGTGATATATTTTTTGGATTTAATATTGTTAGAGTTTTCTAATCGTTTGATATATAGGTATATAGTTTTTAAAGCCAGATTTATAAATCTGGCTTTTTATTTTGCTCGAATTCGGCTTAATGTTTCTTGTGAAATTCCTAACATTGATGCTATATAACCAAGATTTGTTTTTAATACAAAATCTGGAAAATATTTTAATAATAAATCATATTTTTCTTTTGCAGTCATTATATAATATCCCTTATAAAAATCATCTAATGAACCAAAAAGATCTTGAATTAATTTTCTCATAAAAGTTTCTAACTCAGGATAATTTTTAAAAAGTGATTCCCATTCATCATGAGTTAAAGAGTAAACTTCAGAATTTTCAATTATTTCAATATATTCAGTAGCAGGAATTTGTTTAAAATAACTTGTCCATGCTGTAAAAAAAGTATTTTCTGGATAAATCCAATATGTGATATCTTTTCCTTTTTTATAAAAATAAGTTCGAGCCATTCCGGAATGTAAGAAAAAAAGTCGATTTGCAATTAAACCTTCTTTATGAATAACTGAACCTTTATTAAATTTTTGAATTTTACATTTATCTAAAATCTCTCTTTCAATATCTGGAGATAATTTTATATAAGAATTTATATAATCGATTATATTCATAGTTAAAATTGAATTCGGTTTTTAAGTACTTTAAATAAACTAGTAAAATATTATGTTCTATAATATATATTATGTTAAATAGAATTTTATGGCTTTATAGTCAAATTCTAATAATACCCTATTTTCCTTTTTTTTAGTATTTTTCGTTTTATATGAATTTGACCTAGCTAAATTAATTTAAATCTAGGTCAAATTCAACTACTCTGTTTTTTTTCTATAAATAAAAACTATATAATAATCATTATTTATATCAGTTTTATTAATAGTTTAAAAGATTGTTTAACTCCTCTTCAAATCTATTTTTCGCTAAATATTGTTTTTCTAAATTAGATGTAAAAGGAATTGGTGTTTCTAAGCTTGAAACTCTTTTTACTGGAGCATCTAAAAATTCAAAACAATTTTCTGTAATCATTGCTGACAAATCAGAACCTATTCCACCAAAACCTGTATCCTCTTGAAGAATAATAACTTTTCCTGTTTTTTTGACAGATTCATAAATCGTTTCTACATCTAATGGTTGTAAAGTTCTTAAATCTATTAAATCTACAGATAAAACATTATGTTTAATAGAATTAGTTTCTAAAGCCCAATGAACACCTGATCCATATGTAATAATTGTTAAATCATTACCTTCTTTTAATTTTACAGCTTTTCCAAAAGGAATTGTATAATATTCATCAGGAATTTCTTGATAAACTGAACGATATAAAGCTTTATGTTCAAAAAATAAAACTGGATTTGGATCTTCAATAGCTGTTGATAATAAGCCTTTTGCATCATATGGAAATGCTGGATAAACTACTTTTAATCCAGGAGTTTTTGTGAACCAAGCTTCATTTGTTTGAGAATGAAAAGGTCCAGCTCCAACACCAGCTCCACATGGCATTCTTAAAACCACATCTGCATTTTGTCCCCATCTATAATTTGATTTTGCTAATAAATTTACAATTGGATTAAAACCAGAAGTAACAAAATCTGAAAACTGCATTTCCATCACAGCTTTCATTCCATTTACAGATAATCCGTAAGAAGCTTCTACTATAGAAGATTCACAAATTGGAGTATTTCTTACTCTTTCTGTTCCAAATTTATCTAAAAAACCTTCGGTTATTTTAAACACGCCTCCGTAATCAGCAATATCTTGTCCCATAATAACTAAGTCATCATGTTTTTCCATAGATTGCTCTAAAGATTTTGAAACTGCATCAACAAATCGAATTTTAGATTTTTTATCATTTTTTGGATTTACTTCAATTGTAGAATAATCAAATTCTTTATAGACATCATTTAATTCATCTTCTAAGTTACCTTCGATTTGTTCTTCAGAAAAAGCAATTTCTAAATTTTCATTTATTTCCTTTTTTATTTCTTTTTTGAACTCTTCATTTTGTTCTTCAGAAATTACATTCTCTTCTAATAAAAACTTTAGATAATTTTCAATTGGATCTTTTTTAGCCCATTCTTCCATTAACTTTTTTGGTACATATTTAGTACCACTAGCCTCTTCATGTCCACGCATTCTGAAAGTTTTAAATTCCAATAAAATAGGTCTTGGATTTTTTCTTAAACTTTCAACCAGCTCGGATACTTTTGTATAAACTTCTAGAATATTATTTCCATCAATAATATGGCTTTCCATTCCATAACCAATTCCTTTATCAGCAATATTTTCACAATTAAATTGTTGAGATGTTGGTGTTGAAAGACCATAACCATTATTTTCAATACAGAATAAAACTGGTAAATTCCAAACTGATGCAACATTTAAAGCTTCATGAAAATCACCTTCACTCGTTCCTCCTTCACCAGAAAATACCGCAGTTACATTATTATTTTTTTTCAATAAATTTCCTAATGCAATTCCATCAGCAATTCCAAGTTGTGGACCTAGATGAGAAATCATTCCAACAATTTTATATTCTTGAGTTCCGAAATGAAATGAACGATCTCTTCCTTTAGTAAATCCATTTTTCTTTCCTTGCCATTGTGAAAACAATCGATGTAAAGGAATATTTCTCGTAGTAAATACTCCAAGATTTCTATGCATTGGAAGTATATACTCATCATTATGTAAACTAGAAGCTACACCAACAGAGATAGCTTCTTGTCCAATTCCAGAAAACCATTTAGAAATTTTACCTTGTCTCAGAAGAATTAGCATTTTTTCTTCTATTAATCTCGGTTTTAAAAGGGATTTATATAGTGATATTAATAAATCATCTGATATATTTTGACGATTATATTTCATTTAATTGTGTTCGTTTTTGGTTAATTTCCTAATTAATTTTAAATATTTAACTAATTTCAAAAATATGCAAATTATTATATAAAAATAAAAAAACCCTATCAAATTTGATAAGGTTTTTTTATTGAATTTTGTAGAAAGTATTACTGTTTAAAATTAAATTTCTCTAAAAATAGAGTGCATTAATCTCTTTTTGTCATTGATACTTTCTTCTAAAGAAATCATTGTTTCTGTTCTGATAACTCCATCAATATCATCTATTTGGAAAATGATATTTTTTGCATGATTTGTATCTTTTGCTCTAATTTTACAGAAAATGTTATACTTTCCTGCTGTAATATAAGCAATTGTTACGTTAGGAATTTTTCTTAAAGCAGCGATAACTTCTTTAGATTTTGATGTTTTGTCAATAAAAACACCAATGTGGGCGATAAATGAATATCCCATTTTCTCATAATCTAGAGTCAATGTAGATCCCATAATAATTCCTTCCTCTTCCATTTTTTTAACACGAACGTGAATTGTACCAGCTGATACAACTAACTTTTTTGCAATGTCAGTAAATGGAGTTCTCGCATTCTCAATCAATATGTCAAGAATTTGGTGATCGATTTCATCTAAAATATACTTCTTCATAATGAATTATTAATATTATAATATAATGTCACCACAAATTTAATTAAAAAATTAGAGAATAAACGCTAAAAAAATTACAAATAATTCATTTTTTTGTTAAAAAAAGAATTTTTCCTTCCATGTTTACCCTTTTATGAGCTAATTTTGAGCTGATTTCTGAGGATTTTACAATTGTTGAATATTTAATTAATTCACTATTTTTTATTTCATATTTAAAAATAATACCAATATTTTTAATAATATCACAATTATCATCTTCTAATTTAGCATTTTCATAAATTATATCCACAAATCTATCATCATTATTAGGAATTGAAAAATATTCTTCATAATTATTGAATATTTTTGAATTTGCTATATCAAAACAACCGATTAAAAGACTGTAAAAATTGTATTTTCGAGTTTTTTCTCTTTCGTAATCTTCTGGAAAATGTCCAGCTTCAATCAAAATTGTATTATGACCAAGCTTCTGAAAATTATCTCCGGTTGCTGTTGGATAAAATTCATCGGTATATCTTCCAACTTGATTTGGAATTAATTTTTGAAGAAATTGATTCATTTTTGAAATGACACTCATTGTTTCTTTTCTTCCATCTGTTAAAGTTCTTTCTTCATTAATTGAAGGAGCAAGAAATGAAATTGTTGCAGGATTTTCAGTTCCTTCGACATTAAAAATAGTTCTTTGATCATGAAGATTAAAACAAAATTTCGGATTGAAATCCTCTAATTCTTTTCGAAGTATTTTACTTTCAACACCTTTTAAATTAACAGCATCTCTATTTAAATCAATATTTTGTCTATTTACTCTAGTATAAACTTCTGCTCCATCTGGGTTTAACATTGGAATTATGGAAATTTCACAGTTTTCTAAAATTAAATCTCTTTCTTTTTCAAATCCATTAGGGTTTTCTAAAAAATGAAAAAAATCAAATAAAGCTTTAGTTCCTGTACTTTCATTACCATGCATTTGAGACCAAATTAAAATTTTCTTTTTTCCTGTTCCAATTTTAATTTTATAAATTTCTCTTTTTTCGAAAGATTCCCCTATTTTTTCAATTTCAAATTTTGGAGATAAATTTTTAATTAATGGCAAAATATCAGATTGTCTAATATATAATCCACTAATTGATTTTTCTTTATAATATTGATCGTAATTCGATTCTAATTTTTCTATATTCCAATTCATGATATCATTTCATATATAATACAAAGGTAATTATAAAAAAAAAGAGACTGTTAAAAACAATCTCTTTTTGTATGAAATAATATATTTTGTTAAATAATGAATTAGAACTTTAAATTCACATTTACATCAAATTCATCATAAATAAATTTATCTCCTAAGTTATCAAAGAAACTTTTAGACTTGTATTTGATACCATATTTTGTTCTATCAACTTTAATGTTTGCCATTGCAGAATTATTAGAAACAGTCATTTTAAAAGTATTAGGTTTTGTAATACCTTTAATAGTTAAATCTCCAGTTACTTGGTAATTTTTAGCATCAATAACTTTTACTTCAGTGATTACAAAATCAGCATTTTTAAAAGTATTTGTTGCGAAGAAATCTCCATCTTTTAAGTGAGCAACTAATTTGTCACCATATTCTCCTTGCATATCTGTACAAGTGATAGATTCCATATTAATTCTAAACTTTCCTCCTACTAATTTTGAGTTATCAAAAATTAAGTTTCCAGATTTTAAATCAATATTTCCTTCATGTTTACCAGTTACTTTATGACCAACCCACTGTAAACTACTTTTTGAAGTTTTGATTTCTTTTGTCTGAGCATTTATATTTAAAGTAACTAAAGCTACTAAAGCAAATACAAGAGTTTTAAAAATGTTCTTCATGTTTTTTCTATTTTATAATGTTTATCTACTTGCAAATGTAGATAAAAAATATTTACCATGGAAAATATTTTTTATTATTCTTCAAATAATGTATTTAATCTCACTGCAACTGCATGTTTATGAGCCTTTAAACCTTCCGCTTCTGCCATCAATTCTATCACTGGACCAATATTTCTTAAACCTTCTTTACTAATTTTTTGGAATGTAATCTTCTTAATAAAAGAATCGACACTTATACCACTATACATTTTAGCAAAACCGTTTGTAGGTAAAGTATGATTTGTTCCCGTAGCATAATCACCTGCACTTTCAGGAGTATATTCTCCTAAGAAAACAGTTCCTGCATTTGTGATATGATTTACATAAATATCTTCATTTTGTACATTTAAGATAATATGTTCAGGTGCATAATAATTAATGAAATTTATTTCGTCTTTAATCTGACTAAAATAGATCAGTTTAGAATTTTTCAACGATTTTTTTATTATCTCTTTTCGTTCAGTATTTTTTAGTTGATTATCAATTTCTACTCTAATTTCATCTAATTTTTGTAAACTATTCGAAATACAAATTACTTGACTATCCTCTCCATGTTCCAATTGTGAAAGTAAATCTGATGCAACAAAATTAGCTCTTGCACTTTCATCAGCAACAACAAGTAATTCTGATGGTCCAGTAGGCATATCTATTGCTGTTCCTATAGAAGAAGCAAATTGTTTAGCTGCAGCTACATATTGATTTCCTGGTCCAAATATTTTATGTACTTTCTCAATACTTTCTGTTCCTAATGACATTGCAGCAATTGCTTGTACTCCTCCAACTTTATAGATATTTGTGATTCCTACTAAATGAGCAGTGAATAAAATAGCCGGATGAATTTTTCCATTTTCATCTGGTGGTGTACATAAAACAATGTCTTCACAACCAGCTTCAATAGCAGGAATTCCCAACATTAAAATTGTTGAAAATAATGGTGCTTTTTGATTAGGAATGTAAAATCCAACTTTTTCAATTGGTCTTGGCTCTTGCCAACAATGAATTCCTTTAGAAGTTTCAATCACATCTTTTTCTAAAAGTTGATTTACATGAAACTTTCTAATATTATTTTTTGCGAAAAGAATTGCGGATTTCAATTCGTCACTTATTAATTCGATTGATTCACTAATTTCTTCTGCGCTTACCTTAAACTCAGCAATATCTGCTTTATCAAATAGTTTAGTAAACTTACGAATAGCTACATCTCCATCCTTATTGACTTCATCAAAAACTTGATGAACAATTTTTTCTATTTTATGAAAAGCAATTAATGGGCGCTTCGCAATTTCTTCCCATTGTCCAAATGAAGGATTATTAATTGTAACCATGATTCTTTTTGATTTATTATTAGTTAATAAATTTTTGAAAGCGTTACAATACAGTAATTATCGGGGTTAACCTAAATGGTAAAATAGGGTTTGTAAGGGATTTTTACAAACTTAGTAAAAAAATAAGAACTACAAAAAAAATCTTTAAAAAATTTGGAAACCTAACAATAATTTATTATAATATATAAAATAGTCCGCATTTATTTAACATTAGAGTTAAAGAAAATTTACACGATTTGTAAAAAACTATAATTTGTGATAAAATTATGAAGAATGTTTTATAATTTACATAAATCAAATACTTCTATTTATTTAATTTCAACTTCTAAATCTTTGTCCTCTACTTTTCTATTTTCAATAAAAAATATAGTAAATAACAATTAATAACAATTTGTTTTTTTTGAAAAGCTTTATTGTTATTTGAGACTGAATTTCTAATTTTGGGAAAAATTAAAAGAACATGCAACATATTATTGACAGATTTATAAAATACGTGAAGGTTGACACGCAGTCAGACCCAAATAATCCAGAGTTTCCAAGTACGCAAAAGCAATTCGACTTAGCTCATATGTTAGTGGAAGAATTAAAAGAAATTGGAATGGAAGATGTGACGCTTGATGAAAACTGTTATATCATGGCAACACTTCCATCTAATGTGGATTATGAAGTTCCAACAATTGGTTTTGTAGCACATATTGATACAAGTCCAGATTTTACAGGAACTAATGTAAAACCACAACTTCACCCAAACTATGATGGTAAAGATATTGTTTTAAATGAAGAAGAGAATATCGTTTTATCACCGGATTATTTTGAAGACTTATTATTATATAAAGGTCAAACTTTAATTACAACAGATGGAACAACTTTATTAGGAGCTGATGACAAAGCTGGTGTTACGGAAATTGTTTCTGCGATGGAATATTTAATTCAAAATCCAGAAATCAAACACGGAAAAATCAGAATCTGTTTTACACCTGATGAAGAAGTTGGAAAAGGAGCACATATGTTTGACGTTGAGAAATTCGATGCAGAATGGGCTTATACAATGGATGGAAGTCAAGTTGGAGAATTAGAATATGAAAACTTTAATGCAGCTGGAGCAAAAGTTACTATTAATGGTAAAATTGTACATCCAGGTTACGCAAAAGGAAAATTGATTAATTCTATGACAATTGCTGCAAAATTCATCGCTGCTTTACCAGCAAATGAAGTTCCTGAGCAAACTACTGGATATGAAGGTTTCTTCCATTTACATGGGATGAATGGTGAAGTTGAGAAAACGGAATTAAAATATATTATCCGTGATCATGACATGAAACTTTTCGAAGAAAGAAAAGCTTTATTCCAAAAAGTAGCAGATGATCTTAATGCAGAATTAGGTAAAGATCTAATTGAGGTTGAAATTAAAGACCAATATTATAATATGCGTGAGAAAATTGAGCCAGTAATGCACATTGTAGATATTGCAGAGGAAGCGATGAAAAAATTAGACATCAAACCTTTAATTAAAGCAATTCGTGGAGGAACTGATGGATCTCAACTTTCTTATAAAGGATTACCTTGTCCAAATATTTTTGCAGGAGGACACAACTTCCATGGAAGATATGAATATGTTGCAGCAGAGGCAATTCAACAAGCAACAGATGTAATTGTGGAAATCGCACAAATTACAGCTGAAAGATATAACAAATAATATTTATTAAAATGAATAGAGAACTTTTACTAGCATTAGCAGAAAAATACGATAGTCCATTATACGTTTATGATTCCGAAAAAATCATAAAACAATACAAACGCATAACCAAAGCATTTTCTAAGGTGAAAAAGCTCAAGATAAATTATGCAACAAAGGCATTGTCAAATGTTAGTGTATTAAAAGTTTTCAAAAATTTAAATTCTGGTTTAGATACAGTTTCTTATCAAGAAGTTCTTCTTGGTTTGGAAGCTGGATTTAAACCAGAAGATATTATTTTTACTCCAAATGGAGTTTCTCTTGAAGAAATTGAATTAGTTGCAAAACTTGGTGTTCAGATTAACATTGATAATTTATCAATATTAGAACAATTTGGTCACCACTACCCTAACATTCCTGTTTGTATTCGTCTGAATCCGCATATTATGGCTGGAGGAAATTCAAAAATTTCTGTTGGTCATATCGATTCTAAATTTGGAATTTCTATTTATCAGGTTCCACATATTAAAAGAGTTGTTGAAAACACAAATATGACAATAAACGGCGTGCATATGCATACAGGTTCCGATATTTTAGATATTGGTGTTTTCTTACAAGCTTCTGAAATTTTATTTGATGTGGCGAAACAATTTCCAAATATTGAATTTATCGATTTTGGTTCAGGATTTAAAGTTCCTTATAAAGAAGGAGATATTTCCACGGATATTGAAGAACTAGGAAAAGAGCTTTCTAAAAGATTTAATGAGTTTTGTGAAGAATACGGTAAAGATGTCACTTTAATGTTTGAACCGGGGAAATTCTTAGTTAGCGAAGCTGGTTATTTTTTAGCAAATGTGAATGTTGTAAAACAAACAACTTCTACTGTTTTTGCTGGAATTGATTCTGGTTTTAATCATTTAATTCGTCCGATGATGTATGATGCTTACCATCATATTTCGAATATTTCAAATCCAAAAGGAAAAGAAAGATATTATTCGATTGTAGGATATATATGCGAAACAGATACTTTTGGTTCAAATAGAAAAATCAATGAAATTCGAGAAGGAGATATTTTATGTTTCAACAATGCTGGAGCATATTGTTTTTCGATGGCTTCTAATTATAATTCTAGATTTAGACCAGCAGAAGTTTTGATTTACAAAGGGAAAGATTACTTAATTCGAAAACGAGAAAATATAGAAGATATTCTGAAAAATCAGATTTCTATTGAAATATAAAATATAAATCCTTCTTTTAAAGAGGGATTTTTTATGATTGTAAAATACTAAAAATTGCTGTTTTTTTGTTAAATTAATTAAAGAGAAATGAAACAGTTTATGCTTAAAATAATTTTAGTTTTAATATTAGTTGTTGGGATTTTTATACAATTTATTCTTCCAAGGTTTATAACACAACTTCGAATTTCAGATTTAGAAGAAAAAAAGGCTTTGTTACATAAATTAAAAAGTAAATTTAAATTTCATTCATTTGATAATAAGATTCTTACTGGAGAAATTCATTTTTCAAAAACTAAAGAAGCGAAGGGAACAATTATTTTATTACATGGAATTCGTTCTGGTAAAATGATTTTTACATTTATTTCCAAATTTTTAAATCAAAATGGATTTAATACAGTTGCTTTAGATTTAAGAGCGCATAATGAAAGTCAAGGTAGATTTTGTACGTTTGGTGTAAAAGAAAAAATAGATGTCCATGTTCTTTTAAATTATTTAGAAAAAGAATATGAATTAAAAGATAATATTGGAATTTGGGGAAAATCTTTAGGAGCTGCGGTTGCTTTACAAACTATGGAAATCGATGATAGGATTCAATTTGGAATTATCGAAAGTACTTTTACTGATTTTAGGCAAATTGTTCATGATTATTTTAAACGTAATACAGGATTTGATATATATCCTTTGACGGAATATTTAATTTATAGATCAGGTAAGATTTCTGATTTTAATCCAGATTTATCTAAGCCAAATAAATCTTGTAAAAATATAAATCAACCAATTCTAGTTGTACATGGTGGAAAAGATAAAAGAATAAAAATTGAATATGGAAAAGCAAATTTTAAAGCATTAAAAAATCCATTAAATGAGTTTTTAGAAATCAAAGATGCAAATCATGTAAACCTTTGGGAAGTAGGTGGACAAAATTATTTAAACGAAGTTTTAAAGTTTATTTTAAAGGTTTCAAAGGATTCTGAAATTGAAAAAATTACAGCATAAAAAAAGGAGCTTAATTGCTCCTTTTCTTTTTATTTTAAAATCATTTTACCGATTTTGTCACTTTTCTTTTTAGAAGAATAAATGATAAATTCTTTTGGACTAACTTTATAGAAAATTCCAGGACGTAATGTCAATTGTTTTTTGTCTTTACCGTCTTGATCAATTCTTTTAGCATTTCCGTTTTCATCAAAAATAAATGCCGTTGGAACTGCTGTTTTATAGTTTGTCATTCTTTTGATATCTTTTATTTCAGTTACTCCTTTATTTTTAGGATTATCATTGAAAATAACAATTAATTTTCCGTCGGTATAAACAGGAATAGCACTTAAATATTCAGGTCCTTCTCCTGCAACACCTAATGGTAATTCAATTCCCGCAGAAACTGTTACAGAACCAGAAGCAGCAATCATTCCTAAACCAATTC
This sequence comes from Aureivirga marina, assembly GCF_015767265.1. Taxonomy (GTDB): domain Bacteria; phylum Bacteroidota; class Bacteroidia; order Flavobacteriales; family Flavobacteriaceae; genus Aureivirga; species Aureivirga marina. Next base: position 275,703 of record NZ_JADPIB010000003.1, read on the forward strand.
CAAAAGCAGTATAAGCTCCTCTTTGTTCTTTTGGAACAACATTCGCCCATGCTACAGTTCCATCAGGATTAAAGCTAGTTACAATAATTTCATTGTCATTATGAATAAAAGATTGTGCAGACATTGGTCCAATTCCACTTTTTTTAGTAGCTGCTACTAAATGATATTCTGCTAATAAAATTAATCCTCCATCCTCTTTTTCAATAATACTGTGTGTTCTATAAAGTGGTTTTACATCTTTTCCTTTTTTAGCTCTTCTTTCTCCAATTAATTTAATTTTTGTTGCTAAATCAAATTCGTTGAATTTTAAATTTTTAACTTCATTTGAAGAAACATCAATTTTAGCATAATAAATTCCTTTTAATTCTTTATTTGCTTTTCCATTTTTTCTTACACTTGAATAAAAACCAACTAATTGAACTTCATCATTTGAATTTGCTAATAACTCACAATTAATTACTTCTTTATTTGTGAAATTAATATTAACCTCTTCTTTCTTATAGTTATTTGAAGCTTTATAAGAGTGTAAGTTGAATTTTTCAATATTTTTCTTTCGTTTACGATCTCTATAACTCTCATTAATAACTAAGAAAAAGTCATTTTTATAATTTACATCATAATCTTGAATAGAAAATTCTAATCCTTTTCTATCTTTAAAAGGAACTTTATTTAAATTCGAAGCAATAACATTTAAAGTTTTACCTAATAATTTAACTTCATATTGAATCACTTCTTCTTTATCAAATAAAGTAGCATGTAAAACTAAAATACTTTCTCCATTTGGAGATTTACGGAAATAGAAATTTCCTTTTTCACTTTTTTTAGTAACCTTAGTTTTGAATAAATCAATTCTGTTTCCAGAAACTTTTCCATCTTTAGAAACTAGGTATCCAAATAAATTATATTGTTTTTCTTTTTTATCAAAAGAACTTGCAAGGATATATACATTTTCACCTAAAACAACTAGTCTTCGGAATTTTGTTTTATACTTTTTAAAATCATCAAGAACTATTTCATTTGTAGAAAGAAGTTCCATTTTATCAGAATTAAAAACTTTAATGAAAAATTTCTTTTTCTTTTTTGAAAGTGTATAAATTCTGTCAGATGTTTGACCAGAAATTTTGATGATTTGATCTTTTCCTTGATCGATTTCAGCTCCATGTTGAAAAGAGATATTTCCGAAATCATTTTGCGCAAAAATACTTGTAAAACTAAGGAAACATAGCAATACTAATAATGTAATTTTTTCCATTTTAATTTTTAAAATTTTGGCAAAAGTATAAAAATATATCAATTTCAATTAGAAATATTCTACGTTTTTACTGGGAAATATATTAACCGTTTAGAAATCAATTATTTTTAATAAAATTTTCTAATTTCTGAATTGTAATGTTTTTATTAAAAGTCCATGAAGAATACGAAAGAACAGTCATTTTAACCTCAGCACGTTCTAAAATTTTATATTGTTCAAAACCTAAATCATGTGCAAATTCTCCTGGATAACCAATCAAATCAATTCCAAAATATGCGTCTTTATGTTTAATTAATAAATCTAAAGTTATTCCTGCAATTTCAATTCCTTTCCAAAAATGAATTACTTCTTTTTCTTTTAATTCATGAATTACCTCATCTAAGAATTTATCGTAAATATTTTCTAAATTGGATTGATTTGAAATTGAATTAATAGAATCTAGATAAAAATGAAATAGTGATTCAGGTTTAAGATTTTCTTTTGTGATAGATGTGTAAATATATTGTTTTGATTTTGCTCTTGTAATAGCAACATTAAAAATATCTTCTTTATTGAGATGAATAAAAGCCGAATGATGCGAATTAGAATCTACAGCAAAAGAAAGATGCATTTCATCTCTTTCCTCTCCTTGAAATGAATAAGCCGTTCCCACACGAATTTGATGACGTTCAATCTGATCTGAAGAAAAAGTTTCATGAATTTTTTCATATAATGCATCTGATTGTTTTTTAAACGGAGAAAGAATTCCTATAGTAGAAACTTTTGAATGAAAAATTTCTTTTTCTCGATTTATAGTTTCTTGAATGTTTTCTAAAAGCTGTTCAATCTCTATAGAATTAACTCCTTCTGCATCTCGAATTCCATTTGCTTCTATATGAAAAATTGCTTTCTCATAAGAATCTGGTTTTTTCGTCATAATTCGTAAATCATTATTATAAAATTTTTCATTACTAAATTCTATAATCGACGGAAGACTTCTATAATGTTCATCAAGCATAGAAAGTTGCTTATTTGATTTGATAGATTTAATTCCAACATCTAGAATACTTTTTTCTCTATAATTTAAAAACAAATCAGGAAAATGATTTACATGATATTTAGATTGTAAAATTTGTTGCATGCTTTTAGAAAGAAAAGAAATATGTCGAAGTTGATTTGTATCTCCAGCAATTACAACTCGTTTTGCTCTTTGTAATAAAGGAATACAGCTTGCAATATCACATTGTGTTGCTTCATCAATAATGACCAAATCAAAAAGCTCTTTTTTCATAGGAAGAACTTCTTTTACATTTGCAATATTTACAGCCCAAATTGGAAAAGCTTTTAAAATCGCATTAAAATCAATTTCATTATAAATATTTGCCTTTCCAGTATCATTTTCAAAATTCATAGCATCTCGAAAATCTTTTAAATCATTCCAATTAGTTTCTAAAACACTAAGTAGCTGATCAACGAGTTTTTTACGAATAAAATAATCTACTTTTTTATTAATTTGATTTTCTATCGCATTTGTTTTTTCTAAAATTTCATGTAGAGAATCTTCCCTATTATATTTATAATTCAAATACTTTTTTTTGAAATAAGAAATAATCCCAGTTTTATCTTCGCTTAAAAATAAACCATGAACTAATTCATCAGAAATTTTATTTTGAAAAAACTGTTGTAGTTCTTTATAACTTTGAATATCATTTTTAAGATCTAAATGATTATAAGCAATATCTTTCTTAGAAAGTTTAAACATTCTATTTAAATATCTCTCTCTATTTTTTACAGAAAGTAAACTTCTCAGGTATCTTGAAAAAGGCGTTTTATATTTTCGTTTTTTTCCTGTTCGGACTACACATTGTTCTAAGCCAATTTGAGTTCTAATTTTATCTACAACAACATCTACAGCTTCATCTGTACGAGAAGCAATTAAAACACTTTCTCCGTTTTGCATATGTTCTAAAGCCAATGCACCTATTGTATATGTTTTTCCTGTTCCTGGAGGGCCATAAATGACATTAAAAGGAAAATTCTTTGCTGCTTCTATAATAGATTCTTGCGCTTTACTTAATCCAAAAGGAATTTCCAGTTTATTAAAAGTTCTATATGTTGAAGTTTTGTATTCTTCTTCTAAAAATAAAGATTGAATCGGTTTTGAATAATCTTCTGAGTTTGCTATTAATTCTAATTCGTTTAAAATTCCACGCGCAGAAGTTGATTTTTGAATTAATCCTAAAAAACTTGCAGGAAGTAAAGACAAATCTGTTTCATTTGTGTGTTCTATTCCTTTTAAATAAGTTTTAAGTTTAGTAGCTTTTAAATTCTCTGGATATAAATAAACCTCATCACAATTAATAATAGGAAAGTATTTATTTAATTGCTTTATAATTTTTCCAATCTCTTCATAGGTTATATAAGATTTAGGAAGTTTATTATAAAAAGCTTCATAATCTATTTCTTCGTCTTCCTCTAACATTTGAAGAAAAGAATAATTAATCTTTCTACTCTGCATATCTAAAGAAATAAAATGTAATTCATCTCTCTCTTCTATAGTTGCTTTATAATAAAACAAAGGAGCTGTAACTTTCTCTTTCTTATCATTCTTATATAAATATCCTGTAACAAAGAAAGAAGCATAAATTAATTCTTTCTCTCTATCATAAAGTTCTTGTTTCTTTAAAATTGCTTTTGCTTTTCTTTCAGGAATTGGAATAATTGGCGAAATTCCATTAATTAATTCTTCTTTTGTTTCAATACAATATTTATTCTCAATTTTTGCATTTAAGAAATCAATAATTACTTTATCTCTATTATCTGATTGATAACAATTTCTATAATATTTAATCAGGTTTTTAAGTTCTTTTTCTTTCTGCATATATTCAATTTCAAGTTTAACGAAATATAATATATTTTCTTAATTAACGTTATCTTTGTTGAAAATAAAATTGATAACTAAAAAATTGCTTTAAAAATATAATATTAACAATTGCAAACTCACGAAAACCTTAATTTATAAATATATGAAACTAAGTAATTTATTTTTAGTACTTACCTTATTTTGTGCAACTATTTTACAAGCACAAGATGTACAATCAATTGACAATACAGAATATAAAAGAAAAAAATTTAGTATAACAATGACTGGAGGTTTGGGTTATGCTACAATCAATCCAGATAATGGAAGAAATTACAATTTAGATGCAAATGTTGGAGAAATACTTTTCAATTATAATTTTATGAAAAATATTGGTGTTTCTTCTGGAATTGGAACTTACTTTTTAAGTGGAAATGGATTTGATGATAATGGAAACTTTTATCATGAAAGATCCTTATTAAAAATTCCTTTAAACTTAAGTTTTACTGTAGAACTTAACAAATCTTTCGAAGTAATGGCAAGATATGGAGTTTATGCACAAACAATTATTTTAGATGAATATCAATATGCTACTACAACTTTAGATGATGTTTATGAAGGATGGAATTTTGGAACAAATTTAGGAATTGATTTTATTTATAAAGCAAATGAAAAAATGAGCGTTGGTTTAACATATGCAGGACAATCAGATTTTAAAAAGTTTGATATCAATAGTAAATATGGAACGGATCAAAAGCAGAAAATAATTGGAATGAATACATTAGGATTCTTATTTAGATTTGAATTTTAATAGACTTTAAACAAAACCCTCGAAAAGTTATAATTTCGAGGGTTTTTAATTTATAATTCTTTTTCAAAAGTTACTTTATCTGAAAATTCTTTTTCGATTTCTTCTATAGAAGGAAGCTTTGTCTTCATCTCTTTCGGAATTGCTTCTGTTATTTTAAATTCACTAATTCCCATTGGTTTGTGAATATCTCGTAGAGCATATTCTGCTTCTATTTTATCTTTCTTTTTACACAATAACAAACCAATGGTTGGATTTTCATTTTCTGTTTTTAATAAATCATCTACAGCAGAAAGATAAAAATTTAATTTCCCTGCATATTCTGGTTTAAATCTTCCTGCTTTTAATTCAATTACAACATAACATTTTAATGGAATATGATAAAAAAGTAAATCGATAAAATAATCTGTTTCGCTTACTTCTAGTTTATATTGTCTTCCTACAAATGCAAACCCTTTTCCAAGTTCTAAAAGAAAATCTGTAATATTTTGTGTCAATTGATTTTCTATCTCTCTTTCTAAAGCTTCTTCTTGTAAACTAAGAAAATCGAAATTATAAGGATCTTTTAAAGCTTGTGACACAATTTTAGAATGTGCCTCAGAAAGTGTATTCTGAAAATTATTCGATTTACTTCCTTTTCGAAGGATAAAATTATTTTCAATTTGAATTTCTAAAGTATCTCTCGTCCAGCCATTTTTCCCAGTTTCTTCTACATAGAACAAAGCTTCATCAATATCTTTTATCTTTGAAATAATCAAACGATGATGTCCCCACGGAATTTGTGCCACGCTCTGTGGCACAAAAGCAAATTTCTCTGAATAGAAAGTATACCATTGTTTAATTGCATAAATATTTCTTCGAGAAAATCCTTTCATATCTGGAAAAGCAATTCTTAAATCGGTAGAAATTTTTTCAATAACACCGCTTCCCCATTTTGCATTTTCCATCTTTGTAGTAATCTCTTTTCCTAATTCCCAATAAAGTTCAATTAATTGTTGATTTACGGAAAGAGCAACTTTTTGTTTTGCAAACTGAACTCTAGATTTTAAAGTTTGAATCCAAGTTTTATATTCTTCGTAATTATAGGCAATTTTACTCATTTTGTCTTTTAGCTTTAATCTTCAATTTAGCTAATTTTCATGTTTTAAAAGCGTATTTTTATACTTAATTTCAATTAAAAACTATCGTTTTTTCAGTGTTTTAATTTGCTTTTCTATCGTTTTTTTAATTTGTTTTTTCTCTTTAGAAGAAAGCTCTTTATCTAATTTTAGTTTCTCTAAAGCTTGAATGTAAACCTGAATTGCTTCTTTTGTTTTGTGAAGTTTTTCCAAAGCTTCTGCTTTTAATTTATAATGTCTCCAAAAATCAGGAAAACCATTAATTCGTTGATTTTGTTCTTCTACGATATAATTCCATTCCCATGAATCAAAACAAAAATTTAATCCTAAAGGAATTCCAACAGTTGGTGTAGAATTATGACTAAAACCTTTTAAAAGTTGTTCTTTAAATCGAAAGTTTGTAAAATTTTTCGATTTCATCTCATTTACAAAAGCATCATAATATTTTTTAATAGAAATATCATCCCATCTGCGATTTCCAATTGCGATATAAAAGTTTCCTTCTAATGAATTTATATTCTCTAGTTTTTGTTGAATATCATTATCGTTTGGCCAAAAAGCTGGACTAATTGCAATACAAGAATGGAATTTGTCATTTTGCTCTAAAAATAAATTCGTCATAAAATATCCACCAAAAGAATGTCCGACTAAAATTGCTTTTTTTTCCAAGTTTAATTCTTTTTGTATTAAAGGAAGAACCTCATCGATTATAAAAGAAGAAAGATTTTCTTTTTCGGTTAATTCTTTATTTCTATCCTCATGTATAATTCCTATTAAAACACTTTGTGGAATTTCATCATATAAATAGAGATTATTTACCGATTGTAAAATTGTTCCGGTAATTTCTTCATCGTTTCCATCGGTATAAATAATACATTGTTTAGAATCTTTTATTTTCGAATAATTTAAAGGTTTACTGATTGTAATTTTTCTTTTAGAATTAAAAACTTTCGAATTTATTTCAAGCGTATCAGGTTTACTGTAAAAAGAATGGGATTGTGAAAATGTTTGAATTGTAAGTAATGTGAAAATAGCTAAATAAAAATATTTCATAACAGTTCTAAAATATTGGTATTATCTCTATGATAATTGTCAGTTAATTGAAAAATTCATTGCAATTATACAAAATCTTGATTTGTTTTTGATTTAAGTCAAAATTAATTTTTGAACTGCCATTTACTTTTGAAAAAACAAATCAAATACATATGAGAATTATTACAAGTTTAGGAGTTTTGTTCCTTTTAATTTCTTGTGTAAAAGATGATAATAAAACACAAAATATTAATAATGATACTTATATTTTAGAATATAAAGGTTTACCAAAGCCGATAATTCCAGAAGATAATAAACTAACAAAAGAAGGCGTAGAATTAGGAAGAAGATTATTTTATGATAAAGTATTAAGTCAAGATAATTCGATTTCTTGTGCTTCTTGTCATGCTCAGGAAAACGCTTTTTCTGATATAAATAGATTTTCGCTTGGTGTAAAGAATTTATCAGGAAAAAGACAAGCAATGGCAGTTTTTAATATGGCTTGGAATGAAAATAAATTCTTTTGGGATGGAAGAGCAAATTTATTAAGAGAGCAAGCTTTACTTCCAATACAAGATCATTTAGAAATGAATGAGACTTTAGAAAATGTTGTTTTAAAGTTAAAAGAAAATCCTGATTATGTTGAAAGATTTAAAAAAGTTTTCCATTTAGAGATTACGTCTTTATCTATTTCTTTAGCATTAGAACAATTTATGAATTCCATTGTTTCTAATAATAGTAAATATGATAAATTTCTGCAAAATAAAGCAACTTTAACTGCTTCAGAAGAAAGAGGACGAATTTTATATTTTCGTTCGTATGATCCTTTAAAACCTAATCAGAGTTTTGGAAATTGTGTTCATTGTCATGAAGGCGCCAATTTTGAAAATGATAGTTATATGAATAATGGATTAGATATAGATGTAGAAATGACAGATTTAGGAAGAGGAAAAATAACAGAATTAGCTTCTGATAAAGGATTATTTAAAGTAACATCTTTACGAAATATAGAATTAACGCCACCTTATATGCATGATGGACGTTTTGAAACTTTAGAAGAAGTTATAGAACATTATAATACGGGAATTAAACCTTCTTCCACTGTAAATGCAACACTTTTAAGTTTATCTAATTTAGGATCAATTTTAAGTGATCAAGACAAAAAGGATTTAATAGCATTTTTAAAGATATTAACAGATTATGATTTAATTACAAACCCAAAGTATTCAAATCCATTTGAGGAATAAAAAAAGCCAGTTCTCGAAACTGGCTTTTATATATTTTATTCTATAATTAATTGTTTGATTTCGGATGAATTTAGATAATCTAATTTTACAAAATAGGTTCCTGAAGAAAATTTAGAAATATCAATTGTATTAGGAATATTTTCTTTTTGATTATAAATGGTTTTACCTGTAATATCAAAAATAGATAGATTAGTAATTTCCTCAGAACTTTTAATAGCTATTGTATTATTTGCAGGATTTGGATAAACTTCAAATTTATTAGAAACAGAAAATTCATCTGTATCTAATCCTTGAGATATGTTTCTATAAAGCTTTGTAATTGGTGTTAGATTTCCAAAATGTCCCATAAATAATAAATCTTTATTACCATCATTATCAATATCTGCATAAGTAGTCGTAGAATTATACATTCCAATAAAAGGTTTGTTTTCTAATTCGGTAAAATTTCCAAGACCATCATTGATATAAATTGTAGAAATATCCATTCCGTAAGCAGATCCTGTTTGAATTAAATCTTCATCATTGTCATTATCAATATCAACAAATACAACTTCACCAAAAGCAATTTTTAAAAAATCATTATTTTCATTTTCAGAAAAGTTACCTGTTCCGTCATTTAAATATAAATTAGAAATTCTATTATATAAATCGTCAAAACCAGTAATCATTAAATCTTGATCGCCGTCATTATCAACATCTGAAAAATCAACAGAAGAAACACTTACAGGTGTAAAAGGAGTATTTTGAATTTTAGTAAAGTTACCTGTTCCGTCGTTTTCATATAGAATTGCAATGCTTTCAGTTGCTTCATTATTTGCTCCACATATAAATAAATCTTGATCACCATCATTATCGATATCTGCAAAATCTAAAGAGCCTTGATTAGCTATTACACCGTTAAATTGCGAATTAGAATCTAAGGAATAAATACCTGAACCATTATTTCTATAGAATTTTAAATCTGAAGTTCCTGACATAAACAAGTCTAAATCATTGTCATTATCTATGTCAACAAAAGATATAACTTCAATATTATTTTTTTGAACAGCAGGATTTTCCATTTCTGTAAAAGTTCCAGTACCATCATTTTTATATAATTTTGTCACTAAACTCAAATCAGGTTTTACTCCTGTCATGATTAAATCTTGATCGCCATCATTATCGATATCTCCAAAAGAAGCAGAAGAATATCCTAAATGTTGTAAAATGTTTGTTCCTTCAACAGGTAAAGAAACTTCCTCAAATTCTAATTGTTGTCCAAAACAAGCAATATTAGCCAATAATAAAATGGTTAATGTAATTTTTTTCATAATAATTTAAATGTTTAAGTTGTTTTTTGTTAAAAAATTATCAAAAACTATTCCGTTATTTTAAGCTAATATGAATTTTAAAGCTCTTTTAAATATTTATTTTCATCTTTTCCTAATAATTTATTTTTTGGAGTTCCAATTTTTTGAGCACTATAAATTCCTGTATGCCCAGAAAAAAGATAAGCACTAACACAAGCAATTCCAATAAAAACTCCAGCTTCAATTCCGAAAAGTTCGATTCCCATTAATGTACAAGCAATTGGTGTATTTGTAGCTCCTGAAAACACAGCCACGAATCCCATTCCTGCTAAAAGAGCCATTGGTAAAGGGAGAAAAGAAGAAAGAAAACTACCTAAAGTTGCTCCAATAAAAAATAAAGGAGTTACTTCACCACCTTTAAATCCAGCTCCAATTGTAAAAGTTGTAAAAAGAATTTTAATGAAGAAATCATAGAAAGCCTGTTGTTCTGTAAAAGATGCAACAATTGTAGGAACACCAAGTCCGATATATTTGGTAGTTCCGATAAGATAAACAGCTAAAGCAATGACAATACCCCCGTAAAAAGGACGAAGAGGTGGATATTTGATTTTGTTGAATAAATTGCTCCAATAATGAACTAATTTAGAAAAGATTCTACCAGAAAAACCAAATAAAATTCCTGCAAAAATTGCGATGATAACTCCTAATAAATCAATGTCTGGAGTAAATGGAATTTCATAATGCGTGTGTTCAACATGCCAAAAATGAGAAAAATAATTTGCTAGAACAGCAGCTAGAAAACTTGGAAGAATTGCATCGTATTTTATTCTACCAATAATTAAAACTTCCAAAGCGAAAACAGCTCCAGCTAAAGGAGTTCCAAACACAGAAGCAAATCCTGCGCTAATTCCTGCGTATAAAAGTATTTTTCTATCTCTTGGTCTTAAGCGAAAGTATTTTGAAAACTGATCCGCAATTGCTCCTCCCATTTGTACAGCTGTTCCCTCTCGTCCAGCTGAACCTCCAAAAAAATGTGTGATTACAGTTCCAATTAAAATAAGTGGAGCCATTCGAAAAGGAATCACTTTTTTTGGACTATGAAGTTCTTCTAAAAGCTGGTTATTTCCTTTTACCACATCTTTTCCTAGATAATAATACATGAGACCAATGATAATTCCACCAATAGGCAACAAACTAATAATCCAAAGGTGACTTTCTCGCCAATCTGTTGCCCAGTTAAGTGAAATTAATAATATCGCGGATGCAGAGCCTGCTAAAATTCCAATGATGGTACAAATTAGTAACCATTTTAAGACATAGTAAATTGTTGGTAAAATTTCTAATGATGTCTTTTTATTGAATTTTGTAGTTTTCATATATACTTCTTCTATTTAATTTCATTTAAAAATTAGTTTAAGTAGAAGTCATCAGACACTTAAAGTGACGGTTCGAGGCAGACATCATTGCCTATATATTTTCTGCAAATATACGTCATTTTTTAAAAAATTTATAAGAATTACCGTTAATTTTTAGAATATACATTCCTTGATTTAAATGCTGTATATTTAATTTTACTATATCTTGATTATCTATATTTTTATTTTCTACAAAATGAACTAATTGTCCGAGTGTATTAAAAAGTTGAATATCATCATTTATTTCAATTGCTGTTGATTTTTGAATATAAAGAATTCCTAAACTAGGATTTGGAAAAATCATGAAATCTAAAACCTCATCCTCCTCATATTCTTCAGTGTTTATATCGTCTCTTTCGCCTTTATAAATACGAATATCATCAATAGCAATATCAGAAGTATATCCGCTTCCTGTGATTCCTCTAAAGCGAATCTTTACTATATCTCCTGCATATTTATTTAAATTAATCTTTTTCTCTTTCCATTCTTCACCTTGATTTCCAATTAAAGGAGATGTTATATCAGTAATCCATCTTCCATCATGATAAATATCTACATGTAATTCACCCATATTAATTCCAAACATATGATATGAAAAACTCATTTCAATATATTCCATAGTGCTAAAATCTAAGCAAGGTGAAACTAATCTAGCTTCCATTGCTGTACAATTAGAAGCTTCAATATAAAGATACTTACCATCAACTGTATTATGTGTTGCATCAATGTTAGGACCAGTCATTTCTGAAATAGTTTCTCCAGAATTAATTAACCAATCTGTATTATCTTCACCAGTAACGTTTACCCAATCATTTGGTAAAATACAGCTATTCATTTGGCAATTGGCTTGTGCTTGACATAAATCACCAGATTCAAAATCTTCCATATAAGGAAGTGAATATCCATCACCAGAAACAGTAATTTCTATTTCATTTAAACTACTATCATTTCCTAATGGATTAGAAACATTTAAAGAAACTCTATAAGTTCCTTCATTTATAAACTTAACATAAGGACTTTTACTTGTTTCATTAAAATCATCTAGAAATTCATAAGAATTAGGCGTAATATTCCATTCCCAATTTGTAGAACCATAAGCAGATAAATCAATTAATTGAACACTTTCATTTTTACAGACTTCGGTTTTACTAACTTCAAAGCAAGCAACAGGTGCTTTATCTCCAGGATTTTTCAAAGGAGTTTCCCACAAACCTCTACCATATGTTGCAGCTCTAAGCATATCTTTTCCTTCACAATTTGGATCATAGTAAATTTCTAATTCTGTTACCTCTAAATTTGGTAAACCATTATTATATGGAATCCAATCATTCATATCTGCGTCCATATAATACACACCAACATCTAAACCAATATAAAGAGCATCGTTTGTACTACGATGATCATAAACGACAGTATTTATGGATAGATTTGGCAAAGTTCCTGTAACATTTTCCCAAGTATTTCCGCCATCTCTAGATTCAAAAATTTTCTTACCAATTACAATCCAGAGGTGATTAGAATCATTTGGATTTATCTCTATATCTTTTACAGTTCCATTCTCTGGTTTAGTAATTTGATTATAAGTGGGATTTTCACTTAATGCATTTTCTATTTTATATAAATTAGTTTTAGAAAAATAAATAACATTAGAATTATTTGGAGCAATTGCCAAATCTACTACTTTAACACCAATTTCAAAATCCGTTATTTTATTCCATTCTACATCAGATGTATTTATTGTTTTAATATTATTAGATACCCATATATTACTATATCCAATATACATTCTACCTGTATTAGAAGGATCAATTTTAAAGGGTGTTATCCAACCACCACTTTCATTTATTCCATTATAACCACTTCTTGCAATTCTATTAAAAGAATGTCCTTTATTTATAGATCTTCTTATATCTCCATAATATAAAGCAGTGTACATATAATTATCATCATCAAAATCAATAACACATTCCATTCCATCACCTCCAACTTCTGTTCTAAAATGATCTTTATCAAAAATGGTAGTTCCATTGTCTTGATGCCCATTAATTACTAAATTTTTAGTTTGTTGACTTTGTCCAATTTTGTATAATTGACTTATTGGTAATTTAGATGATAAATCAATCCAATCTTCTGTTTCTTCTTCTAGTCTATAAATTCCTCCATCATTTCCTGCATAGAAATCATTATTATGAGGAGAAAATTCAAAGGCATGTTGATCTGCATGAATTTCGGTTACCCAATATCCCATCATACTCCAAGTGACACCTCCATCTATAGATTTCCAAACATTAATCCCACCTGCATACAATTCATTTTTATTTTTTGGATTACAAGCTAAAACTAAATCATACCAAGCTTGACTATTAAAATCGTTTCCTGTAGAACTATATCCTAAAATATTTGGCGAATCCGACATTGTAGAAAAATTTTCCCCAGCATCTTCAGACATGATAAAAGATTTCATTCCAGTGCTTCCTCCTCTTAATCCATATAATCGTTCTGGATCATCTTCTGTAACACTAATTGCAATTCTTTGTGCACTATCATGATTCGTGTAAATTTCTGTAAAAGATATCCCACCATCGATTGATTTAAGTATATTTTTTCCTCCTACATAAATCACTTCAGGATTATCTGGTTTTAAAGCAATGTCTTTTGCTGTTGATGAAACTCCTGTTGAGGTCCATGTGTTTCCACCATCAGTAGTTATATGAATTCTATTATTGGAAGCAGCAATTAATTTATTTGGATTTGTTGGATGAATAATTACTTCATTAATTGTAATATGACCCATTCCAATATTTGCTGGTTGCCAAGAGTTTCCTCCGTTTATAGATTTCCAAACGCCATATCCTGGAGCATCTCCTGCATCTCTATCTCCTGTTCCTACATAAATAATGTTCGGATTTGTATAATCAATTGCAATACTACTGATTCCTAAACGAACAAAATCATTACTTAAATCTGTCCAATTATAACCTCCATCTGTAGATTTCCAAATACCTCCAGAAGGAGTTCCTACAAATAAAGTATTTTCATCTGTGGGATGAAATGCAATACAATTTATTCTTCCTGCACCATTGGATTGTGTCGTTCCATTTTTTGGTAAATCGATTGGTCCAATTATAGACCAATTTCCTTCTACAGAACTTCTTGCAGAAATAAATCGCTCTGCATAATCTTTGTAAATTTCACGAGTATTATTTAAAGAAGTAATTTTATCCGTTGGATTTAATCGTAGTTTTTTATAGTGTTCCCAACGTTTATATGCTTTCCAACCTGTTCCTTTTTTCTTTCCTACAAATTCAAAATATGCATCTGCTTTTTGTTGAATTGTTTGAAATGAAACCTCAGGATCGTCTAATAATTCAAACCATTCCTTTTCATTCTCTTGGGAAAAAAGAAAAGAAACGCTTAATAAAAATATTAGTAAGGAGTTGATTTTTAATTTCATGATTATAAATTTTTAAACTAATAAATAGACTTTGTATTTTTTTTAAAAAGCTGTAATTCAATAATTTATCTAAATTACCCTAAATAGAAACCATACTTTTCTAAGGATTTGTTAAATGAATTTTAGGAAGTTTGTTTTTATTATTTTCTTAGGAAAAAAGAAAGTTTTTTTTAAGCTTTTGCCTTTTAAAAAGAGAGAACCTTTAATTTAACTAAAAAGAAAAATTTCTATAGTTAAAATATTGATAATTAAGTATTTAAATAGATTTTAATAAGGATGTTATTTTCTTAAAAAGTAAATTTTAACCAAATAATAGATTCTTTTAAATCTTAAATAATTAACAGTTTAAAACGATTTAAACTTTTGAAAGAAGTAATAATTCCTAGAATTTTCTAAATTTAGCTCCTCTAAGAAAATAGAATAATGAAACACCAATTAATTGAAATTAATTCGCAAGTAGAAGAAGTTAAAATTCCGAAACAACATACTTTAACGTTACACAATAGAATTCATAAAATATTACATGAAATAAGAGAACAAAATGATATTATTTCTTTTGAATCTAAAACAAAGAAATATTTCAAAATGGCACAAAATCCTTATGCTTTCTATCGTGGTTCAAATCATTTGTATTGGGAAGATTTTTTTAATGATTGGCGTTTTCGATTTTTTGGAGGAAGACCTGAGACTTTAACTTGGGTTCAAGGAGATGCGCATATTTATAATTTTGGTGCGTTTTCAAATCATCAAGGAGAAGTAATTTATGGATTAAATGATTTTGATGATAGTATTGTTGCAGATTTTCAATATGATTTATGGCGAATGGCAATTAGTATTGTGTTGGATGCACGTGTAAATGGTATTTTTGATTTTAAACAACAAAAAGCTGCTTTAGATTCTTTTATTAATGCTTATTTAGAGAAAATTTCTTTCTTTTCGAATAGAGAATTTTGGACAGAATGGCATTATACAAAAAAGACAACTGATGGAAAATTAAAAAAATTCTTGAAAAAAGTTGAAAAGAAAAAAAGTCGATTGAAAATGTTAGATAAATGGACAATAGGTGAAGGAAATAATCGAAAATTCAATTTAGAATTAGAAAAATTAGATGGAATTTCAGAAGTCTTAAATATAAAAATTAAAGAGAGTTTTATTGAATATAGTAAAAATTTATCTTCAACTACTTTAGCTAATTTTACCATTTTAGACATCGCAGAAAGACAAGGAGCTGGAACAGGTTCTTTAGGTACGAAACGTTATTATGTTTTAATCAAAGGTGATGAAGCAACAAATCATTTACCAATTATTTTAGATGTAAAAAAGCAGCAAATGCCTCCAGCTTGTGCAAAAATGAATACAGAAGAAATAGAAGAATATAAAAATACATTTAAGCATGAAGGAGAACGTCATATGTTAGCTTTTAAAGCAATTGCAGAACATCCTGATCAATATTTAGGTTGGTTAGAACTAGAAGATGAAATTTATTCTGTAAGAGAACGTTCGCCTTTTAAAGAAGCTTTTCCAACTGAAAAATTAAAACTAGAAGAGGATTTTTATATGATTTCGCAACAATGGGGAAAAATTTTAGCAACAGAACATCAGAGAGCTGCTTATAAATTACACAAAGATTATGATCCGTTTGTTTTTTCAAAATATTTAGTTTCAAAGATTCATACAGATAAAGAAAAATTTATGTTTACTGTAAGAGAAATTGCTTTTAATTATGCAGATTGTGTAGAAGAAGATTGGAGAAGTTTTGTTAATGCTTTAAATCTAGAAATGGTAAAACATCAAGAAGAAAATAATTAAAAAAAAAGCCACTTTATGAAGTGGCTTTTAAGTTTATAATACATAAAAACTGTCTGGATCTGTTTTTGGTAATTCGTGTTTTTCGTTTACTAATTGCTTTAAATTTAGTTCAATCGTATTTGAAATTGTTGTTGTCGCAATATCTGTAGGACGATTTTCAAATGGATCTTGAAGATTAAAAGCTGTTCTTTCTAATAAGAAAAAAGTGGTTGCAATAACTAAAATTATTAAAAGTTCAATCAATGGATTTAATTCTGTAATTGCAATATCTAACATACATAAAAACACATAAATGAAGACATGAAGAAGTAAACAATACATTTTTGGAAAAACGGTATTTTTAATTCGTTCTGCTTTTCCCATAGATGCACATAGACGTACAAAAGTCGCATCTACTTCTACATATTGGAAATTATTTAAAACATTCATCGCAAAAAGTGATTGTACTTTTCTAGAATTTAAATCAATCAAAGCTAAAGGAACATTACTATGTTTTTCAATTTCTTTTTTTTCTTCTTTTGTAATATATTTATCTAAGAAATCTGTTGCATTTTGTTTCCGTAAACTTTTAGATAAAGCATGACACCAAGCAATTTGAACATTTGCAATTTCTTTAATTATTTGTTCGACTTCTGGAGTTTGATGTGAACGTGTAAAGTTTTTTACCTGTACAACCAAACTTCGAGAATCATTTACAATTGCTCCCCAAATTTTTCTTGCTTCCCACCATCTTTGATATGATTGATTTAATCGAAAAGAAAGAATAAGTGAAATTGCAGTTCCAAGAAATGCTGGAATCGTAAGTGGAAGTTCGAAACTTACAAAATATTCAATAATCATCATTACAATTGCAAATCCAATGATGTAAATTAAATCTACTCGAACTTGACCTAAAATATAACGAATTGGTACGCGTCTTTCTAATATCATAATTTTGATTTTTAATCAATTATTTTTGCCTTCTTTTTCTTTTTTGAAACCAAGAAAATTCCAACAAAAATCATTATACAACTAATTATTTTTAACGGAGATAAATCTTCTGTATATTTTGGGCTGTGTGTAAATGCTTCGTAAATTTCAATTGCGATATAAGTAACAACAGGTTGTAAATAAATATAACTTCCAATAATGGATGCTGGTAAATGTTTTAAAGAATAAAGATTAAATAAATAAACTAAAAACGTTGAACCAACTGTAACATAAAGAATTACAAATAATGCAAAAGGTGTGATTAATGTAAGATCTGTTTTTAAAACAAAGGAATAACTAAATGGAATACTTGTAATTAACGCAACTAAAAATACCCAACTAATAACAGTAATATGATGGTATTTTTGCATTAATGGTTTTGCTAATATAATATAAGCAGCATAACTCAAAACTTTTAAAAGTGTTAATAAATTTCCATAGATAGAAGCACTTCCAGCGCTTTCATGATCTCCAAAAAGAATTAAAACAATGGTTCCTCCGAAACCGAGAATTATTCCAAGGATTTTTAAAATTCCCATTTTTTCTTTTAATAGGAAATAACTGAAGAATAATATTGCGACAGGAGTTAAAGTACTGATGATTGAAGAATCAATTGGAGATGTATGTTCTAATCCTTTGAAAAATGCAAGTTTACTAATTGTAACACCAAGTAATCCACAAAAGAAAATTCTTAGATAATCTCTTTTGTCAATTTTTTCTTTTTTAAAAACATAAATACTCCAGAAAAGTATTGTTGCTCCTAAAATTCTTAGAAAGAAAAATGCTTCCGCAGAAATATTGTTTGGAATTACTTCTTTTGCAAGTAAATAAGTAATCCCGACAATCGTATTTGCGAGAAATATAAAAAAATGTGATCTAAGATGATTTTTGGTAATCATATATTTTGCATTTACTACAATTTACAAAAAATATGATAAAAATTATTTTAATTTATTGATAATCAGATTTTTATAAATAAAAAGAGATTTTACACTAAAAGTAAAATCTCTTTTTGAATAAGAATATTTTTAGACTTTTACATCATTGCTTTTCTTCTTGTAAATGAAACAACTAACAATAAAATTGCAACAAAAGCAGAAACTTTTGCAATATAATCACCTTGTTGTACATAATAGGTAAATTCATCATTTGAAATAACAGTTCCTCGTAAAGCTCCTTTTTCTCCATAAGGAATTGAAGAAATAATATCTCCTTTTTGATTGATAAATGCTGAAATTCCTGTATTAGCAGATCTAACAACACTTCTTCTCGTTTCAATTGCTCGTAATTTTGAAAAAGTCAAATGTTGTTTATGTCCTTGTGTATCTTCCCACCAACCGTCGTTTGTGATTACAGCAATGAAATCTGGATTTTTACGGATATATTCCGTCACATATTCTCCATAAATCGATTCATAACAAATAACTGGAGCTACACGATTATCATGACTATTTGATTCAAAAACATCTCTGAAATTCTGTGTTCCTAAAGATCCTGTTAATCCACCCAAATCAATTGTCATTCCACCTAAAATTGGAGTCAAAACTTTCTGAAAAGGCATTTGTTCAACACCTACAACTAATTTTGATTTATGATATACAGGGTTTTTATGCTCGTTATTTAATAATAAAGCAGAATTATAAACATCATACCATTCAAAATTTGAGTTACGCATTTTTCTCGCAGAAGGCGTTGGCTTTGTTTTTTTGTTATGATATATTTCTGCAAGTGTAATTCCTGTTAAGAAATTTACTTTCGGATATTCTTCAAAAAACTTATCAAATAATTTATAAGAACTTGAGTTTTTAAAATTTTGTAAAGTTGTAGATTGTGGTAAAGTTGTTTCTGGTGCTAATACAAATTCTGTATTTGGTGTAATTTTTTCTTTCGTAAGATTTATTAAATCTAAAGTAAATTGTCCATTTGTTTTTTTGTATTTTTCCGTATATGGATCTACATTTGGTTGTAAAGCGATTACTTCTATTTCTTTTCCTTTTTCTTCATAATTATTATAAATTCTATAAGAAAAACCAATTGGAATTATAATTAATAAGAAGTAAAAAATGATTTTTCTAATTAATACAGGTTTGTGTTTTGTTTTAAAATATTGCTCTAAAGCTTTGAATAATCCAACATTTACAATCCAAACCCATAAACTTCCACCGAAAATTCCTGTATATTCATACCATTGAATCCATTTATGAAAACTTGCAAATCCGTTTCCTAAATTTAACCAAGGCCAAGATAAATCCCAACCTAAATGAAATTTTTCAAAAGCTATCCAAGCTGTCATTAAAAATAAATAACTTGATGGAATTGCATTTTTCTTTGCAACTAAATGAAAAATTAAAAAAACAATACTCATCAAAAAAGAGTTTGTTACTACAGCTCCAACCATTCCAAAAGGTGTTGCATAATAAATCCACCAAGTTGTGATAAAATTCCAAATTAAGAAAGTTAACATCGAAATTCCAAATACTCGAAGTTTTGATGCTTTTGGAAATTTTGTTCTTATGTTTTTTTCTGCAAAAAGTAAAGGAATAAATCCTAAAAATAATAATCCTGGAAATCCGTACGTCGGCCAACCTAATGCTAATAACACTCCAGATAATATTGCTAATAATAAATTATTTTTCATTAAAGTTTACAATGTTTCATTATGTAAAATAAACCCTCATTAAATAAGGGGAAATTAAAAATCAAATGTATTAAATTTTTATCTTTTTAATTTATGAATTTTTCAAAATAAAAATTTTAAATAAACGTTCTTTTTTTAAATATTAGATTATGAAAAAAATTACACTTTCTATTTTATTTTTATTAAGTTTTCAATTTCTTATTGCTCAATTAAATGTTACTTGTATTGAAAATCATTTAGAAAAAATTATTAAAACTGAAAAACCAAGAAATTACAAAAATGTTGCTGTATTAAATAAAGTTGCAAATTATATTCATCAGGAATTTAAAAATTATTCAAACGCTGTTTCTTATCAAAATTTTAATGTAAATGGTAAAACATATAAAAATGTGATTTGTGTTTTTGGAGAAGAAAATAAAGAAACAATTGTGATTGGAGCGCATTATGATGTTTGTGGTAATCAAGATGGAGCTGATGACAATGCAAGTGGAATTGTAGGTTTGTTAGAATTGGCTAGATTATTAAAAGGAGAAAAATTGAATTATCGAATTGAACTTGTAGCTTATAGTTTAGAAGAACCTCCTTTTTTTAGAACTAAAAACATGGGAAGTTATATTCATGCAAAATCATTAGAGGAAAATAATACAAATGTTTACGGAATGATTTCTTTGGAAATGATTGGATATTTTAATGAAGAAGCAAATTCGCAAAATTATCCAATTCCAGAAATGAAACAATTATACGGAACGAAAGCCGATTTTATCACGATTGTTTCTAAACAAGATAATTCTGAATTTACAAAGGAAATTTCTCAGAAGTTTATAAAACAGAATAAAATTAAGTCCTTCCCTATTTTAGCACCAACTTCTTTAGAAGGAATTGATTTTTCAGATCATTTAAATTATTGGAAATTTGGTTTTGATGCAGTGATGATAACAGATACAGCTTTTTTTAGAAATCACAATTACCATCAAAAGTCAGATACGATAGATACTTTAAATTTAGAAAAAATGGCAAAAGTGATTGATAATTTACATCAAACACTCCTTCAGTTATAAATAAAAAAAGCTACCAAAATTGGTAGCTTTTTTCCTCTCATTTTAACATTAATTTGCACGCATCGATTTTCTTTCTTCCTTCTGAATAAATTTTCATAAAGTAAATTCCTTCATCAAGATGTCGAATATCAATTTTTTTTTGATTCTCTGTTTCTAAAACTATTTTCCCGTGAGTGTCAAAGATTCTAACAAGATCTACATTATTATTAGTTTTGATACGAACAAAATTTGTCGTTGGATTTGGATAAACTGTTGTTAAGTTTTTAAAGACCTGTTCATCAATTCCAATTTGAGAGCACAAATCCGAGATACTAATATTATTATTCTGAAAAAATAAATCATTTTCAATTCCATTATCTGTCAAATTTTCAAAAATTGAACAGTCAATAGAACATGAAGTTAAAGATGGATTGTCTTCGATTCTAATTTTTTCCACAGTATTTAAACTTGGAAATAAGATATCTTTTAAATTATTATTGTTTTTAATATGTAAGTCTAAAGGAATATAATTAGGATATTCTTGTATTTGAGTTAAAGCATTAAATTCAATTTTTTCTAATTTTAAATTTCCTTCTACTTTAATTGGTCCAGTTGCAGTAACATTATTGAAAGTAATGTTTTTTAATTCATCATTACTTTCAATAGCAATTCTATTAAATGTTGTTAAGTTTTCACCTTTAATTTCTACCAAACTTGGATTTCCTTCAATTGTAATTACAGGTGATGAGGTAATTGAATTCAAATCCAAGCTTAACATTGATTCGTTGATATCAAAACTAAAATCATTAACCGTTTCAAGAGAACTAATATTTAATAATATCAACTCATCATTATTATACACATTAAAATTGTCAGCTGTTGTTAAGCTTGGAAAATTTGCTGCTGTTAAAACGTCATTTTGGTAGATTTGAATAAAATTATCAGAGCTTTCTAAACTAAAGAAAGTTACTGTTTCTAAATTATCATTATTTCCAATTTTTAAATTATGGATAGTTTCTAAAGCAAATAAATTAATAGTTTCTAAAGATGCATTTCCATAAATATCAATTTCATTTGCAGTTTCTAGATTATTGGCTTTTATATTCTCAAGGTTTGTATTTAATCGAACATAAAGATCATTTATGTTTCCGGAATCTAGGGTTATATCTGTTAACTGTTCGTTATTTGTAATTTTAAAATAACCTGAAACAGTTTCTAAATTTATCAATTGATTGATTGCTGTTAAAGAAGTATTTGTAATAAATAAATTTCCTCCAACAGAAGTTATATTTTCTAACGCTTCCAAAGATGTAATATCCGAACCATTTATTGTTAAATTTCCAACTAATTCTGTACATCCTGAGTAATCAGTTGAAAATGAATCTACTTCAGCCTGATTGACTAAAGTGATATTTGGATCATTACATTGCCCAAATGTGTAAATTGGAAGTGTAAGTAATAATAATGCTTTTCTTAAATAACTTTTATTCATGTATGTGGTAATTAATATAAAGCAAAATTACGTTTAAACCTATAAATGAAAAGTGTATAAAAAGGACATATTATGGCAAAAAAAAGACATTTTACGTTGATTTAGTAAAATGTCTTTTTTAAAATTAAAAATTAGATTTTATTCTTTTATAATTTTATGTGTTGAGATTCTATTTTTTTCTCTATATATTTTTAGATAATAAATTCCTTTTTCAATACTTTCTAAATTAAGTTCGTATGAATTGCGCTTTTCTATAATTATTTTTCCAGTAATATCAAATAGTTCCAATTTTGAAATTTCCTTAGAAGAAGATATAAAAATATGTTCTTTAGTTGGATTTGGGTAAATAGATAATTCTTCTTCATCAATAGATTCAACATTAAGAATTTGGGCACACATATTTTCAATAGAACAATTATCTCCATTTTCCCATATTTTAATATCATCTTGGGTGTAATTATAATATAATTCTGTTATTTTTGAACAATCAATATTACAAATATTTAAATTTGGATTATTAGTAATTATTATTTCATTTAATTGACTAGCATTATTTATAGTAATATTTTCAAGAATATCTGAATATTCTATTTTAATACTCGTTAATACATTTGAATTTGGAATATTTAGATTTTCAATTAAATCATTATTAGAAATATTAATACTTTTTAAAGAAGAACTGTTTAAACCTTCAAACATAAAGCTTCCACGCATAGTTAAACTTTCTAAATTTGTTATATTTTCAATTTCACTAATATCAAAATTTAAATTACCATTATATATTGAAAATGATTTACAATTTACTAACATTGGAAATACCGATTCAAAACTATAGAAATTGTTTTTTAAGAGTATATTTATGTTTTCACTTGAAATTAAATTTGGAAAGGTATTATAAAATCCTACAATATTATCTTCATCTAATCTAATTTGAATATTAGTTACAGTTTCTAAATTTTCAAATGAAATATTTGCTAATTTTTTATTATAATGATCATTATCTGAAAGATAATTATAATAATTATTAATAATAAAACTCCCTAAAACTTCTAGGGAATCAAAGCTTAGATCAACTAATGAAGGATTTCTACTAGGAAATAATTCTCCTGAAATAGTATTTAAATTTTCTAATCCTGAAGTATTGAATAATTCATTGTTATGTGAAAAATAAAAATTTCCTCCAATAGATTCTAATAATTCAAATCCTTCAAAATTCACAATAGATTCATTATACTTGATGATTAAATCCCCATTAATAGAAGTAATTAAATGTAATCCATCAAACGAAGTTAAAAAATCGTTTTCTTCAATTGTAATATTTTCAGTTACTGTTGTAATGTTTAAACCTTCAAAATTAGTCAGAATTGTATTTTTAATTATAAGATTACCAACAGAAGTAATGTTTAAATCATTTAAATTCTGAATATAATATAAATTCTGAATATTCAATGTATTTGTAACATTGTTTATATTTTCAAGACCATTTAAATTAACCGTATCAAAGCTGAAAATATTTAAATCCCCAGAAATCTCAGTACAATCAGGATAATCAATAATAAATTGATCAATTTGTTCTTGAGAAAATAAAGTGACATCTCCATCTGGACATTGTGAAAAAATGGAATTAAATGAGAATAAAAGGAATGCTGTAAAAAGCAATTTTTGTGTAATTTTTTTCATAAAAATTATTTTATATTTTTCCAAAAATATAAAATATTAACAAACATAAAACCGATTAATAATATTAATCGGTTTTATATACATATTAAATAAGTATTTAACTTAATTCAATAACTGTAATTTCAGGCCAAATTCCTACTCTACCAGGAAAACCTAAAAATCCGAAACCACGGTTTACATAAAGAAATTGATTTTTTTCTTCATATAATCCAGCCCATCTTGGATAAATAAATTTAGAAGGACTCCATTTAAATCCAGGAATTTCAATTCCAAACTGCATTCCATGTGTGTGACCAGATAAAGTCAAATCAATATGTGTTTGGTGTTCTAAAACTTTTTCATCCCAATGTGTTGGGTCATGTGACATAAGAATTTTAAAACTTTCATTTTCTGTGTTAGTTAAAGCTTTGTCTAAATCTCCAATTTTTGGAAATCTTCCTAAACTTCCCCAATTCTCCACACCAACAATATCAATAAATTCTCCATCTTTATGAATTCTTCTACTCTCATTGTTTAGTAATTCAAAATTCATGTCTTTATGTTGTTGGAAAAGTAATTGCATATTTTGTTGCTTTGCTTCTTCACTTCCCCAGTTTTTATAATCTCCATAATCATGATTTCCTAAACAAGAAAATTTTCCATATTTTGAGTTGATAGATTTAAATATATCAACATAATCCGTAATTTCTCTAGCATCATTATTTACTAAATCTCCTGTAAAAAATACTGCATCCGGATTTTGTGTATTAATTAAATCAATTCCTCTTTGTACATCTTCTTTACTATCAAAACTTCCTGCATGGACATCAGAAATATGTACAATTTTAAATCCTTTAAATGCATCTGGTAAATTCTTTAATTTTAAATTGACATTTTTAACAGTATAAAGGTATTTTCCTTTTGTTATTCCATAAATCATAGAAGCAAAAGGAACAGAAGCAGCAATCAATCCAAGTTGACCAATAAACTTTCTTCTATGTTTCAGGTTTACTTTTCTTTCTCCTTTTTTTCTTTTTATTCTTAAAATAATATATTTTATGTATCTGTATAAATCATAAATAAACAGATAACTTGCTAGTAGTAGTTTGAAAATAAAAAATGCAAAAAAGACACCTGAAGTTACATTTTTGAAAATAGAAGCATTAAATGATTCATTTTCAAAAACAGCTCTGGATAAATAAATATTAATTACTCCAACATATGCGATAATTCCAGTAATTACATATAAATATTGAAAAACACGTCTTGCTAACGTGCTTTCCAATATTCTAAAGTAAACTCTTAGTATATAAATATCGATTCCTAGAAAAACTAGCAAAAAACCGATAAAAAATGCGATTCCCATTCTTAGATTTTTCTTCTTTCTCTTTCTGTTTTTAATAAATTAAGCTCTCTACTTGTTTGTCCAGCAACCGAAGTATTTTCTTCTGCTCTACGAATCAAGTAAGGCATTACATCACGAACAGGTCCAAAAGGAAGATATTTTGCAACATTATATTTATGAGCAGCCAAATTATAAGAAATATGATCACTCATTCCATAAAGTTGACCAAAGAAAACTCTTTCATCATCATGCTTTACACCTGCTTTCTCCATTAATTCCATTAAAAGATAAGAGCTTTCTTCATTATGCGTTCCTGCGAAAATTGACATTTCACCCAAATTTTCAAACATGTAAGTCATTACACTGTTATACATATTATCTGTATCTGGTTTGGTAGCGCAAATAGGATCTTTATAACCCATTTCTTGAGCTCTTTCTCTTTCTTTTTCCATGTAAGCACCACGAACAATTTTCATACCAATATAAAAACCTTGTTCTTTAGCTCTTTCATGTAATTTCTTTAAATAATCTAAACGATCCCAACGATAACATTGAAGTGTATTAAAAACAATGGCTTTTTCTTTATTATATTTTACCATCATTTTTTCTACTAAATCATCAGCTGCATCTTGCATCCAAGTTTCTTCTCCATCAATTAAAATTGGAATTCCTGCTGCATGTGCAGCTTTACAAACTTTGTCATATCTGTCTACAACAACTTGCCATTCTTTTTTCTCTTCTTCATTTAATTCTTTTCCTTCTGTGATTTTTTGATATAAAGCAAATCTTCCAAATCCAGTAGGCTTAAATACAACAAAAGGAATATTTTTTTTGTCTTGTGCGAATTTGATAATTTTTAACGTAATATTCATAGCATTATCAAATTGTTCTTCTTCTTCTTTTCCTTCTACAGAATAATCTAAAACAGAACAAACATTTCCTTTTTCATACATTTTATCCATTACAGGCAAACAATCATCTTCTGTAACTCCTCCACAGAAATGATCAAAAACAGTAGTTCTAATTATACCTTCAACTGGCAAATGTGCTTTAAGAGCAAAGTTGGTTAAGGAAGTTCCTATTTTTACTAAAGATTCTTTTTGAATCATTTTGAATAAAAAATATGCTCTGTTTAGCTCAGAATCAGACTTTAATTTGAAAGCTACTTCTGTATTGTTAAAAATTCTATCCATGTCTTAAAAAAGTTTTCACAAATATACTCACTAGCTTTGAGTTTATCAATAATTTCATCGTAATTTGCATCGTTAAAATATAAAATATGAAAACGATTCAGGCAGTAGATTATTCAATACATTTTCAAGAAGAAGGATATAAACATTTAAATGCTTATTTAGCAGAGAATAAACCTTCTACAATTTTCATTATTGTTGACGAACATACAAATGAAAATTGTTTGCCAAAACTTTTACAAGAAATGGCAACAGATGCAACTTTGGAAATTATTGAAATTGAATCTGGAGAAGAAAATAAAAACTTACAAACTTGTACACATCTTTGGGAAGCTCTTACAGAATTAAACGGAGATAGAAAAAGTTTAGTAATTAATCTTGGAGGTGGAGTTATCACAGATTTAGGAGGGTTTGTTGCTTCTGCATTCAAACGTGGAATTCCATTTATTAATATTCCTACAACTTTACTTAGTATGGTTGATGCTTCTGTTGGAGGAAAGACAGGAGTAGATTTAGGTGTGCTGAAAAATCAAATTGGTTTTTTTGCAAATCCTGAAATGGTTCTTGTTGATACTTATTATTTACATTCTGTTCCAGATAGAGAATTACGTTCTGGATTAGCTGAGGTAATTAAATACGGTTTAACATATGATGCAAAAGTTTGGGAAGCTTTTTATGATTTAAATACTTTGGATGTTGATCATTTAATTCATAGAAGTATTGAAATTAAAAATGAAGTAGTTCTTCGAGATCCAAAGGAACAAAGTTTACGTAAGATTTTAAATTTTGGTCATACTCTAGGACATGCAATTGAATCGTATTTTTTAGATTCGGAAGAAAAAGAAAATATTACACATGGAGAAGCAATTACTCTTGGAATGATTATGGAATGTTATATTTCAAATAAACTGCTAAACTTCCCAATGGAAATTGTTGAAAAACTAAAATCTATTTCACATAATATTTACGGTAAAATTGAAGTAAAATCTGAAGATTATAATGGTATTCTTGATTTATTAAAACATGATAAAAAGAATATTGGAGGAAAAGTGAATTTTGTGTTACTTAAAAATATAGAAAAATATAAAATCGATTGTCAAGTGGAAAATGATTTACTTATTGAAGCTTTAGATTTTTATAATAAGTAAATTTAATTATCTTTTTAGTCGAAGACTGAGCGAAGCCGAAGTCTAATAAATTTGAAATTAAAATTAAAATCGATTTCAACTTCGCTCAGTCCCCGAAAGAAACAAAAATGAAATAGTTATTAAAAAGAAAAACAGATGATTCAAAAAAGAGAAATTTACAACGCACTTAAAAAATATTTTGGTTACGATGAATTTCGTCCGCTTCAATATGATATTATAAAAAATATTTTTGCAAAAAATGATTCCTTGGTTATTATGCCAACTGGAGGAGGAAAATCTATTTGTTATCAATTACCTTCTACTCTACTTCCAGGAATCACGATTGTAATTTCTCCTTTAATTGCTTTGATGAAAGATCAAGTGGATGGATTAAATGCAAATGGAATTACCGCTGCTTTTTTAAATAGTAGTCAAAGCCAAGAAGATCAAGCTGAGGTTTTTCATTTAGCAGAAAAAAAAGAATTAAAAATTCTATATATAGCTCCAGAAAGTCTTTCTATGTTTGATAATTTTTTGAAGACTTTGGAAATTTCTTTAATCGCAATTGATGAAGCACATTGTATTTCTGCTTGGGGACATGATTTTCGTCCAGCATATACTAGTTTGAATTATCTTAAAAAGGCATTTCCAAATGCAGCACTTATAGCTTTAACAGCAACTGCGGATAAAGCAACTCGTGAAGATATTTTGAAACAATTAGATATCCCAAATGCTTCCAAATTTATTTCTTCTTTTGATAGACCAAATCTTTCTTTGGAAGTTCGTCCAGCAAATGATCGTATTAAGCAAATTGTAAAGTTTATTCAAGAACGACCAAATCAGAGCGGAATTATTTATTGCTTAAGTAGAAAAACAACAGAAAGTATTGCTTCTAAATTACAAAATGTTGGAATTAATGCTGCAAGTTATCACGCTGGAATGGATCATGAATCTAGAGAAAAAGTACAAGAAAACTTTATTCAAGATAATACAGATGTGATTTGTGCGACTGTTGCTTTTGGGATGGGAATTGATAAATCGAATGTTCGTTGGGTAATTCATTATAATTTACCAAAAAACATTGAAGGTTATTATCAAGAAATTGGACGTGCTGGTCGTGATGGTTTAGATTCGGAAACGATTCTTTTTCATAGTTATGGTGATGTAATTCAACTTCAAAATTTTGCTCAAGATTCAAATAACGCTGAGGTGCAACTTTCAAAAATTGAACGAATGAAACAATATGCAGATGCATTAAGTTGTCGTCGTAAGATTTTATTGAATTATTTTGGAGAACATATAATTAAAGATTGTGGAAATTGTGATGTTTGTAAAAATCCGCCAACCTTTTTTGATGGAACTATTTTAGCCCAAAAAATTCTTTCGGGAATAATGCGTTTGCAAGAAAAGGAACCATTAAATGTTGTAATTGATTTTTTAAAAGGTTCTCGAAATCAAAATATCTTAGAGAAAAATTATCAGAATCTAAAAACTTATGGTGTTGCTCAAGAATTGGCTTGGAAAGATTTGCAGCAATATATGATTCAATTAATAAATTTAGGTTTTTGTGAAGTTGCTTTTCACGAATCAAATCATATAAAAGTGACACCTCTTGGAAAAAATGTCTTGTTTCAAGGAACAAAAGTTTCTTTAACATCGCTTCAAGATTTTAATAAAAAGAAAACAAAACAAGTTGAGGTTATTGTAGATTCCAGTGAACATGCAGCTCTTTATGAAAATTTAAGAACATTAAGAAGAAAAATTGCAAACGAAAAAAATATTGCTCCTTATCTAGTTTTCGGTGATGCAGCTTTAAGAGATATGCAAAAAAAATTGCCTTTGACAATTTCAGAGTTTTTAGAAGTTTCGGGAGTTGGGCAGAAAAAAGCAGATACTTATGGCGAAGCTTTTATTTCTGAAATTAAAAAATATGTAGAAGAAAATAATATAGAAATTAAAAAAGTTTTAGTTACTGTAAATCCAAAAAAGAAGAAAGAAAAGAAAAAACGAGAAAAAGGAGGAACTTATAAAACTTCTTATGAATTATATGAACAAGGTTATTCTATAGATCAAATTGCAGAGCAACGAAATTTAGCAAAAACTACAATTCTAGGTCATTTATTAAAAATGTATGAAATGGGATTTAAATTGAATCTTTCTGATTTTATAACTGACGAAGAATTATCAAAAGTTAAAAAAGCGAAAAAAGAGATTGAAAATCCAATAGGTTTGAAAGATTACTATACTTTTTTAAATGAAGAACTTTCCTATTCAAAAATCAGAATTGGTTTAGCTGTTTTAGAAAAGTAGTTTGAAAAATAAAATAAATAATATAAAATTAAGGAGTCATTAAATTATGATTCCTTTTTTTATTTTAGAATACTTTATTAACCTATTTAAAAATTTAATATTTTTTGCTACATAATAAGTAGTAATTGAAGCTATATCAAAAAAAAAAATAATTATTTCGCTACATTATATGTATTAATTAATTTTATACTTTTTAAAAAAAATCCATTTGAGTTATCTTATATTTGTTTTAAAATTTAAAAAGTTCAAAAAATGAAGAAAATTTTACAATTATTAGTACTATCAATCTCTTTGTTTTCATGTAGTATGAAAGAAAAAATCGTATTTAATGAAGACATGACTGGTGATTATGAATTATCTGTAGATTTGAGTCCAATGGTTAGTATGGCAGGATCTATGATGGGAGATTCTGATAAAAAGAATGAACAGAAATATGATACAATAGTCTATTTTGATGATATTATTGAATCATATAAAGACAGTGCTGAAACTTCTTATGATAAAAGAAAATTAGAAAATCTTCGAGGATTAAAAATGCAAACAAAAATGGATATTGATTCTGGTGATGCTTTTATTCGTATTTATAAAAGTTTTAATGGAATAGATGATTTAAACTTAATGCATGAAAATTTCGATTATGCAATGGATAAATCAAAAAAAGAATCAAAAGTAAAAGGTGTTCAAGAAAACAATTCAAGTATTCCACAAATTGGACAAAAAGTAACCTATTCTTATAAAAGAAAAAGATTTAAAAGAATTGCAGCAAATAAAAAAACAGAAGAAACAAATGAATCATCTGAAATTGAAGAAAATGATGATGATGATAAATTTGGAAGTATGATGAATATGATTGGAAAATCAATGGAATATGAGATTGAATATGTTTTTCCAAGAAA
This sequence comes from Aureivirga marina, assembly GCF_015767265.1. Taxonomy (GTDB): domain Bacteria; phylum Bacteroidota; class Bacteroidia; order Flavobacteriales; family Flavobacteriaceae; genus Aureivirga; species Aureivirga marina. The sequence goes on from NZ_JADPIB010000003.1 coordinate 306,629, forward strand.
AATTAAAAAAGTTTCTTCAGACAAAGCAATGATTTCTCAAGATGGAAAAACTTTGAGAATTTCATACGATATAGAAGAAGTCATGAAAGATCCATCAATTATGTCATTTGAAGTTAAATTGAAATAATTTAAACATCCTAAAAAATGAAAACCGAGATTGTTTAATAATCTCGGTTTTTTTATTGTAAAAAATGCATCATTTTTTAAGTATTACGTCTTTATATATGAAAACATAAAATTTTAGAACTCATGAAAGATGTAAATAATAAATTCAATTCAGTAAATAATTCTACAGAGAACTGTTGTTGTCCGCCAGAAAATTGTACTTGCTGTTCAGCGGATTGTTGTGCAGATGGAAAATATAATGCATGTTGTGACAATGGAACAGATACTTGTTGTAATAGCGAGAACAAAACTTGCTGTTAATTAAAAGTCAAAGTTTGTGAGGAAAAAATCTTCACAAACTTTATTTTATATTTTTAAAAAAGAAATAGCAAAATTATGAATAAAGAAATTGAAGAAATTTACGCTCCTCTCCTATTATTTGTAAAAAAAAGAATCAATAATAAAGAGGATGCAGAAGATATTACACAGGAAGTTTTTTATAAATTTTCAAAAGCTGCTATTGCTGAAAAATCAAATTTTAAAAATCTACTTTTTAAGATTGCTAAAAATACGATTATTGATTATTATCGAAAAAAGAAAATTTATAATGAAGAAATAATCGAATCTACATTTGTGATAAATGAAAAATTTGAAGATTCTAAAAATGAGATTTGTTCTTGTATCTTTAAGTTTATTGATAAGCTTCCAAAAGAATATCAGAATATAATTGAAATGTCCGAAATCCAGGATATATCACAAAAAGAAATTGCTGAAAATTTAGATATAAATTACACAACAGTTAGATCAAAAATTCAAAGAGGAAGAAAAAAACTACAGAATTTGATTTCAGATTGTTGTAATGTAATTCAAAATCAAAAAGGGAGAATTGTAAATCATAAATGTTCAGGAAAAAATTGTAATTAAATTTTTGCTACATTTTATGTAATATTTAATATTATTTATAAAAAAACACGATAACAGTATATCGTGTTTCATTTTTTATGTTTTGTTTTAATTATTCTAAAAAGCCTAAAACTCCTTTCGTTTCAAAATAACCTTTTTGAAAAGCTTTTTGAGCAATAAATCCAACTAAAAAGCTTATAACAATATTTGCTATAAAAATTTTCAAAATCATTTCGCTCCAAAAAAACCAAGAAATTAAAGAAGCAAAAAGGAAAAGAATAAAAGATACAGGTTTTGCTAATTTTGCATAGCCTTTCGCTAAAACAATATTTCCATTTCCATCTTTATGAAGAAATTTTTCACGTTCTTTTGAAAAATTCGATGTTATGATAATTACCATTGGAAAAATTAAAAAATAGATAACTCCAGCGGCGTAACCTAATCCTAAAATCATTGGATAAATAACACCAAAAACGATAGCTCCACCTAAATAAATACCTGCACTAATAAAAAAAGACTCTACTGAATTTTCTTTAATCATAATTATATTTTTAAATTTTAACATAAATACGAAATTATAATCACAAAAACAGATATTTATTTCGTTTTATTTTAAACTATTTTCAAGAATCTAAATTCACTTTCTTTTTTATGGTTTTTAAAACTATTTTACTAAAAATAATTCCATAAATAAATCCAAAAACAAACCATAAAATTACTTTTTTCCAAAATAAAAAATCAAATAATATGGGTTTTGAAATTAATAATGGATAAATAAATTCGTTAAGAAAAATCATTATCATAGACCAAGCAAAACCTTCAATATATTTCCCTTTTCCCTCATAATAAGCAATCAATTCTTCATTACTTTTCTTTTTCGTCTGTATAAAATTTAGCATTTCTTTTTATTAATCTCTATGAATTTCTTTTAAAAATTTTACAGGAATTTCCTCTACTAGCCAAACACCATTTTCAGATTTAAAAAATTTAAAATTTTCCGCTACCATTTTTGTAGTATTTATTTCAAAAACAACTAATTGTCCATGTCTTCTTCCGACTTTTTCAGCAGTTTCAAAATCTTTACTTAAATGCACATGATGACGCTTTTTCTTTTGCAATCCTGTTTTATAAATAGAATCTGTGAATTTTATTGCTGTTCCATGATATAAAATTTCTGGTGGTGTTTTAGCAGTATAAGCTAAATCAACTTGTACAGAATGACCTTGATTAGCACGTATTTTTGTTTTATCTTCATTAAATGCAAAACGTTTTTTTTCGTTTGTTTCTACAACTTCTTCTAGCAATTCCATACCTATTTTATGCTGGAATTTATTCATATTAGAAAGTAATTGTGAAACAGAAACCCAACCATTTTCATCCATTGTTAAATGAATTTTTTCTGGTTGATGCCTTAAAACTAAACTTAAAAACTTACTGATTCTTCTATAGTTCTTTTCTTTATCTTTTTTCACTTTTTCTTTTTAATAATTTAAAATTTCCTCTTCATTTTTAATTCGTTTTAAACCAAAATCAGATTGACGAATTTTACACATTAATTCTTTTTCAGGATGTTTAAAAACAATTCCTTCTATATCATTTTCAGATAAAAAAGTCTTAATTCCATCAAAACTTAAATCATCTAATTTAAAACTTACAGAACCATGTTTTATCAATTCATGCTCGATAATGTTTTCTGGATTTGATTGCACTTTTTCACCACAAAGTTCATAAGTTCCATCGGTTTTTTCATTCAATTTATCAAAACCCTGAAAATGATATTGATCTGCTTTATTTTCTCTATTACAAGGAACCCAATGTGGATGATGACCAGAATTTACATCTGCTGGTTGACATGGAATTGCATTTTCAGGAATTGGTTTTTTATATTTTCCTGTTTTTTTATTAATTCTCGCATCATATCTTTTAAATAAATTTCCATTGATAATCGCACAAGAAGTTCCATCAAATTTTCTTGTAGCAATTCCTTTTTCTAAAACCCATAAATTATCAGGGTTAATTTCATTAATAACTCTTCCTAAATCTTCTGGATTTTTTTTAAATAATGTAGTAATCTTTTTCATGTATTCTATATTTATTCAATAAAAGGGTTGTACATCATGATTGCATGATTTTCAACAATTAATTTTTCTTCAATTATTTTTTCTTTTTTAGTTACAATTTTAAAAATCTGATTATGCCTTGAATAACCTCCCCAATATTGTTGTTTTATTTGATGATTTCTTTCTTCAATTTTATATGTTTCTTCGATTTTTGTTTTTGAAAATAATTCACCGTGTAAATGAGTTTCATCTAACCAAAGTTTTATAATAAACGTATTTTCTGTTTCGTTTTTAACTTGTAAATCGATATGATTAAAAGATAAAGTTGCACCAGCTCCAAACGGAACTTTTCGTTTTACATCTGGAAAAACATCATAACCATGACGATATCTTTCTGTAATAGTTAAAGGACTATGGGCAAAAATCCAAAAAAGTAAATTTCCTAATTGACACAAACCTCCTCCGATATCTTTCGCAATTTTACCACTTTTTAAAACCAAACCTTCTAAATAACCTTTTGAAACAGTTGGTCTTCCAACTAATTTCCAAATCGAAAATGTTTCTCCTGGATGAATTACAATTCCATCAATTTCTTTAATTGCTAATTCTAAGTTTACTCTTTTATTTTCTTGAAGATACATATCAACATCTTTGAGTTTTCTTAAAATAACGGATTGGTGTTTGTAAACAGAATAATCATAGCTTTCAGATAGCTTTGTTTTAGCATATATATTTTCATCAAAAATCCATTTGAACTTTCTTTTTAAAATAAAATATTCTTTTCCTAAAACTTGTCTAACTTTACTTCTCTTAATCGGCTTTTCAATTTCATTTCTCATATTTTACATTTTTTATTTAAACTTTAAAAACTATTTTCAAAGGAAAATTATGCCAAGATAATTTTATTAATTTAAAATAGAAGTTGCAAAATATGGTAAAAATCAATTTTTGAGCAATTTATTAAAATTTATGTAAAAAAAAGCCACATTCCGTAAAATGTGACTTTTTATATTTGAAAAACTAAGTAATTTATTTTCTAATTAAAATTTTCTTTGTCACTAAGTGCTTTGGCGAAGTAATTCTTAAAATATACTGTCCATTTCTTAATGTTGTAAAATCTAAGTCTGTATTAGGTAAAATTGCATCGTATTTTCTTTCTAAAACAACATTTCCTTTTAAATCAAAAACTTGTAAAGTTGCTTTTTCATCAATACTTAAATTAACATGTGCTGTATTTTGAATTGGATTTGGGAAAACATCTCCTGCTTTAAGATCTAAATTTGCATAATCCTCAACATTTAATGTATCTTCTCCATCTGTGTTATCTTCTTCATCAACATCATTTAAACTATTATCAACAACTGGAGCTCTCCATACACCTCTTCCGTAAGTTGCAATCACAAGATGATTTTCTATAGAATTAATTTCTAAATCACGGATATGTGTGTGCGGTAAATTATTGTTATATAAAGTCCATTCCTCTGTAGTATCATCCATATAATAAACAGCATTACTTTGTGCTAAATAAATTGTATTATTTGGCGAATTTTGCTGATGTGCAATTGTAACATTTGAAACTCCTTCAGTTGGTAAATTATATGTAATATCTGTCCAAGATTCTCCTCCATCAATTGACTTAAAAACAGCTGATTGAGTTGTTACATAAATGATGTTTGAATCATTTTTATTAAAATCAATATTTGTGATAAAATTCCCCCAGAATTGACTTCCAGTTGGAGTATTCACAACAGAATAAGTCATTTGACCATTGGCATCAATACTAGAAGGATTTGTTTTATAAACTCTATATTCATCAGAAAACAAAACGTTATCTTCATTTGTTGGATCTACTCTAATAATCGCTAAATTTTTATAAAAGTTAGGTGCAGTAGAACTTATAACTTTTGTTACAGGCACAAATGAATATTGTGTTTGTGCATCATTAAGTTGTAATTTATATAATTTATCATATCCAGCATAAAGAGTTCCTTCACCTCCAAATTCAAGAGGAGTAACCCAATCACCATTAACTCCAGGAGCAGAAGCAATTGCAAAACCATCATTATTTACAACATCGTAGACAAATAAATATCCTCCATTTTGAATAAATCCAAAGTAATAATTTGAATCTGTTGGATCAATTGCAGCATCCATTCCATCAGCTCCATGATAAACTTTCCAGCTTTCATTTGAAAATGCAAAACCTCCATTATCTTGTAATCCTCCAACAATTTTTGAACTTGTTTCTGGAGCTACATCAATTCTATATAATTGACTAATATTCAACCCATGAGTTTTATCATCAAAATTCACTCCACCATCTGAAGAAATATATATTCCACCATCTGTAGAAGCATATAATTTTCCGTTATAAAACTTTAAATCATGAATATCAGAGTGTGTATATGAAGGACTTTCAGGTTGATTCCAAACTGTAATTCTAGAGAATGTATTTCCTCCATTAGAAGATTTATAAATATTTAAATTCCCAATAAATATTTCGTTTTTATTTGTATCAGAAACTGTCATTGCTAAATCGTAAAACGCTTGACCACTTCCATCATAAATATCTAAATCTTCTCCACTATGTATTTGTATAAAAGACTCTCCACTATCTGTCGATTTATATAAAGCTTTATAAGATTCATCATTATTAGAGTAAAGAACATACAGATATCCAGAATCATCTGGTGTTGTTGCAATTACAGTTCTACCTGCTTGCGTAGCATAGTGAATTTGCGAAAAAGAATCTCCCGCATTTGTTGATTTCATGATATATGAATTCGTACCAACTCGAACTACAATATAAATTGTATTAGGATCTTCTGGATTTAAACGAATTTCTTTTACCACATTAGAAACAACTTTCGTCCAAGTCTCTCCTGCATCAGTAGTTTTGAATAAACCTCCATTTGTACAAACCCAAAGCATATTAGAATCATTTGGATTCATCAAAATTTCACCTGAAACTGTAAATCCACTTAAATTTTCTAACTTATTCCAAGTCGCACCTCCATCAATTGATTTATATACTCCATCTGAATAAGAATCACGTGCATCTTCATCTCCAGTAGAAATATAAATAATATTTGAATCATTATAATCGACTGCAATTCCAGAAATACCAATTGACGGCAAGTAGTCAGTTAATGAATTCCATGAAGTTCCATGATCTTTTGATTTCCATAATCCTCCATCTGGTGAACCAACATAAATTGTATTAGGATTATTTGGATCAATAACAGAAATATTCACTCTTCCTTGTCCTGGACTCCAAGAACCAACATTACTATGATTAAATGGTCCTAAAGGAATCCACTCTCCTGTATTTTCTTCTGTTTGTCTAAATTTAATATCGTTTAGTCTGTTCCAAGCTTCTGCAATTTGAGCAGGAGAAAATAAAGAACCATCAGAATTTACTCTGTGTCTCCAATTCTCCTTCCATCTTTCATAAACTTTAATTCCGCTTCCTTTAAAATCGTTTGGAACACTTTTCCAATACATATCTAATTCTGCAATTCTTTGATTAAAGTTTAAAACTTCACTAGTTTGCGTTTTGGCGGCTTCTCTTCTTGCAGGTGCATCCGATTGTGCATTTATTGCAGTAGTAGCCAACAAAACAATAGGTAGTAAAAATTTTTTCATAAATGTGTTAACTGTTTAAATTAAATTGGGATTAATTAGAAATCTATAATGTAATTGGCAATAATAACTATAGATTATTAGTATTCATAATACAAAAGCAATCTTTTAAAACGTTTTATAAAAAAATAATTATCTATTTAAATTTATTGAGAATCTATTTATTTTTTAACATAAAATTAATTTTAGTTAAAAATATTAAGTTTTTTGAGCAAAATAAACAGATTTATTTTCCTACTTATCCTATAGGTTTTTTAGATTTTTTAAATAAAAAAAGAGTCAATTTTAGCTAAAAAAATCTACAACTTGATATTTTCTTACAAAAAGTTCAACATAATTGCTATAATTAGACGCGTTTTATTGAAGAAACTAACAGACTTTTTCTTAATATCTTAAAAAATAATTAAATAATTGATTTTCAGTATTTAAAATAAATTAAACCAAGAAAAAAAAGTAAATTTATATTGAAAATCAAATAGTTATGCGAAATTTATACTTTTTAACATTATTATCCATCATTTTATTTTCTTGTAATAATGATGATGATGTAAAAACAATTCCAGCTGAACCATTAATTACTGGTTATATGTATACTTCTACAAATGCAAATGGTCAAAATGCTGTATTAGGATTTAAACAATTTATCGATGGAACAATCGAAGAATTAGAAAATTCTCCTTTTTTTACAAAAGATTTGGGTGCTACAGAGCAGGGAGATTTTGATGCTCAATATTCAATAAGAATGATTGATGATTTATTATTAGTTGTAAATGCTGGAAAGAATCCTGTAAATGGGACAATTTCTGTTTTTAAAATTGATAAACCTTCTGGAAATTTGACATTAATTGATCAAACTCCTTCAGATGATTCATCTTTTAATATTGATAGTAGAGGAATTCGACCAGTTTCTATTGCAATTACGGAAACAAATGATAAAACTTGGGTTGTAGTTGGAAATCAGCATTCGATTTTTGGATATGCTGGAGCAAATGAAATTCCTTTTGGAGAATTGGTAAACACAAATGAAAGAAATATTGTTTTATATTCTTTAGATAAAGACACTGGACTTCTAACTTTTGAAACTATTTTAGATACTTATTTTGATGGAAATATTGGTGGAGTTGCCTGTGTAGATTTTAATGAAAACGGAAGTAAATTGATTGTATCAACTTTAGGAATTATACATATTGATATTGATTTTCCTAATCCAAACTTATTAAAATCAAGTCAAATTTATTTCTATGATTTTAATAATGGAAGTGCAACAAATACTGGTATTTTTGCAGAACCAGGTGTAGCTGGAACTGTAGCTGCAATTTGGTCAAATACTGGAAATAATATTTATACAACTAGTTTTAATTTAACAGAAGATAGAATTGATTATGATGTACTTCGAATCAATTCAAATAATTTAGACATTGAACAAAATTTTCGATCTGGATTAGAATTAGACAATTCTTCGTGTTGGGCTACAATTACAGAAGATAAGCAACATTTATTAACTGTTAATTTAGGAGAAAATTCTGTTGCTTCTTATAAAGTTGCAGCTGATGATGCTTTATCAATTGTTGCAGATCCATATATTACTCCTGCAAGAGATTTAAATGGAAGAGAATTAAAAGATATTATTAATTTAGGAAATTATGTATATGCTATTTCAGCTGTGAATTCCCATAAAATTTCTATTTTTTATTTAAATTCAGATGGTTCATTAACGGAATTATCATCTTCTCCATATGCGATTCCTAGTTCCATAGGAAAAACAAGTGAACAAGAAATATTCCTCGGATTAGTAGGATATTCAAAATAAAAAAAAGCTCGGTTAGATACCGAGCTTTTTTTATATATAATTTAATGATTATCTTTTTATAAATTTCTTTTGTAATGAGAATTCATCTGACTTACAAACGATAAGATAAGTTCCAATTTCTAATTCAGATACATCAACTTGATTGATATTCGTTTCAGAAACAGTCATTACTTTTTGTCCTAATAAAGAATAAATTTCAACAGTGTCAACAATTCTTGAAGAAGAAATATATAAATAATCTCTTGTTGGATTTGGATAAATATTAAAATTAACTAATTCTTCTTCTCCTACTGAAATATCCTCGTCTAATTGTAATTCAAATTCACAAATTTCAATATTTCCAGAAATATCTTCGACTTTAATTTTTACAATATGCATTCCAAAAGGAAGTAATTCTCCAACTTCTGGATCTTGTGTAACTTCAAATGTACAGTTATCTGAAACAACAATATCCCCCATAAAATCCTCCATTGTATATTGACTTCCATAATCTAGTAAAATTACTTGATTTTCTGGACAACCTTCTTCAATTACAGGCATTGTTTCATCTTTAATTAAAACTGTAAATGTGAATGTATCTGTATTTCCTAATTCATCTTCAGCTTTAATTGTCACTTGTGTATCTTCAGTAATTTGACTTCCTGGAGCAGGATCTTGAGACATTGAAACCTCAGAGCAAGTTCCAGTTGGGTTTAACATATCTAATACTAAATAGTTTGGTAAACTTAAAGTACAATTATGATTTAACGTTAATTCATGATCACTAATATATCCTTCAATTACTAAATCATTTGTATCAACAACAGTAACATTAAAACCACAAATTAAAACTTCACCATCATCTTTTATGTATTGGTATCTAACTTCAGTTGTTCCAATTTCAAAAAATCCACCACTTTCAACACCTTCAATTAATGTAAAGTTAGCTGAAGAAGCACAATTATCAACCATCTGTGGTATATCATAAACAACATGAGCTCCACAAACTTCAGTACTTGAGTTAACAGTAACATCTGTTGTACAAACTACTTGAGGCTCTTCAACATCATTTACAATGATATCAAATGAACAAGTATAAAGAGTTCCATCTGTACTCATAATTTCATATGTAATTGCAGTTGTTCCAATAGGAAAGAACGAACCAGTAGCTAAACCTTCAGTCATGATAAATGAAACTGGATCACAATTATCTGTTGCAACAGGCATAGGATAATCTACAACTGCACCACATTCACCTGGATCATTATCTACAGTAATATCTCCAGAACAACTTAAAACTAAAGATTGATTATCTTCAACAGTAACTTTAAATGAACATTCTGTGATAACACCATCTCCATCTTCATAAACAAAAGTATTAACTGTTTCTCCAATAGGAAATAATTCACCAGAAGCTAAACCTGATGTTTGAGTAGCAACTAAACCAAGACAATTTCCTGTAGTTGTAGGTGAATCATAAGTTACAACTGCACCACATTGATTGAAATCATTAGTAATTACAATATCTGAAGGACATGTAATAACAATTGGATCTACAGCATCAACAGTAACTTTAAATGAACATGTAAAAGATTCTGTTCCATCATCAGATACAATTGAGAATGTATTCGTTGTTTCTCCTACAGGAAAAGCTTCACCACTTGCAAATCCATTAGTTTGTGTGATTGTATATGTTTTACAGTTATCTGTAATTTCAGGTAAATTATAAGTTACATTCGTTGTACAACCACCTGAATCTGCGTTTGCAGTTATGTCTGTTGGGCAAACAATTACTGGATCTTCAGAATCGATTACTTCAATTGTGAAAGAACATGTAATAACTTCCCCTAAATCATTTTCAATTTTATATGTATTTTCTGTAATTCCAACTGGAAATACTTGTCCACTTACTAAACCTCCTGTTTGCTCAACTAAAACAGATGCACAATTATTAGTAACCTCAGGTAGGTCAAAAGTAACAACTGCTCCACATTCACCAGGATCATTATTTACTACAATATTATCAGGACAATTTAATGCTAAAGCACCTGATTCTTGAACTATTACTTTTTGAGTACATGTAACAACATTACCAATAGAGTCTTCAATTTGGAAAGTATTAATTGTTTCTCCTACAGGGAAAAATGCTCCACTTACAATTCCATTTGTTAAAGATGGAATTAAATCAGAATCACAGTTATCAATCACTTCAGGTAAATCATAATTTACAATTGTACCACATAAATCAGGATCACTTACTACAATAATATCATCTCCACAAACTAATTCTGGTGCTGTAATATCTTGAACAACTGCTATAAAATCACATGTTGCAGTATTTCCTGCATCATCTGTAACAACAATATTTACATTAACAATATTTTCAACCATTGTTCCAGCAGCAGGAGTTTGTGTAACCGTATAATTACAATTATCTACAATACTTAAAATATCAGAATAATCAGGCATTACTGCTTGACAATTTGCTTCTGGATTTAAAATTTGAATTCCTAAACAATTTTCAATAACTGGAACTTGTGTATCAGAAACAATTACTTGAATCCCTAATCTTCCTCCACTTTGACAAACATTTGTAGTAGATTTCGCTTCTGCATAATATGTGTTTCCACTAACAATCTGTGTTGTTCCATCTAAAATATCAGTTGAAGTTTCAGTAGCATACCAAACAATTTCAGTTCCATCTTGTGAAGAAACAACAATTTCATCTAAAGTAATTATATTACAAACATGTTGAACTGTATCTCCTGTTGGAGTTTCAATTGTAGATGGTTCCCCCTGATATTCATAAGCTCCCATATCAATAATTCCAGAATTAAAAATTCTTGGATTTCCTGCTAAATCTTTTACAAGTGTATTTTCACTATTTAATCCAACATTTAATAAAGGAGAACATTCTTCTAATCGATAATTATCATTATCAATATCAACAAAAACAGGATCTTCATGTAAATTTCCACCATAATTTACACCAACATTTATATTTGGTAGACCTCCATCAATTGATGAATTTTTTACGTATGTATTACTTGGTGGTTTATTATAAATCGATCTTAATGCATCACCAGCAGCTTCATTAAAATAAACAATACAATTATTTAAATATAAATTTGTCGTTTCATTGTTTCCAATTCCTCCTCCAAAGTTATTTGTTGAAACATTTTTTACAATTGTTCCATTATTTATTGTCATTGTTGTTTTTTGATTACGAATTCCCCCTCCTACAAAATTCGTAGTATTTTCATATACAAGAGCATTTGTCATTACGATAGAACAGTTGTCATTGTATAATCCACCACCATAATAATCTGATTGGTTATTATGGATAATGATATTCATATAAGTTAAAATCCCGTTTTCATCATTATAAATTCCACCTCCAGCTACATTAGCATAATTATTATTAATTGTACTATTTTCAATAGATACAATCGAATTTATTGTATAAATTCCACCTCCATATTGTGCTTTACAATTTTTAACAGTCATGTTTCTTAAATCCACAACAGAATTTTTGATATAAATTCCACCTCCTTGATGAAAAGGTGTACTTGTTGTCTTACCTCTACCATCTTGAATAGTAATTCCATCAATTATTGTTGTGTTTCCTGTTGCATTTAATATGTATAATGCATGATAAGAATTATCTGTATCATCTGTTGGAGTTTCATCAAAATCTGCCGAAATTATTGTTTCATTTAATTGAATATTTCTTTGACTTATGGCAGTCTCAGTTCCTGCAAATCCTCCATATATTTCCACATTATCTGCCACAATAATTGATCGACTTCTTTCATCTGTAATGTCAATCATTTGTGTTGGATAATAGGTTCCACCTGCAATCCAAACTTGGACGCAAGTTAAATCACCAGTCAAAGCATCTTGTAAAGTATTATAGGCGGTCGCCCAACTCATTCCGTTCCCACCAGGAGTCGCATCAGCCTTCACATATCTGATGATAGGTGTGGAACATGTAAATTCAGAAGTATTATTTTTTGAATAAGAATAATTACCATGTATTATTAATATAAAAAATAATATTAAGTGTAAATATTTCCTCATATTAAATAGTAGAAACTATCCATCCTACAATAAATAGTTTTGTTTTAGGGGGTTAATAAACTTTTACTACAAAATCATCTAAGGATAACCTTTCAGCCAATTTCTAAAAAAAAAACGAAATATTCAAATATCTTCATTCTTTTATATTAAAAATTTCAAATTTAAAATTTAAAAGACTAAATTTTAGAGAATTACAAAATATATTAGCTTTTTATAAATTAAATTTAATTGCAAAATTTTAACCTTTTTTCTTTAAATCATCAAAAAATTAACTCCAATCCAACCCTTTTTGAGAAGTAATTTTTTAAAGTAAGTTTCTGCATTATTAGTCGTATAATACACTCTTTTATTTCAAGCAAATTATAAAAAGAAAAAAGTGGTTAAGTTTTTTCTTAACCACTTTCTTATATTTTAAGAATACATTTTTTCTCTCAATTCCTTAATTTTAGGATCTTCTAAATATTCATCAAAAGTTAAGTGTTTATCTATAACTCCATTAGGTGTAATCTCTATGATTCTGTTCGCTACAGTCTGAGCAAACTCATGATCATGAGTTGTAAAAATCACATTTCCTTTGAAGTTCTTTAATGAATTATTAAAAGCTTGAATTGATTCTAAGTCTAAGTGATTTGTTGGTTCATCTAACATTAAAACATTCGCTCTTGTCATCATCATTCTCGAAACCATACAACGAACTTTTTCTCCTCCAGAAAGAACATTACATTTCTTTAAAGCTTCTTCTCCACTGAAAATCATTCTTCCTAAGAAACTTCTTAAGAAAACCTCCTCTTTCTCTTCTTCAGTTTTTGCATATTGACGTAGCCAATCTACTAAGTCTAAAGAAGCATCTTTGAAAAACTCAGAGTTATCTAGAGGTAAATAAGATTGTGTAGTTGTAACTCCCCAGTTAAATTTTCCTGTATCTGCTTCTGATTCTCCAGCAATAATATTGTAAAAAGCAGTAACAGCACGTGAGTTTCTGGAAATTAAAGCAACTTTATCTCCTTTATTTAAATTAAAGTGAATATCTTGGAATAATGTTTCTCCTTCAAAAGTTTTGCTTAAGTTTTCTACGTTTAAGATTTGATCTCCAACTTCTCTATCTTTATCAAAAATAATCGCTGGATATCTTCTACTTGAAGGCTTAATTTCCTCTACATTTAATTTATCAATCATTTTCTTTCTACTTGTTGCTTGTTTAGATTTTGCAACGTTTGCAGAGAAACGACGGATAAATTCTTCTAATTCTTTCTTCTTATCTTCCGCTTTCTTATTCTGTTGTGCTCTTTGTTTTGCAGCTAACTGACTAGATTCATACCAGAAAGTATAGTTTCCAGAGTAATGATTAATCTTACCAAAATCAATATCTGAAATATGTGTACACACAGCATCTAAGAAGTGACGGTCATGCGATACAACAATTACAGTATTATCATAATTTGCTAAGAAATTTTCTAACCATGAAATAGTTTCAAAATCAAGATCATTGGTAGGCTCATCCATGATTAATACATCCGGATTTCCGAAAAGTGCTTGTGCTAATAACACACGAACTTTTGCTTTACCATCCAAATCACTCATTAAAGTATAATGCTGCTCTTCTTTTATTCCTAATGAAGATAATAATGAAGCTGCATCACTTTCAGCAGTCCAACCTCCCATTTCTTCATATTCAATTCCTAATTCACCAGCTTTAATTCCATCTTCTTCAGAAAAATCAGGTTTTGCATAAATTGCATCCATCTCTTTCTTAATCTCATAAAGCTTTTTATTACCCATTATCACAGTCTCTAAAACAGGAAATTCATCAAAAGCAAAGTGATCCTGAGATAAAACGGACATTCTTTTTCCTGGCTCTAATGAAACGTTTCCAGATGTTGGATCCATTTGTCCAGATAATATTTTAAGGAATGTAGATTTTCCCGCTCCATTCGCTCCGATAATTCCGTAACAGTTTCCTTGTGTGAACTTTGTATTAACTTCATCAAACAAAATTCTCTTTCCAAACTGAACAGATAAATTTGATACTGTAAGCATTATATTACTATTGTTTATTTTTATTTTTTTGCAAAATTAAAAAATTACAGCAGATTTAGATGAAAACTTTTATTTATTTTTTGTAAAGTTTTTATTTAAATTAATGCAATTAAAAAAACTTCTTCTCGTTTGATTTAAAACTTATATATATTCTTTTTAAAAAATTAATATTTAAAGAATGTATTTTTTCTTAAATAAAAAGCGCTATATTTAATGTACGGAAACTATTTTTGAGAATCTTTTTTACAAAATATGATTTTTGTAGTTAAAACTGTGAATGAAAAATATTTATTAAAATTTATCTATTCGTACTTTTAGTTATTTTTATCGTAAAAAATTGAAAAAAATCACTAAAAAACCAAGGTATTGCTAATTTTATAAAACTTAACCTTTTTTATATTTAACATCTATTTAACAAGCATAGCGAACAGATGTAATTAATTTTGCAACATATAAGTATTTTATTAGATTTGCCCTCGAAACAAACATGAAACAATTCTTATTAATAATATTTACAGCAATAATTGCCATTGGTTGTCAAACAACTAAAAGGGATGATTACGCCTATTTTGGAGGTAGAATTATTAACCCAAAAAGTAATTATGTAATTCTTTCAAAAGATAAATTAATTATCGATACAATTTATCTAAATAAGAACAATCAATTTCTTACAAAACTACAAACACCACAAGAAGGTTTGTATAAGTTTAGACATGGAAATGAGTTTCAATATGTTTTTATCCAACCTTTTGATAGTATCTTAGTTCGTCTAAATACTTGGAATTTCGACAAATCTTTAGTTTATACAGGAAAAGGAAGTTCTAAAAATGAATTTCTAATCAATGCTTTGATTAATGATGAAAAAGATTATAAAAATTTATATCCTTATTTTCATTTAAATTCAAAACAATTTGCGAAAAAAGTAGATTCAATCGTTAATCGAAATAATAAAAATTATGAGATTTTCATCACACAAAATCCAGATGTTTCTCCATTATTTTTAAGATATGCAAAAGCTGCAATTTCGTATCCACCTGCAAGAGTAAAAGAAATTTATCCATTACTTCATAAAAAAAGATTACGATTAGATAATTTTGAAACAATTCAAGATGATTTCTATGCATTCCGTTCTGAATTAAATATCAATGATTCTTTTTTAAATGATTTTTATCCTTTTACAAATTATGTGGTAACACATCTTTATAATGAAGCATATAACCAAAAATTTAAAGGAGGAAAACAAAGTGTAACTTCCAATATGTTACATCTTGTTCATGATAATATCAATAAGGAAGAGTTTAGAAATAAACTTTTAAGAAAAGTTATTTATGACGATTTTAAAAGTGAAACTTCTTGTGGAATCAGCGATAAAGAATATAATCTTTTCCAAAAATTTTGCTCCAATCCAAAATTTCAAACGGAAGTTAAAAAACTTTACGATGATAGTAGAAAGGTAATTCATCAACAACCTCTTTCTAATTTTGATGTAGTGAATTTAACAGGAGATTCAAAGCATATAAAACAATTAATTAAAAATAAGAATACCGTAATTTATTTTTGGTCTGATAATTATTTATCACCAGAATATTTATATAAAAGAGTATCTTTCCTTGAAAAGAAACACCCAAATTTCACTTTCATTGGAATTAATACTCAAAGCAATCATGACATCATTGAAAATACTTTTGTAAAGAAAATTGATTCCAAAAATCAATACCAACTTACAGAAAAAAGTATTGCACATAGCTATGTTACGAGTAACTACCCTAGAACAATAATTATTAACAAAAATGGTGTGGTTGAAAACGGTTTTGCTAATCTTAGTTCGAATAAATTATCAGAGCAATTAAATAAAGTTGATAAAAACTAAGTTTATTTCAAATTTTAACCGTACCTTTGCAACCTTTTAACCAAATTCACATTATATTTATTTGTGAATCAATATTTTAAACGTAAAATATGTCTACATTTTCAAATCTTGGATTAAAACAAGAGATTGTAGAAGCTTTGACAGAAATAGGATATGAAAATCCTACGCCAATTCAAGAAGAGTCTATACCACAAATTTTGTCGTCGGGTAAAGATTTAAAGGCTTTTGCACAAACAGGAACAGGGAAAACTGCCGCTTTCTCATTACCAATTATTCAACAAATAGATGTCGAGAGTAAACACACTCAAGCCATCATCTTATCACCAACTAGAGAACTAGGAATTCAAATTGCTGATAACATCAAAAACTTCACAAAATACATCAAAGGAATTAGAACCGTTGCTGTTTATGGTGGAGCGAAAATTGAAGAACAAATTAGAGGTCTGAAAAGAGGTGCTCACATCGTCGTGGGAACTCCAGGAAGAACTTTAGATTTAATAAAAAGAGGAGTCTTAAAATTAGAATCTACTAGATTTTTAGTTTTAGATGAAGCTGATGAAATGTTAAACATGGGATTCAAAGATGAATTAGATGCCATTTTAGAAGCAACTCCTGATACAAAACAAACATTATTATTTTCTGCTACTTTCCCTAAAGAAGTAAATCAGATTGCAAGAAATTACATGACTGATCCAGTAGAAATTGAAACTGCAAAAGTAAACACAGGTTCAGATAATGTAAATCACATTTATTATTTAGTAAATGAAAGAAACAGATATAATGCTTTAAAAAGAATTGCGGATATTAACCCAAGCATTTATAGCATCGTATTCTGTAGAACTAGAAAAGAGACAAAAGAAATTGCTGACCAATTAATCGAAGATGGTTATAATGCAGATTCTTTACACGGAGATTTATCACAAGCACAACGTGATACCGTAATGCAAAAATTCCGTAAGAAAACTTTACAAATCTTAGTTGCAACAGATGTTGCTGCAAGAGGATTAGATGTAAACAATCTTACACACGTTATCAACTACAAATTACCAGATCAAATCGAAGCTTATACACATAGAAGTGGACGTACTGGTAGAGCTGGAAACAAAGGAACTTCAATTGCAATTATTTCTCCTAAAGAAAGAGGAAAGCTTAGACCGATTGAAAGAAAAATCAGCAAGAAATTTATCAAAACAGATGTTCCTAACGGAAAAGAAGTTTGTGAAGTACAGCTTTTCAATGTAATTGATAAATTAAAAACAGTTTCTGTAAATGAAACAGAAATTACACCTTATTTAGAAGGAATTTACGAAAAACTAGAAGGTTTAACTCGTGAGGAAATCATTCAAAAGTTAGTTTCTTTAGAATTCAATTCTTTCTTAGATTATTATCAAAATGCTCCTGACTTGAACAATGTTTCAACGGATAGAGATGATAGAGGTAAGAGAAGAAACGATGAGAATATGACTCGTTATTTCATTAATTTAGGAAGAAAAGACAAACTTACTCCTGCTAAATTAATCGGATTAATTAACGATCAAAGAATTACTAAAAACATTGAGATTGGTCAAATCGAAATCTTAGATACTTTCTCTTTCTTTGAATTAGACAAAAACTATCAAGACGAAACACTTTCTTCATTCGAAGATACTTCTTTCAATGGAAGAACTGTAAACGTAGAAATTACTAAAAAACAGAAGAAATCTGGAGGCGGAGATCGCGGAGGAAGAAGACGTAGAGATGGTGGTCGAAGAGATGACAGAAGAGGTGGTGATGATAGAAGACGTAAATTCAACAAAGGAGGAGGAAACTCTTCTGGAGAACGTTCTTTTAAAGGTGGAAGAAAAAGACCGAACAGATCTGGTGCTAGACATCATTAATTAGAATACAATCATTATTACATCATAATTTACAAAGCTTATATCATAACTGGTATAAGCTTTGTTGCTTTAATTGGTTCTGAAACTTAGCTATGAATTTTTAAAACCAATTTAATCTATAATTAATTGAAAAAGAAAATAACTCCTCTCCTATTTTAATTTTAAAAAAAGCTGATTTATATTATTTTTCAGGAGACCTCAACAAAACTTTAGAGAATTATTTATTATATGATGAAAGAAATCCAAGCTTAAAAAAATAAACTTAGAATTATTAATACTTATATTTCATTAAGTCGAAAAATAAAAGCCATTGATATCTATCAAACTATTCTAAAAGCAGATTCGACAAATTTGGAAGTCAATTTTCAATTGAGTAAAATTTATTTAAAACTGGATAATTTAGATAAAGCTTATTCACATTTAATTCTTCTAACAAATATTATGAAAAAAAATCTCAGAAATAATCTGAGATTTTTTTTTTTGCAGAATTACTTGATAACTAGTTTCATGATTTTCTGATAATTTTTATCATAAACTATTTTTGCAATATAAATTCCAGATAAATTAGAAACTTGAATTGTTTCATTTTCATTTTTTATAAATTCATCTTTCATTAATTTCCCAGTGATGTCAAAAATTTGAATAGAAGCTTCTATTTGAAAACCTTTTAAACTGATTTCTGAAGTTGCTGGATTTGGATATAAATAAATATCTCTAACATTGTCAAATTCTTCCGTTTCTACATTTAATGTTGGATTCCAATTTTCATTTTGTTTACTTCCCCAAATATGATCTGCAATTTCAGGATAATCAATAAATGGATTTCTATTTAATTGATAATCTTCATAAATAATATCATTTCTATTTCTTTCAAAATCATCTACAGGATCTTCGTCATTCCAAACCAATAATGTATTTAAAACACCATGAAAAGGTGCTTTGTCAGATTGTGGTGGTGTTGCATTTGTCATTTGTAAATCCGGTTCTCCATTAAATCCTTCATATCTTGTTGCCATATAAAAAATCATTCTTGCAACATCTCCTTTCACTTCATCTCTTGGTTGAAAAGTAAAGATAAAAGCATCAATTTTAGAACCTGTATTAAATCCACGATCAATTACATCTTGACAAGTCATACAATTATCAAAAGAACGATTACTTCTGGTAGAATTTACACTTGCACTTAAAGGTCTAAGATTATGAACATCTGTTCCAGCTCCTTTTGAAGTTCCAAAATCTCCTCTAGACTTTGCCCAAACATGTTCTCTTGTCCAACCATTTCCATTATTATATTCTTGAGCAGCATCAATTGATCTTCCAGAATAAATTAAAATCACATTATCTGGATTATTAGGATCTCTATCTGTCTCTTTCAAAATATCCCAAGTATCAGTTCCGCTACTTGTATAAGGAAATTCAACATGGTCTTTAATAATTTCATACAAAGCTTCTCTAAGATTGTCTCCTTTCATATTATAAGCACTTGTATAATAATTTGGTGGAATTTGTGCAAATAAAGAAAAGTTTAAACTTAAAAGAAAAGTAATAGTAATGCATAGGCTTGTTTTTACGTTTTTCATAATATTACATTTTATCAACTACATTCAACAAAAACAACAGTTTCTAGAATTTAGAAACGAACAATACATTAAAAATTTGGGGTAATTTTAGAGAGAAAGTATCCTTATTTTAAAGGTATTTTTATTTTTTGAATCTTTAAATAATTTTAACATTTTTTAGAAAACTCTTTTTTAAACAAAGTAAGTCAAAGACTTATTTCAATTTTTCTTTGTTATTTCCTTAAAAAATAAACGACTTCATTTATATCAAAGGTCTTATAATTTAGGGAAATAAATTATTTGCTTTATCTTTGAATCTATTTTTAAAAAAATTATCTAAAAACAATCATTTACATGGCTATTGTAAAACCTTTTAAAGCTGTTCGAGCAACTAGAGACAAAGTAAGCTTAGTATCTTCTCGTTCTTATGAAGATTATACGCCGGCTGAGTTGGGAGCTCAACTAGACTTTAATCCTTACTCTTTTTTACATATCATAAATCAAGGTTACAAACACCAACGTGAAGTTTCTGATACAATTCGCTTTGGGAATGTACATAAAAAATACAATGAATTTAAAGAGCAAGAAATTTTTATTAAAGATAAAAATCCTGCTTATTACATCTATAAAAAAATTACACCTCAACATACTTTTTGTGGAATTATTGCAGCAACAAGTATTGAAGATTATTTAAATAATACAATTAAAAAACATGAAGGAACGCTTCACAAACGTGAAGAATTATTTGAGAATTATTTAAAAGCAACTGGATTTAATACAGAACCTGTTCTTTTGACATATCCTGATAATGACGAAATTCAAAACATTATTCAAAATATTCAAAAAGAACGTGCAGAATACGAATTTACAAGTAACGATAAAAAATCACATTTACTTTGGGTAGTAAATGATCCAAAAGATGTTGAAGCATTAGAAAATGCTTTTCAAAAAGTAGAATCTATTTATATTGCTGACGGACATCATCGTTCGGCTTCTAGTCATTTGTTATTACAAGATTTTAGCAAAGACAATGAACAACATACAGGGGAAGAACCTTATAATTATTTTATGAGTTATTTAATTCCTGAATCAAATTTAAAAATTTCAGAATTTAATCGTTTAATAAAAGATTTAAATGGTTTATCTACTTCTGATTTTATTGAGAAACTTTCTGAATGGTTTTTTATTGAAAATTTAGGACAGCAATTATTTAAACCTGACGAAATGCATACATTTAGTATGTATTTGGAAAATGATTTTTATAAACTTTCATTAAAAAAAGAACATTATAAATTCACAGATCCTTTAAGTGAATTAGATCCACAAATTCTTTTTGATACTGTTTTAAATCCTATTCTTGGAATTGAAGATTTAAGATATGATACAAGAATTTCTTATTTCAACGGAAAAAATGATGGAGTACATTTAAAAAATGGTGTGGATACAGGAGAATATAAAGTTGCTTTTGGCTTATATCCTGTTTCTGTGCAACAATTAAAACAAATTGCGGATGCAAATCTTCAAATGCCTCCAAAAAGTACTTATATCGAACCGAAATTAAGAAGTGGAATTACTATTTATGAATTCACAGAATAAATAAAAAAGAAAATGTCTAGTATTAAAGAAAATTTAGAAAATATAACTAAAACAATTCCTGAAAATGTAACTTTAGTTGCAGTTTCTAAAACGAAACCAAATGAAGATATTTTAGAAGCTTATAAAGCAGGACATAGAGTTTTCGGAGAAAATAAAGTACAAGAAATGGTCGAAAAGCATGAAGCTTTACCAAAAGATATTTCTTGGCATTTAATTGGTCATTTACAAAAAAATAAAGTAAAATATATGGCCAGTTTTGTAGATTTAATTCACGGAGTTGACAGTTTAAAAACACTTGTAGAAATTGATAAACAAGCGAAAAAGCATGATAGAATCATCAACTGTTTACTTCAAGTAAAAATCGCAAAAGAAGAAACGAAATTCGGTTTAACAATAAATGAAGTTAAAGAGATTTTAGAAAGCGAAACTTTTCGTAACTTAAGCAATATTTCTATTAAAGGTTTAATGGGAATGGCAACTTTTACAGAAGATACATCTGTAATTAAAGAAGAATTTTCTGTTTTAAAAAGTTATTTTGATTCGTTAAAAGAAGAAAACGAAAATTTTGAAATTCTTTCGATGGGAATGAGTGGAGATTATCAAATAGCAATGGAAGCAGGAAGTTCGATGGTAAGAGTAGGAAGTGCAATTTTTGGAAAAAGAAATTATAATTAATTTGTACGCAATAATTGACATAGAAACAACTGGAGGCAAGTTTAATGAAGAAGGAATTACAGAAATTGCTATCTATAAATTTGATGGACATGAAATTGTCGATCAATTTATCAGTTTAATTAATCCAGAAAAAGAAATTCAAGCATTTGTAGTTAATCTAACAGGAATTAACAATAAAATGTTACGTAATGCTCCTAAATTTTATGAAGTAGCAAAACGTATTATAGAAATTACAGAAGATTGTGTGATTGTAGCACATAATGCAGGTTTTGATTATCGAATTTTAAGAACAGAATTTTCACGACTTGGATTTGATTATCAAAGACAATCTTTATGTACAGTAGAATTAAGCAAGCAATTGATTCCTGATTTACCTTCTTATAGTTTAGGTAAACTTTGTCGCTCGCTTGGAATTGCTGTTGCAGATAGACATCGTGCAAGCGGAGATGCAATGGCAACTGTAAAACTTTTTAAATTACTTTTAAATAAGGATAATAGTAAACAAATTATTCAACAGAATACTAAAAATGCTGTTCCTATTAAAAAATTAGCTCCAAAATTACAAGGAATTTTAGAATCCTTACCTACAAAAAAGGGAATCTTTTATTTACATCGTGAAGGTGGATCTATTTTATATATTGGAAAAGCACATAATATTAAAAAAGCAGTTAATCAACTTTTCTTAAAAACTACCAAAAATGCAAAATATATGCAGAAAAAAGTAGTTTCTGTTTCTTTTGAAATTACAGGAAGTAATTTGATTAATAATTTAAAATACTATAAAGAAGTTCAATTAAACCAACCTACTTTTAACAGCAAAAAGAAGAAAAATGCAGATGCAGTTATTTTCAATAATGAGAATATGCTGATTATTGATAAAGGTAGAAGTATCAGTGAACGTTCCGTGATTTTAATTGAATCGCAAGAATTAATTGGTTTTGGATATGTCGATTTAGCATATCAAATCAATAACCTTGATATTCTAAAACCTCTTCTCTCTCCTTTGGAAGATAGTTCTTATAACAGATCTTGTGTGAAGAAACATTTAGACAATCATAAAGTTGAAAAAATTATACGATTTTAAATAAAAAAACCTGAGTTAATTCTCAGGTTTTTTATTATTTATTCTTCTTTCTTTTCATCTATTGCAGTTGAAAAATTAGACGCTGCAGCAGGATTTTCCTTATCATTTAAAACTTTCAAGAGATAGTTTTTATATTCCTTATATTTAATGTCTTTTGTTTTCCATCCAAAAGGAAATGTTTGGTGTGCTCCTCCTGGAATTTTTGCGCAAAACAAATGGTTTTCTTTAGTATCTGCATCTAGAGAAAATGATTTTTCTGTTTTAAATATTTTCAATACTTTTTCTTCTTTATAAGAATACAGATAAGTATAATAAATCTCATCTAATAATTCTTTTGGAGTTTCGAATTTTTTATATGTAATTACTAAATAATCTTCTTTAAAATTAAATTTATCAATTGCAACAGCTCCTCTTTCCATATATTCTTTTGATAATTCTTTTGCAAAATACTTTTTCTTTAATTCCTCAAATATTTCATTTCCTTTTTTATATTCTTCTTTTGCAAAAAGAGAAATAATTTTATTTGAAATGATAAACGTATTGTTTGGCGTAATACGTAAAATTTTATCAAAATATTCTAATGCTTTATCATAATTTTTATTATTTAGCAATTCTAAAGTTCCTATTTTTTCTAATATGTATAAATAATAATCATCTTGCTTATCAATCAAATCAGCACTTATATAATATTCTTCCAATGCTTTTTCTTTCTCTTTTTTCAATTCATAAATAGCTGGAAGCATTAAATAAGATAAACCTGTTTCAAAAGTCATGTTTCTCGCTTTTGCAAAAGTTTCAATAGCTTTATCAATTTTATTTTGATCAAAATAGGTTTGTCCTAATTCTGATAAATAACGTTGACTCAATTCATCAATAGAAACCGCAGTTTTCAAATCTTCTTCTGAATCCTCTAATTTTTTCAAATAGCGATTTGCAATTCCACGAGTTAAATAGACAAAAGCTGTTTTATAATCTTTTTCAATTGCTTTCGTTAAAAACACAACTGCTTTTTCATCTTTTTCTAATCTAAAAAAAGAATAACCTATGAAATACAATTCCTCTCCTTTTAATTTTTCTTCTTGATTTTCAAATTTAACAACCTCTTCAAAGTTATTCTCTTCAAAATATTCTTCAATTGTTTGTGCATGTAAATAAATATTTACAAAAAGTAATAATCCTAAAAGTATTTTTCTTTTCATGGCTTAAATTATTTGTTTTTTATTAAGAATTAGAAATATGATTTTATTCATCATCCTTTTTTTCAGAATTCACTTGGTTTATTTGTTCCAATTTTTCTTCAATTTCTTCTAATTTTTCTTCTAAGAAATCTGGATTATCTGTTTGTTCTCTAAATTGATGAATAATATCTTTCGCATTTATTAAAGCTTCTTCATAAAAAGGAAATTCTTCTGTAACAACTATAATTTTCCCTAAACCTTCAAAATGTTGTCCTTTTTCAATCATTTTAAACGCATGACGGGTTCTAAAATACGCACAATGATAGAATTCTTCTGCGACTTTGTTCCACATTTCATCAGAAACCTCATCATCTGATAATAAACCTACTGCATAAACAGAAGAATGTAAAATATCATTTTGATAACATAAGATATCAAATAAATTTACATCATCTTCTTCCCATTCTTTTAGAGATTTTTCTAAAATTTCATGATAGATTTCATGCGCTTTTTCATGTTCATTTGTCATATGAAGAGTATCCGCCAAAATAATTTTAGCATCTTTATTTTCTGAATCTATTTGTAAAGCTCTTGTTGAAAATCTCAAACTTGCTCCATAATTGGATAAGAAGAAAAATGCTCTTGCTATTCCAATCATAAAATCAATTTTCTTCACTTCATCCGATTTAAAAACATTCGGATCTAATTCTAATGCACGCTGTGGATAACGATCATATGTATATCTATCTAATTTTTGCCCAAGAGAAAGATTTTTATAATAAAAACTATCCATTGCTTTAAAAAGAACAGATCTTCTATCCCATATAGAATGAATGGTTTTCCATTCTTCATAAAATTCTTCAAAAGCATAAGAAATCGGAATAACTTCTCCTTCTTTATCTTTAAACTCTAAATCAACTGAAATATCTTTTCCTTTTTGTCCATTGTAACGTTTAAAAGCATCTTCAAATTCTAAAACGAATTCTTTATCTTCCTCATATACTTTTTTCGGTTTAATGTCCTCTTTTTGCTTTGGTTTTGAACCAAACAATTTTTTAAATAATGACATAATTTATTTTTGATTAATTTCTATTCAAACAATTTTCGACTAAAATCTTATTTTATTCATAGCTAAAAACAAGAATTTTCTCTCTTTAATTCATTGCGACTAACATAGATAAAAATGCTAGATTTTCATAATTTATTTTATAAAGATTTATTTAAAGAAAAATTACAAAGGAAATAGTATATTTGCACCTTAAAATTTAGACTAAAAGAATACACATATAAATATGAAAGCAGGAATTGTAGGATTACCTAACGTAGGAAAATCAACTTTATTCAACTGTTTGTCCAACGCAAAAGCACAATCGGCAAACTTTCCATTTTGTACAATTGAACCAAATATCGGTGTTGTAAATGTACCAGATCGTCGTTTAGAGACTTTAGAAGAAATGGTAAATCCAGAACGTGTTGTTCCTGCAACCGTAGAGATTGTTGATATTGCTGGATTAGTTAGAGGAGCTAGTAAAGGAGAAGGTTTAGGAAACCAATTCTTAGCAAATATTCGTGAAACGGATGCTATTATTCACGTTTTAAGATGTTTTGATAATGATAATATCGTTCACGTTGATGCAACTGTAGATCCTGTAAGAGATAAAGAAACAATTGATATGGAACTTCAATTGAAAGATCTTGAAACTACAGAAAAAAGATTAGAAAGAATAAAAAGAACAGCAAAAACTGGAAATAAAGAAGCGCAAAAAGAATTAGAAGTTTTACTTAAAATTCAAGAAGCTTTATTAGCAGGAAAATCTGTTAGAACTTTAGAATTTACAGAAGATGAAATGGAGAATGTGGTAAGCAAAATGCAATACATTACTGCAAAACCAGTTCTTTACGTTTGTAATGTTGATGAAAGTGCTGCTGTTTCTGGAAATGATTATGTTGAAAAAGTTCGTGAAGCAATTAAAGACGAAGATGCTGAAATTATCATTTTAGCTGTTGGAACTGAAGCAGATATTACAGAATTAGATTCTTATGAAGAGCGTCAAATGTTCTTAGAAGATTTAGGATTAGAAGAAGCTGGATCATCAAAATTAATTAGAGCTGCTTATAAATTATTAAACTTACAGACGTATTTTACTGCTGGAGTTAAAGAAGTTAGAGCTTGGACAATCAATATTGGAGATACAGCGCCACAAGCTGCTGGAGTAATTCATACGGATTTTGAAAAAGGATTTATCCGTGCGGAAGTAATTAAATTTAATGATTTCGTGGATTTAGGTGGAGAATCTAAAGTAAAAGAAGCTGGAAAACTGAGAGTTGAAGGAAAAGAATACGTTGTAGAAGATGGAGATATGATGAATTTCCGATTCAACGTATAATTTGTATATTTATGTAAATAAAAAAATAGGGTTAAGTTTTTATAGCTTAACCCTATTTTATTCTAAATGAAGTTCGTAAATTTATATTAGAAACAAAACTGTAAATTTTTAGTTTTAATATATCAATTTCATCAATGATACTATTAATAAAACTAATAATTGGCAAAAAATTCGTTTCTTTTTATAAACTACCTTAGCAAGAGAAATTAATGAAAGTATGAAGGTTCCAAAGGATTGGTTTACAACATGGTTTAATACAGAATATTACCATTTATTATATAATAATCGTGATGACTCAGAAGCACAAAGCTTCATGAAAAACTTAACTTCCTATTTAAAACTTCCTAAAAATGCAACAATTTTAGATCTTCCGTCAGGTAAAGGAAGACATTCAAGATATCTAAGTTCTTTAGGATATCATGTTACAGGAATGGATTTGTCAGAAAATAGTATCGAATTTGCAAAACAATTTGAAAACGAAAATCTACATTTCAAAGTTCATGATATGCGTGAACCATTTCCTGAGAG
The DNA here is from genome assembly GCF_015767265.1 of Aureivirga marina. GTDB lineage: Bacteria > Bacteroidota > Bacteroidia > Flavobacteriales > Flavobacteriaceae > Aureivirga > Aureivirga marina. Next base: position 333,999 of record NZ_JADPIB010000003.1, read on the forward strand.
ATTTGATGCAATTTTTAATCTTTTTACAAGTTTTGGATATTTTGAAGATGATAATCACGATATTCAGGTTTTAAAAAATATTAAAAACGGTTTACATAAAAACGGAGTTGCTGTAATTGATTTTATGAACGCTGAAAAAGTAAAACAACAATTAGTTACACATGAAATTCAACAACGTGGAGAAATAAAGTTCCAAATTGAAAGAGCAATTGAAGATGGATTTATTATTAAAAAGATCTCTTTTCATGCAAAAAATAAAGATTATGTGTTTTATGAAAAAGTAAAATACTTAAATTTAAGTAAGATTGAATCATATTTAGAGCAGGTAGGATTAAAATTAATTACTACTTTTGGCGGTTACAATTTAGAACCTTTTAATAAAGAAACATCAAATAGATTAATTTTAGTTGTCGAATGAAAAACATTGCGCTTATTTTATCAGTTTTAGCCGGAATCATTGTAGTTTATGGGATAAAACCAAGTGCGAAAATAGTTCATTATTTATTAGCTTTTAGTGGAGCTTATTTATTATCAATAACTGCTCTCTATTTGCTTCCTGAAGTTTATGGACATGAAGCTCATGCACACGAAACATCTTTTAATATCGGAATTTTTATTGTTTTAGGACTTTTGCTCCAAATCATTTTAGATTTCTTTTCAAAAGGTGCAGAACACGGACATTTTCATGTGCATGATAAAGGAAAAATTCCTTGGCTTTTATTTTTAAGTTTATGTATTCATGCGTTTATGGAAGGAATTCCTTTAGCACATAACCAAAGTCATAATACACTTTTATGGGCAATTGTAATTCATAAAATCCCTGTTACGATTATTCTAGGAACATTTTTAAATCAAGCAAAATTCAATAAGAGTTTTTCTCTTTTATTTTTAATATTTTTTGCATTAATGTCTCCTTTAGGAAATTTAGCTGGAGAATACATTACTTTATTTATCACTTATAAAACACAAATAACAGCATTAATTATTGGTATATTTTTACATATTTCAACAACAATTTTATTCGAAAGTTCCGAAAATCACAAATTTAATTCCTATAAATTTATCTCAATTCTTGTAGGAGTTGCTGTGGCACTTTTAGCATAAAAATTAGAAACAATACTTTATATTTTTTTGTTTATCAAATCGATAAACAATATCTAAATTCCGTTTCATGAATAATTTATTGAAACGGAATTTTTTCAGTATTTTTGCTCAAAATTAAAGACATTTGAAAAAAATACTTTACATATCGTTTCTACTTTTTTCTGCCTTAGGAATGGCGCAGGAAAAACAAATCAATTTAGTAAATTCTGATTTTACTACTGTTAATGAAAAAGAATATCCTGGAGCTGTAATTGCAACAGGAAATGTAGAATTTGAGCATGATGGCGCAATTCTAACTTGTAAAAGAGCTATTTTATTTCCAAAACGAAATTTTATGCAAGCTTATGGTGATGTGTATCTAAATCAAGGTGATACAATTACGCAAACAAGTAAATATGCTAATTATGACGGAAAAACTAAGAAAGCTATTTCTTGGGGAGATGTAGTTTTAAAAGATCCTCAAATGACTTTAACTACGGACACGCTTCATTTTGATAGAGAAAAGCAAATTGTTTTTTATAAAGATCATGGTGTAATTCGAGATAGTATCAACACATTGGAAAGTGAATATGGAAATTATTATCTAGAAACAAATAAATTTCAAGCACAAACGGATGTTGTTGTAACTGGTGAAGATCATATTTTAAAATCAAATCATTTAGATTATTACACAAACTCTGGAATCGCATACTTACACGGCCCTTCAACAATCACCAATGAAGAAAATTCTATCTATTGTGAAAAGGGTTATTTTAATACAAAAACAAATATTTCTTATTTTAATAAAAATGCTGAAATTCATTATTCCGATCGAATAATTGAAGGAGATAGTTTGTATTATGATCAAAATGATGGATTTGCTTCTGCTACTGGAAATATCAAAGTTACAGATACCATAAATAATTCTGTCGTAAAAGGAAATTATGCAGAATTATTTGAAGTAAAAGATTCTGTTTTTATTACTGAAAGAGCAGTTGCAATCTCTGTGATGGAAAATGATTCGCTTTATATGCATGGAGATACTTTATTGTTAACAGGAAAACCAGAAGCTAGAAAATTAAGAGCTTTTCATCATGTGAAAATTTTCAGTAAAGATTTAAAAGGAAAATGTGATTCTATCTATTCGGATCAAACTTCTGGATTAACTTTTATGTATAGAAGTCCTGTTGTTTGGGCGCAAGGAAATCAAATTACAGGAGATACAATTGAATTAATTTCCAATGTAAAAACAGAACAAATGGATTCTTTAAAAGTATATAATAATGCATTTGTTGTTCAAAAAGATTCTGCTGGTTATACTCAATTAAGTGGAAAAAAACTTCTTGGAAAATTTAAAAACAATGATTTAGAAATTGTAGATATGCTAGGTTTTAGTATGTCTATTTATTATACAAGAGATGAAGATGGAAAATTAATTGGTGTTGACAAACAAGAATCAAATAGTTTACGTTTCATCATTGAAAATAATGAAATTGTTGAAGTTCAAGCAATGGGAAAACCAGAAGGAAAAACATATCCTCTTTCGAAATTCCCAAGAGAATTAAGATATTTAAAAGGTTTTATTTGGCGAGAATCTGAAAAACCTTTAATTATGGAAGATATTTTTATTCCTGATGATGATGGTGAAGAAAAATCAAAAGAATTAACCAAAAAACTTGTTCAAGAATAGCAAAAAAGAAAAACATTGAAAGAAGATTTTTTTAAATATCAAGCACAAACATCAAAACATCCTTTAGCAATTTCAATCAAATCGGCTAAAGGTTCGTATGTGTATGATAAAAATGATAAAGCTTATTTAGATTTTATCGCAGGAGTTTCTGCAAACACATTAGGACATTCACACCCGAAAGTTTCTGAAGCAATTAAAAAGCAAGTAGATTCGTATACTCATGTAATGGTTTATGGTGAATTTATTCAAGATGAACCTGTTCTTTTAGCAAAAATGCTAGCAGATAATTTACCAAATCCTTTAAATGCTACTTATCTTACAAATTCAGGAACGGAAGCTACAGAAGGTTCTTTAAAACTTGCGAAAAGACATACAGGAAGAGCAGAAATTATTTCTTTTAAAAATTCCTATCATGGAAACACACAAGGTTCGATGAGCGTTTGTGGAAATGAAGAAAAAAATGCCGCTTTTCGTCCGTTAATTCCAGGAATTCGATTTATTGAATTTAATAATGAAGAAGATTTACAGAAAATTACTTCTAAAACTGCAGGTGTAATTGTAGAAACAATTCAAGGAGGTGCAGGATTTTTAGTTCCAGAAAACGATTATTTAGCTAAATTAAAAAAACGATGTGAAGAAGTTGGTGCTTTGTTAATTTTAGATGAAATTCAATCTGGAGTTGGAAGAACTGGAAAGTTATTTGGTTTTGAGAATTATAATGTCGTTCCAGATATTTTTATCACAGGAAAAGGTCTTGGTGGCGGAATGCCAATTGGAGCTTTTATTTCTTCAAATGAAATCATGGAATGTTTAACAGATGGTCCAAAACTTGGGCATATTACAACTTTTGGTGGACATCCTGTAATTGCAGCAGCAGCAAGAGCAACTTTAAAAGAAGTTGTTGAAACAAATTTGATGGAAGAAGTTTTAATTAAAGAGAAATTGTTTAGAGATGTACTAAAACATTCTGAAATTAAAGAAATTCGAGGAAAAGGTTTGATGTTAGCAATCATTTTAGAATCTCCTGAAAAAGCTACAGAATTAATTTTAAAATGTATGGAAAAAGGATTGTTACTTTTCTGGCTTTTATTTGAAGGAAAAGCAGCAAGAATCACTCCTCCCCTTACAATATCAGAAGAAGAAATTCGAAAAGGTTGCCAAATCATTTTGGAAACACTTGATGAACTAAAATAAATTGAAAAGCATTGTTTAATTACAATGCTTTTTTTAGTTTTAAACTCACATAAAAATTCACACAATGGAAAAAGAAAAAAAATATTTAGAAATCAATAAAAACTCATGGAATAAAAAAACCAAAATTCATATTAATTCTGCGTTTTATGATGTTCCAAGTTTTTTAAAAGGAAAATCTTCTTTAAATCAAATTGAAATAGATTTATTAGGAGATATTAAAAACAAAAAAATCTTGCATTTACAATGTCATTTTGGACAAGATTCGATTTCTTTAGCTAGACTTGGAGCAAATGTTACAGCAATTGATTTGTCAGATGAAGCGATTAAAACAGGAAAAGAATTAGCAAAAAAACAAATACTGATGTTCGATTTATATGTTGTGATATTTATGATTTATCTAACCATTTAGATGAAAAATTTGATATTGTTTATACAAGTTATGGAACCATTGGTTGGCTTCCAGATATGGATAAATGGGCGAAAATTATTTCTCATTTTTTAAAACCAAATGGTGAATTTGTTTTTGTAGAATTTCATCCAGTTGTTTGGATGTTTGATGATGACTTTAAAGGAGTTAATTATCCTTATTCAAGTAAAGAAGCAATTATCGAAAGTTATGAAGGAACTTATGCAGATAAAAATGCAGCTATCGAAGCAGAATATGTGATGTGGAATCATGGAATTGGAGAGGTTGTTTCAAGTTTAATTCAAAATAATTTAGAAATTCAGTCGTTAGAAGAGTTTGATTATTCTGTTTATAATTGTTTTAATCATACTATTGAATTTGAACCAAACAAATATAGAATTGAAAAATTTGGAAATAAAATTCCAATGATGTATTCCATTAAAGCTATAAAAAAAGAAAAATGAAATTAATTTATGTTTTATTCGCTTCTAGTCTATTATTTACTTCTTGTAATGAAGTAAAAAGTCAAGATAAAACAACCAAAATAGAAGAAGAAAAAATAGAGAAACAGCAAATAAATTCTCAAGGAAATACAATTAAAACACGATTTAATACTCCTGAAGGATTTGAAAGAATTGTTGTTCAAAAAAACTCTTTTGGAGATTATCTGCAAAATTTACCTTTGAAACTAGCAAATGCAATTGTAAAATATTATGATGGTTCTTTTAAATGGAATAAAAATGTTTATGAAGCTGTAGTTGATTTAGAAATTGGAAAAAAAAATTTACATCAATGTGCAGATGCTGTGATGCGATTGCGAGCAGAATATTTATGGAATCAAAAAAAATATGATTCTATCCATTTTAATTTTACCAATGGTTTTCGAGTGGATTATAAAAAATGGATGGAAGGAAATCGGATTGCAATTAAAGGAAATAAAACTTGGTGGAAAAAATCTGCAAAACCTTCCAATTCTTATAAAAGTTTCTGGAAATACATGGAAATTGTTTTTTCATACGCAGGAACAGCTTCTTTATCCAAAGAATTGAAAAGTATTCCATTGAAAGATTTAAAAATTGGTGATGTTTTTATTCAAGGTGGATTTCCTGGTCATGCGATAATTGTTGTTGATGTTGCTATAAACTCTCAAACAAAAGAGAAAATTTTTATGTTGGCTCAAAGTTATATGCCAGCACAAGAAACGCAAATTTTGAAAAATTTAAATAATACAGAAAATAGTCCTTGGTATTCTTTAGATAAAATTGAAAATAAATTGAGTACACCTGAATGGACTTTTTATAAAAAAGATTTGAAGCGATTTTAATAAAAAAAATGATGTATTTAATACATCATTTTTGGTTTTATATTTCTATTTCTAAGCCGTCATAAGCTAAAAATACGTTTTCTGGCAGTTCTCTTTCAACTTCTTCATGAAATCCAAGTTTGTGGCTAATATGCGTTAAATATGCTCTTTCAGGCTTAACTTCTTTGATAATTTCCAAAGCTTCTTCTAAATTTAAATGTGTAAAATGATGTTCTTTTTGCAAAGCGTTAATCACCAAAACTTTTAAACCTTTAAGTTTTTCTTTTTCTTCGTTAGAAATTGATTTTAAATCTGTTACATAACAAAAATCATTAAATCTAAATCCAAAAACTTGTAAATTTCCATGAAGAAAATCAACAGGAATTATTTCTAAATTCCCTAATTGAAAAGGTTTGTTCTCAATAGAATGTTGTTGAACACTTGGAGCTCCAGGATATTTATTTTCATCGATAAAAATATAATCGAATCTTTTTTCAAAATTCTTTAAAACTCGTTTATGTGCATAAACAGGTATAGGTCCCATCTGAAAGAAGAAAGGACGAATGTCATCCATACCAGCGCTGTGGTCTGAATGTTCATGTGTAAAAAGAATTCCATTTATTTTCGAAATATTTGCTCGTAACATTTGATATCTAAAATCTGGGCCACAATCAATTATGTAACGAAAACCATCCCATTCAACAGCGATTGAACTACGTAATCTTTTATCTCTTGAATCGTCCGAAAAACAAACGGGATGTGTACTATTTATCACTGGAATTCCTTGAGATGTACCTGTTCCTAAAAATGTAACTTTCAAAATTATTTTTTTCTGTAAATTTAATGGCTAAATTTAAAAATTAATATTGAAAATTAGTACTTTTGTATTAAAATATAAAGTAAACAAAATGGCTCTAAAAATAAAAGGAGATAAAGAAATATCACACGTTCCTTCTATAAAAAGAAAGGCGTTGCAGATTAATTTGAATGAGAATATTTATGGAACTTTTGCTGAAATTGGTGCTGGACAAGAAACGGTTCGAAATTTTTTCAGAGCTGGAGGAGCTTCTGGTACGATTGCAAAAACAATGAGTGCCTATGATAAAGATTTCTCAGATGCAATTTACGGTGTTGAAGATGATAAAAGATATGTAACGGAGAATCGTCTTAAAAAAATGCTTTCACACGAAATAGAGCTAGTGGAAGAAAGATTAAGTAGAGACAAACATCCAAATAAAATTTTCTTTGCATATGCAAATACTGTTACAACTATTGATTTTGCTAAAAAATTTAAAGGTCATGGTTGGTTAGGAATTAGATTTCAATTAGATCCATTAGAAGATTATAATGAAATCATTATGCATGTTCGTTTTAAAGAGAATGATGCAAAATTACAGCAGGAAACGTTAGGTACTTTAGGTGTAAACTTAATTTACGGAGCGTTTTATTTAAATGATAATCCAAAAGAGTTATTAAAATCTTTCTACGATAATTTACATAAAGACCAGATTGAAATTGATATGATTAATTTCTCTGGACCAAGATTTACATATGTAGACAATCGTTTAATGAGTTTGCAATTAGTGAAGAATGGAATGACAAATGCTGTGATGTTCGGACCTGATGGAAATAACTTATTACCTGCACAACAATTATACAAAGCTAATATTTTAGCATTAAGAGGAAGTTTCCGTCCTGTAACAAAAGTAAACATGGATATGTTTGAAAAAGCAAGAGACATGTTTTTACAGGAAAAAAGAGTAGATAAAGATAAAACTAAAGTTATTTTTGAAATTACGCTTACAAACTTAAGAGCGGAAGGAAAAATTAACGAAAGAGATTTCTTAGACAGAGCAGAATTACTTTGTTCTCTTGGACAATATGTAATGATTACAAACTTCCAAGAATACTATAAACTTGTAGAATATTTCTCTGAATTTACAAAAGCTCGTATGGCACTTGCAATGGGAGTTTATAATTTAGTTCAAATTTTTGACGAGAAATATTATAGAAATTTAAGTGGAGGAATTTTAGAAGCATTTGGTAAATTATTCTTTAAAGATTTAAAAATTTACTTATACCCTCTACAAAATCAAGAAACTGGAGAACTTAGCACAAGTGAAAACTTAAAAGTACATCCTCGTATGAAAGAACTTTATAAGTACTTTAAATACAATGGAAAAGTTTTAGATATTGAAAATTACAATCCTGAAATTTTAAATGTATTTTCAAGAAATGTACTTCGTATGATTTCTGAAGGTGAAGAAGGATGGGAAGAAATGTTACCAGAAGGTGTAGCTGAGATTATCAAAGCTGAAAAATTATTTGGATACTCTAAAAGAAAATTTATCAAAATTGATAAATAAATTTTAAAGTTCTTTAAACCTTTTGTAAATTAAATAGTCTAAACCAAAAAATGTTAATTGGTGATAGACGAAAAAAAGTTAATACAAGAATTAAAACACCCGAAAAGTAAAGAAAAAGCTTTTCGGGTGTTAATTTCTGTTTATAAAGAGCGATTATACTGGCATATAAGAAAAATTGTTATCTCCCATGATGATGCTGATGATGTACTCCAAAATACTTTTATCAAAGTTTTTAAAAACATCGAAAACTTTAAAGAAGAAAGTAAACTCTATTCATGGATGTACAGAATTGCTACAAACGAATCCATTACGTTTATAAATAAAAGAGCAAAACAAAAAAATATTTCTTTAGAAGAAATGCAAACAAAAATGATTGATAATTTGGAAAGTGACTCTTATTTTGAAGGAGATCATGCGCAAATTCAATTACAAAAAGCGATTTCTCGTCTTCCACAAAAACAACAATTGGTTTTTAACATGAAATATTTTGATGATTTAAAATATCAAGAAATTGCAGATATTTTAGAAACTTCTGTAGGTGCTTTAAAAGCATCCTATCATCATGCGGTTAAAAAAATCGAAGAATTTTTAAGAACAAATTAAACCTTCCTTATAACAGATAGTCAAAAGAGTATGAAAAAAGATGATAAACATAATGATTTTTTAAATAGAGAAAAAGATTTATATCAAAAAAATGGATTCTCTACACCAGATGCTTATTTTGAATCATTTGAAGATGACCTTATGTCTAAAATTCTGGAAGAAGAAATTAAAGAAAAATCATCTACGAAAACAGGAATGAAAGTTCCAGATTTATATTTCGACTCTTTAGAGGAAAAAATATTTGAGAATTTACCTAAAGAAGAAAAGAAATCAAAAATACGATTTTTAAATACTTCTAATTTCTATAGATTTGCAAGTGTTGCAGCTGCTGCAATTCTAATTATTTGGATTATGACAACGAAAAAAGAACAAAATTCCTTAAATTTTGATTCTATTTCTAATAATGAATTAAATAATTGGGTTACTAATGAAACTGGTGATTTAGGAACTTATGAATTAGCTGCTTTATACGAAGATAATGAGGATCTTTTAGGACAAGATATACTTTTCACTAATACTATTAGTGACGAAGATTTAGAATTATATTTAAACGATATTGAAATAGAAGATTTATTGGATTCTGAAAATTAAATCATAATGAAAGTACACATTTACATAGTAACATTTTTCTTGTTCATTTTTACTTCTTATCAAGTAAATGCACAAAGACCACCTCGCCCACATCCTCCTGGAAAAATGTCTAAGGAGCGAATGGAAAAAATTAGAGCTCTTAAAGTAGCTTACATCACTGAAACATTGGATTTATCAGTGAAAGAAGCACAAGAATTTTGGCCTTTGTATAATGCTTATGAAGATAAACATGATGAAAATAGAAAAAAAGAACATCGTGTTTTTAAAAAAATAAAAGAAGCAGATAGTTTTTCTGAAACTGAAGCAAAAAAACTATTAATTGATATAGAGAATATTGAACAACGAAATTATACAAGTAAGGTAGAATTTTACAAGAAAATTCAGCAAATTTTACCTCCAAAAAAAATTGTATTATTGAGAAAGGCGGAAATTGATTTTAATCGAAAACTCTTAAAACAGTTTAAACTTCGACATAGAAATCAAATTCAAGAACGTTATAAAAAGTAATAAAAGCCGAATGAATCGGCTTTTTTTATTTTAATCGCATTGGTAACCCTGAAACGATAAAATACGCTTCGTTTGCCAATCTTCCAATTTCTTGATTCACCCAACCTTGTAATTCGGTAAATTTCCTGCCAACATGCGTTTGCGCATGTAATCCCATTCCAATTTCATTTGAAATAATGATAATTGTCGCTTTCTTTTCACTTAATTTAAAAAGTTCTTTTTTAGCAATAATCAAACACTTTTCAAAATCGTTTTTATGATCTGAAATAAGATTTGTCAACCAAAGTGTCACACAATCTATAACAACCACAGAATGTTCTGGAATTACATTTACTAAATTAATTTCCTCTTCAATTGTTGTCCAATTTTCATCTCTATCTGAAATATGACGATCTACTCTTTCTTGAAAATCTGTATCCCAAATTCTTGAAGTTGCCAAATAATAAGGTTTTTCTGTTATTTTTTTTGCATATTTTTCTGCAAAACTACTTTTCCCAGAACGTTCTCCTCCAGTTATATAACAAATCATATCGTTTTATTTTTTTATAAAATTTAGTCATTTTTTCTATGACTTTTAATTCTTTTGCTTTTTTCTTTTCAAAAAAACTGCAATAAAATAATTTTATCTAAAATATCAAATAATTAAAAAATTTGAATTACATTCGCCGAAGTTTTTGGTGTACCAATTAAATTGGTTTTAAGAATTAATAAAATTCTTGTTAATTCTTAAAAGGGAATTATGTGAAAATCATAAGCTGTCCCCGCAACTGTAAGCTAGAAAAATTATCAGATAAAAAATCCACTGTTTTTTAAATGGGAAGGAATTTGATAAAATGCAAGCCAGGAGACCTGCCAAAAACTAAGTTAAGAACAACTTTCGGGTGAAAGGTTAAGTGAACAAACATGAACAAAACAAGAAATTTTATACTATTTTTTGTAGTATTTTTGCTACAATTATTTTCTTTCGCACAAACTTCACAATCTAAAGATAGCATTCAGCAATTAGAAGAAGTTACTATCACAGGAATCAAATTACGCGATTTTTCTTCTGGTTTAAACATTTATAATTTCAAAAAAGTAGAATTAGAAAAAAACACAAAATCTTTGGGAAATTTCCTACAAGAAAATACTTCCATTTATTTAAAATCTTATTCCAATTCTATGTTGTCTTCTATTTCTTTTAGAGGAACTTCTTCTTCGCAAACTTCAGTTGTTTGGAACGGAATTCCAATTAATTCTTTTATGAATGGACAGACAGATTTTAATACTGTTTTCACGAATAGTATAGATCAAATTTCAGTTCGTGAAGGTGGAGGAAGTGTAATTTATGGCTCTGGAGCAATTGGTGGAACAATTCTTTTAGAAAACACCTTTGCTTTTTATGATAAATTTAAAAATCAAATTAGTGCAACTGTTGGAAGTTTTGATACTTATAAAACAAGATATCAATTGGATTTTGCAACGGAAAAATTTGCGATTAAATTTTCAGCAAATGCATTTAAATCTGAAAATGATTATAAATTTTTAGGAACTTCTAAAAAAAATAATGGAAGTTATGAAGGTTTAAATATTGGATTAAATGTTGCTACAAAAATTAATTCTAAAAATACTTTAAAGTTTTATTCTCTAGGAAATTTATTAGATCGAAACCTTTCTTCTACCCTTTTTAATAAAGCAAGAGATAAACAAAAAGATGAAAATCTTCGAACTTTACTGGAATGGAATTTCATTTCAGAAAAAAGTAATTCAAATTTAAAATTTGGTTTTATTCAAGATTTATATCAATATTTTTCTAATAGAGAAAATGAAAATCATGATTTTGGAAAAGGAAGAACTTTTATTTCGAAATACGATTTTATCCATAAAGTCTCAGAAAAAATTAAAGCAGGAATTGGTGTCGAATACACAAAAAATTGGAGTGACGGAACTGTAGAAAGTCACCAACGAAATACTTATGCTTCTTATTTTTTATTTAGACACTATTTAACCAACAAATTTGATTATGGTGTAAATATTCGAAAGGAATGGACAAAATCTTATGAGGTTCCTTTCGTTTATGCTATTGATTTTTCTTATCAAATTCTTCCATTTTATACAATTAAATCAAGTGCTTCTACAAATTTCAGAACACCAACTTTCAACGATTTATATTGGCCAAATCAAGGAAATCCAGATTTAAAACCAGAAGATTCAAAACAAATAGAAATTGGGAACTATTTTCAGTTTAAAAACTTTCATTTTAATTTAACAACTTATTTAATTCAAAGCAAAAATATGATTCAGTGGAAACCTACAGGAAATGTTTGGAAACCAATTAATGTTGCTGAAATGAAAGGTCATGGAATTCAGTTTTCAGGAATGTATAAATATACATTTGGAAATCATCAATTTAAATTGAATACAAACTTTAGTTATACCGTTTCAAAAGATGCTGAATTAGATACACAACTAATGTATGTTCCATTATTTAAAACAACAGAATCTTTTACTTATTCTTATAAATCTTTCAGTTTTAATTACCAGTTTTTATGGACTGATTCAGTAAAAAATCTTACAAATAGTGATCAAAAAATTGATAGTTTTAATGTCTCTAATATCTCATTTTTTTATAACTTCTTGCTTCAAAAAAACAGTTTAGACATTGGACTTGAAATGGATAATATTTACAATACACCTTATACGGTTGTTTATAATCGACCGATGCCAAATAGAAATTTTCAATTAACACTTACATATAAATTTTAGACCATGAATTTTAAAAAAATATCTGTTGCTTTATTAGCATCTGTGAGTTTATTTTTTGCATCATGTAGTAATGATGATGATAGTTCTTCAGCTCCATTAGGAGATTATGATAACGGATTATTTGTAGTAAACGAAGGAAGTTTCGGAAATACTTCTGGAACTATTTCTTTTATCCCTTACGATCTTTCTGAGGTAAAGAAAAATGTTTTCAAAACTGTAAATGGTGAGGATTTAGGAAGTTTAGCGCAATCAATGATTACCAATAAAAGCCGAGCTTATATCGTTGTGAATGATTCACATGTAATTCAAGTTGTAAATCGCTATACTTTTGAAAAAGAAGCTACAATTGATCAAGGATTAGATAATCCAAGATTTATGACTGTTTTTGGAACAAAAGCTTATGTTACGAACTGGGGAGATACAGCAGATGAAACAGATGATTATATTGCTGTTTTAGATTTAAATTCAAACACAGTTACTGAAAAAATTCCTGTAGAATTAGGTCCAGAAAAAATCTTTAATGTTGACGATAAAGTTTTCGTTTTACATCAAGGAGCTTGGGGACAAAACAATAAAGTTTCCGTAATTAATACAAATGACGATTCTGTAACAAAAGTAATTACTGTTGGAGATATTCCTAGTTCTGGAGCTTTGGATATTCAAGGAAACCTTTGGGTTTTAGGAGCTGGAAAAGCAGCTTGGACAGGAAGCGAATCAGCAGGTTCAATCACAAAAATTAATACGGCTACTTTAGAAATTGAAAAAACTATAAACTTTGAAACTTCTGAGCATCCAGGGTTATTAAACTTTTATAATAATACGTTTTATTATGTATTAAATGGAAGTTTATATTCTTTTGATTCTTCTATTGAAACAATTCCAACAGAAGCAAAATTATCTGAATTAAATGCTTATGGTTTAAAAGTAGGAAAAGACAAGGTATTTGTAACGGACGCTAAAGATTATATTTCTTATGGTGAAGTAAAAGTTTATGATTTAAACTCTTTCACAGAAGAAAAATCTTTAGAAGTAGGAATCATTCCAAATGCTGTTGTGTTTAATCAAATTGATTAAATTTTGTTGTATAATTCTAAATAAGAAGCTACTCATTTTGGGTAGCTTTTTTTATGTTTTCATTTAAGGTTTCTTTTTTCACTTTTTTGTCAAAACTTAAAACTTTAATACCTTTGTAACAGGCAATTAAGAATGTTAGAAAGAAATGATGAAGTTACGAAAAATATATAATGCCAAAACTATTGAATTTTATAATGTAGATACTTCTACAGAAATAAACTTACCTTTTGTTTCCAGTGGAATTAGCGCTGGATTTCCTTCTCCCGCAGATGATTTTTTAGATATTAATATAGATTTAAACAAACATTTAATTAAAAATCCTAGCACTACTTTTTATGGAAGAGTTCGAGGAGATTCTATGATTAATGCAGGAATCAGTAATGGAGATTTATTAATTATTGATAAAAGTTTAGAACCAGGAGATAATAAAATTGCAGTTTGTTTTATCGATGGAGAATTTACAGTAAAAAGAATTCAAATAGAAAAGGATATTATTTGGTTAATTGCTGAAAATGATGCTTATGCACCAATCAAAGTTACTAAAGAAAATGACTTTATCATTTGGGGAATTGTAACCAATGTAATTAAGAGTTTTTAATGTTTGCTTTAATCGATTGTAATAATTTTTATGCTTCTTGTGAACGTGTTTTTAATCCAGCATTAAATCACCAACCTGTTGTTGTACTTTCCAATAATGATGGTTGTGTAATTGCTCGTTCTAATGAAGCGAAAAAACTTGGAATTCCAATGGGAGCTCCTGCATTTAAATTTGCTTCTACTTTTGAAAAACATAATATTCATATTTTTTCTTCTAATTATGCTCTTTATGGTGATATGAGCAGTCGTGTAATGAATTTACTTTCTGAATTTACTCCAGAAATTGAAATTTATAGTATTGATGAAGCATTTTTAAAATTTGATGGTTTTGAGCTTTTTGATTTAGAAAAAATTGCTTTTCAAATGAAACAAAAAGTTACAAAAGGAACTGGAATTCCAATAAGCATAGGAATTGCACCAACAAAGGCTTTAGCGAAAGTTGCAAATAGAATTGCCAAGAAATTTTCAGAAAAAACGAATGGAATTTATATTATTGATTCTGAAGAAAAACGATTAAAAGCTTTGAAATGGCTTCCTATTGAAGATATTTGGGGAATTGGAAGACGACATGCAAAAAGATTGCGAAATATTCAAGTTAAAACTGCTTTTCAATTTACAGAGCTTCCAGATGATTGGGTTCGAAAAAATATGACTATTGTCGGATTGCGATTAAAACATGATTTACAAGGAAAACCAACTTTGGATTTAGAACAACCAGCTTCCAAAAAAATGATTGCTACAACTCGTTCTTTTGATCGAATGCTTTCTGATTATGAAGATATTCGGGAACGAATAGCAACTTTTGCAATTTCTTGTGGCGAAAAACTCCGAAAACAAAATTCTCAATGTAATTTGCTTATGATTTTTTTACATACAAATGGTTTTCGAAAAGATTTACCTCAATATGGAAAAAACATTGTTATAAATACAGAATTTCCTACAAATTCTAGTATTGATTTGGTAAAATATGCGACAAAAGGTTTAAGAAATATTTTTCAAGAAGGATATCAATATAAAAAAGCTGGTGTGATTGTTATGGGATTAACGCCAAATAATCAAAAACAGTTTAGTTTGTTTTCTGAAGAAAATCCAAAACACGAAAATTTAATGAAAATTGTAGATCGTTTGAACTTTTCCTATGGAAATAATAAAGTCAAATTTGGAAGTCAATCTTTGGATAAACAATGGAAAATGAAACAAGAAAAATTATCTCCGAGATATTCGACAAATATTCATGAGATAATTAATATCAATGTGAAAAAAGATAAAAAGAAATAGATATGTGTTTTCATAGTTCGCAAACAAAAAAAGTCCAAGAATTAGAAAGTCGATATAATGTAAAATTATCTGAAAAAGTAAATCGACCATATTTTGATGTTCCACAATTTCATATTAATGGATTTTCTCATCCGAATATGTTAGTAATTCCACAAGAAAAAAAATCGGTTTTATTTCCAGGAATTTGGGGAATTGCTCCTAAAAATGTACATCCAGATTCATTAGATAATTATTATAAAGAAGCAATTAAATTCGGAGGAGGATTGAATGCGCAATCAGAAAAATTATTTAAACATTTTCTTTACAAAGAATCAATTTTTACACGACGATGTATTATTCCAGTAACTGGTTTTTTTGAACCTCATGAATTTGAAAAACAAAAATATCCTGTATATGTTTCACCAAAAGATGAAAGTACATTTTCGCTTGCAGGAATTTATTCTATAGTTGGAAAAAAAGTTACTTTTTCTGTTTTGACAAAGGAAGCTTCTCCTCTATTTTCTAAAATTCATAATACAAAAAAGCGTCAGCCTGTTCTTTTATCTAAAGCAACTGAAAAAAAATGGTTGGATGAAAATCAATCTAAAAACGACATTTTAGAAATGATTAAAATGCCTTATTCTGAAAAAAATGTTTCTTATTTTACTGTAAACAGAGATTTATTTCATCCAAAAATCGATTCCAATGAACCATATATTTTAGAAAAAGTAGATTATGGCGTTACTTTTAAATAACATTATCTAATAATTCTTGAAATTTATCTACAAAAAGTCCAAGATGATAACCATCAGCCAAACCGTGATGCACTTCAATATGCATAGGCATCAAAAATTTTGTTCCATCTTGATTAATTTTTCCGAATCCAACTTTTGGAAAAGTAACATGTGGATCAAAAAGAGAAAATCGCAAACTGATAAATTTCAATTTTGGAACTGTAGAATATAAAACAAAATTATGCGTAGGTGTTAAAACTTCCATTCCCATATCCTTCTGAGACAAAGCTTTATCAAACTCTTTTGAAGCATGATTAGTAAAGATTTCAAAATCATTAAAATAATTACACCTAGCTAATTTAAACGTTTTATTTTCATGTAAAAGAACAGTTACAACATCTAAATTGTCATAAATTACAATATCATCTCCTTGAATTCTATAAGTTAATTCTTCTACAGAATTTAATGCTTTATGTGCTTGAAAGTGATAATAATGGTGAAGAGATTTTTTGTTTTCTTTACAAAAATGATATCCATTTGTAATGTCCAAATCGACTGTTACTCCTATTCTTGGATTTGTTGTATTTCTAAAAAAATTAAAATATTCCTTCCGCTTCCAATTCTCTTTATTTATGATTTTCATTTTTTAGATTTTTATCAAAAAAAATTATAACTTTATATAAGTTACGCTTTTTTAAGAGAAAAAGCTCTTTAAATCCTTTAATTTTTTGTAAAATTTTTAAATATTCACAAAAAACAAATCTTAAAATTTTAACATATCTATATTTTTTTATGTTTTTTTATAAATATTATTTAACTAAAAAAATATTTTAATTTATTTTCAATAAAAATAAAACATAACGGTTAAACTATAGTTAAGATTAAAATTCTTTATTATACTTTTACATCGATTCTAAAAACAACAATAATTAAAATAATAAGATACATAATTAACAATAAATATTCGTTTTTCAAATGAATTAAACAATATTCAACAGAAAAACATATTGATAGTGAAAAAGTGAAAAAGTTGCTTTTATTGATGATTTTATATTGCGACATCAATTTAAGTTTTTTGAAAATTTTCTAAAAATTTTCCAAGTTCTATCACATTCAATAAGATTGAGAGAATTCTTTTTCATAGAATTATTTTTAATAAAATACCAAAACACACAACATTACAGCTATTATTATTCCGGTATTTCGTTAAAATCAAATTTTATTTTTGAATTTATTACACACATTTTCTTGAAATATATTTCAATAATTACGTACAAAGGATCCAATTAGAGAAATCATTTCAAAACATTACAGCTAGCTAGAGTGTGAAATTCAAAGAATAGAATGAGATAGTTTATTTGTTTAACATTCAAATTTTTTTAAAAAACACATGAAGAAAAACTACGTAAGTCCATTAGTTTTTTCACTTTTTTGTGCATTTTCATTATCGATGTCAGCACAAAAAACGGACGCCGTTAAAAACCAGCACACTGATGCTTTTGGAGCCCCAAAATTCATCAACTTTAAAGAAAACTCGAATTTATCTCAAAAAAATATACAGTCAGCTTTTACTGATTATTTAGAATTAAACCCTGAAGATTCATTTATTAAAATCAAACAATTTAATGATGACTTTGGTTTTATTCATGAAAAATATCAGCAATATTATAAGGGAATTAAAGTTGAATTTGCTACATATTTAGCGCACTATAAGAGTGGTAAATTGAACTCAATTAATGGAGAAATGTATAGAATAAAAAATCTAAACACAACTCCTACTCTTTCAGCACAACAAGCTTTTGATTATGCTTTAAAACACATTGGAGCTTCAAAATATTTATGGGATTATCCAGAAAGTGCGAAAGCAATGGATAACTATGAAAAACCTGAAGGAGAATTAGTTATTATTCCAAACTACGAATCTCTTGATAGAGGAAAAGATTTAGAAAACAATGTAAAACTTGTGTATAAATTTGATATTTATGCAACTAGCCCGCTTAGCCGTGGTGATGTTTATGTGGATGCGCAAACAGGAGAAGTTTTATTCTACAATGCCATCATCAAGCATGCCGGAAATTTAGGACACACGGGAGAAGATAGTCATAATCACGAAGTTTCAATGGTTCCTAATTATGGATCTGTAGCTTCTGAAGCTACTCCTATGGCTGTTGCTTCTGGAACTGCACAAACAAGATATAGCGGAACGCAAACAATTGAGACAGCTTATAGTGGTGGGAGTTATATTTTAAGTGATTCTGGAAGAAAAATTTATACAAGAGATGCTAAAAACATTGCTCCAATTGGAAATACATATCCTTATGTAAATAATTATACGCAATTTACGGATAATAATAACAATTGGACAACTTCTGAGCATAGTGCAGGTAAAGACAATGGAGCTTTAGATGCACACTGGGGAGCGATGAAAACATATGACTATTTCGAAGACAAACACAATAGAAATAGTTTTGATGGAAACGGAACGCAAATTAGAAATTATGTTCACGTTTCAACAAATTATGACAATGCATTCTGGAATGGATCTGTAATGTCTTACGGAGATGGAAGTTCAAACGGAAACGAAGGACATGGAAATTTTGACATTTTAACAAGTGTTGATATTGCAGCCCATGAAATTGGACATGCTATTTGTGATTATACGGCAGAACTTGCTTATCAAAGAGAATCAGGAGCGATGAATGAAGGATTCTCTGATATTTGGGCTGCTGCTGTAGAAGTATTTTCTGGAGCTACAGATTCAGATAAAGACGAATGGTTATTAGGAGAAGAAATCGATCGAAGAAGTGGTTCTATTGCTCTACGTTCAATGAGTAACCCTAAAGCTAAAGGACAACCTGATACTTATGAAGGAACATATTGGAAAAATGTAAATTGTGGTGTACCTACATTAAACAATGATTATTGTGGAGTTCACACAAACAGTGGGGTTTTAAATCACTGGTTCTATATTTTAACTGTTGGTAAAGCAGGAACAAATGACAAAGGTGATAGTTATAATGTAACAGGAATCACTATGGACAAAGCAGCTCGTATTGCTTACCGTTTAGAAAGTGTTTATTTAACATCAAATTCTACTTATGCTGATGCGAGAACTTATGGAATTCAATCTGCTGAAGATTTATATGGAGCAAATTCTACTGAAGTTATCGCTACTACAAATGCTTTTTATGCTGTAGGTATTGGTGAAGAATATGATGATGGAACACCTAAATATTGTGATTCTAAAGGAACTAATGTAAGTGATGAATATATTAATAGAGTTCAATTAGGAACAATTAATAATACAAGCGGATCAAACGGAGGTTATGCTGATTTCACTTCAATGTCAACAAATGTTAGTAAAGGACAATCGTATTCAATTACAATTACACCAGGATGGACTGGAGATGCTTTTAGCGAAGGATATGCTGTTTGGATTGATTATAACAACGATTTAGATTTCGAAGATGCTGGAGAATTAGTTTGGTCAAAATCTCCTTCTAAAGATACTTCTGTAACTGGAACTTTCACTATCCCAACATCAGCTGCGACTGGAGAAACTAGAATGAGAGTTACTATGCAATATAATAAAGTTTCTACTGCTTGTGAAACATTTACTTATGGTGAAGTAGAAGATTATACTGTAAATATTGGAGGAAGTACGGCTGATACACAAGCTCCTTCTGCTCCAACAAGTTTAGCTGCTTCTGGAACTACAAAAACAACAACAAACTTAACTTGGAATGCTTCATCTGATAATGTTGGTGTTACTGGTTATGATATTTATATTGGATCAAACAAAATTGGTTCTTCAACAGGAACTAATGTTGAAATTTCAGATTTATCTCCAAGTACTACTTATACTTTCAGAGTTAAAGCAAAAGATGCTGCAAACAATATTTCTGGATTTAGTAATACTGTTAGTGTAACAACTTTATCAAATACTGTTTCTTATTGTACAGCAAGTGGAAATAGCACAAGCGATGAGTGGATTGATTATGTAAAATTAGCAAACATGAGCAATGTTACTGGAAGTAATGGTGGATATGGAAACTTCACAAACAAAACTGCTAATGTTTCAAGAGGAGGAACTTACGTATTAACTGTAAGTGCTGGATTCTCAGGAAGTGCTTATATGGAAAACTGGAGAATTTGGATTGATTTTGATCAAGATGGAAGTTTTGAATCTGGTGAACTAATTTCTTCTGGTGCTTCGACAAGTTCTGGAAACTTAACTGAAACATTTACAATTCCTAACTCTGCTATATTAGGAAATACAAGAATGAGAGTTGTAATGATGTATGGTAATGGAAACCCAACAGTAAACCCATGTGGAACATTTAGTTTCGGAGAAGTTGAAGATTATACAGTAAATATTGGAACTTCTTCTTCAGTTGGTTTAACTGCTGATTCTGTTCCTTATTCTACAATTGGATATGAAACATCTCCTAACTTTACATTAGAGGTTTATCCAAACCCTGTAACTTCTGGAGAAATTACAATTTACTCTGGAGAAAGAGGAAATACAGAATTTACAATTACTAATTTATTTGGGCAAATAGTTAAAGCTGGAAAAGTTTCAAACAGACCTGTGAATGTACAAGATTTAAATACTGGAATGTATTTAATCAAAGTAAGTGATGGTCAAAAAAGCTTAACTAAAAAGTTATTCATTAAATAATTTTCTTGAATTATTAATGTTACTCAAATGCCATCCGATTGGATGGCATTTGTTTTTTATAAAACTTCTTTAATTTTCTTTAAATAAAATTCGTTAAAAGTCATTCCATTATGACCAAAATTTTCTATGGAAATTAAATTAATTTGTGGATGATTTTTTTTCAGTTTTAATGAAGAATTAAAAGGAATCACTCTATCAGAAATTCCATGAAAAATCGTTATTGGTAATTTATTTTGTTTTAAATATTCATTAGAATCAAATTTATATTTTAAAATACTTTTAGGAATCCAAGAAAAATTTTGCTCCATAATATCTGTCAAACTAAAATATGGTGTTTGTAAAATTAATTGCTTTGGATTATTCTCTGAAGTAAGTTTCGAAGCCATTCCAGAACCTATTGAATAACCTAAAATTGTAATTTGATTTTCTGGATATTTTTTCTTGATAAAATCATAAACTATTTGATTGTCTTTAAAAAACTTGTTCTTCACTTGTTATCTTTCCATCACTTTTCCCATAACCTCGATAATCATAGACAAAAACATCATAATTTAAAGTATTATATACTTCAGCTACATTTCCCCAAGAATCTAAATTCCCTGCATTCCCATGCATATAAAAAATAATTCCTTTTGGATTTTCTACTTTAAATAATAACCCATTTAAAGATACTTCATCTCTTACTTCAACGAAAATTTCTTCGAAATTATTAATGAATTGATATGAATGATTTTTTGAAAGTTTTGTTGGAATAAAAATTATTTTTTCTTGAAAAAAATATAATAAAACACAAATAATTAAATAAATAGAAACAAGTACAATTCCTGTCCCAATTAAAAACTTTTTCATAGATCAATTTTAATAACTCAATAAATATCTAAAATAATTCGTAAAACTAAATTATTTTACATTAATTTAACACATATTTTGCTATTAATATAAATAATTATTAAAAATGGAAGATAAGTCTTACAATAAATGGGATATTACTACAAAAATATTCTCTGCATTACTTACAATTATTGTTATCATAATCGGTATTTACCAATATTCTGAAAATAGTATTTTAGAATTTAAAAGAGGATTTTATAGTACACAATTAGAACAGTATAAAAAACTAACTGAAATTACTGCAAAACTTAGCATAATAGACCCTGATTCAGTTAAAACTAGCTCTTTTACAAAACTAAAAAATGAATTTCGAATTTGTTATTATGGTACAGTTAATATGGTTTCTGATAAAAGAGTTGAAGAAGCTTTAATTAATTATTATAAAAGTTTGGAAGAATTTGAATCTAAAATAATTGATAGTGATGAACTTCAACAAAAAGCATTAAACTTAACACAAGCATGTAGAAAATCAATATTAAAAACATGGAAACTAGATACAGAAAAAGAATACCTTTTAAATTGAATATTTTTATTATTTTCATTGTAATATTCAATTTTCATGGCATATCACAAAACAGAATTTATTCCCCAGAATTCACCCTCAATAAAATTAAAATAAAACCTGTCTCTAAATTTTCTAAACCAGATATTTTAGAAATACATATTCCTACGAATAATCCTAACACTAAAATCATTATAACTGAGCTTGTATTTAAAAGATATTTTAAACGAACTCCTTTATTTATCAGCAATAGTCAATGGAATCGAAGATGGGCAAGAACAAAACCTAACGAACTGACACTTAAAGTTGAGAACAAAGAATATGTTAATATTTATCTATCTAATATATTTACTGATCTTCATCCAGCAGAACAACAGCTTTTAAGAAAATTTACACTCAAAATTACAAAAGCACATATCGTTCATAAAAATGGAGATATTGAACAAATAAGTGATAATGATTTTAGTTTTAATAAACTATATAAATTCATTAGAAACAAATGAATAAACAAATAAAAATTAACAATGATAGTTCTTTTCAAAAATTATTTTCAGTAAGGGAACAAATTTTAAAATGGAATTTTGAAGAAGTCAAAGGAATTGGTTTTTTTAGAGGTCATGATATTTATGCACATGTTGAATTTAAAATATATAAATCCGAAGAACAAAACGGTTATATTAAATGGAATATTTCTGATGATTTATTTCCTTATATAGTAGAACAAAATCAATTAAGAATTCTTAGCAATACTTGTTTAAAATTGAAAAATTATGTTGCTGCAATAAAAGGAATTGATATTAATCTAACTTTTGAAATCACTAATATTGGTTTTCATCCGACTTGTAATTGGTGGAAAGCTTCATATAATGCTTTTGTAAATGGATTTATAAGTTGTTTTAATGAGGAATTATATCAAAAAAATAAATTAAAAAGCGACAATTATTTTAAAAATATTGATGATATAAAAATGGTTTTAGGACAATCCCCCTAAATAACAAAAACTGTTTTTATAAACAAAACATTTTCTTTTAGTTTTTCATCATTAGTCTTACTTTAAGTATTTATAATAAGCTTTCAAAATAAAAAAGAAATCAGTTGAAATTAATCTTAATTTTAGCAGATTTTTTATTTCTATTCTATTTTCTTTTTTTTATAAATTTGCTTTGAAAAAGAAATTGTTATTATTTAAATCTAATAAAAAATGCAAGAATACTTAGAGTTTGAAATTGAAAATGAAGAAAGATTTCATTTACTAAAAAATATCTTTCTAAAAATAAAAAGAGAAAAAGAAACTTATTTCAAAACAAATATCGAACCTTCAGATAAATTGGAAGATTGGAATCATTATTTAGATGAAAATGCAATTCAATATTTTAATAAAAGAGAACTAATTCTTGATTCTGAAGAACAAAAAATCTATAATAAACTTTGGCATTTAACGGATCCACAAATAAGAATTCATCACCCGATGTTTAACACAAATGATAATTGGAGTTTTGATGGAACAATAAGCACAATTTTCGAGGGTGAGTATGATTTAATCTCTATTGAAAAACATTACAATAAAGGGAAACTTACTATTGAACAACATGGTATTCCATTTGGTGGAACGGAAAGTTTAGTTCAATTAATTGAAGCTTTTGGAAATAAAGTTACACATGATTCTTGGCATGAAGGGCCACACATTAGGCCAGAAATTAGTTGGAATTTTGAATTAGCGAAAAAACTAGTTAAAAATGGAAAAGGTGTTGAGCAGCTCTTAAAAAAACATAGAAAAAAATCAACTATTAAAATTGAAAAAGAATGGTTTGACTATGAGTTTGGTTATGTAAATATTGACACTAAAAATATATATTTAACGAATACTGGCAACTGGCATGAAACTCGTAAATTAGATGAAAAATCTATTTACACCTCCAGAAAAAAGAATAAAAAAACAGGCTTCTCTTTTATTTTAATATTATTTGCTGTTTTTCTACTAATAACATATTTTTTTAAAGAAGGTAATCTTATTTTAAATGGTTCTATCTTTTTAGGTTTAATATCTCTTATTTATGTCATTGATATTACATTTAAAAAAGAATATGGAGAACAATTTAAAATTCCATTTGAAAAAATTAAAGCAATACATTTATACGAAAAACATGCAAATATTTTTTTTAATGATAAAATGAATAATCCAAGCTCTATCTTAATCACAGAAATTGATTCTAAAGGAATTATGATTTTAAAAAACCTAAAAGAGCAATTAGGAATGATATATTATAAAGACTAATTAAAATATTAGTCTTTTTTTAATTTAAATTCTTCTCTTATTCTCAAAATTTCATTTTTAACCTCAACAAAATCTTCATCATTTAAAATATCATCAAAATTATGTGTATGATATTCATTAGAAAATATATCACAACATTCATTTAAAATCTCTAAACAAGTATCTTTATTTCCTAATAATAAATTTGTTTTTGCCAAACCATAAAAAGGACCTGTATAAAAATTTTTACCTAAAGCTTTACTTTTTTCATATAACTTTTTACATTCTAAAAATGTTTCTTTATTCGTGTAGTTTTCAAAACACTTAGCATATTCCATCAAAAAGTCAGCATAATGAATATATAACTGAAAATCATTTATTTCTTTTTCAGCATTTTCATAAATAGTATTTCCTTGTAAAAATAACTTTTTCGCAGTTTCTTTTCTTCCCTTTTTTAAATGAATAAAAGCCATATCTTTTAATGTTTCACTTGCATAATGAGGATTTGTCCAAGTTTTTGGATTTACAATAATTGCATTTTGATAATAATTTAATGCTATTTCAAAAAACTCTAAATCCAATTCATGTTTTGCTATTTTATGAAAAAGATGGCCAATAGAAGTCAAAAAATGTTCATCTTCTAATTTTAAATTCCTTATATGTTTAGAAAGTTTTTTAATTTCTTTCCAAATTAATGCAACGTCTTCCTGAGAAATTCTACAAGTTTCTTCACTTGGATATTTAATCCATTCCGTAATTCTTGATAATGTTTCTATCCAATGAAAATAAATTATTGGATCTTTTTCAGCAAATGGAAGGATTATTTTTTTAAAATCTGTCTGAAAATCTTTAAAATAAAATTGATAATTTTCAAATTTTAAACCTAAAAAACTATATTGTCTATCTAAAAAAGAATGAATTGCCATACCATTAAAAGCAAAAAAACCTCTTTGATTTTCTTCTTTTCTTTCAATAATAATAGCTTCTAAAAGCAATTCTTTTATTTTATTCAAATTCTTTTTGGGAAAATCATTTTGAAGTTGGCATCGAACAAATATATTTTGTGCAATATCATTTAAAGTAGTAACACTTTCCTTATTTTCTTTTAAATATTGATTTAAATAATCCAAACAAAGTTGATTATATTCTAATTTTTCTTGCTTTTGCTTTGAAACACTCGAAAGCATTTCATAAATATGTGCTTTGTAATACAAATATTGATCAAAATCTGGAGAAAGTATTTTAATATTTTCTACCGTTTTAAGTAAATCAAAAATCCAATCTAATTCGTTGAATTTTCCACACATATAATCATAATGACTTTGACAAAATTCTGAATCATATGTGTCTATCAAAATTTCTTTTTCTATTTTATCATCATTCTCTTTAATAAAAGAAAACAATTCATTTAAAGTGGGAACTTTTTCTTCGAAAGTATATTTTTTAATTAAATTTTCTAACGTTTTCATTTTTGATTTTTCACAAAAATAAATAAAAAACAGCATGATAAATCTCAAACTGTTAATAATTCATTCCTACTCAAAATAATCAAATTTTCATCCGTTTTTTGAATTTTATAATTCAACTTCCATAAAACTTCTGCAACTTTCTTTCCTTTTATAGATTTTAATTTTCGCAAAGGAGAAATAATCAAACCTAAAAAATCAAAAACTTTACTTACAGTTCCTTCCCATTTTCTTTCTAATTCTCGTTTTCCAACCAAACCATTTGGACGTAAAATAATCGTTTTATCAAAATGTAAATCTTTTATAGAAACTTCCAATTCTGCTTTCATATTTCTATAATAATTTGAAGAATTTATATCTTGCCAAGGAGAAGAAACCAAAGCATACGTTTTTATACTATTTTGTTTTGCACTTTTCGCAGCGTAAAACTGAAAAATATAATCCACTTTATATTGATTTTCCTTACTTCCTGCTTGACTTTTTGTAGTTCCTAAACAAGAAAATAAAACATCCCCTTTTATGTATTTTAAATAATCATTAAAATCTTCAAAATCTATTTGAAATTCTTTAATCTTTATATGTTCAAATTTAGTTTTTCTTCGTACAATCAACCGCAGTTCTGTACAATTTTCATCATCAATTAGATATTGAACTAAATGTCCACCAACCAAACCTGTCGCACCAATAACAACTGCTTTATATTTCATAATTTAAAATTTTACATTTGTTGTTTTCTCTGAAACTTTCCATAATTTTTTCGCTACAACATCATCAAAAACCATTGGTTTTATTTTCACAAGTTTTGGATAACCAAACATTCCAAATCTTGGTCCGTAAAATTCCATTCCTTTCACTTCTGGATCTGTTGCAGCTTTTAATGCAGGTAAAGCTCCTTTATAAACTGGTTGTGCTAAAATTTTAGTCAACTTTCCTCCGATTCCAATTGTTTGTTGTCTTTCTGTAGCAGATAAACCCGGATGCGCAGCTATAGAAATAGCATCGATATTTTCCTTTTCAAATTTCAACTGTAAACTTCGCATGAAAATCATATTAGCAAGTTTACTATCTCCATAAGATTTCACTCGGTCATAAGGTCGTTTTTCCCAATTTAAATCATCAAAATCAATAATTCCCCAACGATAACCTCCACTACTCATAGTTACAACACGAGCATTTTTTGTTTTTTTAATCAGAGGAAATAATCTTCCTGTTAAAGCAAAATGTCCAAAATGATTGGTTGTCATGTGCATTTCTAAACCTGAAGCAGTTGTTCCTTTTTCTTTTAAATTCACAACTCCAGCATTATTGATTAAAACGTCTAAATGTGTATATTTTAAGATAAATTCATTTGCAAATTTTTCAATAGAATTAAAATCCGTTAAATCTAAAGGAATCACATGTAAAGTTGTATCGGAATTTTGAATTTCATTTTTTATTCTTTCAACAGCTTTCCAACCTTTTTCTTCATTTCTAC
This sequence comes from Aureivirga marina, assembly GCF_015767265.1. GTDB lineage: Bacteria > Bacteroidota > Bacteroidia > Flavobacteriales > Flavobacteriaceae > Aureivirga > Aureivirga marina. Next base: position 361,417 of record NZ_JADPIB010000003.1, read on the forward strand.
ATGCAATAATCACATTTGCGCCTTTCTTTGCAAATTCCAAACTCATTTGAAAACCTAAACCTGTATTTCCACCAGTAATAATGACATTTTTGCCTTTTTGATTAGGCATTTTCGTAGTATCCCAATTTTTATTTTTCATTGTGATTTGTTTTTTGCAAAGTTCTATATTAAGATACTACCATTTCTGAAACTAATTTCAGAAATCAGAGTTTATGTTTTAATTTACTTAACCATTGTGGTGTAATTCCTAAGAAATCTGCAATATATTTTGATGGAATATTTTGAATAATTTGCGGAAAATTATCTTTTAAATAAACTAACATTTCTTCACTTGTAAGATTCGTCAATAATGTTCGAATTGTATTTTTTTGAAGAAGTGATTTTAAACCATAATCGTAAATAAATCGTCCATTTTTAGAATTTTCAAGAAAATATTCAAAATCTCTTTTATCAATTTCTAAAACAGTTGTATTTGTATAAGTTTTTAATTGGTAAATAGATTTACTTCCATGATAATAGGATTCCGCGATTGTAGCTAAAGGATGAAAAGAAGGAATAAAAAAATTAATTGCTTTTTCAGCGCCAGTTTTTGGATGAATAAAAAGTAAAACCATTCCTCCTTCTAAAATTAAATATAGTTTATTTACTTTTTCTCCATGATTAATTAAAACTTCATGACTTTTAAAGTTCTTTAAAGTTCCAATTTCTTTAAATTCATTAATTATTTCCTCTGAAAATTCGTGTTTTTGTTTTTTCATTTTATCAATTTAAAAAAATGAATTCAAAAATAGAATTAATCTCAAAAGAAAAAACCAGAAAGAAAATTCTTTCTGGTTTTGACTTTTATTAAAGTAAGTAATTTAGATGTAAGTTTCGTTTATTTTATTTCGATTTTATAAAAATCTACTTGTGTTAAAGGTGTTCGTTTATTAAAAAAGAAATCTACATAAGTTGCATCATCTTCTTTTAGATTTACAGCGATTGTAGTTCTTCCCATTTCTTTATTTGTATTATCAAATGCTTTTAGTTTCAATTTCCCATCAAAATTCTTATTTGCAATTAAATACACAACAACTTTTGAAGAATCTTTTTCTGATTCTCTTGCAGTTCTTCCTAATTCAAAATAGTTTGAAAAAATAGAATCTGTTTGAACATTTACTCGAGATAAACTTTTATCAAAACCAGAACTTGTTCCTTTAATCACTTCTCCTAAACCTTCACTCGCAGATTCTGCTGCTTCTTTTCCGTCGCTTTTTAATGCATCTCCTGCTCCTTTGATTAATTTAGATTTAATTGCTACTAAAGAATTACCTTCTTCTTCCGCTTTTGCTTTTTTTTCTTCTAAACTTAAACATGATGTTAGTGAACATGCAAAAATTAAAACTAATAACTTTTTCATTCTTTACAATTTGTAATAAATCAAATATAAAACATTGACAATAAACTAACTGATAACATTTTAACCTATTCTAATATTATTTTATTCTTTATACAAATCTATCAAACGAAAACTATATGGAGTCCATAAACTATGCTTTAAACCTACATATTTAAAAGCATTATTCACCCAAGAATTACAAGTTTTAAAACAAGAATAACTTCCATTTGCTTTATAAAATTGGTCATCATAACCATATCCTTCATTTAGAAGTAATACTTTTTTATCATTTTCTATTTGAAATGCGTTTTCAAGATATGTATTCATTTTTTTTAATTCCACATCAGAAACAGCTATTTTAACCCAATCCGATTCTTGTCTATAAAACTCTGTCAAATGCATTAAAGTTTCACTTTTATAAAAAAGAGCTTTCATTGCATTTTTAAAAGTTAAATCACTCCAAGAAGGCGTATTTAAATAAAAATCTTTATCTCCCCAACCAAAAGCAATATATTTTGAATTGTTTGAAAAATGTAGTCCATTTTTTAGAGTGGAATTCATTTCGGAAACGGGTAAAACAATATCCAAATGCACACCATTTGTAGCTAAATAAATAATTTTATTTTTTTCTTCTGAAAGTTCTTTCGGGTGAATTGTTATATAAGTTGTAATTAAAGAAATTATTCCATAAAGAACTGGAATTAATAGGAATCCTATTAAAATTCTCTTTATAATTTTCATCGATTTTTTTATTCTTTTTATTTTTCCCAAACGTACAACATTAAGTCTGCATCATCATTTGGTATTTTAATTATTTCTTGAAATTCTAAATCTAATTTTTCTAAAAGTTTTCTCGAACTTAAATTCTCTTTTAAAGTAATCGCACTTATTTTATCTAAACCTTTTTCTACAAAAATTTCTTTTAATTTATAAGCACTTTCAAAAGCATATCCTTTTCCTTCAAATTCTGGCAAGAAAGCAAAACCAATGTCTAAACCGTCTACACCTTCTCTATCATACATTCCACAAGAACCAATTTTCTTTTGATCTTCTTTTCGGATAATTGTAAAATTTCCAGTGCCAAAATTTTCATAGGAATGTAGCATTCTTTCTTTAATATGTTCTTCTGCTTGTTCTGTAGTATTTATGTTTCTATTACCGATAAATTCGATATATTTTGGTGTATTTAATAAATTTATAACCAAATCTACATCGGATAAATTAGAAGCACGTAGAATTAAACGTTCTGTTTCATAAATTTTACTCTGACTCATAATGTTTTTTTTAATTAATTGATTTAATAAATGTAATTTATTATTTAGAATTAAATAATCTTTCTTTAAAAAATCTTCGAATGAGATCAGAATAAATATATATTTTAAATAAAAATCGGTATTAATTAAAACACCGATTTTTTCAATTATTCTATTTCAAAAAGTGCATGAATTTCATATCTCAAAATAATCTTTTTTGAATTCTCAAAATCAAGTGTTTTACTATTAGATCTGGAAAGTACATTTGCAGTTAAAGAATTTAAACTACTATTATTATAAGAAGGAAACGAATAATCATTTTCTCTAATTTCAATTGGTTTTCCTAATATACTTCCAATTGCTTCTAATAAATATTTCGCTTTATCTCTTGCAGCAACTATCGCATTGATTTTTGTTTGTTTTCTAAATTCTGTAATTTTTGAATGGTTATAACTATGAATCCCAACATCTTCTAAACCTTTAAAATTCAAAAATTTAATCAATTCATTTGCTTTACCAAAACTATCTAATTTAATAATATATGTTTTTCCTAAAAGTGACTCTTTTCCTTTATAATAATCAAAATCTTGAATCTCTGAAATTGTAATATTTTCATTTTTAATTCCATGTTTTTTTAGGTTTTGAAACAATTCATTTTCCAACGTTTCAATTGTAATTTTTGTTTTGTAACGTTTTACCTTTTTCCCTTCATATTCTTCTTTATAAAACTCTTTTAATTCTATCTTTAAATTTACTTCATCTGGAATGATTTCCATTTTTGCACTTCCAGTTACTCTAATAGTTCTTTGCTGATTTTGAGTTTCTTGAGAAAATGAAACAAATGAAGTTAAAAACAAGACAAATAATACCAATTTTTTCATAATATTTATTTAATTTTATATTTAGTTCATAGCATATATAGTATAATCTATTGAATTTTTAAAATTATTTTGTAAAAACATTTATCAAAAATTGCATTAAACTGAAAATCAAACACATTTAATTATGTTTTATGAAAAACCAATTGGAAAACTTTCTTTTAAAAATCGAGTTTTCATCTATTTAAAAAATGATCTTTCTTATTATTTACTTTTAATTATTTTAATTTTAAGTATTGTAGTAATTCTAAAATCTAATAATGTTGACTTTAAAAGTGCTTATTATTTAAATTTTAATACTAAAACTGCTAAAGGAGAAATTATCGATGTTTTTAATACCGATAAATATCAGCTAACTACAATAACTCATATCAATAATTCCGAAGAATCTACCTCCTTAGCTACACGTGAATTTTTTGGATATGAATATGTTTATGAAGTCGATAATAAATTATATCGTTGGACTTCATACTCTTATAATCTAAACCGTTTAAAAGTTGGAGATATTGTTGAAATTGAATATAATATAAACCATCCTGAATTTAGTCGAATTACTAATTTCACAAATTCTCCAGGAATATTTTCTTTTTCAATTTATAGCGGAATTTTACTTTTATTTATTATTTTCTTTCTTTTAAATCTTAGATCTGGATTCCGATTCTATAAGAAAATTCAAAAAGGTTTTTTTGTAAAAGCTTTTTTAAAAGAAGATACAATTGAAAATGATTTCCCAGAATTAAAACAAATTTTTGAACAATTAGGAGAAACTTTAAAAACGGATAATTTACCTAACACAAAACAAATTACGAATATTGAAGTGAACTATGATATTCCTGATAATCCAACTTATAAACTAACTTATTCTTATAAGTTTGATGGACAACAATTTCAGAAAATATTTAAAACAGATTTTAAACTAATAAGATCAAAACTTACAGATGAATATTATGAATTATTAATTCATTTTCCACATAGTTCTGAAGAAGCAATTTTAGTAGACTCTAAAAATAATGTTACTGCAAAAGCATTAAAAAAAGTTGCTAAAGAACAATATAATATCTAAAAAATAAAAGGCTGTTTGATTAAAAAACAGCCTTTCCTTTTATATCATTTTACAAATTTGCTTAAACAGCTTTCCTTTCGTGATTTCACAACCAGCTTGAAGCATTTGAAACAATTCTTGATTTCTTTCAGAATCATATTTTTTCTTTCCTTGTAAAACAGTAACTTTTTCTTTATCCTGTATATTTAAAAATAACCACTTCACTCCTTCTGGCTCTAAAAGATTCACCTCAGCTTCTTTCACCTGAATCATAATTCTAGACAACACATCTTCATCGCAAAAAAACACATTAATCGTTTTTTCTCCTAAATGTTCTAAATAAAAAGTATTATCTAAAATTTTATCCCAAATCAAATCACTAAATTTTGCAGCAATTTCTATATTTTCTTGCGTTGCATCCTCCCAAGAAAGATTTTTAATTTCTTGTTTTTTCAAAAACTGTTGAAATTCTTTTTCAAAAGGTTTGAATTGAGTATTGTTTAATATTTTATATTTCATGTAAATTCTTTTCTATTTTCTATTTAAAAAAGCAAGCAAAAATAGGAATATTCCTAGAAGTTTTCCACAAAATAATTGTAAAAATATTATTCATTCTTCTATACCTAATTTTCTAATTATTTCTTTAAATTTGGCGTTTAATAACCAACACAACTAAAATAAAAAATGATTGTTTTTTTTAAATCAAATAACAATTCTATCTATGCTTTAGAATCTAAAGCAGAAATCAACAACGACACAATTCAGAAATTATCTTGGCTTTTCGGAAACGCAACATATATTACAGAACCTTCATTAGAAGGTTTTTTTGTTGGTCCTAGAAAAGAAATGATTACTCCTTGGAGTACAAACGCTGTGGAAATTACACAGAATATGGACATTCATGGAATTGAAAGAATTGAAGAGTATAAAATTGTTGAAGAAAATGCGGATTTCGATCCGATGTTAGAAGCTAAATATCACAATCTTAATCAAGAGATTTTTACAGTAAATGTAACTCCTGAACCTATTTTAGAAATTGATGATATCGCTGCTTATAATGAGCAAGAAGGTTTAGCTTTAAGCCAAGAAGAGATTGAATATTTAGAATCTTTAAGTGAAAAAATTGGAAGAAAATTAACCGATTCTGAAGTTTTTGGATTTTCACAAGTAAATTCTGAACATTGTCGTCACAAAATTTTCAATGGAACTTTTGTGATTGATGGTGAAGAAATGCCAACTTCTTTATTCAAATTAATCAAAGAAACTTCAAAACAACATCCAAACGGAATTGTTTCTGCATATAAAGATAATGTTGCTTTTGTTAAAGGACCAAAAATTCAACAATTTGCCCCTAAAAGCGCTGACAAACCAGATTTCTATCAAACTAAAGAAATCGATTCTGTTCTTTCTTTAAAAGCAGAAACACATAACTTCCCTACAACTGTAGAGCCTTTTAACGGAGCTGCAACAGGTTCTGGTGGAGAAATTAGAGATAGACTTGCAGGTGGAAAAGGTTCGCTTCCTTTAGCTGGAACAGCGGTTTATATGACTTCTTATTCTCGTTTAAAAGAAAATCGTCCTTGGGAAAAAGCAATGGATGAAAGAGAATGGTTATACCAAACTCCAATGGATATCTTAATCAAAGCTTCTAATGGAGCATCTGATTTTGGAAATAAATTTGGGCAACCATTAATTACTGGTTCTGTACTTACTTTCGAACATGAAGAAGATGCAAAGAAAATTGGTTACGATAAAGTAATCATGCAAGCTGGAGGAATTGGTTATGGTAAAAAACAGGAAAGTTTAAAAGATACACCAAAGAAAGATGATAGTATCGTAATCTTAGGTGGAGATAACTATAGAATTGGAATGGGTGGAGCTGCTGTTTCTTCTGCGGATACAGGAGAATTCAGTAATGCAATTGAATTAAATGCAATCCAACGTTCGAATCCTGAAATGCAAAAGCGTGCTGCAAACGCTATTCGTGCAATGGTAGAAAGTGATGAAAATCCTATTGTTTCTATTCACGATCACGGAGCTGGTGGACACTTAAACTGTTTATCAGAATTAGTAGAAGAAACTGGAGGAAAAATCAATATGGACAATCTTCCTGTTGGAGACCCAACACTTTCTGCTAAAGAATTAATTGGTAACGAATCTCAAGAAAGAATGGGATTAGTTATCAATAAAAAAGACATTGATACTTTACACAGAGTTGCAGACAGAGAAAGAGCTCCTTTCTATGATGTAGGAAATGTAACAGATGATCATAAATTTACTTTTGAATCTGAAAAAACTGGTGCAAAACCAATGGATTTAGATTTAGAAGATATGTTCGGAAGTTCTCCTAAAACTATCATGAATGATGTAACTATAAAGAAAAACTTTGCAGAAGTTTCTTATGATACTTCAAAAATCGAAGAATACATTTCGCAAGTTTTAAAATTAGAAGCTGTTGCTTGCAAAGACTGGTTAACAAACAAAGTGGACCGTTGTGTAACTGGTAGAGTTGCAAAACAACAAAATGCTGGACCATTACAATTACCATTAAACAATGTTGGTGTAATGGCTTTAGATTATTTAGGTCAAAAAGGAGTTGCTACTTCTATTGGTCACGCTCCTGTAAGTGCTTTAATTAATCCAGAAGCTGGTTCTAAAAACTCTATCGCAGAAGCATTGACAAATCTTGTTTGGGCGCCTTTAGAAGAAAACTTAAAATCTGTTTCTTTAAGTGCAAACTGGATGTGGCCTTGTAAAAACGAAGGTGAAGATGCAAGATTATACAAAGCTGTAAAGAGTGTTTCTGATTTTGCAATTGAATTAGGAATTAATATTCCAACAGGAAAAGATTCACTTTCAATGGCACAAAAATATAAAGGTGAAACAGTGCTTGCACCAGGAACGGTTATTATTTCAACTGTTGGAGAATGTAGCGATATTTCTAAAGTCGTAGAGCCTGTTCTTTCTAAAGAAGAAAATAACGAGATTTTCTATATTGATTTCTCTAAAGATACATTCAAATTAGGTGGTTCTTCTTTCGGTCAAATCTTAAATAAATTAGGAAATGAAGTTCCTACAATCAAAGACGCTTCTTACTTCGCTTCTACTTTCAATACGATTCAACAATTAATCAAAGAAGGAAAATTAACTGCTGGACATGATATTTCTGCTGGAGGTATGATTACTGCTTTATTAGAAATGTGTTTTGCAAATACAGAACTTGGAGCTGAAATCAACTTAAACGGAATAAAAGAAGAAGATTTAGTAAAAATCTTATTTGCTGAAAATAGCGGAATCTTAATTCAAACCACAGATACTGCTTATGTTTCTTCTGTTTTAGAAGCAAACAATGTAGATTTCTATTCAATTGGTAAAGTAGTTGCTGCTGATAAATTATCAATTGTAAAAGGAGAAACTACTTTAGACTTTTCAGTTTCTGCAATGCGTGATGAATGGTATGAAACTTCTTATTTATTAGATAAAATGCAATCTGGAGAGCAAAAAGCTACAGAACGTTTTGAAAATTATAAAAACCAAGCATTAGAATATAAATTCCCAGCGAACTTTACAGGAAAACGTCCTGAAATTGATGCTACAAAGCCAAGAATCAAAGCAGCAATTATCCGCGAAAAAGGTTCTAACTCAGAAAGAGAAATGGCAAATGCAATGTACATGGCAGGTTTTGATGTAAAAGACGTGCACATGACAGATTTAATTTCTGGTAGAGAAACTTTAGAAGATATTCAATTTATCGCAGCAGTTGGAGGATTCTCTAACTCGGATGTTTTAGGTTCTGCTAAAGGTTGGGCTGGAGCTTTCTTATACAATGAAAAAGCAAAAACTGCTTTAGATAATTTCTTCAAACGTGAGGATACACTTTCTTTAGGAGTTTGTAACGGATGTCAATTGTTTGTAGAATTAGGTTTAATCAATCCAGAACATGATGAAAAACCTAAGATGTTACACAATGATTCACACAAATTCGAAAGTATCTTTACTTCTGTAGAAATTGCTGAAAATAATTCTGTGATGCTTCATTCTTTAGCTGGTTCAAAACTTGGAATTTGGGCAGCACACGGTGAAGGGAAATTCCATTTACCAAAAGAGGAAAGCGAATATCAGATTCCTGCAAAATATGGTTTTGAAGGTTACCCTGCAAACCCTAACGGATCTGATTATAACGCAGCAATGTTAAACTCAAAAGATGGTCGTCACCTTGTGATGATGCCACACTTAGAACGTTCTACTTTCTCTTGGAACTGGGGTTACTATCCAAACAACACAGATGAAGTTACTCCTTGGTTAGAAGCTTTTGTAAACGCAAGAGTTTGGTTAGAGGATAAACAATAATTTTGTACTTATATATATTGAAAAACCCGAGTTTTAGCTCGGGTTTTTTTGGTTTTATATTTACTGTTTAAATTTAAATGCAGATGATTTTTACATATTTCTTATATTTTATTTTAAAACCTACTATATATCATTAAATATTAACAAATAATAAAGTATTTTTATATAATTTTAAAAAATAAAATTTATGAAAGTAAATAAAATCACTTTAGATTTAAAAGATACTTTAAAGTACGATGATCAATCATGGTTTAGTGATCAAGAATATATTATTTCTGTTATTGACCCCTATCATGAAAGAAACATTATTCCAATTATTTTTAATAAAAACAATAAACTTATTGAATTATATCCTGATGATTTTGACAATAAAATCAAAACTGTTACAAACCATAGTAAAGTAGATAAGCCTCTTAAAAGATTTGTTCCAAATCAATTAATTGCTCTTAATTATGGAAACTTAATTCAAGATTATAATGAAAATGAAAGAAAACCAAAAATTAAGACTTATAATGAAAATATAAATCCAATAGTTACAAATAAGATTTTTGAATTTTTTGAAGGAGAATTAAATATTGAGAAATCATTATTTAAACCAACAAGTAATACTAAATATGAATTAATAAAAGATCATATTAAAGAATCCGAAGAATCTTTTTTTATTATAAATAATAATCAATTATTAGGACCTTTTAAAATTATTGAAGTTTATGACGATTTACAATTTAAAATAAAAACAAATGGAAAAGAATTCAAATTTGGGGAATATTATTATAATGATAAATCCTATCTAGAATTTGAAGTAAATCGAGTAAATAGAAAAATTTTCATAAAGAAATGTAAAGATTTAGAATTAAATTTTAAAAATATTTTTGATTTCACAAGTAATGATGATCTTATATCGGAATTTAACTCAGATATAAAAAATAATTTAGCTTATTTTAACAAAGAAAATTTAGAAAACACATTATCAATTCTTAAAAAAACACTAGAAATTGACAACTTCAAAATTAAATATGATAACAATGATAGGTTAAAAAAATTAATAGATAAAGGTATTCAAGTTATTGAAGAAGATATAAAATTATTTAATTACATCCCAAAGGTTAAAGAACTTAAAACTAAAGAAAGTGAATTAAATGAATCTATTTTTGAAGCTCAAAATAAGTTAGAAGAAGAAAAAAATAAAATCCATAAATTAGAAAATTTAAAAATTGAATTAAATAATGAAATAAAAAAAATAGAAGAAACAAAAGCTGAAGAATTAGAAAAACAAAAAAATAATTTAGATAATGATATTAAAGAGTTAGAAAAACAGAAAAACAATTTAAATCTTGAAATTCAAAAGGAAAAAGAAAAATTAGATAAAAACTTAGCTGAAACAAAAAAAGATATTGAATTTTATGATAGAAGTAAAAATGAATTAATTATTCATATTGAAGGATTAAGAGAAGATTTTAAAAATGAACAAAATAAGGCTCATAATACACTTCAAAATTTAATAAAATCTAAAGTTCACTTTGATTTTATAAGTGGTAGAGATCTATCTGAGCAAGAAAATAAAACTAAAGAATATTTAGATTTTAAAGTTATAAATCAATTTGAAGAATATAAAGACCTTAAAAAAGAAATCATTCGAATTTTAAAGCAAAATAATCGAAATTTTGATTCACATTTTATAGATAATTTATTAATTTCCATTTTTCAAAATACATTAACTGTTTTTGCTGGTGTTCCAGGTTCAGGAAAAACTACTTTAGCTCGCTTTATAACTAAATTATTAGCTCCAAAGGAAAAAATAAGAGAAGTTTCTGTGAATAGAGGATGGACTTCTCAAAAAGATTTTGTTGGGTTTATGAATCCTTTAACCAAAAAATTTCACTCATCCTCTACAGATGTTTATTCTTTATTAAAACAAATGGATTATGAGGCTAATAATGAACAAGAATATCTGAACTCACCAATGTCATTTATTATTTTAGATGAAGCAAATTTAAGTCCTTTAGAACATTATTGGTCTTCTTTTTACAATTTAACCGATTCTACAGGAATGCTTGAATTGAGTTTAGGACATCAAGAAAAGGTTAAATTCCCTAATAATCTTCGCTTTATTGGTACAATTAATTATGATCATACTACTGAAGAATTATCTCCAAGAGTTTTAGATCGAATCAATATTATTCAATTAGAAAATAAAGATCAAGATTTTAATTTCAATTCTATTTCAAATACAGAGATCGAGACTTTAAAAATATCTTTTCAAAAATGTATCGATTTTTTTGATTTAAAATCTAATGATGTAAATACTGAAAATGAAGATTTAATTTTAAAAGATTTCAATCAAATAGAAAATCAATTTAAAAAACTAAATATATTAATTAGTCCTAGAGTAAAAATAAGTATTAAAAAATATATTACAATCGCAAATCCACATATGAAACATAAAAATAAACCTTTGGATTACTGTGTTGCTCAAAGACTTCTTCCACTTATTAATTTACATGGAGCTAATTATAAACAAAAACTAGATGTATTAAAAGATTTACTTCAAGAAAAAGATTGTGATATATCTGTTAAAATTTTAAATCAAATTATTAAAACAGGTTCAGATGAACAGAGTATTTATCAAGACAATTTTAATTACTTCCTAACTTTATCAAATGTTTAAGCTATTCGCAATTGACAATCAAAATAATGAAAAAGAAATTCTTCCTGAGAAGAATGGTGTTTACATTGTATATGAATTGTTTCATTACAAATTTACATTTAACCAAATCATTAAAAATCAGTTAATTTATTTAGAAGATGAAATCTTTGACCCTAAAAATGAAATAATTAATTTTACTAACAAAGGTGTTTCCTGTAATAGAAAAAAAAGAATATTTGAAGATTTATTTGGTTATGTTACTTTGAAATTTGATCAAATCAAATTTAATTTTGAAGTTCGAATAGAAAAAGTAAAAGTTCCTGAATTAGAAAAAATACTTCTGTATCTATGGAATCAAAATTCAATTGTTTTTGATAATTTTTTTTCCAAAAGCACTTTAAAATCAAAACTTGCAACAGAAATTAATGATTTTAATTATAGTTCTAAATTTGTAAATATTTTTGAAGAATATTATTCTTTTTTTAAAAACAAATTTTACAATTTCAAATCGCTACCACATTCTGTAATAAGAAGTCAAAACATTGTTTCAGATTACGAAACTGCTGATATTTCAAATAATTCTATAGATTGGTTAATTCATAATTTAGATGAGTTAAATATTGATTATTCTTATAAAAATATTGAAAACTCAATTCAAATTAAAAATAGTTATGGTATTGTAGAAAAAATTTTAACTGAAGAGAAAATTAATGATTTCAATACTTATGAAAATCAAATTATTTTAGGTTCTTTTGATTTTGTATTAATCGAAATAATGAAGATTAAAAACACCATAAAACAACAAGTATCTACTAATCATTATTACGAAAAAGATTATTTCAGTATCAATCAATTTAAAGTTATTCCTTTTTTAAGGCTTCGTGATGATTTGGAAAAAATTGAAAGTAAATTAAACCTTTTGAAGAATAGATATAAAATCATTTTCGTTAATACAAAACATAAAAATTCTTTTCCTAAATTAACATCTGTTTTTGCTAATAAACGTCATTATACGGAAGCATATCAAAAAATAAAACAAATTCGAAATATAAACATAAATTTAGATGGTGAATTCAGTTTATTAAATCTAAAAAAAATAAGTAAACTATATGAAATATATAATACTTATGTTTTAATAAACTCATTTAAAGAACACAAACCTATTACTACAAATTTAGAAAATAAAACAGAAGACAACATAAGTCAAGAAATTTATTTTGAATTTCAAAATTTCAAAATTTCTCTATTTTATGATATTTCTATTGGTAATCAAAAGAATAAAATAGGATTACAAAGAATCAAACCTGCTAAGAAAAGCTACAAACCTGATCATATCATTAAATTAGAAAAAAATAATGAAACAAAATTTTATATTTTAGATTCTAAATATTCAACAGAACCTAGAATAAAATCATCCCATTTACCAGAATGTATAAATAAATATATTCTTGATATAGGAATAACTGATTCTCCATCAAAAAAAATAGAAGAATTAATTTTAATTTATCCAGGAGAAAATGAAAAAACAATTTATGGTAACGATTTTTTCAAACCAAAAATTGGAATTATACCATCAAAAGTAGGGTTAAATAATGTTCAAGAATTTATTAATCGAATTTTAAATTAGTTAAATTCTGAATTTATAAAATTTGACTTCGACTACGCTCAATGACCTGAAATCCTTGTGAAATTAAACATAGGTGGCTGAGCGGAGTCGAAGTCGAAGCCCAAAATTACCATCAAACTCTAAACCGCCAACAAATACAAACTTTCATCTTTTTCTAAATAATCCATCAAATCTAGAAGTCGTTTTTGATGTTCTTTTTGAATATTTTTTTGAATCCATTCTTTTGCTTCTAGAATATCTTCAGGACGTTGGTAAATAACTTCTAATAAAAATTCATCTTCTTCTAAATCTTCTTCATGAATTACTTCATCCCAAAAAATAGCTTCTGAAAAAATAAAATCTTCATCTCCTGATTTTTTAGAAGAATCAAAATTTTCAAATGCTTTTACATTCTTATTTGAAATAAAATTTCTATCAGAATTTTCATCATAATTTATATTTGACAAACTAAAAACTTTAATATTTAATCCCATATTTTTTTCTTTTAATATTTCTTTTTTTCATTTTTTAAAATATGCTCGAAAATAAAAATTCCTTACCAAAACTCATCTTTAATTTTAATAAATAATTAAATATAGGATTACAACATATTTTCATTTAAAAAAATTAAAACACTACAGAAAAAATAACATTTGCAATCACTACTTACGTTAAATCACAATTTGCTTCAAAAAACGCCTTTCTTAAAATATTATATTTTCGTTATTTACAAACACTTAATATTACGAATCTTGCAATAATAAATATTTTTAATTAGTATTGTAATAACAAACCTAATCATTTAACCAAATTCTAACTTATGAAAAATCTATCTATTTTCGTGGTTGTTTGTTTATTTACAACACTCGCCTCAGCACAGCGTTTTTCTCTTTTAGCATCTTCGGATGAAATTCTTACGATGGAACACGTATTTCAAGAACTTACACCAAAAGAAACTAAAATCGATGGTATAACTTATTGGAATTTTGACAAAACGTATAAAGTTAATTTTCAAAAAAAAGGAGCTCCTGCTCTACCTTATTTTACAGAATCATTAATCATTTCTGATTTTGGAAAAACTTCTCTAACTATTGAACACGATGGATTTGAAGAATTTTCTAATATTTATATTTCTCCTTCCAAAGGAAATTTAAAACGAAATGTAAATCCTGCGGAAATTCCATACCAATTTGGAGAAGAATATACAACAAATTCGTTTTTTCCAGCAGAAATTGCAACATTGAGTAAACCTTATAATCTTAGAAATACACGTGGAATTACTGTCCAATTTTCTCCTTATCAATACAATCCTGTAACAAAAAAACTTCGTGTGTATAAAAATATTCGAGTGAAAGTTCATATGGATAAAAATGAAAAAGGAATTAATGAATTAGCAACTAAATCGAATCGAAATGATGTTTTCCAACATGTGTATCAAAACCATTATTTAAATCCTGACAATGTTTTAGAACGTTATACTCCACAAAGAGAAGTTGGAAATATGCTAGTAATTTGTCCAGAAGAATTTATATCAGAAATTACTCCTTTAATTGAATGGAAAAATCAATCTGGTGTTCGAACAACTTTAGTTCCTCTTTCTGAAGTTGGTTCGAATGATACAGAAATCAAATCGTATATTAAAGATTTTTATAATGATAATCTAGATTTAGTTTTTGTAACATTAGTTGGTGATCATGCACAAGTTCCTTCACATTCATATGGATATGCAGGTTACGAACAACTTTGGAGCGATTCTTATTATGGTCAATTAGTTGGTGATGAAGATGATTTTTATCCTGAATTATTTGTTGGTCGAATTTCTGGAACTACTCCAGAACATATTAAAACACAAGTGGATCGAATTTTAGAATATGAAAAAAATCCGTTTGATGGTGATTGGATGGAAAAAGCAATCGGAATTGCTTCCAATGAAGGTGATGGTTATGGTGATGATGAAGAGGCAGATTGGCTTCATGCTCGTAATAATCGAGAGAAACTTATGAATTATGGTTACACACAAGTTTATGAATTTTATGATGGAACGCAAGGTGGCGAAGATGCACCAGGAAATCCAAATCCACAAATGATTGGAGAAGCTGTTGATGCTGGAGTTGGTTTGGTAAATTATACAGGACATGGTGCGCAAAATGTTTGTGTTACTGGAAATTATAGTTCAGCGCATATTAATTCTGCTGTAAATAATGGAAAATATCCTTTTGTGATTTCTGTTGCTTGTAATAATGGAACATTTACAGAGGGAACTTGTATATCTGAAGCTTGGGTTCAAGCAACAAATGAAGATAAACCTTCTGGAGCAATTGCTGCTTGTGGTTCGACAATTTTAATGGCTTGGGCACAACCTATGCAAACACAAGATGAAATGGCAGATTTAATTTCGGAAGCATATCCAAACAATCGAAAAACTACTTTAGGAGGATTATTTTACAATTCTCAAATGAGTATGTTAGAAACTTATAATAATGGACCAACAGCAATTGAAGTGATGCAAACCTGGGTGATGTTTGGAGATCCATCTACAATTTTTAGAAATAAAAAAACGATGGATTTATATGTTTCTCATCCAGAAGATATTTCTTCAGACGTAACTTCTATTACAGTAGATTGTGAAATTGACAACGCTTTAATAACAATTTATCAAGAGGAACAAATTGTTAGTAAAAACTACACTTTTGATGGAACCTCAACAATTACTTTTCCAATGTTATCTTCTGACAAGCCTCTTACTATTACTGCTACAAAACAAAATCATCAACCATATCAAGGTGTAATCACAGTTGTGGAACAAAGTTTAGATGTAAAAGATGAATTTTGGAAAGATGTTGCTATTTACCCAAATCCAGCAACAGATGTTTTACAAATTTCTTGGAATCAAAATGTAAAGATTCAAAAAGTAACATTGCTTGATGTAACAGGAAAAACAATGTTTGATTCTTCTTTAAATAATTCAGCTTCTGCTTTAACAATTAAAACAAATACGATAGGAAGTGGAATATATATTCTACAAATCACATCAGATATTGGTGTAAAAACAGAAAAAATAGTTGTTAAGTAAATCCTTAATGACTTTACAGATTATTTGATGACAAAGGTTCTCTTTTTGGAGAACCTTTGGTTTGAATATTATTCTTTTAAAACTCCTAATTCTTTTAAAATATCACGTTTCATTCTACTTAAAGGTCTTTTATGAAAATCTTCTTCATTTGGAAAAGTTCCAAAAGCCAAACGATATGCCTCTTCCTTGGAAATATGAATATTAGGAAAAGTATTATCTAAAATTTCTAGATATCTATCTGTATATTTTTCTTGTATTTTGATTAAATCTATTAATTCATCTTCATGAGTTTCATAGATTTCTTTTAGTTTAAAAGCTTTGACAGTATTGTCAGTTTTTACGCAATTATTTTTATTTTTTATTTTAAACTCATATTCTGATAAAGAATTCAATTTGTAACTAAACTTAAAATTTATTTCAGAATCAATATATGGGTGAATGTATTTACCTAATTTAAATTCTATATCTCTTTTAATAACCGAATTACAAATTGTACAACTAGGTATTAAATTAAAAAAAGACAATGATAATATTGGATGATCTTTTTGAGAAAACCAATGATCAAATTCAGGACGAGTAATTTTTTTATTTTTCTGTTCAATCTCTTCATCATTTAAAACAGTTTTCGTATACATTCTATTACAATAGGTGCAAGAATTGATATTTATTTTCTTTGACATTTCATATGCTCCATATTCATTTTCTTTAGAAACAAAATATATATTATAATTAAATATTCTTCTTATTCTTTTTATAAATCTGTTATAACTTGGCTGATTTATAATATCTAAATGAATCTCTTCTAATTGTTTTGGTTCTCCAATTAAAATCTCTTTCAAATTACTTTCAATTTTATCAAATAAAGGTTTCGTACCTCTAACTCTTTCTTTATTAAGCTTTTTTTTAATTTTTGAAATCATCCCATTATAATGAGCATCTTTAGCTTCCTGAATATGCTGTTGATTTGGATTAATATAAATCATAACTAATTTTTATTCTGTTTAGATTCAATTCTTTTTAAAAGCTCTTCTCTTTTAATATTTAATAATTTTAATTCCAATTCGTCTTCATCAATAGGAAAAATATTATGATACATTTCTTTCAATTTTGATTTTAAAATTGGTTCATCAATATTCTCAATTAGTTTTAAATGATATTCTTTTTTATCTAAAGGTTTTCCATCATTATTTAACCATTTAATAGTTTCATTAATCTTCTCCTTTGCAAAACTTCCCATCAAACCGTCTTTTACAAAAAAGGAATCAGCTAATAAATCTGTAATATTTGCCCCAAAAGATTTTTTAGGTTTCTCTGCTATTGTTGTAAATCCATTTGTATCTTTTTCTAAATAAATAACATTATAATTTGGAATATCTGAAAGTGTTAATGGGTCATGAGTAGTAAAAATAATTTGAACTTTTGCTCCAAGTTTTTTAAAAAAATAATCAAAATATTCTACAATTGATTTTACAAATTCTTTTTTCCATTGTGGATGAAATCCCATATCTGGTTCATCTAAACATAATAGATATAATTTCCCTGAAACATCAACTTTTTTATCAATTACATTTCTTTTAAAATAATCATAAATTCGAGAATATAGATTTAGTAATGCTGTTTCTCCTGAGCTCAGTTTCTTCTTTGAATCAAAATTTATAATACCTCTATCTAATATTTGAGAACCTTGAAAATTTGGATAATATGAATATAATTTTAAAATAATTTTTTCATGTAATTCTAAAATTTTTAAAGATTGTTCTAAAGATAATTCAAGAGTTCTTTCATTTTTTAATATTAAATTATAATTTATATCATCTACCAACATATACAAATACTCCAAAAATTCATTTACTTCCTCAAAAGGTAAATTTTTAGTATTTTCTTCTTTATAAAGCTTATTTATTTTATAATTAAAACTTCTAAGTATGTCAATAAAATAATTTATAGGTTCTTTACTTTGAATTATTTCATTACTAATTTTATATCCTTTTAAATTTATATTTTTCTCATTTAAAAAATTTAAAATAAAGGAAGATGTATATATTAATATATAATCTTTAAATAGCTCTTTCACATAATTTGAACTTTTATAATTTATTCTCACATTTTTTTTAATTAAATTATATAATTTATTAAATGAAAAATGCAATTCCTTTGGTACATTATTAAAATGATTTTGAAAATCAATTTCATTACCATTAATTATTTTAATTGTATTTCTTGTAAAAGAAAGTAAATTTTTATTCAGACTTGGAAAAGGTAAATTCATTTTATCAATTTTAAAAAACTTAGAATTTTGAAAATGCAAAAATCGTAATGTATTTTTGAATTTTATAGCTCTATAAAAATTTGTTTTTTGTGTATTTTGAAATATGTTATCCAAATTTGATGAATCCTGTTCAATAAAAAATTCCATACTTAAATCAATTCCATTCACTCGATTACTAAAATCTAAAAATGGAGAATAATAAATTGTTTCAACCTCTTTTTCGTCTTGATTTTTTAAAGGCCTAAGAATAAATCCTTCTTGATTTAAAGAAAATGAACTACCTTGAGTACTATAATAATTATCGTTTTTTTCATAAATTATAGAGCATGAAAAATCATATTTATAAATAGAATTAATGATGTTTTTCAAAAAAGTTGTTTTACCACTTCCATTAGATCCAACTACAGCAGTTACATTCACTATTGTATCAGTTTTTGAATAAAAAGAAGGAATAAAATGTTTATTTGGTTCTTTTATTAAAGTCCTTGATTCATCTTTTTTATAAATATTTTCACTTCCAAGATTAATTAAAATTTCTTTCTCTCTTTCTAAAAAATAATGAGGATTAATTTCTATTTCATTATCATCGCTTTCAGTATATGACATATGTCCTTTATAGTTTATTGCTACTAACTTCATATCTAATTTTTTAAAATTCCCACCGAAGATAAAAAACTCTAAAAACAAAATCTTACGGTAATCCGTAAAGAATCAAAAAAATTAAACGTTTTTTTATAGTGTTTTATACAAATACAAACATGTTTTACACAAATGCAGACCAACTTTATACGAATGTAGATATGTTTTATACAAATGCAGATGGTAAAAACGCAAAAGCAGACCAACTTTATACGAATGCAGATATGTTTTATACAAATGCAGATAGTAAAAACACAAAAACAGACCAACTTTACACGAATGTAGACATGTTTTATACAAATGTAGATGGTAAAAACACAAAAACTCTTTTCTTGATTCAAGATAAATTTGAAAAAAGACAGAATCAACCATAGTTTCCTATATTTGCAAAAATTCAGAATAGAAACATGACTTTAGAAGAACTTGAAGGTGAATATATTATAGAAGGAAGTAACCAAGATGCAGCAACGCATACTTACAAAGGAAAACTTACTTTAAAATTGGATGAAAATAATCGAATTCAAGCGCATTGGATTATAAATGAAGAACAAGAACAATTCGGAGAAGGTTTTTTTAAGAATAATATTTTGGTGATTAACTTCCATTATTACGGAGAAGATTTACTGATTTATAAAGGAACTGTTGTTTATCGTTGTATTACGAAAGATATTCTAGACGGATTTTGGTCAGAAGAATATGGAAATCCACTTTATTTAGGAGAAGAAAGATGCGCGAGAATTACACAGGAAATTCATTGTTGATTTACCTTTTTGTTTTAATATATTTGAAACAAAAAAATGACAAAACAAATTGGGAATACTCTAAAATTTAATAAAGAAAAATACTATTTAATCCAAAATACGGAAGGTTTACCAATACCAAAACATTTTGGAATTAAAATTAGAAGACCTGGCTCTTTTTGTTTGAAAGGATTTATTACAGAATTTAAAATAACTAAAAAGTCAAAATTAAAATTATCTGAATTATTTCTGCATTTAGCTCCTCATGAAGAAATTAAAGAAATAAACGGTATTCTTCCAAAAATCTATAAAGATAAAGTTCGAACTTCTGATGGTTCTTTTCAAAAATTACCTGCACGTTTATATTATAAAAAATTAAATTTAAATCTAGATTATTCTGGATTTATTTTAATCGGCAAAGATATTTCAGAAAATACATCTTCTCTTCTCAAATGGCATCATCCTATTTGGGATTATCAAACTGTTTTAGAATTAGAAATAAAAAATGGTAAAGTAATCTCCATAAAAGATTTAAGTGAAAATTTAATGAATTATAAAGAGAAAATAAACGAAGAGTTCAATCTTTACCATGAAGAAATCAGTGCACAAATTGACTCTTGGGAAAAAAGAAATTTTAAAGAAAAGTATAAATAAAACAAAAACCGCACTTCAAAATGCGGTTTTTTCATTTCAATCTTACGGAAAATGTTCTTTAAAGTCTTAATTATAAAATGTAAGAATTGAAATTCACGATTTTTTAAATTGTTTCACAAATGAAAAGCAATTTTTAATCATTAAACAAGAAAATCAATCAATGAAATCGAATTCTAAATAACTTGAAAGAATCCTTAAACAAAGACATTTTAAAGCGATTCACTGAAAAATAAACCAATTTCACTTAAAAAAATCTTTTGATTAGCTTTATAAGAGTAATTTTAAAACATCATGAAAGTTTTCAAAAAACATATAATTATCTGGATTGTTTATACATTGCTTTTATTTTCATTTTATGAATTTGGAACCAAAACTTCTACAGCTTTAACGCATACATTTTCGTTTGTTGGAAATCAGATTTTTGCTTTTTATTTAAATCATTTTCTTTTTCTACCAAAGCTCTTCGAAAAGAAAAAATATTTTTTGTTTAGTATTTTAAATATTTTATTGATTTGCTTCGGAACATTTTCCAACACATTTATTGAAAATCTAACCGAACATAAATATGAAAATAGCGCTTTTGAAATTCATTTAGAATCGCTTTATGCACACGCTTTACCATCTGTAATTGCAATTTTTGTTGCTTTTATTTTATACACTTATTATAAAAGATTACAGCAAGAACAAAAAGAATTGGAATTGGTTAAATCGGAGAAAAATTTCCTAATTCAGCAGATAAATCCACATTTTTTATTCAATACATTGAATAATATTTATTCTTTAACAATGGAAAATAATCCGAAAGGTTCGGAAGCAATTTTACAACTTTCAAAAATGTTGGATTATTCTTTATATGGAAATAAAACGGAAAAAGTAAACTTACAGAAAGAGATTTTTTATATTCAAAATTTCATTCATTTATTTAAACTTAAAGATGAAGAAATTAAGAATATTGCTTTTAATTATAAACATGTAAATCCTGATTTTAAAATTGCTCCAATGCTTTTATTACCTTTTATTGAAAATGCTTTTAAACATGGAAACATTGAAAATATTTCGAATGGAAAAATTGAAATATCTTTAAAAACAACAACTAAAGAACTCGAATTTATTTGTAAAAATACTTTTGTGGAAGGAAAAAAAGTAGATCGAATTGGTGGAATTGGAATTACAAATGTTTCTAGGAGATTAGAATTACTTTATCCAAATGCACACAAATTAGATATTTCAAAAAAAGAAAATGTTTTTGAAGTGACACTTAAAATAAAAGAAAAATGAAATATAATTGTATCATCATTGATGACGAGCAACCTGCGAGAAAATTATTGGAAAGTTATTGTACTAAAATAGAAGATTTAAATGTTTTACAAAGTTTTAAATCTGCGATGGATGCTATTTTATTTATGGAAAAAGAAACTGTAGATATTATTTTTTTAGATATTCAAATGCCAGATTTAACAGGAATTGATTTTCTTAAAGTAATTCAAAGAAAACAAACTAAAATTATTTTTACAACAGCTTATCGTGATTATGCAATTGAAGGTTTTGAACTGGATGCAACAGATTATCTTTTAAAACCAATTGAGTTTTTTCGATTTTTAAAAGCTGTAAATAAAGCAAAAAAAGAAATTCAGCAAATTCCTGCAAAAAAAATCACAATAGATAATTCAGAAAAATTTATTCATTTAAAATCAAGTAAAAAACAATATCGAATTGCTATAGGAAATATTCAATTTATCAAATCTGAAAATGAATATTTGACTTATTTTATGAATGAAAATCAAAAACTTTTAGTTTATGGAACTTTAAAAGATGCATTGCAAATGATTTCAAAATCAAACTTTATTCGGGTGCATCGTTCTTATATTATTAATTTAAATTTTATTGATTTTGTAGAAGGAAATCGAATTTCAATTGGAAATCAATTTATTCCTATCAGTGAATCTTATCGCAAAGAATTCTTTGAAAAATGGACAAAAAAATAGATGTTTAGTAAAAACCAAACATCTATTTTTAATTATCGAATTGGTGATTGTCTATCTGTTGGAATTCCAACTTTAAAACTTGGATAGCTTTCATGTCCAGGAGTCGCATGACAAGCTGTACAACTTGTTCGCATTAATTCAAACTTCTCATTAAACACTTTTTGATCTTGTGATTTAATAGCATTTTTCATTTGTGGAATTACTTCTTCTAAGAAAAAAGTTGCAGACTCTTCTCTTTGTGGTCTTCTTTGCAAACCTAATTTTAATGCTTTTTTTATTTTACTCAACTGATAATTTGCATATTCCCAATTTGCATCTTGTCCTCCCCAATACAATTCTTGATAACGATAACCAATTTCAACCATCGCTTTATCTAAACCACGAAATTGTCTTTCAATAATTTTCATTTTTTCTTCTCCATCACCTTTAATCCACTTTCCATTAACAGCTTCATATTGTTCTGAATTTGAACATGATGCAAATAAAAGTATCAAAGAAATTTTAATACTATTCTTCATTTTATAAACTATTTAAATATTCACTTACTACACTATATCCTTCTTCATCAAGAATTGTCGTTCCAATCCAAGGCATGTAAACATCTTTTATTACACGGTCAATTTTTGTATTATATTCTAAAATTCTAGTTTGTGAAAAAGGAGTTGCATAACGGAAATCAAATCCAATATTTGCAGCTTTTGGCAAACCACTCGGATTATGACAATGTGCACAATTCATCTCAAGATAAGCTCTACCTCTATCTTCAAGCGGCATTGTCGTATCAAAATAATCTGGAATTTTCCCAATTATATTATGATCAAAATTTTCTAATAATCCCATTGATTGAAAATAAGTAAGTTGATTTACAATTTCGTTATCACGAATTACATCTACATTCATATTTCTTAATTTTGGCCCAATTGGTTCAATTTCATTTGCAATTTGATGACAAATTGTACACTCTTGCTTTGTTGGAACCTCGTATGTTACACTTTTTATATTTCCATTTGCATCAACCCATTCTACATATTTATTTGCGCCATTATTTTCTAAAACAGCATCTGTTTGAGCATCATTCCAAACATATGTCGCCGCATTCCACTGCCCCTCTTTTTTAATCAATACTCTTGTTTCAATAATATTAGTTCCTAAATCAGGATTTCGATTATCTAAATAATAATAAAACGTTTTAACAATGATTGTTTCTTCTGGAAATTCAGGATTATCATCATCAATTTTTGTCATTTTAGTATTTGGAGGTAACTTTATCAATCGTTGTTTTTTAGCATAATTTGTAAAAAGTGGTGAGGCAATTTCGTATAATTGATACTCTTCAGTTGGAATTAATAAATTCATTTGATCTGTATAAATTCCATAATCTGAAAGATTATTCTTAAAAACAACTGTGTCTGTAGAATCGATATAAAAGGAATCTTCATCTTTTTTACATGAAAAAATGACTAGAAGAAGCGATAGAATTAAAAAAAAGTTTCGCATAGATATTTTATTTTATGATTATTTCAATATTTAATGCGAAAATCCATTGAAAAACAGCGAGTAACAATAAAATTCAATGAAAAGCGTAATTTTTTCTATGAATAAAGATTAAAAAATTTAATTTTGGCAGCTTAAATTCAATCACAACAACACACAAATCATAAAAAAAGCATCTTAATTTATAAAATACATATTTTAAGCGTTAATTAATTACACTTAAAGTCTTTTATATGTTAATTTTATGTTTATTTTTATGCGAAATTTATTTTTTAGATCCATGAAAAAGTCTATTAAGCAATCTCAATTGTTTATAATTTTTATCTTATTTCCTTTAAGCATCATTGCTCAAAAACAAACGAATAATTGGTATTTTGGAAAAAATGCTGGAATCACATTTAATACAAATCCTCCCTCTGCTTTGACAGATGGTCAATTAGATACTTGGGAAGGATGTGCAAGTATTTCTGATATTTCTGGAAATTTATTGTTCTATACAGATGGTTCGACAATTTACAATAAAAGTCATACTGTAATGCCTCATGGAACTGGCTTAATGGGAGATGCTTCTAGTTCACAATCTGCGATTATTATTCCACACCCAACATCTTTAAATTTATTTTATGTATTTACTGTTCCGGCTTCCACTACAGAAGGATTGAGATATTCTCTTATTGATATGACTTTAGATGGAGGTTTAGGAGATGTAAATCCGAGTGAAAAAAATGTTCTTTTGAATGAAAATGCAATGGAGAAAATTACTGCAATTTATAATCCTGATAAAAATGAATATTGGGTTATTTCCCCTCAAAGATATTCAAATAAAATTTTAGTATATAATATTAGTAATACTGGAGTAAATATGACACCTGTTGAGAGTATTTGTAGTACATTAATGGAGTCTTTTAATCAGTCTGTAGGATATTTGAAAATTGCTCCAAATAGTAAAAAAGTTGCAATGACTTTAGGTGTGGATGGAATTAAATTATTTGATTTTGATAGAGATACAGGAGTATTATCTGACGAAATTACAATTCCGAATGTTTCTTTTTTTATTATGCCTTATGGATTAGAATTTTCTCCAAACAGTAAACTTTTATATGTTTCTTATTGGAATAATCAAGGAATTGATCAATTTAATGTTTCTTTAAACACACAAGAACAAATTTTAGATTCAAGAGAAACTATTGCAATGGGAACTACACATCATTTTGCATGTTTACAATTAGGTCCAGATCAAAAAATTTATATTGCAAGTGATAATTCTGAATATTTAGATGTTATAAATAATCCAAATCAAACAGGAATCAATTCTGATTTTCAATTAAATGCAATAAATTTAGGTGGGAAAATTTGTTCAAGTGGACTCCCTTCTTTTATTCAATCTTATTTTGAATTACCAATGATTGAATTAGACAATTATTGCTTTGAAGAGGAAGCTAATTTTTGGATTGAATATATTTATGATACTGAAAATCATCAATGGGATTTTGGTGATCCAAGTTCCCCAACTAATTTTTCTACAGAAGAAAATCCAATCCATACTTTTAGTAATCCAGGAACATATCAAGTAAAAGTTTCATTTACAATTCAAGGACTTCCTTATACATATACTAAAGACATAATTATTTATGAAACTCCCGAGATTACAGAAATCGAGGATATTGAAATTTGTGTGAATAAAAATGAAGCTAGCTTTTTTTACACTTCAGAAATTGAATTAGCACTTTTAAATGGACAAGAAAATATCACAATCTCTTATTTCGATGAAGAAGGAAATCAATTACCTTCACCACTTCCAAATCCTTTTGAATCTGAAACCCAAACAATTACTGCAATTTTATATAATAATTTAAATGAAAAATGTTCTTCAGAAACTTCTTTTGAATTAATATCTTATGAAAATCCTAGTATTGAATCGATACCTAATATGGATTTATGCATCACAAATAATGAACTTATTGAGTTTGATATAGTAGATTACATAGAACCTTATTTAAACTCTTATTTTGAAAATCCTTTTGAAATAAGTTATTTTTTAAATCCTGAAAATGCATTAAATAATATAGGAAACATTTCTCCTATTATTCATGTAAATCAAGAACAAGCAGTTTATATTCGAATTGAAAATACCATATCTAATTGTTTTGTTATTACTTCTTTTTTAATAAAAACTTATGAATCACCAATTTTAAAAGAAGATGTAATATTTGAATTTTGTGATGATGATTTAGATGGTCTTATAAATTTTGAATTACATAATTTAAATAATTCTTTACTTGAAAATGAAGATATTTCTAATATGCAAATAACTTATCATTTAACTCTTCAAAATGCTGAAACAGCAACTGGAAATCTGCCTTCAAATTTTACAACAACAGAAAATTCTCAAATGTTATTTGTTAGAGCTGAAAATATAGAAAATCCAAATTGTTTTTCTATTTCCTATTTCTTTGTGGAAGCAAATGAAAAGCCTATTTTAGAAATGGAAGATTCTTATATCATTTGTAATAATGATACTTTAAATTTAGAAATTCCTGATGTATATGATAATTATCTTTGGTCAACTGGAAGTACAGAAAATACAATTGAAATTACAGAAGAAGGAACTTATACAGTTTCAGTTTGGAATGACATTTCTTTTGATGAAAAGTGTGAAACTACTAAAACATTTGAAGTAATTCATTCTGAATATGCGAAACTTCAAGAAATCAAAACACAGGATTGGTCAATTAATAAAAATAGTATAGAAATTTTAGTTTCTGGAAATGGAAATTATGAATATTCTATTGATGGAGAAAATTTTTATGACGATAATGAATTTTCAGATTTATTGGTAGATGATTATACAATTTATGTAAGAGATAAAAATGGTTGTGGACTTATTTCTGATGAAGTTTTTTTAATTTTTTATCCATCTTATTTTACGCCAAATGGCGATGGTATTCATGATTTTTGGCAAATTTATAATAATAAAGAATTAAAGAAATGTAATCTTTATATTTATGATCGCTTCGGAAAATTAATTGAAAAAATATATCCAAGAGGAAAAGGTTGGGATGGAACAAAAAATGGTATTCCACTTCCAGCTTCTGATTATTGGTTTTTATTTGAAAAAGAAGGAAAAAAATATAGAGGGAATTTTACTTTAAAAAGATAAAAAAATAAAAAGGTTGTCACGAAAAATGACAACCTTTTTTTGGTTAAAATTTAGTTAGTTGATTTAAAGTCTAATCTTCTAAATCTCTCAATTTGGTTACGCATTCTATTTAGCAACTTGCGTTCCATAATTTTCACTTTTTAAATATTTTTTCAAGAATTACAGTATCTAGAATCAGATTAAATTAAGCCATTATAAAAATCTCAAAATAAATTTACAGAAATAAAAAACTTTGAATTTTAAGTTTATTTTTTGAAGAAATTAAAATTATTTTAACATTTAAAATAATTCAACGAACAAATGTTAAAGTTTCTAATTTCAATTTATTGCAAGAATATATTTTAACTAAAAATAAAAAAGGTTGCCACTATCAAGTAGGCAACCTTTCTCGGTTAATTTGGGTTAGTTTATATTGAAGTTTAAAACTTCGGTATTTTAATTCGTTAATTGAAATGGAATTTAGCAATTTGCATTCCATAATTTGAATCTTAATTCCTTTTTTTAAAAAAATAAAATTTATAAAAAATAACTTCCTGATTTCCTTCTATTTTTGAATTAAAAATATTTTTAATTCTATGATTTAATTTTAATTTTTTTAATAGGTGTTGTTTAAAATTAAAAAAGCAACATTTTACAAATATTCATTATTTTTTAGCAAATATATTAACATTTTACAAATTCAAACGAATTTAAATTTAAATATTTGTATATTTTTTAGATATTTCGTTCTCACTTCGATATAAATAAAAAAGAAAAGACTTCAATAATTATTGATTTATTTCATTTCATTGAATTAAACATAAAAATTTAATTATCTAAAAAAGAAAAGCAGATAAGATTATTTCTTATCTGCTTCATATTTTTATATCAAATAATTAATCTTATTTCTTCAAATATTGAGGAAATTTTGCTTTAAATTCATTTAATCTTGGAATTGAAACTCTTCTTACATATGGATTATCTGGATGATTCACCACATAATTTTGGTGATATGCTTCAGCTTTATAAAACTTTTCAAAAGGTTCTACTTCCGTTACGATTTTCCCATGATAAGTAGTTCTATTCAATTCTTTAATCACTTTTTCAATGATTTGCTTTTGTTTTGGATTTTCATAAAAAGCGATAGAACGATATTGTTTTCCGATATCTGGTCCTTGACGATTTAAAGTTGTTGGATCTTGTGAACCAAAGAAAACTCGAACTAAAGTTTCAAAACTCACAACAGTTGGATCATACACAACCTCAACTGCCTCAGCATAATCTGTCAAACCTGCTCCTACTTGCTGATATGTTGGATTCGATTTTGTTCCTCCAGAATATCCAGCATAAGCTTCTTTCACACCATCTACACTTTCAAACACAGCTTCCACACACCAAAAACAACCAGCAGCAAAATAAGCAACAGTTTCTCCTTTTTTAACTTCAGTTATTTCAGTATTTACTGGTGTATCTCTTTCTGTTGTTTTTAATAAAAGCTTTTTTCCAAAAACAGTTCCACTTAATATGATTAAAATTGTTAATATCCAATATTTATTATTCAACTTCATAAATCTTAAATTTAATGTTCTTTTTCAATAGTCGAAAAAATACAATTCAAATAACATTTTTTTGAAAAATTTCTTCATTATTCTACCTAATTTACTAAATTAGAATAGAAAAGAATGTTATGTTTATCGTAAAATTCTTAAGAAGAAAGTCATTTGGTTTTCACTAACGAAAATCATACATTTGCGAACTAAATAATTAAAGATTAAATGGAACATTTTATAGTATCTGCACGTAAATATAGACCTCAAACTTTTGAAGATGTTGTGGGGCAACAAGCAATTACAAATACACTAGAAAATTCTATAAAAAACAACCATTTAGCACAAGCTTTATTATTTACAGGACCTCGTGGAGTTGGAAAAACTACTTGCGCTAGAATTTTAGCAAAGAGAATTAACGAACAATCAAGTACAGATACTGATGAAGATTTTACTTTCAATATTTTTGAATTAGATGCTGCTTCGAACAATTCAGTGGATGATATTCGTAATTTGACAGATCAAGTTCGAATTCCACCACAAGTTGGAAAATATAAAGTGTATATTATTGACGAGGTTCATATGTTATCGCAAGCTGCTTTTAATGCCTTCTTAAAAACATTAGAAGAACCGCCAGCACACGCGATTTTTATTTTAGCTACAACAGAAAAACATAAAATTATTCCTACAATTCTTTCTAGATGTCAAATTTTCGATTTTAAACGAATCGGAATTGCAGATGCAAAGAATTATTTAAAATCTATTGCAGAAAAAGAAGGAGTTTCCGCAGAAGATGATGCTTTACATATCATTGCTCAAAAAGCAGATGGAGCAATGCGTGATGCACTTTCTATTTATGATAGAGTTGTTAGTTTTTCTGGAAATAACTTAACAAGAGAAGCAGCTTCCGAAAGTTTAAATGTTTTAGATTACGCTGTTTATTTTTCAATTACGGAGAAAATTTTAGAACATAAAATCCCTGAACTTTTAGTAGAATATAATACAGTTTTAAGTAAAGGTTTTGAAGGAAATCATTTTATTTCTGGTTTGGCTTCTCATTTTAGAGATTTATTAGTTGCTAAAGATGCGGTAACACTTCAATTATTAGAAGTTGGAGAAAACACGAAAGAGAAATATAAAGAACAAGCGCAGAAATGTGATACTTCGTTTTTGTTACAAGCAATCGATTTAGCTACAAAATGTGAATTGAATTATAAAAACAGTAAAAATCAACGATTGTTGGTCGAACTTTGTTTGATGCAGCTAGCCTCAATTAATTTTGGAGGCGAAAAAAAAAAATAAGCAATTCATAATTCCTTCTTCTTATTTTAAACAAGTTGCGGATAAATTATTTTCACAACAACCAAAAGAAAGAATTCAACAAAAACAAGTGGAAACACCTCCACAAGTGGAAAAAATTAGTATAGACAAACCTAAAACGCCACCTGTAGAAGTTTCTAAACCTGCGGATGCTTCTGTTGCAACAAGAAGAAGACGAAACTCTGGATTATCTTTAAAGAGCTTACAAGTGGAAACGGTAGCTTCTACTAAAAAAGAAGATGTTTCTATCATGGAAGATGTTTCTACAATGCCAAAAACAGAATTTTCAGATGCTGAATTACAACATTTTTGGAGACTTTATGTAGAGCAATTAATGAAAAGAGGAGAAAAAATTATCGCTTCGATTATTAATGCAGATACACCAACTGTAGAAAATTCATTAATTAAAATTACACTTCCAAATGACATGATGAAAGCAGAAATGCTTCGTCATAGACCAAAACTTTTAGCATTTTTAAAAGAAAAATTAAATAATTATCATATTGATTTGGATGTAAATGTGAACGAACAAGTAGTTAAAAAGTTCGCATACACACCTTTAGAGAAATATAAAAAGTTACGAGAAAAAAATAGTGTTTTGGATTTATTAAGAACAAAATTTGACTTAGATTTATAAGACTAAAAATTAATAAACATTTTTTTATATTTACCCTAATACTAATAACTAAAAAAACAATAATTTGGATATAAATAATTTTATTCTCTCTCTTATTGGGTTTTTGATAATTGCTATTTCAGCAAACCAAATTTCAAAATACTTTCAAAAAATAAAATTTCCTATTATAACAGGTTTAATCATCTCAGGAATCATTGCAGGTTCTTCGATGTTAAATTTTATTACTACAACTACTGTAAATCGTTTAAACTTCTTAAATGAAATCGCTTTAGCAATTATTGCATTTTCTGCTGGATCCGAACTTTATTTGGATGATTTAAGAAGTCGAATAAATAGTATTAAATGGATGACTATTGGACAACTTGTGATTACATTTGTCTTGAGTTCGATTGCAATTTATATGCTCACCGAATATATTCCATTTATGCAAGATATGAATACGCTATCAAAAATTGCAGTTGCGATTTTATTTGGAACCATTTTCGTGGCGCGTTCTCCTTCATCTGCTGTTGCCGTTATAAATGAAATGCGAGCCAATGGTCCTTTTACTAAAACTGTAATGGGAGTAACTGTTGTAAAAGATGTTCTTGTAATTATTCTTTTCGCTATCTGTTTTTCTATTGCAAAAGCTTTTATTAATGGCGATGAGATTGGATTCTTATTTATGGTAATTTTACTTCTAGAACTTCTAGTTTCTTTTGCTTTTGGAATTGTTCTTGGAAAAATTCTTCAAATTCCTTTTTCTTTAAAAATTAATAATAAAGTAAAAGCAGTTATCATTACAATTCTAGGTTATGGAGTTTATGTTTTTAGTCATTTTATAAAAGATACGACAGAACAATATTTCGAACATGGATTTGTTTTAGAACCTCTTTTAGTTTGTATTATTGGAAGTTTTGTACTTACAAATTATAGTAAACATAGAATAGAATTCGCAGAAATTATAGAAGAAATTAGCCCAATTATTTATATTGTTTTCTTCACATTAACTGGAGCTTCACTTGAAATAAAAACATTATTAAACGTTTTTGGTATCGCAGTTGTTTTATTCTTAGTAAGATTAGGAACAATGTTTATCGCAGGAATCTTTGGAGTTTATTTAGCAAAAGATCCAAAAGAATATCGATTTATTGCTTGGATGCCTTATTTAACACAAGCTGGAGTTGCTTTAGGTTTAGCTACCATTATTTCGCATGAATTTCCAACTTGGGGACATGAATTTGAAACAATTATTATTGCAATTATTGTAATTAATCAATTATTAGGTCCTCCTCTATTCAAATGGTCTTTGAATTTCGTAAAAGAAAGCCATCTAAGAGCAAAAGTTCCAGAATTTGATGGAAACCGTGACGCATTAATTTTTGGTTTAGAAAGTCAATCTATTGCGCTTGCACAACAATTAGTCAAAAATAAATGGTCAGCAAGAATTGCAACGTTAGATTCTAGTAAAGAAATTTCGGAAAATGAAGCTTATGAAATCAAAAAAATAGATGAAATAAGTTTAGAAACTCTAAATAAATTAAAATTAGATAAAACTGAAGTTGTTGTTTTAATGTTATCCGATTCCCAAAATTATAAACTTGCAGAATTGATTTATGAGAACATTGGTACAAAAGATATCATTGTCAGATTAAATAAAAGAGATAACTTTGACAAATTCCATAAACTTGGTGCAATTATTATTGAACCTACAACAGCAATGGTTAGTTTATTAGACCATTTTGTTCGTTCTCCAAATGCTGCATCACTTCTTTTAGGAATGGATGAAGGTCAGGATTCTATGGATATTGAAATTCGCAACAATGATATTCATGGTATGCGTTTACGAGAATTACGTCTTCCTACAGATATTTTGGTTTTATCTGTTAAAAGAAATAATCAATTAATTGTATCTCATGGATACACAAGGCTTCGAATTGGTGATATTATGACACTTGTTGGAGCAAAGGAAAGTTTAGAAGCTGTTAAATTAAAATTTGAGAATTAAAAATGTTAGGTTTAAAATTACCAACAGATCCAAGATGGGCAAATATTGCCGAAAAAAATATTGAAGAAATATTAATTGATCATGCATTTTGTGAGCAAAAAGCTGCATCTACAGCAATTTCTTTAATTGTAAGTTTCCCAGAATATACAGAATTAGTAACTGAAATGGTTGCTTTAACTCGTGAAGAAATGGGACATTTTAAAATGGTTCATGATCGATTAATCAAAATGGGAATTCCATTAGGTAGAGATCGAAAAGATGAATATGTTTTAAAATTAGTAACTTTCTTTCCAAAAGGTGGAAGCAGAACAGATCAATTAGTTCATAGATTATTGTATGCAGCTTTAATTGAAGCTAGAAGCTGTGAAAGATTTCGATTATTATCTGAAAAATTAGAAGATAAAGATTTAGCTAAATTTTATAGAGATTTAATGATTTCAGAAGCAAATCATTATACGATGTTTTTAAAATTTGCTAGACAATATGGTAATCGTGAAGAAGTAGATAAAAAATGGGAAGATTTACTAGTTTTTGAAGCAGAAATCATGAAAGATTTAGGAAAAAAAGAAACTGTTCACGGATAGTTTTTAAAATAATATAAATAAAGAAACAGTAATCAAAAATGATTCTGTTTTTTTTGTTTATACATTAAATTTAAGTCGAAATTTAATTCTAAAAAAAAGGCTATTTCAAAATAAGAAATAGCCTTCTAGGGAGATTAATTTATTTAAAATTACTGCGGAGGCATCGGCAATCCATAAAGAATTTGCTGATTCATACTATTGATTAAATTTGAAATAAAACCTGTTGTATAAGCCAAGGCAGGCGGTGTATTTGTATATTTGATAGCTACAATTTTACCTTTAGAATCGGTTTTTATTTTTCCTTTAATTAAATAACTTGGAGCAAAACCAAATTTTGTAGGAAATGTATAATAACCTTCGAAGCTAGTCAAAGTACCTAAATCCATATAGTAGCTTATTTGCATTCCATATTCGATACAAGTATTATCGTAGCAAAATGTATCAGAGATATTGATAAATTCCATTCCAGGAGGCGTAATAATATCATCTGAATTGTCTAGTTGTGCAAAGCTTGAAAAAGTTCCAACTAGAAAGATTGTTATAAAGCTTAATAATAAATTTTTCATTTAGAATTGAATCAGTGTTTTACCAAGTTTTTTTATCTCCTAAAGTAATTTTACTATTTAAACTTTTCATTAATCCTAACTGAAACCATTTTTGTTGTGCAATTCCAAACACATTTCCAGAATAGTTAATTCCAACAATTACTCCTCCTCCATCAATGAAAGTTCCTGCAATTGGAAATTCTGCTGGTAAACTAATATC
Source organism: Aureivirga marina (assembly GCF_015767265.1). Lineage (GTDB taxonomy): Bacteria > Bacteroidota > Bacteroidia > Flavobacteriales > Flavobacteriaceae > Aureivirga > Aureivirga marina. Next base: position 395,404 of record NZ_JADPIB010000003.1, read on the forward strand.
TCCTGTTGTATAAGAATAATGTCCACTAAATCCAATAAATTTTTCATTGATAACATCTACTGTAACTTTTAAATTATAATAAACAGTAATTTCTCCATAAGCAAAAGAACCGTTTACAAATTGGCAAGAATATTCTGGAATTCCAATTTCTCCACAATCACAACAACCTAAGTCATCACCTATTGAAATTTGAGCGTTAGATGAAATAGTTGATACTAAGAAAATTGCGAAAAAGCTGAATACTAAATTTTTCATTTTTTTAATTTTTGTTTGATTGTTAATTAATAAATAAAGTATATTTTTTTGTTATATATACTTGTTTTAACATCAGTTAATTTATAATTGACGTTTTTTAACAATAATCGATTATTATCTTTACCAAAATTTTGTAACCCTAAGTAAACAAATAATTTCCAATAAAACTTCTATTTTTCAACCAATTAATTATACTTTTTTACCATTTTATTATGTTAATTTTCTATCAGTTCTTTCACAACCCTTATTATAAAAGGACTTTTAATTTAAACACCTAAAAATAGTCATTGAAAAAAAATTAATTACATTGCGAAAAATTAGAGAAAAAGCACATGGAACGCATATCCTTAAACGAGATAAAATCTTGGAGAAATCAACTTTTTGAAGAATTTCCTTTTCTAGAAAAAAGAATTTATAATGCTACAAAAGAATATACAGAAAACACCAAAGGTCTATTTGATGAATTATTGAAATTTTTAGCTCTTGTTGGAACCTATGATGCAAAATTAACCCCAACTTTAGCTATTGATTATGCTTGGCATGAGTTTATTTTATTCACAAAACTGTACGATTCTTTTTGTAGAGAAAAATTTAATCGTTTTATTCATCATAATCCAGATGAGAATAAACAGTCAAATGCAAACAATTTCAAGAAAACTATACAATTATATATATTAACTTTCGGAGAACCAAATGCGGAAATTTGGGGAAATTATGCAATTTCTGAATGGAATTCTGCACAATGTGGTTCTTGCGAAGCAAACTAAAAAAACTATGTACTTTGAAGCAATTATAACAATTGACCCTTCACAAATGACAAAAATTGAAAGAGTCAAACCTACAAAAGCTTTTAAAAAAATACTTTATTTCCTTACAGCAGGAAAAAGTAGTGAACAAGAAGAACAAGAAACTTTTACAGCAGTTTCTATTTTACAGCAACTTTTTAAAGTTTGTAAGCACCAAAATATCAACAATATTATTCGTCTTTCACATGATGACATTGATTTTTACAATGATACAGAAGGAAAAAAAGATGATTTAAAAGACGCCTTAAGTCATTATGATTTATCAATCGATCTATCGATGTCTGAATATTTCAAAAAACTATCGATGGTTTTAGAACATGAGGATGCTACATTTAAATATTTATTAGATTTCAATATTTTCAAAAATCACAAAGTCGGTGCACATCCAATTGAAATTAAAATCAACGCTTTTTTAAAAGATTTTAAAGCTTCTCAAGAAACAAGTGAAGAAATTAAAGAAAAATTCCAAAATCGATTTTCTTCTCAAGAAGCTTTAAATCAATTTAAAATGGAAAAACATTCTTTATTTGAAACTTTTATTAATGAGTTTAAATATAGTATTAATAGAAACATGCATGTTGATGCAGTTGAATCAAATATTTTATCAAAAGTTGTGGTTCCTAAAAAGAAGTACAATTCGAAAATGGAATTTGAAAGTGATATCTATGATTATGATTATTATCCTTCTTATTATTCATATCATGGATTTGATTCTTTTCTTTTTTACACAATGGCTTGGTCTTCTTTTAATCATGAACATTCTTACGAATTTACAGATACACATTTTGAAAATGAAACTGGTGAAGTATTAGGTTATGGAGAAAGTATAGACAGTTCTTCTTCATTTTTTAGCGATTCGGAATCTGTCGATGAAAATTGCAATGATGAAAGTACTTTTAGTGGTTTTGACAATTCTTCTTCTGATAGTTCTGGAGAAGAATATTCAACTGTAGAAAGTGGAGGAAGCTGGTTTGATTCATTTTCTTCGTCTGATAGCTCTGATTCTTCTGATTCAGGTTCTTCTTGCAGTTCATGCTCTTCTTGTAGCTCTTGCAGTTCGTGTAGTTCATGTTCTTCTTGCAGTTCCTAATCTAAAACATTTATAAGAAATAAAAAAACCTCCCACAAAATATGGGAGGTTTTAAGTAATATTAAGTTTTTTATTATTGTATTACAACCTTTTTACTGTAAGATTTTTTGTCTGAATTTACATTTAAAATATAGTTTCCAGAATTTAAATCAGTAACAGGAATATTGATGGAATTCTTATTAGATACTTCTAATTGTTTTACAACTTTTCCTAAAATATCTGTTAGAATTACTTTATAAGTTCCTCTTTCATTAAAAGTAATATTTAAGTTTTCATGTACAGGATTTGGGAACACATTAAAACTTTCAAAAGTAAACTCATCATTACTTAATTCTCCTTCTTCTGCTTGACGAACCTCAACATTATCAATTACTACAGTAAAATTATCCGCAGAATCGAAATGTCTAAAAGTTAAATAAACCATTCCTCCTGCATGAGAAGAAATATCCATAACTTCTGTTTGAAGACCATAATCTTCAAATGTTTTTTCAAAAATAGGTGTTTCGTTTACAATCTCATTTGGATCATTTGTTGTTGTTAAATAAACGCCAAAATGATCATCAACATATTGTGGCTCTGATTCTTCAATTGTTCCATAATCAAATTTTAAAACAATTGTACCAGTCGCATTTGTAAGATCAATTCCAATAGAAGTAATCAAATTATCTGGATCTAATGATGTTCCATCTCCTGTTTCACCTTCTGCTGGTGCTTTCCAAGAAAAGGAAACTAAAGATTGAGAACCGAATTCTGAAGCTGTTGTGTTATTTTGATATCCTAACATATCAACAATTCCCCAGTTTTCTCCATCTCCATCTCTGTCTGTCACTCCCCATTTATCAACAGTATCTTCACTATCAAAATTATCTGAAAAATAAGTTTCTTGTGCTTGTGTTAGCTGTGTACACATTAAAGAAAATGCAATAATTGAAGTAATTTTTTTAATCATATAGTTTCATTTTTTAGTTTTACTGACTAAATCTATTATTTTTTAACAAAATAATTAAAAATTACATCTATTATTTAACAATTTAATATTATTTGTTTAATAAAGCACGATTAATATTTTTAATTAAGCGTGGTCCTTCATAAATAAATCCTGTATACACTTGAACTAAATCTGCTCCAGCTTCTATTTTTTCTAAAGCGTCTTCCGCAGAATGAATTCCTCCAACTCCAATAATTGGAAAAGCCTTATTCGATTTTTCTGCTAAATATTTAATCACTTTTGTACTTCTATCTTTAACTGGTTTTCCGCTTAATCCCCCATTTCCTATATTTTGTAACATATCTTCTGAAGCTTTTAAACCTTCACGGTTTACGCTCGTATTTGAAGCAATAACTCCATCAATTTTTGTAATTGCAACTAATTCTATAATTTCATCTAATTGAATTGTATTTAAATCTGGAGCAATTTTTAATAGAATTGGTTTTTGTTTATCAAAACTTTTATTAATCTTTTGAAGCTCTGTAAGTAATTCTTCTTGATAATCTTTATCTTGAAGTTTTGCCATACTTCCAACATTCGGACAACTTACATTTACTACAAAATAATCTACATAAGGATGTAATTCTTTAAATGTTAGTTTATAATCTTCAATCACTAAATTTTGTGGAGTTGCAGTATTTTTTCCAATATTTCCACCAATGATAATTTTTCCTTTATTCTTTTTTAATTGCTCAATTGCTGCTTTTACTCCTTCATTATTAAACCCCATTCGATTAATCAATCCTTGATCATCTTTTAAACGAAATAATCGTTTTTTAGGATTTCCAACTTGTGCTTTTGGCGTTACAGTTCCAATTTCTACAAACCCAAATCCGAAATCTGCCAATTCATTATATAAAACTGCATTTTTATCAAAACCAGCAGCAAGTCCAACAGGATTTTTAAATTTTAAACCAAATAATTCTCTTTCTAATCTTTTATCATTTACTTGATATCTCGAACGTAAACAAGCTGAAACTCCAGGGATTTTAGAAGTTGTTTTGATAAATGAAAATGTAAAATGATGAATTTTCTCTGGGTCAAATGAAAATAAAATTGGTCTAATTAGAGATTTGTACATTGTGTTATAGTTTAGTTGTGTGTTTTATTTAATACTTTAAAAGTTCTTGAAAAGGATCTCCTTTTATGTTTAATAATTTTGCAAATGCAGGTTCTGTTTTAAATCCTTTTTTCTTTAAATCAATAATTTTAAGTCGAAATTCTTCTCCTTTTTCTTCTAAAATTCTTGCTTCTGTAAGCATATGCAAATATCCATATTGTTTGTTAGTCGGAATTTTTTGTCCAAAAATTTCAAACTGAAAATTTTCCAATTCAAAATTTGAAATAATTGCTTTTTCAAAAAATTTATTACTTTCTTTTATTTTAAAATTATTCAGATTTCCAAAAAGTTTTTCAATTATCTCTTTAAAAATTATTTCATTTTGAAATTCACAAATAATATCTAAATCACTATTTTCTGTATCAATTTGAATTGGAATCGTTCCAACTAAAATAGGATGATATGAATTTAATTTTTCAAATATTTGATATTGATTTAAAATTTGATAAACCCTTTTTTGTTTTGGATTTCCATTTTTTAAATAATTCAAATTTGTAAAATCTATTTGCATCTTTTTAGTTTTAAAAAAAAGCCTTTAGAATTAAATCTAAAGGCTCTCAAATAATTTATCTTAACGTGGCTCCCACATTCTTTTCAAAAGTTGTTTGTAGTCGTTGCATAATCTTATCGATTTGTTTATCGTTAAGCGTTTTGTTCTCATCCTGTAATAAGAAACTTACTGCATAAGACTTTTTATTTTCTGGTAATTTATCTCCTTCGTAAACATCAAATAAATCAACTTCTTTTAATAATTTTCTTTCTGCTTGGAAAGCTAAATTATAAATTTCATTGAAAGTAACTTCCGAGTCAATTAATAAAGCTAAATCACGTTTTACAGCTGGGAATTTTGGTAAAGCAACTACTTTTCGGTTTTTTCTGTTGATTAATTCTAGAATATTTTTCCAATCAAAATCAGCAAATAAAACTTCTTGTTTAATTCCGAAATCTTTTAAAATTGCTTTCTTTACAACTCCTAAATCTACTAATTTAGTTTTTCCTAAGCTTAAAGTAATTCCTTCTGAGAAATCAGAATTTTTAGTTGGAGAAACTTTTAATTTTCCAAATCCTAATTTTCCTAAAATAGAACTTACAATTCCTTTTAAATAGAAGAAATCAGATGTTTTCGCTGGATTCGTCCAAGTGTCTTTTGTTCTATTTCCTGTTACGAAAAGCGTTAAATGTTTATGTTCATTATATCCACTTTCAAATTTATGATATGTTTTTCCAAACTCGAAAAGCTTTAATGAATTGTTTTTTCTATTAATATTATAAGCAACAGATTCTAATCCTGAGAATAATAACGATTGGCGCATTACAGCTAAATCATTACTTAAAGGATTTAACATCGTTACGTTATGTTCTGAATTTAGTCTCTCTGATTTTTCAGCATATTCAGGCTTCGTTAAAGAATTTGCCATTGCTTCATGGAAACCTAAACTTACTAAAGAATCTGCAACTTTATTTTCAAATTTAACTTCATCAAATTTATCAAATGAAATAGATGCATTTAATTTATGAGAAAATTCAATATTGTTATATCCGTAAACTCTTAAAATTTCTTCGATAACATCTGCTTCTCTCTGAACATCTACTCGGTAAGCAGGAATAATTAATCCTAAACCTCCAGCTGTTTCATTGATTACTTTAATCTCTAAAGAAGCTAAAATATTTTTGATTGTGTCTTTTGGAATTTCTTGTCCAATTAAACGGTAAATATTCTCATAAGAAACAACCACTTGGAAATCTTCTATTTTTTCTGGATAATAATCTTCTACATCAGAAGAAATTTTTCCTCCAGCAATTTCCTCAATCAATAAAGCTGCTCTTTTTAAAGCATATTTCGTAATATTTGGATCAATTCCTCTTTCGAAACGGAAAGATGCATCTGTATTTAATCCGTGTCTTTTTGCAGTTTTACGAATTGAAACAGGATTAAAATAAGCACTTTCTAAGAAGATAGAAGTTGTTCCTTCTGAAACTCCAGAATTTTCTCCTCCAAAAACACCAGCAATACATAATGGGTTTGATTCTCCATCACAAATCATGATATCATCTTCATGTAATTCTCTTTCAACACCGTCTAAAGTTGTAAACTTAGTACCAGTTGGTAAGTTTTTAACAATAACTTTATTTCCTCTAATTTTTGTAGCATCAAATGCGTGAAGTGGTTGCCCTAATTCATGTAATACATAATTTGTGATATCTACTACATTATTAATTGGCGCTAATCCAATTGCTTTTAATCTATTTTGAATCCATTCAGGAGAATCTTGCACTTTTACATCTGTAATTGTAACTCCTGCATACCTTGGAACTAATTCTTTATTTTCAATTTCAATATCTGTCTTTAACACTCTTTCATCAACATGGAAAGCACTCACAGAAGGAGTAATTAATCCTGAAACCATATTTCCTTGTTGGATTAATCCAGCTCTTAAATCACGAGCTGTTCCTAAATGACTCATTGCATCTGCTCTATTTGGCGTTAAACCAATTTCAAACACATGATCAATTTCGATATTGAATACTTCAGAAGCTGGAGTTCCTGGAACTAAATTTTCTTCTAAAACCATAATTCCGTCATGACCTGAACCTAAACCTAATTCGTCTTCAGCGCAAATCATTCCTAAACTCACTTCTCCTCTTATTTTTCCTTTTTTAATTTTAAAGGCTTCTCCGTTTGGATCATACAATGTAGTTCCTACAGTTGCAACAGGCACTTTTTGACCTACAGCTACATTCGGAGCTCCACAAACAATTTGTACTGGTTCTTCTTCTCCAATATTTACAGTCGTAACACTTAATCTATCTGCATTTGGGTGTTGCTCACGAGTAAGAACTTCTCCTACAACAACTCCTTTCAAACTACCTTTGATAGATTCCACAACTTCGATTCCTTCTACTTCCAGACCTAAATCTGTAAGAAGTTCCCCTGTTTTTTCAGCGTCTAAATCAACTTGTAAAAATTGCTTTAACCAATTGTATGATATTTTCATTCTATATTTTTTATTTTTCGATTCGCAAAGATAATAAAACCTATAGTAGTTTCAAGTCTTGGAACCTGAAAATTTCAAGATATTTTTGATTCTTTTTTGGAATAATTTTTCTCTTTTTAGAAATAACTCTTAACGAATCTCATATTCTGATTTATAAATTCGAACAAACATTAAAAATAAATTAATTAAAAGCGGTCCGAAAATTAATCCAATATAACCGAAAAGTGGGAATCCTACTAAGATTCCAAGAAGTGTAACAACAGGATGAACATCTTGCATTTTTTTCAAAATTAAAAGACGCGCTAAACTATCCGATAAACCAAGAACAATCAATCCATAAAGTAAAATTCCATAAGCTTGAAAATTATATCCACTAGAGATTTTTAAAATAAAAACAGGAATAATTCCTATTAACAATCCTAAAAAAGGAATCGTAGAACCAAGCGTTACAAGAATTGCCCAAAAAAATGGATTGTGAATTTTAAAAATTAAAAAACCTACAAAAGCGACACAACCTTGCACTAAAGCGACTAAAGGAATCCCAATTGCATTTGATTTGATAATTTTCTCACTTTCTTCACTGATATAGTTAATATTTTCTTTGTTTAATGGAACATATCGAAGTAATGAATCAAAAAGTTTTTTTCCATTTAACAACATAAAATAAAGCAAAAAATACATCAAAACTATCGAAAGCACTGTATGTAAAGAACTTCCAGCAAACGTCTTCAAATGTTTGGAAAGCCATTGTGAAATAGAATCAGCATCAAATCCTGTAGAAACTTCATAGCCAAAATAATCTTCAATGAAACTGATTTGTCTTTTTATCACATTTAAAACATGATGTAATTTTTTAATAAATAAAATTGTTTTTTTCTTTAATAAAAGAATGACAAGTGAAATTGGAAATAAAATACAAACAATGGAAAAAATCAATAGCAAAGCCGCCGCAATTGGTGGTTTCCATTTTTTTGCAACCAATTTTCGCATCGGATTTTTTAGTAAAATATAAAGTGTTAGCGCTCCAAGAAAACCAGACAAATACGGAAGAATTTCCACAATGATTAATCTTCCTAATAAAAAGAGAATCAACAATGTGAATAATTGCTTTATAATACTTGGTTGAATTGTCTTAAAACTGTTTGAAGCCATTTTATTTCAAATTACATAACTATCTAACTTACAAAATATTAACTAAATTTTCCAGTAATATTTTTCATATTTAGTTTTTTTTTAAAATAATTTTATTTTTTGATTGCTTAATTTTAAAAAGAGAATAAAAATGAACTAAAATGTTTTTTTCAAATTCTTTACATATACAGCTTTCTACAAAAGATAAATCTTGTTTTTTAAAACAAATTCAAGAGAAAATTCATGGTGTAATTTCTAAAAATTTTCAAGAACAAACACTTTCTATTAACTCAGCTTTTGCAAATGGAAAGATTCAAAAAATCACTTCCAAAAATGGTTTTCACTTTTGGCTTTTTGATATTGCTTTTTTTCAAGAAACAACTTTTATTTTTCCACAACAAAATAAGAATTTTATTCATTTTTGCTCATCTGAAAGCATTGATTTTAAAGGAATTCATACTTCAAGTAAAACTTTAAGTCCTTTTCAGTTTCTTCTTTCTAAAAATGAGTTTACTTACACCTTTTCTTTAAATAAAAAAGTGCAAATTATTTTACTAGAAATTGATGAAAATAGTTTTATTCATCAGAAAATAAATTCGTTACTTTCTTTAAATTCTATTTTTGAAAAAAACTTTAGCACAACAAATATTCTTTTAGCAAATTATATACAAGAAATAGAGAAAATTACGATTTCATCTAAATTTGATATTTTAAAAATCGAAGGAATTATTTTTCAATTTTTAGCAGAAATTTTAGAACAAGTAGAAAAGGAAAATAGAAATCAAAAGGAAATTTTCTTTGTAGCTCATAAAAATCTTAAAGTGATTCAAGATTTAGCAGAAACTATTTCTATGAATATTTCGGAGAATTATACTTTAGAGCTTTTATCGAAAGAAACGAATATTTCGCAAGCAAAACTTCAGGAAGGTTTTAAGTTTTTATACAAAAGAACGGTAACTGAATTTATCAGAGATGTTCGTTTAGAGAAGTCTAAAGAATTGATTAAAAACACAGAATTATCGATTTCAGAAATTGTTTATTCAATTGGATTTAGCAGTAGAAGTTATTTTTCTAAAATCTTTAAAGAAAAATATAACATTACACCAATTGAATATAAAAAGGTAAGAGAATCTTCAGATTTTGATTAATATTATTTATTCCACTTTTTAAAAATATATCTTTCAATCAAAAGTAAAAGTCCATATTTTTTCATTTGTGCAAAAACATCTATAATCCATTTATACGATTTAAATTCATGAACAAATTCGTTATTAATCAACTTAATTTGCTCTTTAGAAATTTCACTTTTTAATTTCCATCTTCTTAAATCTTCTTCTATTTCTTCAAAGGAATTATATTTTTTTCTCATCATTTTAAATTTTAAATAGATTCATCAAAATAATCCTCTGAAAAGCTTTGAATTACTTTTCTATCAATATTTTTTCTCAATAAATAAATCAAAAAACCAATCAAAAGGAAAAGAACGGCAACTAAAACACAAGCTAATGCGAAGCTTCCGATGACATCTCCTATCCAAACTACCAATGCAACAGATAAAAAAACCAATGCAAAAAATGATAATCCAAGTAAAATGATCAGCTTAATCCCAAAAGTAAATGACTTTGTGAGATGATAGAAAATTTTCAACTTAAAATATTCTGTTGAATTATTTACATAATCATTTCCAAGGTCAATTACTTTTGAAGACAATTTATCTAATGAGTTCAAGATATTCATTATACAGTCTTTTTATTTCTTTTTCTTAATTCTTCCAGCTTTTTCTCTAAAGCAGTAATCGCATCGTTTGTTCCAATAGAAGATTCTGTAATAATTTCTTCAATTTTACTTCCTAAAGTTCCATTTTTATGAAACACTTTTTCTTCGATTGTTTCTTTTAAATGAGAAACCTTATTCAAAATATCATCTTTTGAATGGTTTACTTCATCCTTAATCATTTGTCTAGTTTTAGATCCTTTCTCTGGGGCGAATAGAATTCCTAAAGTTGCACCAATTGCTCCACCGACTAAAACACCTAAGATTGTATTTCCAGTATTGCTCATTTTTAAAGTTTTAGATTATACGAATTATTGAAATTTAAATTTCTTAATTAAAAAATGAATTCTTTAACTCATATGATACAATCATTAACTATAATCATTTAAAAATTGTAATGTTTTCTTAATACCGGTTGAACTTTGTTAATTTTTCATAACAAGCTTATTTCAAACTAATTTGATTCACAATTTCTTCAATTACGAAAGAATCTGCAATTGAAAATAAAAGCATTTCTGTAAAATATAATTTTTCTGCTTGCGCTGATTTCCAAAGCTTTTTACTGATTTCCTTTACTAATTCACTTAATTTTTTATAAGCAATATTTTGAGGAATAAATAAAGATTTATCTCTATTTAAAATAAATCGTTTATCAATTTCCGAGACAGAATTTACTTGATAATTTTCTTTATGTTTTAAACGAATCAAAACTCGCATATCAAAAGCTGACATTTTAGAATTTCTTCCCTCTGGAATTGGAAAATAAATTTCTCCTGCATCTTGTGAAAGTAAAATCCAATTCAAAGAATACGCAACTCGTGAATCATAAATTAAATATTTCTCTGGAAACATAAATGCACAAACTTTGGAATAACTTGCAACTCTTTTAAAAGGCGTTTTTTCATTCTCTATAACATCTTTTATTGTTTGAATTGTATCTTCTTGTTTTGCTGCTCTAACCCCTCCCCAATCACGAACAATCCACATACTCAATTTTACAAAAGCTGAAAAGTCATTTTCATAAAAATCCAATAATTTTGGTTGCACAATCGATTTTAATTGAATCTCTTTATCATATGGTTTTAAATCATTTAACTCTAAAGCTTTTTCTTTTGAAATAATTCCTAAATTGCTTAATTTTTCTAACGATTTTAAACTTACAGACCATTGATAAAAATCTTCTAAGTTTTCTGCATATTTCTGTAAATGATTGACAATTTTATCAATATCAAATTTGAATTCCATCTTGTATTTTTTTGATGTTTTTATAGAAGTTTACTTTGTCTAAATTATCTGGAAAACCTGACACTTGACCATCACCAATTTCCATAATAATCCATTCTCCATTTTCTTTTTGTGCAATATCCATTGAAAAAAAATTACTTTCAATTCGATTTGCAATTTCTATAAAAGAACTGAAATCAAGATTTTCTTCTCCATAAATTCCTTCATCCCAATATTTCGCAATTTGAACTATTTGATTTTTATAAAAAAACACACGAAATTCTTTTGTCAAAGGCATGTTACTTTTGGAATGATTTTTCAAAAACTTTAAATGTTCAAATTTTCGAAAAACTAATCCTTCATTAAGATAATTTCCACGTAATTCGATAAATTTTGATACAATCTGTCTAACATTTTCTTTATCCGAAAAATTCGGAATAAAGCAAGCTTCTTTCCAAGCATGTTTTTCAGATTTCACAAAATCTTTTATAATTACAGCTTCATTTTCAAAGACTTTTAATCTTTCAAAAATAGTTTCAAAATCTTTAAATTCTTCCTTAGAAAACCAAATCGAAAAAGGTGATTTTTCTTTAATTAATTCGAAGGATTCTGGTAAATAATGTGCATGCTTATATTCTTTAGGCGAATTAATTAACTGAATATTTTTCTCCAATAATCTATTGTATAATTTCTCATATTGATTTGGTGTCAACATCCAACCTCTAAACATTCCAATTTCTTTTTCTTCTAAAGTTGGAATAAATCTTAAAGCGTTTTTTAAATGATTATCTGTTAATTCTTCATGACTAATTAAATACGTTTGAAAACCATATTTCTTAGCAATTTGTTGTTCTTTTTCATAATCTGGTTCGATTATTTTTCTATCGAAAACACTGTCGCAAAATAGTAAAACCATCGTTTTTAAATGTTTATTCTTTTCTATAAATTAATTCTTGCAATTTATCTTTTATTTTTCATTCTGTTCTTATTTTTCTCCTGATTAAAATTGTACTTTTATCTAATGAAATCAATGAAAGAATTATTATTATCTGCTGGAATTCCACCAGAAAAAGAAAAAGAAATTTTCGGAACTATTCGAAAAATTAAGGTCAAAAAAGGAACTTTATTACAGATAAAAGGCGATGAAAAAAATTTGAGTTATTTTGTTTGTTTTGGGCTTTTACGCAGTTATACAATTGATTCTAAAGGAAAAGAACATGTTTTTCTTTTTGCTCCTGAAGGTTGGATTCTTGGTGATTTTGAATCGTACACTTTTGATACTCCATCACAGTTATTTATCGATGCTTTGGAAGATTCTGTAATTGAAATTGTTGATTTTAAAAAACAAGATCTTGTGGAGGATATGCCAAGAGAAGCTTTATTAAAACAAACGAAATTATTAACTCGAAGAGCTGGAGTTTTACAACATCGATTATTAATGTTAATGAGCGCAACTGCACTTGAACGTTATCAAGAATTTTTAAAAACATATCCAAATATTTCACAAAGAGTTCCTCAAAAATTAATTGCATCTTATTTAGGAATTACACCAGAAGCATTGAGTAAAATCAGAAGAAATATGGTGAAATAATTTTCTTACAAAAAGAAATAATTACTCAGATTTAAATAAAATATCTAAAATTAAATATGCAAATCCTAGTTTTAAAAGCCAGGATTTTTTTATTTAAAATTCTGAAAAACAATTAAATTAAAACTTAAATAAAAAACATTTAACTATTTAATATTCAGAAAGAAAAGATTAAATTTAATAGAACTAAAAAGTAAATCTATCATGAATAAAAAGTTTGTTTTTTTCGTTGTAAGCATTTTATTTTTAATCTCTTGTAAAAATGATGATAATGGTGAAAATATAGATCCTATCAAAGAAGCAACCGGATTTCTTTATACTTCTACAAATGCAAATGGTGAAAATGCTGTTTTAGGTTTTAAACAATTTGCTGACGGAACGATTCAAGAATTAGAAAATTCTCCTTTTAACACACAAGATTTGGGAGCAACAGAACAAGGCGATTTTGATGCGCAATTTTCTATCCGAATCATAGATGATTTACTTTTAGTTGTAAATGCAGGAAAAAACCCAGAAAATGGTTCTATTTCAGTTTTTAAAATCGACAAACCAACTGGAAATTTATCTTTAATTGATCAAACGCCAAATGACAATACTACTGTAAATATTGATAGTAAAGGAATTCGTCCTGTAACCATAGCTATTTCAGAGCAAAATGAAAAAATTTGGGTTTTAGTTGGGAATCAGCATTCTTCTTTTGGTTATCAAGGAGAAAATGAAATACCAGAAGGAGAATTTATCAATTCTGATAAAAGAAATATTGTTCTTTTTACTTTAGATAAAAATACAGGAATTTTAAACTTTGAAAGTATTTTAGATGCTTATTATGATGCAAATATTGGTGGAATTTCAAGTGTTGATTTTCATCCAAATGGAAATCGATTTTCGGTAACAACTTTAGGAATTTACCATTTCGATGTTCCTTTTCCTAATCCAAATATCATCAAACCAAGCTATGTTTATTTTTATGATTTTAATAATGGAACAGCAACACAAACTTTTTCTTTTTCTAAAATTGGAATTGGAGGAACTACAGCTGCAATTTGGTCACCAAACGGAACTCGATCTTATGTTGCAAGTTTTAATTTAGTTGAAGAATTGATTGATTATGATGTTTATAGTTTAAATACTTCAACTTATGAAATTGCGGAACATTTTAAAGCAGGAACAGGATTTGAACCAGGAACTTGTTGGTCAAATATTAGTTTAGACAAAAAAACTTTCTTTGCTGTAAATTTGGGCGAAAATGCTATTATTTCTTATAATATTGGAGAAAATGATGCGATTTCAGAAATTGAAAATGGAAGAGTTGAAGCTAAAAATTTAGGAACAGATGAATTAAAAGATATCATCAATTTAGGAAATTATGTTTATGTAATTTCTGCAATTGACGATCATAAAATTTCCATGTTTTATTTAAGTTCCAATGGAGTTTTAACTGAACTTTCAAAATCTCCTTATCAAATTCCTAGTTCTATTGGCAAAACAAGTTCTGATGAAATTTATCTTGGTTTAGCTGGATATGAGATTAATTAGATTTTATTCTTCTTTTCTTAATTTTTCAACAAATTGAGAATTTTGTTTCTTGCAGTTTTTTATTTTCCCATAAACTCTTTTTCACAAAAAAAGGCAATCTATAAAAAATTGCCTTTCTATTATATTTTTTAATTGAAAAATTTAAAACATTTCAATTTGTCCATCTTCATCTGATTTTAAATCTTCCGAAGTCGGATTTTCTGAAATTTCAGTAGTTTCAACTTCACCATCAATTGGTTCTTCATCCACAACTTCAATTTCATCTACAACTGGCTCTTCATAAGGTAACGGTTCAAGCGTATTAACTGTTCTTATCTTTTCCTTTGTATAAAGATTCCCGATTGCTTTAACTCCTTTTATCGCGATAAAACTTTCAAAATCTAAAACCTGATTTTCTAATGAACGTTTTGAAAATATAACTTCAACTTGTGGACGATAATCTGTTAAAACAGCTAAAAGTTGCGACTTCGGATGCTCAGTAATAATCAATTCTTCTTTTACATTAATATCCACCAAGAAACGTTTCACATAGTATCTTTCACGCTCTCCATCATAGTATAAAACAGAAATTGGCTTAATCGGATTTACTTTCTCCAACACTTCAATATTATTATCAAAATGAAGTGAAAGTTCTGGAGTCACAGCTTTTAAATAACCTTTTGAATCAATAATTAAAATTCGATCTTCCGCTCTAAATTCTCCTAAAAGTTCTCCTCTTTCATCAACATTTAATCGTTTTACAGAATCATCAAACCAAATTTTTCTAGGTTTTAATGTAGAAATTCCAGCAGATTTTAATTCAATTTTCTTCACTGCATTTTTCGTTACTACATTTCCTTTAGAACTTCTTCCTTTAATTAATAATTCTGAAAAATCAATGTCCCAACGAAGTTTTTTCAATCCTTTTATCGCTCTTAAATAAATCGAAACAACCTCAGCTTCTCCATTTGGATTTGCTGAAAAATAAAGAACAGATGAACCTTTTGTTCCAACTGTTAAATCGTAAATTTTATCACGAGTTACTCCAGTTACATAAAAACGTTTCATGTAAGAAGTTCCACCACGACCATCACGATAAATCATATTATAAATCGTTCTTTTATCGTTTTTCTTAAAGATTGCAGCATGAATTATATCTTTTCCGATAAATGTTTTTTCAGCAACTTTTGTGATTGTCATCGTACCATCTTTTCGGAAACAAATCACATCATCAATATCTGAACAATCTCCAATAAAAGTATCTTTCTTTAAAGAAGTTCCAACAAAACCTTCCTCAAAATTTGCATAAAGTTTCGAGTTACGAATCACAACTTTTGTTGCTACAATATCATCAAAAAGCTGAATTTCTGTTTTACGCTCTTTTTCTTTACCATATTTTGCTTTTAAATCTTTAAAATAAGCGATTGCAAAATCAATTAGATTATCTAAATTGAATTTTACTTTCTCTATTTTTTCTTCTAAAGATTCAATAAATTGTTTTGCTTTATCGATATCAAACTTTGAAATTTTCTTAATTCGAATTTCCGTAAGTTTTACAATATCTTCTTCTTTTACTTCTCTTTTTAAATGTTTTATATGTGGTTTTAAACCTTTATCAATTGCTTTAATCACACCTTCCCAAGTAGCAACCTCTTCAATATCACGATAAATTCTATTTTCAATAAAAATTCGTTCTAAAGAAGCAAAATGCCATTGTTCATTTAATTCATCTAATTCAATTTTCAACTCTTTTTTCAGTAAATCCACTGTTTTAGTTGTAGAAATTTTCAATAATTCAGAAACTCCAATAAACGAAGGACGATTGTTATCTTCAATTACACAACAAAGAGGCGAAATCGAATTTTCACAATTTGTAAAAGCGTATAGAGCATCAATCGTTTTATCAGGAGAAATTCCGTTTGCCAAATGAATTACAATCTCTACATTTTCGGCAGTATTATCTTCAATTCTCTTGATTTTAATCTTACCTTTTTCATTGGCTTTTAAAATCGAATCAATCAAACTAGAAGTAGTTGTTCCAAAAGGAATTTCTGTAATCAATAATTGATTTTTAGTCGGATTTGTGATTTTAGCTCTAACACGAATCTTTCCTCCTCTTTTTCCATCATTATATTGTGAAACATCCATTGCTCCACCAGTGATAAAATCAGGATAAATCTTAAAACTTCTTCCTTTTAAATATTGAATAGAAGCATCGATTAATTCATTGAAATTATGAGGCATAATTTTTGTCGAAAGTCCAACAGCAATTCCTTCTGCTCCTTGTGCTAAAAGCATTGGAAATTTCACAGGAAGATTAATTGGTTCTTTCTTTCTACCATCATAAGAAGCTTGCCAATTCGTTGTTTTTGGATTAAATACAACATCTAAAGCAAATTTGGATAAACGTGCTTCAATATAACGAGAAGCAGCAGCTCTGTCTCCTGTCAAGACATTTCCCCAGTTTCCTTGCATATCAATCAACAATTCTTTTTGTCCAATTTGCACCATTGCATCAGCAATGGAAGCATCACCATGAGGATGATATTGCATCGTGTGTCCTACAATGTTTGCAACTTTATTATAACGTCCATCATCCAAATCTTTCATCGCTTGCATGATACGACGTTGAACAGGTTTAAAACCATCATCAATTGCTGGAACAGCTCTTTCTAAAATTACATAGGATGCATAATCCAAAAACCATTCTTTATACATTCCTGTAACCTTAGTAATGGTTTCTTGACTTTCTGCATTATTTTGGTTTTCAAATTCGTTTAAATCTTGCATTATAATTCTTCTACTAAATCTAGTTCAACTTTTAAATTTTCAATAATAAATTTCTGTCTATCTGGAGTATTTTTCCCCATATAAAATTTTAATAATTGATCAATAGACATTTCTTTATCAAGCATTACAGGATCCAAACGAATGTTATCTCCAATGAAATGTTTAAATTCATCAGGCGAAATCTCACCTAGTCCTTTAAATCGTGTAATTTCTGGTTTTCCTTTTAATTTTTGAATCGCATTTTGTTTTTCTTCTTCCGAATAACAATAAATTGTTTCTTTTTTATTTCGAACTCTAAAAAGCGGCGTTTCTAAAATATATAAATGACCTTCTTTAATTAATTCAGGGAAAAATTGTAAGAAAAATGTGATTAATAACAAACGAATATGCATTCCATCCACATCGGCATCGGTTGCAATTACAATGTTATTATAACGCAATGTTTCTAATCCTTCTTCAATATTTAAAGCTGCTTGCAACAAATTAAATTCTTCATTTTCATAAACAATTTTCTTTGTCATTCCATAACTGTTCAAAGGTTTTCCCTTTAAACTGAAAACAGCTTGTGTATTTACATCACGAGATTTCGTAATCGATCCACTTGCAGAATCTCCCTCGGTAATAAAAAGAGTACTTTCTAAATTTCTTTCTTTCTTAATATCTGTCAGATGAACTCTACAATCACGAAGTTTTTTGTTGTGCAAACTTGCTTTTTTCGCTCTATCTTTAGCTAATTTTCGAATTCCAGAAAGTTCTTTTCTTTCTCTTTCTGCTTGTAGAATTTTCTTTTGAATTAGCTCAGCAGTTTCGTTATTTCTATGTAAATAATTATCTAATTTATTTTTTACAAAATCATTGATATACGTACGAACTGTTGGTAAATCATCTCCCATTTCCGTAGAACCTAGTTTTGTTTTTGTTTGACTTTCAAAAACTGGCTCCATTACTTTGATACTGATTGCAGCTACAATAGATTTACGAATATCTGATGCATCATAATTTTTCTTATAATATTCACGAAGTGTTTTTACAATTGCTTCTCGAAAAGCTGCTTGATGTGTTCCACCTTGTGTTGTATGTTGTCCATTTACAAACGAATGATATTCTTCACTATATTGTTCTTTACTATGCGTAATTGCAATTTCAATATCATTTCCTTTTAGATGAATAATAGGATATAATTTTGCATTTTCAGAAATATTTTCTTCCAATAAATCTTTCAATCCATTTTCAGAAACAAATTTTTCTCCATTAAAAATGATTGTTAAACCTGGATTTAAATACACATAGTTTTTAATCATTTTCACCACATATTCTTGTCGATACTTAAAATTGACAAAAATACTTGTATCAGGAGTAAAAGAAATTTTAGTTCCTTTTCTAATTGTTGTTTTTTCAATTGGAAAATCTTCCGTCAATTCTCCTTTTGAAAATTCTGCAACTTTCGTTTCTCCATCTCTCACTGCTTGCACTCTAAAGTATGTAGAAAGCGCATTTACAGCTTTTGTTCCTACTCCATTTAATCCTACAGATTTTTTAAACGCTTTTGTATCGTATTTTCCACCTGTATTCATTTTTGAAACTACATCTATAGTTTTTCCAAGAGGAATTCCACGACCATAATCTCTAACTGTAACAAGACTTTCTTTTACACTGATCTCAATTGTTTTTCCAGCACCCATTACAAATTCATCAATGGAATTATCTATTACTTCTTTTAAAAGTATATAAATTCCATCATCAGGAGAAGAACCATCTCCTAGCTTTCCGATGTACATTCCCGGACGCATTCGAATGTGTTCTTTCCAATCTAGAGAACGTATATTATCCTCAGTATAATTTGTTTCTTTAGTCATACTTATTCGGCATTTAGTGAAGGATTGCAAAGATATTATTTATACTATAAATCTCCTATAATGAATATAGTAAAATATCACTTATTATCCCAACTTTTCATTTGTTGTTTATTTAAGATTTTTAATGCTAATTTTTCTACAAATTTAAGAAAAAACGATGAATTCTCATAAGTTTTAACACCGAAAAACCTAGTAAAACTCACTAAAAATGAAAATTTTAGTTTTATTCTCAGAAAGATTTTTTCAACGACATATTTTGTCTATCTAAATTTATAATTTGCGAAATTATTTTCAATTCTTCTTCTTTATTTTCCCTAATTAATTTAATCATTTTCTATAAAATAGAAACTTCTTTTGTTTCAAATGAAATAACAAATATCTTTAGCAAATGAATTTTACTTTTAAACAAATCAAAAAAGAACAGCTAAATTTAGTTTTAGAATTATTTAAAAAATCTGCTGAAAAAATTGATAAGAAAAATATTAATCATTGGCAATATTGGAAAAATCCTCCAATTGAAAAAATAAATTGGGTAAAGGAAGGAATTTCATTAAAAGAGTTTTTCTTTATTTATAATGAAACAAATGAAAATATTGGAATGATTCGGATTATGAATCAAGATTTGCTGTATTGGGGAAAACAAAAAGATAAAGCAAAATATATCCATTCTTTTGTAATCAAAGAAGCATTTAATGGAAAAGGATTTGGTCAATTAATTATAGAAAATATCGAAAAATTAGCAAAAGAAGAAAATTGTAAATTCTTAAGATTAGATTCCGATTCTAAAAATCCTAAACTTTGTAAATTTTATGAGAATTTAGATTTTCAAAAAGTTGGTGAGAAAAAACTTCTACTTTCTAATTATAATCTTTATGAGAAAAAATTATTTTAGGTTTTATAGTAAAAAAACTAGCCAAATGACTAGTTTTCTTTCTGTTTAACTTTTTATGAAAAGACTTGATAAATAAAAACCTTCATTTAATATTCCACCAATAAGTTCAATGTATCGCATTAAGTAAATTAGAATAGCGAAAACTAAACCTAAATTACGTAGTTTCAAATTTTTGATTTGTTTTATTAATAATACAAAAATTAGAGCTGTAACAATACTTGAAATTCCTCCCCAAGACGTATAAAAAATATGATCATACCATTGTTGTGAAATCGCAATTGGCCAAATAATTCCTTGTAAAAAAATTATAATAATCAATGTTATTAATAAAATATCTCTTTCTTTTATTTCTTCTTTTTCAATTTCTGCAAAGGAAGAATTTTGAAAAAGAGCAACTTTAGGGTTTTCTCCATATTCATTTACTTCTTCTTTACTTTTCATTAAAAGTAAAATTACTAACCAAATTCCACCAATTATTGGTAGAAATACTAAAAGAACAAACCATCCACTTTTTCCAACATCATGTAATCTTCTAACAGCAATTGCTAAAGAGGGAACAAAAACTGCTAATGAATAAAGTCCGCTTAAAATTCCTAATCCCATCATTGGAACGATACTTCCAATCGCAAAATCAAGAATTAAAAGTATAATGGAAATTGTAGAATTCATTAAAATGAATGTCCAATACGCTTCTCTACTTGCTCTTGATTCAAAATCTGTGTATTGTTTTAAGGCTTTTACATACCAATTCATAACTACATTTTTTATATTAAGTGTACCAAATTTAAAAAAACATTTAGAGTTTCTAAAAACAATTTTTCAGTAATTTGTGTCATACAAAATGGAATTTGTGTTCTTTCATTTGTTTGAAAGTTTCGAATTTTGTACAATGAATAAAACGAATATTTATGTCAAATGAAATTTTAAAAATCGATTCTATTACACAGATGCATGAAATCTTTGGTTATGAAAAACCAAAACATCCATTAATTACTGTAATTGATGTTTCAAAATTGAAAATCACCAAAGAAATGATTAATGTAAAAGTAACTTTAGATCTTTATTATATCGGTTTAAAAAGTGCTTCTTGCGGCATTCAATACGGTAGAGGAAATTACGATTTTGAAGAAGGTGTTTTGGTCTTCACTTCTCCAGGACAAGTTGTTTCAGCAAAATCTGAAATGGAATTTGATCAAGAAAATGGATGGATGTTATATTTTCATCCTGATTTAATTCATGGAACACATTTAGGAAATCAAATTGATGAATATTCATTTTTCTCTTATGAAGCCAATGAAGCTTTACATTTATCAGATAAAGAAAAGCAAATTCTGACAGATTGCGTAGAGAATATTAAAGAAGAATATAATGAACGAATTGATAATCATAGTCAACGTGTTATTGTTTCTTCTTTAGAGCTCTTATTAAATTATTGTTTACGATTTTATGAACGTCAATTTCATACAAGAGCAACACAAAATAAATCAACTGTTTCAGAAGTAGAATCTATTTTAAAAAATTATTATAAATCTGGTTTATTGGCGGAAAATGGAATTCCTTCTATTCATTATTTAGCAGATAAAGTAAATCTTTCGGATAATTATTTAAGCGATTTATTAAAGAAAGAAACAGGAAAAAGTGCTAAAGATCATATCAACGATTTCTTAATTGATAAAGCAAAACATCTTTTACTTTCTACTGAAGATTCTGTATCTGAAATTGCTTATTTGTTAGGTTTTAATTATCCTCATTATTTCAGTAGACTTTTCAAAACAAAAACAGGTATTTCACCAAATAAATATCGAGAAGTGAATTAATTTAAAATCACTCAATAGTTTCTAATTCTAATCTTTGAATTAAAACCCAATAAAGTGAAAAACTAACAATGATAATTCCTGAAATATAAAAACTAAGTTTAAACATATCATCAAAAAGAATATTTGTAATTGAAAAGGAAAGTAAACTAGAAAAAATCATATTTCCACCTCCTAAAAGCGAGGAAGTAATTCCTTTATTTCCTCTTGCATTTTCCTCTTTATCCAATGCTATAATTGCTTTTGTATTACAAATTGGGCTAATAATTCCACAGCTTACTGCATAAATATTCATCGTAACTAAAACAACATAAAAATCAAATAAACCTAAAAAAGAAAACAAAAATGAAAAAGCAACACTTGTAAAAGCCAATGAATATCCAATTTTTAATACATTTCTAGTTTCAATCAATTTGACTAATTTTCTGGATAAAAATGAACCAAAAGCATAAAAAGCTCCAATCACTAAAAGTAAGTAACTGTATGTGTTTTCAGTAAAATCAAATTGCTCAATAAAAATATATGGTGAAATGGTATAAAATGTAATTAATCCACTAAATAAAATGCTATAAGGCAAAAAATATCCCATAAATTTTCGGTGTAAAAAAGCTTTTTTCACAACAATAAAACAGGATTTTAAATCTAATTTTAGATCTGCGGATTTATGTGTTTCTTTTAAATTAAAAACAGAACTTAACAATAAAATTCCTCCGACAACAGCTAAAACGACATATATCATTCGCCAAGAAGTTGCATGAAATATTTCTCCTCCAATAATTGGTGAAATTGCTGGAGCAAATGCAACAATCGCAACTAAATGCGACATTGTTTTGTGTAATCTTTCTTCATCAGAAGAATCTGCAATAATGGATCTTGATAAAACAGAAGCATATCCTGCTCCAAATCCTTCGATAAATCTTGCGATTGTAAAAAAAATAATAGAAGTTGAAAATGAAGTTAAAACACTTCCAAAAACAGCAATTATTGTTGCAATAATGATGATAGAACGTCTTCCAAATTTTTCGGATAACGTTCCCCAAATAAACTGTGAAAAACCAAATCCTAATAGAAGAATTGTAATCGACATTTTCACAAAACTTTTGGATGTTCCAAAATATTCTGTCAAAGATGGATAAGCTGGAAGTCCGATGTTTATTGATAAATATCCATACAAACAAATAGTAATTGCAAAGAAACTTATAAACCTATGTGAATTCTTTTTTGGCATGTTGATTTCGTTGGTTTCTATTAAAGTTACTCATAAAACAAATGCTGTTTCGTTAAAGGTTTGTTTATGTTTTAATTCAAAAATGCTTAGAAAATTAATTTGTGTTCTTCTTTCCGTATTTTGTGTTCTTCCCTCCTTTTTTACTGCTTTAATTTTGCCTTATCAATAACAAATTAAAAAATTTACACAAATGAATAAAACAATTTTAATCACAGGATGTAGCAGTGGAATTGGTCGCGCAACGGCTAAATATTTTCAAGAAAAAGGTTGGAATGTGATTGCTACAATTAGAACAAATCCAGTAGAAGATACAGAATTATATAATTTAAAAAATGTTTTAGTTTCAGAATTAGATGTTACCAAACAAGAAACGATTCAAAAAACAGTGAAAACTGGAATTGAAAAATTTGGAAAAATTGATGTTTTACTAAATAATGCAGGATACGGTTCGTATGGTTTATTAGAAGCAACTTCAGAAGAAAAAATTAGAAGACAAATGGAAGTAAATGTAATTGGACCTTTAATGGTTATCAAAGAATTACTTCCTCATTTTAGAAAAAATAAAGCTGGAATTATTTTAAATGTTTCTTCAATGGGAGGAAAAATAACATTCCCGCTTGGAACACTTTATCACGGATCTAAATTTGCTGTAGAAGGAATGTCTGAAGCACTTTCTTATGAATTAGAAGCAATTGGTGTTAAAGTGAAATTAATCGAACCAGGTGTGATAAACACAAATTTTGCAACAAGTTCTTTCGATTTAAATCTAAATGAAAATTTAGAGGAATATCAAAAATTTACACAGAAGATTTTAACCGCTTTTGGAAATATGGGAACGATAAGTTCCGAAGCAGAATTGGTTGCAGAAACAATTTATAATGCAGCTATAGATAAATCTGATCAAATTCGTTTTGTTGTTGGAAAAGATGCAGAGCAATTAGTGGAAGCTAGAAAACAAATGGATGATTCCACTTATTTAACTATGATGAAAAGTCAATTTGAATTATAATTTGAAAAAGTAGTCCTTTATTCCTTTCCTACTTTTTTTAATTCCTTTCGAATACCTTTTTCTATATCTGAAAGCAAAACAATGTTTGTATTTCGTTGTTTTGCTTTAATTGCGCAATAACGTAAAATATTACTAATTGCTCCTCCTGCAATTTCATATTTTTTGGAAATTTCAAACAAATCAACATCTTTATCTAAAGCTAATTTATCTCCAAAAGCTTTTTTCCACAACAAATACCTTTCATCTGCTTCAGGAATCGGAAAATAAATCATCGATTGAAATCGTCTTGAAAAAGCTTCATCTAAATTTCCTTTTAAATTACTCGCCAAAATTATTATTCCATTATAATCTTCAATTCGTTGTAATAAATATGCAATTTCTTGATTTGCATGTCGATCGTTTGAAGATGATGTCATCGTTCGTTTTCCAAAAAGAGCATCTGCTTCATCAAAAAATAAAATCCAATTTTTATGTTCTGCAACATCAAATACTTTTGCTAAATTTTTCTCTGTTTCTCCAATATATTTTGAAACCAACATAGACAAATCTATTCGATAAACATCTAAATCTGTCAATTTTCCAATCAAAGTTGCTGTCAAAGTTTTTCCTGTTCCTGGAGGTCCATAAAACAAAGCTCGAAAACCATTTTTTACTTTTTTATGCAAATCCCAATCCATCAAAATTTCTTGACTATAATTCACCCAAGTAACAATATCATCTAATTCATCATAAACAAAATCTTGCAAAACCAAATCTTCCCATTTCAATTTTGTTGTTATTCTTTTTGCTGGAAAATTTGCAGAATATGTCAGCGTTAATTTCTCTCCAGAAAAAATAAATTTCAATGTTTCTAAAGTTAATTTTAATGGATTATTTGCTTTAAAAAATTGTGTATTTTCTTCAAAATTCTCAAAAATTTTGCGTTCTGAAAAAATATGATTTGTTTCAAAATAAGATAAAAATTCTATTCGTTTTCCTAAATTATTTCCAGCCAATAAAAACAAAGCAGTTTCAATTGTTGGAATAAAACCTTTATGCGAATCGCTATTTGCTCCACCAAATTCTGTAAAAGCTTTGTCAAATCTTTCATTTTTAGTGAATAAAATATCTAAAACAGCAGGTTTTATATGTGGAATTAAAGCTAAAATAAAAACCAATCTTTCATGAAAATTTAAGTTTAAAGATTTCACAAAACTTGCATAAAATGAAGTGTTTTCAGATAAATTTGGTGCAAGAATTTCATTGATGGAACTAAAAGCTGTTTCATTATTAAAATATAAGTTAAAACGAACTTCTAAAATTTTCTCAAACCATAAAATTTCTTCTAAAATCGTATTTGTATTCACATGATTATTTCTAATCATTAAATCCATTTCACTATCAAAACTTTTTCCATCCATGGTAATTTAATATTTGTAAAACTCCAACTTAATTTTTCTAATAAAATATCTACTGTTTTCTTTTCAATATGCAATTCTATCTCATTTTCTTTGTGAATTAGAACACCTTCTCTTTGTAAAAATGTTTCTTTTAAAGCTTCATCAGAACTCGTTTTCATTGGCGACCAATTTGCTTTAATTCCTTGTAACAAACTCCCTAAAATTTCCTTTTCTTTTTCTTCCAAAGTAAAATCTGTTTCTATAGGAGAATTTAACGGAAATCCACATAAAAGTTTATTTAAATACACTTCAAACTCCGCACAACTTTCTTCTTTATAAACCAAATAATGTAATAAAAAAATTGCTCGAACTTGCGAATTTGTATCTTTAAATTTATTCCCATTTAATAATTCCAACATCTGAAAAAGCTGTGTTATAAATGGCCAAAAAAGAATTAATCCTGCATTAAAAATTGTAACATTTTCAAAAACTAATTCCTCTTCTTTTTCTTCTTTATACAAGATATGCAACTTTTCATTTATTTTCTTTGAATCTTCTGTTTTTTTTGATTCAAAATCTCTTTTTTCTGTTTTAAATTCTTGTTGAAAATCTAGAAATACAAGTTCTTTTTTCTTTTTATTTAAAATAAATTCTTTTTCAAATTTATTCCAAAAACTTGCTATAAATTCATCTAAATTTTGACTCGATTTATAAAGTAAGAACATTAGTATTTTTTGTTCTAAAAACAATTGAATTTCATTGGTGAATTGCAATTCATTCTTATTTAATATTTTTTGCCATTTTTCAATAAACACTTTCCACTTCTCGCTTTTTTTATTTTGAATAAAAACTTCTTTTCTCGCTTTTTTAGATAAATTTTGTAGAACATTTGAAATCTCATTTTCTGAAAACTCCAATAATTTGAAAAGTTCTAAAAATATATTTTCATCAATAATATTTTTATATTTCCAAAACCATTCTTCTATTTTTAAAAGTTCAAAAACATTTCCTGTTTTCTTAAACTTCGACAACATTAAAATCAAATAAATTTCCACTTTTCTAGTAGATTTAATCGATAAATTTTGAAAAACAAATTGCTCTTTTTTATCTAATGTATCAAACTCTGATTTCTCTTTTTGTTGTTCTAATTCTTTTTCTATTTTCTGAATAACTAAATATATTTTCTCAAAAGAAGAAATATTTTCTTTTATAATTACTTGGTAAAAAACATGAATAATTTCATTATAAGAAACCAAATATTTTTTTCCTAAATATTGAAAATGAATTCGAAGGAAATTTTCAAATTTGTACGTTTTATTTTCTAATAAAATCTTTACAAAATCAATCCAAACAACTCCTTTTTCTTCATTTATATTAATAATTTTAAACATTTTATATATTGAAATTATTAAATCAAAATATTGTATTAATTGATTTTCATTTGTAGGAAATAATAATTTTAAAATCTCTTTTTGAAGTTTTCTATCTGTATATTTTGAAATAAAATACAAAGTATTCTTATCCAAAAAATTAGATTCCAATAGTTTTTTTAATTTGATTTTGTCTTTCTGAAATAAAAAATAAAATATCTTTTCAAATGAATTTTCTTTTTTTTCCCACCAAGGATTTTCTCTTTTTATTAAAAAATATTCCAACCAATTCCAATAGTAAACTAACTCTTCATTTTTCGTTTCATACGAATTTTTAATTTCTTGTAAAGTCTGTTTTAAAACACCATCTTGAAAAGTCTTTTTTCTTTCAAAAGCAATAATTGTTTGAAATATTGTGGTTTCATTTTTCTTTGCAGAAAATTGTAAAAATCCTTCTAATAGGAAAAAAATCACATTTTCTACAATTATACTTTTTTCTAAAATTCGCTTTTTAATTGCTTCTTCATATCGTACTAAAAACAAACTCAAATCTGATTCTTCTTGAATAAATTGAAACAACTGTAAAACTTCTCTTTTTTCTTCTAAACTTAAAAAATCTACAATTCCAAAAAGCGATTTATATTGTTTCTCTTTCTGTTTTTTCTTCTCTTTTGTCGATTCTTCAACATGTAAACCCTCAAGGATTTCTTTCAAAAAACCAAACTTTCCAAAAGCTTTTATCCTAGAAAAATCGTGCATTAATTCTTGTAATAATTCTCTATAGGAAATCGAATAACTTTTAGAAATCAATTGTAAAGTTCGTTTAATAAATTCCCGAAAATTAAAAACAGAACCTTTTTCTGTCAAAATTGAAATCAGAATAAATTCCCATTTCTTTTTTCTAAAACTCGTTTGATTTGTTATCTCTTTTCTTTTGTCTGATAAAATGTCTATTTTCTCTGAAAAATCAGAAATTGCTTCGTAATTAGAAGGTTCTAAAAGTTGAATTAATTGTTTTATTTGTGCTGTATTCAGTAATTGAACAATTTTTTTCTGAACTGTTTCTTTTTTTCCTTCTTGTTTAAAAAAGAGAACAATTTCTTTTGATTTTCTACGAATATTTTTTTTGTAAATCTTAAGAATTTCTTGAAAAGTAAAATTCTGAATTACTTCTAAACTTCCTGTTTTTAGATATAATAATAAACTTGAAAATTCTTCTTTTTCTTTAATTTCTTGAATTTCAATTTTATTTATTTTCCTCTTTGTTTCTTCTGAAAAATAAGATTCAACTAATTCTTTTTTCTCTAATAATTCTTTTAAAAATATAGAATCAATTGCAATTCGTTTTTGAATTTCTTCATTCCATTTTTTTAAACTTTCTTCCGTTATTTCTTCTGGCAATAAAAAAGCTTTTTTTTGTTCTGAAATCTTATTCTTGTTTTTAATTTCTAATTGTAAATCTTTATAAATCAATTGTAAAACAGAAATAAAATCAGAAGGCAAATTCGAAGAAAAACCTGTTTCTAAAATGGTTTGATGCATTTTTATAAAAAATGAAATCTGATTTTCATTATAATTGGAAGCTAATTCAAAAAATAAATGTCGAACGAAATCTTTTGTATTAAAAATAGAACCTCTTTCTAAAAGCAAATACTGTAAAACAATCTTATAAATCTCTATTTCAAAACGAGAAAATGCAATTTTAAATAATTGTTTTTTTCGTTGAACTTTCTTTGTTGTTTGAATCGCTTGTAAAATAAAAGTTGCTTCATTTGGCGATAATTTCTTGATAATTCGTTCGATTTTCGGAATTTTCGCAGTGATAATTAATCGTTCTACAAAAACAGAATTTCGAATATTTTCTCTCAAAATTTCTACAAATTTTTGAAAATGATTTTCAATTACTTTTTCTAAAATTGTAAAAAACTTTTGTTTACTCAAAGAATTTGCCCACCAAGGTAAAAATCCATTTTTTAAATAAAATTGTACTAAGTATAAGTTTCTTTTTTCTTCACTTTCAACTTCAATTGCATCACTATTTTTTTTCAGTGAATTAAATTTTTCTTGTAAAAGTTCACGAAGCGTTTCTTTTATCTTTTCTGGTAATAAATTTTCTAGTTTATTTTCTTGAATTTGTGGTAAATCTAATTCTAAACTTTCAAATTTAAATGTTGCAAATTCATCATCAAATTCGTTTAAAACTTCTTCTAAAATAGTTGAAATTCGCTCATGAAAACTTCGACTAATTTTATCACCAATTTCTTTAGATTTTCGTTCATTATCATAAGAAACATGAAATTTTAATTTATCTATTTTATGCCTAGAATTCTGCATTTAAACCTTTTTTGCAAATGACATAATTTCTTTAGAATACGAATTTAAAATTTTAAAATCTTTCGATTCTTTTCGATGCTCAATTAACCATTTTGAATATAATTTTTCAAACTCACACATATCTTCCAAAGAAATCCATTTCAATTGAATACAAATATGTGCTGGAATATTTCTTCTAAACAAATTATGCAACAAATGTCTAAACTCTAAATCTGAAAATCTTGCTGTCCAAGAGCTCAGAAAAATGGTAATTATAAAAGAATAATCTTCATATAAATGTGGAATATTTTTAAAAGTTCTTTTGAATTTAATCTTATTAGAATTTTGCACATCTACATCTGATAAAGTATCGAAAAACTGCTGAACCTCTTCTTTTTTTGCTTCTGCAATTTCCTTATTATCATATTCTTGATCTATTTCTCCAAGTTTTTCATGAGCGCTTTTTGCAACAATCCTCCATTTTCCATAAGTTTTTTCAACACGTAATTTATGCTCACGAATAATTGCAACTTCTTTTGCAATTTCTTGATGTAACTCGCCTATTTTAAATCCATTTCTAAATCGAAAAGTCCAATCAGAATCAGGATCTGTCAATAAAATATTCAGGAAATTTTCATTTTGTTTTGGTCGTAATTGCAAATGATCCACAAGATAAAATGTTTCACTATCTAAATTTAATTTTATCAATTTCTCTTGCATTAATTTTAATGCATTAAAAGCTTTTTCTTCGCTTTCATAACTTGCAATTTCTTTCCAAATTCGTAATGGATTTGTGTCGTCTGGATTTTGGTTTGAAAAAACCATATAATACATAAATTTATCATCCAAACGAAATTCTAAATACGATAAAGGTTTTGTGTGTTTATTTTTTTTGTATTTAATAATTTGCTCTTTTGTTCTTTCATCATCTAAAACTTCATGAATTAGCTCTTTTTCTTTTGGAATAACTTTTAATTCAAATAATAATTTATATTGATTTTTTTCTTCATGAACACATTTAACAACACCAAAGTTTTCTTCCCAAATTCCTCTTTTAAATAATTCTTCATCAATTTTGATATCTTTGATCAGATCTTCATTTTGTTCCATTTTTTCTTTATCCGCTTCCCAAAAACCTTTTACAGATTCATTGGAAACATCAATTCGAACATGTACAATATCATGTGCGTGAACTTTTGTTTTAAAATCTACTTTTGGACTTAAAATTGTTGCTTTTTTTTCAACTTCAACTTCCATTCCCAAAAGAATTCTAATTTTCTTTTCAACAACAGAAAGATTTGTATAATCATTTATATTAGATTCTTCTTTCCAAAATCCTTTCGAAATATCAAATCCTCTTGATTTATGCGCACTTATCCAAGAATAATTTTCTAGTAATTTTATCTTCTTTGAGATTCCGAATTTTTCATGCGATTTCTCTTTATAATAATAGTTAAATTTATCAATAAAGAAAGCATAAGAATCATCTCCAAATCTATTTAATAAGTGTTCTAAAAACTTTTGCCTTCTTGTTTCAAAATCATCAATTTGTGCAATAATTTTCTTTACCGATTTTTCAAAAATCAATAAAAAATCTTCATCTTCATGTTTTTTTAAAAGCAAATGTATCTCAGGAACATCCCATGGAATTTGCGTAAAATAAGAAACATTGACAGAATTATCTAAGCTATATAATTCTGTAAAACGAAATAATTGTGCGATATAATTATTTATAATCTGCTCAAAAAATAAAAGAAATCCTTTTAATTGAAGAACCATTCTATTTTGAGATTTATTTAAATTATCGGACAAATTTCTTCTTGTTAAACCATATATTTTCGGAAAAAATCTTTGTAAAGAATAATATTCTTGAATTGGTTTTCGAATTCCTTTTGGAACATTCAAACTTGTTTCCTGTTCCATTGAATAATTATAGCGTAATCGAATTTTTGCATTCAATTTATTATACAATCTCATTACATCTTTTTGAAATAAAGAGATTCTAACATCTTCTGCATAATATCGGATAAAATTTTCATTATTCACATTTTTAAACATTTCCTGTCCTAAACATGGATACGAATTCCATTTGATAATCACAAAATCTCTTACTTTTTTTTGACCTAAAACATCAAAATAATTTTCATAAGTTATTTTCCCATCTACATCATTTTTCACAAGAATATTGAAAGATTTAATTGCTTTTACACCATCTACTTTTTTAATTTCTCGAATCAATTGATTATTAAAAAAAATACCATCTTTTTCTTTTAATTCTTTTTCATGAACAAAACCATGCATTAATCTTGGACCTTCAAAAATCTCAGAAATTGAATATCCTTGTTGTTGCATTTCTTTTAGTGAATAAAAACTAATTGCTCTTTTGATTTTTCTTTCAATATGAAATAAAATTTCCGCATGAATTTGTTCTGCCATATAATTTTTGGCAACTTCTATATCTGATTGAATATAAATTTCTTGTTTTTCTAAAACAATAATTTCTTCAAAAGCTTCACTCAAATTAGAATAAAAATTTAGAACTTTTTTTACTTTTAAGCCTAATGCTTCATTAGAAACTCCATCATTATAAGTATTTCTTTCTACAAATGCGATGTATAATCCTTTTATATTTTTTTTATTAGAAAAACTATTTAAAGGATAAATCCAAATATTTGCAATTCCTTCAACTTGATCAACAATAATCTTGCGAAAATCGTTGATTGTTATTGGATTTGAAGTCATGATATCCGGAATTGAATAAAAGGTATTTTTTAGTTTTTCATTTTTTTGAGAAGCTAACAAATCTTTGAAATCAAATTCTGTTTTATAAGCTAATTCTGTTAGAGAAAAAATAAGTTGCTCTAAAATCGTAACTCCAGGATCATGTACATTATAATCTGTCCAAACTTCCCCAACAAATTCTTGTAAATACGAAATTCCTTTTTCTCTTAATTTATTAAAATCAAGTGTTTCAAGAAGTTCTTCATTTTTACGAATAAATTTTGATTCCATTTAAGAAGTTTTTGAATTTGTATAATGACTTTCATCTCCCATTATTTCATCATCCCAAAGCTGAGTAATATGATATTTTATTACTGTATTTACACCAAGATTTCGAGTTGTTTTCATTTGTAATTTATAATCATATGTTGTCCCAACCCAACGCAAACGAATTCGAATCGGTTTCCAAAAACTATACATTGCATTTGTTTTACGAATTCTTGCAAAAGAATTTCCATAAGAACTTAAAGCAATTGCATGCATTACAACATGAATTCCTGTATGATAGACTCCTGTTCTAGCCATAATTTCAAAAGCTGTACAATGATTTAATTCATCTAAAATTGTGTGCCAACTTCCATCTGCTGGAACTGTTGAAACTTCTGTAAGATTTCCAACTCTTCCTTTTGAACTAACAAAACCATTTACATCTAAAGCTGTATTTGGAGTAATTGTTTGAATTCCTACATTTCCTTTTTCTGTAAAAGTCATGGAAGGAATTTCTTGATTTTTATTTTGGATGTGCAGTACATCTTCTTTTTCTTCTTTTGTTTGAAGGCTAAAAGACCAATCTGCTACTTTATTTGTAATTTTCTTAAAAATAGATAAAACTTTATTCGATTTTCCAATTGGAGAAAGCATTAAGCCATCTTCCAAAGATTTTGAAAAACCATCGTCAATTTTATTTATTGTAGAATCTATAACATCTGCAAAACTTTCTTCAGAAGGCATGCTTCCTTTTTGAAATAATGTTTTCAGTGTTTTTCTGTCACGCATTGCCATATCTCAACTAATTTAGCCTATTATAAAATCTGATTCTATATTCATATTTCCAATTCCTCTTGGTTCTGCATTTAAATAATTTAAATGATCATGTGTTTCAATTTCATGTTCACGAACTGACAACATCACAGACCATGGGAAAGCAGAATGTATTTCTTCTTCTCCGACTTCTTGTCGAGCTGTATCTAATAACGTAAAGCTTTTATTTACATCTTCATACACTTTAATCATTGAGAAAGATGTCACAAATCTAACATAAGACAAACTCTGAATAAAAGCCAAAACCTCTGATTTGTAAATTGTTCTTCCAAACTCTTCTTCATCTATTTCAGAAAGAGTTGGTTCTATAAAATCAATTATATCTTGATTTAATTTTTCAATTTGATTCACATCTTCAAAGCTTTCATAAAATTTTACTTTACAAAAAACTTTTACTTCTTCATAATATGCATTTGAAACTTCCAAGCGCACAAAAGGAGATGTTTTTTGTGAAATATATTTTTTAATTTCTAATAATTTATCTACTGGAAGTCTTGGAAATCGTTTACTATCAGCTTTAAAAACATCAGGAATTAATACAATTTTCACACAACCTGGATCAATAATTACTTTTTGGTATTTTTTTCGTTCTTCTTCAGAAAAAATTTGTGGAGAAAAACATTTTACTTTATAAACTATCGGAAATTGTTCTAAAATAATTTTCTCATAATCCACACCATTTATAGCTCTATTTTTATGATGTAAACGTTCACTAA
Source organism: Aureivirga marina (assembly GCF_015767265.1). GTDB lineage: Bacteria > Bacteroidota > Bacteroidia > Flavobacteriales > Flavobacteriaceae > Aureivirga > Aureivirga marina. The sequence goes on from NZ_JADPIB010000003.1 coordinate 429,079, forward strand.
CTCTTTGATAAAAAGAAGTTTCTGATTCTTCTTGTTTTCCTCTAAAAGAATGAATTGGCTGAAAAACAGTTTCTAATTCTGGATAAAAATCCAATGCTTTATGAATTGTTCCTTGAGGCAAAATTCCATTTTGAAATGAAACATCACTATAAGAATCACGAACAACTTCAATCGCATTTTCATAAATATCTGTAATTCGATCAAAGCAAAATTCTCTTTCAGAAGTAATTTTAATCCAATAAAAATCTTTTGGTAAAATAGTATTTTCTTTATTGATTTTCGTTGGAATTTTTAAAATCACAACACCATTATTTATCAAACCATTTGTCGTATCGTTTTTTACATTTTCTTTTGCGATTTTCACCCATTTATTATTCTCTAAATACCACCATCCTAAATTTTCTTCTTGTGTAAAATATCCATCTCCAAAATTTTCATCAATTAAAAAAAGTAAAGAAATAATTCCTGAATCTGGAATTGTATTTATTCCTAACATTAAACTTGACATTTCTGTCGTCATTTCATATTGAGATTTCAAGTTTTTCTTTGCTCCAATATGATGATTTAAATATCCAAAAGGCATGATTTCTACAAATTGCATCAATTCAAATTCCTTGTGTTTTCTGGTTAATTGAGAATATTTCTGATTAGAATCTACTGAAATATTTAAGTAATCAATGAATAATGAAAATGGTTTATTTGGCAAAGGTTGTGGATTTTCTTTTTTACGATCAAAAGCATTTTTTTGTGTAATTAAAGAAACAACTTCTGTATATTTTTCATGACCTAAACCAAAAATTGGCATGTATAAATCGAATTTAAAATAACATTTTTCAGGCTCTAAATCTCTTAAAAAATAAGTCAAATCTGGAAAATCAAAACTGCAAAAATTAGTATCATTCAAGAAAATATTATTTTTTAAATCTTTAAATTCTTTCAACAATTCATTTTCATAATATAAACTTGGAATTATATAATATTGATTCGTGAAATCATCTGTAAATGAAACATCTTCCAATAATTCATAATCTTTAAAATAAGTCTGAAAATCTGTTCTTTGAAAAGGAAATTCTCGCCAATGAAATGTGATATTCAATTTAGTAATTGGTTTTTCAAATAAATCAATTCCATTTATAATCAGGTAATCTTGATTTTTCGGAATTGTTCCAAAAACCTCAAAAGGTTTATCAATTTCAATTGCTCCATAATTATTTTTCGCAAGAATATTTTGCACTTTTGGGCGATTTGTAAAAATTACATAATCAATAATATCCATTTCTTGCATAATTGAATATAAATACAAAGCGCTTTCCTGTTTTAATTCGAAAACTAATTGTGGTTCATCCGTCGATACTTTTTTTGTAATATTCTTATTAGGAAGTAAATCTGTTGAAGCAATTTCAAAATCAAAAATCCACGAATTTCGTTCATTATTTATAGAAAAACCATAATTTTCAATAGATAAAAATTCTTTCCCTTCAAAATAAGTAATATGAAAAGCCGTTTGAAAAATCACATATAAACTATAATCTTTATTTTGTTTATTCGCTTCTTCATAGATATTTAAATAATTCAAAAAAGATGTAAAAGCTTCTTCAGAAAAAATAATTTCAGCAGAAATTTTATTATTTCCAGGCTCAATTTTCAACAATTTTGAAATCACAGAATATCCAGTAATTGCTTGAATATTTTCTTTGAATTGTAAAGAAAGAGATTCGGATTTTTTAGGTCTAATGAAAGAAGAAACAAAAAAACCTGTAATGATTTGATTATCTAAAGATTGATTATAAATATTATTTTTAGTTTTTTCTAATAAATAGGCACGTTCTACACGATAATTTCCAATTGAAACATTTCTTTTAGTTTGAAATAAAATCGGAAGATTATTTTCATTTTTTGCTCCTTGAAAAAAAGTTCCTTGTCGAAGTTTTAATTCTTGAAATTTTTCTTTTAAAGAAAGAACTAAAAAAGTTTCGTCTACAACAGCAGAAGCTATTTTTTGTTGTAAAATATCTTTATAATAATAATCTAAATGTTTCTTAGTTAATGTATTTAATTGATTTTGATTTTCATTGTACAATTTTAAAAAAGCCATCATTAAACCAATATGTGTTTTTTTGGTTTTAAAATGCGACATACTTTTAATCAACATTTTTCTCGCTTTTGTAGAAAAAAAGTGAATTAAATTGTAGTAACTATTGTAAACTTCCTTTAGAATATCAATTTGTCTTTGATTCATTAAGAAAGCTTCTGAAAACATAAAATCAATATCAGGATTTACATTCCAATCTTTTAGTAAAATTTGAAATTTATCATCTAATTCTTTTGACCAAGAATATTTATAACTATATAATATTCTGAGCCTACTTTTAAGTTTAGTATCAATAGAATTTGTAATCTCATTAATAATTTCAGAAGTTTCAAAATCTCGCACTAATTTCTTTCGAATTCCGTTTATAATCAGTGAAGTATTTGCAATATCTTCTGCGAAATTCTGAACTAAATTCTGATTTGTTTCTTCATTATTTAAAATGGAAATTCTATCCAAAATTGGCAATACATTTGTTTCGAAATCAAATTCATCAAAACGTGCAATTCGTATTAAAAGAATAAAATTATCACCCTCAAAAAAATCACTCCAATCAGAAGTTTTATTCTTTCCAAAGAAAATAATTCTCTTTGCATATTCAGATAAAAAATAGAACAATTCCTCTTCTGAAAGCTCACTTATTTTAATCGAATTTGGATTCAAATAAGTAAGATTTCTAGTTAATTGACTTGTTCCTTTTAATAAATTAAATCTTTTCATTTTTTATCTTAATTCTTAATTACAAATTTCCTCCTTCCATAATATAAAATGGATACACTAGATTTCGACTTACATTTGTTTGTCTAATTTTATAATTAATTGTGATATATAAAACAGAATCTTCAAACTTAAAATCTATTTTTTCAAGTTTTATCCTCGCTTCAAATCGCACGATAGAATCTGTAATTACCATACGCATTCTTGCAAATAAAGAAGGAGAAATACTTTCAAAAAGAAATTGTTTTAAATTACATCCATACTCAAAATGCATAATTCGTTCACCAGGAACTGTTCCTAAAAGAATGATTAAACTTTGATGAATGTCTACTTCTTTTTCAACCATTTCATTAGTTTTATTTACTTCTTCAAAGTTTGGTGGAAATGCCCATCCTTTTCCTAAAAAAGAATTATCATCCATCTTATCCTCCAATCATTACTGTTGCACATCCCATTATAATTGATCCTCCATGAGCAGTTGTATCACCAACTCTTGCTGCAGGAACTCCTCCAATCATCACAGAAGATGAACCTTTAACAATCGAATCTGGTGGACCTACACAAGTACAACTATCTCCAACTACAGAAGCTGGTAATCCTCCAATTAAAACAGTTGGAACTCCTGGACCAATTACAGGTCCTCCAACATGAGGAATTGGTGGAACTCCTGGTGTTTGCATCGGACAAGTATGCATATCTGTTAATCTTGCTGCCATCATATTCTTTTAATTTATCATTACTAATGTTCCTTTCACTGTTGTTGTTCCAGAAGAACTAACTTCAACACTTGCATTTCCTTTTGCAGAAAATGCTGCATCAGCTTCATTTGAAATTTGCGCTCCTTTTGTTGAAACAGAACTTGAGCCTTCCATCGAAAGTCCAACTGAAGCTTTTTCTGAAATATTCTGTCCGCTAATACTTATATCATTATTACTTTTAATTTCGATTCCACTACTTGACATCACAATTTGATTGTCATTTTTATCTTGAATTGTAATTCCATCTTCATTTAAAAGTATTTTATTACTATTCATATCTTGAATTGTAATTCCTTTATTTTTTTCATCTAAAATCACTTCATTTTTAGATAGTGTAGCAATCGTAATTATTTTATTTTCATCATCAAATTCTACTCTATTATTCGCTTTCGTCAGAATTGCTTTTGTATAATTTGTATTTTCCATTGTATAAGCATCTCCATTATAATCATTTCCAGGTTTTAATTTAGAACTATAAAGTGAACCTAAAATTATAGGAGAAGTAGGATCATTATTTAAAAACCCAACAACAACCTCATCATCAATTTCTGGTAAGAAAAAGATTCCTGCTGTATCGGTTGCATAAAAATTGGATAATCTTGCCCAAACTCCATTTGTATCATCTTGCATTAAAGGAAAAGTGACTAAAATTCTATAATATTCTTTAGGATCTTGTTCTAATTGTTTTACTTTACCAATCATTAAACCCTGAACTCCAGACAATAATCCAGAAGTATTTGGAGCTTCTACTTTATTTTTCTCCGCATACCATTCTTCAGAAAGCCCAATAGTAACTGTTGTAATCCAATCACCGTTATCAATCATTTGTTCAACTTTTGAAATAAAAGCTTTACCTTCAAAACGGTCTCCAACTCCACTTAATTCTATTAAATCTCCAGCTACAACTTTTGTACTTCCTTGAAAAGAAATGGTTCCAGTAATTCGATTCATCCATGATTTTTGAAGTCCAGCGTCTGCCCAACTTTTTAAAGTAGCTTCTTCAACTTCTGCATACGTTTGTAAAGTTTCTGATTGTGTTCCTAAATCGCTGGAAATTGTGGAAGAAGTTATATTTCCTTGTTCATTAACATCTGGATTTGAACTTTCAGTTTGAATAATTTCTTGCGTGCTTAAATCCCATCCAAAACCTTGACTTTTGGGGTATTGTGTTTCTGAATTAATTTCTAAATTAAAGCTAACTATATCAACGCCATAAGTAAGAAGAAGTTTAGCATCATCAGAAATATTTGGTGCTTTTACAGAAACTGTTCCGTTAGAAATGGTAACAATTTTTCCGTTTAAATCTGCTCTTAACAACATAAAATCCCAATTAGAACAATAATGTTGTACAAGCATTTGATATTGCGTATCTGTCGCTTCTACATCTGCAGTCAAACTTGCTGAAGAAATTATTTCTTCAATAATTTCAGAGTCTTTTTTTTCTGCATAATATTTATTTACTCTACCTATTGATAGATTAACTGATTTATCTTGTAAAAAAATTTCTAGAGTTGGGAAATCCTCATCATTAAAACTCATTCCATGTTTTACAATAACTCCTGAAAAAAGTAAATTATTTTGTTCTCTATACCCAACTTTAATTTCAACTTCATTTCCTAAAACAAAAGTATCTGCATTTGAAATTGAAAATTGTTCTTGTCGTTCTGCGGTATAAAAAAGTTTTAAAGTGGCTTTTGGTATTTTATTAACTTCATTTTCTATTTCAATATATGTTACTTCATAACTTTCATCAATTGCACTTCCATTAGAAGTGATTTCATAAGTAACAATTCCAATATCTTTTGTAATTGGTGATTCTGCTGCCATTCTTTTCGTAAAAAATTAAATAATTGGTGGAAAAACTAAACTCGCTCCAACCTTTAAATCACTCAAACTGGATAATCCATTTGCAGCTGCAACTTGCACATACATTCCACTATTATTATACATTTTGAAGCAAAGCATTGGTAAATTATCTCCTTCTTCAATCGTTACAATTTTTGTCATATTACCAGAATTACTGGAACTTTCGACCTTTTGATCTTGATCTGTTTGTCCCATGAAGGAAATATTCACTTTTGCACGAATTGCTTCTCCTGAAGGACGAAACATTAAATAATCCACACTTAACGATTTCAAACGACATCTTAAACTTAAGGTTCCCCAATTCAATTCTAAATAACTGATTTCTTTTTCAGTTTCATCAACAGAATACACACATTGTTTCAATTCTTCCACCATATCATCCACGCTTTTTCCTTCATTTTCAACATTTCGCGGAATTACTCCTGTATCATCAAGCATGAAATCGAAAGAAATTTCTTCTTCTCCAAGATTAGAAAACTTTTTAGTGACATATAATGCACCTGATGTTTCACTTTCTTTAGAATAGGAAACTGTATAATTATGTTTATAACTAGATGGATTTACCATTACTGTAAATTCACCATTTTTCCCTGAAGTATCATAAGAATCGTCTTTGTATGAAATTATTTTAAGTTTTTCCAAAATTTATCTTCGTCTTTCTTCTCTTAATTTTTTATCAATATAATTTTTGCAATATTTCTGTACACTTTTCTTAAGTGAACTATTTAATTCAACATTACTAGTTTCTTTAGATTCTTGTATTTTATCTTTGGAAGAATTAATATTCACTTTAATATGTAATTCTCTAATTTCTATTGGCATATTTCTTTTCTATAATTTGTATAAGTAAATTCTATTGATTCCCACAAAACTTCATTTTTCATAGAATCTAAATCTGAAACATTATATTTTGTAGGTCTAGCATTACTTATAGTCCAAATTACAATTGGTTTTATATAATCCACACTATAATTATCATAAGAAATCCCTGTCATATCCAATAACTTAATTTTAATTTCTCTTAGAGTAATTGGCTCTGTATAATTTGTATGAATTGTATCTAAAACCCATTGTGTAAAATTGGAACTTCCAGCATACATACCTCTTTTTAAAGAAAAAGTTCCAGATTTTGGTTGTTTTGGTAAAGACCATGTAAATGTATTTTCTCCTCCTTCGACCAAGTCTTCAGAGCCGACTTCTACATTTAGACCTGTCACTTCTTTAAATAGTAAATCTGAATCTTTTTCAAATCCAGCAACTTCTACTTGAAAAAAGAAGCCAGTTGCTGGATACCAAGTATTAATATTCATTTTTATGTTGCTATAGTAATTCCTTCATGAGCGATTTCAATTGTTTCAATTGCCACTTCATTTGCATCTGATTTTAAATCAGTTCCAGTAATTTTTGTTGGCCAACAATTTGATAAAGTCCATGTCATTTGTGGTTTTCCATCTTCATCACATAAACTTACAACCACTGTTTTTCTTTTGATTGTATTCATCTTAATTTGACTATACCAATCCCAGAAATTATTATCTCCTGTAAATACACCTTTTTTCATCGTTACATTTCCAGTTTTAGCAATTCCAGGCATTTTAATTGTTGAAAAAACAGGACTATTTCCATGTCTATACTCAATTACTTGCGTTTCTGTTTCTAACCCAGAAACTTCCTGAAAAGATAATTCCTTATCGTCCCATTTTACTTTAAAATAAAATTTTGGTAAAGGCCATATCGTTGCCGATTGTTTTGATCCATCATCTGCCATAAGTTATATTTTTTAAGATTTTTGCATTTGTTGTTGGAAAGTAATTTCGATAAATTCTGCTGGTCTTGATACAGCAACTAATATTGTTATTCTTAAAATTCCTTCTAAGATATCATCTCCTGTCATTGTTTGTCCTAAACCGACTGCTACACTAAAAGCTTCTTGTGGCGTTGCTCCAACTAAAGCTCCTTGTTTCCATTGACCAATTAAAAAACTGTCAATCATACTTTTCATAGTTGTCCAAGTATTCGCATCATTTGGTTCAAATACATAAGCTTTTGCAGCATGTTTAATTGATTGCTCTAACATAATTAACGTTCTTCTTACATTAATATATCTCCAATCTTTACTATTTCCATCTAAAGTTCTTGCACCCCAAACTAAAACACCTTCACCAATAAAAGGACGAATTGCATTAATTGATTTTCCTGTTAAAGAAACATTTAAGTCCATTTGCTCATCATGACTAACGTTTACAGCTGGACTTACAACACTATTTAAAGAAACATTTGCTGGCGCTTTCCAAACTCCACGATTGCTATCAACAAATGTGTAAACTCCTGCCATTGCTGCACTTGGAGGTAATAAATTCAATTTCTCACGAATATTTTTGATAATTGAATTGAATTTTTTAGAATTAGCAGTAAGAATTTTATTGTATTCAGTAATGGACGGAACATCATCAGTTCCACTATCATAATCATCTCTATTTATATTTGCTAGATTCTGAAGCATTTTACGTAAATCCGTAATTGTTACATCTTCATTATCTGCTGCTTGCTCAGGAATATTTAATTCCTTCATAATAATTCCTTGCAAAGCTGCAACACTATCCGAAGAAACATTTTGTACTCCAAGTTCATTATCAACTACAATACTTGTATGTAACCATGGATAATAAGAAACACCATAACTTAAATTATTTACACCAACAGCACTTCTAAAATTTGTAATTACATCTCCACTTGGGTCTTGTCGATCTTTATATCCATCATAAATATCTAAGATTCCAACACGACTTTGCATTTTTCCACAATGCATTAAAACCGCTTGTTGTAAAGAAATACAATCTTCCGCTTTTAAATTAACAGCCTCTGGAATTACAATCATTGTTGGCTCATCTTCTTTTAATAATGGTGTGATTCCTCCTTCAAATTTTGTTGGATCGTACTCATCAGAATAACTTCCAATAGAAACGATATAACATGGTCCACCTCCATTTTGGAAAAATAAACGCATCGAATTAAAAAGATTATAACTTTCTCCTTTTAAAGAAATAGAAATAACATCTGAACTTGCTCCTGCATCCGCTGCTGGTTTTGTTGCATCACCTTCAGCTGCATCCCCTTTATCATCTGCTTTTTTTGCAGTATTATCTGTCTGCCCTTGTGTTACATCAAATTCATATTTTGGAGTTCCTCCAAAGAATTTCATGTATTCTGCTAAAGAAGAAATTCTCATAGGTTTTCCTAATAAAGACTTATCTCCATTCATTGCTTTTTCCGTATGACCGATAAAAGCAGGAACTGCCGTTGCTACTTCAACAACACCATTTCCAAAGGCATCTTTCTCGACAATATACACCCCTGGTGTTTTCATTTGTGCCATAAATCAGTTTTATTAAAATTGAACATAAATATCAATATACTCGTTATTTTCTGTATCTTTTTTTCGGATTGTTTCTCTATTTGGGGTTGGCAAGTATTCCATTATAATTCCTGATGGTCTATTTGTATGATTTACATTTCTTTTTAAATGGAATATCTCTTTTTGTATTTCTGAATTTTTAATTTTTTCTTTTGAAACAAAACACATCATATTTGGTATTTCCGTTTGTGATTGTTCAAATAAAACCGTTTCTTTTTGCGCAACTATATTTATAAATTCATAGTTATTTACCAATTTTTCAGGAATAAAATATTTCCAATAAATCGCTCTTTCTTCTAAGTTAATTTTATAATGCTTTTCCTTAGAAAAATCAATTTTTGACAAAAAACAAATTCCATCAAAATTGTTTGTTTGATTTAGTAAATAAAATTGCTCTTCTTTTTTATATAATTGGTTAAAATTCTCATTTTTTTCAAATGTTTGCTCTTTTTCTACATCTTCTTTTCCAATAACATTTAAAATTTCCGCTTCTAATTTAGATTCAAAATTATCTTTTTCTTCATCACTTTCTAAAAACCCAAGTTTTTGATGATTAAAAAGTTTTGGTGAAGTATAATTTTGCCAAAATCGATCATTAATTCTAAAATAAAAAACGATATTTTCTAGTGAAATATTTTCCTTTTTTGCAATTAATTGTAATTTATTTCCAATTTGCTTAAAAATTACATGCTGTTTTTTCAAACGTTTTTTTGTTTGATCAGAAACAAACCAAAAGATAAAATTCGCAGGAAGTTCTTGGAAATATTCATGAGATATTTCAATTGTTAAAATCGTTTGATATTTTTCGTTCACACTCATGAGGAAGAAACTTCTTTATCAACATTAACATCTTTAATTTCAGGAATTTCAGCTCGAATTGTTGTATCTTCAAAGATTGCCATACTCACTTTATATAACACAGAAGGCATGTATTTTGCCCCTAAATTCGACCACATATTATTTTTTGTATTTGAATCAGAATGATGCAAATGAAATGTTAGTTTTTGAATGGAAGTATTTGCCATTCGTGAAGTATTTTCTGTAGTAAAAACTGGTTTTGCATGAAAAAAAGAAATCACATTTGACAAATATTTTAATGCTTCTAAATAGTTAGTTTCATTAAAATAGGCAGAAAAAAGTATAGTCAAATTTAAATGTAAATCTCTTCTTTTTGGTCGAAATCCTCCATTTTCTGTTCGTATATATTCTCGTTGATTTCCAACAACCGTTTCTTTATTTATATCAACCAATGTTAGCAATATTTTATTCTCTTCTTTGATAGCAATAGAACCATTTTGGGAACTGATAGTAGTTGCAATAACCTTCTTTTCTGTCAGGTTATTTTGAAGACGAATGAATTGATTGAGTTCTTCTGTTATAATATTTATGACATCGTTTAACAAATCGCATCTTTTTTTAGATTTATAAAGAAACTAAAAATAAGCTCAAAATACAACTATACTATTCTTTTTTTGTTAAAAATTTTTAGTTAATATATTTTTTTAACAACTTTTAACTTTTTGTAAAATATCAAGCTTTCTTTTTACTTATGAACTCTTTTTCTAATAAAACAATTACAGAAGATAATATTAATCGAATTATTATGATACAAATAAAACTTACTACAACATAAAGTAAATATAAAATAACTGTAGCATTTTGTATGTTTTTCAAATAATCTATTGGATCTAAAGTAATGTCATTTAACATCATTAAACAAATAATTCCTAGCAAAAAAGAAAGGATAACATTGATGATAAAATTCAAAAATCCTTTTGCGATTAATTTCTTTAATTTATCTAACATTATGGTTTATCTTGATTTATACGAATTTTCTGTAAAAAGAATAAAGTAGAAAGAAGCAAAAATGATAGCAAATAAATATATCGTAAATAAATTATTGCATCATAAGTTTCATAAAAAGCAGCATTGATTACGCCATAACAAGCGAGATATAATAAATATAAAATCACTAAAGAAAAAATATAACGGAACCAACTATCATATTCAATTTTTTGTTTAATTACCCAAGAAGCAAAAGTTCCAACTATTGCTAAACAAAGTAAAAAAACAAACAAAACAATTGCTGTAATAATGGAATATTTTTGAGAAATAATTTTTTTTAAACTTGCTTTTATATCTGCTAAAATGGTCTGCTCTTCTTCTTTTAATGTTTTCTTTTCTGGCTGTTCTGTAAAATCTTTTTTTAATAAATTCCACAAAATTTCATAACCTTCATCATAACCTAAAGCCCAAATCCCAACTCCTTTTAAACCTTTTTCTTTAATCCAATCATATTTATAATTCAATGTTTTTGTATCATCAAAATAACAGATATATTGTGTCTCATCTTCATAATATTCATAAAAAGCTGTGTGAGAAATTGTATCATATTGTATTTGCTCATAATAACTAGAAGCCAAAATTTCATTAATTCGAAAAGCTCGAACATACATCGAGACATTTGTAGCTGTGTCTTTTTCCCATAAAACACCATAATATGGAAGCGCTAAAACCAATTTTTCTTTGGCTATTCCTCTATTTAAGTAATCTGTAACCGAATTATTAATATTTCGCTTTTCTTTCCATTTTTTTCCAGAATATAATGGTGCAACCGGACCTTCATCTTCACTATCAATATAATGGTAATTATATCCTTGCATGATATAGCTTTCAACATAAGCATCTAAATTTTGAAAATCAACCGAATTTAAATGTGGCGTCGCAGAAATTGTAAGCGTCAATTTCTTATTATTTTTCTTTAAAACTGTTGCTAATTTTTGCACAAACTCTTGAAAATACAATCTATTCGAATCTGAAATAATAGAAATAATCAAATTAATTCCATCTGCATCTTGTGTACTTGTCACCAACGAATTTAGCTTCGCAACAACAGCATCTTGCTCTTCTTTTAAAACATAATTCATCGTACTTATTGTTTCAAATTTTACAGCAAGAAGTACTTCGCAATCTTTTTTATGCGCCAAACGAATCAAATCAGAAGCTCTTTCTTGATCCCATCCATTTAAATAATAAAAAATTAAATCTTCGTCTGTTTTATCAATAGTACAAGAAAAATATGCTAGAGAAGAAAGCAAATCATAATGATAATATTTATACGAATCACCAAGCCATGACGGATGCCAACCAAAAACTGTTTTTGTCAACCGTAAGCTCGTATCATTATAATGTGCTAAACTGTCTTTTAATGCTTCTTTTGAGTTTTTAATTTTTTGCAAGAAAGAATTCAATATCACATTGTCTCTTTCTTCGTCTCTCTTTTCCTCACAAGCAATTAAAGAAAATAATAAAAAAGAAATAATTATCCATTTGATTTTCTTCATATCACGCTACTATCTGTTGAATCTTCTTAATCGTATTTTCTAATTATTTCTTAAAAATATATTTTTTTTCAATTAAATTCTAATTATTTTTTCGGTTTATGCAATTTAAATTATTGTGTCACTTAAAAGAATTTTTATTTCAAAGGAAAAATTCTTACATCTTTCCCTAACCATTCTTGTAATTTTGCGTAAATTTTTTGTTTGTCTTTTTCTGAAAAATCTTTAATTCTTGTTCCATGATGTGCTCCTTTTAAAACCATTTTTAATGCATCTACATGTTTTTTTGGATTCGGCGCACAAGAATACCAAGTATCATATTCTCCATAAATATATAAAACTCTATCACCTTTATTTTCTATATAATCTCTAACATTTTTAATATAATTTGGTTCAAATTTCACTTCAATTTCTTCTGGAATAAATTTCATAAAACTTGGATTATGCGCATATTTCAATAAATCTTTTACTGGTGAAACATCCAATTTATAATATCCATAAACTGTTTGATGTTCATAATTAGAAGGTAAATACGAATGAATTCCTTGATCGCTATAAAAATACAAACCTGAAACATCCATTAAATGATTAAAAACAGCTTCTATATTTTCAGAAGTTTCTGGAATTTTCTCACATTCTGTAGACCATTGCCAAAAAGAAAAAGAATATTCTAATACTGCATATTCAAATGCTTCTTCAATTGGCATCGTTTTAAATGTCCATTTTTTCTTTTTCACTAATTTCTTTGCTCTGATTAAAAGAGAATCACGAATGGATCCTTGTAAAGTCATTCGTTGAAAATCTCTAACTTTTTTTCTGCAAATTTCTGTTCCAATTGTATTAATATGATTATCTGTTCTTTTATCTTCTGTTGTATGAATTAATGGTGCAACATATGGAACATAAACATCAATATCATTTGGATATTTTGTTCTATAAATTAATGTATTTTCTCCTCCTTTGCTAACTCCTGAAGATATCCATTTTCCTTTATAAATATTTTTAAATTTTGATACAATATTATGGTAATCTTCAATTGCTTCTTTATTGTGTAAATATTTCCAAGCTACATTTTCTGGTCTAGAACCACCATAAAAACGATATTCAACAACAATCTGATTTCCTTTCGTAATTTTCGCCAATTCTCTATCTTTATCATAAATCCAATAACCCGAAGTTTCTAATAAAGTCGGCTTTTCATAATCTGCATGTGAAACAATAAATCGATGTTGAAATGTTCCTTCTTCTATATTTTCATGTGTTAAAGGCTGCGCTATATAAACTTCATATTTTTCTACAAAATGAGATAGAGAATCAATCTTTAAAGGCGTAATTTTTGCAGTAGGAAATTGTTTTAAAATCTGTTCTTGTAATGTTAATTCCTCTTGTTTTTCCTCAGAAACACCTGTAGATTTACATGTTACAAGAAAAAATAATGAAACGAATAAAAATGGAATATATAGCTTTTTGAAGTTCATGTTTATAATGTTTTTGTTTACCTCTGCGTAAATTTAACGGCTAAAATGTTCTATTTCTTATAGTATTTTAACAAGAACCAATACGAAATTAGCAAGTGTAATTGATTTTCATTTTTTTCTAATTGTTTTCTTTAATTTAGAGAACAACTTTTTTAAAGCTAAAACCTCAACCATGGAAAATGTTCAATTAATTGATGAGAATTTTATTGAATCAACAACCAATTTTACAGAACTTATTAACCATCTAGAAAAAGCTTTTGCAAAATTTTCTGCTTTAGTTCCAATGCGTCATCATCATGATTTTCCAAACCCAAAAGCAGATACAACTTCTACACTTTTATTAATGCCTGCTTGCATTCCAAGTGAAGAAGCTGGAGTAAAAATTGTAACTGTAAATCCAAATAATTCCAATTATAATTTACCTTCTATTCACGGAACATATATTTATTTAGATGCACATAAAGGAACTGTAAAAGCAATTATGGATGGAAAATCTTTAACTTCCAAAAGAACTGCTGCTGCTTCTGCTTTAGCTTCTAAATATTTATCAAAAAAAGATGCTAGTTCTCTTTTAATGATAGGAACTGGCGCTTTGTCTAAGAATTTAATTTTAGCGCATGCTAGTGTTCGTCCAATTAAAGATGTATATGTTTATGGTCGAGATATTCGAAAGGCACAAAAAATATGCAAATCCTTAGAAAATGAATCTTTTAACATGCATTTTGTAAAAGAAATTACAGACGTAATTTCTCAAGTTGATATCGTATCTTGCGCTACATTATCTGTAGAGTATTTAATTCATGGAAAAGATTTAAAAAAAGGACAACATATTGATTTAGTAGGTTCCTATAAAAAAAATATGCGCGAGGCTGATAATGAAACAATGAAAATCAGCTCCATTTTTGTAGACACTTTTGAAGGTGCAACAAAAGAAAGTGGCGATTTAATTATTCCTCTTGAAGAAAAAGTAATTACAGAAAAAGACATAAAAGGTGCTTTGCGTCAACTTTGCTCTGGAGAAAAACCTGGTAGAATTTCTGATGAAGAAATCACTGTTTTTAAATCTGTTGGTCACGCTCTAGAAGACTTGACAGCTGCTTCATATTTTTATGATAAATACATGAGTAAACTTGCTTCAAAACTACTTTCGGAAAACGATTTGCATTAAAATATCTAGCTTTTATCTACTATTTTTAATTTAAAACAAAAACATTATGACAACTTCAACGATGCGAAAAACAACATATCAAAACATCATAGATAGAAAAGAATTTCAAGTTCCTAAAGATTGGTTGCAAATCAAAACAATTGATATGCATACTGGCGGAGAACCGCTTCGAGTAATTATAGATGGTTTTCCTGAATTAAAAGGAAATAATGTCTTGGAATATCGTCGTTATGTAAAAGAAAACTACGATTTTCTTCGAACTTCTTTAATGTTTGAGCCAAGAGGACATGCAGATATGTATGGTTGTATTTTACTTCCTCCAAATGATGAGGAAGCGGATTTTGGAATTTTATTTCTTCATAATGAAGGCTATTCTACTATGTGTGGTCATGCTATTATTGCAATTTCAACTTTGGCTATTGAAATGGAATGGATTGAAGTAAAAGAAGGTGATAATATTTTAAAAATTGATGCACCATGTGGTAGAATTGTTTCTTATACAAATGTGAAAAATGGAAAAGTAACTGGCGTTCGTTTTCATTGTGTTCCTTCCTTTGTTGTTGGATTAGATAGAGAAGTTGAAATCGATGGAATTGGAAAAGTTCGTTATGATTTAGCTTATGGAGGTGCTTTTTATGCTTATGTTGATTTTTCTAGAAATGATTTTAAAATCGATTTAACAACTGAAAATTATAGAACTTTAATCCAAAAAGGAATGGATATTAAACATGCTGTCATGAAAAATGACAATGAAATTTTACATCCTTTTGAAAACGATTTGAGTTTCCTTTATGGAACTATTTTTATTGATAAATCAAATAATGAGGGAATTGACAGTAAAAATGTTTGCATTTTCGCAGAAGGAGAAGTTGATCGTTGTCCAACTGGCTCAGGAGTTTCTGGAAGAATGGCAATTCATGAAGCTAGAAATGAAATGGAAGTTGGAAGTCCAAAAATGAAAATTGAAAGCATCACTGAAAGTGTGTTTTTTGGTTCTATTGTTGAAAAAATAGATTTCGGACCGTTTGAAGCTGTTATTCCAGAAGTGGAAGGAACTGCGCATATTACTGGAATGCAAACTTTTGTTATTGATCCAAATGATCCAATGAAAAATGGATTTATTTTAAGATAAAATATAAAAAACTCTCATAAAATTGAGAGTTTTTCTTTTTTAAATTACGAATATGAAAATTCACTCTCGAAAGTCATTAGATACAATGTAATTTTATTATTGATATTTTAAAAATATTTAAATTTTATAGTTAATTTTAAAACCAAAACTTCTCCTACTCATTATTCTTAAACCTTTTTAATCGACTTCAAACATATTTTTATCACATTAAATATAAATCTCTTATTTTCTTTATTTCAAAAAACGTATTTTCGTAAAACTAATTTTGATTTAAATTCAATTCCCCATGATAAAATTATTTAAAGATGTTTTTAAGCATTTTTTTAAAAATAATACATTTCAAAAAGGAGCTGCTTTAGCTTATTATTCCGTTTTTTCATTGATTCCAATGATTATGATTATTTCTTCTGTTTTAGGAATTTTCTTCGGAAAAGAAGCTGTTTCTGGTGAAATTCATGACCAATTAAAAAGTACTTTAGGTGATCAGGCTTCTTTGCAAATTCAAAATTTTATTCGAAATCAAAAAACTAGTCATAACAGTATTTGGACAGCAATTATCGGATTTATTACTTTAGCTTTTAGTGCTTCTGGATTGTTTAGCCAACTTCACAAAGCTTTTAATAGTATTTGGAGTTTACAATCTAAACCTAAAAATAGTATTCTGAATTATTTTATTCTTCATTTTGGTTCCATTGTTATTTTAATTGGTTTATTCTCAATTATCATTTTAAGTACTTTTATCAGTAGTTTTTTAACTTCTAATATTTCTTCTTTAAATTTTAATTATCGTGGACTTTTTATTTATGAACACATTACTTCACTTTTTGTTTTAATCATCATTTTCTCAATCATGTTTAAATATTTAGGCGATGCAATTATTCATTGGAAACCTGTTATTTATGGTGGAATTTTCACTGCATTCCTTTTTATGATTGGAAAAATCGGAATTGGAGTTTATGTTGGTCATAGTCATATTTCTTCTACTTTTGGAACTGCAAGTGTTTTAGCTTTAATTATGATTTGGGTTTATTATACTTCTCAAATTATTTTTCTTGGAGCAGCTTTTGTCGAAGTTCTTTCCAAAAGAATGGGATATCAAATTGAACCAAATAAAAATGCAGTAAAAATTGAACAAGTAGAAGTTTTGGAATAAATTGTTCTAATAATATAATTCTAATTCTTCATTTAAATCCCTTATAAACTCTCGTAAAGAAACTACAAAACCTGATTTACCATTTATAGAAAATACATTTATTAATAGTTCTTTTTCTTCAATTAATGGAATTATTTTTGACTCAAAATAATCAAGATTCATCTTAAAAGGAATTTCATTTTCCCATGATTCTTCTAAATTACTTTTAATATATTCTTTTGCTGACCAAAAAGAAATAAGTTTTTTATTATCAATTTCAGCAATTGAAAACTTATTATTTTCATCAACTATTGTCCACAGTTCTTCTATATCAGCAACTTTTTTAATAAAATATTTATATCTCTCAAATGGACTTAATTTTAAAACATTTTCAATTTCTTTATGATGTATTGTCATTTTTACAATTTTTAATTTAATTAGTGATTCTTCTCTTTTATTTGAAAAGCAATATTATAGATTTTCAATTTTATTTTGAATTAAAAAACATAATATTTCTGAAGAATTATTTAGAAAATTGGATTATGAAAAATGATAGAAAATGAAATTTTATAGTAATTAAAAAACTATTTTTGGCAAATTTAATTAGAATGAAAATGAATTTACTTTCAACAAAACATTTAAAGAATCTACCAAAACAAGAAAAACTACAAAATCTTTGTAAAGCTATTTCGACTTTGGAAGCAATTATTTGTCCTGAATGGGAATATCGATATTTTTCATATCAAAAAAATTGGAGCGAAAATGAGGAATTTTGCGAAATGCGAAATGGAGAAGGAAATCATTTATTGATTTTATTTAAAGATAAAAACATATGTATCAATGGTTTTTCTTCTGAAAGTTCTGCAAAAGCTAATCTAAAAAAATTACCTGAAATTTTCCATGAATTTATTTTTGGTGAACCAATAAAAACTATTGGAACTACTTTTTGTTTTTGGCAATTAGAGAAAAATAAAAATTGGATTTGTGCAGAAAATTTATCCAAAGAAAATGATTTTTCAGATGAACTTCTATTTCTTTTAGATGGAAATGCGTTTACTTTCAAAGAGTGGGCTGAAGAATATTATGAAGATGAATTTGAAGATTTTGAATTAAGATTAGAATTTGTTCAAAAGATTTATAATGGAGAAAAAATCACAAAAGATTTAATTTTTCAAATAAATCCAAATTATAAAGATTTAAAACAGTTAAAAATAGATTTACTTGAAATTGGATATGATTTTGAGTTTTAAAATAATTTAAATTTCACTACGCAAAAACACTGCATACTTCGTCTTTAGCTTTGTCAAAAAATAAAGAATTATGTTATTAACAATAACAGCTAAAGATGAAAATACAAAAGAAATAAGTTTTTTATTTCATAAACATCCTGATAAATTTCAAACTTCGGAAATCACTGTTGGAAAAACGCATGTTTTTTATCCTGAAGTAAGTAAAAAACAAACTACAATCGCTTTAATGTTGGATATTGATCCAATTGAAATGGTTCGTGGAAAAAGAAATCTTTCCGGAAAAGGTTTCTCGCTTCAACAATATGTAAACGATAAACCTTATATCGCTTCCTCTTTTTTAAGCTCAGCAATTATTAAAATGTTTTCTACAGCTCTGAATGGAAAATGTAATAATAAACCCGAGTTAGTTTCAAAAAAATACAATTTTGAAGTTTCTATTTCTGTGGTTTCTGCTCCAAAAGGTGGCGAAAAATTGATTCGTGATTTGTTTGAACCTCTTGGTTATTCTCTAGAAATCGAACGACATATTTTAGATAAAAAATTCACCAATTGGGGAGAAAGCAAATATTATTCTGTGATTTTAAAAAATGAAATTACAGTTCAAGATTTGTTGATACATCTTTATATTTTAATTCCTGTTTTAGATTTTGACAAGCATTATTATGTTGGTGAAGCAGAAGTGAAAAAACTTTTAGAAAAAGGAAAAAAATGGCTTCCAAATCATCCTTTAAAAGATTTAATTTCAAATAGATATTTTCTTGGTTTTAAATCCTTACAAAATAAAATGTATCAGATTTTAGAAGAAGAATCGGAAGAAGAAAAAGAGGAAATTTCGAAAGAAGAAAAAATTCGTAAAAAGACTTTACACCAAGAAAGACTGGATGTTGTTTTAAGAAAAATGAAAGAAAGCAATGTTTCAAGCGTCATTGATTTAGGATGTGGTGAAGGAAAGTTATTAAAGAAATTAATCAAAGAACCACAATTCAAAAAAATCACTGGAACAGATGTTTCTTTCAACGCACTTTCTATTACTAAAGAAAGAATCTATTTTGATAAATTAAATTCCAGACAATTGGAAAGAATTTCTCTTTTTCAAAGTTCTCTTTTATATAAAGACATTCGTTTTTCTGGTTATGATGCTGCTGCAATCGTAGAAGTTATAGAACACTTAGAAGAAAATCGTTTGGGACATTTTGAAAAAGCAATTTTCAAACATGCAAAACCAAAGAAAGTTTTCCTTACTACACCTAATAAAGAATATAACATCAAATATGAAGGTTTGGAAAATGGAAAGTTCAGACACAATGATCATCGTTTTGAATGGACAAGAAATGAATTTGAAAATTGGGCAAAAAAAGTTGCTAAAAACAATAATTATAATGTAGAGTTTTCTCCAATCGGAGAAATTGATGAGAAAGTTGGAGCTTCTTCTCAAATGGGAATTTTTAGTTTGGTTGAATAAAAGTGTGACTTCGGCTCCGCTCAGCCACCAATCGAAATTATTCAGCCATTATTAAAACAAACTCGGAGATTGAACGGAGTCGAAATCGGGCGTGACTTCGAGAACCTCAGCCACCAGAAAAAAACTCGGAGATTGAGCGGAGCCGAAATCGGGCGTGACTTCGAGAACCTCAGCCACCAGAAAAAAACACGGAGATTGAGCGGAGTCGAAATCGGACGTGGCTTCGGCTCCGCTCAGTCACCGTAAATTAAATCACAGTCACCAATTAAAATTAAGAAAAGAAAAATGAAAAATATAAATATACCAAAGAATGCTTTAGTCCTATTGATAGGAGCATCAGGTGCTGGAAAAAGTACCTTTGCGAATAAGCATTTTGAAAAATATGAAATTGTATCATCAGATGTTTGCAGAGGAATGGTTTCCAATGCAGAAAACACGATGGATGCAAACACAGAAACTTTTGAATTGTTAGAATTTATTGTTTCAAAACGTTTGAAAAGAGGATTATTAACTGTTATTGATGCAACAAATGTTCATTCGGATTCACGAAAGAATTTATTGAAAATTGCTAAAAAATATCATGTGCTTTCTGTGGCAATTGTTTTGGATTTACCAGAAGAAGTTTCTATACAAAGAAATGAAACTAGAGAAGACCGTAATTTCGGAAATCATGTGATTCGAAATCATAAACGTAATTTGAGACATTCTTTAAAGTTTTTGAAAAAAGAAGGTTTTAAAAAGATCTATAAATTCAAAACAGAAGATGAGATCAATGAAATTGAAGGGATTTTTAGAGATAAATTATATAATGACAAAAAAGAATTCAAAGGTCCTTTTGATATTATTGGAGATATTCATGGTTGTTATGATGAAACGATTTCGCTTTTAGAAAAATTAAATTATCAAATAGAATTTAATCTAGAAGATGAAGAAAATTTTGGAATAAAAGTTACACATCCTGAAAATAGAAAAGTTATTTTCCTTGGAGATTTGGTAGATAGAGGCCCGAATTCTCCTGCGGTTTTAAAACTTGCAATGAGCATGGTAAAAAATGGAACTGCTTTTTGTGTTCCTGGAAATCATGATGAAAAATTGAAGAAAAAGTTGGAAGGAAGAAATGTACAAACCAAACATGGACTGAAGGAAACTTTAGAACAATTAGAAAATGAAACAGATGCTTTTAAAGAGCAAGTCAGAGAATTTATTTACGGTTTGACAAGTCATTATATTTTTGATGATGGAAATTTGGTGGTTTCGCATGCTGGTTTGCGAGAAGAAATGCATGGAAGAACTTCTGGAGAAGTGAGATCTTTTTGTTTATATGGTGAAACTACTGGAGAAATCGATGAATTCGGTTTGCCTGTTCGTTTGAATTGGGCATCTGAATATCGTGGAAAAGCAAAAGTTGCTTACGGTCATACACCTGTGAAAAATGCGGAATGGTTTAATAATACCATCGATTTAGATACAGGTTGTGTTTTTGGTGGAAAATTGACTGCGCTTCGTTATCCAGAATCGAAATTGGTTTCTGTTTCTGCAAATAAAATGTATTGTAAACCTGCAAGACCTTTTGATGTGGATGAATCGGAAAATTCTTCGCAACAAATAAATGATGAAATTTTAGAAATTGATAATCTTTTAGGTAAAAAATACATAGATACAGAATTACAAAAGAATATTTTAATCAAAGAAGAAAATGCTATTCCTGCATTGGAAACCATGACGCGTTGGGGAATTGATCCGCGTTGGATGATTTATTTACCTCCTACCATGTCGCCTTGTGCAACGAGTGATTTGGAAGAATATTTAGAACATCCAAAAGAAGCAATTCAATATTATCAAAAAAGAGGTGTTTCAAAAATTATTTGTGAAGAAAAACACATGGGTTCTAGAGCGATTTTAGTGATTTGCAAAGATACTTCTATAGTGAAAAAACGTTTTGGAATAAATTCTAAAAATCCTGGGATTTGCTATACCAGAACTGGTAGAAATTTCTTTTCAAATAAAACTTTGGAGCAACAATTTATTTTTAGAATTTCAGAAGTTTTGACAAAAGCGAATTTCTGGGAAGAATTTGAAACTGATTGGGTTTGTTTGGATGCAGAATTAATGCCTTGGTCGGCAAAAGCACAACTTTTATTGAAAAATCAATATGCGGCTGTTGGAAGTTCTGCAAAACAATCTTTGAATACAACTTTAAAACAATTGGAAAAAGCAAAAGCTAGAAACATCGAAGGTTTGAATGCTGTTTTAGAGAAAGTTTCTTATAAATCAAAAGCGATTGATAAATATATTTCTTCGTATCAAAATTATTGTTGGGATGTAACTTATTTGGATGATTTTAAATTGGCTCCATTTCATATTTTGGCAACAGAAGGAAAAACCTATGAAGACAAAACGCATTTGTGGCATATGAAAGCTATTGCGAAAATTTGTGATGCAGATTCGAAAATTATGCTGAAAACAAAATTCCAAATTGTAGATACTACAAAGAAAGAAGATATTGAAAAAGCTATTGCTTGGTGGGGAGATTTGACCAATAAAAAAGGAGAAGGATTTGTTGTAAAACCTTTAGATTTTATCGCCTATCATAAAAATGAATTTTTGCAACCTGCTATAAAATGTAGAGGAAAAGAATATTTAAGAATCATTTATGGACCAGAATATGATTTGCAAGAGAACTTAAAGCGTTTAAAAAATAGAGGTTTAGCAAAAAAGAGAACTTTAGCTAGAAAAGAATTTTCTTTGGGAATAGATGCTTTACAACATTTTGTGAGAAAACAACCTTTAAGAAAAACGCATGAAAGAGTTTTTGGAATTTTAGCTATGGAAAGTGAAATGGTGGATCCGAGGTTGTAAGAGAATAATAAAAATAATATTTTAAAAAATATGAATAAACAAGAAATTAATAAAAATGTAAATGAAGAAGATTTACAACATACTATGAATAATATACTTCAATTAGAGAAATTATTCATTAAAGAATTAAAAAATATACATGAAATAGAGAAAAAAATCTCAAATATTAATCATTACATGATGTCTATTGTTAATCGAGCTATATATTTAAATAGAGGTTTTATAACATTAGCTAATACTAATAATTATCAATCAGCTATTCCATTAATGAGATTACAAATAGACAATTGTCTTAGATTATTTGCTATGAGTTTACATGGAAATGATCAAGAGTTTTATAATAAAATATTACAAGGCGAAAAAGTGAGAAATCTAAAAGATCGAGACAATAAAAAAATGACTGATGCATATTTAGTAACAAAAATTAATGAATATTATCCATATTTTAAATCAATTTATGAAAAACTATCTGGACATATTCATTTTTCTTCAGAACACTTTCAATTTAATAATATTGTAAAAAATAATGTATATTCTATTACAGTAGGAGCTGAAGAAAAATTAGAAATCTACAAGAAAGTTGAAAACTGTATTTGAAATTATTTTAGTTGGATTCATTATTATTTTATCTCTTCCAATTTTAATTATCTTTTATTTTATTGATTTGTTTAAATCGAATCAGAATTCACAACAAACTTTTGTAGAAAAGTATTCTAATAATTTAAAAGAGTTAGAAGGAAAAAGTTTCTTTTGCTATAATAACAGGAAAGATTCTAAGAATTATATTGAAAAGAATCTGATTTCTTTTTTACCAAAAAATGTGGAAATTATTTATTTAAATGGAAAAGAAATTGATTCTTCTTTTGATAAAGAATTTATTTCGCAAGCTTTTTATAATTTCGAAGAATATCAAAGGTTTCCACATTTGTTTAAAATAAAAAATGGACAAATTGAAGAAAAATCAATTAATAATTCTTTTTATAACTGGATGAATTTGAATCACTCAAAAAACATTTTGATGGATCAAATTCATCTTTTTATTAAATAGTTTCAATTATTAAATTCAATTAACGATTTATTCGATAACTATTAAATGTTTTCGTTCGAATGAAAAACCGATTTCGAGAACCTCAATCTCCAAAATAATAACTGGTGACTGAGGTTCTCGAAGTCACATTTTTTTTGTGTTTAATCCTAACAAATTATCGAAAGCTTTTAAACCTTTAGCTCTTCTATAGAGGATGTTTATTAACCTACAAATCATTATACAAAATTAATCATGATATTCTCTATTTTTTACTAAATAATTCTAGTAAATTCGACAAAACTTCAAACCCCAATAAAATGAATTTCGCAAAACAAGCATTATCTTTTTTACAACCAGATTTAGTGGATAAAATTCTGAAAGAATCGACTATTCAAGAAATTCCGAAAGGAACTCAAATTTTAAGAGAAGAACAATATGTAAAAGTTCTACCGATTGTGATTGATGGTTTGGTAAAAGTTTATTCAAGATTTGAAGAAAAAGATTTATTGCTCTATTATATTGAGCCTGTTCAGAGTTGCATTATGACTTTCTATGCTTCTTTAAAAAATACACCAAGCAAAGTTTTTGCAATCACAGAAGAAAATTCGAAATTGTTATTAATTCCAGTGCAATTTATTCCAAAATGGTTAAAAGAATATCCAAATTTTAATGAATTATTTTACGATCAATTCAACTTGCGTTATTTAGAACTTTTAGACACCATCGGACATCTTTTAGTCGAGAAAATGGATAAGCGTTTGTATAATCATTTAAAGAAAAAAACGGAATTAACTAAAAATGATTCTATTAAGATGAGTCATAACCAAATTGCAAACGAATTAGGAACTGCAAGAGAAGTAATTTCTAGAGTTTTAAAAAAGCTAGAAACAGAAGGAAAAGTAGAACAAACTTCAGAAGGAATAAAAATAATTAATCAGTGGTGACCGTAGTCACTGCATAGGATTTAAGCGAATCCTATCTTTGAAAAAGTAATAATTAATTTTTTGAAAATGAAAAAAAATATGGGATCGCTTGATCGAATTATCCGATTCATCATTGCAATTATTGTTGGAGTTCTGTATTTAACGAATATTATTTCTGGAACTCTTGGAATCGTTCTTCTAGCACTTGCAGGAATTTTTGTTTTGACTAGTCTAATTAGTTTTTGTCCGCTTTATGCCCCTTTTGGAATTAAAACCTGTCCTATAAAAGAAAAGGAATAAAGCTATTTACAGAAAGTTTCATATAGTTTTGATTTAAAAAGTATTTTGACATGTTCAGAATACTTTTTTTGATTGGAAAACAACCTTTCATTTATAATTATGATAAATGTTTTGTTCAAATATAACTGACCTATTTTTTTAATCGTAAAAATCAAAAAATTTGAAAAAAATAGACGAGAAACTGTTTGAGCGATAGCGAGTTTTTTGAGTCTTTTTCAAATTTTGTAGGTTTTTGATTTAAAAAATATAAGTCTTGATTTTTTTGATTCGTTTTTTTATCAAGAACAAATCGAGGTACGAGATTCACGAATACCTAATTAAAAAATAAAAGGAAATGAGTAAAATGAATGATGCAGAATACTCTGAAATTCAAAAATATTTTTTAAATAAATTGTTTTTAAGGAGGAACAAGAGATGGTAAAATAATAGTAATTAGTTAACTAAAATCCCAAAAATCCATCTCTAACTCCTCCTTTAAAATATAAAAGCGATTTTGATTTATACGAATGAAGAGTAGTTTTATACAAATGTAGACCAGTTTTACACGAATGCAGTGTGGTTTTATACAAATGCAGACCAGTTTTACGCGAATGCAGCATGGTTTTATACAAATGCAGACCTGTTTTACACGAATGCAATGTGATTTTATGCAAATGCAGACTTCTAAAATCACTTTTCTCTATAAAAAAATATAATTAGAAAAAGAATTGTAGAGAATTTCTTTTTATCTTATAATTGCTTCTTTAAAAATTAAAAGGTGGATAGAATCAAAGATATACAGTCGTTATTACAGGCAATGAATGTTGAGAGATTTCAAAAATGTGATGATTTCCATGTGTTGAAATTTAATGATCACCTAAAAGATATTCCATTTCAAACAGAATCTAGAAAGTGTGATTTCTTTCAAATCTTTTTCTCCGATTATTATGATGTAGAAGTTACAATTGATGCGAAAACATTTTCATTAAAAGACAAAACACTTATTTCATTTCTTGCACCTCAGCAAACTCTTTCCGTAGATGTAAAAAGTGTTGAGAAACTTTCTAATGGATATATGATGGCTTTTCAATCGAGTTTTTTAAAAAATGGAAAATCTAACTTTGAGATTGAACAGAAATTTCCATATTTCAATAAAAACTACTCGCCTATTTATTTTATTAATCCAAAGAAAACAGTTTTTCCAGATATCATTCGAAAAATTTACGATTTGTTTCAAGAACTTTCTGATGAAAATTTGGAAATCATTCGTTCTTATTTAAACATTCTTCTACTAGAAGCTAAAAAATCATTTTATGATGGTAATATTAAAACAAGTTTAGCCTCTCGCTCCGAGCAAATTTCTTTTTCTTTTGAAAGTTTGGTAAAAAAATATTCCAACAAAAGAAAGCCACTTGATTTTTATGCTGAAAAACTAAACATCAGTACAGTTTATCTTTCAGAATGTGTCAAAAAAACCACAGGAAAAACAGCTAAAAAGATTATTAAAGAATATGTAATTCTAGAAGCTTCTACCCTTTTGATACAATCTTTAAAAACTATTGATGAAATCTCAGATAGTTTAGGATTTAGTGCAACTTCTAACTTTAGTAACTTCTTCAAGAAAGAAACAGGATGTACACCTTTGGAATTTAAAAACCAAAACACCTAATTTTTGATAAATATCTCCTAAATTTTAGTATCAGTTTTCATATAAACTGAAAGTATCTTTGCTTTAAAAATGAAACATAAGATGAACAATTTAAGAAAAGATACTAATCTTGTTATAATCGCTTTTTTAACGGTTAGTGCATTAACTTTTGGGGAATTATTAGAGCAAATTGTTTTTGTTCCTAATTGGTTAATCGGGAATGTAGATGAAAATTTGGAGCATTTTAGAAAATTTAAACACACAACAGATCCAGGAATGTTTTATTTTCCATTGACAATTGTTGCAATTATATCTCATGCAATGTTATTAGGAAAAAAATCAATCTTAACTGTGGAGCAAAAGAAAAATGTAAAACATTCTTTATTTCTATTCTTAGCAGTCTTTTTAGTAACCATTTATGTGATTGTTTTCATCAACGTTCCTGTAATTGATATGGGAACTTTATCTGGAGAAGCACAAGAATCTAAAATCGTAATTTGGGCAATTTTAAATATGTTCCGAATTATTTTACCAGCAATCGGTCTTTATAAACTTTCAAAACTGTTTACAATCAAACAATAGTAAGTCTATATTTGAATATTTCTAAAGCATATGGAATTATAATTTTCTATATGCTTTTTTTTGTGTTTGAAAATGAAAACAACTCCAAATTTCATTGCATTTAATTTTAAATAGAAGTATCTTTGAGATATCTGTTTTTGTAAGATTTCTTACAGTTTAAAGGAAATTTACAAATAACTCTAAAGGAAGAAATATTAAAAGTTTTCGTCTTTTAATTTATACATGTTGGTTGGGATAGAGTTCTAAGAACTTTCTTTGAAAAAAAGTTTAACTAAAAATATCTAACTATGAATCAAACGCTAAATCTTCAGAAAATTTCCCTCATTTTTGGGATTCCTATTTTGCTCTACGGATGTACAATTTTACTTTCTAAATCTTCTGTTTTTGCTGCAAATCCAAATTTACTTTCTATAGGAATTACCTTTGATTTATTATTAACGACTCCTTTAATTTATTTTTTATTAATTAGAAAAACGAAAATTCCAAAAACAACTGTTATTCCTTTAACTGTTTTGGGAATTGTAATCGGAACTTATATTCTTCCATCACAACACCAAGAATATCTTTCTTTTTTTAAATATTGGATATTGCCAATTGTCGAAATTTCTGTTTTCTCTTACATTGTTTATACTATTGTTAAGCTGATAAAACAATATAAATTAAATAAAACAGAGTCAGATGATTTTTTCATTGCTTTAAAAACAACTTGTAATAAAATTCTTCCAAAAGGAATTGTAATTCCATTCGTTACGGAAATTTCTGTGATTTATTATGGATTTATTTATTGGAGAAAACGAAAATTAAAAGAAAATGAATTTTCATATCATAAAGAAAGTGGAATTATAGCTTTATTAATCACATTCCTATTTTTAATTTTCATCGAAACAATTGCAATTCATATACTTTTAGAAAAATGGAATTATATCCTTGCATGGATTATAACTTTTTTAAGTATCTATACTAGTTTACAAGTTTTTGGTTTCTTAAAATCTATGTATAAAAGACCTTATATAATTGAAAATAACACAATTTTTCTTCGTCATGGAATCATGAGCGAAACGACAATCGATATAAATTCAATTGAAAGCATCGAAATTTCTTCAAAAGATATTGAGTTTGATGAAACAATTAGAAGTTTATCTATTTTTGGAGCAATGGATAGTCATAATTTAATTATTCATCTAAAAAAAGAAAATCAATTATTGAGTTTGTACGGAATAAAAAAAACATATAAAAGTTTAGCAATTCATGTAGACGATAAAATTTTATTTAAAAACACAATTGAAAATAATATTCCTAAATCAACTGATGAAAATACATGAAATCAATTTTAATAACATTTTTAATTCTATTTACATTTAATCTTTCTGCACAACAAATCAAAGAAATTAGAATAGATAATAATCCAAAATTAACCAATGTAGAAGCAGATTTTTTAAATAATTATCTAGCACATTTAAATCTAAACTATGATTTTACTGAAAAAAAAGTAATTTTTGTCAAAGGAAATTCTGGAAATATTATTTCAGATAAAACTTCTTTCTTTAATAGTGTAAAAGAGTATAAAGATCAACCTGTTTCCGTTAGAATTTTAAAATTAACGGAAGAAGAAAAATTAAAATCAGGAGATTATGATATAATTATTGGATTCTGGGTGAAACGAATTACAGAAAATAGAAAAAGAAAAATAATCGAAGAAATATCAAATGAGAAATAATTTTTTAAAAACACTTTTAACATGGTTACCATCTTTGGTAATCATGTTAATTTACATTCCAAACGCATTATCTAAAATTTTTGAAGAAGAACAAGTTGGTAAAATAGTTTCAAACAGAGGAATTATGATTGCTACAGGAATTTTTCTTATAATTTCTTCCATTTTATTTTTATATAATAGAACTATTTTAATTGGAACAACGCTTTTAGCTTTATATATGACGTTTATCACTTGCATTCACATCTATAAAGGAAAACCACATGAAGTTGCTTTATTAATTGTCATTGCAACGATTTTCTGTGCATTTTTAAGAAAACCAAAGTTATTTCATCAGAGATATTAAATTTCAATTCAAAGAGCGATATTTTGCGGGGCTAATTCCAATTTTCTGTTTGAAAAGTTTGCTAAAATGTTGCGGATATTCAAACCCTAAATCATAAGCAATTTCACTAATAGAAAGAGAAGTTCCTAAAAGTAAGTTTTTCGCTTTTTGAATTAAGAAAAAGTAAATATGTTCTTTAGCATTTTTCCCTGTTTCTTTTTTTAATAAATCACTCAAATAATTTGGAGAAATATGCAATTCTTCTGCACAATATTTGACAGATGGAATTCCTAAAGTCATCGGTTTTTCAGAGTTATAATAAGCTTTTAAAATGTTCTCAAATTTACTCGCCAATTCTTGATGATGATTGGTGCGAATAAAAAACTGACGATCATAAAAACGATTACAATAATCTAAAAGTAATTCAATTGTAGAAATAATCAATTTTTGACTGTGTTTATCCAAATTCATACTATATTCTTTCTGAATTTTTGAAACCAAATCATTCAATGTTTGTTTTTCATCATCGGATAAATGCAAAGCTTCATGAACATCATAAGAAAAATACGAATAAGAATCAATCGTTTTTGCTAAATGAGAACGACTTATCAAATTTGGATGAAAAACTAGCATCCAACTTTTAGATTCTTGCTTTACACGTTTTCCTTTTCCTTCTAAAATCTGATTAGGTTTTGTAAAAACCATTACTCCTTCTGTAAAATCATAGGAAATTCGACCATAACCAAAAGAGCCAGAATGATTTTCTTTTAAAGAAATCATGTATAAATTCAAAATAGCTCGCATTCCATCAAAATCAATATCCTTAATATCTTTGTAATAAATCACAGAAATCAAAGGATGTTTTGGAGGTTTTAATCCCAGAATTTGATGTAATTGTGTGATAGAGTTTATTTCTAAAATAGATCCTGAATTCATTTTAAATTGCTTTAAATTATTTCCGATTACTTTTATTTTTTTCTAACATTCGAAAGATAGCTTTATCTAAAGTTTTATCACTTAAAATTTTTCTAAAAAATAAAGTTTGTTTTGCTTTTTTTCCAACTAAATATCTTGTTTTAGGATTTTTAGCTTTTATACTTTTTAAAATAATTTCCGCTACAATTTCTGGAGAAGAATAATTACCTTCTTTATAGACATTTCCTATTATTTCTCTCATCGAATCAATTGTATTTTGATAAGGACTATCTTTCTTTTGCATAAAATGTTGATTTCGAATTTTTCCAAATTCTGTTTTAATCGTTCCTGGCTCAATAATCACAACATCAATTCCAAACTGCTTCACTTCTACTCGCAAACAATCACTCCAACCTTCAACAGCGTGTTTCGATGCATGATACCATGCTCCTAATGGACTGTGTATTTTTCCTCCAATCGAGGATAAATTGATTATTTTTCCTTTTTCTTGTTTACGCATTATTGGTAAAACTGCTTTTGTAATTTCTGCTAAACCAAAAAGATTTACATCAAACTGTTTTTTTGCCGCTTCAAAACTTGTTTCTTCTACAGCGCCATAAATCGCAAAACCTGCATTATTTATAAGAATATCAATTCGTTTTTCTTGTTCAAAAATTTTTTCAATTATCAATTTCACTTCCGAAAAATTTGTGATATCTAAAGCGAAAACTTTTCCTCCAGCCTTTTCAATTTCTTTCATATTCTGCTTTCTTCTTGCTAGACCATAAACTTGAAATCCATTTTGAATTAATTTTAATGCAGTTGCCTTACCAATTCCAGAAGAGGCTCCTGTTATAATTACTACTTGTTTCATTATCTTCATTTTAATAAAACAAAATTAGCTTGAAGTAACTTCAAAAAAGTATATATTTCATCGGATGTTTTATACATTTTACTTAGAATTATTTCAAAATGATTTTATATAAAAAAGAAATAAAAAAATGCTTTACGTTATTGTAAAGCATTTTAAAAATTAATTTTATTTAAAACCTATTTGAATGATTTAATTTTCTATTGGATTCTTTTTAATTATTTAAAGAATTCGGATTATTTCCATTTTTAGTAATAACAATTCTATCAATTTTAAAACCTGCTTCTCTCCTTCGAATTCTAAATGTTTTTACACCTGAACTGTTTACATTTATTGTACCACTTGCAGCTTTCCATTGCCAAGAATTATTTGTAGAAGTTCCGATTGTTTTTTCACTTGTTCCGTCAATTTTTCCATAAGCAGAATTACTTCCACCGTTTATACTATAACCTCTAAACCAGATTTTATAATTACCAGTTGTCGAGAAATTTATTTTATAAGTTAATTCACAAGCATTTTCCCAAGAGCTATTGTTTAATGAAGCATTATTTGTTGTTTCTACATATTCTCCTACTGCTCCTGAAATTGAATTTTTAATTTGCCAATTAACATCATCTTCTCTTTGATTTTTTTGAAAATAATCTTCTGCTTCAAAAACTACTTGTCCATTTTCTTCATTAAAAACGGAATCATTCTCATTAGAATTACCAGAAATAGATCTATTTTTAATACAAAGTCCTTCATTTTGAATATTATTAAATAATCCCCAATGATTAATTTGTGTTTCTGTTGGAGCTTGATTTCTAAACTTCAAATTACTTGCTTTTAAAGCATTATCGATATAAACATTATATGTTTTTGAAGGAACGTTCACTTCAAATTTAATATCAAAAGAATCTCCATCATCGAAAGTTCCAATATCTGTGTAACTAGTTTCATTATACACAGATATTACTTGATTTGTAAACTTAATAATACAAGCATTTTCAGACCAAGTAGTTGGATTTCCATCAGCAAGAGTAATTGCTCCTTTTACTGAATTCCCTGTGATTGTAACATTACAAGAGGCAGAAAAATTATCTGTTTGAGAATTAAAAGATTTCGTTTTCCAAATTTGAAATTCAGAAAGTTCACCAGTACAATCTGAATTATTGGTATCCTCATTTTCTGTTTCATCGTTATCATCTTCATCCGAATCTTCAGGAGCATTTAATCCAACATCCGCAGGAGAAAGTTCAACGTGTGTTCCAATATTTCCAGAATAAGAATTCAAATAAACAATCGATTCTCCATGTGCTTCTTTTTGAATATTAAAATTTGTGTTTTGATAAACTTTAATATTTTTTGTTTTTATATTATTATTTAATGAACAATTTCCAACTATATAATCTGCTCCAATTCTCATTTTTGTACCAGATTGTTGTGCTTTATTTTTAACAATCGTAACATTTTTACTTACTCCTGGACAAGCTTTGTATTGCGAGTTATTAAAATGTTCTATTTCATAAATAGGTCCAGACATAATTTTTATCTGACAATTATCCAAATAATTTGCAATAATCAAATGATCTTCCCCATAAGTTCGAATGAATTGTACATTTCTTAATGTATTTCCTCTAATTTCTTGATTATTTCCTGCTCTACAACTAATACTTCCTGAAGTAGCGTTTTTTACAGTATTATATCGAAAAATATTTCCAGAAGATTTTAAAGAAATAACTTCAGAATCATTACTAAAATTTTCAATAAGGTTATATTCAAAAATAGTATTTGTACTATATTTTGCATGTGATGCATCTGTTCCAGCTTGAAGTGCTTCACCAGAATTACTATAGCTTGAATTCACTAAGTTTTTAATATAGTTATGATCTATTCGATTATTTTTCACGCTGTTTTTCACATCTATAATTCTAAAACCTCTTCTTTTCCAATCGTGAAGGTAATTATGGTCAATTCGATTGTTTTGACCTTTATTTTTAGAACCCGAAACATGACAAGCATCGTCTAATCTTGAACCATTTCCTCCTTCTTTTCCATTTCGCCATTCATTTCGAGTCACACGATTATTATTTCCAAAAATTTCAACCGTACTATTATTAAAATCCATTCCTTTTAAAATAATATGATTTCCAGAAATAATAAAAAGCGCATCTTTAAATTCAGGTCTTCCAGATTCAGCTTCGATAATAATTGGATTAGAAGCTGTTCCATTTTTGGAAATTTCAAAATCACCTGTATATTTTCCTATGTCTTTTATCTTAATTATCGTTCCAGCTGTTGCAGCATTTAATTTATTTTTTAAATCAGAATTTCCATTTGCAATTTTCACAATAGAAGTTTTACTTGCTACATTATTTTCTATGATTTCTTGCTCTAAATCATCTTCACAAGAGAGAAAAGAAAACAAAATTAAAACGGATAAAAAGAGTGGATAAGTAATTGTTTTTTTCATTATTATTAGAATTTAGTTTAAACTATTTTTATTATTTATCTAAAAAAACAGACCATCTTTTTCTGGATGGTCTGAAACTATTTATAGTGAAAATTCTCGGGGTAAATTCTATTTATTTTTTAGTAAAATACTTACTGGTAAGGAACCATTTTTTAAAATCTGTTTATGAAACTCTTTTAAATTGAAATCTTTATTTTTCATTGCTTCTTGCTTTTGATTCAAAATTTCATTTGCTCCGAATTTATAGGTAATAACTTGTACAGGCCAGTTTTTCATTCGTTCAATTTCTCGCAAAGCAATATCATCTTGATCAGAAATATATTGCTGCCAAAAAGCTAAAGCTTCTGCATCTGACCAATGATAATAATTAATTCCAACATCAAGAGCAACACGAACAGAGCGAATTATATCCCATTCATATTTCCCGTAAACCTCATATATAGAATTATATAAATCGATTTCTAAAGCTAAATCTTCCACATAAGCTGCATAACCTTCAATAAACCACGAATAAGAAAAGAGTCTATTTACTTCACTTCTATTTTCACGTTTTTCATAAGACAATTGATAATGATGTCCTGGAATTGCTTCATGCAAAAACAACCATGTAACTTCTCTTTTATTATAAGGTTTATCAAAGAAATTATAATAAAAAGTGTTGTTTCTATAATAACCTCCAACTTTAGCTAATGCTTTATCATCTCCAGGTTTTATCATAAAATCAGGTGTCTCATCAATATATGGAAAGTAGTTTTTCATTTTATTTTGAATCAAACTTCTTTTACTTTCAAAAGCATTTTGGATAGTATCTGGATTTATGTAAAAAAAAGAAGAATCATTTAAAAATTTCTTAAATTCTTCAGGACTTAATCCTGATTTTTCTTGAATTTTCTGCATTTCTGCCTTTACTCTTTTAGCTTCAGAAAGTCCAAATTCGTAAATTTCATCTGGAGTTACTTCTGCATCAATCCAACGTTTTAAAAAATACGTATACCATTTTTTCCCATTAGGAATTGTAGAAAGTCCATCTTTTGAAATAGACGTTTTATTTTTCTTTCGCCATTTTTTCTCTAAAGAAATTCGTTCTAAATTCAATTTCGTTTCATAGGAAATTAATTCATAATCTATTTTATCTGATTCATTTAATTTTTCTGGTTGAAACTTTTTTAATTCTTTTTTTACTCTTTTAAAAAATTTCTCTTGTTTTAAAAGTTCTTTTTCTGATTTAATTCCTTCAAAATTCTGCACATAATCTAACGCCAATTGTGGAAATTCAAATGCTTTATATTCTTTTACAAAATTTGCAGAAAACGTTTTCCAATTCTCTTTTTCTTCTTTTTGTGCACTACAATTTATCATGAAGAAAACTGTCAGCACTAAAACTAATTTATTTAATATTTTCATTTCCTATTTCTTATATTTTTGAATAAACTCTACAATCATCTCTCTAACTACATACTCTTTTTCATTAGATAATTTTGTCCACAAACTCGCATGTGTTTCATTATATAAATGCAAAGATTGTATTTGTAAATTTCCTTGTTCCAAAAGCTTTTTTTCAAATTCTTGATTATAAACATATGTTTGACCTTCATCTATCAAAAAAATCGGAAGTTTTAAATTTTCAATAAATGTAATTGGCGAAGCATCTTTATGCTGCTCATTCGTTTTTCCAAAAACTGGTTCAATATGTTTTTCCAAATAAGAAGGTTCTACAGAAATCAATAATTCTTTATAAAAAGGAATATCATAAGCTCCACCAATTGGAATAATTCCACGAATATTTGTTGTTTTTAAACCTAAGTTTTCTACATATTTTTTATCAGCAGCCAATAAACAACTTAAATGCGCACCAGATGAATATCCTCCAACATAAATATTTTCAACATCCATCCCATATTTTTCACCGTTGTTAATAATCCATTTAAACGCCTTTACTATGTCCTTTATATGTTCCGGATGTTGAATTCCTTCTGCTTTATCATCTTTTCTTCCTAAAAGTGCTGGACTCAAACGATGTCCAACTGAAATTACAGCAATTCCCTTTTCTGCAAGTTTCCTACATAAACCCATCTCTTTATGTCGATCTACATAAGCCCAAGCTCCTCCTCCAATCCAAATTAAAATTGGTGGATTCTCTACATTCTTCGGTAAGATTAAATTAAGTTTTGTGTAAACGGAATCTTTATGTTTGAAATTTGCATAAGTAATATTTTCAATTGCTTGTAGCTCGTTTTTATTCTCTTGAGAAAATAAAATGGAAACACAAAAACAACTGAAAATAAATATCAGAATTACTTTCTTCATATTCTAGTTCTATCTATTTCGACAAAACTAAATTTGTTATTTTTCTAAAATGGGGTAAAAATTGCGAATTTTCTTAAATCGTTTTTCGCAACGATTTTCTAAGGTTTTTCACATCAGAAAACCCAACTAAATTGGAAATTTCTTGGTAAGAATATCCTTTTTGTAGTAAATCTTTTGCTTTTTCTAATTTTAGAGAAAGTAAATATTGATAAGGACTTTTATGAAATAATTCTTTAAAATTTCTAATTAAATGATATTTGGAAAGACAAGCAACTTTTGTTAGTTCATCAATACAGATTTTCTCATTTTTAGCATCATGAATAAAATCTCTTACTAAAAACAATCGACGAAATAATTCTTCTTTAGTTTCTTTTTTTGTTGCTGAAAGTTTTTTCATCACTTTTTCAAAATTCATTTGATCTAAATTCATACACTGCGCTAATTCAATATAAAAATCTAAATAGTCAAAATCATTTGATTCTTCTATAAAATGATGATAATTTTTTTGAATTAATTTTCCTGTTTTAGTTTCTTTCGATTTTAAAATCAAAGGAGAAAAATTCGATTTTCTTTTTTCATATGGTTTTTCTAGAAAATCATCACAAGTTGAAGTTGAAAAATGTGTATAAACTTCTTGGACTAAATCAGCAGGTGGATAAATACAAACTCCTTTTGTTCTGGTGTTTTTTTCATCGATAGAAAGGTCAAAATCTTGTGTTTCATTAACAATCAAATATCTGTTATCCGTCACATAAAAAGGTTTATTTTCTAAAAAATATTTCTCTTTTCCACTAAAAACCATTTTAATAGAAAGCGGAGAATTTTTAATAGTATTCGAATAACTTTGAAAATCAGAAATGATAATTTTACTTGAATTAAAACCTTCAACTTTCTGTTTTTGAATATTTTTCATGTTTAGATAAACGATTGTTTTAAACAAATATGCAAAAAATCAATTTATCTATCAATTACATCTTCCAAATATTTTTTATCAAAAGTCCATTTTGCATTGCTATCGAAATCAATTTCAGAAATTTTTTTCATAGATTTTTCAAAAACAGAACAAGTAAAAACTTTTCCTTTTTTACCTTCTACATAATCCATTATTTTTTGAATTTTCTCACTGATTTTTACATTTTTTCTTTGCAAAACCTTTAATCCTTCTAAACCATAAATTTGTGTTTCAACATTTGGAAAAACAAGCCAATTGATCAATTCTTCTTTTTTATTTAAAGCAACCAAAGCATTCATTTGCTTTCTTTTTTGTGGAAGTGTAACTGCAAATCCACAACCTTTTCCATATTTAACATCTGTTTGAAACAATTCTTGAACATTTAAATCATAATCAAACATATGATTATAATTATAAATCATTTCATTAAATAAAGATGTATTTTTATTATCATATACTAATTCTAACTTTCGAGTCCAAACATTATTTTCCTCAACAGGAATACTTTTAAAAAGCTGTATATAAGCAATTTGATTATTTTTTTTAATTAAATGAATTTTATAATCAAAATTAGTCGCATCTAAAGTCGCATATGGATCATTCATAAACCTTGCATAATAAATGATTTCTTCATGAAAATTAGCGACAATTTCCCTTTCAATTAATGTAAAATATTGACTATGAATATTTGAGGAAGGTTTTTCATTTTCGATTGCTTCAATCAATTCCGAATAACTTGAAGAATCACAATAATTTTCAATTCCTCTTTTATTACAAGAAATAAAACTCAAGCAAAGAATGAAGAAAAATAATTGTTTCATGTATAGATTGATTTGTACAAATATAAATTAGTTTTCTATTTCTAACACGTAAAGCCTAATTTTATTATTTCTAAAAATCATAAATGTAATATTTTTGCAATTAAATTTAATTTTTTACTTTATATTTCAATTCTATTTCGATATTTTCACTTTTGAATTATAAGCAAAATTTTATTAAAAATCTTTTCCTCTAAAACTATCAATTAAAACACCTCCTAAAAGCCTAGTCAAATTTACCCAATTCGGCTGTAAAGCATATTTTGTCATATGTTTTGTAAGATGATTATAAGCTTTTTGATTTGTTCTTAAAATATGACCTAAAGACATAAAATGATCAATTAAAATAGATTTTTTCACATTTTCAAAACAATAAACATTTCCAAAATTTCCTCTTCCAGAAACTAATTCTTTTCCTTCTTCATTTCCGCCCCAAGTCAAAAAAGGTGTTAAAAAAATCAATACAGGATTCGCATTTACAGCAATACTTCCATACTGTAAATTTGTCAATAAATTTTCAAAATCCGATTTATATTCTCTTTTCGTTTCATCATCAATTACAATCATACAACTTAATGTTCCATGTAATTTTGTATTACAAAAATCAAAAACTTGATTCAAAAATGTTGGAATATCATTCGCATTTTCAATACAAATTTCATTCATAATTTGACAAAAAGCTTCTGTTTTCACAGCATAACTTTCTTTAGAAACATCTTCAATAAAAACAAATTCAGAATTTTCATATTTCCCAAATTCAGTTTCTAAAATTTCCGATTCTGGATGTTCTTCTAAAAATTTTTGTTTGACTTTATTTGAATTTGGATAATAAGTTCCAGAAGCTGGCGTATTATTTTGAATTGCTTTTTTTAAAATCTCTAAAAACGCTTCTCTCTGTTCCCAATTTTTAGAAGTTATAATAGTTTGCGGTCTTCCACATAAAGCTCCGCCATTTAGTTTTGCAGCAGTTGCAATATGATTCGCTTGATGTTCCATTTCTTTTTTTGTCCATTTTCGAATTCCAGGAACGATAATTAAAGGATTATTTCCTCCACATTCTGAAATCAAAAGTGTATTTGTAGAATTCATTATTGCTTTTGCAGTTGTGTTTCCTCCTGTAAAATATATTTTTGAAAGCCCTTTTAATTTCGTCATATTTCTTCCTTGACCGAAATCACAAAATGCAACTGCTTTTTTGTCAATCAAAGGTTTAAAAACTTTCTTCCAAATTTGATCTGTTTCTTGATTTAATTCATGCGATTTAAAAATTACAGCACAATTTTCAAGAAATAAAGCTTTGATGATTTCCAAAGTAGAACTATAATTTCCTGCTCCCAAAACGGCAATTATTCCTCCTTTTTTTTCTAAAGGATTTTTTTGTTTTGGCTTTCCTTCAACTCGTAAATGAAATGTCTGTGAATTAGAAAATACTTTTTCTTTTGCATCTAGAGGATGAAGTTCTATATCATAAATAGAATCTGAAATTTGAGAAATTTTTTCAGCTTCTGGCATTTTTCCTCTACTGATAGATTCGTATAAATGAATACATGCATTAATAATTGTTGCAATTGGATAGACAATTCCGACCATACATTCAGGAATTCGGTAAATTTCTTCTTCCGCAAGTTTATTTTTCATTTTCGCTTCTGACTTTCCTAATTCTTCTGCATATTCTTTTAAATTTTCTCTTATTTCTTCAAGCAAATACAATCTTTCATAAATTGTTGTTTCTTTCCATTTTTTTGCATCCACAAAATCAAAAGCTTCTTGCGCTGTCATTTTTTTTCAAATTTAGAATCCTACTACTTATAAATTTCGGAAAATAAACTTTTGAAAACAAAATAGTTAAATAGTTTTATTAAAGAAAAAAGTAACAACTATGGTATAATTATTGATAATCTAAGTCGCCAAAAATTCACATTAACAAACTTATTTTCAACCAAAAAACTACCAAACAAGAATAATGATTTTAATCTTTAAAATGGAAAATTATGTCATTAATATTCTTGCTTTACGCTATCATAATGTGGATGATTATCAAGAAAAAACCTAAAATCTACTATCCACTTATTGTCATTGCAATCATTGTTACGATTGGAATGTTTTTCCATCATGCAACCTCAACGTTAGATTTAAATTTCTGATTATGAATAATAGTAAATTAAGCTATTTCATCAATGCGCTTTTTATATATGTTCTCAATTTTGTGCTTTTAAGTGCATTAGGAGTTCAATTTATCATTGGTGACGAACCATGTCCTTTGTGTTTATTACAAAGAATGGGAATGATGTTGATGATTTTTGGTTTATCCTTAAATGTAGTCAACGGATTTAAATATAGAAATTTTGCTTTTGTAATTCTTTTTGCATTGCTTGGAAGTAGTTTTTCTATTCGACAAATTTTATTACATATTTGTCCAACTTCTGGAACGTCTGGTTATGGAAGTCCAGTTTTTGGACTACATCTCTATACTTGGGCATTAATCGTTTATCTTTGTGGAATTATTGCTTCTACAATTTTTATAATGTCTGTAAAAAAAGAAACAAAAAGAAAACGAAAGATTTATAAATTTGAAAAAGTTGCTCTTTATTTGTCATTAATCATTATAATTATTAATGTCATTGCAGCTTTTAATGAATGTGGATTTGGACCTTGTTGTGAAAATGGACCATGTCCTTAAAATAGAGAAGCACATTAAATCCTAAAACTTAATGTGCTTTTTAGTAATATTTTAAATAAAGTTTTTAAGCTTTAATCCATGTAATTATTTCTTCATCATTTGGTAATGTTGTTGGTGCAATAACTTTTTCTACTTTTCCATCAGTTCCAATTAAATATTTTTGGAAATTCCATTTCACTTCAGAATCTTCCACACCATTTTTAGATTTCTCTGTTAAAAAACTATAAACTGGTGCAATATCATCTCCTTTTACAGAAATTTTACTCATCATTGGAAAAGTTACTCCATAATTTTTCTGACAAAAAGCAGCAATTTGAACATTTGTTCCTGGCTCTTGAGCTCCAAAGTTATTTGCTGGAAAACCAACAATTACGAAATTTTGATCTTTATAATCTTTGTATAATTTTTCTAACAACTCATATTGCGGAGTTAATCCACATTCTGAAGCTGTATTTACAATCATTACTTTTTTTCCTTTTAAAGAATTAAAATCAAAAGAATTTCCTTCGATATCATTTACTTTAAACTGATAAATTGAAGTGTTTTGAGTTGCATCATTTGTTTGTTTTGCCATTTCTTTTACTGGTTTCGTTGTTGTTTCAACTTCTTGTTTTTTTCCTTCATTACAAGATACTAAAAGTAATGCGCAAACAGCTAGGGATTTTACGATTAATTTCATTTTTCTGTTATTATTTTAGATTTGATTTAATTTTTCCTTCAAGAATTCTGCGGTGTAAGAATCTTTACATTTTACAAGTTCTTCTGGTGTTCCTGTAAAAATTAAAGATCCTCCATTTTCTCCTCCCTCTTTTCCTAAATCTATAATTGTATCTGCACATTTGATTAAATCAATATTATGTTCAATTACAATTAAAGAATGTCCATTAGCAATCAATGCATTAAAAGAATCTAATAATTTATTAATATCATGAAAATGCAAACCAGTTGTAGGCTCATCGAATATAAATAACGATTTGGCTTGTCTAGTTCCTTTAACTAAAAAGGAAGCTAATTTAATTCTCTGTGCCTCTCCACCTGATAAAGTTGAAGAAGATTGCCCTAATTGGACGTAGCCTAAACCTACATCATACAATGGTTTTAATTTTTTTGCAATTTTTGTTACTTTATGTTTTTCGAAAAACGCAATTCCTTCTTCAATTGTCATTGTAAGAATATCATGAATTGTTTTTTCTTCATAAGTAATTTCTAAAATTTCTTTCTTAAAACGTTTTCCTTTACAAGCTTCACATTCTAAATGAACGTCTGCCATAAACTGCATTTCAATCGTAACTTCCCCTTCTCCTTTACAAACTTCACATCTTCCTCCTTCTACATTAAAAGAAAAATGTTTTGGTTTATAATTTCGAAGTTTCGCCAATTTTGTAGAAGCGAATAAATTACGAATATCATCATACGCTTTAATATAAGTCACAGGGTTTGAACGACTAGAACGTCCAATTGGGTTTTGGTCAATAAATTCTACATTTTGTAACTGTTCATAAGAACCTTTTAACTCTGAAAACTGACCAACTTTTCCTCCTGCTTGATTTATTTTTTTATGAAGTGCTGGATATAAAATTTTCTTTACTAATGTACTTTTTCCACTTCCAGAAATTCCTGTAATCACAGTCATTCCATTTAAAGGAAATTTCACATCAATATTTTTTAAATTATTTTCTCTTGCACCAACAACTTCAACAAAGTTATTCGATTTTCTTCTTTGTGTTGGAACTGGAATTTCTTTGGTTTCATTTAAATAAGAAGCTGTAAGTGTTTTCGTTTTAATTATTTTATCAAAAGTTCCAACAGCACAAACTTCTCCACCATGAAAACCAGCTTCTGGACCAATATCAATAATATAATCTGCTGCTTTCATAATGTCTTCATCGTGTTCGACAACAATTACTGTATTTCCTAAATCACGTAGATTCTTCAGTACGCTTATTAATTTTTCGGTATCTCTAGGATGTAAACCAATACTTGGTTCATCTAAAATATACATCGAACCAACCAAACTACTTCCTAAAGAAGTTGCTAAATTAATTCGCTGACTTTCTCCACCAGAAAGTGTATTGGATGCACGATTTAATGTCAAATAATTTAAACCAACATTTTGTAAAAATTCCAAACGATTATTTATTTCAATCAACAAACGTTTTGCAACTTCATTTTCATGTTTTGTTAGTTTTAAATCTTTAAAGAAATCAGCTAACTTATCAATAGAAATATCTACTAATTCTGTAATATTTTTTCCACCAACTTTTACATAAGAAGCTTCTTCACGAAGGCGTTTTCCATGACAAGTAGTACAAATTGTTTTTCCTCTATAGCGAGAAAGCATCACACGATATTGGATTTTATAACTTTTTTCTTCTAAAAATTTAAAAAAGTCATTAATTCCAGGCAAATCTTTATTTCCTTTCCAAACCAATTCTTGCTGTTCATTTGTCAACTCGAACCAAGGTTTATGAATTGGAAAATCATATTTATAAGCATTTTTTATAAATGCATCTTTATATTTTTTAAAAGAATCTGAACGCCAAGGTAAAACTGCATCTTCAAAGATAGAAAGCCCTGTATTTGGAATTACTAAATCCCTATCAACTCCAACAATATCACCATAACCTTCGCAAGTTGGACAAGCACCATAAGGATTATTAAAACTAAATAAATGTGTATTTGGTTCTAAAAATTGCATTCCGTCCAATTCGAATTTATTGCTAAATTCTACATTTTCACCTGTAGCAATATTTTCAATTATCAAAGTTCCTTTTCCTTCAAAAAAAGCAGTTTGAATAGAATCCGCCAATCTATTGTAAAAATCTTCATCATGAGAAAGAACAATACGATCGACAACAAGAAATAGCGATTTTGCTTTTGCAACAGAAACACTTTCAATTCGTTCTACTTTTCCATCAATCTTCACACGAGAATATCCTTGTTGACCAAGAATTTTAAGAATATCTGGAAGTTTTCTTCCATTGTTTAAATCCATCGGAGCAAGCAACAATAATTTTGTTTTTTCTTCAAAAGATTTAATTAAATCTAAAACATCTTTCACAGTATGTTTCTTTACTTCTTTATTTGAAATTGGTGAAAATGTTCTTCCAATTCTTGCAAAAAGAAGTTTTAAATAATCATAAATTTCTGTAGAAGTTCCGACAGTCGAACGAGAATTTGTCGTATTTACTTTTTGTTCGATTGCAATTGCAGGAGAAATTCCTTTGATATAATCAACTTGAGGTTTATTCAATCTCCCTAAAAACTGACGAGCATAAGAAGACAAACTTTCCACATAACGTCTTTGACCTTCCGCATAAAGAGTATCAAATGCTAAACTTGACTTACCAGAACCTGACAAACCAGTTATTACAACTAGCTTGTTTCTAGGAATTGCAACATCAATATTTTTTAAGTTATGGAGTTTTGCTCCTTTAATTAAAATAAATTCTTTCGGATTTAAATTATCTATACTTGTGCTCATTCTTAAATTTTGCTGTAAATTTAGTATAATGTTAGAGAATAAAAATGAAAGGTTTTAAAAATATTTCACTTCTTTTTTAAAACTATATTAAAATTAGTTATTTTCTAAATATTAGCATTTTCATCACTTCCACTTTCATTTTTATCACTATAATTAAAATTTATGATAAAAAAGTCTCTTATTCTTTTTTTTTAACTAATTTTATGTAAAATTAATAAAAAACAATTTAAAACAATTACTCAATA
The DNA here is from genome assembly GCF_015767265.1 of Aureivirga marina. Lineage (GTDB taxonomy): Bacteria > Bacteroidota > Bacteroidia > Flavobacteriales > Flavobacteriaceae > Aureivirga > Aureivirga marina. The sequence continues at coordinate 472,968 of NZ_JADPIB010000003.1, forward strand.
AAAACCTATCGACAGGTTTTTACTCCAAATTTATTAACAAATGAAAAAACTACATTTATTAACGTCTCTTATTTTAATTTGCGTTACTAGTTTATATTCTCAGGAATATAAAGACATGATCAGAAAAGGAACTTTTACTGTACAAGAAATTCAAGATTCAGCAGAAAGGTATTTTGAAAAAAAAGGAACAGGAAAAGGTTCAGGTTATAAGCAATTTAAGAGATGGGAATTTATTGCCCTTAAAAAAATGGGACCAGATGGTTATTTAAAACCAGATCATTTTTACTTCGAAGAATTAAAAAGAGTTAACAAGTACGAAAATCAAAAAGTTAATCAGGCATTAACAAATGATAATTGGATTGAACTTGGACCTACTTATTGGAATCAAACTTCAGGATGGAATCCAGGAGTTGGAAGAATTACATCTATAGCAATTAATCCTTCTAATTCTAATAATATTGTAATTGGAACTCCTAACGCAGGAATCTGGAGAACTACAAATAAAGGAACAACTTGGACATCACTTACAGATCATTTCTCTAATTTAAAGGTTTGGTCTTTAGCGATGGATCCTTCTAATTCAAATACTGTTTATTGGGGATCTAATAGTGGAGTTATTTATAAATCTACAAACCAAGGATCAACTTGGCAAACTTTTGCAGATTTATCAGGATCTTCAGTTTACAAAATTGCAGTTCACCCAACAAATTCAAACATTGTTTATGTTGCAATGAATTATGGTGGATTTTATAGAACTTTAAATGGAGGAGCATCTTGGACTAAAATTACATCAGACTATAGAGGTTATGATATAGAGTTTAATAAAAGTAATCCAAATATTGTTTATTTAAGTGGAACAAATTTCCATAAAACAACAATCGACAATTCTAGTCCTATAAAAACACATAATTTTAGCTCAGGAGTTAAAATGATTGGTGTTACTGCTGCAAATTCTAATAAAATTTATGTTTTAGAAGAAAGTGGTGGAAAATTTGGTGCTTTATATGTTTCAAACAATGGAGGAACAACTTTTACAACATTAAATCATGGAAGCAAAAACTATTTTGGATATAGTGTTTACGCTTCTGATGATAGAGGACAAGCTCCAAGAGATATGGATATTGCAGTTTCAAATACGAATGCAAATGAAGTACATATTGCAGGTATCTTAACATGGAGATCAACAAATGGAGGAACATCTTTCAAAATTACATCTGACTGGGTTCCAGCAAATGCTGCATCTAGAAATATTGGATATTGTCATGCAGATGTAGATATTTTAGAATTCATTGATGGTGAATTATTTGTAGGAAGTGACGGTGGGTTATTTGTTGCTGAAAACACAAGTAATATAAATAGTAATTATTATGAAGATTTAACTGATGGTTTAGGAATTCGTGAGTTTTACAAAATGGGAATTTCACAAACATCAAGTACTAAAATTTCTGGAGGATCTCAAGATAATGGTACTTCAATTTATTCAGAGCAAACAAACCAATGGAAAGATTGGCTTGGAGCTGATGGAATGGAAACTTTCTTCGATATCAATAACTCAAACATTGTTTATGGAACAATTTACAATGGACAACTTTACAAAAGTTATAATGGAGGAAATAGTTATACTTCTCTTCCAAAAGTATTTAATGGAGCTTGGGTAACACCTTATGAACCAGACCCAAATTATTCTAACACTTTCTATGGTGGAGGTTCAAGTCTTTATAAAACAACTAATGGAGGACAAACTTGGTCAAGTATTTCTAGTGTTAGATCTGGGTATATAAATGATATTGAAATCTCACAAACAAATAATCAAATTATTTATTATGGTCAAGGGTCAAGACTTTATAAAACAACTAATGGAGGACAAACTTGGCAAACAGTAAGTGGAATTTATGGACAAGTTAGAGATATTGCAATTCATCCAACAAATTCTAATAAAGTAGCTGTATGTGTTAATAGTAGTAACCAAGTTTATGTTTCTAATAATGGTGGAAGTACTTGGACACAATATGACAAAAACCTTCCTAATTTTAGTAAAACAGCAATTGTTTGGCAAGGTGATTCAAATAATACATTATATGTAGGAATGGATTATGGAGTTTATATGATCAATGATGATTTAACTAACTGGGTTGCTTTCAATAACAATTTACCAAATGTTATGATTACAGAATTAGAAATTAATCATACAAATAATACTTTATATACTTCGACTTATGGAAGAGGAATTTGGAAGACAAATCTTTACAATTCTCGTGAAAGTTTAGAAAACCAAGAAGTATTAGAACAAAATATTTCTATTTCTCCAAATCCAGCTAAAGATAAAATCAATATCAAAAACCTTGAAGATTCATTCAAAACTTCGATTAGTATTTATGATCAAAGTGGAAGAGTTGTAAAATATTTAAAAGATTTTACGCTTAATAAAAACAATATCATAGACATTGATAATTTAAATCCTGGCATTTACTTTATTAAAATTAATACTGAAAAAGGAATATTTTCTGAGAAAATTATCAAGAAGTAGTCTTTTTTAAATAAAAACTTTTTAAAGAGCAAGGATTCAATTCTTTGCTCTTTTTTATTTGATTTACTATTCTATTTTAAAATCAAAAAAGACGAAAATGTAAGGTTATATTTTTTTTTGATTCTTATTTAAAATTAAATTAAATAAACTTATTTTCAGAATATTAGCAAATTTCTTCCCTCCTTCTCTTCATTAATAAATTTATCCTAAATTTAATTTTTAAAATTTAATAAATCATTTTTTTAATATAAATATTATATATGTCGTATTTTTTTATGATTAATAACAGAAAATAAATTATTTATTGTTTTTTATGTATTTTATTTTGTTTATATCTAAAATGTAATACTTTTGATGAAAATTAACTCCAAAATATTTTAATCTATGAAGCAAAAATTACGTTCAATTGCATCTTTGATTCTAATTGGTACAACAAGTTTGTATGCACAAGAATATAAAGAAATGATTCGAGAAGGGAATTTTAGAGTTCAAGAAATTCAAGAATCAGCTGATAATTATTTTCAAAAAACTGGAAAAGGAAAAGGAACTGGATATAAACAGTTCAAACGTTGGGAATTTACTGCGCTTCAAGATATGGATGAGAACGGTTATTTAAAACCAAATGAATTCTATTTTGAAGAATTAAAAAGAGTAAACCAATATCAAAACAGAAGAACTGAAGAATTTGAAACAAATGATAATTGGGAAGAATTAGGACCAACATATTATAATCAAACTTCTGGATGGAATCCTGGAGTTGGAAGAATTACAGCTTTAGCAATTAACCCTACAAATTCAAGTAATATTTATATTGGAAGTCCAACTGGTGGAGTTTGGTCAACGAAAGATAAAGGTACAAATTGGACACCTTTAACAGATGAATTTACAAATCTAGTTGTACAATCGCTTGCGATTGATCCTTCTGATTTAAGTACTGTTTATTGGGGTTCTTCAAACGGAAGAATTTATAAATCCGAAGATGAAGGAATTACTTGGAGTATATTCGCAAATTTATCTGGATATTCTGTTACTAAAATTGCTGTTCACCCAACAGATTCTAACATTATATATGCTGCAATGAGTTATGGAGGATTCTATAGAACTCTCGATGGCGGTGAAAATTGGCATCAAGTAGTTAGTGACAATAGAGGTTATGATGTAGAGTTTAATAAAGAAGATCCAAATATTGTTTATTTAAGTGGAAGTAATTTCTATAAAACAACAATTGATAATTCAGAATCTATTACACACAGTTTCTCTTCAGGAATTAAAATGATCGGTGTAACAGCTGCAAATCCAGATAAAATTTATGTAATTGAAGAAGGAGAAGGAATTTTTAATGCATTGTATGTTTCTGTAGATGGAGGTAATAATTTTAACGAATTAGACCATGGAACTAATAATTATTTTGGTTATAGTACTTCTGCAGCAGACGCAAATGGTCAAGCTCCAAGAGATATGGATATTGCTGTTTCTCCTACAGATGAAAATGAGGTTCATATTGCCGGAATCTTAACATGGAGATCTACAAATGGTGGTGTTACATTCCAAAATACATCAGATTGGGTTCCTGGAAGTGCTGCTGCTGCAAATGTAGGTTATTGTCACGCAGATGTCGATATTTTAGAATTTACGGATGGTGAATTATTTGTAGGAAGTGACGGAGGTTTATTTACTGCTGAAAATCCAGATAATATCAGTCAAAATTATTATACAGATTTAACTGATGGTTTAGGAATTCGTCAGTTTTATAAATTTGGTATTACACAAACAGAAAAAACAAAAATTTCAGGTGGTTCTCAAGATAATGGTTCTTCTATTTATGATGAAGAAACAAATCAATGGATTGATTGGCTTGGTGCAGACGGAATGGAAACTTTCTTTGATATAAATAATCCAAATATTGTTTATGGAACTATTTATAATGGAACATTATATAAAACAGTGAATGGTGGATTTAATTCTTCACAATTACCTCAAGGATTTTATGGTGATTGGGTAACACCTTTTGAACCAGATCCAAATAATTCAAATACTTTTTATGGAGGTGGAGCTAGCTTAAATAAAACTACAAATGGAGGATTAAGTTGGACAAGCATTTCACAGAGTTTTGGTGATTATATTTCAGATATTGAAATTGCACCAACAAACAATCAAGTAATTTATTTTGGAGCTGCTGATAGATTGTATAAAACAAATAATGGTGGTGATTCATGGGAAACAGTTTCTGGACTATTCGGAAGAGTTCGTGATATTGCAATTCATCCGACGAATCCAGATAAAATAGCAGTTTGTATCAATAGTTCAAATCAAGTTTACATTTCTAATGACGGTGGAGATTCTTGGGAACAATTTGATAAAAACTTACCTAACTTTAGCAAAACTTCAATCGTTTGGCAAGATGATGAATTAAATACATTATATGTAGGAATGAATTATGGAATCTATATGATTAATGATAACCTTGAAGAATGGGTTCCTTTTAATAATAATCTTCCAAATGTTAGAATTACAGAATTGGAAATCAATTATGTAAATCAAAATATTTATGTTTCTACTTATGGAAGAGGAGTTTGGAGATCAGCTTTATATAGTCCAAATATCGGAATTGAAAATCATAAATTTTTAGAAGATATTAAAATCTATCCAAATCCAGCAAAAGATAAGATAAACATTCAATGGAACGAAAATTCTAATGTTTCAATACGTTTATTTGATCAACAAGGAAGAATTATTAAATACATCAAAGACACTCCAATTAATCAAGCTTTAGAAATTGATTTATCAAATTATACTAATGGAATTTATTTTGTTAGAATTAATTCAGATAAAGGAGTTCGTACTGAAAAAATAGTGAAAAACTAATCTATTTTATCAAAATAATAGAAAGAGCATTGATTAAAAGTCTTTGCTCTTTTTTTATTTCATTTGATTTCTTATTTTCGGGCTTAATTAACCATGAAAAAATGAAAAAACTATTATTCTCTATTCCAATCTGTTTATTTTTTTTCGCATGTACTGATGAAAATGCAAAAGTAAAAGAACAATTTAATAATTTGTTTAGTACTTCATTAAATGAAGGCGTGAAAATAGATTCAACAATTATTAAAGAGGCTTATGAAATTCCTGCTTATAGAAGAATTAATCATGAAAGAAATATACTTCAGCTTACTAATTTATATTTAATGTCTGGAGAAAATGATCAATTTAAGGAATATGCGGATAGTATAAAAACTTTGATTAGCGATTTACAAAAAAAAGAAAAAAATGAAAATACTGGTTATTTAATCGAGTATAAAATTGTTCTAAAAAATGAAGCAAATGAAAGAAAAAATATAAAACTTTATGGACAATATGATATAAACAAAAATATAATTCATATAACAAAAGACGAACCTACTTTGCTTTTTAATGACTAAAAATAAAAAACACAAAGGCTTTTTTAAAATTAAAAATTAGCCTTTGTGTTTTATTTTTCTATTGAATTGCTATATTTCTATTAAATGAAATTTTCGAATTTGAAACACTTAAAATATAATTTCCTTGCTCATATTCTGAAACTGGAATTGTATGATTGTAAGCTCCAAAAGCATTCTTAATTTCCTTTTTATAAATTACCTTTCCTAACATATCTGTTAATAGAACTGTATAATTTCCTTCTGCTGAAAAAGAAATATTTAATTCATCAGAAACTGGATTTGGATACATTTTCAAATTAATATCTGCTAATTCATTTTCTCCAACATTTAAAACAGGTTCTAAAGCAATCTTTTTTGAATTTAAAATTGTCCCATCTTCTGAGTCAATTAAAACTGCAACAGCATTCATTTTTGTAAAATCTGATCCATTTGGAACAGAATAATTAAAAGTATAAGAAGCTGATTGATTATCTACAATATCTTCAGCAGCAATAGAATTTTCCATACCATCATAAGTTCCTAAAATTGCTCTAGCAACATGATTGTATGAATTTCCATCATGATCAACCTCATCTTCTGTAATAATTACTCCTAATCTAAAATCACCATCATTAATCGTTGCTTTAAAATCTGCTGTAATTTCAATTGCTAAATTGTCTGCTGTCCCATCTGTCTCAACAGAAAGTGAAGCAGGAACTGTTTCATCAGACAAAACATCATGTCTTTCTACCATATTTTCTTGAGAAGAAAGAATATTTCTATTAATTCTGTCAATATGCATTCCTGTCTCTAGTAAACCTGAACCTTCTGTATAAGCTTCCACTTCAAAAGGATCCGTAATTGCTTCGTCTTTTGCTTGATGCACTGCAACACCAATAAACGTTTCATGGTTATCTTGCATATAATCCAAAGCTGAAGATGGAGAATCTGCTTCTTCCATCCAAACTCCATTCATCGTTTCAAATAAAACATTTTTTGAAGGCTTTTCACTTACTGTAATAAATTTTGTAGATGCTTCATCATTATCTGCATTTGCATCCGTTTCTCCGTCATTTACACTAATTACTGAAACTGTGATACTTTTATTAACTAAAGAACTGAAATTTACTTTATCTGCAAATACTTCAGGCTCTGTTGTACTTGTAGTTTCTCCTAAAGCAATTGCCGTTTCTGGAGTAAATGTTTCTGTGTATTCTACTCCTTCTCCATCAGACCATTTTAATGTATAAGAAGTAATTGCTTCAGAACCGTTATTTGTTACAGCAAAAGCAAGATCATTATCCACATTTTGCTCACTATATTTTACCAATCCTAAACCTGCAACAGCTAAATCGAATTGTTCTTGTGTTTGAATTGTTACATTGTCAATCATTAAAGTATAATTCCCTGCACATTCATAATGTCTAAAAGAAACATATACATCTTGTCCTGCATACGCTGATAAATCAACATAAGCAACATTGATAGAACTATCTTCAATGATTGTTGTGTATAAAGGAGTTGTTGCAACAATCGCATCAGAATCATTTTCTGTAGAAACATACACTGAAAATTTCTCTGATTGAATATCAGGATTTGCTGTTGCTGTAAAATAATTAAAACGTAAAACTAATTGATCAGGATTTTCAGATGGAAGCGAAAAAAGTGGTGAAGTAATCATGTTATCTGGATCCAATTCTACATAAGTTCCATCTTGTGTATAACCTCCAGATAAAGAATAAATAGTTTTGTTTCCTAAAATTCCATTTTCTTGTCCCCAATCATGATGTGTCCATTCATAAGGATCTGCATCTATATTATGCTGTGTCCAGCTGTCAATATTTTCTCCTTCAAAATCCTCCGTGTAGTGTATTGTTTGGGCGTTACTAACGTTAGCTAAAGCAGATGCAATAGCAAATAAAAAAGTAATTTTTTTAATCATATTATGTTATTTTTATTATAAGTTTCTAACTAAAATAGAAATTCTTTAATAAATCAACAATTATATTATTAAATTTTTACACAATACACATAAGCGTTAAATTTACTTTTTTTCTTTAAAAAAAGCGTGGTTCTCTAAATTTCTTATCTAATCCAATTAAATCGATTTTATATTGTAATAAAAACTGATTACTTTCATAATCAATTAAAGATTTAGTATCATCAAATCGATGTGCATAATTTAGATAAAATCCATTTAAAACATAGAACCCTACATTCATAACAATTCCTCGATCATAACGATATGAAATTCCACCCTCAATAATATTTTGATATAAAACACTTCCTGAAATATCAAATGAAAAATCTCCTTTTTCTGGCTGTTTTACTAAAAAAGAAGGTTTCAATTTAAAATCATCATATTCAAAAACATATCCACCAATCGCGTAAATTTTAAATTCTTTTTCAATATTTCTATTCTCATTAGTATCTTGACTAAAACTCGGAACAGAAATTCCAACATAAGCACGATCTGAGAAAAAATAAGCTCCAGCTCCAAAATTGAACAAAGCATTATTTTCATTTGCTAAAGCAAAATCATGTGCAAAACCTGTATCTTCAAAATTGATATCATATTCATCAATTCGAACTTTCATTCCTAATGATAAATTCCACCATTCAGAAACTTTAAAAATGTATGAGAAATTAACATCAAAAGCATTTTCATGAAAAAAGCCACTAAAATCATCGCGAGTATAATTAAAACTTCCTTCAAAATTCTTCGTTATTGGAATATTTCCATAAATATTTGCTGTATGCACAGTTCCAAGCTCAGAAACTCGTTGATTTTTATAATACGCTCCTACTCTAATAATTCCTTCTTCATGAATTACATACGCAGGATTTATAATATTCATGTTTGTTGAATATTGAATAAAATCAGGTTCTTGTTGTGCAAATAAACTTGTAGAAACTAAAAAAAGAAAAATAATTTTTCGCAACATTTTACATAGATTTTTGATACAATGCGAATGTATTAAAAAATTAATTCTATTTCTTTAAAGAAGTGTATTTTTTCTTCCCCTTTATAAAATAATCTGCAACAATATTTTTTACTTCAAAATAATCTAAAATCTGATTTTCAGAACGTTTTTTATACATTTTACGCATATTCTTATAAAAACTAAAATGTGCTTTTAGAATACTAAAAAAATGAGAAAACTGAAATTTTAATAAAAATCGAATTCCAGCAATTCCATCTAAAACCATTCTTGGAAAAATCACAGGAAACAGCTTTCCTTTTGGTAAGTTTTTTAATAAAGTATAGAGACTATTTCTAAAATTCAAATACGTTTTAAAAGGACTTGTATTTTCTAGAGTTGCTCCTCCAACGTGATAAACTTTAGAATTCCCAACATATTTCACGTCAAATCCAAGAGAATGAACTCTCCAACATAAATCTATTTCTTCATAATGTGCAAAGAAATCTGTATCAAATCCTTTTACTTGTTGAAAAACAGAATTACGAATAAAAAGACAAGCTCCAGAAGCCCAAAAAATAGAAGTTGTATCGTTATATTGATTTGAATCTTTTTCTATTGTATTAAAAATTCTTCCACGACAAAAAGCATAACCATATGTATCTAAAAATCCACCTCCTGCTCCAGCATATTCAAAATGTGTTTTCCTTTTTTCATCTAAAATTTTTGGTTGAATAATCGCTGTATTTTTCTCTTTTTCAAAAACTTTCACAATTGGTTGCAACCAATTTTCAGTAACTTCAATATCTGAATTTACCAAAGCTAAAATATCTTCTTTTACTTCTTGTAAAGCTGCATTATATCCTCCTGCATATCCAGTATTTTCAGCATTCTGAATAATTTTCACTTCTTTAAATTTCTCTTTTAAAAAAGAAACAGAAGTATCTGTAGAAGCATTATCTGCAACATAAACTGTTGCATTTTCACTATATTTTAAAACACTTGGAAGAAATTTTTCTAAAAGCTCTTTTCCATTCCAATTTAGTATTACAATCGCTACCGTCATAAAGTCTTTTTAAGATTTGAAATAATCACATTCTGGAAGATCTCTCAAAAATGTATAGGTTTCATTTTCAGTATCCATACTACAAAAATAATGATTGATTCCATTTGTAATCATCAAATATTTAGCATTTAACGCCATATTATACCTTGCAATTTGATCAAAAGTTGCTTGTGTAATTTGCACTGTTGGTCTTTTACATTCCACAATAATTTCAGGAGTTGCATTTGTGTTATAAATCACAATATCCGTTCGCTTTTTTCTTGTATGAAGCTTAAGTTCCTTTTCTACAGCAGTTAAAGAAGCTGGATATTTTTTAAATTGAATTAAAAACTGCATCACATGTTGACGAACCCATTCCTCTGGTGTTAAAATCACATATTTTTTCCTTACAGAGTCAAAAATGAATTGTTTATTTTCCTTACTTTTGATTTTGAATTGGTATGTAGGTAAATTTAATTGCTGCATGGCGCAAAAATGCTAATTATTTTTTGATTTATGAAGGATGTAAACAAAATAGTTTCGGATATTAAAAATGGAAATACAAAACCTATTTATTTTTTAATGGGAGAAGAACCGTATTACATTGATCGAATCGCCGAATATATTGAAGAAAATGTATTGTCAGAAGCTGATAAAGGATTTAATCAAATGGTTTTATATGGAAGAGATGTTTCTATTGATGAAATTGTTTCGAATGCAAAGCGTTTTCCGATGATGGCTGAAAAGCAAGTAATTATTGTCAAAGAAGCTCAAGATTTATCTCGAACAATTGAGCAATTAGTTCCATATACAGAAAATCCGCAAGAATCTACTGTTTTGGTTTTTTGTTATAAATATAAAAAGCTTGACAAACGTAAAAAACTCTATAAATCAATTGATAAAAAAGGTGTTTTATTTGAAAGTAAACGTTTGTATGAAAATCAAGTTCCAGATTGGATTCAAAAAGTTTTGGCTGGAAAAAAATATAAAATCGAGCCAAAAGCTTCAATTATGTTGACAGAGTTTTTGGGAACTGATTTGGCTAAAATTAATAATGAGCTTCAAAAATTATTAATTATTCTTCCAGAAGGAACGACAATTACAGCAAAACATGTGGAAGATAATATTGGAATTAGTAAGGAATTCAACAATTTCGAACTTCGAAAAGCAATTGGAGAACGAAATATTTTAAAAGCAAATCAGATTATTACGCATTTTAGTTTAAATCCGAAAAATCATCCACTACAAGTAACAATTTCTTTGTTAAATACTTTTTTTACACAATTACTTTTGGTTCACGGATTATCTGATAAATCCAAACAATCTATTTCGAAAACTTTGGGTGTAAATATGTTTTTTGTTCCTGAATATTTAATTGCTTTAAAAAATTACCCAATGCGAAAAGTTTCGCAAGTAATTTCTTTCCTACGAGATGCAGATGTGAAAAGCAAAGGTGTAGAAGCAAACATTTCAAATGAAGATTTATTGAAAGAATTAATTTTTAAGATTATTCATTAGGTTAATGATGCCGCTGCCTGAGGCTCTCGAAGGCAATATTTACTAATACCGCATCAAAAACATAACTTAAACGACACTTAGATTTCTTTCTTTGTGTCGTTTTTCTTTTTGGGTGGAATATTTTTTCTTTGTTTTAAATATTTAAATCTTCTCTTGTTAAAAATTATTGATTCTTTTATATTTGTTTGACTGATTCTATGAAAATCATTTTTCACAAATATATTATAGTCTCAGATAAAGTATAAATAACAGGAATACTTGTTATAGCTATGTTACCCAACATTTGAAGAAAAATGACAAAATCACAAGTAAATAAATTAGGAAAAGCTCTTCGAAAAAAAATTCAAGCAGGAGAAACACCAGAAATTGAATTATTGGAAAAATTGCAAGAATATAGAACATCTTATAAGGAAGACCTTTCTGCTGTTTTTGAAAAGATATCTAATGTTGCTAAAAATGCAAGAAAAGACAGTATAACTTCATTTAGAATTAAACGAATTGAATCTATATTATCTAAAATTAAAAGACAACCTACTATGTCTTTAGGTAATATGGGGGATATTGCTGGATGTAGAATATTACTTTATAGCAAAGATTCATTAATAAAAGTAATTAAAAATTTAAAATTGAATTTTGAAGTTGTTGGAGAAAATGACTACCTAGCAGAGAACAAAGAAGATGGCTACAAAGGTTATCATATTTATATTAAAAGTCCAATAAACCAGCATAAAATAATTGAAATTCAAGTTAGAACTGTAAAAAGTCATAAATGGGCTTCAATGGTTGAGATTATTGATATACTTTATAATCTAAAAATTAAAGAAGGTCAACAACATCCTGATTTTGAAAAATTCCATCTTTTACTTGCAAATAATGAAAATTTAAGTTTAGATGAGCAAAAAGAATTAATCAGAATTGATGATAAATACAATATACACAGCAAGTTAAATGAAGTATTTATAAAAAACCACGTTAAAATAAGAAAAGATTGGTTTGATATAAGTCCGAACAAAAATCCATTCTTTATTATTGAGGTGGATAAAAATAAATCATCAAATATTTCATCATTCGAATCCTATGAGATAGCAGAAAATGAATATTTTGAAAAGTTTAAAGTTTCTACTAACTCTAATTTTGTTTTAACTCATATTGAAAAACCCAATTTTAAAAGATTATGTATAGCTTATGCTAGTTATGTGTTAATAAAGCACGATTATTTAAATGATTGGAATAGATATACAAGTGACATTCTTGATGATTTAATTAAAAATAATGAATTCGAACAAATTAAATACTTCAAAAACTATACTCAAAAAAACTTAAAGGAACAACTTCGATTATTAGAAACTGAATTATCTGAAATTTCCAAATACCAAGCTGAAAATATTACAAATTTTGAAGGTTTTGATGAATGGATAAAGGAAATTCAAGAAAGAGTATTGTATGTGGCCAAAATTACAATAGAAAGAACAATAGATAAAAAGAAAAAAAATCTATGGAACAAAATATTCGGATAAAAAAACTGGTAATAACATATATAAAGAATAAACTAAAAGTTAGTATAATCCAAAAAGCTAATGCTTAAAATAAAACCAATTATTTTTAATATGAAAGTGTAAGGAAATTACCTTAAGATTTTATTATTAAAAAAGAAATTGAAGTAGAAACTTCTATATAGTTTAAACATATGGATTCATTTGGAATAAAAATATATGTCTCACTTTTTGCTACAATCGCAACACAAAAAACGAAACTTACACAAACCGTTAGTAAAAGCTATGACAAACATCGAAAATACAAGAAAGTTTGAAGATTTGTGTGAAGAATATTCAACTTATATAATTAAATATCGTTCAGAATATTACTATAAATCAATATTTATAATTTGGTACAGAGACATTAGCGAAAACAAAACTGAACACATCTTGTCTTATAAAAACGGAGAAATTTTCACTTCCAAAACTTTGACTGAATTAAGGAGAAAAATACAATCTAAAAAAAATAAGTTGATCAAGTCTGAAAATGTAAATCAATGGTTAGAAAATACCAAAGAAATGAAAATGGTCGAATCTACCACTTATGATTTAATTTCTGTAATTAATAATTTGAAAGAAAATATTTTAGATATTAAAACAATTGAAAGTTTTTCAGATTTTATAAGCTTATTTGATGATTACATAAATCAAGACGAAAAGAATCAACACCTTCAGAAAGATATTGATGATGAATTAATAAAAAAAACTTTGGATTATTATTATGAATTTATTTTTTGGCCAAGATTTAATAATAAAGAAAAATTTGAATTATGGAATAGACCAAAATTAGAAATTGATACAGAAAAATTATTATTAAAATTTCAAGACATTATACTAAAGTTTGAAAATAACATGAAAAAAATCACTAATATAAAATAGTTAAAAAGAATGTCAAAAAGTATTCATACAACATTTAAAGATTTAAGAGGTGCAACAAAAGAAGAAATCGATAATCAAGTAAATGATACTGACTCCATTCTACATGAATTAGCTAAAAAAGTATAAGACAAAATAGAAGATTACAAAAAATGAAAATTGATTAGAATAAAAAGTTTATTCTATTTCTAAAAACTTTCACTTATTTTCTCAATCAAATCAATAAAAAAATGATTACAAACTCCAATTTACATTATACAATCATCAAATATATTATTGACAATGGTTTTGCTCCTACGAATAAAACTTTGTCAAAACTTTTAAATAGTGATAAATCCAATATTGAAAAAGGATTGTATGATTTACAAGAATATCATGGTGTTGTTTTACATCCTAATAAGCCTAAAATTTGGGTAATTCATCCATTTTCTCTAGCTCCAACAAACTTTTTGGTCACATCAGAAAAAGGAAAATGGTGGGGAAATTGTGCTTGGTGCTCTTTGGGTGTTGCTGCGCTTTTAAGTGAAGATTTAACCATTACAACAAGTTATGGAGCGCATGGAGAAAAAGTGGAAATTCAAATTAAAGATGGAAAAGTTGTAAATCAAGATTTATATATACACTTCCCTATTCCGATGAAAAATGCTTGGGACAATGTGATTTACACTTGTAGCACAATGCTTGTATTTAAAAATGAAAAGCAAATTGATGATTGGGTAAAACAACATAATATTCCAAAAGGAGATGTACAACCAATCTCAAAAATTTGGGAGTTTTCGAAAGAATGGTATGGTAATCATCTTGATGAAAATTGGCAAAAATGGACGATGAAAGAAGCAAAAGAAATGTTTGCAAAATATAATTTAAATCATGAGATTTGGAATTTAGAAGATGAAAAAGGACGATTTTAATATCTTTTGAAAATATATTTATTAATTCAAAAAAAAACAAAACTATGGAAATTACATATGCTCGCATTTATCCCTATATTAATATTTTAACATCTGAAATGACTGAAAAAGAAGCTTTAGAAGATGGTAGTTATGAAAAAATATATAAAGAAAATGGTATTATTAAAAAAATAGAAAGTTATCTAAATCAGGAATTTTGGAAACTAACTTATTATTTGGATAAAGGAGAAAACGAGAAAGATATTTTCAAAGAATCCTACCAACAAATTGATTCTGTTGTTTTTATAGATCGTAAAGTTCCTATAGGTAATTTTTTTATCGAAAGAGAAAGAGAAACTTACATTTATCAAAATGAAACTAAGATAGGATATAGGATCAGAGTTTATGATGAACAAGACCGTTTGGTTTGTTGTCAAATTACACATAAAAATGATACACCAATTATATCTTCTGAAGAAACTGAGTTGGTTAAATATTGTTATCTTTCTCTCGCTAGAGATTATGATAATCCGACTCTTACCGATCATTTCTTAAAATTTATTTACCAAGATCAAAAAGAATGTGAAACTCCTTTTGGAGAACCACTTTATATTGATTGGCATTTAGGAAATAATATTTTAGATGAACAATCCATTATTGATACTTTTGATAGCATGGAAGAAGTAATTCAAAAATTTGGTAAGAAAGTTAATTTAAATTATTATTCACACACCAGTTGGAATCCTGATGAAAAATGATTTTTCCTTATAATTAATCGAACCCATATGAAAATGAGAAATTTAATTCTGACAATAATTATAATTCTAACAATGACTAGCTGCCAAAGCAATTTGGATTTTAATAATATAATTAATCAAAAAGAATCATTCTCTTTGAAAATTCTTAACCAAAAGAATTTAAATATAAACCTAACTAAAGAAATTAAAATAAATTCTGAAAAGTGGATAAAATTTATTGATTTTTTAAAAAATAATAAAATTGGTTGGCAATCAAATCCAGCTTCTTTCAATGGTAACATTCATGTATCACAGAAAAATTTCAATTTTACTTATCTAGAATCGTCAAATCTTGTGGTAATTAATTTTTTAAACAATGATAGGGATTCTAAACAATTCACTAAAAAAATAAATAAAGGAGAACTTGATTTTTTGACAGAATAAAAATTCTAAATAAAATAAAAAATATGTTTCGGATAATTTAGATTTAAATACTAATACTATTTTTATTTATCATCAATATCTATTAAAAAACTTCTAAAATTAAAAGGATATTTTCCATGTTTTAAAAGCATCAAAAAAAGCTTTTCTTTTCGAAATTGATATGTTGAAAAATTAAATTCTAAATTAGGAATATTTGGATTTCTTTCTTTCCTTTTTTGATTTAATATAATAAATTCTTCTTTAAAATTAGGAATTCCTTGTATAGAAAACCAAATACAATTCAACCAATCCATTTCTAAAATTTCTAATTTGATTTTCTCATCAAAAGCTGGAACAAATCCTTTTAATTGTGCTAATTTAGATTTTATAAATCCACCTTGATATCCTAAAATCAAAGAGTATTCTATAGAATTTCTTAAATTTTCAGGTAAGTTTTTACGAAATATTTTTAAAGCTTTAGGTGAAAAAGAAGTAATCCAAATCCAATTTTCATTAGATGCTCTTTTATATTTTTCTATGAATTCTAGTAAATCTTTTGCTAAGTCTCTACAAATAAGTTCACAATTTACAGTCTGATTTCCATAACATTCTTCTGTTACTTTAATTTCAATATGTAATTTACTTTTTTGATAATATTTACAATTTACAAAATGATTTAAAACATTTTTTATAGAATTTCTTTGTAAATATTGTGTAGCTTTTGAAGTAACTTTTATTTTTTCCCAATTAGGAATATCATGAATTACACATCCATAATTCAAAGGAAATTTCTTTCGAATTTCATGATTTTCTGGAGGATATTGCACATCTATTTCAAAAGAAATTGTAGGATTCTTTTTTAAAACCTCATCTATCAAATCGTTGATATTTTTCGCTGGTGTTTTTTGAAATTCAAATCCATTTCCATAAACAATTTCATCTTTATTAATTCCCATCGGATAAAATCTCCAAGAACCTACTCCATGTGTAATTACTTCTACTTCTTGTAGTTTATCTTTATTTATTTTTGAAATTAATTGTTTAAAATCTTTTGTATACGAATTTAAATTCTGAAATAAAACCCTTCCAGGACTAAATAATTTTTCTTCCAATTTGACAATAAATCTCCTAAAAAACATAGAAATAACATTTCTTTTGAAGTTAGGAAATATTATATGAAAATCTTTTTATTTTTTAGTGAATTTTACTTTTCAACAACGATAATTCGGAATTTTCTCTGGTTCCATCTTTTTGAAAATTGCTGTAAAAACAACAAACTTCCATATTCATCCATATTATTATTCCTATTCGATTTATTTATCCACTTTTCATAAAAGTTTTTAAAATCATCTTCCGTAAATTCTGGTAATTTAAAACCAGAAAAATCGTAATATTTGGAATAATCATCACTGTCAATTTCAATCCATTTCGGTTTTGGAATTCCGATAAGAGAAAGTAAAATCTCCAACTCTTTTTCATCCATAAACACAAAATTAAAATCTACAAAATGCTCGACAAAACACTCTATATCATCTAGATATCTTTCTTTAAAATCATTTCCTGCAAAGAAATTATAATGTTCCATAATGTAATTTTCTTCTTTTTATAGCTAAATATTTCTGTTCAAGTATTTAAAAAATTCTAATACAATTGTATCAAAAAAGAAATTTTAATTTCAAGATGTAAATTTTAATTATTTTAAAATCTCAATCTCTTTTTTTGTTAATTTTATTTTGAATATTTTTCAGCAAAACTAAATATTTTATCAAAATTTTAAATTAATAATAATAGAATATTTAATTATTTTCGCATTTTGCATTTCTCTCCTTTATTCAAGATAGAAATAATCTTTATTAAATTCAAAATATCTGCATTATTTTTTTATAAATATTAGATAAAAGTATGATATTATATTATTAAATTTTAAAAACGATGTTAAAAGAAAAAAATATTATCGGAATTCAATTTTTTCTGAATTTTATTGAAAATTCCGCAGAATTATACTCATTTCTTAAAGATTTTGTTCTTTGGGATGAAAGAATGAAAGCTAGAAAAACTGCTAGTTTTGGAGAAGCGTATAATTATTCTCAAATTTCATATCCTTTTCAAGAATTTCCAGAAAGTCTATTAAATATTTTAAATCTGATTGAAGAAAATATTGGATTTAAACCAAACAATTGCTTGATTAATTATTATTTGGATGGAAATTCAAAAATGGGATATCATTCCGATCAAACTGATATTTTAGCTGAAAATACAGGAGTTGTTATTATTTCTTTAGGAGAAACAAGAACAATTCGCTTTAGAAATATTGCTAATCCAGAAATCAAAAAAGAATACCAATTACCTTCTGGTTCTTTGTTTTACATGACAGCAGAAGTTCAAAAAGAATGGCAACATGCAATTCCGAAGAAAAATACAGAAAATGGAAGAATGAGTTTGACATTTAGAAAATTGCTTTTAGAAAAATAAATATGTTTATTTTTTACCAAATGTTACAATTAGTTTATTTTTGATATAGTATCTTTGGGAGCTTTTTTTCAAGAAAAGCAAGAAGCATAACTTTAAAAAGAATAGAAATAAAAAGAATGGAGTCCGTTACTTTTGTTGATCGAAAAACAGGAAAAAAAATAGTTGAGCAAATTCCAGGAGCTGGAATGCTAAAATTTTTATATAATTCACCAATTGGTAAAGCTACTTTACATTTATTATTTAAAAGAAAAATCGTTTCTAGTTT
This sequence comes from Aureivirga marina, assembly GCF_015767265.1. Classification (GTDB taxonomy): domain Bacteria; phylum Bacteroidota; class Bacteroidia; order Flavobacteriales; family Flavobacteriaceae; genus Aureivirga; species Aureivirga marina. Next base: position 491,575 of record NZ_JADPIB010000003.1, read on the forward strand.
TGGTGGATGGTTCATGAATTCTGGAATATCAAAAAACAGAATTGACTCATTTATTAAAGAATATAATATGGACATGTCTGAATATATTTGTCCAAAAGAAGGTTTTAAAACATTTAATGATTTTTTCTATAGAAAAATCAAACCAGAAGCAAGACCAATTGGAAATGGAGTTGTATCTCCCGCTGATGGAAAATTATTAGCTTTCGAAACTATAAAAGATAGTAATTCTTTTTTTGTAAAAGGAAGCGAATTTACTGCTGAAACTTTTTTAAACGATAAAAATTTATCTGAAAAATATAAAGATGGAGCAATGGTTATTATTCGTTTAGCTCCTGTTGATTATCATCGTTTTCATATGCCAGCAACTGGTGAAATTTCAGATTCTAAAATTATAAATGGAGATTATTTTTCTGTTTCTCCTTTAGCACTACAAAAAAGCTTAGAAATTTTTTGTCAGAATTTAAGAGAATACAGCATTTTAAAAACTAAAGAAAATGGTGATATTCTAATTTCAGAAGTTGGAGCAACTATGGTTGGAAGTATTATTCAAACGTATAAACCAAATTCTATTGTAGAAAAAGGAAGTGAAAAAGGATATTTTGCTTTTGGAGGTTCTACTCTAGTTTTATTCTTTGAAAAAGGTAAAATTACTTTAGATTCAGATTTACTAGAAAACACAAAAAATGGTCTAGAAACTGTTGTAAAAATGGGTGAAACTATTGGAAAATAAAATTTAAACTCATACAAAATAAAAATTCCTAATCTTCATCGATTAGGAATTCTTACTAAATATGATATATGAAATAAAACAATTAATCTATTTCTTTCGTTCGAAACCTATTAATCCTAAAAATGCATTATCATAACTACTTCTGTTTCTTGAAGAAGGAATTACAAAAGGTGAATGTTTAATTTCATGAAGCTTTCCATCTCCTCTAACATGATAAATACTAATCTCATGCGTTTTCAGAGCTCCCGAAACATATAATCTATTATCATAGAATTCATACATATCTTTTGTATCTCCTGGAGGAACATTTCCTCTTCTTCCCCAAAAATTAGGATTCAATGTTTTTGAGACTAAACCAGTCATCTGATCAATTTCAAAACTTGAAACTATATTTTCTCCAAAACTACTTACAAATAAATTTAACTGGTTGTTTCCAACATATGTCCAACAAGCCTCATCATTTCTATCTCCTGTTGCAAAATTTTGAGCTTTTGATGCATCTGTTCCTAAAACAGTTAAACTATTTGCTTCTTTATCTGCTGTTAAATTAAAGTTTGCTACATATAAATATGCATCATTTGGACTCCAAGAACAACCAATACTTCCTGAAATTCCTTCTTCTTCAAAATATGCAGTTTGTGATAACATTCCTCCACTAAAATCATAGAAATAAACTCTACTTGGTTGTTGTAAAGCTGGATCTGGTTCTGCAACCTCAAAATGTGGAACTCCCCAAGTTGTTACAGCTAATTTTGTTCCTGTAGAATTAAAAGCAATTGCAGACGGTCCTCCATAATTTCCATCATTATAAACAATATCTGTATTGTTATATGATAAAATTCCTGTAGACTGATCTAATTCAAAAACTGCTAAATTACGTAAATTCGTATTTTCAACTGTTCCATTTTGAACTGGTGGATTTCCAGTGTAACTTGGATTTGCATACTGATTTGCAACAATCACCCATAATTTTCCTGAATCAAAAGTATGTGCTAAACTCACAGGTCTCACTCCTTTTGAATCACAATTGTCAACTGTTGAAGTTGCTGGATTTTGATCTACTTGTTCTAAAGTACCATTATATTTATTTACTTTAAACACACTAATTGATCCATTCAATGGATTTCCTCCCGCATTCACAACTAATAAAAAATCTCCTACTAGCATCATCGCTTCTTGTGAATCAAAATCACCTCGAATTGCATCACCATTTGCTCCTGTGCTATATGGCGAATCTTTCAATTCTGTCAAAGCCCCATGTCTGTTTCGTCCCATTGCTACTATTTCATTTCCATTTGAAGAATTTGTAGTTGTATATAAAAACCCTACAGCCTCCTCTTCTATTGTTGGAAGTGTTTCTTTATCCACACAGGCAGAAAACGATAAAATAATAGTCAATAAAACTAAATAGTAATTAATTGTTTTCATATTATTTAATTTTGTTTATTATAAATTTAAAACATATTTAATTTACTGACAATCAATAATTTATGTTTTTATCAGCTTTTTAGAATATTTAACATTTAGCCAAATTTTATCTGTTAAAAAAACAAGAAAATCATAATATTTTTGACTTAATTTTTTATGAAGATTTTCAATTAAATTCTACTTAAAAATCCTTTTCTTTTTAAAACATTTTTTCTAATCTCATTTTTACTTTAAAACTGTATATTTGGTAAAAAAAAGTGAATACATGGATAATTTACTAGTTGCCGAAAATATTATTAAAAATTACGGAGATTACAGAGCATTAAATGATGTTTCTCTTGCTGTTCCAAGAGGAAGCGTTTTTGGTCTTTTAGGCCCTAATGGTGCAGGAAAAACTTCTTTAATTAGAATTATAAATCAAATTACTTTACCAGATCAAGGAACGGTTTATCTAGACAATGAAAAATTAGAAGCAAAACACATTAAAGATATTGGATATTTACCTGAAGAAAGAGGTTTATATAAAAGTATGAAAGTTGGTGAACAAGCACTTTATTTAGCCCAATTGAAAGGATTGTCTAAAAAAGAAGCAAAAGCTCGCTTGGAATATTGGTTTGAAAAATTTGATATTTCTAATTGGTGGGGAAAAAAAGTTCAGGAACTTTCTAAAGGAATGGCGCAAAAAGTGCAATTTATTGTAACTGTAATGCACAAACCAAAATTGTTGATTTTCGATGAACCTTTCAGTGGTTTTGATCCTGTGAATGCAAATTTGATTAAAGATGAAATTTTACAACTTCGTGATGAAGGTGCAACCATCATTTTCTCTACACATCGAATGGAATCTGTGGAAGAACTTTGTGATCATATTGCTTTAATTCATAAGTCTAATAAAATTTTAGATGGAAAATTAATCGATGTAAAAAAACAATTTAGAACAAATACTTTTGAAGTTGGAATTCATACAGAAAATACAGAAATTTTACGTAATGAATTAAATGAAAAATTCTCTATTTCAGAAGCTAGTTTTAATTCTATCTATGATAATTTAAAACTAAATATTCAGATTCCAAAAGGAACTTCACCAAACGAATTATTGCAATTTTTAACTTCAAGAGCCGAAATCTCTCACTTTGTTGAAATGATTCCTAGTGTAAACGATATTTTTATCCAATCTGTAGAAAATAATTAAAATCCTATTTAAAAAGAAAAATGAGTAATTTAAAATTAATTGTCAAAAGAGAATTCAACGCGAAAGTGCGTAACAAATCTTTTATCATCATGACTTTTTTAAGTCCACTTTTGATGGTTGGAATGGGATTTTTGATAGTTTTCTTAAGCAAAGTAAATAACGATAAAATTAAAACCATTGCATATGTTGATGGTTCAGCCTATTTCACCAAACAAGATTTTAAAGATGTTGACGGAATTCAATATAAAGATCTTACAGCATTGGGTGTTGATGAAGCGGAGAAAATAACTGAAAAAGAAAAATATTATGGACTTTTAGTAATTCCTAAAACTAAAAATATTGATGAATTAGCTAAAAAAATCGAGTTTCATTCTGATGATACACCAAGTGTAAACATTTTGGATAATATCGAAAATGTAATTGAAAAAAATCTTCGAACAAGAAAATTACAAGAATTTGGAATTGATAAAACTGAACTTTCGGCTTCAAATATAAAGGCAGACATTAAACTTTCTAATTTTTCTGGAGAAAAAACTTCTAAAATCATTGGAATTATTAAAACCATTATCGGAATGGGTTCTGGTTATTTAATCATGATGTTTATTATTGTTTATGGAGCTTCTGTAATGCGTAGTGTAATTGAAGAAAAAACAAGTAGAATTATTGAGGTAATTATTTCTTCTGTTCGCCCTTTTCATTTAATGCTTGGAAAAATTTTAGGAAATGCTTTTGCTGGATTATTACAATTTGCTATTTGGGGAGTTTTAATTTTTATTTTCGGATTTGTTTTAACTATTGTTCTTGGAATCGATTCTTCGGAACTTCATGCACAAACACCACAAATGCAAATGAATTCTGAGCAATTAGAAGCGATTAAAGAAATTCAAAGTCAAGGAAAAATTCAACAAATTTTAGTGGAGATTTTACAATTACCTATTCTAAAAATTGTGGTAATGTTTATTTTCTATTTCCTTGGAGGTTATCTTTTATATAGCTCAATTTATGCTGCAATCGGAGCTGCTGTTGATAATGAAACTGATACACAACAATTTATGCTTCCAGTAATTTTACCATTAATGTTAGCTGTTTATGTTGGATTTGCTGCTGTAATTAGCGATCCTCATGGTCCAATTGCTGTTGCTTTTTCATATATTCCATTAACTTCACCAATTGTGATGTTAATGCGAATTCCTTTCGGTGTTTCTTGGGGAGAATTAGCAATATCTATGGTATTATTATTGCTTACGTTCCTTGGAATTGTTTGGTTTGCTGCCAAAATCTATCGAGTTGGAATTTTAATGTACGGTAAAAAGCCTACTTACAAAGACTTATGGAAATGGTTAAAATACTAAGCAATTTTTAATTTTAGTTTATTTTAAATTAAAAACACTTTTAGCCAAACAATTTTAATTAACAAAAACTTTAGTTGGATACATTTTATCATTTTTATAACTTTTAGACCAAAAATAAAAATAGAACTTTGTAAAGTTAATAGTCTTTTAAGTCAATTTTTATTTATTGAATAGTTTTTTCGATAGAAAGAAAAAGTATCAAAACTAAAGAAAAGAACCATTAACAAAAATTAACTAATTAGCGAAGAATGTCAAAAATACTGATCATAGAAGATGAAGCTGCAATTCGTCGAGTTTTGAAAAAAATCATTGCAGAAGAAAACGACGCTTATCAAATTGAAGAAGCTGAAGATGGTCTTATGGGACTTGAAATGGCAACCAAAAATGATTACGATTTAATTTTATGCGATATTAAAATGCCAAAAATGGACGGTGTTGAAGTATTAGAAAAATTAAAATCTGTTAAACCAGAAACGGTAATGGTAATGATTTCTGGTCACGGTGATATTGATACTGCTATCAACACAATGCGTCTTGGAGCCTTTGATTATATCTCAAAACCACCAGATTTAAATAGACTTTTAAATACGGTTCGAAATGCGCTGGACAAAAATAAACTGGTTACTGAAAATAAAATTTTAAAGAAAAAAGTAAGCAAAAAATATGAAATGGTTGGTGATAGTGAAGCAATTGTTCATATTAAATCTATTATTGAAAAAGTTGCACATACAGATGCAAGAGTTTTAGTTACTGGACCAAATGGAGCCGGAAAAGAAATTGTTGCACATTGGTTACACGAAAAAAGTGATCGTGTGAAAAAACCAATGATTGAAGTAAATTGTGCTGCAATTCCATCTGAACTTATTGAAAGTGAACTTTTCGGACATGTAAAAGGTTCTTTTACAGGCGCAAATAAAGATAGAGCTGGAAAATTCGAATTGGCAAATGGCGGAACTATTTTCTTAGATGAAATTGGTGATATGAGTTTGTCTGCACAAGCTAAAGTTTTGAGAGCTTTACAGGAAAATAGAATTTCTAGAGTTGGATCTGATAAAGATATTAAAGTGGATGTTCGTGTAATTGCTGCAACGAATAAAAACTTAAAACAAGAAATTGAAGAAGGGAAATTTAGAGAAGATTTATATCATAGATTGGCTGTAATTTTAATTAAAGTTCCTTCTTTAAATGACCGAAAAGAAGATATTCCTGCTTTGGTAAATCATTTCGCAAAAAAGATTAGTGAAGAACAAGGAAGTGCTCCAAAATCTTTTACACAAGATGCCGTAACTCTTTTACAAGATTATGATTGGACAGGAAATATTCGTGAGCTTCGCAATGTTGTTGAACGATTAATCATCCTAGGAGGAAGTCAAGTTTCTGAAAGTGATGTAAAACTTTTTGCAAGTAAATAATTATTTAAAAATATATTAAAAACTCCAGCTGTTTTGGTTGGAGTTTTTTTATTGAATTCAATTTCATAAAATATTTTCCCTATTTTCGCTGCAAAAAAATTACATATGTTTACACCAGAATTAAAAAATAATGCTGATGAAGATATTTCCGTAATGGTAAAAGTTTCTAATTATAGTGGAAGTTTTATTTGCGAATGCGGAGATGCAAGCAATTTAACTATAAAAGATTGTCATGAAACGGAGGCTATTTTTATAAGTCATACACACATCGATCATTTTATCAATTTCGATACAATTTTAAGACATCAACTAGGAATTCAAAAACGAATTGTTATTTGTGGACCAAAAGATATTGCTAAACAAGTTCAAGCTAAAATTCTAGGTTTTACTTGGAATTTAATTCAAGAAAATGCAATCGCTTATGAAATTCGTGAGATTATTGATGAAAACACAATTGATTATTATGAATTAATTCCTCCAACTTGGGAATTAAAAAAATTGAAAACTGTAACTTCTGAAAAAATTTATAAAACAAAAAAATTTGAAGTTGATTTTACAATTTTAGATCATAAAACACCTTCCATTGCCTATCTTTTTAAAGAATTTGACACTGTGAAATTAAATATTAAAGATAGCGGTTTTAAAGGTGGAATTTGGGCAAGACAACTTAAAGAAGCATTTGACTCCAAAAATGAAAATCAGGAAATAGAAATTGAAGGAACTACTTATTTTGCAAAAGATTTATTTCATTTATTAGAGCGAAAACAAGGAGATTCTTTTGGAATTATCATGGATCATGCTGCAAATTCTGAAAATCATGAAAAAATTAAAAATCTATTTTCAGAAACAAATCAAGTTTATATTGAAGCATTTTATAAAGAGGAAGATAAAGAAGCAGCTATTTTAAATTTTCATAGTTATGCAAGTGCTTCTGCAAAAATTATGAAAGAATGTGAAGTGAAAAATCCGACACCAGTTCATTATTCTAGAAAATACAATGCAGATGAAGTGGAAGAATTAAGAAATGAATTTTATAAAGCATTACAATAAAAAAATAGCCTTCAAATTGAAGGCTATTTTTAGTTTATTTTTCTTGATTTTTAATAAATTTCTGTAGTTTTTCGATGGAAGAATCAAAAGAAAAAAGATCATTTAACTTATAATAATTTCCTTTATCTGTTGTTTTATCAAAAGCATATTTTGCAATATCTAATTTTGAATCATCAAAAGAAAAAATCTTCATTAGTTCTCCAACCTGCGAAACAGTAAAGCAATTATAATCAATTATCTGCTTAGCAACACGAATTTTTGTTTCGCTAAAAGCTTTAGATTTAATTGATTTTTTAGCAGAATCAAAATCAGAAGAAGTCATCGGTTTACATTCATCTTCTTTTACTACAACCACTTCCACTTCATTATCAGGACCTTCAGAATCAACCACTTCTTCATTATCTTCTACGTGAATAAAATCTTTATATTCTCTAGGAATCTGTGCATATAATTTTAAATAAAAATCACCTTTTTTCTTTCTTTTAATTTTATAAGCAATTTCACCAGATTCATCTGGCATTGTAATTTCTTCTTGGAAAGATTTTAAATTTTTATTTTTAAAAATAATCATTAAATTATATTTTCGATCTGTTAATCCTGGAATTGTAACTTCATCTGTCGGATGATCATTTTGTTTTATTCCATTTATAAAAAGTGTAAATTTCTTTTCTCTTTTATTAAAAATTGTAAGTTCATAATCATTTTGCGCAAAAGTTGTAAATGAAAATAAACATAAAAGTGTAAAAATTAAATAGTTTTTCATATTAGAATTAATTTAAAGTTTGGTAATAATTTATTGTTGATTTCGAATGTAATCTTGTAATTCTTCAATCGTCATGTCAAAATCAAAAGCATCATTTACTTTATAATAATTTTCTTTATCAATAGTTTTATGATAAGCATATTTTGCAACTTCCAATTTTGAATCTTCAAAAGTAAAAATACTCACTAAATTTTTCACCTGATTTGCATCAAAACAATTGTTATCGATTATTTGTTTTGCAATACTAATTCTTGTATCAGGAAAGCTTTTAGAAGAAATGGATTCTTTTGCTCTATTCAATTCTCCATTTTCAATTGGAAAACGACATCCTTCTTCTACAATTTCATAAACAACTTCTGGTTCTTGTGTTGTTGTGGTAATTGTTTCTGTAACAACAACTTCTTTATCTGTATCAGCATCTGAATCGTTAATATTTACATCTAATCCAAAACTATTATCTCCAATATTTACACTGATACTTCCTCCTTTATTTCCTTTCTTTTTTCCTCCAGAAACTGTTGTCGTAGTTGTTACAACTTTTGTAGATTCTGTTGCATTTCTTGGAACTGGAGTATATTTCACCACACTTTTATCCGATTTTTGAATTACAGATTCTTGTAAAGGAACTACGGAAAACATCCTTAAAACTAAATTTCCTTTTTTCTTTTTCTTAATTCGATATGTAATTTCTGATGATTGTTCAGGTAACCAAAGTGTTTTTTCTAAAGGTTCTTTATGTTTGTTTTCAAAAATAATTTTAATCGCATAATTCTGCGCATTCAAATCTGTCACTTTTACATTGGTTGTTGGTTCTTCATTTTGTTTTACACCATTTAGTGTCAACCAAAAATTCTCATTTTCATTTGTATAAACAATGACATTGTATTTTTTCTGAGCAAATAACTGAATACTAAGCAATAAAGCTAAAGTTAATAAAATGTAGTTTTTTTTCATGATTGTTTGGTTTTCTATTCTAAGTTAATAAGTTTCGAATCTCATAACAAAGCACATGCCAATTAAAGAATTCTTAGTAAACTAATCTAAAAATTATACATAATATGAAATAAATTATAATTAATTTTGAAGTCTATGAATTCATTTAACTTATTGAAAATCGGAAGTTTTCATACAAACAACTGTGAAGATTTCCTTGTTGAAGAAAAAATTGCAAAAAATTTAAAATTAATCGCTGTGATGGATGGTTGTTCAATGGGAACAGAATCTTCCTTTGCTTCTACTCTTTTTGGTAAAATATTACGGAAAATAGCAAAAGACTTTTATTATCAAGAATTTGTTTCAGCAACTGAAAAATCTATTGATTTTATTTTAAAAAATGTTGTTTCTAAATTATTCTTTGAATTAAAACAGATTAAAAATCAATTACATTTAGAAACAAATGAATTATTATCCACTTTAATTTTAGGAATTACAAATATTGAAACTCAAAAAACTACTATTATTTGTATTGGTGATGGAATGATTTATACAGAAAAAGAAGTTTTTATTTTTGATCAAAATGATAAACCTGATTATTTAGCATATCATTTACAAGAAGATTTTGAAAATTGGTATACTAATTTCCCTCAAAAAATGAAGCTTTCTACTTTTGAAAAATTGATTATTGCAACAGATGGAATTTTCTCTTTTAAAAATTTAAAATTTCGAAACAAAGAATGGAAAGAAGATAAGGTAATTGATTTTTTATTAAATGAAAATATAAAAAGTGGACAAGAATTATATCAAAAAATCCAAGAATTGGAAGTTGATTATCATCATGTTCTTACAGATGATTTGGCTTTAATTTATCTTTCTAAATAACAAAAAAAACCTCAGAAATTCTGAGGTTTTTCATTTTATCTAATTTATTTTATAAGGAATTAAATATTTAACATTCTTCCTTCTTTTTCAGCTTTTTTATCCATTTGAGATCCAGCACCTAAACCAATTGCCATTCCGATTGGCAAACCAATCGCGATAAATGCCATATTATCTAAAGCAAACGCAAATACAACTCCAAAAGGAAGTCCGAAAACTGTCATTCCAAGCGTTAACCATAAATTTTTATAATAATTTTTTGTTACTAATTTCATCTTTTTCTCCACAATATTTAAAATCACTAATTGCGATTTCATAATTTGTTTTCGTAAAGCTAAAACTTCATCTTTTGTTTCATTTATTTTTTGAATTTCTTTATTTATAATTTCTACAATTTCTTGAGGAACTTCTCTCTTATTTAATTCTTCTAAAATTTTTACAAATTGTGGATACAATTTTTCAATTTTTGGATTATTAGATTCAAAACTATTTTTTGGCTCAATTTCTATAAATTTCATTCTTTATTTTTTTATTAAAGTGTAAATTGAATTCTTATTTTTACTAAATCTAGAATAAATCCAAATTTATATGAAAAAACTAATACTTTTTATTTGTCTATCTTTTTTCTTTTCGAATTTAAAAGCTCAAGAAAAAGATTATTCAGCATATACGAAAGATATAAATTCGACAATCAACACATTATATGAAGTTATTTCTGGCCCAGCTGGAAAGAAAAGAGATTGGAATTTATTTCTACATCTATATCATCCAAAAGCAAATTTAATTCATTCTGTTCGTTCAAAAACTGGTAAAGATTCATTAGTTTTTATAAGTCCTAGAGAATTTTCTGAAACACATGGTATTTGGATGGAAAAAAATGGTTTTTTTGAAAGAGAAATTCACCGAACACAAAATGTTTTTGGAACAAATGCGCAAGTTTTTACTACTTATGAAATTCGAATGACAAAAGAACAAGAAAAACCAACTTTGCGTGGAATTAATAATATTCAGCTTTATTATGAAAACGGAAGATGGTATGTTTTGACAGTTTATTGGTTAAGAGAAACAGCAGAAAATCCAATTCCAAAAGAATATTTGCCAAAAAATTAAGTTTTCGCTTCTGAAGTTTTTGGAGTCCAACTACTCAAAATTGCGCCTGCAAAAAGTAAAACACCTCCGAAAACTTCTAAAGTATTTAACGTAGTTAATTTTATAGGGTTTTCTCCAAATAAATTATAAATGTAAATTAAAATTACAGTCAAAAAAGGCGAAATTGCTAAGATAACACTCACTTTTCCAGCATCAATATATTCAAAAGCTTTAATAAAAGAAGTGTATGTATATAAAGTTGAAAAAACGGCAATTCCAATTAAAAACCAAATTCCAGTATTGAAACTAGAAATATGACCAAATTCAACAAAAGGAAGCAAAAATAAACTTGTACAAAGGAAAGTGAAGAAATTTAAATTGCAAGCAGGAATTTCTTTTTTCACTAAAACTTTTTGTGTCAAAGCATATACAGCCCAACAAATTTCAGCCAATAATAAATTCAATAAGCCTAAATTAAAATGTTTCGATTCCACTTGAAAAAAAGTTTGATGAAAATAAAGTCCGATTCCTAAAAGCACTAAAACAAAACCAATTTTTTGCATTCTATAAATACTTTCTTGTAGGAAAATAATTCCACCAACAATCACAAATAAATCGCCAGAGAGCTCCATCATTGCTACAAAATCAGGAAAAAGTTCAGAAATAGCATTGTAAAGAAAAACGATATTTCCCAATTGTGCTAAACTGGAAATAATAATCATTTTATAATTTTCTTTAATTCTAGTTTTATTGAATTTCATCTTTTGTGTCATAATCAAAAATCCAATCATCGCTAAAGAATACTGTAACCAAATAACAGTAATTACATCAATTTTATCTAAACCAAGTTTTACAACAATTAATTCAACACCAATTAAAATAGCTGTTAAAAAAGCAAAACTAATTCCCTTAACTTCATTTTTTGTCATCCTTTTTTCAATTTTCATTTAAATTACAAATAATTTAAAAAAAGGAAAAAGACAATTTTAATTTATTCAAATAAAAAAAGCATTGAAAATAAATATCAATGCTTTTTTTGATTTTCTATCCCTCTCAAAGATAGATTCCTTAGATAAAAATTATGGTTTCATAAACATGTCTTGACTTGGAGCTTCTTTGCTCAACATAATATTGTCAAAAACAGTAGGTTTTCCTTTTGGTTCTCCAACTTTATAATCTGTAAAATCGAACCAAGTTAATTTCGTTGGTAAAGAAACGCCATCAATATTTTTCCAATCTTCATATTTGATTAAGCTATATTTTTCTGAAGCTTCATTTGAAAAATAAGTAACAGTATAACCTAACCATTTCATTTGATGTGTTTCTTCATCGTAGAATAAAATATAATTATCTTTTGATGATGTTCCTACACCATCATTATAAGAAACTTTAATTCCTTTATATGTTTTTCCGTCCACCGTAATCGGTTCAACATTTGTATCATACACAATTCCATCATCTCCTAAAACAAAAGGCATTGCTAAGAAATAAAAATATAAATTGTGGTAAAATTCAGGTTTCCCTTTGAAATAAGTAGAATCTTGTTGAATCCAAGCTTCTTTTCCATCAAATCCCATTTTGAATTTTTCAGTTTCTAAAACATTTTGTCTTGTATGTAAATCCGTCATGAATTTTTCACCACCACGCTTATAAGAAAGCATTTTCTGGTTTTTCCAATTTTGGATTCCTCCATGTGCTTCAAAAACTTTAACTAATTCTACTGGATATTTTGAAATATCTACTTTAATTTCTTGAGGCTTTTCTTCTTTGTGAATTTCCTTTTTTCCTTCTGAAGTATTACATGACGCAACTAATAATCCTAATGTTGCAAGTGCTATTCTATACATGTTTTGTTCTAAATTTCCCTATTAGTCGGTAATTTTTAGAATCATTACAGATAGTAAATATTTTAATTAAAAAAACAAACAGCAAACTAAAAAAAGATGTTTTCAAATTATTTGAAATCAATAATTTAAAAAGAAAGTTTTAAGCAATAAATATTTAAAAATATTTTTTAGATTAATAAGCATCTACATCAATTATGAATTTAATTGGACGAAATTCTGCAACAGCTTGAAATGTATTTTTCATTTTCTGAATATATTTCTTCGTTCCTTTAATACCTTGTTTTGGTGGAATTTTTACAATAATTGTTCGAATATATTCATTTCGAACTCTAGAAATTGGTGGAATTGTAGGTCCTAAAACATTTTCTTGAAACCCATTTCTTAAACCTTGTGCAAACCAATTTGCTCCTGCTTCTACTTTTTGATAATCTCGATGTTTAAAAGTCAATTTTATCACACGATAAAAAGGCGGATATTTAAAAATCCAGCGTTCATGTAATTGCTCTTTATACATCAAATTATAGGCATTTGTAGAAACTTGTTGTAAAATTTGATGATATGGATTAAATGTCTGAATTGCTACTTTTCCTCTTTTTTTAAATCTCCCTGATCTTCCTGCAACTTGTGTTAAAAGCTGAAAACTCTTTTCATGTGCTCTAAAATCTGGAAAATTTAACATCGTATCAGCATTTAAAACTCCAACCAAAGTTACATTATCAAAATCCAAACCTTTTACAAGCATTTGTGTTCCAACAAGTATGTCAATTTCTTGTGCTTTAAACTTAGAAATTATAGTATGAAATCCATATTTTTTTCTTGTAGTATCCGAATCCATTCTTCCAATTTTATGATTTGGAAACAATTTCTCCAATTCCATTTCGATTTGCTCTGTTCCAAATCCTTTTGTATCCAATTCTCTACTTCCGCATGCAACACAATTATGTGGCACAGCTTGAACATAATTACAATAATGACAACGAAGTTCTTTACGATGTTTATGAAAAGTCAGAGAAACATCACAATTTGGACAATTTGGGATATTTCCACAGGTTTTACATTCTAAAATTGGCGCATATCCTCTTCTATTCTGGAAAATTATAATTTGCTCTTTTTCTTCTAAAGCTTCTTCCATCATTTTAAGCAAACGATCTGAAAAATGACCATTCATACGCTTTTTTCGATATTTTTCTTTAATATCAATTAATTCAATTTCTGGAAGTAAAATATTCTGGTAACGTGTTGTTAAAGGAACGAATCCATATTTTTGTTGCTCTACATTATAACTACTTTCTAAAGAAGGCGTCGCAGAACCTAACAACGTTTTAGCATGAAATAATTTTGCTAAAACAATTCCTGCATCTCTTCCATGAAAATATGGAGCTTTTAAAGATTGTTTATATGAGGATTCGTGCGATTCATCAATAATAATTAAACCTAAATTATCATAAGGTAAAAAAACTGCATTTCGAACGCCAATAACTAGTTTTGATTTTTCTGTCTTATTCAAAACATGATTCCATGCTTCTACGCGTTCATTTACCGAATATTTCGAGTGAAAAACAGTCATTTGATCTCCGAAATACAATTGTAAACGCTCAATCAATTGTGTTGTTAAAGCAATTTCTGGAACTAAATATAAAACTTGTTTTCCAGCATCAATTACTCGTTGAATTAATTTCGCATAAACCTCTGTCTTTCCACTTGATGTAACACCTTGAAAAAGCGTAATATCTTTCTCTTTATACGAATCGACAATCTTTTCAAAAGCTTCTGCTTGTGCTTCAGTTAATTCTTTAATTTTTTCTTTTTCTTCAGGCTGAAATGAAACTCGATCTGTTTGAATATGGTAAATTTCAAATACTCCTTTATCAACTAAAGTTTTTAAAATAGCACTCGAAGTTCCTGATTTTTCTTGTAAAGTTTTTGCTGTAATTGGTTTACCTGAAGTTTTTAATTGGAAAAAAGTCAAAACAATTTCTCTTTGCTTATGAGCTCTTTGATTTAATGAATCTAATAATTCTCCAAGCTTTTCATTGCTTTCCCATTTTTCACTTAATCGAACATATTTTACCAATTTTGGTTTGTATTGTTCAAAAATTTCTTCTTTTACTTTTATCGCTTCTTTCTTTAATAAAGATTTGATAATTGGCAAACAATTTTTCTTTGATATAATCTTACTGATTTCTTGAATTGTCAATTGAGATGCATTTGTCAACGCTTCAAAAACCAAAAACTCATTGTCATTTAACATGGATTCTTCCGTAAAAGAATGATTTTTAAAAACAATCGTTTCACTTTCCAAAATAAAAGCTGTCGGAACTGCTGTTCGAAAAACTTCGCCCAAAGTACACATATAATATTCTGCAATCCATTTCCAAAAAAGTAATTGTTTTTCAGTTACAATTGGTTCTTCGTCTAAAATCTGAAAAATATCTTTGACTTCGTATTTCGTAGGAGCAGTTTCATGAATTTCTTCTACAAGCGCAGTATAGATTTTCGACTTTCCAAATGGAACTGCAACACGCATTCCTTTTTTCAAAAAAGAAGCTTCAGCTTCCGTTATTCTGTAAGTGAATAAATTCTGAACAGAAATTGGTAATATGACATTAATATATTTGATAAAGCAACAAATTTTTAAAAATTAACAATTATGAGTTCTTCAGTATTTTAACAAATTAAAAATCTAAACTAAAACTTGAACTAAATTTATTTAAACAACTGTAAATCAATAATTTAAATGTTTATTTTAACAATAGATAAATAAAATCTATTTAACATATAAATTACAAAAAACATATTAAATAATTGAAAATAAACTATTTAATATGTTTTTAATTTAAAGACTGAAAAACCTTTTTTTTGTTTCCAATTAAAAGCAAAAATACGTGTTTTTCTAATTATATTTTAGAAAAAATCAATGTAAATATTTCCATAAATAATCTAAAGAAATAGAATCTAAAACAATAGATTCTTCAGAAAAAAATAATTCATGATTATAAATAGAATCTTTCCTTATTACTCTCTTCTTTTGAAATTTCAACCAGTCATTTTTAGAAACATCTTTTAATTTGGGCCCTAGAATATATTTATCTAATTTGTGACAAACCGAACAATATGAATTGAAAATTTTTCTTCCAATCTTTTGCTCATCATTTAATTTTCTTTCGATTAAATGTGTTCTACATCCATAAACGATATCTTTTTGTTTAATTTGTTTATCTTTTTTATACGCAGCAAAACAAACAATAAAAAATAAAAAAATCAATACTAAATTTCGAATTCCTTTTTTCTGCTCTTTTTTCATTTTAATATTTTAATTGACAAATTTATATCTAAATCAATACAATAAAAATTAAGTTTATATAAATAGTTATACTAATACTATTTTATCTTTTATATTAGATAATATTCTATCAGTATTTGTAAAAAAAAGACAAGGATAATTATAAGTTTTTCATTTATTTAGAGTAACAAAATTTTGTTAAAGAGAATAATCGATTATTACTACAAACATTGAAGAAATATTTTCACAATTATTTAAACTAAATAAGGTGTGTAAGTTCCTTATTTGGATGAATAAATTAATAATCTAAATTTTTAAACAAAAAAATGAAAAAACTTATTTTAAGCTTATTAGCAATCTTTGCACTGTCTTTTGTAACTTCTGCGCAAGTTATCATTCCTGGAGATTTAATCGAAGAATTCCCAGCAGAAGGTTCTGTAAAAGGAAGCTTTTATTTCGACGGTGCAGCATATAATTATGATGGAGATTATGCTCAAATTTCAGCACCAGATTACCAAACTTTCACAGGAAGAATGCGTAAAAAGGTAAACGGAAACGTTGTAGCGAACTATTATATCAAAGTGAAGGTGTATAGAGGAATTAATGGTTTGGCTTATCATGCAGAATTTTTAAACAATAATAGTTTTATGCATGATCCAACTTTCGTTCAAAAGTTCGTAGGAACTTTAGATATGGGTTATATTATTTTACCTCCAGACCCAGTTGAATAGTATTTACTTTAGATTTGATGAAGCTATAAATATTGGTTTCAATTAGTATGATTTGAAAGACTATCTTTTGTATTAAAGATAGTCTTTTTATATTTCGTTACTTTCTATTTTTTTGTATCATTGCAAAAACAAAATAAATTATTGCTTGAAAATGAAAAATGAAAAACCAAGAAATTAGAGCAACTTTTACAAAAGAAACAATAACTGTTTATCAAGCTTATAATAAAAATATTGCCTTACCAGCAATTAGAAACAATAAATTTGAAACTCCTTTTTCTTTTCATCGAATGACTTGGATTAAACCTTCCTATCTCTGGTTAATGGAGAGAAGTAATTGGGGAACAAAAAGTAATCAAGAATTTATTTTAGGTATAAAAATTAAAAGAGATTTTTGGGAAAAAGCACTTTCTCTAGGAGTTCTAACACATCCTGATAAAGAAATTTATTCTTCTGGATTTGATTGGGAAAAACAATTTTCAAATGCAAAAGTTCATATTCAATGGGATCCTGAAAGAACTTTAAAAGGTGGAAAATTAAATGAACGTTCCATTCAAGTTGGAATTAGCAGATTTTTAATCGAGGAATTTAATAATGAAGGTATACAAGAAATTATTGATTTCACTCCTTTAACTAAAAAAATCAATCAACTTCGAAAACAAGGGAAGTATAAAGAAGCTAAAAGATTACTTCCTACTGAAAAAGTGTATCCTGTTCCTAAAGAAATTCAAACAAAAATTGGTATAAAATAAAAATGAACACAAACAGACAAAAAAGAAAAAGCTTAGCAGAAGAAACTTTAAAAATCCTAGATGATGGTTTTTTCTCAACTTCCTCTGGTAAGAAAATTACAATTAAAGACATTCAAACAAAAGCAGAAAAAAACACCAAATTATATAGACCAAACGAATCTGATAAATTATTAGAAACAGACTGGTCTACTAAACCGACTTTTGAAACAAATATTTATGTAATTAGAGATACCACTTTAAATGCAACAAGAAAATTAATTGAAAACGGTTTTGAAAATACAATTTGCTTAAACTTCGCTTCTGCGAAAAATCCAGGTGGTGGTTTTCTTGGTGGAAGTCAGGCACAAGAAGAAAGTATTGCTCGTGCAACCGGACTTTATCCTACACTTTTAAATGCTAGCGAATATTATCAAACTAATCGAAATACGCGATCTTGTCTTTACACAGACTATATGATTTATAGTCCAAATGTTCCAATTTTCAAAGATGAAAGTGGAGAAAATTTAGAAAATTTAGTTACTTGTAGCATCATCACAGCTCCAGCTGTAAACGCAGGAATTGTACGTAAAAAAGAAGCTAAAAAAGCACATTTAATCGAAAATGTGATGAAAATCCGAATTGAAAAAGTACTCGCAATTGCTCTTGAAAACAATCATACTTCTGTTGTTTTAGGTGCATGGGGATGTGGAGTTTTTCAAAACAATCCTGAAGATATTGCAACGTATTTTAAGGAAGTAATTTCAGAAAAATTCCCAAATCAATTTGAAAATATCGCTTTTGCAATTTATTCTAATAACAAAAAGATTTTAGAACCTTTTTACAAATTGGAAAATTAACTTCTGGAGCTTTCCCTCCATTACATTTTAGGTCGGGCTATCCGCTATATCTTTTGCTCCGTTCCTACGCAAAAGGATGCCGCTGCTATCCCTAAGCCAAATTTGTTTTCAATACAATTTTTATTAAATAAAAAAACCTCTCAATTCTTAATGAAATTGAGAGGTTTTTAT
Source organism: Aureivirga marina (assembly GCF_015767265.1). Lineage (GTDB taxonomy): Bacteria > Bacteroidota > Bacteroidia > Flavobacteriales > Flavobacteriaceae > Aureivirga > Aureivirga marina. The sequence continues at coordinate 510,023 of NZ_JADPIB010000003.1, forward strand.
TTTTATTAGTTTAAAGTATTATCTCCTAATCAAACTAAAATGTCCTTTCTTCGTATAACGTCTAGTTGTTGGCAGACCTTCTTGTGTTTGTCCAACTTGCTTAACGATATCTAAAGTAAACCAATAATCAGTTGATGGTAGCGGATTTCCATGAACTGAAAGTCCATTCCATCCTTGTAATGGATCTAGTTTTGAGATTACTTTTCCATATCTATCAAAGATATAAATCTCTACACTAATATAATCTCCACTCTCCAATCCTTGAATCTTCCATACATCATGGATTCCATCATTGTTTGGTGTAAAGTATTTTGGGAAATCAATCACTCCAAATGCAAGCACTGGATTCTCACATCCTCCTCC
>NZ_JADPIB010000004.1 GCF_015767265.1 Aureivirga marina
AACAGTTGTGGAAGATACACTTTCGGATGATCCAGAAACGGCAGCAGATAATGATGAGACGATTACTGCTTTAAATCAAACTGGAACAATTGAACTTACAACAAATGATTCATTAGATTTAGGTGCAGATGGAATTTTAAATGCTGGTGATGTAATTACTTATACAATTGAAGTTACAAACACAGGAAATACAACATTGAGTAATATTTCAGTTACAGATTCAGGAATTGATTTTGGAGGGAATCCAACAACAGCTTCTTCGTTAAATGTAGGAGCAACAGAAACTTTCACAGGAACTTATGTTTTAACTCAAGCAGATATTGACAGTGGAAGTTATTCGGTGCAATCATCAGTTACATCAATGCTTCCTGATGGAACAACTGTTGTGGAAGATACACTTTCAGATGATCCAGAAACGGCGGTGGATAATGATGAGACGATTACTCTTTTACATCAAATTCCAGGAATAGAAGCAACAAAAATTGTGAATGATATTGATGATAATGGTGATGGAATTTTAAATGCAGGAGATGTAATTACATATAATATCACAATTAAAAATACTGGAAATGTAACTTTAACAAATGTTACACCTATTGATATTATTGAAAACTTCAATGGAGATACATCTACTTTATCTATCAATTTTGTATTGGCAAATCAATTAAGTCCAGAAGGAACATTGAAAGTAGATGAAGTTGCTTTTTATAATGTAAGTTATGTAATCACACAAGCAGATGTTGATGCTGGAGGAATCAGAAATAGTGTTACTGTAACAGCTGACAGTCCGACTGGTGAGGAAATTTCGGATGTGAGTGATGATAATGATGATACAGATGGAAATACAGAAGATGATAAAACGGAAACTGTAATTCCTGATACTTCAACAACTGGATCACCAAGTTTAGATGTTGTGAAAACAGCAACTGTACAAGATAATGGAGATGGTGAATTAGGAGTTGGTGATGTTGTAACTTATACAATTACAATTGAAAATATTGGAAATGTTACTTTATCAAATATGGTTTTAGAAGATATTTTCCAAAATATTAATGATGAAGCATTAGAATTAACTACAGGTCCTACTTTCGAAGGAGGTTCTTTAGGAAGTTCTGAAGGAGCTGTTCAAGTTGGGGAAATTATCACTTATATAGCAACATATATAATCACTCAGGCAGATGTAGATGCTGGAGGAATTAAAAATATTGCAATTGTTGATGCGATTACTCCAGGTGGTTTAGAAGTTACAGATACAAGTGATGATGGAAATGATACAGATGGAAATGAAGATGATGATCCAACTGAAATTATTTTTGATGCTTTATTTGAAGTTTCTGTTCTTAAAGAAGTAGATAATCCTACACCAATTGTTGATAATAATGTGATTTTTACAATTTATTTAATGAATGAAGGAGATGTTACAGCTAGTAATATCAAGATTTCTGAAGAAATTCCTTCTGGTTATGAATTTGTAAGCGCGCAATCAAGCATAGGTGAATATTCCGCATCTTTAGGAATTTGGACAGTAGATTTATTACCGATTGAAGCAGTAGAAACTTTAGAAATTGAAGTAAAAGTTCTTGGAGATGGTGATTACGAAAATATAGTTACAATTACTGAGTTTGAAGGTGGAATAGATGCAAATGAGAAAAATAATACAGCATCTGCTATTACAGAGCCTTCATGTCTGACAATATATAACGAGTTCTCTCCAAATGGAGATCAAATTAACGATACATTTATTATTGATTGTATAGAAAGATATCCTAATAATAGGCTAGAAGTTTATAATCGTTGGGGAACCATGGTTTATAAAAAAGATGGCTATTTAAATGAATGGGATGGAACTTCTGATGCAAGTGCAACAGTCAAAGAATCAGATGGGTTACCAATTGGAACTTATTATTATATTTTGAATTTAAATGATGGAACAGAGCCAATTAAAGGATGGTTATATATTAACAGATAAAAATTGATACGCTTTGAAAACAATGAATTATATAAAAAAGAAATCATCCTTTTTAAAATTAATTGGATGTTTAATCATAACAATTTTTGGAAATACCAAAATTGGATATGCACAGCAAGAGCCTCAGTATACACAATATATGTATAATACAATGGCAATAAATCCAGCTTATGCTGGACAAAGAGATGTGTTAAGTATTACAGGTTTATATCGATCACAATGGGTCGGTATATCTGGTGCTCCTGAAACACAATCTTTCGGAATTCATTCGCCTTTAAGAAATGAAAATATAGGTTTAGGTCTTACAGTTGTAAATGATAAACTTGGGCCAGCAAATGAATTATATGTGAATGCAAATTTTTCTTATTCGATAAAATTAAATGAAAGAAATTTAAAATTGTCTTTTGGAGTAAAAGGAGGTTTTAATCATTTAAAAACAGATTGGAGCAAAGGAAAATTTAAAAATCCAGATTTACTTTATAATGAAAATATTAGTCAGTTTTCACCAACAATTGGAGCTGGATTATATTTACATAATAAGAAATGGTATGTAGGATTATCTGTTCCGAGTTTCTTGACGACAAAGCATTTTAGAGAAAATGAATATGCAATCGGAAAAGAAAGATTACACTATTATTTAATTGGAGGATATGTGTTTGATTTAAGTGAAAATTTAAAATTCAAGCCAACTGTTTTTGGAAAAGCTGTTGCAGGTTCTCCTTTAACTGTTGATGTTTCTGCAAATTTTTTAATCTATGAAAAGTTTACAGCAGGAATAGCATATCGTTGGGATGATTCTGTAAGTGGATTATTAGGTTTTCAAGTTTCTAAAGATATTTTCATAGGTTACGCTTATGATTATTCTACTACAGATTTACAAGATTATAATGATGGAAGTCATGAAGTCATTTTACGCTTAGAATTCAGAAAACATACACCTTATTTATCACCTAGATTCTTTTAAAATTTTACAAAATGAAAATCAAAAATATACTGATCATATCATTTGCATTTTTCTTTTCTGTGTCCATTTTTGCACAGAAAGGAAAAATGAAAAAAGGAATAAAAAAGTATGAAAACCTAGCTTATATTGATGCAAGTGAAAAACTTTTAGCAGCAGTTGAAGCTGGAGAAAAATCACCAGAAGTTTATCAAAAATTAGGAAATACTTATTATTTCAATAATAAAATGGAAGATGCTGTAAAATGGTATTCTGAATTATTTTCTTTAGGAGAAAAAGTTGATTCTGAATATTATTACAGAATTTCACAAGCTTATAAATATCTTGGAAAATATAAAGATTCAGATACTTGGATGCAAAAGTTTGTAGCTGAAAATCCATCTGATTCAAGAGCAAAATTATATGAAAAACAACAAGATTATTTAATAAATATTGATGATTTTTCGAAAGAAATTAAATTGAAAAATGTTGTGTTTAACAGTGAGAAATCAGATTTTGGAGCAACACTTTTTGAAGGAAAAATCTACTTTGCATCGAATAAAAAAGATGGAGATAAATACAAATGGAATGAAGAACCATTTTTAGATATTTATGTAACAGATTCTAGTTTTATTCAAACAGAAAGTTTCGATAAAAAATTGAATTCAAAACTTCATGAATCGTCTATTGTTTTTACACCAAATGGGGAAATTGCTTTTTTTACAAGAAATAATTATGTAGAAAATAAAGAACATACAGATTCTGTTGGTGTCAATCGTTTACAACTTTTACGAGTGCGAAAAGACGCGGAAGGAAATTGGGGAAAAGCTGAATTAGTTTCTATTAATAATGAAAATTATAGTATTGCACATCCAACTATAAATAAAGCTGGAACTAATTTATATTTCGCTTCAGATATGCCAGGAACACATGGTAAATCTGATATTTTTGTTTCTACAATTGATGTAGAAGGAACTCTTGGAACTCCAAAAAATTTGGGAGAATTAATTAATACAGAAGGACAAGAAACGTTTCCTTTTATCAATGAAAAAGGAGATTTGTTTTTCTCTTCCAATGGACAAGTTGGTTTAGGAGGTTTGGACGTTTTTGTAGTTCGTGAATTGGAATTTACAAAACCTTTAGAAGAACCGCTTTATGTGGAAAATATGGGAATGCCAATCAATAGTTCTAATGATGATTTTGCTTATGCTGAATATTTAAGTAAAAAGAGAAAAGGATTTGTTTCTTCAAACAGAGAAGGCGGAAAAGGAAATGATGATATTTATAGCTTTATCGTTCCAAAATGTTATCAAATTATTGATGGAATTGTAAAAAATCGTCAAACCGATCAAATTTTAATTGGAGCAAAAGTTGCTTTAAAAAATAAAAAAGATAGAAATGATCATTATGAGATGATTTCTAAAAATGATGGAACTTTTTCTTTTAAAGTTGGTTGTGAAAAAACTTTTAGAGCTTTTGGAACAAAGGAAGATTTTACACCAGATAAAGAAGATATTTTTATTCCAAGAAGAAAAAAGAAGAATTTTATCACATTACGATTAAATCCAATGCCTAAAAAAGAAGAAATTATTTTAGTGGATACAAAAGGTGAAGAACAAATTGTAGATGTGGATTTAAATGAATTTCAGAAAGGACAAAATTTACGTGAATTGTTAGGATTAAAACCAATTCGATTTGATTATAATAAATCTTCAATACGTAAAGATTCAAAAGAAGAATTATTAAAGATTATTCAAGTTTTAAAGAAATATCCAAAGATGAAAATTGACATTCAATCGCATACGGATGCGAGAGGAAGAGCTTCTTATAATTTAAAACTTTCTAAAGCAAGAAATAAATCTACTGTAGATTTTATCATCAAAGAAGGAGGAATTGATCCAGAAAGAATTTCAGGTCAAGGATTTGGAGAAACGAAAATTTTAAACAAATGTAAAGATGGTGTAAAATGTACAGATGCTGAACATGAAGAAAATAGAAGAAGTGATTTTATTATTTTAGAAAACTAACTAGAAATTTTCATATTCAATTTAAAACCTATGTCAATTTAGATATAGGTTTTTTTTGTGGAATTAATTTTTTTGCTGAAAATAGTCTACATTTATACACGCTTACAAAACGAAAAAAGATGAACTATATATTATTTGATGGAGCAGTAAGAAATAGTCTGTTGCCATTTACATATACAAGACCAGTTGCAGATATTCGCGTGGGAATTCTTACAATTCGTGAGAAATGGGAAAAGTATCTTGGATTCACAACAACTACAATTACTGAAGAATATTTAGAAGAAAAATTTCCGATGATTGAAGCAGAAAAAAATATCATGATTGATGCTTCGGTTTTGCCTTCGGAAGAATTAGTTTCTGTAATTAAAGATTTGAAAGAAAATCAATGTGTTGTTTATAAAGAAGAAATTATTGCTTTTTTTACAACAGAAAATCAAGAAGAAGTTGATTTTGATGCATATGATGTAATTGAATTTACAGAAGAAATTATGCAAATTCAAAATACTTGGGATATTTTCGCAAAAAATGGAGAAGCAATTCAAGCAGATTTTGATTTATTGACAGAAGGAAGAGTTTCACAGCCAATTTCTCCAACAAATAATGTATTACATCCAGAAAATATTTTTATTGAAGAAGGTGCAAAAATAGAATTTGCAACATTAAATGCTTCTACAGGACCAATTTATATTGGAAAAGAAGCAGAAATTATGGAAGGAAGTTTGGTTCGTGGACCTTTAGCACTTTGTGATCATTCTGTTTTAAAACTTGGAGCAAAAATTTATGGACCTTCGACTTTCGGACCTTATTGTAAAGTGGGAGGAGAAGTAAATAATTCAGTGTTATTTGGTTATTCAAATAAAGGACATGATGGTTTCTTAGGAAATTCAGTTCTTGGAGAATGGTGTAATATTGGAGCAGATTCTAATAATTCAAATCTGAAGAATAATTATGCAGAAGTTCGTCTTTGGAATTATGAAACAGAAAATTTTGCAAAAACTGGATTGCAATTTTGTGGTTTAATGATGGGAGATCATTCTAAATGTGGAATTAATACAATGTTTAATACAGGAACAGTTGTAGGAGTTAGCGCAAATGTTTTTGGAAGTAATTTCCCTAGAAATTTTATTCCGTCATTTAGTTGGGGAGGAGCTTCAAAAATGATTACTTATCAAATGCGAAAAGTAAATGAAGTTGCTGAAAAAGTTATGGCAAGAAGAAATATGGTTTATGATGAAGTGGAACAACGAATTTTAGAACATATTTTTGAAGAAACAAAAAAATATAGAAAAGACTAAATTATACAGAGCGATAACATTTTGTTGTCGCTTTTTTTATGATTATTTTTAGTAGAACATATGTAGAATAATCTGAAATTTGTATAAAGAGATTCATTTTGTATTCTTTTTTAAAAATGAAATCACAAAAAGATAATTTTAAACTAAACCAGAATTGACCATGAAATTTGAAACGATTAATCCAGAAAACCAAGAAGTAATTCAAGAATATACCTATCTGACTTTAGAACAATTGCATGAAAAATTAGATTTATCAAAACATGCATTTACTTATTGGAAAACGGAATCTTTAGAAGCAAGAAAGTTTCTGATTAATAATGTAAAAGAATTGTTGATTACAAAGAAATTAGATTATGCAAATGTAATTACGACAGAAATGGGAAAACCAATTTCTCAGTCGATTGCAGAAATTGAAAAATGTGCTGCACTTTGTGATTATTATATTGGAATTGTTGATGAAAGTTTGGCTCATAGAGAATTTCATACAGAATTTAAAAAGAGTTATGTTCGATATGATCCAATCGGTGCAGTTTTCGGAATTATGCCTTGGAATTTTCCATTTTGGCAGGTTTTCAGATATGTGATTCCAAATATTTTAGTTGGAAATGTAGTTTTATTAAAACATGCACAAATAACAACAGGATGTTCTTTAAAAATGCAAGAATTATTTGAAGAAGCAGAATTGCCAAAAGGAGTTTTTCAAGCATTGGTTTTAGATAAAAAACATACAGAAGAAGTAATTAAAAACTCGATTGTTGCAGGAGTAACTTTAACTGGAAGTGAACCAGCAGGAAGAATTGTTGCTTCTTTAGCAGGAAAATATTTAAAGAAAAGTGTTTTAGAATTAGGAGGAAGTGATCCTTTTTTAGTTTGTAAAGATGCGGATATTGTCAAAGCTGCAAAAAATGCTGTTTTTTCAAGATTGATTAATACAGGACAAACATGTATTTCTGCAAAACGATTTATTGTAGAAAAAGAAGTGTCAGAGAAATTTATTACGGCTGCAATTTTAGAAATTGAAAGAATTAAAAGCGGTTCTCTTTTAGATGAAAATACACAAATTGGTTTTATGGCTAGAGAAGATTTAGCAGATACTTTAGAAAAACAATTGGAAGATTTAGAAAGATCTGGAGGAGAAATTTTAGTAGGAGGAGATCGTGATGGAAATTTCTTTTCACCTTCGTTAGTGAAAGTAGATAAAGAAAATACATATGCAAATTATGAAGAACTTTTTGGGCCAATTGGAGTTGTAACTGTGGTAGATTCGGAAGAAGAAATGATTTCAATTGCAAATAATACACCTTTTGGTTTGGGAGCAGCAGTTTGGTCAGAGAATATTGAAAAAGCAGAAGAAATCGCTGGGAAAATCGAAGCTGGATGTGTTGCAATTAATGATTTTGTGAAATCAGATCCACGTTTTCCTTTTGGTGGAGTGAAGAACTCTGGTTATGGAAGAGAACTTTCTTCAAATGCTTTACATGAATTTGTGAATATTAAAACAGTATATGTGAAATAAGATTTTATTTCTCTTAAATATAATTTTAAACCAGTATTTTATTTAAAGTACTGGTTTTTTGTTTTTTATAGAAATGTTTATATGATAAATCTTTAGATTATAATGAGTTAATTAATTTGTATATAAATCATATAGAAAAAAATGGATTAAATTTTTCAATTCATTTTACAATAAAATTGAGAAACTATAAGCATCGTTGGTTTTTATAAACATATAGAGAAAATATGAATTTTGATAATAAAGGTGTATATGGAAGAAAATAATTTGATTAAATTCTAATTTAGAATAATTCTTAGTTGTTGTTTAGGAATATTTATGAAAATTAAACAATTGAATAGTAGTTTGTTAAGTGTTTTTTATTCTGTTTTTTATTAATTTTACATTTTCTTATAAGAAATTAGTTCTTATAACATGATAAATATCAGTTTTTTGAAAAATTGTGCAATTTACTTTTGTAAAGTGTTCAAAATGTAATTACATAAAGAAAATTTAATTCAAACCAAAACCAAGAAGAATGTTAAGAAAATCACTTTCAATCCTAGCAATTGGACTTTTTGTTATTTCTTGTGGAAATGATAAAAAAGAGGAGAAAACTACTCCAGCAACAGAGCCAGCAAAAACAGAAGCTGTAGAGGAGAAAAAAGAAGAGCCTAAAAAAGAAGAGGCTGCTCCAGCTGAAACTACAGAAGCTGCGGATGCAACTCAAGAAGGAGATATTGCAGCAGGAAAAGCTTTATTCTCTAAAAAAGCATGTAATGCATGTCACCAAGAGCAAAACAAACTTGTAGGTCCAGCGTTAAAAGATATCGCTAAGATTTATAATGAGCAAAATGCAGATATGGTTACATTTTTAAAAGGAAACGGAAAAGCGATTGTAGATACAGATCCAGGTCAGGTTGCTGTGATGCAAGCAAACTTTGCTGTAACAAAAACTTTATCTGATAAAGAATTAGCAGATATCTCTACTTATATTAAAAGTGTAAAATAAAGCACTTTATTTTAAAAAAAATAGGCATCTCTTTTAAATAGGGATGCTTTTTTTATTAGAAATGTAGTACCTTTGCCGAATGGGAAGAAAGAAGAAGAATTATATATTCGAAAATATAGAAGTAATTGATGCAGGAGCACGTGGAAAAAGTGTTGCAAAAGCTCCTGACGGAAGAGTGATTTTTTTGACAAATACAGTTCCTGGTGATGTTGTTGACATTCAGACAGGACGAAAAAGAAAAGCTTATTTTGAAGGAAAGGCGATTAAATTTCATAAACTTTCTGAAAAAAGAGCAACTCCAGTTTGTAAGCACTTTGAATATTGTGGTGGATGCAAATGGCAACACATGGATTATCCATATCAATTAGAATACAAGGAAAAAGAAGTTATAAATAATTTAACTAGAATTGGACATTTAGATTTACCAGAAGTTACGCCAATTTTAGGATGTAAAACGATTTATAACTACAGAAATAAGATGGAATTTTCTTTCTCAAGTTCACGTTGGTTGACTTTTGAAGAAATTGAATCTAAAGAAGAGGTTTCGAATAGAAATGCTTGTGGTTTTCATATTTCAGGAATGTGGGACAAAATTTTGGATATTGATGAGTGTCATTTACAAGAAGATCCATCAAATGAGATTCGAAATTTCATCAAGAATTATGGAATTGAAAATGAAATTGAATTCTTTAATCCAAGAGAACATACAGGAATGCTTCGTACAATGATGCTTCGTATTGCTTCTACTGGAGAAATTATGTTAGTAATTCAATTCTATCAAGAAGACAAAGAAAAAAGAGAAGCTTTATTAGAGGCAGTTTTAAATAAATTTCCTCAAATAACTTCTTTACAATATGTGATTAATGGAAAAGCAAATGATACACTTTACGATCAAGATATTATTCTTTACCATGGAAGAGATCATATTTTTGAAGAGATGGAAGGTTTAAAATTTAAAATTGGACCAAAATCTTTTTACCAAACGAATTCTGAACAAGCGTATGAATTGTATAAAATTACAAGAGATTTCGCAGGTTTATCGGGAGAAGAATTAGTCTATGATTTATATACTGGAACGGGAACAATTGCACAGTTTGTTTCTAAAAAAGCAAAGAAAGTAATTGGTGTAGAAGCAGTTCCAGAAGCAATTGAAGATGCGAAATTAAATGCAGAAATCAATAAAATTGATAATGTTGCGTTTTTTGCAGGTGATATGAAAGACGTTTTTAATGATACATTTATTGCTACACATGGACATCCAGATGTTATTATTACAGATCCGCCAAGAGATGGAATGCATAAAAATGTAGTTGCTAAAATCTTAGAAATTGCTCCAAAAAGAGTGGTTTATGTTAGTTGTAATTCTGCAACACAAGCAAGAGATTTAGCATTGATGAATGAACAATATAAGATTATTAAAACACAAGCAGTTGACATGTTCCCGCAAACGCATCATGTGGAAAATGTGGTTTTATTAGAGAAAAGATAAAATTTTCGGAATCTTTTAATAAATGGCGATTTAAGTCGTAAATTGCAGCTTGTTAATTAAATACTATTTTATGAAAAAATACATATTCATCTTTTTATCACTTATTACAATTTTTATATCATGTGATAGAGATGATATTTGTACAGATGCAACAACACCAAGGCTGATTATTCAGTTTTATAATAATATAGATAGAACAGAAAAGAAGCAGGTTACTAATTTTTATATTTGGGCTCAAGACAGAGATAGTTTGCCTGATTATTTTGGAGTAAATACGGATTCGATTGCGATTCCTTTAGATGTTACAGAGGATTTTACAAACTATTTACTTTCAAATAATGAATTAGTGGACAATGTGAATTTGACATATAACAGAGCAGATGTATTTGTATCTCGTTCTTGTGGATATAAAACCATTTTTGATGAATTGGAAATTCCGAATTTTTCAACAGAATGGATTAAAGAAATTGAAATTTTAAATAATAATGTAGAAGATGAATCTGAGACACATATTAACATTTATCATTAGTAGTAGTTTATTTCTTTTATCTTTTACAGCTTTTTCTCAAGAAGAAAATTCGAATTCGAAATCGGATACTTTAGATATTGAGCAAAAATACGGAATTCGTGTTGGACTTGATATAAGTAAACCAATTATCACAATGTTTAATGCAGATAAAAAAGGGTTACAAGTAGTTGCAGATTATCGAATTAGACCAAATTTGTATATCGCAGGAGAATTTGGTTATGATGATCATACAAGAGAAGAAGATTATTTAAACTTTACAACAAAAGGATTTTACGGAACAATTGGTTTAAATTATAATGTTTATGAAAATTGGTTAGACATGAATAATGAAATATTTTTCGGATTTCGTTATGGATATGCTCGATTTTCTCAAACACTAAATAGTTATACAGTTTATCAATTTGGAGAATATTTTCCAGAAGAAACCGTAACAAATCCGATTGAATTTGACAATTTAGATGCGCACTGGGGTGCTTTAGTAGCAGGAATAAAAGTGGAAACATTTAATAATTTATTCCTTGGAGCAAGTGTAAGTGTGGAAAAATTATTTTCAAGTAAACAACCAGAAAATTTTAGGAATTTATTTATTCCTGGGTTTGAAAGAGTTTACGCGAATGATACAGGAATTACTTTTAATTATACAATTTCTTATGTAATTCCATTTTACAAAAAGAGAAAATAAACAACAAACATAATAAGAGATGAAGAATATACCTAGCGTAGATTTATCTGATTTTTTATCAGGAGATGAAGAGAGAAAGCAAAAGTTTGTAAAAGAGATTGGACAAGCTTATGAAGAAATTGGTTTCGTTGCTTTAAGAGGACACTTCTTATCAGACGAACTTTCTGAGAAACTGTACGACAAGATTAAAGCTTTTTACAACTTGCCTACAGATGTTAAAAAATCATACGAGATTGAAGGAATTGGAGGACAAAGAGGGTATACTTCTTTTGGAAAAGAGAGTGCAAAGGGCTTTGATGAAGGAGATTTAAAAGAGTTCTGGCATTTTGGACAAGAAGTAGATGATGACGATGAGTTAAAAGCTCAGTACCCTGACAATGTTATTGTAAAAGAAGTAGAAGGTTTTAATGAAACAGGAAATGAAGTTTATAAGCAATTAGAAAAAACTGCTACTTATGTTTTAAGAGCTTTAGCTTTATATGTTGGATTAGAAGAAACGTATTTTGACAAATTCGTTCATAACGGAAATAGTATTTTACGTCCAATTCACTATCCACCAATTACTTCTGAACCTAAAAATGCAGTTCGTGCTGCAGAGCATGGAGACATCAACTTAATTACTTTATTAATGGGTGCTTCAGCTGCTGGATTACAAGTTCAAAACAAACAAGGTGAATGGATTTCTGTAACAGCTTTACCAGAGCAGTTAGTAATTAATGTTGGTGATATGTTACAAAGATTAACAAACAACAAATTACGTTCTACAATTCACCGAGTTGTAAATCCACCAAGAGAAGAGTGGGGAGAATCAAGATTCTCAATTCCTTTCTTTACACACCCAAAAAGCGATATGCCTTTAAATTGTTTAGAGAATTGTATCGATGAAAAACACCCTAAATTATACGAAGATTGCACAGCAGGAGAATTCTTGAATGAGCGTCTTAGAGAATTAGGATTAATGTAGAATAATGAATAAGACAGTTATTTCAACATTCACATTTGGAATATTACTATTAGTTATCGGAGCTGTTTCTCAATTTTTTGATTGGAAGCAAGCTCCAATGCTAATGGGGCTAGGAGTATTGTTTGAAACTTTGGCAGTACTTATATTTGCTTATAATAAAATTAAAAATAAATGAGTGAAGCTAGTCCATCAAAGTTAGTACTTCTTAGTATTGCTATTGGTATCGGAGCTATGAAAATAAAAGAATATTGTTTGTTCTGTTACATTGGTCTTTTATTTATAGGTTTTGGAATTTTAGTATATGCTGCCATAAAACACTTTAGATATAAATTATGGGAAAAAAAGAGAAAAAGATAAACGATTTATCTGCTCTTGGAGGTTTTGTTTTTTCAACAAATGACGATTTCGAATTAGAATCTGATGAGGTTGTAGAAACTTTAGCTCCAAAAGATCAAAAACTGGAAGCTGTTTTTTCTAACAAAGGAAGAGGAGGAAAAACAGTTACAATCATTAGAGGTTTCATAGGTTCTGAGGAAGATCTGAAAGCATTAGCAAAACTCCTAAAAACAAAATGTGGAGTTGGAGGAAGTGTGAAAGAGGAAGAAATTATTATTCAAGGAAATTATCGTGATAAAATAATGGAAATCCTTAAAAAAGAAGGATATAATGTAAAAAGAGTGGGGGGGTAATTTTAACAAGGAACTAACTTTATTAATTAGTGTTTAAAATGATTAATTAGTAATTTGAGCCATGTTATTCTTAAACTACCTACAGAATATAGTAACCTAAACGAGTTAAACATGAGAAGGATTGCAGAATCAGAATTAATAATCAATCCAAATGGAAGTATTTACCATTTGAATTTAAGACCAGAAGATATTGCAACAGATATTATTTTAGTTGGAGACCAACACAGAGTTCCAATCGTTGCAGAACACTTTGATTCTATTGAGGAGGATATTCAAAAAAGAGAATTTAGAACAATTACAGGAACTTATAGAGGGAAACGTTTCTCTGTAGTTTCAACAGGAATTGGACCAGATAACATTGATATTGTTATTAATGAATTAGACGCTCTTGTTAACATTGATTTTGAAACAAGAACAGTTAAAGATAAAATTACTTCATTAAATTTTGTACGTATCGGAACTTCAGGTTCTTTACAAGCAGATATTCCTGTAGATTCATTCGTTTTAGGTAGATATGGTTTAGGAATGGATGGAATGATTCATTCTTACGATGCAGAACATATTCTTGAAAAAGATATTGAAGATGCTTTTATTGCGCATACAAATTGGAGCCCAAGAAAAGCTAGACCATATATTGTAAAAAATAGTGATAAGTTAGAAGCAAAACTTTCTAGTGATCAAACTTTTGAAGGAATTACTGGAACTGCTGGAGGTTTCTATGGACCTCAAGGAAGAATTCTTAGACTTGCTATTCAAGATAATGATTTAAATAGAAAAATGGATTGTTTTGAATATGAAGGAACAAGAATTACAAATCTTGAAATGGAAACTTCAGCAATTTATGGATTGGCAAAATTACTAGGTCACAACGCTTGTTCTATGAATGCAATTATTGCAAACAGAGCAAATGGAACTTTTAGTAAAAATCCATATAAAACTGTGGAAGATGTTATCAAATATACATTGGACAGATTAGCTGAATAATTTGAATAAAATTACATTTGAAAGCTTTCTTTTTAGAAAGCTTTTTTATTTTTGACTATAATTTTATCAGATGAAAACAATACATATAGGAGGTGTTCCCGAACATTTTAATCTTCCTTGGCATTTAGCTCTTGAAGAAAAGCTTTTTGAAAAAGAAAACATAAATCTTATTTGGAAAGATTTTCCAGGAGGAACAGGAGCGATGAATCAAGCATTAAGAAATGGAGAAATTGACATCGCAATTATTTTAACAGAAGGAATTATAAAAGATATTTCTCAGGGAAATCCTTCTAAAATTGTACAAACTTATATTGATTCTCCTTTAATTTGGGGAATTCACACGGCTGCAAATGCTTCTTTTGAAACGATTGATGATTTAAAAGGAAAAAAAGCTGCAATTAGTAGAATTGGCTCTGGTTCGCAATTAATGGCTAAAGTAAACGCTAAAAAACATAATTGGGAAACAGATAATTTATCATTTGAAATTGTTGGAAATTTACAAGGAGGAATAGATGCTTTAACAACTGGAAAAGCAGACTATTTTATGTGGGAACATTTTACTACTAAACCTTTAGTTGATAATGGAATTTTTAAAAGAGTAGGAGATTGTCCGACACCATGGCCTTGTTTCGTAATTGCTGTGCGTGAGGAAGTTTTACGTACAAATGAAGAAGAAATCAAATCTATTTTAAGAATAATTAATCAAAAAACACAAAATTTTGACACTTCTGAAAACAAGCAGAAATATGCAAAAATGTTTTCTGAAAGGTATGAACAGAAACTTGAGGATATTTTAAAGTGGTTAGAATTAACTAGATGGAATCAAGGAGAAATGTTAAATAAAAAAGATTTTGATAAAATTATATCACAATTACTAGAATACAACGTTATAGATAAAGAGTTAAAATTTTCAGATTTCACTAATTTATTATATCTTTGATACGGAAAAACTATCGAACATGAAAAAAATTATTTTTTTATTAGCAGTTGGCTTTGCTTTTTCATCATCATTAATCTCTTGTAAATCATCTCCAAAAAGCTGTGGATTAGCCTCTAAACAAGAAATTCACAAATTGGAAAAACAACTTGAAGAAACTGATACTGTGGTTGCAGAAGCCGAGTAACATATTTTAATATGAAGACATTAAAAAATCCACATAAAAATGTGGATTTTTTTATTCTTTCTTCCAAAGTGGAAGATTTAGTTTATTTTTCAACTTAAATGCATCATGTAACATCATTTCCTTATCTCCATGTTGCATTATATTCATTCTTTTTCCGTCTTTTAAAACGACATTTAATTCATAACATTTATACATTCCTGATTTTCTTACATCTAATTTTGGGACGATTTGTAATCCTTGAATTTCCGAAAAATTAATTTTTCTGTTTCCTATTAGACTTCTTTTGTTTAAATCAAATTTTTTTGAAGGAGTTAGAAACAAATAAACAAGGATTCCTGCCATCATAAGTAAACCTCCAGTGAAAACAAACTTTAGAAGAGCATTTCCAATAGAAAAAGGATTTTCTTTGACTATAAAATATTCATAGTAACCAAAAAATAAAGAATTCACACCGATAAAGAAAATAGTTAAATATAAAGTCTTTAAGACATATGTTCCACGAGTAATTATTTTATTACGATTTTTAAAATCTAGTTTTATTGTATATGTATTACTTTTTCCAATAGCAATTGGATTAGTATCTAAATGGTTTTCTGTTGGAATTTTATCAAATGTATATTGATTTAATAAATGTTTTAATCTGTGTTTTTTTCTTTTTAATAAAATAGAATTGATTAAAAAGAAAAAAACAAAAGTAATAACAATTCCAATAGCAACAGTTTTTTCTAAGCCTTCAATGTCTTTCCCTTCTAAAAAATTAAGAAATGAAAAAGACAAAAACAATATTTGAAAATATATCATTTTAAATCTAATATTATTCTGCTTTCCAAAGTGGAAGATTAAGTTTATTTTTTAATTTAAACGCATCATGTAACATCATTATTTCATCTCCATGTTGCATTACATTTGCTCTCTCTCCATTATTTAAAACGATATTTAATTCATAACATTTATACATTCCTGATTTTCTTGTACTAACTAATTTAGGAACGATTTGTAATCCTTGAATTTCCGATAAATTCACAGTATTCAGACTTATAAATCGCTGATTTTTTAAATCAAATATTCCTGTCGGATTTATAAAAAGAAAAATTGCAACAGCAATAATCATAAAAATTCCACCAGAAGTAAAGAATTCGGAGAATATACTTCCAATTGTAATAGGATTTCCTCTGACAACATAATGTTTGTAATAACTAAAAATAAGAGAATTTAATCCTAAAATAAACATAGCAACATACATAAATTTAATAAGATATGTTCCTCGAACAAACACATAATTTGATTTTTTAAAATCTAGTTTTGCTGTATAAGAATTACTTGTTGTTCCTGATGAAATTGGTGTAAAATCAATTAAATTATTATGATGATAATCCAAAGGTGGATGATCAAATTGAAATTGCTGTATTTTATTCTGAAGTCGCTTTTTTTTCTTTTTTGTATAAAAATAAGCTAATAAATAAGCAATTCCAGTCAAAATAAAAATTCCAATCATGATGCCATATTGCATGAAATTTATATTTGCACTACCCAAAGCAACACTAACAGTATTATATGTTGACTCAGAAATTTCGCCTAATTCATAGGCTGCTTTATTTTCATTTAATTTTGTTTGATTATTTCCAAACATTTTAAAAAAATTAAGGAAAGTAGGAGAAACTTGTGTAAATACGATGAGAAGGAAAATTCCTCCAAAAAGTAAAGTAATATTCTTTTTTTTCATTTTTTTCATTTTTGTTAATCAAATATAGAGAAAATTGAAAATACTGTATTTATAAAACACTATTTTCTTATTTTTATTAAATAATTAACTCTCTATTTTCAGTGTTACATAAAATGTAAATTTATATATGTATTTATATGAATAAAATATCTATTTTGAAATTTTATTAAAAAATACTTAATATTTTTTTTAAATTTTACTGCTTTCTAGAAATATGATGTATGGAAAATTCAATAAAATTTTGTTGATTTGTATTGAAAATCAAATTTAAAATTTAATAAAATCATGAAAAAATTAATTACTTCTATTGCTTGTGCAACTGCATTATTTTTCTCAGCTAACTCAAACGCTCAAGAAGTTGAATTCGGTGCAAAAGCAGGAATTAACTTTTCAAATGCATCAGGAGATATTAAAAATAATTCTGCAAAATTAGGATTCTATGTTGGAGGTCTTGCAGATATCAAAATTTCAGATAAATTCTCTATTCAACCAGAATTAGTATATTCTTTAGAAGGATATAATCTTGAAACATTAACTGTTGATGGAGCATCAATCACTACAGAAGATAAACCTTTAAATTTATCATATTTAAACGTAGCTGGAATGGCTAAATATTATATTACAGATGGGTTAAATGTAGAAGCTGGACCACAAATAGGTTTCTTATTAGGAGCAAGTTTTGATGGAGAATCTGAAATTAGTGGAGTAGAAATTAAGGATGGTTATAAATCAATTAATTTCGGATTAAACTTTGGAGCTGGATATGAATTAGAAAGCGGTTTAGGATTTAATGCTAGATACGCTCTAGGATTATCTTCTATTGCTGAAGATGTTGATGGTGAGAGTTTTTCTGAGAAAACAGCAACTTTTTCAATTGGAGTTTTCTATAAATTCAACAAATAAAAATTTATTTAAGATCATAAAAAAAACTCCTGATTTTTTCAGGAGTTTTTTGTTTATCTACGTTTTCTTTTTTGACCTCTTGTTTTTGGTTTTTTATACTTTTCACGCATTACATCTGCTTTTCTTTTCTTGATGTTTACTTTTTTATTCTTTTCTTTTTTCTCATGAAAAGCTGGACCAACATCTTCTCTTTTTGGAATTTTAATTCTTAATTCTGGAATTTCTTCTCTTGGAATTTCAATTGGAGCTAAATTTGTCGAAATCTCTAAATCTTCTGGTAATTCTTTTTTAGAAATTTCAATATTCATTAATTCTTCAATATTCTTCAAATTTTCCATTTCCCCTTCAGAAACTAAAGCAATTGCATTTCCATCTTTATCTGCACGACCCGTTCTACCAATTCTATGCATGTAATTTTCTGGTGAATCTGGTAAATCAAAATTGATAACATGACTTACATTTTCTACATCAATTCCTCTTGCGACAACATCTGTTGCAATTAATAATTGATAAGTTCCATCTTTGAAATTATTCACTGAATGAAAACGGTTGTTTTGTGATTTATTTGAATGAATTACACCAATTTTATCTTCAAAATCATCTTCAAATTCTTCATAAATAGCATCCGCGATTTTCTTATTTCCAGCGAAAACCAATACTTTTTGCATGGTTTCATCTTGTGAAATTAAATACTTGATTAAGTTTATTTTTGTGTAAAAATTTGGAAGAAAATATTTTGATTGCTGAATTTTCTCTAAAGGAGTTCCAGAAGGTGCAGCTTCAACTTTTTTCGGATCATTGAAAAAATCTTTAATTAAAATTTCCACATCTTCTGTTAAAGTTGCAGAAAACATCAAGTTTTGTCTACGCTTTGGTAAAAGATCAAAAATTTGAATCAATTGATGACGAAAACCTAAGTTTAACATTTCATCAACTTCATCAATAATGAATTTTTTAATTTCTTTCAATTTTAAAACACCATCAAGTGATAAATCAATCAATCTTCCTGGAGTTGCTACTAAAACATCTAAACCTTGAACAACAATATCTTTCTGTGTTCGAATATTTGTTCCACCATACACTCCACGAACAACAACATTCATGTATTCCGTAAGTTTTTCAACTTCTTCTACAACCTGATTTACCAATTCTCTTGTTGGAACAACAATTAAAATTTGTGGAGCAGTACCTTTTGAGAATTTCCATTGTCTTAAACTTGGTAATAAATATGCAAAAGTTTTTCCTGTTCCTGTTTGTGCAATTCCTACAATATCTTTTCCTGACATCACTTCAGAAAATACTTTTGCTTGAATCGTAGTCGGGCGAGTTATACCCATATCATGCAACGCATTTTTTAAAGATGTGCTTAAGTTTAAATCATCAAAAGTTATTTCTCCAGTCATAATTCTAATTTCTAAAAATTGAATTTGCAAAGATACATAACCTAATCTTGATTAGTCGAAAATTTTTGAATTAAATAACTATTTCATAAAATAAATCTTAAAAAAATGGAATAACTTTTAACAATTTTATTATTTAATATAATTCAAAAAATATTTAATTTTAATATGTAGTATTTAAGTATTTATAGGTATTTTTATTAAATGTGTTATTATAAAATATAATATTTAAAAATAATTCAAAATAATTCAGAAAATATTATAAAAATTTTAACATAAAAACTGGGATTCTAAGCACATTTATACTTATATATGCACAATATTTTAAAACCCCTATAGTTTTAAAGGTTATGTTCAATTAATAAGTACAAAAATGTCTTTTAAGAAATTTTTTAACATCGTTTTATTCGCCACATTGATATCCATAAGCTTCAAAGTTGAAGCACAACAATTTATATATTCGACTAAATTTAAAAGTTATAACACAGAACAAAAAAAGTTTAACAAAGCAATTGAAGAAGCTAGAATCGAGCTTGAAAAAATTGAAGCTGCTAAAAAAGCAAAAGAGGCTGCAATTTTAGCAAAGAAAATGGCTTTTTTAAATGAAAACTGGACAAACAAACAGTTCTTTGCTTATGACAGAAAAACTATAAAAGAACCTTTTCACCTTGAATTTGATACTTTAAATTATTCTTCGCCAATAGATAAAGATAAAGTTGTAACCTCTAGATTTGGTTGGAGAAAAGGAAGAGCGCACAATGGAATTGACATTGATTTAGTAAAAGGAGATTCTGTTCGAGCGATTTTACCAGGAAAAGTACGTTACGTAAAATGGCATGGAGGTCATGGTAGAACTGTGGTTGTTCGCCATGATAATGGATTGGAAACTGTTTATGCACATTTGACTAAACAATTGGTAAAAGAAAATCAAGAAGTAAAACAAGGAGAAGTTTTAGGAACTGGAGGAATTACAGGAAATGCTCGTGGAAGTCACTTACATTTGGAGGTTCGTTATAAAGGACAACCAATTAATCCTGAGTATTTATTTGATTTCTCAGATACTAATGAAATTCGTTCACAAGATCTTTGGGTTTCAAGAAAATATACAAATCCAGTAAATTTTTCTTCAAGAAGAAAACCAAAAATTACAGTTCATAATTCTGAAGAAGAAGCTAAAAATGCTAGTAAAATTCAGAAGAAAATTTATAGAATTAGAAGAGGAGATACGCTTTCAAAAATTGCATATCGCAATAATATGAGTATCACTCAAATTTGTAAATTGAATAAAATCAGTAGAAATAAAACATTAAGAATCGGTCAAAAATTAGTTTTGATTGAATAATGAATTTAAATTTAAGATATAGAAAAGCCGAAGTTTTAAACTTCGGCTTTTTTGATTTATAATGTTATTTCCGTAAACTATAAATCTAAATTAATACAAATTATAAAAAAAGTTCTTTTAATGTTTCAAAGACGAAAACGAGTGTGTTATATACAGTTTCACTAAAAATATATTTAGATAAAACTTTTAAAATTTCAATCAGATTATTCATATTTTAAATATTGCGTTGTTTTAATTTTTGTTGCGATAAATGCTTTTGTTCCTACAACAATTAAAACTAAAAAAGTTAGTAGAATAGGTGTTAATACATAAGGTAAAATTGGCATATGGATTCTATAAATAAAGTTATCTAGCCAAAGTTGCATCAAATAAAAAGCAATTGGAAAAACTAAAATACTTGAGATAAAAACCACTTTGAAAAATATTTGCATCAAAGGAAGCATCATTTCTTTTGTTGTAGCTCCTAGAGTTTTTCGAATAGCAATTTCCTTATATCTTTCTTGAATTGTTAAGCTACAAAGTGCAAAAAGTCCAAGAGTTGCAATTAAAATCACTAAAAAAGATAAGATTTTAAATAAAGTCATTTGTTGTTGGTATTCCTCATAACTTTTCGCAAATTTTTTATCTGCAAATTCATAAGTAAAAGGAAACTCTTTTTGATAATTATTCCTCCAAAAAGTTTCAATATGAGAAATAGTTTCAGGAATATTTTCAGAACTAATTTTAAACTGTATTGAATTCATCAAACTGCTAAACCATTCAATATTTTTAAAACTTGTCAAAACCATCGGTTTGATTTCATTATCAAATCCAAGAATATGATAATCTTTTACCATTCCAACAATTGTAACCCAACCATCAAATTTTTCAGTTTCAATTCCAAGTCTCACTTTTTTTCCAATTGGATCTTCTAAGAAATTCAATCGCTTTGCAAAAGCTTCATTAATGATGATATTTCTTAATGTATCCGAAGCAATATTTTCTTTAAAATCTCTTCCTTTTACAACTGGAATTTTATACATATCTAAATAATCAGTTGTGACTAAATTAATTTTCGCATCGATAATTTGATCTTCATAATTTAAAGCGAATGTTATAAAATCTCCTCCTGGTGGAACTGAATTTGTGCTGATTTCATGAATAGAAGAATGTTTTATCAATTCTTTTTTAGCTAATTCAAATTTTTTGATTGTATTCTCTTCTTCATGAAAATCTACAATTAAAATTTGATCTCCAGAAAAACCTAAATCTTTGTGCATCATAAAATCAACTTGCTTTTGAATTACAAGAATTCCTATGATGAAAAAACCAGAGATTAAAAACTGTGTTCCAAGAATAAAATGTCTGAAAATTTTTCCTTTTTTAGTTTTAAATTGATTTCCTTTTAATGCTTTAATCATTTCTATTTTATAAAAATAAAAAGAAGGAATTCCACTGATAAAAAGTGTGAAAACTAGAGTTATTAAAAGAATTTGAACTAATGTTTTCCAATGAAAAAGAACTAAATTAATTCCCATAAATTGATTAAAATATGGAAGTAAAATTTCAATCAAAATAAACCCAGAAAACAAAGAAAATAAAGTAAGAATTAATACTTCTAAAAAATAGAATTTCGCTAACGATAGAGGGGAAGTTCCCAAACATTTTTTGATTCCAATTTCTTTTGCTCTTTGTGTCAAAGTTACTGTTGCCAAATTGATGAAATTTAATCCTGAGATAATCAATAATAAAATGGATAAACCAAGAAGAATCATAATCATCTGATAATTTGCTTTCCTCTCTGGTCCAGCATTTTCAGCAATTGTGTTTAAATGTAATTCCGATAAAGGCTCGACAATAATTGCCATTCCAAGTTTTTCTTCATATTCTTCAACAGATAATCCTTCTTCTTTTGCTCCAATAGTGGAACGATAATTACTAAAAATTTGATTCATTTTTTCAGCAACTAATTTTGAATCTGCATTTTCAGAGAATTTGCAAAAAAGTGTTTTAGAAAACCAATCCCAATTGTCAATTTCAAGGTTTCGTAATGGAACAATCATTTCTGGTTGGAAATAGGATTTTTCTGGAATTTTATAAACAGATATGATAATATAGTTTTCCGAATCATAAAAAAGATTTTTACCGATTACATCTGTTGTTTTAAATATTTTTTTCGCAAAACCATCAGATATTGCAATATGCGTTTTACTTTCTTTCAGTTTTTCCGAATTTCCTTTTATAATTTCATATGGAAAGAAATCGAAAAAATTGGATTGTGAATGAAGAATTTTCTCACTGTAAATTGATTTATTTTGATTTTTTACAATTCTTTTTTCGTAATAGTTTTGTGTCAAAAAATAATCTTCAACTTCAGGAATTTCTTCTTTAAAAGTAGGCCCTTCTATAAAAGTTGCTGTTGACCAAATTTCGTTTTCGGCATGACTTTTATGTAAAATTCTATAAATATTTTCTTTTTCTGGATGCCATTGATGGTATGATTTTTCTTCATTTAAATACAATAACATTAATGTCAATCCAGTAAAACCTAAAGTTAAACCTAAGTAATTTACAAAAGTGTTTAACTTTCGTTTTTGGTGATGTTTCCAAAATAATTTAAACCAAATCTTTAGCATTTTTATTCGTATTTTAAGTAATGAGTGATATCAACTTTTGTAGCATTATAAGCTTTTACTCCAACAACAATCAAGACTAGAAGAATCAAAATAATTGGTGTAAAAACAAAAGGTGTGATTGGCATTTCAATTCTGTAGGCAAAATTATCTAACCATAATTGCATTAAGTAAAAACTCAGGGGAATTACAATAATACTTGCAATAAGAGCTACTTTTAAAAAGACATTTAGAAGAGATTTCATCAATTCTTTATCAGAAGCTCCGAGTGTTTTTCGAATTGCGATTTCTTTGTATCTCTGCCTGATTGTTAAAGTTGATAGCGCGTATAATCCTAGAAGTGCAATCAAAATTACAACTCCAGATAGGATTAAAAATAAAGTTTGTTGTTTTTGATATTTTTTAAAATAACGAGCAAATCTTTTATCTAAAAAATCGTGAACAAAAGGATATCCTTGTTCGATATTTTCTTGCCAATAATTTTCAATATAGGCGATTGTTTCTTGAATATTTTCTTCTTTTATTTTAAACTGAATGATATGAAAATTAAATTGCTTAATCCAGTCTACAGTTTTCCAATGTAAAATAAAAGTTGGTTTAATCTCTGAGTTAAAACCTCTTGCATGATAATCTTCTACAAGCCCAATAACTTCCATTGGTTCATCTCTATATCCTATTTGGATTTTCTTCCCAATAGGATCTTCATAAATTCCTAATTTTCTAGCAGCAGTTTCATTAAGTAACACATGTTCAATTGTATCTGAAACATATTTTTCCTCAAAAGATCTTCCTTTTAATATTTTAGAATTTACCATATTGAAATAACCAAAATCAATCGCATTTGTATTAGATTGTACACTAACATCTTTGTATTCTATAGTCGTGGAACTGCTTCCCGCCATATTCGGCACATTGAATGCACTTGTGATAAATTCAATATTTGGATGTTTAATCAATTCTTTCTTTAATAATTCATATTTTTTATAGCGATTTGGACTTTGTTCATTTAACATTACAACCAAAACTTGTTCTCCAGAAAACCCAACATCTTTGTTTAATAAATAATTCACTTGAGAATAAATTACCATGGTTCCGATTAAGAAAAATCCAGAAATAATAAACTGAATTCCAACCATAATATTTCTTAGAAGAACTCCTTTTTTCGTTTTACCAATATTTCCTTTTAATACATAAATACTTTTGAATTTTACCATAAATATTCCAGGAATTAAGGCAATTAAAAATGCTAATAAAATTGTAGTGCCAACGATTTTTATAATTTCTGAACTTGGAAGAAAGTTCATTTCTAATCGCATAAAATCTGAAAAATATGGAAGAAGAAGTTCTACAATAATTAGAGAAAGTAAAAAAGCAAAAAGACAATTTATAATTACTTCTAAAACATATTGGATAAAAATTTGAAAGTTCGAAAGTCCAAGAGTTTTTTTAATTCCAACTTCTTTTGCTCGATCCAAAATACTCGCCACAGCAAGATTAATAACATTTACCACAGAAATAATTATCAAAACAATCGAAAGTCCAAAAAGCATCATAATTAATTTATAATCTCCAGAACCTTCTGGTCCAGAATCACCAACATAATTTTTTAATCTAATATCAGATAAAGATTCTAATAAAACATCCATCGCATATTTATCTTCAAACTCTTCTGGTGTAATTCCAATTAATTTTGCTTGTGTTGTTGTACGATATTTTTTAAAAATAGCATTCATTTTATGCTGGACTGTTTGTACATCTGCATTTGGACTAAGTTTACAAAACAACACTTTAGAGAAATTTCCCCAATCTCCATTTAATTCGTTCTGATATTGAAGAATAATATTTGGATTGAAATAAGATTTATCATTTCTTTCAAAAACTGTAGCTACTTTATATAAAACACCATCTAATTCAATTGTTTTTCCAATCGCAGATTCTTCACCAAAAAATAGTTTTGCTTTCTCTTCAGAAATAGCAACATGATTTTTTACTTCTGAAAATTTTTCCATGCTTCCTTCTACAATTTTAAATGGAAAAAACTCAAAGAAGTTCTTTTGTCCTAACGTAATCTTTTTAGTGTAAAAATCTTTTTCTGCAACTTTAATTTTTAATGATTGATACCAATGATTATTGTAATAAATAGATTCAACTTCTGGAATTTCACTTAAAAAATAGGCTCCTTCTTTTTCTGAAGAAGTATCCCAAGCTTCATTTCCTTTCATTTGATGAACAATTCTGTAAATATTATCCTTATTAGGATTCCATTGATTGTATGATTTTTCTGTAAAATAATATGTAGAAACCAAAATAAACCCAACCAAACCAAGTGTTAATCCGAGTAGATTAATAATAGTATGTAGCCAATTTTTTCGACTATTTCGATAGAATATTTTAAACCAGATTTTTAGCATTTTTTATTTTAGAGTTTGAAGTTGATTAATAGTTTTTGATGATGATTTATTTTATGATAAAGATGAATTTACTGTGGTGGCTGAGCGAAGTCGAAGCTAGATACGATTCTATTTTTATTATTTTTTATAAAACTTCCACGACGGCTGAGCGAAGTCGAAGCCTATTGCACTAAAACATCTAATTTTTGAATATTACTATGCTCTGAAACAATTTCTCCATCTTTCATTTTTATAATTCTACTTGAAAATTTAGCATCGTATTCCGAATGTGTTACCATTACAATTGTTGCTCCTTGCGCATGTAATTCACTAAAAAGTTCCATCACTTCATTTCCATTTTTACTATCCAAGTTTCCTGTTGGTTCATCTGCTAAAATCAATTTCGGATTCGTAACTAAAGCTCTTGCAACAGCAACTCTTTGTTGTTGTCCTCCAGAAAGTTGTAAAGGGTAATGCTTTGCTCTATGAGAAATTCCAACTCGTTCTAAAATTTCTGTAACTCGTTTTTTTCGCTCATTTGGTTTTACTTTATTATAAATCAGAGGAAGTTCTACATTTTCATATACAGACAATTCGTCAATCAAATTAAAATTCTGAAATACAAATCCAATATTTGCTTTTCGAATTGTTGATCTTTCTTTTTCTTTTAAATTTGCAACCTCTTTCCCGTCAAAACTATAACTTCCTTTCTCTGGAGAATCTAATAATCCAACAATATTCAATAAAGTGGATTTTCCACAACCAGAAGTTCCCATAATCGAAACAAATTCCCCTTTTTTAATTTCCATATCTAAATTGTGTAAAGCTGTTGTTTCTACTTCCTCTGTTCTATATATTTTGCTTAAATTTTTAATACTTAACATGTTCAATTTTTTTATAATTAATACTTAATTTTCTTTTTATAATTTTAAATAAACCTATTTTACATTTAATTGTTCCATTTCTTTAAAATTCTCATAACTTGAAACAATTACTTTTTCTCCTTTTTCTAGTCCATTTTTGACTTCATAATAAAAAGGATTTTCTCTTCCTAATTCGATTTTTCGTTTTGTTGCTACACCATTTTTATTTAAAACAAAAATCCAACTTCCTTGTGTATCTTGATAAAACATTCCTTTAGGAATTAATAAAGATTTTTGATTTCCTGAAAGGAAGATTTTAGATTTTAAAGACATTCCATGACGAATATTTTCGGTGATGCTATCTTTTTGAAAAAACAATTCTACTTCAAATTTTCCTTGTTTAATTTCTGGATGAATTTTAGAAATATATACTGGAATCTTTGTAGAATTCATCACAACTTCTCCCAATAGATTTGATTCCAATTTTGAGATATAATATTCATCAACTTGCGCTTCTAATTTATATCCATCATTCATATCGATTTTTCCTAATAATTCTCCTTTTTGAAAAGCTTGTCCAAGTTCTGGATTAAAAGAAGAAAGAAGTCCGTCAATTGGCGATTTTATCGTGAAATTTTCTTTATTCCCTTTTAAAAAATCTAAACTTTTATGCATAGAAGCTAAAGAATTATTAATTCCATTTATCTGTATATTCCTATCGATTTTTTCCTGTTGAACACTTTTTCGAATTGCTTTATTTCTGCTACTTTGATAATGATATGCTTGTTGTGAAATCTCAAAATCATTTCTAGAAATAATTCCTTTTTTGTATAAAACAGAATCTAAATCGTATTGACGTTTTGCATTTTTATAATCGTTTTTAATGCTTAAAAGTTGTTCATTTAATCGTAATTCTTGATTTTTAACATTAACTAAAATATTTCTTAGATTATTGATTTGTTCAACCATGGCAGTTTCCTGTGTCAAATAATCAAGTTCGGATTCAGGATTGTAAATACGAACCAAAGGTTGCCCTTTTTTTACAAAATCACCATTTTCAACAAATATTTCCGCAATAGAACCATTATTAATTACATTGATTAAAATCGACTTTTTTGGAACAACTGTAGAATTTAATAAAACGACATCTTCAAATTCATCAAATTTTACTTCTTTAATTAATAATTGACTTTTTTCTAAATTCACTTGCTTTTTATGACTAAAACTAAAAGCCACTAAAACAATCACTAAAAGACAACCACTTAAAATGAAAAATTTGGTGGATTTAAAAAACGTTTTCTTTTTTGTGATGACTTTGTCCATTTTTATTTCTTTTTATGTTCTTCTTCAGAGGTAGAGTTAAAATTTATCGCACTTTTGTAAAGTGTACTCATTATATATTTTGTTACTATGGTATGATTTACGAGAAGTGTACCATTAAAAAAATAAATATAAAATCTCTTGTTTTTCAATGGTTTGTGAAAGTGAATATAAAATCAACTGTTCGAAAACGCACACTTTTTTGTTCGTTTTCATACAATCTTGTATCTATGTAGTATGAGAAAAAAAGAAACAACCATTCTTATTGTTGATGACGATGATGATATTCTGTTTTCGGCAAAAATCAGTTTACGAAAGAATTTTTCTAATATTCTGACTACAAATAATCCAAAGAAAATTATACATCTTTTAAATGAAAATACGATTGATGTTGTTTTGATGGATATGAATTACAGAAGAGGATTTGAAGATGGAAAAGAAGGAATGTATTGGTTGAAGGAAGTGAAAAAGATAAGTCCAGAAACAACAGTTTTATTAATGACTGCTTTTGGAAGTATCAATTTAGCTGTAGAAGCAATTAAACAAGGAGCGACAGATTTTATTTTAAAACCTTGGAATCAAGAAAAGTTATATAGTATTGTAAATGCTGGTGTTGATTTAGCAAGATCTAAGCGAAAAAACAAGCAATTTACTACAATTCAAGAACAAAAAAATCAAGAATTTCAGCAAAAAACAGAATTGATTTTAGGGAAATCTGCTTCGATGAAAAATGCGATGAAACTTTTACAAAAAGCAGCACCAACAGATGCAAATATTTTAATTCTTGGAGAAAATGGAACTGGAAAATATGTGTTTGCTAAGGAAATTCATTTAAATAGTGAAAGAAAAGAACAACCTTTTATTCATGTTGATTTAGGAGCTTTAAATGAAAATTTGTTTGAAAGTGAATTATTTGGATATGTAAAAGGAGCTTTTACAAATGCGCAAAAAGATACGATTGGAAGATTTGAATTAGCGAAAGGAGGAACGATATTCTTAGATGAAATTGGAAATTTACCATTGCATTTACAATCGAAATTATTGACTGTTTTACAAAATCGAAAGATTACAAGATTAGGTGAAGGAGTGGAAAGAGCAATTGATGTTCGAGTGATTTGCGCAACAAATGCAAATATTTATGAAATGGTTTCGGAAAATACATTTCGACAAGATTTGCTTTTTAGGATTAATACGATTGAAATAAATCTACCGACATTAAAAGAGCGAAAAGAAGATATTTTGGTTTTAGCATATCATTTTTTTCAGAAAAATATTCGAAAGTATAAAAAACAATTTTCTAGAATTTCAGAAAAAGCAGAAAATGCTTTAATTTCTTATCATTGGCCAGGAAATATTCGTGAATTAGAACATATAATAGAACGAGCTGTGATTATTGCAGAGGGAGAAGAAATTGAGGTTGATGATTTACAGTTTTCAAAAACAAAACAAATTAAATCTTCCAATCAAGAGAATTTGAATTTAGCACAAACAGAAAAACAATTAATTTCTATTGCGATTCAAAAACATCAAGGAAATATTAGTAAAGCTGCAAAAGAATTAGGTTTAACTAGAGCAGCTTTGTATCGAAGAATGGAGAAATATGATTTGTAAAATCTAAAAACAGTAGTTTAAAATTAAAATGAAACAATTTTATATAAAAGGAAGTATTCAATTATTAATCATCATTTTGATGAGTATTATTTTACTAATTACTATTCAAAAAGATTATGTTTTTTCTTCAGTTGCAATTGGAATTTTACTTGTTTTTGCTGGAATTCAGTTTTTAAATTGGATCCGTAATTATGTTTTTGAAATTGAAAAAATCGTGGATTGTATGTTGGTTGATGATTTTTCTGCAACGATTTCTCAAAAGAAACAACAGCAACCAATTTTTAAGAAGCTGCAAAAACAATTAGATAGAAATAAGCGAAATTTATTATTGCAAGATGTAGAACAAGAAGTTTTTCAAAATATTTTAGAAAGTTCTACTACAGGAATGTTGATTTTAAGAAGAAAAAAAGGAGAAAAAATAGAAGTTTTTCAAATAAATACTGCATTTACAGAATTTTTAAATATTCCAAAACATTATCATTGGCATTTATTAAAACCCAAAATTCAACCGATTTTAGATACTATAAATATTGATAAATGGGAAGAATGTAAAAAAGTGGTGACGATTAATTCACTTGAAAATACCGAAGCATTTCATTTAAAAACAAATATTACAAAGACATTAGAATTTGAATATTTAGTGATTTCTCTCGAAACTTTACAACAAGTAATTGATAAAAAGGAAAAAGAATCTTGGTATAAATTGATGCAAGTAATGTCACATGAAATTATCAATACAATTACACCAATTCATAGTTTAGCTGAAAATTTGGGAGATTTAATTGAGGAAGACACGCCAGAAAATAAAGAAGAATTGCAATACGGACTTCGAATTATTAAAAAAAGATCTGAATATTTATCTAGTTTTATTGATTCTTATCGAATGATTACGGAATTACCGAATCCAGAAAAAGAATATATTTCATTGCTTGAATTAATAGAACAAAGTGTGCATTTATTTGAAAAATCACATCCGAAAATGAAATTTTCCATAGAAATTGAAGATAAATTGGATATAATGGTTCATGTTGATAGAAAGCAAATAGAGCAAGTTTTAATAAATTTATTTACAAACTCAGTTTCTGCAACAGAACAAGAAGAAAAGCCAGAAATTAGAATTGAATTAAGAAAGAAAAGACAGAATTTACAAGTGTTGATTTCTGATAATGGAATTGGAATTTCGGAGAATATTAGAGATAAAATTTTTGTTCCATATTTTACAACAAGAGAAAAAGGAGCAGGAATTGGTTTGACACTTTCAAAAAATATTATGGAAGCTAATCAAGGATATATTCATTTATTAAAGCAAGAAAAAGGCGCAACATTTGTGTTGAGTTTTATGAAATAATATGATAAAAAGAGGATTAGAAATTTCTAATCCTTTTTTATATAAAATATATTTTATTCTAGTAGAAAAGTTGTTCTGGATCAATAGATAATTGTTCAATAAAACGAACTGCATTTTGTATGTCTTTATGCATTACTCGATCATTTTCAACAACAGGAACTTCTTGGCGGAACATTTGAACAAAAGAATCTAAGAAATCAGAAGATTTTAAAGGTTCTCTGAATTTTAAAGCTTGTGAAGCATTAAATAATTCGATTGCTAAAATAGTCTCTAAGTTATCTACAATTTTCTTCAATTTTGTAGCAGCATTTGCTCCCATACTCACATGATCTTCTTGTCCATTACTTGAAACAATACTATCAATAGAAGCAGGAACAGCCAACTGTTTGTTTTGACTAACAATACTTGCAGCTGTATATTGAGGAATCATAAATCCACTGTTTAATCCAGGTTTAGAAACCAAGAAAGCAGGTAAACCTCTTAAACCAGAAACCAATTGATATGTTCTTCTTTCAGAAATATTACCAAGTTCTGCTAAAGCAATCCCTAAGAAATCCAAAGCATAAGCTAAAGGTTGTCCGTGGAAATTTCCACCAGAGATAATCTTATCTTCTTCAACAAAAATATTTGGATTATCTGTAACCGAATTTATTTCTGTGATAAATGTTTTACTAGCATAATGCAAAGTATCTTTACTTGCTCCATGAACTTGTGGCATACAACGGAAAGCATATGGATCTTGAACATGTGCTTTAGGTTGTTTAATTAATTCACTTCCTTTTAGGAATTTACGAATTCTTTTTGCAGTTTTTAATTGTCCTCTATGTGGACGAATTAAATGAATATCTTGATCAAATGGAGAAGCAATACCGTCGAAACCTTCTAAAGAAATTGCTCCAACTAAATCAGCTAAATAAGAAAGTTTATACGCTTTTAAAAGAGAATGAATTCCGTAAGCACTCATAAATTGAGTTCCATTTAATAAAGCTAAACCTTCTTTAGATTTTAAGTTGATTTTTCTCCAATTATTTGTTTGAAGTAAAGCATCACCAGACATTCTATTTCCACCACAAATTACTTCTCCTTTCCCGATTAACGGTAAAGAAAGGTGTGCAAGAGGTGCTAAATCACCAGAAGCACCTAAAGAACCTTGTGTGTATACAACAGGAATGATATTGTTGTTGTAAAATTCAATTAATCTCTCTACAGTTTCTAGTTGAACACCAGAATGTCCATAACTGATAGATTGGATTTTTAAAAGAAGCATGATTTTCACGATTTCTGTAGGAACTTCTTCACCAGTTCCACAGGCGTGACTCATCACAATGTTTTCTTGTAGTTGATTTAATTCTTGGTCATTAATTTTTACATTACATAAAGATCCGAATCCTGTATTAATCCCATAAATTGGCTCTTTTTGTTTTGCCATTTTTTGGTCTAAATAATCTCTACACTTTGTGATTCTATTTTTAGCATCCTCAGATAGAGCAAGTTTCTTTTCTGTATAAATAATGTCGTAGATAGTTTCTAAATCTAATTGATTTGAACTTATTAAATGAAATTCTTCCATAACCTAAATTTGAAACCCCAAAATTCTACATTCAAAATTATATATCCAAATATTTTACTAGGTATCTAATTGTTAAAATAATGTTATTTTTCTGTTTCAATTTAAGATTTACTGTAATCAAAGGTTGAATTTAAGACTATTTCTACAGAGAAAGAATCTGTAGTAAACTAATTGTACATGAAAAAGTTATCTTAAGATTTGATTTTGAATTTAATATCTAAAAAAGTGATAAATAACAGTTGAATTCCTTAAAGCTTTTTAGAGTGAATTATTTTTATTTCTATAATTAATTTTATATTTGAATAGTAAAACTTAATATAAAGGATGAAATCATGAAAAAACTTACCGTTTTAATCGCAGCTTTTGCTGTTTTTGCTTGTAATAAAGAAGCAAAAGATTATGTGACTTTTGAAGGGAAGATTGTAAATAAGAACAGCGATACTTTAACAATAAAAGGTCCTGAATACGAAAAGAAAATTGCATTAAAACAAGATGGTAGTTTTCAAGATACATTACATGTAAAAACTGGAGTTTATACACTTTTTGATGGAAAAGATGCAACACCATTATATTTAAAAGATGGATTTGAAATCCAATTGGATTTAGATACAAAGAATTTTGATGAATCTATTAAATATAAAGGAGAAGGAGCAAACGCAAATAATTATTTAGCAGAGAAAATTAGAATTCAAAATAAATATTTAGAAGATGATTCTTTCTTGTCTTTGAATAAAAAAGATTATGAAGAGATGAAGAAAAATTTCAATTCTGAATTAGGAGGTTTATTGGATAAAACTACAGGATTAGATAGTATTTTTATCTCTGATGAAAAAAGAGAAGTAGTACAAATGAACAATTATATTGATCAATTTTACAACCAAAAACAAGAACTTCTTACAAAATTAGCGAAAGGAACACCTTCACCAGTTTTTAATGATTATGAAGATTATAGTGGAGGAACTAAATCTTTAGCTGATTTTAAAGGAAAATTTGTATATATTGATATTTGGGCAACTTGGTGTGGACCATGTATTAAAGAAATTCCTGCTTTAAAAGAAGTAGAGAAAAAATATCATGATAAAAACATTACTTTTATAAGTATTTCTGTAGATTCAGAAAGAGATCATGAAAAATGGAAAACAATGGTGAAAGATGAAAATTTAAGTGGAGTACAATTATTTGCGAATCCAGCAGATCAAACATTTTTCCAACAATATTTTGTGAGTACAATTCCAAGATTTATTCTTTTAGATCCTCAAGGAAATATTGTAAATCCAGATGCACCAAGACCATCAAGCGAGAAATTAATTGAAATATTCAACGATTTAAAAATATAAAAAAACAATAGAAAGACTATTTGTAATTTCATAATAAATAGTCTTTTATTCTTATAGATTTACACCAAAATTATACTTATGAAAAAAATATTACTGACTGGATTAGCTTTAACTGTATTAGCTTCTTGTAATTCAAAGAAGGATGAAAAACATGATTATGTTCATTTAACTGGAAAAATTGAAAATGCAGCTTCTGATAAATTTACAATTAAAGGAAGAGGAGGATACGAGAAAACTATAAATATTGGAGAAGGAGGAAGTTTTGATGATACTTTAAAGGTAAATCAAGATGGATTTTTTACTTTAATTGAAGGTCGTAAAAAAATGCCAGTTTATTTATCAAATGGAGTTGATTTAGTTTTAAATACTTCAGAAGATAATTTTAATACAGGAGCTAAATTTGAAGGTCCAGGTGCAGTTTCAAACAATTATATTGTTGAGAAAATTGCTTTAATGCAGTCAGATAAAGCAATGCCACAAGCACTTTTCAAATTAGATAAAGATGCTTTCAATAAAACTTTTGCTGAAACAAAAGCAAAAATGCAAGATATGCTTGAAAAAGCAAAACAGCAAGGTTTAGATTCTGCTTTGTATGCACAAGAAATGAAATCAATTCAAATGTTTGAAGATTATATTCAAAAGAATTATGAAAGAAATCATTTGAATGCAACGAAATTTAAAAAAGGAAATCCATCACCAACTTTTTCTGATTATGAAAATTATAAAGGAGGAACAACTTCTTTAGCTGATTTCAAAGGGAAATATGTTTACATTGATGTTTGGGCAACTTGGTGTGGACCATGTAAAAAAGAAATTCCGGCTTTAAAAGAATTAGAAAAAGAATTTCATAATAAAAATATTGAATTCGTTAGTATTTCTGTAGATAAAAAGCAAAACCATGAAAAATGGAAGAACATGGTGAAAGATAAAGAATTGTCTGGAGTTCAGTTATTTGCGGATAATGATTTTAAATCTAAATTTATCCAAGAATATGGAATTAATGCAATTCCAAGATTTATCTTAATTGATCCTAGCGGAAATATTGTTGATTCAAATGCTCCAAGACCATCAAGTGGAAAAAGAATCAAAGATTTAATCAATGGTTTAGAAAAAATATAAGCATAAAAAAAGCTCAGGACATAACTGTCTTGAGCTTTCTTAACTAACCAAAAAATTAACCAAATTAAATTACAGGATTTCTGACTGTTTCAATATTTGAAGTATCATAACCTGCGAATTTCTTTATATATAAATATATAGAAGTTCCAAATGCATCTTTAAAATTATTGCTTCCTCGACTTCTTAAATATTTTCTAACATTTCCTGCTCCTCCTAAATGAGCAGCTGCTAAAATTCCTGACTCTGTTATTTCAACACCGTTGATTTTTTTACCAACCCATTGTTGAATTTCCTTTCTTAAAATCCATTTATTTACAGAACATAATGCTACGAAAGCTCTTTCTTGTAAAATAGGATCTTTTAAGAAATTTTGAGTGTCATAAATTTTGAAATGTTTCAAAGTTCTTTTACCAAATTGATATTTTCCTAAATATCCCAATTTGTTAACCATATCGTATTTTCCTCTAGATTCTTTATAAGCAATTGCTTCTTTGAATCCGATGAATGATTTCCCTAAATATGGAATCTCAACGAAGTTTCCAACTTCGTCTTCACTCAAAACCGTAACCATTTTAGATTCCGATTTCTTTTTTTCAGATGTTACATTGTCTAGTTCAGTTTCTGTATAAAAAAATGCTGGTCTTCCTATCGCCACTGAAAAAAACAATAAAAACAGAACGTTTAGTGCTTTTCCTCTCATAAATTTAGCATTAAATTAAACTTCTCACGTCGTTTATTTTATTGCGATGCAAACGTACGACTTATTTTGAAATTAACAATAAGTTTAAATATATGAGGTTGTTTTTAGGAATTATATAATGAAAATACGAAATAATTATTTTTAATTTAATTAAAGAAAAGCTAATTTTTAATTTTAACTAAAAGTAACTTAAAAAAATGTTAATGTGATTTCCAAGAAAATGTTAAAAAAATGTTAATTTTAGTATTTGTCGTAGTTTTTATCTAAGATTCAGAGAATCAGTGATAAATTAACGAATGTTTTGTTTTCGTAGCCAATTGTGGTATTTATTGGCGTTTCTTGTATGCTGTGCATTTGTTTTTGCGAAGTTGTGTTTTCCACTAAAATCAGGTTTTGCACACATATAATAAAAGTCGTGTTTTTCATGATTTAGCACAGCTTTGATTGAAGAAATATCTGGCATTGCAATTGGACCAGGAGGTAAACCAGTAATTATATAAGTATTGTAAGGAGAATCAAATTCTATATGTTTTGTACGAACTCTTTTGATAATAATATCTTCTCCATGATGTTTTTTAAATCCAAAAACTGCTGTTGGATCTGCTTGTAATAACCAACCATTATTTAATCTATTTAAATAGAGACCGGCAACCTTTGGTTTTTCAGAATTTACTTTTGTTTCTTGTTGAACGATAGAAGCTAGAACTACAATATCTTCTTTAGATAAATTTAAATTATTCGCTTTTTCGATTCTTTCTTTTGACCAAAACTTTTCATATTGTTTTAGCATTTTATTTCGAAAACCTTCAGGAGAAATATCCCAGTGAATAAAATACGTATTTGGAATATACATTACCAAAGCATTTTCTAAAGTCAAATTATTTTCAGAAAGAAATTTTACATCTTTCATCGTATGAACAAGAGAAATAGAATCTGCTTGAATTTGTTGTGAAATTCTTCCAGCTAATTTTTCTAAAGAATCTTGATTGTTAAAAGTAAGTTTAATAGCGTCTTTATTTCCGCTTCGAAGTTTGTTTATTATATCATTCGAACTTGTACCTTTTTTAATAAGATAACGTCCTTTTTTAATTTTACTTGGATATTTTTTTAATTCAGAAACAAAAACAAAACTACTCATATCATTTAAATGAGGTTTGATTTCTTCTTTTAAAGAATCATAAGAAGTATTTTCTGTGATGAAAAGTTCAAAATCGTCTTTTACATTTGACTTGTAAATTTTTTGATACATTACAAATCCAAATATTCCACCACCTATAATAAGAATTGCAAAAACTGCAATGATAACTTTCTTTAACATTTTTCTGAAATTAATTGAAATAATAATTCGTCTTTAAAATTATTATTTATGGAATAAATCCAATCTTTTTTAGTTCCTGTTTGTTGAAAATTACACTTTTTAAATAAAGAAATACTTTGTGTATTATCTTCAGTGATATTCGCATAAAGTTGATGTAATTGCAAATAAGAAAAACAATAATCTATAATTAATTGTAAACTTTCTGTTGCAAAACCTTTATTCTGTTCTGACTTAACAATCATGATGCCAATTCCAGCTCTTTTATGAAAAGGATCAAAGTCAAAAAGATCTACAAAACCAATTGGTTCTTCTGAATTATTTTTACTAATAACCAATCTTAATTGTTTTGCAGTATAAATATCTAAATGTGCATTTTCCAAATAGTTTTTTAAAATAAATTTTGAAAAAGGAGCTGTCGTATTACTTACTTCCCAGAAATCTTCATCATTTTCAACTTCAAACAAGAAAATAATATCTTCTTCTTCCAAAGCTCTTAAATGAATATGTTCTCCTTTTAATTTTTTCATTTTAAATTTCTATGTTTCCTTCAAAAACAAATTTGGCAGGACCTTTTAAAAATACATTTTTATAAGTATCATTTTCTACATCGAAAGATACGATTAAATCACCGCCTAATACTTTTGTATGAATTTCCGTTGTAGATTTTTCAACTTGATTTGTTTTATGCATTGCAATTGCAACGGCAGTTACACCAGTTCCACAAGCTAAAGTTTCATCTTCAACACCTCTTTCAAAAGTTCTAACTTTAAAAGAAGAGTCTCCAGTTTTTTCTACAAAATTTACATTTGAACCTTCTTGGAAATATGGAGCACCATTTCTAATTTCTTTTCCTTTAGAAAATACTGGGAAATTATCAATATCAGAAACAATTTCCACGTGATGTGGAGAACCTGTATCTAAGAAACAATGTGAATTTTCAACTTCAATAGAAGAAACATTAATCATTTGAAGAGAAATAATATCATTTTCAATGGAAGCATAATGTAAACCATCGATTGCATCAAAAGTAGTTTCCTTGTCGAAAATATTTAGCTTTTTAGCAAAAGCAACCAAACATCTTCCACCATTTCCACACATCGTACTTTCATTTCCGTCTGCATTGAAATAAACCATTTTAAAATCACTATTTTCTGAATTTTCTAAAAGGATTAATCCGTCACCACCAATTCCAAATCTTCGATCACAAAGTTTGTTGATTAAAGCGACATTTTCTTTTGGGAAAAAATCAGAACGATTGTCAATCATGACAAAATCATTTCCTGTTCCTTGATATTTATAAAAGTGTAAATCCATACTAATTGCAAAAGTACGCTTTCAATAGTAGGATTCCAAGCATAATTTTTAATTAAAATAAACAAGAAAGAGATTTGCTGAAATAAGTGAAAAAATGCTTGTTTTTGTGTTTTGAATTTGTTTTAAAAAGATTCTTTAATTGTTAATTTAATATAATTTTAAGAAAATATTTTTGGATTATTAAAACAACTGGAATCGTTTTCTATAGAATAATGAGAAATTGTTAAACCTAAGTTAAAGTTAACTTTTCGGCAATTCTTGGAATAAAATATGACGACAGAATTAGGTAAATTTGAAACTCTCAAAAAATAAAAACATAAATTATGAAAAAAGTATTTAGCTTATTACTAGTTGCTGTATTAGGAGGGTTTATTTCTTTAGGCTCTTATAAATTATTTTTTGACTCAAACGAAAATATTTATAAAAAAGAGATAGAAGCAGCCCCAATTGTTAGAACAAACTATTCAGCAGTACCAGCAGAACAAACTGATTTTACAGTTGCTGCGGAAGAAACAGTGAACTCAGTTGTACACGTGAAAAACACTTCAACACAAACAGTTCGAGATCCTTTTGCAGAATTTTTCTATGGAAGAGGACAAGGAAATAGACAATTTGAACAAGTTGGAACAGGAAGTGGAGTAATTATTTCAGCAGATGGATATATTATCACGAATAATCATGTGGTAAAAAATGCAACTGAAATAGAAATTACTTTAAATGATAAAAAGCAATATAAAGCAGAATTTATTGGAGCAGATCCACAAAATGATATTGCTTTAATAAAAATTGATGCGAAAGATTTGCCATATATTACTTTTGGAGATTCGGATGCTGTGCAAGTTGGAGAATGGGTTCTTGCAGTAGGAAATCCTTATAATCTTACTTCAACAGTAACGGCAGGAATTGTAAGTGCAAAAGCACGTGATTTACATGGAAATAATAGTACGGAATCTTTTCTTCAAACAGATGCAGCAGTAAA
The DNA here is from genome assembly GCF_015767265.1 of Aureivirga marina. Classification (GTDB taxonomy): domain Bacteria; phylum Bacteroidota; class Bacteroidia; order Flavobacteriales; family Flavobacteriaceae; genus Aureivirga; species Aureivirga marina. The sequence continues at coordinate 39,046 of NZ_JADPIB010000004.1, forward strand.
TCCAGGAAATAGTGGAGGAGCTTTAGTGAATACAAGTGGAGAATTAGTTGGAATTAACACAGCGATTACTTCAAAAACTGGTTCTTTTGTTGGGTATTCATTTGCTGTACCTTCTAATATTGCAAAGAAAATTATCGAAGATATCATGGAGTATGGAGATGTACAACGTGCATATTTAGGAATTTACTTTGAAGATTTAAATGCAGAAAAAGCAAAAGAATATGATTTGTCAACTGCACAAGGAATTTTAGTTCGTGAGGTAATTGATAAAGGAGCTGCAAAAGATGCAGGAATTAAGGATAATGATATTATTATCAAATTAAATAATGTAGATATTACAAAATTTGCTGATTTCAGTGGGCAGTTAAGTGCAAAACGTCCTGGAGATGTTGTAGATGTAACTGTTTTAAGAGATGGCGAAGAAGTAACAATTCCTGTAAAACTTAAAAACAAATTTGGAAAAGAAGGAAAAGGAACAGATGATTATACTGGATTCTATATCGGAAGTTTTGAAAATTTATCAAAATCAGATAAAGTGAAATTTAGACTGAACTATGGATTAAAGTTTAAAGATGTAAAAAATCAAAATTTAACAAAACGATTTGGAGTTGAAAAAGGAGATATTTTATTAAGTATCAATGGAGAAAAAATTCAATCATCTGACCAAATAGAAAATATTTTAGAAAACAATCAAGGAAAAGATTATGTTGTACTTGAGATATTTACGAAAAAAGGAAAAATTGAATATGTTCCTCTAACAATGAGGTAAAAAATAGTTATTAGTTATAGTTTGAAAACGCTCTTCGGAGCGTTTTTTTTATGATAAATTTTTCTAGTATAGGAAGAAATCTTATTTTTGGCGCATTATTAAAAATAACACAACAGCAATGTCAAATAACGAGATATACGAAAAGGAATTATCATTCCAAGCAGATAGAAGAAGAGCGACTGTAGAGCTTATCAAAATTATCAGTGATCTTTGGTATGATAAAACAATTGAGTTAGTACTTTTTAGAAATCAATTAATCGATAGAAATGTAAGTGAAATCTTAAACTTAGTAGAATATGCTAGTGATTTCGTTGAAAAACCAATTTCTATTTTCGATACGGTTGAGGTAGCAAAAGCAATTAGCCAATTAGATTTACCACCATCAAAATTAGATATCGGAAAATTAGTTTACGAATATCATTTAGATGGAAACGATAATACAAGTGTTATCGAATTTATCTCAAATGTATTAAAAGATGCAAAATCAACTGACGAAATTGAGCCAAAAGATGTTGTATTATACGGATTTGGTAGAATCGGACGTTTATTAGCTCGTGAGTTAATGACTAGAACTGGTAGAGGAGGACAATTACGTTTAAGAGCTATCGTTACTAGAGGAAAAGTTGATCAAACTGTTTTAGAAAAAAGAGCATCTTTATTAAGAAATGATTCAGTTCACGGACATTTCCCTGGAACTGTTACAGCTGACATCGAAAAGCAAGCATTAATCATCAATGGAACAACTGTTCATGTGATTTCTGCAAACGCACCAGAAGAAATTGACTATACACAATATGGAATTTCTAATGCTTTAGTAATGGATAATACAGGAGCATTTAGAGATAAAGAAGCATTAAGCAGACATTTACAATCTAAAGGAGTTGATAAAGTTTTATTAACTGCACCAGGAAAAGGAATTCCAAATATCGTTCATGGAGTTAACCATTTAGAGCACAACCCAGAAGAAGTTGATATTTTCTCAGCAGCTTCTTGTACTACAAATGCAATTACACCAATCTTAAAAGTTATTGAAGATAACTTCGGATTAGAAAGCGGACACTTAGAAACAATTCACGCTTATACAAATGACCAAAACTTAGTAGATAACATGCACAAAAAATACCGTAGAGGTAGAGCTGCTGCATTAAACATGGTTATTACTGAGACTGGAGCTGGAAAAGCTGTTTCTAAAGCATTACCATCTTTAGAAGGAAAATTAAGTTCAAGCGCAATTCGTGTTCCTGTTCCAAACGGATCTTTAGCAATCTTAAAATTACGTTTAAACAGAGAAACTTCTGTTGAAGAAATGAACTCTATAATGAAGAAAGCTGCTTTAGAAGGACCATTAGTTGAGCAAATCAAATATGAAATGAGTAATGAGTTAGTATCATCTGATATTGTTGGAACAAATGCTCCATCAATCTTTGACAGTAAAGCTACAATTGTTACTGATGAGGGTAGAGATGCTGTACTTTATGTTTGGTATGATAATGAGTATGGATATAGCCACCAAGTAATGCGTTTAGCAAAACACATTGCGAAAGTAAGAAGATATAATTTCTATTAATAGAAATCAAATTATAATTAAAAACCTCGAAGTAATTAAACTTTGAGGTTTTTTTATTTAAAATAAGATAGAATTTTTAAAAATCTATAGTAATTGATAACTTTTAATTTTAGAAGCTATATATCCAAAAAGAAAAGCCATCTCAGAAGCTATATTCATGTTTAATTCATTGTACTTTTCATTTTTTAAAGCGGTGTAATCATAATTTTTTGGATCTGTATATGGTAATTGAAAATATGCCAAACAATCCGTGAAAAGTGGACAATTTTTTTCTATAGAATTACAAGTTGTAATTGCGATATAAGGTGATTTGTTATTTTGATCTTCAATAAGTTTTGAATAAGCAAGAATTGGTTTTTTACAATCTTGATATGAAATTAAATATTCTGGATTTTGATGATTAAAAGTTTTAACATCAAATCGAAATCCAACTTCTTTTAAAGTTTTAACCGTATTTCTATGTAAAGCTGTAACTACAGTTCCTCCTGAAAAACATTCCATATTTGGAATGGAAAAAAAATTAATTGCATAATTGCCCCAAATTTGTGCAAACTGACTTCGACGTGAATTATGAGAACAAATAAAATTCAAATTCACTCTTTCATTTCGTAAATACTCATCTAAAACTGCTTTTGCAATATCATTCAAAGTTTCCTTTCTATCATTTGTTATTTCTATATCATTTTGAGAAATTCTAAAGAAGTTTTCTGTATTAACTTTCATATATCTTATTGAGAATGTATTTTTGCGTAAAAAAACTAATTTATTGTTTTTTAGATATTGTCTAATAATTATTAAAAAGTTAAGAGTTGTGAAACTTGTTAAAGGAGATATAGTTGCAGTTATTGAAGATGCTTTTAGAGGTGTTGTAAAACAAGTAAAAGGTGAGAAAGTAACGATTGTTACTGAAGATGATTTTGAGATTGTTTATAATATAAATGACCTTGTGAAAATTAAGGAAGATCAAAAAGAATTAGCGAAATATCGTGACATAAAAAATAAACATCTTGCCCAAAAATCCGATGATTATGTAAATAAAAAAGAATTGAGCAAGAATAAATTAAAACTTCCAAATAAAGATCGTGCTCCAAAACATGTGATGGAAGTAGATTTACATATTGAAAAACTGATTAAAAAACATAAAGGGCTTTCAAATTTTGAAATTCTTTCGATTCAATTAGAAACTGCTAGAGAAAAAATTGAATTTGCAATTGATAAAAAGATTTCAACAATTGTTTTTATTCATGGAATTGGGGAAGGAGTTTTAAAAGAAGAATTAAAATATTTATTTGGAAGATACCATGTTGATGTGAAAGACGCTTCTTATCAAAAATATGGTTTAGGTGCAACAGAAGTGTATTTATATCAAAGTAATTTTAATTAATTTAAAAAGAAAATACAAACCTATATAAAAGCAAAAAAGAGTATCATAGCAAAATACTCTTTTTCTTTTTCAATAATTAAAAAACAATCACGGTAAACTATTCGTTTCTTTTCTCAATAAAAAACTAACTTTCTTTTTTCATGCAATTTTTCGAAAACTTTTTTTTAATTTTTAATTATTAAAATACATACATTGTTGTAATGAATAAATAACTTCAACACTGCAATATTAAGACATAATTGAATTCTCCACAATACCCAATTTCAGTTATATTTTTTTCTAACCAAAATTAGCTAAGCCGTTTTTTTGCCTTTTTTACTGATGTTTTCAATGATTGAAAGTAATACGTAAACTAAGATAACTAGCGGAATTGCAACTACTTGCAATGTGATTATTAATGTGATTGTAATAATTAAAAATAAATATTTTATAATATTTTCTTTCCAGGCAAAACTTTTAAATTTTAAAGAAAATAACGGTAATTTGGCATTCATTAAATAGCTTCCTAGAATTGTGATGAAAATCAATACATATTTGTTATGAATTAAATCCACAAAAAATGTGCTTGAACTATAATTTAAAATCAAAGGAAGTGAAATAACTAAAAGTGTATTTGCTGGAGTTGGAATTCCAATAAAAGAGGAAGTTTGTCTTGAATCAATATTAAAATTCGCCAAACGATAACAAGAAGCTAAAACGATTAATAAACCAAAAAAAGGTAAATAAGACATTTGACTAAAATCTGTGAACCAAAGTGGATTTGAATCTCCAATTGACATTCTTAATAATTGAAACATGACAATTCCTGGAACGACTCCACTTGTTACCATGTCTGCTAAAGAATCTAATTGCTTTCCTAATTCTCCTGACACATTTAAAATTCTTGCAAAAAATCCATCAAAGAAATCAAAGAAAATTCCAAGACAAACAAAATAAGCTGCATATTCTAACTGATTTACACTTGCAAATAATACAGCGATAACTCCGGATAATAAGTTTAGTAACGTTATTAAATTTGGGATATGTTTTTTCAATTTAATTTAAAATTTAGTTTTGGTAAAATTAATAAAAAAGTAGTGGAAGACTCTTAAATTTTAATAGGTTCTCCCAAGAATTTTGGTTGTTTGTTGATTGCCAAATCCAAAATCATTTTTGTTCTAGCTAAATATTCTCGAACCAATGTTTTTTTACTATAATTAAAAGAAACACTTTTCGCATTAAAACCAACAACATCTAAATTTTTATTATTTGCGATACAAATTGCTCGTTCATTATGAAAATTTTGCGAAATAACTGTAAAAGAATCTTGGCCAAAAATTTTATTTGCTCGAATCACAGAATCTAAAGTTCTAAATCCAGCATAATCTAAAATAATTCGATTTTCAGGAATCCCAAGTTCAATTAAATCTTCTTTCATCATCGAAGGTTCATCATAATCTTTTCGACTATTATCTCCACTGATTAAAACATACTCGATTTTTCCTGCTTTATAAAGTTTTTCTGTTGCTTGAATTCGATATTTATAAAATAAATTTAGATGTCCTCTAGATGTATGCTTTCCTGTTCCAAGTAATAAACCAACTTTGTTTTTCGGAATTTGATTTACATTTGTGAAAATCTGATTTTTTGTAGATTTTTTCACATAATAATGACTTCCTAAAACACTTAAAATTCCCATAAAAGTGAAAAGAAATCCAGTTATTAAAATTTTCTTTTTTCTAGTCATTTTGATTTTTGATTTGTTGTAAATGATGTTCTAAATGTGCAATATAATCTGTCATTAAAAATTCTAAATTATTTTTTTCTCCAGATGGAAACTCAATTATAAAACTTAAAGTTTCTTCAGTTTGTAGCTTCATCAGGAAAATAATTTGCAAATTTAATGCCTTCCAAAGATTTATTAATTCTTCTGTTTTTGCTTCATGGTAAAAATTCACTTTCACCAATTCATTTTGCTTATAAGGCTTAATTTTAAAAGGTTTTTCTGAAAACTGAATTTCTGTAAATCGTTGTAAATTATTAATTGCAGAATCTACTAAATGACCTAAAATTTCTTTTTTTGACCATTTTTCTGGAACTATTTTTTTAGATAAATTTTCCTCAGAAATTGTTTCTAAATAAAGAATTCCATCTTGTACTAAACTTTCAAATTTTTCTATAGATTTTTTCATATGTTGTTTTTTGCAAAAATAAGATTTCCTTTAGAACTTTAACACAATAGTTTTCAAAAGAACTTCTTTTTGGAGCCATTTTTGAAAAGAATTTTTTCCTCAAATAAATCAACAAATGAAACTTTAAAAAACAAAATTAATTCGAAAATCACATCGTTATTTAGGAATTTTTCTTGGAATCCAATTTTTATTTTGGACAATTAGCGGATTGTATTTTAGTTGGACAGATATTGATGAAATTCATGGAGATCATTTTAAAAAAGCTAACGTTGAAAAAACAGCTTTTACGAATTTAATTTCTTTAAATGAATTATCTATCGAAAATGGTGTAAAAACAATCGAGTTAATTGAAATTGATAAAACGCCTTTTTTTTGGATTAATAATAAGCAATTATTTCATGCAAAAAATGGAAATTTAAAACCTGAAATTTCTAAAGAAGAAGCGATAAAAATTGCAAATAATAGCGTTGTAGAATCTTTAGAATTTAAAGAAATAAATGAATTAAATGAAGTTGGAAAACATCATGAATTTCGTAGTAGAAAATTGCCTGTTTATGCAATTTCTTACAAAGGGAAAGAAAATGTTGTTGCTTATGTTTCTAAGTTAAACGGAAAATTTTTAGGCGTTCGACACAATGATTGGCGAATTTTCGATTTTCTTTGGATGACACATACGATGGATTTTGAAGGAAGAGATGATTTCAATACTTTAACTCTACGAATTTTCTCTCTTTTTGGATTGTTTACAGTAATTAGCGGATTTTGGCTTTGGTTTATTTCTTCTCCAACAATAAGAAGATTTCGAAAGAAAAGAAGATAAAAAAGCATCTTAAATTTAAGATGCTTTTCGATTTTAATTTATAAAGATTTTCGAAGGAATTATTTTACCATTATTGAGTTTCACTTTTAAAATATAAATTCCTTCTTCATATTTTTCTATATTATAATTTACTTCTGAAATAGGAATTTCAAATGTTTTAGTCTCTAATAAATTTCCTTTTAAATCGTATATCTCAAAGCTAGAAATTTTCTGATTTTTACTTGAAATTTGTATTGTGAAACTTGTTGGGTTAGGAAAAATATTGATAAAATTAGAATCGTTTTTTATTTCTGAAAATTCTTCATTTTCTAAAGGTAAAAAATCTGGTTTTGTCACATATAATTCTTCACCATTTTTAGTTGTTTCTGCTGCAAAAAACAAATTGTATTTTGTTTTTCCTAATCGTTTAATAACAATATTTTCCTCATTATTTAAGACATTAATTGTATTACTAATAGGAATATTTTCTCCGTCTTCTAAAAAGTAAATATCGTTTGTTTGCGTTCCTTTTAAATAGACAAGATGATTTTCCATACAATTTATTTCTCTTATACTTGAATAACTTTGATTTTCTTCATCAATTTTAAAAACGCCAGAATTATTAATTCTCCAAATTTTAAAAATAGAATTTATGTGCTCTCCAACAGTGAAATAAATATGTTCTCCACATTCAAAAATATCTTCTATAATCATGTAATCCATTGTAGTTTCAGATTCAAAAACCAAATTTGTTCCTTGAATTGTTCCATCCGTTTTATAAAGATAATTTCTCCAGTTTTCTTGATTTAAAAAAGAAAAATAAACTTCATTTTTTGATTCGATATATTTAATTTTTAATCCCGAATAATCAAAGTTAAATGTCTGTAAAATTGTTTTTGTTGTTCCATCCCAAAAAGCTACATTTTCTAAATTAAAATCATTTTCAGAAGATTCAAATAATAAAAGTTTATTATTCAATTTTGTAATTCCATGATAAGATTTGTCTGCTAAAACTTCTACAGTTCCCGTTTCTGTACCATTCGTTTTCCATAAACTTTTTACAGCATTTTGATTGTTGGAAGTAAAATATAATTCATTGTTGAAAATTGTAAAATTCTTTGGATAACTTCCGCCATTTGGATTTGTAATTTTCAGAATTTGCGTTCCCGTTTCTGTTCCGTCCGATTTCCATAATTGAAAACCTGAAATTCCATCATCTGCACTAAAATATAAGTTTCCATTCCAAACAATCAATTCATTATCTGAAGTTACACTAGAAGCAGTTCCAGAATAAATATCTTTTAATAAAGACGAAGAATTATTTTCAAAATTTGTTTTCCAAATTTCACGTCCGTAAATTTCATGATTAACTAACGAAAAATAATCATCATTTAATTTTACATTTTTATTTCCAATTTGTAGTTCTGTTTCTTCGATTTTATTTTCAGAAGCATCAAAATAAAATAACTTTTTTTCATTTGGTTTTTGATTTGCTGTAAAGTAAATTTTATCTTCTAAATCAAATTGAAAATTTGGTTCACTATCCGCATTCACTTTCGATTCAAATAAAACAGAAATTTCTTCTGGATTTTCATGTAATTCCCAAAGTTCATAACCATTCAAATCTGAATAAGCTGAAAATACAGTTTTTCCGTTAAATGTAAAGAAAATAGAAGTAGTTTTAATTTTCAATTTATTTGAAAATTCATGTGTTCCTTCTTCTGTTCCATCTGTTGTCCAAAGTGTTTTGAAATCCTCTGGATTTGATGTGTTTCCAAAGAAAAAAAGCTGATTGTTAAGTTCATCAACATAAAAATCACTAATAAAAATATCTTGATTTTCATCTGAAAAATGATCTTTGACTAAAACTGTTCCTTCCATAGTTCCATCTGATTTCCAAATTTCATTTCCATAAATTCCATCATTTGCATAAAAATAAACCTCATTATTAAAAGTTTTCAGCGCAATATTTCTATTTGTAAAATCACTTTGTGGAAACGATTTTAATAGAATTGTTCCTTCTTCCGTTCCATTAGTTTTCCATAAATCAAAACCAATTTCAGAAACATTAGAAGCAGGAGAGAGGAATAATATTTCTCCATTTAAATTAGTACCGTTTAGATGAGATAAAGAAGTTTCATTTTCTGTGATGTTTTTTACCAACATAGTTCCCTGTGTTGTTCCATCGCTTTTCCAAAGTACATCTCCAGAATTTGGATTTAAACTTAAAAAGTAAAAATCATTTTCATTAATAATAATATTGAAATCATCTTTATTTACATTGCTGTCCCAATAATAAACAGAAACAGTTCCTTCCATAGTTCCATTTGTTTTCCAAAGTCCGAAACCAGATACAATAGAACTTTTACCAAAAAAATACAATTCATCATTAAAAATAAATTTGTAAAAACTTTCTTGTTCTAAAACTTTATGTGCATTGGAAAAACTTCCATCTGTTGTCCAAATTTCATTATTATGAGAGAAATAAATTTGATTATTATATACAATTAAATCTTTATTTTCATCTGTAAATTCATTAGAAAAAGAATCTGTTATAATTGTAGTTCCATCGGCTGTTCCATCTGTTTTATATAAAGAAAAATCCGTGTTTTCGCTTTTTCCAACAAAAAATAAAGTATTATTTAATAAAGTTAATTCTTTCGGATTTGCACCTTCATTTCCAGAAATAATATCTTTTACAAGATAAGTTCCTTCTTTTGTTCCGTCAGAAAACCAAAGTTCTCGATAGGTATCTTCTATATGATTTATATTTGAAGAATTTAAACCAGTAAAATAAAAACCAGAATTTGTCTTGATGATATTTTTGGGGTAAATACCACCTCCTTTATTTAATTCAATAAATGTAGCATCCAATTCTTGAGAATGCGATTTTATCGAAAAAATGAAAAAAGAGAGTAATAATATTAAATTGACAATTTTCATACTTTTTAATTTTAAAATTTCTGTAAAAGTATAAAATATATGTTAAAATGATAAAAATGCTTTTTTTATGAAAGTCGCTTAAATTAAAAAAGCATCATACATGAAGTACAATGCTTTTTAAACAATTCGTAAAATAATTTTTTAGAGCAATATCAATCAGGGGCGATTTTCATTACATCACAAAATTCATTTTACTTTTTCACACTAAAAACTAGAATCAAAGGCAAATGAATTAGATTCCGGTATAATTACTTGGTGTAATTGCTTTCAATTCGTTTTTTATATCGTCTGAAACTTCTAATGTATCAATGAAATTCGCAATAGAAGTTTGATTAATTGTTTCGTTTGTTCTTGTCAATCCTTTTAAAGCTTCATACGGATTCGGATATCCTTCTCTTCTTAAGATTGTTTGAATTGCTTCCGCAACAACTGCCCAATTATTTTCTAAATCTTGTGCAAACTTTGCTTCGTTGATTAACAATTTATTCAATCCTTTTAAAGTTGCAGCAAAACCAATCATTGTATGTGCTAAAGGAACACCAATATTACGTAAAACCGTAGAATCTGTCAAATCTCTTTGCAATCTAGAAATTGGAAGTTTTGCAGCTAAATGTTCAAAAATAGCATTTGCAATTCCCATATTTCCTTCTGAGTTTTCAAAATCAATCGGATTTACTTTATGTGGCATTGCAGAAGAACCAACTTCTCCAGCTTTGATTTTTTGCTTGAAATAATCATTTGAAATATATGTCCAGATATCTCTGTCCAAATCAATGAAAATTGTATTGATACGTTTTAAAGCATCAAAAGTTCCAGCAATATGATCGTAATGTTCGATTTGTGTTGTTGGGAAAGAATGGTGTAAACCTAAAATATCCTCTACGAAATGCGTTCCGAAAGTTTTCCAATCAGTTGAAGGATACGCAACTTTGTGGGCATTATAATTTCCTGTTGCTCCACCAAATTTAGCAGCAAAAGGAATGGTCATTAATTGCGCTAATTGCTCTTGAATACGAACGATAAAAACCTCAAATTCTTTTCCAACACGCGTTGGAGAAGCTGGTTGACCGTGCGTTCTTGCAAGCATTGGAATTTCCGCCCATTCGTCTGCAAGTTCTTGTAATTTCGCTAAAACATTGTTTAATGCAGGAATGTAATCATTCTCAATAGCATCTTTTAAAGAAAGCGGAATTGCAGTGTTATTAATATCTTGAGAAGTCAATCCAAAATGGATAAACTCTTTGTATTTCTGTAAGTTTAATGCGTCGAATTTTTCTTTGATAAAATATTCTACAGCTTTTACATCATGATTTGTAACGCTCTCGATGTCTTTGATTTTTTGTGCGTCTTCCGCAGTAAAGTTTTTATAAATATCTCTTAAATCAAAGAATAAAGAAGTATCAAAATCTTCTAATTGTGGTAAAGGAATTTCGCAAAGTGCAATAAAATATTCGATTTCCACTTTTACACGATATTTGATTAAAGCTTCTTCCGAAAAATAGGTTGCTAAGTTTTCTACTTTTCCTCTATATCTACCATCAATAGGTGAAATTGCGTTTAGGTTTGTAAGTGTCATTTTTCTGTTGTTGTGTTGAAAAGCAACAAAAATAATTATTTCTGTTAAAGTGGGGTGGGTTTATTGGATTTATTTAATTTCTGATATGAGGTTTTATATGATTAAATTCAAATTCAATAGGTTCAAATTTATTTTCTTTTAGTCTATTGTAGAATGATGTAAATTCAATTATAAATTCATCTTCTTTAAATGATTTTAATAAATTGATTAGTTTGGAATCATTATTTTTATCATAAATAAAGAAAAATACTCTATGTAATATAAAATTATTTTCATTTTCTTGAATGGTGTTATAAGAAATAAAATCTTTTAAATTTTCTAAACTTTTATTTTTTGCTCGTATTAAATTGTTTAGTTTAGTTCTATTACTTGAATAACTATAAATGTTAAATAAGTCATCAGAGTAACCGTTTTTCTTCATTTTTTTAGCATCTGTCAAATGTTTTGAAAAGAAGCTAAATTTAAATTTTTCCATTTCTTCTTCGGTGAAAACAGAATAGTCTTTATTTAAAAAATCAAGATTTTGTATAATATTTGATTCTATTACATAAGGAAATTTTGAATTTTCAAGTAAAGTTTCTTCATGGTAATCTCTGAAATCTATTTTATTTGGAAATAGTTTTTGAATTTTATCTGAATTATAATTCAGGTTTGTAGTAAAATTTCCAAAATTAAAGTCATATTTTAATTCTCTAGCTATTTTTAAACTTGTTTCTATATAATTTTTGTATATCTCTATGGAAGAAAAGATGCTATTTTGATTGTGAATGTTTATATTTATAAAAAGAAATAAATTGTTTCGTTCATTAATAATATCTTTAGTATCATTTTCTATATATTTATCATAGTATGTATTAAATACATCAAAAAATAAATTTAGATTAGATTCTATATCTAGAATTTTAGCAATTAAATTAGTTCTTATGCTTAATATATTTTTTGAGAAATTAATTATAATATTTAATCTATTGAAAATAGAATCAATTATTTTGTAAGTTGAAAATATTATAACATCATTTGATTTAGAGTTTTTCAGCAAATAATTATTTTCGAATAGGTCATAAATATTTTTAATTGTTTCCTCTTTTAAATTATTATCAAAATCAATTTTTAAATACTTAATAAAATGAAAAAGAAATATTTTTTGATTTTTATTAATATCATGTTTAAATATATCTATTAATAAATTACTTTGGATAGTGTGATTATCTTTAGATGAGATAATTTTATTTGTATAATTATTTTCTATTTTTTGTAGAAACTTAAATTCAAATTCTAAAGGATAGTTTTTTATTAAATTTTCATTATATACTAAATTTTTATTATTGAAAAATATTGATATTATATTATCATATTCTTTTTTATTTTCAATGAAATTTTCAAGAGTTTTATTATTTTCAAAGTCGAGATGTTTAATAAAAGAATCAATATTGGCTATATTTAATTTTTTAATTATGTCATAATATGTTTCAATAAATTTGAGGTAATTTTCTTTTGTAGTATAGTTATTTAATATAGAAAATTCTTTATTTAAAAAATTAAGAATATCTAAATCAAGTTCTTTATTTGAATAAGAATTTTCAATAGCTTTATATAAATTGAAGAAAATATCACTTTTTTCTTTCTCAAAAATTTTTTTTATAAAATTAAAATGAAATGTTGAAATATCTTTTTTGTTTAAAAAATCTATTTCATTGATTAAGTTGGATATTATTAAAGGGTACTTAACATTGTTAAAATGTTTTATTGTGAAATCAATTAAATCTTCTTTTTTTGAATAAAAATTAAGACTAGTAGAATTTAACAGTTGTTTGTATATCTCTTCAAAATCTTTAATTTCATCTTCATTAAGTCTATGTTCACTTACAATATATTCACAAACAAATAATTGATTTATAAATTTAATTTGCTCTTTTTCTAATTCCATTTTTAATTTCATTTAATTTACCATTAATAATAAGATCATTTAATTTATCTTCTAAAACTTCTATGTTTTCTAAATCTAAAATTTCTTCAAGCTCTTCAGTTGATAAATCATTTTCATAAAGCCTTAAATTTATATATCTATGAATGTTTTTTGAATAAATAATAGAGTTTAAATCATTTCTAAATTCTTTTATTTTTAAAATGTCATTTTCTTCAAAAAGATATTTTAAAATTTCAATTATATCTTTTATTTTAGGGTTTGAATTATTTTTATCAACTGTATTGTAATCTTTAATAATTAAAAAAGTATTTGAATCATCACTTTCTTTTTTTAAAAAAAATCTTTTTTCAGAATTTTTTTCTAAATATCTTTTAATATTTGAAAAAAGTAAGTTGTAAACATCTAAATATTTTATTTTTAAAAGTTCAATTAATAATAAGTCATAAATAACAATATCTCTTTCAATATCTTTAATATTTGTAATAAATGAATTTGAGAATCGAGTTGTATCTCTAAATGTATTAATATGATTTCTTGAAAAAATATTAAATTCTTCATCTATATTTAAGGACTCTTTTAGTTTATCTTTAGATTTTTGATTTTTAAGTCTATCAATAATTAATTTTTCTAAATGAATTAGATTGTATTCATTTTTAAACTTTGGTAAAGGAAATTCCGATTGAAAAATCTTCTCTAAATAATTTTCATGTTTTTCATTTATTTCTTTTACGGCTTTTGAAACATACTCTTTATCATAAGCAGTAATAAAAAATACATTTTTAAAATTAGCAGTATTTCTTATAATCCTTAAAACTTCAATGACTTCTAATTTATCTAAACGATCCAAATCATCTATGAAAATGAAAATTTTTCTATCTATTTCTGAAATTATATTATTAATTATATCAAATTCCTCTTTAACAGATTTTGGAGATTTTATAATTGTCTGAATAGGTTTTAAAATTGATTTACCACCAACTTCTGAATCTAATAATAATTGAATGTATAATTGAATATTGTGTTCTAATTTAGAATGAAAAGGTTTTAAGGAATTACTTAAGGTATTAAAGAAATCTTTAGTTATTAATTTAGCATCTTTATTTAACCAAGGTTTAAATTCTATAATTATATTTTCATTATTTAATAGTTTATAATGAACTATTTTTATTTTATTAATTATATTTTCAAGCTCTTTATAAGAATGTGCTTTTAATGAATTTATAATTTCTTGAACAAAATTATTATTTGTTTTGTTTAGAAATACTCTAATATTTTTTATTTCCTTTTCTGAATTATTTAATTCGTTTTTAATTTTGTTGAAATCTTTGATATTTTCAAGATTAATAATTTTATTTATAGAATTTTGTAATTTGAAAATATATTCTATTTGAATATTAATTTCTTTAATAAAATTCGGTTCAATTTTATTTTTATACTCTTCAAGCTTTATCTTTGTCTCTTCTAAATTTGAAATGTAATTATTAATATCACCTTTTTTTACTTCAATTTTGGCAATTTCATCTATAATGTTTTTTAAATCTAAATTACTTTTGATTTTTTGTGAAATAAGTTTAATATTCTGTTTGTTGGTTTCGTCAATATATTGATTTATATTTTCTAATAAATCAATAGTTTTCATTAAACCATTTTTATGCTTTTCTTCATCCTCTTCATCTTTTATTTTTTCAAGAATATTTATTACAGTTTCAAGTTGTTTTCCTTCTAATTCATTTTTAAGTAAATTCATAAAAGAAGATTTTCCAGAACCCCATTCTCCAATAATTCCAACAGCAAAAGAGTTTTCTTTTGCATCTGTTTTTTCTAATTTATAAGCAATTTGTTTTGCAAAATTTACTCTACCGAGAGATTCATCATCTTCTGATGAAATAGGTTCGTCAACATGAAAACCTTCATAATCGTTTTCGTTTATTTCAATTTTAGCATTTTTTAATTTATTCTGAATTAAAAAACCTAGAAAATACAATCCAAAACCAAAAGCAATAAAATCTATAAAAACGATTTTGTTTTTTGAAGGATGAAAAATCCAAGCATTTCCTATAAGTCGTTCATATATTATAATACCGATAACAACGGTACTAATAATAAAACCTCTTTGTGAATACTTATGATTATTGTAAAGTTTAAGGCTGAAAGAAATGAGAAAAAAGATGAAAACTAAAATTAAAACATAATAAATTTCAGTTGTTTCTTTAAAAATATCGAATTTTCCTTTTACAATATTTTTATACCAGAAATCAATAAATGGTTTTCTGAAAAAAACATAAATCAAAGTACCAATAAAAATGTATTTATGTTCTAAACAAAACTCATAAATTGATTTTAAATATTTAATGAAAGTCCTTTGGTATTCATAAACTTTCTCAGCAATCGATTCTTGGCTCATAGAAATTTGGTTTGAACAAATTTAAATAATTAATAGTTACGATTTTATTTAGGCGTTGTATATTTGCATCGCTTTGAAAACAAATATGAATTGATAAAAAAATATTATGAAACAAAAATTACTATGCATCTTAACGTTATTAATCAGTATTTCAACATTTAGCCAATACAAGCCACTTTTAGAAGAAAATAAGATTTGGGTATATTGTGTAAAAACAGATGATGTTATTTACCCAGATATTGCTCCAGTGTATAATACCATAAGCCAATGTTTTAAAGTTTTTTTGGATGGAACCGAAGAGATTAATGGAATTACATATAGAAAAGTTTATATGGAAAAATTCTATGAAGTTGATTATATACTTGATTATACTGATGGTTCAATTGTTATAGAAGAAACACTAGAAGCAAATCCAAATACTTATGAGCATTTATCTGGAGGTGAAGTGCTTCAAATGATGGAAAATGCAGATGCGCCTGCTTTGATCGGATATATGCGAGAAGATATTACAGAAGAGAAAGTATATGCTATCTCGTTATTATATGATAATTCAGATGAAGAGTTTATGTCTTCTGAATATTTAGCATATGATTTTAGTGTTACAGAAGGAGCAGAATATTATACAAGACTTCATTGTGTTAGAGATGGATATATGCGAGATGCTTCATATTATTCGACTGAAGAAGGAGATGCGGTGGAAATTCAAGAAATTAATACAATTACAATTGAAGGTGAAGAACGAAAACAAATTAGTAAGATTAAAAGTGAAATTCACGATATGACTTTATTAGATTTAAATTATGAAAATATTAAATTTATTGAAGGAATTGGAAGTACCAATAATTTGTTACATCCTTTATCTTGGAAGATTCTTTATATAAGAAAGAAAAATGAAAGAGTAACTGGTGCAAATGGATATGAGAATTGTAATTATGGACAATTAATGTTTATTTCCAAAGATGATGAGGTGATTTTTAATCCATCAAATTTTGAGTTTAATAGATTCATTTTAAATGTAGAAACAGAAAAAGAAGCTTTTGAAAATTTAATGATATCTCCAATTCCAACAAAAGATAGAATTCAAATTAAGGGTATAAATCAAGAATTAACTTTTGAATTATTTGATTTAAATGGGAGAAAATTAAATGTTTCTTCAGAAAGGTTAAATACCGAATATTCTCTTAATATTTCTCATGTAGAAAAAGGAATTTATCTTTTAAAAATTAAGAATAAAAACAATTCTATAATTACAAGAAAAATTGTAAAAGAATAAGTTAGGCTTTGTTTAAATATCAAGTTAATATTAATAAGTTATTTTAAAAAACATAGCAATAAAAAAGCGAAGTTAAAATCAACTTCGCTTTTTTTTATTTATAGTTTAGGATAAACTTGAATACCATCTTTCCAAGTCTCCTCAACTTTAATATTTCGCATATTTAAGAATGGATTTGGCATTTCCAATGGATTTTGCTCTAAAATCACATAATCTGCAAATTTTCCTTCTTCCAAAGAACCAACCCAATTATCCGCATGACATTGCCAAGCTGCATCAATTGTTACAGCTCGTAAAGCATTTACAGGTGAAATTCTTTCTTTTGGATTTAAAACATTTTTCTCATGAATTTGTGGTGAATTTGGACTTGCTTCCATTACTCTTGTGATTGCTTGTTCCATCATTCGTAATCCTCCAATTGGACTTACACCAAAATCACTGTGGAAAGAAATTTTTAAACCATGATCTAAAGCAGATTGACATAAATCTAGTTTTTCTGCTTTTTCCATAAAAATGGCATTTCTAAACACATATCCCCAATAACCAACATGTCCAATTAAGAAACTAGGTGACAAGTTTAATTTTTTAAGTCTAAAAAGATTTGTTTCATTTAAAATAGAACAGTGCTCTACACGATTTCTAAAATCAAGTGGATTTTTCTTTTCAACAGAAAATTTGAAAGCATATTCAAAAGCATCGATTGTTTGACTTACAGCAGCATCTCCATTTGCATGTGTCATTATAGACCAACCTTTATCAATACAAATTCTAGTTAATTCTCTTAATTCTTGATTTGAAAAATTAGCAATTCCTAAATTATTTTTTGGTTCACAGCAATAATATTCTGTTTGAGATCCAGTCAAACCTTGATTAGATCCATCAGAAACTATTTTAATAGAAGCAATATATCCATTATGATAATTTTCTATTTTTTCAAACTCTTTTAAATCTTCCGCTTGATTTTCACTAAAATAAATTTTCGCACCACCAAAACGCACAGGAATTTCATTTAAATCTGCATATAATTTTAAAAATTCAATAGAGCTTTTTTGCAAAGCAGCATCATATAAAAAAGTTACACCTTGTTTTGCTGCTTCATCAAAAGTTTCTGCAACATACTTAGAAACATTTTCAACCATAAACGAAACTTGATTTATAGGAAGTGCAGGAACTAACCATTTCATTTGTTCAACTTCTTGAAGCATTCCATTTGTTTTATTTATAAAATCTTCTAAAGATTCATACAATTTTTTGAAATCTTCATTTAAAGAATTTGCTTTATATGTTTTTTCAAGTGCTAACTTATTTAAATATAAAGTGTGCATAGAAGCTGCCATCAGTACGATTGGAGTTTCTGTACTAATTTGATCTAATCGTTCAAAATCGAAAGTTTCTAATTGTGTTAATGAACCAGGGCTTTGATTTATTTTAAAAGGCATCAAAGAAGGATCAACTTCTTTTCCAAAAAACCATAATACTTTAGCATCTGAATCTACATTTTTTAAAATTTTAATTTCATTTTGAATTGTTTCTTTAATGTAATCAAAATCATATTTTGGAATTAATTTTTGATTTTCAATTCGAGATAAATTTTTCCAAGTTCCTAGAAAAGAACTGGGAATAATATGCATGTGTGGTTCTACAAATCCTGGAAGTAACGTTTGGTTTTTAGTTAAATAAATGGTGTCATATGAAACTTTCTTTTTGTCTAAAATTGACTTTACATAGTCTTCAGTTCCATTAGCTAAAACTTTTCCTTCGTGAAAAGCAATAGCTTTTACTTTTGCAGTTTGATTGTTGTTTATTGGAATTATGGAAGCAGAATCTTCTTTACAGATATAAAGCAAAGTAGGTTTTTTGTGCTTTTTTTTGGGATAAATTATTTTTGGTAAAGGTTTTAAATTTTCTTCCATTTCTTTTGTGATTGGATTATGGCAACCACAATGAATACAATCATTTGTTTTTTGTTTATTCATTTTAATTAAGTTTTTAAAATAGAATTATTCAGTAAAACCATTAAATCCGCCAGAAATCGTATTAATTATAGGAGAATTTAAAAAGCTTGCATTTTTATCATAAACTAAACTTCCATTAGGTTCAATTCGATAACTATCAATACGCTCATTTAATGGATCAATCACATAAATAAAATGATCTGTAACTACTAAATCTAAAAAAGTATAATAACGAATTGTACTTTCACCTTGAATCACTGTATTTCTTGATGGAGGAGGAGTAGATTCTGTAACTAACAAAACTTCTTCTGTATAATTTCGAATATCAAATTTGAAAATTTTACCTTCTGGTGTATTACTTCCATAAAGAAAATTATTTAATTTATCCGTTTTTAGCCAGCAAATTCCTCTTTCATTTGTATCATATTCTGATAATAAATTCAGTTTATTTTCAGTATCAATTTTATAAATTCCAACACTTCCCAAACGAGCTCTCGTTACAGCAACAACATCATCTGTGATAAAAGTTGCTCCAAAAGGACGAAGAACAGCATTTTCTCCAATAGAAATAAAACCACCAGATTCGTCTAATTTTATCACATATGCTTTATCAGAAATTGTTGTTACAATCAATTTTGTTCCAGATTTATTTATGGAAACATTGGTATATCCTAAAACAGAACTATCGAATTGATGAATTGCATTTGCAATTGGTGAAGTATTTCCTTCTTTATCAATTTTAAAACCTTGTAAACCTCCATAAAGATGTAAAACATAGACAATATCTTTCACACTCGCCATGGAAGTCGGATACAAAAAATCGGTATTTTGTTTTGCTTTAAATTCTAAAGAATCAGAATGAATTTTAAAAATAGAAAAAGAAGGATCAAAATTATTTACATTTAAAACTAAACTATTTTCATGTGCAAAAATCACTGCATCTTGAGAACTATTTGGATCGGATGAAACTCCAAATTCTCTATAATCATGAAGATTTCCACCACTTCCTTTTGTTCCGTAATTTCCAAGAAGTTTTAATTCTGCATTTGCATTTCTTTGAAAATAAAATAGCTGATTTTCTGCATTTAAATTATTTAAAACAAAAAAAGCATCTTCCACTTGATTGTTTTCAGAACAACATAAATCATCATCATTAGAACACGAAAAAAGAAAAAGGAAACAACAGAAATAAAATGACTTTTTAAGATTTTTCATAAACAGTGTATTAGAAATATTTTAAAGAATTAATAATCTGAAAAGCCATTAAATCCTCCAGAAATTGTATTTACAATTGGCCAATCATTATAGCTTTTATCCGCTTGATATATCAGTGTTCCATCAGTTTCAATTCGATAAACATCAATTCGTTCATTTAAAGGATCAATTGTATAGATAAATTCTTTTGAATACACTAAATCCAAATACAAATAATGTAATGTAAAATCTCCTTGCATAACAGTATTTCTGGAAGGTGGAGGAGTAGATTTAAATGTTTGTGGCAATTCATTTTGATAATTACTTAAATCATAAACATAAATTGCACCTTGCGGAGTATTCGTAACATAAGCAGATTTTTTATCATCACTTACACGAAGCCAACAATGCCCACCTGTATTTGTGACATTTTTACTTAATAAAACCAATTCATTATTAGCATTTATATTGTAAATTCTTGTACTTCCATCAAAACCATTTGAAACAGCAATATTTGTATCGTCAATAAAAGCAGAGCCGTATGGACCAATATTTTCATCATAAATTGTTTCAGTGATTGAAGTAAAACCTCCATTACTATCTAATTGAATTACGAAAGCACGATTTCGAACTGTTGTGACAACTAAAGTGGTTGCAGAAAAATTGATTGAAACGTTTACATAAGGAGTGTGATCTGTCCCAAATTGGTGACTTGCATTTGCAATTGGAGAAGTATTTCCTTCATCATCAATTTTAAAACCTTGTAAACCACCGTTGAGGTGCAAAACATACACAAGATTTTTTCGAGTAGCCATTGCATTTGGATATTCGTAATCTGTGGCTTGTTTAGATTTAAATTCTAAAGAATCTCGATGAATTTTTAAGACAGAAAAAGAAGGATCATTGTTATTTACATTCATCACAAATTTTTTGTCTTCTGAATAAACAATTGCATCCTGAGAAATATTTGGATCCGAAATTGCACCAAAATTAGAAACTAAAAACAAATTTTCTCCACTTCCTTTTGTAGCATAACTTCCAACATATTCTAATGCATCTTTTTTATCTTTTCTTAAATAAATTAATTGGTTTCCAGAATTCAAATTATTTAAAACAAAAAAAGCACTTGTCACTTCTTCAGGAGGTGTTTCACAACAATCATCGTCATTATTACAAGAAATCGCAATTAGACAAAATAAAATAAATAAATAATTGTAAAAATTTTTCATCGATATTTAGTCTTTAAATTCACATACTTTAAGTTACGATTATTTGTTTAAATAATTAGAAATTAAATGTTTATGGTTTTGTTTGGAAAGAATTATTACCTTTAGGTGAAAATTCAAAAAACAAATTAAAAATGGAAGAAAATTCTAGTGTAAAAAAAGAAATTGCTATTGATGGTTCAAGTTTTAAACCTTGGGGAATGGAGTTAAAACAATATTTATTGTTGATGCATTTATCTCAATTAGGAGGAATGATTGTTCCTTTTGCAGGTTTAATTTTACCAATTGTCATGTGGATAACAAACAAAGATAACGACCCAAAAATTGACGAACACGGAAAAAATATTATGAATTTTATTATCAGTTGTGTGATTTATGCAACAATTGGTTTGATTCTTACATTTGTGATTATTGGAATTTTTGTGCTTTTTGCTGTTGGAGTTATTGCGATAGTTTTTCCAATTATCGGAGCAGTAAAAGCTTCTAATGGGGATGTTTATAAATATCCTTTAGCAATTCGCTTTTTTAAATAATCAGTTGATTTTTAGAGAAAACAGAAAGAACAAATTATTTGTTTGAAAATCTGCTATTTTATAATTATCAAGTTTATTATCATTTTCTAAAAAAAATACAAATCTTTAAACCTTTAGAATTTACTTTCTAGAGGTTTTTTTATGAAAAATAGATATAAATAATTTTAAGTGAAAAATTAAATTTAACACTGAAAATAAATAAAAAAATATAGGGAAATTTAAAATAAGAAAAAATTGTAGCGAGAACGAGACTTGAACTCGTGACCTTCGGATTATGAATCCGACGCTCTAACCAGCTGAGCTACCTCGCCAATAATGCATTTTGAAATTTTTTGTAGCGAGAACGAGACTTGAACTCGTGACCTTCGGATTATGAATCCGACGCTCTAACCAGCTGAGCTACCTCGCCAAAATGTATTTTGAGATTTTTTGTGGCGAGAACGAGATTTGAACTCGTGACCTCCGGGTTATGAATCCGACGCTCTAACCAACTGAGCTACCTCGCCATTTAAATAAAAAATGTTACTTTTGAGAACTTTTGTGGCGAGAACGAGATTTGAACTCGTGACCTCCGGGTTATGAATCCGACGCTCTAACCAACTGAGCTACCTCGCCTGTAAATCGGGTGCAAATATATGATAAAATTCTTTTGAAACAAGCATTTTCGTTGGTTTTTTTCATTTTGCATTAATTTTAAATTTTGTATATTGTATTAAATAACTTTAGAAAAAATGTCGAATAAAATAAAATACCAATTGGAGTTTCCTGTAAAGGCCTCACCACAACTATTATACGAATATTTCACATCACCATCTGGACTTTCTGAGTGGTTTGCGGATAATGTAAATTCGAGGGGTGAAAAGTATACTTTTATATGGGATGATTCTGAAGAAGAAGCGAAGTTATTGGTAGAAAGAGCTTATGAAAAAGCAAAATATAAGTGGTTAGAAGATGAAGGAACGGATTATTTTTTTGAATTTCGAATCATTGTTGATGAAATTACAAAAGACGTTTCCTTAGTAATTACAGATTTTGCCGAAGAAGATGAAGTGGAAGAAGCTAAAATGCTTTGGGAAAATCAAATAGACGCATTGAGACACATTTTAGGTGCATAAAACTTAAGTTAAATATTTATTTTTTAAGAGATTGTTCACTAGGGAACAATCTCTTTTTTTGTAATATTAATAAGGCATTTTTTTTGCTATATATTTAAGTGAAACGAATGAAATTTTAAAAATAATTGAAAGAATATTTTTTAAAATTATATTTTTGAATAATTATTTAAAATGAAAATGAGAAAAATAGCGCTTTTATTGTGTTTATTCACAAGTTTAATTGGGTTTTCGCAAGAAGATGATAAATTTGAAAATGAGATTCCATTGGATTCTTTATTTACAGAATACGATTTTCAAATTATCGAACAAGATAGCCTTACAATTGGATTGCATGAAGTAAAACTTTTAAAGAAAATTAAGTTTAATACTTCTCGCGATCGAAACTATTATTATTGGCTTCGAAAGAAAACTTATAAAGCGTATCCATTTGCGAAAATGGCTACGGAAAGATTGAATTCTCTGAATGAAAGACTAAAGAAAATTGAATCGAAAAGAAAAAGAAGAAAATATACCAAAAGAATACAGAAATATTTAGAAGAAGAATTTACAGATCAATTAAAAAAGCTAACAAAAACAGAAGGAAGAATTTTAATAAAATTGATTAAAAGACAAACAGGAAATACGGCTTTTGATTTGGTAAAAGAACTTCGAAGTGGATGGAAAGCTTTTTGGTATAATACAACTGCAAACTTGTTCAGTCTTTCTTTGAAAACAGAATATGATCCGTTAAACAATGATGAAGATTATATAATTGAAGATATTTTGCAAAGAGCTTTTCAAAATGGATATTTAGAAGAGCAAGATCCAGCATTTGAAATTGATTATTTTGAAATTACAGAACAAAGAAGAAAAGAAGACAGATTAATCGATACAAAAATGGTAAATGAGCAATTAAAAAAATATAAATAAAACTGTTAAAAAAATAAATTTTTGGTTTAATTATTGTAGCGAGAAATTGAACCAAAATTTTATTTGCATGATTAAAAAAGTACTATTAGTTTTTGCTTTTTTCAGTTTTATTTTCGGATTTTCCCAAGAAATCCCAAATTTAAAAGTTGAAAACGCTGAAAAAGAAATCACCCTTGAGAAATTAGTTGTAAAAACAGAAGTTATTGGAAATATTGCAACAACAACTTATGAAATGCAATTTTTCAATCCGAATCAAAGAGTTTTAGAAGGAGAATTAAATTTTCCATTAGGAGAAAATCAAAATGTAATTCGATTTGCTTTAGATATAAATGGAAATTTACGAGAAGCTGTAGTTGTTAAAAAAGAAAAAGCGCGTGTAGCTTTTGAATCTACAGTTAAAAGAAAAATTGATCCGGCACTTTTAGAAAAAGTTGAAGGAAATAATTATAAAGCTCGTGTTTATCCAATTCCTGCCAATGGATATAAAAAAGTTGTTTTAGTTTTTGAAGAAGAATTACCATTACATAAATTACAACATGAATTAAAATATTCATTTGATTTCACGAAGAAATTAGAAGAATTTTCACTTTCGATTATTGCTTTTGAACAAAAAGAAGCATCCATTTCTACCAATGGATTTTTAAAAAGAAAAAGTTTTGAAAAAGATGGAAATAACTTATTATTGAATTTTAAAAAGAAAAATTTTCAACCAAAAGAATCTATTGAAATTTGTTTTGAATTGGAAGATTCTCGAGAGAAATTAATCACTTTTGAAGAATATTTTTATTTCTATAAATTGTTAAATCCAGAAAAAAGAAAAAGAGAACAGCCGAAAAATATTGATTTATTTTGGGATTCATCTTTATCGATGAAAGAAAGAAATTTGGAAAAAGAGCTTTCAGTTTTAGGAGAATATTTTAGAAAAAATCCGAATTTACATATTTCTTTAGTGAATTTTAGCAATAGAATTAAAGAAGAAAAACATTTTAAAATTAAAAATGGAAATTGGGAAACATTAAAAATGTATTTAGAAAATACGATTTATGATGGAGCAACTTCATACAAAGCAATTCAGAAAAAACTAAAACAATCAGAATACACTTTTCTATTTACAGATGGAATGAAAAATTTTGGAAGTTTTACAAAGAGTTTTAAGAATCCAATTTTTATTTTCAATAGTGTAGCAAAATCTAATCATTTTTATTTAAAAGAGATTTGTTTGAATTCAGGTGGAAATTATTTGAATTTAAATAGAATTTCAAACATCCAAGCACAAGATATTTTAGAAAATGAAACATTTAGTTTTATTGGGTTTGAAAAAGAAACAGATTCGAATTTAGAAATTTATCCAAAAGTAAGAACGGCAGTAACGAATGATTTTTCGATTGTTGGAAAAGATTATATGATTGATGAAGTTGTAGAATTGCATTTTGGATTTGGAAATGAAATTACACAAAAAGTTCGAGTTGTTTTAAAAGAGTCAGAAAAAGAAAGTGCTAGAATTCCTAAGTTTTGGGCGACAAAAAAAATAGCTTTTTTAAGTAAAAATAAAAAAGAGAATGAAGAAGAAATAATTTCGGTTAGTAAAGAATATCAAGTGATTTCAGATTTTACTTCGATGATTGTTTTAGATAGAGTTGAAGATTATGTAGAACATGAAATTGTTCCGCCAAAAGATTTACAAGAAAGATATTTTAATTTACTTCAAGAAAAAAGCAGAAGAGAAAAGCAATTTATTGTAGATACAGAAGCTCCTAAAAGAGAATTATTAAGAGATTTTCATGATTTTGTTGCTTGGAATAAAAAAGATTATTATAGAGATCAAAGACAAAAATATATTCAAGATTCTTTGTCAAAAAGAAAAAAGTTTATTCAAGATTCTATTAATCAACTAAAAATACTCAAGAAAGGATATTTGAAAATTAATGGAACTGTTTCGGATGAAGAAGGTCCTTTGATGGGAGCAGTAGTAATTTCGAAAAATGAAAATACTTCGGTATTGACTGATTTTGATGGGAAATTTGAAATTTTAGTAAAAAAAGGAGATGTATTAGAGTTTTCATTTATTGGATTTAAAACTAAGAAAGTGAAAATTAGAAATAGCTTTAATTTTGCTATAATTTTAAAAGGTGATTCTTCTAATTTAGAAGAAATTCAGG
The DNA here is from genome assembly GCF_015767265.1 of Aureivirga marina. Classification (GTDB taxonomy): domain Bacteria; phylum Bacteroidota; class Bacteroidia; order Flavobacteriales; family Flavobacteriaceae; genus Aureivirga; species Aureivirga marina. Next base: position 64,950 of record NZ_JADPIB010000004.1, read on the forward strand.
TTGTAGGATATCAGAAAAGAAAGAGAAATAATTCAAATAATGAAGTTGAGCTTATAGAAGTAGTTGAAAATGATGAAATTATTGAAGAAATAGTAGAAGTTGAAGAAGAAGAAGAAATGAGAGTGGAATCTGAAAATGATTATTTTTCATCTCCAGAGCCTGAGGCTGAATCTGATGTTGAAGCATATAGAATGATATCTGACAAAACTTCAAATGTTGCAAATGCTTTAGAAGGAAAGGCATCAGGAGTAGTAATTTCAAATAATAACATTGAAGAAAATAATAAAGAAGAAAAATCTACAGTTTTAAAATCATGGGATTCAAAAGCGATTTATGTCAAAGATTTAAAGAAAATTAAATTGACAAAAGTTGCATATCAAAAATATTTAGAATTACGTCCAAAATATCAAAATATGCCGACTTTTTATTTTGATGTTGCTGATTTCTTTATATATAGAAAAGCACCAAAAATTGCTTTACAAATTATTTCGAATGTTGCAGAAATGGATGTAGATAATTATGAATTGTTACGAGCTCTAGCATATAAATTAGAAGCAACAAATCATTTTGAAGAAGCTGTTTTTGTATATCAGAAAATTATAGAATTACGTCCAGAAGATATTCAATCTTATCGTGATTTAGCTTTGGCTTATGAAGAAATAGGGGAATATCAAAAGGCGATTGAATTATTATATAAAATCGTAAATGGTTCTTTGTTAGAAAAAGATTCTAGAAGAAACTATCTTGGAATTGAAGAAATTTCTTTCATTGAAATGAATCACATTATTTCTAAATATCCTAAAAAAATAACTATTGATTTTATAGAAAAAGAATATATCAAAGATGTTTCGATGGATTTTAGAGTTGTTATTGATTGGAATCATAATGATACAGATATAGATTTATGGGTAACAGATGCTAATAATGAAAAATGTTATTATGGGCATAAAAAAACCAAAATTTATGGACGAATTTCTGATGATATGACAAGAGGATTTGGTCCTGAGAATTTTACTTTAAAGAAAATTAAAAAAGGAAAATATCTAGGGCAAATCAAATATTACGGTGATACAAAACAAAAAATTTCTGGTCCAACGATTTTAAAAACGACCGTTTATCAAAATTATGGAAAGAAAGATGAATCGAAAGAGATTAAAGTTTTTAGATTAGATAAAAGACAAGATATTTTAACGTTTTATGAAAAAGTGATGTAAGTATTTTAAAAGAAAAGGCGATTTATAAATTTAAATCGCTTTTTTATATTACTTCATTTTTTCCCACCAATTAGATTTTGGTAAGTCCATTGAATCTAATGAAAATGTTCTTCCGATTTCTGGAGTTGTAACTTCTACACCCAAAGAATTTGATTTTTTAATGAATCGTTCAATTGGATCCGTCCAAGTATGCATTGCAAGTTTAAAAGCTCCCCAATGAATTGGAATTACTTTTTCAGCTTTTAAATCAACTGCTGTTTGTGCTGTTTCTTCTGGAAACATATGGATTTCCTTCCATAATTTATTGTATTGTCCACATTCTAACATCGCAAAATCAAAAGGTCCATACTTATCTCCGATTTCTTTAAAATGTGTTCCATAACCAGAATCTCCGCTAAAGAAAATATTTTTAGATGGAGATTTTAAAATCCAAGAACTCCATAAAGTAGAATTTCTGTTAAAAAGTCCACGTCCAGAAAAATGTTGTGCAGGCGTACAAACTAAAGTTACATCATCCACTTTTACGGAATCCCACCAATTAAATTCCTGAATTTTATTTTTATCAACTTTCCATTCTTCTAAATGACTTCCTACTCCAAGAGGCACAAAGAATTTTTTTACTTTATGTTTAATTTTTTTGATTGTTTCATAATCTAAATGATCATAATGATCATGCGAAATAATCACCATATCAATTTCAGGTAATTTTTCTGCAATAATTGGAAGTTCTTCATTAAAACGTTTATTTCCTAATAATGGGTGAGGAGCAGGAACATCACTAAAAACTGGATCTAATAAAATGTTTTTACCTTCCATTTGAATTAAAAAAGAAGAATGTCCAAACCAAATTAAATCTGTTTTGTTTTTTATCGGATTTGCAATTTCAACAGAATCTACTTTTTGAACTGAAACATTATTTTCAGGTTTTGTATTTGGATGTTTTTTAAAAAAATATTCTTTGAACATTTTTCTAAAATTTTCCCCAGTCATGTTTACATCTGCCTTTTCTATATTTTGAAATTTTCCATTTTCATAATTAGAAGATTTTTCAAAAATAAGCTTTTGTTGCTTCGAAATATTTCCACCAAATTGTGGACTTAGATTTATAAATAAAACACCAATAACAAGAACGATTGCTACGATGGATAAAATTGTAAGTGTCATTTTCTTCAATATTTTTTTGATTCTCATATTACCGAATTTTTATTCGATTATTGTTTTAAAAAATAATCAAGTTAGCCTTGATTACTTAAAGTTTTGTATTAATTAATCTATTTTAATCTTTTGTTTTTTAATGTTTAATAGCATTCCAAGTAATGTTGAACATCATGTTTACATCTTTTTCATTTAATTTTAATTGTTTAGATGTAATAAAGAAGATAGTTTGTTTAAGTAAGGCATCAATGATTCCAAGAATGATTTCCGTTTCATAATTCTTTAAAATTTGCTCCTTTTTACCTGTTTCAATTAAATTAATTCCAAATTTCATTTTATCATCTCGAATGTTTTGTGGCACTTTCTGATAATATGGAGATTGTTTTACTTGTGTCAAAAAACTCATCTCTTTATGATTGTTTACACCAAAATGAATCCATTGCATCCAAAGAGATTTTAATTTTAGTTCTAAAGAAAATTCTTCTTTAAAATTCTCTTTTGAAATTGTCATTTGCTCTTGAATAAGTTCACTACAAATTGAAACAATTAAATCTTCTTTATTCTTATAATAAACATAAAGTGTCGAAGGAGAGATACCAACTTTTTTTGCAAGTTCAGCCATTTTCACTCCTGCAAATCCTTTCACAAAAATGATATTTATCGTTTCATTTTTGATTCGGATTCTTTTTTCTTCATCTTTTAATTTCATGCTACAAATGTATATAATCGAATTTTTATTCGATTATAAATATATGTTAAATTTTTTAATAAAAAATAGATTACGAAACTTTATATAGAGGGAAATTAGAGAGGTGAAACCATGTTTTTACTACTGTTTTAAGAGAAAATAATAGGAAAAACAGTAGGTTTTAATTTAGAAACAATAAAAATTAGTACATTTTCTGTAATAAAGTTGCAGGCTATGATTTTTTCATTCGGTAATTATAAAAACCATGTAAAATAAGGAATTTAATAAAAAATAATGTTAAAAAATTGCTATTTTAACTTTAATAATGTGAATTAAAATAAAGATGCACTTACAATTCGTTAAAATATTGTTAATATATTTGTTCCGAAAAACAAACAATTTTGTTTTTAAATAATTAATAACCTAAATACTTAAATCTAAAAAGATGAAGACAAAAATTACTCTTTCTTTGTTACTTCTTACTAGCGTTTTATTTACTAATTGTAGTAAAGACGATGAAACATTAGCAGATGCAAGCACTGGAGAAACTCCAGAAGTTGCAGCGAGAGCGGCGTCGAGCTTTCGTCAGGATGTAGCGTATCACCACGCTCCAATTCACATTCAAGATGTGGATAGAACAGGGAAAAATGCTTTAGGTGGTGTTTCTGATTATATCACTGCAGTAAATTTTGATGGAGATTGGAATTCTTCAAACAACTGGAACAATCTTTCAACAGCTTCTCAAGCGAAAGCAGTTTGTTATTATTCAGTTGCTGAAACTTCAACTCATTATTATGTAATTTATTCTTTCTTCCACCCAAGAGATTGGACAGATAATCCATTTTTATATCATTTAGATCAACATGAAAATGATTTGGAAGGAGTTTTACATATCATCAAAAAAGATGGATCAACTTATGGAACTTTACAAGGAGTTGTGACAGTTTCTCACTTAGATTTCTATTCATTTAAACCAAGTGGTTCTCCATTAACGGATGGAAATGAAGATATTGATGGAATTTGTGATAGAGAATATTACGATGGTTCTTATAGAGTTTTAACTTCTCAAGAAGCAAAAGGACATGGAATCAAAACATATCCTAAATTAAAACCAGGAGGAAGTGATTATATCAAATATTACCCAAGTCAAACAGTTTCTGATTACCCAACTAGTCCATATGACAAGTTTGTTCAGTATAAATTAATTGACATTTTCGAGCCAAACGGATTCTATGCTCGTAGATATAATACGCAATTCTTAACTAGCGCAAAATATTTCCCAAGCACTGTAGGTAACGGAAAAGCTAATGCGCCATGGAACTGGAATGATGGAAATGACAATGTAGGAACAGGAATTATTGCAACTGATCCAGCTGCTTTAGCAAATGATTATTTCAACAATTTAGGATCATTTAGCTCAACTTACATTTACAATCCTTACCAATAAAATGAATCTTTCTCAGATTTGTGTAATAAAAAACTCCATTAAGTTTTCTTAATGGAGTTTTCTTTTGAAGATAAATTATAGTTGAAAAAAATAGAAAAATTTCAATTATCTAACGAATCCCTCACGGAATCCACCATTTGCAAATAAAGCTCTTGATCGAACTTTTTGCCCATTTGTAAACATGCTCATACAAGCATCATCTGTATAATCCATGAAATTCATAAACATATCAGAAGTATTACAATGGTAAGTTGGATAACTTGGGCATCCATAATTTGGTGAGTTTTGACTAGGTGTATCATATACAAAATCATCAACAGCACAATTTCTGCTATCTCCCCAAATATGTCTTAAGTTTAACCAATGTCCAACTTCATGTGTTGTTGTTCTTCCTAAATCAAAAGGAGTTTGAACATAACCAGTAGTTCCAAAAAATTGTGGGCTTACTACAACACCATCTGTATTTGGATTTCCTCCTGGAAATTGCGCATATCCAAGAATTCCATCACCAATGTTTCCAACCCAAATATTTAAATATTTAGAAGTATCCCAAGCATCAGATCCACCACGATTTGAATATTTAATATCTGATGAATCTCCCCAAGAACTTCTATTTGATTGTACTCTCACAATCTGATCTAAGTAAAAATAGATATTAAATGCTGCTGCATCATCTTCAAACTCACTTGGAATTGTTGAAACTTCTGAGTTTAATTTATTAAAATCACGATTTAATACATCAATTTGAGATTGAATCTGAGAATAGCTGATATTTTCATAATAATTGTAATAAACAACATGAATAACAACAGGAATATATACAATAGAACTTCTTTCTGTAGCAGATCTTTCTCTAGTTCTATATGTTTTTGTAAAATCCTCAATTTGATTCATTCTCTGTAAAATTGTAGGATCTTCTAAAGCTTGTTTTTCCAATACTTCTGAAGTCAAACAATTTCTAAATTCGACATTTTCTTCAGTGCTCACATTTTCAGGCAGAGCAACTTCGTTTGTTTCTTCATCTTCGCACGATATAAGCAATAACATAAATAATGTTAAAGCCATCCATCTAACATTCCACATAAACAATAGGTATTTAAATAATTAGGTGGTAAATCTATGTAAAATTAATTATGTCTAATAAAGTTTAACTTTTGTTATAAATATTCTTTTAATTAAGAGTTTTTATTTTTTTTTATTTGGTGAAATGGTTAATTAATTAGATATATTTTATTAAAATTCGAAGTGCTAAATGTTAATGAAAATTGCTTTTTCCGTTTTTTTGTTAAAATAAAAATTAAAAAATCAACTAAAAATGAAATAGTTATATGAAAATTAACTGTGAAAATTTAATTAAAAATTAAGAAATCTAAAGATGAAGAAAAGATGAATTCTTTATAAATATTTGTGAAATTTAGGAAATTACTTTAATATTAGAGTTCTAAAATCAAATGTGTTATAGAAAGCACTTAGATTCATCCTCTCTAAATACTTACTGTGTATGAAACTTTGTTATCTTTACAGCAAAATTTTGAACAATGGCAAACATAGATTGGAAAACCGTAAAAGAATACCAAGATATTACGTATAAAAAACATAATGGAGTAGCACGAATTGCGTTTAACAGACCAGATGTTCGTAATGCTTTTAGACCACAAACTACAAGTGAATTATTAGATGCTTTTTATGATGCACAAGAAGATACTTCGATTGGAGTAATTCTTTTATCAGCGGAAGGACCTTCTTCAAAAGATGGAAAATGGTCTTTTTGTTCAGGAGGAGATCAAAAAGCAAGAGGACACCAAGGTTATGTAGGACAAGACGGATATCACCGTTTAAATATTTTAGATGTACAACGTTTGATTCGTTTTATGCCTAAAGTTGTGATTGCTGTAGTTCCTGGTTGGGCTGTTGGTGGAGGTCACAGTTTACATGTTGTTTGTGATTTAACTTTAGCAAGTAAAGAGCATGCTATTTTCAAACAAACAGATGCGGATGTTACGAGTTTTGATGGTGGATACGGTTCTGCATATTTAGCAAAAATGGTAGGTCAGAAAAAAGCCAGAGAAATTTTCTTTTTAGGTAGAAATTATTCTGCACAAGAAGCTTACGAAATGGGGATGGTAAATGCTGTAATTCCTCATGACGAATTAGAAGATACTGCGTATCAATGGGCGCAAGAGATTTTAGATAAATCTCCAACTTCTATTAAAATGTTGAAATTTGCCATGAATCTTACAGATGATGGAATGGTTGGACAACAAGTTTTTGCAGGAGAAGCAACACGTTTAGCATATATGACAGAAGAGGCGAAAGAAGGAAGGGATGCTTTCTTAGAAAAACGTAAGCCTGATTTTAGAAAAATTAAATGGATACCATAACATATGAAGATAATTTGTATAGGTAGAAATTACGCCAAACATATTGAAGAATTAGAAAATGAAAAACCAAAAGTGCCAGTAATTTTCATGAAGCCTGATTCTTCGATTTTACCTAAAAATAATCCTTTTTTTATTCCTTCTTTTTCTAATGATATTCATTATGAAATAGAAGTTTTGGTTAAAATCAATAAAGTAGGAAAATATATTGATGCAAAATTTGCACATAAATATTATGATGAAGTTGGTTTAGGAATCGATTTTACTGCAAGAGATTTACAATCAGATTTGAAAGAAAAAGGTTTGCCTTGGGAAATTGCCAAAGGTTTTGATGGTGCAGCGATAATTGGAAATTTTGTTCCAAAAGAAAAATTTGAAAATCTTCAAGATGTAAATTTCTCTTTAGAAAAAAACAATGAAGTAGTACAGGAAGGAAATACAAATCAGATGCTTTGGAAAATTGATGAAATCATTGCATATGTTTCACAATTTTACACATTGAAAAAAGGAGACATTATTTTCACAGGAACTCCTGCTGGAGTTGGAAAAGTTTCCGAAAACGATCTTCTTGTAGGAAAAATTGAAGGAGAAGAGTTTTTGAAGGTTAGAGTTAAATAAAATCGAATGAGTTACAAAAATCAACTTTTAAAATTATACTCAAAACAATCATTGATGTTATTCTCAGTGATTGCTTCGCCTTTTTTTGCTTCCTTTTTAATGGCTGCAAATTTAAGAACAACGAAGAATTCTAAGAAAATACCTATTATTATGATTTATGCATTAATTTTTACTTTTCTAGTAAATGGAATGGTATTTAATGCAGGAGGTGGAGCGATGAGCTTTTTCTTAGTTTTTGGTTTAAATTTTTTAGGAGGATTTGTTTTAAATACTTTTTTCTGGAATGAATATTTAGGAAAAGACATCATTTACGAACCAAAATCTTCTCAAAAACCAATTTTATTTTTCATCGTTTATCTTTTGATTGCTACTTTTGTGCAAGCGAAATTACTTCAATAAGAAAATCAAAATATAACTTTATAAAAATCTTTATTCCTTTTTATATATAGAAAGGAGTAAAGATTTCTTTTTTCTAAATTTGATTTTTAAAATAAAAAAATATGAATGCAGAAATAATTACTATAGGAGATGAGATTTTAATTGGACAAATTGCAGATACAAATTCACAATGGATTGCAAAACAATTAAATAAAATCGGAATTTCCGTTTTTCAAATCACTTCTATTCAAGATGATGCAAAACACATTATTAAAGCAATTGAAGAAGCACAAGAAAATGCAGACATTGTTTTGATTACAGGAGGACTTGGACCAACAAAAGATGATATTACAAAACATACAATTACAACATATTTTCATGATTCTTTAGTTTTAAATAAAGATGTAGAATCGCATATCGAACAACTTTTTGCAAAATTTGATTATCCTTTTACAGAAGTAAATAGGCAGCAAGCTTTGGTTCCTTCTAGAGCGGAAGTTTTGTTTAATGAGTTAGGAACTGCACCAGGAATGTGGTTGGAAAATGAAAAAGGAATTGTAGTTTCAATGCCAGGAGTTCCAAATGAAATGAAAGGAATTGTTTCCAATGAATTACTTCCGAAAATTCAGCAAAAATATAAATTACCTTTTATATACCATCAAACAATTGTGACGTATGGAATGGGAGAAAGTATGGTTGCAGAGAAATTGGAAAATTGGGAAGATGCTTTACCAAAACATATCAAATTAGCTTATTTACCAAATTATGGTAAACTTCTGTTAAGGCTGACTGCTAAAGGAACTAATGAACAGTTTTTGATAAATAGTGTAGCAAAAGAAGTAGAGAAAATGCAACAAATTATAGGAGATATTATTGTTGGATTAGAAGAAGGAGAAACTTTAGAAGTATCTATCGGAAAGCTTTTAACAGAAAAAAAACTGACAATTGCTACTGCTGAAAGTTGTACAGGAGGAAAAATAGCAGAAATTATAACGTCTGTTCCTGGTTCTTCAGCGTATTTTATTGGTGGAATTGTATCTTATAATGCTAGAATTAAAGTACAAGAATTGGGAGTTTTGCAAGAAACAATTGCTACTCATACTGTCGTTAGCGAAGAAGTTGCAAAAGAAATGGCTTTAGGAATTCAAAAGAAATTTAATGTAGATTATGCAATTGCAACTACTGGAAATGCTGGGCCTACTACGGATTTGACAGATGAAACAGTTGGAACGGTTTATATTTCTATTGCATCTCCAAATGGAATTATGGTTGAAAAATTTAATTTTGGGCAACCAAGACAGAAAGTGATTCACCGCACAACACTTAAGTCGTTGGAGTTACTTCAGAAAGAAATTAGAAAAAACATTTTGAATTGTTTGTAATTCGTGTAAATTATTTCTAACTTTGCACCTCGTTTTGAGATAACACTAAAAACTGTTAAAGATGTCAAAAGTTTGTGAACTTACAGGAAAAAAAGCAATGGTGGGAAATAACGTTTCTCACGCCTTAAATAGAACTAAAAGAAAATTCAATGCTAACTTAATGAAGAAGCGTTTCTATATTCCAGAAGAAGATAAGTGGGTTACTTTAAAAGTATCTGCATCAGCTTTAAAGGATATCAACAAGAAAGGAATCGCTGCTGTAATTAAAGAAGCAAAGCAAAAAGGATTTTTAAAATAATTATTTGATAATTAAAAAATCGAATTAAGATGGCAAAGAAAGGAAATAGAGTGCAAGTAATCTTAGAATGCACTGAACATAAAGCTTCTGGATTACCAGGAACTTCTAGATATATTACAACTAAGAACAAAAAGAATACTCCAGATAGATTAGAGATTAAGAAATTCAATCCAATCTTAAAGAGAATGACAGTTCATAAAGAAATTAAATAATTTTAAGTCATGGCAAAGAAATCAGTAGCGACGTTACAGTCTGGTTCTAAGAGATTAACTAAAGCTATCAAAATGGTAAAGTCTCCTAAGACGGGATCTTACGCTTTTGTAGAAACTATTACAGATCCATCACAAGTAAAAGAGTTTTTCAAGAAAAACTAATTTGTGAGAAAATATAATTTTAAAAAGGCTACTTTCATTGAATTGAAAGTGGCTTTTTTTTTATATTTGTAAAGTTTTAGTGAAAATTTGTTTTTGTAATGATATTTTCAAAAATACTTGTATAATGTGAGTTTTATTGAAAATATTTTAATTTTAAAACAGCGTTTAAGTAGCAAATTTTGTAGCTATATTATTTAATTTCCCAAAGAAAAATAGAATGAGTTTTTTTAAAAAATTATTTACAAGAGAAAAAAAAGAAACCTTAGACAAAGGTTTAGAAAAGTCAAAAACGACTTTTTTCTCTAAATTATCAAAAATTGTTGCTGGAAAATCAAAAGTTGATGATGAGGTTTTAGATGATTTAGAAGAAGTTTTGATTTCTTCAGATGTTGGTGTAAATACAACATTAAAAGTTATTGAAAGAATAGAAGAGAGAGTTTCAAAAGATAAATATTTAGGAACTGATGAATTGAACGGAATTTTAAGAGAAGAAATTGCAAGTTTATTGTCTGAAACAAATACAGGTGAATCTGTAGATTTTGAAGTTCCAAAAGATAAAAAGCCTTATGTTTTAATGGTTGTTGGAGTAAACGGAGTTGGAAAAACGACAACAATTGGAAAATTAGCTTATCAATTTAAGAAAGCTGGAAAAAAAGTAGTTCTTGGTGCTGCGGATACGTTTAGAGCTGCTGCAATTGACCAATTACAAATTTGGGCGGATAGAGTAGATGTTCCTATTGTAAAACAACAAATGGGAAGTGATCCTGCTTCTGTAGCTTTTGATACATTACAATCAGCTGTTTCTCAAGATGCAGATGTTGTAATTATTGATACAGCTGGACGTTTACATAATAAAGTAAATTTAATGAATGAGCTTTCAAAAGTAAAACGTGTAATGCAAAAAGTTGTTGGTGATGCACCGCATGAAGTTCTTTTAGTATTAGATGGTTCTACAGGACAAAACGCTTTTGAGCAAGCAAAACAATTTACAAAAGCAACTGAAGTAAATTCTTTAGCAATAACAAAACTTGATGGAACTGCAAAAGGTGGAGTTGTAATCGGAATTTCAGATCAATTTAAAATTCCAGTAAAATATATTGGAGTTGGAGAAGGAATTGAAGATTTACAAGTTTTCAATAAATATGAATTTGTAGATTCATTCTTTAAATAAAAAAGAATTTTTGATAAAAATATAGAAGGTTGTAATGAAAATTACAGCCTTTTTTTATTAAAACCAATTTTAATTTATTCATTGAAAAATTGTTAATTAATTTCCATTTATTACGAATTATAAGAATAAAAATTTAATGAATAAAACGTATATTTGTGAAGAACCTAATTTAAGCAAATATGGAAGAGATTTTAGAAAAGGCCAATCTTTGGCTTTCTGACGCATTTGACACAGAAACAAAAAATGAAATTCAAGATTTAATTGATAATAATCCAGAAAAATTAAAGGATGCATTTTATAAAAATCTAGAATTTGGTACTGGTGGAATGCGTGGAATCATGGGAGCTGGAATCAATAGAATAAACAAATATACATTAGGAAAAGCTACACAAGGTTTATCAAACTATTTACATAAGAATTTCCCAAATAAAGAAATTAAAGTAGCAATCGCTTATGATTGTAGAAAAAACAGTGATACATTTGCGAAAATTGTAGCAGATGTTTTTACTGCAAATAACATAAAAGTATATCTTTTCGATGATATGCGTCCGACACCTGAACTTTCTTTTACAGTTCGTCATCTTGGATGTGATGCTGGAATTGTTTTAACAGCTTCACACAATCCACCTGAATATAATGGATATAAAGTTTATTGGAATGATGGAGCTCAAATTGTTCCTCCTCATGATAAAAATATTATTGATGAAGTAAATAAATTAGATTTTTCTGAAATTAAATTTGATGGAAATGATGATTTAATTACTTATGAAGGCTGTGCAATTGATGATGCATTTATGGAAGCTTCACTTACAAATGGTTGTTTTGCAGAAGCAGATAGAGAAAAACTAAATGTTGTTTTTACTTCATTACATGGAACTTCAATCAAAATTGTTCCTAAAGTACTTCGTAGAGCTGGATATTCAAATGTTCATATTGTTAGAGAACAAATGGAGCCAGATGGAAACTTTCCAACGGTTGAATCTCCAAATCCAGAAGAACCAGCTGCTTTAGCGATGGCTTTAACTTTAGCTGATGAAGTGGATGCTGATATCGTTATTGGAACAGATCCAGATTCTGATCGTGTTGGAATTGCTGTTAGAGATTTAGATGGAAAAATGATCTTGTTGAATGGAAATCAAACAATGAGTATCATGACAGATTTCTTAATTAAAAAATGGCAAGAAAAAGGAAAACTAAATGGAAATCAATTTGTAGGTTCTACAATAGTTTCAACGAATTTAGTAAATGATATTGCAGCGAAATATGATGTAGATTGTAAAGTTGGATTAACTGGATTCAAATGGATTGCGAAAATGATTCGTGATTTTGATTCTATGGAATTCATCGGTGGTGGAGAAGAAAGTTTTGGATACATGGTTGGTGATTTTGTAAGAGATAAAGATGCTGTAACAGCGACTCTTTTAGCTTGTGAAATTGCAATGGATGCAAAACTAAGAGGTTCTACTTTATACAAAGATTTATTAGAGATATACAAGGAGCATTCTTTCTATAAAGAACATTTAGTTGCTTTGGTGAAAAAAGGAATTGAAGGAGCGGAATTAATCAAAAAAATGATGATTGATTTACGTGAAAATCCAAAGAAAGAAATTGCAGGTCATACAGTTACTCATGTGGAAGATTACGCTTCTTCTGAGAGAAAAAATATTCTTACTGGAGAAATAGAAACAATTGATGTTCCAAAATCAAATGTATTAATTTATTATACTGAAGATGGAAGTAAGATTGCTGCTCGTCCTTCAGGAACAGAACCAAAAATTAAGTTTTACTTTAGTGTAAAATTACCTTTAGATGCAATTGAGAATGCAAAAGAAGTAGAAAAGCAACTTGATGCAAAAATCAATGAATTTTGTAAAGAGTTTGGTTTATAAACCGTATTTTTGCATTTGAAAATATATATAAAGTCTATTCAATTTGTTGAATAGACTTTTTTTAACCAATTTTTTAAATTAAATGAACTATTTTAAAAAGATTCTGCTTTTTGCGAAACCTTATCGTAAATATGCAGTTTTGAATATTATATTTAATATTTTTTATGCACTTTTTGGAACATTAGCTTTTTTAGCTTTAATGCCAATGCTTGATGTGCTTTTCGGAATAAAAGATGCTGTGACAGAACCTCCAGTTTTTGAAGGAATTTCTAAAATGAAAGAATTTATCTTTGATTATATGAATTATGGAGCAACTACAATTCGTAATGAATATGGAGAAGGGAAAACACTAATTTTTGTATGTGGATTAATCATTGTAATGTTTTTACTAAAAAATATCTCTAGTTATTTCGCAATGTTTTTCATTACATTTTTAAGAAATGGTGTTTTACGAGATTTAAGAGATGCTACTGCAAAAAAGATTATAGAACTTCCAATTTCTTATTTTTCTGAAAAGAGAAAAGGAGATGTAATGGCAAGAATTACAACGGATATTCAAGAAATTCAATGGACTTTTTTAGCTGTTTTAGAATTAGTAGTTAGAGAACCTTTAACAATTTTAATCACTTTGATAATCATGATTACACTTAGTGCAAAATTGACATTATTTGTTTTCATTTTCTTACCAATTTCAGGAATTTGTATTTCCATGATTGGAAAGAAATTAAAAAAACATTCAGATAGAGCACAAAAAGAACAAGGGCATTTTCTTTCTTTAATTGAAGAAACATTGACTGGATTAAGAGTAATTAAAGGTTATAATGCAGAAAAGAAAATTTCAAGTAAAATTTTCACTTCTACTTCTAAATTGAATAAAATTTTAAATAGCCTTTTAAACAGACAAAATATTGCTTCTCCTTTAAGTGAATTTCTTGGAGTTGCTTCTGTGGCAGTGATTTTATGGTTTGGTGGTCAAATGGTTTTAATTGAAAAATCTATGGAAGCTTCTGCTTTTATCGTTTATATCACGTTGACATATCAGATTTTAGCACCAGCGAAACAAATTTCAAAAGCTTCTTATAATATTAAAAAAGGAAATGCTGCGGCAGAAAGAATTTTAGAAGTTTTAGAAACAAAAAATACAATTGTAGATCCTGAAAAACCTAAAGAATTAAATTCATTTAAAAATGAAATTACTTTTGAAAATATTTCATTTAAATATGATGAAGAATATGTTTTAGAAGATTTTTCTTTGACGATTCCTAAAGGAAAAACAGTTGCTTTAGTTGGGCAATCTGGAAGTGGTAAATCTACATTAGCAAATTTAATTACGCGTTTTTACGATGTAAATAAAGGTGCAATCAAAATTGACGGAACAGATATTCGTGATGTAACACAACATGATTTGAGAAATTTAATGGGAATTGTAAATCAAAAAGCAATTCTTTTTAATGATACGATTAAGAATAATATCATGCTTGGTGTGGATGAAGCGACAGATGAAGAAATTATTCATGCAGCAAAAATTGCAAATGCACATGAATTTATCATCAAACGTCCGAATGGTTATGATGATAATATTGGAGATGCAGGTGATCAACTTTCAGGTGGACAACAACAACGTTTATCTATCGCTAGAGCAGTATTGAAAAATCCGCCAATTATGGTTTTAGATGAAGCAACTTCTGCATTAGATACAGAATCTGAAAAAGCTGTACAAGAAGCGCTTGAAAACATGATGAAAAATAGAACTTCTATTGTAATTGCACATAGACTTTCTACAATTCAAAATGCAGATATCATTGTTGTTCTTCGTAATGGTAAAATTGTGGAAAAAGGCTCACATCAAGAATTAATTGCACACCAAGGAGAATATCATAAATTGGTAAATATGCAATCTTTTGATTAAAAGAAATAAATATAAAATTTATAAAAAAGGCTTCTTCTGAAGTCTTTTTTGTTTTTAATTCTTTAGTAAAATATATCCATTTAATGAGGTTGCAACGATTAACCAAAGAAAATAGGGAAGAATCAGAATAGATTTTGTTTTTAAAATATTCCAATAATTAAATAGGAAATATCCGATTAGAATTGTTAGAACAAGTATGATTATAAACCCGAAAAGAACTTTATGAAAATAGAAGAATGTTGGATTCCAACTTACATTTAAAATCCATTGTAAAACAAATAAACTTAGAAGTAAAGATTTATTTGTAGAAATTGGCCAAAGAAAAGCTAAATAAATACTGAAACAAATCATAATCGTTGTCCAAGCTGCTCCAAAAACCCAACCTGGTGGAGTCCAAGGAGCTTTATTTAAATTTAAATACCAATCGGACGGAACTCCTTTACTTGTAAAAAAGCTTCCTATTGCTAAAGCACCAAAATTTAATATTAAAAAAAGGATTAATCGTAAAATCATTGTGTTGTATTTTTCTTTATTAAAATTAATGAATTTGCTGATTTTATGAAATGATTTTATTTTTGTTTCGATTAAAAATAAATATGAAAAAGAAAATTAGATGAAAGCGTATATTCAAACAGATAAAGACGGAGATTATTTTAATGTAAATGCTTTTGTTGCTGCAACTGGATTTAAATCTTTAGGTTTTGAAATTGTGAAATATGTTGATGTTTCAGAAACAAATGAAAAAGATAAGGAAGCTATTTTTGTTGGTGGAATTGGAAATTTTCGTAAACAACTTCAAAATTTACATATAGAAATTCCAAAAGAAATTGAATATCCGAAAGAATTAGAATCGTTTTTAAATAGAAAAATTTGGAAATCTAATTTAGAAAAAGAAATTCAAAAAGAAACAACAGGAATTTTTATCAAACCTACCAAAACAAAACTTTTTACAGGAAAAGTAATTCATCAATTTAAAGATTATATCGGTTTACAATTTCAAGATGAAGTAGATATTTTATGCTCGGAAGTTATTGAAATTGCAACAGAATGGCGTTGTTTTATTCGTTATAAAGAAATTTTAGATATAAGATATTATCGTGGAGATTGGGATCAAAAATTGGATGTATCTATTATAAAAAATGCAATTTCAAAATACGATTCACAACCTGCTTCTTATTCTTTAGATTTTGGTGTAGATAAAAAAGGAAATCATTTTTTAATTGAAGTAAATGATGGACATAGTCTAGGAACGTATGGTATCGGAGCAATTTCCTATGCGAAATTTCTTTCTGCCCGTTGGTCAGAATTGACAAATACAGAGGATTATTTGAGGTTTTAAATTAATGCATCTCTTTTAAAGCTTTTATAATATTTTCATCAAGAATAATAAAAGCTTTAAAAGTTCCTTTTTCATTTGATTTTATAAATGAAAATGGGTTTATTTCAGTATTTCCAAGAAAAACATCAATATGATTTCCTTTGATTTTAGAACCTGTATCCGCTGCAAAAAAATAACCATCATGAATTTGTTCTTTTCCATTTTCATCTATATAAATTGTATTTTCAGCTTTTGGAATAAATAAAACACTTCCATAAGGAATTAAAGAATTGTCAACTGCAATAGATTTAAAAGGTTTTAAATGAAAATTTTGAACACCTTTCCCAAAACCGGAACTAAATTCCCACAATACTTTCCCTGTTTTTTCGTATGAATTATAGTTTTTATATTTTTCACAATCACGACAGTCTTTTTGAATTCTGGTAGATCTTCCAGAATAATTTAAAACATGAATTTTTCCTTCTTTTTCAATATAAACAGTTCCTTCAATATTCGCTTTACACCAATCACAAAGATTAAGTTTTAAACCCGTTTTTTTCTCTTTTTTATTTAATAAGTCGACACCAGTTTCAGAATGTTTTAATGTTGGAATATAATAATACGTTGCCCAAAGTTCTAAAGTTATTTCTTTTTTGTTTTGTTTTTGAAAACTTGAAATTAAGAGAAATAAAAAAAATAGAATTGCATTAAAAATAAATTTCTTTTTCATGGAATATGCTTTATTATTTTAGATTTAAAGTAAAACAAAAAACCTGTAATAACACAGGTTTTTATTTAAAATTAGATTTTGATTAAATTCTAAGAGTATCCCGCATTTTTATATGGTGCTTTATCTTTTTTATACATTAATAATGTTCTTTCAAAAGAAACAACTTTGTCTCCTTTTTCATCTTTCCAATAAGTTTCGATATTTAAAATTCCCTGATCAGGACGAGATTTGGAGTTTCTTTTGCTCAATACTTTTGAAACCACACGAATTTCTTCTTCTGGATAAACTTCTCTACTAAAATGAATATTTTTCCAACCTAAATTTGCAACAACTCTTCCAAAAGTTTTTGTTGTACAAGCGCAAACGATAGAAAGAATAAAAGCTTCTGAAATAGGAATTTTATTTTCCATCATAAAACTTTTAGAAAATAAAGGATCAATATATTTTGGATTCCAATTTCCTGATTTTAAAGAATGATGAATTGCTTCTTCCTGTGTGATATATTTAAAAGGAAAATGATGGTAAACTTCTTCTTTTTTTAAATCTTCAAAGTAAATTCCTGTTCGCTCAATCCACTCATTATTTTCTTTTTCATAATAAGCAGAAAACTTATCTGATTTTAAATTATAATTAAATTGTTCATGACCATAAAATGGATGATGTCCTTTTTTATAAATTAAAATAATATATTCGATTGTTGTAAAAACTTCATTATGTTGATTCATTCCAGAAGTTCGAACTAAAACTTCACCACAATCGTCATTTCCAGAATTTACATTCAAATCAATAATTTCAGAAACTGCATAAATTGTATCTCCAGCAAAAAAAGGTTTTGAAATTGTAATATCTTCAATTGTTGTAATTCGTTTTTTTCTTGCAAAAGTTTTCCAAGTTAAACCTAAAATATGTTGTACACTTAACGTACTAACACCAATACAATTTTTCCATTCTGTTTCTTTCGCATAATTCGCATCAAAATGCATCCAAGCGCCATTTATCGTATCAAAACACTCTGTTTTATTATCTTGTTGCGAAACTGTAATTCCTGGACGATGAATAAATTTCTGTCCAATTTCGAAATCTTCAAAGTTTAATCCAAAAACTTCAAAATATTCGTTTTGATTAATTTTAGCATAAGCAGGGAACATAATCTATTTATTTTTAAGTGTTTTTTGTAATTCTAATTTTCTTCCACGAATGATGATTAAAATTCCGATGAATACAAGGACACAAGAGAAAACTTTCATCCAAGAAAAATCATCTTTAAAGTCTTTTCCCTTATGAAATAAATCAGAAAAAAGAATCATCACAAAAACGGTTACAGGTTGAATATAAATGTAACTTGAAGAAACTGACGGAGGAAGATGTTTCAATGAATAAATCGCAAGAGAATAAGCTAATAAAGTTGCGATTAACACAGTGTAACCAATCATTAAATAATCATTTGTAGAAATTGCTGCCCAATTTGTATTCATCACAGGTTCATAAACAATTGGAATTATTGTCAATCCTCCAATAAAGAAAATCCAAAAAATAGAAGTAGGCGCATTATAATTTTGAATAATAGGTTTAGAAGCGACAATATATGCTCCATAGGCTAAAGAAGTTATCAAAAAAGCAATATTTCCTTTTAAAGTTGCAGCCTGATTTCCAGATTCATTTCCATAAAGAATTAAAACAACAGCACCAATTCCACCTACAATAACTCCAAGAATTTTTAAATAACTAAATTTTTCATGTTTTGCTAAAACACTAAAAAATAAAGCGAAAATTGGCGTGCAAGTCATTAAAATTGAAGCATCCACAGGTGAAGTGAGATTTAAACCATAGAAATAAGTATGATTACTTATAGTTACAATCATTATTGCACTTACGAAAAGCGGAATGAAATGTTTTTTCTTAATTCTTTGTGGCTTGAATAAATATAAAATGAATACAAAAGGAATAATTCCCCAAACTCTTGTGAAAAAAAATGCCATTGGAGATAAAACTTCAGGCATTAAAACTTTCACAAACATAAAGTTGGAACCTAAGAAAATATAAGCAAAAAAAACAGCTAAATGTCCTTTTAAATTATTTGAAATATTCATTTTTAGAATTTTCTTTTTTGTAGTAATAAATTAAGAATAAATTGATTAAGATTAATCGTGGATATGTTAAAGTTTCTATATTTTGAATTGTTAAATTTACTGAAAGCTAGATATTTATTAACTTAATACAATGGTTTAAAACAGATGAAATGCAGAAAATAGAACTTTGTCAGAATTTACTTTTTACACCAGCAAATCGAGTGGGTAGATATGAAAAAGCTGGAGAATTGTCATTTGCAGATATGATTTGTTTTGATTTAGAAGATGCAATTTCTATTCAAGAAAAAGAAGTAGCAAGAGCTGTTTTACTTTCTTATTTTCAAAAACAAAAAAACTATCCTTCCAATCATCCAATTTTGGTTTCTGTTCGTGTTAATTCTATCAAAACTTCTTTTGGCTTAAAAGATATTTCAGCATTTTTGGAAAATTCATTTATTCCAGATCTAATTGTTTTACCAAAAGTAGAATCGGTTGCGGAAGTTGAAATTTATGCTTCACTTTTTTCTGAGAAATTTTCAAAAGCTTCATTTATCGCAATGATTGAAACTGCCAAAGGTTTAGAAAATGCTTCTGAGATTGCAAAACATGAAAGAGTGGAAGTTTTAGCTTATGGAGAAATTGATTTAGCGAGTGATTTAGGAGCGAAATTGAATTTAGAAAATTCTTTAGCATTTCGAAGTAAAATTGTGCAAGCAGCAAAAGCTTCTGGAAAATTAGCTTGGGATGTTCCTTTTTTAGATTTTAAAAATCCAAAAGGTTTGGAGAAAGAAACTGAATTTGTTCGAAATCTTGGTTTTGATGCAAAAATCGCCATTCATCCAAATCAATTAGAAACTATTGTCAAAGTTTTAAATCCAACAGAAAAAGAGATACAAGAAGCAAAAGAAATCATTGAAATTTATGAAAAAGCAAATGGTTCTGTTTGTGAATATCATGGCAAAATGATTGATGTTCCAGTGATTAAGAAATGTCAGAGAATATTGGAAAAAGCAAAATATGTAAGAAAATGACTTTAGATCCTTTTAAATTTGATAAACAAGGTGTATTAGAAATCTACAATCAGAAATTAACAACTGCTACGAATGCAATAAAAGTAATTTCTCCCGATGTGAAATTTGTTACTTTTGGTTGTTATGCTGCAACGCCACCAACTTTAATGCGAACTTTTTTAGAAATTGTAAAGACAGATTATTTTAAAAATCCTGTTCGAATTTATGTGTTTCGAAGTGCAGATAATTTGGTGAATTTGTTTAATGATATAGAACTTTTAAAAAGATTGCGAATTACGACGCCTTTTATTGGAAAACCAATGCGTGATGTTTTAAATACAGCTTATGAAAATAAAAAAGGTGTTTTTTTACCAGATTTTGTTGCCACACATTTTAGTGAAATTGGAAAAAGTTTTTTAAATCAACATGGAAAACCTGATGTTCATATGTTACAAGTTTCTCCAATGGATGAACATGGTTATTTTAGTTTTGGAATTGATGGAAGTTTTTCGATAGATTCTGCTAGAATTGCGGAAAAAGTGATTGTAGAAGTAAATTCGAACTTCCCTAGAACTTTTGGAGATGGAATTTTACATGTAAGTCAAGTGGATGCAATTATTGAAAACACTTCAAATCTTTTAAAATCAAAAGAAAGAGAAATTTCTGAAGAATCTAAAATAATAGGAAAAATAATTGCAGAACAAATTCCAGATAAAGCTTGTATTCAACTTGGTGTAGGAGATGTTCCAGATGCGGTTGGGCTTTTTTTAGAAGCGAAAAATGATTTGGGAATTCATACAGAATTGTTGACAAGTTCGCAGGTGAAATTAATTTTAAATGGAAATGTGACGAATAAATATAAAAACTTGAATAAATATCATACAGTTTTTAATGTAGCAATGCTGCCAAGTCAGATTTATTATAATGTTTTAGACAATAATCCTTCGATGCTTTGTTATCCAGGTTCGTATGTAAATAATCCTAGTGTGATTTCAAAAATAGATCAGATGATTTCTATTAATTCTTTTGTAGAAATTGATTTATATGGGCAAGTTGCTTCTGAATCGATTCATTGGCAGGAAATTACTGCAACTGGTGGACAGGTAGATTTTATTCGAGGAGCGAAAAATTCCAATGGAGGAAAAAGTTTTTTAGCTGCACATTCTACTACGAAAAATGGGACAGTTTCGAAAATTGTTCCAAGATTAAATAATTTTGTTTCAACACTAAGAACTGATGTTCATCATGTGGTAACAGAATATGGTTGCGTAGATTTGTCAGGTTTGTCGAGTAAGGGAAGAGCAAGAGCTTTAATTAGTATTGCACATCCAAATCATAGAGAATCTTTAGAACAAGCAGCGAAAGAATTAAATTTAATGTAAGAAAATATAGAAGTATGAAAATGACAATAGGAGATTATTTGTTGATGCGATTAAAAGAATTGGGAATTGATGATATTTTCGGTGTGCCTGGAGATTATAATTTGGGATTTTTAGATCAAGTAATGTATTATGATGGTTTAAAATGGGTTGGAAATTGCAATGAGTTAAATGGTGCTTATGCAGCAGATGGTTATGCAAGAGTGAAAGGCGCTGCGGCAATGATTTCAACATTTGGAGTAGGAGAGTTAAGTGCAATTAATGGAATTGCTGGGTCTTTTGCGGAATATCTTCCTGTGGTGAAAATTGTAGGAATGCCATCTACGGAAGAACAAAAATCAGATATTGTTTTTCATCATTCGATTCGATCAAATGAATATGATGTTTTTGAAGAAATGTATGCGAAAATTACAGCTGCAAAAACAATTTTAACTGAAGAAAATGCAGCAGATGAAATTGATAGAGTTTTGACTGTTTGCTGGAAGAAAAAACTTCCAGTGTATATTGGAATTCCGAGTGATATGCCTTATAAAGAAATTGAAGTGGAGATAAAACCTTTAGAATTGGATTGCCCGACTTCCAATTTAGAAACGATGGAAGAAGCTTCTTTGCGAATTACAAAAGTTTTAAAACTTTCAAAAAGACCACTTTTATGCGTAGATTTATGTGCAATGCGCCATAATACAAAGGAAGATATTGAGCATTTAATTGATGAAATTCAGATTCCTTTTATTACTACAAATATGGGGAAAGCTTATATCAATGAAACAAATCCGCTTTTTGTTGGTGTTTATGGAGGAAAAAATGGAGATGAAGCTGTAAATGAATTTGTAGAAAATGCAGATTGTATCATTTCTTTTGGAGCATTGATTTCCGATTTAAATACAAGTATGCTTCCAAAATCTTCTTCAATAGAAATTCATAGTAATTATGTTCGTGTGAAAAATTCTTATTATTATGAATTATATTTTCATGATTTTATTCCTTATGTTTCTAATAAAATAAAGAAGAGTAAAATTAAATTTCCTGCTTTTACTTTGCCGAAAAAAGAAGAAAAACATTTTATGATTAAAGCAGATTCTAAAAAGATTGAACAAGAATATTTTTGGAAGCGAATGGGGTTTTTCTTTAAAGAAAATAGTATAGTAATTGCAGGAACTGGAACAAGCTTATTTGGACTTTTACCAATTAAATTACCAGATAATGTGACATTTATTTCTCAAATTATTTGGGCTTCTATTGGGTATTCTGTTGGAGCGCTTTTAGGAACTTCTATTGCAACTCCTTTTAAAGAAAATATTTTATTTGTTGGAGATGGAGCTTTTCAATTGACTGCTCAGGAAATTTCTACAATGATTCGACATAATACGACACCAATTATCTTTTTATTAAATAATGATGGTTATACAATTGAACGTGTAATTCGTGGAGAGAAAATGGAATATAATGATATTCATATGTGGAATTATGCAAAATTACCGAAGATTTTTGGAGATGAGGTTTGGACAACAAAAGTTTCTACAACAGAAGAATTAGAATCGTGTCTTTCAGAATTAAGAGCAAATGATGATAAACTTCGTTTTGTGGAAGTGATGATGGAAAGAATGGATGTTCCTGAAATGTTGATGAAAATGGTTGGGAAGAAATAAGAAATGATTTTATAGAATAATATTTTAAAGTGAACTTACTTGAAAAAGGAGTTCACTTTTTTATTTTATATTTAGAGAAAAAATGAATAATAAAATTTTAATACAATTAATAATCTTTTTCTTACCAATCTTCCTTTTTGCCGAATATAACGGAGTTGAAATTCATTTTCAAATTGAATTCAAAAATGGAAAAACAGTAGAAGGTTATCGATATTTAGCTCATGGAAAAAATACGGATACTTATAAAATATATTTAGAAGAAAATCCAAGTGTATTTTTAAGAAATGAAATGGTTTACGAGCCAGGAAATTATTGTTTTTATACTTCTAGATTAAAATATATTTATAAAAAAAATCTTTATGTTTATAAACTTGTGGAACCAAAAGAAGTGAAGTTAGATGAAATTCAAAAAGTCAAAATTTTAGACTTAGAAACTTCTTCTTATACAATTGGACTTACAGGAGAATATACTTCAAAAGATCAAAAATGGATGAATACAAAAGCCTTTACTCATTATAGTTTTGGAGAAGATTTATGTTCACATGATGTGTATATCCATGACGCTGGAAATATTTCTAAAAAAGTGAAAAATGAAATTAGAGACTTACTTCAAAAAATAAATACAAAAGTGCAGCAAAGATTTGAAAAAATAAAAGATGAAATAAATTCAGATAAAGAATTTCAAACTAAAATGAAAGATTTATTTGAAGAAAGAAAGAAGCTTTTGAAATTTTATTTTGAAAAATATAAAACTTTAAAAACTGCAACAGTTACGATGTGTACTTGTTAGATAATATTGAATTCATTTAAACTTTTTAATTCAAAATTATCTATATGCATTTTCATCGTTGGTTTGTAAAATTTTTTTGTATTGATATTTTAAGAAAATAAAAGAGTCTATGTCTAAAAGGCTATGTATTTTTGCACAAAATAAATTTAGATGTCAAAACAATTTTCTGATTTAGGATTATCAGCACCAATTTTAAAAAGTTTAGAAAACTTAAACATAAAAGTACCAACAGAAATTCAAGAAAAAACAATTCCAATTTTATTGAATTCCACGAAAGATTTTGTAGGATTAGCAAAAACAGGAACAGGAAAAACTGCCGCTTTTGGTTTGCCATTATTACAAATGATCGATGTAGAAAAAACGCAGGTACAAGCTGTAGTTTTAGTTCCTACAAGAGAGTTAGGACAACAAATTTATGAGAATTTAAAAGCTTATGCTTCCGAAATCCCAGCAATTTCTATCGCTGCTGTTTGCGGAGGAATTCCAATTAAACCACAAATAGAAAGATTAAAAGAACCAACACAAATCATTGTTGCAACTCCAGGAAGATTGATTGATTTGGTGAAAAGAGAAGCAGTTTCTATTGCAGAAGCTTCTTATTTGGTTTTAGACGAAGCAGATGAAATGGTAACTTCATTAAAAACTGATTTGAATGAAATCTTTAAAATGTTACCAAAGAAAAAGAGAACTTTCTTATTTTCAGCTACACTTCCAGGAATTACACGTTCGTTGATTAACGATTATATGTCAAAGGATATTGAAGAAATAAAAGTTGACATGAAAATCTCTGGAAATGAAAAAATCAATCATAAATATGTAATTGTTGACCCGATTGAAAAGTTAGATGTTTTGATGCATTTCTTGTCAAGTAGAGAAGGAAAACAAGGAATTATTTTCTGTAAAACAAAAGCAGCGGTTAATAAATTAGCAAAGAATTTAGCAAAACATAAATTTTCTTCAGGAGCAATTCACGGAAGTTTAACACAAGGGATTCGTGATCGAATCATGGGGCAATTTAGAGATGGATATATCGATATTTTGATTGCAACTGATTTAGCAGCTCGTGGAATTGATGTGAAAGATTTATCTTTTGTGGTGAATTATCATTTACCAGATTTATACGAAACTTACGTTCATAGAAGTGGAAGAACTGCGAGAGCTGGAGCTTCAGGACTTTCCTTGTCGATTATTCAGCAAGAAGAAGCCGTAGATATTGCAGATTTTCAAACAGAATTAGGAATTACTTTCGAAGCTTATGAAAAACCATCAGCAGAAAATATGGAAGATAATTCAGCTTTACTTTGGGCAAAACAAATCTTCAAAACAAAGATGAACAAAGAAGTTTCGCAAGAAATGAAAATGAAATTCCGAACAGTTTTACATCATTTGACAAAAGAAGAATTGATGGATAAAATGCTGTCGCATTACATCGCAAATCAAACTAAAAAAACAACAGAAGAAGAACCAAAGAAAAAGAAACGTAGAAGATAATTATATTTTGGTGCGAGTTTGTAACTCATGATTAATTTACAATAAAACCAAAAATCCTATTAGAAACTACAATTCTAATAGGATTTTTATTTTAAAGTTTTTCTATTTTCTCTAAAGCAGTTTCCAAACTTTCTAAATCAAAATCTGTCTCAGAAAGATTTGTATAAAGCATTAATGCTTGTAAATTTTCTTTAAATAATAAACCTTTGATATTGGCTTCTTCTAAAATTTGTAGAATCTCTTTCTTTTTCATAATTGGTCTGCGAAACACCCAAAGTAAATGATATTTTCCTTCATTTAAATAATGAATAAATAATTTATCTTCTTTTTGCATTTGCTTTTCAATTCCTGGTAAATTAACTTCAATTTCGTTTCTTCCAACAAAGATTCGATTTTCAAGATTATATGATGCAATTCGGACTTTATGTTTCTTTTTATAATTACTTCCCATACTATGATTTTACTGAAAAATTAGAAAGCAAAATTAGACAAATTAATGATTAAGTTTTGCTCTTTCCATATTAAAAAAATAAATAGATTTTAAGCTGATTTCACAAAGTCATATTTTTAGAATAAAAACAATTTTTATATTTGAGCAAAAATGAATAAATATTAAAAATTATGAAAAAAAGATTGGTCATTTTGACAGGTGCTGGAATTAGTGCAGAAAGTGGATTAAAAACATTTCGTGACAGTAATGGATTATGGGAAAACTTCAAAATTGAAGATGTTGCTTCAATTGAAGGTTGGCAAAAAAATCCGAGTTTAGTTTTAGATTTTTATAATGCTAGAAGAAAGCAAGCTGGGGAAGCAAAACCAAATAAAGCACATCAAGTTTTGGCATCTTTAGAAAAAGATTTTGATGTAGATATTATTACACAAAATGTAGATGATTTACATGAAAGAGCAGGAAGTTCAAAGGTTTTACATTTGCATGGAAAATTACGAGAAGCGAAAAGTTCGCTTTATCCAGAGACAATTATAGATATTGGAATGGATGAAATTAAAATTGGAGATGTATGTGATAAAGGTGCGCAACTTCGTCCGAATATTGTTTGGTTTGGAGAAGCCGTTCCGGAAATTGAAAATGCTGTTTTAAAATGTATAAAAGCAGATATTTTTGTAGTAATTGGAACAAGTTTGCAAGTATATCCTGCGGCAAATTTGATTAATTATATCGATGAAGAATGTCCGCTTTTTGTAATTGATCCACATATAGAAAAAGGAATTTTACCACCTAACGTAAATTTAATACAAGAAAATGCAGTTTTAGGTGTTGAAAATCTGAAAGAAGCTTTAAAATCTTTAGAATAATAACTAAATTAGAAGAAGGAACAATGATTTGTTCCTTTTCTTTTATTCTAAATTTTTAAATAAGAAAGCTTATGAAAATTCCAATGATTTCGCAAATTTACGAAGCCGACAGAGAAACGGTTAAAAGAGAATCCATTGCTTCAATTGAACTGATGGAACGTGCTGCTAAAGCATGTGTAAAATATATTTTGAATAAAAAAGATTGGAAAAAAAAGCGATTTTATATTTTTTGTGGAACTGGAAATAATGGAGGAGATGGTCTAGCAATTGCAAGAATGTTAGCGAAGAAAAAATATACAGTTGAGGTTTATATTGTTCCAGCAAATTCAAATAGGTCGGAAGATTTTACAACAAATTTTAATGCACTTTTAAAAAGTGGTGTTACCATTTATCAATTAGAAAAAAAAGAAGATTTTCCACATATTATAAGTAAAAGTGTCATTATTGATGCGATGTTTGGAATTGGATTAAATCGACCAGTTTTAGGTTTACCAGCAAATGTAATTGAAGAGATTAATAGAGTTTCTGATTCTAAAGTGATTTCTATTGATGTTCCCTCTGGATTTTACACAGAAAAAAGCTTGACTTCTACAGATTTTTGTATTCAGAGTGATTTAATCTTGACTTTTCAATTTCCAAAATTAGCATTTGTACTACCAGAAAATGAAAAATTCATTCATAAATGGCAAGTTTTAGATATTGGATTAAATAAACAATTTATTGAAGAATTAAAAGTTAGCGTCCAATATGTTGATATTTTAAAAATTAAATCAATTTATAGAAAACGTACAAAATTTTCTCATAAAGGAGCTTTCGGGCATGTGTTGATGATGGGAGGAAGTTATGGAAAAATTGGAGCAGCAGTTTTGGCAACAAAAGCGGCAATTCGTTCTGGAGCTGGTTTGACAACTGCTTACATTCCTTCTTGTGGTTATCAAATTATGCAAACTTCTGTTCCAGAAGCAATGGTTGAAATTGATGCGGAAAATAATTTGGAATATTTTGATTATTCTGTTCATCCTTCTGTAATTGGAATTGGTGTTGGAATTGGAACAGATTCGGAAACCATTCAAGGATTTGAAATGTTTTTACATCGAAATAAACTTCCTTTAGTTATAGATGCAGATGGAATAAATATTTTAGCGAAGAATAAATTATTATTAAAATATCTACCAAAAGATACAGTTTTAACGCCACATCCGAAAGAATTGGAAAGATTGATAGGAGAGTGGGAAAACGATTTTGAAAAATTAGAAAAATTACGAGAGTTTACTGTAAATCATGAATTGATTGTTGTGTTAAAAGGAGCAAATACAATGATTGTAAAAGAAGGAATGATTTATATAAACTCCACAGGAAATCCTGGATTGGCAACAGGAGGAAGTGGTGATGTTTTGACTGGAATTATCACAGGATTAATTGCACAAAAATACACACCTTTAGAAGCTGCAATTCTTGGAGTTTATTTACATGGATTAACAGCAGATGTTGCTTTAAAACAACATACACATGAAACTTTTATCGCTTCAGATATTATAAAATTTTTACCGAAAGCATTTAAAGCAATTCAGAAATAAAAAATGAAAGGCAAGGTTTTTTACCTTGTCTTTTTTAAAACCATTTTTTTCTTTTGAAGTAAATTAATAAAAGAATAGAAACAATTGCCATTACAATGATTGTAGCGAAATAACCATATTTCCAAGAAAGTTCTGGCATATTCTCGAAATTCATTCCGTAAAACCCAGAAATAAATGTTAGAGGGATAAAAATAGAAGCAAAGATTGTCAGTGTTTGCATGATTTGATTCATTCGTAAATTAATTTTTGATAGATATAAATCTTTTAAACCAGAATTAATTTCTCGGATATTTTCAAGAGATTCCATATGAAAATAAATATGTTCATAAATGTCATGAAAATAGTTTAGAGTTTTTGCAGAAATTAAATCAGAAGCATGTTTGATTAAAACAAAAATTTCTTCACGAATTGGAAAAATAGCCCTTCGTAAATGAATGATATATTTTTTATTATCCTGAATCAAAAATAGAGAATCATCTTCTGTCATTCCAAAAATCTTATTTTCTAAATCCTCTAAATTATCATGAAATTTATCAATTACACCGAAATATTCATCGATAATTAAATCGACAATAGAATACATTAAAAAATCATTTCCATAGGCTTGAATATTCCCGATTTTATCCAAAATTCTTTCTTTTACTAAATGTAAGTGACACTCTTCTTCTTCCTGAAAAGTAACCACACAGTTTTTGAAAAGTAGAATAGAAATTTGACGAATTTTTGGTTTATTAGAATTTGGCCGAATAGAAATTGTTTTAATACAAAGAATGATATAATGTTCTGTTTCCTCAATTTTCGGACGATGTTCTGTATTTAAAATATCTTCTAAATGAAGTTTATCAATGTTAAAAAAACAACCAATATCTTTGACAACATCAACATTATGAAGTCCACGAATATCAATCCAATTTACTTTATTATCTAAATAAATTTTCTTTGCTTTCTCAATAGAAATATCTTTTTGAACTTCTAATTTTTCTGTATCATATCCTATATAATCGATTTTCGAAGGAAAATTTCTTTTTTTTCCTACATAAACCAATGCGCCAGGTGGCATCCCCATTTTTTCGGAAACTTTCTCAATCATCGTATTCTTTTTAAAATAGATTATCTCAATAGGAATATTTGGGGAATTTTGTTAAATATAAGATACAAAAAAACCCTCAAAATTTTGAGGGCTTTCTATTTTATTCTGATTTTGCTTCTTTTTTAGGCTTTTCAATGGTAATCTTGATTTTACTATTTTTCTTATCAAAATCCATTAAAATTTCATCACCTTCTGTAAGTTTAGAAGAAACAATTTCTTCTGCTAAAGCATCTTCAATATATTTTTGAATTGCACGTTTTAAAGGTCGAGCACCATATTGTTTATCAAAACCTTTTTCTGCAATAAAGTTTTTCGCTTCTTCTTTAAGTACAAGTTTATAACCAAGTCTTTCAATTCGATCATATAATTTGCTTAATTCGATGTCAATGATTTTATGGATATCTTCTAATTCAAGCGCATTAAATACAATTACATCATCAATTCTATTTAAGAATTCAGGAGCAAAAGACTTTTTCAATGCATTTTCAATCATCAGTTTTGCATTTTGATCTGCTTGTTCTTTCTTAGAAGCAGTTCCGAATCCAACTCCAGAACCGAAATCTTTTAATTGACGAGAACCAATATTAGAAGTCATGATGATAATCGTATTTCTAAAGTCGATTTTTCTACCAAGACTATCTGTAATGTGTCCATCATCTAAGATTTGAAGTAACATATTAAATACATCAGGATGTGCTTTTTCAATTTCATCTAAAAGAACAACAGCATAAGGCTTACGACGTATTCTTTCCGTTAATTGTCCACCTTCTTCATACCCAACATATCCTGGAGGTGCACCAATTAAACGAGAAACAGCAAATTTCTCCATGTATTCACTCATGTCAATACGAACTAAAGCTTCTGCTGAGTCAAATAATTCTGTAGCAAGAATTTTAGCTAATTGTGTTTTACCAACTCCAGTTTGTCCTAAGAAAATAAAAGAACCGATTGGTTTATTTGGATCTTTAAGACCAACACGATTACGTTGAATAGCTTTTACAACTTTCTTTACGGCTTCGTCTTGACCAATAACTTTTCCTTTAATTAATTCAGGAAGTTCTTTTAAACGTTTTGTTTCCGCTTCCGCAACTCTATTTACAGGAACTCCTGTCATCATAGAAACCACTTCAGCAACATTGTCTTCCGTAACAGTTTCTCGATTTAATTTAGAAGCTTCTTCCCATTGAGCTTGTGCTAATTGAAGTGCAGATTCTAAACGTTTTTCATCATCACGTAATTTTGCAGCTTCTTCATATTTTTGACCAGTAACTGCTGCTGTTTTCTTTTCCTTGATTTCTTCTAATTGTGCTTCAATTTCAAGAATATCTTTAGGAACAACAATATTTGTGATATGAATTCTAGATCCTGCTTCATCTAAAGCATCAATAGCTTTGTCTGGAAGATATCTATCTGTCATATATCTATTAGTCAGACGAACACAAGCTTCTATTGCTTTGTCTGTATAATTTACATTATGATGGTTTTCATATTTATCTTTAATATTGTGAAGAATTTGAATTGTTTCTTCTACAGAAGTAGGTTCTACAAGAACTTTTTGGAAACGACGTTCCAAAGCACCATCTTTTTCGATGTTTTGTCTATATTCGTCTAAAGTTGTAGCACCAATACATTGAATTTCTCCACGAGCTAACGCAGGTTTAAGCATATTTGAAGCATCTAAAGAACCAGTTGCTCCACCAGCACCAACAATTGTGTGAATTTCATCAATGAATAAGATGATATCATCATTTTTTTCCAATTCATTCATCAAAGCTTTCATTCTTTCCTCGAATTGCCCTCTATATTTAGTTCCAGCGACAAGGCTAGCCAAATCAAGAGAAACGATTCTTTTATCAAAAAGAATTCTTGAAACTTTTCTTTGAACGATGCGTAAAGCTAAACCTTCAGCGATGGCAGATTTACCAACACCAGGTTCACCAATTAACATTGGATTATTCTTTTTTCTTCTACTTAAAATTTGAGAAACACGTTCTATTTCATTTTGTCTACCAACAACTTGATCTAATTTTCCTTCTTCAGCAAGTAAAGTCAAATCACGACCAAAATTATCTAAGACTGGAGTTTTTGTCTTTCGCACAGGTTTATTACTTTTTGGTTGATTAAAAGGACTTGATTTTAATTCATCAAAATCATCGTCATTAGGAGTTTCAGAAACAGGTGAATCCGTAATATCTTGTTCTTCTTCTACAAGTTCTTTAAAAATGATTTTTGCTTCTTCATAATTGATTTCAAATTTGTGAAGAAGTTTTGTTGTTGGATCATTTTCATTTCGCAGAATACACAATAATAAATGTCCTGTGTTTACCGAAGGACTTTGGTGCACTTTTGCTTCAAGAAAAGTAGTTTTCAGAGCTTTTTCAGATTGTCTTGTTAAATGAATACTGTTTTTCTCTGAATTCACATTTGAAAAGTTTCTAGGAGTAAGTTCTTCCACTTTTTTTCTCAAATGATCTAAATTTATATCTAATGCGTTTAAAATTTCGATAGCTTTACCTTCCCCTTTTCTCAATATACCTAACAGTAGATGTTCTGTACCTACAAAATCATGTCCAAGACGCAATGCTTCTTCTTTGCTGTAAGCAATAACATCTTTTACTTTTGGTGAAAAATTATCGTCCATAAATTTTTTTTTATATGGTAAAGTTACTAGAATTTATTTATTAATAACATCACATTTACTTATTTTATTTGAAAGAACAATTGAATTTAATTGATTTTTTTCAAATTAATATTATGTGAGTAAAATATTGCATTCTCTTTATTTTGAGAAAGCTAAATGTCGTCATTTTTATTGATAAAATAAGGTGTGATGGGGTGATTAAGCTCAAATTTTATTCCAAATTAATAGCTGACAATTTGACTTCTTTTAGAGAAAGTTAATCAGCTACTTTAAAAATAGAAAAAATGTTAATAACTCGCCAAAAAAAGATGTGTTAAAATTGGTGTTAAAACACATAAATAACGTATCTTGCTCTATTCAAAAAAAGACTCATAAAAATTAAATAAAATATAATATGTCAGACGGAGAAAAACTGATTCCTATCAATATAGAAGACGAAATGAAATCGGCTTACATTGATTATTCAATGTCGGTTATTGTTTCGAGGGCGTTACCTGATGTTAGAGATGGATTAAAGCCAGTACACAGAAGAGTACTGTACGGGATGCATGAATTAGGTATAAAATCTACAGGAGCTTATAAAAAATCTGCCAGAGTTGTAGGAGAAGTTCTGGGTAAATATCACCCACATGGAGATACTTCCGTTTATGATGCGATGGTACGTATGGCTCAAGATTGGAGCGTTCGATATATGATGGTCGATGGTCAGGGTAACTTCGGTTCTGTAGATGGTGACAGTCCTGCTGCGATGCGTTATACAGAGGTTCGTATGCAGAAGTTTTCTGAAGAAATGCTTTCTGATATCGATAAAGAAACTGTTGACCATAAACTAAACTTTGATGACAGTTTAGAAGAACCAACGGTTTTACCAACAAGAATTCCAAACTTATTAGTAAATGGTGCTTCAGGAATTGCTGTAGGTATGGCTACTAATATGGCTCCTCATAACCTTTCAGAAGTTTCAGATGGAATTGTTGCTTACATTGACAACAATGCAATTGAGGTTGAAGAATTAATGCAATATGTAAAAGCTCCTGATTTTCCAACAGGTGGAGTAATTTACGGTTACGAAGGTGTAAAACAAGCTTTTCAAACTGGACGTGGACGAATTGTGATGCGTGCCAAAACTTCTTTTGAAGAAGTGAATGGTAGAGAATGTATCATCGTTACAGAAATTCCTTTCCAAGTGAATAAAGCAGAAATGATCAAGAAAACTGCAGATTTAGTTAATGATAAAAAATTAGACGGAATCTCTAGTATTCGTGATGAATCTGATAGAAATGGAATGCGAATTGTTTATGTCTTAAAACGTGATGCAGTTGCTAATGTAGTTTTAAATAAATTATTTAAATATACAGCTTTACAAACTTCTTTTAGTGTAAACAATATTGCACTTGTAAAAGGTAGACCACAATTATTGAATCTGAAAGATATGATTAAATATTTTGTGGAACATCGTCATGAAGTTGTTGTTAGAAGAACACAATATGAACTTAAAAAGGCAGAAGCACGAGCACATATCTTAGAAGGGTTAATTGTTGCCAGTGATAATATTGATGAAGTAATTAAGTTAATCAGAGGTTCTAAAAATGCTGAAGAAGCTAGACAAAGTTTAATTTCTCGTTTTGAGTTATCGGAAACTCAGGCGAAAGCAATCGTAGAGATGCGATTAAGACAATTAACTGGTCTAGAGCAGGATAAATTAAGGGCAGAATATGATGAAGTGACTGAAAGAATTGCCGATTTAAAAGATATCTTAAATGATGAAGCAAGAAGAATGTCAATTATCAAAGAGGAAACTTTAGCTGTTAAAGAAAAATACGGAGACGAAAGACGTTCATTGATTGAGTATTCTGGAGGAGATATGAGTATCGAAGATATGATTCCAGATACAAAAGTTGTTGTAACTATTTCTCATGCAGGATATGTGAAACGTACAAATCTTGATGAATATAAAGTACAAAATAGAGGTGGAAGAGGACAAAAAGGTGTTGCTACACGAGATCAAGATTTCTTAGAACATTTATTTGTTGGAACAAACCACCAATATATGTTATTCTTTACGCAAAAAGGACGTGTGTTCTGGATGCGTGTATTCGAAATTCCTGAAGGAAATAAAACTTCAAAAGGAAGAGCAATACAAAACTTAATCAACATTGAACCAGATGATAAAGTGAAAGCTTTCTTGGTTACTCAAGATTTAAAAGATGTTGATTATATCAATAGTCATTACGTAATTATGGCTACGAAAAAAGGAGTTGTGAAAAAGACGCCT
The DNA here is from genome assembly GCF_015767265.1 of Aureivirga marina. Taxonomy (GTDB): domain Bacteria; phylum Bacteroidota; class Bacteroidia; order Flavobacteriales; family Flavobacteriaceae; genus Aureivirga; species Aureivirga marina. The sequence continues at coordinate 99,184 of NZ_JADPIB010000004.1, forward strand.
TTAGAACAATATTCTAGACCAAGAACGAATGGAATTAATGCAATTACAATTCGTGAAGGAGATGAGTTATTAGAAGCAAAATTAACTACAGGAGATAGCGAAGTAATGTTAGCATTACGTTCTGGAAAATGTATCCGTTTTGAAGAAGATAAAACGCGTCCAATGGGAAGAAATGCTTCTGGAGTTCGTGGAATTACATTATCTGATGATTCTGATGAGGTAATTGGAATGGTTGCTGTTGATGATATGAGTCATGATATTTTGGTTGTTTCTGAAAAAGGATATGGAAAACGATCTAAATTAGAAGATTATCGTATTACAAATCGTGGAGGTAAAGGTGTAAAAACTATCAATATTACTGAGAAAACAGGTAAGTTAGTTGCAATTAAAAATGTAACAGACGAAGATGATTTAATGATTATTAATAAATCAGGAATCACAATTCGTATGGCAATTGCAGACTTACGTGTGATGGGAAGAGCAACACAAGGAGTTAAATTGATTAATATCAAGCAAAAAGATTCTATTGCAGCTGTTGCAAAAGTAATGCACGAAGAAGACGAAGAAGAAAAGGAAAATGAAGTTGGCACAAATATTGAGCTTAACGGTGAAGAAAATAACAATCAATAATAAATAGACTAGACCCAAATGAAAAAAAAGGTAATCGTTTTATCTGCTGCTCTTTTAATTGGAACAGTAGCTTTTTCACAAAAGAAAGAAATAAAATTAGCTGAAAAGTCATTAAAGTCTCAAAGTTTTGACAGAGCTATCGAAAGTTTAAAAGAAGCAAAAGCTTTAATTGATCAAACTGGAGAGGATAAATATTTAGGTAAATATTACTTATTACAAGGTAAAGCTTACTTAGGTAAAGGTGAAAACGTAAAAGCTGGAGAGTTTTTTAGTAAGTTATTAGCTTTTGAAAAGGAAACTAATTCTAAAAAATATACTTCTGAAGCTAGTAAATTAGTGAAAGATTTAGTTTTAAAGTTTGATGATCAAGCTAGAACTAAATATAACGAAGCTAGACAAACTCAAAATGCTAAAGATTATACAGAAGCTGCTACAAACTTCTATCAAGTTTATAGATTACAACCACAAGATACTGCATATTTAGATAATGCTGCCTTAAGTTTATTCTTTGCAAAAGATTACAAAGGAGCAATTGATAAATATCAAGAATTATTAGATACTGGATATACAGGAATTAAAACTACTTATAAAGCAAAAAGTAAAGTAAACGGAAGTGTTTTACATTTTGATTCTAAAAAAGCTATGGATGCGCAAGTTCGTTTAGGAGTTGCTGAAAATCCAGAAGTTTCAGTAGAACCTTCTAGAAGAAGTGGTATTATTAGAACAATGTCTAATGCTTATATCGCTTTAAAAGATTATGATAAAGCTTTAGTTTTAATTAAGAAGCAAAGAGAAGAAGAGCCTAAGAATTACGATTTACTTTTAACAGAAGCAAACGTTCATTATGCTTTAGGTGATAAAAAAATGTTTAAAGAATTACAAGAGAAAGCTATTGAATTAGATCCTCAAAATTCTACATTATATTACAATGTTGGTGTTGTAACTTTAGATCAAGGTGATTCTGAAGGAGCTATCAAATATTTTGAAAAAGCAGCTGAAATTGATCCTGATTATGCCGAAGCATACAACAACATTGGTGTAGCAATCTTATCTGAAGAAAAAGCAATCGTTGACGAAATGAATAAGAACTTAGATAATTTCGACAAATACGATGCTTTACAAGCAAAACAATTAGATTTATATAAGAAAGCTTTACCAGCATTTGAAAAAGCATTTGCAATTAAACCAAATCCAGAAGTAGGACAAGTTCTTTACGGAATCTATGGTCAATTAGAAATGTATGACAAGCAAAAAGAAATAAAAGCTAAAATTGACACGATGCAAGTGCAATAATTTAGTTTTAAAATATTTTTTAAAAAGGGATTACCATTTTGGTAATCCCTTTTTTTATGATTTTATGAAAACCGATTTTTAAAAAATATTAGTAACTTAAGAAAGCTTATATTAATCTATGAAATATCGCATACATATGGAATTAACACAATTTAAAGTTGAAAGATTAAAAAGAAAAGATTTAAAACAAGTTTATGAATTTATAAAGGAAGAAGGTTGGAACCCTGGAAGCCATGATATAAAAGCTTTTTTTAAAACGGATAAAAAAGGTTTTTTTGGAATTCATAATGCAAATGAATTAATTGGATGTTTTTCGGCTGTAAAATATAAAGATGACTTTGGGTTTTTAGGTTGTTTTATTGTGAAAGAAGAATATCGTAAAAAAGGTTTAGGAAAAAGTCTTTGGAAACACGGTTTGGAGTACCTTGGAAATGATATTGTTGGTTTGGATGGAGTAGTGCAACGTGAGAAAAATTACCAAGAAAATGGGTTTAATTCTGCATACACAAATGTTCGATATGTGATTAATAATACTTTTAAATCAGATTATTCTAAAAAAGTAAAAAAAGCTTCTAAAGTTCCATTTGGAAGATTATATTCTTACGATTCAAAGTTTTTTCCTTCAAGAAGAAAACGTTTTTTAAAAGAATGGATTTCTCTGAAAGATTCTAAAAGTTTTGTTTTTCTAGAAGATTTTAAAGTGAAAGGTTTTATTACAATTCGAAAATGTAATAATGGTTATAAAATTGGTCCTCTTTTTTCAGAAAAACTTGGTTATGCTGAAGAATTACTAAAAGCTGCTTTTTCTTATGCAGATGATTACACAGATATTTTTATTGATATTCCTGAACCAAATTTGGAATCAAAAAGCTTAGTGGAAAAATATAATATGAAAGAAGTTTCAAGAACAATTCGTATGTATAAAAATGGAATTCCAGATTTGCCAATTGATAAAATTTATGGTGTAACTACTTTAGAATTAGGTTAAAAAAAATATAAATGCTAAAAAGAAAACAGATTTTTTAGTAATTTAATTAAAGTTAACTCTAAAAAATATTTACGATTATGACAGCTTCAAAAATAATATGGGTTCAGACTTTTAAAATATATTTATGTATCATAGTTTATTTTTTATTGATGAAATTACTAGGTCTAGATGATGTTGTGGAGCTACGACTTGTAAATTTTATTTTCGTTTTATGGGGAGTTAATGGTGCTGTTCGTAAAAATGTACACATCAATAAAGAGTATGATTATTTTCAAAATATTTCGATTAGTTTGTCAACAGCAAGTTTAGCAGTTATTCTTTCAACTGTTTCTTTAGCAATATATTTACAATTTATTTCACCTTCTTTTATTAAAGTTTTAGAAACATCTTTTGTTTGGGGAAATAATCTTACTGCTCCAATGGCAGTTTTTGCTGTATTTTTCGAAGGTATGGGATCAGCAGTGATTACCTCTTTTATAATAATGCAATATTGGAAAGACGTGAAGAAAACAATTGTTCGTAAGAAAAAAGCAAAATAAAAATATATAAACAAAACTAGCAGATTGAAGCTGTAAATTCTTTTGCCATGAGATATTACCTACTACTAGTTTTGTTTTTTTATTTTAACAATCTACTGTATTAACTGAAACAGCCAATCCTCCTGTAGAAGTTTCTTTATATTTTATATTCATATCCTGCGCAGTTTCCCACATTGTTTGAATTACTTCATCTAAGGTAACTTTTGCATGATTTGCATTACTTTCTAATGCTAATTCTGTTGCATGTATTGCTTTGATTGCTCCCATAGAATTCCTTTCAATACAAGGAATCTGTACTAAACCTCCAATAGGATCACAAGTTAAACCTAAATGATGTTCCATTGCAATTTCTGCCGCAATTGTTACTTGCTCTGGAGTGCCTCCTAATAACTCTGTTAGAGCTCCAGCTGCCATAGCCGAAGAAACACCAATTTCAGCTTGACAACCTCCCATTGCTGCGGAAATTGTTGCATTTTTCTTGAAAATACATCCTATTTCACCTGCTACTAATAAAAATCTTCTGATTTCATTTCGCGTAGCAAATTTATTTACAAAACATTGGTAATACATTAAAACAGCAGGAATTACTCCAGCACTTCCATTTGTTGGTGCCGTGACAACTCTTCCTAAAGAAGCATTTACTTCATTGACACTTAAAGCAAAACAACTGATCCATTTGAAAATTTTATGAAATTTTACATCTAATTTTCGAACTGTTTCAACCCAAGTATGTAAACTATATTCGTTTTCTTTAATTAAAGATTTATGTAAATCAAATGCACGTCTTCTAACATTTAATCCCCCAGGTAAATGTCCTTCTGTATGACATCCAAGATAAGCACATTCTAACATTGTGTTCCAAACTCGATCTAATTGATGATTGATTTCATTTTCATAACGCCAAGTTTTTTCGTTTTCTAATACAATTTCAAAAACTTTTTTATTTTTTTTCTCACAATGTTCTAATAAATCTTTGGAAGAGTTAATTGGAAAAGGAAGCTTTTTTGTTTCTTCAATATCTGAATCAGAATCTGTTTCTTTACAAATAAATCCACCACCAATAGAATAAAAAGTACTTTTAATTTCTTCTTTATTTTCAAGAATTGCTGTATAAGTCAAACCATTTGAATGAAATGGTAAAAATGATTTATGAAAAGTAATATCTTTTTCAGGAGTAAAATTAATTTGTAATTCACCATTAAAATTTAATGTTTTAGTTTCATTAATTTCATGGATAGTACTTTCAATTTTTGTGGTGTCAAAATATTCTGGATCTGCACCAAAAAGTCCTAAAATTACTGCAATATCTGTTGCGTGTCCTTTTCCTGTAAGAGAAAGAGAACCATATAAATCTACTTTAATACTCTGAACTTTATCAAAGATATTTGCTTCTTTCAATTCTTTAATCCATCGTTCAGAAGCTCTCCAAGGTCCCAAAGTATGTGAGCTGGAAGGTCCAACTCCGATCTTTAGCATATCGAAAACACTAATACTATTCATTCAAAATAAAAATTTGTATCTGCGAAATTACAACATTAATCTGAAAAAATAATCCAGATTTTTATACTGAAATCTATTTTTAGAAAAGTTTTGTGAAATAACGTTTAGATTTATGAATTTAGATTTTAAATTTTCCGAAATTTTGAAAAAAACGTAAATAAAAAAAGCAAGAAAATAAATTCTTGCTCTTTCATTAAATTTAAAAAAATAGATTATTTATTCTTTTGACATTCGTACAATTTTCGGATGAAATTTTCCAATGACATCTACTAAATCGCTCTGGTAACTCATTACTTCATTAATGTCTTTATAAGCCATTGGAGCTTCATCCAAACCAGAACCAATTACTTCTACACCATGATGTTTTAAGAAACATCGAACATCTTTTTTATGTAACATACTTTCTGCTTTTCTACGTGACATTTTTCTTCCAGCCCCATGTGATGCAGAATTCAAAGAGAGAAAACTTCCTTTTCCTCGTACAATAAACCCTGGATCTGTCATTGAACCTGGAATTATTCCTAAAACACCTTCTCCTGCTGGAGTTGCTCCTTTACGATGAACAATTCTTTCATTACCAAATTGATCTACTTCTTTCCAAGCAAAATTATGATGATTTTCAACCATTGCCAGCGTAGTTGCTTGTAAACTTTTTTCCATTCGTTCATGGATTTGGTGGTGACAAGCAGAAGCATAATCACCAGCTAAATTCATAGCTAACCAATATTCTTGTCCTTCTTGCTTATTCATATCTAGCCAAGCCAAATGTTTTGCTTCTTTCGGTAGTTTGCAATTTTTCATTGCTAATTCCGTATAATGCTTTGCAATATTTGCTCCCATCCCACGTGAACCAGAATGTGAAAGTAAACCAAGATATTTTCCAAGTGGTAAATTGAATTCATTTTCTTCATCAGTGATTTCTACAATTCCGAATTCGACAAAATGATTTCCTCCGCCAGAACTTCCGATTTGTTTTGCAGCTCGTTCTTTTAAGCTTTTTACGATTGCAATATCTTTAAAAGTAGAATGTTCTAAAATTTCATGATCCATTGGTTGTTCAAAAGAATCTCTTCCAAAACGTGTGTTTTCATTCAATAATTCTTTAAACATTCTTTTATTTTCTTTCAACATAGAAACAGGTAAATCGAAAATACTCATACACATTCGACAACCAATATCCACACCAACGGCATAAGGAATAATTGCATTTTCTGTAGCTAGAACTCCTCCAATTGGTAATCCATATCCTTGATGCGCATCTGGCATTAAAGCTCCAGCTTTTGCAACTGGAAGTTTCATTGCTGTTTCCATTTGCTCAATTGCACCTGATTCAATTTGATTTTTCCCAAAAGTTTTATAAGGAATTTCTTCCTTTAATAAAGAAATAATTGATTCTTTTTCTGAAGGTGTTATTAACTCTTTTGCTAAATCTGCAAAAGGTTCTTTTCTTATATAATTATAAGGAGCTTTTAAAACTTTTTTTAAATCTCTTTTTGCTTGTTTTTGTTTTTTTTCAGGATAAGTTTCGGCAATTTTTAGTGCTAAACCGATTTCTTTCCCTTCTTTATATCCAATTTTTATTAATTCTTTTCCTGTAATGCTCATTTTCTGATTAAATTAAGAATCACTTTCAAATGTAATTCTAGTTTTCTTCAATTTATATAATTCCATAGCCTTTTCCCCTAAATTAAATTGATTTTTTTTCATGATTCTATAATTTTTTTAATTAGTGTACTATCATTTTCAGCCTTAACGATAGTACACATGACTTTTTCTTTTTGGAAAATAGCAAATTCTCCCACTTTAGCGATTGTAATTAAAGAATGAATGTGTATTTCTTATAATTACTCTGCAAAGATGAAAAAGAAGTGCGCAATCTTTTTGCGTAGTAAAATTTTATTTAAGAAAAATGTTTTTTTTGATGGAATAAGATGAAAATATGACTCTGATTTTGACTTCGGCTACGCTCAGTCACCAAAGGTTTTAGAAATTTGATAAAAAAAATTTGACTTCGGCTACGCTTAGTCACCATAGGTTTTAGTTTTAGAAAATTGAAAAAGTGATTTTGATTTCGACTACGCTTAGTCATCGTGGAGTTTAATTTTTTAGTTTATAGAACAATAATTTTAGAACTTGATAATATATTGGTAACTGAGCGAAGTCGAAATTACTATGTTGATTGTTAAAAAGTTATAATGTTTTTTGATGTTATTTAATATTGAGATAAATTTGATTTAACTTTTTCAACCTTAAATAGTTAGATTATGAAGAATCAGAGAGGTTATTTGTTTATTTTAGGAGTTTTAGTGATTGTTTTATTTACGTCTTTATTAAAAAAAGATATTTTAAAACCTAAAAGTAATACCGAAGAATACACAAGTTTAGATTCAAAAGTTAACTTCCAAAACGGCCCAGTTCCAAATGCAGATTTTATCAATGCTGATGGTTCCGTTTCCAAACCAAATTTTTCAACCTTTCCAGAAGGTTATACTTTATTAAACGGAGGAGTTTCTGTTGCTGCTTTTCATGAATTATCGTATCAAACATTTTTATGGTTGATGTCAGAAACAGAAAATGGAAAGCTTCTTTTTGAAGAAATGTATAATTCAGATGCAATTCATCCAGATGAACCAAATCCGAAAAAACATACTTTAGGAGGAATAATGCAAGTAGATTATCGTGTTTTAGTAGATGAAAATAGTAATCCTGTTTATACAACTCTAATGATTAATCCAACTTATAGAGATTTTGTTCATAAACATAAACTTTATACAGTTGAAGGAATGGAAGCGGCAGCTGATACATTAAATTTTCCTGTAGGTTCTATGTCGATGAAAGCTTCATGGAAAATTCTGGAAGATAAAAATGATCCGTTGTATAAAACAGCTTATGTTGTAAAAAATGCAAATGTATATAAGCCCATATATCATAATGGGAAATTGACAACATCTGAATTGGTTTATGAAAATGGAAAATATTTAAAGACAACATATAAAGCGGATGTTGCTTTAGTAGGGTTTCATATTGCTGTAGTTCCAAAAGATCATTATGAATTTGTTTGGGCAACGTTTGAACATAAAAACAATGCACCAAATTTCAATCCCCAAGAGTTACTTAAAGAAGGAATTAAAAATCCATATGATCAAGTTGTTTATGATGGAGATAAGAATTATACTTTTTATAAAAATGGAACAAAAGCAAAAGATAGTAATGTTTCAGATGAAGGTTTAAAGTTTTCAGTGGATGAAGAAACAAATAAGATTTATGTGGATAATAAACCATATACAACGCAAGTTTATCGAAGATTGCAATTTGGAGGAGGAAGTGAAATAAATCGTCAAAATATTGATTCTTTAAATCGAATGGTTTATAAAAAATTGCCAGAGAATTCTATTTGGAGAAATTATTTTGAAGTAGGAGGAGTTTGGTTTAAAAATAAAACACAAAAAATATTTCCGGGTTGGACACCAGAAGTAAATTTTAGCTTAATGAACGGTTCGACAGCTTTGTGTAATTCGACAATTGAAACTTTTACGCAAGAAGAAACAAGTATTGCAGATAATTGTTTTGGTTGCCATTTTACAAAAGAATATACTTATAAGAATAAAACATTGAAAGGAAAAAATATTTTAACAAGTCATATTTTACTTCAAAATTATTTAGATTCATTTGTGGAGCCAGAAGAACAACCAGTTTTGGTTCATAGATAAAAATATAGATACTTAAGGTTATAATTTAAAACTTAAGAAATTTGAAAAGAGATCAAAGAATTTAGTTTACTTCATTTTTTGTTTTTTCTTTTCAAATTTTTTTTTCTCATGATTTTTTCTCTGTAGATACAGAAATAATAGCACTTTGTTAAATATTTGATATTTGCATTTAAATGTTTGTAAATTAAATAGTTGTGTATTTTTTTTGATGTTAAAAAATATTAAAATAACTTAAACTATATACAAACCTTAAAAGCAACAAAATGAAACGAAAAAAAAGTTATTTGTTTATTTTTGTAGGAGTTTTGGCAATAATTTTACTTACTTCACTTTTAAAGAAAAATTATATCAAAGCTGAAAATAACAAAGAAGACTACGTTAAAAATGTTTCAGGAACAAACACTTCAGATGTTCCTTTACCAAATGCAAATTTTATCAATTCCGATGGCTCTGTTTCCAAACCAGATTTTTCGACATTTCCCGAAGGTTATACCTTAGATCAAGGGGAAGCGTCGAATGCTGCTTTTCATGAAATTTCATGGCAGACTTTTTTATGGTTGACAACAGAACTGGATAATGGAACTTTAATTTTTGAAGAGTTTTATAACAATAATGCAATAAATCCTAATGAAGAAAATCCGAGACAACATATTTTAGGAGGAATTCGTCAAGCAGATTTTTATGGAAATAATTCAGTTTTAGTAGATCAAAATAGCAATCCAGTTTATACAACAATGATGATTGATACTATTTATAGAGATTTTGTTCTTGAAAATAAATTATATACTGTTAGCGGATTAGAAAATGTAAAGAATACATTGAATTTTCCTGATGGATCAATTTCATTAAAAGCTTCATGGAAAATTTTAGAAGATAAAGATGATCCATTATATAAAACAGCTTATGTTGTAAAAGATGCTAAAGTTTACAAACCTGTTGTACATAATGATAAGTTGACAACTTCTGATGAGGTTTATAAAGGAGGAAGATTTGAAGATATGACATTTACATCAGATGTTGCGATGGTTGGATTCCATATTGCAGTGGTTGTAAAAGATCATCCAGAATTTATTTGGGCAACTTTTGAACACAATACGAATGCTCCAAATTTTAATCCAGCAGATTTTAAAGATGCTTATGAACAAGTTGTTTATGATGGTGATACAGATTTTACTTTTTATAAAAATGGAACAATTGCTGGATTTTGTAATATTTCTAATGCAGGAACTAATTTTACTGTAGATAAAAATACAAATAAAGTTTATGTAGATAAAACACCTTATAAATCGCAAGTTTTTAGAAGATTAGAATTTGGTGGGGGAAAGGAAAGTAATCAAATAAATATTGATACTTTAAATCATAGAGTTTACAGAAAATTATCTGAAAATTCTATTTGGAAAAATTATTTTGAAGTTGGAGCTGTTTGGTTTAATGAAGACAATGGAGAATTGGAACCAAATTGGAGCCCAACAACAAATTATAATTTAATGACTGGTTCAACAGAATTGGCAAATGCAACAATTGAGACATTCACACAAGATGTAAATAATGTTGGAAATAATTGTTTTGGATGTCATAATACTGTTGAATTAAATTATAATGATAGAACATTAAAAGGAAAGAATGTTTTAACAAGTCATATTTTACTTCAAAATTATATTGATTCACTTACGAATCCAAAACTACAACCTGTATTGGTGAAAAGAGGAAACTAATAACTAATTAAGCTAAAAACATGTCAGAAAATAAAGATTTATTTAGAATCCATCCTGCAATAGGAATTGCAAGAGTTGGAACAAGTAGTGACTATTATTTAGGGCCAGAATCAATGGCAGGACTTCCAGACGAGAAGAATCCACATATTTTAGGAGGTCTTCCAATGAAGCCAAATACAGATGATAAAATTATTGATCCAAGTGATATTAGAGATGCTGAAGGGAGATTAAAAAAGCAAGCAGCTCGATTTAAGATTTTCGCTTATGATAGTAGTTCTGTGGGAAGTTATCCTTCTGGAGAAGGAGAAGAAATAACGATTGGTTCTACGTTTACTTATAATGGAAAAAAAGTAATGTTAGCTGACATTTATTGGACAGTTCATTTGGCAAATAAAAAAGCTAATTCATACATTATTCCAGAAGAAAAAGGAATTCTTGCTTATGAAAATGGACAAACTCCACCATTAAGAAATCTTGATTTCACTGGTAAAGAAGATGAATCAGTTAATGATATAGAAAGATTAAAAAAATTAGTAATCGATGCAGGACCACATACAATTTCTAATGGTGAAGAAGTAGAATTCGATGCAATAACAACTAATTCTTTTTATGATTTTAAAAATGGTGTAACTAAAATAGATTATCCGAAGATTTTTCCAAATTATACGGATGGAAAGCATGGAGGAGACGCTCCAGAAGAAAGTAGAATAGAAACTTTGGGAACAATGAAAACAGATGATAAGGGACGTTTGTTAGTAATTGGAGCTTATGGAAAAGCGAGTAGTTTTGAAAATGAAACAGCTTATTATGATCCAACAATTCCTTTAGATAGTAATATAGATAATGATAATTTCTTTGATGATACAGCAGATGGTTATGTTACTGCGGTTTTAAAACTAAAATTAGAAGATTCATCAGGTTGTGAAAATCCTTTTATTTATGTAAAAGAAATTGGAAATTCTTGGGTTGTATCAACAGATCCGTCTTTTGCACCGCAAATTCCAAATATTGTAAGTTTATGGGAAGATATTTATAACACTTGGATTGAAGATTTCAATTTAAGTGCAACTGTTTTTAATCCTAATACAATTAATCCAAATCCAGATCATTCACCTTATTATGTTGGAAATGGATTTAATTTAAATTATAAACCACATTATAGTCAAGATATCTTGCCATTAATTACAGCAGTTGATCTGCAACAATGGGCTTGTAATTTTGATGATACAGCAGTTAGCAAACATAAAATGGTTTCAGAATTAGGACCAAATCCAAAAGCACAGTTAGATGGGTTTAATTTGTTAGCATATATTAGAAATCCAAATTTAAATCCAGAAACAGAACAATTTAAAGAAGCAAATAATACAAGAATGCCTTTATCTTTAGGAGATACAGGGCAACCATTATTAACAGTTTCAAGAACACAATATTTTTATTTAAGTCAATGGTTAAACGGAAAAATTAATGAAAATGATGCCGTTTTTGGATCTGGAGAAAAATTAGATAGAAATATTTTAGCAAATTGTTTAGGAGGAAGATTTAGTCCAGGAATTGAAATGACATTTATTGTAAGAGATCCTAATTTGTATTTAAAAAATGGTAGTTCTATTTCAGATATTTTAAATACAGTTGGTCCTTTTAGAATTAATATGAAAGAAATGGATTATTCTAATTTAAGTAAACCATTTTTAACTTCAGGTTATTACCCAAAAAGAACACATCCCGTAGAGCCAGGAGATATTTGTAAATTTATGGCACTTCCTTGGCACACAGATTATAATTCTTGTGCAACACATCAAACAGATCCAAATCCAGATCAAAGTCTTTTAACTTATTGGTCATGGCCAGCACAAAGACCTGTTGCAGTTTATACCTATAATGATTTTGTGGCAGATGAAGGAATGTTAAGTTTTAAAAGATATTCTGTTAGAGGAGAAGGAACAGATTCGCCTAATATAGATGATAAGGGAGAACCTGTTTTATTTCCATCACAAGAAGTTGGAAGGTATCAAATTCGAGAAGAATTTGTGAAAAACTGGCATAGAATAGGAACAATTATGCAAGGAAATTCTATTTTAAATTTACATAATTCTTTAAATGTTCTTTCAAATGGACATGAAATGACTGAAAAAGAGAAGGAAGATTTGAAGAAAATTAAGGATTTAATGGAGATGAAAGTGAAATTAATAGAAAAAGAGAAAAACTTAAATCGAGAGAATCCTGCTGAATTAAGAATGATAAATATAGAATTAGGTTCTTATTTAGAAAATATTTTTGTTGAGGTTGAAAGTCAGTTTGAAATTGATGAAAGTAATCTAGTTGAAAATGCTCCTTTACAAGCAAATACTAGAACTTCGCCACCAATGCCAACACCAAAATGCCCTCATTCGATTAAAACAAATGATAATTTAAATTCTTAAAATAAAAAGAGGTGTAAATGTTTTTTGCACCTCTTTATTCTCAAAAATAAACAGAATTCAATGTTGCAAAAGATTACTCAAAATTCAAAAATTGTTATTATAGGAGGTGGAACTGCTGGAATTTCTTGTGCTTTAATGCTTAAAAAATTTCACTTTAAAAATATTCTAATTGTAGAAAAAAATAAACCTACAAAATTTATGATTGGAGAAAGTATTTCTCCTGTGATGAAAACTTATTTATTACGATTAGATTTATACTCTGATTTCTTGAAACAAAATCATGAAAAATGTTTTGGAAGTTGTTCATATTGGGGAAGTGATAGAATGGGATATAATGATACAATTTCGCATACAGGAGCAGTTGGTTGGCATATTGATAGAAAAAAATTTAATGAATTGTTTTATGAAAAAGCTATAAAAGAAGAAATAGAAATTTTAGAAAATTCTACATTTATTTCTTCGAAGAAAAATTTTAAGAATCAGTTTGAATTAAAAATTTCAAAAAAATCTGAAAAACAATTGATTTTAGCAGATTTTGTGATTGATGCAAGTGGAGCTTCGAGCATATTTTCAAAACAACAAGGAGTTTTAAAAAAGATATATAAACCGTTGGTTTGTATTAGTGCTTTTTTTGAAAAAAGAGTTCTTTTTGAATCAAAATTTACACATATTGAAACTTGTGAAAAAGGTTGGTGGTATGGTGCAAATTTACCAAATGAAAAATCAATTATTGGATTTTATTCTTTAGGAGAAATTATACAACAAGAAGAATTACATCTGAAAAATAATTTTTTAAAATTGGCTAAAGAAATGTCTATTTTTTCCAAGTTCTTCGCTGAAAATGAGAAAATCAATTTTGAATTAAAAACATTTTATGCAGCTTCTTTTTGTTTAGAAAAAGCATCAGGTGAAAATTGGTTGGCAATTGGTGATGCTGCTTCAAGCTATGATCCTTTAACCTCTTTAGGAATAGAAAAATCTATAGTTACAGCAATTTTCGCAGCAGAAATGCTTTTAGAATTGTCTAAAAATACAATTCAAGATGTAATGGGTTTTGATAAGATGATACAACAAGAATTTCAGAAATATTTGAAATTTAGGAACTACTATTACCAAAAAGAACAACGATGGAAAGATTCTTTGTTTTGGAGTAATATATTATTAGTTAAAAATTTTGTTTAAACTAAAAAAATAATATATTCATATAAAGCGTTTTAGTATTTATTGATGTTAAAATTATGTGTAAAATTCATTAATTCTGTTTTTTTATAATAAAAATTTATACTTTTGAAAAAAAATTACTAAACATATTCTTATTATGAAAAAAATTATTTTAGCTGCGGCTATTGCTATGGGATTTACTAAAGGTGTTTCTGCACAATCTTATCCAGAATTAGTTCATGGAGATTTAACTTTTTATTATGATAATGACCAACTTCATAGATATGGGTACGGTTTTTATAATGAAGGGACTTCTTCAAGTTTAAACGCTTATATGTCTAGTTATTATGGACTTAGTTTTTTTACTGAAAATAAGTTAAGATTAAAAGTTTTACAGAATGGAAATGTAGGAATTGGAACAAGTAATCCAAAATCAAAATTGTCTATTGTAAAAGGAAATTTAGGGACTTATACTGATGGTTTACAAAACTCATTACTATACTTAAATAATGGAAGTGAGGAAGATGGAAGTATTGTAATTAAATCGCATAATGGGGCAAAAGATCGTGTAATTGGTGCGATGAAATTTCAATCATCACCTGATTATGGAAATTATAGTCAAGCTTCAATTAAAGCAATTTCAGGTATATACGGTCAAGCAAATACTTTAGCATTTTTTACTGCAAAAAATAATATAGATAAAAATGGTGAGGAAGCGATGAGAATTGAAGGTAAAATAGTAAAAATTGGTAATAAAAAAACAACATCTACGAATTATAGGTTATCAGTAGAAGGTACAATCATTTCTAAAGAAGTAATTGTAGATATTGATGAATTTCCAGATTATGTTTTTGAAAAAAATTATGATTTGCCAACTTTAATGGAAGTAAAAAAATACATTAAACAAAATGGACATTTAAGAAATATACCTTCAGCAAAAGAAGTTAAATTAAATGGCGTTAAAATTGCTGAATTAAATAAGGCGTTGGTAGAGAAAGTAGAAGAATTGACTTTATATACAATACAGCAAGAAGAAAAAATTTCTGAACAAAAAGAGTTGAATAAACAACTTCAATTAAAAGTTGAAGAATTAGAAAAAGATAAAAAAAGGCTAGAAGATTTAGAGAAAAGATTGACAATATTAGAGAATAAAAACAAATAATTATGAAAAAAATACTTATATTAATTTTATTTGTATTTGTTAATTCTTTTGGTCAAGAAATATCAACAGATCCTACAAATCCAATAAATGAAGAACGTCCTGATATGTTAAATCATTTTAATTGGATGTCTGAAGAATATAATGTTTATCATCCAATTGGAGGATATACAAATGGAAGTAATAATTTTACAAAACTTCCAAACCCATATTTTGGTTCTGAAGAATATCAAAAACATTTCAATTTACATAATATACCTGTTTTAACTTCATTTGAAGATAAACTAGATAGTTTAGATTTTCACCCAAAAAATGGATGGGAGTTAATTCATAAACATAATGGTTTTATGAATGATGAAACTACTTTAATAACTAATGCTTTAGATAATAGAAATGGACCTTATGTTATTTTATATAATAAATATACAGGTAAATTAAGAGTGCTAGCTTCTTTTGATAATATTGGTAATCCTGAAAAAATAACTACTGATTTATACTTTAAAGAAGCTAATTCTTTAAAGAGTACAGCATTATTTAATCATTATGGTCGAGTTTCTCAACCATTAGATCAGGAAACTAAAATTACAAGAATTTCTCAATCTTCTAAAGGAGCAATTAATAAAGGATTTATTGATTCTGATTTTCAAATGGGATATGATCCATGTTCTTGTGAAAATAAGTCAGAATTATTTGTGTCATTTGAAGAATTGACAGAAGAAGATGTTTTATTAGAAGGTAGATTGATTGGGACAAGTGTTCCTTTAGATGGATCAGGAGAATCTCCTTTACTTAATAGAAAAAATTTTTTAACAGCTGTTTATGGTGATGATTTTTCAGTAAATGGAGGAATGTTAACTTATTCTAATATTGATTCATTAGTTCAACACTATAAAGCTCCTGAAAGAGGCCCTATAGATGAATTAATAGAAGATGGTTTTAAAGCAGCTTTAAAAGGAGGAGGTAAAGCTCTTGATAAAAATGTAATTAATAAAGGAGCAGTTATTGTCTTTGATTCATTATTTTCTGATGTTCCATTTTATAAAAAAGGTAGTAAAGCATCATTAGGTGTTGGAGCAGCAGTTACTAATTTTTTAAGTTCTGCACTTTTTCCTAATCATAGTGTACCAAATATAAGTTTTATTGAAGCAGAAATGGTGTTATCAGGAAGTGTTACTAATGAAAACCCATTTAATAATGGTTCTATAAATATTGTAACACCAGGAAGTAAAGATTCAAATTTAAGTCCATGGCAAAACTATCCTCTATATAATAAGACTCTTGGTTTGTTTACTTTACTTGAAACACCTAAAGTTAATTTTGCATATGAAACTGAAGAGGATAGAGTTAGTAGAGATGAAATTAAGATTACAAGTACAAGATATTATGGAATAGATTCTAATTCATTAAAATTTACCTTTAACCCTGATGCAAATGTCAATGTTGCTAAAACAAAGATTTATGGAGGATTAGTTCTTATTCATAAATATTCAGGTTATAACCATTCTCAATTTATAGATGATGTAGTTAAAAGAGACAGTAATTTACAAACAATTAATATAGAAAATTCAAAAGGAGAATACATAACACCTATTGTTCCACTTGATAAATTAGGATCTATTATCCCTAAATCTAGAGAATATTATAAAAGAATTTTTCTACCAACAGGAAATCTTTCACCTGAATTAAAAACAAATATTGAGGTTCAATTAAGAATAATTATTGAATATGAATTTAATGAAAATAATTATGGTGAAGTTAATAAATCAATGCAAATTTTAACTTATCCAGTTGAATTAATTAAAAAAGAATCAATAATAAATTCATATGAAAATCTTTTATCAATTCCAGAAAATCGTGTAATAAGCTCTCCTACAACAGATAATGGTCTGTTAATAAATGTTCCTAAGAGAGCTTGGAATCATATTCAAATAAACCCTGGGTATTTAAGTAATGGTTTTAATTACGCACACACTGTTAAGAGTAAAAGAATTACTATTAAATCTGGAGTTCGATTAAAACCAAAAAACTCGAGTACAGCAAGATTAACTTTTACTTCTGGTATACCATTAAATAGAACAAGTGTAATAAACCAAGTAGATCAGCAATATTTAGATTATTTTTGTGAAAATAAGTATAAAGGGAATGTTTCTAATTTAAATGCAAGAACAATTGGAAAATTAGATGAAATACAAAATGATTTATTATTAAATAATAGAGAAAATATAGTATCATTATTTCCTAATCCAACTAGAGATAATATAACTATAAGCTCTGAAGTTGAAATGAATCATATTACTATTTTAGATGTTTTTGGTAATGTTAAATATAAAAGAACTGTAAAAGGAAAATCTTTAAATATTAATGTTTCAACATATCAAACAGGATTATTTTATCTTAGTGTTATACTTTCAGATGGAACAACAAAACGAATACCTTTTCAAAAAAATTAAATATTAAAAGCTTTACCATATGGTAAAGCTTTTTTTCTCCCTTTTATTTTACAATAACTTCTTCTAAATCTTCAAATAAAAATTCGTGAACTTTATTTAAATCTCTTCCCCAAATAGTATCATATATTTCTTCTGCATCGTCTGGGCTTACAACTTTTGTTTGATTTTGAATTGTTGCTTTCAATTCTAATAATCCTCCTAAAGTCAATTTACTATTCAATTTATCCAATAAAGCATGAATCCCTTTATGATCTAATTGTTGTACAACTTGTCCTTGAAAAGGCATTTCCAACCAAATAATTTCCTTTTTTGCAACATCTAAAACTCCAAAAACTAATCCTTTTGTAATACTTTGAGAAATCGAAACTTGATGTTGAACTGTTGAAGGATCATAAGCAACTCCAGAATTTGAAACTTTCATTGGAGTAATACTATTCATCCAACCAACTTTTAAATTTGGACTTAATTCTCCATTTGTATAGGCATTACAAGTAAAAACCACATATTCTGCTTTTGCTTTTTGTAAGTCTAAAACATCAATATCAATATATTCTGCAGTCCCTGTTTTATGTGGAATTCGTTGAATATCTCCAGAATGTTGACAACCATGAATTGTTAAACTTGAATAAGAACATCTTTCAGTTTTATAAGAATAAATCACTCTACAACTTAAATCCATATCCAAATGTTGCGCAGGCAATCCTTCTCCCCATTGCATAAACAAACGAACAGTATTTCCATCAACAGGAAAACGAGTTCCCATTAAAACACTTGGTAATTCTTGAATTGTTTCAGAACGATCTCCAACAGGAATTGGAGCATGAAATAAACTTGGACTAATATAAATTGTTTCTCCTTTTTTAGACATTTTTGCAAAACGATTCGCCATAATTTCCAAACATAAATTCTTGATTGCATCTTGCATTCCTTTTAAAGTTTCATCTTCATATAAAGTCAAAAATTTATTTTTCATGATATTTTTGGAAACGCCACCTAAAGGTTTTACTTGTCTAAATCCATTAATATCAAAATAATATTCACTATACATACTTAAAGTGAAAATCAATCGAATTGGCAATAAATCAGTAATTTCTTTAAAATGTTTTAAAGTTTCATCAGCTCCAAACCAAAGCATATTCGAAAATAAAGAACGCGCAAATAATCCTGGTCTTTGCTTTAATAAACGAAATGTGTTTTTTGCATCCGATTTTAATTTAAAATGTTGAACATTTCCTTCAAAAACAACATATTCTCTTTTATAAAATGTATCTAAAACTTTTGCAAGCTTTTCGAAACCTTTTTGTTTTGCAAATTCTGTAAAACGTAAAGCTCTAATAAAACGAACCCACATTTCTCTTTTTGGATGCATATTTTCACAGATTTTTTGCACACTCAAATCAAATTCATTAAAAATAAAAGCGATTTTCCTTGCTTCTGTTCTGTTGTATCTTAATTTTAATTCTTCTTTATATTGTTTTAAAAGAACTTCTCTGTTGTAATTTGAAAAAGCTTGATTTAACATTTTTCTTTTTAAAATCACTTTTGGTTGAATGATTTGTAAAAATCCTGTATGCTGAAACCATAGATAACGTAATAAATCATTTGGCGATTTGATGAAAGTAATAATTCTTTCCAAATCGTTTTTTACAAATAATTTTTCAATCACTAATATCGATGTTTCTTTCATCGGAATTTCGATGTTTTTTGGTAAATCAAAATAATTTAAAAGTGTTTTTAATTGCCAAACTTGCGTAGCATCCAATGGAACTTTTGACTTTAATAATGTATGAAAATAATTTTCTACATCTTTATTTGTCCATAAAAGCAAATTTTTTAATTGACTTCCTTTTCCTTCTAATTTTAAAGAATCAAACTCAAATGAAGTTCCACAATAAGGACAACCATTATATTTTTCCAATTCAAAAGCATTTTCTGGAATTATATGTCCACACGGCATTTGAATTCCAGATTTATTTTTTGAAAATTGATGTAAAAATGTTTTTAAATAATCCGAAAAACTAACGCGAACTGAAAGTTTCCATTTATTTATTAAAGGTGTCCAATTCTTTTTTACACCTGTAATTTCTTGTAAAACTTCATAAATCTCTAACTTTTGTGTTGGATTTAAAGTTTGAATTGCGTGTAAAGTTTTCTCTTCAAGAATAAATCCAAGTTTTTTGATATTATGTAAAAAGTTCAAAGTAGATTCATTGATTTCAAAAGAATCTTGTTTTTCAAATGTAGGAACATATAAAGCTTCATTTTGAATAGCGATTTTTAAAATTTCTTTTTGCATTTTTTTCTTTTTTAAAATTAGTAATCCAGCAACTTGTTTTATTATCAGTAAAATGCCATTTGGCGAAGTAAGTTGTTGTTGACCAAAATTGCGGAGCAGGTAGGATTCGAACCCACGACCTCATGCTTAACAGGCAAGGAGTAAATTATAATTGTCCTAAAAGGAAATCTCAAAATTATAATGTGCTCTACCTCTGAGCTACTGCCCCAAAAAATAAAAAAGGAAATCTTTTATGTCATTTATCGGATGTTTAGAAGTAACATAAAATTGTCCTTTTTATAGAGAAACAGGTTGGATTCGAACCAACAACCTTGACAGCCGGTTTGAAGTAATTTGAATATGACCGAAAAAAGGTAATCATTTAAATTAATAAAATGTCATGCTCTATCCAGTTGAGCTACTGTTTCAATAGTTAGTAATCAAGAAACTCGAATCTTATAGTTCTGGCATAAAACGGAAGTAAGTTTCTTTTGACCAATATTTAAATAGATAATCTAGAAGCTACTGCTAAAGTGGAAATTTAGTGTCCAAAGAACGAAGTAAGCTTTTATTGATCTATTTATTTTTTTCAAAATTTGTAATCGAATAACTTTTTTTATCCCAAATAAAATGTAGAAGTAAGTTATTCTTGACAAATTGTTTTCTATATTTTTATGAATAATTCATCATTTATCTTATTTGATGAAACAAAGGTGAGAAGGAAGTGTGCAATCTTTTTGCGTAGTGAATTTTTTTTTAAAAAAGTTTGAAAAAAAAGGTTTTTAGAAAAAAAGAGTGTTTCTTTTTTATAGAATTTATTTATTAAAGTTTTGTTTTTTTTATAAAATTTAATATTAGATTAAATCAAAAAAAATGTGAGATGAATTTCTCACATTTATTACAAAAGACAACAATTTGAAGATTATTTTAATTCTTTTAAAGTTCCATTCATTGTGTAAATTTCTTTATCAACAACCATAAATGTATTAATATTTTTATTTTTTAAATTAACAACTTGGCTGACTGAAATTCCATCTTTTTCAACCCAAGAAACAAAAAACCTATGTTTACTTAATTTTTGAATTTTATAATTTTCAGTTGCTTCTTGACCTTTATATTCACCTTCTATACATTTCCAATGTAATTTGTTTTCTGAAATAAAAGTGATTTCAAATACATTTTGACCATAGTCGTATTGAAGCTTTTTACCTATTAAGTTTTTTTTATTTTCTAATAATTCCATTTCATTTGATTTTTGAAAATTACTTGCATTTATTTTTTGCGAAAATGATAGAGAAAGAATAACTACCATTAAAATCCCAATTGAAAACTTCTTTACAATCATTTTTTGTTTTTTAAAAATTACAATGCAAAAATCAACTGAAACCAGCTGCTTATCAAGGTTAATTTTGTTTTAAAAAGGTAAATCTTTGATTATTTTTTAGCAAAAATGGTATTTTGAAATTCTTTTGGAGTTTGTTGAGATTGTTTCTTAAAGAATTTTGTAAAATTTGTAGGCTCATTAAAACCTAATGAGTATGCAATTTCATTAATATTTTTTTCATTATTAATTAAATGTTGCTTTGCTTTAAGTAAAATGACTTGATTTAAAAATTTTTTTGAAGTTAAGTTTGTAAACAATTTACAAACTTCATTTAATTCTTTGAAAGAAACATTTAGCCATTTTGAATAATCATTTATATTTCTAGATTCGGCTAATTTTTGATCCATTAATTTTTGAAAACTTATAAATAATTTTTTTTGAGCTGAGTTTCCAATTGTTTTTTCTTGAATTTCATTATTTCTTATTTTCAAAAAAAAGACATATAATAAAGATTGAAGAATTTCCTTTTTTTGTTTGTTTTCATTTGATTGATACTCTTCATAAATAAATGAAAATAATTTTTGTAGAGATAAACTGAGAGATGTATTTAAACTAATTAAAGGTTCATACAAATAATTATTAAAAGGAAAAGAGTAAGATAAATCTTTAAAATTCGCTTGATTTTGTCTTAAAAAAGTTTCTGTAAATAGTAGAAAAAAACCTTTAGTGTTTTTATATTCTTTCCAACAATGAAGTTGTTCTTTATTGATGAATAAAACATCATTTTTTTGATAAGAATATGTTTTGAAATTAATTTCATGTTTTCCACTTCCTTCTGTAATAAAAAGAATGATGTAAAAGTTTACAATATGAGGAGTTTCTCTAAAAATATCTGGTTGATTATAGAAATCCTTAAAAGAAATTATTTCAAATTCCATTTTAGAATTAGAATCTCTAAAGTTTAAAGTAATTAAATCTTTTTTCATTTTATATTTAAATAGATTTCAAAATAATAAGAAAATAATATGAATTTAACTTGATTTTCTATATTCATTAGGTGTTTTTCCAATGTTTTTCTTGAAAAATCTACTAAAATACTGTGAGTAAGAAAAACCAAGTTCAAATGCAATTTCAGAAACAGTTTTAGAGGAGTTTAATAAACTACTTTTTGCTAATTCTAAAATTTTATAATTAATATGTTCTGAAATACTTTTTCCTGTTTGTTTTTTGATTAATTCATTTAAATAATTCGGGGAATAATTCAGTTTTTTAGCAAAATATTGTGTTGTTGGAATTCCAGATTCTTTCTGAATATTTTTCTCAAAATAAGAATCTAATTCGTCTGAGAATAACGTAATGATATCAGAATTGAACCTTTTTCTAGTGATAAATTGTCGATTGTAAAACCTTTTTGAATAATTAAATAAAAGTTCCAAATTAGAAACAATCACTTCTTCACTAAAATCATCTAAATTAGAATCTAATTCTATCTGAATTTTATAAATAATCGATTCAATAATTTCTTTCTCTTTTTCAGAAATATGTAAAGCTTCATTAGATTGATAATTAAAGAAATTATATTCTTTCATTTTTTTATCTAAAGAAAAAGAACGAATCAAATCTGCATGAAAAAATAAAGTCCAACCACTATTCAATTCAATTTTTTCCGAATTTCCATATTCCACAACTTGATTTGGCGCAACATAAATCAAAGTTCCTTCTTGATAATCATATGTTTCTCTTCCATATTTTACAAAACCATTTTGATCACTTTTAAAAGAAATCTGATAGAAATTACAAAGAAATTTATGTTTTGGTAACTTTAATTTTAAAGGAGTTTTGGAATAATCAATCAAAGTGATTAATGGATGTTTAAGGTTGGGAATATTTAAAAACTTAAACATTTCTGAAAGAGTCTCTATTTTATAAAAATCACTCGTCATCTGATAAAAATAAGATTTAATTTACAAACCAACTTGTTTTTTAGAAAGTTCCCAAACTTTGTTTACTAATTCTTCATCTAAAGCTTCTGGATTTGGTTCACGAATTTTTTCTTCATAAATATATTTTCCATTTTCATGATTAAATTCATCAGACAGTGCAAGATTTAAAATTCGATTTGCACCAACTTCCGTTTTAGAAGCAAAGAAAAACATATAAGGAATTCCAACTAAAGATTCCCAGCCTTTTAAATCTCGTAAAAGATTTGTTTTAATAAATCCAGGATTCAAAGCATTTACTGTTACTTCAGAGTTTTCCAATTCTTTTGCTAATTTTCTTGTACACATATTCATCGCTAATTTTGCTTGTGTATAAGATCTAAAAGTGCTCCATTTTTTTGTCAGTTGAATGTCGTTCAAATGAATATGACCACTTTTTTCTGTTGCAGAAGAAAGATTTATAATTTTTGAAGGCGCAGAAGAAATTAGTCGATCTAATAACAATTGATTTAATAAAAAAGGTGCTAAATGATTTACAGCCCAAGTCATTTCCAAACCATCTTCTGTTAATTTTCGTTCACCTGCATTCATTCCTGCACAATTAATTAAATAATCAATTTTTGGACAATTATCTAAAATCATTTTTGCTGCATTTCGAATACTTTTTTGAGAAGATAAATCACAAGGAACATAAAAACAGTTTTGCTTTTTTGTCGTTTGTATTAGTTCATTTAAGACTTCCATTGTCTTTTGTTTATTTCTTCCTAAAAGCAAAATTTTCGCTCCCATTTTTGCAAGTTTTGTAACTGCAATTTTTCCCATTCCATCTGTTCCTCCAGTAAAAACAATTGTTTTTCCCGTTAAATCTTTATTTAGAAAATTTAAATTCATTGTTTCTTTATTAAATTTTATGATGCAACAAAATTGAGAAGATTTTAAACCAAAAATTGTATACAATTCATCGCGATTTGTATACAATTTCTTCTTTATTAAAAAAATGCTTACTTAAAAGATACGTTTTTATTCTGAAAATTATTCTAAATTGCAGATTCAAAAAGAAAATGATATGAAAGATTACTTTGATGTTTATACAACATACAATGATATTGAAAGAGGTCCACTTTTTTATAAATTTTACGAATGCTTTCCTTCTGAAATTTCTCTTGATATTACTTTAAAAGCAAAAAAAGAGAATATGAAAAAGGCGTTAGATTTAATCGATTTAGAAATATTTGATTTTGAATTAATCAAAAAAACATGGAAAATTTCGGATAAACAAGATGCTAAATTTGAAGACGATTATGTCAACGAATACTTTTATAAAAGCAATAAGAAAAAAATCACTATTTGGATTTGTTTACGAAGTGAATCTTTGGATGTGGAATTTCAATATGATGGAAAAGATACAGAATTAGAAACATGGATTTTAAAAACGAATCACGATTTAAGAGAAAAACTTTGTGAAAAACCATCTCCATCATTTAAAGTTTTAACAAGTGGAAATGCAGGTTTTTCTACGCAAGAAGTGAAAACGGATTTTGTAAAATTAGATGTTGAGAAAAATTATAATGAAGATTTTCAAGAAGTCAATAAAACGATTTTAGATTGTTTTGAAGAAGACCAATCTGGTTTGATTCTTTTACATGGTTTACCAGGAACTGGAAAGACAACTTATATTAAAAATCTGATTACAAAATTTGATGAATTAAGTTTTATTTTTGTTCAAAATGATTTTGTAAGTGAGTTATTAAATCCTGGATTTATTTCTTTTTTAATCGAAAACAAAAATGCAGTTTTAATTATTGAAGACGCTGAAAAAGTGATTATGAAAAGGGAACATTCTGGACAAAATTCAGTGGTTTCTACAATTTTACAATTGACAGATGGATTGTTTAGTGATTATTTAAATATTCGAATTATTTGTACATTTAATTCTGAATTAGATAAAATCGATAAAGCGCTTTTACGAAAAGGAAGAATGATTGCTTATTATGATTTTAAGAAATTATCTGTGGAAAAATCAAATGTTCTTTTAGAAGAAATGGATTGTGAACAAACTTTTGAAGAATTGACATTAGCGGAAATATTTAATTATAAAAAGAAGAATTACCAACAAGAAGAAAAAATGAAAATAGGGTTTTAAAACCCTATTTTTTTATATAAATAATAATTAATTAAAACACAGATTTTCTTCGCTATATTTTAAAGAATAATTTTTGCTTTCTGATTGCCAGCTTGTTTTTCGATTCATAAATAAAATGCTTTCTGCAATGATGCTTGGAGTAATTTGAACATTTTCTGCCCAAAGACTAAAACGTCGATTAGGTTTTTCTTCTAAACCAATATTTGCTTTCACTTCTGAAGTTTCATTAACTAAATCAACTTTGAAATAATAAACCGTTGAATCAATAGTAATTTTTCGAATCCCTTTCTTTTTTGGTAGTGCCATTTTTTGAAGCTGATTTTAATTAGTGTACTATCATTCTCAGCCTTAACGATAGTACACATGACTTTTTCTTTTCGGGATTAGCAATTCTCCCACTTTAGCGTAAATAATTATGAATTGATGTGTATTTCATAATTACATTGCAAAGATGAAAAGTAAGTGCGCAGTCTTTTTGCGCAGTAGAATTTTTTTTCAAAAAAATAGGAATTTTATGCACTTTTATGATATTTATATTTTGTTTTTAAAATTAAATTGAGCAGAATTTGCTGTTTGAAGCCTTAATTTGGTTGTTTAAAGGATTTTTTTTTACATAAAATAGAATAGTTTATTCTTTGTAATAAATTTAAAATATCCAGTATAGATTATAGTTCTATATGATAATGAAATAATACAAAATGAGTAAGAATAAAAAAGTTCCGTATTATGTACGATTAATACATAGATATCTTGGTTTTTTTCTAGCAGGGATTATGTCTGTTTATGCAATAAGTGGAGTTGTGCTTATTTTTAGAAATACAGATTTTTTAAAATATGAACAATCTGTTGAACGAAAAATTAAAACAGATTTGAAAAAAGAAAAACTCGGTAAGGCCTTGCGTATAAGAAATCTTGAAATTACGAAAATTGAAGGAAATCTTATCTATTTTAAACAAGGAGTTTATAATAAGCAAACAGGAGTTGCAAACTATACAAAAAAAGATTTAGCTCCCGCATTAAAAAAGTTGAATCAATTACATAAGTCAACTACGAATACACCTTTGTATTGGTTGAACATATTTTTTGGATTTTCACTTTTATTCTTTTCTCTTTCTGCTTTTTGGATGTATTTACCTAAAGCTAAAATTTTTCGAAAAGGATTATATTTTGCTTTTGGAGGAATTGTTTTAACATTGCTACTTCTTTTTATGTAGTAATTCTGAAAAGAGAATTTTTTTTCAAAAAAAAGACTTCTTTTTCTCTTTTTTTAAAGAATTCATTGATTTTAGAGTATTTTTACCTTTTGAAAATAGAATTCTATAGTTTATGACAACATTATTTTTAAACATAAAAGAATTATTACAAACGGAAGATGCACCAAGAAAAATGGTTTCTGGTGCCGAAATGAAAAATTTACCAACAATCAAGAATGCTTATCTTTTAATTGAAGATGATGAAATTCGAGATTTTGGTTCTATGGAAAATTTACCGAAAATTAATGCAGATAAAACAGTTGATGCTTCGGGGAAAATTATTTTACCAACTTGGGTAGATAGTCATACACATATTGTTTATGCTGGAAATAGAGAACAAGAATTTGTAGATAGAATTAATGGATTGAGTTATGAAGAAATAGCAAACAGAGGAGGAGGAATCTTAAATTCAGCAAAAAAACTACAAGAAACTTCAGAAGAGGAATTATTCGAACAATCTAGAAAAAGACTAGAAGAAGTAATGGCTTTAGGAACTGGAGCTGTAGAAATTAAATCGGGTTATGGATTGACTTTAGATGCAGAGTTAAAAATGCTTCGAGTGATTAAACGATTAAAAGAAACTTACGATTTACCAATAAAAGCAACTTTTTTAGGAGCACATGCAGTTCCAGCAAATTATAAAGGAAACAAAGATGGTTACATGGATTATGTAATTAATGAAATGATGCCAAAAGTTGCAGAAGAGAATTTAGCTGAATTTGTAGATATTTTCTGTGAAACAGGATATTTTTCTGTTGAAGATACAGACAAACTTTTAGAAGCTGGAAAAAAATATGGATTAATTCCAAAAATTCATGTAAATCAATTTACTGCAATTGGTGGAGTACAATCTGGAGTGAAATATGAAGCTTTATCTGTTGATCATTTGGAAGAAATGAGAGAAGAAGATATTGAGATTTTAAAGGGAAGTAAAACAATGCCAGTTGCACTTCCATCTTGTTCTTATTTTTTAAGTATTCCATATACACCTGCAAGAAAAATGATTGATGCAGGATTACCTTTAGCTTTAGCAACAGATTATAATCCAGGATCTACACCTTCTGGAAATATGAATTTTGTAGTTGCTACAGCATGTATTAAAATGAAAATGACACCAGAAGAAGCTATTAATGCAGCAACAATTAATGGAGCTTATGCAATGGGAATTTCTGATACACATGGAAGTATTTGTAAAGGAAAAAAAGCAAATTTTATGTTGACGAAAGAAATTCCTTCTTATGGATTTATTCCTTATTCTTTTGGAAGTAATTGTATTGAGAAAGTATTTATAAATGGTAAAGAAATCTAAGATGGAAAGATTAGTAGTTTATAATAAAAAAACAATTGCTTCTTATATCTCAAAAAGAAAAGGAGAAACAAAATATGGAGAAGTTGTTCAATTTCTTGAAAACCCTGAAGAAATTGAATCTTGTTTATTGAATTCTTCTGCTGAATTTGTCTTACTAGGAGTTCCAGAAGATATTGGAGTTCGAGCAAATCATGGAAGACCTGGAGCAACAGGAGCTTGGGAAGTTTCCTTAAAAGCTTTGTTAAATACACAGGATAATAAGTTTAATAGAGCAGAGAAATTATTAATTCTTGGGCATTTAGATTTTTCGAAAGAAATAGAAGAGATGGATGCAGTTGATTTTTCAGAAAAAGAACATTTTGAAAGAGCAAATGAATTGGTTTCTTTTATTGATGAAGAAGTTACGAAAACCGTTAAAGCAATTGCAGATGCAGGAAAAACACCAATTGTAATAGGAGGTGGGCATAACAATGCTTATGGTTGTATTAAAGGAACAGCTTTGGCGTTTGGAAGAGCAGTGAATTCTATAAATTTTGATGCACATTCAGATTTTAGAAGTTTAGAAGGAAGACATAGTGGAAATGGATTTAGTTATGCATTTGAAGAAGGTTTTTTAAGTAAATATTTTATGTTTGGAATTCATGAGAACTATACTTCAGCGACTATTTTAAAAACATTTAAAAAGCATAAGAAAAAACTAAAATATGTAACTTTTGAATCTATCGAAGTGGAAAGAGATAATTTCTTTGATGAACAAATGCGTAGAGCGACAATGTTTATTGAGAAGAAACCTTTTGGAATCGAAATTGATTTGGATGCAATTCAAAGTTTTCCATCTTCAGCAATGGCTCCAAGTGGATTTTCAGTGAATAAAGCAAGAAGATTTGTTTCCTATTTAGGATTACAATCGAATGCTTCTTATTTACATATTTGTGAAGGAGCTCCAGTTTTAGGAGAAAAAGGACAAGAAATGCAAGTAGGGAAGTTGATAAGCTTTTTAGTTACCGATTTTATTAAATCGAAATCGTTTTCTTAATAAAAAATATAAAAAATAAAAAGAGCACATTAATTAAAATGTGCTCTTTTTGTCTTCAATAAAAAATTAAACTAAACAAATATTTTCTTTACATATATTATTCTTCGTTACAATCTTCAACGAATTCCCAAACATCATTTTGTCCTGGAATTTCCCCTGGATTCGCATACCATTTATTTTGCCAGATTTTTCCGTTATGGTATACCTTAGTTCCAGCGTTTGCATACGTTAAAGTTTCTTTATAATCAGGAATTCCACAGTGTTTTCC
This sequence comes from Aureivirga marina, assembly GCF_015767265.1. Lineage (GTDB taxonomy): Bacteria > Bacteroidota > Bacteroidia > Flavobacteriales > Flavobacteriaceae > Aureivirga > Aureivirga marina. The sequence continues at coordinate 128,297 of NZ_JADPIB010000004.1, forward strand.
TCCGCCTTCTTCTCCGCTACAATCTGTTGCACCACCAGTATAAGTCATCATTTCAAAGTTGTTTGCTTGGGAAATAGCACTACTTTTTGAACTTCCGTTTAATACTTTTGAAGCAACATTTAAGTAAGAATAAGATGAAGAAGAACCACCACCTAATAATAATTGCCAAATCATAACACCATCTAATTGACCTTGTCTATCTGGGTGTTCAGAAATATGCTCTGCTAAATCAGCAACATTTTCGTGTGTATATGTATAATATGGTCCCCAAGGTTCGTTTGGATAATGTGTTCCAGCAGCAATTTTAAATCCGTATGTTTTTGCATAATGAGCATAAGCATCATACATGATTGTTCTATTTTGACTTCCTCCAGTATTATATCCTTGATAAGCAATTAAATCAATTTTATCACCAACAGCTTGGATTACAGGAATCATATGTCCAGTTGAGGTAAATCCGTATAAATTAATTCCGTTAGTTTGTGCAGAACCAACATAAAGATTTGCATCACTTTCTCCAGTTATAGTATTTCTATTTTCATAAGCATAAGGAGAGTTTGGGTCGTTATTTAATTGTCCACCGATTGCACCTACACCAGCAGGAGCACAAGCTAGAATGTATTTTTCTTTAGGCATGATTGCTCTAGAATTGTTAAAGAAATCGATAAAATGTTGTACATTTTCTGGGTTTCCAATTCCTGCAAAAGATCCATCAGGTTCGTAATCCCAATCAATTCCTGCAAATCCCATATCATCCACTAAATCTTTAATTTGGTTATAATTTATATTGTAAGTATCTGGAGCATTCCAATAAGTTTCTCCTCCAATAGAAAGAATCACACGAATTCCTTTATTTTTAAGAGCATTTACACTTTCTACTAAAGTACATCCGTCATAAGGAACTTCAATTCCAGTTTGTGAAATATCATAAGAACCTTTTACATAAGTTAAATTTGGTTTTGCAAAAGAAAGGAATACATAATTTACGTAAGAAGGGATTTCACGTAATTTAGAATTTTGTTCTGAAGTTACATAATTTTCAGACCAAGAAGGGAAGTAAGCTAATACGACAGGACTTGTCATTGGGTCTAAATCTGGAACTTCTCCATCATCACCATCGTCGCCATCATCACCATCACCTGGATCTTGATCATCTGGATCGTCTGGGTCATCGGGATCTGTATTGTCTGGATCATCTGGATTGTCAGGGTTTTCAATGTTGTCGTCTGGTGGAGTTGTGATTACATCGTCTTCGCTACAAGAAATAGCTACAAAAACGAATAAAATCACAAAAAGTTTTGATACGTATTTCATAATCTTCAAATATGTTAATTGGTTTTTGCACAAGTTGAAAATACTGTACCAAAAAATTAAGTTTTAAGATAAAATAGTATCGGTTTGAATTTTTAATTTAAAGTGATTAATTAAGTATTAATAGCTTATTATTTGTTTATTAGAAAATTATGAAAATTTAAGATTGAAATGTTAAAATTTTTTTTTAACATTTCAATACTATATTAACATTTTAAAATTATCAATTTAACATTTAGAAATTTCTAACTTCTATTGTTTTTTGTTCTGGTTCAAATCCTTGAACGAATTTATAAAGTGGAACAAAAACTAAAATTGCTACTAAAATCATAAAAACGATTTTAACAAATAATGGAACCTTTTTCCTTGTCGGAAGTTCTGTCGGAAATAAATCAATCTTTTTCATAATTATTGAATTTAAAGGTTACTACTACAGATTTAGTTGTAAAAAATTAGAATTCTTTACAAATTATTTTTTAATTCCCTTGAATAAACAAACACAACCAATGATTTTCATTGTATATTCATCAAAGCGTTTTTTAAGGTTTTCTTCCAAATCTTCATATGTATCATTTTCATTAGAAAAAATTCCTTTTTTATTGTAGAAATCCATTAATTTTTGTGCTTTTTTCGAGCGTTTAATATTTCCTTGAAGAATTGTTGAACCAAAAATAACTCCGTTTTTATTTAAGATTGGAAGAAGATTGTCAAAAACAATAGATTTTTCAGAAATTGTTCCTGGAAGACAATGGAGAAGATAATTGATAGAAATAGAATCAAACGGATTAATTTGAAACTGAATTGGTTCTAAAATATTTTGAATAAAAGTTACAGGTTTTAAATCTTTTGCATTTTCTGCAGCAACATTTAAACTATTTTTGTTTAAATCCATTAAAACCAAACGCGTATTTTCAGGAAAATTACAATTTTTCAAATAATATCCAGTTCCTACACCAACATCCAAATGATTGTTGGTAAGATTTGCATTGTAAAGAGAAATTAAGTTTTTCGTTGGGCATTTCCAGATATATGTATTGGAAATTTTTAAAACCAACAAATCGTAAATGAATAACAATGCTTTTGTATATGCTGCCTGTCCTTTTCTAACATCTTCATCCATACAAAACTGATTTTCAATTTTACAGAATATCAAAGTTATTTTCAAAAACTAAGTTTTGACGTTAAAAAAGATGTAATATTTTATAGTTTTACAAAAATTTAATATTTCTAGAAGTTAAATTTTGTGTTGAATTCTAAGAAAATAAATATTGCTTAAAAATGAAGATTAGCTTATTAGCAAAAATAGGATTGATTATAAGAAATTATTTTACTTTAATAATTTTAGTTGTTTTATACTTTTCATTTAAATCCATGCAAAATTTATATAAAGAAGTAGATTTTGTATCGTGGTATTATTTAAATAAAGATTTGAAAACTACTGAAGGAGAAATTTTAGATGTTTTTGCAACAGATATTTATGAAGTGATAGATGAAGAAGAATATCAGATTGAAGGATTTGAATATTTTTATATTGTAGATGGAAAAAAATATCGTTGGATTTCTTATTCTTATTTAGATTTATATTATCCTGGAGATAAAATTCAATTGGAATACAATCCAGAAAAACCAGAATTTTCAAAAATTAAAGGAATGATAAATTCACCATCTGATGAATATTTTTTGTTTTGGCTATTTGTTTTTTTACTTTTTAGTTTTCTGTTAATTAAAAATTTAAGAAAAGGATATAAAGAATATTTAGAATATAAAACTTGGGAAATTGTTCCATTAAAAAGAATGAATTGTTTCAGGAAAAATAAGAGAGATCACATTAGAGATTATAGATTTACTTTTGAGTATACAATAAATGAACACAAATGTTTATATGTAATTGACACAATACATTTTGATAAATATGCAAAAAAATCAGAGCAGAATTTCTTTATTGTTTGTAATCCAGAAAAACCAAATTTAGAAAGAAAATTAATCGATAATTTTTCAATTGTTACTTCTTATTTTTTGAAGAAAGAGAATAATCTTTAAGATATTATATGAAAAAAAGCTTTGAATTGTTTTATTTTTCAAAGCTTTTTAAACTAAAGTATAATTATAAAGAATTATTTCTTTTTTTGAATGTAAGTTGTGTCATCTTCTGTAATACAAGGAATTTCACTTATTTTTTGTCCCAAATGAACAATTCTACTTCCAGATTGATTTACAGGATTTACACTTTTTCCAATGATAATTCCATCTTCGGGAGCAAAATATTGTTTTATAACTGTTCCAAATATATCTTGAGTTTCTGCAATTAATTCTCCCTTTTTAATTTTTTGTTTTAATTCAGGTTTTACAGAAAGTATTCCTCCTTCATCCGTATAATACCAAGAAGAAGTTTCGCAAAGAATGGTATTTTTTACAGGACATAAAACTTCACCTTCAATCATTTTTAGGAAAAACAAAACATTATGAATTCCAATTAAACTATCTTCAATTACATCATATTGAAACAAATTAGGATCTTTTAATTCTAAAGTAATAGAAGGAATTCCTAATCCTTGAGCGTTTCCACGAAGTGTTTTATCATTTGGTGGATTGTGTAAAATGATGTCTGGATTTTGAAGTCGAGCTAATTTTGAAGTGATAGGATCAGACATGTCAGCTCGGATATAATAAGAATTTACGCGACCAACGCTTGCTGTGTGTAAATCAATATGGAAATCGAATTTCGAAACAATTCGATCAATAAGACGATTGATATAAAGTTCAGATTGATTTCCATTTGCTTTTCCTGGAGCAATTCTGTTTAAATCAACGTCATCATTGAATTTTCGTTGTTCTAATAAATATCCTGGAACATTTGCTACTAAAACGCCGATGATTGTTCCACTTAATTCTTCAACGTCAATATCATTAAAAAGTTTTTGAATTACAGGAATTCCGTTTAATTCATTTCCATGAAGAGAAGAAGTTAAACCCAAAACAGGACCGTCTTTTTTACCTCTTGCAATAAAAATTGGAATTCTGATTGGTTCACCAATTCCGTTATTGATGATGTGTAACCAAACTTTTTTTATACTACCTTTTTTGAATTGTTCAATATCAAGGTTGTTTATGGTTGTTTCATTTTTACTATGCATCTTTAATAATTTAAATATCTGATAATCAATAATATAAAAATAATTAAAAAGCTTATAATAAAAAAATAGACTACCCATCTACAAAGGTAGTCTATTGTAATAATTTAAGAATTAAGAGTAAAAATTAAATATCTTCAAAGCTTATATCTGTAAAGCTGTCAGGTGTTTGAACTGTTTCAAGTTCTGAAGATTTTTTATAATCTTTTTGGTGGCGTTCAGAAATAACTTCTTCGCCTTTTTGATCAATGATATACTCAGTAGCTTTCTGTAGCATTTCATTGAATTCTGTAAAATCTTCTTTGTATAAATAGATTTTGTGCTTTTTGTAATGAAATGATCCATCTTCATGAGTAAATTTTTTACTTTCCGTAATGGTAAGATAGTAATCATCCGCTTTTGTAGATCTTACATCAAAAAAATAAGTTCTTCGCCCTGCACGTAATACCTGTGAAAAAATTTCCTCTCTTTCTAGGTGTTCTTTTTCATTCATAATAATCTTTCAGTTTAGTTAATCATTTTCATTTGAATACTTCACAAATCTAAAAAAATATTTGACTTTCACAACAAAAATTACAATTCTTTTTCCATAAGTTGTTGTTCATAAAGTTCTTTGTAAAATCCATCTTTTTTTAGTAATGAGTTATGTGTACCGCGCTGAATCACCTTTCCTTGCTCTAAAATAATGATTTGATCTGCATGTTTTACAGATGAAATTCGATGACTTACAATAAACGTTGTTTTTCCTCTACTTACTCGATAAAGATTACTTAAAATTTTCTCTTCTGTTTCTGTGTCTACAGCAGAAAGACAATCATCAAAAATTAAAACTTTCGGATTTTTAATAATTGCTCTAGCAATAGAAATTCGTTGTTTTTGTCCTCCTGAAAGTGTCACACCACGTTCTCCAACAAAAGTTTGGTATCCTTCTTTGAAAGTTTCAATATTATGATGAACATAAGCATCTTTTGCAGCTTGAATTACTTTTTGTTCATCTGCATCTTCATCTCCAAACTTGATGTTATTTTCTATCGAATCTGAAAATAAAAAAGCTTCTTGAGGAACAAATCCGATATTCTTCCTTAAATCATCAAGATTAACTTTTTTAATATCTGTATTATCAATTTTAATTTCACCTTCAGAAACATCATATAACCTAGAAACTAGATTTAAAATGGTTGATTTTCCACTTCCAGTTTTTCCTAAAATCCCGATAGTTTGTCCTTGCTTTACATGAAAAGAAATATGATCTAAAGCAGTGATATTTGTATCTTCATAAGTATAAGTTACATCATCAAAAATAATATCTCCTTGAATTTCTGATGGAGAAGAATTGTTATTTTGAATTTCTGGCGTTTCATGCAAAAATTCATTAATTCTTTTCTGAGAAGCTTCAGCTTGTTGAATGATAGAAGTTACCCAACCAACAATTGCTACTGGCCAAGTAAGCATATTTACATAAATTAAGAACTCTGCGATAGTTCCAAGATTAATTCTTCCATCAATATATTGTTTTCCTCCAATATAAATTACGATGATATTACTAATTCCAATTAAAAAAATCATCATTGGAAAGAAAAGAGCTTGTACTTTGTAAAGATGAATGTTTTTTTCTTTACTTGTGTTAGAAACTTCTTCAAATTCGCGAATCGTATCTGGTTCAATTCCATAAGATTTTATAATACTAATTCCAGAAAATTTTTCTTGAGCAATCGTTGTCAAATGCGAAAGATATTGTTGCACAATTGTTGTTCTTTCATTAATCATTTTGCTTAAATAATAAATAGAAATAGAAAGAATCGGAAATGGAATCATAGTATAAAGCGTAAGTTTTACATCGATTTTAAGCATTTCCACAATAGCAACGATAAAAAGAACAACCATGTTAATACTATACATGATTGCAGGACCGAAATACATACGAACTTTACTAACATCTTCATTGATTCTATTCATCAAATCACCTGTTCGATGTTTTTTATAAAAATTTAAAGAAAGCAATTCGTATTGACGAAAGATTTCATTTTTCAGGTCAAACTCAATTTTTCTTGAAGTTACGATGATTAATTGGCGCATTAAAAATGTAAAAGCACCAGAAATCAGAGCAGCTCCTATGATATATAAAATATTATAAAAAAGTTGTGTTCTAACATCAGAAAGCTCTGTAACCACTCCGTTTTTGTAATCCGTCACAATATCAATAGATTGTCCAATAATTTGCGGCACAAAAAGAGCGAATATTTTTGCCAAAACGGTAATAATTAACCCAAGGATTAATTGAAATTTATATTTTATGAAGTATTTATTTAAATATTTTAAAGCTTTCATTTTAAAGTTTTGTTATTTTATTTCTGCGAAAATTGTATAAAAACAATTGAATGTTTTGAAATCGTAAACTAAAAAATTAAATTTGCGAACCATACTATTGAATGAATGCAAATTTTTTTGTCAAAAATAATAGAGAAATTCACTATTTGCTAACGAAATCTTTTTTTTAACAAGATAATTTTAAAAGAATGATTTGTTTGAAAAATTGACTAAAAGTACTAAAAGAATTCATTCACTTGGATATTAAAGTTTCAATTAACAAAAATATACAAAATGACATCAGAAACTATCGAAGTAAAAGACCTTAAAAAAATGGATCCAGTTTTCGGACAACTTTCATTTAATGGTCACGAACAAGTTGTTTTTTGCAATGACGAAGAAACAGGTTTAAAAGCTATTATCGGTATTCACAACACAGTTTTAGGTCCTGCTTTAGGAGGAACAAGAATGTGGAATTATAAAAGTGAATGGGAAGCTTTAAACGATGTATTACGTTTATCAAGAGGAATGACTTTTAAATCTGCTGTTACAGGATTAGACCTTGGAGGAGGAAAAGCTGTAATTATCGGAGATGCAAAAACACAAAAGAATGATGCTTTAATGGCAAAATTCGGAGAATTCGTTCACTCATTAGGAGGTAAATATATTACTGCTGAAGATGTAGGAATGGAAACTCGTGATATGGATGTTATTCATGATGTTACACCACACGTAACAGGAATTTCTGAAAGTAGAGGAGGATCTGGAAACCCATCACCAATTACTGCATACGGAGTATTTATGGGAATGAAAGCTTCTGCTAAACATGTTTTCGGAACAGATAAATTAGAAGGAAGAAAAGTTTTAGTTCAAGGTGTTGGACACGTTGGAGAAACTTTAGTTGATTATATTACAAAAGAAGGAGGAGAAGTAATTATCAATGATATCAGTGAAGATCGCTTATTAGAATTAAGCAAAAAATATGGAGCAACAGTTCATATGGGATCTGATATTTACGGATTAGATGTAGATATTTATGCACCTTGTGCTTTAGGAGCAACAATTAACGATAACACAATTGAGCAATTAAATGCGAAAATCGTTGCTGGAGCTGCAAACAATCAGTTAGCTGATGAAATTAAGCATGGACACAGATTAAAAGAAAGAGGAATTCTTTACGCTCCTGATTTCTTGATTAATGCTGGAGGAATCATCAACGTTTACGCGGAGATTGCTAAGTATGGTAGAGATGAAATCATGACAAAGACAGAAAATATTTATAATACAACATTAGATATTTTCTCTGTTGCTGAGAAAGAAGGAATTACTACTCATGAAGCAGCATTGAATGTAGCACAAGCAAGAATTGATGCTAGAAAAAATGAAAAAAAATAATATAGATTTAAAAAAATATATTTAATTTTGCAGAGCGGAAACTAAAACAGTCCGCTCTTTTTTTTTACCCTAAAAATAAAAAAACGTTCTTTAGATGATTAATAGAAGACATATCAGAGTAAAAGTAATGCAGTCGGTGTACGCAATGCTAAAGTCAGGAAGCGATAACTTGGCGAAAGAAGAGAAGTTCTTACTTCATAGTATTGATAAAATGTATGATTTGTACCTGTTGAAATTAGACTTATTGGTACGCGTAAGAGATATGGCTCGTAATCATATAGAGATTTCGAAAAAGAAATATCTTGCTTCCAAAGAGGAATTAAATCCAAACACAAAATTTATTGACAATCAAGTTTTACAAGTATTAGCTGAAAGTACGTCTTTATATGATGCTATTGAAGAGCGAAATATTACGAACTGGAATTTAGATGATGAGTATGTTCGTTTGATTTGGAATTTGATTAAAGAGAGTGATTTCTATACAAGATATATGGAAAACGAAAAAAGGTCTGCTGAAGAGGATAAGACTTTCGTGATTAATATCTTTAAGCATATTGTTGCTCCAAATGAAAAATTAGAGGATTATTTCGAAGATCAATTTATCGGTTGGGTTGATGATATTCCTTTTGTGAATACTTGGATTTTAAAGAATCTTAAGAAGATAAAAACAGATCGTCAGTTTGTAATTGATAAATTATATAAAGATTCTGATGATGAGCGTTTTGTGTTGAATTTATTTAGAAAAGTAGTTTTACACCATGATAAATATGGTGAGGAAATTGCAGATAAAACACCGAATTGGGATACGGAGAGAATTGCTGAAATGGATATGATTTTAATCAAAATGGCAATTGGAGAATTTTTAAAATTCCCTTCAATCCCTGTAAGAGTGACTATAAATGAGTATATTGAAATCGCTAAAGATTACTCTACAACTAAAAGTAGTTATTTCATAAATGGAGTGTTAGATAAGCTTCAAAAAGAGTTTATGGAATCAAAAAGAATCGAAAAAGTTGGTAGAGGATTGTTATAATTTTTTATTTTTACCAAAATTAATCATAAAACAAGATGAAAAAAACAACTATTATTTTAGGAGCTTTTATAGCTATGGCATTTGCTTCTTGTAACACAGGAGGAGATGCAGCGACAAAAGTTGACTCTGCAAAAGTAGAAGCAGCAAAGGAAAGAGATGCTAGAAATACTGAAAATGCACCAACAATTACATTTGAAACTACAGAACATGATTTTGGTGATATTAATGAAGGTGACATTGTAGAGACTGTATTTAAATTTAAGAACACTGGAAAATCAGATCTTATTATTTCAAATGCAAAAGGATCTTGTGGATGTACTGTTCCAAACTGGACAAAAACTCCTATTAAACCAGGAGAAGAAGGAACTATTGGAGTTAAATTTAACTCAAATGGAAAACCTAACAGACAAACAAAAACTGTTACTTTAACTACAAATACTGCAAAAGGTAGAGAGCAAATTAAGATTAAAGCTAATGTAGCCGCAGATCCAGAAAAAGAAGCTGCAAGAAAGAAAAGAGCAGAAGAAAGAAGAGCTAAAAGAGAAGCTGAGCAAGCAAAAAAAGCAGCAGAATCAGCTAATCAACACTAATTTAAAAGAATAAAACACAGATGATACATTCAGCAATATTTTTACAAGCAGCAGGTGGTGGATACAACATGATTTTGATTTTAGTAATGTTTGTTGTTCTTTACTTTTTCATGATTCGTCCACAAGTAAGGAAACAAAAACTAGAAAAGAAATTTCAATCAGATCTTACAAAAGGTAAGAAAGTAATCACTACAAGCGGAATTCACGGAAAAATTGTAGAAATCAATGATAATGATAATACAGTAATCGTGGAAACAAGTGCTGGGAAGTTAAAAATGGAAAGATCAGCAATTTCGATGGAATTGAGTAAGAAATTCGATAAAACTTCAGAGAAAAAATAAGCTGAATTGAAAATATTCTAATCAAAGTGAGCTTATATGGCTCACTTTTTTTATCTTACGAGGTAAGATATAAAATTGTAAAAGAATATGATGTCATTTCGAAAATTAAAAGAAAATAAGAAATTTCAAACATTTCTTATTTTTTTATGCCTTTCAGTGATTAGTTGGTTATTGATTAAATTATCAAAAGAATATACAACGTCTGCATATTTCGATATTCGTTATATTAATTTGCCAAAAAATAAAGAGTTAAGTAGTTTTTCAAATAAACAAGTTCATGTTTTAATAAAAGGAACGGGATTTAATTTATTAAAATATAAACTGAAAACACAGACTTTGAATATTGATTTGAGAGATGTGGAAATGCAGTATAAAGATTCTTATTATTATTTGCCAAAATCACATTTTGTAAAAATACAAGGGCAATTAGATAAGAACATCGATTTGAGAAATATTTATAATGACACTATATTTTTACAATTAAATCAGAATATTTCTAAAAAAATACCTGTACTTGCAGATGTAACTTTTCAATTTGAAAATGGAAATAATATTAATGGAAATTATTCTTTGATTCCAGATTCTGTAGAAGTTTATGGTCCTGTGAAAATTTTAAAGAAATTAAATGAAATTTATACAGAAAAATATGATTTTACAGAAGTTTCATCAAATATAAAGCAAATTTTATCGTTGCAAATACCAGAAAACTTAAAAGATTTGAGTTTTTCAGATAAAGAAGTAGTTTTGGAAGCAGAGGTATTAAAATTTACAGAAGCAAATTTAGAGATCCCATTTACAGTTAAAAACGTGCCAGAAGGATTTAACTTGATTACTTTTCCAAAAATGGTTAAAGTGATTTGTCAGGTTCCCTTAAATAAATTTAGCGAATTAAATGAGGATTCTTTTTTCATAGAATGTGATTATAAATATTCCGAAGAACAAAATATTAATTATTTAATACCAATTGTTATTTCGAAGCCAAAGTTTGTAAATTCAGTTAAAATTGTCCCAAAGAAAATAGAATATTTAATAAGTAAATGATAGTTGTCGGATTAACAGGTGGAATTGGAAGTGGTAAATCTACCGTAGCAAAATTGTTTGAAAAATGGAATGTTCCAATTTATATAGCAGATATCGAAGCTAAAAATATAATGAACACCTCAGAAACACTTCAAAAAAAAATTATTAAAAATTTTGGTGAAAATTCTTATAAAAATCGTAAATTGAATAGAGAATATTTAGCAAATATTGTTTTTAATGATAAAAAAAAGTTGAAATTGTTAAATTCAATAGTGCATCCGGAGGTTTTTAAGCATTTTGAAATGTTTAAAGAAAAGTACCGACAAAATTCATACATTATTTATGAAAATGCTATTTTATTCGAAAATAAAAGTGACGTTCTTTGTAATAAAATCATTGTAGTTACAGCCCCAACAGAGGAAAAAATACGTAGGGTAATGGATAGGGATAATTGTTCTAGAGAGGAAGTTATTGCTAGAATGAATAATCAAATGTCTGATGCTGAAAAAATCAAGCGAGGAGATTTTATCATTCATAATAACAATAAAATGGAGTTAGAAGCTGAAGTATTCGAAATTCATAAAAAAATGCTTCAAATCAGTGAAAAAAATGTCTAATATTTATTTTTTTTTGTTAAAAATGTATTAAACGTTTTTTGTTTATGTTAATAAAAGTTAAAAAATTTATAATTATCCTGTTAAAAGAGTAGTTTTGTAATATGGGAAAAAAGGTATTTATACTCATAATTTTACTCATGAGTATTTCCTTAGTGGGAATTATTGTAGTGCAGGTTTATTGGATTAAAAGTTCCATAGAAATTCGAGATAAAGAATTTAAACAAGATGTACAATTTGCTTTAGCAAATGTTTCAGAAGATATTAAGAATAATGAAGTACTTTATTGGTACAAAAAAGTTTCTAAGAAAATTTCTGAAATAGATAAACCAAAAAGTTCTGATATAAAGCAAATTATATTCAAGCAAATTGATACAACAGGAAATATAACATTTATCTATACGCAAAGTATATTTGAAGAAAAATATGATGTGCCAGCTGAAATCTTTGAAAATGATTCTTTGAGCTTTAAAAAAATATATAGTAAGGAAGAAGTTAATGTATTTCATGAATCGCTTGATGGGCAACCAACAATGTCGGAAGAAAATAATGAAAATTATACGAGATACGCAAGATTTGGAGACTTACAATTAACAAATTTTGAGATGATTTTTGATGCTGCTGCGAAAGCAATTCCTATTCAAAATAGAGTATCAAATGATGAACTTAAAAAAGCAATAGAAAAGGAATTAAAGCAAAGAGGAATTTCAACAGATTTCAAATACGGAGTGTATAATAATCATTTTGCAACTCCAATACGTTCTGGATATTTTAATAAAGATGACGGTCAAACTTACAAAGTACCGATGTTTGAAGACAAAGAAGGATTCAGTGAATATCAATTATACGTAAGTTTCCCAAAACAAAAGAGATATATATTATCAACAATTTTTAAAATGTTGATTCTTTCAGTCTTTTTTATCATTATTATCATTTTAGCATTTGGTTCAGCGATTTATCAAATGATAAAGCAAAAAAGAATGTCTGAAATGAAAACAGATTTTATCAATAATATGACGCATGAGTTTAAAACTCCGATTGCAACAATCAATTTAGCGTTAGATGCGATAAAAAATCCGAAGATAATTAATGACGAAGAAAAGGTCTCTAGATATATCAACATGATACGTCAAGAAAATAAAAGAATGCATTCTCAAGTGGAAAATGTATTACGTATTTCAAGATTAGAGAAAAATCAGTTAGATATAGCGAAAGAAAATATAGATATAAAGACATTAATGGATGAAGCTATTGAGCATGTAGATTTAATTGTAAAATCAAGAAATGGTTACATTAAAAAACATTACAGCGCATCCAATACACATTTTTTAGGAAATCAATTTCATATAACAAATGTTCTTGTAAATATGTTAGATAATGCAATTAAATATTCTGAGGAGGCCCCAAAAGTAGATGTTTACATCGAAAATACAGCTAAGAATATTTTAATTAAAATACAAGATCATGGAATGGGAATGAGTAAAACAGTTCAAAAAAATGTGTTTAAAAAGTTTTATAGAGAACAACGAGGTAATATTCATAATGTAAAAGGACACGGTCTAGGACTGTCATACGTTAAAAAAATAGTTGAGGAACATCAAGGCGTAGTTTACGTAGAGAGTGAGAAAGGAAAAGGAAGTACTTTCTATATTAAATTACCTTTGATTTAAATAGTGAAGATATGAAAAACGGTAAAATTTTATTGGTTGAAGATGATCCAAATTTTGGAACAGTATTAAATGATTATTTAGCATTAAACGATTTTGATGTGACACATGCTAAAGACGGATTGGAAGGTTTAATTATGTTTAAAAACGATGATTTCGATCTTTGTATTTTAGATGTAATGATGCCAAGAAAAGATGGTTTTTCTTTAGCAAAAGACATTAGAACTACAAACCCTGAAGTGCCAATTATTTTTCTTACAGCTAAAACAATGAAGGAAGATGTTTTAAGGGGTTATCAAGCGGGAGCAGATGATTATTTAAATAAACCTTTTGATTCAGAAGTTTTACTGTACAAGGTTAAAGCAATCTTACAGAGAAAAGAAGCAGACAAAAATTCAGATGCTGATCAATTCGAATTTACAATTGGTAAATTCCATTTCAATTCTAAATTGAGACATTTATCTTTCGATGGTGAAGAGCCACAAAAACTTTCACCAAAAGAGAACAAATTACTTAGAATGTTAGTTATCCACAAAAATGACTTAATGCCAAGAGAGTTAGCATTGACGAAAATTTGGAGAGATGACAATTATTTCACATCAAGAAGTATGGATGTGTATATCGCAAAACTTCGTAAGTATCTAAAGAGAGATGATTCTGTGGAAATTTTAAATATCCATGGAGAAGGATTTAGATTGGTTGAGAAAGTATAAAACATATTATTAGTTCTCTTTAAGATAAAGGTTATTCAGCAATGAATAACCTTTTTTTATGTGTTAAATAAAATAAATCCAACGTTATTTTTTTATTTTTGGGAAATTTTAAACTATTCATTAGATGAAATCAACCCGAAAAGTTATTTATTCTTCCCTGATATTATTTCTGTTTATTTTTTCCTGTACAACAATCGATGATGGAATTACAAGAGATAAATTTTCTCCAATTGGTAAATGGAAATTAATTGCTTTTAGTAATACACCTGAAGTAAATTGGATTGAAGTAGAAGACGGTTATGAATTTAATTTATTGCCAAATTATACTTTTGAATCTGAAAAATATGAAAGTTGCCCAACAGGACATTTTGAATTAATCAACAAAACTATTCATTTTGATTACGATTGTACTATTTTAGGTGAATTTGAAAATGCAGAAGGTAAAATCTTAGATTCCTATTATTTCGATGAATTAGACTTAGTTTTAACTCCAAAATATGGAGATTGCCAGAATATTTGTTTCTATAAGTTTGAACGAATTGAAGGAATTGAAGAGGAATAAATAATTATTTTCTGTATATTTCATTTGAAACTATTATATTGAAAACCGACTCACTAAACCCTTTCAAATACTAACTAAATGAAATATTATAGACTATTTTTAATATTAGTTTCCTTTATTTTCATGTCCTGCCTCAACCAAGAAGAACTTATTCATGTTGAAATTGTAGGAGATTGGAAACTTGAAAAAATTCAAGAATTTGATGGATTAAACGATGAAGATTTTTTAGAATATGATTATGCTGATACTGAAATTATCTTTCATTTTGAACCAAATGGCCAACTAGAAATTTCTGAAGACAATTCCATCTTGGAATTTGGAAATTATTTTTATGAAGTTACTTCTCATGATAATATTTCCTGTATAGAAATTGATGGTTTAAAATGGAATTATGCTTTAGTAGGTGATAATCTAATTTTAGATAGATCTTTTATTTTTGGGCCTACAGTATTTTTAACGAATCAATTCTAAAAATCTTTAAAATTAAACGTACTTTTGCGTTTCAAATAACGAAGTATGAGTACGGAAAAAAGTATGGAGCAAAGATTACAAGAGCTTCCAAAACTTTCTAAGGAGAAAATGGTAGAATCTAGAAAATATTTTGCCAGACTTAAAAAAAGAACTCCTAAAAATTTAGATTTGATTATGCAGGATTTGCATGAGGAAGAATTTGCAAAAACAGATTGTCTTTCTTGTGCAAATTGTTGTAAAACTACAAGTCCGATTTTTACTGAAAAAGACATTCAACGAATTTCGAAACATTTACGAATGAAAGAAATTCAGTTTATGAAAAATTATATTGAAAGAGATGAAGATGATTTTTATGTGTTAAAATCTAGCCCTTGTCCTTTCCTTGATAATGATAATGAATGTTTTATCTATGATGTTCGTCCAAAAGCATGTGGTGAATATCCTCATACAAATAGAAGAAAATTTATACAAATTACAGATTTAACGCTAAAAAATACTGAAATTTGTCCAGCTACTTATGAAATAGTTGAGAATTTAAAAAAGAAACTTCCAAAATAAAATTTAGAAAAATTAGGTAAATATGCTTTTAAAAGTACAATTTTAAGAGAAAATTTATGGAATAAAACTTGCTTTTAAATTGAAAATAAAGTCTCGTTTTATTAGAATTCTCTTTAAGAAATTAGTTACTTTTGTAGGCAACAACATAACATAAAATCAATGAAAAAATATACATTCACAGAAAAGAAAGACACTCGTTCAGGATTTGGAGATGGTTTGACAGAACTAGGAAAAACAAATGAAAATGTAGTTGCACTTTGTGCAGATTTAACAGGTTCATTAAAAATGAATGAATTTGAAAAAAATCATCCTGATCGTTTCTTTCAAGTAGGTATTGCAGAAGCAAATATGATCGGAATGGCAGCTGGAATGACAATTGGAGGAAAAATTCCTTTTACTGGAACTTTCGCAAATTTCTCTACAGGTCGTGTTTATGATCAAATTCGTCAATCTGTTGCTTACTCTGGGAAAAATGTGAAAATCTGTGCTTCACATGCTGGATTGACTTTAGGAGAAGATGGAGCAACTCACCAAATTTTAGAAGATATTGGTTTAATGAAAATGTTACCAGGAATGACAGTAATCAATCCTTGTGACTATAATCAAACAAAAGCTGCGACAATTGCAATTGCAAAACATGAAGGTCCTGTTTATTTACGTTTTGGTCGTCCAAAAGTTCCTGTATTTATGCCAGATGAACCATTTGTAATTGGAAAAGCAATTCAATTAACAGAAGGAACAGACGTTACAATTGTTGCTACTGGACATTTAGTTTGGGAAGCTTTACAAGCTGCTGAAAAATTAGAAGCAAAAGGAATTAGTGCAGAAGTAATCAATATTCACACAATTAAACCTTTAGATGAAGAAGCAATTTTAAAATCTGTAGAAAAAACTGGATGTATCGTAACTGCTGAAGAACATAATATTTTAGGTGGTTTAGGTGAAAGTGTTTCTAGAGTTTTAATTCAAAATAATCCTGTTCCTCAAGAATTTGTAGCTGTAAATGATAGTTTCGGAGAATCTGCAACTCCAGCTGAATTAATGGAAAAATATGGATTAAGTGAATCTGCAATTATCGAAAAAGTAGAAAAAGTAATTAAAAGAAAATAAATCATAACCATTGATATAATTATTTCAAATGAAAAAACTAATTTTAACTTTAGCAATCGTTTTAGGAGCAATTCAATTTTCAAATGCTCAAATTGCAATCGGAGCAAAAGCTGGAGTAAACTTCGGAAAAACAGGAGAATTTAAAGCTTTTAATCAATTAATTTCTCAGTCTATTAATGCTGATAATAAAACTGGTTACGCTTTTGGTGCTTGGGTTCGTGTAAAAATTCCTGTAATTGGATTTTATGTTCGTCCTGAATTAAATTATGTTCGTATACAATCAGAATACGATGTTAATGGAAATGAAGATTATTCTTTAGATAGATTAGATATTCCAGTATTATTTGGAAAGAAATTCTTAAAAGTTGCAAATGTATTTATAGGTCCTAATTTCCAATACACTTTAGGAAATGATTTTGATGCTGGAAACTTAAGAGAAGCTGAATCAAAAGATTTTTCTTTAGGATTAGTAATCGGAGCTGGAGTTGAATTAGGAAAATTTGGTCTAGATATCCGTTGGGAAAAAGGTTTATCTGATTCTACTATTGAATATATTGAAGATAATACAAATACAAACTTTAAGTTTGACAATAAAACAGAACAAATTTCTATCAATCTTTCATATAGATTATTCGGAAAATAAACTGTTTTTGATATAAATTAAAACGACCTTTAATAGAGATTAGAGGTCGTTTTTTTGTATTTAAACTAATTAATTTTAGATTTCTGAAACCAAAACCCTTCTAAATCTAAGCTTAAATTGAGCATGTGATAGTTTTCTTGAATTAAATCATTGCTTAATTCTCCTTTTCTTCCATAAGAATAATTAATATCAATCAAGGACGAAGTTCGTTTATTCAGTGGTAAACCTAAACCAAGATTGACTGAATAATTTTTAACTCTATCTTTATTAACAAGTACATTTCCAGTGTCGTAATTTAATCCAAAACGATATTGAATTCGTTGCGAATATGTAATTCCATTTTTTTTAGGAATAAATTCCATTCCCAAACCAAAATTATCTTGATCTACAAAATCGCCAAAAGAAGCATGTTGATTTGTACTTTTCCAAAAACTTCTTCGATAATCTAGATTTAAAGCAACTTTTGGTGAAAGCTTTTTATAAAATCCAATTCCAACTTCAAAAGGCAATTTAAATGCTTCTACATCATCATTTGTTTCAATTGCTTCTTCTCCTAAAACAGCAATATATCTTTTTTGTTCACCATTTAATTTTGTCGGAAAAGTAACAGTTGCACCCAGAGAAAAAGTATTGTTTACATCGTATTGAATTCCATTTTTAAATTGGATTCCTCGATAATAATTTTGTATTTCAATTACTAATCTTTCTCTATTAATATAATTTGTTTCTAAATCTGTAATTTTCCCAAAATAATAAGAAGCAGAAATTCCAATTCGTAAATTTTCCATTAACTTATAACCATAATTTACTTGAAAATTATTCAATCCACCAGAACCTTCAATGTCAGCTAAATAAGTTTCTTGGCTTCCTTCAATTTCAAATTCAACATCTTTAAAAAGATAACCAACATTTGTATAAGGCGTCAAAGAAATTCCTAAACCAGAATTTTTTGAAATAGGAAAAGCTAAAGCAATTCCAGAAAAAGTTGCATTGATTCTTTTTTCTGAATTTGCATTTTGTTCTAAAGTCTCCGTTTGCGATTTCATTCCAATTGTAAACAAAAATGAATTTTCATTAAATGAGCTAAAAGCAGCGGGATTAGATGAATTTATAAAATCTGAAGACGGAATTGCAATAGCAGATTTTCCTAAGGTATTTATTTTTCCAAAATTGGATTCATTAAAAACACCAAGTCCAAAAATGGAATATGGAGAACTTGTGAATTTATTTGTTTGAGCGAAAATTTTAAAACCAATTAAACAAAAAACTATGAAAATTATATTTTTATTCATCATCATAAAGCGCGTAAGTTAATTCTAGAGTTGCTCTTTTTTCTTCTTTTGAAGGATTGTTTTCAAAAACAATTCTTTCCACAGAGTTTTGAAAATTGACAGGATACACACCAAGATAATATTCTGTAAAAGGTTCTCTTAGTTTTAATTCTAAAAAAGATTTGATATCAAATTCATAGAAAAGTTCATTGAATTCGTTGTTCTTTCGATTCAAAATTCCAATCACAGCAGCATCTTCTTTTGTTTGTTTAAGTTCATCAAAAGGAGTGTGATTTGAATTTAAAATAATGATTCTTAAAGAATCAGAAATATAAAGATTATCACTTTCGGAATTAGCTTTTACAGGCAATTTTAATTTTGCTCCAACAATAGTTCCTTCTCCCTGAATATCGTAGATACTTTCATAATGTGGAATGTCAATTTTTGTCAAAATTCCTGTTCCAGCTTGTGCGTAAGATTCATTATTATTTGAAATTGAGCTAACTTCATCTTCTTCCGTTTCCAAATCCGACAAAACAGTATTTTCCTTATTTGTTTGAATGTTATTAAAACTATTCCAAAACAAAACATTAAAATCTTTTTGATATTCTGCTTCTTCTTCAAACTCACTTTCATTTTTATAATAAAGTCTTAAAATACTATTTTCAGAGAATCCAATAACCGAAGCATTGTCTTGTGTATTTTCAACAATTAATCCTTTATATCTTTCATAAAATTCATTTGCATCATTGATTTCATCGTGCTTTATTTCATTAAATAATTGTTCTCCAAAAGCATCATCCAATCGAATATGAATTGAATCATTTTTTATTGGATTTGGATGATAAGAAAAGTTAGCCAAAGGAAAATTACTAGATTCTATTTCATTTGTGTTGTAATAAACATCATTTTCAATAGGTTTTAAATCATCTGTTATCTCAGAAACTTTTAAAAATTGTGGTTGTAAAGTATCATTATAAAAATAATTGTCATGCATTAAAATCAAGGCAATCGAATCGTATTCACTATGAGAATTAATACTATTAAAACTTGTATAATTTAAATACAAATAACTTTTTGTTTGAATTTTTCCAAGATAAGAATCCTGATAAGAACCAGTAAGAATTCTTTCTGTATTCATCAGGATAGAATCTAGTTGTATCGTAGAAGTTTGTACTTTCATCGTATCGATAAAAATTACTTTTGTATCAGAGTTTATCCATTCTTCACCAATCGTCAAAGGATCGTCATTATTTTGTGTACAGGCAAATAATAGACATCCAATGAAAATCATAAATATATATTTCATTTTATCTAATTTTCGCCAAAAATAGATTGCTTCTAAAAGCTTCGCTAAAAAGTTATATTAAACAAAGAAAAATCTAGACAAATACAGGAAAAGAATCGATAAATACAAACAGAGATTTTTATCGGTAAAAACATAGGTTTTGTATAGAGAAAAAGTGGTTTTATCTATTATATTTTCTGAGATTTTAAGCTAAGAATACATTTGCCTGAAAATAATAAGAAATGAAGGTGAGATTGTTTTTTTTAGGATTATTTTTTGTTTGCTTACATAGTAAAGCACAAGATAGAGAGTTTTTCAGATTTTCATATAAATTAAATCCGATGGGAGATGTAGAAATGAATGAAACTTCTGTTCGCTTTACAATTCCAACGAAAATTAGTGAAGATAAATTTTTGTTTCATACAATTGGTGGAAGTTATTACGATTTCTCTTATCATGATACATTTTATTTTCAAACAGAAAACTTAGAAAATATTTATAGTTTTCACTATACTTTGGCTTATAATCAGAAAGTTTCTGAAAATTGGAGAATGCATATGTATGCAAGAATTGCTTTAAATTCCAATTTAGAAGGAAGTTTATCTACATCTGATTTTTTTCCAACAGGAGGGATGGTTTTTAACAAGAGAAAAGGAGGGAAAACAAATTTCTCTAATTTGTCTTTAGGAGTTGCATACACAACTCGTCTAGGAAAACCTCGAGTTATTCCAGTAATTAAATATTATAAGCAAATTAATGCATTCATGGCATATAATATTGGTTTAGCTGAAACCTTTTTTAAATACTCTTTTGACCAACGAAAATCTTTAAAGTTTGGAATTCAATTAAATGGTTTTAACGCAAACATTTCAAATTCTCTTTATGTAGATGGAAAACAGGCTTCAAATATTGTTTTTAGCACAGGAAATTTAGGATTAGAATATAATTATAAACTTTCAGAATCTTGGTCAATCTTCGGAAGAGGTGGATATTCTTTATGGAATACGTATGCTTTAGAAGATGATGATTATAATAAAGTTTATGAATTTGATACAACAACAAATTGGTTTTTTTCAACAGGAATCAAGTTTAACTTTTCAAAATAATAGAAATTAAAAATGAAGATGAATACAATTTATAAAGTAAGTTTATTTTTTATGACAATTGCTTTTGCAAGTTGTTCAAGCGATGATGATTCGCAAATAGGAAACTGGGTTTCTAAATCTGTTTTTGACGGAATTCCAAGAAGTAGTGCTGCAAGTTTTACAATTGGAAATAAAGGATATGTAGGAACAGGTTATGATGGTGATGAATATTTAAATGATTTTTGGGAATATGATAGTGATGGTGATTATTGGGTTCAGAAAGCGGATTTTCCAGGCGTTAAAAGAAGTTCGGCAATTGGTTTTGCAGTTAATCAAAAAGGATATGTAGGAACTGGATACGATGATGTTAACGAACTTCAAGATTTTTGGGAATATGACCCGACATTAAATGTTTGGGAACAAAAAGCAGATTTTGCTGGTGGAGTTAGAAGATCTGCTGTCGCTTTTGAAGGAATTAATTCTGGTTATGTAGGAACTGGATACGATGGAACAAATGATAAAAAAGATTTCTGGAAATATGAACCTATTACAGATTCTTGGACAGAAGTTGTTGGTTTTGGAGGAGAAAAAAGAAGAGCTGCTGCTACTTTTACTATTGATGGAAAAGTTTATTTAGGAACGGGTGTAAGTAATGGTTTATACAAAAGTGATTTTTGGGTTTTTGATCCATCAACAGAAATTTGGACGCGAAAAAAAGATTTAGATGAAGATATTGATAGTTATAATATTTTAAGATCAAATGCTGTTGGACTTGCAATTGGTGAATTCGGATTTTTTACAACAGGATTTAATGGAGGATCTTTAAATAGTACTTATCAATACGATCCGTATTCGGATTCTTGGGAGGATATAACTGGTATTGAGGGAGTTTCAAGACAAGATGCAACAGGATTTAATATAAATGGCAAAGGTTTTGTGGTATTAGGAAGGACAGGTTCTCTGTATTTAGATGATAATTATGAGTTGCTTCCTTTCGAAGAATATGATGAGGAAGACTAAAAATATAAAGTAAAAATCGTATTAAATAATTTCGTTTTATTATTTGGCTCATCTGAAGTTAGACATTTTTTTTCATATATTTATTAGAACACAATAGGTAATAATTATACGGAGGATGAGCCTTTTTCTTTTCAAATGAAAAATAACTTTCACTATATTTTTTTCGTATTTTTTTTAAGTTTTTTTGTAATTTCTTGTACAGAAAACAAAGTTGATTTAGATTCTTTAAATATAGAAATAATTAAAAATTCTTATGGTTTTGGATACGAAATCAAACAACAAAGTAAAATTTTAATTAAACAAGATTTTATTCCAGCAATTCAAAATAGAAAAAGATTTTGTTCCTTTGAAGACGCAAATAAAATAGCTTCTTTAGTTGTAAAAAGAATTAAAAACAAAAAGAATCCAAGAATTACTTTACAGGATTTACAAGAATTGAAAATAGAATTAAATTGTAAAAAATAATAGATATTCTATGTGGAGTTTTTTTAAAAATAATGGCATTGTTGTAAAACATATTTTTGTTTGGTCACTTATTATTGTTGCCATTTCTCTTCAATTATATTATCTCACAGATCGAATTCCTTACCCATTTTTATCACGAATTTCATTCAATATTGGGCTTTATTATTTAAATTATATTTATCTAGTTCCTTATTTATTACTAAATAGAAAAAAAGTTGCTTATTGGATTATCGTTTTTGTGCTTTGTATTGGAGTTGCTGTAGTTTTTGAGAAATATTTGACTGTTCCACGACAATGGGATTATTTTAAATATGCGAAAAATTCTCCATATTCACCAAAATTAGCAATTACATTAGTAGTAAATTTTTTATTGATTTTTATCGGAATTTCTAATAAAATTTTCGATGAATGGAGCAAAAGAGAAAAAAGAGAAAAAGAAGTTGAAAAGCAACAAATTGTCGATAAATTAGAATATTTAAAACACCAAATCAATCCACATTTCTTATTTAATTCTTTGAATAGTATTTATTCTTTAAGTGTAAAAAAATCAGATAATGCACCAGAAGCAATTATCACACTTTCTGATTTGATGCGTTATATGTTATACCAAACAGATAGCGAATTTGTTCCACTTGAAAAGGAGTTAGATTATATCCGAAATTATTTTAATTTACAAAGATTACGAATTGCAAAAAGCGAAAAAGTAAATCTTCGAATTGAAGGTTTGAATTTCAATTATAAAATCCGTCCATTAATTTTGATTTCTTTTATTGAAAATGCTTTTAAATATGGAACAAACACAGATGGAAATACAGAAATTGATGTGCGAATTTATATTGAAAAAGAACGATTATTTTTCTATTGTGAAAATATTATTGGAAATATGAAACAAAAGGAAAATAGTTATGGAATTGGTTTGAAAAATACCAGAGAAAGGTTGAACTTACTCTATCCAAATCAATATGAATTGAAAGTAGAAACAGTGAATAATAAATTTCGAATCGAATTAATTTTAAATTTAGAAGTATGAATTGTGTAATAATTGATGATGAACCTCTTGCAGTTGATATTATCGAAACTTTTGCTGAAAAAGTTTCTTTTTTAAAGATTGTTGCCAAATTTAATAATGCTTTAGAAGCTTTTACTTATTTGAATTCACATAAAGTTGATTTGATGTTTTTAGATATTGAAATGCCAAATTTAACTGGTGTTGAATTGGTGAAATCTTTGGATTCACAAAATACACAAGTTATTTTCACAACCGCTTATTCTGAATATGCTTTGGAAGGTTTTAATTTAAATGCAACAGATTATTTATTAAAACCTATTTCTTTTTCTCGATTTTTAAAAGCAGTTACAAAAGCAAAAGAAAAATTTGATTTAACACATAAAAAGGAAGAAAATTCTACACATATTATTGAAAATGTAAAATCAGAATTTGTTTTTGTAAAATCAGAATATGAAAACATAAAAATAAACCTTGAAGATATTATGTACATTCAAGGTTTAAAAGATTATATAAAAATATATGTAAAAAACAGTGATAAAGCGATTTTGACACTTTCTAGTTTTAAAGAAATATTGCAAAAATTGCCAAATAATTTTCTGAGAGTTCACCGTTCTTATATTGTAAATTCAAAATTTATTGATTCGATTCAAAAATCGAAAGTGATTATTGAAAAGCAACGAATTCCAATTGGAGACACTTATAAAGATGAAGTTTTTGAAAAATTAGGAATCTAATCTTTTTGAAAAATAAATTCGTTGGTGACCTTCTGGGAAATTTTCTATTTCACCTATGATTTTATACTGTTGTTTTAAATAAAATTCTTTTGCTTGAAAATCAAAAGTATCTAACATTGCTATTGTCGCTCCTTTTTCTTTTGCAATTTTTTCAGCTTGATTTAAAATTTTAGATCCAATTCCTTGGTTTCTATATTTTTCATTTACCCATAAAACTTTAATTTCAAATCCATTCCAACAACCAATTCCTCCAAGAATTCCACCGATAACTTTTCCGTTTTCATTTTCTGCAAAATATTCAATTGGTGTCCAGTTTGGCGCTAAAAAAGGGACTTTTTGTAAATTATAAGAATTGATTCCGTCTACAATTTCTTTAATTGCTTTTTCGTTACAAATTTTAATTTCCATTTTCTTTTAAAATTTTTGACAAATTTATAGTAATAAATGACTTTTAGAAGAAAATCGATTTTAAATCGAAAATAAAAATGAAGTTAAGATAATTTTATTTTTCATAATCTGTAACTTAAAATCTGTAATTTGATTGTGAAAATTTAAATTATAAACTAATGCTTTTATTCATTGAATTTAAAGGAATTTTTAATAAATTGGAACATTCAATTTTAAATTAAAATTGATAAATTTAAGTAAATAAAATAAAAATAGGGGTTATGAATACATCGTTAAAGTTTGTCGGAATTATAGGAGTTATTGGAATTAGCTTGACTTTGATCAATGCTAAAAATATCAATGAAGTTGATACAGCAATTTCAAAAAGAGATACAGTGAATGTAAATACAAGTAAATTGTATGAAATTAAAGCATTAAAAATTCCAGAAAATTTGAATTTTGCTGGAGAAAAAGTTCCACTTGAAGAACACGATGTAAAAGAACGAATTGACAGAGAATTATTAGTAAATACTTACTGGCAATCCAATGGATTGTTGTTGATAAAAAGAGCTGAAAAGTTTTTCCCTATTATAGAGCCGATTTTGGCAAAGCACGGAATTCCAGATGATTTTAAATATTTAGCTGTTATTGAAAGTGGTTTGATGAATGTTTCTTCACCTGCTGGAGCGAGAGGATATTGGCAACTGATGAAAAAAACAGCGAAAGAGCTTGGTTTGGAAGTAAATGAAAATGTAGATGAAAGATATGATATTAAAAAATCTACAGAAGCAGCTTGTAAATATCTTTTAAAATCTAAAGAAAGATTTGGTTCTTGGACTTTAGCTGCTGCGGCTTATAATGCAGGGAATGCTGGAG
Organism: Aureivirga marina; assembly: GCF_015767265.1. GTDB lineage: Bacteria > Bacteroidota > Bacteroidia > Flavobacteriales > Flavobacteriaceae > Aureivirga > Aureivirga marina. Next base: position 153,898 of record NZ_JADPIB010000004.1, read on the forward strand.
TTTCAAGAAGATTAAAAGCACAAAAAGTAGAAAATTATTACGATTTATTATTAGTTTCAGAAACTTCAAGATATGTTCCTCGAATTATTGCCGTAAAAGAAATAATGGGAAATCCACAGAAATATGGATTTGTATTTGAAGCAGAAGATTTATACCAACATCCAGATTTTAAAGTTGTTGAAGTTGATTCTGTTATTACGAATTTGGCTGATTTTGCTTTAAAAATGAATACAAATTATAAGAAATTAAAAATTTATAATCCTTGGTTACGCCAAAATAAATTAAATAATAAATCGAAAAAGAAATACTTTATAAAAATACCGAAACAATCATAAATGAAAATGACAACATTATTAATTGCAATTTTAATTGGAATTTCTGCTGGAATGTTAAGTGGACTTGTTGGCGTTGGTGGCGGAATTTTAATGGTTCCAATGTTTGCTTATTTTTTGGGACTTTCTCATCATAACGCCCAAGGAATGAGTTTGGCAGTGATGCTTCCGCCAGTAACAATTTTAGCAGTAATGAATTACCATAAAAGTGAACCAATTGATTGGAAAGTTGCAGCAATTGTTGCCGCATTTTTTATCATTGGTGGATTTTTTGGATCTAAAATAGCTTTAATTATCAATCAAGCAGTTTTGAAAAAAATCTTCGGAGTATTGATGATTATTGTAGCTATAAAACTTATTTTTAGTAAATAAACGACTTAATTATACTAATTTATAGAAAGCTTCTAAAATTTATTTAGAAGCTTTTTTTGTTTTTATATTTGTAAAAGAATTTTTATGAAAAATATGTAAATGATTGATAATTAAAAAAATAAATGAAAATATATTAATAAAAATTAAGAGAATTGTTTAAAAAGTTATAACTTAAATAATAGAAATCTTTACATTATTTGGTTATGATGGAATTTAAAAATAATAGACCTTTTTTGAAGAAATCAGAAGCTTTAAATTATGTAGAATTGTTATGTGAAAATGCAATTTTATCTGAAAAAGGAAAAAGCTTATTTGTGGATTTATTAGATTTTGACGATTATCTTACCAGAACAAAATTACTTTATTTGTTGGTGAATTTTTTTCAAAATGATTTTGAATATCGAACAGGTTTGAACATGTATGAAGCCTTGTTGGAGAAACGAAAAGAAGGTGAAATATTGGATATTGAAAAAGAGTTTGAAAAGAAATATTTTAACTCAAAAGCATATCTTATCGAAGCGGAAATTGAAAACGAAGAAGTTTCTTATGATGCGGAATTAGTTCTTTCTTTAGACGAAATTCCCTCGCTTGATATTCATGAAACAGATATCATTCATCCAAAAAGAAGTGTTTTAGGAAAAACAATTACACGAACTTTGTTTGATTTACAAATGATTGGCTTGATTGATGATCAGATTTTAAATGAAGTTTTATCAAATATTGATAACGAACATTTGTTTTTAGAATCTGCTGTTATTGATTTTGCTGCAAAAAGATTACATGAAAAAGAAAATTTTACTTCAGAGCATAAAAAACAATTGGAAATTTTAAAACAATTGAAAACAGAGAAATTTCTGAGTGAAGAAAGTTTTGCAGCAATTTTATCAACTTATGAACCAGATAGATTAAAGACAATTTTTGAAATTTTTGATCTTTGTCCAAATGTGATGAAATGGAGTTTTTCGGAATATTTTGATAAAAATGAAATCATTCATAAATACTATCAAGTTTTTAAAGATTTTCAAGAAGTTATTCCAAACTTTAAAATGGTTGAGTTTTCGATGAACGTTAGAAATGAAGAGGAAGAATCATTTGATTTGGCAATTCACTTCAAAATAGATCATCTTTTTTATGGTACTGTGATTCCAATTTATAAATATAAAAAAGGATATAAATTTAAAGTTGACAATCAATTATTAGTTCCTATAAATAAATTCCTCAAGGAAAATATTTCTGATTTTCTATGTTTTTCAGTACAAAATTACAATGTCGACATTGATCGTGTTGAATTTTATTTATTGAAATTAAATGAAAAACAAAGAGACGTTCTTGAGCTTTGGGAATATAAAAAATACTTTCAATTTATAGGAGGAGAGGAGTTTGATTCGATTTTTTCGCCATCAAAAATACAGAAAGCTATTATGCTTTTAGAAGAAATAGGTTTTTTTGATGATATGACAAAGCAAGAAATTAAAGTTGGAATTCGAAATTGTGTAGAAAATGCAGTTTCTAGTTTTGAAGAAATTGTTTCTTTTTTCCCTAATACGTTGTTTTCTTTTTTGGAAGTTATGGAAGATTTAAGCAGACCTTATGAGAAAGAAACGATTCGTTTTTTTGAGTTTATCCGAATTAATTTAATTCCACAAAATATTTTAGATACTTATATTTTACAAGAGTTAGATTGCTTGCTTTCCTTTGAAGTTCAAGAAAAAAGATATCATCAAATTTTAGGAATTGATGAAGATTATTATGATATGCTTTATAAGGATTTATTGTTAAGAGCAGCAAAAGATTTAGGTGTGAATTTGGTTTGTTTTGATAATTTATTTTACATGAAATTTTCAGAAAATCAGTTGAAAAAAATTAAAAAAGAATTCCCGGAATTTTGTGAAAGAATTAAAAAAATCTAAATCATGAAAAAAATCTACTTGCTATTTTTAATCAGTTTTCTTTGTTTTTCTTGTAAACATAAAACAAAAAAAGAATTGAAAACTGGAGAAGTAAAAAGATATGTTACAAAAGACAATTTTTTTAGAGGATTTTTGTTTAGTGAAATTAAAAAATCAATGAGTTTGAGTGATTTTGAAGTTTCAAAAGTAGATACAGATTCTGTGATTTTTCATAAAGAAATAGATCCTATTGAAACAATTTATGGACAACCAATAGGAAATGATACGATTCTTTATTTTGTAACTTATTCTGCTGGAAGTGGAGCGTATAAACATATTTACCCGTTTCGAATTGAAACAAATAGAAAAGTAAAATATGTTTCTTTTCCACCAATTTCAACAGAAGGTTACATGGGACATGATTCTATTTATTTTCAAAATGGAAAAATTTATTGGAAATTTCCACTTTTCAAACAATCTGATACAAATATGAAACCAACAGGAAAAGTGGAAACAAATGTGTATCAACCTGTAATTGTAAATGATAGTTTATTTTTCAAAGAAGTTTTACCTTAAAATTAATTGTTCTACTGTATTTACTCCAATTTCGCGATTTAGCATTTCAATTATTTTTGGTTTTCCATGACTTAATTCTTCACGAAGTACAGAAGAAGAAAGTTTGACAATCATTGTTTTTCCTTTTAATTCTACATTTTCGGTATAAGAATTTACACCATTTCCCATAATTTTCACCCAAGCTTCTTGTGCATTAATTTTAACAAAACCTCGTTTTAAATTATTTTCTTGAATAAAAGCATCCATTAAATCTTTTATAGAAAAAGAATCATTTTGTCGTTTTGCCATGTTGGATTTGAATTAAAAGTTAATTAGAATTTTTGCAAAGAAACAAATTATAATTTAATTATTTTATAAGGTTGTTTGGTTTCTTTTACTACTTTTTCGGTTCTTTCAAAATGTGTATCACTTATGAAGATTTGCCCAAATTGTTCGTCGTTTACTAAGTTAACAATTTGTTGAACACGAGTTGCATCTAATTTATCAAAAACATCGTCTAAAAGCAAAATAGGAAGTCGATTAGATTGTTTTTTGATGAAATCGTATTGTGCAAGTTTTAAAGCGATTAAATAAGTTTTTTGTTGTCCTTGCGAACCAAATTTTTTAATAGGGAAACCATCAATTTCAAAAGATAAATCATCACGCTGAATCCCGACACTTGTATATTGTAAAACTCTGTCTTTTTCTAAAGATTTTTCCAATAAAATATCCAATGATTCCTCATTTAATTTAGATTTGTAAACTAGAGAAACTGTTTCTTTGTTTTCAGAAATTACAGCATGCCATTTTTGAAAAATCGGAATAAATTCTTTGATAAATTTCGTTCTTTTTTCATGAATTATTTTTCCTAAATCACAAAGTTGTTCATTATAAATTTCAAGATTTAAAGCATCGAAAGTTCTATTTGCAGCAAAATATTTCAACAAAGCATTTCTCTGAGATAAAACTTTATTATAAGAAATTAAGGTTTGAAGGTAAGGTTTGTCCAATTGAGAAATAACACCATCCAAAAATTTTCGTCGACTTTCACTTCCTTCTACGATTAAATCTCTATCCGCAGGTGAAATTATTACCAAAGGAACAGAACCAATATGATCAGAAAACTTTTCATAGATTTTTCCATTTTTCTTTAAAATTTTCTTTTGCCCTTTTTTTAAACTACAAATTATTTTATCAGATTCACCATCTATAAAATAATCTCCTTCAATCATAAAAAAATCTTGATGATGTCTAATGTTTTGAGAAGCAATAGGGTTAAAATAACTTTTTGCAAAGGAAAGATAATAAATTGCATCTAGCACATTTGTTTTCCCAACACCATTATTCCCAACAAAACAATTTATTTTGGATTCAAACTCAAAAGTTTCGGATTCAAAATTCTTAAAATTAAACAATGTTATTTTTTGTAAATACATATACAATTTCCCGTTCTTAAAATAAATCGCAAATTATTAATAATTTTGATAATAATGTGTTTTTACTTTTCAATTAAAAAAGTTACTTTTGCGCTTACTAAATTAAAAATAACATATGGCAACGTACAAAAAGAAACCAACTAAGGAGAAAAAGGTAGTTGTTGAACAAGAGCAACCAGAAATCGAAGAACACAGTACAACAGCTGAAGTTTTTGATACTTTAGATGAAACTGCTTCTAAATCGGAAGAGTTTGTAATGAAGAATCAAAAAGCCATTTATGGTACAATTGGTGTTGTCGTTGTTTGTGTATTAGGATTTTTAGGTTACCAAAAATTTATTGCTGGTCCTAACGAATCAAAAGCAGCTGACGATTTAGCATATCCAAAACAATATTTTACAGAAGCTACTACAACAGAAGTAGCGAATGATTCTTTATTAAGATTAGGATTAACAGGTGCTGATGGAAGATTTGGATTTGAAGATGTAGCTTCTCAATATTCAGGGACAAAGGCAGGAAACTTAGCAAATTTTTACGCTGGAGTTTCTTATTTAAAATTAAAAGAATACCAAAAAGCAATTGAATTTTTAGATAAATTCACTGCTGATGATGAAATATTAGCTCCTACTGCTACTGGAGCAATTGGAGATGCTTTCGCTAATTTAGAGCAATTAGAGCAAGCTCTTACTTATTACGAAAAAGCTGCAAACTTAAAAGCAAACGATTTTACAACTCCATTATTTTTATACAAAGCTGCATTAACAGCAATGGATTTAAATAATTTTGCAAAAGCAGAACAATATTTTACAAAAATTAAAAACGAGTATCCTTCTTCAAACGAAGGAAAAGACATCGATTTATATATCAATAAAGCGAAATTTGCTCAAAAATAATTTGTAATGGCAACAGAAAATTTATCAAAATATGATAAATCAACAATCCCAAATTTGAATAACTATCGATTTGGGATTGTTGTTTCTGAATGGAATTCAGATATCACAGAAAACCTTTGTCAGGGTGCAATTGACACTTTGAAAGAACATGGTGCAACAGATGAAAATATCGTACGTTGGGATGTTCCAGGAAGTTTTGAACTTATTTATGGTTGTACTAGAATGGTTAGTACAAAAGAATTAGATGCAGTTATTGCAATTGGAAATGTAATCCAAGGAGAAACAAAGCATTTTGATTTTGTATGTGAAGGAGTAACGCAAGGAATTAAAGATTTGAATGTTCAACAAGACATTCCAGTTATCTTTTGTGTGCTTACTGACAATACGAAACAACAATCTATTGACAGATCTGGAGGTAAATTCGGAAATAAAGGCGTAGAGTGTGCTGTGGCAGCAATCAAAATGGCAGTTTTAAAGCGAGAAACTGAATAAATTTAACATATTATACTTGGTATAATATTTGAGAACTTTGGATTAATTAAGTAACTTTGGTTAATCAACCGTAAAAAGAAAAAGATTATGCTTTTTAATGCCTTTAAACCTCGTGCAAACTATGTGTTTGATTATAAACCTCGATATTACAATCCGAGAAAGGAACGTCTTGAGGAATTAAAAAAGAAATATGAAAAAAAAGAAGGAGAGGCTACGGAAAATTCGTCAAATGAAGAAATAAAAGTTACACTTACCAAGAATAACTTAAAAGATGATTGGAAGCGTCATAAAGGTATGGCTGTGGATAGAAGATCTAATAGAAGATTGGCTATAATCATCACAATTTTGGTTGCAATTGTAGCTTATTTACTTGGATTTATATAAAAAATTAATGGCAGATATAATACAGTTACTACCAGATCATGTGGCAAATCAAATTGCTGCAGGTGAAGTTGTGCAACGTCCTGCATCTGTAGTTAAAGAACTTTTAGAGAATTCTATTGATGCTGGAGCTACTGATATTAAATTAATTGTAAAAGATGCTGGAAAAACACTAATTCAAACCATTGACAATGGTATTGGAATGAGTGCTACGGATGCTCGACTTTCTTTTGAAAGACATGCTACTTCAAAAATTAGAGATGCAAAAGATTTATTTTCTTTAGAAACAAAAGGTTTCCGAGGTGAAGCTTTGGCTTCCATTGCTGCAATTGCTCATGTAGAACTTCGTACTAGAAGAGAAGAAGATGAGTTAGGAACTTTGATAAAAATTGAAGGAAGTGATGTTGTGAATCAAGAAGTAGTTTCTACTGCAAAAGGAACAGCTATTTCAGTAAAAAACTTATTTTATAATATTCCTGCAAGAAGAAATTTTTTAAAATCTAATACAGTTGAAATGCGTCATATTGTAGATGAATTTCAACGAGTTGCTTTGGCACATCCTGCAATTTCTTTTTCTTTATATCATAATCAAAGTGAAATTTACTATTTACCAAAAAGTAATTTAAGACAAAGAATTGTTGCAATTTTTGGTACGAAAACAAATGAAAAATTAGTTCCTATTCAAGAGGAAACAGATATTATTACAATTACAGGTTTTGTAACAAAACCAGAATATGCAAAAAAGAAACGTGGAGAACAGTTCTTTTTTGTGAATGATCGATTTATAAAAAGTACCTATTTAAATCATGCAGTAACTTCTGCTTTTGAAGGATTATTGGCTAAAGATGCTTTTCCTACGTATTTTTTATATTTAAATGTTCCACCAAATAGTGTTGATGTAAATATTCATCCGACAAAAACTGAAATTAAGTTTGAAGATGAAAAAACATTATATGCGATTTTACGCTCTACAATTAAACATAGTTTAGGACAATATAGTATTGCGCCTGTGTTAGATTTTGATAGAGATACTTCCATGGATTCTCCTTATACGCCGAATACACAATCTGTAAATTCGCCAACAATTAAAGTAGATCCAAATTTTAATCCTTTTGCAGAGGAAAAACAGCATTCATTTTCGAATAATTTCAAAATTCCCAAACAAACAAATTCTTGGGAGAGTTTATATGTAGATACCTCTCCGACAGAAGAATCTGTGACGAGTTTTGAATCTAAAATGGGAAAACTTCCAGAAGAAAATTCGAATACTTTTGAATCAAAACTAGATAAATTACCAGAAACAGAATCTAATTTATTTGAATCTAAATTTGATAAAATTTCTGATGAAGAAGTGAATACTACTTTTGAGTCGAAAATGGGAACATTACCAACAGATACTCAAGAAAATTTATTTGAAACTTCATTTACAGATTTTGATTCGAAAAAAGAAGAAACGAATGAAGATCATTTTGTAATTCCTTCCAAGAGTAATTTTATTGATGTGCAGGCAGAAGTTGTTTCACCAACACTTTTTGATGATGAACCAAATATTACTGTAAATAAAACACATCAAATTCATAAAAAATATATTGTTAGTACGATAAAATCTGGAGTAGTTTTTATCAATCAACAATTAGCACATCAGCGAATTTTATACGAAGAATATTTAGAAAATATTACAGTGAAAGAAGCTGCAAGTCAGCAACTTTTATTTCCTTTAGATGTTGTTTTTACGAAAACAGATATCACTTTGATAAAAGAAATTCAATTAGATTTAGAGAATATTGGATTTGTTTTTGAAAATATTTCAGAAGATACAATTACAGTATCTGGAATTCCGACAAGTATTACGGAATCACAAGTACTCATAATAATAGAACAATTATTAGAAGACATAAAAAATGAAGTTCCTGAAACAAGTTTTAGTCAATTAGATATTATGGCTAAAAGTTTGGCTAAAAGTTTAGCAATTAAAACAGGAAGCATTTTGACAAATAAAGAGCAAGAAGAAATTGTAAATAAACTTTTCTTATGTAAAGAACCGAATGTTTCTCCATTTGGGAAATCCACTTTTATTTCGGTATCTTTAGACGAGATAGATAAAAGATTCAGATAAATGAATAGAATTACCGAAGCTGTAAAGCATCTGATTATCATAAACGTGATTATGTTTTTGATAACAATGTTTGTTAATCCAGGTTTACAAAATACATTAGCATTACATTTTCCATTAAATCCAGAATTTGGTTTTTGGCAATATATTACAAGTATGTTTATGCATAGTCAAACGACTATTTTTCATATTTTGTTTAATATGTATGCTCTATGGGCTTTCGGGACACCGATGGAGCAGATTTGGGGAACAAAAAAGTTTGTGTTTTTCTATTTTTCTGCCGGATTAGGAGCAGGAGCGATTTATACGCTTGCGAACTATTATCAATATATTTCTATTTATGATGATTTAAAAAATATTGGTTTAACAGCTACAGATATTAATACAATTCTTACAGAAGGAAAATATAATACTTCAATTTTACAACATATTTCAGAAAAAAAACTCAGTGAATTTTGGGGAACTTTTAATTCGACAGCTGTAGGAGCATCAGGAGCTGTTTACGGAGTTTTAGTAGCTTTTGGATTGTATTTCCCAAATGCAAAACTTGCTTTAATATTCTTTCCTGTTCCAATTTCCGCAAAATATTTTATTCCTGTATTAATTTTATTAGATTTATTCATGGGAGTAAGTGGTTATAATTTTGGAATCGCAAATTTTGCACATTTAGGTGGAGCTTTATTTGGATTTATAATGGCTTATTATTGGAAAAAAAATCAGTTTAATCATAATCGTTGGAATTAATAAATGAGTATCGCAAATGACATAAAACATGCTTATAATAAAGCATCGATTAATGAAAAGATTATTTATTTGAATGTTCTTTTCTTTTTAATTGCTTTTATAAATATTCCGTTTTTTGTCAATTGGTTTGCATTGCCAACAACTTTTTCAAAGTTCTTAACAAGACCTTGGACTGCGATTACTTATGGGTTTTTCCACATTCGTTTTTTTCATATCCTTTCGAATCTTTTGGTTTTATATTATTTTGGAAACTTGTTCCTTGATTTTTTTACACCTAAGAAATTTCTTAATTATTATTTTTTAGGATTACTTTCTGGAGCTTTATTTTTCTTAGTATTTTATCAGATTCAACCTTATAATTCTGCATTTCCATTAGGTGGAGCTTCTGCCGCAGTTTCAGCTATTTTAGTGGGAATTACAACAAAAATTCCACAATATTCTTTCCATGTCCGTTTTTTAGGACCAATTAAAATTATTTTTATCGCAATTATTTGGATTGCTTTAAATTTATTTCAATTAGGAACAGTTAATGCAGGAACTTCTATAGCACATTTAGGTGGAGCTTTATTAGGTTTTGTTTATACAAAAGGATTGGAAAAAAATATAGACATTGGAAAATGGTTTGAAGTTTTGATGCAAACAATTTTTTCATTTAGAAAGAATGTAAATTCATCAAAATCGAAATTAAAAACGGTTCATAAATCAAATCAAAGAAAGACACCAAGAAGTTATTCACCAAAAGAACGTCAAAATAAAATTGATGCGATTTTGGATAAAATAAGCAAATCTGGATATGATAGTTTATCAGCAGAGGAAAAGGAGTTTTTATTTAACGAAGGAAAGAAATAGCAATGAAAGATTTATCATTTCTTGATAAAATAATTTTTTTTATAAATAGTATTGTAGGAGTAGTTTTACTAATTTCCTATTTACTTCCATTTATAAACCCAATTCATTTTGCTGCAATTTCCGCGTTTAGTTTAGCTGTTCCAGTTCTTATTTCAGTCAATTTACTTTTTATGATTTATTGGTTAATTCGTCTTAAAAAACAAGTGATTCTTCCTGTTTTATTGTTTTTGGTTGGACTTCCAATTTTTCCTTCTTTTTTTAAAATGCGTAAAAAAGAATTTGTAAAGAAAGAAACTTCGATTGATGTGATGAGCTATAATGTTCGTATGTTTAATCTTTATAAATGGATTCCAGAAGAGGGAATTGATAAGAAAATAGCAAATTTTATCAATGAAGAAAACCCAGATATTATTTGCTTTCAAGAATACCATCCAGATAAAAATATCCATTTAGATTATCCTTATCAATACGTTCAAATTCATAACAAGAAAAATAATTTTGGTCAAGCAATTTTTTCTAAACATCGAATTATTAATAAAGGAGTTTTGAATTTTGAAAACACAAATAATGATGCCATTTTCGCTGATATAAAAATTGATACTACAATTTTAAGAGTTTATAATATTCATTTGGAATCACTTAAAATTAATCCTTCTAAAGAAAATTTTGGTCAAAAAGATGGAAAAAGACTGCATAATCGTGTTGCAAATGCTTTTGAAAGGCAAGGAGCTCAAGCTTTAAAAGTTTTAAATCATGAAAAAGGTTCACCATATAAAACTATTTTATGCGGAGATTTTAATAATACGCCTTTTTCTTGGGTTTATTATAAATTAAAAGGAGCAAAAAAAGATGCTTTTATCGAAGCAGGAAAAGGTTTTGGTAGAACTTTTAACTATCCATTTCCCGTGAGAATTGATTTTATTTTAGTTGACGAAACTTATGAAGTTGATGAATTTGAAGTTTATCCTTTAGATTATTCAGATCATTTTCCAATTACAGCAAAAGTAGAGCTGAAATAAAAAAGAGACTGAAAAAATCAATCTCTTTTATTATTTTAATATTCAATTTTGTCTTGTTTCTCTGTCCATTTTTGAAAAGGCTCTAAAGCAAATTCTCTTCCACATTGCTCAAAAGGAATACTTCTTTCTTCGTATGGTAAAGGAATTTCTTTATAGATAAACTGATCATCAAATCCAATATTTGCAGCGTCAACATGGTTACTTCCATAAAAAACTTTCTTTGGTCTTGCCCAATAAATTGCACCTAAACACATCGGACAAGGTTCGCAAGAAGTATAGATAATACAATCATCTAACTGGAAGCTACCTAAGTTTTTACAAGCATCTCTAATCGCTGTAACTTCTGCGTGCGCAGTAGGATCATTTGTAGAAGTTACTTTATTATTCCCTCTTCCTACAATTTCACCATCTTTTACAATGATACAGCCAAAAGGTCCACCCTCATTATTGTTCATTCCATTTAATGCAGCTTTTACTGCTTCAGACATGAACTTTTCATCATTATTCTTACACATATTCTTCGTAAAATTTTTTAACGTACAAATTTAAAGTATTCTTAGAGAATTCCTAAATTTTTAACTATTGAAAATCAAGATTTCATAAAAATGCATTAGAATAAAACTAAAAAATCATTAAGTAATTGTTATTAAATATTCTTTTTTAATTAAAAATTAAATCAAATATGAATCATGTGATTTATAATTAAAATTTTTTTAAGTTTGTTAAAAGGTAGAATAATTTGAAAAAGTTAAATAGCTATGATAGATTTGTTTGTCTACTTAAAAACGACTTTTTCGCTTGAAAATAAATTATAATGAACAAAATTGATTTTAAAAAATAATGTTATGAAAGAAAAAATCTTATTTACTGAAAAGCCATTAAACAAAGAAGTAATTTTAAAAGAATTAGAAGATTTAGGGGAAAAATATAATTATATCATCGTAAAAAAGGACACGTATAAAAATGCAGATATCGACTTTTATACAGATTATTCCTATGATTATTTAATTAGTTTCAGTTTTACTAAACAAAAAACAAATGAGAAATATTCTTATAAAAAAGAAGATAGAAATATTCAAACATATATGGCAATTCAATACGAAGTTGAATTAGATGAAAAATTGAATATTTTATTAAAAGAAATTCTTCAAAAATATCCAGAAATGTATGTTTCTAATGATTCTCAACAAGAATTTTATAATATTGAAAATTTTAATTCAAAAGTAGAAGTTGCTTCTGTTTAGTAAAAAAACTCTTTATTTATTAATTTTTTATTCAGCATGATTGTAGAGCTGCTCATAAAATTTTAATTAATAACCTATGAAAAATTAAAAATTGATGAAAAATAATAAAAAGAAAAATGTTGCCATAGTTTCTACTGTTTGTATAGTAGTAGTTACTTTTTTTACTTATAAAAAGTATGTAAAAATAAAAGATACAGAAAATCTAACGCCTACTCAGTGGGAGAAGAAATATAAATAGAATATTAAAAATAAAGGCAATTCTTAATTTAGAATTGCCTTTTTTAGAAGTTTTATTTTACAAGAAATTTTAGAATAGATTAAACTTAATTAATCTCCAATTCTAATTTATTTTGTTTCCAATTTTCGATAAAAGAAATAAGAGGCAAGTATCAAAATTAAAACAATTGAAGATGCAAAATATTCATTATCATGAACATTTAAATGCGCTGAAATTGCTAATAAAAGATTTAAAACAAATGCTGCATAAGCCCATTCTTTTAATCGATTCGATTTACTAAACCAAATTACAATTACTCCAATTAATTTTGCAATTCCCATTGGATAAATTAAATAGGTTGGGAAATGTAAATTTGTAAACATTTCTTTTACCATTTCATGATTGAAAAAATATTGACTAACACCTATTAAAACTAAAAGAGAAAATAGGCCAGTTACAATTCGATAAATAAGTAAGTTTCGTTTTTCCATGATATCTTAATTTTTAGTAATTACAAAATTTTCTAATGCTTTTCGAACTTTTGGAAGCTCCGCCATTTTTTCTTCTTCTGATCGATATCCAATTGGAAGAATTACTACAGGAAGCAAGTTTTCTGATTTTAAATTCAAAATTTCTTGGTATTTTTCTGGCTCAAATCCTTCCATTGCACAAGAATCAATTTTTAAATCAGCCGCCGCCGCCATTACAGTTCCAAGAGCAATATATGTTTGATTTGTTGCCCAACTTCTTTTTCTTTCTTCATCCATCATAGAAAGATAATTACTCATTGAATTTTTATGATTTTCAAAATCTTTTGCCTCCACATTTCGTATTTCTATGGTACGTTGAAAATAATTTTCAATTGTTTGTTGGTTGATTTCTGTTTCAATTGCAAAAATTAAAATATGAGAAGCATCCGCAACTTGTTTTTGGTTATATGAAAATGGAACCAATTTTTGTTGTATTTCTTCATTGTTTAAAACAATAATTTTAAAAGGCTGTAAACCCATAGAAGTTGCAGTCAAATTTCCTGCTTCTACAAGTGTTTCCACATCTTTTTGACTTACTTTTTTTGCTGAATTAAAATTTCTAACAGCAGCTCTCCATTTTAAAGATTCAATAATATTCATAATTCTAGTTTTAAATTTTTATTTATTACACATGAAAATATTTTACATGAAAAATATTAGAGTAAAATTTTTTATTCTCTTAATTTATCTAAAACATCACTAAACATTTTAGCTTCTTCTTCAGTGATTTTTTCGATAATATTTAAATGTTCTTGATTGTCAGCTTCATCAATTTCAGTCAGTAAATTCATACCTTTTTCTGTGATTTTTAAATACACAATTCTTCTATCAGAATCACTTCTTCTGCGTTCGATCAATTCTTTTTCCAATAATTTATCCGAAAGTCGAGTAGTATTTGGAAATTTATCAATCATTAAACTTTTTATATCATTCATCGTTACCCAATCTCCATTTCCTCTTAAAATTCGAAGAATATTAAATTGCTGAGATGAAAGATGAAAAGGTTTTAAAAATTCTTCAAATTGTTTTTGAAACCAATTAGACGTAAATATCAAATTAGTGATAAAACGATGTTTATCATTCATAAATTTTGTTTTTACTTCGTCGTCTATTTTTGCCATTTCTAAAATCTTTCTTTGACAAAGGTATAAAATTATTTTTCATGTAAAATATTATTTTGAAAAATAATTTAAAAAAGAGAAAATAGTGTTTTAAAAAAAATTAAAATCTGTTATTTTGCATTAAAAGATTTAAAAATGAAAAAAGCATTTAAAATTGCTTTAGTATCTGGAATTATTGTATTTATTGCCTTAGAAATAAGTATTGTTGTAGATGGACTTTCTGATGAACTGATTTCAGAAAATGCAACTATTGTTGTTTTAGGTACTACTGTACATGAAAATGGAGAAGTTTCAAATCGATTAAAATCTAGATTAGATGAAGCTTTTTCTTTGTTTCAAAAATATAAAACAAATACTATTGTTGTTAGCGGTGGTTTTGGAAAAGAAGGACATTATGAAGGGACTGTAATGAAAAATTATCTGGTTAAAAAAGGAATTCATTCTGATAAAATTATTGTAGATAATCATGGAAATACAACAAGACTAACAGCAAAAAATTTTAGTTTAAATAATAATTTGGACCAAGAAATTATGGTAGTTTCTCAATTTTTTCATGTGAAAAGAAGCAAATTAGCTTTTAAACAATTCGGTTTTAAAAATATAAAAGGAAGTCATGCAAAATATTTTGAAATAAGAGATATATATTCGTTGTTTCGAGAGTTTTTCGGTTATTTGAAATATTATTTAATGTATTAAAAGACAATAAATTTTTATAAATAATGATTCTATAAATTATAGTTCAAATAAAATTTTAAAATGAAAATAGAATTAATTAAAGGAGACATTACCAAACAGGAAGTTGATGGAATTATAAATGCAGCAAATACTTCACTTTTAGGTGGAGGAGGAGTTGATGGAGCAATTCATAGAATAGGAGGAAAAGAAATTTTAGAAGAATGTGTCAAAATCCGAAATCGTCAAGGAGGTTGCAAAGTTGGTGAAGCTGTGATAACAAATGCAGGAAAATTAAAGACTAAAAAAGTGGTTCATACTGTTGGACCAAGATGGAATAATGGAAAATCCGATGAAATACAAAAATTAGAAAATTGTTATATAAATTCTTTAAAATTAGCGGAAGAAAATCAGTTAGAAACTTTAGCTTTTCCAAATATAAGCACAGGAATTTATCGTTTTCCAAAACAGTTAGCTGCCGAAATTGCTATAAAAACAATAAAAAATAGTAAAATTACAATTGTTAAGAAAGTAATTTTCGTTTGTTATGATGAAGAAAATTATTCTATCTATGAAAATATTTTAAACAAAAAATAAAAAGAAAAAGCACTTAATTGTGCTTTTTTTAATGTCTATTATCACATCTAATAGTAATTGGAGGTTCTAATTTATCTAAAAATGTGAATCCTGTACAACCAAAACTTTCCGTATAAAATCCGAAAATCACAGGTGGTTTGTTTTTAAACAAAGTTCCTGTTAATTGAGATCCGCTATATTTTGAATCTTCTGTTATAAGTGAATTTAATTCTGAACCTTCTGAATTATATTGTACTGTTTCAAAAATAAATTTATTGGAGATAGTATCTTTAATAATGAAATATCTTTGTTCTAAATAGCTTTCTTTTTTTAGGATTTGAATATAATATTCAAAATGTTTATAATTGAATTTATATGAATCTCCAGGAGTTGCTCCTTCAAACCATTGTTTAATTTTCTTTGATTTTATAAGATCTAATGAAAATTCTTTTGGAAATTCAGTTTTTGGTATTTTTTTCCAAATAATTTCTTCTAATTGATTTGTTTGAAATGGGTTTTCTTTACCAATAAAAACATAACTATGCTCTTGAAAAGGATATGCATCTACATCAAAACTATAATAATAATCATAAGCATCATAAGGAGGATTATTATCTATATAACCACTTAAAGTTGCTACAATATCTAATTCGCTTACTGGAGATTTTAGGATGTTTTCATGAGAATAGTCATAAACATAAATTGTATCTTTTTCTGAAAAAGGAATACTTTTATAAAATGATTTTTTTTGACTGGAATTTAAACGAATATACTTCTTCGATAAATCTCTACTTTTTAAAATAGGATGTTTAGAATCAAGATTTACAACTTCTGAAACATTTATCGTAGAAATATATTCATCTCCTGTTGTATTCATTGATGAAATAAGAAAAATATCTATATCAGAAGGAGTGATATAAGGTGATAAAAATCCATTAAAAACATAAACAGTATCCTTTTCATATTCAACGCCAAGCCATTCTCCTTTGATGATTTCATTTTCATCTTTAATTTCTTCAGTGATATTTGTACGTGAGACAATTTTTAAAAGTTGATTTAAAGGAAATTTTCCTAAAACTTTTCCTTTTGGAACATTTCTATAGTTAAGTCCAGATTTAGCACTTACATATAAATATTTAGAATAAGGTTCCGTTTTGATACTTTTATTTTCATTGTTTTTATTTGTAGATATTTCTTGATTTTCAGCATTGTTTTTAGATTTATTTTGATTACAGCTAAAGAGTAAAAAGACAAAAATAAAAGAGATTTTATAATACAATTTCATGTTAATAGATTTTTGCTGAATGTATTAAATAATTTTTATTTAAAACGTTTTATTTTTAATTATTTCAGGTAAACTTTTATCAATTCTTTTAGCTAATTCAGGTAATTTAATTGTTGGAACAGCAGGGAATAAATGATGTTCTAAATGGAAAAGCATTCCAAAAGTTAATTTATTTTTGAGTCAATTTCTTTGTGTTCTTGCAAATTCAGGTTTTTCGGAAGTATCATGATGCACTAACCAAACAGCAAAAAATGACATTAAAAATTCTCCTAAAACCATCATCAAAATATGATATTGCAACCAAATAAGTTGAAAATAAAAAGCAGAGAAAATAAACAATCCAATTGCAAATAATTCTAAAAGCATATTTTTCTTATATTTTTTATTTGCCAATTTCCATGTGATTGTGTGAATTTTTATCAAGTGAATTGGACCATAAAAAATAGCTTGATACCAAGTCATGTGCGCAGATTTTCCTTCTTGATCTTCTTCAGATAAGCAATATTTATGATGACGTAAATGATTAAATTTAAAAGCATGATTAGAAGTTATTATCAAAATACTATTGCTAAATAAAGTAAACCAAGTTAAGAATTTACTTGTTCCTAAAGAATTATGTAAACCATTATGAACTTGCCTTAAGCTTGTCAGAAAAAAATATGCAGAAAATGGGATTGCTAATAAATAATGTTCATAAAAAGCTAAAAACATAGAAAATAAAAACCATGGAATTGTAATATTATTTTCAATTAATAATTCTTTTGTATTTAGCTTTTTTAAATCTTTCCATTCAATTTTTTTAATAATTTCTTGATGTGTCATAGTTCCTTTTTTTTCAATTATTTTTTAAAACTAAAAGCTAGTTTTTTCAAAAATAAATTATCTAAAAAGATAAATCAAGAAAATAAAAAAACATTACAGATTTATAGATGTTCTGTAATGTTTTTCAATTATAATTTTTTTAAAGTTGGAACTAATACATCTGGATTTGGGCGATTTGTATAATCAATAGAATATTCAACATATTTTATAATTTTATCCGTTCCAATGATGAATCTTGCAGGAATTGGTAAAGTCCAAGAATCATCTCCATTATATTTTGGAATTTGAATGTCAAACGTTTTAGTATAAAGAGATTTTAAAGGATCTTTCATTTGCCATGTCAAACCAAATTTATTTGCAACAACATTTCCTAAATCACTCAAAACATCAAAGTTTAATTTATGTCTTTCTACAATTTGTTTATTATACTTAATTATTTGAGGTGAAATAGAAATTAAATGTGCATTTAAAGCATCAAATTCTGGTTTATATCTTTTTAAATAATTTAAATCTGTATTACAATATGGGCACCAAGTTCCTCGATAAAATGTAATAATTACAGGACCTTTTTTCAATAAATCAGAAAGAGAAATTTTTTCATTATTTTGATTTGGTAAAGTAAATTCAGGAGAAAAATCACCAACTTTTAAAATTGAATTTTCAATTCCAGAATCTTTTAAACCTTTTGTAGTCTGATGCATGATTTTTATATATTCATCTGGAAGCCCACTTTCTATTTTTGCTTTTAGTTTTGCTAAACTTTCTTGTAATGTCATCACTATTTTTTTATTGCTGAAAAACCAATAATTGGAGGATCACTAAGAAATTCTTTCCAAAATGGATTTCTAAATTGAGAATCTTCCATGGTTGTCAATTGCCAATTAAAATTCTTAAAACCAGCTTTTTTAAAGCATTCATCATACGTTGATGGGTTCAAATATCTTGTATCAAAACCACATTCCGTTCCATCTTCATTATAGAGAGTTTGGTAAATTGGATCACCTTCTTTTCGACTTTCATATTGGTTTACTGTGAATCCATATTTTTTGGTTTCTTCAAAATATGTAAAGCGATAAAAAGGATTAAAATTATAACCAAAAATTGTTCCTTTAGACTTTAAATTAGAAGAAATTGAATGTAACATTTCTTGAAGTTCTTCTTTTGATTTTGCATAGTTTAAAAGATAAACTGCATTTACCATATCAAATTCTTTCACTTTTTCCAAAGACAAAACATCATGAACCATATAACAACAACCTTGAGGATTTTCTTCTTCATGTTGCTCGGCAAGTTTAATCATTTCATCTGAAACATCAATTCCTAAAACAGCTTTTGCTCCATGTTCCATTAATTTTCTAGAGTAATAACCATCTCCACAAGCCAAATCCAAAATTTCCATTCCAGAAATATCTCCTGCGATTTTGAATAAATTATATTCTTCAATCATTTTTCTGTATAATAACTTTTTCGATTCTGCATAAGAAGAAGCGATTTCATTATAAACTGGTTTTTTTGAATTCTTTTCTTTCATGTTGTTGATTTTTAATAATATAAATTTAGAAAAAGAAGAAGAGAAAGAAAACTTTATTAATTAAAAATAAATCTATAATAAATGGAAAAGTGGAGTCTAAGTTTTTTTCTTTAATATTATCAAAATGTACTTCGAACATAATAGGCTTTTTTTATTAAAAGATTTATTCTTCTTCGAAAAAATCATTATCAAGTTCTTTAACTTCATATGTAGTTTTAACCTGAATTCCTACATTATATTGATGCATTAAATCAACGAGTTTAGAACCATCAATTAATATAATAGTATGATGTGCCTCACGAGCTTTTTTAATAGCAGAATCATCAAAAGTAGAAGTAGTTATAAAAACTCCTTTTCTTGTATCTCCACTCATAGCTCCTATAAAATTTCTAATATCTTTCTCTCTAACTTTTGCCTCATCATATCTTTTTGCCTGAGTATAGATTTTTTCTAAACCTAATTTGTCTTCATTTATAATTCCATCTATTCCACCATCATTAGATTTTTTAGTTTCTATAAAGTCACCATATCCCATATTTTTTAATAATATTAAAATTACTTTTTCAAAATAATAGGGATTAATTTCTTTCAATTTGTCTAATAAATTTGTTTTTACTTCTTGTTCGATTGATTTAAAACCAGAATCTATCAAATCTTGTGGAGAAGCATCATCTTTTATCTTTTCTAAATCAATTTTTAGATTCTCTTTTTTAATAGAATTTCGATAATTTATAAAATCAATATCATTTTGTAATTCCTTAAGTGATAAGCTTTGTATTTTTAGTCTTTTTTTACCTTTTTCGGTTATTTGTACAATTCCACGTTTTGGATAAGAAACAAACTTTCCCATTTTTAAATATGATTTTCCCCATAAAATTCTATCTAATAATACATTTGCTCCAGAACTTGTTTTTTGTTCTAGTAATTCTTCAGAAAGATTAGAATAATATTTATCACGAACTTTAAATGCTAGTTCGCTACTTTTTAAAGATTTTTCTTTATTTAAAATATTTAATACAGGGATAAAAGTTTCATGATATTTAGGTAATTCCATCTTTTATGAAGTTTTTTTAAAATAAATAATACAGATACGAGCTTATATTTTATTAATTTGGGGATTTATTCTTTGTTTTTCTTCAATATTATGTGTAATTAATATTGAATTTTTGACTACAAAATAATTGAGATTCTAAAATATAAAAATCAAAAAAACTATTTATATCTCTTAAAATCGATTATAATAGTTTAAATTAAAATTAATAATAATTTTCATTCTATATAAAATGAAAGATTATTAATTAGCAAAAGAAAATAATTAATTTTATAAAAAATTACGGGAATCCGAAATGATTGAATTTTAAAGCTTATCTAAAATCAAACCTTTAATTATTTCAATAATATTTTCACTAGCTCTTTTATTCAAAAATTCTGTATTTAATTGTCTGCTAAAGAAACTACTTATCCAAATTACATTATATTCATGTTCTTTAGCTACATTTAATACATTATGAACAGTTTCTCCTTTTGATCTAGAAGCACAGATAATTATATCACAACCTTTTTTTTCATTTTGTATTTTTTCATTTGCTAATTCACTAAGTGTTTTTAATCCTCTACTTTTAGGATCACCCTCACTTTCAAAACCAATTACAATATTATCAATTTTTATTACTTTATAAATATCGTTAGAATCTTTAAATTTTTCTTTTATTAGTTTAGCCTGAGGAAATTCTATAAATAAATTTTTAAAAACTTTTTTTATTGTTTCAGACTTTCCTTCATTAGCTCTTCCATAGATTGTTATAATTGTTCTTTTCATTAGAATTTTGTTTAGTAGGTTATAATAACCGAATATATGAAAATGTTAAATAGAAAATATTATGGGTGTAAGTTTTTTGAACAATTAGCTAAAGTCATAGATTATAATCTGTTAATAATTTATATTTTTTCCAAAAACAACCAATGAAGAGATACTAGGATAATACTAAAAGTCCACTTTTGTCCACTTTTGGCTGTGTTTGTCTAAATTTGTTCAGTTTTGTCCAAAAATGAATATTGATGGAATGTTGATTTATCTCATATAAAAAGAATGTTTTAAATTTGAAGTTTAATTTCTCATTTATAAAATGTGAATCTTAATAATCCATGCTAAAACATTTTTAAGATGATTCAATTAGAAGAAATAACATCTTTTCCTAAATTTTCAAATCAACTAGAAAATAAACTATTATATTCTAATCATTCTGAAGATATATCAATTTCATATCAATCAACTTATACAATAAAATATGTTATTGATGGATTAAAAAGTTATAATTGGAATCATTGCGATATAGAAGTCAAAAAAAATCAATATTTAATTTTAAATGATGATAATTTAATTACGACGGAAGCAAAAAAAGGAACTAAAGGAATATCTTTATTTCTATCTTCTAAGTTAATTAATGAAATATTTCATTTTAATTCTAAAGAGAATAATTCAATTAAATTTCTTGAGATACTTCAAAAAAGTTCAAATCAAAATATTAATATCTTGCTTAAAGAGATTGCATATTTATATGAAAACAATCAAATATTTTTGATGGAACAAATAGATGATTTATTTATTAAAATCTCTGAATTAATAGTCCAAGAACAAATTTCTATTGACACTAATTTTGCTAATTTAAAAATAGTAAAACACGATACTAAGAGAGAATTATATAAATTAATCATGGATGCAAAAGAGTATTTAAATGACAACTTTAGAGAAAAAATAACTCTTGATATAATTAGTAGAGATATTGGAATTAGTAAATATTATTTACATAGATTATTTAGAGAAATTAATAAAAATACTCCTCTTGATTACTTAACAACAATTCGTTTAGAGCATGCGAAAAATAGACTAAAATCTACAAAAGAAACTATTTTTGAAGTTGCTGTAAATTGTGGTTTTGATAATACAGCATATTTTTCAAATTCATTTAAAAGATATATTGGATACTCGCCAAGTGAATTTCGAAAGTTATTTTAAAATCAGCAAGATTTTACAAAACAAGATTTTTAAATCGAACTATTTTTGGTCATATAAATTATAAAAATGATTACAAAAATAGCGCATATTACAGATTTACATCTTGATGAAGATTTTCCATTTAAAGATAAAATAACAGTAAGAAAAAGGTTGGATTATATTTTAAATGATATCAAAAAGAATAATATTAAACAAATTGTTTGTACTGGAGATATTGGGGAAGGAGAAGGAATTTCTTACTTTTTTAACGAGATGAAAAATATTGATTTTTCTATTACTTTAGGGAATCATGATAAATTTTTAGAAATTTCTAAATACTATAAAAAAGGATTAAATTATCATTCGAAAAAAATATATAGGAGTCAAAATCATAGAAGTTTTAAATTTATTTATTTAGATTCTTCTTCTGGAGCTATTGATGAAAAACAACTTATTTGGTTGAAAGAAGAACTTAAATCAGACAAACCAATTATTATTTTTATTCATCACCCAATTATCAAATTAGATTTAAAAGTAGATGAAATAGGAAAATTAATAAATCGTGATAGACTTATTGAGATTTTAACAGATGTGAAAAATGAAATCATCATTTATTGCGGTCATTATCATCTAGAAAATACTTCATTTCATAAAAACTTAAAACAATTTATCACACCTGCGGTTGCTTTTCAAATAAAAAAAGATTTGAATAAAATTGAAATAGATAAAACAATTTCTGGATATAGAATAATTCAGATTGAAAATACAAATCTTACTTCCGAAATTAATCTACTTGACTATGCAGACTAAAAAACAATCATTAATAGAAAGTTTAGTAAATGTATCTGTAGGATTTTTAATTACAATAATTTCACTAAATCTTATATTTCCTTTTTTGGGAATTGAAAATCATATAGGGAAAAATACTTTATTAACAATCTACCTAACAGTATTAAGTATCTTAAGAAATTATATCTTGAGAAGGTATTTTAATAAAAGACAATGTGAAATTTAGATTATTGAGTGTTTATAAAAAATTTTCCATAAACAAAAAGTTGATGTCTGTTTTATTGTTTTTATAAAGTGAATATTTTAGATTTGTGATTCTAATGCTATGAATACCTTATAAATAAAGTTATGAAAAGAGTTGTGAAATAATTGATTTTAGTTTTTTATAAAATTGAATTAGAATAAAAATAAGAGGTATAGAACAATTCGGAAAAAAGAAAACATTTTAAATCATGAAAAAAATTGCATTTCTACTTTTATTAATGATATTTTTTAATTGTAAGAAAAAATCGGATAATATAATTTTAAATGAAAATATTAAATTAAAACTTATAGAATATATAAATGAAAATCCAATTAAAAAAGATTTTCCATATAAAGTGTCAAAATCGATTTATCAAATTTATATTGATAGAATAAATTTAGATACAATTATAGCCTTTAAATTAACTCCACATTTGGATTTATTTAGCATAATTGAATATCAAACAAAAACTGATACTTCTACAGTGTTTTCACAAGTGAGAAATACAAGATTTTTTTATATGGAAAAATATCCTATAGTTTTATTAGATGCAAAAGATTATAGTAAATTTATATTAAATCATAATAAAGCTAAAAAAGAAGTTCCTGATGAATTTAAATTTAAAAATTATAAATATATAATTCATTTAAGAAGTGATACAAAATTTTATAAACTCACTAAAGATAAGTTAAAAGAAATAGATATTTCAAATTACGTTGATACAATAGTAAAAAATGATAATAAAACTTTTATAAAATAAATATCTGTGAATAATTTAAATGAGAGTTAAACAATTGAAAATTATGTTAGAATTATAATAATAACTAATATGATTTTCTTTATAAAGCAATATGATATTTTAAAAATCAATTGTAAAAACTTTAGAATAATCTTCAGAAAGAAAAACTTTTATTTACAATAAATATCTTAAAATATTTTACAAAAGTAAATTGAATAATTATATTAGCTATTAAATTTTAATAATTTATATTAATATAGTTAAAAGATTGCTTATATGATTAATTTAGTAACTGGAGAATTTGTATTGCATGAAGAAGATATTTTTTACGATGGCCCAATTCCTTTTCGTTGGACGCGAAATATATTTTCCTTTGTAGAGAGGGAAGACACTTACCACAAACATTGGCATTTTAATTACGATCAATATGTGGAGATAGATGAAGCATTAGATAGTTTTTTCTGGCAAAATGATAATGGAAATATTCTAGAAATGCCTTATTTGAGTCTTGGTGACGAGGCTGTTTTAAATGAAGATAAAATTATTTATCGCCATACTAAAGATGGTATTGAAATAGAAGATTACAATGCGAATTTAACTTATCACTACAAGGAAAAAGTAAGTTTATTTTCTTCAACAACTAGACGTCGATTTTTGCTAAGTAAAATCTCACGTTTGCGTTTTGAAATTGTTTTTTCTTATAATCGAGAAGGGAAATTAGAAAAGATAATCGATAGTACGCAGCGAGAATTTTTTGTGACTTATTATGCCAACGGATTGCTAAAATCTGTATTTACTTTTAATCATTATTACAATAAAGAAAAAGATCTTGTTCGCTATAAATATTCAGAAGACAAAAAGCTTTTAAAAGCAATTGATTCTATCGGGCAAGAAACGCAATACGGATATGATGGTGCTTTATTAATTGAAAAAATAAATGCCAATGGCGCAAAACAATTTTGGAAATATGAAGAAAAATCAGAAGATCCAAAATGTATTGAGCGAGGATATGATACAAAAATTTTAAACGAAAAATTCACTTTTGCAAAAGGAAAAACGATTGTAACGGATGCTTTAGGCGCGAAAACTGTGCATACAATTTCAGGTGGTCAGATTATTCAAACGACAGATGCTTTAGGGAATTCAGAATCGTGGGAATTTAACATTGATAATGAAATTATTCGTTATACCGATAAGATGGGATTACATACTTATTATGGGTATGACGACTATGGAAATCAAACTTCGATTCGCTTGCCAAATGGGGCAACAAGTCAGTTTATTTATGAGAATAATCGTTTGACAATGGCTAAAAATCCGAATGATGCAGTTTGGATTTGGGAATATGATGAGAGAGGCTTATTGACTTCTAAAATTGGACCAGATGGAGATGTAAGTAATTTTAAATATAAGGATGATTTATTGATTAAAATTGTGGAATCCAACGGCTCAGAGATTGATTTATCTTATGATAAAAGAGGTCGTGTGGAGAAAATGACGATGGAAAATGGTCGAGAAGTTGCATGGAAATACAATAAAAATGGACAAGTAGAGCAGGTTGCAGGTAGTAAGATAAAATCCTTTTTTCAGTATGATGATTTAGGACGTGTAAAAACTGTAGACACTGAGGATGGAAATCATGTAGATTTTGAATATGATGCGATGGATAATATTGTCAAAGCAAAAGATAAATATCATGATGTTGCATTTTCTTATAGTCCAACAGGAAGAATGCTTAGTCGCTCGGAAAATAATACAGAGATTCAATTTTTATATGATAAAAATGATCAATTACTTTCGATTACAAATGAACATAAAAACATTTATCACTTTAAAAGAGATGAATTAGGGAATTTGATTGAAGAAAGTGGATATGATGGATTAAAACGAGAATATCGCCGAAATGCAGGAGGAAATGTGGAAAAAGTGATTACTCCTGATCATAAAATTACAAATTATAGTTATGATACTTTAGGAAATATCAGCAAGATAATTCATGATGATAAGAGTGAGGAATTATTCACTTATGACAAAAATGGATTACTTATAGAAGCGGCAAATATTCATGGAAATGTTCGTTTGGAGCGAGATGCATTAGGTCGCGTTTTAAAGGAATATCAAAATGATATTTGTATTGAAAGTACCTATGACAGGCAAGGTCAGCGAACAAATATTACTTCGAGTTTGGGAGCAAATATTGAAGTTACGCGTGACAAACAAGGAGATATTGTTCATACAAGTGCTACTCAGCAAGAAAGCAAATGGGAGGTTGGATATTTAAGAAATGAATTAGGATTAGAATTAGAGAGAACTCTACCAGGAGGATTACGCTCACAGTGGTTGTATGATAGTTCAGGACGTCCGAAAAGACATAGTGTGAGTGTTCATGAGAAAATGTCTATCAAAAAATCGTATCACTGGGATGTCAATAATCGATTGACAGCGATAATTGATGAATTGCAAAACAAAGAAGTTTTATTTCATCATGATGCATTTGGGAATTTGGCTTATGGAACTTATGATAGATTTAAACAAATTTATAAGCTACCAGATGAAGTTGGTAATTTGTTTAAAACTCCAGAAAAGAAAGATCGAAAATATGGAGAAGCAGGGCAGCTTTTAAAAGATGAGAAATTCAAGTATAAATATGATGCGATAGGGAATTTAATAGAGAAATCGAATCTATTTGAGAAATGGAAATATCATTGGAATCAGAAAGGAATGCTTGGAGAAGTTGTTCGTCCTGATGGAGCAAAAGTTAGTTTTACATACGATGCTTTAGGAAGAAGATTGACCAAAACTTTTGGAGAAGAAACTACATATTTTGTTTGGAATGGAGATGTTCCGATTCATCAATGGACTTGTAAAACAGAGGAAACTACAAGGAGTATTAATGAAAATGGAGAATTACAACAAGAGATTCCAAAAGATTTGATTACTTGGGTTTTTGAGGAAGGAACATTTGTACCGATTGCGAAGCTTCAAAATGAGCAAAGTTATTCGATTATCACAGATTACTTAGGAACACCGACTGCTGCTTACGATAAAAACGGTCAAAAAGTATGGTCATGTGAATTGGATATTTATGGAAAAGTTCGAAGTATTGAAGGGAAACGTTCTTTTATTCCATTTCGATATCAAGGACAATATCATGATCATGAAACAGGCTTGTATTACAATCGTTTTCGCTATTATTGTACAGATATAGGAACGTTTATTTCTCAGGATCCGATTGGGCTTGCTGGAGGAATGCCGAATATGTATTCTTATGTTTCGGATGTTGGGGCTTATTTAGATCCTTTGGGGTTATTTGAAACATTAACAATTGTTAGAGTGTTTACTGAAAATTCTCAAACAGGTGTACATTATTATGCATATTTTACGAATTCTAAAGGAAAATCAATGTTTACTCATTTATCAGGTGATGATTTAGGAACTAAAATTGTAACAAAGGAGAATACAATGGTTAACTTAGATGAGATAGCAGATGAAAATAAAAGAGTAATTAGAGTTAATAAAAAAGGTAAAAACAAGAAGAAAATGATTGAAAATGCTATAAAATCTATAGTAGAAAGTGGACAGTTTAATCAAAAAGTTTGGGATATGGATGCAGGAATTGATTGTTTTAGATACTTACAAAGATTAATTGAAAAAATTAATCCAAGTGTTCATGTTCATGGAGATGATTTTTATAATAGATTTGATAAATTGCCTAATCAATGTAAATGATGGAGAATGTCATAAAGAGAATAGAAGAAGAATTTAATACAAAAATTATAAAATCTAAAACATTTCATCCATTTAAAAATACATTTGATACAGATGTAAAAGGAAATATAATAGCATTAGAATTAAGAGAAATTACTATTAAAGATTTTGAATTAATTGCTCAGGTATTAAATTCTCTTGAATTTTTATCCTTAATAGATTGTGAAATAAAAAGCTTGAAATCAATAGGAGATTTTAAACAGCTTAAAAAATTATTTATTCATAATTGGGATGAATTAGATTTAAAAATAAAGGATTTAGAAAAATTAATTCAATTAAAAGAATTAAAATTATGTGGTTTAGAGATTGATGATAAAAATGATTTTGAATACATTAAGAAATTAAAAAACTTAGAATATTTAAATCTAAGTTTTAATTATGAACTTTCAACTTTTAAAGGTTTAGAATCTTTAAAAAAGTTAAAAACTTTAATATTGAGTTGTTGTGATATAGAAAGTTTTGAAGATGTAAATATTATGGAAAACTTACATTACTTAAATTTGGATGGAACTCCATATTATGAAAAATCCAAAATTAGAAACTTTGATAAATTTCCAAATCTTGAAAAACTTATTTTATCAGACTGTTCTATTGAAAAAATAAATGGTTTTAGAAATCTCCGAAATCTGAAGGAATTAAATTTAAGTTCTAATGATATTCTGAAAATAGAAAATTTAGAGAATTTTGAAAATCTCGAAATATTAAATTTGACTAGTAATGAAATATCTAAGATAGAAGGTTTAGAAAAATTAAAGAATTTAAAAATACTGAGAATAGAGAGTAATAATCTAACTAAGATTGAAGGCTTAGAATCTTTAGAAAATTTAGAAACTTTAATTTTGAATGATAATAAAATTTCAAAAATTGAAGGATTAAACCAATTAAAGAAATTAAAAACTTTAGAATTACAAGAAAATGAAATATCTAAGATAGAAGGTTTAGAAGAATTGAATAAATTGGAATATTTAGATTTATCAAAAAATAAATTATCAAAAGTAGAAGGCTTAGATTCTTTAGTAGATTTAGAATATTTGAATTTATCTGAAAACAAATTTTCTAAAGTAGAAGGTTTAAAGAATTTAAAAAATCTTAAAAAATTATATTTAATAGGTTTTAATACTAATGATTTTAGTGAGATTAAAAACTTGAAAAAGTTAGAGTTTTTAAATATTGGAGGAAATCAAATAAAAGATTTTAAAGATATTCCTTTTGATAATTTAAAAACATTATTTCTTATAGATAATTCAATAAATGAAGTTTCAGATGAAATGTTAGGACTTGAAAAGCTTATTTTAACTAGAAATAATATAAAACATATAGATATAAATTGGCTAGAAAAGATAAAAGGAAATTGTACAATTTATCTAATAGGAAATCCAATCAAAAAAATAGATGGAAAAATTCCTGATAATGTGAAAATAGTTTTTTAAGAAATAAAAATATAAAAGCTCCAATGTTAATTGGAGCTTTTTGTTATTAAAAATAAATCGTAAAATCTTTAGAATAATCTTCTGGAAGATAAGCTCCAATATTTCTTAAATAATTATCTAAAGTTTTTATAGTTGCAAGTAGTCTCTTAATTGTGATTTCAATTTATTTTAGAATGTGAAATTTTTATCCATCTATATTAATGTTTGTGTAAAGACTAAGTTTGATGAAATAATAAATAACATTTTGAAGAGTGAATTTTTAAAAAATCTTAATACAATAATCATGGCAATAAACTACTGTATTAAGAAAACTAAATTGAACCAACTAACCAAAAAAGATTTCAAAGTGATAACAGATTTTCTTCTGGAAAGAGGACTCATAAATATTGTATGTTAAAATAATACTTTTTTATAAATAAATCTCTTTTATTTATAAAAAACTCCTTGTATTAATAAGAAAATGCGTTTATCTCACTAAATAAAGCAATTAAAAATTGTGAGAAGTATTTATATTGATACAAGAAGTTATTTAAAAATATTTATTTAAAGATTTTATCTATAAACTTTGAATTTAATAATCTAGCAACTGCCATATAGTTTGGTTTAAAAATTATTTGATCGCCAATAGAATATTTTTTCTCACCTTTTTTAGTTCTATTAGAACCTAAATCTACCACTAGCATATCAGAAGTAACACCAACAAATTTAATGTTAGAATCAAGTGCTTCAACATTTTCTTTATCAACATCTAAATGACCAAAATCTAAAATAGCTTTTACAGTAGTTTCACCAATATTTTTTTTATTGATATTAGCTGTATGTCCAATATTTGCATCACTAATAATTCCATCTGGAACCATTTTTTTCTCTTCAAGTTCTATGATATTTGCTCTAAATTCAAAACAATCTGTAGATAAATTTCTAAATTGTTCGTTATTTAATGGACTTATTCCAAAAAAAGCAGCTTCTCCAATTCTGAAATGATTAATATCTTTTGGAATTCCATTTTTTTCTAGTAGTGGAAGTGTTATAGAAGTACCACCAGAAATATATTTTAATTCTTTTTCAAATTTAGCGGATATAAGTTCTTTGTATAAAGTAAGCTGTAAAAGTTTATCATAATTTGGTTCTACACCATACATACACCCCAAATTTGAACCAAGTCCAATAACTTCAATGTTAGATAATTCAAAGACTTTTTCATAAAAGCCCATAATATCTGATCGCTTTACACCTTCTCTCAATTCACCAAGTTCTATCATTATGATAATTTGATGAATTTTATTCGATTTTTTTGCAGCTTCATTTAAAGCTTGAATTGTTCCAAAAGAACTATTTAATGAAATATCAGCATATTGAACAATTTCATTCGCATAAACCTTCGCTGGAGGTTTAATATAAATCGTTCTCATTTTTGGATTAACAGTTTTTAAATTTTTAAGACTTGTTAACCTAGAATCACCAATAGAATTTACTTTTTCAATAACTTCGTCCGTCAAAATTTTCTTTAAGAATTCTATATCCCCAGAAAATACTTTTGTTATCAAGCTCCATTCTATATTTCGCTCAGAAAAAAAATCACCTAATAGTTTAATATTATCTTTAATTTTCTGAGTTTGAATAATTAATTCAGCCATAATTATTTTTTTAACCTCATTTCAAGGTAGGGGTTGGTAAAACCAACTTTTTCATATAAAAATCTTGCGGGGTTTGATGCTTCCACATGAAGAGCAATATCTCCTTTAGTATTTTGAATTACTTCATTCATTATTTTTTTACCAAGTCCTTGTCCTCGATAGTTTTGGTGAGTCGCGATATAAACTAAAATATTTTCAGGAATATATCCTCCCATTCCAGTTTTGTTTATTACAACAGCACCTAGAATATTTTCGTCATTTCTTAAAATTAATGTATACCCTCCAAAAGATTCAAATTCTTTTAATGAATAATCTATTGCTTTTCGAATGTCATTTTTAGGATCACCATATTCCTCAAGGTTTTTAAATAGAAAGTCAATAATTTCTTCTTTTTGAGTATTACTTGGTTTGTTTGAATTGTCGAAAATTTTTGTTTCAATCATAAATTTATGTTTGTTTTTAAAATCTATTCAATATTGAATAAAAAAACTCCTTAATTCAAAAGCTTAATACTAAAAAGTAAATATTTTTTTGAATTAAGAAGTTTGAAGAATTAATTTTAAATTAATTCGTTAGCATAATAAGATGTTATTATGGAATATAATAAATATATAAACAAAGGTAAACTTAATAATTGGTTTATAAAAATCGACCAATTTTATATAAGTTAAATATTAACCAATTTTTTAAAAATAAAGCAATTAAAAAAAATAGATTTAAATGGAAATACACATATAAATGATATTAATAATATTTGTTCTCTAAATTCACTCAAAGTTTTATATTAGATCGTTCAGGTGCTATTGAAAATAAAATTAAAAGATTCTTATTACATTTCTCTTACTTTATAAATATCCTTAAAAAAGAAAGTATAGATTTTTAAAAAAAGTTATTTCATAGAAGCTATAAAATATTAAGGCATTTTATATTTCTCAAAGTCATATTTTGTCAATTTAAAATACTTAGAATTTTCAATTCCTTCACAAGTATCATACTTCCAAAAACTCATTTCTAGTTTTTCTAAAACTTTAATGGAAGCAAGGTTTTCTGTTGCAACTCTACCTATAATTTCCTTTAATTTTAAAGTTTCAAAACCGTATTTTAAAGTTGCCTTGGCAGCTTCTGTTGCAAAACCTTTATTCCAATATTTTTTAAAAAATCTAAATCCAATATCTGTATAATTTTCTTCATTTAATTTTAAACCACACCAGCCGATAAATTCATTATTTTCTTTTAAAATTACTGCCCAACGCCCATATCCATTTTTTAAATATTTTATAATTTTTTAAGTAATTTTCTGCTTCTTCTAAATCTTTAAAGGGAATATCACCTGTATATTTTAAAACTTCTAAATCTTCATTTAAATGAAACATTTTTTCTGCATCAGAAATGGCAAATTCTCTTAAAAATAATCGATTGGTTTCTAATATTTTTTTCATAAAATTAAACTTAAATCATTGTAAAAATAATACCCAAAAAGAAAAGAAATCATGCTTTCTCAAATAAAATTTCTCCAGTTTTATTATTAAAAACCATTTGTTGTACTGTAATTCCCATTTGTACATCAGGATTTTTCAATATAGAAATACAATCTTCTAGATTTTCAGGAGATTTTTGATTTAATAATTCATTTGTTTTGTTATATCTTCCACATGAAGTTTCTTGTAATAAATTATGCGATAAATTCGTGTTTTCTAACTTTTTATAATCGTTTGTTACAATAATGTGATTTTCTTCAGGTTTTCGAATTTCTGCTCTTTTTGGAGTTCGTTCAATTACAATTTTTTCTTCTGAATTTGTTCCTGAAAGAAGTAATAAGCAATCACAAATGATTGTTGTATTTCTCAATAATTCTTCCGCTTCAGAAAAAGAATTACAATTTGTAAGAACATCTCGAAGTAGAAATGTAATTGGTTTTGCAATTTCTGGAGAATCCTTACTTAAAACTG
Source organism: Aureivirga marina (assembly GCF_015767265.1). Classification (GTDB taxonomy): domain Bacteria; phylum Bacteroidota; class Bacteroidia; order Flavobacteriales; family Flavobacteriaceae; genus Aureivirga; species Aureivirga marina. The sequence continues at coordinate 186,521 of NZ_JADPIB010000004.1, forward strand.
CATTTAATGTTATAGAAAATCGGTTAGCTTTAATTCCAGATAAAACTCCAATAAATCCAACCCAACCAATAGATTTGAATATAGTTTCTCCATTTTTTTGAAACTCAAAAACTCTAGAATGTTTACTTAATAAATCATTTTCTGTATGCCAGTCTAAATTTCTAGCATGAAAAACTGTATCATTATTTTCCACAGCAAAAGCAGTACAACCAAAATAAAACTTTAAAATATCATAATATAAGTTTGCAATTAAAATTTCATTTTCTGTGAATTTTGTAAAACTTGCAATTGAAGAGATTTCTTCTAAATACTCTGAAGAAATAATAGTTTTTTTATAAGAATCAATTTCATCAAATAAAAATTCAGCTCCAGTAAAATCAGCTAAATAACATTCGATTAAATCTTCAATTTCTTGTTTGTATTTTTCTAGAAATAACCATCTTTCATTTGCTGGTAAATCTAGATTTATTATTAAATTTTCTTTTTCCATTTTTTTAATTAAATATCCATTCCAATTTGTTTTGCAATTGCTTCTTCATTTTCAAATTTTAAAACACGCTCAATAGGAACATTTGGATTTTGTTTTTGTAGACTTTCTTTTTTAACGAATTCTGTAATATCATAAATTGAAACAATCCATTCTTCATTGAATTTTTTTAAAATTTCTCCTTTTAAACCTAGCTGAATTGCTTTTCTTTCTAACTTCTCTCCAGTAGGTGAGTGGTCAGGATCCCATTGTAAGCGAACAGTTGAATTTAATAATTTTTCTTTCCAATTTTCTTGTGTTCCAAATATTTTTTCATCATAACTTGATTTTACAGCTTGTAAAAGAATTTCCTCAAAACCTTTTCGTTTCACTTTCAAGGCTAGTATTCGCTCTTGATTAGGTTTGTTAGCCCATCCAGAACGATACATCATCCACATAAAATTAGGCTTAATCCAAGTCATTCTCGAAAAGGAATAATGATTCCCTCCAAACTTTTGATTGGCTACAGCATAATTTGCAATTTTTTTATTGAAAGCTTGATAAACAGTGATAGATTCTTTATCAAACTCTCCAATGATATATTTTCCTTTTTTTGGTAAAATGTTTTGTTGTACTTGATATTTTTCAATTTTCATATTTAATTTTTTTAATAATTGAAAGTACTTTTTCTAAAGCTTCAGTACTGGTTTCTCTGGTTTCATATCCATTAGGATAATCGTTTAAAAAATAAGAATATTCACTTTCAGAAATATTTATGTCAATTATAGGTTGATTAAAATAACTTACTCTATTTATAAAATGTCCAGGAATAAAAGTAGATCCAGAAGTTCCGATAACAAATAACATTGAAGAATTATCAGCAATTTCTGTGACTGTGTGAAATTTATAATATTTTTCATTATAAGTTTCATCAAACCAAAGTACATGAGGTCTTAAATATTCTCCACATTTTGGACATTCTAACAATTTTTCTTCATCTAAAGAAATAGTACTTTCACGTGTTTTATCTTCCATTTTAGGAAAAGAATAAAGTGTGTCAGAACATTCATCTCCACAACGAGCATAATCTAAATCACCATGAACTAAATAAGTTCTTTTTGTTGAATTTCCTGCTTTTTTATGTAAACTATCTACATTTTGCGAAACCAAAGCAAACTGATTACCAAGTAAATCTTCAATTTCTTTTAAAATTAAATGTCCACGATTCGGTTCAGCTTTTCTACAAATAGTTTTACGAAATAAAAACCATTTCCAAACTTCAATCGCATTTAAATTAAACATTCGGAAAGTTCCGATTTCTGGTCCTTTGTAGTTTTCTGAACCAATTTTCCAATAGCCTTCTTTTCCTCTAAAAGTTGGAATTCCACTTTCAACACTTAAACCTGCTCCGACTAAAAACGTAATGTATTTTCCTGAAAGAATTGCTTTTTCAAGTTCTTTTTCAAATTTTTTCCAATTCATTTTATTTTTTTGCTAAAATAAAAAAAAGAGATCACAATTTATGTGATCTCTTTAGCATTTCATAAAAAAATAATATAACGAATCTTGTCTTATAACATTTTCAGTGTGTCTTTAAAAACTTCCGTGTAACACTTAGGATTGTCAATAACTCCAACTCCTGAAATTACTTTTACACGAATATTTTTTTGAATAGATTTTTGTGCGAAATCTTCAAGAATTTCAATAATGTCATGATCCAAATAAACTGTATTTCTAACATCTAATTCTAACGAAGAATTTTCAGGAACTCTATCTAATTCTTTTAAAATTGCACCTTTATTGAAGAAAGTTACTTCTTCTGCTAAAGTCATTTTCATTACGTTATCACTAACATTTTCTTCATGTAAAAAATGTGAGTTTTGGTAAGATTTTAAAAGAACAACTAAAACTCCAACAGCTAATCCTAATCCAATTCCGATTAATAAATCAGCAAATACGATACCTCCAACTGTTACAGCGAATGGTAAAGATTGTTTCCAACCTAATTTATACATGGTAACAAATAAAGCAGGTTTTGCTAATTTATATCCTACAATTAATAATACTGCGGCTAATACAGAAAGAGGAATTTTATTTAATAATGTTGGAATAATTACAACAGAAATTAATAAGAAGAATCCGTGCATGATAGCTGACATTTTACTTCTACCTCCAGATTGGATGTTTGCAGATGAACGAACGATTACCTGTGTAATAGGTAAACCTCCAATTAATCCTGAAATCATATTTCCAGCTCCTTGCGCAAATAACTCTCTATTTGTTGGTGTTACATTTTTATGAGGATCTAATTTATCCGTAGCTTCTACACATAAAAGTGTTTCTAAACTCGCCACTAATGCCATTGTAAAGGCAACTAACCAAATTTCTGAATTTCCAATTGCAGCAAAATTTGGGAAACTAAATTGTCCAATAAATGAATCAAAACTATCTGGAACTGGAACTTCTACTAATTGATTTGCTGCGATTCCAATAGAAGAACCATCTGTGAAAGTAAAGAATAAAATACCTAACACAACAGCAACAATTGGTCCTTGAATAACTGTAAATATTTTACCTTTTTTAGATAAAACACTACTCCATAAAAGTAAAATTGCAAGACCAACTACACCAATTATAACAGAACCCATTTGAATTCCTTCACCAATAGAAGCAAATTCACCATAAGTTTTATAACCAAAGAAGATAGGAATTTGTTTTTTGATAATGATAATACCAATACCAGTTAACATTCCTTTTATCACAGAAGACGGGAAGTAATATCCAATGACACCCGCTTTTAATATCGCAAATAAAATTTGAATTGCTCCAGCAAGAACTACTGCAACCAAGAAGTTTTCAAAACTTCCTAAAGATACAATTGCAGAAAGAACAATAGCTGCAAGTCCAGCTGCTGGACCACTAACTCCAATTTTAGAACCACTTATAGCTCCAACTACAATACCACCAATAATTCCAGAGATTAACCCAGAGAAAAGTGGAGCACCACTAGCCAAAGCAATCCCTAAACACAAAGGTAGGGCAACGAAGAATACTACAATACTTGCAGGTAAATCGCTTTTAAAAGTTGAAAAGATGTTCCTCATATTCTAAAAAAATTTATTTTTCCGAGCAAATATAATAGAAAAAAAACAAAAACAATAGTATTACTATTATTGATTTATGTAAAACTTTTATTTTGTGGCGTTTTACTACAAAATTTTAATTCAAAATTACATTGTCAGAGTGCGTATTTATTGAGGTTGTAAATTATTTAGAAGTAGTTTATTTAAATTCATTAAAATTAATTTTAACAAAAAAATAACAGTCTGATTGTCTGAAAGTGAAGGCTTTTTAAAGAAAAATTTAAAAAATTGGCATAAAAATATATTTCTAATGGAAAATTATAATTAAAAAAAAGCGATGATTGAAAAAAGTGTAAAAGAACTGTTTGAATAAAATTAAAAATAGATTAAAAAATAATTAGTCACCATAAAAATTATATCAATGAATGAACAAATTTTGGAATGAAAAAGAAATTTAATTTAAATAAGAGAATTATTTTAAAAAATGAGGTATGTTTTTAATTGCTAATAATTTATATTTTGTTAAGAAAATATTTTATTTCTTTTGCAATTTGGTGATTATACTGAATAATTAATAGTATCCTTCTTTAAAAGATATAGTTCATTTAAAAATTTAAGAACTAAATTGTTTTTTAATAGAAATAGAAATCGTTTTTTTGTAAATTAGAATTTATTTAACACCAAATTTACAGCTAGAATATGAAATGGGAAAATGCTTTATTGGAATATAAATTATATTTAAAATTAGAAAGAGGTTTATCAAAAAACTCAATTGAAAGTTATGAAAATGATTTATCAAAACTGATTTCTTATATCAATGATAATGAAATTGAAAAAACGCCAATAAATATAGAAGCTGAAACCATTACTACTTTTATTCATGAAATTTCTGAAATTATCAACCCAAGATCACAAGCAAGAATGCTTTCTGCATTTCGAAGTTTTTTTGAGTTTTTAATTTATGAAGAATATCGCTCTAATAATCCAACAGATACCATAGATACGCCGAAAATTGGAAGAAAATTACCAGATACACTTTCAATTGAGGAAATCGATGCAATCATACAAGCGATTGATTTATCACATCCACAAGGAGAACGAAATTTAGTGATAATTGAACTTTTATATAGTTGTGGTTTACGTGTAAGTGAATTGATTACATTGCGTTTATCTGATTTGTTTTTTGAGGAAGGATTTATCCGAGTTGTTGGAAAAGGAGATAAGCAACGTTTTATTCCAATAAATGAAGGAACACAACATTTGATTTTAGAGTATATCAAAAATTCTCGTTCAAAAATTAAAATCAATGATGCTTTTTCAGATACTTTATTTTTAAATAGAAGAGGAAAACAATTGACGAGAAATATGATTTTTATAATCATTAAAGATGCTGCAAAAGCTGCTGGAGTTACGAAGAAAATTAGTCCGCATACTTTCCGTCATTCATTTGCGACACATCTTTTAGAAGGTGGAGCAGATTTGCGTTCAATTCAACAACTTTTAGGACATGAAAGTATTACTACAACAGAAATTTATATGCATTTAGATCAGAAATTCTTGAAAAATGTATTAACAAAATTTCATCCAAGAAGTACTGAGGAAGTGTAGAAACAACATTTTTACCTATTTTATTTTTATCGTATTCACTATTTATTTTTTTAAATTAATAGTAAATATTATTTAATTTTAGCAAAAACCAAATTAAAATATGAATACGATTACAACTGCACAACAATATGTTGATGTTTATAATAAAAGTGTAAAATCTCCTGAAGTGTTTTGGGCAGAAATTGCAGAAGATTTTTATTGGCATCAAAAATGGGATACTGTATTAGAATGGGATTTTCGTAAGCCAGAAATAAAATGGTTTCAAGGAGGGAAATTAAATATCTCAGAAAACTGTTTGGATAGACAATTAGAAAAAAATGCAGATAAAATTGCTTTTTATTGGGAACCAAACAATCCTTTTGAAGAAAGTCGAACACTTACTTACAAAGAACTACATGAAGAAGTTTGTAAATTTTCAAATGTTTTAAAGAAAAATAACATTAAAAAAGGAGATAAAGTTTGTATTTATATGCCAATGCTTCCAGAATTAGCAATTGCAATGTTAGCTTGTGCTAGAATTGGAGCTGTTCATTCCATAGTTTTTGCCGGATTCTCTTCGGAAGCTTTAGCTACAAGAATTAACGATGCAAGTTGTAAAATGTTGATTACAGCAGACGGAAGTTATAGAGGTACAAAGAAAATAGAATTAAAAGAAATTTGTGATGTCGCTTTAGATAAATGTGAAACAATTGATACGATGATTGTATTTAATCGAACTTCTGAAGAAACAAAAATGCAAAATGGAAGAGATGTTTGGTGGCATGAAGAAATGCAAAATATTTCTTCTGATTGTCCTGCAGAATCAATGGATGCTGAAGATATGTTATTTATTCTTTATACATCTGGTTCTACAGGAAAACCAAAAGGAATGGTGCATACAACGGCTGGATATATGATTTATACAAATTATACATTCCGAAATGTTTTTCAATATAAACCAGAAGATATTTATTGGTGTACAGCAGATATTGGTTGGATTACAGGACACTCTTATATTGTGTACGGACCTTTATCAAATGGAGCAACTTCTGTAATGTTTGAAGGAATTCCATCTTTTCCAGATTATGGAAGATTTTGGCAAATTGTGGAAAAATATAAAGTAAATCAATTTTATACAGCACCTACAGCAATTCGTTCCCTTGCAAAGCAACCTGTTTCTTTTATTAATAATCATGATATTTCTTCTTTAAAAGTTTTAGGAACTGTTGGAGAACCAATTAATGAAGAGGCTTGGCATTGGTATGATGAAAACGTTGGAAAAGGAAAATGTCCGATTGTAGATACTTGGTGGCAAACAGAAACAGGAGGAATGATGATTAGTTCTTTGGCTGGAGTTACTTCACAAAAACCAACATATGCAACATTGCCTTTACCTGGAGTACAACCTGTTTTAATTGATGAAAAAGGAAAAGAAATTCACGAAAATCCAGCAGAAGGAAAATTAGCAATAAAATTTCCATGGCCTTCTATAGCAAGAACGATTTATGGAAATCATGAAAGGTATAAAAAAGTATATTTTTCAGCTTATGAGAACTATTATTTTACTGGTGATGGAGCTTATAGAGATGAAAATGGAAATTACAGAATTACAGGACGAGTTGATGATGTAATAATTGTTTCTGGACATAATCTTGGTACTGCACCAATAGAAAATGCGATTAACGAACATAAATTTGTGGTAGAAAGTGCAATTGTTGGGTATCCACATGATATAAAAGGAACAGCGATGTATGCTTTTGTAACGCTTTATGATAAAGAAAATAAAAGTGAAGAATTAAAGAAAGAAATAAATAAAATGATTGCTGAAAAAATTGGAGCAATTGCAAAATGTGATAAAATTCAATTTGTTCGAAGTTTGCCAAAAACAAGATCAGGAAAAATTATGCGTCGTATTTTACGAAAAATTGCATGTAATGAAATGAGCAATCTTGGAGATGTTTCTACATTATTGAATCCAGATGTAGTGGAAGAAATCATTGAAAATAGAATTTAGACTATTTATTTATAAAATAAGACTAAAGAAAGCATTTAATTTATAAAACAACACTAAGAGAACAGAATAAAGCTTAGAAAATACAAGGAAAAATCTATTTTTGGATTTAAGTTAATTTAAGGTTTTAAACAGCTTAGCTGAGGATTTTCAGTTTAATGTTTAGTATTGATTTATTAAAAGTTTTTTTGAAAAAGACCAAATTTTCGCAATTGGTCTTTTTTTTATGGAATTTAAAGAAATTGAATTAATTTTGCTTTCTTTCAAAAATGATGAAATAAGGAAATGAGTTATATTTCAAACAAAACCCTAAACGATTTAGAATTTTCAACTGTTTTAGAACAAATAGCTGAATTTACCCAAACAGATTTGGGAAAAGCTGCTGTTGCTGAAATTAAGCCAATTGAAAATGTTTCTTTATTAAAAGAAGAATTATTTAAAGTAAATGAATATGTTTCTTCTTTTGTAAATGAAAATAGAATTCCGAATCATTACTTTGATGATTTAGCGAAGGAATTTCAATTGCTTGGAATTGAAAACAGTTATTTAGATGCAGAATCGTTTTTAAAAATTGCAAACAATACAAAAACAGTTCAAGAACTGTTGAAATTCTTTAGAAAGTTTAAAGAATACTACCCAACATTAGCAAAAGAAATTGATGCGATTTCTTTTGAAAAAGAAATTATTACAGAAATTGAAAAAGTTGTTACGAATTTTGGAGAAATAGATGAAAAAGCCTCTTTACAATTAAAAACAATTAGAAGAGGAATTGCGGAAGTGAGAGGGAAAATTTCCGTTTCGTTTAACCGTGTGATGAGTAGCTGTATGAGTAATGGATATTTAGATGATATTCGTGAAACAGTAATCGATAATCAGCGAGTTTTAGCTGTTTTGGCAATGTATCGTAAGAAAGTGAAAGGAACATTTTTAGGAAGTTCTAAATCTGGAGGAATTGCTTATATTGCGCCACAAGCTACACAACAATTAAACAGAGAATTACAAAATCTTTTATTTGAAGAACGTCAAGAAATTATTCGAATTTTAAAAGAATTAACGAATACAATTCGACCTTTTCAGCATATTTTAGAAGAACATCAAGATTATTTGACAATGCTAGATACAATTAGTGCAAAAGCTAATTATGCAGTAAAAATCAATGCTTGTTTACCTAAAATTGCATCAGAAAAAAAGATTTATTTACGAGATGCATATCATCCAATTCTTTATGTAAATAATAAAGAGAAAGGAATTGAAACTATTTCGCAAACCTTGGAATTGAATGAAAAACAACAAATTATTGTGATTTCAGGTCCAAATGCTGGAGGGAAAAGTATCACTTTAAAAACAATTGGTTTATTACAAGTCATGTTACAAAGTGCAATTTTAATTCCAGTTCATGAACGAAGTGAAGTTTCTATTTTTGATACAATTTTGACAGATATTGGAGATAATCAGTCGATAGAATATCAGCTTTCAACATATAGTTATCGATTGAAAAACATGCGAAATTTCTTACGTAAATGTAATGATAATACGTTATTTTTAATTGATGAGTTTGGAACAGGTTCTGATCCAGAACTTGGTGGAGCTTTGGCAGAAATTTTCTTAGAGGAATTTTATGAGAAAAATGCTTATGGAATAATCACAACACATTATTCTAATTTAAAAGTTCTTGCTGGAGAATTAGAAAATGTTTCCAATGCAAATATGCAATTTGATGAAAAAACGTTACAGCCGAAATTTAAATTATTTGTTGGACAAGCAGGAAGTTCGTTTACTTTTGAAGTTGCACAGAAAAATGGAATTCCATACTCTTTAATTAATAGAGCAAAAAAGAGAGTGGAGAAAAGTAAAGTTCGTCTGGATAAAACTATTTCAAAGTTGCAAGCAGAACGAATGAAATTACAGAAAACTTCGGATCATTTAGAGCAACAAAAATCAAAAGCAATAGAGCAAACCGATAATCTGACAGATAAGCAGCAAAAAATTCAGCATAAATTGGAAAGTTTCCAAGAATTGTATGATAACAATCAAAAGATGCTGAACATGGGTAGAAAGGTGAATGATATTGCGAATAAATTCTTTCAAACAAAGAATAAAAAGCAAATGATTGCGGAGTTTACGAAATGGATGGCGATTGAACAATCGAAACATATTGCAAAAAATCCTCCTGTTCCGAAGCAAGAAAAGAAAAAAGTAAAACAAGAAAAGAAGGAGCAAGAGAAGAAAATGAAAGTTGTAGAGAAGGAAGTTTTGAAGAAAATTGAAGTTGTTCGAGAAGAAAAGAAAGAACAAGCAAAAGTGGAAGCAAAACGAAAATCTTCTTACATTTTTAAATTAAAAGATACAGTTCGATTGATAGATAGTAGAGCTTGTGGAACTATTGAAAAAATTGAAAAGAATAAAGTGACAATCAATTATGGAATGTTTACAACTTCTGCAAAATTAGATCAGATAGAATTAGTGAATTCTTATAAAGAGAAAAAGAAATAAGAAAAAAGAAAATTCTTTTAAACTCATAAATTAAAGCCAGATTTGCGAATCTGGCTTTTTTGTTTTTATAAAATATTGATTTTTAAGATGAAAAAAATCATCCTGAATATATTATTAACAAAAAAAGTAGGTGAAATATTATAAAAATATTAATTTTGACCAAATTTTTTTTAGGGAATAGTTTATGAAAAATAATAGTGTCAGCAAATTTATACTGTTTGTTTTTTTAATAATTCAAACCAATTTAATTAGTCAGAATTTAGTAATAAATCCAAGCTTTGAAGAAAATCTTAAATGTCCAGATACATTGGGGATATTTGAAAATTCATTAAAAAGTTGGTCAAATCCAACAGAAGGAACAACGGATTATTTCCATAAATGTAGTGAAATGATGAGTATTCCAGAAAATTATAATGGAAATCAAGATTCAAAATTTGGAGATTCTTATGCAGGGATTTTTGTGTATGCACCACATAATTACAGAGAATACATACAAGGTGAATTAGGGCAACAATTAGAAAAAGGAAAAAAATATAAAATTTCGTTTAATATCAGTCTGGCTGAGGTTTCAAAGTTTGCATTGAAAAGGATTGGAGTTTTACTTACAGATCAACATGTGAAGATTCATACTTTTGAAGAAATTACAAAAGATAGTTTGATGCAGAAAATAGGAAGAAATTGGCAATATAAACCAATTCAGAGTAAACGATATTTTAATGATAAAAAGAATTGGCAAGAGTTGACAGTTGAGTTTGAATCAAATGGAATGGAAAATTATATAACAATTGGAAACTTTGAGAATAACTATACGCATAAAGCAATTGTAAGTTCAGATTATACGAAGAAAAATGTGTCTTATTATTATATAGATAATATTTCAGTGGAGGAAATTATTGAAAAAATTAAAGAAGAGAAAAAAGAATTCACTCCAGAAATTGGAAAAGAATATGTTTTTAAGCATGTGTTATTTCATCATGATAAATGGGATTTGGTTGAAAAATCGATTGTTGAATTAAATCAATTATATGATTTTTTGACAAATTTTCCAGAAACGAGAATAGTAATAGAAGGACATACGGATAATACAGGTTCAAATGAACATAATCAAAAACTTTCAATGAATAGAGCAAAAGCAGTTACAGAGTATTTGATTAAAATGGGGATAGAAGCAAAGCGAATTGAATACAATGGATATGGAAGTACGCAACCTGTTTCAGAAAATAAAACTGTAGAAGGAAGAAAGTTAAATAGAAGAGTTACGTATAAAATATTAAAGTAAATTAACCTAAAATGTTAAAAAAATACATTTTATGTGTTAAAATAATTTATAAAATCAGTTTATATTTACCGTATTATAATTTTATTTATATAAAATGTATTTAGGCAATAATAAAATATTTAAGTTTTAGTACATATTTATATTTATTTGTTAATAAATAGTGTTTAAATAAAGTTTTTGTGTAAAAGTTAACATAAAATTAAGATTTATGTTAAAAATAAAATTATTTTATATATTTTTCATCCGATTTTAACCTTTAATTTAAACTCGCATATGAAAAAAATTACTTTTTTATTTTTTTTCATGCTTGCTTCGTTAATGAGTGCGCAAGTAAGTATTGGAAATGGGGAGATTACTACGCAAAATCTTCCAATTAATCCATTTTATGGATACAACTACTCTCAATCAATTTATCTTGCTTCGGAGATAAATGCTTCAGGTGATATTACAGCAGTGAAATATTATGTGAAGCCTGGGACGGCATTAGATGACTCTATTGCATGGGAAGTGTTTATTGGACACACAACTAAATCTTCTTTTGAAAATGATGAAGATTGGATTGCTGTTACGGATGACATGAAAAAGTTTGAAGGTGACATAACATTAGAAAATGATATTGTTACAATTACTTTTACATCTCCATTTACTTATAATGGAACTGATAATTTATTCGTAGCTGTAAATGAAGGAACACCTTCATGGGATTCTAGTGGAGATGATTTTTATACAACTGCAATTTCTGGAGATAGAAGTATCTACGAAAGAAATGATTCAGAAAATCAAGATGAATTAAATCCACCAACTGCAGATGGTACAGTTGCTTATATTCCAAACATTACATTTGAAGGAATTCAGCAAGCTTGTCCTTTTCCAACAGATGTTGTTGTAAGTAATATTACAAATAATTCAGCGGATGTTACTTGGACAACAGGAGGAGCTACAGCTTGGGAAGTATTAGTATTAGAAGCAACTGCTGATGCACCAGAAATGGATGCTACAGGGTTTATGGAAGTTACTGATGCTACATCTTATACAGCAATGACTTTAAATGAAAACACAGAGTATATTGTATATGTAAGAGATAATTGTGGTGGAGAAAAAAGTTCTTGGACTGCTTCAATTGCATTTACAACATTATTTAACTGTCCAGTTTCTACAGATATCGTAATTAACGATATTACATTAACTGAAGCAGAAGCTTCTTGGACAACAGGGGGAGCAACTTCATGGAAAGTTTTAATCCAAGATGCAAGTTTGGATGCGCCTACAGATGATGCTACAGGATTTACTTTAGTTGAAAATACACCTAATTATTTATTTACATCACTTAATCCAGCTGCTGCATATATTGTTTATGTAAAAGATGTTTGTGATGGAGGTTTAGGAGAAAGTTTTTGGGCTGCTTCTGAAGTTTTCAATACACCTTGTGATACTTTTACAGTAGATGCTGATAATAGTTATACTTATGGATTTGAAGATGATCAAGAAAATTGTTGGGAATACACTAATGAAGGAACAGGAAATGATTGGAGTTTTACAACTACAGCTTCATATGTTTCAGAAGGAGAGAAAGCATTAAGATATGGATATAGTTCATCAAATGCGGCAAATGTTTGGGCTTACACTAGAGGATTAAACTTAACTGCTGGAGATGTAATCGAAGTAACATTTGATTATAGAGTAAGAAGTGCTACTTATTCAGAAAAATTAAAAGTAACTGTTGGAACAGAAAAAACAGTTGCTTCACAAGCAACAACATTATGGGATAACAATGGAGGGGATAGCATTGATAATATAGAATTTGAACAAGGAGTAATGACATATACAGTTCCTACTACAGATACTTATTATTTTGCATTTAATTGTTATTCTGATGCAAATAAATGGGATGTTTATATTGATAATGTATCAGTTCATATCGCACCATCTTGTTTAAAGCCTTCTGATGTGACTGTAGATAATGTAACAAATGATACAGCTGATGTTACTTGGACAACAGGAGGAGCAACAGATTGGCAAGTTTTAGTTTTAGAAGCTACGGCAGAAGAACCAACAGGAGATGCAACAGGATTTGAAGATGTTACTGGAACAGCAGAACATACAGTATCAGGATTAAATGAAAATACTGAATATGTTGTTTATGTAAGAGATAATTGTGGTTCAGAACAAAGTTTTTGGGAAGTTTCGGAAACTTTCACAACATTATATAACTGTCCAGTTTCTACAGAAGTTGAAGTTTCAAATATTACAGAAACTACAGCAGATATTTCTTGGACAACAGGAGGAGCTACATCTTGGAAAGTATTAATTCAAGAAGCTAGTTTAGATGCTCCAGCTGCTGATGCAACAGGATTTGATACAGTAGATACAACACCAACTTTTAATGCAACTTCATTAATTTCGGCTACTTCTTATAGTGTTTATATTAAAGATGTTTGTGAAGGTGAATTAGGAGAAAGCTTTTGGACAGAAGCAGTAACATTCTCTACACAATGTGATGCTTTCACTGTAGATATGGATAATGCTTATGGATATAGTTTTGAAGAAGACGAAGCAGAATGTTGGACTTTCACAAATGAAGGTACTGGAAATGATTGGAATTATTATTCACTTGCTGCTTATGTTTCTGACGGATTAAGATCTTTAAGATATAATTATAGTTTCTCTGATGCTGCAAATGCTTGGGCTTATTCTAGAGCTTTAGAGTTAACAGCAGGAGATGTAATTGAAGTAAAATTTGATTATAGAGTAAGAAGTGCGACTTATGGTGAAAAACTAAAAGTAACTATTGGAAATGAAATGTCAGTTGCTGCTCAAACAAATACTTTATGGGATAATAATGGTGCTGATGAATTAGTTAATGTAGAATTTGAAGAAGGTATAGCTTCTTACACAGTTGCAGAATCAGGTACTTATTATGTTGCTTTTAATTGTTATTCTGACGCAGGTCAATGGGATTTATACGTGGATAATGTATCTGTTACTGTTACAGGACAAGAAGAAGTATGTAATGTTCCAACTGGAGTTATAGCTGAAAATATTACAGAAACAACAGCAGATATTTCTTGGACAACAGGAGGAGCAACTTCTTGGGAAGTTATTGTTGTAGAATCTTCTGCTACAATGCCAGAGTCTGGAGAAGTTGTAGATGTTGCAACTTATAATGCAACTGCATTAACTGCAAATACAGAATACAAAGTTTATGTAAGAGATATTTGTGATGCGGATAATGATCTTGTGAGTGAATGGACAGAAATGTATACTTTCATGACATTAGATGAAGCAACTGTAGATTGTAATGTTCCAACTGGAGTTGACGCTTCAAATATCACAGAAACTACAGCAGATATTACTTGGACAACAGGTGGAGCAACTTCTTGGGAAATTATTGTTGTAGAATCTTCTGCTACAATGCCAGAATCAGGAGAGACAGTTGATGCAACAACATATAATGCTACTTCATTAACAGCTAATACTATTTATAATGTTTATGTAAGAGATATTTGTGATGCGGATAATGATATTGTAAGTGAGTGGACAGAAGTTTATTCGTTTACTACTGCAGAAATTGGAATTGCTGAAAATGTAATTGAAGGTTTAAAAGTTTATCCAAATCCATCTAAAGATATTGTGTTTATTACATCTAAAGAAGAAATTACTACTGTTGAGGTTTATAATACTTTAGGACAAGTAGTGATGAAAAATACTGTGAATTCGACTAACTTTAAGTTAGATTTATATAATTTATCTCAAGGTTCTTATACTTTAAAACTTACTACAGATTCAACTGTAGCAAGTCATAGAATCATGAAAAATTAATTATTGAATTATTATTTTTTTGAAGGTTGTCTTTAATTAGACAACCTTTTTTTATTTTTTAAGATTTATCCTTTTGATAATTTGTAACTTAAATAAGAACTATTTTAATTTAAGTTATGAAATTTTTCTACATTTTATTTATCATTTTTTTTTCTTTAAAAACTTTTTCTCAGGAGGTTTCAAAAATTGATTGTCATTTACATTTTTTAGATTTCACACAACAAACTGTAGGTTTTCCTAAAATAGTAGAAGCAATGGATTCTGCAAATGTGGAAAAAGCAATTGTTTTTGGAATGCCAATTGTAAAAATGTGGGCAGAAAATGATGTAATTCAACCAGAGTATTATCTTGATACAGATGCAAGAGCTTATTATTATTCAGCAACAGATTATATTTTAGCAGAACATTTATTAAAACAAAAAAAAGAAATTCAAGATCGATTTTTTCCGTTTATTTCAGGAATAAATCCTTTAGACCAAAATAGTGTAAATCAAATTGAAATATTGCTAAATATTTATCCAAATTTTTGGAAAGGAATAGGTGAAATTATGCTTCGTCATGATGATTTAACAGGATATATTTATGGTGAATTTCCAAGAGCAAATCATCCAGCAATGATGAAAATTTATCAATTGGCTGCAAACCATAATTTACCAATTATTATTCATCATAATATTAGTTCGGTATATAATTCAAAATCTATTTATGTTAATGAATTAAAAGAGGTTTTAAAATTAAATCCAAATACAAAATTTATTTGGGCACATGCAGGAATTTCAAGAAGAATTGAAGTTGAAAATCATGAAGAAATATTAGAAAAGCTTTTAGTTGAATATCCTAATTTGCATGTAGATATTTCTTGGGTGATTTTTGATGAAATTATTTCAGAAAATCTAGAAGATTGGGTGAAGATCATCGAAAAATTTCCAAATCGATTTGTAATTGGTTCTGATGTATTAGGAAATCATAAGAATTATAAAGAGGAAATTGAGAAATTTGATGTTTTATTAAAAAATTTAAGTGAAAAAACAAGAAGAAAAGTAGCAAGAGAAAATATTTTAGAAATAATAAATGAAAAAGATTAATAAAATAATGCTATGAATACACTAAGAAAATATTATTTAAAAACGTATTGCAATAAAAATTCTAAAATTTTAAGAATTAAATCTGATAATAATAAATATTATATATTAGGTCATTTTTTAGATTATTGGAATGATGTAAAGGAGGTTCAGGAAGAAATTATTCCTTTATTGAAGAGTATAATAGAAGAAAATAGTATGGAAGAAGAATTAGAATCAGATATACTAGGTTTTATTTTATTTAAAAAAGAAAAAACTATTTTTTATGGAAATACAGTTGGAGATTTAGACTTAGAAATTTCTACAAATGATTTCAATAAAATAATTTTTAGTTGGATTCAATTATTAGATGAAAGTAGAAATCATACTTTGTAGGATTAAAAATCCCAATTACCGCCAAATATAACTAATTAAGTACTCCATCGAACTTTTAATTCGTGGTATATTAGCTATTCAAAAGAACAAAACCAGTAATTTTAGTTAATTGCTGGTTTTTAATTAATAATTATTCTCTTATTTTTGAATAAAAAAATAAATTATTTGCATTCTTATAATCAGAATAAACATAAAGAAATTGATAGTATATTGGAACCAAAAAGTCTAAGTGAAGAAAGTAAAAAAGAGTCAGAAAAAGAATCAAATCAGGAAAATTCTTTTCGAGAAGTGTTTAAAGAAATTTTATTATTGGTGGAGATTATAACGGAATTTCTTTCAGTTTGAGCATTTTATATAAATCCTTTGAAAATTGGAAAATATACGGTTATAATTTTAAGTTTGATATAGAGATGCTGTTGTAATAACTAAATACAAATTAGTGTGAAAGAAGAAAATTTCCTTTTATAAGATGAAACCGAAGTTCAAGATTATATTTACATAATAGTTTTGGTAAAAGAAAATTTATGAAAATCTTTAGGAGCTTCCTCGTATCTATTCAGATACGAGGTGTGTTTTCAATATCTTTTGGCTCCATGTCTTTTCAAAAGGATGCTAACGCAATCCCTAAGCCAGAAAAAAAATAATATTTTAAGTCAAGCATTATAAAGGTTCATCCTGTACAAGAATATTATATATTTTACCTTCTGAATTTACAAAATACATTTCCTTTCTTGTAAAAAGTTGATCTCTCCATACGCCAGATGCATTTCCTGAAACATCTTTTTGTTTGGTAATACGCTTTGAATAAACTAATATTTTTCCGCCTTGACCATCATCATCTGTCCAATCTGGAGCTCCTTTTTTTTGAATTAATTCTGTTTTTACTTTTCCTTGCCATTGTTCTGTTAATAAGGATTGTGACGATTTACAACTTGTAAATGAAATTACTATTAATAGTAATGCAATTTTTAAATATTTCATAGAATTGTTTAATATAATCAAGGTGCAAATTTATATAAAAATACATATATTAACATGATAATAATACATAAAATAATAAATTAACATGAAAAAATATTTAAATAAGTTTATTTTGGTAATATATTTTAATTAAATGTGTTTAATTTATCTGTTTTTGCTAAAAAAGAGATAAGCAAACAATTAAAACCAATAATTATTTATTATTGTTAGTTTTTTAAATAATTCTTCTTCTATTTTTAAACTAAAAAAAGATGTTATTTTATGGAGAATACATACGTGAATGACTCTAAAATTTAAATTAAACTCAGATTCTTTTAAAAAAGAAGTTCGGGAAATTAAGGGTACTTACTTTGGAGAATGACAAATTTGATAACCAAAATAAAATAGTAAATCTCACTTTAAAAAAGACGATTACTATCTTATTTTAATAAAATTTATAGTTTTTATTAATAATTGAATAATCAGAAATTTTCTTATTGTTAGAAACTGTTAAAAAATGTAAGTAGAATTCTTCATTTTTTTAAAATAATTATGATTTTATAAATTTAACACGATAATCTTCGGTTAATTTAGAGTTTTGAATTGCAAATAGTTATGCTTGCATTATAGATGTTTTGTAACTTTACATTATGATAGAAATAAAATATTAGAGGTTATGAAATATGTATTATTGCTAGTTTCTTTTTTTATGTTTGCTAGTTTCACAAATGCAGATAATGAAAATGAGAACAGAAAAAAAAGCAGTCCTGATAAAGAGGCTGCAAGTGGCTTTGTAAAATGTTACAAAGGAAACGATTTGTTATGGTCATTCCAATTTAGTAGTAGAGAAACACGAGACATTTTTATCACTAGATGTTACGATCAAGGTGGAAGTCCGAGTGTAACTACAACTGGAAGAATTACAACTACAACAACAGCAAAATAATGATTACATATTAAGGAAATGGTCTGATTTTAAATGGTATAATTAGACCATTTTTTATGTTTTTTAACGAAAAAGAGAATTTTAATTATTTCTGCATAATAAACTGTTTTTCTGTAATTTAAATTTAAAATTCAGAACTTTTTTAATAAATATTTTCCATAGTTTTTAGAATTAAAAGAATTTGCATGATAATTAATCGTTAATCCAATTTAAAAATTCGTTTTTCTATAAAATTGTTAATTACTTTGAAAACAATAGGTTGGAAGAAGTTTGAAATTTTAATTGGTTCGGTTATGAAATATGTATTGGTAATTTGTTCTTTTTTTCTCTTCACCAGTTTTAGTGAAAAAGAGAAAAAAATAGAAAATGTTGTAGAACCTTCTAATGTAGGTTTTGTTAATTGTAAAGAGAAAAATAAAAATAATGTTGTTTGGTCAAAAGTTTTCTCTGATAAAACAACAGAAGATTTATTTGTTCGAGAATGCTTGGATCAAGGGAGAGATCCAAAAGTAGTTTATGTTTATTCAAAAAAATAAAAGAAAAAAGCGGAATTTTAAAATGAAATTCCGCTTTTTAATTGTATAAATAATAATTAATTGTTGTTCAAATTAATCTCCATCTGTATCATTAAATGTAACTGTAGTTTTTGTTGCTGCAGCCATATCAATTTTTACAACTAAAAGTAAATCTTTAATCTTTTGAATTAGCGTATTTACTTTGGTATCTCCATTTTCTATTGCAGAATTTAATGAGGAAATCTCATTTGCAGCTGTTTTACAAGCTTCAAATTTTTCATTGATTTCAGAAACTAAATCACTTTCATTCAACACAATTAAATAATCATCAAATCCTTTTTGATTTCCAGAAGAAAAATTTCCATTAAATAATTGCTGTGTTGCTTCCAATTCTTTCAAAATAATTTCCTTAGAATAATCGCTATAGAATGCTTCTGTTTCTGCTAATCCTTGAAACGGCTTTTCTAATTTTGTGATTTTAATTACTTCTAAAGTTGTAATAATATTATTAATTAATTGACCTTGCATACTTGTAACTCCAGTATCATTATTTTGAATGAAATCATTCTGATAAGCAAGCCATTTTTCTTTAATTGTAGCAAAAGTGTTTTTCAATTCTAAAACAACTTCTTTTAAATATAAAATTCTTCTATCCGCATTTTCAGCTATTGTAAAATCATTTAATAAATCAACATTATTTTTATTAAAAATTAAATATTCGATTCCTGTAAATCCAATGATATAAGAACCTAAGCTTTTGATAAAAGCATTATCAATTGTTTCAGTTCCATTAATTTTTTCTTCAATTAAATCTTTATTTGCAGGAGGGAAGTGGATATTATAATATAAAAATGTTGTTCCAATTTGAGAAATATTATACACTTGCATTTGCTTCCAATCAGCAATTGATTTTTTCCATTGATTTTGAATGTTTACCAAGTTTTCTTCTGTTTTTTCATTAGAAAAACTATTAACAGAATTCTCTAAATCATTTAAATCATTTTGAATTGTATTTAAAGAAATTGTAATATTATTTTCAAAAACATTGGTTAGAATTTCTTTTCTTTCTTGCGTTAAAAGTGATTCTTGTGAAGGAGAATCATCCTCGTCATTACAGCTTATAATTGTAAAAGCAAAAATTCCAAGAATTGTAAAAAATATTTTAGAGATATGTGTTATTTTCATTTTATAATGAATTAATAAATTTTAAAACTTGTTCTCTTTCTTCTTCTGTAAAATTCATAAACTTTTGCTTAGAATTTTCAGCTTCTCCACCATGCCATAAAATAGCTTCTTCTACATTTCTTGCACGTCCATCATGTAAAAGATTTGTGTGCTTATTTACAGTTTCAATTAAACCAATTCCCCAAAGTGGTTGCGTACGCCACTCATTTCCAGTTGCATCAAAATCAGGTCTATTATCCGCTAATTCATCTCCCATATCATGTAATAATAAATCTGTATATGGACGAATTGTTTGATTTGCTAATGCTTCAATCGAATGGTTTCCTGTTTGAAATTTAGCAATATGACAAGCTGTACAATTTGCAGTTTTAAATAATTCCTTTCCAGCTAAAACATCCTGATCTTCCCAATTTCTTCTTGCAGGAACAGCTAAAGTACTTGCATAAATTACAGTTGAAACTAAATCGTCATTTGGTATTTCAGGAGTTCCTCCGTTTGGAATTTCATCACAATCTACTCCAGGAGGGCAATTTTCATTTGGAAATAAATAAGAGGTAATTCCCATATCTCCATTATAAGCTCCTGCAACTTGTTGTAATAAACTAGGTTGGTTCGATTTCCATCCAAAACGACCAAGTTTCATACTTTGACTTTCAATATCCCAAACGCTATTTGCTTTTCCTGAAACTCCGTCTCCATCAGCATCTGTTAGATCAACATTTGCTAAAATAGTAGCTTCTGGAATTGCTTCTAAAAGTCCAAGTCCAATCATTTGATTTCCAACTCTTGGAGACATCATTACATTATCTGAAATTTCTCCATATAATAAGTTGGTTAATGTATAATTAGGTTTTCTTAATGTAACACTTTTTCCATCAGGATACGTTACTACTTTGTTTTCATATGTAATTTCAATTCCACCTTCAGTTTCTAAATGGAAAGTGGATTGATCTTGTAATTGTCCTCCATAATTTGGTTCAGCTAAAGGACCTCCATGTGCATCAACACCAGGAACACTTAATCGAATTAATAATCCATGATTTAACTCTCCATTATGCAAAGGAGATCTTCCACGTCCATCTTTAAAATGACATGTAGAACAAGATCTTGCATTAAATAAAGGACCAACTCCATCTCTTGCAGTTGTTGAAGCAGGAGCAATTACCCAATTTTGATTAAATAATGAATTTCCAACGAAAAAATCCGTATCTAAATCTGAATTTAAATTTTGAGCAATTTTACCAAAAGCATTTACAGAAGTATCAAATACTGTTGTAGCACCTCCAGAAAGTTCTTCTCCTTGTTCAGCAGTATATTTAGGAGAGTTAGAATCATCATCTGAGCAACTTAAAAATGAAAGTATAGTAGTTAGTAGTAGTAGTTTTCCAGTTTTAAAATAGTGTTGCATAATTATTTGTCTAAAGTTTGGTTTGTTTGTTGAAATAAATAGGAAAAAGCCGTAACAGTAGTACGGCTTTTTTCTAGCAAATTTCTATATAAATATAATTATTCTTTAAAAGCATTTTGTACAGCTGTCAATTGATCACCTAAAGCTTTTAATTTATCAATTGCTAATTGAACTTTTGCATTTTCAGTAGGAGCTTCACTTGAAATTGCATAATCAAATGGCTCTGGTAATGCTGCAATTGCAGCATCAGTTTCTGAAATTAAAGTTTGAATTTCAGCAGCTAAAGTAGGCTTCAGTTGGTTGATTAAATTATATAATGAACCACCATTAATTGATTCATAACTTCCATAATAAACATTTTTAATTCCTTGATAATTTAATTTAATGTCATTATGTGTATTATCACTAAAGCAAGAATGTTCTTCCTCTTGATCATGTTGAGATAAAGCATTTGACATTCTTTCTCCAGCTAATTCTGATTTAGAAAGCTCTGCAATTGCTCCAGTTATATTATCGATTGCTGTATCTTTGTCCATTGAAATAAAAGTAGTTCTATAAGCTCCACCTTCTTTCCATTCATCTAACATTAATTGTAAATGATCAATGATTAAATCTGCACAAATTTCTAAATATTGTCTTCTTCTTTGCTCCACATCACCTGTTCCTACAAAATCAGTATAAGGCCTTTGTCCAGGAATTTTTGCTGATGGTGCGGTGCTATCACTTCCCCATAATAAATATTCTATTGCATGATAACCGATACTAATATTTTTTTCATTACCAGCTTCATTTAAACCTTCTAAATAAGATTTACTTAAATTATCCGTTGTTGCAATGATATTATCAATATAACTCTCATCTAATGGCCAAGCATTTAACAATCCTTCTGGCCCATCAGCATCATCAATTGGTCCTTCTGCGAAACGAAAAGCTTCTGTTTGTCCATAAGGATCACGAGAATCTAACCAAGCTTGTTTAGCTGTTTCCATAGTTGCAGCTGATGGGTTTGCTGTAAAAGCTTCAATTGCAACTTTTAATTCTTTTGCTTTTGTATGTGAATCAAGATAATTTGTATAAACTACATTAGCATAATTAACAATTACTTGGTCTTTTGTAACTGTTGTTGAGTTGTTATCATCGTCTGATGAACATCCAATTACTGCTGTCATTAACATTGCAGCTAGAGATACGCGAATAATATTTTTTTTCATGAAATGTTTTTATTAAGACTAATTCTAAATTTGAAGCAAATGTAAAATGAATCTAAATAAAAAGCAATATTTATTTAGAATAATTTAAAATAAAGAAAAATAAAAATGGGAAATCGATGAAGATTTCCCATTTTTTTAAGATTAAAGTATTTTTAACTTTTTGTAAATCAATTATTTGAAATAGCTAAAAGTTTCTCCTGATTCAATTTTTTGAAGTGATTTATAAATTAATTTAATCACATTTTCTACATCTTCTTTGCGAACCATCTCAACAGTTGTGTGCATATAACGTAATGCTAAAGAGATTAAAGCAGAAGGAACTCCACCATTACTATAAGCAAAAGCATCTGTATCTGTTCCTGTAAATCTAGAAGAAGCTAATCTTTGGAAAGGAATTTCATTTTCTTCCGCAGTTTCAATAATTAACTCACGTAAATTATTTTGAACAGCTGGTGCATAAGAAATCACTGGTCCATCTCCACTTTTTGTTTCTCCTTCTGTTTTCTTATCAATCATTGGAGTAGTAGTATCATGACAAACATCTGTTACAATCGCTACATTTGGTTTGATTGTTTCTGTAATCATCTCAGCTCCACGTAAACCAATTTCTTCTTGTACAGAATTTGTAATATATAATCCAAAAGGAAGTTTTATATTGTTCTCTTTTAATAAACGAGCAACTTCCGCAATCATAAATCCTCCAATTCTATTATCTAAAGCTCTACAAACAAAGTTTTTCTCATTTAAAACAAAGAATTCATCTGGATAAGTGATTACACAACCTACATGAATTCCTAAAGCTTCCACTTCTTCTTTTGATGTACATCCAACATCAACAAAAATATTATCTAATTTTGGAGCTTCTTCTTTTCCACCTTTTCTTGTATGAATTGCTGGCCAACCGAAAATTCCTTTTACAATTCCTTTTTTAGTATGAATATTTACTCTTTTTGATGGCGCAATTTGATGATCACTTCCTCCATTTCTAATTACATAAATTAATCCTTCTGGAGTAATATAATTTACATACCAAGAAATTTCATCAGAATGTCCTTCGATAACAACTTTAAAATCTGCTTCAGGATTGATAACTCCAACAGCAGTTCCGTAAGTATCCGTAATAAAAGTATCAACATAAGGCTCTAAATATTCCATCCAAATTTTTTGCCCTTCACTTTCATATCCTGTAGGAGAAGCGTTATTTAAATATTTCTCTAAAAACGCGATTGATTTTTCATTCAATATTGATTCTGTACTCATATTTTGTCTTGTCGTTTTTTACAAAAGTAAGGAATGTTTTTTGGAATTTTAGATTAAATCTTTTCCATTAAATTATAATTTCTTTAGCGCAAAATCACAATACTTTTTTCTAGCTTTAAGTAGCTAAATAGAGAATGTGTGAATATGAAGAAATCATTAGAGAGTTTAGTAGCTTTTTCTAAAAGTATAAGCGAATTACAAAATAACGATGAATTTTTAAAAGCTTTTTCCGAAGATACTGGATATTCTATCCATAATATTAAAAAAAGAGAAATTCAATCTTCTGCTGCTTTTATGAATTATAAAATTGAAGAAATCCAAAAAAAAGTTGCTTCTGATAAAAAGTTTTATTTCAAAGAAAATAAACACATCCACAAAGTTTTTTGTTTACTTCCAGGAAATGCCGCTCTTTACGCTTTTTGTGCAAAAGTTTTGGTGCCTTCCATTATTTGTGATGTTTCTTTGCATATTTCTTTTCCGTCAAGATTACGAAAATCTAAAGATTTTTTAGTGCCGATTTTCCAAAAACATTTACCAAATATTGAAATTATTGAAGCTAAAAATAAAACGGAAATGTTTCATCATGTCATTAATGAATCGGATATTGATACTGTAATCGTTTTCGCTTCTGATGTTTGGATTAGTGAATATATTGGTGAATTTATTGAAACGAAAAAGCGTTTAATTTTTGAAGGACCTGGAAATGATCCTTGTGTCGTTTTTGAAAATTATGATCAAAAAGGTGTAAAAGATATTGTCCAAGCTTGTTTAAACAATTATGGACAATCTTGTTCGAGTTTGAAAAGAGTTTATGTGAAAGAAGATATTCATGATGCATTTGTTTATGAATTAATTAATCAAATTGATAAGCATTTAAAAGAACACCCAAATGCAAATAATTCTATTTTTTCTCCAATTGTTTTTGATAAAATAAATTATCAAATCACCGAAGCAAAAGGAAAAGGAGCAAAGGTTGTTTATGGTGATGCAGCCATTGAAAATTCTAAATTTAATCCGACAATTCTTTTAAGTCCAAATCATACAACTTTAGTCTTGGAAGAAAATTTTTATCCTGTGATTCCTGTCGTAAAGTTTAAAGATGAAAAACATGTAGAAACGTTGATTTTTGAATCTAATTATGGTTTAAATTGTTCTATTTATGGTGATTATTCAAAAGATTTTTTAGAATTGATGAAAAATAATCATAAAAGTGTTTTTAAAGATTCTACGATTGTTAATGATGAAAATCATCATGAAATTACAAAACTTGGAGGTTATAGAAGATCAGGTTATATTTTAGAAGACGGAATTAAAAAACATGGTTCTTTCTATCTTGAAGACTTAATTTTTAGAGATAAATAGTTTCTATCCAAAAAGAAAATAAAGCAAATTCCAATTGTATAAAGTAATAAATCTGACCAAAGAAAACCTTGTCCTAGAATTAAACTACCAATTCTTGTTTGACGAATTTCTACAATCCATGTTGCTTTATATAATTGGAATAATTCTATAAAAAAACAAAAGAATAAACTTCCTAAAAAAGCAGTTTTTAAAGATTTTTCAACAAGTATAAAACGTATTCCAAAATAAATTAATACAGCATAAAGTGCATCACCAAAATAAGTAATTACAAACATAGGCATAAAAGACATTCTAGAAGAAAGTCCAAGAAAAATAGTGAAAACTGCTAAAATGAAATAAAAAATTCTATTTCTAATTTGTATTTTCATAGCTTAATATTTAAATAAAAATTTCCCTTCCTTAATCAAATAAAGAAGGGAAAAAGTTTTTAATTCTGTTGTTGCAAAGCATAAATCGCAAAAGTTCCTAACCAATGTGAACCTTCATAAGAATCACCAGTTAAATTCGGAAGCGAATAATTGATATGTTCATTTGTTAAAGTATTTAAATGCTCAAATTTTGGTGAAGTTTTCGCAATTTGGTAAAAACACCAAGCTCGACTGAAATTTAATCCATCTAAATGAACTAAATGTCCATCCGTTCTATCTGTTACAATTCCTGGTTTTAAATCAAAATTTGGATTACTTAATTCTGGTAGAAAATTATTTACCCAAGTTAAAAACTCTTGTTGCGGTAAAATTTTCGCCATTAAATTTGCTTCTTCCAAACAAGGAGAAAGAAAATCAGTTCCACTTGGTTCCCAACCAATCGGGCAATTTTCATCATTCAAATAAAAATCTTTAGCTCTTTTTTCAATTACTTTTTTCAGACTTTCATTGTTTGTAGTTTTTGCATAATCATAAGTTAAACTTAAACCGAAAGCCGTATTCGAATGTGTACCAACACGAACGGGATAATTTAATTTTGGTAAAAATTCCTCATACCTTTTTGCAATAATTTCTTCTAAGGGTTTTAAGTTTTTAGAAAGCTCTTTACCTAAAGGATCATTCCAAGTTTGCAATTCTTCTGCAAGTTTTAAAAGCCAAGCCCAACCATAAGTTCTTTCATAAGATTTGTTATATGGTTTGTTGAAATAAGCAACTTCAGCGGTAATATTTTCCGGACTAATTCTTTCTTTTAATTTTTGCTTAATTTCCTCTTTATTTTCTATTTCAGGAAATGTTTTTAAAAGTGAAACTAACGACCAATGCCCATGAACAGCAGAATGCCAATCAAAACAACCATAAAAAGCAGGATGTAATTCTTTAGGACTTTGAATATCTTCTGAGCTATTTACAACTTGACTTGGTTTGTTCGGATATTCCGTTTCAATACAATGTAGTGGAAGTTCTGATAAACGAATTGCTTCCTCTAAAGTTAACTTTGGAACTTTTACCTTTTTTTGAATTTTCTTTTCTATTGTATTTTCTGTTTCGATTTTTACATCTTTTGGTGGATTTTGATCACAACTTAAAATAATTGTAGTAAAAATCACTAAAATTGCTATGTTTTGTACTTTCATTTGGGTCAAATTTTCCGAAAAATAAGCAAATTATTTGAAAAAAAAACTCTCACAAATGGAGAGGTTCAAACAGTAATGAATCTAAATATCATCGTCGAATTAAACTAAAATGTCCTTTTTTAGTAATTGTTTTTTCATTTAGATTTTTAATTTCAAGTATAAACCAATAATCAGTTGAAGGAAGTTCTGTTCCATTTTTTGTTCCATTCCAACCATCAGAATTTTGATTCAAAACTTCAATAATTTTTCCATATCGATCAAAAATTGTGATTGTAATATTTTTTATGTTTTCTGCACCATGTAAATGCCAAGTATCATGAATTCCATCATTATTTGGAGTAAAATAGGATGGGAAATTAAGGAACGTAATCTCTTTTCTAATTTCTCCACAACCATGAATATCTTGAATAATTAAATCGAAAACACCATCTGGACAATTCTCAAAAATCCCAGTTGTGTTCCAAGAAATTCCTTCATCAATCGAAAATTGATATTCTCCTATTCCTAAAGTCGAAATATCAATTATTAAAGTATTTTCTTCTTCATTTTGTAAATATCCGATTTGTTGTATTGTATTTTCTGAAATTTCAGCTAATTCTGATAAAGAAATATCTACAGTATGTGTAGCGAAACATTCTAGATTTGAAATATAATTTATTGCTTCTACAGTATAAACTCCTTCTGAATTGATTTCTAGGAATTCATTTTCTGTTTCATAAATTGTTCCATTAGGAAGTGTCCATTTATACATGTAATTTCCATTTGGATTGTCAATTGTAAGAATGTTTTCTTCTAAATTTTTACAAAAAGTAAAATTTTCTGCAATTTCAAAAGAAGGAGTTTCTTCAACAATAATTTCAAAAGAAGTAATTTTTTTACATAGATTTTCATTTTCAATAGAAACCCAAATTAAAGTGTTTCCACTTTCTAATTCTGTAAAGTTTTCAATTTTATTTTCTTGATTATTTACATCATTTTCAGTGAAATAATAATTAAAGACTAGATTTTCTTCTGAAGTGATTTCTTCATTTTTTTCTTCCAAATTAAAAATTCCAATTCCATTCATTCCACAAGTAAAAAGAGGTGAGATAGTTTCATTTATTTCAGGATTAGAAGCAACTTTTAAAATAATTTCTTTAATAGAAGAACATTGTGATTCTAGGTTTTTTGCTTTGATAAAAATACTTGTTTCTGGATTATTTGTGATTGTAATCGGATTTACAATATTTGGAAAATCATTTTCTGCGTCTGTTTGAGAGAAGAAATAGTTTACTTCTAAATTAGAGAAATTGCTTTCAGAAATAAAAATAGAAGTTAATTCTTGTAACGAAATATTTTCTATAATTCCGTCTGAATTATCTTCACAAAAAGTATAAGTTTCTATATTATTAAAATTTGGAATTGGCTCAACAATTAATTCAATAGAAAAAGAAATCGCACAATTTTGATCAGCTAAATTATTTATTATCGTAGCATAAATTGTTTTTGAACTTGAAATATAATTTTCAGGAGATTCAATAGCATTATTTTGCAATTCAGCATCTTCTAAATTTTCATGAAAAGTAACAGAAATTCCGTTTTGTTGATTTGTAAATTCAGGAATATAACTTTCAAGATTAAATAGAGAAAATCCATCAAAATCATCATCACAAACTACGATAGAATTAAATTCAAAATTCGGTTTTGGCAAAGGTTCTACAACTAAAGTCAAAGTAGAAATATCAAAACAACCTGTTGTAACATTTTCAACTCGAACATAAATTTCTTGTGAATTTACCGTGTAATTTATATAATTTTCTTCTAAAGATTC
This sequence comes from Aureivirga marina, assembly GCF_015767265.1. Lineage (GTDB taxonomy): Bacteria > Bacteroidota > Bacteroidia > Flavobacteriales > Flavobacteriaceae > Aureivirga > Aureivirga marina. The sequence goes on from NZ_JADPIB010000004.1 coordinate 214,934, forward strand.
AATGTTGTTTTCTGCATTTTCTTCGGTTAAATGAAAACTAACAATCGTTCCCAATTGACCATTTAAAATTTGATTTTCTGTAGATTCTAAATCGAAAAAAGCAAAACCATCATAATCATCATCACAAACTTTGATAGGTGGAAGTAAAGTCGCATTTGGTTTTTGTTCAATTAAAATTTCAAAGCTAGAAATGATAAAACAATTATTTTCATTTTCTAGGCGAATCCAAATTGTTTGCGTGTTGGGAATTGTGTTTAAAAAAGGCGTTTCTAAATCGATATTTAATTCTTTATTAGTTGCATTTTCTTCGGTTAAATACATAGAAACTTCCAAATTTGGATACATTTCCAAAATGCTTTCTTTTTTTGAGTTTAAATTGAAAAAAGCAAAACCATCTTGATCTTCTTCACATAAAATTTCATCAGAGATAATAATGTTTTCAGGAATTTCTGTGATAATTAATTCTAAAGGTTTTATAATAAAACAACTTGTATTTTGATTTTCAATTCGTGTAAATATTATTTGAGAAACGGAAAAATAAGATTCATCGATAGAAATTGGAAGTTCATTATTTTCTGCATTTTGAAAAGTAATATGATAAGAAATTTCATATTCTTCTTGCAAATTATAAAGTTCTGAAACTTCATTTAAATCAAAATGTGCATTTCCATCATAATCATCATCACAAGCAGAAAATTGCTCGATATTTTCTACATCTGGAAGTGGATTTACAACCAAATCTAAAATCACATAAGAAAAACAACCATTTTCATTTGTTACAACCGCATAAACAGCTTGCGTTCCTTGCGTTAAATTTGTATATGGATTTAATTTATCGATAATTGGTCCTTCATAAGAATTTTCATGGTATGTTACAATTCCTGTTGTTCCATTCAAAATTTCCGCATCTTTTTCATACAAATAAAAAGAATTTACAAATCCATTTGTTTCATCACCATCCAATGCATTATCACAAATTTCATAAGAACTAGGTTGTTGTAAAATTGGTGTTTCTTCTACAAACAATTCAATTGGTTTTATAAAAGGACATTCATTTTCATTCTCCATTCGAATCCAAATTGTCTGTGGATTTAGATTGTTTACAAAATTTTCGGGATTGGAAATCCAGCCACTATTTTGTGAATTTCCTTGAATTGCAGCATTTTCTGTAAAATAATATTTAAAATTTCCAATAGCATTTGATTCTAAAATTGTTAAATCAAAAATTGAAAAACCATTTGGATTTTCATCATCGCAAATAGACAAAGAATCAGGAAGTAACATTTCAGGTGAAGATTCAGCAATTAATTCTAATGAAACAACAGTAAAACAACCAGAAATTAAATTTTCAACACGAGCAAAAATAATTTGTGAATTTGCATCAATGTTTATATAATTTTCTGGATTTTGAATATGATTATTTGGGTTTGGATTTATTTCATTTGCATCATTGAATTCTACAAAATATTTTATTTCAAAATCACCTAAAGCAGTATAAATTTCTGTGTTTTTTAAAGTTAAATTGAAAGAGGTAAATCCATCATTATTTACATCACATGAATAAAGAGGTATTGGTGTATTTGCAGAAATTGTATTAATAAAAATCTGGAAACTAAATCTTTTGATACAACCATTTTGAAAAATAGCTTCTACAAAAATTTCTTGATTGTTTATTCCAATAAAATTCTCTGGAGAATCAATGATTTCTGTAAAATTTTCATCAGTAAAATATTGAATATTTGTTTGATTTGAGTCCGAAATTATTTCATTTTGAATTGTTAAATCAATGTTTTGATTACTGCAATTTTCTATATTTTCAAGAGTATTTATAGATTCGGAATTAATGATTAATAAAACTGAAGTTGTTGAAAAACAGCCTTCCGAATTTTCCAATTTCACAAAAATTTCTTGCCCTTGAAATCCTTGATAATTAGATAAATTATTTATAGAATTAGCGAAATTTTGATCTTCAAAATAAGTGATGAAAATTTCTGGATTTTGTGTGAATTGAAAACTTAATTCAGATAAATTAAAATATCCAGTTTCATCATAGGTATTACATGTTGAAAACTCAGATACTGAATTAAAATCTACATTGTTATTCAAAGAAAACTCGATTTCCATTGTATTTTCACAACCGTTAGAATCTGTCGCTAAAACATATACAATTTGATTTGTTGTGATTGTATAATTTCCTGTGATTTCATTTGTAAAACTTGCATCTGAAAAATATTGAATTGACACAGAAGCATCGTTTGTAATTTGAGAATTCAGCGAATTTAAATCGAAAATTTCTTGATTATTTCCATCGTTATCACAAAGAGAAATCGGTGAAATTGGATTTAAATTTAATGTAGGATTTAAAGAAAATTCAATTTCCATTGTGTTTTCACATCCATTAGAATCTGTTGCTAAAACATATACAATTTGATTTCCTGAAATCGAATAATTTCCTGAAATTTCATTTGTAAAACTTGCATCTGAAAAATACTGAATTGAAACAGAAGCGTCATTTGTAATTTGAGAATTAAGCGAATTTAAATCGAAATTTTCTTGATTATTTCCATCGTTATCGCAAAGAGAAATTGGAGCGATTGGATTTAAATTTAATGTAGGATTTAAAGAAAATTCAATTTGCATTGTGTTTTCACATCCATTAGAATCTGTTGTTAAAACATATACAATTTGATTTGTTGTGATTGTATAATTTCCTGGGATTTCATTTGTAAAAGAAATATCCGAAAAATATTGAATTGAAACAGAAGCGTCATTTGTAATTTGAGAATTCAGCGAATTTAAATCGAAAACTTCTTGATTGTTTCCATCGTTATCACAAAGAGAAATTGGAGAAATTGGATTTAAGTTTAATGTAGGATTTAAAGAAAATTCAATTTGCATTGTGTTTTCACATCCATTAGAATCTGTTGCTAAAACATATACAATTTGATTTGCTGTAATTATATAATTTCCTGTGATTTCATTTAAAAAAGAAATATCAGAAAAATATTGAATCGACACAGAAGCATCGTTTGTGATTTGAGAGTTCAATGAATTTAAATCGAAAATTTCTTGATTATTTCCATCATTATCGCATAGAGAAATTGGCGAAATTGGATTTAAATTTAATGTAGGATTTAAAGAAAATTCAATTTGCATTGTGTTTTCACATCCATTAGAATCTGTCGCTAAAACATATACAATTTGATTTCCAGTTATTGTATAATTTCCTGGGATTTCATTTGTAAAACTTGCATCTGAAAAATATTGAATCGACACAGAAGCATCATTTGTGATTTGAGAATTCAGTGAATTTAAATCGAAGTTTTCTTGATTATTTCCATCGTTATCACAAAGAGAAATTGGGGCAATTGGATTTAAGTTTAACTCAGAATTTAAAGAAAATTCAATCTCCATTGTGTTCTCACATCCATTAGAATCTGTTGCTAAAACATATACAATTTGATTTGTTGTGATTGTATAATCTCCTGTGATTTCATTTAAAAAAGAAATATCCGAAAAATACTGAATCGAAACAGAAGCATCATTTGTAATTTGAGAATTCAGCGAATTTAAATCGAAGTTTTCTTGATTATTTCCATCATTATCACAAAGAAAAATCGGTGAAATTGGATTTAAGTTTAACTCAGAATTTAAAGAAAACTCGATTTCCATTGTATTTTCACAACCGTTAGAATCTGTCGCTAAAACATATACAATTTGATTTTCTGAAATCGAATAGTTTCCTGAAATTTCATTTGTAAAACTTGCATCCGAAAAATATTGAATTGAAACAGAAGCATCATTTGTAATTTGAGAATTCAGTGAATTTAAATCGAAAACTTCTAGATTATTTCCATCGTTATCACAAAGAGAAATCGGTGAAATTGGATTTAGATTTAATATAGGATTTAAAGAAAATTCAATCTCCATCGTGTTTTCACATCCATTAGAATCTGTCGCTAAAACATAAACAGTTTGATTTGTTGTAATCGAATAATTTCCTGTGATTTCATTTGTAAAACTTGCATCCGAAAAATATTGAATTGAAACAGAAGTATCATTTGTAATTTGAGAATTCAGCGAATTTAAATTGAAGTTTTCTTGATTATTTCCATCATTATCACAAAGAGAAATTGGGGCAATTGGATTTAAGTTTAACTCAGAATTTAAAGAAAATTCAATCTCCATCGTGTTTTCACATCCATTAGAATCTGTTGCTAAAACATATACAATTTGATTTGTTGTGATTGTATAATTTCCTGTGAATTCATTTAAAAAAGAAATATCAGAAAAATATTGAATTGAAACAGAAGTATCATTTGTAATTTGAGAATTCAGTGAATTTAAATTGAAGTTTTCTTGATTATTTCCATCATTATCACAAAGAGAAATTGGGGCAATTGGATTTAAGTTTAACTCAGAATTTAAAGAAAATTCAATTTGCATTGTATTTTCACATCCATTAGAATCTGTTGCTAAAACATATACAATTTGATTTGTTGTGATTGTATAATTTCCTGTGATTTCATTTGTAAAACTTGCGTCAGAAAAATATTGAATCGACACAGAAGCATCATTTGTAATTTGAGAATTCAGTGAATTTAAATCGAAAGCTTCTTGATTATTTCCATCGTTATCACATAGGTAAATAGGCAAAATTGGATTTAAATATAACTCAGAATTTAAAGAAAATTCAATTTGCATTGTGTTTTCACATCCATTAGAATCTGTTGCTAAAACATATACAATTTGATTTGCTGTAATTATATAATTTCCTAAAATCTCATTTGTAAAACTTGCATCAGAAAAATATTGAATCGAAACAGAAGCGTCATTTGTAATTTGAGAATTCAGCGAATTTAAATCGAAAACTTCTTGATTATTTCCATCATTATCACAAAGAGAAATTGGAGCGATTGGATTTAAATTTAATATAGAATTTAAAGAAAATTCAATTTCCATTGTGTTTTCACAACCATTAGAATCTGTCGCTAAAACATATACAATTTGATTTGTTGTAATCAAATAATTTCCAGGAATTTCAATTATAAAACTTGAATTAAAAAAATACTGAATCGACACAGAAGCATCGTTTGTAATTTGAGAATTCAGTGAATTTAAATCGAAAATTTCTTGATTATTTCCATCATTATCACAAAGAGAAATGGGAGCGATTTGATTTAAGTTTAATTCAGAATTTAAAGAAAATTCAATTTCTGAAGTGTTTTCACATCCATTAGAATCTGTTGCTAAAACATACACAATTTGATTTGTTGTGATTGTATAATTTCCTGTGATTTCATTTGTAAAACTTGCATCTGAAAAATATTGAATTGAAACAGAAGCGTCATTTGTAATTTGAGAATTCAATGAGTCTAAATCGAAAACTTCTTGATTGTTTCCATCGTTATCACAAAGAGAAATTGGGGCAATTGGATTTAAGTTTAACTCAGAATTTAAAGAAAATTCAATCTCCATTGTATTTTCACAACCGTTAGAATCCGTTGCTAAAACATACACAATTTGATTTGTTGTAATCGAATAATTTCCTAAAATCTCATTTGTAAAGCTTGCATCCGAAAAATACTGAATCGACACAGAATTATCGTTTGTGATTTGAGAATTCAATGAATTTAAATCGAAGTTTTCTTGATTATTTCCATCATTATCACACAGAGAAATCGGCGTAATTGGATTTAAGTTTAATTCAGAATTTAAAGAAAACTCGATTTCCATTGTATTTTCACAACCGTTAGAATCTGTTGCTAAAACATATACAATTTGATTTGTTGTAATCAAATAATTCCCAGAAATTTCATTTGTAAAACTTGAATTAGAAAAATATTGAATTGAAACAGAAGCGTCATTTGTAATTTGAGAATTCAACGAATTAATATCGAAAATTTCTTGATTGTTTCCATCATTATCACATAGAGAAATTGGTGAAATTGGATTTAAATTAGGAATTTCATGAACAGCTAATATCAAAAGAAGTGTTGAATGACAGCCATATTGATTTTCTACTTTTATAAAAACATTTGTATTATTTGAAGCTACATAAGTCGTCAAATTAGAAATTTCAGAAGTAAGATTTATATCTTCATAAAAAGATAAAATGAAAGTACCAGCGGTGATGTTGGTTAAATTAAAAGTTTCCACACCATCTCCATCATCATCACAAGCATGAACAGTAACAGAGCCATTTATTGTTGGCGGAGGAATAACATTTAAATAGAAATAACCTGTTGCTTCACAAACATATTCATTGATAATTTTCATATAAATAATTTGAGAATGTGTTCCAACAAAAGCAGTTGGATTCGTAATTTCATTTGTTAAAGCAGCATCCGTATAATATTTAATGATTGGATTTGGATCTATGGTAACAGCATTATTTACTGTTAAATCGAAAGTTGCTGTTCCACTTCCGTTTTCTTCACATTCAATTAAATTTACTGGAATTGAAATTGTATTATTATTGATTACTTCTAGAGAAAGTGTGTAAACAGCCCAAAGATTTGGATTAGTTATATCATGAATTCGAATATAAATAATTGCATTTCCAGAAGTATATAAATCAGGTAATTCATTCGTTTGATTTATGGCATCTGTGTTTGTAGGATAATAATCATAATGATAATTTGGATTTGTCTCTACAAGAGATTGAAAAATTCCTAGATTAAAAGTATAAATTCCATCATATGGAATATCATCGCAAATTCCATAATTAAAATCTGCTGTATTTGTAATTGTAGGAGTGAAGTTTACAATTTTATTTTCTAGATTAAGTTTTGGTGCATTAAAATAATTAATGTTTTGATTTTTATCCAGTTTTATAACTGGATTTTGTGTGACAATTTCTTTTTGAGAAACATAACTTTCAACTTGAATTTGTGCAAAGAGATGTTGAAATATACATAGGAAAAAGTATCCAAAGATATATTTTGTTTTCATAATTTTTTAGAAAAACTCTTTCCAAGAAGACTGAAAAGAGTTTGTATTTTTAATTAGTAAATAGACAGTTTTTTAATTGTAGATTTTTTATCAGAAAAGATTTTTATAAAGTAAATTCCTTTACTAAAGTTTGAAATATCAATCTTTTTAGTGTCATTTATTTTGTCTTTTAAAACAATTTTTCCAGTTTGATTATAAATAACTATTTCATCTAAGTTTAATTCACTTTTTATAGAAATAAAATGAGTTGCTGGATTTGGATATATAGAAATTTGAGAATCAAAAAGTTCTTCATTAACTTCCAAAGTAGCAGAAACATGAAGAATTTTTGTGCAAGAATTTTCATTTCCAAAAGAATCAATAATTGTAAACGAAATAGAATGGTAACCTAAAGGAAGAATTGTTCCTGGACTTGGATTTTGTAAAATTGTATAATCTTCACAAGCATTTAAAATAGAAATAGTAGAAGTAAGGTTTTCTAAAGAATAAAATCCTGATTGAGCCAAAACAGTTTTAGTTGAACCACAAACTAAAAGTGGCGGAATTGTATCAATTAATTCTATATCGAAAGAAAAAGAGCTTTCATTTCCAGAAGAATCAGAAAAAGTAATGGTGATATTCGTGTTTTCAAAAATTTCTGTTCCTGCTTCTATATTTTGTGAAATGATAATTTCAGAATCACAATTATCAAAAGCTTCAAAGTCATAAGTTGTAAAATCTGGAATGATATAACTACAATTTTCTTCTAAATCAATCAATTGATTTTCTATTGGATTGCTAAAAATAGGTGCTTCTGTATCTTGGATAATTACAGTTTGAGTTGTGGAAGAAATATTTCCGCTTGTATCTTCAAAAGTCCAAATAACTTCATGTATTCCTGGTGTTGTGAAAGTTAAATTTTCTGTATTTGGTAGAGTGATGATTAAATTAGAACAAAGATCTGTTGCATTTGGAACTTCAGAAATTGTAAATTCACATTCAGCATAAATAATTGGAATTTCTGGTGGAATTGGAGGTTCTGTATCTGAAAGAATGATGGTTTGGTTTGCAGAAGAAATGTTTCCACTTGAATCTTCAAAAATCCAAGTAACATGATTTGTTCCAGATTGTAAAACTTGTGAATTTTCCATTGTTCCAATAATAATTCCATCACAATTATCCGTTGTAGTAACTTCAGGAATTGAATTACATTCTACTGAAATAGTTTCCAAAACAGGAATTTCAGGTTTCGTTGTGTCTTGTAAAATAATTTGTTGAATTGCTTGTGAACTATTTCCACTTTCATCTGTGAAATTCCAAGTTATTGTATAATTTCCGACTTCAGAAAAGTTTGGATTATCAGTTGTTGTTCCTATTATTTCACCAGAACAAGAATCTATTGTTGTTGGACTTGAAATTGAATAATCTTCACCGCATTCTAAGTAAATAATTTCCAAACCAGGAACTTCAGGTTTCATTGTATCTTGTAAAATAATTTGTTGAATTGCTTGTGAATTATTTCCATTTTCATCTGTAAAATTCCATGTAATTGTATAGTTTCCTACTTCAGAAAAGTTTGGGTTATCAGTTGTTGTTCCTATTATTTCACCAGAACAAAGATCTATTGTTGTTGGACTTAAAATTGAATAATCTTCACCGCATTCTAAGTAAATAGTTTCTAAAACAGGAATTTCAGGTTCCATTGTATCTTGTAAAATAATTTGTTGAATTGCTTGCGAGCTATTTCCACTTTCATCTGTGAAACTCCAAGTAATCGTATAATTTCCGATTTCAGAAAAATTAATATTATCTGTTGTTATACCTGTTATTTCACCAAAACAAGAATCAGTAGTTGTTGGATTTAAAATAGAAAAATCTTCACCGCATTCTAAGTAAATAGTTTCTAAAGTTGGCGTTTCAGGATTTGTAATATCTTCTAAAATTAGTTGAATTTCGATTCTATCAGAAGTACAATCTTCAAGTGAATTGGTGATTTCAACAAAATAATTTTGATTTTCTAAAACATGATTTTGATCTAAAGAAGTTGTTGTGCTTTCATTTAAAAACCATTGAATCGTTTCATTTTCTGCTAAAGTAAGTTCTAAGTCATTTAAAATAGTATTTGGACAAACTGTTATGTTTTCAGGTAAAATAGAAGATATTTCACAATTATTTCCTTCACAATCATTTTTTATTGCAAGTTCAGAATTACAATTTTCTAAATTTTCAGAAAGAGTAACAGAACCAATAAAATTTTCATTGTTTATTATATGACAGATTCCTGTACAATCTTCTAAATCATCATTATCTGTAAGACTAATATCAAAATCTAAACTCTGAATATTTTCCAATCCATTCAGATTCGTTAATCCATTCAAATTCCATAAAGTAAGGCGTGTTTCTACAGTTGTTAAGGATGAAAGAGCCGAAATATCAGATAAATTAGCACTTAAATAAATATAAATTCTACCAACAGAAGTTAAATTATTAATCCCATTTAAAGAAACAGCATTTGTTGCACTTAATTGTAATTCATGTGTAATAGATGTTAAAGATTCAAAACCTGTTAAATCTTGAATTAAATAGTTTTGAACAATAAATAAATTCTCCGTAATAGTTTCCAGATTATGAAGACCATGGAAATTAGGTAAAGCATCATTATTATAAAAGTATACATTTCCTAATTTTGTTATGTTTTCAAGAGAAGCAATACTATTTAAAGCTATATTATTTTTAATTCTCAAGTTTTTTCCTATTATAGATAAATTATCAAGTCCTATTAGATTTTCTAAAGAATTATTTGCTTCAATCTCAATACTATCTTCAATTTCCGTAAGACTTGATAGATGTTCAATAGTTTCTAAATTATCATTTCCAATAATTCTGAAATCTGATTTAACAAAAGTAATGTTTTCCAAACCTTCTAAAGTTTGAAGTGCATTATTCTTATATACAGTTAAAAAACCATTTGCGATATCAAGTTGGTTTAAACCAACTAAATTTACCAAAGCATGATTTTTAGAAATATTAATAGAACCTCCAACTTCCGTAAGATTAGCAAAAGAATCTAAAGTACTCAAAATAGGATTATCAATAACATTAAAATGTTTTTTGATAGAAGTAATATTTTGAATTCCAGATATATTTTCCAAAATTTCATTTGATTGAATTATCAAATCTCCATTAACAACTGTCAAACCTTCAAGACCTTCCAAAGAAGTCAAAGAGCTATTTCCTCTTATTTCTACATGATTATCTACATGTTTTAAATTGGAAAGTGCATAAATATTCGTAAGATTATCATTATTTTCAATAATTAAATCATGAAAAGTAATATAAGTTGTAGGAGGATTTCCAATGATTTCAAGATTGTTTAATCCTTCCAAATTTATTAAAGAATCATTATTATCTATTTCTAATTTACTTTTTATATGTGTTAAATTTTGTAAACCATTTAAATTACTTAGAATTGGATTATCTCTAATAGAAACAACAGATTTAACAACGTTCGAAATATTTGAAATTCCATCGATATTTTCTAAGAGTTCATTTTCAGTTAAATAAATACTTCCCAAAGAAGTTGTTACAGAAGATAATTCGTCAATATTTGTAATAAAATCATTATTGTGAAGCTGTAATTGACCTTCAATTTCTGTTAGATTTTGTAAACCATTTAGAGAAGTTACAGAAGTGTGTCTAAGATGAAAAGAATTAACACCTGTAAGATTTTCCAAATCTTGTAAACTCGTTAGATTAGGAGTTTTTACAATACTAATTCTATAAATATAAGTCAGATTTGAAAGTCCAGCTAAGTTTGTGATAGAATCGCTAATTGTAGAATCATTTCCGATTTTTAAATAATTATAATTTAAGCTTGTACAGTTTGGATAATCAATGATAAAATTATCAATATCTTCTTGAGTTAGTAGTTCAATCGTTCCATTTGGACATTGTCCAAAAGATGTAAGTTGAAAAAGATTTACTAAAAGAAAAAATAAAATATATTTTTTTTGCATGACTAAAGAGTTGTTTTCTTTTAATTGATTCACACAAATATATTTGGAATGTAAAAGGTATTTATCCCTGTTTTTTGGGGTATTTTAAATCTTTTAATATTTATTTTGTAATCTGATTATCAGTAATTTAGTAAATTTATACGTTGTTTAGTTCTAAAATTTGTTATTATGAAAACTTTAATTAGAATTTACTGGTTAGTTTTCATTTTTATTATTTCTATTTCATGTGATAATAATGATGATGAAAGCATAATTACAACTCCACCAAACTTACCAGGAATCTTTTCTACAACTTCTTATGTAACTGGATATCTTGATACGGATAATTATAATAATTTAACTTGTTTTTACTTACAATCGGATACAACGAAATCACCTTTTAATCATCTAATTTTATTTGCAGCAAATATTGCTTATGATGCAACGACTGAGAAAGCAACAATTTATGTAAAGCCAGAACTTCAAGAGATTTTGGATAATACGGATGATTTAAATTATATAAAATCTAAAGGAATTAAAATCTCTGTTGCATTTCTTGGACATCATGAAAATGCAGGTTGGTCTTGTTTTTCTAGCCCTGAAGAAGCAGAAGATTTCGCAGATCAATTACAAGAATTTGTGACAAAATATAATTTAGATGGAATTTCTATCGATGATGAATATAGTGGTTGTAGTAGAATTTATGATGATTCTGTTGTACAAGTTTCTTATTTTATTAAGCAAAAAATGCCTGATAAACTTTTAACTTTTGCTATGACTTTAAATGATTACGATCTAAAAGGGAGCTATGAAGGACAAACCATGGCAGATATTTTAGATTATGCTTTTGATGCAACTTATGTAGAAGGAGATGCAAATTCAACACGTGAAAATATTCAATATTATATGGAGCCTCCTTATAATTTTCCTGCATCAAAACTTTCTGTTGGGTTGGATGCTTCGCTTTCTCCAGGAGGTTCTGCTGGTGGAGTAGAAGTAGCTAAAGAATTGAAGAGATTAGGTGCGCAAGGACCTGTGTTTTTTGGGAAAGCTTCTTATGCTCCTGATTATACAGAGCCTATTTTGGAAGCCTATATTGATGAAGATGTTGGAGTAAAACCTAACTGTATTATTTTAAATTAGTTTAATAGTCTTTTATTTAATAAAGTTGTTTAAAAATTTAATTGACCTATTTTTTTAATCGTAAAAATCAAGAAATTTGAAAAAAATAGACGAGAAACTGTTTAAGCGGTAGCGAGTTTTTTGAGTCTTTTTCAAATTTTAGAGATTTTAGATTTAAAAAATAAAGTCTTGATTTTTTTGATTCGTTTTTTTATCAAGAAAAAAATGAATAATGCAAAATATTAAAATTCAGCAGAGTTTTTTAAATAACTTCAATTTTATATTTAGAGAAATTCTATACCTTTTTAAAATATCAGATAACAAAGCAAAACTGAAAAATGTAAAACAGTATCTTTGTTTCTTAAAACTATAAAATGAAAGAAACAATAATTTTAATTGCTGGAATTTTCGGAGCATTATCCGTGATTTTCGGTGCTTTTGGAGCACATGCTTTAAAGAAAGTAATGTCTGTAGAATCTTTACAAAGTTTTGAAACTGGCGTAAAATATCAAATGTATCATACTATTGTATTAGTAATTTGTGGCTTCTTTTTTTCTTTTGAAGATCCTATGGAAAAATACATTGTTTGGAGTTTTATTCTTGGAATTATTCTATTTTCTGGAAGTATTTACGGTTTAACCTTATCTTCCATTAAAGGAAAAAAACTTCGTTTTCTTGGTCCAATCACGCCACTTGGTGGATTATGTTTTATCATCGGTTGGCTTTTACTTGCTTTTTATGGCTATTCTTTAGCTTAAGGATAAAAAATCAAAACCCTTCTATTTTCTAGAAGGGTTTTTTGTTAGAACTACTTGTTTTTAACTGATTCGATTATTTTACTTAATACTTGTTCGGTGTTTTCGAATATTAAGTTATTTTCTAATCGTATAGTTCTGATTCCAATTTGTTTTAATAACTTTTCTTTAATTGTTTCTTTCTCTTTAGAAGTTACATTTTGTTGTGTTCCTAAAATTTCAATAGCAATTTGTTTTTCTGGACAATAAAAATCAAGAATTACATTAAAAATGCTGTGTTTTCGTCTGAATTTGTAATCTGCTAATTGTTTTTTTTGTAATAATTTCCAAAGAAAATTTTCCGCAGAAGTGCAATTTTGTAATAGCTCTTTTAATTCCGCTTTTCTTAAAAGGGGTTTCTTTTTCATAAGGGAGAATAAATTTAAAAACTATCCTTAAACTTAAAATAAAGAATAAGGATAGTCAGGTTAAAATAAAGGCTAAATGAAGAAATTAGCTTAAAACGATCTTTCCAAGCGATTCCAATAGTTGTGGACGATCTTCTAAAGAGATTTTTGCTATTGCAAAGAATTCGCTCATCCAATCATCGATTTTTTCGAATGCTTGATTTTTAAGTTTTGTTGCGTCTTGGGATTCTCCTTTTCTTTATAATATAATTCACGTGCATTTTCTACCTCAACAATTAACAAGGTTGTCATATTTAAATCTTCTACAGTTATTTGCAAGGCAGCAAGCTTCGTTTGTATTTGAGTATCATTAATAGCAGTAGTATAAAACTGTTTTAGAAGTTCTAACCATTTGATATAAACTCTTGAAATTGCACTTGAGAGTCCCAGTTTTTCTAGAGTTATTGGATCTTTTCTAAAAACTACTTTTGCTTTTTTTCTATGTAAAGCATAAATCGTGTGTAATGTGTTTTTCTTTTGTTCGAAATTGGTATAAGCTTCAGATGTTTCTATATCTTCTTGTTGATTGAAACGAAAAGCTTGCTCTGTTTCTTCTAAAATCGACTTTCCTTCTTGAATCTTTTCACTATTATAACCTAATTCTGCTAAAGAGGTTGCAATTTGTTCTTGAGTAAGTGCATTATTTAGTGCCAATTTATATTGTACTAAAGTTTCTGCCTGTGTTTGTCTTGATCTTAAGCTCATTTTTTAAATTTTATTATTATTTAAACAATTTTAGATAAGTTATTTATCTCTTTTTCCAGTGTTTTTCAATTTTTATAGTCTGCATTTACATAAAACAGGTCTACATTTGCATAAAACAGGTCTGCATTTGCATAAAACAAGTCTGCATTTGTATAAAACAGGTCTGCATTTACATAAAACAGGTCTACATTTGCATAAAACAGGTCTGCATTTGCATAAAACAAGTCTGCATTTGTATAAAACAGGTCTGCATTTGCATAAAATAGGTCTACATTTGCATAAAACAGGTCTGCATTTGCATAAAACAAGTCTGCATTTGTATAAAACAAGTCTGCATTTGTATAAAACAGGTCTGCATTTGCATAAAATAGTTTTATTTGTATTTCAAACTTCTAAAAGAATATTCTATTTCTTAAAATTATTGTTGATTTGTCAATTTTTTTATTACTCTTTCATTATTAGCGATTTAAATATAGTGAAAAAATGTTATGATTTGGTGGTTTTTCATTTTTTTTTGATTAAATAATTTCCCTCCTTATGTAAGGAGGGGTAAGGGGTGGTTAGAATTTATTATAATTCTTCTAATGTATTTAATATTATTTCTAAAACTTCAGTTGTATATTCAAAAACTAACTTATTTTCAAATCTGACTGTTGTTATTCCTATTTCTTTTAAAATATTATCTCTTTCCTTATCTTGAATTAAGCCATCAAGTGTATAATGAAAATTACCATCTAATTCTATGACAAGTTTTTTCAATGGACAATAAAAATCAACTATATAATTGAAAATACTATGTTGTCTTCGGAATTTATATCCATTTAATTGTCTTCCTTTTAAATGTTTCCATAGATGAGCTTCAGCAGGTGTAGCATTATTTCTTAGCTTTTTTCGGTGTTCAATTAATTCTTTTTTATTATGAATAATTAACTTTTTCATTTGATTTTTGTTTAAATATAATATTTTTTAACCACCCCCAACCCCTCCTTTTTTTAGGAGGGGAGTTTTTATTTAGTTTGAATGTTTTAATTTTACATTTAGATAATAAAACAGTATAAATTGAAAGATAATCCAACCCCACTAAACCAAATTTTCTTCGGACCTCCAGGAACAGGAAAAACATACAAAACTATTACGGAGGCGATACGAATTATTGAACCATCTTTTTTTAAAGAAGAAAAGTTTGAAAATGATAGAGAATCTTTGAAGCAACGATTTGATCATTATGTTTCAGAAGGAAATATTGTATTTACAACTTTTCATCAAAGTATGGATTATACTGATTTTATGGAAGGAATAAAACCTTCTGTAGATGATAATGGAAATATTATTTATGAAGTAAAAGATGGGATATTTAAATCGATTTGTAACCAAGCAAAAGAAATTAAATCTTCTGAGAAATTAAACCATTGGGAACAACGAAAGTTTTATAAAATGTCTTTAGGAGGAAAACCAAATCCGGAGATTCATGAATGGTGTTTGGAGAATAATTATATCGCACTAGGTTATGGTGGGAAAAATGATTTGTCATCGCTACTTGGTTTGGATGCTCGAAAGACAAAAGAGAAGTTTTATGAATTAAATCAAGATTTAGAAGACGAATCAAATTATCATTGGAAAGCAACGGAACTTTTTTTAGGAATGGAAGAAGGTGATGTTGTTGTGGTTTCTAAAGGAAATCATATTATTGATGCGATTGGAATTGTTGATGGAGATTATGAATATAAAACGGATGAAGAGATTCGCTATTTTCATTATCGAAAAGTAAAGTGGATTGCAAAAGATTTAGATGTTAGTCCAGAAAGGTTTTTACACAAAAAAATTTCACAGCAAACAATTTATAAACTAAAAAAAGAGAGCATCAAGTTTAAAGCTTTTCAGCAGTTGACAGATTCGGGAGAGAATGTAACTGAAAAGTATGTTTTAATAATTGATGAAATTAATCGTGGAAATGTTTCTGAGATTTTTGGTGAATTAATCACATTAATAGAAGATGATAAACGTCTTGGGAATTCGGAAGCTTTAAAGATTACATTGCCTTATAGTAAAAAGGTTTTCGGTGTTCCTAACAATCTTCATATTATTGGAACAATGAACACAGCAGATAGAAGTGTGGAAGCGTTGGATTCTGCTTTGCGAAGACGTTTTAGTTTTAAAGAAATTGCTCCAAAATCATCACTTTTAAAAAAGAAAATAATTGTGGGAATTTCTTTAGAAGAACTTTTAGAAATAATTAATAATAGAATTGAAGTTTTATTAGATAGTGATCATAAAATTGGACATAGTTATTTCTTTTCTGTAGAGAATTTAGAAGATTTAAAAGCTGTTTTTCAGAATAAAATAATTCCTTTATTACAAGAATATTTCTTTGGAGATTATGCCAAAATTGGATTAGTTTTAGGAGAGAATTTTGTTTCTAAAAAAGAAAATAATCATTCTGTTTTTGCCAACTTTGAAGACGATGAACATCATTATTCTGATAAAAAAATATATCAGATTGCTAAAGTGGATTCTATGAATGTTGCTGAGTTTCAAAATGCTGTTGAATCTTTATTAAATAAAGTTTTAGTTGAAAACTAATAAGATAATCACAGTTTATGAACATGAAAAATTGTTTGTTCATAAAGGAAAGAAGCAGTTAGATCCAAATCTGTATAAAGAATTAGTGCAAATTTATGGAGATGAATCTGTTCCATATTTTTCATTGTTGCATAATGGTGTAAAATTCAATTCTTATGTTGGTGTTTTGCAAATTGGAAATACAACGATTGAAATTTTACCAAAAATGGATCAAATTCATGGAGAAGATTTTTGGCGAAATAAACTAATTGAAATGTTACAATATGTTGGTGTTTTTAATATTAAAGCACCGACAAATGCTTCGTTAAAATTGAAAAAGAATTCGATTTTAGAATTATACATTTCTTATTTTATTCAAGAAATTGAATATTTGTTACATTGTGGTTTAGTGAAAAAATATCGTAAGGAAGTTAAAAATTCCAAAGCTTTAAAAGGGAAATTATTACTTTCTAAACAACTTCAGAAAAACTCTATTCACAAGGAAAAGTTTTTAGTTTCTCATGCTGTATATGATACGAAACATGAAATTCATGCTATTTTGTATCAAGCATTATTTTTAATTCAAAATTTGAATTTAGAAAGTGTACACGGAAAAGTAAAGCGAATTTTATTAGAGTTTCCAGAATTTCCTAAAACGAAAATTACGGAAAAAACATTTGCGAATATTATTTTAGATAGAAAAACAAAAGTGTATGAAAATGTTCTTCAGATTGCAAAAATGTTGTTGTTGAATTTACATCCAGATATTCGAAATGGTGGAAATGATGTTTTAGCAATCATGTTTGATATGAATATGCTTTGGGAGAAATTTATTTTCAAAGTTTTAAAGAATCATCTTTCTAAAACACATGAAGTGATTGCACAAGATTCAAAAAAGTTTTGGAAATCGGAAAAGAGAACAACTTCTACAATGCAACCAGATATTTTAATAAAAGGAAAAAGTGGTGAACTTTCGATTGTCTTGGATACAAAATGGAAAAATACAATGAATTCGCCTTTGTCTGTACATGATTTACGACAAATGTTTGTATATAAGCATTTTTATAAAGCAGAAAAAGTTGCATTAATTTTTCCACATATTGTAAGTGAAATTGATAAAGGACATTTTTTTCATCCAAAAGAAGAAATTGGAAAAGAATCCTGTGATTTAATCTATATAAACTTACAGGAAAAAGGAAATATCTCGATGCTTGAAAATCATGAAAAGTTGCTTCATTATATTAAAAATTAGATAACAATATTTTTAGATTAAAAATGTATAATTAATAATATTTGCAATTTTTAATTAAAGTAAATTGTGAATTTTAATAAAAAGAAAGATATTTGTAGTCGAAAATTTAAAAGATTTCTTTTAAATAAAAATTGTTAATTAAAAAAAATAAAAATGAAACAGTTAAAGAAATTGAAGTTTCTAGGAGTAATCCTAGTGGGAATTAGTATGCTATTTTTGACCTCGTGTTCAAGTACTCCAGAAAATATTAAAGTGATTCCAAAAGATGCAGATGTTGTATCTGTGGTAGATGTTTTATCTCTTGCAAAAAAAGGAAAAGTACATGAAATGCAAGAATTTAATTTCTATAAAACTTTAAGTAAAGAAATTCAAAATGATAATTCACAACCTTCTAAAGTTCTTCAAGAAATGCTTGAAAATCCGTTGAGTTCAGGAGTGAAATTGACAGGTGATTTGGTAATGTTTACAAAAATAATATCTAGATATAATTATGTTTTTGCTTCAATTGAATTGTCAAATGGAAAATCTTTTGGTTCTTTTATAGAGAAAGTTTTTAAGGATAGTGATAAAGAATATGTTTTAAAGAAAGAAGATAATTACACTTACATTTTATTTAATGATATGTTTGCAATAAGTTGGGATGATGATAAAGCAGTTTTTATGGTACAACCGATATTTTCTGATTCTGAAAAATTTATTGCAGAAATTGGAAATCTTTATAATAAATCAGAAACGGAGTCAATTACAAAAAATGAAAAGTTCAATAATTTCTATGAAGATAGAAAAGATATAAGTGTTTGGATTTCTTCAAATTTATATATGGATTCAAGAGAATTTAAATCTTTCCAACGAGAATTTAATTTAGATTTTTCAGATAATTATTCTGCTTATTTTGTTGATTTTAAAGATGGAGAAATTGCAGTTTCTACAAAGTCATATTTAAACAAAGAACTTGAACAAAAAATAAATGAGTTGAAGTTTACAGATAATAAAATGAATGCTGATTTGTTGAAGTTTTTACCAGAAAATGAATATTTTTTAGCAAGTACAAGTATAAATCCTATGGCAATTTATAACTTTTTAAGTTCTGGAGGGAAAATGCAAGAAATAAATAAAACATTCAAAAAAGAATTAGGATTTGAGATTCAAAATATTTTTGAAGAGCTAAACGGAAACATTGTTTTCGGAATTTCTGATTTTAAAAAAATAAAATATTCTTATAAGCCTTATTATTCAGAAACCGAAAGAGAAAAAGAAGAAACTCTACCAATAATTGGATTGGCTTTTGAAATAAATGGGAATAAAATTATTAAAGAATTATTGGATAAAGATTCTAAAAATATTTTTGTAAATAAAGGAGATTATTATGAGTTTAAATTCGATGGAAAAGTACCAGCGTATTTTGCATTTGATGAGAAGTTTGCATTTTTTACAAATGATTTAACAAGTATTAAAGCTTTCAAAAATGGAGGATTTCCTTCAAATAGTTTAGATGATTCAACTTTAGCAAAAGGAATAAAAAATAATTGTTCTTTTGCCTTTTTAAATTTAAATTTTGATGAATATCCAGAAGATTTACAAAATGAAGTTGGTGTAAATCGTGATTCAAAATTAAAAATTGGTGTAGATATTTGGAATTCTATTATGAAAGATGTTGAATTCAAACAAAAAGATGCATTTAACGGAGAAATGATTATTAAATTAAACAAAAATGAAAACAATAGTTTATATACAATAATCAAAACAATTGATGATAATTATAACGAAATTACATCTTTATAATTCTTGAAATGCAAATTGAATTAAAAAATATAAAACCACAATATATGTCAGAAGCTGAGGTAAAAGCTTCTGACATTTATCTTCAAAAAAGTGTGGTTTTTGAAAAAAGGAAAAAATATTTAATTAAAGCAAATTCAGGAAATGGTAAAACTTCAATTTTGAATTTTATTTATGGAAGTAATTTAAAATTTGATGGAGAAATTTTTTATAATAAAGAACGTAAAGAAAAAGAAGTTTTTACATACAGAAAGGAACATATTAGTTATGTTTTTCAAGATTTTAAATTGTTTCCTAGTTTAACTTTATTGGAAAATATTCAATTAAAAAATCGATTGACAAATTATAAAACAGAAGAAGAAATAATTGCATTAATTAATCGTGTACAGCTTGGAGAAAAGAAAAATGACTTGCTAGAAAAATTTTCTTTAGGACAAAAACAACGAGTTGCAATTATTCGAGCGCTTTGTCAACCGTTTGACTTTTTATTATTGGATGAACCTTTTAGTCATTTAGATAATGAAAATATTGAAATTTTGATTTCGATTCTTAAGGAAGAACTAGAAAAACAGCAAGCTAGTTTATTGATGACTTCATTGGGAACTGTTTCTTGTTTTGAATTTGATCGTGTTTTAAATCTTTAATTATGCTTTTAAAACTTCAAAAAAAAACACTGATAAAATCTCAAATTATCGGTTATGCTTTTACTTTATTAATTGGAATGTCTATTCTTTTGACAGTTTTTCAATTGTATATAGATGTAAATCCGCTTTTGACAGAACAAACGGATATTTTTAAAAAGCAATCAGCGATTATCAGTAAAAAAATATCTCTTTTTAAAACTTTAAATAAAGAGAAGATTTACTTTAAAGAAAAAGAAATTGAAGAGCTAAAAAAACTTGATTTTATTGAGAATGTTTCCGTGTTTCAAAATACAAATTTTAAAGTACAAGCTTTTACAAGCGGATCGAGTAATTTTCCAATGTTTCAAACAGATTTGTTTTTTGAAAGTATTCCAGATATTTATTTAGATATCAATCCAGAAGAGTGGAAATGGAATGCGTCAGAAAATTTTATTCCAATTATAATTCCAGAAAATTATTTAAATCTATATAATTTTGGCTTTGCAGAAAGTCAGGGTTTACCAGTTCTATCTAAGAATACGATTTCAAATTTGACTTTTAATTTACAGATTACAGGGAATTATACTTCTCAGAATTTTAAAAGTAGAATTGTTGGATTTTCAAGTAAAATAAATTCGATTTTAGTTCCAAATGATTTTTTGATTTGGGCAAATAAAAAATTCTCCGATTCCAATAATTCAAATAAAATAAATCGAGTTTTATTGGAATTTAACAAACCAGCAGACGAACAGATTTTAAACTTTTTCAAATCTAAGGATTATGAGATTAATAAAGAAAAACTGGAATTTAGTAAATTGTTTTTCTTTTTTAAATCAGCGATCATTTTTGTGTTTATAATTTCTTTAATAATCGTGATTTTATCCATTGCATTTATCTTTTTGAGTTTAAATTTAATTATTCAGAGAAACAAAGAAATGTTATTGAATTTAGCTAATATTGGTTATACATATCAACAAATTGCAAAGTTTTACCAAATTATGATAAGCGTTGTAACTGTTTTTGTTTTGTTTTTTGCAGGAATTTTAAGTACAACTTTTAGAAATATGTATTTAGTAAAGATTTCCGAATTATTAAATTTTAAAAGGCAAGAGAATTTTATATTTATTGGAATGTTTTTGGTTTTAATTTTATTATTAGGAATTTATAATACAATCATTATTAGGAAAATTAAAAAGGTTGTTTAAATACTAGAAAAATTCAATGTTTTAGTCGAAATTTGATTGTTTCTAAATAGAAGTAAATCAAAGAGGAAATTGTTAGCAATAATTATATTTTCCGACAAAAAACAAAACTAGATTTATATGGCCATTCAAGAAATAAAAACATATACTTACCAAAATAAATTTACATTACAAGTTGTGCAATTTGAGAAAGCATGTGTTGTTCATAAACCAACACAAGTGGATGCTTATTCAATTTATTGGATTAAAGAAGGAAAAGGAACGTATCAAATCGATTTTGAAAGCTATGATTTTGATGGAGGAGTTTTATTTTTTCTTTCTCCTGGACAAATTTTTACTGTGGAATCTGAGAAAATAAAGGAAGCGTATCAATTGACATTTAATCCAGATTTTTATTGTATTCAAACACATGATGCAGAAATTGCTTGTAATGGAGTTTTGTTTAATAATATTTATGAATCTCCTTTTGTAAAACCTTGTAAAAAAGATGTTTTAAAATTAGATTTTATTGTAGAGAATTTAATGGAAGAATTTTCTAATTCAAATACAGCAAAATATGATATGTTACAATCTTATTTAAAACAATTTATTATTCTTTCTGTACGAATTAAAAAAGAGAATCATATTGTAAAAGATGATAATGAAACAAAACTATTTAAAGATTTTAGTCTTTTAGTGGAGCAGAATTTTAGAAATTTACATAGTGTAACAGAATATGCAAATCGACTTGGACTTTCTCCGAAATCTATTACGAAGCATTTTCAGAAACTCGGAACGACGACACCAAGTGATTATATTAAAAATAGAATTGTTTTAGAAGCAAAACGACAACTTTTATATTCGGATGCTACAATTAAACATATAGCATTTGATTTAGGATTTAATGATCCAGCATATTTCTCAAGATTTTTTACAAAAGCTGTTGGGAAATCTCCTGTACAGTTTCGAAAATAGTTATTGAAATAAAATGATAAGATATATCCTCTCTTTTTTAAAGGGAGGTTTTTTGTTTTAAAAGAGGATATTTTTCGCTTTTAAATTAAAAATGAAGGATGATTTATAGCAAAAATCCACCAAAAACTTCACCAGTCCAAACCTTAGGAACTTTTGTCCATTTTTTAGCACTCCTAACTGTCGCATCTTTGTAATGTAAAACAAAAACAATGAATTATGAAAGATAAAGAAACAAATAATATAGAGTGTTCAAAATGTGGAACCACCTATGAATCTGGAAAAGAATGTCCAAATTGTTGGGGATATCAAGAGTACGGAAACGAAACAAATGAAAAAAAGTAGAGAGTTTAAATAATTTATAATTATAGTAATTCCCTTCTTTATTTATGGAGGAGGGAACTTTTTCTAAATCAATTAATCTAATAATAAATAATTCAAAACAATTTAAGATGAAAAAATTTTTAGCAATTTTAGTAATGGTATTAGGTTTTACTTTTACTGCACAAGCACAAAAAGCTAAAAAAGTAGCTTTAGAACAAACAAAAGGAGAGTTTACACAAAAGAGTTTGACACTTTCAGAAGGAACGTATGTTTTTGAAATTGAAAATGCAGGTGTAGGACATGATGTAGGATTTGTTTTAGCTCCAAAAGGAAAAACTTCTGAAAAACATCATATTAAAAATGCATATGTTACTTCTTTAGTAAAGAATAATAAGAAATCAAAGTCTAAAAAAGTTACATTAACTAAAGGTGAATATGTTTATTTCTGTCCACTAAATCCAACTCCTCAGTATACCCTGATAGTGGAATAAGTTTATAATGATTATTAATGGGGGAACCTCGCTTTGTAGCGAGGTTTTTTTGTTTTGTAAACATAAAAATTGCAAGAATAAAAGAAGAAGTAACACTTTTCAATTTTACTTTATAGTTTTGTGAAATAAAATGATTTTCTCAATTAATTTTAATAAATTCAGATAATCAAAAATCAATTTCACATGAAACTATTACACACTTCTGATTGGCATTTAGGACATCGGCTTCATGAGCAATCACAATATGAAGAACAGAAGCTTTTTTTGGATTGGTTATTAGAAGAAATAGAAAAACAGCAAATAGATATTTTATTAATAGCTGGAGATATTTATGATACAGGTGTTCCTGCAACACAAAGTCAGAAGCTGTATTACGATTTTTTAATTTCACTTCGTAAAACAAATTGCAAGGAAGTTTTTATTATTGGAGGAAATCACGATGCTCCAGGAACTTTAAATGCACCAAGAGCTTTGTTAGAAGCATTGCAAATTCATGTGGTTGGAAAAGCAAACGAAGATGTAGAAAAAGAAGTTTTTATTGCGGAAAAAGAAGATGAAAAAGTAATTATTGCTGCTGTTCCTTATTTAAGAGACCAAGATATTCGTAAAGCTGTTGCTGGTGAAACATTTGATCAAATTGGAGATCGTTATAAAAAAGCATTGATGAATCATTATCAAAAAGTAGCAGATTATTGTGATTCTATAAATAAAGAGAACGTTCCAGTAATTGCAATGGGACATTTGTTTGCAATTGGAGGAACAACTTCAGAAAGTGAGCAAAGTATTTATATTGGAAATTTAGGAGATATTGGTTCTGGAGATTTTTCAAAATCATTCGATTATATTGCTTTAGGACATCTACATAAACCACAAAAAATTGATAAAAATGAAAAAATTCGGTATTCAGGTTCCCCAAATATTTTAAGTTTTAGTGAAATTGGTTATACGAAAAAAGTATTGGTGTTAGAATCCTCAAAACATACTATTGAAAAAGTAGAAGAAGTTGAAATTCCTGAATTTCGAAAAGTAGTTCGAGTAAAAGGTGATGCTTTAGAATGTATTTCAAAATTGCAAAAAATAGAATCAAACAATTTTGGTTTACAACCTTGGGCTGAGGTGATTTTAAAAGATAAAGAACATACGAAATTTGGAGAAATTCAAAAAGAAATTAAAGATTTTCCTGTGGAAGTTTTAAAAGTTAGTTATGAAAGAGAACAAAAATTGGCTGGTTTGGAGCAATTAATTGAAACTTCAAAGCATGTAAAAGATTTATCTCCGATGGAAGTTTTTAAACTGAAATGTAAAGAGCAAAATTTTGATTTAGAAGAAAATCAAGAAGTATTTGATGCTTTCAGCGAAGTATTGGGAATTGCTCGAGGAGAATAATATTTTTAAAATTGTTGAGAATTAAAATTAAAACAGAAACAAAAAGTCATTAGAATGAAAATCCTAAAAATTACGCTTCAAAATATAAATTCATTAAAATCCGAAACACCGATAGAAATAGATTTTACAAAAGATCCTTTTTTAGATACAGGATTGTTCGCAATTACTGGTTCTACAGGAGCTGGAAAAACAACAATTTTAGATGCGATTACGATTGCAATGTATCATCAAGTTGCTCGTTTTCGTGGAAATTCATCGATAAATCGTTTGGAACCTGTGGTGAGTTATGGAGCAACAGAAGCTTCTTCAGCTGTTTTATTTGAATGTAAAAATGTAATTTATGAAGCTTTTTGGGGAATTCGTTTGGCTTCGAGTTCTGGGAAAATTTTAGCTACTCCGAAAGAGCAAGTTCGACTTAAAAATGTAACAAAAGAAAAAATAATTGCAGAAAAAAAGACAGAATTTAAAAAGGAAATAGAAGAAATTACACAATTAAATTTTGATCAATTTTTACGTTCAGTTTTATTAGCTCAAGGAGAATTTGCAGCGTTTTTATCTGCGAAAAAAGGAGATAAAGCTGCTTTGTTGGAACAAATTGCAGGAGAGGAAATTTATAAGAAAATCGGGGAAGCAATTAATTCGAAATTATATTCAGAAAGGAAGAAATTAGAAGCTTTACAAGCAAAAATTAATAGCGATGATTTGCTTTCGGATGAACAAAGAGAAGCATTGAGAAAAGAAGAAAAAGAAATTGATATTCAAGAGAAAGATTTAATTAAAGAAATTGAAAGAAATTCGACTTTTTTACAATGGTTTGAAAAGCAAAAAGTTTTACAGAAGAAAGAAGTTGAAATTGCATTTGAAAAAGAACATTTAAAGAAGCAAAAAGAAGTAAATAAATACGATTTAGAATTATTAGAAAAAGACAAACTTGCAAATCCTTTTAAAGAAAATTTAGAAAAAATTCAGCGAGGAAATCAGCAAATAAATGAGAAGAAAATAAAAGCAAAAATATTGCTTCCTGCATTAGAAACTTTGGAAAAAGAAGTAGAGAAATTAAAAAAAGAAAATAAAAATGCAGAAGAAACTGTTTTAAAACAAGAAAAGAAAATCCAAGATTGGCAACCGAAATTAGAGAAAATATCTTCTTTAGATAGTCAAATAGAAATTGGCAAAAAGCAGTTTTTAGAAAAGAATGAAAAATTGAAAAGAATTACAGAAGAATTAGAAAAAAATAAAGAAGAATTAGAGAAAAAACGATTCGAAATAAAGAAAAATAAAGAGAAAGAAGATGATTTGAATATTTATATATTAAATCATAAATATCTTGAAGAAGTTTCTGAACAATGGACAGATTTTCATGCGAAATTAATGCTGAGAAAAACAAAATTTGAATCTTTTCTAGAGATGAAATTAGAGCATTTTTCGAAAGAAAGAAAATTGAATGAAACAGAAGAAAAATTACAAATAAAAGAGAAAGTTTTAGAGGAATTAATGAAAGAAAAAGAGACTTTAGAAAAAGAAGTTTCAGAATTAATTTCTGTATTAGAAGAGAAAAATGTAAAAAAAATACGAGCAAAAAAAGATAAAAAACAACAAGAATTAGAAGTTTGGAAAGAGATGAATTCTTTTTCGGATAATTTTGTGAAGTTACATCATGAAAAAAATCAATTAACCCAAAAAAAGAAACAACTTAATCCAGAAATTTCACAAATAAAAGAAGAAAATACGCGATTAGAAAAGCAAGTTTTTCAAGCAAAAAAATCGTATGAAGATCAGGAAAAAATATATTTGTTAGAGCAAAAAATTAAGAGTTTTGAAGAAGAAAGAAAGAAATTGCAAGTTGGAGAACCTTGTGGTTTGTGTGGATCTTTGGAACATCCATTTGTGAAAACGTATGAAACATTAGAAATTTCAGAATCAGCGAAAGAATTGCAACATCGAAAAATAATTTTTGAAGCTTTGCAAAAAGAAAAAGAACAGAATTCATTGCTTTTAGCAAAAGAAGAAGAATCGATGAAAAACCTTTTAAATCAACTGGATTCTGTGATGAAAGAAATGGAAGATATTGTGTTTAAAACTTCTAAATTTAAATTAGAATTTTCTGTTTCTGAACATCAAAAAATAGTGAGAGAAGTTGAAGAAAGAAGAGAAGAGTTAGAGCTGTTTCAGAAGCAAATAATCGATTTAGAACGATTTGAAATTTCTAAAGAAGAAAAGCAAAAAGAATTATTAGAGAAGCAAAAAGAATTTTCGAATGTAGATAAAGAAATTGCAAGTTTAAAAACTGAAAAAGAAAGTTTAAAAAAAGCAGTTCAAGAAGTTTTTACTAAAAAAGAAAAACAAATTCATGAAATTCATGAGATGACGAATGATTTACAACATGGATTTTCACAGTTTAAATGGCAAGTTCCAGAAATTGAAGATTCACCAAAATTTATAGAAGCAAAAGAAACTTTATTAAAAGAATTTGAAAAAACTGAAAAAGAGCTTTCCAAATTGAAACATGTTTTGGAAGGTTTCGAGAAAGATGTGGTTTTTTTAGAAAAAAATGACAAAAAATTATCTTTAGAAAAAGAAGAAAGAACAAAAGAAATAGAAAGTTTACGAGAAAAATATGGAAAGATAAAAGAAGAAAGAATTTCTATTTTGCCATTGCGAGAAACGACTGAAATCAAGCGTAAAGAATTACAGGATATTTTAGAGAATTTGCAAAATTTAAAGAAGCAAATTGAAATAAGATTACAAAAATCAGAGAAAGAATTTCATCAGAAAACAAAAGAAAAAGAACTTTTACATTCGGAGTTAGAAAACTTAGAATTGGAAATTAAAAAAGAAAGAAAAACTTTAGAATTATTATTAGAAAAAAGTGAATTTCCTTCTTTTGAAACTTTAGAAAAATCTGTTTTAACAAATGGAAAAAGAAAAGATTTAGAAGAAATTCAAAAGAAATTTAGAGAAAAAGAAGTTGAGATTCAAACATTAGAAAAAGAACAAAAAGTTGCTTTAGAGAAATTAGAAAAAGAGAAAAAGTTTGAAAAAACAGAAGAAGAATTACAATCAGAACTTCGAGAAAATCAAAGATTTTTTAAAGAAATTCATTCTAAAAAAGGAGAGATAAAACAGAAATTTGCAAATCATGATAAAGTAAAACAGCGAAATGAAAAAACATTTGAACAGATAGAAATTCAAGAGAAAGAATTGAAACGTTGGATGAAATTGATTGATTTATTAGGAGGATCTAAAGATGCGTTTAATACATATGTTCAGCGATTAACATTACAGAATTTGATACAATTGGCAAATGTTCATTTAGCGAAATTAAATCCGAGATATTCTTTAAAAATGCCTGAGAAATATGGAAAAGGAGAAGAATTAAATTTCCAATTAATAGATCATTATCAAACAGATGAAATGCGTTTGGTAGATACTTCTAGTGGAGGAGAAAAATTCCTAATTAGTTTGGCTTTAGCATTAGGATTATCTGATTTGTCTAGTAAAAATGTAACGATTGGTTCGTTGTTTATAGATGAAGGATTTGGAACTTTGGATAACAATACATTGGAAACAGTTTTAGCAACTTTAGAGACATTGCAAGCGCAAGGAAAAATGATTGGTGTGATTTCACATGTAGAAAGTTTGAAAGAGCGAATTCCGACACAAATTCAAGTACAAAAGAAAAGTAATGGTGTAAGTGAAGTTTTAGTTGTTGGATAATTTTTCAGGATAATTTTTTGTTTCTAAATATATAAACCTGTTTTATTGTTTTAAAAAACAATAAAAAAGATATGAAAATAAGATTATTAGTAAACCTATTTTTTATAACAACCTTCACTTTTGGTCAAAAAATACAAGATGATTCTTATTTAGATGAAGCGTTTTTTAAATTTAAAAATTCATTAGTACAAAGTATCATCGATAAAGATAAAGTAGCGTTTTCAACACATTTGGCAGAGAAAGTTTATACACCAAAAGATTTATGTGATTCGCCAATTTGTAGAAAAGAAGAGGTGATGAATTATTTTTTTTCAGAAGGAGATGACACTTTTTGGAAAGAATTGTTAATGCTTTTTAGATTTGGATTTTTAAGACAAAAGTCTGAATATAGTACGATAATAGAAAAGGTTGATGAAAACATAGTTTTTAAAGCTCCAAGTTTTACGAAGAATTTAGATATAGAAAATGAATTATTGATATTAGGAGAAAATGTAAATATTCGAAGTAAGCCAAGTTTAAATTCAAATATTATAAAAACGGTTTCTTATGAAATTTTTAAATGTGATTGTGGACTAGGAAAACCAATCACAACAAAAGATAATATCGTTTGGATTGAAATAAAATTAGGAAATGGCAAAGTTGGATATGTTGCAGAAAAATTCACATCATCTTATTATTTAAAGGAAATTGAGATTGGAAAAATAAATGGAGAATGGAAAATTGTTGCAATTGTTGAACCTTGGGGATGTTAAAAAAGAAATTAAATTATGGAATTAGGAACAAGAGAAAAGTTATTATTATTGAAAATTCAAGCAAACAAACGAAATTATTATAGTTCATTTAAAGTTTTAGAAAGAACACTTTTGCTTTTTGAAGTTTTAGAAATGTTTCGAGATAAAGAATTCGTTTTAGAACAAAAAAGAATTACAGCAGGGAAATTTATTTCAGAAAATGCTAGGAAAAAAATCTTTTTTGAAATGGTGAAAAATGCTACTAGAAAAAGAAAATTATATAGTTGGGTAGAACGATTTTATCGAAAGAAAAATCAATATGTTGAAAAGAGTTTACAAATTTTAGAGAGAGAAAAAATTATAAAAATTGAAAAAGCAAAAATATTGAATTTATTTCCTTCTAAAAAAATAGAATTATTGAAACCAAATGTGAAAATTCAATTAGTAAATTCTTTAGAAAATATAATAGTAAATGGGAAAGTTTCAGATAAAGAAACCATTTTGCTTTTGAGAGAATTGGATAATAAATTTTATTATCAAGTTGCTTTTGAAGCGAAAGATTGGAGAGAAAGATCAAAACTTAGAAAGCAAAATCGAAAAATGTTGAAAAAAATCACGATGGAACCTTATGAAAAGGTTGTAAATGATTTGTCACTTCATTTGAGTTATAACGGTTTTGCATAATCTTTTTTTTTATCAAAAAATCAAGAATTATTTAAGAATATTTGAAGCATATTCTTGAATAAAAAACAGCGAATTCCTACTTTTGCATTTACTTAAAAAAGAAAGGAATTTATGAAAGTATGTATTGCAGAAAAGCCGAGTGTAGCAAAAGAAATAGCGACAATTATTGGAGCTAATACCAGAAGAGATGGATATTTTGAAGGAAATGGATATTGTGTAACTTGGACTTTTGGGCATTTATGTACTTTATTTATGCCAGATAATTACAAGCCTCACTGGAAGTTTTGGAATTTAAATACTTTACCGATGCTTCCAGAGAAGTTTGAGATTAAATTAATTGAAGATTCTGGAGTTGAAAAGCAATTTCAAACAATTAAAAATCTTTTTGCAAAAGCAGAAGTTGTTATAAATTGTGGCGATGCTGGTCAAGAAGGAGAATTGATTCAGCGTTGGGTTTTAAAACATGCAAATTATTCAGGAAAAGTACAAAGGCTTTGGATTTCTTCTTTGACACCAGAAGCGATTAAAGAAGGTTTCCAGAACTTAAAAGATGCAGAGGATTATGACAATCTTTATTATGCTGGAATGTCCAGAGCGATTGGAGATTGGCTTCTAGGAATGAATGCGACACGATTGTACACATTAATTTATGGAAGAGATAAAAAAGTGCTTTCTGTAGGACGTGTTCAGACGCCAACTTTAGCAATGTTAGTTGAAAGATATAAGGAAATTCAAAATTTTGTTCCAAAACCTTATTGGGAATTACAAACTATTTATCGAGAAACTATTTTTAATTGTGAGGAAGGAAAATTTGAAAAGAAAGAAGAAGGAGAGAAGTTTTTAGAAAAAGTAAAAGATGCACCTTTTGAAGTTACTTCAGTTACAAAGAAAAAAGGTAAAGAACATCCACAAAAGCTTTTTGATTTAACAGGTTTACAAGTTTATTGTAATACAAAGTTTGGATTTTCTGCGGATAAAACTTTAAAAATCGCACAAAAACTTTATGAGCAAAAATTAATTACTTACCCGAGAGTAGATACAACTTTTTTACCAAATGATATTTATCCAAAATCTTCTGGAATTTTAGGGAAACTTTCAAAATATGCACATTTTACAGAAAAGGTTTTAGGAGCTTCTTTACGAAAATCAACTAAAGTTTTTAATGATAAAAAAGTAACAGATCACCATGCGATTATTCCTACAGGATTTGAAATGGAATTAGGTTGGGATGAACAAAGAGTTTATGATATTGTTACAAGAAGATTTATTGCTGTTTTTTATCCAGATTGTATTTTTTCAACAACAACTGTTTTAGGAAAAGTTACTTCGGTTTCTTTTAAAACTACAGGAAAAGAAATTTTAGAAAAAGGTTGGCGTGAAGTGATTTTCCTTCCTAAAAAAGAAAGTGAAGAATCAAAAGATGCAAAGAAAAAAGCAGAAGAGGTGATTATGCCTACTTTTGTGAAAGGAGAATCAGGAGAACATAAACCGAATTTTGTAGAAAAGAAAACAACAGCTCCGAAAAATTACACAGAAGCTTCTTTATTACGTTCGATGGAAACTGCTGGGAAATTGGTAGAAGATGATGAATTGAAAGATGTTTTAAAAGCAAACGGAATTGGTAGACCTTCTACGCGTGCGAACATTATTGAAACACTTTTTAAGCGAAATTATATTACAAGAAATAAGAAAAATATTGTTCCTACATCGATGGGAATTCAATTGATTGATACAATTGAAAATCAATTATTGAAATCGGCTGAATTAACTGGACAATGGGAAAAAAAGTTAAAAGAAATTGAGCAAGGAGAACATAATGCATCTGTTTTTATAAAAAATATGAAAGGAATGGTTTCGCATTTGGTGGATGAGGTTCGTATGTTACAATCGAAATCGAAAGGAATTACAGAGCAACCAATTCAACAAAAACAAAAACCCAAAAAAGAAGATAAACCAGAAATTTGTCCAAAATGTAAGAAAGGAAAAATTTTAAAAGGAAAAGAAAATTATGGTTGCAGTGAATGGAAAAACGGTTGTGAGTTTAGAATTCCTTTTGTGTTTTTTGGAAAAAAGATTTCAGATACACAGTATAAGAAACTAATGAAATCAGGAAAAACATCTGTATTGAAAGGATTTGTTTTAAACGATGAAAAGTTTGATGGAATTATGACTTTAGATGAAAATGGTTTATTGAATATAGAAAAAGCATAAATAGAATATGGAACAAAAAGAAATGAATTTTAATATTGTATTAGTAGAACCTGAAATTCCAAATAATACAGGGAATATTGGAAGACTTTGCGTTGGAAGTAATAGTAAATTACATCTAGTAAAACCATTAGGGTTTGAAATTACAGACAAACGAGTGAAAAGAGCAGGTTTGGATTATTGGGGTGAATTGGAATTACAATATCATGACAATTTTGAAGCTTTTTTAAATCAAGTAGAAAATAAAGATAGAATGTTTTTTTTCTCATCAAAAGGAGCAAAAACATATTCTGAATTAGAATTACAAAAAGGGGATTGGTTAATATTTGGAAAAGAATCTGTTGGTTTGGGAACTAACATTTTAGAAAAATTTTCTAAACAAACAACGACAATTCCATTTCCTGGAAAAGTAAGAAGTTTTAATATTTCTAATGCTGTAGCAATGGCTTTGGGAGAAGGTTTAAGACAATTAAATTATACTAAATAAAAAAGGGAGAAAAAAGAAGGGGGAATGTATAGATAAAAGGCAAAGTGGGGGTGATTTCTCAGAAATTAATAACCTGTAATTGGTTCATTTCTTACAATTCTTCCAACATAGACAATACTAATATTATACTTTTTGGCTAGTTGACGATAATTCAATTTACTTTTTTTGATTTCTCTTTTTTCAATTTCTGTAATTGATTCGTAATTTCTTAAGTTTTGTTTCTCCATAATATTCTTTTTTTAATAGCTTACTTATTTAAAGTTAAAAAAAATATTCCTTTATTCCTCTATCAAATATATATTTTTTGAATACAAAACACTTTTATAAGAAATTATTTTCTATCAAAATACCCAGTTATAGTGATATAATTAACTGAAAGAGAGTATTTAATTGCTTTTGTTTAAAAATAAAAAAACCTGACATTTTTTTTGTCAGGTTTTTTTTATTTTGATAGGTTTTTTATTATCTATCATATAATTTGTTATATAAATCTTGGAATTTGCTCAAAATAACAGCTCTTTTTGGTTTTAGTGTTGGAGTTAATAAACCGTTGTCAATACTCCATACAATTGGTGTCAATTCAATTTTCTTAATTTGCTCCCATTTTCCAAAAAGTTGATTTCTCTCTTGAATTTCTTGAAAAATTCTGTCTTTAACTTCCAGGTTATTAGCCATTTCTTCAAAAGAATTTCCAATATCCAAATCGTGTCTTCTTGCCCATTCAAGAACGAATTCAAAATTTGGTTGTACAATTGCAGCTGGCATTTTTTCACCTTCTCCAACTACCAAAATTTGCTCGATAAATCTAGATTGTTTCATTTCATTTTCAAGAAGCGCAGGAGAAACATATTTTCCTCCAGAAGTTTTGAAAATTTCTTTTTTACGACCTGTAATTTTTAAGAAACCATCTTTATCAATTTCTCCTTTATCACCAGTATGGAAATAACCATTTTTTAAAACCTCAGCAGTTTTTTCAGGATCTTTGTTATAACCAAGCATAACATTTGGTCCTTTTACAAGAATTTCACCATCGTCAGCGATTTTCACTTCAACATGTGGAATTGGTTTTCCAACAGTTCCAATTCTAAACATATGATCTTTTACCATATTAACAGAAATTACAGGAGAAGTTTCAGTTAAACCATAACCTTCCATAATTGTTAATCCGGCAGCAGTAAAAATTCTAGTTAATCTTGGTTGTAATGGAGCACTTCCAGAAACCATTGTATTGATTTCTCCACCTAAAGCTTCTCTCCATTTAGAGAAAATTAATTTATTAGCAATTTTAAGTTGTAAATCATATAACTTTCCATTTACATGATAAGGCTCGTATTTTTCTGCAACAGAAATTGCCCAAAAGAAAAGTTGTTTTTTAGGAAAAGAAAGTTGCGCTCCTTTTGCAGTAATTGCATCGTATATTTTTTCCAAAAGTCTAGGAACAACACTCATAAAATGAGGTTTGATTTCCTTTGCATTATCTGCAATTTTATCAATTCCTTCTGCAAAATAAATGGTAGCACCTTCATATTGGTATAAATAATGGAGCATTCTTTCAAATATATGACATACAGGTAAGAAGCTTAAAACTCTAGTATTTCCTTCTACAAAAGGAAGACGAGTATGACTGTCTAAAACATTACTTACAATGTTTTTATGAGAAAGCATTACACCTTTTGGAGTTCCTGTAGTTCCAGAAGTATAAATAATTGTTGCTAAATCATCTGTATGAACATTTTCTTTTCTTTTTTCAATCTCTGGTTGTAAATTTTCATTTGCTAATCCTAATTCAATTAATTCATTCCAATTATTACAATCATCAATTTCTTCAAAAGAATAAACTCCTTTTAAAGTAGGAACATTATGTTTTATTTGATCTACTTTTTCTAATAAATCTTTATCAGATAAAAAACAATATTTTACTTCTGCATGATTAAAAATATATTCAAAATCATGATGTGAAATAGTTGGATAAATTGGAACGTTTTGCGCACCTGTTTGCAAGATACCAATATCGACGATATTCCATTCTGTTCTATTTGTTGTGGAAATGACAGCAATTTTATCGTTTGGTTGTACGCCTAATTTAATTAAAGCTCTACTTATTGCATTTGCTTGATAAATATATTCTTCAGTAGAAATTGCGCTCCAAACATGATTTCTCTTCATAACCAAAGACTTAGAAAGGTTGTGTTTTTTAAGTTGGTGATGAGGAAAATCAAATATCCTTTTTATTTCATTCATGGTCTATTCTATTTTCAGTAATTGCAAAATAGAAAAATAAATACCATTAAACAAACAGTGTTTTTTAAATTGTTGGATTTTTTAAAGATTTGGGTGAAAATTTATTGTAGTTTTAAATAAAAAGAAATAAAAATAAATTTACAATAGAATTATAACAAAAAAGGAGAACATAAAGCGATTCTCCTTTTTTTCATTTTTTTATGGTTGTTGTCTTGTTGCTGCAAGCACAATTTCACGAATATTTACATTCTGTGGTTGGCTAAAAGCAAACCAAATGGTGTCTGCAACAGTTTCTGGTTTTAAAACTCCACCCATATCTTTTCTCCAAGCTTCATAATCTTCTTTTATTTGTTCCGAAGTTGTATGTGATAATAATTCTGTTTCTACTGCTCCAGGAGCAATTGTAATAATTCGAACATTATCATCAGCAGCTTCTTCACGTGCATTTTCTGTTAAACCATGAACAGCAAATTTAGTTCCTGTATATGCTGTATGATTCGGAAAAGTTTTCTTTCCAGCAATAGAACTAATATTAAAAATAGTTCCACCTTTTCTTTCTCTCATTTTAGGTAAAACGATTTGCATTCCATTTAATAAACCTAAAACATTTACATCAAACATTTTTTTCCATTCTTCTGCATTTTGAATAGAAATATCTCCTAAAAGCATTAAACCTGCATTGTTTACCAAAACTTCTACTGGACCATAAGTTACTTCTGCTTCTGCAATCGCGTTTTGGAAAGCATTATAATCTATAACATCTACTTTTCTACACATCGTATTTGGTAGATTTAATTCCTTTAATTTTTCTATTCTTCTTCCTAAAAGTAAAAGTGGATGCCCTTTTTCAGAAAATAATCGTGCTGTTGCTGCACCAATTCCTGAACTTGCTCCTGTGATGACGATTAATCCTTTGTTATTAGTTTTCATAATAATAATTTTATTGTATTGTAAATCAGTTTATTTGTTTTGTTAGCAAAAGTAAGTTAGGATTTAATTTGTTCAAAATACTATTTTTGTATGTTTATTATAAGTTAAAATTATGGATGAAAGATTGCTTCGTTTTTTTGTAGCTGTTTATGAAGAAAAAAACCTGTCGAGAGCAGCTGAAAAATGCTTTGTTTCCCAGCCAAATATTTCTAATGGAATCAAGCAATTAGAAGAAATTATTGGTAAAGAATTATTCACAAGACATAAAAGGGGAGTTGTCTTAAAAGAAAGTGCACATTATTTATATCCAATCGCAAAACGAATTTTAGGTGAACTACAATCGATTCCAAGTATTTTTAAGGAAGAGAAATTTCATCAGAAAGTGGTAATTGGAATTGCAGATAGTTTGTCACAGCAGTTTAAAAGTGAATTTTTTCAAAATGTTTCAGAGAAAATTCAAAATATTGAATGGGATGTTCGTGCGATGCATCGCGATTGTGAATTGAATTTATTGGTTCGAGAGTGGAAATTTGAAGCACATTTATTTTTGCCAATTTGGAAAGAAAATTATGTTTTATGTGTTCCGGATTCGCATCCTTTGATTGAAAAAGAAGAAATTCATTTGAGCGATTTAAGTGGAGAACCTTTTATTCATTGTCCGCCTTGTGAAGCACATCAGCAAAGTTTGTCGATTTTAAATAGTTCTGATAAAAAATGGAATACAGTTGCAAATTGTAGTACAAAAACAGAAGTTTTAAGTTTGTTAATGGCTGGTTTAGGAATTTCTTTTCTTCCTGAATATTTTGCTAAAAATTGGAATGGATTTCAAATTAAAGATTATGTTGGTCCAAAATATTATCGTGAAATTGGACTTTCTTATTCTAAAGAAAGTTTAAAAAACGAGGCTGTTAAAGAAATTGTGGAATTATATTCGTGAGAAGTAAAAAACTCTAAAAAAAAAATTAAATAGATGATTAAATTATTAAAACACCTTTAATTATTATCCAATTAAAGGTGTAATAATTAGTCTCTAAAATTTTCAATAGTAAATTTTGGTTCACCTAGCTCTTTCCAAGTTTGTTCAGCTTTGAACTCTTCTTTATAGTTAGAGAAAAATGTTCCTATTTTACCTGCTAATCGTGCTTCTTTATTAAAAATTCCAATAAACTTTAATAAAGAAATTGGAGCTAATTGTACTTTTAATTTTGGATTAAATGTATTTGCATATCTGTTTAAAGCATTTTCAAAAGTAATTGCTTCTTTTCCTTGCATGATATAATCTTTTGTAAGGTCATGGTTCGAATTTAGAATTGCTGTAGAAATCATTCTGCCTAAATCTTTTCCTGCTAACCAATACATTGGAAATTGAATTGGCTTAAAAGCTTGTAAAGTATCATTTTTTCTCATTGTAAACTCCATCACATCCATAATCCATGAACAATGGAAAAATGTCACTGGGATTCCAGAATTTTTTAATAATTGATATCCTTTTTTTCTAATTTTATTTATAAAAATATCTTTTCCTTGTGCAAATTCAGGAAATGGAACTGAGATAGCAGAAACATGAAAAATTCTTGAAATATTATTTTCTTTTGCAACTGAAATAACATTTTTAATCCCATCAATTTCTGGTTGAAAATTTGCTTTTTCATTCTGCGTTGATAAATTAAGGTAAATTGCGTCTACATTTTTAAAGACTTTTCTTAAGCTATCAATGTCATTTAAATCACCTTTAATGATTTCAATTTCAGTAGGAAAATTTTGTATTTTATTGATTTTATCAAAATTTCTAACTAATGCTTTAATTTTAATTCCTTTCGCTAATAATTCGTTATAAGTAAAAGGAGCGAGGTTTCCAGTTACCCCTATGAATGCTATTTTTTGTATCATTTTAAAGATATTTTTTTTCAAATGTATTATATTTGATATATAAAGTATAGTAAGTTTTTATTAAATAGTACTATACAATTGTATAGTGAATTAATTTGAAAATTATGAATCCTAGTAATATTCCAGAATGTCCAGCAACAACAATTCTAGCTTTAAAAGATTGTCTAACAATTTTGAATGGTAAATGGAAAGTTCCTATTATTGGAACTCTATTATTTGGACCTAAAAGATTTAAAGATTTAGAAAATACAATTCAAAAAATAACTCCAAGAATGCTTTCCAAGGAATTGAAAGAATTAGAAATTAATAATATTATTCAAAGAAAAGTTTATGATTCTAGACCAATTTTGATTGAGTATGAATTAACTGAATCGGGTAAAACTTTAAAACCAATTTTAGAAGCAATGGTTGAATGGGGAATTCAACATAGAAAAGAGTTTATAAAAGAATTTGAAAAAGAGGAAGTCAAAAAAAGTAATGAACACAAATGAAAAGAAATATTTCCAAAAATTAGGTTCTAGAATAAAAGAACTAAGAGAAGAAAAAGGTATGGATCAAAAATCTTTTGCTTTTGATTGTGAAATTGGTAGAACACAATTATACATGATTGAAAATGGAAGAACAAATCCACGTTTGCTTACTTTACTTAAAATTGCAGAAGGTTTAGAAATTCCTTTAAAGAAATTAGTTGATTTTTAATTAAAATTGTAAAATGAATAAAGAAGAACTTAAAAAGAAAGTAGGAAAACGCATCATTACGCTAAGAAGTCAAAAGGGATGGAGTCAATCAGATTTGGCTCGAGCTTTTAATAAAGATAGGCAAGCAATTGAAAAACTTGAAAATGGAAAAGTCAACCCAACAGTTTATTCATTATTAGAAATAGCAACTGCTTTAGATGTTTCTTTAAAAACTTTAGTTGACTTTTAACCCGAAATTTCCAATTTATTTTTTCTTAAATATTTTCTCAAAAGCATGATAAACAGCTTCATGTAAAGCATCACCATGAGATTTGTTTTCTAAAAATTCAAAATAAGTTTTAGGGTTATTGAATGCCAATTTTGTATAAAGTTCTTTTGCTGTTCGTTCCATAATATTTCCTTCTTTTCCAACAGCAATATAAATCGATTTTTTAGTAGAAATAACCATTTGTTTGTAATCTAAAAGTTTTTCGTCATCCCACCAAAGACTTGGACTTACAATGATATAATTATCAAATAAATTAGGCTTTTTTAAAAGAATTTCTGTAGTTAAAAGCCCGCCAAGTGATTGTCCAATAATTGTTTTTATTTTATTTGTTTTAAAGTTTGAATTCACATAAGGTTGTAATTCTTTTTCGATAAATTGAATGAAACTTTCTGATTTTCCAGAAGTTGGATATTCTTTTTGATCTAATTTATTTTCGGAAGGATAGGTAAAATCTCTTTTTCGATCCACATTCCCAATTCCAACAACAATAGATTCAGGAAGCATATTAATCCAAGGAAAAGAACCAAACTGTACAATTCCAGAAACATGAATAAAATCTTCGTCTTTAGAACCATCTAAAAGATAAATTACAGGGAAAGATTTCGCTTTTTCTTCAGAATAACTAGGAGGTAGGTAGATGTTTATATTTCTATTTTCATTTAGAATTTTGGATTCAATAATAATAGATTTTCCAATTGAAAATTCATTTTCACTTAATTGTTTTGGAAGTTGTCCAAAGATTAAAAATTGATTGAAAATCAGAAGAATGCAAAAGATGAGTTTTTTCATTTCTAAATGAGTTTTTTAAAATTTCCTAAATATAGGAATTTGTTTTAAACTAAAAGAAACAAAAAAGCCGCTTAAAAAAGCGGCTTAAAATATTATCTCATAATTGTTTGATTTCTATCTGGACCAACAGAAACAATTTTGATTGGCACTCCAACTTCGTCTTCGATATATTTGATATAATCTTTTAAGTTTTTTGGAAGTGTTTCATCAGAAGTCATTTTTGTTAAATCTTCTGCCCAACCTGGAAATTCAGAATAAATAGGAGTAACATTTGCTTCTTCCACATTGTATGGGAAATGTGTGATTTGCTCTCCTTTATAGTTGTAAGAAGTACAAATTTTAATTTTGTCAAAACCAGAAAGAACATCTGCTTTCATCATCATTAATTCTGTAACTCCATTTACTTGTACAGCATATTTTAAAGCAACTAAATCCAACCAACCACATCTTCTTGGTCTTCCAGTTGTTGCTCCGAATTCGTTTCCAACTTTAGCCATTCTTTCTCCGTCCGCATCGAATAATTCCGTTGGGAAAGGACCAGAACCAACTCTTGTTGTATACGCTTTGAAAATACCTAAAACATCTCCAATTTTATTAGGAGCAATTCCTAATCCAGTACAAGCTCCAGCAGCAGTTGTATTTGAAGAAGTTACGAATGGATATGTTCCAAAATCAATATCTAATAAAGAACCTTGCGCACCTTCAGCTAAGATTTTTTTATCATTTTTGATAGCATTATTTAAATATTCTTCACTATCAATAAAACGTAATTCTTTTAATTTCTCTACTCCAGCAAAGAATTCTTCTTCTAATTCTTTTAAATTATAATCTAACTGCACATCAAAGAATTCAATCATTTTGATGTGTTTATCAATTAAAGCAGCATAACGCTCTTTCCAGTCAGCTAATTCTAAATCTCCTACACGCATTCCATTTCTACCAGTTTTGTCCATATAAGTAGGACCAATTCCTTTTAATGTAGAACCGATTTTTGCTTTTCCTTTAGAAGTTTCACTTGCAGCATCTAAAAGTTTGTGTGTTGGAAGAATTAAATGTGCTTTTCTAGAAATTAAAAGTTTTGATGTATAGTCTACAGATAATTTAGATAAATTATCTAATTCTTTTTTGAAAATAATAGGATCGATTACCACACCATTTCCTACAACATTCATTGCTGTTGGGTGAAAAATTCCAGAAGGAATTGTGTGTAATACGTGTTTTTGTCCATCAAATATAAGAGTGTGTCCAGCATTTGGTCCACCTTGGAATCTAGCGATGATGTCGTATTCTTTTGTAAGAACGTCAACAATTTTACCTTTTCCTTCATCTCCCCATTGTAGACCTAATAATAAATTAACTGCCATTTTAATTGTGTTGTATTGTGTTGTTGTTAATTAAGATTCAGATTCGTTTTCATCTTTCTTTGTAGCATAGAAATACAGAGAGTGTGAATGTATTTTTATGTCGAAAGTTTCTTCGATTGTCTTTTTGATTGTCTGAATTCTTGGATCACAGAATTCCATCACATCACCAGAATCTGTCATGATTACGTGGTCGTGTTGTTTATCAAAAAAACTTTTCTCAAAATGTGCTTGGTTTTGACCAAATTGGTGTTTTCTAACCAAACCACATTCTAATAATAATTCAATAGTATTATATAAAGTTGCTCTACTAACACGATAATTTTTATTTTTCATGTTAATGTAAAGTGATTCAATATCAAAGTGATCATCTAAATCATAAATCTCTTGAAGAATTGCAAATCTTTCTGGAGTTTTTCTATGTTTATTAGATTCTAAAAACTTAGTGAATACGTCTTTTACAACTTTCTGATTTTCGCTATTGTTATTACTCATTTTCTCTATTATATTTTAAGCAACTACAAATTTAAACTTATTTTTTGAATAGCAGAATTTATTTAGTTTATAATAGTTTTAAATATGAATAAAAAAACAAATTATAAGCTATCAATTTTTAGAAGAATTTAATTTTTAAGAATTTTAATCAGCAATTACTTCATACGTTTTAAAAGTAGATTTCATCGGTGGTTCTTTTCCTTCTTTTTTCGCTTTTTCAATATCAGCAAAACCACGTTTGTGTC
This sequence comes from Aureivirga marina, assembly GCF_015767265.1. GTDB lineage: Bacteria > Bacteroidota > Bacteroidia > Flavobacteriales > Flavobacteriaceae > Aureivirga > Aureivirga marina. The sequence goes on from NZ_JADPIB010000004.1 coordinate 256,202, forward strand.
CTTCGATAAAAGCTTCTGAATGTGTCCAGTTTTTAAAATTATTTTCCGATTCCCAGTAGCTTACCACTAGAAAATCGCTTTTTCCATCTGTTGGTTCTAAAACATTCATGGAAACAAATCCAGGCATTTTATCAATTTCTCTTGCTCTAGTATCGAACAAATCACGAAAACGTTGTTTATACTCTTCTTTACACGTAATATAATTTATGGCTACAAACATATTCAAAGGATTTTATACTTAAAATTAATAAAAAAACCACTTTCATTTGATTTTGAAAGTGGTCTATATTGTTAAATTTATATAAAATATCTTTATTTAAATTCACTTGTAAAATGAAGTTTTACACTAGGATATTTTGATTGTGTCATTTGAATTGTAAATGGAGAATCTGCTAAGAAAACTAATTGTCCTTCTTTATCTTTCGCTAAATAACGTTGTTTTGTACGTTTAAAATCTTTGAATTCTTCACTTTTTTCATCTTCTGCTTCTACCCAACAAGCTTTATGAACAGGTAAATTTTCATAGGTACATTTTGCACCGTATTCATGTTCTAAACGATATTGAATAACTTCATATTGAAGTGCTCCAACTGTTCCGATTACTCTTCGTCCGTTTAATTCTAACGTAAATAACTGCGCAACACCTTCATCCATTAACTGGTCAATTCCTTTATATAATTGTTTCGATTTTAAAGGATCTGCATTATTAATATATCTAAAGTGTTCAGGAGAGAAACTCGGAATTCCTTTAAAGTTTACTTTTTCACCTTCCGTTAAAGTATCTCCAATTTTAAAGTTTCCAGTATCGTGTAAACCAACAATATCTCCTGGGAAAGATTCTTCTACAATTTCTTTCTTTTCAGCAAAGAAAGCATTTGGACTAGAGAATTTCAATTTCTTTCCATTTCTAACATGTAAATAAGGAGTATTTCTTTTGAAAGTTCCAGAAACAATCTTCACAAAAGCAAGACGATCACGGTGTTTTGGATCCATGTTTGCATGAATTTTAAACACAAAACCAGTCATTTTTTCTTCTGTTGCACTAATTGTTCTTTCTTCCGCTTCTTTTGGTTGTGGAATCGGAGCAATTTCAACAAAACAATCTAAAAGTTCTTTAACTCCAAAGTTATTTAAAGCTGAACCAAAGAAAACAGGTTGTAAATCTCCTTTATAATATTCTTCTTGATTAAAATTTGGATAAACTTCTGAAACTAATTCTAATTCTTCTCTTAAAGTTTCCGCAGAAGTTTCACCAATTTTTTCATCTAATTCAGGAAGATTAATATCTGTAAATTCTTCTCCTTCAGAAACAGTTTGTTTATTTTCCGAAGAGAAAATATTAATTTTTTTCTCCCAAATATTATAGATTCCTTTAAAGTCATAACCCATTCCAATTGGGAAACTTAAAGGAGTTACTCTTAATCCAAGTTTTTGTTCTACTTCATCTAAAAGATCAAATGCATCTTTTCCTTCACGATCTAATTTATTGATAAATACAATCATTGGAATCTTACGCATACGACAAACTTCTACCAGTTTTTCTGTTTGTGTTTCAACTCCTTTTGCAACATCAATTACAACAATAACACTATCAACAGCCGTTAATGTACGGAAAGTATCTTCAGCGAAATCTTTGTGACCAGGTGTATCAAGAATATTGATTTTTTGACCTTTATAATTAAAAGCTAACACAGAAGTTGCAACCGAAATTCCACGTTGACGCTCAATTTCCATAAAGTCAGAAGTAGCACCTTTTTTAATCTTATTATTTTTTACAGCACCCGCTTCTTGAATTGCACCTCCAAAAAGTAATAATTTTTCTGTCAATGTAGTCTTTCCTGCATCAGGGTGTGAAATGATACCGAAAGTTCGTCTTTTCTTTATTTCTTCTAAAAAACTCATGGATTCAATTTTGAGTCGCAAAGATAAATTTAATTAAGAAAAGAACAAAAGAGGAAAAATTAATTCTAAAGAAGTGAGTCAGAGGATGAAATAATTTGTAATCATTCTATGAATTATTGATTACACAATTAATGATATTTATTTTTATTTATTATTTATAAAATAAATTTATTATTTATGAATAATAAAATGAAACCCCAGAATCCCTATAGGGTTTTCCCTAAATATTTAAAAGCTAAATGTTTAAGTTTTTTTCTTGTTTTGTAATAATGTTAAAATTTTTATATTTGCACTGCGAAAAAAACAACAAAACGTCATTAAAATGAATAAGAGTTCAATTTTATTAACATTTGCATTTTTAACTTTTTCATTGTCTATAGCCCAATCTGGACCAGGTGGAGTGGATAAAACTTATTTGGGACCATCTACAAATATGATTGGTTGGTATCGACCAGATGGAATGAAAGCGAATTCGAGTGGAACACAAACTCCGACGGATGGACAAGAAGTTCAATATTGGGAAGATAATAGTTATTTAAATAATCATTTGACAAGACAAAACTCAGGTGATTCTTATATTTCAGGAACGGGGAGATATGAAAGTTCAGAAATGGTCAATTCTAATCCAATTTTTAGAACCAATGATTATTCTAGAAGAATGATGTCTGGTCAAAAAATTCAAGCACAAACAATTTTTGCAGTTTGTAATCCTAAATCTAGAAATAGTTTTGAAGGTGTTGTAGGATTGGATAGAGATAAAGGAATTCGAAGACCAAGTGGAACGGATAATACATGGCAATCTGCTTATCCAAGTTCAGGTTCATGGACTTCTGGAGCAAATAATGATACTTGGGCAAAATCTGGAGGAGAATCTTTTGTAAATGGAAAAGCAGGAGGACAACATAATAATACATGGCATGTTGTGATGCAAGATAGAGGAGCTTTATTTCCGACTTCTTCATCAGATGCGAGAAACTTATATATAGGAGGATATTTTAAATTAAATGGACACAGTAAAAGATCTTACACAGGTGATATTGAAGAAGTAATTGTTTTTAATAGAGCTTTAGAAGATTTTGAAAGAATTATCATTGAAAATTATTTGTCTGCAAAATATGGAATTGCATTGTTAGAAAATGATTTTTATACAATGGATAAAGCTTCAAATGGAAATTTCGATTTTCATGTTGCTGGTTTAGGAAGAAGTTCTTCAAGAATTCAAAATAGAGCAAGAGGAACAGGTGTTGTGAATATTAAAAATCCTTCAGATTTAGATGTAGGAGAATATTTTCTTTTTGGATCTAATAATAATGATTTGGATTTAGAATTTGTGTATAATACCAATACAAAATCGAAATTATTAAGTCATGTTTGGAGAGCAAATGAAAGAACGGTTGATGGAGATATTGGGAAAGTTACTGCGAAATTATTTTTAAAGAAAGCAATTGAAAAAGTAGTAGAAGAAGATGAAACTTTAGATGCGCCAGAAGATTTTGATCCTTGTAAAATTAGATTTATTGTAAGTCATAATGCAGACTTTTCAAATAAAACAATTTATGAACTAACATTTTCAAATGCTTCAAATGGTGTTTTTGAAGCAGATGGAGTAGAAATTAATGATGGAGACTATTTTACTGTAGAATATGTTGATCAAGTTGTTTGGGATGGAAATGCTTATTTCCACGGAGGAAATGATGATGATTCACCTTCTATGATGGATACTTGTATGAAAATGTTAGTAGATTCTGATAATCCAGATGGAATGACAGCAACTGTTGAAGCTAGTGCAGAAATTAAAAAATTAGAAGTAAAAGCTGGAAATACTTTAGTAGTTGAAGATGGAGTTGTTTTATATATAGAAAATGGAATCCATTTAGACGGTGATGTTCGTTTAATAGGCGATGCACAAATTGTACAAAAACACTCAGGAGTTTCAAAAGTTACAGGAACCGGAAATTTATATAGACAAAGAGCATCAGAGCATCCAACAAAATTTACAGTACAATATTTAAGTTCACCAGTTTCAGTTCCTGGAACGGATTCCCATGATGTATTCGATGTTTTACATACAGGAGGGAATTTTGATATGAGTTTATATGGCGGATATGAAGGAATCACTGCGATTTCTGTTCACCCAGAATATGCTTATACAGAAGATCCTTATGAAGCAGGAACAAGTCCATTACAGTTGAGTAATTTCTGGATGTGGAAATTTGTAAATGGATCTACTTATAACGATTGGAAATTTGTTAGAGATGCAGGCGTGAAAGTAAATGCAGGGGAAGGATTTTCAATAAAAGGAACGGGAAGAGATGAAACGTATGTATTTATTGGGAAGCCAAATGATGGTACTTATACAACATTCATTTCAGCAGGAAATGAGAGTTTATTAGGGAATCCTTATCCATCGGCATTAGATTCTCATAAATTTATCACAGATAATTTAGGATCGATTGATGGAACTTTATATTTCTGGGATCAAGTCTCCGCAACAGATCATACGATTGATGCTTATGAAGGAGGCTTTGCAACGTTGAATTTATTGACATCTGTAAAAGCAACACATGTTACAACAGGAGCAGTTTTATCAGGGGCAAAAACACCACAGAGGTATTTACCAGTTGGACAAGGATTTTTTGTAAAAAGTTCTTCAAGTGGAGGAACAATAACATTTGATAATAGCCAAAGAATTTACAAAACAGAATCAAGTGATGAAACAACTTTATTAAGAACAACAAATTCAGAAGAAACAGAATTTGGACTTTTAAAATTAAGTTTAGGACATTATACAGAAGCAGGGAATTTAGGTGAGCGTCAGATTGCAGTTGGATTTAAATCAGGATTAACAGATTCTTATGAGAATGGATTTGATAGTAAAATCATTGATATGCAATCGACAGATTTCTACTGGCAATTGGAAGAAGAAGAATATGTAATTGCAGGAGTTGAAGCATTTGATGTATCAAGAGAATTACCATTAGTAGTTCAAGTAGAATCAGATGGAGTTGTTCAATTTAAATTGGATGAGTTGTCAGGAATTTCAGCAAAAGTATTTTTAAAAGATTTAGAATTACAAACACAATATGAATTAACAGAATCGGCATTAGAATTAATCTTAGAAGAAGGAGTTTATGGAGATAGATTTAAGATTGTATTCGAAGCAACAGAAACATTGGATTTAGAAGATGTGGAAGTTTTAGATTCTACAATTTATTATGCAGCATCAAGCAATGAATTAGTGATAAGAACAGAAAAGAAAATTAAAGAAGTGATGTTGTATAACTTATTAGGTCAAAGAATTTTTGAAAAAGAAATTGACAGAAAAGAATCAGAATATAGAATACCTATTCATAAAAATTTAACAAAAGGAGTTTATATTTTAAATCTTTCTACAAAGAAAAAAACTGAAAGTTTAAAAATAAGTATAAAGTAACTTTTTGAAATATGTAAAAAAAACACTCTTTTATGGGTGTTTTTTTATATAATAAAATGAAGATTCGTAAAATTATTTAAATTTTATGTAAAATTTTACTGATTTACTGAAAAATACATGTGATAGTGTAAGTGATAAATAAACAGTAAGTTATGCTGAAATTTTAACATTTCTTCGTATATTGCGCCCCGAAAACAACACACAATAAAAAACAATAACAGAATGATTAAAAAAAATGAAAGTTTTTAAGAAAACCAGTAAAATATTTTGAAATTTGATAAATTTTTATTAAAATTCGGAATATCAGTATAAAAAAACAATATTTAATATTCAAGATGTAATTTTTATCATAAAATTCCGTCTTTCTTTAGAAGATAATTTATTATTTTCTCAATTAGCTTAAATCATTAATAATAACTAGAAAAATCTGAATTAATATATGAAGAAATTAATACTCCTATTATTTCTTTTTACATTTAATCTTACAATGGGACAAAGAGGTCCTGGTGGAATTGAAAATACAAATGGATCGAGCGACTTAACCCTTTGGTTAGATGCAAACAGAAATATTTTTAATGATGCGAATGGAAATAACCCATCAAATAACAACAATTCCGTTTCACTATGGAGAGATGCTTCTGGAAGAAACATCAAATCTGAAGCGAGTGGAGGAAATAGACCAAAATATAAAACGAATAGCCTAAACGGTTATCCTACTTTATATTTTGATGGAAGCAATGATTTCATGTCATTTGCTAAAATTTTAAATCCAAGATCAATATTTATTGTTTATAAAGATCAATCTACAAATAGTTGGATTAGCCCTTTTACAAATTATAAAAATGTACATGGTTTTGGACATGGTTATAGTAATGATTCAAGATTATTTCATAGTTCTTATACTCCGAGTGGTGTAATGAATGGGGATAACTATGTTAATGGAACAGATATAGGAAATGGAAATAATCATGATAGGCCAGATAATTTCGAAATACATTCTAGAATTTTCCAAAGTAATATGGAAAATTATACAAATTACAGTCATATTTGGGGAGGTTCAACGTATAGTCATCACAGATATTTTGTAGGAGCAGATAGGTATTTTTATAGAGGAATCAAAGGAAATATTGCCGAAATCATTACCTTTGATAGAGTTATCAATCTTGCAGAAAGAATTATTATTGAAAATTATTTGTCAGCAAAATACAACCTTCCTTTAAATTCAAATAATTACTACAAAATGGATAATTCTAGTAAAGGGAATTATGACCATCATGTAGCAGGAATTGGTAGAGCTTCAAATGGATCAACACATTTACAATCTAGAGGAACTGGAATTGTTGAGATGAAAAATCCAAGTAATATTTTTACCTCTGGAAATCAAGCACAATTTTTATTTTGGGGATCAAACAAAAGAAGTTTAGATGATTTAGCATTTGAGCAGAATGGAGATTATGCACATATGTTAAATGCAAAATGGAGAGTTGATAAACAAAAAAACGTTGGAAATGTAACGGTTTCTTTCGATTTATCAGAAATGGATTATGAAGCTTTTGAATGTACACAATTTAAATTATTAGTTTCAAACTCTTCTAATTTTACTTCAAATGTTGATGTTTATGATTTAACATTAGAGAATGGAGTATATACAGTTGACAATGTAGATTTTAGTGACCAAGATTATTTTACAATTGAATACGCTTATGAAATTAATTGGGATGGAGCTAGCTATTATAATGGTTCAAATTCTGATTATTCACCTTCTATGGCGGATGGTTGTATGAAAATGACAGTTGATAATCAAGTTACTTCAGGTGGAACATATGCAACATTATCTGAAGATGCAACTGTAAAAGAAGTAGAAATAAAATCAGGAAATACTTTAGTAATTGAAGATGGAGTTGTTTTATATGTAGAAGATGAGATTCATTTAGATGGAGAAATTCGTTTAATAGGCGATGCACAAATTGTACAAAAACACTCAGGAGTTTCAAAAGTAACAGGAACCGGAAGTTTATACAGACAACGAGCATCAGAACATCCAACGAAATTTACAGTACAATATTTGAGTTCACCAGTTTCAGTTCCTGGAACAGATTCACATGATGTATTTGATGTTTTACATACAGGAGGGAATTTTGATATGAGTTTATATGGAGGATATGAAGGAATCACAGCGATTTCAGTTCACCCAGAATATGCTTATGCAGAAGATCCATATGATGCAGGAACAAGTCCATTACAGTTAAGTAATTTTTGGATGTGGAAATTTGTGAATGGTTCAAGTTATACGGATTGGCAGTTTGTTAGAGATGCCGGTGTGAAAGTAAATGCAGGAGAAGGATTTTCAATAAAAGGAACAGGAAGAGATGAGACTTATGTTTTTATAGGAAAGCCAAATGATGGAACTTATACAGCATCCATTTCAGCAGGAAATGAGAGTTTATTAGGGAATCCTTATCCATCGGCATTAGATTCTCATAAATTTATCACAGATAATTTAGGATCGATTGATGGAACTTTATATTTCTGGGATCAAGTCTCCGCAACAGATCATACAATTGATGCTTATGAAGGAGGCTTTGCAACGCTGAATTTATTGACATCTGTAAAAGCAACACATGTTACAACAGGAGCAGTTTTATCAGGAGCAAAAACACCACAGAGGTATTTACCAGTTGGACAAGGATTTTTTGTAAAAGGTTCTTCAAGTGGAGGAACAATTACATTTGATAATAGCCAAAGAATTTACAAAACAGAATCAAGTGATGAAACAACTTTATTAAGAACAGTAAATTCAGAAGAAATAGAATTTGGACTTTTAAAATTAAGTTTAGGACATTATACAGAAGCAGGGAATTTAGGAGAACGTCAGATTGCAGTTGGATTTAAATCAGGATTAACAGATTCATATGAAAATGGATTTGATAGTAAAATCATTGATATGCAATCGACAGATTTCTACTGGCAATTGGAAGAAGAAGAATATGTAATTGCAGGAGTTGAAGCATTTGATGTATCAAGAGAATTACCATTAGTAGTTCAAGTAGAATCAGATGGAGTTGTTCAATTTAAATTGGATGAGTTGTCAGGAATTTCAGCAAAAGTATTTTTAAAAGATATCGAATTACAAACACAATATGAATTAACAGAATCGGCATTAGAATTAATCTTAGAAGAAGGAGTTTATGGGAATAGATTTAAGATTGTATTCGAAGCAACAGAAACATTGGATTTAGAAGATGTGGAAGTATTAGATTCTACAATTTATTATACAGCATCAAGTAATGAATTAGTGATAAGAACGGAAAAAGAAATTAAAGAGGTGATGTTGTATAACTTATTAGGACAAAGAATTTTACAGGTGAACATAGATAATAAAGAGTCAGAATATAGAATTCCTATTGGGAAAAAAGTAACAACTGGAGTTTATATCGTAAATATTTTGACAGAGAATGGAAATGAAAGTTTGAAAATCAAAATGTAATTTGTAAAAACATATTTCTTCAAAATAGCATAAAAAGCTTTATTGTAAATTTAACAATAGAGCTTTTTTTATTTGCTAAAATTTTAAGAAAAACTGCTATCTTTACAGCTTAAATTAGGTACAAAAAATGGAATTATATAAAGAAAATCAAATTAAGATTTATAACTCTTTGTCTAAGAGTAAAGAAGTTTTTACACCAATTGTGGAGGGAAATATTGGAATGTATGTCTGTGGTCCAACAGTTTACAGTAATGTCCACTTAGGAAATGTAAGAACTTTTATGTCTTTTGATTTAATATTTAGATATTTCAAACATTTAGGATACAAAGTTCGCTATGTAAGAAACATCACAGATGCAGGGCATTTAGAAAGTGATGCAGATACAGGAGAAGATAAAATTTCAAAAAAAGCTCGATTGGAACAATTGGAGCCAATGGAAGTTGTACAAAGATATACATTGGATTTTCATGATATTTTAAGAAAATTCAACAATCTTCCTCCAAGTATTGAGCCAACTGCAACAGGGCATATTGTAGAGCAAATTGAAATCATCAAAGAAATTTTAGATAAAGGATTGGCTTATGAAGTTAATGGATCTGTGTACTTTGATGTAATGAAATATAATGAATCGGAAAACTATGGAATACTTTCAGGAAGAAATATGGAAGATACTATAGAAAATACAAGACAATTAGACGGACAAACGGATAAGAAAAATCCACAAGATTTTGCATTATGGAAAAAAGCTTCTCCAGAACATATCATGCGTTGGCCATCTCCTTGGGGGGATGGATTTCCAGGTTGGCATTTAGAATGTTCTGCGATGAGTACAAAATATTTAGGAGAAGAATTTGATATTCACGGAGGAGGAATGGATTTAAAATTTCCACATCATGAATGTGAAATTGCACAATCAAAAGCTTGCAATGAAATAGATCCTGTTCGTTATTGGATGCATGCAAATATGTTGACAATGAATAGTCAAAAAATGTCTAAATCAACTGGAAATAACATTTTACCGAATGAAATATTTACAGGAGAAAATGATATTTTAAGTAAAGCATTTGCTCCAAATGTTGTTCGATTCTTTATGCTACAAGCTCATTATCGTTCTATTTTAGATTTTTCAAATGATGCTTTAGAAGCTGCTGAAAAAGGATATCAAAAACTTTTTGAAGCTTTAGATACTTTAGAGAAGTTAGAAGCTGGAAATTCTTCAAATTTTGATGTGAAAGAATGGAGTGAAAAGTGTTATGAAGCAATGAATGACGATTTTAATAGTCCGATTTTAATTTCTCATTTATTTGAAGCGGTAAAGCAAATCAATTTGATGAAAGATGGAAAAGCTACTTTAAATAAAGCAGATTTTGAATTATTTAAATCGACTCTTCATGCATTTGTTTTTGATGTATTAGGATTGAGAAATAACGCTTCTTCTGAAGAAAATGATGCAGAAAAAATTAACGGAGTTGTAGAATTATTAATTAAACTTCGTAAAGAAGCAAGAGATAATAAAGATTGGGCACTTTCTGACCAGATTAGAGATGAATTACTTGCATTGGGAATTCAATTAAAAGATGGGAAAGAAGGAACAACTTTTACACTGAATTAAACCCTTTTATATTCTAAAAAAGAATATTATATTTTGAATAAAATCGAAATGCATTAGGGATTGAAATAAAAAGCCCGTAAGATATTTTTGTTAGTTTTTCTTTGTTGGCAGAGGCGACTTTAGAAGCCCACGTACAAATTAGAAAAACTTGCAAAAATATTGCGGACTTGAAATGAAAAGCCCGACCTGCTTTTTCGGATGAAGGAGAAAAACAGGGAATGCCCAAATTAAATTAAAATTCATGAAAACTTTTCAAAGAATTATTGCTTTTCCTTTTATTTTACTTGTAAGATTTTACCAAGTAGCAATTTCGCCATATACACCAGCGACATGTCGATATTCGCCAACTTGTTCGCATTATACAGTAGAAGCTTTGCAAAAACATGGTTTGTGGAGAGGAGGATATTTGGCAATAAAGCGAATTTTAAGTTGTGGGCCATGGGGAGGAAGTGGTTACGATCCAGTGCCAGAACCGAAAGATTTTCATGAAAAAGAAACACAAAAAGAGAAATAACTTTTATATTTACGAAAACGATAAAAATGACATTATTAGCAATACAATGGGATCCTTCTTTGGGGATTAATTTGGGTGTATTTACGCTGCGTTATTACAGTTTGATGTTTGTAGTAGCATTTTCATTAGGATTATTCTTGATGAAGAAAATTTATAAAAATGACAAGATTCCATTAGAAAAATTAGATTCACTATTTATTTATACAGTGGTTGCGACATTAGTGGGAGCGAGGTTAGGACATTTTTTATTTTACGAACCAAAATTTTTAATTGAAAAACCATTAGAAGTAATTTTACCATTTCGATTTTCACCAAATTTTGAATTTACAGGATTTAGAGGTTTAGCAAGTCATGGAGCTGCAATCGGAATTATTGTTGCAATGTATTTCTATAGCAAAAGAGTTTTAAAAAAACCGATGCTTTATATCTTAGATCGAGTTGTAATTCCTGTTGCTATTGGTGGAGTTTTTGTTCGTATAGGAAATTTTATGAATTCTGAAATTATTGGTAAACCTACTAATTCAAATTTTGGAGTTGTTTTTACACAATTAGGAGAAGATTTTCCTCGTCATCCAGCTCAATTATATGAAGCTTTTGGATATGTAATTGTGTTTATAGTTTTATGGTATACCTATTGGAAAACAAACAAAAAAGAGAAAATTGGATATATTTTCGGGTTATTTATGGTATTACTTTGGACAGTTCGATTTATTGTAGAATTCTTTAAAGAAGCGCAAGTTGATGAGAGAGCTGAATGGAGTTTAAATACTGGTCAATGGTTAAGTATTCCGATGATTTTAGTTGGTTTTTATTTTATGTATAGAAAAACAAAAACTGTAAAATAAATTAAAAATAAATATTAAAATATTTAAAACTATGTTTCAACTTTGAAGCATAGTTTTTTTCTTATGGGTGTTATTTTAGAAGATTTTCCAATTGCTTTATTAGGAATATTAACTTTTTTCTTACCATTTAAATTTAAATATCTTTCAAAGAAAGATAAATTACTTTGTTTGTATATCATTACTACTTTTATAAATAGTATTTTGATGGCTATAATGGCTGAAAAAAAATTAAATAATGTAATGATTGCTCATGTACAAATTATTACAGAGTTAATTACATTAATTTTATTTGCAAATGAGTTTTTTAAAAATAAAAAGATAAGATTCTTTAATCTTTGTTTTATCCATCTTTTTACATTTTGTATAATAGTTTATTTTGTTTTTCTTCCAAATGAATTAAAGAAAATAAACCTGATAGAAATCACTTTTGCTTTTTTATTTAAGATAATTATTTTTTCTATTTTAATTTATAAATCCTATACAAATAAGAAATTATTTAAATATAGTCCGATTTTCTTTACAATTGTAATTTATTTTACAGTTTGTTGGGTGATATTTTTTTCATTTAATTATTTTATTCAGAAAGAAATGTTTGATATTTTATTAGATTTATTAGTAATTAATGATGTTCTTTTTTTCTCCTTGGTTATTATTTTTACATATTTTTTATTGAATGTAGTTCAAGAAAATGAAAATAAATTAATACCTATTTTTGGGAAATTAATACAAAAAATAAATTCTAAATTTAAAATTGAATAACGAATGCTTTCTTCAAAACATATTCAAAAATTATATGAGGGTTATTTAAAAACTTCTATTATTGATTTTGAAAACTATGGGATTTCTATTCAACAACTTTTATTGAAAAATCAAAAGACAAATCAATTTGATAAGATTCTAAATAAAGAAGTAAATAGACTTGGAAAATTAGTTGAAAAATTTGTTTTACATCAGTTAAAAACAGAACAAGAAAATATTGAAGTATTAGCTGAAAATATTCAAATAAATAAAAATAAAATTACTTTAGGTGAAATTGATTGTATTTTAAAACAAAAAGAAACTCCAATTCATGTGGAAATTGCATATAAATTTTATTTATATGATCCGAATAAATCGGAAAATGAAATTGAAAATTGGATTGGTCCAAATAGGAGAGATAGTTTGCTTTTAAAATTGCAAAAAATGCAAGAAAAACAATTTCCACTTTTATTTAAAGAAGAAACGAAAAATCAATTAGAATATTTAAATCTAAACTTTGAAAAAATTGAGCAAAAAGTAATTTTTAAAGGACAACTTTATGTTCCTGCAAATTCAGATTTAGATTTAAAATTATTAGAAAATAATAGAGTTGAAGGATTTTATTATAGAATTTCAGAATTAAAAAAATATAAAGAAGCAAAATTTTATATTCCAAAAAAAATTGATTGGCTTTTAGAACCTACGGCAAATGTAAATTGGATAAATTTTATAGAATTTCAAGGAAAAATAAATGAATTTCACCAAGAAAAGTCTGCACCACTTTGTTGGATGAAGACTAGAAATAGTGAAATTCATAAAATTTTTGTGGTTTGGTGGTGATTTTTTATTGAATTAACTTTTGAATTTTTTGTTTTAAAACACCTTTCTTCTGGTATTTTTTAAATTTTTCAATAGTTTTATTCTTTTTTGAAATTGCTTCATTATTTTCATAAGTTTTAATAATAGCTTGAACTCCAGCTACATTTCCGTTTAAAACATTTTGATCTTTTGTTTCTATAATATGTTTCGCCCATCCTCCAATAAAAATGATTAAATTTTCACCTTTAAAATTTGTTACATATTCTTGAATTTCAAAAGAATAAGGCGATCCACTAGCCCATGCAAAAACGAATGCTAAAACTTTTTTTCTTTTTTCAGTTTCTTGATTTATAGGTGTTTCTATAAGCCAATTGACAGCTTTAAGAACATCTTGTTCATGTTTTATATAATCATTTTTTTCTTTTAAATCTTTGATATTTGGTACATCAAAATTTTGAGAAAATGAAGTAAATGAAATTAATAAAATAGTAAAAGTTAGACTAATTTTTAAAATGTTTTTCATGATAAATTATGTATTGATTGAAATTGTTCTTTGAAGTTGATGATTTTTTAGATAATCTTTTATGAGAAATCTTTATAATTCATAAATATTATGTTTTATTCTAAACTATATTTTTGTATTAATTCATTAAAAAAAGAAATAATAGACAAATGCATAACTTAATATAATGATAGAAACAAGAATACTTATCTTTTTCCCATTTTTAATTTTATATTTAAAAGATTCTTTATTCCTAATAATCTCAATATTTTCGTCAAGAATTTGAGAAGCATCCCTTTTAAAGTTTTCTAAGTTGCTATAAATAAGATCTGTTGATGAGGAAGTATCTATCAAAAATTTAGTTTCCCAAGAAACAATTTTTACTTGATGTTTAATTATAAATTTGTTTGTATAACAAAATACGTCTAGTAAATCGTCCTTTTGAACTATTAATTTTTGAATTCCTTTTAAAAAGGAATAATAGATGAATGTAAACTTTTCTTCATCATTCTTAATTTTCAAAATATAGAGATTTTTATATACCACTTTCCTGATATATATAATTATAGAAAGAATAGAATAAAAAAATAGAATACTTCTTTCCGTTTTTTCTATATAATTAAATAATAAAAAAGCAGCGACTAAATAAAGTAATAAAAGCTTAGATATATCTAAAATTATCTTTTTCTTCCATTTTTTTGTTCTCTTTTCAAATTCTTTTTTCATAAAGCTTTTTTCTTATTTCAAAAGTCAATCGATTGATTTTTTCAAAATTTGGTTTTTCAGGTAAATTAGAAGTTTCAAATGCAATCTCTAGCTCTTTTTGTTTTTCATTTGCCAAATTTAGTAAATAATCATAATCAAATTCACCTGATTTGATTTTTAATAGAAAATCTCTGTTAGGTCTTTTTACATTTACTTTTTTTTCTTTTGCGATTTCAATTGCCATTTCTAATAAACGAAATACATGCATCATATTTTTTGCATCATAGTTTTTACCATGATGTTGCGTATTTTCATATCTACTTTCATTTCTTTTTTCTACCCAATCCCAATATTCTCGATATTCTCGACAATAAGAAGAATAGCCATCTTTATTAAAATAAAATAATGCTTCTTGTTTAGCATTTTTAGGAATAGAACTTAATGAAATTTCATTTGCAATCTCACTTTTCATAATTCCTTTATATATTTTTTCATCAGAATAATACAAACCGAAAATATTTTGCATATGTGGAATATTTACCAAACCACAATTTTCTTGTTTCCAGTTTTTAATTTCTAAATACTTTAAAAGAGAAATAGAACCTTGTTCATGATTTATAAAACAAAAATGTAAAATACTTTTACGTTCTTTTGCAACAGGGTTTACAATTTTTTTCTTTAATCCTTTCGCTTTTTTAATTTGAGATAAAGCAAATTTTCCAAAAGTTTTACTACAGATTTTTGATAAAAAATATTCAGATTTTAACTTATCAAAAACAGGACTTTTATAAATAGTTGATTCGCTTGGAGTATTTAATAATTCCAAAATATTTGGATTGTTTACAGAAAGTAATTCCATAAAACGATTGAATTCGTAAAAAACAATATCGTTGGTTTCATTAGCAATTTGTGGAATATAATTTAACCCATAAAATTCTTCTTTTGGAAGTAGAAAAACACCTTTTATATCTGTATCAGAAGTTGGTGTATTTAATCCATAAGCTTTGCTACCACTAATGCATTCTAAAATAATCCAACCTTTTTCTCGCAATTCTTTAATTGTCATTTATTATGTTTTAGTTTGTTGTATTTTTTATAACCAAGTACGATATTTATTCCAAGAAAAACAGTTGTAAGTAATTGAAACCAAAAGAGAATTTTTATTTCTTTTTTAGTGATTGGAGAATTTGTAAATCCTTTAATTCGATTAATACTCGGGTCTGAAATTAAATATTCTACTTTGACTTTTTGATTTTTTTTAAAACTATTAATTTCAGAAAAAGAAACCCAAAAATATTTTTGATTATTCAATTCAAAACTATATTCAAAAGCAAAAATTTCATCATGAAAAAAAGAAGTATCAAAAGGGTTGATATAATCAATTTTACCCTCAATAGTTTTTGAATTTTCGTCATTCAATTTTAAGATTAGAAAATCAGAATCTTGGAAAACATAATAAGTACATGCAAAACTGAAAATAAATATTAACAAAGCCCAAGCTCCTATAGAACCATTAATTATAATAGCAAATTTATCAAATAATTTTCCTCTCATTTTGACTTTTATTTTTTACAATTTCTTTTTTGCAAATATAGAAAAGCAAAAATTATTTTATTCGTATTCACTGATTTTTCAGTAGCTGAATGGAAAAAAATCTTTTTCAATAAAAATTAAATATTCCAATTCTCATAAATAGATTCTATCCAATTATTCATGTAATTAATAAGATTAATTAAATGTTTTTTTTCATCAGAATCAATTGAAAAACACTTTAGATTCATATAAAGAGAAACTTTTGTAGTATCTTTTTCTAAATTGACTAAAATTTGATGTCTTTCAGTACTAGAAACCATAAAATTTTCATAATCATAAAATTCATTTAGATTTAAATAATCTGAATAGATAAAGTTTTCAAAAAGCTTTAATAATTCTCCATCTAATTTTCCTTTGATTTCATGGTTTTTCTTGTTTGAATTTGGAAAATTGTCATGATGAAAAATAGATATTTTCATATAGAAATTATAATTAAAATCTATTAAAACTTCTCCTTGTAAAAGTCGACAAGTAAAACCATCAGATTTTGAATAAGCAAAAACATAATTAGAATCTAAATTTATTTTATTTGTTTTTGGATTGAAATGTAAATGTTGATATTTCCCCATAAGTAGTTTTAAAAGCGAATCTAATGATTCGCTTTACTATATTATTTATTCTCAGAAAGGGATTCTGCAATTTCAATTAATTTTATAAATTCACTTCGATAACCTTCTTTATCATCTCCTTTTCCTTGTTTAGCTAATTTTAAAGCAGATTTCCAAGTTGCATTTTTCTTGAATTTTGAATCTTTTAAAAGCATTCCAAACTCTGCTATTGCAGCTGAAAATTTAAAATTTGAACTTGTTTTAGCAAATGGAATAGGATTAAATTTTACCGTTGTTTGAATTAATTTACTTTTCTGTTTTTTAGGATTTTTATATCGTAATTTTAATGTAATTAATTCTTCACTTTTTAAAGCTTCTTCCGTATAATTTATTTTTTGATATTTAAGTTTGGAAGTAATTTTTCTTTTAGAATTAGGAATGATTTCATAAATAGCAGTTACCGTATGACCTGAACCTATTTCTCCAGCGTCTTTTTTATCATCTTCAAAATCTTCTTCATTTAAAATTCTATTTTCATAACCTATTAAACGGTATTTTGAAACAAAAAGAGGATTAAATTCTAACTGAAATTTTACATCTTTTGCAATCGTATGGAAAGTACCGCCAAATTCTTTAACCAAAACTTTTTTGGCTTCTAAAATATTATCAATATATGCGTAATTTCCATTTCCTTTATCTGCAATAATTTCCATTTTATCATCTTTATAGTTTCCCATTCCAAAACCTAAAACAGAAATTCCAATGCCTTTTTCTCTTTTTTGCTCAATTAATTTTTCCATTGCTTCATTGCTACTTTCTCCAACATTAAAATCTCCATCCGTTGCTAACAGAATTCTATTATTTCCATTTTTAATGAAATTTTCTTCAGCAATTTTATATGCAAGTCTTAAACCTTCTCCTCCTGCGGTAGATCCACCAGCTTTTAGTTTACCTAAAGCATTGATGATTTTTGCTTTTTCATGACAAGAAGTAGAAGGTAATACAACACCAGAAGAACCAGCATAAACAACAATTGCGACTTTATCATTTGAACGTAGATTTTTTAATAACAATTTTAAAGAAGATTTTAAGAGAGGTAATTTATTATGATCAGACATAGACCCTGAAACATCTAATAAGAACACTATATTTGAAGGAGGTAAGTTTTCAAGTTCAATCGATTTTCCTTGTAAACCAACATGAAGTAATAAGTTTTTTTCATTCCAAGGACAAGTTGAAAGTTCGGTGTTTATACTAAAAGGTTGTTTTCCTGAAGGTTTTTTATAATCATAATTGAAATAATTAATCATTTCTTCCACTCGAACAGCATCAGAAGGCGGCAGCATATTATCATTTAAAAATCTTCTAACATTACTATAAGAAGCAGCATCAACATCTACCGAAAAAGTTGAAAGCGGATTAGAAGTTACTTTTAAAAATTTATTACTTTTAAAAGTAGAATAACTCTCTTCAGACAATTCAATTATTTTAGAGCTAACGGTTGAAATACCTGCCGATGTTGCTCCTTTTTTCTTCTTAACATATCCTAAATTGACTTCATCAATTAAATTAACAGATTTTAATTGAACATTGATTGTATTTGAATCTCCAACTACAACTTCTTTACCATCTGTTCCAGTAAAACTAAAAACTAAAGTTTGACCTTTTTCAACTTGAATAGTATAATTTCCATCAAAATCAGTTTCCGTACCTGTATTTGTACCTTTAATCAAGACAGTTGCTCCCAAAAGAGGTCCCGTCTCATCTGAAACTGTACCAGTAACAGTCTTTTGTTGGGCAAAAATTAAATTTGTTATAAAAAAAATAGCGATTAAAATTCTTTTGTTCATTTTCATATAATTTTTTTAGAATATTATTTTTTCATTAATTGTATTGAGTTAGATTGTTTAGAAGTTTTAATATTTAATATATAAATCCCTTTTTCTAATTTTTTTAAATTAATAGTTTCCAGAGGTTTTGCATTTCCTTTTAAAACCGATTTTCCTTGAATATCAAATATTTCAAAATCAAACTTTTCTTGAATAGAAATTGAAATAAAGTTTTCAATAGGATTAGGGAAGGCATTAATTTCTAAATTAGTTTCTGAAAAATCATCCACATCTAAAACTTTAGCTTCACAATCTGATCCATCAAAGTAAAAACCATTATAATAATCATGAGGATTTGTATATGTTGTATTTTCATCAGAATAACAACGGATAGGATAATTTAATGTGTCTTCATTTGGATAAGGTTGATCAATATCGTCATTATATGAATAAAGTTCAAGTGGATTTCTTTCAATATTTCCTAAACCTGAAATAAATGTTCCCTCAACAAAAGTATAAGAATCATAATCATCAGTACTAAATGTAGGCTCTTTAACTTTCCCAGAAACAGCCATTTTTATTCTTTCTTCACCATCAATTATTACCGTTTCCTTAGATAAAACTTTTAATTCCATAGAATCTATAGTTTCATCTGATGTCGGAGCAAATGGTAAAGTGAATGTTTCATTTACTTCTAAATTAAAATCAACAATTGTATACCATCCATTTATTTGATCAAGATATACATAAATCTTATTATCCTGTTCATACGTGTATTTTGAATTAATTATACTATTTTCATCATTATAAAAATCCACTTTCTTACAAGTTTGTCCTGCAAATTCTAATTCTTCTGAAACTACATGTTTATTATAACTAATTTTTGAATAATAAAAAGTTACATCTGTTCCAGTTGTTTCATGAACAACTTCAACATCACTATAATACCAAGTCGCACCAATTGGAGCAAATTCTTGTGCTTGAAGATTAGATAATGCGAAAATAGACGCAATTGCTAGCGTAATTTTTTTCATAGTTTATATTTTTAAAGATTCATAATCAATTTTAGCGAATGAAATATAAGTAAACTACTCAAATAAACAAATTATTGGATTGCCTTTCTAGCTTTTAAAATGTATTTAGCTCTATCAAGTGGACTAATTCCTCTGTAATCTTGCGAAACACCATATTTCTCTTCACATTTTTCATAGCCATAAAATTGACTTGTGAAAATTGCTTTTCCTTTGCAAAGTGAATTAATTTTTATAGGAAAATCTAAAGAAGTCGAAACAGGAAGAGTTCCTTTTAAAATAAATTTTTCATTTTCAATTTCAGGAGATTCTAAAGTTCCACGCATTTGAATAATTTCACTTGTAATTTGCCCTAGAAATTCTTCTGGAGCAGTAATTTTATAAGAAATAAAAGGTTCTAAAAAAGTAGTTCCAATTTCTTTTAATCCTTCCATAATTCCCATTGGTGTTGCAATTGTGAAATCTCCAGCTCTTGAATGTACATTATGATCTTCACCTTCAATAAGTGTAATTTTAAGATCTGTAACTTCCCAACCTTTAATTCCTTGTTTTAATGCAAATGGAATCGCTTTTTCAACTTCATTTTGATATTTTTGTAAAACATCATTTACGCCAATTTTACTTTCATAAATCACTCCACTTCCAGTTTCTCCTGGTTCAATTTTAAATTTCATAATTGCCCAACAAGGTTTGGGCATCCAATAGCGAACATAACCTTGTCCAGATTTAGTAGGAGTTTCTTTAAAAATTACAGATGGATTCTCAAAAAATGCTTCTACTTGATATTGTGATACTAAAATATTTTGTAGAATTTCAATTTGCATTTTTCCAAGAATTTTTATGTGTAATTCTTTTTCATCTTTTAACCATTCTAAATCTAAAGTTGAATCTTCTGTAGCTAATTTTTGTAAAGCTGTAACCAAATTTGGAAAATCTTTTTCATATTTTGGTTTAACTTGTACAGTTAATAAAGGTTTATTTAATTCTACTTTCTCTGTATGATGTTTTGGTTTTGTTCCTAAATAATCATCAATTTTAGCTTGTTCAAATCCACAAATTGCAACAATTTCATTCGTAAAGGCTTCTTGTGCATTTTCGAATTTTGCTCCTGAATTAATTTTTAATTGCCCGATTTTTTCCTCAATGTTTTGAGAACAATTTTTAATCATACTTCTATTTTTGATAGAACCAGAAAAAATTCTAACAAAACAAACTTTTCCTAAATCTTTATGATAGATGATTTTGAAAATTTGAGCTGATAATTCCTTCTCATTTTCGTTTTTATGAATTGGAAGAAAATCAGTAATTGCATTTAATAAATTTTCAATTCCTAATTCTAATTTTGCAGTACCTAAAAGAATTGGAAGTGTATTTTCTTGAATAATAATACGTTGTAATTCTTTTTCAATATCTGAAGAACTAATTTTATTTCCGTCAAAATATTCTTCTAGAAGTTCATCATTATGTGAAATAACTTTTTCTAAAAACGGAGTAGAAGGTGCTAAAATTTCATTTTCGATAGAAACATTGTCCAGACCTTCGTTTTCCAATTTTTGAAGTAAAATATAATTTGATGTAAATGTTTTTTGGATTTGTTGTAAAATTGTTTCAATTGATGCTCCAATTCTGTCAATTTTATTAATGAAAATAATTGTAGGAATATTCATTTTTTGAAGTGCATTCCAAATTGTTTCTGTGTGACCTTGAATTCCTTCAACAGCAGAAATTATTAAAATAGCACCATCGATCACAGAAAGAGATTTTTCAACATCAAAAGCAAAATCAGTATGTCCAGGAGTATCAATTATATTAATTGTTTGATTTTTCCACTCAAAAGAAGAAATAGAAGATTTAATAGAGATTCCTCTTTTTTTCTCAATTTCTAAGAAGTCAGTATGTGTCGTTCCAGTATCAACACTTCCTAAATTTCTAATTTTTCCTGATTTGTATAATAAATTTTCAGTAATCGAAGTTTTTCCTGCGTCTACATGCGCAAAAATTCCTATATTTAATATCCTTTTATCCATTTACATAGTTTTCATAAAAAGACAAAGGTAATAAAGTGTAAATGTTATAAAAAGTGAAGTTAAAAAGTAAGAGAAGATCTGTGTGTAAAATATGTGTTATTTTTTATAAGGTAAAAATCCCAAGAACCCTTTTTTATATATAACAAATAATTTGTATTGTAACGCTATCTAAAATTTTACAAATATTGAACTTATATTTTACACTAGATCTTCTCAAAACTTGAATGAACAAAAAAATATTTAGTCTAGCTATTAATCATTGTAAAAATACAGAATTAATATATACGGAAATTACGGTTTTACCGTAAACTTTTCTAGATAAATCCTTTTTCTAATGCTTTGGAAATAAGTGATTTGTCGTTTTTCTCTTTTAATTCTAAAACTTTTTTTAAGTTTAGTTTCCTCTTTTCTATTGCACTTAGTGATAATGGGATGTAATCCACAAGGTTTTTTGTCTTCACACCTTTAGACAAATGATACAAGATACTTCTATCAATTTGGTCGATTAAAACACTTGCATTATTATTCATTTTATGAATTTTTAGAACACTTTCACTATAAAAAGGAGGATCATTAAAAACTTTATGAAAAGCAGTTTTTAAAACTTTTGATGTAAGATCACTTTTAATAATGAATCCATCTGGCTCAATAGATTTAGAAATATTTATAATTCGTTCCTGTTCGCTTAACATTGTAAGAATTATAATTTTTGTATCAGGAAAATTTCTCCTAATATGAATTGCTAAATCTTCACCAGAAGTAACGTGATGGTTTTTTTGAGATGGAGGAAGTTTGATATCAAGTAAAACTAAATTCGTATTCGCAGCACTTTTTAATTTTAAAGTTTTTAGAGCATCATCGCAATTAGAAGCTTGTCTAAAAAAATAGTCATACTCATTGCTTGATTCGTCGCTTAGTAAGGCATTTTTATACCCTTCTATAATTATAGGGTGATCCTCAATGATTAGTACATTTAGTCTCTTTTTTGGCATAATACTTATGTGTTGTTGCTTTACAACCAATTTTCAATAGCTAGAATAAAAAATGGTCGTATTTACATATAGTTTTTTCGTAATTAGTAATTTAACCTAGAATAATTTTTTTAAAGTTTTCCATTTCAAATATATAACTTATACTTGAATATTTATGCTAAAAACGAATGAATTGAAGATGTATTGTTAATTTAATTTTAAAATTATGACTTTATTAACAAATCTGATTTTAATTAATATTATCATTTGAGAAAATACTTCTATTTTATTACTTTAAAGCATGAAAAATTACAAATAATTAGATTAACTATTTGATAATTAGTATGGTAAATAGAATTTTAAATGTTAAAATTTAAGTTTAAAGTACTGAAATACATTTAATTATTCTAATTCTGTTGATTTAAAATCTGGATATAACAAGTATTTTTGTCTTGTTTTTTTAAACTTTCTGGTTTTGACAATCCAAGATGCTTTAATGTCTCTTATAGGATCTTGATCGATTACTTGTTTCATTAAAATATCATTTCCAGCCAATTTATTAAAGAACTTATTTTTTAAGAAAAATTCATTTTTATTCATCGTTGAATAATAGGCATTCAAAAGCCAATCTAACTTAATTTCACTTAAATATTCAGTTGAAGTTAAATCTTCACCAAAACAAACTTCTCCATTGTGTTTTGGATATTTTGCTCCAGCATTTGGTTTTGGCTCAAAAGAAAAAGAATATCTTGTTACAGGTAAAAATGGCGAACCATAAATTTGAAACTGTTGGTCTGTTCCACGTCCACAACTCACATTTGTTCCTTCAAAAAAACATAAACTAGGGTATAGGTTGATTGATTTTTTATTTGGTAAATTTGGCGAAGGTTTAATAGGCAACTCGTAAATTGAATCTCTATTATAGTTTGTAAGCGGAATAATCGTTAAATCACATTTATAATCACTTTCTGTCCAATCTTCTCCATTTATCATTTTAGCATATTCTCCAATTGTCATTCCGTATACAACAGGAACAGGATGCATTCCAACAAAAGAAGAAAATCCTTCTCGTAAAACAGGACCATCAATATAATGTCCGTTCGGATTTGGACGATCTAAGACAATAACTTGTTTGTGATTATCAGAAGCAGCTTCCATTATATAATGTAAAGTAGAAATATATGTATAAAAACGAACTCCAACATCTTGAATATCGAAAAGTAAAATATCAATATCACTCAAATCTGCATTAGAAGGTTTTTTATTTTTTCCGTATAATGAAATAATTGGCAAATTTGTTTTCTGATCAATACTATTTGAAACTTTTTCTCCAGCATCTGCTTTTCCACGAAATCCGTGTTCTGGTGCAAATACTTTTTTCACATTTACATGTAAACTCAATAAAGAATCTACAAGATGTGTATAATTTCCTTTAGTATTTTTAATCACGGAAGTTTGATTGGCGACAATTCCGATTTTTTTTCCTTTTAATAAAGGTAAATATTGTTCTAAATTATTGGCTGCACTAATAAGTTCTGGCTCATTTTTTTTTGAATTTTGTGCATTACACGAAATCAACAGAAAAAATAATGAGATAACCAACAAGAAATATGTATTTTTGAATTTAAATTTAAGCATTACTGAAATTGAATTACGAGTTATTTTTAGCAAAAAGAATCATAAAAGATAAAAAATATAAAAATAGTGTATCTACACCAATTATAAAAATAGCAATTTTAGCAATTATACTGGGTATGACTATTATGTTAATTGCTATTGGAGTTGGTTTAGGATTACAAGAAAAAATTAGAGAAAAACTTTCTGGTTTTAATGGTCATATTCAGATTGTTAACTTCGATGCAAATAATTCTGATATCACTTTAATTCCTATTTCAAAAAATCAAGATTTTTATCCAAATTTTCCTACAATCGAAGGAATTAAAACAATTCAACCTTATGCAACAAAGCCAGGAATTATTCGAACAGAAACTGATTTCGAAGGAATTTTAGCAAAAGGAATTGATAGCACATATAATTGGGATTTTTTCAAAGAAATTTTAGTTGAAGGAAGATTACCGAATTATTCAGGAAAAAGAATGAATCAAGAAGTTTTAATTTCTAAGAAAATTTCGGATAGATTAGGAATAAATCTTGGAGAAAAATTCAATACTTTTTTTATCAAAGAAAACTTGAATAAACCACCAAATGTGCGTGTTTTTAATGTCGTAGGAATTTATGAAGCAAATTTAGAAGAATTAGATAAAAATGTAATTATTACAGATATTCGACAAATTCAACGAATGAACAAATGGAAATCTGATGAGGTTGGAGGATTCGAAGTTTTTGTAGATGATTTTAATACATTACAACAAAAAAATAATGAAATCTACGAAACAATTGATTCTGATTTAAATGCGATTAGTATCATTGATAAATACACAAATATCATTGAATGGATTGAACTATTTGATAAAAATATTATTGTTCTTATCAGTATCATGATTCTGATTGCTGGAATTAATATGATTACAGCTCTTCTAGTTTTAATTCTTGAAAAAACAAGTATGATTGGTGTTTTAAAAGCTTTAGGTTCTACAAATTGGAGTATTAGAAAAGTCTTTTTATACAATGCTACTTATCTTATTTTAATTGGTCTTTTTTGGGGAAATGTAATTGGTCTAGGAGCACTTTTTATTCAAGAACAATTTCAATTAATTACACTTGATCCAAAAACGTATTATGTAAAATCTGCGCCAGTTTTTATCGAATGGTATCATATTTTACTATTGAATGCAGGAACACTTTTATTATGTTTTATCATGATGCTTTTACCTTCTTATATCATCACTAAAGTAAATCCAATTAAAGCAATTAAATTTCAATAATTATTTAAAAATATATTCAGAAAACACACTTAATTTTAGTGTGTTTTTTTATGCTTTTAATTTAAATAATAGGAAATAAATTAACAGATTGAAAGGGAAAATTGCGCTCTATTTTTAGTAATTTATAATGTATTTCAAGCGAAATTTTATAAAATGAAAATAGATAAATCAATATATCCTTATATTTTAAGAGAAATTGTTTGGCCAAGAAGAAGTTTGGTTTTCTTTGGGATGTTATTGATTATTATTGGAAAACTTGCTGCTTTAGTAACGCCTTGGGCAAGTAAAAGATTATTAGATGATGTATTTCCTGAAAAAAACCAACAATTACTTACAGAGTTAATTATTTATGTAATTATCGCTGTTTTAATCCAGTCTATCACTTCTTTTTTATTAACTCGTTTATTAAGTGTTGAAGCGCAATGTATGATTACAAATATGCGAATCAAAGTTCAAAAACGTGTCTTATCACAACCTTCGAAGTTTTTCGATAGACATTCTTCTGGTGAATTGGTTTCAAGAATTATGACCGATGTTGCTGGAATTAAAAATATTGTAGGAACTGGTTTAGTTCAACTTGCTGGTGGATTTGTAACTGCAGTTTTTTCAATTGCAATTTTATTGACTATAAGTGTAAAACTGACTTTATATTCTTTAATTCCATTGATTCTTTTTGTTTATTTAACACTAAAGGGCTATAAAATTATTCATCCTTTTTATATTGATAAAAGTAAAATTTTAGCAAGTATTTCCTCTCGATTGGTTGAATCTATAAATGGAATTCGTGTGATTAAAAGTTATAATACAGAAGAACATGAAGTGGAAGTTTTTGAAGAAGGAGCAATGCGCCTTTTCGAAAATATCAAAAAAACATTGACTGCTTCTGCTTTAGTTACAAGCTCTGGAAGTTTATTAATGGGAATTGCTACTGTGTTTATTTTTGGCGTTGGTGGAAGTATGGTGATTAAAGGAGGAATTACGCTTGGTGATTTTGTTTCTTTTTCCTTGTATTTAAGTTTTATGATTTCTCCGATTATTCAAATGAGTACAATTGGCACAAAAATGACGGAAGCACTCGCAGGATTGATAAGAACTAGAGAATTTTTACAAAAAAAATCCGAACAAGAAGATGAAGAAAGATCAATGAATCTTCCAGAAATTCAAGGAAGTTTTGAAATCAAAAACATTAATTTTGCTTACAATAAAAATATTCCAATTCTAAAAAATATTAATTTTTCTGTTCCTCAAGGAAGTGTTACTGCTTTTGTTGGGCCTTCAGGTTCTGGAAAATCTACTTTAGTAAATTTAATTGCTACTTTTAATAAAATTCAGACTGGAGATATTATTTTAGATCATAAATACCATTTGAATAAAATTCATTTAAATAATTATAGAAAGAATTTAGGAGTTGTACTTCAAGATGATTTTTTATTTGATGGAACAATTTCCGAAAATATTCTTTATTCTAAACCTGAAGCATCTTTTTTAGAACTTCAAAATGCTGTTAAAAGTGCTTTTGTAGATGAATTTACAGATCGTTTTAAATATGGATTAGATACTGTAATCGGTCAAAATGGAATGAAATTATCTGGTGGACAAAAACAACGTATTTCAATAGCAAGAGCAATATTAAAGAATCCGAAAATTTTAATTTTAGACGAAGCCACTTCTAATTTAGATGTGAAAAGTGAAAATTTTATCAAGAAAAGTTTAGAAAATTTAATGAAAAATAAAACAACTTTTATTATAGCACATCGACTTACAACTATTGAAAAAGCAGATCAAATTTTATTCATAGAAGACGGAGAGATTAAAGAAAGAGGTACACATGAAGAATTAATTGCTAAAAAAGGAAAATACTATCAAATGTATAATTATCAGAGTCGAATGTAAATTAAACAAATAAAAAAAGAGATTCCTACACTTAGTAAAAATCTCTTTTTAATTGATTCAAAATTTATAATTAATCAAATGATGTATTCATTTTGATATAATCTAAAAATTCTCTACGAACTTCTTTTTCTTTAAATTTTCCTCCAAATTCAGCAGTTACTGTACTACTTTCAATATCACGAATTCCACGAGAATTTACACATAAATGCTTTGCATCAATTACACAAGCAACATCTTCTGTTCCTAATGCTCTTTGTAATTCTTGTACAATTTGCATTGTCAAGCGCTCTTGTACTTGTGGTCTTTTCGCAAAATGATCTACAATTCTGTTCATTTTTGAAAGTCCAATCACTTTTCCTCCTGAAATATATGCAACGTGAGCTCTACCAACAATTGGTAAAAAATGATGCTCACAAGTAGAGTAAACCACGATATTTTTTTCTACTAACATTTCACCATAATTATAGTGATTTTCAAAAGTAGAAGCTTTAGGCATTCTTTTCGGATTTAATCCTCCAAATAACTCTTTAACATAAGCTTTAGCAACTCTTCGTGGAGTTCCTTTTAAGCTATCATCTGTTAAATCTAAACCTAGAGTTTCCATGATTTCTCTAACGTTTTCTTTTATCTTCTCTATTTTTTCGTCATCAGAAATATCAAAAGCATCTGGACGTAATGGTGTCACCGCTGATGTACTGATGTGGTTGTCTCCAATATCTTCTATTTCTTCTGGATTCATTTTATCAATATGAGTTTAAAACCGCAAAGTTAATTTATTTTACAATATCTAATAACTCTTCTAAAGAACATTCTTTCTGTGTTCCATCCTTCATGTTCTTCAATGAGAAGCTATTATTTTCCATTTCTTTCTCTCCAACTAATACAACAAAAGGAATTTCTCTCTTGTTTGCATAGTTCATCTGTTTTTTCATTTTTGCGCTATCAGGAAACAATTCCGACTTAATTCCAGCTTTACGAAGTTCTTTGATTGCTTTCATACAGTAAGCAGCTTCTGCTTCACCAAAATTGATGAAAGTAACTGTTGGTTTTGGTAAAATCACCTCATCAAACAATCCTAATTCTTCTAAAACTAAATAAATTCTATCTAAACCAAAAGAAATTCCAATTCCACTAATTCCTTTTAATCCGAAAATTCCAGTCAAATCGTCATAACGACCTCCACCACCAATCGAACCAATTTTTACAGTATCAGGTGCACTTACTTCGTAAATTGCTCCTGTGTAATAATTTAATCCTCTTGCAAGTGTTACATCAATATCAAGTTTTGCAGAATCTAATCCTAATTTCTCAATATTTTCGATGACAAATCTTAATTCTTTTACACCATTTAATCCTTCTTCTGAATTTTCTAACATCGCTTGTAGTTTGTCTAACTTTTCGATGTTTGAACCTTCAAAGCTAAATAGTGGTGTTACTTTTTGAATTGCTTCTTCTGAAATTCCTTTAGAAAGCATTTCTTTTACAACACCTTCTTGACCAATTTTGTCTAATTTATCTAAAGCAACTGTAAAGTCAATTAATTTATCTTGCGCATCAATAACTTCTGCGATTCCTGATAAAATCTTTCTGTTATTTAATTTAATTGTTGTTCCTTCTAGGCGAAGTTTAGTAAAAACAGCATCGTATAATTGTACAAATTCTACTTCTTGCCAAAGTGAAGTACTTCCTACAACATCAGCATCACATTGACGGAATTCTCTATATCTTCCTTTTTGTGGTCTGTCTGCTCTCCAAACAGGTTGCATTTGATATCTTTTAAATGGAAATACTAAATCATTTTGGTGTTGCACTACGTAACGAGCAAACGGCACTGTTAAATCGTAACGTAAAGCTTTTTCTGAAATAGCAGATGTAACTTTCTTACTATCTTTATTTTCTAATAAAGTTGGATCTACTTTTTTTAAGTAATCTCCAGAATTCAATATTTTAAAAATCAATCTATCTCCTTCTTCTCCATATTTTCCCATTAAAGTTGAAGAGTTTTCAAAACTTGGAGTTTCAATTGGTTGAAATCCAAATGTCTCAAATTCTTCCTTGATAATGTTCATGATATAGTTGCGTTGTGCAACTTCTTTTGGAGAAAAATCTCTCGTTCCTTTCGGTATACCAGGTTTTTGTGCCATGATTTATATAAAATAGTTTGCAAATATCTGAAACAATGTTGATATATGTAAACTCTGTTTTAATAATTTTTAATTCGATTTACTAATAGTTGTATAAATTTAATTTATCTAACCGTTTTTATCTCTTTTTTGTTTTATAAAAAATAGGATAGGAGTGGTTACATATTTTTTAGAATCTCTCTCGCTTTTTCTAAATCTTCAGGAGTATCAATTCCAATAGCAGCATGCGAAGTTTCCACCATTTTCATTGTTTTTCCATGTTCTAAAAAACGCAAATTTTCTAATTTTTCTGTAGCTTCCAATTTTGTCATTGGTGTATTTGAAAAATCTAAAAGCGCTTGTTTTCTAAACGCGTAAATTCCGATATGTTTAAAATAAGAAGCCAATTCTTTTTCTCTTGGAAAAGGTATAGGGGAACGAGAAAAATACATTGCTTCATTATTCTTATTTACAACTACTTTTACATTATTTGGGTTTTGAACTGCTTCTAAGTCAGTTAATGGAAACATTAAAGAAGCAACATCTACTTTTTTATCTGCATCTTCTTTAAAAACTTGTAGAAGTTTTTCCAATGGTTCTTTTTTTGTAAAAGGTTCATCACCTTGAACATTTACCACAACATCTACATTCATATTTTCAACTGCTTCTGCAATTCTATCTGATCCACTTTCGTGTTGATGTATGCTCATGATTGCTTTCCCGCCATGATGGACAATTTCATCAAAAATTACTTGGCTATCTGTTACCACATAAACAGCATCGAAAAGATGTGTTTCAACAGTAGCTTCATAAGTTCTTAAAATGACTGTTTTTCCGCCTAAATCTTGCATCAATTTCTCAGGAAATCTTGTTGCCTGAAGTCGTGCAGGAATCATTGCTATACATTTCATATTTATATAAAAATTAATTATTTCTTAGGTAATTGCCTTTTTCTAAGTCGGTTTAAACTTGCATTTAATTCAAATCCAAGAAGAAGAATAATGGAGTTTAACCAAACAAAAAGCATTAATATTAATAAGGTTCCGATAGAACCATAAAGTTCATTGTATTTAGAGAATTTAATAACATAAATTCCGAATAAATAAAACATTAAAAGCGTTAAAAGTGTTGTAAGTAAAGCTCCAATTGAAAAGAATTTTAAATGTTTTACTTCTTTTGTTCCAAAGTGATAAAGAATAGAAACAGAAAGGTAAATCATAAAAATAAACAGAACAATACTTCCATTTTGAATCCAAAAACCATCGTTGGTTACCCAACCGGATTCTTGTAAATTTCGAACACCAATTTCTAAATAAGCGATAAAAGCAATCGTTGTCAATAATAAGATAGAAAGCATTATGGATGTTCCAAGTGCAATTAAATATTGACGAATGACACTTCGCATTTCTTTAATGTGATATGAATATTCAAAACCACCAAAAATAGAATTGACACCATTTGTCATTAGAAAAATAGACGTTAAAAAACCGAAGGAAAGTAATCCTCCATATTTGTTTTTAGCAATATCTTCAATAACAGATTGAACTGCTTCACTTGTATTTGGAGGAAGCCAATTTTCGATTTGTGCAATGAAATCTTCTTGGAATCCTTCAATTGGGACATAAGGAATCAGTGTTAAAACAAAAAGTAAAAAGGGAAAAAGTGCCATAAAGAAACTAAAAGCAATTCCTCCAGCTCTGGAAGTTAAAGCTCCTTTTACAATACCGATGATGTATAATTCTAATAAATCATACAAAGTCATTCCGTTCAATCCAGGGATTGCGACTTTTTTCCCAAGTTTTACCAAAAGGTTTAAAACTGGAACTTTCATTAGATTTTGTTCAATTTCCTTGGTCATAGCTATGAAAATATAACTTGTTTCTAATTACTTAGATTGCTGATTTTTAATCTATAATTGGCTATTTAATGTTTTTTAGATATTCTTTTTGATATAATCTAACGCACTTTTGCAAAATGTGTTTCTTGTTTAAAAAAGGACACGAATTTTAAACTCATACCAGATATAGTTTTAATTTATTTTAATAAGCTTTTAAACTTAAATCTAAATTATAAACAGAATGAGTTAAGGCACCAGATGAAATATAATTTACACCACATTCTGCATATTTTCTAATAGTTTCTTCGTTTATTCCACCAGAAGATTCTGTCAAGCATGTATCACCAATCATTTCAACTGCTTTTCTTGTGTCTTCATAATTGAAATTATCAATTAGAATTCTATAAATTCCTTCTGTTTGTAAGATTTCTTTAATTTCTTGTAAATCTCTAGCTTCTACAATGATTTTTAAATCTAAATTGTTTTCTGCTAAATATGCTTTTGTTTTTTCAATTGCTTTTGTAATTCCTCCAGCAAAATCGATATGATTATCTTTTAACATCACCATATCATACAAAGCGAAACGGTGATTTTCTCCACCTCCAATTTTTACAGCCCATTTTTCAATTGCTCTAATTCCTGGAGTCGTTTTTCTTGTATCTAATATTTTAGTGTTTGTTCCTTCTAATAAATCCACAAAGAATTTTGTTTTGGTCGCAATTGCACTCATTCTTTGCATTGCATTTAACACTAATCTTTCTGCTTTTAAAATAGATTGTGAACTTCCGCTTACTGTAAATGCAACATCTCCGTGAGAAACTTTTTCTCCATCTTGAATTTTTACATCTATAACTAAATTTGGATCTACATATTTAAATATTCTTTGCGCAAATGCAACTCCTGCAATTACACCTTCGTCTTTTACTAATAATTTTGCTTTTCCTGTAGCATCACTAGGAATACAAGCTAAAGAACTGTGATCTCCATCTCCAACATCTTCACGAATTGCATTACTGATGATAATATCTAGTTCTTTTTCAAATTGTTCGTTGCTTATCATTTTTCACAAATTATTTAGACAAAAATAATGGTTTTATTTTCAATTTTCACCTTTAATTCTTTTTATATTTGCTCCATGAAGATTAAACTTTTAGCAATTGGTAAAACAGATGATAAAAATCTGATACAACTTATTGATAATTACCAAAAAAGACTGAAATACTATATTTCTTTTGATTTAGAAATTATCCCTGATATAAAAAATGTCAAAAACCTTTCAGAAGCCCAACAAAAAGAAAAAGAAGGAGAATTAATTCTAAAAAAACTTCAATCTACAGATCAATTGATTCTTTTGGATGAAAAAGGAAAAGATTATCGCTCTCTTGAATTTGCGAATTTTATGCAGAAAAAAATGAATAGCGGAATCAAACAATTGGTTTTTGTAATTGGTGGACCTTACGGTTTTTCGGATGCTATTTATAAAAAAGCACAAGGAAAAGTTTCTTTATCAAAAATGACTTTCTCACATCAAATGATTCGACTTTTTATGGTTGAACAAATTTATCGAGCGTTTACAATTCTTAAAAATGAACCTTATCATCATGAATAAAACAAAGATTGTTTTTGCAACAAATAATGCAAAGAAATTAGAAGAAGTACAAGCAATGCTTCCTGAATCTATCGAGATTTTAAGTTTAAAAGATATTTCTTGTTTGGAAGATATTCCAGAAACAAGCAATACAATTGAAGGAAATTCGATTTTAAAAGCAGATTATGTTACAGAAAATTATAATTATGCTTGCTTTGCTGATGATACAGGTTTGGAAGTAGAAAGTTTAAATGGAGAGCCTGGAGTTTATTCTGCAAGATATGCTGGAGAACCTGCGGATTCTGAGAAAAACATGGATAAATTGCTTAAAAATTTAGATGGAATTGAAAATAGAAAAGCACATTTTAAAACGGTTGTTTGTTTAAATTTAAATGGAGAACAACATTTGTTTGAAGGAATTTGTAATGGAACTATTTTAAAAGAAAGAAAAGGTGAAAAAGGATTTGGTTATGATCCGATTTTTCAACCAAATGGGTTTTCGCAATCTTTTGCTGAAATGACGATGGATGAAAAAGCAAAAATTAGTCACCGAGGAATTGCTGTTCGAAAATTAATTGAGTTTTTGAATAATTTATAATAAAAAAATATAGAAAAGCATGAGTTTTTGACTTGTGCTTTTTTGATTGAAAAAGAATTTTATTGTTATGAGAAATATTGATGGTTTTTACAATAAATATAAAGGAAAAGAGGAAATCGATTTTGAACTAATTGAAAAGTTTTTTATTACTTACTCTAGATTTGAATTTGCTTTAAAGCAAGTTGAAAAATATCGAAAAAAAAATGGGAAAGGAATAGTTGAGCCTAATTGGGAAAAGTTTTACTCAGAAAATGACTCTATTATGAATTTTGAAATAAATGAAAACTTAAAAGATTCTAAAGAGTATTTAGAGAATTATTCTCCAAATTCGCAATTTATTAATGATGCTAAAGAAGTTATCTGGAGAAATTCTAGCATCAATAATACTGGAAATGATAGAGTACGAATATATATAAGTATTATTAGAAACAACTTATTTCATGGTGGAAAATCTAACAATTTACATCTAGAAAGAAATAAAAAACTTATTGAATCTGCACTGATAATTTTAGATTATTTATTGGAATTAGATCCAGTAGTGAAAAATAAATTTAATCAATATTAACTTTTAAAGAAAAACTAAAACAAAAATATTCTAGCGCACTTTTGTAAGTGTGCTTTTTTTTATGATTTTAAAAGACTTTTCAGAGTTCTAAAATTATCTTTCTGTATTATAAGATTACTTTTTCCATGTTCTGAAATTCACTGTAAAAAAAAGAAATTTGGGATTATTATACTTTACAAGATTGGGAAATAGTCCTAAATGATTTTATTCAAACGTATAAAAAAGATTTTGAGTAAATTTATATAAGATTTTAGATATTATTAAACCTTTGTTAAAAAAGAAAGTGGGAAAGCATTTTAGAGTTAAAATTTTATAGTATTGATTTCTTAACTAAAAAATCAAAAATGAAATCAAAAACTATTCTAATCAAATTAACTTTAATAACACTTTTTACGGTACAATCTCTTTTTTCTCAAGTAGAATATTCCATTAAAAAAATAAATAAAAATGTTTATGTTTTTACAGAGATTTGGGATGATTCTAACAATGGAAATTTAGGTGTTATAATTGGAGATGATGCTGTTTTATTAATCAATTCTATGATGCGTTCCAGTGCGCCTTTTCTAGAAAAAGAGATTCAGAAAATTACAGATAAACCAATAAAATATGTTATTAATAGTGATTCAGATCCGTTTAATCATCATGCAAATAGCTATTTTTCAGATAAAGGAGCAACGATAATTTCGCATGAAAATTTACAATATTCGAATGCATATTGTATGGTTTTATTTCAAGAAAATATATCAATTTCTTTAGGTGATGAAATAATTACTGCTTATCACACGCCAGCGCATACTTTAGACCATTTGGATGTTTATCTTGAAAATAGCAATGTGATTTTTATGAGTGATGGCTTTAAAAATCATTGGTTAACACCGATTGGACCAAATGGATTTGAAGGATTTTTATCAGGATTGGATAAGGCGATTGCTTTTGCAGATGAAAGTACAATTATTGTTTCTGGAAACACTTCTAAAAATCCTGAAAAGTTTGTGAATTCAAAAGAAGATTTACTTAGAATTCGTAAAATTCATGTAAATTTTACAAATAGAGTGAAAGAATTAAATAAAAAAGGTTTTTCACCAGAATCAATTGTTAAAGATGAAGAGATTATTAGAATAACGAAAGTTTTGGAAGCATATCCTGAATTTAAAAAATATTTAATTGATTTAGTTTTAGAAATAATAGAAAATGAATTTGCAAATTCGCAACATTTAAAATTTCCAGATTTGTCAAAATATGCTGGAATTTATAAAACAAATAATTATCGAGAAACTGAAATTGTATTTGAAAAAGGAAAATTATACGCAAGAGAAAAAGGAGCTTTTTTAGTGGAATTAATCCCAATTTCCAAAATAAAATTTCAAATAAAAACAGCAAGAGAGAATTTTTTATCATTTCAAATTTCTAAAAAAGGAAAAGTAATAAGTTTTTCTCCAGAATTGATTAAAAATGGTTGGTGGGAGCGAATTATAAAATCGGAAAAGAGAACTAAAAAATAAATAATTATGTGGTATGAAAAATTAATTGGATGTGAAGAAGTTTCTTCAACTTATGTGAGAAAAAATATAGAAATAAAAGGAAATAAATTGATTTCTAAAGTAAATGGAAAATCCTATCAATTTGGAAAATTAGAAGTTCCAACTTTGAAAGAATTAAAAGAATATTCTTTTTCTAAAACTTCTTTAAAAGGAAAAATTAAAATTGGTGAACTTATTGGAAATGTTCAGGAATATCATATGGATTCTGAAAATAAAAATGCTGTTTTTCAAGCTGCTTCTCAATTTAATTTATTAGAAATGGTTGGCCCAGATGTAACTCCAGAAAAAGGAGTTTCTATTTATGCTTTTGATCATACACAAGGTCCTGCTTGCGCAATTGCATGTGGAGCAGGAACAATTTATCGAAATTATTTTGCTGAGGTAAATAATAAAATCGGGCAAACATATGATAATCAAATTGATTGCTTGGATTTGATTGGAGAAGAATTAGGGAATTCGGAAAATCAATTCTGGGAAATGAAAAATGGTTATGTGATTACGACAGAAGAAAAACTACAACAGATTAATCAGAAATTAAAAGATTTAAACCAAACAGAAAGAGAAGAATTAAAAGATAAATTAAAAGTAGGAATCCAATGGAATACTGAAGTAACAATAGCAAATTCAGAACAAATTGTTTCGCAAGTTTATTGTTCTGCTTTGCCTGTAGCTTATTCTTTTCTTTCAGAAGAAACTTGGGAATTGTTTGCTAGAATTGTTTTAGAAGCAACTTATGAAGCAACTTTTTACGCTGCTTTGCAAAATTTTGAAAAAACAGGTTGTAATAAATTGTTTTTAACTTTAGTTGGTGGTGGAGCTTTTGGAAACAAAATGGAATGGATTATGGAATCTATTGAAAAGGTTTTGAAAAAGTTTGAAAATACATCATTGGAAGTGAATTTTATTAGTTATGGTAAATCAAAAGTTGAAGTTCAAAATTTAATTTACAAGTTTAGCTATAAATAAAAAACACGGAAAAAGGGGATTGAATTAGTTGATTTATACTTGTATTTTTGTTCGAAAATTAAAATAAAATGAAAAAGAAATTAGCTTTTATAATCGCCTTTTTATTGGTAAATATTCAGATTTGTTTGAGTCAAAAAATAAATGAAGAATTGTTTGTGATTAATTTAAAAGGAGCAAAAATTTATGAAAAACCTACTTTTGATTCAAAAACTGTTTCTGTTTTAGAATTAGGAAAACCGATTATAGTAGAAAAAGTAATTGAAACAAAAGAAGAATTTAAAATTGGAAAAGGATTTTCTTTAAAAGGAAAGTGGATTAAATCAAAAAGATTAAAAGGATATGTTTTTAGTTCAGATTTTTCTTTGATTGAACCTAAAATTTCGATTACTCATGGAAGATTAAAAAGTATCGATTTAAAAGGTGAAGAACTTAAGGTAGAAAAAGAGGAAAAAATGATTGAAGCAGTTGATGGAACTAAATATAAAAAAGAATTTGAATATACTTTTTACACAAATGCAACATATGTATATTCCACTTTAGATGGTTGTTTTGATCATGAAACTAGATATAAAAATTTAAAGTTAAATGAAGTATATCATCAAATGTTGAGTGATTATAGAATGGCATTAGAATCCAGTGATTTTATTCTTCCAAATTTTTTAAAGAAAACAAATAATAGAGTCGATTTTAATTCAGAAGGTGGAGCAAATGAATTACATATTTTATTATTAAAAAACGGAGAAATTATCGTAGCATCTTATGATTGTACTTAAGAAGAATCATAAATTAAAGTCAGTTAAATCCAATGTTATGCATTGGATTTTTTTGTTTTATGATATATGTTCTTTCTTATAATTTCAAAAAAGTTATTTTTGAACAATAAAGTTAAAATATGCGCTTTATAATATTAAATAGAAAAAAGAAAATGAGTTTAAGAAGCTATAAATTCACATATCAATTATATAATTTTTTCAAGAAAGATCAATTAAAACATAATATTCCTTTTTATAAAAAATATAACTTAAATAAAAAGTATTATTCTTCAATTTCTAGTGAAGATTTTATAGGAATTGATTCTCCGCCAAATTTATATGATGTTAAAGATTCTAAAGAAGAATTACCTAAAAAGAAAACTTTTCAAACGTTAGATGACAAAACACAAAACGAACTTTTGTCTTGGTCAGATGATGGTTATGTTGTATTGGAAAACTTTTTTTCTGAGGAAGAAATTGAAAGCTATAAACAAGAAATTGATGATTTATTAGAAAGTGGAAAAGTAAAGTTTCGATATGGAAATAAGATAATGTTTGCAATTCATCATTCAAAAACATTGAGAAGTGCTGGAAACAATAAAAAATTACTTCAAATTTTAAGTCTTTTGATGGACAAAAATGTGGAATTATTTCAGAGTATTAATTTCATTGAAGGAAGTCAACAAAGAACACATTCGGATTCTATTCATATGACAACTTTTCCATACGGGAATTTAATTGCAGTTTGGGTTGCATTGGAAGATATAAAACCAGATTCTGGACCTTTACATTATTATCCAAAATCGCATAAATTGCCTTATATTCATAATCGAGATTATGATAATGTAGGGACGAAATATAAGATTGGAGATAAATTGTATAATAAATATGAAGATTGCATAGAAGATGTTTTAAGAAAAACAGATTTAGAAAAGAAAATATTTTTACCTAAAAAGGGAGATTTATTGATTTGGCACGCAAATTTATTACATGGAGGAGAAAAAGTTACGAATGAAAATAGTACAAGAAAAAGTATGGTTTTTCATTATTACACAGATGATGCAATTTGTTTTCATGAAATTTCTCAAAGACCAACATTAAAAAATAAAAAATTGATTGTGAAAGATTAAATTAAAGTCAAATGAAATTTAAAGATAAAAGAGTAGATAAAATGCTTTCAAAAAAGAATCTAAAAATTGAAAGTATATTTTATAGTCCAATTAAATCTTGGTTACTCCTTTATTTTATCATTATTGGTTTGGCTTTACAAATACTTTTACTTGCAATCAGCTTGATTTTTTCTTATATCGAATTGTATACATTTGGAATTTTACTGATTATTTTTGGATTACAATACATACTAGCTTCGATGAAAAGCAATAGTTTTGCTTTAAACTCTGAAGATTTATTTGTTATAAATTCTAATTTTCCTTTTCGAAAGATAAAATCATTCAAAATATCAGAAATAAAAAAAATTAAACTTTCAAGTGAAAATATATATTCTTTATTTTTCATTGGAATTATTGAAGTAAATTATATAGAAATTTATTTTGAAAATAATGTTTATAGATTTTATTGCATAGGATTAGAATTAGACGATTATGAGGAAGGATGGATTGAAAAAACTATGGAGGATTTTCAAGAAATTTTGAAGGAAAAAGAGATAAAAACAGAATGGCTATTTGATTAAGAGAGAATTATACTTAAAAATAAAAAAGAGCAAAATGAAATTATTTAACATTTTTAAATCAAAAAAGAAAGAAGAAAAAATCGATGCAAACCTTCTTGTTTTGCAAAAACTAAAAGAAAAAATTGAAGAAAAAGGAATTGCTGTAGAATTTTCTACAAAATATGCTGCATTAATTGTTGCTTCTAAAATAGAAATCGCTACTGCAATTATGCCTGGTGAACATCATCAAGCAATGTTACCTGTGATATTTTTTACGATTAATGAAAAATATTTTCCAAAAGGAATTGAAGCAAGTTTGGTTGGTTTAGGGAATTCTATAGAAGAAAAAGTAAATTCTGTTATAGAAAATTATATAGAATTTATTTTTGAAACTATTTATAGAAGTTTTTCAGAAAATCATAATGAAGGTTTAGATTTTAAAACTACTAAAGAAAGAGAAATTTTATGGCATGTCAATTCGAGTGATTTAATTTTACAAGGAAAATGGAATAATTCGAATATTGAAGAAGGTTTATTTTCAAAAGTAGAAGCTAAATTGAAAGAAAATTTAGTAGATAAAAAACTGAATTGGCTGAAAATATATGTTGCAAGACAAGCAGATGGAGAGATTACAAGTGAATGTTTATTGAATAATGAGATTTGGGAAGAAGGTCAAGAAATTATTAAAGAATATGCTAAAACTTGGGATGATGAAAGTATTTTTCTATCGCAAAAACAATTTATTGTACTAAGAAGATGTGATGCATTTGATATTGAAGATGAAAATAAAACGAAAGTAACACAGAAATCTCCAACAGAATATTTTCACAAATTAATTGAAGAACCAACAAAAGAAAATTATATCAAAATTCGAGATGTAATTTTTGAAAATCCTAGTTTTAATCCTTATTCAGAAGATTTAAATGAAATTGAATCTTTATTTGAAGAAGAAAAATATGAAGAAGTTTCTAATTATTTGAATTTAGATATTTTACTTTCACCAAGAGCACATTTTTATATGGCTTTTGCTTTTAAAAAGTTAAAAAATGAAATGGGTGAAAAATCTGAAATTTATATTTATCAATCAATTCTTCAAGCAATAAGCTCCACAGGTGATGGAACGAAAAAAAATCCTTTTTTAATTGTAAGAATTTCGGATGAAAGAGATTTAATTCAATATTTAGGAGAAGAATTTAGTAGTCAACAATTAGTTTCAGAAGATGGAAAATTTTATGATGTTATATCTTGTGTTTCTGGGAAGAAATTTTACTTTGATATTACTAAAACTTACCAAAGATTAAAAGAAACAATGAATTCATAGTTTTGAGATAAAATAAAAACAAAACAACATTTTAGTAAATGAAATGTTGTTTTTTTATGCTTTAAATCTATAAAATCTCGATAAATAATTTTAAAATTAAAAAATAATAATTGTAATTTAAATTGCTTTAATTCAGTTGGATAAATAATTTTTATTTTCATTTATATGGAAAAATATATTTTAAAAGTGTAACAAATAATTCAAACAGTCTACCAATTATTTGAAAATTATATTGAGTGTGGAAAAAGATTTAGAGAAAGATTTTTTAGATAAAATAGAAAAAAATCAAAATATTATTCATAAAATTTGTCGGGCCTATACCTCGGATGAGGATTCGCACAAAGACTTGTTTCAAGAAATTACAATTCAACTTTGGCAAGCTTATGGTTCTTTTCGAGGCGAAGCAAAATTTACAACTTGGATGTACAGAGTTTCTCTGAATACAGCAATTAGTATTTATCGTAAAAAAAATCGGCAAGTAAATACAGCAAGTATCGACGAATATAATTTTCAGGTAGCATATAAACCTTATGATTCCACAGAAGAAGAACAGCTGCAAATGATTTATAAAGCGATTCAACAATTATCAGATATTGATAAAGCTTTAATTCTGTTGTTTTTGGAAGATAAGAGTTTTAAAGAAATAGGAGAGACACTCGGAATTTCTTATGTAAATGCGAGAGTTAAAATGATGAGAGCGAAAGAAAAGTTGAAAAAAATTATTGGAGTTTAAAAAATGAAGTTAGAAGATTTAAAAAATACATGGCAAAGTGCCGATCATATAAAGAATAAAGACAGTATTGAGTTTGAGAAATTCCTGTCTAAAAAACCTACGACAATTTTCACCAAAATTCGTAGAAATATAATCATTGAAACATTTATCAATATTATTTTTATGATTGGTCTTCCCTTTATTCCTTTGAAACCAACAGGGAAAGGAGAGTTGTTTTTCTGGGTAAATTATTTGATGGTTGCAATTATTTATATCGCACTTTTAATTAAAATTAGAAAAATATTTAAAAGAGTAATTGTTTCAGATACACTTTTAGAAACCATTATTAAAACTAAAGACTTATATGAGAAATATATTAATATTTATAAATATGTAAGTTACTTAATGGTTTTCCTTGGAATTTTATTAGGAATTATATTCAGATTTTACAGAGGAGAATCTAATACTTCTATTGCAGAATCTATGGAAGCAGAAAATTTAATGTATTTTTTCTTAGGGATAATTGGATTTAGTATCATTATGTTTTTTGCCGTGAAATATTACATCTATTTTGTATATGAAAAGCATTTAATCACATTAAAAAGAAATTTAAACGAACTTATAAACATCGAAAAATGAAACTAATTTTAAGAATAACTTTTCTATTATTTTTAGTTGTAAATTATGGTTGTGCACAACAAAAATTAGAAAATTCAACGCTATGGAAAATTTCAGGAAATGGTTTAGAAAAACCTTCTTATTTGTTCGGAACAATTCACGTTTATTGTGGTGAAGTTCCTTTTGATAAAGAAGATTTAGAAGCAATGGATAAAACTGAACAATTAGCTTTAGAAGTTGATATGTCGAATCCAGCAGCAATGCAACAAGAAGTTTTTAAGTATTCTTTTTTGCCAACAGGAAAATCTATTACAGAATCATTGACAGCGCAAGAAGTAAAGAAATTAGATTCACTTTTTACTAAGAAAATAGGTGTGCCTTTTGCTACTTTTCAAACGATGAAGCCTATTTTAACTTCTAGCTTTTTGATTACGAAAATGATAGATTGTAAATCAATTATGAGTTATGAAGATGCAATTCTTCAAAAATTTAAAAAACAAAATAAAAAGATTTCTGGTTTAGAAACTATTTCAGATCAGATGAAAGCTTTAGATGCAATGCCTTTTGAACTTCAAGTACAAGGATTGAAAGATTTGGTAAATGAGCCTGATAAAATGAAATCATATTTAGAAAAAATGATTACTGTTTATGATCAAGAAAATATTGAAGAATTACTTCTTGTGATGAATGAAGATGAAAGTTTTGATGAAGTATCTTCAAAAGCACTTTTAGATACGAGAAATAAAAATTGGATTCCAGTAATGAAAGAGAAAATGAAAAAAGCACCAACTTTTTTCGCAGTTGGAGCAGGGCATTTAGCTGGAGAAAATGGATTGATTAATTTGTTACGAAAAGCAGGTTATACAGTAAAAGCAGAATAAATACATAATAAACAAATCGATATCTGAAAGCACTTGGTTTAATTTGATTAAATCAAGTGTTTCTTTTTTATCTACATATAACTTCTCTACATTTGCTTTAAACAAAGTAAAAAATGAAAAAAACATATTTCAACTGGAGCTCTGGAAAAGATTCGGCTTTGGCTTTATATAAATTATTGCAAAATGAAGAATATCAAGTGGATTTACTATTGACAACAGTAAATCAAGATACAGAACGCGTTTCAATGCATGGTTTGCGAATTGAACTTTTAGAAAGGCAATTAGAAAGTTTAAAAATTCCTTCAAAATTAATCCGATTGAGTGGAGATGTTTCAATGGAATCTTATAATAAAATCATGCAAGAAAATACTTTAGAATTGAAAGAAAAAGGTTTCGCTATTGCTGGTTTTGGTGATATTTTTCTAGAAGATTTGAAAGAATATAGAGAGAAAGAATTAGAAAAAGTAGGAATAAAAACAGTTTTTCCAATTTGGAAAGAAAATACAAAAGATGTTTTAAAGCAATTATTTAATTTAGGCTTTAAAGCAATCACTGTTTGTGTGAATGGAAAATTATTGGATGCATCTTATGTTGGTAGAATTGTAGATGAAGATTTTATTAATTCTTTGCCAGAAAATGTGGATCCTTGTGGAGAAAATGGTGAATTTCATACATTTGTTTTTGACGGGCCAATTTTTTCAAAACCTATTGATTTTACAATTGGTGAAAAAGTTTTTAAAACCTATAAACCAGTTAAAGATGACTCAAATTGCTTCCAATCAGATGAAAAACAAGAATCTTGGGATACAGGATTTTGGTATTGTGATTTAATTCCGAAATAGACAAAAGAGAACATCTTCGATATTAATAAAATGGAAACTGATAAAAAATACGTTTAATTTAATGTGTTTATTATCAGTTTTTTAGTTAAATTTATAAAAGTGAGAGATTTAGCTAAATCCGTTAAAATGTAGAAGATGGGGAAAAGAAACTGGTTTACAATATTATTTCTTTGTTTTTTTAGTGTTTTTGCACAAGAAAATTATGAACTTCAGACATTCATCGATGCTGCGATGGATTATCATCCTTCTATTTTACAAGCAGAAAATCAGTTACAAGCGAGTGAAAATAAAATTGGTCTTGCAAAAGGGAATGATTATCCAAATGTTTTTGTGGATTTAAATTACCAATTAATAGAACCAAAAAGTGAAATTACACTTCCAGGAGCTGTTCCTTTTTCTGCACAATTATTTCCAACAAATAATTATGATTTTGCTTTAGCTGTTAATTATGATCTTTATGATTTTGGTCGTAATAAAGCGAATATTGACATTGCAAGTTTTGAGAATTTATATGCTAAAGAGAATAAGAATTTAATTAAACAAAGCATTTCTTTTCAAGTTATTAATTTATATTATCAATTGTGTTATTTACGCGAAGCTTTAAAGGTAAATAAAGAACAGCAACAATTGCTTGAAAAAACACAGAAAATTAATAAAATGTTTTATGAACAAGGAGAAGTTACAGATTTAGATTTGATTAATACAGATGCTTCACTTTCGCAAGTTTTAATTCAAGAAGAATCTTTAAAAAAATCCATTTTAGTTTTTAAAACACAATTATTACTTACAACAGGAAAAGAAATTATAGAAGTAAAAAAATTATCGACTCCTTTTATTAAAAAACCAATTACTTATAGAGATACAAGTTTAAAAAATAATATTGAAACACGACTTTCTAAATTACAATCTGAAATTTCATTTAAGGAATTAGAAATTGCAGAAAAAACAGCTTTTCCTGTAATTATGGCGCAAGCAAAAGGAGGATATAAAAATGGTTTGTTGCCAGATATTATGAAATTAAGAGCAAATTATACTGTTGGAGTTGGAGTGCAAATTCCGATTTTTAACGGAAATAAGATTCAGATACAAAAGAAAATTGCACAGAATAATATAGATGCTTCTTTGGCAAGTTTAGATGCAATTACATTAAAAATGAAAGGAG
The DNA here is from genome assembly GCF_015767265.1 of Aureivirga marina. Taxonomy (GTDB): domain Bacteria; phylum Bacteroidota; class Bacteroidia; order Flavobacteriales; family Flavobacteriaceae; genus Aureivirga; species Aureivirga marina. The sequence continues at coordinate 300,711 of NZ_JADPIB010000004.1, forward strand.
AATTATTAGAATCACAAGAAAATATAAAACAGTTTTTTAGGAAAATACAATTAAGTGAAATAAAGATTTTACAAACAGAAAAAGCAGTAGAAAGAGCATTTTTACAATATGAAAATGGTGAAATTACAAATTTAGATTTGCTTAGAATTGAAGTTCAAATGGCAAATGCTAAACTGCAAAAAATCCAATATTTATTGAATTATACATTGAGTATTTACGCTTATAAAAAAGCACTTGGTCAGACTTTTGAATTGTTGAATTATGAATAGGATTAGAAGAATTAAACATAAAGTAAGTAACAAACACAAAGTAATAATTATCATTTTTATTATTGTTGTGTTGTTGTTTTCTATACGATATATTTATCATGCCATTACGACAACTTCTACGGATAATGCACAAATTCAGAGTCATATTTATCCAATAATTTCAGAAGTTTCTGGGAAAATTGTAGAATTAAATATTGGTGATAATGAAACTGTAAGAAAAGGAGATACTTTATTGATAATTGAACAAACGCAATATATCAATAATGTAAGTAAAGCATTAGCAAATGTAGAAAATGCAAAATTACAAATTGAAGTTGCTGAAAGTAATTTAGAAAAAAGTGGAAAGAATTTAGAAGCTGCAATTGCGAAATTAGAAGAAATTAAAGCACAAAATGAAGCAGTTTATAAAGAGTTTCGAAGAAAACGAAATTTGTTTAAAAATAATGCAATTCCAAAAGCCTCTTTTGATGCAATTTCTGCTAAAAATAAAGCTGCCAAAGCACAAGAAAGAGAACAGGTTGCAATGGTAAAAATTACAGAAATAAGCCATGAAGAATCTGAATTGAATTCGACAATGGCAGAAGCAAATTTTTTAGAAGCAGAAGCAATATTGAGTAATGCAAAATTTGAATTAAAAAATACATATATCATCGCTCCTGAAAATGGAAGAACTCCAAATTTAAAAATTACTATTGGTCAGGTGATTTCTGCTGGACAAATTCTAACGGAATTAGTTGGAGAGAAATTATGGATTATAGCAAACTATAAAGAAACACAAATTAGACATTTAGAAGAAGGAATGGATGCAATTATTGAAATTGATGCATTTCCTAGAAAAGAATTTAAAGCAAAATTAGTCTCTAGAACAAATGCAACTGGAGCAAAATTCGCTTTATTGCCAACAGATAATGCAACAGGGAATTTTGTAAAAATTGTACAAAGAATTCCTGTAAAATTTGAATTTGTAGATGATGAAATATATAAAATTCCAATTGCTTCTGGAATGAGTGTTACTGTAATCGTGGAAAATAAATAATAAAAATTTGGCTTCTGTAGCAAAACATAAATGGATTATAACTTTTACGGTAGTGATGTGTTCAGTAATTGAACTTATTGATATTTCTATTGTAAATGTCGCTTTATATGAAATTATGGGTGGTGTAGGAGCAACTTTAAGCGAAGTCACTTGGGTGATTGCTTCTTATGCTATTGGAAATGTTATTATGATTCCTCTTACAGGCTGGTTTACGGAACAATTTGGAAGAAGACCATATTTTATTACTTCTGTTTTAATTTTTACTCTATGTAGTTTTTTCTGTGGATTTTCAACTTCTTTATGGGAATTGGTAATTTTTCGTTTTTTTCAAGGTTTGGCAGGCGGAGCTTTATTAACCACTTCACAATCTACCTTGGTAGATACATTTCCAAAAGAAGAAATTGGTTTAGCAAATGGAATTTTCGGATTAGGAATTGTAATGGGACCGACTTTAGGTCCAACAATTGGAGGATATTTAGTAGATCATCTTTCTTGGAACTGGATTTTCTTTATCAATGTTCCAATTGGAGTTTTAGCGGTGTTTTTATCTTTTCTATATATTCCAAATCAAAGTGATTTTGATCCAAATAGAAAAAAGAAAAAAATTGATTGGATTAGTTTTTTATTATTAGTTCTTGGTTTGGGTTGTTTACAATTAGTTTTGGAAAAAGGACAACAGGATGATTGGTTTAATTCTGCATTTATTCGAAACTCTGCCATTTTAGCTTTTTTAGGAATTTTAATTTTTACCATAAGACAATTCAAACTAAAAGATCCAGTTGTAGATTTACGAATTCTTCGCTTTAGAAATGTTGGAATAAGTACACTAATGACATTTCTTCTGGGTTTTTGTTTATTTAGTTCTGTTTTAGTGTATCCTGTTTTAGCTGAACAAGCTTTGGGTTACACAGCTACACAAACAGGAATTTTATTAATTCCAGGAGCTTTTGTCGCAGGAATGATGATGCCAATTACAGGACATTTAACCACAAAAATTTCTGTCAAATTGCTAATGTCTGTTGGACTTTTTGTTTTTTTCTTATTTACTTATACGATGTATACAAATATTGCGAGAGAAGTAAATCCACATAGTTTACTTTGGCCTTTGGTGCTTCGAGGAATAGGTTTAGGATTGGTTTTTGTTCCTTTAACCATCATTCCATTACAAGGTTTTAAAGGAAAAGATGTTACACAAGCTGCTGGATTGAGTAATATGGCAAGACAAATTGGAGGTTCTTTTGGAATTGCAATTATTACCAATTATATCATGTCTAGAAGTATTGTTCATGAAGGAGAATTAATTTCACATTTAGATAGAAGTTCTTACAAATTGCAAAATTGGTTAGATACACAAACTTCTTTTTTCTTTCAAAAAGGATATACACTTTTAGATGCAAAACAAAAAGCGACAAAACTTTTACATGAAGAAATGTATTTACATGCAGAATTGCAAAGTTTTATGGACGCATTTATGTATATCGGAATTGGAGCGTTAATTATTATTCCATTTATTTTCTTATTAAAAAAACAGAAAACTTAATAGTTGATACGTAATGATAAAAACTTTAAATAATAACAAAATGAAAAATAATTATTTAAAAATACTTCTTTATTTCTTGGTTATAAATCTAATTTCTTGTTCAAGTGATAATGGAATCGAAGAAATTATAAATCCAGGAAAATTATATTTAAAAAGTGTTTATGAAAATGGAGAATTAAAAAGTTCTTTTACGTATTATACAGATAATCGAGTGAAAGAATGCTATAATTTTGGTGTAACAGCAGAGTTTTATCTTTATGAATATGAAGAAGGAAAAGCAATTGCGTATAAAAATGGAAAAGAAAATTATACAGAAAAAATTGTTGTAACATTTGAAAATTCCAATTTAGTAAAGCAAGAATTATTTATTAAAAATGGAGAAGGAGTTGATGAATTAGAAGAATATATATATTTCAATTTGAATGCTAATGTAAATTGTGGAATAGTAGAATCTACAGTTTATAATCAAGATGATACTGTTTTATATACAACAGAAAATCAATATTTGGATGAAAACTGCTCTCTTATTTCTTATATAACTCAAAATCAAATGACGAATGTACATCAAGAAGTTACGAATGGCGTTTATATAAATCCGTTTTATGATGCTTCTTTTACAAAAGATGTTTTAAAATCAAGTGATAGGAATATAGAAATAGAAAAATTATATGATATTTCAAATGAATTGTCAGATGATTCTTATGAAAGTTCTAATATTGTTATTAATAATCATAATTATGTAATTTCAGAAACTAGAAATTACCATTCAGGAAATTCAGTAAATTTTGTGTTTGAATATTATTAATAAAAAAAACTCCCTCAAATTGAAGGAGTTTTTCTTTATTAATATCTTTCGTTAAAGTAATATTCAATCAAAGTTTCTTCGGCTTTTTTATGTTTTAAAACGTTCTCTTTTTCTGTTGCTTTCCCATGTAAAACTAAATTTTCATTTTTACCATAAAAAAGTGTTGTAGAATCTTTTGTAAATAAATTATTTCCTGCATCAAAATATTCTACATCTGACAGACATAAATTAAAAATAGTTGGAAACATATCTTTGTGTGAACCAAATCTTTCTGTATTTATCGTCAAATTTTCTTTATATTTTTCTGGAATATACATATACAACGGAACTCCCAATTTCTTCAATGGATCATTCAATAAATCATAATTGATAAGGTTTTTCATATTGTGATCTCCAGTTGCAATGACAATTGTATTTTCTGCGTATTTTGATTTTTTTAATTTGTCTAAAAACAATCCTAATTGATGATTTGCATACTGATATGCTTTAAAACAAAGCTTTGTTTCATCTTCAGGTTTATTTACCAAATTTCTAATTTCATTATTTAATTCTAAAGAAAACGGTTGATAATCATCTGGCATTTCATATGGTGTATGATTTGTCATTGTTTGCGCAAAAATGAATTGAGGCACTGATGTTTTTTCTAAATTTAAAAACACATCATCAAAAAGATATTGATCATGAACTCCCCAAGTATCATTTTCTTCTGCATCTTTTACATTTTCTAAAATTCCAGATTTTCCATATGCAACATCAAAATAATTTCTAATTAACATATCATCCAAACTTCTCCAACCAATCGAACCTCCAGAAATATATTTTGTAGTATAATTTGCTTGTTTAAAAGGATAAGCAATGGAAGATTCATAAGTTTTAAATCGCTGCGATGTTGAGGTAATTGGAGGTTGCACCACATTAAAAGCAATACATTCAATACTGTAAATCGTTCCGTTTTGTGCTGGTAAAAAATTCTGAAATAAAATATCTTCTTCTAAATGCTTTTTTAAAGCTCCAGTTAAATTTAAATTTTCATTTTCAAAACTTAAATAATGATTACTCATTCCTTCCATTAAAAAGAAAATCACATTGGGCTTATTCTCTTCAAGAAAAGTGTTTTTTTCCGTTTTATTAAAGAAAATATCTTGTTTTGAAATCTTTGTTGGAATATCTAAATTTTTCTTAGCAGCATAAACTTCTTCTAGAGTTTGATATCCTTTTTGAATTAAAAAATCTTTTTCATCGATTTTAATTCGTTCATCATCTTTTTCTCCAGCTGCTTTCATCAAAGTATAAACTCCATGAAGTGGAATTTTATTGATAAAACTATTTTTAGAAACAGAAGCACTTCTTTCTTGTAAAGGAAATTCTTTAATCGAACCTCTAAATCCAAGAAACACAAAAACAATTAATAAAACAGGAAAAGCATATTGTATTTTTTTTTCATATTCTTTTGTCGTATTAAAATTGTGAAAAATACTTTGTAAAACTTTGTTATTAATTAAAACAAAAATCAGAATTGTCAATAAAATTCGAAGCACAGGATGATCTGTCCACATACTTGTCAAAACCGCAATTGTATCATCTTCTAAAATTCCAAAAGCTAGAAGGTTTAAATGTTCTTGGAAAAAACTATAAAATTGATGATCACAAATCAGAAGAAAAACCAAAACTGGAATAAAAATTCCTAAGTAAATTCGACTGAATTTATCAATGAATTTTTCTCTTTTTTCAAAAGTTACAAATCCAGCAAAACTAAAGAACAAAAGAAGTGGACTTAAAATATAAAGTAACGTTTGTGTGTCGAATAAAAATCCAACTTGAAATGCATGTAAAATATCTAAAAAATTGGTTTTAAATAAACTAAAATCTCCAAATCGAAGTAGAAAAGTGAATCGCATAGCGAAAGTAATTCCAACCAAGAATAAAAAATACTTGGCAAGTTTTAGGGTTGATTTAATAAAAAGATTCATTTTTTATTAATATTAAATTGATTTTTAGGTAATATTAAAATTGTATTTGGAGGGGCAAAATTACTAAAATTTCATAGTAAATATATTTTTTAAGTAAGTTTCTTAAGTTTTATAAAATCGAACTGTGAGAAATAAAAAAATATTGTAGATTCTTCAATTTGAAAATCATCAAGTATATTTGAATTTTAAAAGAAAGTAAATACTATTTTCAAACAAAACTAGAAGACATTATTTCATGAAAAATATTATACAATTATTGATTGTTTTTTGTTCATTAATTGCTTTTGCTCAAGAAGATTATCCATCAAGTCTTGAGGAAATGAAATTGGTTGGAAAAGTAAAATCTGTTAAAGAAAGTAAATATAAAGCAACAGAAAATTTTGGTGTGATTGTCAAGAGAAATTTACTTAAAACAGAATTTTATGTTTTTAATTTTTATGGACAATTAAAAGAAAAAAATGAATTTACTTCTACAGGAGAATTAGAAAAAAAGTACATTTTTGAATTTAATACAAGAGGAAAATGTGTTTCAATGAATCGCTATAATCCGAATGGAAGCTTGTTTGGAAAAATGATTTATCATTATGATGCAACTGATAAAGTGAATATGTACACTGTTGTAGATGAAATTGGAAATATGAAATTTCGAATAGTTTATGTCTACAATAAAAAAGGGATGTTGAAATCAGAAACATTATATAAAAATGATGCAAACGTACTTTCTTTTAAAACATATGAAAATGATGCTTATGGAAATGTTATTGTAGAAAATTATTTTGCAGATAAAAAAGATTTACAATTAGAAAAAACGACCTATGAATATGATAAAAAAGGAAATTTGATTAAAAAAGGAAATTATAAAATCAAAAAAGAGAAAAAGCTTGATAAATTCTATTTAGTGGATCAGATTTCTTATGTATACAAATACGATAAAAACTTCAATTGGACGCAAAAAGTAATTTATAAAAATAATGTTCCACAAGAAATTGTTGAAAGAGAAATTATTTACTTCTAATATTCTGAAAAAATATTTTTAAAATACTTGATAAAATTGTAATTTATAATTCATTGATTTCTAGTTTTTAACTTAAAAATATTTCTCAGTGGATTATATTGATTATTATAAAGTTTTGGGTGTAGATAAAAATGCAACGCAGAAAGATATTAAAAAAGCATACCGAAAACTTGCCAGAAAATTGCATCCAGATTTAAATTCTGATGATGCAGAAGCACAGAAAAAGTTTCAGCAATTAAATGAAGCAAATGAAGTGTTAGGAGATCCTGAAAAAAGAAAGAAATACGATAAATACGGAAAAGATTGGGAACATTCTGATATTTTTGAGGAAGCTCAAAGAAGACAACAGCAAGGACAACAAAGTGGAGGACAACAATATTCACATTTTAGTTCCAATTTTGAAGGTGGCGATTTTTCCGATTTTTTTGAAGCAATGTTCGGTGGAGCTGGAGGCGGAAGAACTCGTGGAAGAGGAGGTTTTCAGCAACAAAATGTAAAATATAAAGGAGAAGATTTTCATGCAACTTTACAATTGACTGACAATGATGTTTATGAGGAACATAAACAAGTTGTGGAAGTAAATGGAAAGAAAATTCGATTTACAATTCCTGCTGGAGTTGAAGATGGACAAATAATTAAAATTTCTGGTCATGGCGGTCCTGGAATGAATGGTGGTCCAAAAGGAGATTTATATATTACTTTTCATATTCTTTCTAATCCGAATTTTAAAAGGGTAGGTTCTGATATTTATATTGATAAAAAAATCGATTTATACACTGCTGTTCTTGGTGGAGAAACGATTGTTAGCACAATTTCAGGGAAAATTAAGCTTAAAGTAAAAGAAGGAACACAAAACAATATGAAAGTTCGTGTTCGTGGAAAAGGTTTTCCAAAATACAAGCAAAAAGGAGTTTTTGGTGATTTATTTGTGACTTTCCAAGTGGAAATTCCAACAAAATTAACTGCCAAAGAAAAAGAATTATTTACAGAACTTTCTAAACAAAAAGTGTCATGACAGAAGATAAGTTAATCACCATAGAAAAGGTTTGTACAATTTATAAAGTAGAACCAGATTTTGTAAATTCTTTAGTTGAATTTGAATTAATCACCATAGTTTCAAAACAAAAAAAGAAATATTTAGACATAGAATCGTTTAGTGATTTAGAAAAAATGATTCGTTTACATAATGATTTAGGAATTAATGTCGCAGGAATTGATGCAATTCTTCACCTCCAAAAAAAACATAAAGAATTACGAGATAAAATTAATCGTCTTGAAGCAAAATTGCGTTTATATGAGTAAATGACGAATGTTCGGTTTTTATTGTAAAAAATCCAATACATTTGCTTTTAAAATAGAGATAAATGCAGAAAAAAATACTTTTGATTTTTACAGTTTTTTTGATTTTAACTAGCTGTAATTCGAAATTAGAGAAAAAGGAATTAATAATTGCTGTTGCTGCAAATATGCAATATGCAATAAAAGAAATTGGAGAAGAATTTTCTAAAGAAACAAATATTCCTTTACAATATACAATCAGTTCTTCTGGAAAATTAACTGCGCAAATTAGTTCTGGAGCTCCTTATGGAATTTTTATTTCTGCAAATCGAAAATATCCTGAAACATTAAAGAAAGAGAATAAAATTATTGGTGATATTCAAAGTTTTGCTTTTGGAAAATTAATTCTTTGGACAAAGTATGAAAAGATTCAACCAAGTTTAGAGATTTTGAAAAATCCGCAAATTCAGAAAATCGCGCTTGCAAATCCAAAAACAGCTCCCTATGGTGAAGCTGCGAAAGAAGTTTTAAAAAAACTGCATTTATTTTCAGAATTAAAAGATAAATTGGTTTATGGAGAAAGTATCGCGCAAACAAATCAATTTATTGATACAAAAGCAGCAACAATTGGATTTACTTCTAATTCTACACTTAAAATTCCAAATAAAAAAGAAATAGGAAATAGTTTCATTATTCCTGAAAATTTATATAAACCAATTGAGCAAACAGTTGTAGTTTTAAAAGGAAATCAAGCAAAAGAGGCAAAACAATTTTACCAATTTTTAAGCTCTAAAAAAGCAAAAGAGATTTTGAAAAAAAATGGTTATAATATTTAAAACAAAAGATGAATAGTTTTCAAGGAAATATAAAAAATATAGAATCAGATGGAAATTTATCGATGTTAGAAATCGAAGTTTCTTCTGTAATTTTCCATGTTTTAATTGTAGATAATTCAACAACTTCAAAAAATATTGTTTTAGGAAAAAAAGTAACTTGTATGTGGAAAGAAACCGAAGTTATTTTAAGTAAAAATCCAATGGAAATTTCACTTGAAAATTGTTTTTCTTGCACGACAAAATCTATAGAAAAAGAAAAACTTCTAAGCAAAGTGATTTTGATTTCTTCTTTTGGAGAAGTTCATGCAATTATTTCTTCAAAAAGTTTAGAAAAAATGAATTTAAAAACAAAAGAATCTGTTTTTGCAATGATAAATTCTAACGAAATAATGTTGTCTTATGATTGATTGGAATCCACTTTTTTTAACGTTTAAATTAGCTTTTGTAACAACGATAATTCTATTTTTCATTGCAATTCCAATTGCTTATTGGTTAGCCTTTTCAAAATCGAAAATAAAACCGATTATAGAAGCAATTATCAGCATGCCATTAGTTTTACCTCCGACAGTTATCGGATTCTATTTATTGCTTGTTTTTAGCCCTACAAATGCATTTAGTTTATGGTTGAAAGAAACATTCCATTTACAATTTGTTTTTTCTTTTGAAGGATTGGTTTTAGGATCGATAATTTATAGCTTTCCGTTTATGGTTCATCCAATTCAATCTGGATTAAAAACAATTCCAAATTCTATCATAGAAGCTTCATATTTATTGAAAAAATCAAAATTACAAACACTTTTTAAAATTCAACTTCCTTTTATAAAAGCATCTTTGTTGACAGGGATTATTTTAACTTTTGCACATACAATTGGGGAATTTGGTGTTGTGTTGATGATTGGAGGAAATATTCCTAAAGAAACGAAAGTTGCCTCAATCATGATTTATGACGAAGTAGAAGCGCTTCAATATGATGTTGCAAATACCTATTCTTTTATTTTATTTGCAATTACTTTTCTGATTTTACTTTTTGTATATCTAATAAATGGAAAATATTTAAATAAAATTGTAGGATGATTCATTTGCAAATAGAGAAAAAATTACAATCTGCTAGTCAAGATATTTTATTGGATATTCAATTGGAAATTCAATCCAAAGATTTTGTGGTTTTATATGGAAAATCTGGTGTGGGGAAAACTTCGATTTTACGAATGATTGCTGGATTACTTTCTCCAGATGAAGGTGAAATTTCTGTGGATAATTCGCAGTGGTATTCGTCAAAACAAAAAATTAATTTAAAACCACAAAAAAGAGAAGTAGGAATGGTTTTTCAAGATTTTGCATTGTTTCCAAATATGACAGTTCTTGAAAACTTGAAATTTGCTTTACCAAAAAGACAGAAAAATTCTATTATTGAAGAATTGGTTTCAATTATGGAAATTGAACCTTTTTTACATAATTATCCATCCACTTTATCTGGAGGGCAAAAACAAAGAGTTGCTTTGGCTAGGGCTTTAGTGCAAAAACCTAAAATTTTACTTTTGGATGAACCACTTTCTGCTTTGGATTTTGAAATGCGAAAAAAATTGCAAGATTATCTTCAAAAACTTCATCAAAAATATGAATTGACAACTATTTTAGTTAGTCATGATGTTTCAGAAATTGTAAAAATGGCAAATAAAATTTTTGTTATTGAAGATGGAAAAGTATTAAAATCAGGAAAACCAATTGAAATTTTTTCAAACTCAAAAATAAGTGGAAAATTTCAGTTTGTTGGAGAAATTTTAAAAGTAGAAGAACAATCTTTTTTACAAATTATCACCATATTAATTGGAAATGAAATTGTTCGTGTAATTTCCGAAAATTCGCAAGAAAAATTTTCTGTGGGAGATACTGTAATGGTTGCAACAAAAGCATTTCATCCTTTGATTAAAAAAATTGGTTAATCACCTTAATTAATTCTGTTGTTTTTTGATTTTATTTGAATTTTAAAAAAGAATATTTTGTAATTTAAATAGAATATAAAAAAACGATATTATGAAGAAAGCAATTTATGTTTTAGTGAGTTCTGTTTTGTTATTTTCTTGTGGAAAAAAAGAGGTTTTTAAACCACATGATTTTGTTGGATCACCAACAGGAACAGAATATTTGGTGGAAGGAATTGATTCGTTACCAAGCTATGATACACACATGAAATTGGAATTAAAAGATTTTACAATTAATCCAAAAACAAAAGATACAGTTACTGCAACTTATGTAATTTCAAATTTAATGTCAGGAATTTTAAATGCTTGGGGACAAAAACAAGTATATGGTGGAGAAATGTTATTAATTTTAGATCATACAAATCCAGACAATCCAACTTTAGATTTAAAGCAAAATGTAAAAGATAATTTAAAACACAATCCTTTATCAAACTATATTCTTTATGGAGGAACTTCTAGTAAAACAGAAGCAGAAGTGTATGATTTCTTTGAAGTGAATAAAAATTTTCCAAATACTTTTTCTATAAAAGATAAAGTTATCGATATGAATTTCACACACCAAGGTTGGATTGAAAAATCAGATTATTTCGGAAATGTTGGAAATTGGAGTTGTATGGCGAAGTTTAAAAAAGATTAATCTTCTTTAAAAAAACGTTTAAAACCAATTCTTTTTAGCATCTTTTTTTCCATATTCCAGAAAAATTGAAACTGCCCAAAAAGTGCTCCAACAAATACAAGTGTAAATTGATAGATTGGGAAAATTAATAAAATTCGGAATGGCCAATAGATAAAAGGATTTGTTTCTCCTCTGTATAATCCAAAGAAATTTGTTACAGGATTTGCAAGTCTAACGGCTAAAGTTCCGTTAACAGCAAATGCACACATAATCAATAAAATTTGCCAATTCGATTTTATACCCCAGCGTTCTTTCAGTTTTTCCATCTCTGTTTTAAATATTTTGCAAATATAAATTTTTACTAAAAAGATTATAAATAAAATTGAAAAAAAATGCGCAAAATTTGATAGATTTTTTGCGTACCTCTGTTTTAGATTTTTAAAATAAAGAAAAAATAGACAGAAAAAAGTGAAAATTTAAGTAAAGTTATTTTAAAAATAAAAGCATTTTTTGGAATAAAATTTTGAACTTAAAGTGTTTAGAAATTTAATTTTAATTGAACTTAAAAACTAATATTTTAAACGTACCTTTGTTTAAAATCAAAATTATGAGTGATAACACAAAAAAAGTAATAACAGTAAATTATAAGTTGTTTAAAGACAACGCTGAAGGAGAATTAATCGAAACTACAGAAGGTAAAAATCCTTTAGTTTTCTTAACTGGAGTTCAACAAATGATTCCTGAGTTTGAGAAAAACGTACAAGATTTAAATGCTGGTGATGAGTTTGCTTTCGGAATTAAATCTGAAAATGCATACGGAACTAGAAGAGACGATGCTGTTATTGAATTAGCAAAAGACATGTTTATGCATGAAGGACAAATTATCGAGCAATTAGTTGTTGGAGCAATTTTACCACTTCAAGATAAAAATGGAAATGTACTTCCTGCAAAAGTAGTTTCAATCAATGATGCTACTGTGACAATGGATTTAAATCACCCATTAGCTGATCAAGATTTATATTTTGTTGGAAAAGTAGAAGAAGTAAGAGAAGCAACTAGTGAAGAATTAGAGCACGGACACGCGCACGGACCAAATACTCCGCAACACTAATTTTTCTAAAAAAATAGTTTTTAAAAAGTGGTTTGAATTAGCTTTAATTTAAACCACTTTTTTTTGTATCATTGAAAAAGGAAAATTTGATGAAAATAAATTGAAAATGAAAAAATACATTGTCTTATTAAGAGGAATCAATGTTGGAGGACACAGAAAGATTGCGATGAAAGATTTGAAAATTCTTCTTGAAGAAAAAGGTTTTAAAGATTGTAAAACCTATATTCAAAGTGGAAATATTATTCTAAATTCTACTGAAAATAAAGAAAATATAAAATATGAAATTCAAAATAGTATTCAAGAAAAATATGATTTTGAAGTGAAAACATTTGTTTTTGAAATTGACGAATGGAATAAACTTATTTCTGAAAATACAGATGAAATTGAAAATGGAAGTAAATACTTTGTTGCTTTTTTAAATAAATTACCATCTAAAACTTCTTTAGAATCTCTTGAAAATATTGAATTTAAAGATGAAACTTGGAAAATTCAGAAAACACAGATTTATTTTGAAACACCAAGCGGAATAGGAAAATCTAAATTGAATAATAATTTCATTGAACAAAAATTAAAAGTAGAAGCAACTACAAGAAACTGGAAAACTATTTTAAAACTTCAAGAATTAAGCGTAAACTAAAAGATGAAATCAATAATTTATTTACCAGGATTAGGTCAAGACGAACAAAATTCTCTGGAAGCTTATGTAAAAAGATACATGGCTTCAATGGAAAAAATTAATGATAATACAAATAAAAAATATTCTGTAGAATATGAAGATTTATCTTATGGTGACGCACATAATTATAATGCAAAAAGAGCTGTTATTTCAGAGTTTTTAGAAGAAACTGGTCATAAAAAAGTGATTGAAATTATCGGATATAATTACAATGAAGAATTGACAGCACATTTCAATAATAAAAAAATATTTGTACAAGCTTTTTTATTATTTAGCACCTTAAGTATTCGTTTTTGGAGATTGATTTCTTCTGTTTTTTCCTTTAGAAGAACAAGTTTATCTTTAGATAAGAAGCTTCAAGTTTTCTTTATGTTAATCATTTTTTCAATGCTTACATTGTTTGGAATTTTAATGATTCCTGCAATTATTGGTGTTGTAATTGAATTGATTCCTAAGATTTTAAATGCTTTTTCAGAAGATACTTTTACTTTACGTTTTTTAGGTGAAGATTCTAAATTTATTGAAGCTTTAAAAAGAGTTTCAGAAATTATTGTTTCCATGACAACCATTATGTTGGTTTTCTTTCCAACAATGCATGAAAAATTAACACAGATGTCAAGTAAATATCTTTGTGTGGATCATTATTTAAGTTATGGGAAAAATAAATTAGAAATCATCGGAAAATTAGAAACTCTAATTAGTAAAGTGGACGAAAATAAAGAAAGTACAACTTTAGAGCTTCATAGTTATAGTTTTGGTTCGATTGTTTTATTGGATCTAATTTTTCCATATAAAAGAGTGCCATTAAAAACAATTCAAAAAAATGTTTCTAAAATCGTTACGATTGGTTGTCCATATGATTTTATTAAACAATATTATCCAAATTATTTTTCAAATAGGAATGAATCTGATGTGATGAAAAATGTCATTTGGCAAAATGTTTTCTGTCAAGCAGACGTTTTTTCTTCTAATTTTAGAACTGATAATAAATGTTTACAACCAAAAGAAGAATTAAAGCCAGCACAATTAGAAAATTTAATTTTTGATTTTAGTATTGTTCCTACAAATTTATTCTTTGATGTTTATGATATTAAAACACTTGGATCTGTTGATAAAATATTTTTTATCGGATTCAGAGCACACGGAACTTTCTGGGGAAGATCTTATGAATCTGTGAGTTGTATTCAAGATTTATTGAGTTATGAAAAATAAGTTCTTTTTATAAAAACTGAATATTTCGTAAATTTAATAGATAACGAATTAAATTTATTAGATATGAGATATAAAGTAGTTTTAAATGAAGAGATGGATAAAGAGGATAGAGAACGCTTTATAGATTTAGTTTCAGAAGAACAAATTTGTCGTTTAATCTCAAATTTTGGTTGGTCAGAAACAGAAGCAGAAAGTATTACTTTGGCAGGATTAAAACATTTAAAAAAAATTGAGTCCATGGGAGATTTACAAGTATTAACCGCTGTTGAAGTTAAAAATCCCGAAAATATTGCTGGTGTTTTAGTTTTTAATCTGCAACAAGATCATTTAGATTTGTGTTCTATCAAATATATTTATGTAGATGCAAAACATCGAAAAAAAGGAATTGCTAAAATTTTAATGAATAAAGTAGAAGATATTGCTAAAAAAAATGATATTGATAAAATACAATTAAATGTGTTTGAAGATAATGTACATGCAAAGCGATATTATGAAAGAATTGGCTATCACACCAGACATTTGACAATGACAAAAAACTTATAGAAATAAAAAAAGCTTAATCAATAATGATTAAGCTTTTCTTTTGAGCGGGAGACCGGGTTCGAACCGGCGACATTCAGCTTGGAAGGCTGACGCTCTACCAACTGAGCTACTCCCGCAAATAATTTTACTTATTTACAATAAATAAAGTTTTAAAAAAAATCGAGCGGGAGACCGGGTTCGAACCGGCGACATTCAGCTTGGAAGGCTGACGCTCTACCAACTGAGCTACTCCCGCATTATAATTTTTGTTATTTAATAAATAAAGATTCAAAAAATTAGAGCGGGAGACCGGGTTCGAACCGGCGACATTCAGCTTGGAAGGCTGACGCTCTACCAACTGAGCTACTCCCGCAATTAATTTTAATTATTTAATAAATAAAGTCTTTAAAAAAAATTAGAGCGGGAGACCGGGTTCGAACCGGCGACATTCAGCTTGGAAGGCTGACGCTCTACCAACTGAGCTACTCCCGCATAATTTCTTTAAAACTTTTCAATAAAAAAAGAACGATGTTTTTAAAAAATATTTTAGAGCGGGAGACCGGGTTCGAACCGGCGACATTCAGCTTGGAAGGCTGACGCTCTACCAACTGAGCTACTCCCGCTTAAAGCGATGCAAATATACAACAAGATTCTTAATTTGCAAGTGTTTTCAAGGGTAAAATTAAAAAATAATGAAAAAAATTGGCAGAAATTGTATGAATTAATGAAGTAAATTCAATGTAAAATATTCATTAAGAAACTATTATTTGAAGTGAAGTTTAAAATAAAAAAATCGAAAAAAATTATTTTTTTAAGTTGAAAAAAAGGAATTTTGCTCCCTACATTATTTTTAGAACATGAAAACAAGAATTGAAGAAGTAAAAGCAGAAAAAACTTACCCTTTACGATTAGAAATTTTAAGAAAAAATATTCCTTTACCTCATAAATTTATTGAAGATGATGTGAAAACAACTTTTCATTTTGCTATTTATTTAGAGGAAGAATTAGTTGGAATTGTAACTGCAATTAAAAAAGAGCATGAATTTTTTGCTAATGAAGAAATAACATATCAATTAAGAGCAATGGCAATTTCGAAAGAATGTCAGGGAAAAGGGATAGGAAAAATTTTATTAGAGAGTGCTTTAGAAGAATTACTTAAAAAAGGGATTTCACAAATTTGGTTAAAAGCAAGAGAACATGCAATTGACTTTTATAAAAAAATAGGATTTAAAGAATTTGGGGAAGTATACGATGTGAAGTTTGTAGGAAACCATAAAACCATGGTTATTCAACTTTAGAATTTTATGATTTCCTTTTTGTCTAAACTAATAAGTGATTTTAATTTATCACTTATTTTTTTGATTTGATTTTTGATTTTTTCTTTTTTATTCAAAGCTTCTTCTAAAGAATTGCACGGAATTGTAAAATCGTTTCTTGAAAGTAAATCAAATAAAATGATTTGAATTTCTTCTTCTTCGATTTCAGCATCTTTGAAAATTGTTGGCTTTGTATAAAATTGTTCTTTAAAATCAATAATTGGCAAACCAGAAAGTTCGTCTGCATATTTATTTAAAATTGTAATTTCTTCTTCGGTGAAGAAAATATAAGCAGTCAACATATAATAGAGAAACGGTTGTTCTTTTTTATAGGTGACTTTCACTACTTTATGTAGCTTGTCTAATTGAAATTGAATTTTCATAGTAATTAATTGAAAATAAGTTAGTTAATTTTTGAAAGATACAAAATTATCCTGCTAAATCTAAGATTTCTTTATTGTTGATACTTACAAGAACTTCCAATTTTGAGTTGATAATTTCTAAGTTTTTAAGGATTTCTTGTCTTTTTTCAAATATTTCATCAAAGCTTTGATATAAAACTTCAATTTGATTATTTTCTAAAATATCTTCGAATAAAACAATTTTAGTATCTAGCAAAAGTTTGCTTCCAAACATTTTTTTCTGGCAAATATAATCTTCAAAAGTTACTACAGGAAGATCTCGAAGGAAATTTTTAAATAATTTATACATTTCTCTTTCATCTTCTGATAAAATAAAAGTTGCTTTCAAATATTTATTATTTACAATTTCTTTTTTGTTGAATAAAGTAGAAGAGCAGTTGTAAACCATTTCTTCTTCGTGAAAACCAAATTGTACTTTCATAATTTTCTAATTTGAATTGTTGTTTTTATTTATAATTCAAAGATAAAAAGTCACTTAGCCAAATAATGTCGGAGTAATTACTTATATTTTTTTTAACTAAAAAGAGTAAGAGAAATAGTAATTTAATAAAACAAATAAAAAGAAGTAGAATATGAGAAAGTATATGATTTATTTGGTTTTAAGTGTTTTGTTTTTAATGAGTTGTAATAGTGATGATGAAAATCCGAATTTCTCCATTACAGCAAGTTATTATCAAAACATTATTGTGAATACAGACACAGAAATTGAAGTTTTAATTATACCTGTTGAGAATTCAATTGATTCGGTTTATTATTATTCGTATCAGTTAAATGGAGCAGGGCAAGTTCGAATAAAAGATGGAGATGAATTGCAGCCTGGAGATGAATTTGAGACAGAAAGATTGACGAGCGCTTTTATTTTCACACCAACACAACTTGGAGCAAATTATTTAAATTTTACGATTCATAATAACAATTCAAGTAGAGAATTTGAGATTTTTTATGATGTGATTGCAGAATAAATTACTTTTGTTCTTTCCGTTTCGAAAAAGAAAATTTATTTTAAAGAAAGAAATAAGTTTGCTTAGGTAATTTAAAAGAGAGAATGAAGAAAATAGTAACAATTTTAGGAGCAAGACCACAATTTGTAAAGGCGGCTGTTTTAAGCCGTGTGATTCAGAAACATGACGAAATTGAAGAAATAATTATTCATACAGGACAACATTATGACCAAAATATGAGTGAAATTTTCTTTGAAGAAATGCAGATTCCTAAACCAAAATATAATTTGCAAATCAACGGATTAAGTCATGGAGCAATGACTGGTCAAATGTTGGAGAAAATTGAAGTTATTTTACAAGAAGAAAAACCCGAGATTGTTGTTGTTTACGGAGATACAAATTCTACATTAGCTGGAGCTTTAGCAGCAAAAAAAATGGATATAAAAGTGGTGCATATAGAAGCAGGATTACGCTCTTTTAATATGAAAATGCCAGAAGAAATCAATCGAATTATGACAGATAGAATTTCTGATTTATTGCTTTGTCCAACAGATGTTGCTATTTCTAATTTAGAAAAAGAAGGATTTGAAAATTTAAATGTAAAAGTAGAGAAATCTGGAGATATTATGAAAGATGCAGTAGAATATTACAGTGTATTTTCTTCAGAAAAATCGACAATTATACAAGATTTAGAAATAGAAAAAGAGAACTTTGTCCTGGCTACAATTCATCGCCAAGAGAATACAGATGATATTCAAAAATTAATTGAAATTTTTAAAGGATTACAAGAGATTAATTCAAAATGTGAGGTTGTGATTCCTTTACATCCAAGAACTAAGAAAATTTTAATTGAAAATGATTTAATGTTTCAAATGACAGCAATTGAGCCTGTTGGATATTTTGATATGTTAGAATTATTGAAAAATTGTAAAATGGTGGTAACAGATAGTGGAGGTTTACAAAAAGAGGCATTTTTTAATAAAAAACCTTGTATTATTGCTAGAGAAGAAACAGAATGGGTTGAATTAGTTTCGAATAATTTTGCGAAATTAGTAGGAAGTGATTTGGAAAAAATATTGACAGCTTACTATGATTTTTCAGAAGCAAAATTGGATTTTTCTAAAAATTTATTTGGAAAAAATGTTGGAGAAACAATTTACCAATCGATTTTAAAACTATAATATGAGTGTTGTTTTATCACAATCTTTTAAAAATACATTAATCCTTTTTCTAGGATTTGCAATTGGTGGAATCAATACTTTATTTTTATATACGCATTTTATCAGTGAAGATTACTACGGTTTGGTAACTTTCTTATTTTCCGCTTCAAACTTGATTCTTCCAATGGTCGTTTTTGGAACTCAACACACAATTGTAAAATTTTTTTCTAGTTATACTACCAAAGAAAAACAAGATAATTTTTTAAGTTTTTCGCTATTAATTCCATTGTTTTTTATTATTCCTTTGGGAATTATTGGTTCTGTTTTTTATGAAGGAATTTCTAATTGGATTTCAGAAGAAAACCCGATTATTAAAAGCTATAGTTTTATCATTTTTTTGTCTGCAATTTGCATGGGGTATTTTGAAGTTTTTTATGCTTGGACAAAAGTAAAACTGAAATCGGTTTTTGGAAATTTTGTAAAAGAAATATTCCATCGTGTAAGTGCAACCATTTTACTGTTTTTAGTTTATTATAAAGTGATAAATGAAGAACAATTTGTGTATGCAATGCTTTTGGTTTATTTCCTTCGAATGCTCATCATGATTGTTTATGCGTTTATTGTTTATACGCCAAAACTGAATTTTTCGATTCCTGAAAATGTAAAACAAATTTTTTCTTATTCGTTTTTTATAATCATTGCTGGTTCTGCTGGAAGTATTTTATTAGAAATTGATAAAGTAATGATTCCACAAATCTTAGAAATTCAAGAAGTTGCATATTATTCTGTGGCAATTTATATTGGTTCTGTGGTTGGAATTCCTTTACGAGCAATGCAACAAATTATCACGCCTTTAACTGCAAAAGCATTAAACTTAAACGATCAAAAAGAAGTAGAAAGACTGTATTTTAAAAGTTCGATTAATTTACTTTTAGTTGGTGGACTTTTGTTTTTATTAATTAATTTGAATATTCAAGATATGTATCAAATTATTAATAAACCTAGTTATACAGAAGGAATTTTAGTTGTTTTAATTATTTCTATAGCGAAGCTTTTTGATATGCTTTTAGGAACGAATAAAATCATTTTAGCAAATTCAAAATTCTACCGTTTTTTCTTTTATATTTCTTTAGGAATGGCTTTAACAGTGATTGTTTTAAATCGTATTTTGATTGCAAAAATAGGAAATGATGGAGCTGCTTTAGCAACTTTAATTACAAATATGATTTTCGGTTTTGTTGGAATTTATTTAGTATATAAGAAATTTGGATTTCTACCTTTTACAATAAAAACGTGGACTTCTATAGGAATTATTGCTTTAATTTTCTTTGGATTTTCACAAATTCCACAAGGAACATTTCATTTTATAAAAGACATTTATATTTTAGATATTGATATCAGTCCAACAGTTTCCATAATTATTCGTTCTATATTGGTAAGCTTCTTGTATTTAATATTGCTTTACAAGCTAAAATTATCTTTAGATATTAATACAACAATTCAAAATTTAATTCATAAAAGAAGATTATTTTAAGAGATGATGAAAACAAATTTATATTTAATTTTTCTTTTAATAAGTATTATTTCTTCAGCACAAAATTTGGTTAAAAATCCAAGTTTTGAAGAAACAAAACAATGTGCAAATACTTTGGATATGATCCAAGGAAATGTGGAAAATTGGACAAAAGGAAATTTAGCGACACCAGATTTATACAATGCTTGTTTTAAGGAAGGAAAAGAAAATGTTGGATTGTTGAATAATTTTGCTGGATCACAAGCAACGGATTTTGGACAAAATTATGTTGGATTTATTGTTTTAAAAGATGGAGGAAATTATCGAGAATATTTACAAGGAGAATTAACTGAAACTTTAGAAAAAAACAGAAAATATCGTTTGAGTTTTTATATAAGTAATGCAGATGCTTATAATTATGCAATTAAAGATTTAGGAATTTTATTTATTGAAAATCCAATTATTGTTGCGACAAATGAAGTAATTACTAAACCAGAAATTGAAAGACATTCGAAGAAATTACATTATAAAGAAATCAATTCAGAAACTTTTTGGGATAATCAGGAAAATTGGACAAAAATTACTTTAGAATTTATTGCAGAAGGTTATGAAAATTTCTTTGTTTTAGGAAATTTTAGAGCAACAAACGGTACGGAAAAAATTGTCAAAGAGGGAGAATATTTAAGAAGTGGATATGCATATTATTTTGTGGATATGGTTGAAATGATTCCTTTAGAAAAAATAGAAGTGGAAGAGCCTGAAGAGGAAGAAGTAATTGCTATAGAAATTGATAAAAAATATACTTTAAAGAATGTATTGTTTGAGACAAATAAAGCGACTTTAGTAGAAGATTCTGTGATTGAATTGGAGAAATTAGCAAAATATTTACAAAAGTTTCCAGAGATGAAAATTGAAATTCATGGACATACAGATAATGTAGGAACTTTGATTTTTAATCATAAACTATCTTTAGCAAGGGCAAATGCAGTGGCAGATTTTTTAAAGTTAAAAGAAATAACAGAAGATAGAATTAAATGTAAAGGTTATGGAAATTCCAAACCAATAGCTTCAAACGATACAGAAGAGGGAAGAGCAGAGAATAGGAGAGTAGAGTTTTTTATTCGAAAAAAATAAAGAGAATTCGCTTAAAAATTAGAGAAGTCTAGTTACATTTGCAGTTCAAAATTTTATACATTATGTTGAATTTTAATGGAAGTGTAATTACAGAATCAGAATTGGAAATTACAAGTAAGAATAGAGCTTACAATTATGGCGATGCTATTTTTGAGACAATCAAAGTTTTAGCAGGAAAAGTAGTTTTTGTAGAAGACCATTATTTTCGTTTAATGGCTTCCATGCGAATGTTACGTATGGAAATTCCAATGGCATTTACACTTGAATTTTTTGAAGAAGAGATTTTAAAAGTTATACCAAATAAAGAAGAAAATTTCCGAATTCGTTTCACAGTTTCAAGAAAAGATGGAGGATTATATACACCAACTTCTAGAGAGATTGATTATTTAGTGACTTCAGCAGTTTTAGGAGAAACTAGAAAAGAAAAATATACAGTTGATTTATTTAAAGATTATTATGTGTATTCAGGTTTACTTTCGACTGTTAAAACAACAAATAAAATATTAAATGTTGTTGCTAGTATTTTTGCTGAAGAAAATGAATTGGATAATTGTATTTTATTGAATGAAAAAAAACATATTGCAGAAGCAATTAATGGAAATATTTTCGTTGTAAAAGGAGAAGAAATTTATACACCAGCACTTACAGAAGGATGTGTAAAAGGAGTTGTTCGTAAGAAATTACTTGAAATTATTGCGAAGAATTTAAATATGAAATTAATCGAAAAATCGATTTCTCCTTTTGATTTATTAAAAGCAGATGAAGTTTTTATAACAAATGCAATTGTCGGAATTCAATCTGTTACAAATTATAGAAAGAAAGTTTATGAAACTGAAGTAGCAGATGGTTTACGAGAGCAATTAGAAAGAATTATGAAATTATAATCATAAAAAAAGGATTAAACTTTGAAGAAAAGCTTAATCCTTTTTTTAATTTAAACTTGGATTACTTGGTGCATTTGCCCAAATTGCATAATCACCTCCGAGTTTTAATATCTGATTTTTCCAAATAATCGAATCGTCTACATTAAAGATATTTGGATATTTATTTTCTACAACAACCCAAGAATCAATTTTTATTTCTTCTATCAATTGAGAAGAAGCCCATCCAGAATATCCTAAAAAGAATCGAATGTCTTCAGTACCAATTTTATTTTCATTTAATAGAGTACTGACAATTTTAAAATCTCCTCCCCAATAAATTCCATCAGCGACTTCTATACTGTTTGGAATTAAATTTGGAATCTTATGTATAAAATATAAATTTTCTTGCTCTACAGGACCTCCATTATATATTTTAAAGGTACTTTCTATGTTTGGGATTAAATCTTTTATTGTGTATTTGGTTGGTTTGTTTAAAATAAAACCGACAGATCCTTCATTAGCATTATGTTCTGTTAATAAAATCACAGTTCTGTTAAATGAAGAATCATTTAAGATAGATGGCTCTGCAATCAACAAGTTTCCTTTTATTGGGTTTTTTACTGTCATCTGTAACACTTTTTCTCTCAATAAATATATAAATTTAGCTCATAAAAAAAGCTTTCTTTATTGTTAAAAGAAAGCTCTTTAAGTATATTTTAATATAAAATTTAGTTTACAGAATCTTTTAAAGAAGCTCCTGGGCTAAATTTAACTACATTTTTAGCTGCGATATTGATTGGTTTCCCAGTTTGTGGATTTCTTCCAGTTCTCGCCTCTCTTTTTGAAACAGACCAAGTTCCCCATCCTACTAATGCAACTTTATCTCCCTTTTTAAGAGCTTCTATTACATTGTTAGTTAAAGACTCTAAAGCAGCCTTTGCAGCAGTTTTAGAAATTCCTGCGTCTGCAGCCATTGCGTCAATTAAATCCGATTTGTTCATAATTAAAATGTTGAATTAATTTGGTTAAACATTATTTTCTTCAATATAGTATAACAAATATAGACGGAATAAGGGTTTACACAAGTTTTCTGGGAAAAAAAAACAGAAATTGTTAATAACTATACGAAATTGTTAATAACCTGTTCTGAAAACACTTTAAAACTAGCTGAAATTATAGTAAAATCAAAGCATTCGAGCATTTTCTTGGAACGTGAATCCATTCATTAAACTTTTTGCATCCATTAATTTCTTTCCAGACAGTTTTAAAGAATCAATTTTTAAAAATCCATCTTTTACTGCAACTTTTAAATCTGATTTTGTTGCAATAATTTTTCCATTTTCAAAAGAATGCTCTTCATAAACCTTTTTTACATTATAAATTTTAGCAGAAAGTTCTTTATCTCCAGAAACAAGATTTGTCCAAGCTGCTGGATAAGGATTTAAACCTCGAATATGGTTATAAATCGCTTCTAAACTATTTTCCCAATTAATTTTACAAGTATCTGTATGAATTTTATAAGCTGTCTTTTCTTCTTTTTCTGGTTGTTTCTGAGTTATTGCTTTATTTTCAGCAATCAACTTAACAGTTTCTACTACCAAATCACTTCCCATATGCATCAAACGATCATGAAGTTTTCCAACAGTTTCTGTTTCAGAAATTGGTGTTTCTTTTTGTAAAATAATTTCACCTGTATCAATTTTTTCATCAATAAAGAAAGTAGTCACTCCAGTTTTAGTTTCTCCGTTGATAATTGCCCAATTAATTGGAGCAGCTCCACGATATTCAGGTAGCAAAGAAGCATGAAGATTAAAAGTTCCAAATTCTGGCATTCCCCAAACAACTTTTGGTAACATACGGAAAGCAACAACAATATTTAAATTAGGTTTATAACTTTCTAGTTCAGCTAAAAACTCTTCATTTTTTAAATTTGTTGGTTGTAAAACTGGAAGATTTTTTTCTATAGCATATTTTTTTACTGCGGATTGATTTAATTTTCTTCCTCTTCCTGCTGGTTTATCTGGTGCAGTAATTACTGCAACTACATTATAATTATTTTCTAATAATCCGTCTAAAATAGTCACAGCAAAATCTGGTGTTCCCATAAAGACGATTCTCAAATCTCTCATTTTAGCTTGGTTTTAATCGTTAAAATTAAACTTACGATTTTGTATTTGATTGATAAATAGTAGTTTGTTTTAGATAAACAACTATTTAATAAGTTCAAATTTATTTTGCGAAGATAATCGAATTAATTTTTTTTCAAGTAGAATATTTAAAGCATAAATTGTGTTTTCTTGTCCAAAATTAAAATGTGAAATAATTTCTCTTGAAGTAGCTTTTTTATTGGTTTGCAAATAAGTTAAAATTCCTTTACAAAACTCTTGAAAATCAATTTTTTTAGCTTTGTTTTTTTTAGAAATACAAACATCACAAATTCCACAATTTTCTTCTGATTTTTCCGAAAAATAGTCTAAAATCTGTTTACTTCTACAAATTTCATCTTCTTCAATAACAGCAACAAATTTTTCAATCTTGCGCTTTTTTAGTTTATTTTGTTGTTCAATTGTTTTAGAAATTCGATTGATCGTTCTATCATCTTCTCTTGGAACTAAAAATCGAAGTTCAGCTTTGTTTAATGCTTGGCGATATTCTAAAATTTCTTCCTGCTGTAATTCTTCTAAATATTGAATAATTACTTTTTTAGAAAGATGTAATTTTTTACTTAAAATACTTTCATCAATAGCGATAAAATTGTCAAATAAACCACCATAATTTCGAATTAAGACTTTTAATAAATGACTTTTTAAAGTATCTCTTTCAATATATCGAATTGCATAATTACTGGGAACTAATATCTGTAAAGTAGATTTTTTATTAAAATTTCTGTCAATTTCAATGATATTTTCTCTTTCTAAATAATTAAAAGCGTTAAAAGTTTTAGAAGGAGAAAAGTTGTAAATATTACAAAACTCTTGTAAATCAAAAAGAAACGTTTCTTCAGGGATTTCGCCAATTGCCAATCGAAAAAATTGATTTAATTTCTTATAAATTTCTTTTACAAAAGTAACAGATGCTTTGTTTTTTTCATTTTTAGTTTGAAGTTGATATAAATCTTCTTCATTGTATAAAACGGCAGAAAAAGCTTTTTCTAAATCTCTTCCAGCTCTTCCAGCTTCTTGCACATAATTTTCGATAGAATTTGGTAAAGTATAATGAATTACAACTCGAACATTCGATTTGTCAATTCCCATTCCAAAAGCATTTGTAGCAATAATTGTAGAAATTTTTTCTTTAAACCAATTTTCAAAAGTTTTATCTTTCTCTTCTTGCGACATTCCTGCGTGAAAAAAAGAAGTTGAAAATCCTCTTTGATTTAAATAATTGCTCAATTTTTCAGTTCCGATTCGATTATTTGTATAAATAATAATCGGTTTTTTCTGAAACTTTTGTAGAATTTGCTCAATTCTTGAAATTTTATCTTCAGTATTAAAAAACTGATAAGCTAAGTTTTTCTTATAAAAGGATTTTTTAAAGAAAGCAAAATCTTTAAATTCTAGATTTTTAGCAATGTCTTTTAAAACCTGATTTGTAGCTGTTGCTGTCAATGCTACAATTGGAATATTTGGTTGAATTTCTCGAATTTTTTTTATCTGCAAATAAGAAGGCCTAAAATCATGTCCCCATTCTGAAATACAATGTGCTTCATCAATTGCAACAAAAGAAATTGGTAATTCTTTCAATTTTTCTTGAATTAAAGCCGATTGTAACCTTTCTGGAGAAATATATAGAAATTTATATTTTCCAAATTTTAAATTATCAAAAGTTCGAATAATATCACTTTGTGTCATTTTTGGGGAAAACGACAAAGCACGAATATTTTTATTTTCTAATTGTTGAATTTGATCTTTGATAAGAGCAAGTAAGGGAGAAACGACAACACAAATTCCGTTGGAAAGTAAAGCAGGAATTTGGTAACAAATAGATTTTCCTCCTCCAGTTGGTAAAAGCGCAATTGTGTCTTTTTTCTGAAGAATGGATTGGATTATTTCCTCTTGACCTTCTTTAAAAGAGTTATAATTCCAAAACTTTTGCAGAATGTCAAGAGGAGATTTTTGCATTTTAAATAATATTGTTTAGTATAAATTCTGTTCTTTCTTCGATGTTCCCAAAAGGAACTTCTACAATTTTATAACCGATTTCTTCGTAAGCTCTTTTTAAGTGATTATGAATCGCTAATAATTGTTCGAATGATTCATATCTCTCATTGTCAGTGATATAAATTTTTTCCCAAGGCGGCATTAAAAATACTTGATCGTATTTATATTTCAAACTACTTTCTTTATAAATATCTGGATAATCAATACTGATGTAATTCATGTAAGCATGTACATCTGGAATTCCTCTGTCAAAAAATACAACAGTATCATCCGAATTTTCTGCATCAACATATTGTTGAATTCTCCCTTCTAATAACATTTTACTGAAAAGCAGAGGATCTGTTAAAAATAACTGATCAATACCTTCTTCTTGTGCTTTCCTTGTAACTTCTCTCGAAATTTCTGGCATACACAAATATTCTCTACGAATCAACTCTTTAAGTACAGTTGATTTTCCCGTTCCTGGTCCGCCTATGATTAATATCTTCTTTTGCATGTGCAAAAATAGTATATTACTTGAATTTTTAAAGTTAAAACCAAAAAAAAGATAAAGAATCTAACGAATTTATTGATAGTGTATAATTAACATATAATATTTAAAATTAAAAATATATTTTAATAAAATATTCACTTACTTGATTTTTAATGATTAATATTTATATTTAGTGTTAAAAATTTAAAAAAGTTATAAATGCGAAAAATTAGAATACTATCTATTGATGGAGGAGGAATTAGGGGAATTCTTCCAGGAGTTATCATTCAAAGACTAGAAAATATCCTTCAAGAAGTAGGAGAAGATCCAAATATTAGAATTTCTGACATGTTCGATTTCTTTGCTGGAACAAGTACAGGTGGAATTTTAACTTTAACTTATCTGATGCCAGATTCGAATGGAAGACCAAAGTTTACAGCTGAACAAGCAGTGAATTTATATTTGGATAGGGGAGATGAAATTTTTGACGCAAGTTTACTTCAGAAAATTAAAAGTCTAAATGGTATTTCTGATGAAAAATATGATGCTTCAGAATTAGAAGAAGCTTTACATGATAATTTTGGAGACACCAGATTTCATGAACTTTTAAAGCCTTGTATTATTTCTTCTTATGATATTCGAAAAGGAAAACCACATTTTTTTAAACAACACAAAGCTGAGAATGATATTTTTAATTTTAAAGTGAAAGATATTGCTAGAGCAACTTCTGCTGCGCCAACTTATTTTGAAACAGCAAGAATTAAAAATGGTATTGGAACGCCTTTTCCTTTAATTGATGGAGGAATGTTCGCTAATAATCCTGCTTTAGTTGCTTATTCAGAAGCGAGAAATATGAAATTTAGTTTTGAAGATAATCCGACTGCAAAACATATGATGATCGTTTCTATAGGAACTGGTAGCTCTAGTAAAACGTATGAATATAAAAAAGCAAAAGATTGGGGATTAGCTGGTTGGGTGAAGCCAATTATTGATATTATGATGTCTGGAAGTTCGCAAACTGTGAATTATCATTTAAAACAAATTTTTAAAACGATAGAAGGTGAAGGAAAATATGATTATCATCGTTTGGAACCACAAATTGCTTTGGCAGAACCTGATATGGATGATGCTTCTATTAAAAATATGACAAAATTAAAAGAAGATGCATTGAGTTATGTTGCAGATGAAAGAGTGAATCAAGAGCTTTATGCAATAGCAGCAAAACTTTTAAAATACAATAAAGAAAGTGTTGATGCTAAGAAAATAAATATAGAAAATAGAAATGATTAATAAAGGAAAAATCACATTTGAAGAATAATCAAATGTGATTTTTATATATTATTTTAATATATTTTTAAACTTCTACACATTCAATAACATTATGAATTTTAGAAATATCACCATTTGCAGCTTGATTTGCTAATATATTTGTTACTCTAAATTTTGTACCTGGTAAGAATAAAATTTCTCCTTCTGGATATTTAGAAAAAGGCTGAATATCTTTTCCTTTTGTTGCTGCTACTTTTAATAAATTTGGTGGATTATTATCATTTTCTGTCATAAATTCATCTGCATCTGCTTTATTTAAAGAAGTACTTGTGAATTTACTATATGTTATAACATTTCCAACTTGGAATGCTCCAGAATCTTGTCCTCTATAAACGGTATGCGCAGAATCAGGCAAATCTCTCAAAGCATTAATTAAAGCTGCATTATGCGTTTTTCCTTCTTTCATTAATTCAGAAATACTAAAATTACCTCTTTCATGCTTTTCATTTAATTTCTCTAACTCTGGTTTGTTTTTTAAATGATGTCTAATTTTAACATTAGCAACTGGATAAGAACTTTCTCTAGTAGGGTTTTGAACCAAATATGATCCAGTGGTATATAATCCTAAAGCCATTGCAGCTGCTGGACTTGTTCGGTTTTTAGTTATATGTTGCATATAAGTTACCGTAGGTAAATTAGCATGAATTTGTTTCGTATCAAAAGAATCCACTTGATCAATTGCATCTTGAACTAAAATAAAATCATCTTTATGTGAATAATAAACTATTTCATCTGGAAACATTCCATTTTCACAAACATTATGTCTTAAAAGTGCAATTGTTAAAGGTTGAATATCATGATAAGCATAAGAACCAGGTTCATATGGTAATCCAAAAGACTTTGAAACAGCCATAATTTCATGGAAACTATGATCATTACTTGTTAACATCCATCCTAATAAAGCCAAACGAAAATCTAATGGAGAAACAGGGTTCCCTAAGAATTTTAAAGCACGTAACATTCTATCTGTTGTTCCAGAAGGACCAGCAACAACAGGCATTTTTAATTTTTTTATCGCATGTGAAATCCATGCATTATCCATATTTGGTGTAAATCGAGTTCCACCTTCTTCCCAAGGAAGTTTTTTAGTATTATCATATAAACGTGGTGTTTGATTTCCAATTAATCTTTGGAATCGCGCATTTAAACTCATATCCTCCACACTTAAATCTTCTCTCTGTGATGCAATGAATGCTTTTTCACGATTACTTAAATGTGCACTAAATCTTCCATTTGTTAAGTCTGCATCTCTACGATTACTTCCGCTATAAATTTTTCTAAGTTCTGTTTTTAAAGCTTCTAAACTTGTTCTTTTTGTATTAGAATTATCATCTGTTTTACTTTTATTCTGTTCTAACCATTTTTCAACAAGTGGATATAAATTATTGTATTTTATCAATTTTTCATTTCCATCTCCTGCATTGATGAAATCTCTTAATTCATTTTGCACTTTTGTAAATATACTATTGACTTTTCCAACAGCAGTTCCTTGTAATTGCGCAAGAGTGAAATTAAAAGATTGCCAATTAAAATTATAATCATGATCTGAAGTTAATGCAGATTCATTTGCAATAGTTCTTCCTTCAGGAGAAAGCTTTTTAATAACTCCACGTTGCCCTTCTTTTAAGGCATCATCATCTGCACGATAAAAAGGATCCATTGGAGCCATATAAACATCTTTATATTTATGTGATTGTCCAGTTGCTTTTGCTCCCTTATAAATTAAATCTGAATTGAAAAATTTTTCATCATAAGAATCAATCTGATTTTTTCGTTCTTCAATTGCTGCAATTCCAGCTGGATTTATTCCTTTTAAAGCTAAATTATTTTTAGAAAGTTCCCATAAATTGAAAGAACCTTTTTGTTTGATATGATTGTCTAACATATTTTTAAATGGACCAAGCGCAGCATTGTAAAAAGCAGTCATTTTTTCACGTAAGTTACCATGATTAATTGCTGCCATTACAGTATTTACTTCTTTTCCAACAACACCAGCATATTTAGCAGAATTTCCACCAAAAACATCACCCGCTAAAGCATTATTTGCAGTTACACCCATGACATCTTTCATTTTGTTAATTGCCCCTGTTGCTGCAGTTGTCGCTCTATTATTATTAAAAGCATAAAGCCCAAGATTCTTTTCAAATTTTACAGATTCTTTCATTAACATCGAATCATCGCTTCTTGTGGCTAATTCATTTTTTACTAATGCTAAAAGTTCTCGAATACTGGTTCTTTTAGTAACGCTATTTGCATCCACTTTTTTACTATTATCTGTTAGCCAAGTCATTCCATCAGCTTTCATTTTTTTTAATAAAGTAAGTTGTAATGCAACATTTGTTGTGTTTTGATAACTATGTAAAGCAGTTTTAATTTCTTCAAATGTACTTGTACCAAGTAAATTTCCTAACATTCCAGAACTGGTTCCATTTATGACATGTGTATCTAAATTTCTTTGAACAACATTAGGATTTATTGGTTTATTTTTTTTCTGGATTAAATTCGTGGAGCTTTTTGAAAATTGCAAAGCTTTCGTTCCCATTACATCAGCTTCTTTTTCTAATCCAGTGTCGTCATTTAGTGGGATTTGACTTTTCAATTGTTTTGTCGGTTGAACTCGTCCTTGTTTTTGTTGTACAACATGCCAAGCTTCATGAGGTAAATGTTTTTCTTGACCTGGACCTAAATAAATATTACTTCCTTGCGCATAAGCATGTGCTTTTAATTGTGCAGGTTTTGCCGAATTTCGATGTACTTTTACATCATCCATAGCATAACCAGAAAGATTTTCAATTCCAGATTTTAAATTGTCTGGTAATCCTGTGTTATTCTTTTTTTGAATTAATGATTTATTTTCAGAATTATTTGCAACTTTTTTTAAATTATCTTGTTGTTTCGATTCTTTTCGATTGTCTTTAAACTGAAAAGTAGCATTGCTTTCTTTTTTTTGAACAACAGTATTTAAATGCTTCTTTCTAGCTTTATTTTTTTGTTGATTTTTCGATTTTAACATTGCCCTTTCTATGTTTGAATTATTAAGATAATAACGAAAAATGGATGAATCTTAGTGTTGTAATTGTTTTATTCGTAATATTTTATAATAAAAATATTTAAAATTAAATATAACAACTAAAAAAGAACTTCGCAAAAATCACCTAAAAATAATAATTTTTCTAAAGTTTATTTTACCAATTTATATTGTGTGATTTTAGATGCTATTTTTTTGTCGAGAATGATTAAATAATCTTTTCCAAAAGTTTCATTTTCCAATTCATCATAAAGAAAACGAGGTAAATTATTTGTAATAGATTTATCTTGACTTGAAATTGCTAAAACCAAGGAAGCAACAGTGTCTACATCTCCACCAAAATTGATAGCCATTTGTAATCGTTCTTTTAGATTTAAATCACTTACTAATAAAGATAAAACTGCTTCGACAGATGCAATTCCAGACATGGAAACATTTCCTTGCCATTTTCCTTTCCAATTAGCTTTTTGAAAATCATTTAAATATGTTAATAAATCATTTTTCTGCCCTTTTTCATATATAAAAAAATGATTTGCTAAAGCAATTGCATTTGCGGATAAAATTCCTTCTTCTGAATTATGTGTAAGTTTGGCTTGTAAAGTATTTTTAGTTAAAACTTCTTCTTCAGTTGGAAAAACTCCTAGAATATAAGAACGCATTGCTGCTCCATTTCTCGTACTTGTATTTTGAATTTTTTCCAGAAATTCTTGACCATTTTTGATTTCCGTTAAAAAAGAATAAAATCGTTTAGCATATCCTTTTCTTGGATTTCTTTGAAAGGAATTTACAAATGAATTGGCAATATTTAATTCAGTCCAATCACTATCAGAAAGTATTAATTCGGCCAAAGCTAAAGTCATTTGTGTGTCATCTGTATAGTTTCCTTTTAATTCATTATAAAGTGGATGATTTTCATAATTTGTGATATTATTTTTTAATTGAATTTTTTTGAAATCTGCAAATTCAAATCCAGCTCCATAAGCATCTCCAATAGCTCCTTCTAAAATCATAGTTTTAAATTTTTGTTTAAAAATATAAAACATAACACTTTTACCAAATAAAAAAGCGACTGTAAATAAATACAGCCGCTTTTTACTTTATAGAAAAAATAAATTATTCGTTATCAACAATAACCCAAGTTCCAGCTTCAATTAGCGGAATAGCTTGTTTATATTTTACTTCTTTGTTTTCTCCTGTTTGAACATTTTTGATAGTAACTCTTTCATTTCTACCAATTTTCTTTTCAGAACGAATTACAGTTTCAATTGGCTCAGGCTCTTGTGTTTGATTTGTTACAGGAGCACTTTGTTGCGCTTTAGAAGGATCTTGATATTCTTCTTTAGAAGCTTGTACTTGTTCTGGAGCTTGTTCTTTTGCTTGAGAAACTTGATCTGGGTTTGGAGCAGGTAATTCTCCTTTAAATAAGAATGAAAGTAAGTCTTTATTTACTTTATCTAACATTCCACGGAATAATTTGAAAGATTCAAATTTGTAAATTAAAAGTGGATCTTTTTGCTCATATTGTGCATTTCGAACCGTTTGTTTTAATTCATCCATTTGACGTAAATGATCTTTCCAAGCATCATCAATAAGAGCTAAAGAAATGTTTTTCTCAAAATCAAGAATTAATTTCTTACCATTTGATTCATATGCTTCTTTAAGATTTGTTACAACATCTAATTTCTTAATTCCATCAGTAAAAGGAACTACAATTCTTTCAAAACGATCACTTTGAGTTTCATAAACATGTTTGATCACTGGGAAAGCAGTTTCAGCTGCACGTTCCATTTTATCAGTATAATGTTTATAAACAGATTGGTAAAGTTTATCAATTAAATCTTGTGGATTTCCTTTTTCAAATTCTTCTTTTGAAATTGGAGAAGGCATAGAAGTAATGCGGATTAATTCCAATTCAAATGTTTCATAATCATTACTTACTTTGTTATCATTAACTAAAGAATCACAAGTATCATAAATCATATTTACAATATCCAATTGAAGTCTTTCTCCATATAAAGCATGACGTCTTCTTTTGTAAATTACTTCACGTTGTGAATTCATTACATCATCATACTCGATTAAGTGTTTACGAACACCAAAGTTATTTTCTTCAACTTTTTTCTGCGCTCTTTCGATAGATTTACTAATCATTGAATGTTGAATTACTTCACCATCTTTATGACCCATTCTATCCATCATTTTTGCAATTCTATCTGAACCGAATTTACGCATTAAATCATCTTCTAGAGAAACATAGAATTGAGAAGAACCAACATCACCTTGACGACCAGCACGACCACGTAACTGTCTATCAACACGACGAGA
Organism: Aureivirga marina; assembly: GCF_015767265.1. GTDB lineage: Bacteria > Bacteroidota > Bacteroidia > Flavobacteriales > Flavobacteriaceae > Aureivirga > Aureivirga marina. Next base: position 334,242 of record NZ_JADPIB010000004.1, read on the forward strand.
ATCATGTCTTTCTGTTCCAATAATTGCTAAACCTCCAGCAGCTTTTACTTCTTCAGATAATTTAATATCCGTTCCACGACCTGCCATATTTGTTGCAATTGTTACAACTCCAGATTTTCCAGCTTCTGTAACAATATCAGCCTCTTTTTTGTGTAATTTGGCATTCAGTACGTTGTGTGGAATTTTACGAAGTGTAAGCATTCTAGAAAGTAATTCCGAAATTTCTACGTTTGTTGTACCAACAAGAACTGGTCTGTTTTGTTTTACAAATCGCTCAATTTCTTCAATTACAGCATTGTATTTTTCTCTAGTAGTTTTATAAACTAAATCTTGTCTATCATCACGTGCAATAGGTCTATTTGTAGGAATTTCTACAACATCTAATTTATAGATTTCCCAGAATTCTCCTGCTTCTGTAATCGCTGTTCCTGTCATTCCTGAAAGTTTACGATACATACGGAAATAATTCTGTAAAGTTACAGTTGCATATGTTTGTGTAGCAGCTTCAATTTTTACATTTTCTTTTGCTTCTAAAGCTTGGTGTAATCCATCTGAGTAACGACGACCATCCATGATACGTCCAGTTTGCTCATCAACGATTTTTACCTTATCATCCATTACCACATATTCAACATTCTTTTCAAATAAAGTATATGCTTTTAATAATTGATTTAAACTATGGATTCTTTCACTTTTAATGCTGAAGTTTCTGTATAATTCTTCTTTTTTAGCTACTTTTTCTTCTGTAGTAATATCTAATTTATCAATTTCTCCAACTTCCACACCTAAATTTGGAAGAATAAAGAAATCTTTGTCATTACTCATTCCAGATAAATATTCAATACCTTTATCCGTTAAGTCAATTGCATTAGATTTTTCATCAATAGTGAAATATAATTCCTTATCAATTTTAGGCATTTCACGATTGTTATCTTGCATATAGAAGTTTTCCGTCTTTTGAAGTAATTGTTTCATTCCTTCTTGACTTAAAAACTTTATTAAAGCTTTATTTTTAGGTAAACCTCTATAAGATCTAAATAATAAGAAAGCTCCTTCTTTTGTATCACCTTCTTTAATTTTTTTCTTCGCTTCAGAGAAAATACCTTGTAAATATTGACGTTGTTTGCTAACAATACTTTCAATAACAGGTTTTAACTCATTAAATTCATGACGATCACCCATTGGAGTAGGACCAGAGATAATCAAAGGTGTTCTTGCATCATCTACTAATACAGAATCTACCTCATCAATAATTGCATAATTATGTTCTCTTTGAACTAATTCTTCTGGATTACGAGCCATATTGTCACGTAAATAATCGAAACCAAATTCGTTATTTGTTCCATAAACAATATCACTATTATAAGCTTTTCTTCTTTCTTCAGAATTAGGTTGGTGTTTGTCAATACAGTCGATTGTTAAACCATGAAATTCGAAGATTGGTGCCATCCAAGCAGAATCACGTTTTGCTAGATAATCATTCACTGTAACCACATGAACACCTCGACCAGTTAATGCATTTAAATAGATTGGCAAAGTTGCTACAAGCGTTTTACCTTCTCCTGTCATCATCTCAGCGATTTTACCTTGATGAAGAACAGATCCACCAATTATCTGCACATCATAATGAACCATGTCCCAAGTAACTGCTTTTCCAGCAGCATCCCATGAATTATTCCAAATAGCTTTATCACCATCTAAATTTACATGCTCATTTATTGCAGAAAGTTCTCTATCAAATGGCGTAGCAGTAACTTCTACTGTTTCATTATTTGTAAAACGTCTTCCAGTCTCTTTTAAAACTGCAAAAGCAGCTGGTAAAATGTCCAATAAAACCCCTTCTGAAGCTTCATAAGATGCATCTTTTAATTTATCGATTTCTCCATAAATTACCTCTTTTCTATCAATATCAGCATTTTCACTTTCTTGTTCTAATTTTGTGATATCTGTTTCAAAAGGATTGATGGCATCCTGAATTTGCTTTTTAAATTCTAATGTTTTAGCTCTCAGTTCATCATTTGAAATATTGATCAAATTCTTTTCATAAGCCAAAACTTTATCAACAAAAGGTTGTAAAGCTTTAAGGTCTTTTGTTTTCTTATCCCCTACAAAAGCTTTTAATATGGTATTAAGTAAGCTCATATCTAGTTTTTCTTATTTTATTAATTTTCATAAGTCATTTTTATTAATAACTTAAAATAAAAAAAGTCTCAGTTTTAAATTGAGACTCTTCTTTTTGCTTTTCTGTTTAGTATTCATCCTCATTCCAAAGATAATCATCTTCGGTAGGGTAATCAGGCCAGATTTCTACAATCGATTCATAAATCTCTCCTTCATCTTCAATACCTTGTAAGTTTTCTGCAACCTCCAAAGGCGCTCCAGTTCGGATTGCATAATCTATCAACTCATCTTTAGTCGCAGGCCATGGCGCGTCAGCCAAATACGATGCTAATTCTAAAGTCCAATACATACTTTCAATATATTAAGTTTTTACGCAAAAATATAAATTTTACGCAAAAAGTCAAGTTTTTATATTATTATTTTTTAACTATTTACAAAGAACTTAGTTCTTCTGAGGAATCCAAGGAATTTCCTCTGATTGCGTGTCAATCGTCAACTTTCGTGCCAACACAAAAAGGTAGTCAGAAAGTCGGTTTAGGTATTTTAAAATATGTTCATTTACTGTCTCATCGACCGATAATGCTACACATAATCGTTCTGCTCTACGACAAACGCATCTTGCAATATGACAATATGACACAGTTGTATGTCCGCCTGGAAGTACAAAATGTGTCATCGGAGGTAAGTCTTCATTCATTTTATCAATTTCAGCTTCTAAATCTTCAATATTTTCTGCTGTAATTTTAGGAATGTTTAACCTTTCTTTACCATTTTTTAATTGTTCTTTTTCGGGTGGAGTTGCCAACATTGCTCCAAGTGTGAAAAGTTCATTTTGAATTTTAATTAAAAAATCAAAGATAGATTGCTCCACTTTTTGATCACGAATTAGACCGATATAAGAATTTAATTCATCAACAGTACCATAAGCTTCAATTCGTCCATGGTATTTAGGAACTCTAGTTCCGCCAAAAAGAGCCGTTGTTCCTTTATCTCCAGTTTTAGTATATATTTTCATTTTATGTAGTTTTAAAATTTATAGGAAAGGGTATGTTCTTTCTTCATTTTTGAATTAAAAAAAACAATTCCCATGTCAAAAGTATCAATTGTAGCAATAACTTCAGAATGATTTTTAATAATTTCCCAAGCTTCTAACATTTCTTTAGACCAATGAATATCGTCAAAAATAAAAATGCTTTTTTCTGTTTTAAAATCAAGACATCTTTTAAAATAATTCAAAGTTGGTTCTTTTTGATGATTTCCGTCGAAATAAATTAAATCAAATTTTTGATTTTCTATTTTTTTAAAAGAATTTTCAAATTCACCGACTAAAATTTCGATGTTATTTAAAGCATTTTTCTCAAAATATTCTTTTGCGATTTTACTTGTCTCAGGACAACCTTCCATCGTTGTGATTTTTGCAACCGGATTTCCTATTTTCATCATAGAAGTTCCAATTCCTAAAGAGGTTCCGAACTCTAAAATCTTTTCTATTTTATAAAAAGCGATGAGTTTTAGTAAAATTTCGCTTTTTTTCTTCGACATTCCAGCATATTTTGCGATTAAATGAATCTTTCTTTCATCAGAATTAAATACTCTAGAACCTGCTCCAAAATCTGTAATAGAAATGATTCTGTTATCAAATTTAAATTGTTGTTGAAAAAACGTAACTTTTTGTTTTTCAGTTTGTTTTAATTTTGATTTTTCAATCAATTTACAGACTTTTTTTAACTCTGAATCTTGAATATTATTTCTTAAAATGAAATTTAGAATGAATTTTATATAGGATTTTAACATAAATTACATTTTTGACGAAAATAAGACAAAAAAATATTCTGATATTTATTTAAACTCATATCTTTGCGTTCATTAGAAAAATAAGATATGAACACCAGATTTACCATATTTTTGCTCTTAATTGTATTGACACTTTCATCCTGTGTTTCTAAAAAACAATTGACCTATTTTCAAGGAGAACCGAAAGAAGTTACTAACCTTGAAAAAATAGCTAATGAAACATATAAAATTCAAATTAACGATATTTTATACATTACTTTAAAATCGGATAATCCTGAATTAGTTTCGTTTTTTAACAAACAAGAAAATAGAAGTACACCTGTAAATATTACTTCAGATCAATTATATTTCACAGGATATCCAGTAGATACGCATGGAAATATTCGACTTCCATATTTAGAAGATGTAAATGTTCTTGGATATTCTACAGATCAGGTTCGAGAAAAGATTAAAAATGGACTTTCAAAATATTTCAAAAATACGAATACTATATTTATAGACGTTAAATTAGCAGGAATTCGTGTTACAGTTACTGGAGAAGTAAAATCACCTGGAACTAAAAATATTTTATTAGAACAAGTGTCGGTAGTTGATGTTTTGGCAAATTCTGGTGATATTACAGATTTAGGGGATAGGAGTAAAGTACAAATTATTCGAAAAAAAATAGATAAAGTAGAGAAGATAGAATTAGATTTGACAGATGTCTCAGTTTTTACATCAGATGATTTCTATATACAACCAAATGATATTGTGTATGTGCCACCTTTACCACAAAAATCATGGGGAACAGGAACTACAGGTTTTCAAACTTTTACTACAGTAGTTTCAATTTTATCTTTTTTCACTACAACTTATTTACTAATAAAAAGTCTTTAAATCTCATAAATGGAGCAACCTAAAATACAAATACAAGACCTTGGTTCTGATATTAAAGATTATTTGTATAAAATTCTGAGTTATTGGTATTTTTTCTTAATTACAATTCCAATTGCAATTGGAATCGCATATTATAAGAATATTTCAACACAAAAAATCTACAAACTTTCTACAACAATTGCTGTAAAAGAAAAGAAAAATCCTCTTTTTACTACAGGAACAAATATTGCTTTTAATTGGGGAGGTGTAAGCGATAAAGTAGAATCTACAAAGAAAATTTTAAGTTCTAGAACACATACTGAAAAAGTAGTTAAAGAATTAGATTTTTTTATTAATTATTATGTAGAAGGAAGATTTAGAAATGAAGATGTTTATGGGAAAACGCCATTTATAATTCAAATTGATGAAGAAAAACCACAATTAATAAATACAATTTTTAGCATTCAATTTATTGATGATAAAACATATACATTAACGTTAAATTTAGGAGAAGATTTAAATAAGCCAATTCATAACTATAAAAATGAAGAAACGAAAGTTTATGATTTTGATAAAGCGACTTTTTCACAAACTTTTTCTATTAACGAGAAAGTGAATTTACCATTTTTGTCTTTTCATTTAAATTCACTTAAAACTCTTAAAAACGTTGCTGGAAATAAATATTTGATCAAACTATTGTCAATTGAAAAAACAGTAAAACAATACCAAGGAATTAATGTTTTTGGAGTGGAAGGTACTTCATTGTTAGAACTTTCCAAACTTGGACCAAATAAGGTGAAATTAGCGGATTTTTTAAATACAACCGTAAAAGTTTTAGCTAAAGATCAACTATTAGAAAAGACAAATTATGCCAGAAGCACTAGAAAATTTATTGATGAACAATTTAAAATTGCAGCAGATTCTTTACGTTTAATTGAAAAAAATATTAGTGATTATAAAGCTTTAAATAATATTTTTGATTTATCTGTTGAAGGTACCGCAATTTTTGAAGAAACAACAAATTTAGATCGTTTTCAAAATGAACTAAATCAAAGAATATCCTATTTAGAAAAACTAAATAACTATATACTTTCTCATAATCAATATACAGAATTACCTGCTCCAGCTATTGTGAATATTGAAGACTCTAGTATTGCTGAAAATGTTGCATCATTAACTTCTTTAGCTATAAAAAAACAACAAGAATCTGAAAAACTTACAGATAATCATCCTACGATTATTGAATTAAATAAAGCAATTGAAGCGACTAAAAAAGTATTAATTGAAAATATTGAGTCTTTAAAAAAGGTTTTAAATTCAAAATTAGAAGGAAGTATAAAAAGAGCAAGAGAATTTGATTCAAGGCTTAAAAAATTACCTCCAAAAGAATTAAAACTTTTAAATTTTCAAAGAAATTATGCATTAAATGAACAAAATTATATTTATTTAATGCAAAAAAGGTATGAAGCGGGAATTGCTATTGCAGGTTCTGTTTCTGATGTAAATGTATTAGATTCTGCAAAAGATACAGGACAAGTTTCTTCGATTCCAAGAACTGGATTTAATTATGTTATAGCAATCTTGATAGGAGGAATTTTACCATTAATGGTAATTGTAACTATGCAAATTTTAGATACAAAAATTCATACTGTAGAACAAATTGAAAGAATGTCTAAAATCCCTGTTTTAGGAGTTGTTGGAGTGAATACAACAGAGAATAATTTAGCAATTTTTAATAAACCTAAATCAGTTGTTTCAGAATCTTTTAGAGCATTGCGATCAAATGTGCAATTTTTATTTAAAAGAAAAGAAATTAATAATAAAAATAAAACTGTTTTGGTGACTTCATCGATTAGTGGTGAAGGAAAAACATTTACTTCAATCAATATGGCAAGTATTTTTGCCATGAGTAATAAGAAAACAATTCTAGTTGGATTGGATTTAAGAAAACCAAAAATCTTTGATGATTTTGAGATTTCAAATGATATTGGAGTTGTAAATTATCTAGTTGGACAACAAAATCTTGAAGATGTTATTCAAAAAACAAAAGTTCCAAATTTAGATGTTTTAACTTCTGGACCAATTCCTCCAAATCCTTCAGAATTATTGATTTCTGAAGAAACGAAAATCATGATTGAAACTTTACAAAAAGAATATGATTATGTAATTCTTGATACACCTCCTGTTGGACTAGTTGCAGACGCTTTTGAATTATTACAATATGCGGATGCAACTCTATATATTATTCGTCAAAATTATACACAAAGAGGAATGTTTAAATTAATTGATGATAAATATTCAAAAGGAGAAGTGAAAAATATAAGTTTTGTTTTAAATGGTTATCGTTTAAAGTCAAAATATGGATACGGATATGGTTATGGATACGGATATGGTTATGGTCAAAATTATGGACAAGGATATCATGAAGAACCTGAAAAAAAATCTATCTTTAAACGAATTTTCAAAAAGTAAGAAATGATTATAACAAATAGAAAAGTAAAATTTGCCATAATCGGTGCAGGACATATTGGAAAACGACATGCAGAAATGATTCAAAGAAATGAACTTGCAGAGTTAGTTGCTTTGATTGATATTAAATCTGCTGAAAAATTAGATATTGACCGTTTTCAAGTTCCTTTGTTTTCTGATTTAAAATCATTTTTAGAAAGTGGAATAGAAGTAGATGTTATAAATATTGCAACACCTAATGGATTTCATGCAGAGCAAGCAATTACTTGTTTAGAAGCTAGAAAGCATGTGGTAATTGAAAAACCAATTTCTTTATCTAAAGCAGATGCTGAAAAAGTGATTTTTAAATCATTACAAGTGTCAAGAAATGTATTTGCCGTGATGCAAAATCGTTACTCTCCGCCTTCTGTTTGGATTAAAAATTTAATTGATAATAACAAATTAGGGAAAATTTACTCTGTTCATATTAATAGTTTTTGGAACAGAGATGAAAGATATTATACTCCAAATAGCTGGCATGGCGATAAAAAATTAGATGGAGGAACTTTGTTTACACAATTTTCTCATTTTATTGATATCATGTATTGGCTTTTTGGTGATATTACAAATATTCAAGCAAATTTTAAAGATTTTAAACACCAAGATTTAACAGATTTTGAAGACGCAGGAATGGTGCAATTTGAGTTTGTAAATGGAGGAATGGGAAGTTTTAATTTTTCAACAGCTGTTTGGAATAAAAACATGGAAAGTTCTCTAACAATTATTGCTGAAAAAGGTTCTGTGAAAATTGGTGGACAATATATGAATGAAGTGGAATATTGTAATATTGAAGATTATGAAATGCCAGAATTAGCTCCGACAAATCCAGGAAATGATTACGGAGCATATAAAGGTTCTGCACAAAATCATCATTTTGTTATAGAAAATGTCATTGATGTACTTCAAGGTAAAAAAGCAATCACAACAAATGCTTTAGAAGGAATGAAAGTTGTAGATATCATCGAAAGAATCTATAAAGCTTCTAAGTAAAATATTATTAATTCTTAGTACTTTTAGACAAAGAATTAAAATTATGATTACAAAAAAAGGGAAAATATGTAAGCGTTTATTTGATATATGTTTTTCCTTTTTTGGTATTTTAATATTACTTCCAATTATATTTTTAATTGCTATTTCTGCAACAATTTCTTTTCGTTATAATGGATTTTTTTGGCAAAAAAGAATTGGTCAATTTGGAAAACCTTTTTTGATTTTTAAAATTAGAACAATGTATGTTCAAAGAAAAAATTCCAATTATATTACCGTTGCAAATGATAAAAGATCGAATAAATTTGGTCATTTTCTTCGTAAAACAAAATTAGATGAACTTCCACAATTGTTTAATATTTTTATTGGTAATATGAGTTTTGTTGGTCCAAGACCTGATGTCGAAGGTTATGCAGATAAATTAGAAGGAGAAAATAGAATTATTTTAGAAATGAAACCCGGAGTTACTTCTCCAGCAAGTATTTTTTTTAGAAATGAAGAAGAAATTTTAGCAACTAAAGAAAATCCTAAAGAATATAATGATTCTGTGATTTGGCCTAAAAAAATTGAAATTAATAGAGAATATGTGGAAAATTGGTCAATGAAAAATGATTTGAAATGTATTTTTAAAACTGTTTTTTAAAATTTCAATCCCTTTATAAAAAGGGATTGATTTGAAACATTTCTTCTGGATAAATTAATCGTATTTTTGAATTAATTCTTCTCTATATTTTTTTGTAAGCCATTCACTTTTTAAAATAGAATAAATCGCAACATCAATTTTTTCTCCGTTTTTGATTTCCCATTCACGCATGGTTCCTTCATGAGTAAAATTAATTTTGGATAAAGCAGCTCTACATTTTGAATTTTCACTAACAACAAAACCTTCAATTCTATTTAAATTCAAAGTTGTAAATCCAATCTCAAAAAGCTTAGGCATAACTTCTTTTAAAATTCCTTTTCCCCAGAATTCCTTTAAAAGCCAAAGCCCAATTTCTGCTTTCTGATTTTCTTTTTCCAAACTATTAAATCCACCTGCACCACAAAACTCTTCATTTTCATTATAAATTCCCCACCAAATTCCAGTTCCATTTTTTTTCAAATCTGCATACCATTCCATTTGTTCTTTTGTCGCTTCCAAAGTAGGAAAATGAACATCGTAAAATTGGGTGATTTCTGGATCTGAAAGACCTTTATAAATATTTTCAATATCTGAATCTTGAATTTCTTTTAATGTATAATTCTCTGTTTTCATGCTTTTTTTAAAATGTTAGATTAAATTTTTACTCTTTCATGAACGAATTCTGCAATTTCTTCAAATCCTTTTTTAGTGGAAATTAAAGTTTCGATTATTTGAAGTTTTTGAGAATCTGTTTTAATCTTAAAACTTCTAATATCATTGTTTTCTTCCACTATAAATTTTGTAATATTTTTAAATTCAATCGTAATTGTTTTATTGCTGAATTCATTTTTTGGAGCGTTTATATAATTTTCCGTTAAAATAACTTCTCTATTTGTAAACTTAGTTTTATACACAGCAAAAATGGCAAAGCCAACGAAAACAAAACACAAAGAAAAAAGCGTATAATAGAAATAAGTTGCGCCATTTTTTGAAAAAGTAAAATAACCCAATATTGAAAGTTCTTTTTCATTTGTCCAAGCTAAATAGAAAAAAATAAAGCTAAAAAATCCAAAAAATAGAAAAGAGGAAATTCCTTTTCTAATATTCACTCCATATTTATATCTTTTTTCTTCCATAAATTATTGTTCTACAATTTCTGTTTGATTGACAAATTTAGGAATAAATCCGCCTTGGAAAGTTCCAGGAACAGGAATTAATTGATCTCCCGATTGATCTACAGGAAATTTTTTTTGAATTTGTTGAAACCAATTTTTGTTTCCAAAATTTTCTTTTCGATAAACAGATGCTTTTTCAGGTTGAATCAACAAATGAAATCCACCTCTTGTTTCTAAAATGGTATAATTATTTTCTCCAATTTCTTGATTTAACCAATTTTTATCTAAATCAATATTTTTGTCATCAATATCAAAATCGATAAAACAACTTCTAGATTTCGATTTTTGAATACAACTTAAAGCTTCTGCATGAACATTAAAATTTTCTGATTTCATTAAGTCCCAACATTTTCTTCCCAACATTTCTGTTGCTTTTTTCATGTTTCTAGGATTTACTGTAATATATAATGCTAAAGATTCTTGCGGAACATCTTCACCACTTTTCAGTTTCCAAGCACCATACGGAATTTCTAATTGTTTGATTTTATGAAATAACATTTCCTTATTAGAAACAAATCTTCGTAATTGGGTTTTATCACTCGATTTTAAAACTTCATCGCAATATTTTTTTCTAGAAAATAAACTGATATAATATTTTTCGTTTTCTTCTAATTCTGGAAGCCAATTGATAAAATTGATTAATTCTTTTTCGTCTGCAATAATTTTATAATTCATTTTCTATTTCATTAATTATTTATTCGACAAACATAATTAATATTTCAAAATGAAAACAAAAACAAACCAGATACTTTAAAAATATCTGATTTGCGAACTTTTTTATTTAATATTTTTTAAACATTCTAAATTCATCGTAAGTCATGAACCAATCCCCATCGATTAAATCCCATTTTTCTTGATAAATTTTTCCTTCTCCAATTGTCAAACTCCATCTAGAACCCAAAAAAGCAGAATTTTCTGTTTTCATTTTAAAAATTGGATTGTGAAAAGTCATGTTTTTTGCACCATCATCAATCATTTTTTTCCAAAACTGTTGAATTCCTTCTTTTCCATCAATATTTTCGAAAGGTGTTGCGTTTAATCTAGCCGTTGGTGAATAGACATTTCCTAAAACTTCTGTTTTTCCTTGATTAAAATCTTCAATCCATGTTTTCGATTTTGAAATTACTTTTTTCAAAGAAAGATGAGAAGCAATTGGATTTGTTTCATTTTTTTGAGGTGTTTTATATTTTTCTAAAACTTGAAAATTATCATAAGATAAAACCCATTTTCCATCGATTTTTTCCCATTTTTCTTGAAAAATTATTCCTTCACCAATATTCATGCTCCAATTTGCAGAAAGAAAAGCGATGTTTTTACTTGCAATTTCAACACTTACATTTGTATAAACTAAATTATTCGCTCCAGATTTCACTAAAGAAGTCCAAAACTCAGAAATTTCTTCTTTTCCTTTTTTAATCCCAAAAGGAAGCGCACTCATTTCTGCATTTTCTGTATAACCATCTACACAATTTTGTACATTTCCTTCATTAAAATTGTTAATCCATGCGATGCTTGCATCCAAAACTTCTAAAGCTAATTCATGATGAAAAGTAGGAGGAAAGTTTGCATAATGTTGCACGATTTTCACTTCTTCAATTTCTACTTTTTCTTCTTTAGGTTTACAAGCTGTAAAATTTGCGAATAAGCTGAATAAAACAATTCCAGCGATGATATTTTTCATTTCTATTTATTTTGATTACTAAAATTTTTGTTTTGATTCATAGGATTAGACTAAATTTTATCAGAAGAAATCTATATAATTTTCAAATGAATTAAAGATTTATAATTTGATAAAGTGTATGACATATTTTAGGGTTTTGAATGATTAACCTAAAATTACTATAAATTTTGAATCTAAAAATGAAAAAAACAGGAAAGTGAAATGAAATTATAGGAAATAAAAAAGCTGATTCCATTTAAATGGAATCAGCTTTTTTAAATTATTTTGTAAGAATAAATTTTTCTTTGTCTTTTTTGACTTTCCAATCTGGATTTAATTCCAGTTTCCAACCATCTCCTTCAACTATTTTTTCTTCGATTTTAGTAGGTTCAGAAACAAAAACTCTTGACCAATCAGAAGCTAATAAAGCACCATTTTCAATTGTCAAAATTCCCCAATTATCTGTAACTCGCATTGTCGGATAAACAGTTCCATAATCTTCTATTGGTGTAATATTTCTCGGATCAAAAGAAATTCCCATATTTTCAAAAACAAGTTCTAAAGTAGGTTCTTCAATAAATTTGGTCTTTAATTTTTTGATTTTTTCTAGCCTTATTTTTTCTCTTTCTGATTCTTCAGAATGAATTTTTGTATAATTATATAAAGCTAATTTTTCAGAATCATTTAAAAGCTCTTTTTCAGAAAGTTTAATTTCAAAAGCATTTTTAAAAAAATCCGATAAATTTGTTTTACTATCTACATGATGTTGCCAATTATCTAACTTTTTAGAAAGTAAATAACCGTAAAAAGGAATAGTTTGATAAGCAAAACTTCGAACAAAAGTTGGATTTTCATAGAAATCATTTTTACTAGAAATTAAATGAGATTTCATTTGTTTGTGATTTCTTCCGCTCAACATAATTGCAGTATATTCAGCCAATCCTTCGTTTAGTTCTAAAGAATTTTCAGCATTTTTTATCGCATCATTTTCTTGTCTTTTTTTTCTGAAAATTAAAGCATTTTCTATATGTTTTTTTCTTTTAGAAGAATCCTCAGAAAGTAAAGCTTTTTCTAAAGCTTCCAATTCCAATTTCAAATACAAACGAGTCTGAAAAGAATCTAAATGTCCATTATTCAATTCTTTTAATCCTTCAAAACCAACTTTTGATTGAAGTTGATGAAATAATTCATGGATAATCAAATTGTTTCTAGAAATTTCATCCTCAGAAAGTGGTAACATAATCATTGACCATTTTTTTCCATCCCAATCAATTGCTGTATTTGCAATATTGATTTTTTCAGGTAAAGTATCTTTAAAAATTTCGCCAAATGATTGAAAAGAATTTTGTGTATTATTTTCATTTGCATAAAACTCTCTTGTTTCTGGATTTACTAGAAGAATTGAATTGTAAATTTGTTTTCCCCAGAATTTTCCATTGTCTAATTTTAAAATACTATCAACAGATTTAAAAACTTGTTCGTAAGAAATTTCTGTTTTTTTTGTGTGTTGTTTTGGTTGTTTTTGTTCTTGATTATTTCCGCAAGCGCTTAATAAAACCAAGGATAACAAATAAAGTGGTTTTCTCATTTTATCGAAAAAATGTAAGGTTAAATGGTTAGTTTTGGCAAAAATAGAAGAATTTAAGTCGAACGAAATAATCGATTAAAAAATTATAAAAGAATTAACATAAAGAATGTTGTAATTTCTATTTTATCATTGAAAATCATTTAAATAATTTTTTAATTATCATCATTGATAAAAGGTTCCAAAAACCCAATAATGATAGTTCCTTCTTTGTTCCAACGAATTCCATGTCCGCTTGCAACACGAATTTCATAGACCAATTCATGTTTATAATGAAAGAAAATATTCCACCAACTTTTGTTTTCTATCATTTCAGTGATTTTCTTTTGCACAAAAGCATTTTTCTGCGTTGGATTTCCCTTGATTTCTCCCCAAAACTGATCATTTGATCTTCCAACATGTTTTTCCCAAGCTCTTGTTGCGATGAAAATTTGCTTATTAAAAGGTTCAAAACAACTATTTAACAAAACACTTTTTAATGGAGGAATTGCATTTTCATCTGTGATACTTGCAGAAGTTAATCTTTGTCCGTGAATTATTAAAAGATATTCAAAACGAATGTTTTCAAAGACTTTTACCCAGGCTTTTGCTGAATTTTTTTCTGTTTTTAACTCTTTCTGATAAATAGTTTTCATTTCAAAGATAATTTCAGAAATAGGAGGAGTAATTTCCTCAAAAAAATAAGGAATACGATTATCAGAAATTTCATTATTCAAATAAAATTCCAATTGTTTTAAAAAGAAATTCCAATGTTCAGGATGTAAAAAAAGTGCATATTTTTTCTTCCATGATTTTGATAAAAAAGAAGTAATATTTTCAGGAATTAGAATCATGATTTTTTTATTTTTAAACAAAAGTAGAAAGGAAGTATGCAGTGTTTTTGCGTTTATTTTAAATTTCCATAATAAATTAAATCAATAATTTCTCCAGAAGTTGTTTTATAATCTTTTTGAATAATTCCTTCTACTTCAAAACCACATTTTCTATTATATTTAAAATGAAAATTACGGAAATTTTTAAAAAATATTTAAAATAAAATCGTCTAAAGGATTTTCTACATATTCTTCTGATTTAAATATAATTTCGAGTACCATAAACAAGATTTCTTTTTCAGTTTTATTCAGATTTTTATCTTTTTTTATGTTGTTTAGAAGTTCGATTTGTGTGTTTTTAAAAAGTTTTGACTGTTTATTTAGTTTGTATAATAAAGCTAATTTCAAAAGATATTCATGAGGTGATTTTATACAATCCTCAAAATCTTTAAATAAATGAATTGCCTCATCATAATTTTTTAAATCAAATTCCACTTCAATAATTGCTTTCTTTTTTTTGCATTCTGTAGAATTAAAATAGTACAATTCTTGTTTATTAGAATTAAAAAGAGGAGATTCTTTTAGATCTTCTTTTTTAAATTCCTCTTTTTTTACTCTAGAACAATTGAAACAAAGTGTTAAACTAAATAAGACAATTAGTTTTAAGCTAATTTTTTTAAAATAATAATCGTTTTTCATTTCAAAAAAATAGTTTTTAATTTTGAGTTTGTAAATATATTATAATTGATACTAAATATTTTGTTTAATTAGTAATGCATTTACATTTTCACCATCTGCATTTGCGTTTTTCATGACTGCATTTGCATTTTTACCATCTGCATTTGTGTTTTACATGACTGCTTTTACATTTTTACCGTCTGCATTTGTGTTTTTCATGACTGCATTTGCATTTTTACCATCTACATTTGTGTTTTACATGACTGCTTTTCATTTTTTACCCTTTTATCTTTATAGTAATTATTAATAATTTAGATTTTGTTTAATGTTTTGTGTTTCAGTTCGTTGTGTTTTTATTAGAGAGTATCGGCTTTTATAAAAAATGTTAAAAAAATCTTAAAATAAGTTTCTGTTTTTCAAAAAAAATGGCAATCTTTATGTATAGGTTTTTTTCGAATGAAACTTTGATGATAAGAGCAAATTTTATTTTACCGGGTACAAAGGAAGATGAATAATCTGTTTTTAGAGTCAAAGTTTTTAAATTTTAATAGATATTTAGATATCTAGCTAGCGAGTAAGTTTTTGTTAAAAGACAAAACGGATATTAAATAAACCTCTTCAAAAAAGAGAGGTTTATTTTTATGTGTTATGTCGGCAATATAGGAGTTCAAATTTAGAATAGTAAACAAAAATTTTTATAAACAATTTTTAATTTCATTTAAACCAGATTAAAATGACAACGAAAAAATTTAACTCGCCAGCATTCTGGGCAGAACATGATGTCCCTTCAGAATTGCTACCTGTTTTCCATAATCGATGGAACAATTATGTAAACTCATGTACAGAAAATTCATTACTTGGAGATGTTTGGTCATCTACAAATAATGCTCCAAGATCTTTTTATTACAACTATACTACAGTAGAAGATGGAGAGGCAACTAAGGACAATACGATGCCAGTTCAATGGTCTGCTTTTCCGAATAGAATTAAGTTCTATTTCAGTAATAAATTTCAAAAGTATTTTACACCAAATAATCCAACAGCAGAAGAAAAATTAATTTATTTAAAAAGACTTTATGAATTAGCGGATATTGGACCAGCTGCTTTCTCTGAAAAGTACAATGTTTTTATGGATATTCCTAAGAGTAGATGTAATTTACCTGTAGCTTTTATAAATGCACCTTTATTAGAAAATACAGATGAAGTAGCAAAAGCTAAGCAAACAAAAGAGTTTGATTTAGTTCAGTACGATCCAATAGGACCAAGAGGTTGGCAAGATGAATATTGTGAATGGTCAGTTGAGCGAAATAAAGAAGGACAAATTATAGCGATTAATTTTACACATGAAAATCCAGAATATTGGTTTTTCTTATGGGAGCAAGACCCAAATAATGTATTGAAATTATATCAAGATATTTTAAAGAATGAAACAATTCAATTGTCGGATTTGTATTTATTAGATACAGAAGGAAATCCAGTAATTGAAGAGCAAACAGGGAGGCCTGCTTATAATCCTATTAACAAATGGAATTATGGAACTGCCGCAAATAAAACAAAAGGAGGAGCAATTCATTTGACAAGTAATCCAAATACATTAGGAGCAGAAATTGAATTAGGAGCAGGAGCAACAATGCTTAGAAAAGATGTAAAAGGGAATCCAATAATTGATGTTGATGCTTTGATTTGTGCAGGAGCTTTCGGAAGGCCTTTTAGAAATAGTGATCCAAGAATTGGACAATCGGTAAATGCTTTTATTCGAAATGTAGGTTTACGTTTAGGATTGACAAATCCGATTGGATTATATGGACAACAACCAGAAAGATGGGATGCTTTTCAACTTCCTGCTGCTGCAAATGGATTGACGATTCAAGATTTATATACGGTTGTTAGAGGATTAAAACATGAAGATATCACAAGAAGTTTTTATCCAAATGATATGATTTTACATTCTCGTTTTGAAGTTCCAGAGGGGTATGATTTTACATTGTCAGATATAAAAGTAGAAGGAATGCCTTTAGAATGGGGATCACAAATTGCAGAACAATTTAAAGTACAATTAGCAGCAACAGGAATTCCTCCAACAGCAGAAGCTAAAGTTCCAAATCAATTTTTACCAGTAAGTTATTTACCACTTCCAAATATAGGATATTGTATGGAAGCAAGATTATTTGAAGTAAGTAATGAAAATAAATTATTTAAATATTCAAGTGTAAATCCTACACCAATTCGAGTAAATAATAGAACTGTATTTAAAAATATTTTAATTATTGTAGATGGTGCATCTAGTGAAGAAATTGAAATAATTGCAATGAATGATGAAATCGATTTTACTGTTAAGCAAGTAAAACGAACAGAAGATGGTTCTTTTGCACTTCTAGTAGATGCTATAGGAAAAAAAGATACAAATGGAAGTGTAAGTGTTTGTGCAATTCAAAAAGGAGTTGAAAGTTTAAGATATGGAGTGTTTGGAAAATTTGAATTAGATATGAGTGCAGAATATTCTAGCTCGGATTCTATCAAATTCGATTTAAATAATATGAATATTAAATAATAATCAATCTTTAAAAAGCATTCAAAATGAAACGAATTAATACATTCCAAAACAACATATATAAAATAATTACTTTAGTTTTAATTATTGTTCTTTCCACTTCATGTGAAGAACCAAAAAAAGACAAACCAAAACCAGAAACAGCTGAGGTTCCAACACCATCTTGTGGAGCGCCTTGTGGAGTTCCAGAAATTACTTGGGATTTGCCAAATAATACTTGTGTTGGATCTATTCCAAATCAAGAAGTAATCAATTGTTTTGCTTGGACTAATTTTATTGCATTAAACTGGGAATCATCTGATGAAAGAGGAGTAGCAGATACATTAGTAACAGCAAATAATTTCGGAAATCCAGGGAATTTAAAACCAACAGTTTGGGAATCTTTTTTACAAAGAGAAGATGTATTTAGAGATTCTCCTCCAGCAAATTGGGATAGAATTAATGTAAAAGATTATATAAAAAGCATTAAAAGTTTAGGAGAATTGACAGAAAAATTAAGTCAAATTCCAGATAATAAAATTCTTCCAACAGATGAATCACTTCGTAAATTGAAAAGTGTTTTACAAGCAGGAAGTGAAGCTTTTTTAATTGATCAGGATACAAGTCTTGTTTGGTATGAAGTAAAAATGAATAAAGATGAGTATGAATTTATTATGAATAATAAATTATACGATTATCCAACGCAAAGAGAATATGCCAATAAAAATAATGGAATTTGGTTGCCTTCTGCTGGAACAGATGGATTTGAGCAAGGAGCAATGCAATTAAAAGCTTCTTGGAAGATTATTCCAAATGCTAAGTTTGATAAGCTGAAGAAGTATTATAAAATTTCAAAAGCAATGGTTCCTTCTTGGGTAAAAGTTAAGGAAGTTGACGGAAAAAGAGTTATTGTTTATGGACCGATGACAGAAGTTTATTTAGGTTTAGTTGGATTACATATTGTTCGAAAAATTCAACCAGCAAATCAATTTGTTTGGATGACATTTGAGCATGATTGGAATGCTCCTACAGAAAATGCAAAAGAGGAAGAAATGTCTGTTGCAATGAAAGAAAATGGAGGTTATAACTTCTTTAATAAGGACAGTAAACAGCCAATAAATACGATAAGTGATAGTTTAAATATTCCATCGCAAATTGTACGAATTCAGCAAAATGCGATACCTAAAGATGTGAAAGGATTAAATGCATATGTAAAGCAGTTGATTGCACAAACAAATTCTAATTCTGTATGGCAATATTATCAATTAATTAGTGTACAATGGCCAGAAAGTCCAGTTTCTTCTAAATTTAATGATGGAAGAAATGTTCCGTTACAAACTGGAGCGATTACGCCTGTAAGTATGGCAAATGTTACATTAGAATCATTTACACAAACACAAAGTTGTATGACTTGTCATAAATATGCTTCGATTCATTTAAATAAAATGGATGCATCGAAATTTAAGACAGATGTTTTTGCTTCGGATTATAATTTTATGTTTAGTGAAGCAGAATATAATAAACCAAAAGTAGATAAAAAGTAAAAAAGAAAAAGCATCTATTAATTTAGATGCTTTTTAATTTATATTTTTCATAAAATTATCCTCCGATAAGTTCCAGTTTTTTTGAATTGATTTTTTTTCCACTAATACCATCCAAAGTGATTTCTAAATATTCATTTTTCTTAAAATCATAATAGCTGACTGTCCAAATTTTCCTTCCATTTAATTCACCTTTATAAATCTCTGTTTTAACACCTCCAATTACAGGATATCCTTTTTCTAGTTGAATTTCATTTTCTAAACAATAATTCATTACATCCAACCAATTAAAATCGAATCCTTCATCCATGTTGAATTCTTTTAATAATTTCCCGTTTTCATCAAATTCATACCAAATTCCACATTCAGAACCATTATTAAATCTGTTTCCTTTGATTTCAATATTTCCGTTTAAATAAAAGTTTTTGACAGTATGAAAATAACTTTTGTCATCATAAATCGTTTGACTATAGCCATTTGAGTAATCAATTAAAATAATAAAATTCTCATGCTCTCTTTTTCTTACCTGTCCGTTTGTTTTTTCTTTATTATAGCTTTCAATATCAAATTTTTCAAAGTTTTTTGATACTTCAGGTATTAGGATTTCATTTTTCATTTTTGTTGTTTTTTGTGCAATACAACTATTTAAGCTTAATATTAAAGTTAATAAGTAAACTAGATTTTTCATCTTATTTAAATTGAATTGTTAGCTCTTTTCCATTGCCAATAATATAAACTACAACGACTATTTGTATGACCAGAAATATGGTGTGAATAGTCAAGTAAATTATCTGTTTTTCTTGCGTAATATGTAAATTCTGCATTTGTTGAAGCTTCAATATTTGTAAATGTATGCGCTAAATTCAATGAATGTAAAAGCTCATGAGAAGCAGTTTGGTCATTTGCAGATTTAAATACTACAACATAATCAGCATTTGCAGCAGAGAAACCACTCAAATTACCACCACTCGGATGGTATCCATTCTCTGCGAAGTAGAATGCTTTAAAATAAGCTGTTCCATCGTATTTATTATCCTTTTCTTTAAGTTTTCGTTTTAAATAATTCACAATTCGTTCACTAGGAATTGCTGGTTTTCTTGGAATTGCTGGTGTAGTTGCTGTTGCTGGAACAGCTGGAACAGAGGAAATACGATCACTTTTTGTTTTAACTTTTCCTCGTTTAATAAATCTACTAAAATCAGGATCACCAGTAAGATCTAATTCTACAATTTCAGAATCTGGAGATAATTCTACATAAGCTTGTTCTAAATATTTATTAATTCTAGATTTTTCTGGAGTTGCATCTACCATGTTTGGACTAGAAGTTCTTGACATTTTTGTTTTTATTTGTACAAAAACAACTCTTTTAGATTTTGTTACATTATTTGCCCAAACATTTAATTGCCCTGAAAGCGTAGAAATTTCATGTCCATCTTTATAAGCTTTTATAACCAATTTTTGATCGCTAGAGAAAATCTGCTCACTTTTAATAGTAACAATATCATTTAATTTCTTGATACCAGATTTTCCACTTATATCAATTCTATTTGGAGAAATCGTAAAATTAGCATTGTCTTCAAACTCCAAATAATCTGCT
This sequence comes from Aureivirga marina, assembly GCF_015767265.1. GTDB lineage: Bacteria > Bacteroidota > Bacteroidia > Flavobacteriales > Flavobacteriaceae > Aureivirga > Aureivirga marina. The sequence continues at coordinate 354,707 of NZ_JADPIB010000004.1, forward strand.
TCATCTGTAACATCAATATGTAATTTGATTTTAGCTTCTTTATTTTTCTTTAAACTTAACCATTCAGTATGATGTTTAAAATTCGATTTTGTACCATTTGAATCCGTAACTTTTTTCCAAGAAATTTCTATTGGCGCATAATTTTCTTTTTTTAATTTTTCAAATTGTACGTTGTCTTTTTTGAAATGACCATCATATTTATTAGAATCCATTTGAAGATTTGTAAAGGAACTTTCTAAATATTGTTTCGTGATAACATCTTCGAATTTTTCATCATTAAATAAATTGGTATCTCCGATTCTCAACCAATCAAATCCAAATTCACCTTGCCAATTATCATGCGGTCTAAAATTCACTAAAACTTTTGGAGTAGGAGAGATTTCTAAAAATTTACTTTCTTTTTCTACATCTTTATAAGTAGCTGTTGCAACAAGTTTATCAGTATCTGCTGTTTTAAATTCTTCCCAACTATGTTTTATTTTAAAAAGAGGTAAAAGAACTGCTCCTTCCTTTGCAGCAGCAGAAAAAGTAAGATATTTTTTTCCAGTTTCGAATTCGGTTGCATCCTTTTTTGTAATTTTTATTTGAACATCACCATCTTCTACGTTTTCTAATACAACTTTTACAGCTGCCTTTTTTTGATAAGGAATTTCAGAAATATGTTCCTCTTTTTCATTGACCCAATCTATAGAAACAATTTTCGGATTTTTTTTCTTTTCTTCTTTTTTCTCTTCTGATTTACCAGTTTCCGTTTTTTCAGGAGCTGGAATCCAAGTTACATTCCAAGATCGAACATATTCTTCACCATAATCTTGAATTGCTGGAGAAATAGTAACAATCGTTTTCATCGGATTATCTTCTTCAGCACTAAAGGTTTCTTCAAAATGAACAAGATGTGAATCACCAAATTCATACGTTCTTGTTGGAGGAAATTCAAAGCCATTTTCATAAAAACATACTTTTCCTTTCTCCATTTTATCTATTTCTTCCCAAGTGTCATCCTCACTTTCTTTTGTCATCCAATTTAGAATTCTATCTGTATTTCCGTCAGATGGGAAGCAAACTGTTATTAATCCACCCATCACTTCTGTGAGAGGCTTTCCGTTCGGTCTAATATCTCTATGATATTTCATATCAGTCCAAAGAAGTTCAATTTCTTGTCCCAAAATGAATAATTTTGATAATATCATTTCATGTAAAATTTTTTACTCTTTAAAATCAATTTTGTTCTATTATTAGTGTTTTTTAATGGTTGATTCTAAATTTCATAGTGTTTTATTCAAAGATATTAGTATTCTAATTAAAAACAAAATATTGAAAATTAACATTAAATAATTAATATTAGTTATAAATTAAGATTATTTTGTTAATTCATTTATGATGAAATTTTCTGTTTCTTTTCCAAATTTTTGTTTGATTAATTTTAAAAAATCAGAAGTCTTTTTTATTTCCTTTTGGTGAACTTTTTTAAGTAGTTTTTCAAAGTTTTTTCTTCCAATTTTAACCTCTAATTGGTATAATAAATAGGCACCTTTGTAAGTGATTGTTGTTTGATTCTTTGTGTTTTTTTCTTTTAATTCTTGTAAAGAAGGAGCATTTTTAATTGTTTCTTCTAATTCTTTAATGTTTTTAGAAAAATTTTCTTCTCCATATTGTTTTCTTTGAAGAATAATGGAAGTATACTCAGCAAAAGATTCGTTTAACCAATCTTCCCAAGAACTCACTTCTGCTTTATTCCACCATAAATGTGCAATTTCATGTGCCAATGTTTTATCATCATTTAAGTCATAAGTTTTTCCAATTGAAAGAGAAATAAATCCTTTTCTAGCATAAGAAGTTACACGTTTGAATTGATTAACAGCTAAGGTTAAATTTCCTTTTGCTGTTTTTCCAAACATTTTATTTAGTTGTTTTAAATGCGTTTCAATGTTTTTTTCTAATGTTTTGGTAGTGTTTTTTTCTAAATTCAAATGATACACATTTACTTTCTTTTTTGCCGCAGAAATTGATTTAAACTTTGAGGAAATGATAAAAGGAATATCTAAAAAAGGAATATTCTGTGACATTTTCCAAGAATTAGTTGTATTAGAAACTTGTCCAGATCCAATTAATTGTAATTCATTTTCTAAAATAAAATTTATATCGTAAGTAAAAAGTCCATAATCCAAATTAAATGGAAACCAAGCATTGTAAATATTTAGTTCTAACCAATCTTTATTAAATGGAAAATTTTTATTCTCAATTTTTTTTAAATCGAAAAGATATTTTAAATGAATTTTTCCATCTGTAATATTTTTATTTTTGATGAGAATTGCTTTGTCTTCCCCAACAAAAGATTCTTCAGTTATAGTATAAGTTAATGATTTTGCATTTGAAGAAATTTCAGAAATAGTAGCAGATTTTGGGAAAAATAATTTTAATTCATCACTTTTTGAAAGGTGTTCAAATGAAATTATAAATTCAGCATTTAAAAGATGTTTTTCAATGCTAATTTCAATAGTTCCTGTGTAGTGTTTTATTTTTTGTGAAAAGAGAAAAGAAGTGAATAAAAATATTCCTAAAGTAAAGATTGATTTTAAGTGTATTTTCATAAGGAGAAATTCTATAATTTCTTGCAATATAAACTTTTTAATGAAATTAAACGGTTAGTGTAAAAATTTAAGTTTGTAGAATAAAAAAAGCATATTGAAAACAATCAATATGCGTTAATATTTATAGGTTTTATATATTTAAAATAAAAAAAGACAAATAAGATTTAAAGCTCCGAAAATTAATTCAAAGAAAATTCCTTGTATAATTTGTTTGTTAGGTTTTCCATCTTTTATTAAACTTATAATTCTTCCAATTAAAAAACTTAGAAATAGGAGAGATGCAATTGTAAAAGATGTAAATGTAAACTTTTCAATAAAAATTCCGAGAGAAATAAGAATTCCTGAAAAGAACATTACCGAACTAAATCCGCGAATTTCATTCAATAAATTGGTGTCATTTTCAAGTGAAATTCCAGAATTCTTCGAGAAAGTTTTTATCGGATTTACCAATCTTGATAGACCAACAAAAATTAATAATATACTGGATAATGAAAGTGTAATAATTTTAAAAATCTCCATTTTAAATTGCGTTTAATTTATATTGCAAATCTAAAAGCAGCTTGTGACAAAGGTGTGTCAAGGGTATTTTAATCTTTTACATATTTTTCAAAATATTCTTGAATTGTCATATTGTGTGGCGTAAAATTTTCTTCTAAAATAAAGATAGATTTTATAAAATCAATTCTAAAAATTCTAAAATCATTTCGAAGTTTACAAAATGCAATCAAAAGAAAATTTCCATTAGTACTATAGATTGCGAAAGGTTCAATTTGTCGTTTAGTTTCCTTTTTATTTGAAGAAAAATAGTTAATTTCTAAAACTTGAAAATTTGTAATTGCAGATTGAATTTGCATTAAATTATTACTCGATTTTTCTTGTTTTTTTTCTTTTCCAAAATGAATTCTTTCCGATAATAAATCTGCTTTTCCTTTTTGAGAATATTTTAAAACCGCTTTAATTTTTGTAATTGCATTACTATAATTTTCACTAAAAGATTGATCTTTATTTTTTTGAATTAATTTTTCTGCTGTTATTAAAGCATTTGCTTCATTTTCAGTAAAAAGAACAGGAGGAAGCTGAAAACCTTCCATTAAAGAATACCCTTTTCCTTCTTCAGTGAAAATCGGAATTCCAGATTGTTCTAAAGTTCGAATATCACGATAAATAGTTCGTAAACTTACATTGTGTTTTTCTGCTAAAAATCGAGCAGTTACAATTTGTTTTGATTGCAATAAAGTAATAATTGATGTCAATCTTGAAATTCTTGGTTTTTCACTCATGAGTGTTTTTGGGTATTATTGTATCCGCAAAACTAAGCGAATAATTTATTTCAGAATAGATAAAATTCTCAGAATTATTTTCTTTTCCTTTTAATAAAAAGAATGCTTTCCGTTGATTTTCCGATGCAAATTTAAGAATTTCACCATTTGGTAAAATAGGAATATCATTTTTAAACTGAAGAAAATTTTTCGAAACTCGAAAGGTTATTCCCAACCAATGATTTTCGGATTCCAGCGGTTTTTTTCGATGAGAATTGTCTAAAATAATTTTATGAACAAACTTTGAATTTGTAGAAATTGAAAATAAAACAACAGAATTATGAGAAAGTATAATTTCCGATTCTTCTGTTGTTTCTTTGTTTTTAATTTTTAGTTTTCTTGTAAAATCAGCATCTAAAGTCTCAGGATTTTTATAACAAGAAAAAAGTGCGATATAAGAATTCGGATGAACATCGAGACACTGATCCGAATGATAACTCATTTTGCGATATCTTTTTTCATAAATTTCAATCAAAGCATTATTAAATTCCAATGAATCAGAATCGATTTCACTCATTTTCGTTTTAATATTTTCAATAATTTTTAAATGATTTTCATCGAAAAAATAATTTGCTTCTAGAAAATTGGTTGTCGTTCTAACAATCGGAATTCCTTTGCTATCTTTTTTTACTAAATGTTTTCCAAATCTTCCTTTTCCAGTATTTTCAAACAAAATAGAAGAAGAAAGTTCTTGAAAAAGATTTTCTTTTAAAGGTAAATTAATTTTATGAAAATTAGATTTTGACATCTTTTAATAAATAGGTTTTTTATAATCTCCAACATTCATACTAAAACGAATTTTATCATAATCTACCTTCTCTTTAGTATCATTTTCTTTTTTGTAATCTTTATATAAATTCTGACGCATTTCCTCGGTCATTTCCACCATTTTTAAAAGTTCTCCACTTTCATTTATATAAACATTTTCATTCATATATTGTGCTTTTACATTCGAACAACGAGCTACATATCCCATTCTCACAGGAATTTGATCTACTCTTAACATGGAAGTTCGAATTTCATGTGTGTATAAACGATTTGTAGAAAGTGGAATAATAAAAGCCGAATTTGGATAAAGAGTTACACTAAATTCTTTCACCAAAGAAGTATCTGTAATGTCTTTTTTTAATTTAAATAAAAGTCTAGAAAGTCCGCTTACATTTTTATAAGTCCAATCAAAAGTATCTTCCTTTGAAGGTTTTAAATCTTTAAATTCTGTTCGATCATAAAATGTACAAAAAGCAATTAAGCCTTCATCTGCCATATCTTTAGTTTTGTCAGAATGTGCTTTGATTTTGGCTTTTGCTTCTTTTCCATTTTCTTGTTTCACGTTTCGATAAATTTGTGCTAAAACATGATTTAAATCGGTCTTTTCTTCAAAAACGTCTTTTGCACATTCATTTAATCTTTGAATAATTTGTTTATCAGAATTTCTAAAATTGTCTGTAGGACCAGTTAAATTGCTAGAACATCTTAAAAGGTGATAATGTAGGATTTCACCATTTTCTTCATTTTCTTCTTTTGTAACATTTGTTAGGTAAATTCCTGTTCTTAATGCTTTAGAAGGTTTTGTAGATTCTGTTAATTCTTGAAAATCATGTTCTGATTCGACCCATTTAAAATAATCTTCATCATTAAAAAGATTTCTGTATAGAACTCCAGCATTATGTAAAAGAATCGGAACTTTTCCTAAATCAATTAATTCAAAATTTCCAACATTTTCATAATTGGAAGAAAGTTCTTTAATGATAAAAATAGTAGAGTTTTCATTTTTAAAATCCACTAAATCTCCGCAAACATAGATTTTTTGATGCTTTGTAATTTCTAATGGATTTTTAATAATTTCTCCACAAAAATGTTCTTTTAGATAGTTTAATTCTCTGTTTTCTTGATTTTCAGTTGGAAAAATTAGAAGTGCATTTTTAGTTTTTGAAATAGTATTTTCTGTTTTCATTTGCTTAATTTTCTATGTTTAAATCTTTTAAAATTAATGTTGAAACGTTTGATTTAATTGTAGAATATGGAATTTTCAATCTAAAATGTCCGAAAAGTTGTAAACCCAGTCGCTCTTCATTTTTTAAGATTTCCATGTTTTCAAATAAAGTTCCATAAATGTTCAATTTTTTTATAGTAGATGTGGTTTTATTTTTTGTATGATTTATAATTTCAAGAAGATAAATTTTATTATTTGTTATCACTTTTGCATCAATTTTCATTTCTGAATTTCCTTTTACAACATATTTTTTAATTGTTGTGTTTTTGTGAATTAATTGAAATTCATAAATAATATGATTTAGAAGGTAATTATTCCAGATTTCTTCCTGTTTTTTTACTTCAAGCTTTTCAAAATTTGGAAATTCTTCAATGATATTTTTATATGGATCAAAGAATTTTACTGAAATATCAAAATCTTGAATTTTAAATTTCTCTAAGGTTGTTGATTTTTGAGAAAAAGAAACTTGGATTCCAAAAACTATTAGAATTATAAAAAGAAAATCAGTTTTAATATTTTTTCTTTTTTTGTGCATTATTTCATTAATTTAAAATTATTTTCATAACAAAAGTTCCCAAATATAATTGGAATAAGTCAAACATCAAAAAAATGAAGTTTTAAGTTAAATAATAAAATATTATTATAAAAACTAGGCTGAGATGAAGTATTAGAATTGTTTCAAATAAAATAAATGTCAATTAAAAAACAATTAAAAGTTTGTTTTGAAATTCTGTTAAAAATAAAAACAGGCCACCCAAAATAAAAGATAACCTGTTGATTTGAAAAAAGATATTTATAGTTAAATCTAATTTAACAAAAATATTTTAGTTTACAAATTGCTATAAATTAGTATGGATTTCTTCGAATTTACCAATGATTCTTCTTTTTATTTAAAAATAAAATAATCAATTTGTTTGGAAAATAGATTTTCTATTTAAATTAGTAATCAATAAAGCTTCATTTTCAATAAATTTATTTTTGAATTCTTCTTTTGTTATTTTCATTTTAATAAAACAAAAGATAAGGAGGAAGTAAAAAATACTATGAAACCTATAATTTTAGAAGTTGATTTAATAGAAGTTTCATTTTTTCAATTAAATCCTTTTCATTATCATATTCAATAATATAATTAGAACTTCCAGCAGCAGTTGTAGAATATTCTGCATCTTTTTTACGTAAATAAATAATAGGTTTTCCTTTTGCGTTTGCATAACCAATTTCAATTCCCACACCAATTGATTTTGTAGTTAATTCGGCAACTAAAAAAGCGGATTCATCAATTTCCTGAAATGCAGTTTCCATCATTATTTTTTCTTCATCTGCTTTAAAATTATAATGATCTACAAATGAAAATAATTCTAAATTTTTTGTGTGGAAAAGTTTTACTAAACTTTGAACTTCTGTATCAAATAATTTCCGATTGGAATAGCTAATGGCAAAATAAACTTTTTTCATATAATGTTATATTATTTCTTTTTTGGATTAAAATAATGTTGACCAAAGATAGAAGTTTATTGAAAAAATATTCACTAAAAACTGGTTGTTTTTACTTCTTAAAAACAAATGAAATTAATCTTGAAAGTTCTTTATTATCTTCATCAAACCACTCATTTAATTCAATTAAAGAAAAACCATTTTGATTGGCTTTTTCCATATATTCTGAAATATGATGTGTATAAACTTCCAATTCATGAATTCCATCTTCTGTTTCGTATTTTGCTTTACTTCCTGAATATTGTTTAAAAGGATGCAATTCAGAAATGAAAAAGATTCCTTCATTTTTCATTTTTAGATTTGCTTGTCTAAAAATGTGATTTAAATCTTCAATATGTTCTAGCGTTAAACTTGAAGTAATTAAATCTGCAAAACCATTTTCTACATCCCAGTTTTTGGTTAAATCAGCTTTTTGAAAGATAACATTTTCACTACTGATTTTTTCTTTTGCTTTGTTCAACATTTCATCAGAAAAATCTAAACCGATTATTTTAGAAGCTTTATTTAATAACCATTGTGTATTTTTTTCTGTTCCACAACCTAATTCCAAAACATTTTCAAAATTGTATTTTTCTAAAGTTTCAATTGTTGCTTTTTGATCTAAATCTCTTGTTTTGTTTAAGTTTGAATCATATTGTTCAGCCCAATTATTATATGCTTTATCTATGCTCATTTCTAATATTATTTTTATTAAATGTAATATTAAATTATAATCTTAATCTTCTTTAATTTTAAACAGTTTTTATTGCATAAAAAAACAGACCACCAAAAAGAAAGTCTGTTTTATAAATATTTTAAAGGAAAATGAAATAAAAGTTTCATCGAATTTTATTTATACTCGATTTCGACTTCGCTCAATCTCCATTTGTTATCCAACCAAAGATTCTAAACTCGATTTTAAAGTTTCGATTTTAGCTAAAGCATCTGCTTCTTTTTTCTTTTCTAAAGCAACAACTTGTTCTGGTGCATTGCTCACGAAACGCTCGTTAGATAATTTCTTTTGCACACCTTTTAAGAAACCTTCTGCACGATTTAATTCTACTTTGATTTTCTCAATTTCTTCTTCAACATTAATTGCTCCAGCAACTGGAATAAAGAATTCGTTTGCTTTCACACGGAAAGATAAACTTCCATCTAATTTTTCAGAAACTGTGTGAATCTCCGAAATATTTCCAAGCTTAGAGATAATCACATCAAAAGCTCTGTTGATTTTCTCATTTTCCATTACAGAAAGTTCAATAGCCTCTTTAAATGCGATGTTTTTATCTTTACGAATTGTTCTAACTCCAGAAATAATATCTTTAATTTCTTCAAAATCAGAAACGATTTCTTTGTTGTAATTCTCGTCTAATTCTGGGTAAGAAGCAATAATTAAAGCTTCCTCAGCAGTTCTTTCAGAGAAATGTTGCCAAACTTCTTCCGTTAAGAAAGGCATAAATGGATGCAATACTTTTAAACAATCTTCGAAAATCGCAACTGTTTCAGCATATGTTTTCGCATCGATTGGTTGTTGGTAAGCTGGTTTTACCATTTCTAAATACCAACCACATAATTCATCCCAAATTAATTTATAAATGCTCATTAAAGCATCTGAAATTCTATATTTAGAATAATGATCTTCAATAGTTGCTAATTCACTTTGGAATTTCGCTTTGAACCACTCAATAGCTACTTTTGCAGATTCTGGTTGCTCAATTTCTTCAGAAACTTCCCATCCTTTAACTAAACGAAATGCATTCCAAATTTTTGTTGTGAATTTTTGTCCTTGAGAACATAAATCTTCATCAAAAGGTAAATCGTTTCCTGCAGGAGAACTTAATAACATTCCTACACGAACTCCATCCGCTCCATATTGTTTCATTAATTCAATCGGATCAGGAGAATTTCCTAAAGATTTAGACATTTTACGTCCTTGCTTATCACGAACGATTCCAGTTAAATAAACATTTGTAAATGGTTTAGCATCTCCAAACTCATATCCAGCAATAATCATACGAGCAACCCAGAAGAATAAAATCTCAGGAGCCGTTACTAAATCATTTGTTGGATAGTAATATTTAAATTCTTCGTTATCAGGATTTCTTACACCATCAAAAACACTCATTGGCCATAACCAAGAAGAGAACCAAGTATCTAAAGCATCAGGATCTTGTTTTAAATCTGCTACTGTAATTTCTTTTCCTAATTTCTCAGAAGCTAAAGTTGCTGCTTCTTCAATTGTTTTTGCAACAACGAAATCATTTACACCTTCACCGTAGAAAAATGCTGGAATTTGGTGTCCCCACCATAATTGACGAGAAATATTCCAATCACGAACATTATTCATCCAGTGATTATAAGTGTTTACGAATTTATTTGGAACTAAGTTTACCTCACCATCTTGCACAGCTTTGATAGCTGGTTTTACTAAATCTTCCATTTTTAAGAACCATTGAACAGAAACTTTAGGCTCAATTACAGCCTTCGTTCTTTCAGAAGTTCCTACTTTATGTACATGATTTTCAACTTTTGCTAAGAATCCTTTTTCTTCTAACTCTTTAGCAATCTCTTTACGAACTACAAAACGATCTTTTCCTTCGTAGTGTAAACCGTGAGAATTTAAGCTTGCATCATCATGGAAAATATCAATAACTTCTAAATTATGTCTTTCTCCAATTTCTTTATCATTTGGATCGTGTGCAGGAGTAATTTTTAAACATCCTGTTCCGAATTCCATATCTACATATTCGTCTTCAATTACAGGAATTGTTCTATTTGCAATCGGAACGATTACTTTTTTCCCTTTTAATGAAGCATATCTTTCATCATTTGGATTCACACAAATTGCGCTATCTCCAAGAATTGTTTCTGGTCTTGTTGTTGCAATTGTTACAAACTCTTCTGTTCCTTCAATTTGGTAATTGATGTGATAGAATTTTCCATTTCTTTCTTCATAAATCACCTCTTCATCAGAAAGCGTTGTTTTTGCTTCAGGATCCCAGTTTACCATTCTATATCCACGGTAAATTAACCCTTTATTATATAAGTCAACGAAAACTTTTGTTACAGATTCCGATAAATCAGGATCCATCGTAAATTTCGTACGATCCCAATCACATGAAGCTCCTAATTTTTTTAACTGACTTAAGATAATTCCACCATGTTTATGTGTCCAATCCCAAGCGTGTTCTAAGAATTCTTCACGTGTTAAATCATCTTTTTGAATTCCTTCTTCACGTAATTTTGCAACAACTTTTGCTTCCGTAGCAATTGATGCATGGTCAGTTCCAGGAACCCAGCAAGCATTGTAACCTCTAAGACGAGCTCTACGAATAAGTACATCTTGAATAGTATTATTCAACATGTGTCCCATATGAAGTACTCCTGTGACGTTTGGTGGTGGAATTACAATTGTGTACGCTTCTTTTTCGTTTGGTACAGATTTAAAATAATTGTTTTCCATCCAGTAACTATACCACTTGTCTTCAACTTCTTGTGGGTTGTATTTTGTTGCAATATTCATTTTTAATAAATAATTTATATTTAAAATATCCGCAAATGTACAACTTAAAAAAAATCTAAAGAATTTTGAATGAAAAAAAAAATAATTAATTTTACAAAATAAAAAACTATTATCATGAAAAAATTTGTACCATTATTAGTGCTTTTTCTTACATTCGTAGGAGTGCAAGCACAACAGAATGCAAATAATCAAGCAGACCCAAATGCTCCAGTTATTACTTTTGAAGAAACTGTAATTGACTATGGGAAAATTGAGCATAAAGCAGATGGAAAAAGAGTGTTTAAATTTACAAATACAGGAAAATCTCCTTTAATTATATCTAAAGTTAAATCATCTTGTGGTTGTACAGTTCCAAAAAAACCTGAAAAACCAGTAATGCCAGGTGAGAAAGCTGAAATTGAAGTGAAATATGCAACGAATAGAGTTGGAGGATTTTCAAAAACAATTACTGTATTTTCAAACGCTAGTGAACCAACTGTAAGATTAAAAATCAAAGGTGTGGTGATGAAGCCAGAAGCAAATTCTAAAGTAGAAAAGAAAAAAAGTATGATGGCAAACTAATTACTTTTGTTATAAGAAATAGAAAATAGTAATCAATTTTTTGATTACTATTTTTTTTAGCTATGAATTAAATTTAATTGAAATGAATCAATTTAACCATAAATAAATGAAACAAAAATTACTATTATTAATCACTTTATTGATTTCTATATCTTCTTTTTCCCAAAAGATTATATTTAAAGAAAAAGTCTTCCAACCAAATGATATTGTAAATCTTTTTGCAAATGATGTTAAACTTCGAGCCGAACCAAACACAACTTCTGAGGTTTTAGCATTAATGAGAATGGGATCACAACTAATATTTTTAGAAAAAACAAACCAAGAATATGTGACGGATAATGTAAAAAGCGATTGGGTGAAAGTTCAATATGCAAATCAAGTTGGATATATTGTGCAAAAATTTATTGCCGTAGAAAAAGTTACTTTAAATGGAGAACCATATTATTTGAATGTAGAATTTGATGCCAAAAGAAAAAAATATAATATTTTGATAAGGAAAATGAATCTTCATGCTGAAATTGTTGAGAATGAAAGAATTTTAGTTCCAGAAGATTTTGATTCTTTAGAAATTGCGTTTTCAGATGACGATAGAGAACTTGACATTATAAAAGATATTATTGAAGTAGTTTATAAAAAAGGGGAAAAAAAAGTGACAACTTATATTTTTTCAGGTCCTGTTTATCTTCATAAAATTCCATCATTAATAGAGGATAAAAAGCTTACGAAAGATAAAAAAGAAGAAATTATTACAACTCAAAAAATACAATTCCCTGATGAAGTAGAACATTATGAAGGAAGTTTTATCTATTATACAGAAAGTATTGTAAGAAAGAATCTAGAAAATTCTAATTTAAAAGAAATTATTGAGCAATATAGTGTTCGAATGAAATGGGGGGAAAATGGATTACAACCAACATTTGAATATGTGAAAAATAATATTGAAGAATCTAAAAAAAGATAAAAATGAAAAAGTTACTATTTATTTTAAGTTTATATTGTTCTTTTTTCACTTTTGGACAATCGAAAGAAATTTCTCATTACATTACAAATGAAATAAATTGGAAAGAAAATGACACTGTTTATTTGTTTGGAAATAATGTAAAATTTAGAGAACATCCAAATACAGATGCAAATAATAAAGTTTTAGATACATTGCCAATTGGAGCTGAATTAAGAGTAATTGAAGTTTCCAAGAAAACATATAATTACAATGGAATTGATTATCCTTGGGTTATGGTGCAACATGATTATGAAATTGGATATGTTTTATCTGGTTTAATTGCGAATTCAAAGTTGGAATATCAAGGAGAAGAATTTTATATACTTGGCTACAAAAAACCATCTGATAATCCTTTTGATACAAATGTTGTTACTAAAATTCGTGCAAAAAAATCAAATGATGAGGTGGTTGAACAAGAAATTAGATTTATAAAAAATCATGTTTATTTTTCAATTTATGATGCTAAAGGTTTAGAGTATGTAGATAATGTTGTTCGAATTTCAACTTTAACAGAATCTTGTGGTGATACTTCTATTGAAAATTATTTTACTTTTTCTAAAGAAAATGGATTTCAATTAATTTTTGGAACTAATATAGTTGCTGATGGAGGATATAGTACTGTAGAAGAAATTATATTCCCAAGCGATAAATTTGGAGAAAATGATAAAATTATTCTACTAGATACAAGTTATGATTATGCAGATGATGAAGAATTAATATCTATAGAATATACTGAAAAATACGAATTTGCGTGGCCGCAAGAAAATATAAATGAAAAGATTAAAAAAGCGCTAAAAAGAAAATAAAAATAAAAGGCTATCCTAGGATAGCCTTTTAAGTTTACGATGGAAATTCTTTAGCCCATTCTTTAGTCCACGGTTTAAATAAATTTAATTGTTTGGTTAATTTAGTTCCCAATGGCGTTAGAATGTACCCATCTTTCGTCAATTCTAATAAATGTAAACTTTTTAATTCTTTGATTCTCAAATTCAAGGTTGTCGGTGATGAAGTTCCACATCTGTAGAGTAATTCGCGAAACTTACACGGCCCATCCTTCAAGCTCCAAATAATTCGTAAAGTCCAATTTTTTCCTAACAAATCAAATAAAGCTAATAGTGGTTGATCATTACTGGCATCTTTTTTCGGTATAGATAATTTCATATGTATTTTGTTAGTTTTAACAGTAAATGTAGTTAAAAATTATTATTTATGCATAATAAATTTATAAATATTCTAATTTTAGTTTAATATAGATAAAATGTAAAATCCACGCAGGACCTATCAATAAAAACTGAATATCCTTTAAAAATGATGGTTTTTTCCTTCTAATTGATGTCCGTAAAACTGTCCAATCCATGCAATAACAAATGTTATTATCGTAATCTTTAGAATCGAAACTGGCACGTATAATTCTATAAGATAAAAAGATATAAGACAGAAAAAACTAAAAATTAGCATTCCAAAACTTAACCTAATTGAAAGAGATATATAGTAAATTAAAACAAATAATAAAGCTATTGTCGCCCAATTTACTAAAAAAAGATTTCCAAAAGAAGAAATTAACAACTGATTTGGAATTGCATAAAAAAAACCTACAATAGACCAGAAAATAATAGGAACACAAACAAAATGAATTTTTTTATTTTTTGCATTCTGATGACTTTCTGCATATGCATCTAAAAGTAATTGTAATTTGGTTGTTTTTGTTTTTTTAGAATTCATAAAATTGGTGTTTTTGAGAGCAGTTGAAATTGAATATTCAAGAAAATTAGAAAAACTTTTTTCAAAATACTAAAAAAAATATAGCTTTGCACTTGATGAATTACCCAAAGAAAATAAAAGCTCTTTTACTTTTAAGTATCATAAGTATTATGATTCTTCATAATGCGCTGCCACATATTCACCATATTCATCACAAATTAGTTTCTTCAGAAACTTCACATAATCATTCTCATGATGGACATTCACACCATCATTCTTCTGATGAAAAAAAACAAGATTCTTCTGCTTTTCAATCTAAACTACCGATTGATTTAGAAGGTCATGCACATTCTTTTCATTCTTATGAAGATATTACTTTAACGAAATTCAAAACAGAAATTGCAAAAGTTCAAAAAGCAGTTTCCGAGTTTGGATTTGTTTTCACAGATGGTTATTATACAATTGCTGAAAAACTCGATTTACATAGGAATTTTCTTTATGATGAACCATTCTATGAATCCTATGTTTTTCAAAATATTGCTTTAAGAGCTCCACCTAAAATTGCCTAAATTCCGCATATCGGATAAATCCCTTTATCCAAAAAATCAATTATTTATTAATAAAAGAATTTGTGATATTTATTTACTGCTTGTTTTGTATTTAAAGAAGAGATGTATTAAATCGTTGATGAGATTTTATAACTCGAAATCATACATAAATGCAACAAACAATGAGCAAACTTACAAAAGTGCGCTAGTGTAAATATTAAATTTTATTTCAATAGAAAAACAAATTCTTTAAATATCATTTTTAAAAATGAGACTTAAATTAGTTTTCATTTTTTGTAGCTTTTTTGCTTTTTCTCAGTTAAATGCACAAGAAAAAACAGAAAATATTCTGCAAAAAATAGAACAGAACAATAAAGAATTACAGGCTTTTGCTACTTATATAAAAAGTAAAAAATTACAATTAAAATCAGAAAATAATCTTTCAAACCCTGAAGTTGGAGCTTATTTTTTACCATGGGGAGAACATACAGATGGAAATTATTCAGAGTTTGAAGTTTCACAAACTTTTGAATTTCCAACAGTTTATACTTCTCGTAAAAAATGGATTACTACTGAACAAATGAGTTTGGATTATGCTTATGAATTAAAAAAACAAGAAGTTTTACTTTCTGCAAAAAAGGAATTAATCAAACTAATTTCTCTACAAAATTTGATGAAATTAGAAGAAGAAAGAATTCTAAAAGCAGAAAAAGTTTATGAGCAAACAAAACAACTTTTTGAAAAAGAACAAATTGGGATTTTAGACCGAAATAAAGCAAAAATAGCTTGGTTGCAAAAACAATTTGATTTCGAAAAGTTACAAACTGAAATGCAGAATCAAAAACTTACTTTAGAAAGTTTAAATGGTGGAGAAGCACTTAATTTTTCTATTCTAGCATTTGATAAAAATGTAAATTTGGCGCCTTTAAATGAATTATGGGAACAAAAGAAAAAAAACGATTTTATGTTGAAACAAATTTCGCAAAAAGAAACTGTTGCCTTACAGAAATATAAACTTTCGAAACATAAATCGTTACCAAATCTTACAGCTGGTTTTAATTATCAAGGTGTAGCAGGAAATAATTATTCTGGACTTTATGGAGGAATTTCACTTCCACTTTGGAATAATAAAAACAAAGTAAAAGCTGCGAAAATCGATTATGAATCAAGTAAAATTGAATCGGAAGCTTCTATTTTAAAATTATATGCTGATTTTCAAAAGAAATACAATTCTTACCAAACAATTTTAAAGAAATACACAGAATATAAAGAAGTTTTAAACTCTTTGAATTCTGCTTCTTTATTGTTGAAAGCATATGAATTAGGTGAAATTAATTTCATCACTTATTTCCAAGAAAATCATTTTTACGAACAAGCGATAAATAAAGTTTTAGAAATGGAAAAGGAACTTTATTTACTTCAAGCAGAATTATTTAAATACCAATTATAAAATTAAATATTATGAAGATCACAAAATTAATTATTGCAGGTTTAGTTGTTTTTGCTGTGGCATGTACGCCAAAAAAAGAAAAGAAAAATGAGGATCATGGACATGACCATGGAACTGAACAAAATTCTGATCACGGACACGATCATGGTGATGGTGACCACGGACATGATCATGAACATGGAGATCACCATGAGCAAAAAGAATTTAAAGTAAATGATTCTACTTCAAATCATGATAATCATGAGCATAAAGAAGGAGAAGAGCATCACAAACATGAAGCAGAAGAAACTCATAAACATGAAGATGGAACAGAGCATAAAGCTCACTAATTTTTGAGTTTTTAAGCTTTAAAAAGTTTAGAGGTGTGTAAAAAACTCATCTCTAAACTTTAAATAATTGGTGAAATAATTTGTGATTTAAATAATTATTAAAAGAAAAAAACAATGCGATTTTTATATATAATCATTGCTTTAGCAATAGTTTCTTGTAGCCCAAAAGCACAAGAAGATCATGGACACGCACATGATGTAAATGGTGGACATTTTGAAGAAACACCAAGAATAGATTTTACAAAATGGACAGAGAAATCAGAGTTATTTGTTGAGTTTCCAGTTTTAGTTGTTGGAAAAACAAGCCGATTTGCTGCTCATTTTACAACGATGAAAAAACACAAACCCGTTACAGAAGGAAAAGTAACGGTGAGTTTTATTTTAGGAAATTCAGGAATTAAACATACGGTAAATGCACCATCTTCTCCAGGAATTTTTTCTCCGAAATTACAACCGAAAAAAGCAGGAAAAGGTACATTGATTTTTGATATTCAAACACCTGAATTTTCGGATGAAATTGTAATTAAAAATGTAGAAGTTTATACTGATTTAGAAGCTGCTAGAAAAGCAAATCCAGCTACGGAAGATGATAGTTCGATTTCATTTTTAAAAGAACAAGCTTGGAAAATGGAATTTAAAACAGAACCTGTTCGAGAAATGGAAATTTATGAAATGATTTCAACTTCTGGAGTTTGGAAAACATCGAATTCTAATTCGAAAGTTTTAAATGCAACAACAAGCGGAACAGTTTCTTTTGCTGATGAGAAAATTGTAGAAGGAGCAAAAGTTCAGAAAGGACAATTGCTTTTAACGATTGAAAGTAAAGAGTTTTCCGTGAATAATTTAAACTCAAATGTTGCTAAAGCAAAAGCAAATTTTGAAGAAGCAAAATCGAATTTTAATAGAAAAAAAGAATTATACGAATCGAAAATTATTGCAAAATCAGAATTTTTAAAATTTAAAAAAGAATTTGAAGTTGCAAAAGCTTCTTATCAATCTTTAGTTTCTAATTTTTCTACAAAAGGAAAACAAATCAGAGCGCCATTTTCTGGATTTATTAAAAATGTAAAACATCGAAATGGTGATTTTGTAGAAGAAGGAGCGATGTTATTTACAATTTCCAGCCAACAATCAAATATTTTAGAAGCAAAAGTAAGCGCTTCAGATGCAGAAAAACTAAGTGCAATTCAAAATATTTGGTACCAACCAGAAACAGATTCTTGGTCGAATTTAAAAAAAACCGAAGGAGAAGTTTTATCTGTTGGGAAAAAAGTAGATACTGAAAACCCGATGGTTTCTGTAATTGCAAAAGTAAAAGATGCTGTTTTAAAACCTGAAGGAGCATTTACAGAAGTGCAAATTGCTGTTGGAAATGGAGAGAGAGGAATTGTAGTTCCTTTGAATTCCTTATTAGAAGATTATGGAAATTATTCAGTAATCGTACAATTAAGTGGAGAAACTTTTGAAAGAAGACCTGTAATAATTGGAAAACAAAACGGAGAATTTGTGGAGATTAAAGAAGGACTTTCGAAAGAAGAATTTGTAGTGACAAAAGGTGCGTATCAAGTTAAAATGGCTTCAATGTCTGGACAAGCGCCAGCTCATGGACATGCACACTAAAAAGGATTGGATTTATGTTAAATAAAATTTTATCAATATCGTTACAAAATAGATTTCTAGTCCTTTTAGTCGCTGTGATTTTAAGTATGACAGGAATTTATTTCACACGTACAATGAACGTGGATGTGTTTCCAGATTTGACTGCACCGACAGTTACAATTCTGACAGAAGCACATGGAATGGAATCGGAAGAAGTAGAGAAATTAGTTACTTATCAATTGGAAACAGCAATGAATGGTTCGCCAAATGTTCGACGAATTCGTTCGTCTTCGGCTGCTGGAATTTCTATTGTTTGGGTAGAATTTAATTGGGGAACAGATATTTATCGTGCAAGACAAATTGTTAGTGAAAGAATTCCGATGGTTCGTGAGAATCTACCAGAAGGAGTTGGAACACCAACAATGGCACCGATTTCTTCTATTATGGGAGAAGTAATGTTACTTGGAGTTACTTCGGATAGTTTGTCGCCAATGGAACTTCGAACTTTAGCAGATTGGATAATCAGTCCAAGAATTAAATCAATTGGAGGAATTGCAAATGTGATTGTAATCGGAGGAGATTATAAAGAATATCAAGTTTTTGCAAATCCTGAAAAATTGAATTATTACAATGTTAGTATTACAGAGCTTTTAGAGAAAGTACAAGAAGCAAATTTGAATGCTCCAGGAGGTGTGATTAATCAACATGGAAATCAATATATCATCAAAGGAAGTGGGCGAGCTTATAACTTGGAAAGTTTACAAGAAAGTATTGTTAAATATAAGAATGGACAAGCGATTAAAATTAAAGATGTTGCGACAGTTCAGATTGGAACTTCAGATAAAATTGGAGATGGATCGTTAAATGGAAAACCTGCTGTTGTTCTAACAATTTCAAAGCAACCAGATGTAAATACTTTAGAATTGACAAAAAGTTTGGATGAAGCAATTGTAGATTTAAAGAAAACAATTCCAGAAAATGTAGAGATTCAAAGTCATATTTTTAGACAAGCGAATTTTATTGAAGCTTCAATTAATAATTTAAATCAAACTCTTTTAGAAGGAGCATTTTTTGTTGTTTTAGTCTTATTTATTTTCCTGATGAATTGGCGAACAACAGTGATTTCTCTTTTAGCAATTCCAATTTCACTTTTAGTTTCTATTATTGTTTTAAAACTTTTAGGTTATACAATTAACACGATGTCTTTAGGAGGAATGGCAATTGCAATTGGAGCTTTGGTGGATGATGCAATTATTGATGTGGAAAATGTTTTTAAGAGATTAAGAGAAAATGTACAAAAACCAAAAGAAGAACGATTAGGAATTTTAGAAGTGGTGAAAATTGCTTCGATGGAAATTCGTAGTTCGATTATTATTGCAACGTTAATTATCATTGTTTCTTTTGTTCCATTATTTTTCTTAAGTGGAATGGAAGGAAGATTGTTACAACCACTTGGAATTGCATTTATCACATCTGTTCTAACTTCTTTGATTGTAGCTGTAACAGTTACGCCAGTTTTATGTTCTTTTTTATTAAAGAATGAAAAAGTAATAGGAAAACAAGCAGAAGGGACAAAAATCGAAAGAGTTTTACAAAAATGGTATGCTTCTATTTTAGAAAAAACATTAAAAATTCCGAGAATTATTATTGGATTTACAGTAGGAGTTTTTGTTTTAAGTTTAGTGTTTTTATCGCAATTAGGAAGAAGTTTCTTACCAGAATTTAATGAAGGTTCTTTGGTAATCAGTGTTGTTGGAATTCCTGGAATGTCTTTGGAGGAAAGTAATAAAACAGGAAAATTAGTAGAGCAACTTTTATTAGAATTACCAGAAGTTGATGTGGTAACAAGAAGAACTGGGCGAGCAGAATTGGATGAACACGCACAAGGTGTAAATGCTGCCGAAGTGGATGTTCCTTTTACTTTAAAAGATAAAACAAAAGAAGAATTTTTCGAAGAAGTTCGTACAAAGTTGAGTGTAGTTCCTGGAGTAAATATCACGTTGGGACAACCAATTGCTCACAGAATTGATCATATGCTTTCTGGAACTCGTGCGAATATTGCGATTAAGATTTTTGGTTCGGATTTACAAAGACTTTTTGAAGTTGGAAAAGACGTAGAAACGAAAATTAAAGCTATCGATGGGATTGCAGATGTTGCCTTAGACCAGCAGATTGAAGTTCCACAATTACGAATTGTTCCGAAAAGACAAATGTTGGCTGCGCACGGAATGACTGTGAAAGAACTTTTAGAGCAAATGGATATTTCTTTAGCAGGAGAAAAAGCAGGAGAAATTTATGAAGGACAAAAGTATTTTGATTTGGTAGTTCGTTTGCAAAAAGAAAACCGAGACACAAAAGAGAAAATTGAAAAAACTTGGATTCATTTGCCTAAAGGAGGACAAGTTCCTTTGCGAGAATTGGCAACTGTAGAATCTGTTAGTAGTCCGAATACAATAAGTAGAGAAGATGTACAGCGAAAAATTGTTGTTGCTGCGAATGTGCAAGGACGAGATTTACGAAGCGTGGTAAATGATATTCAGAATATTGTAAATACTGAGGTGAAATTACCAGAAGGATATCGTGTGGAATATGGAGGACAATTTGAAAGTGAAGCGAAAGCATCGCAAATGTTATTAATTACGGCTGTGATTGCGATTGTGATAATTTTCTTTTTGCTGTATTATGAGTTTAAAGATATCAAGCTTTCATTTATTGTTTTGATCAATTTACCTTTAGCGTTGATTGGTGGAATTCTGATTGTGTATTTTACTTCTGGAATTATCAGCATTGCTGCAACTATTGGATTTATTAGTCTTTTTGGAATTGCAACAAGAAATGGAATTTTGTTGATTTCTAAATATGAAGATTTACGAAAAGAAGGAAAAGAAGGTTTTGAATTATTAAAAATTGGAGCATTGGATCGTTTAAATCCGATTTTGATGACTGCTTTTACAACTGGTTTAGCTTTGATTCCTTTAGCAATGAAAGGAGGAGAGCCTGGAAATGAAATTCAAAGTCCGATGGCAGTGGTGATTCTTGGAGGATTACTTTCTGCAACGGTTTTAAATCTGATTGTAATTCCTTGTGTTTATGAATTGGTGATGAAGCGAAAATAGAGACAATTTAGACTTTATATAATTTCAAAACCCAACTAGATTTTTTCTGGTTGGGTTTCTGCGTTTTCTAGAGCTGCTTTGTATAGTTCTAGTGTTTTTCTTCTAATAATGATTTGTTTCTGTTCATATTATTTAAAATTTAGATTGTTTAACCACCCTCGGCCCCTCCTTTTAAAGGAGGGGAGTTTGATTGTGCTTTTTTATGTTGCCTGAGTGATTCCTCATGTTATCTGAGTGGTCTCTTAGAGAGTTTTAGTAATAAATTTATTTGTTTGTTGATTTAGTTTTTCTTCTTTGCTCTATATTAATTAATTGATTTTTAACTTCTTAAATATAATTAAGAAATTATTTGTTTTAACATATTCTATTTGTCTTTGTTTTAATATTCATATTTACTTTTTATAGGTAAAATACGGAAACCCGTAAGGAATTGTTTATTCTTTATGTTATTTTTGAATGATTATAAATTTAATGTTACGTTATTTTTTACTGTTTTTATTTTGAGAGTTTTTTAAAATAATTTGAGAAAAATGTTAAAATAGACTTATTATATTTTACTAGTTTTGCGTAAGAGAATAGATTTAATTTGAACTAGAATTAATTTTTTAATTAAATAATATTTGGTTTGAAATCTTATGGGGATTTTGTGTAATCTAGAACACACCCCTAGCCCTCTCTAGAGGGGAATTAGATAGTCTTTATGGGAGCTTTTATTTTTTAAATCTCTAGCCTCTCTAAAGAAAGGAACTTGAAAATCTGTATATCTTTATACAAAGTCAAACGTGGTAATGTTTAATATAAAAGGAATCGTAATAATATATTATTATAAAAATAAAAAATGGCAAAAGTAGATACTAGTAGTTTTGAGCAAAAACTATTTAAGGCAGCAGACAAACTTCGTAAAAATATAGATGCTGCGGAATATAAGCATGTTGTGTTGGGATTGGTTTTTTTGAAATATATATCGGAGTCTTTTCAAGAATTATACAATAAACTAGAAGAGGACGAATATTCGGACCCAGAAGATAGAGATGAATATCTTGCAGAAAATGTCTTTTTTGTACCTAAAGATGCTCGATGGACACATATTCATAACAATGCAAAATTAGCAACTATTGGTCAGACCTTGGATGATGCTATGAAACATGTGGAGAAAGAAAATAAGGAGCTTAAAAATGTATTGCCACAAGTATATGGTAAAGCGAATTTGGATAAAACTTCACTTGGAGAATTAATTGACTTGATTTCGAATACGGAATTGCAAGCTGAAAACGAAAACTCTAAAGATTTGTTTGGGCGTGTGTATGAATATTTCTTAGGAGAATTTGCCAATGCGGAAGGGAAAAAAGGAGGACAGTTTTATACACCAAAATCTATCGTGAAATTAATGGTAGAAATGATTGCGCCATATAAAGGACGTGTGTATGACCCTGCTTGTGGTTCTGGTGGTATGTTTGTAATGTCTGAAAAGTTTGTGATCGAACATCAAGGAAATATCAAAGATATTACTATTTATGGGCAAGAAAGTAATCAGACTACTTGGAAGCTTTCCAAAATGAACCTTGCGATTCGAAATATTAATTCGCAGTTTGTGTCTTGGAACACGGAGGGGAGTTTTTTAAAAGATGCACATCCTGATTTGAAAGCTGATTTTATTTTGGCAAACCCACCTTTTAATCAAAAAGAATGGGGTGTGGATTTACTACAAGAGGATGGTCGTTGGAAGTATGGAACACCACCAAACGGAAATGCCAATTTTGGATGGATTCAGCACATGCTATACCATTTGGCACCAAAAGGAGTGATGGCAACAGTGCTTGCCAATGGTTCGTTGAGCTCTAATACTTCTGGTGAGGGAGTGATTCGTAAAAATTTGATTGAGAATAATTTGGTAGAATGTATTGTTGCTTTGCCAAAGCAGTTGTTTTATAATACGGGAATTCCTGCTTGTATCTGGTTTTTGCGTAGAGACAAGCAAAGCAAAGAGACCTTGTTTATCGATGCTTCGGAGCTTGGATTTATGAAAACTCGTGTACACCGTGATTTGTCAGAAGAAGATTTGGCAAGTATTCGTGATGTGTATCATAACTGGCAGGCTTCGGCTTTGGCTACAGAAAATTCGGGAGCATATGAAGATGTGAAAGGGTTTTGTAAGTCGGCTAGTATGGAAGAAATGGAAAAGCATGGTTTTGTATTGACTCCTGGGCGCTATGTTGGAATACCTGAAGAAGAAGATGACGGAATTCCGTTTGATACGAAAATCGAAGCTTTGACTACGGAACTAAAACAACAAATAGCAGCTGAAGAAAACTTAAACGAAGAAATTAAAAAACAATTGGCAAGTATCGGGATTAGCTTGTGAAATGGGGCTTCGACTCCGCTCAGCCACCAGATTAAATAAGGCTGGAATTAAAAAAGATGCAGTTTTCCCCTCTTGAGAGGGGCTAGGGGTGTGTTTTTCAGTATAAAAAAATATGTGACCTCGGCAGGATTCCAGCCTGCAACCTCTTTTTTTAAAACAAAAGTTTAAGTTTCTTAAAAAACAAAATGAATGAATTTAGAAGCACAAATAGCAGCAAATAAAACAAAAATGATAAATGATATTCCTGAAGGGTGGGTGGAGACTACGCTTGGGGAGGTTTGTAAAATAAAGTACGGTAAAGATCATAAGAAATTAGAAGATGGTAATTTTCCTTGTTATGGTTCTGGTGGAGTAATGAGAAATGTTAATAAAATATTATATGACAAACCATCTGTTCTTATACCACGAAAAGGTACTTTGTCAAATTTATTTTTTATAAATAAGCCTTTTTGGACAGTAGATACTTTATTTTATACCGAAATTGATGAAACGAAAATTAACCCAAAATACTTATTCTATAAATTAAAGACTTTAAATTTAGCAGATTTAAATGTTGGTTCAGCTGTTCCAAGTTTAACTACAAGTGTGTTAAATGATGTAATTTTAGAAATTCCTAAAAATATTTTAGAACAAGATTCTTTAGTTCAAATCCTCACTTCCTTCGACAACAAAATCTCTTTACTCCAAGAACAAAACAAAACCTTAGAAACTATGGCGCAAACTATTTTTAAGGAATGGTTTGGGAAATATCAGATTGGAGATGTATTGCCTGAGGGATGGCATGTTGGGACTTTAAAAGATATAATAAAAACAGCTAATACAGGTTTAGATGCTATAAAAAGAGCTCCGATTGTTGATGAAGAAACAGGAATCAAATGTTTTAGAATTCAAGACGCTTCTCAAAAAAAATACTTTAATAAATGGGGAAATACTATTGTAGAAAAGAAGAATTTTGAGAAATTTAAGCTTATGAAAGGTGATATTTTGATTGCTAGAACAGGAAACTCTATAGGTGTGAATTATTTTGTTCAGGAGAATTTAAATGCAGTATTTAATAATGGATTAATTAGATTGAGAACTAACGAAAAAAGTAATTATTCTGTTTTAAATATGATTATTACTTCCGATAGGTTTAAAAAACATATTGACTCTATCTCATATGGTACTTCCACTCAGCCAAATATGCAAATTAATTCTTTATTAAACTATGAGTTTATCTTGCCGCCTGAAGAAATTCAAAATGAATTTGAAAAGTTATATGAATTAAATATAACCAAACAAAATAATAATCATCAACAAATCCAAACCCTAACCAAAACTAGAGAAACGCTTTTGCCGAAGTTGATGAGTGGAGAGTTAAGAGTGGCGGATGCTTTGAAGGCGGTGGAGTAGGAATTTATATAAAAAATAAACGCAGCTTATTAGCTGCGTAGGTCAAAAGCGGTTGGCTTTTGAGATGTTCTTGTGGTACAAATTTATAATAAAAATATTACATTGCAAAAAAAATAAAAATAAAATGGAAAAAGTCGCTGTTTTTATAGATGGTTTTAATCTATATTTTGGTTTAAATTCTAAATGTCCAACATTAAAATGGTTGGATGTATACTTACTAAGTGAAAATTTATTAAAACCAAATCAAACTCTTGTTGCTGTTAATTATTTTACAGCTAGAATTGGAAATAATCCATCTAAAGAACAACGACAAAGTATTTATTTATCGGCAATAAAAAATACACAGGCTTCCATAATTTATGGGCATTATAAATCAAAGCCAAAAAGCTGTAAAAGGTGTGGTCATACATGGACAACCAATGAAGAAAAAATGACAGATGTAAATATTGCAATGGAAATGGTTAAAGGAGCATATAAAGATATATACGATGTTGCTATTTTAATTTCGGGTGATAGTGATTTGATACCACCTATTAAATCTGTACAACAATTGTTTAGTAAAAAAGTTTTTGTTGTTTTTCCGCCTAATAGACATAATAATAGTGTTAAAAATGCAGCTGATTTTTCTATGAACTTGGGAAGAGGTAAAATAAGTCAATCACAATTTCCTTTAAAAATAACATTGCAAAATGGGCATAACATAAAAAAGCCGTCGGTATGGTAGGGAATAGGGATTTAAAAATGTTTTCTAAACTAGATGCTTAGAATTCAAATAAAAAAAAGACCAAATTTTAATTCTCCTAATAAATACTTTACAAGAATAATTTAAAGAAAATACAAGCATGATTTTACGAGTACAAAAGAAAATAACGATAAAAATATAAACATATGTAAGCTAATAGATGTTTGGAGGGTGTTGTGTGATGAGCTTGAGTTTGTTTTGACAAATAATTAAATGAAAGAGAAAATAATATTTGATACTAATACCATACGTAATACTGATATCAATCATTTTTTAGGAGGACGAAGCGATCTGCATAAGTTTTTAAAACATGCAGATATTATAATTCCAAAAATTGTTTTAGAGGAAGTTAAAAGACAAAAAAAGAAAAAATTAAGAGAAGAAAAAGATAAGTTTTTAAGTAACTCTTATAGTAAACTATTGGGGATAGATCCTAATAGTGCTAAAGAATTCGATATAGATAATTATATTCATAAACTTGAGTCAGAAGAAGAAATACCTTTTACTTCAATAGAAATTAATGATACAAGTGTGTTGAATGAAATGACTCAATTAGCAATAAAGAAATTACCACCATTTGAATCTAAAGATAATACAGATAAAGGGTTTAAGGATGCGGTTATATATTTTTCAATTTTAGAATATTTAAAGAATCATTCTAGTAATGAAATTTTTGTTTGTGTTAAAGATATCCGATTAAAAGAAGCGTTAGATAAACACATAGAAATTAAAATAATTGAAAATTATGATGAATTTTTAAAGATGAGATCTGATCAATTTGATAATGAATATTTTATATCTCAAGTAGCTGAATATTTGAATTGTGAAGTAAAATTAATATTTGTCAAAGGATATTATTTAAATATCAACGACGACAAAGTAGTGCAAGTAAATAAAGAAGATGATGAATTTTTATTAATAGTTGATAGTGGAGAAATTATTGAAAGTATAAAAAAAGAAAAAGTAAGAATATATATTGACAAGTTAATAAATTCATCAAACTTTGAAAATACTCACCATTATGTCGGACTTTTAAATAATGAAGGTTTACATTTTTTGTCACTTGAAAATATGATAAGGATATTACAAGCATCTATAGATAATACTCAAATTGCATGGATTATTGATGATGAGGATGTAAAAGAGTTGATAGGGAAACTTTATGATGTTTGTAAAAATCAAATTAAAGATGATTTAAGAGAACGTTTAAGTTCCATTTTTGAAATTAAAATAGTTTAAATTAAATACAGAATGATAGACGAAACTACAATAGAGTTTTCATTTATACAACAATTAGAACGATTAGGGTATACTTATGTTTCAGGAAAAGAATTAAGCCCAAATAACAATCCAGCAGAAAGAAAAAGCTATGAAGAGGTATTGTTAGAAACACAATGCAAAGAAGCTCTATTAAAAATCAATCCGAATTTAGAAACATCATTTATTCATGAGGCTTATGCTAAAATAGCAAATTTGGGTACCCAAGATTTGATGGAGAATAATGAGAAGTTTCATAATTATCTTAGCGAAGGTGTACCTGTAGATTATATAGAAAATGGTAATGAAAAAGGAATTCAAGTAAAATTATTAGATATAGAGCAACCAGAAAATAATAGGTTTTGGGTAGTAAATCAATTGCTTGTAAAAGAAAATAATCAAGAAAAAAGATTTGATGTCGTATTGTATATCAATGGAATTCCTTTGGTTTTTATAGAGTTAAAAAGTGCTACAGATGAAAAAGCAACTTTAAAGAAAGCTTATACACAGATTCAAAATTATAAAGCATCGGTAGCTTCTATATTTTATTATAATGCATTATGTGTTATTTCTGACGGAATTGATGCTCGAACTTCTAGTGTTTCGGCACCGTTTTCTAGGTATCTGCCATGGCAAGCACCTGTTGATAAACAATTATCTGCGCTTACAATAAACGAGCAAGAGCTTCAAAATGTTGCTGAAGCTGATGCGACTTATGGTTTGACAGAATTGCAAGTCATGACAAAAGAGATGCTAAATCCTGCCGTTTTATTAAAATTAATACGATACTGTACTGTATTTGAACAAGAAGAAAAGAAAGATGAGGTAACAGGACTTATTTCGATTGCGAAAATTAAAAAAGTAGCAGCTTATCATCAATATTACGCAGTGCAAAAAGCGGTGAAGCAAACTTTAAGAGCAACAGATGACAAAGAGGGAGATAGGAAAGTAGGTGTTGTTTGGCATACACAAGGAAGTGGAAAATCATTATCGATGGTTTTTTATAGTGGTCAAATAATAGCGAATCCACAAATGAAGAACCCAACTATCATTATTATTACAGATCGAAATGATTTGGATGATCAATTATTTGGAACTTTTGGAAATTGCATTGATTTATTAAGACAAACACCTGTACAGGCAAATAGTAGAGCACATTTAAAAGAATTACTTCGGATTTCTGGGGGAGGTGTGATTTTTACAACCATTCAAAAATTTAATCCAGAAGAAGGAAATGTTTTCGATACTTTATCTGAACGAACTAATATTGTAGTAGTTGCAGATGAAGCACATCGAAGTCAATATGGTTTTCAAGGAAAAGTAGTGGAATTGAAAAATGAGCAAGACGAAATAACAGGTTCGGAGTTACGCTATGGAAATGCAAAATACTTAAGAGATGCTTTGCCCAATGCTTCTTACATTGGATTTACAGGAACACCCATAGAAAAAGAAGACAAATCTACCTTAGCTGTTTTTGGAGATTATATTGATGTGTATGACATTAAACAAGCAGTAGATGATGGCGCTACAGTACCTATAAGTTATGAATCACGTTTGGTTAAAATAAAATTAGACCAAGAAATCGTGAATAAGATTGACGAAGAAATCCAATATATTGAAGGAGCTACAGAAGAACAATTAGAAAAAGCGAAAAAACGAACTGCTTCTATTGATGCAGTAGTTGGGCATCCAGATCGAATAAAGGATGTTGCTAAAGATATTGTAATGCACTTTGAAGCAAGACAAGAGCATTTTGAAGGAAAGGCAATGATTGTAGGTATGACCCGAACTATATGTGTGAGGTTATATAAAGAAATCATCAAACTAAAACCAGAATGGCATCATGATGATTTGGATAAAGGCTTATTGAAAGTAGTGATGACAAGTTCTTCAGATGATCCAGAAATATTTCAGCCACATCATACCACCAAACAACAACGTAAAGATTTAGCTTCAAGAATGAAAGATACTCAGGATGAACTAAAATTAGTTATTGTAAGAGATATGTGGCTTACTGGATTTGATGCGCCAAGTATGCATACTATTTATGTAGATAAAAAAATGAAAGGTGCGAATTTAATGCAAGCTATTGCGAGAGTTAATCGTGTTTATAAAGATAAACCAGGAGGGTTAATTGTTGATTACATTGGAATTGGCCAAGATTTGAGAGATGCAATGGGTGTATATCTACAAAGTGGAGGTGAAGGAAAACCTATTGTAGATATAAAAGAAGCCATTGCTGGAATGTTGGAGAAATTTGAAATTGTAGAACAAATGTTTCATGGATATCCTTATCAAGCTTACTTTCAATCCGATGTTTCAAGAAAATTACAAATTCTTTTAGGAGCTCAAAATTTTATTTTAGAAAATCAAAAACTGAAAGAACGATTTTTAAAAGAAGTAACTTTGTTGTCGCAATTATTTTCCATGTCTATCCCAAGTAAAGAAGCAAATACTTTAAAAGATAGAATTGCATTTTTTCAGGCGATAAAAGCTCGAATTAATAAGTTTACAAGTATAGGTGTAAAATCAGATTTTGAAGTAGAAACAGCAGTAAAGCAAATTGTAGATGATGCTATAGGGAGTGATGGTGTCGTAGATGTATTCGAGGCAGCAGGAATAAAAAGTCCTTCTATTGGGATTTTATCAGATGAGTTTTTGTTAGAAGTTAAAAATATGCAACAAAAAAATGTTGCTTTTGAATTGCTTAAAAAATTATTGAGTGATGAAGTGAGTATCCGAAAAACTCAAAACATAGCACAAGGGAAAAAGTTTTCTGAAATGCTACAATCTGTTGTAAAGCGATATCATAATAATCAAATTGATTCTGCTCAAGTTTTAAAAGAGTTGTCAGACATAGCAAAGGAGATAAGACTGGATGATGCAAAATCAGAAAGCTTGGGTTTAACTCCTGAAGAATATGCTTTTTATAGTGTTTTGTCTCAAAATGATTCTACAAAAATGCTGGACGATGTAAAAATGAAAGAATTGATTCATACAATTGTGGATGTAATTAGAAAAAATGCAACAGTTGATTGGAGCAAACGAGAGGATGTAAGAGCAAAATTAAGATTAACTGTTAAAAAGATTTTAATGAGATATGGTTATCCACCTGATTTGGCACGTTTGGAAGCAGATAAAGTATTGGCACAAGGAGAGAATTTAGCTGAATTATTTTCTTCGAAATCTGAAACTAGTTTTTAAATAGGAAGAAGATTATAAAAAAATAAACACCAATGAACAGACCACAAACCATACAAATATTTTTGCCAGACGGTTCGCCAAGAAGTGTAAAAATTGCCGAGATAACGAATAGAGTAGTAAAAGCAGTTTTGGTGCCGAGGAATAAATTAGAATATATTTCTACAAGAGAAGAACTAAGTAATGTTGGGATTTATTTTTTATTCGGAGTGTCCGAAGAAACTCTAAAACCGCAAGTATATATTGGCGAAGCAGAAGATTGCTTAGAAAGATTAAAACAACACAATCGAAAAAAAGAGTTTTGGACACATGCTGTGGTTATTGTTTCGAAGATTAATGCTTTCACAAAATCACATGTGAAATATTTGGAACATACTGCAATACAAAAAGCAAAAGAAGTAAATAGATATCGAACAGAAAATATGGTTGTTCCTACAAAGCCTTTTGTGACAGAATCTATGGAAGCTGATTTGTTAGATAGTTTTGAAACGATAAAGATATTATTATCTACTTTGAATTACCCTGTGTATGATAAAATAGATAAACAAGAACTTACTTCGAAAGAGTTATTTTATTTAAAATCTAAAGGAATTCAGGCAGAAGGAGATCTAATAGATGATGGTTTTATTGTATTTAAAGGTTCGCAATTATCTAAAAGCACAACGCCTTCTTGTCATGAATATATTTTGAAATTGAGAGCCAAACTGATTGAAAATGCAATAGTACAGGAAAAAGAAAACTATTTGGAATTTCAAGAAGATTATATTTTTAATGCACCAAGTACAGCAGGAGGTGTAGTGATAGGAAGAGCGACAAATGGCTGGAAAAAATGGGTAAATAAACAAGGACAGACTTTAGATGCTGTCAAAAGGAATTAAGAAAAAGAATTAATTTCTCAGAATCAATTTTTCAATGTCTTACTATTTTATAAAATTTAAAATCATTTAGAAATTTTCTGAAACCATTATTCTTATAAAATAACGATTATAAAATTAATTTTCTTCTAGAAGAAAACTATAATTACAAATGCTAATATTAATTTTAAAAAACTATGAAAAAAGAAAACTACAATTTTGATTCAATTGCAGATAATGAATTAAATGCAACTGAGTGGATAGGAGCGATGCTTCGTTATTTTTTAAAATTTGGTAAAATTCCTTTTAATAGTATATATAATCAAAAACAAAAAAGAAAGAATGTAAGAGTTGGGAATTGGATTAAGATTTTGGTCTTTTTGATTGGAATTGTGTTTTTATTTATTTGGTTTAGAGGTGTTTAAATAGATTTATATAATAAAAAAGCACATCTATTAGATATGCTTAAATAACTTTCTTATAATTTAAAATAAATAATCAATTTTAATTATCTAATTGTACTTTTAATTTGAGAATGAAACATTCAATTTCGTAAACAGTTCATTTAAATGATTCTCATGACGAATAAAATCTTTTTGAATTTCAGGATTTTTAATAACATCATAACAAACAAAAGTTGGTAAAGCTTCCATTGCAAAAAATCGAAGCGACATATGCAACGGAAAAAATAAATCGTCTACAGATTTTCCTTGAAATAAATATTCATCTGGATTGTTAAAAGCTTCTTTTGGAGCATTAAAAGTGATAGAAAGCATGTATTTTGTTCCTTTTAATTGTCCTCCTGTACCATAATTTTTCTCTGGATTTTTACTTGTTCTACCATCATTTTTACAAAGTTTTCCCATTGTTCCCATAGAATAAACTTCATCTATATATTTTTTAAAAGCCCATGGAACACCCATCCAATATGTTGGTGTTTGAATGATAATTAGATCAGCCCAAACATGTTTTTCTAGTTCTTCTTCTGCATTTATTTCATCATTCATTGTCGTAATTTTTACAGAATGACCTTTATTTTCAAAGAAAACTTTTGCATTTTCAACCAAACTTGCATTTAATCTTCCTTCTGCAAATGGGTATTTTTGGTGTGCATTTATTATTAAAACATTTTCCATCTTTGTTCTTTAATTTGTTTTTGATTATAAGTGAATTTCAGAATGAAAAAATATATTATTAACTGATTTTAAATTCTGAAATACATAACATTTTTTGCTAAAACAAAGGTAGAATCGAAATGTATTTTTAAATAGATACTATTTACTTGAAAAAAGATATTATTTACTGATGAATGTTTTTTTGTATTGAGAAGGAGTGAAGCCTAATTGTTTTTTGAAAAATCTAGCGAAATAATTTGGGTATTCAAATCCTAAAGAATATGCGATTTCAGAAATAGAAAGTTGTTGTGCATCTAAAAGTCTTTTCGCTTGTTTTATAATTTGCTGATTGATGTGTTCTTTTGCTGTTTTTTTGGTGTTTACTTTGACAATATCACTTAAATAATTTGTAGAAACATTTAATTTTTTAGCAAAATAATGCACATTAGGATATTCTTTAATTTCTGAATTTTTAGAATAAAATTGATTTAATTCAGTAATAAATGATTCAACTAAATGATGATAATTCTCATTTTGTGAACCAAATTGGCGAAGATAAAAACGTTGAATATAACTGAAAATAAGATTGATATAAGCAATCAAAACATCCAAAGAACCATTTTGATTTTCGTGTTCTTTTAAAGCTTCCTTAAATAATGAAATCAATTTATTTTCTTCGCTTTGAGTTAAAAATAAAGCTTCATGCATTCCATAATGAAGGAAATTAAAAGATAAATGTTGATTATGTTCTAAAAATTTGGGAGAAATATGGATATAAAATCCAGAAGCTGATTCTTCTATTTTCCATGATAATTCAGTTTTAGGGGCTGAAAAAAATAATTGCCAAAAACCTACTTTTTCACCATTTATAGAATCCAAATTAGGTTTGATAAATTTATATTTTAAAGAAATTCTGTAAATATTTGGATGAATAGGAGAAGATTCTAATCGTTGGTTTTTAATTGTATCATATTTTCCAACATTTATATCTTTAAAAATTGGAGTAGGCATTCCAAAATATAAATTAAAATCTTCAATATTTTCTATTTTCTTCATTTTTCGAAATTACGAAATAAAATATTTTTTGCTTCAAATGAAATGCGAAATAGTTTTACTTTCCAAATAATATTTAAATAGATTAAAAAAAAGCACATCATTTGACATGCTTTTCATCATTAAAATTATTTTAAAGGCATTGACCAAACATGACTAAGAATTTTCCATTCATTATCGGTTAAAACCCAAACGATAGAATATTTTCCGATTCCTAAAATTTCTTTTGTTTGGATGTCTACATCTTTAAAAATGCCATATTCAAAAATTAGATTATTATTAATTTCAGAGAATTCTTTTTCAAATAAAACATCAACTTTTCCTATACCATTTTTCATAAAATCTAGGATTTTTTTATTTCCTTGAATTGTTGGTTTATTTGGTGGAAAAATAACAGCATTTTGACTGTATAAATTTTTAAAATTTTCTTTTTCTGCATGATGCCAAAATTTTGTCCATCGTTGCATTGTAGGATTTTCTTGTGCATTCATA
Source organism: Aureivirga marina (assembly GCF_015767265.1). Lineage (GTDB taxonomy): Bacteria > Bacteroidota > Bacteroidia > Flavobacteriales > Flavobacteriaceae > Aureivirga > Aureivirga marina. The sequence goes on from NZ_JADPIB010000004.1 coordinate 388,378, forward strand.
AAATTTGAGATTAAAAAGATTAAAATAAATAGGTTTTTCTTTGGGGTAAATTGAATTGGGGTTTTTAATTTAATCATACACTTTTTTTCTAATAATTGGTGCTAAATAATAAATAGAAAGAGAAACTAGAATAAAAGAAATTAACCAAGAACGTAGCCAGATAAAAACGAATTCTTTGTTTAAACCAACATTTATTAAAGCGCTTAAAAAACTTACATAAAACGTGATGATTAAGCTCGTTAAAATGGAAAATAATATGTCTTTTCTTTTAAAATACATTCTCTAATTTACTAAAAGGATTTTATACAAAATTCAGAGAATGTTATTAAAAAGACAAAAATGAAGTAACTAACTTTTAGGTAAGTTAAAGGAGGATGAAATTAAATTTCAGAAACTAATTCAGTCTTTTTATACTAAAAAAGAAGATGAATTGGATATTTTATTATTGGTTGTAAATCTAGAAATATTCTGATATAAAATGTTTCTTTAAAAAAAGTAAAGTATCTTATATTTTTTCGTCAAAAATAAAGTTGAAAAACAAAAAGAATGAAATGAAAATGAATGATGATTTTATGGAATCATTTTGTTAAAAATGTATTAAAATCAATAGCTTTAAAAGTATAAAATGGTTTAATGCCTTTTTAGAAAAATTCTAATTAACGTATATTTGCAAACGATAAATTTGAAAAATTATGCAGGAAAATAAAGTACTGAATTATATAAAAGATGTGTTAGAAAATATGCCAAATGATTGGGTGAGATTAACAACACATCGCCTTGATATTTATAATGAAAAATTAGCGAAAACAGAATTTTTAGAAGAATTTGAGAAGTTATTTAATGAAAATAATTTTGATAAAACAATTTTAAGTGAATTACCTACAGCGTATGATTATATTCGTTTAGGACATCCGTTGTCTTCTGTTTTAGAATGGGGAATTGCGAAATTAAATAATCTAGATTCAAAAAGTGTGATTAGTTTTTCTTCTAAAACAGTTCCAGTTTTGGCTGTTTTAAGAAAAAATCTTTTTGAAAAGAAAAATACTTTAATTGCTTATACAAATGAATTACCTGAAACCTTTGATGCGGAAGTTGTAAAAAATGTTTATGGATATGATTTTGAATTGCAAAAAGTGAATTCTATCGAGGAAATTCCAACTTTTGATGGAAGTACGATTTTCATTACGCAACAAGAAACTGTTTCTAATTTTAATTTGCCTAAATCGGTTGATTTTCTAATTAATACATATCCACAATTTGGAAGTATTCTTTTAGCAAATGGTGAGAAAAACGCAACTTATGTTTCGGAAATTCAACATGTTCGTAGAAGAGAAACAATTGCAATGACTCCAGCGAATACATTGGCTGTTTTAAATATTTTAGTTGGAAATTCTTCTTTTGAAAATAATGTTAGCGATTTTGCAACGAATAAAATTTCCGTAATTAATTCAATTAAAGAAATTACAACTGCAAATTCAAAAGCTGTTGTTGGATCAAGTGGACTTTCGATTCAATACGCAATTATGATGGGACTTGTGGATCATGCAATGGAAAATCATTCTGGAAAGAAAATTCGTTTTGTAGTTCCACCAAATTGTTATGGAGGAACGAATGATCAAGCGAGGAGAGTTGCAGCTTGTAATCCAAATATTGAAGTAATGGATTTACCTGTGGATGGAGGAAAAGATATGGTGCAAAGTATTGATGTGGTTTTAGAAAAAATCGCTGAAGAAGATGCTGTTCCATACATTATTGCTGAAATTCCAACAAATCCAAGAGTTGAAGTTCCAAATTTAGAGAAATTAAAAGATGCTTTAAGTAAAGAACGTAAAACTGCAAATGGAGAGATTGCAATTGATCCTGTGTTTGTTTTAGATCAAACGTTTTGTCCAAATGTTCATTTTTTAGGAGATGCTAATATTCTTTCTTCCGTTAGAACAATTGCTTATGTAAGTGGATCTAAATTTCCAAGTGGTGGACTTTGCACGGCTGGTTATAGTATTGCAAATACAAAAGCAGCTTCTTTAATGGATAAAATTGAAAAACATTTGTTTTTATGTGATAATGAAGCAACAGATTTACAAATGGAAATTCTTGCAAAACAATTACCTTCTATGAACCAAAGAATTCACGATGCTTATGTGTATACTCGTGATTTTGTAACTTTCATTGAAGAAAATTTACCAGATGCAAAAATCAATTTCGTTTCTGAAGAATTAGCTTCACAAGGATTTACACCTTCTGTTTTTTCTTTAGATTTACCAACAAAAGGAAATTCAGAAGAAGAAAAAGAAGCTTACAAAAGAGAATTAAACTTGAAATTAATCAATATGATGATTTCAGAAATTCCAAGTGAAAGTAAATTCTGTGTGAGTTATGGGCAATTAAAAGGTTGTTATTGGACAATTCCTGCAACTTCTACGCAAGGAACAACAAAAGAAGGAGATAAGGATTATATCGTTCGTGTTGCACTTTCAGGAAACATGGATTTAGATTTACACAAAAAGGTGTTTTTAGATTTTGTAAAAGGACTTTAATTAAATAGAAAGTTTGGGTGACTGAGCGAAGTCGAAGTCAAAATAATATTTGAAAAGCAGTATTCATTTGGATGCTGTTTTTTTGTTTTAATATATTTGTTGAAAATCATGAAAAATAATGACAATAAAAGAATCTATCTTAAAAAGTTTAGAAGATATAAATTATTTAACAAATTATAAGGAAATCTATAATCATATTATAGATAAAAAATATTATAAATTTGGTGCCAAAAACCCACAATCTATAGTTTCAGCGCAATTGGGAGATTTTATTCGAAATGGAGATGTTCGTGTAAAAAGAATAAAAGAAAAAACAAAAGGAAAGTATTTATATTATTTAGCTAAAAACGAAGAGAAATTAGAAAAAGAGATTTTGAAAATCCAATCTTCCAAAATAACTAAAGAAAATATTTTTTTGGAAAATGATAAAAGTTATGAAGAACGTGATTTACATAAACTTTTGAGCAGTTATTTAAAAAACAAAAATATTTTTTCCAAAACGATTTACCATGAAAAGTCCAAAAATGGAAAAGATTCAAATCAAATTTGGACACATCCTGATATGATTGGTGTTTCATTCTTAGATTTAAAAAACAGAATAAGTAAGAATTTTTTAAAATCGATAAATAGAGTTGATTCATTTAAAATTAACTCATATGAATTAAAGAAGGAGATAAATACAGATTCAGATTTAAAAAAAGCTTATTTTCAAGCCGTTTCAAATTCAAGTTGGGCAAATTATGGTTATTTGGTAGCTTTTGAAATAGATAATAGTTTAATAGACGAAATGGAGAGGTTAAATCAATCTTTTGGAATAGGTATTATAGAATTAAATGCGAATCCATATCAAAGTAAAGTTTTATATCCTGCTGATTATAGAGCTTTGGATTTTAAAACGATAAATAAGTTATGTGAAATAAATAAAGATTTTGAACAGTTTATAGAACAAACAGATAGACTTTTAACTGCCCAAGAAAGATATTATAGTTCTACAAAAAAAGAACTAGAAGAATTTTGTGATTCCTTTTTTATTAAAGACTCAGAAATTGAAACGTATTGTAAAAATAAAGGAATACCTTTAGAAAATTGAAATGAAATTTATATTAGACACATTCAAAAAATCATTTAAATATTTATTAATTGTTTTTATCAATTTTATAATTCTCTTTTTTTTGTTTTATCTATCATTAGATTCATTAACACTTAAATTGAGCTCAGGTTTTTCAGAATTATTTGAATTTTTAAAAATGATTGGAATTTCTTTAATTAGTTTATTCTTTTTATGGATTGCAACTTATTGGTTTAAAACATTTAAAATTAATTCAAAACGAAAGAAAAATATATTTTTAATTATTTTGACTTTATTAATTTCGAGTAAATTTTATTATAGTTATTCTACTGATATTATACATAGAATTACATCAGATAAAAGAATTATGATTAATTCAATTGAATCTAAAATTCAAAAAAATATAGAAAAATATCCATATAGTTTAAGCGCACAAAAATTGATTTTAGAAGAATATGAAGAAATAATTAAAAGAAATAAAGGCTTTCCAAAAATTCAAAAGGAAGCTGAAGATATTTCTTATAAATATTCTTATGATGGATTTTTACCCGATTATACTTTTAGACTTTCTTTTCAAATTCCTTTAAATACAAAACTTGATTCTACACATTTAAAATTTGGGAAAATTAGTTTGGATACAATTAATTATAAAATAAAAGTGAATTATTTAGAAATAAAAGATTAATAAAAAACGCACTGTTTAAAAGTGCGTTTTTTATTTTAAATTGCATGTAATTTCAAAATTTTATGTGTTCTTTTTCTAGTTTCATGACAAAGTTTTTTGTTTTCTGAAAGTTTTTGACCAAAAGTTGGAATCATTTCTTTCATCTTTTTTTGCCAAGCTTCTGTTTTCATTTTTTCATCAAAACAAGTCTGAATAACTTCCAAAATAATAGAAACAGAAGTAGATGCTCCAGGAGAAGCTCCCAGAAGAGCAGCAATTGTTTTATCATCATGATGTACAACTTCAGTTCCAAACTCTAAAATTCCACCTTGCTTTGAATCTTTTTTAATAATTTGTACACGTTGTCCAGCCATTACCAACTCCCAATCTTCCATTTTTGCTTCAGGAACATATTCCAACAAAGCTTTAAAACGATCTTCTGGAGTTTGTCGAACTTGTTTAATTAAATATTCTGTCAAAGCAACATTATGTAAACCAGCTCCAATAATCGACATGATATTATCAAATTGAATAGAAGAAGGCAAATCCCAAAACGAACCTTTTTTCAAGAATTTTGTGCTAAAACCTGCATAAGGACCAAAAAGTAAAGCTTTTTCACCATCAATTATTCTAGTATCTAAATGTGGAACAGACATAGGAGGAGAGCCAACAGAAGCCAAACCGTAGACTTTTGCATGATGTTTTTGAATCACTTCTTTATTTGTACAACGCAACCATTCACCACTCACAGGGAAACCACCAAAACCTTTTCCTTCATTGATATGTGATTTTTCCAAAAGTGGTAAAGCACCACCTCCAGCTCCAATAAATACAAATTTTGCTAAAACTTTTTTATGTGTTCTATTTTCAAGATTTCTTGCATCCACTTCCCAAAGCCCGTCTTTGTGCTGATGTAAATGCAAAACTTCATGTTTTAAAGAAAGTTCAACACCATCATTATTTACCAAATGATTTACAAGTTTTCGCGTCAAACTTCCAAAATTTACATCTGTACCAATTTCATTTTTTGTAGCAGCGACTTTTACACCATTTTGTCTTCCATTCATAATTAAAGGAAACCATTTTTCCAGTTGTTTTTTATCTTCTGAAAAGATCATATTTTCAAACAAACAATTTTGTTTCATGGTTTCAAATCGCTTTTTCAAAAACTCTGAATTATCTGTTCCCCAAACAAAACTCATATGAGGATTACTATTTATAAAATCTGATGGAGTAGAAATCCATTTATTTTTAACTAAATAAGACCAAAACTGTTTCGAAACTTCAAATTTTTCTGCAACTGCAATTGCTTTGGAAATATCAATAGTTCCATCTTCTTTTTCTGGAGTATAATTTAATTCACAAAGTCCAGAATGACCTGTTCCTGCATTATTCCAAGCATCCGAACTTTCTAAAGCAACATCTTCTAAACGTTCGAAAATTTCAATATTCCAAGTTGGTTCTAAAAGTTTTAGAAATGTACCTAAAGTTGCACTCATGATTCCTCCACCAATTAAAACTACATCTCTAATTTGTTGATTTTCATGTACAGATTTTTCTTTCATTGTAAATTTATTTTAATTGATAATCAGTGTTTTATATAAATTTACGGAAAAATATGTTTGTTTTTTAAAAGAATTAGATTTATTGAAAAACAGAAAAAGTCAGAATATTCTCCGACTTTTAATGTTTTAGTTTGTTTTTTTATCAAGAAAAAATGAAATGAATAAAACATTTTTTTACCAAAATTTCCACCACGGTCTTTTTTTCTTTTCTTCTTCTTTTTCCTCAAAAATACCGCTTTCAATAATTATTTTTTCAATGATTTCATTTTTCTCATATTCTTGCACAAAAGTATAAATTGACTGATTGATTTGATTTTCGGTTAAGTAATCTAAATTTTCTTTTATAAAATATAAAACACGTTTGTTGTGTGGTTCGTCTTTTCCAATTTTTAAATATAATTCTAGAGCCAGATTTCCTTTATGTTCTTTGTTTTTTAGAATTAATTCTTCCAATAAAAGTAAATCGTCATGTATGAAAATTTTAAAGAAAAAACTGGTTAGATATAAAATAGTTTGCTGTACATTTCTGGAAGTTCTGCTGAATTCTCCTTCGTAAAAATAGATTTCAGTAATTTTTTTAGAATCTTGAACGCTATTAGATTTTTCGTTTACTTTCTCTAAAATTGCGATGATTTTTTCTTTTTCAAATTCGGATAATTTTACTAATTCTTCTGCTGCGTGTAATAAGAAGTTGTATAATTCTAAATCGACTTTTTTTAAATTCTCCTTTGCCTGTGCATCTGCAAATTGTATAAAAGAATCAATCGTCTCTTCTTTCATTAGGTTAATTTTTTAGATTTTATTATTTAAATGTTTAAATTTTGTTTTTTGTATTTATAAAAATAAGATAAATAATTAAAAAAATTAAGAAAAATAATATGTAAAAAATAAAATAATAATCATATTATTATGTAAAGTTTAAATTGTTAAGAAATAGCATGTTAGGTTTTGAATTTTCTTTTAGAGAAAGTTTTAAAATTCTCATAAAATTGTTAAATAGATTTTTTCACTTTTTTAATAAATAAAATTTATGATACTTTAAACTGAGATATATTAAGATAAATAGCTCTTTTATTGTTTTAATCTCAGCTAAAAATACATTCTTTTACATATTTTTAAAAATATTATTAAGAAAGCTTCTAAATAAAATTGTTAAATTATTTTTATTTAGATTGTATTTAAATTAGATTTGCGCCTTGTAAAACAAGATATAAGCGTGCCAAAATTTTTAATCTATAGTATTTTTATGTTAGTTTCGACTATCGTTTTTAGTCAAACTACTTTTAAAGGATTTGTATATAATGAAGCAAAAGAAGGATTGTCTTCAGTATATATTTACAACGAATCATCAAATGCTTGGACAAATTCAAAAGAGGATGGAAGTTTTGTCTTAACGATTCCAAAAAATGTAAAAACTTTCCAAATTACATATTCTTATATTGGAAAAAAAGCACAAACAATTACTTATAATATTGCTACAATTAAAGAACCTGTAATTGTTGTTTTAAAAGAAAATACACTTCGTTTAAATGTTGTAAATATTCAAGCAAGTCATAAAAAATACTCAGAAGTTACATTACGAAAAGAAGCAATTGCACAAGTACAGGCGTTTTCTTTAGATGAAGTTTTAGAACAATTACCAGGACAATCCGTTTCAAATTTAGAATTAAATGGATTTAAAAATATTGTTTTTCGAACTGCGAATATAGATGATAGTATTGACAGTGATGCTTATGGCAATAAAGCTTTTGGAACAGCGATAATTGTTGATGATATTCCTATTTCAAACAATGAAAATTTACAATCTTATGCACCAAATAGTTCTGAGGTTTTTCAAACTAGATATGCAGGATTTTTAGTGAATAATAATTCTTCAACCAATGCTAATTATGGTGTTGATTTAAGAGAAATTCCAACTTCAACAATTGAAAAAATTGAAGTAATTCAAGGAGTTCCTTCAGTAAAATATGGAGATTTAACTTCTGGAATTGTAAAGATTGAAACAAAGGCGGGAAAAACACCATATAGAATGTCTGTTTCTTTAAGAGATGGAACCACACAATATGATTTTTCAAAAGGTTTTTTAATAAATGAAAGAATTGGGCATTTAAATGTAAATGTGAATTATTTAAATTCCAATACAGATCCAAGAGATCGTTTGAATAAATTTAATCGCTATAATTTTGGTTTGGTTTGGAGTACAGCAAATCGTAAAAAATCGCTTTTAAATACATTAAAATTAAACTATAGTTTTAAAGAGGATAAAGCAGAAACAGATCCAGATGATGTATATGAAAAACTGATTAGTAATGATTCAAAAGGAATTTCTATTTCCAATAATTTAAGATGGTTTGTAAATAATAGATTGATTGATAATATTTCTTTAAATGCTAATTTCAGTTATGCAGAGCAATTTTCTCATAATTCTAGAATTATCAATAATTCTTCGGATATTATTCCTGTAAGTAAAGAATCAGGAATTTCAATTCCAGAATTTTCACCAAAACAATACAGACAAATTTCTGAAATTGACGGAAAACCAATTAGTGCTTTCTTTGATTTTAGCATGAACAAAACATTTAATTTAGAAAATGGATGGAAACATCGTTTGATGTTAGGAAATTCATTTCGTTATTCTGATAATATCGGAAAAGGAAGATTGGCTTCTCCAGATTCATATAATACTCTTTTTTCAATCGGAACTAATGGGAGTGGAAGTGGAAAAGGATTTAGACCTTTTAATTTTAATGAAAATGTACAAGCGAATATTCAATATGGATTGTATTTCCAAGATAATATTACAAAAGTTTGGAATAAAACAATTTTAAATCTAACAGCAGGTTTGCGCTATGATTTGCAAAATAATGCTTCTACATTATCACCAAGATTTAACTCTTCATTACGATTAGGAAAATTGAAAATTCGTGGTGGATTTGGATATACTTCAAAAGCACCTTCTTTAAATATGTTATATACAGGAGCAAGATATTATGACCGAATTTTAAATTTGACACCAAATTCAAATGACTTTACAGGAATTGAACAAATGCCAAATGGACAATTATTCTCTTTGTTATATACAGATGTAATTGAAGGTAATAATTTAAACTTAAAACCTTCAAAAAGTTTTAGAAGTGAAATAGGATTTGATTATAAATTTCCTTTTGCAAATCTTGGAATTACTGCTTATTACAATAATTTATACGACGGATTTACAACACAAACATTCTTTGTTCCTTTTGAATTACCAACTGTTGAAGTGGACAGAACAACAATTCCTTATACATATTCTGTTTCTGGAACAACGAATACTTATTATCAAAGCTCGAGACAAATTAATGGTTACGAGTCAAATGATAAAGGAATTGAATTTATCATGAATTTTAAAAAGATTTCTTCTTTAGGTTTAAATTTTTCAATGAATGGATCTTTCGTTCAAACACAAAGTAAAAGTAATGCTAAAGAATACATCACAAGCACACAATTTAATAATCCTGTAAATTCAAAAAAACGTTGGGGAGTTTTTGATGGAAATACGACTACTTCAAATCTTTTCCGAATGGGAGGGAATGTTTCATATCACTTACCAAAAATAGGATTATTAGTCTCACTTCGTTCAGAACATTTCTTAATAGACGAAACAGAAAATTCAGGGAAAAATATTTATCCTCATGCGTATTTAAATGAAGATTTACAAGAAGTTAAAATTCCTGAATCTGATAGAACAAATACAGCACTTTATGGAGATATTTTTAGACCAACAGATGATTTTGATACAAAACCGTCAAGTGCAAATAATTTAAAGAAAATCTATCACAATTTTCATTTGAGAATTTCAAAAGATTTCTTGAATGGATTCCGATTTGATTTTTATGTAAACAATGTGTTGAATTTACAGTCAACTTATATTGATGAAGATGGTGATAAAAATAATATTGAATTAACACAATTGTCTTTTGGAAGTAAAATAAGTTACCAATTTTAAATATAAAAATACCAAATACAAATGAAAAAAATCTTATTTCTATCTAATTTAGTTATCCTTCTTTTTGTTGTAGGATGTAGTAAAGATGATGATTTTGGTGGGCAAAATGTTGTGCAGCCAATTGATTTTACAGTTGATTTAAGTTATAATGAAAGTTTTGGAGACATTCAAGCTGAAGGAGTTTCTGTGACTTTAACAGAAACGAATTCTTCTCAAGTTTATACTGTAACAAGTAATGCACAGGGAATAGCTTTATTTGAAGAAATCAATCCAGGAACTTATAGTTTAACAGCTTCTATTGCTTTTACTAAAGAAACATTTGAACAAACATTTGGATATGATTCTAACCAAGATGAAACAAATTTTAATGCTTCACAAGGAAATGTTGTGATTAATGAAAATGTAACTACAACAGCTGTAGAATTAAAAACTGCAAAAGTAGGAGATTTATTAATCAAGCAAATTTATTATGCTGGTTCTCATGTTGCTGATGGAGCTTCTTTTCGTGATCAATTTATTGAAATTCATAACAATTCTAATGAAGTAATTTATGCAGATGGATTATACATTGCTCAATTATTCGGGAATACTTCGATGACAGTGAAAGATTATACACTTTCTAATGGACAATTTGATTGGTCAAAATCAATCGGAATGACTCTAGGAAATGAAGCAAACACAGATTATATCTATGCGGACTTTGTATATAAAGTTCCAGGAAACGGCGAACAATATCCAATTCAACCAGGAGAAAGTATTGTAATTGCGCAAACGGCTGTAAATCATAAAGCAAATTATACAGATAATGCCGGAAATACTGTAGAAATTACAAGTCCAGAATTAACTGTTGATTTAAGCGGAGCTGATTTTGAAGTATTTATTGGAGATGATTATCCTTCAGATATTCAAACAGGAGCTGCCGATATGGAAGTGACATATTTTAGAGCTGGAAAAGATATGGTTTTTGATACAAATGGTCGTGATGGTTTTGCAATTTTCAGAACAGATGCTGATGTTGCTTCTTTCCCTTTATTTAGATCCCCTAAAGAAGCGGAAACAAAAGAACCTGCTTATATGCAAATTCCTAATAATGTAATTATTGATGCAGTTGATATTACAAGAGAAGATTTAAGTACACCTAAAAAATTACCATCAGAATTAGATGCTTCAAACATTCATGTTCCACTTGGTAAATTCTCTTCGCAATCTGTAATTAGAAAAACAAAAACAACGATTGGTTCAAGAGTAGTTTTAGAAGATACAAACAATTCTGAAAACGATTTTACAACATTAAACGTTGCGACTCCTAAAGGTTTTGCACAATAAAATTTATACAAAATGAAAACGAATATAATTTGGTTATTTATTGTAATGTTATTTAGTTCTGGTGTTTTTGCACAACATGAACCAAAAGATTCTATTTTACTAAATGAATCTCCTTTTTATATTGTTTTTAAACAAAAATTATGGGAAGCTCCAGTGGTTATTCAGGAGCTTCCTTTACAAAATTTTACCCAAACAAGCATTTTTGCAAAGTATGATAAATTAAATTTCAAACGAACGCAAACTGCGGAACAAACTACTATTGTCGGTTTTAATACCAACGGAATTTACAAAACCAAAAACAACATTTTACTATTTGGTGATATTGTAGCTGAAAAATCTTTTGAGAAAAATCTTTCTTATAATTTAACTTCGGAAAGATCAAACAATCGAATGTTACTATCGCCAAATTACTATTTTAGTCCAAAAAAAGGAGATTGGGAAAACCAGCATTATAGATTAAAAGGAGGAATTTCTACAAAAATATTTCAAAAATTTTCTGTTGCTGCAATAGTATATTATAACACAGAAAAATTCTTTAGAAAAATTGATCCTAGACCAGAAATCAAATTGTTAAACTACGGAGGAAACATTCAGTTTGGTTATCAATATCAAAAACATACATTATACAGTAATTTTGGTTTAGGAAAGAAAACACAAGAAGTTGATATCGCATATGTAAATAAAGATTTAGCAGATCCAGTTTCTGTATTGTTATTTTCAATCGGATATGGAAGAGTGATAAAAGATCCAAGTCCTGATGGTGGAAATAGCTCAGATCCAGGCGAAAATGTTTATTATATTCAAAATGATGAAAAATATGGATTTGGATATAATTACGCTTTAGAAAATGGATTTATAAATATTTCTTATAATTATGAAAAGAATCTAGAAAATCTTCATAATACAAATAATAAAACCAGAGAAGGTGAGAGACTTGTCCAATATCGTGTGATTTCACATAAATATAATGCGATGTTTTTTACACAAAAAGATGCTAAAAAATATACTATTACAACAGATTTTCAAACTTCTACTGGTGATAATTATAGTTTTGTTTCACCAAATGGACAGAATTTTAAGCAAGAAGCACAGAAGTTTTCGCTATTTGGAGAAATTTTAAAAGAAGAAAAAGCAATTGCAAAATACCATCTAAAAACAGGATTTGTTTACAATACTTTTAAAGCAAGTGATTTTTTAGCACAAGTTCATAAGAAAATAGATGCGATTTCTTTTATTATTTCAGGAGATAAAGATTTTCAATTCACTGAAAAGACGATTGGAAATATTGGATTGCATGGAACTTTTTATCAACCAATTGAAGAAACTCTTTTAGTTCCGAATAATTTAAATGACTTTATAGAAAATGTTGTACTTCCTGATCAAAATTTTGATGCAAGTTCAAAGTTAAAATTGGGAATTGATTTAACTTATAAAATCAAATTAGAAAACAAAAAAACATTACAAATTTTCTCTTCTATTTCAAATGTTTTAATCATTGATGAAGAAACGAAATATGGAGAAAATACTGCTACTAACAATAATAACTTATTTATTAACGGAGGAATTACTTTAAATTATTAGAACATGCAGAAGAAGATATTTTTATTATTGGGATTCATTTCGATAATTGCAATTTTTGCATTTACCAAAAAATCGGAAAAAGAACCTGAATATCATAGTATTGATGAATTACGAAAAGTATACAGTAGTGGAGATATTACATCTTGGCCAAAAGCAACTGTAGATAGTTCTGTAGCTCATTTTAAAGAAATAGGAAAATTACCAAAAGTGAAATTTCCAGAGAACAATCCGTTTTCTATGGAAAAAGCAATTTTAGGAAAGAAATTATTTTTTGATCCTAAATTATCTGTTTCTGGGCAAATTGCTTGTGCTTCTTGTCATGAACCACAATTAGGTTGGGGAGACGGAAAGCGTTTTTCAAATGGAGACGTTCGAAAGGAAGGAAAACGTAATGCACAAACGATTATGAATATCGCATATGCGGACAAAATGTTTTGGGATGGAAGAGCAGCAGATATCGAAGATCAAATTCATTTTCCTGTGGAAGATCCTTTAGAAATGAATACACCACAAGAGGTTGCGATGGAACGAATTTCAAAACTTCCAGAATATAAAGAGGAGTTTAAAAAAGTTTTTGGAACTGAAGAAATAACTTTTGAGAAAATTGCTTTAGCAATTGCAACTTTTGAAAGAACCGTAATCAGTGGTAGAACAAAATTTGACAAATTTATCGAAGGAAATTCGAAAGTTTATTCTGATGAAGAAGTCCTAGGTTTACATATTTATAGAACCAAAGCACAATGTATGAATTGTCATAACGGACCTTATTTTTCAGATAATGATTTTCATAATATCGGTTTAACTTATTATGGAAGAAAATTTGAAGATTTAGGAAGATATAATGTGACAAAAGAAACAGAAGATGTAGGGAAATTTAGAACACCTTCTTTAAGAGAAGTTACAGCGACTGGACCTTGGATGCACAATGGATTATTCACGAATTTAGATGGAATTATCAATTTATATAATGCAGGAATGCCAACTCCAAAGCGAAAAGCACATCAAATGAATGATACATTATTTCCTAAAAAAAGTCATTTATTAAAACCATTAAACTTAACAAAAGAAGAAAGAAAAGCATTGGTAGCATTCTTAAAAACTTTAGAAAGTTCTATGAGTAAAAAATATATTAAATAATAATATTTTTGGATTTATTATAATTTATCGAAAGAGGCTGTAGAAATACAGCCTTTTATTTTTTAAAGAAATTTAATAATCTGAAAAATAATTGACTGAAAATGAATAATACTAAAAATAAAATTCCAAAAATAATTATAGAAAAAAAAGAAAATGGATGAATTGAAAAACGATATCCTGGTATTATTGCTGTATGAAAATCAAAAGAAATAAAACTGAAAATTAAACAAGTTAGAAGAATAGAAATGATGAAAGAGGTTTTATATTTTTTCATGTGTTTTAATTTTTGAAATAAAAGCAATTTTAGAAGTTTTTTCATTTTTACCTGAAAAAATCACTTCATCGTCATTGAAATTATGAAGGTTACTAGAGCAAACAATTGAATCTCCCAAGAAAGTTTCGCTCATAAAATTAACCTCATATTCTGCAATCGAATGTGTTTTATAATAAGAAAAAGGAATGGAATCTAAAATCCATTGTGCATATTTTATATTATTTACATGTTGATTTGCATCCAAATCGCTTATCATAACTTCAATAGTTTTTTGCGCTTCCATATCATTAGGAATTTTTATTTTATCAGCATAAAAATCCAAATGATAATCGGTTCTTGGTGTGAAATAACTTTTTACAGAATTAATTTCAATTGGTTTTCGATTTTCATCATCTAAAATCATCCAAGTTGTAGAACATTCTCCAATTTTCTCTTTTTCTAAATAAATCTCAAATTCACGAATTGCATATAAACCTTTTGTAGGAATTGTCCATGTTTTTATCGTAACAATATCATGCCATTTTGGCCAAGTTTTCATTTTCAATTTTTGACGAACCAAAACCCAAAAACATCCCATTTCTCTCATGGTTTCATAGCCAAAATTCAATTGATGAGCATGTTCTGAAGCGGTATCTTGTAAAATTCCTAACAAACCAAATAATCCTAATTTCTTATTTGTATTGATATTTATGCTTCGAATTTTATATTCTTGTTCAAAAATCGCTTTGTTCATAATGCTTTGGAAGATTTAAATGAAAAGTAAAAATAGCAATTTATGTTTGAAATAATTAATTCTAGGACTTGAAAAGATTAAAAATTATCTTTAATTATGCCCTTTGTTTAATTATTATTAAAAATTTTATGAAATGATGATGAGGTTCTTTAAAAAAAATAATTTATTTCTGTTTTTATTCTTTTTGTGTTTAACAAATTATGCACAAACGAATCTGTTTGTTTCCAATTCTGGAAGTGATTCTAATGATGGTTCTATCAATAATCCTTTTAAAACAATTAAATATGCATCTACGCAAGCATCGCCAGGTGATTTTGTTTATGTAAGAGGAGGAGTTTATACAAATGAAGATTTCGGTGATGCAGATTTTTGGGAAGGAGAAACGGTTGCTTTTATTCAATCTAATGGAACAGAAGGAAATTATATCACTTTTACACCTTATGAAGAAGAGGAAGTAATTATCAAATTTGACGGGAATTATGGGTTTTTAATTAAAAATGCTTCTTATTTGAAAATTATCGGATTTATTTTTGAAGGCGTTGCAGATGAAATTATCCAACAAGAAGCAGAAGATGCTTGGGGTTTGTATAAAGATGCGGATGGTGCTATTCACGATTTAAAACAGGAAATGGGAATTGATTTAAATGATTCATCTATTATTGGAACTACAATAAATAAACCTGCAACTCCTGTAGCAATTCGACCTGCAAAATTTAATGGAAGAGCATTAGTTGCGAATAAATCGCATCATATTGAGTTTTTAGAAAATACAGTTAGAAATGTGCCTTCTGCTGCAATTCGTGTGCAGCAAAGTGATTATGTAACAGTTTCTAGAAATATTGTTTATCATAATACTTATTGGACTTCTTTGGGTGTTGGTGCGATTACAGTTGCAGAATCTATTGTGAATCCTGAAAATGATACTTTTGATGGAATTAAAATTAAAATCACAGAAAATAAAGTGTATGAAAATGAAAATAGACTGATTTCTTGGAGTCCTTCAAAATCTTTTGTTCATTTTGTAATTGATGAAGGAACTGGGATTTTTTTAACTAGAAATGAAGATACATATTCGCATGGAAAAATGTTGATTGCTAATAATCTTTCTTATAAAAATGGAGCAAGTGGAATTGTTTGTCATTTAACAAACGATGTCATAATAGAACATAATACAGTTTATGATAATGGAGAAACTAATCATGGTTTAGCTGGAGGAATTGGTATAAATGCTTCTACAAATGTGCAGATTTTAAATAATATTTCTTACGCAAAAGAAAATAAATGGGCTTTAGGAATTTTAGCAGAACCTGTTCAAAATGTAACTTTTGAAGCAAATATTATATTTAATAATTCAGGTTTAGAAAATGTGATTAAAAATACAAGTCAAACTACCATCAGTGAAGGTTGGGAAGAAATAAATCCACTTTTTGTAGATGCAGAAAATGGTGATTTTAATTTACAAACGAATTCTTCTGCAATTAATAATGGTTCTCAAAACAGTTTACAAACGACAGATTTTAATGGTGAAGAAAGAGATGAAAATCCAGATATTGGTGCTTTAGAATATATTTCCATTATTTCTGTTGAAGAAAATAAAACCAATGTTTTTTCAGTTTCGCCAAATCCAGTAAACGATTACTTGCTAATTAAAGGATTAGAATTTAAGAAAGAAGAAGTGAAAGTGTTTAATATAATTGGTCAAGAATTATCAGAATTGATTCAAATAAAAAAGAATATAATAGATGTTTCAAAATTAGAAAAAGGAAATTATATTTTAAAAATTAAAGAACAATCATTTAAAATTCTAAAAGAATAATTTACAGAAAATAGATTTAAAAACTCTCTTAATTTAAATAGATTAAGAGAGCTTTTTATATAAGATTAAAACCTCTTCAAAAGTTCTTCTTTTAGTTTTGTTCGATCCTCTTTTTTTAAAGTTTGAATATTTATTTTATAAACAGAACCATTTTTTCTAGAAATAACTACATTTTTTTCATTTGGAAATTCTACAGAAGCAATTTCGTTTAAATTAAAAGTTCTAGAATTGATAATTCCAATTTTAAAGTAAATTTTCTCAGAAGTTATCTTTACAAAAGGAGTGGCAATTGACCAAAGAATATTAAAAATTAAAACTATTGCAACAAAAGAACTAATTCCAAAAACTTTATTTGTTGAAATATATTCATTATAGGAAATTCCAATAAAAACAATAGCTGCAATTGAAAATAAAACAGTGTACAAAGGATTTCTTTTAAAAATTTTGTCCATTTAATTTGAGAATAAAATTGTATATATGTTTCAAAGATAGAAGATAGAAAATAAAATAATCAGATTTTCATTTTTTTATTCAAAAACAGCAACAGCTCTTACAGGTGAACCAGTTCCTCCACGAATTTTTAATGGTAATCCAATAAAACGAAATCTTCCTCGACCAACTAATTTGTATAAATTTATCATGTTTTCATAATGTGTGAAATTCAATTCTCCACAAATATGATGTACTTCTTTATTTGAAACTTTCGGAACTCCAGGCGACATTGTTTCTACACCAAAAGCAGCTATTTCTTGCTCACCAAGCCAACGAGCTGCTTCAGCAGTAATTCCTGGTCCATTTCCCCAATTTTCTGTATTAAAATGTTTTCGATAATGATCTGTACAAATTAAAACAGTATCTCCTTTTTTGATTTCTAAATTGTCTTTTTTACAAGCTTCTTTTAATTCTTCACTTGTAATTAATTCTTTTAATCCTTTATGTGAAAAATCTAAACAAATTCCTTCTGTATAAAACATGGAAAGAGGCATTGTATCAATTGATTGCGATTCGTATTCTTTCGCCATGTGATTAATTGCATCCACATGTGTTCCTGTATGTTCTCCCATTTCCATTTTATACACACTTGGAGTTTGTGTTGTTGGGTTCTCAATTCCATCCCATTCTTCATGTGTATTATGAACAGTCATTTTCACTTGTGGTAAACTTTTGTATACGGGCATCCCCTCAAAAATCTCTTGACTTAAATCTATAATTTCGCTCATTTTTTCAGTTTTAATAGGTAGCAAATTTAGAAATTTAAATTAATCGTGCCATTTTATTTTAAGTAGATTTTACTGTTTCAACTGATAAAATAAATAAAGGAAATAATTAAAAATAGAAAGAAAATGTAATTTTTTTAAAAGCTATTTTTTAGGTTAATATCTGAAAGTGGAAAAGTTAATATTTGTTAAAATATCGGGTTATAATTCGATTATTCATAAAATATAATGCTAAAAAAGTATAAATATTTAGTTGTAGAAATTGCTAATAAAATCATCGAATTATGAAGTTTTCTATTTTTTAATAAAAGTTTTGTAAGGTTTCTTTATGTAAACTGTCTAAGTGAAAAGTATGTAAATTTAGTATTAAAAAATTGAAATATTATGAAAAATGTTTGTTAATATAAGACTTTAATAGTAGATTTAGTTACCGATAAAAAAATATTAATTAGTCAGAATGTCAATTTTGCATGATTACATAGCTATTATTTTGAATCAATCCCAATGATTTATAGAAAATAATAAAATCAATTATATGCAAACTAAAAACACAAATGACACTTTAACTCGGGTGAATGATGTATTCACACCTGAGTCGAACGTTGTACATGTTGAAATTGATAATATTCCATGTAAAGCGTATGAAGGCGAGTCTGTATTAAGCGTATTAGAAGCGCATGATAAGATTCAGATATCTAAGAATGACCATCAGCAAGTAGCAGGAGCTTATTGTGGTATGGGAATTTGTTTTTGTTGTACCGTTTCGATTAATAATCTAAAACGAAGAGCTTGTAAAACAATCGTGAAAGAAGGGATGAAGATTGATACCCAGAAGAACACTGAAGATATTGTGGAAGCTCAATTTTTAGAAAATATAAAAAATAATTAGAAAAGGTATCATGGAAACTAACAAAACAATAAGTATCATTGGAGCTGGTCCAGCTGGATTATCAGCTGCAATTCAATTAGCTGAGTATGGTATAAAGTCTACAATTTATGACGAAAACCCAAAAATTGGAGGAGCGATTTTTAAACAACCAGAAAAAGGTTTAAAAAATCATCCTTTAAAAGACGAGACAACATTCATTAAAGCAAAGAAATTATTTGATCAATTTGAAAACCATAAATCAGATATTACTTTGTCTATGAATACAGAAGTATTAGGAGTTTTTCCACTTACAAATGAAATTGGAATAGCTCAAGATGGAGTTTTCAGAAAAATTTCAGATACGTCACTTATTGTAAGTACAGGATGTTATGAAAGAGCGCAACCTTTCCCTGGATGGACTTTACCAGGAATTATGAGCGTTGGAGGTTTGCAATTACAAGTAAAATGTGGAACTGTAAAGCCAGGACATAAAGCTGCTTTAATTGGAACAGGTCCTTTATTATTAGTTGCTGCAAAGCAATTGCACATGTCTGGAGTTGATGTTGTAGCTGTTGTGGAAGCTGGAAAAAGAAAACAACTTGTTTCGAAAGCGTTTAATATGATTGCTAATAAAAGCCTTTTAAAAGAAGGTGTTGATTATGTAAACTATTTAAAGAAACATAATATTCCAATGTATTATGGACATGGAGTTGTTTCAGCTTCAGGAGATGGTCAAGTACAAAAAGTAGTTGTTGCTCCTGTGGATGATAAATGGTATCCAAACAAAGAAAAATCATTTGAATTAGAAGTGGATTGTATTGGAATTCAATATGGATATGTTCCAAGAATTCAATTTACAGATTTACTTCAATGTGAAAATTCATTTGATAAACACTTAGGAGGATCATTCCCACAAGTGGATAAATGGCAAAGAACTACCATTGAAGGAGTTTATAGTGCTGGAGATAATAGTGGCGTTTACGGGGCGGATGTAGCAATGCTAGAAGGTCGATTAGCGGCTTTAGGATATCTTATCGATACAAGAGTTATTACAGAAAGTGAAGCGACACAAATTGCTGCTCCTTTAATCAAAGAAGCACAACGTTATAAAAAATTCCAACACAGTTTTCATGATTTTTCTGGCTTAAAAGAAGGGCTTTTGTCACTACCTGAAGAAGATACAATTATTTGTAGATGTGAAAATATCAAAAGATCAGAAATTGATCGTGCTATTGAAGCAGGTGTAGAAGAGATGCCTGACTTGAAAATTAATACCAGAGTTGGTATGGGAGATTGTCAAGGGAAAATGTGTGGAAGTTTCTGTAGAGAATATTTAGCACACAAAAACCATAAGAAAGAAGAGGATGTGATGGGATTAAAACCACGTTTCCCATTAGCAC
Organism: Aureivirga marina; assembly: GCF_015767265.1. GTDB lineage: Bacteria > Bacteroidota > Bacteroidia > Flavobacteriales > Flavobacteriaceae > Aureivirga > Aureivirga marina. The sequence goes on from NZ_JADPIB010000004.1 coordinate 408,550, forward strand.
CAATAGCATTTGAGTCGATTGTTGACAACCAAGAATTTTAACATCATGAAAAATAGTAATAAAGATATCGTAATAATAGGTGGTGGTGTTGTAGGAACAGCTATCGCTTATGAATTAAGTAAAGATAAAAGTTTATCTATAGCGATTGTAGATATAAAAAAACCAGGAAATGCAACACAAGCTTCAGCTGGTGGTTTGTGGGCAATTGGTGAATCTGTAGGTTTAGGATGTGGAGTTATTTTCTTTAAAACACTTTCTAAACAAAGACAAGAAGCGCAAGGAGGACAAATTGAAGTGCAACGTCCGCATCAATTACCACCATTCTTTTTTGATTTCTGTTTAAGAAGTAATGAAATGTTTCCACAACTTGCAGAAGAATTAAAAGATATTGGAGGTGTAGATTTTAAATTAGAAAAAACTGGTTTAAAATTTATGATGTATGATGATGATGATAAAGCATATGCTCAAAATATTTATGATTCTATTCCACATTTAAAAGATCAAATGGCTTGGATGGATCGTGAAGAATTATTGAAAGAAGAGCCTTACGCAAATAAAAATGCAACTGGAGCTTTGACATTCTTAAAAGATGATCAGGTAAATCCTTATTTATTAATGAATTCTTTTAGAGAAGCTGCAAGAGTTCAAGGTGTTGAAATTATTCATGCTGAGGTTAAAGATATCGTAACTGAAGGTGGAAAAGTTGTTGGAGTGAAAACAAGTAGAGGAAATATTGCTTGTAATACAGTGATTAATTCTGCTGGAGCTTGGGCGAAACAAATTGGTGAAATGGTAGATGTTTCTTTACCGATCACACCAGTAAAAGGTCAAATTTTATTAACGGAGAAAATGCCAAAAATATTAACGTCATGTTTTAGTACGAGTGATTGTTATATTGCTCAAAAAGACAATGGAGAAATATTAATTGGAAGTACAACAGAAGATAAAGGGTTTGATGTTACAAATAGTTTCGGACAATTAAAAGGATTAGCGGAAGGAGCTGTAAAAGCTTTCCCAATTTTGAAAAATATGAACTGTAAACGTTCTTGGACTGGTTTACGTCCTGGAACACCTGATGAAGTTCCAATTTTAGGAAAAGTAAGTAATGTAGATGGTTATATCAATGCTTGTGGACATTTTAGAACTGGAATTCTAACTTCTGCGATTACGTCTAAAATGATCAATGATATTGTTCATGATAGAGAACCAGAATTAGATATTACTCCTTTCTTATTAAATCGATTTGATGGAGCTGAAGTAAAAGGATATACTATCGAAACTGTATAAAATTTTCAAAATCGCTTGAGTTAAAATGCTTAAGCGATTTTTTATATTCTCATAGTTCATATTAAATTTTATGAGTTTAATAAAAAAATGTTTAGAACAAATGATTTAATACGAAAAGGATATTTTACAATTCAAGAAAATAATGGCTTATATTTTTAATAAAGAAGATTTAGAAAAAAATTAATTAATTTCCTTTACAATTTCATCTGATTTGAAATTATCATAGGAATCAAAAGCATTTTTATTTGCAAGAATGATACTTAAAAATAAGTTCATTGTACAACCAACAAAAATTGCAATCATAATTAAAAATTGATATTTAATCGCAATTGAAGGATCAACACCTCCAAGGATTTGTCCTGTCATCATTCCTGGTAAAGAAATTAAACCTAAAACTGAAATTGTAGCAATCATCGGATTTAAAGCTTTTCGAATTGCTGTTTCTAAAAATGGTTGTAATGCAAGTTTTTTATTTCCTGTGTTGGTGATTAAAAATTGATATAATTCTTCTTTTTCTTTTAATCCTTTATAATAAGAATTTAAACCGATAATATTATTATTCAAAGCATTTCCAAGTAGCATTCCAGAAATTGGAATCAAATATTGCGCATCAAAAATATATTTTAACTTAATAATATAGCCAAGGAAAAAAGCATCGATAATAAAAATTGTTGTAAATCCAGAGATAAAAAGGGGAATTGCAAAATTCTTCCAATGTAATTCTGCACGACGAATAGTGGTGAAAACACTAACCAAAAGCATTACAAGAATCCAAGCAGAATTAATCCATGCGTTGTTTTTGTCAAAAATCCATTCTAAATAAATTGCAACTAAAGTAAGTTGGATAATCATTCGAATTACACTGATAATGACACTTTTTATCAAGCGTATTTTATAAATCCAAAAAAACAAAAATGGAATTAATAAAGTTGCAATACTTATTAATAATTCTAGAAAAGAAAGGTCGATTATTTTTTGTTCCATAATTAAGATTTATAATTGAATAATTTTGTCAACGCTTTGTAGCCAAGTTTCATTATGTGAAGCAGAAATGAATATTTTATTCTTTATTTTTTTTATAAGTTGAATTAATAATTCAATTGCATGTTCATCTAAAGAAGAAGTTGGTTCGTCCATCAAAACAATTTCCTTATTTAAACTCAAACAAATTGAAATGATAATTCGTTGTTTTTGTCCGCCACTAATTTTTGAAAAATCTTTAGTTAAAAAAGTATTGTCTAAACCTAAATCGTTGAGGTAATTTTTTACTAAAGCAGTGTTTTTTTTGATTTGCATTAAATCGATTAATTGTTTTCCATTATAAACTGGAAGGTTGATATTTTGTGGTATCCAAATCAGTTGATTTCGAATGGATTTGATGGAATTTTTATTTAATGGAATTGCATCAAAAACAATTTGTCCAGAAGTTGGTTTCAATTGTCCAGCAATAATTTTCAGTAGAGAAGATTTTCCTTTTCCAGATTCTCCACCAATACAAATATTTTCACCTGATTTTATAGTAAAATTTAAATCTTCAAAAATTTTCTTTTCTTGAAAAGTCAAAGAAATATTTTCGCAATGAATTTCCATTTTTTAATGTCGTTTTCTTAAAGGTAGGGAAAATATGGAGAATTCGTTTTTAAGTAAAACTTTTTCAATGATTTAGTTATGAATTTCAATAAAAAAAGTAAATTCAATGATCTAAAAAAAATAATTATGAAATTGAATAATCTAATTTTTCTATGTGTTTTAGTTTTAAATTTTTTTCCATCAAAAGCACAAGAAAAAAACACAAACTTTAGAATTGTTGTAATAGGCGGATTGATAGTAGATACAGAAAATTTTTCCCCTTTAAAAGGAGCGAAAATTTTTGATAAAAATGAAAATTTACTTGGAATTACTGATGAAAAAGGATATTTCAAAGTGAAGTTGAGACAAGAAATTAAAGGGAATTTTTTAATTTATTTTTCTGTTAAAAAACAAAATTACGAATCAATTACGCTCAAAGAAAATTGGGGGAATTTCGGAAAAGATATAAAAGCAAGTTTTATTTCTGGTTTGAATAAAAAGAATTTTAAAGAAAAAATAGTTTTTACAAATCTGGAAATAAGTGAAGATAATTCTTATAGAAATGTAGTAAGTAAATTTAACGCTTTGAAAAAAATAAAATCTTTAGAAAATCGAATAAGAAAAGCAGCAGAAGGAAATGAAAAAGTTTTTTTCGAGATTGATGGAGCATATTATATTGTTTATGAGAAAAATTGGTTAAAAATTGAAACTAAAAATGAAATAGTTTCTATTGATAGAAAAATTACAATGCAAGCAAGTGAGTTAAATTCAAAAATCAAAAGAAGTGAAATAGTTTTTATATCAAATTTTAATAATAAACCCTTTAAGATTTTAATTAATACGAAATAAAATTTTCGGGATATTTTATTCTATTTTTAGTATATGTCAATAACTTTCTTGGATAGAAAAATGATAGAATAATAGGTGAAATTATTAATATTAACCATTTAAAATGTTTTATTTCAACATGAAATGAAAAGAAATTCATAGTTCTTTTTAATTCATTTAAATAAAAATTAAATTCATTTAGAAAACACTAAATTTGCAAAAATTAAACTCTAAAACTTGTACGCAGTAAAATCATATAAAATCACTTTTATTTGGATTAGTTTACTACTAATTTTTGCACTTTTATTAAATATCAGCGTAGGTTCTGTTACTATTCCTTTGAAAGAAGTTTTACAAATTCTAATAGGAGAGGAAAGTAGTAAAAGTTCATGGAATTATATTGTAACGAATTATCGTGTTCCAAAAGCAATTACCGCAGTTTTGGTCGGTTCTGGTTTGGGAATTAGTGGACTTTTAATGCAAACACTTTTTAGAAATCCACTTGCTGGACCTTTTGTTCTTGGAATTAGTTCTGGAGCAAGTTTAGGTGTTGCATTATTAATTTTAGGAAGCAGTTTTTTTGGTGGTTTATTTGGAACTATTTTACTTTCTAATTGGAGTTTGGCAATTGCATCTAGTTTTGGAGCCTTATTGGTTTTAGCTGCAATTATGTTTACTGCTGCAAAAATCAAAAACACCATGTCCATTTTAATTATTGGATTGATGTTTGGAAGTTTGACAAGCGCGATTATTAATATTTTATCTTTTTTTAGTTCGGCTGAACAGTTACAACAGTTTTTATTTTGGAGTTTTGGTAGTTTAGGAAATTTAACTTGGCAAGAATTAGGTGTTTTTGCGTTGGTTTATTGTATCGGAATTTCCCTTTGTTTTTTAATTATTAAACCTTTAAATAGTTTACTTCTAGGTGAAAATTATGCGAAAAGCTTAGGAACAAATATTCGTAAAACTCGAAATATTACGATTATTATTACATGTGTTTTAACTGGAGTTATCACAGCTTTTTCTGGTCCGATTGCTTTTATAGGTTTGGCTGTTCCACATTTGACAAAACTTTTATATCATACATCAAATCATAAAACTTTAATTCCTGCTGTTGCACTTTCTGGAGCAATTTTGATGTTATTTTGTGATACAATTGCACAACTTCCAACTAGTGAAAATGTATTACCAATTAATGCAATTACTTCAATTTTTGGTGCGCCAATTGTAATTTGGCTTTTAACAAGAAAACGTAAAATCAGTTATTAATTTTGAAAAACGAAGAATTACATAACGTGTTGCAATGTAAAAATCTTACGATTGGATATTCTGAAAAAAAGAAAAAAACAATCATAAGAGAAGGTTTGAATTTGAATTTACCTAAAGGAAAAATGGTTTCCTTATTAGGTAAAAATGGAATTGGAAAATCAACTTTATTGCGAACGATTTCTAAAATTCAACCTGCAATTTCTGGAGAAATATTTTTAAAAAATCAATCTTTAGAAGAAATTTCTGCACAAGATTTAGCGAAAATTGTTGGCTTGGTTTTGACAGATCATTTACCCCCAAGTAATCTTTCTGTTTTTGAATTAATCGCTTTAGGAAGACAACCTTATACAAATTGGGTTGGTAAACTTCATGAAAAAGATATTAAAATTGTAAAAAATGCGTTGGAAATTACATCGATTTCTGATTTAGCTGATAAAAAATATTATCAATTGAGTGATGGTCAATTGCAAAAAGTAATGATTGCCAGAGCAATTGCACAAGATACAGATATTATTATTTTGGATGAACCAACTGCGCATTTGGATATTCATCATAAAATAGAAACATTTCAATTGTTAAAAACAATCGTAGAAACCACTAATAAAACAGTTTTAATTTCTACACATGAAGTGCATTTAGCAATGGAACTTTCGGATATTTTATGGCTTTTTACTCCTGATGAATTTATCGCTGATACAACAGAAAATTGTATTGAAAGAAATGATTTAGAAAAGCTTTTTTCTTCTGATTTGATTTATTTTAATTCGGAATTAAAACAATTTCGATTACGAAAATAGATTAAAACTCCGTTTTTAAAAAATTTGAAAGCGATTCATTTATGATATAATTCCAACCTTGAATAAAATTTTCTGGAGCAAAATCTGGATTTTCTTTTGCAATAGTTTCTAATCCTTTATGTGTTAATTTTAAAATAGTTTTTTCGTTTTTTTGAATTAATCCAAAAGTCAAAAAAGTGATTCCTTTATAATTTTTATATTTCCATGAATACATTAATTTTTTCAGTGGAATCATTTCTAAAATTTCACAAAGATGAAGATACTTTACACCATCTTTCTGTCCTTCAAACTGAAATTTGCAACCAACTTCTAACTTAAAATCAGGAATATCAAAATACCATTTTTTCATTAATTCTTTATCTGTAATAGCTTTCCACACATTCTCTATAGAAGTGTCAAAAGTTTTTTCTATGTGAATTGTTTTATGTTTCATTTTAAAAAAATATTAGAATTTAAAGTTAAAAAAGAAATAGAGAGATTTGATTCTTGATAAAATTAAAAAGATGTAAATGTTACAAATTTCAATGTAAATCGTTGTATTGTTTAACTAAATAAAATAATATATATGAATAATAAAGAAAAAGTAGCTGTTTTAAATGATTTTAAAATAAATGTAAAAGTTAAATTAGGAATTTTATGGTCAGCTTTAATGTTTTTATACATTTATGCTGATTATTTTCGTTTGATGGTTCCTGGAAAAATAGAAAGTTTCATTGCACAAAAAAGTCCAATTGGCCCAACAACTCCAAATGTTTTAATTACATTTTCTATTTTATTAATCGTTCCAATTTTAATGATATTCCTTTCCGTTTTATTGAAACCAATTTTTAGTAAATGGTTAAATATTATTGTTGCAACTTTTTATGCTTGTATTTCTTTGTTGATTATTTTTACGAGTATCAAAAATGAATGGCAATATTTCTTTGTGTTGTTTAATATTGTGGAAGTTGTTGTTTTTGGAATAATTATTTTTCAAGCTTTGAAATGGCCAAAGAATTAAAAATAAATATTTGAAAGTTTAATTTTTAAACCTTTTTTTAAGAAAATAAATTTTTGAAAATCAGTAATTTTAAAAGAGTAATTCTAAATTATTTTGTGATGAATACTAAATTAAAATTATTGATTTTGAGTTTTTTAATTTTGATAAATTCTTCAATTCTTGCACAAGAAATTAAAGAAGAAAATCAAATTAGTCCAGAACAAGAAGAACTAGATCAATTTTTTATGTTGATGTCTATGGCAATGACATATAAGTTTTGGCAAAAAGAAGCAATAAATAAAAGAGGAGCAAATATTGGAGCAATTTTAGTTGATGAAAATGGAAAAATAGTTTCTCACGGATTGGATAGTGAATTCGTTTTAGGAAATAGAACAAAACATGCTGAAATGGTTACAATTGAAAGCTATTTTATTCGCACACAAAAAAATAATTTAGAAAAACTGACTTTATATTCTACGATTGAATCTTGTGCGATGTGTGCTGGAGCATTAACTTTTAAAAAATTAGAAAGAGATGTTTATGGTCAAAAAGATTCGATTTTTGGAAATGCTTTTCAGCGATTACAATATAATTCTTCAGAAGATGAAAATGGTTTTCAACCTTATCCAGATAAAGTAGAATTAATGCATTCGGAAATCTCAGAAATTAAAGAATTAGAAAAATTGCATGAAGAATTTGATTGGGAAAATAAAGCTTTACGAGATTTTTTGGTTTCAAAACCTGTGGAAGCTGTTTTTGAAAAAGCTTATGAGAAATTTTTTATATTCAATCCAATTTATCCAGAAAATAAAGAAATCATTGAAAATGCGAGAAAATATTTTCAACAATTATAAATTAAGACATAAACGGATTTGAGATGTTTTTCTCTACAGCATCTTTTAAAAAATACATTAAATGTCCCCAATCTGTATTGCATTTTGCAACACTTGGACTTCCGTCTTTCCAATTTGTATGCTCAAATCTGACCAAAGTTTTTCCGTCTTCGATTGTCTTTAATTTAAAATAAAGATACGTGTCTGTCCATTCCGGATTTTCACCAACACATTTATATTTTACAATTGTATTTTCAATTTTTTCAATCATTCTCATTTCGAAAACGACCAAATGATTATTGAATCCAAAAATAAAAAGTTTGTCTTCCAAAGAATAACTTACATCATCTGTCCACCAAGATTTAAAACCATCAACTGTTGTAATTTTCTCAAAAACAGTTTCAATATTTCCTTTAATTTCTATTTGATGTTTAAGTGTTTTCATAAGAATTTAATTTAAAATGAAATTCAACATTAAATTAAGGAATAATTTTTATCACTTCATTTTCAAAATATTAATTATATGATAAAAGTTTGAGAGATTTCATGTGTTGAAATCTCTCAAATAAGTTTTAATTAATATTTACATTTTCTACACATAAAGAATTTGAACTGTTTTTTTCATAAATCGCCCAATGATCAATTTTGGTTTCATTTGGTAAATCATTTCTAAATTTATAATTAGAAGCTTCTAATTGATTGTTGATAAAAATAGAATAAGTTTTAGAAGAAACATTAACTTCCAATTTTACTTTATAAGTTTGATTCGCGTTGAAATTTCTTAAATCCGTATATCCAGTTTCATTAAAAGCACTAATTTTTCCATTTTTAAATCGAACAATACAAGCATTTTCAGACCAAGTTGTTGGATTTCCATCTGCTAATGTCACTGTTGTATTGATATTTTGATTTTCTGGAGTAATGTCCCATTCTGATGAAAAAGTATTGTTTTGAGAAACTATTGGAAAAGATTGCCAATTAGTTGTTGCACAAATTGGATTCATATTATTAGAAGAAAGTTTAAAATTTTCTACACATAAATCACTAATAGAGTTCTTTTCATAAATCGCCCAATGATTAATTTTGGTCTCATTTGGTAAATCATTTCTAAACTTATAGTTAGATGCTTCTAATTGATCATTAATAAAAATAGAATAGGTTTTTGAAGAAACATCAACTTCTAACTTTACTTTATAAGTTTGATTCGCATTAAAGTTTCTTAAATTAGTATATCCAGTTTCATTAAAAGCGCTAATATTTCCATTTTTAAATCGAACAATACAAGCATTTTCAGACCAAGCTATTGGATTTCCATCTGCTAATGTAATTGTTGTATTGATATTTTGACTTTTTGGAGTAATATCCCATTCTGATGAAAAAGTATTGTTCTGAGAATCTATTGGAAAAGATTGCCAATTGTTTGTTGCACAAATCGAATTTTCATTCGTTGGATCTGTGGAATCACCATTGTTAGAATTATCAGAATTATCCATTTGCGCTGGATTTACTAAATCAAACAAGTTTGTTCCAGAAGCTAATTTTACATTGTCAAAGAAAACATCATATGTTTTATCATTATCTAAATCAGTCAGACAACCATTATAAATTCCAATTTTCCACATTCCATTTTCATTAGTTGTATAAGTTGTTTGTCCGGAGTGATTTACAAGAAGTTGGTTGTTCTTCCAAACTTTTGCAACTCCGTCATTTCCTTTTGAACGTTTAAAATGAATCACCCAATTATTCCAAGTTCCTCTATCTAAATTTCCTAGTGGAAAATTTGTTCTACCTGTATTTGATGTTCGAACTTCCAACTCAAGCTCTTGATGTTTATCAATATGAAATTTCATGTCCGTTCCATCTTGACCATTAAAAACAGGAATAATTTGTGATAAATTCATTCTTGCACTTGGCTGCTTATTTGGAAAATTATTAGGAATAAATAACCTAAATCCAATCCAAAAATCTTCTTTATATCCAGCTCTTGTTGTTGGAAGAAGTTCGACACGACGTCTTAACCCACCACAACTACTAGTTACATTACTTGTCCAATCATTACAATTACTATTATCTTCATCCATGATACTTCGAACTCTCAAAACTTTATTATTGTTGTTCGCTGGATCATTTTGAATTTTAAAACTATAATCATAGCATCCACCGTGATTATCCCATCTATCAAAAAGTTGATTTGTTGGACGTTCAAAATTGTCTGAAAAAGTTGTGGTACTTTTCGCTAAAATAGTGCTAGATTCATAATTTAAAACTGAATCGTCTTCATTTTTTTCACAAGAAAAAAAAGTTGTAGCAAGCAAACTTGCTGCTACATAATAAAATGTTTTTAATTTCATTTTAATTAAATTATTTGATTTGTATTAGAATTGAAAGCAATATTAAGGTTCAAAAAGTGGAAAAAAGTGTAGAATTATAAATCTGAACGTATAATTGTATTAAAAATTAATAATTAGAGTTAAAAAAATAAATCAAAATATATTTAAAAGTTAAAAAATGTATTATGTGTTAATATTGAATTGATTTATTTAGAATTAAACATTTAGTTATTTATTACTTTCAAAAAAAGATTAATTTTCTTTTCTTTGATTTGAATACCGATAACACAAAAACTAAATTTAAAATACTTCATGAAAAAAATTTCATTGTTATTTCTTGTAGGAATTTTCTTTATTGCATGTGGTGCAGTAAAAAAGAGCAAGAGAGGAGAAACATTTTACGCAGAAACAATTACAACAGAAGAATTAAAAAAAGATTTATATCAATTAGCTTCTGATGAATTTGAAGGTAGAAGAACAGGGGAGAAAGGTCAAAAATTAGCCGCAGATTATTTAGCGAATATTTACAAAGAAGAAAAAATTGAAGCTCCAAAAAATGCTGCAAATTATTTTCAAAATATTCCTAAAAAATATTTTGTTGGACGTTCAAAAGATGATTCTGAAAATGTAGTTGCTTTTATTCCTGGAAGTGAAAAGCCAGAAGAAATTATTGTGATTTCTGCACATTATGATCATATGGGGTTAGATCATGGAGAAATTCATTATGGAGCTGATGATGATGCTTCAGGAACTTCAGCAGTTGTAGCAATTGCAAGAGCTTTCAAAAAAGCTTACGATGATGGAAATGGACCAAAACGTTCGTTATTATTTTTACATTTAACTGGAGAAGAAGAAGGATTATTTGGTTCTAGATATTATACAGAAAATCCTTTGTATCCTTTAGAAAATACAGTCGCAAATTTAAATATTGACATGGTTGGTCGCGTCGATGATGCACATAAAGATAATAGAGATTTTGTTTATATTATTGGTGCGGATAAGTTGAGTACAGAATTACACGATATCAATGAAGCTGCGAATAAAGAACATGTAAATTTAGCTTTAGATTATAAATATAATGATGAAAATGATCCAAATCGTTTCTATTATCGTTCGGATCATTATAATTTTGCAAAACATAATATTCCAATTATTTTTTATTTTAATGGAACACATGTAGATTATCATCAGCCAACAGATACGCCAGATAAAATTGATTACGAGCTTTTAAAGAAAAGAACAAAGTTAGTTTTTCATACTGCATGGGAATTGGCAAACAGACCAGAAAGAATCGTAGTTGATAAAAAATAAAACAAAAAATCCGAAGTAAATTACTTCGGATTTTTTTATCGTTATTCTTTTGAAATTCTTTTTTTGATTAAAGCAATTTGTCCCATATGATTTGCTTGATGTTCCATTACATGAAACCACGCCCAATAATAATTCATGCTGTTTTTTGAATCTGTCTCCAAAAGCCAAGCATCATCTTTTGTTTTTAAGTTTTCTAATGTTTTTGCTCGAACTTCATCCCAAATTTTCATGTAATATTGAATCGGTTTTCCTTTATATTTTTCTCTAGCTTCTTCACCAAGAGTTAAAGCAGTCATCCATTTTTTCTTTTCTTTCCTATTGAAATTACGATTTTCAAAAGTAAAATTTTGATAATAAGCTTCTGTTGCTGCTAAATGAATAATCATTGCACCAATTCTATTGGCATTTTCATCCAATAAATAATCTGTTTCTTCCTGATCTAAATTTTGAATATTTCTTTCAATTCTTCCTTTTAAATCTTCTAGCATAGAAACTAAAGCGCCAATTTGTGGTGAATATCCTTTTGTATTTTCAATCTTAATTTGTGCTGAAAGATTTCCAGAAATAATAAATAATACAAATGTAAAAGAGGTAATAATTTTTTTCATAAAATCGATTTTAATTTGGTTTTAAATTAAACGTTTGTTTAAAGTGTGAAATACTGAAAAATATTTCAATTCTTTTCTGAATAAAGTGTTAAAATTTAGTAAATTAGATAGAGAATGATAAATGAAGATGATATGAGAAAAACACTACTTTTTGTTAGTTTTATACTAACTTCTTTAAACTTTTTTGCACAAGATTGTCCAGATTCGGATGTAACTCTTACAACACAAGCAGAAGTGGATGCTTTTAAAACTAATTATCCAGATTGTACAGACTTTCCAAATACATTGACTGTTGGAGATATTGATAATGAAGATTCTACAATTGAAAATTTAAATGGTTTGTCTAATTTGATTAGTGTTCAAGGATCATTTTGGATAATAAACAATCCCTTGTTATCGACTTTAGGAGAAATAAATCAAGAGTTTGGATTAAATAATCTTGCAGTAGTCGAAGGAGATTTAATTATTGAAAACAACGATTTATTGACAAATGTTTCTGGTTTAGAAAATTTAGTTTCTGTTGGACAAAATTTTGCGATTCGAAAAAATACAGAGATTGCAGATTTGTATGGTTTAAATAAAATTGCAACAGTGGATGAAGAATTTGAAATTACTGAAAATCCGAAACTAGAAACTTTTGAAGGAATTGTAGAAACATTAACTGTAAATGATTTTACAGTTGGAAATAATTTGCTTTTAGAAGATTTTTCTGGATTTATAAATGATATTATCATTGAAGGAAATATACAAATTAGTTCGAATCCGAGTTTAGCTTCTTTAATGGGACCAGACGATTCTTCTGTGATAAATTATCAAGGAGAAAATTTTGTTTTGGTAAGCAATAATGCTTTGAATGATTTAAGTGGATTGGAATTGGTAACGGAAATAAATGGAGATTTATATTTACAAGGAAATATGAATCTTTTGACATATAATGGTTTGGCTAATTTAACAACGATTGATGGAAATTTAGTTATTGTTTTTAATCCAAGTGTGACGAATTTTGTTGGTTTTTCAGGTTTACAAACTATTACAGGAGATTTTTTAGTTGCTTCTAATGAAAAATTAATAAATTTTCAAGGAATTCCAATGTTGACAACTGTTAATGGTGTAATTTCAATTTCTTTTAATGATACTTTGGGAAGTCTGGCTGGATTTGAAAATTTGCAAACTGCTGAAAATGGAATTACGATTACAGAAAATGGTGTTTTAAATAATTGTACTGGAATTTGTAATATTCTGCTTTCTGGAGCAATTGATGGAAAGTTGTTTTTACAAAATAACAATGAAGATTGTAGTTCTGCAAGTGATTTAAAAACACAATGTGAAGATTTAGATATTGAAGATTTAGAAGAAGATTTTAATTTAAAGATTTTCCCAAATCCAACTGAAAATTATTTAACAATTTTAGATTCTAAATTAAAAAATGTACAAATATTTGATTTACAAGGAAAAAAAGTTGTAAATTCAAATGAAAATTTCCTGAATGTATCACATTTAGAAACAGGAATTTATGTTTTAAAAGTTATTTCTGATAAAGTGTATACAGAAAGACTAATAATCAAATAAGAAACTCTATAATTTTCGTGATAAAAAGCTGTTGTAAGTCCAAAAACGCAACAGCTTTTCTTTTTCAATAGGTTTTTATTTTTAGATTTTTAATGTTTAAAAAGAAAGAATGACAATTCAGTAAATAAAAATGACAGTTCAGTATTGTTTAATTTTTAGTGTAACTTGAAAACCTGAATTTTGGAGTGTAATAATTAATCAAAGAAACCAAAAATCAAGATCATGAAAAAAATAATTATAGCATTTGTTTTATTAGTAAGTGGGATTGTAAATGCGCAATCTTATGAACAAGGAATGGAGAGAGCTTCAAAATTAATGAAAGAAAAAAAATATTTAGAAGCGAAAAATCTGTATGAAAGAATTGCAAATGTTGCAATAGATGAATGGCTACCAAATTATCATGCAGCACATATAATAATTGTTAGTTCTTTTGCAGAACAGGATAAAGAAAAAGCGATTGAGAATTTAGCGAAAGCAGAAGATTTTATTGCAACAGCGGATGCAATTTCACCGAATAATAGTGAGATTTATGCCTTAAAAGGACTTTTAAACTTAGGGAAAATTGTTGCAAATCCTCAAGTTTATGGTCCAACGCTTTCGCAACAAACTATTGAATTATACGAAAAAGCAGTTGAATTTGATAATACGAATCCGAGAGCAGTTTGTGGATTAATTCAATATCAAATAGGAGGAGCAAAATATTTTAATCAAGATATTACAGGATTGTGTACAAAACTTCAAGATGCTGTAGAATTATATGATACTTACGAACCAAAAGGAAAATTTTATCCAACTTGGGGAAAAGAATATACATTGAGTTTATTAGCAACAGATTGTAAGGGGAAAATTAAAGAGAAAGAAGAAGTAAAAGTACAAGAAATAAAACAAGAAGAACCGAAAAAAGCTTCAATTCGTGTGAAAATTTCTGGAATTACAAATGATAAAGGAAATATTTTAGTTGGACTTTATACAAAAGAAAATTTTAGAAAAGAAGCAACAAAAGATTATAAAGTAGCTGCACAAAAAGGAGAAATTGAATTTGTTTTTGAAGATGTTGCGCCAGGAGAATATTCTATTTTAGTTTTACATGATGAAAATGAAAATGATAAAATGGATTTAAAACTGGGAATGATGCCAGCAGAAGATTATGGATCAAGTAATAATAGATCTTATTTTGGACCACCAACTTTTAAAAAGTCAAAATTTGAAGTTGGAGAAGAAACAATAAGCTTAGAAATAAAATTATAAAATAATAGAAAATAGCTAATGATGAATTTAACTAAATATTTAAAGAAAGGCTTTTTAGTTGGAGTAATAATTGCGGCAGTTTTATATTTGATTGACAATTTTTTACTTTCTTCAAAAGGCTGGAATCTAAACGCAGATGGAGGAAAAGAGTTTTTAATGTTCTTTTTATATTGTTTTGTGTTGACTGTTGTGAATATGTCTTTCTTTGATTATTTAGATATTAAAACACCATTTAAGAAATCGCCAAAAAAGAGAATTTTATTTGGTTTTTTCGGAGCTTTAGTTATTTCATTAGTTGTTTTATACGTTCTTAATTTCTTTTCATTTGTTTATATCTATGGACATTCTATTTCGTCATTTTTTGAGCAAAATATTAGAGTTCCATTAGTTTATGGTGCAATTGTTACAATAAATGTGAATCTGATTTTTCATATTATCTATTTTTACAAAAAGAATTCTGAAAATAAAATTAAAGAATCGAAAATTGTAGAAAAAACATCAAAAGCACAATTTGAATCTTTAAAAAGTCAGTTAGATCCGCATTTTTTGTTTAACAGTTTAAATGTATTGACTTCTCTAATTGGTGAAAATCCAAGAAAAGCTGAGAAGTTTACAACAAAATTGTCAAAAGTTTATCGATATGTTTTAGAGCAAAGAAACAAAGAATTAGTTCCAGTTTCGGAAGAATTAAAGTTTGCTAAAACCTATTTAGATTTACTAAAAATGCGATTTGAAGATGCGATTATTTCAGAAATTCCAACAGAAATTTCGCAACCAGATTTAAAGATTGTTCCATTGTCTTTACAGTTATTACTGGAAAACGCTATTAAACATAATGTTGTAACTACAGAAACGCCATTAAAAATTACAATTAGAGAAGAAAATGGATATTTGATTATTGACAATAATTTTAATCCAAAAAAAATAGTAGAAAAAGGGACTAAAGTTGGATTACAAAATATCAAAGATAGATATGCTTTATTGTCGAATACGAGAGTAGAAATAAATCAGAACGACAAAAAATTTGAAGTAAAAATACCAATGTTAATAGAAGCAGGAAATATTCAGTTTGTAAACTTTGAAAACGAAAAATTAATAAAAGCAAGGCAACATGTAAAAGAATTGAAAGAATTCTATATGGGATTAATTAGTTACTGTATTGTAATTCCAGGATTGATTGCGATGAATTTACTAACATATCCAAAATTTCTTTGGTTTTTCTTTCCGATGTTTGGTTGGGGATTAGGAATCGTTTTTCAAGCGATAAAAGTTTTTGGAAAGGTTAATTTCTTTTGGAATAATTGGGAAGAAAGAAAGATTAATGAAATAATAAAGGAAGAAACAGAAAAAGAAAACTATTTAAAAAAGAAATTTAAGTCATGAAAAATTTTGATGAAGAAAAATATAAAAAAGCATCTGAGAAGGTTAAGGAGATTAAAGCTTTTTATTCGAATTTAGTATCATATGTTTTAGTAAATGCATTTTTAATATTTATAAATCTAACATATTCTCCAGAGTATTTATGGTTTGTATTTCCATTAATTGGATGGGGAATGGGATTGTTGATTCATGGATTTACAGTTTTTGGAAACCATTGGATTTTCTCAAAAGAATGGGAAGAAAAGCAGATTAAGAAATACATGGACAAAGATAAATAATAGCCAATTTCGTTAAGTCCACCGAAATAAGTATTTTTGCACAAGTTTAAGAAAAGACGAAATGAATTACGCAAAGAATATTTTAGAAACTATTGGAAATACTCCTTTAGTAAAATTAAATAAAATCGTTGAAGAAATCGATGCTCTAGTTTTAGCAAAAGTTGAAACTTTCAATCCAGGAAATTCTGTTAAAGATAGAATGGCTTTAAAAATGATTGAAGATGCTGAAGCAGATGGTAGATTAAAGCCAGGAGGAACAATCATCGAAGGAACTTCAGGAAATACAGGAATGGGACTTGCGATTGCTGCGATTATCAAAGGATATAAATTAATCTGTGTAATGGCGGATAAGCAATCAAAGGAAAAAGTAGATATTTTAAGAGCAGTAGGAGCTGAGGTTGTTGTTTGTCCAACAGCAGTAGAGCCAGAAGATCCAAGATCTTATTATTCAGTTTCAAAAAGATTAGCAGAAGAAACTCCAAATGCATGGTATGTGAATCAATATGATAATCCATCGAATGCTAAAGCTCATTATGAAAGTACAGGACCAGAAATCTGGAAACAAACAGAAGGGAAAATTACACATTTTGTTGTAGGTGTTGGAACTGGAGGAACTATTTCAGGAGTTGGAAAATATTTAAAAGAACAAAATCCAAATATTAAAGTTTGGGGAATTGATACGTATGGTTCTGTTTTCAAAAAATACCACGAAACAGGAATTTTTGATGAGAATGAAATTTATCCATATATCACAGAAGGAATTGGAGAAGATATTCTTCCAAAAAATGTAGATTTTAGCATTATTGATGGATTTGTAAAAGTTACAGATAAAGATGCTGCTATTTACACGCAGAAATTAGCTTTAGAAGAAGGAATTTTTGTTGGAAATTCTGCTGGAGCTGCAACAAAAGGACTATTACAGATGAAAGATCAGTTTAAGAAAGATGATGTTGTTGTAGTTTTATTCCACGATCACGGAAGTAGATATGTTGGAAAAATGTTCAACCCAGAATGGATGGGAGAACATGGTTTTGTAGAAGATAAAGAGTAAATTTTTTAAGAAAATTACTAATAAAATTTAAGCAAGCTTTCTCATTTGATAAGCTTGCTTTTTTATTTTTATCAATTTTAGTGAATTTGCATAAAAATTATAAGAAAATTATAATAAGTTGCTGAGATATAGAATTTAATGTATTTTTGCCTAGATTATTTTAAATATAAGGTACTATGGCAAGTATTAAACAATTAAAGAAGGACTTGAACTATGTTCTAGGTGACATCATTGACGAAGTTTATGCATGGGAGTTAATGAATCCTACTGAAGAAACAGCTAAATCAGAAGCGATTATTGATGAAGCAATCGCTATTTTTGACGAATTAATTGAAAAAATTAATACAAGAAAAGACGTAGAAGACAAAAAAGCATATTTTAAAGCAATTAATAAGGAATTAGAACAAAAAGCTAATTCATTAATCGAAAAGATTAATAATTTATAATTATCTGAATTCGATTTAAAACTTATAATTTAAAACTAAAATCCTAGTAATCTATTTTACTAGGATTTTTTCTTTACAAAAAGGTTAACAATATCATAAAAAATGTTAAAGAAATGTTATTTATATCAAGTCTAAATTGAATATTATACTTTTTAAAGCTTTGAAATTTAGTTTACTAAAAAAAAATAACGTTTTTTTTGCACAGATTACAATTTTTTATTAATTTCAGCGTTGAAAAAATTGGAATAACCTTAAAATACTATACCAAATGGCAAGAGCAATGTTTGAATACACTAAAACTGTTCTTAAGAAGGTAAGTTTTAGTACGGAACTCTTTTGCAAAGAATTAGAAAAAGCTATGAAAAGACTGTTACCATATGAAGTAAATGAGCTTATGATATGGTTGCAGGAATACACACATAACAAGCCAGAATTATCTGCTGTTATGATAAATATTACAAATTAAATGATGGTTTAACCTTTAAAATAGAAAAAGCCTCCTAAATCAGGAGGCTTTTTAATTATTGAAATATTTATAATTCGTAGGATTAAATTATTTTCTTAATTGTTGCGTAATCTATATAATGTACAATTCGCAGAGAGAAAGTTTGATTTAATGGATTGTCAAATAAATTATCAATATTTTTTGAGAAACTTAAATTTGATAAATCATCTGAATTATTAATCGTATTTCTATAGAAAGCTGTGATTAAACTTCCTGGAGCAAATTCCCATTTATAACTTAATTCAAGATTCCATGAGTTGAAATTTACATCTGGATTGTCATCCGTAGTATCATAATTAGTTGGACTCAATTCTCCGTTTTCTTCTAAATCATAAAAACTATCATAAGTTACTTGTGACCAATAGTGGCGAAAAGACAGTGAAATTGCAGATTTTGTGTTGAAATTATAATTACTTGTCAATGTATTTACAACTTGTTTACGATCACGATTTCCGAATATAATTGCATCATCTAAAGAATCTACCCAACCTTTATCGTTGAATTCTCTTTCATAATTAAATTGATACACTAAATTCATTTTATTATTTACTCTAAAACGAGGACTAAAACGATATCCATACCAATGTAAATTATCAAAATTAATTCTTTCACCATAAAAGAAATTTATATCAAATGCTAATCTTCTACGATAATCTGTAGAAAGCCAAGTAAAAACATTTAATCTAGGATTTCTTAAGAAAAATCTTCCATCTTCTCTGGCTCTTGGCTCATAAAAATCTTTTTGCTTTCCAATATTTGTATTAATACTCATTCCAAAAGCATGTTCTTTTTTAGTCGTAGCTCTAAAGTTCCAACCAAAATAATTTCCAGTATAAGTATATGGTTTTTTCAAATATTCAAATCCACCCCAAAAACCTGTTCTAAATGAATTAAAAAGTTTGGTAGGTTTAAAAATCTGATAAGAACCATTAAAACCGTATTCAATAAAATTGTCTAATCTTTGGAAACCTAAATCATTATTATCAAATTTTTCATCGATAAAATCTACAAAAGCACCAAATCTATAATTTCCACTTGTTTTACGAAATCCGATATTAGAAGCTAATCCTTGTTTTGTTTCATCATCTTCAAAAATCAAACTTGTTTTTACATTTCCATAAACTTTATATGTATTTTTTTTATTGGAAACATCCCAAAGTAATGCAGAAACATTTGCTTTTCTGTGTCCATTTTCTCGCATTGTATTTGTATTTACAAAACTTACTGAGGAATTTCCACGAAATTGTTGGTCTAAAACAATCACACTATAATTGGTCAAAGGAGAAGTTAAAGCTTCTCTTGAAGTTCCAGTATTTGGATTACTAACTTTTGCATATGTTCTTTTTGTAAGTGCATTTAAAACACCAATTCCCAATCCTTTTTTTGTTCTTCCAGAAAATTTTACAGCATTTAAAAGATTTGCTTTATCTGGATTTTCTGTGATTTCTTCATCAATTTCATCATTGGTATCTATATCGTATTTATAAATTGGTGTTCCTCCAATTCTTCTAGAATAAAATAATCCTCCTTTTGTAAATAACTCAATTCCTTCAATAAAAAACTGACGTCTTTCACTAAATCTTTGTTCAAAAGGACCTAAGTTTAAAACAATATTATCAAAAGCAGTTTGACTAAAATCAGGAATTAAAGTGGCATCTAATGTGAAGTTTTCTGTAACTCCATATTTAATATCCATTCCGACATTTAAATCTTTAGTTGTTTCTTTATCTTCCGTTTGAACAACTCCAGAAGCATATGGAAATAAACTTAATCGAGTAGGAGGTTTAATATCATGAATTCCTTTTAACTCTCCAGCATATTGTTGTGTATTTCCAATTGATCGATCGATGAAATTCCAAGAATATTGGTGTTTTTTTCTTTGAATATTTCTTTGAAAATTAATTCCCCAAGTTTGCTCTTTATCATTTTTAAAACGTAAAGCATCGTAAGGGATTTTAACTTCACATATCCAACCTGAATCTGTAACTCTTACTTTACTTGTCCAAACAGCATTCCAAGAAAAATCACTTCCATTTGAAACTGTAAATCTTGCATCAGCTTGTGTTCCCGTACTCATAATGATAAATTGTGTGTCATTTTGCTTATCATTGATTGGATTAATGAAAATGCTAAAAGAATCAGATTGTCCTAAATTATCTCTTGTAGTGAATTCCATTGGGATTTTGGAAGGCTCAGGATCGAACATTTGTGCAGCAAAATAAATTCCTTCATCATCATAAAGAACTTTTACAATTGTTTTAAAATCTTCAGGTTCTTTTGCTCCATTTGTGGGAGAAATCATTACAAAATCCGTAGCGGAGTTGGTTTCGTTCCAAATAGGTTCATCTATAAAACCATCAATTTTAGGTGCTTGTTCTACTTTCTTTGTAAAGAGTTGTTTTGTTTGTCCAAAGGTTAAAATAGTAAGGAAAAACAAAAAAATTAATGAATTAATCTTTTTTGCCATTTTAGTTCATTCAAAATTTTATAGGTTTGCAATTAGAGGCGAATTTATTTAAGAATATTCTAATGAATTCTAAATTTATTGTTAAAAAAAATATTAACATTTGAGGTTTAAACGCATTTTCTAAACCTTATTATTTGTCAAAATATTTTGATATAGAAAAAGGACAATAATAATTTTGAATTGTGACAAAAAAATAAAAATTAAATTAAAAATTGGGTAGATTGAATGTCTGGTAAAACAAAAATTCGTCTTGCTTTTGTAGTTTCCAATAAACTTTTGCTATAAAATTTGAAAATATATTCTTGCTTCGAAAAACGACTTTCTAAAAAATCATCAAGCATTTCTGGGATGTAATTACTTTCATGATTTTCGATATATTCAGTGATTACCCAAAACCAAAAAAGCGTAATTGTTTCATGATAACCGGTTGTATCTGTATTTTGATTTCCCATTTTTTCATTTAATTCTTTGATATTTCTTTTTAAAAATGGAAAAACCTCTGTTCTTGATAAATGTGTGCAATACCAAAAGCCAATAATTAAATGTGCTTCATGTGTCCATTCTTCTTTTGTGAATGTTTTCTTCTCAAATTTTTCTACATAAGTAAATAAATCGTCTACGTTCATTTTGATAAATTCTTGTTAATTAGCTTACAATTAAACTCAAATGATAAAAATAGACTTTTAATTTGTATAATATTTATAGTAGTAGGTAAATTTAATTAGTTGAATATGAGAGTTTTTTTAATCACAATGCTAGCAATCGTTTTTGTTACTTGTGCAAAAGAAGATGAAATCACGGAAAACCAAATAAATAATTTAAAACAAGAAAGTACTATTTCGTTTCAAAATTTAGAAACTTTAGACTATTTTTTTCTGCCTTTTGATTTAAATAACAATCGAGTTTCTGTCGGTTTAACTGGTGGAGGAGGAAATCCTAAAGGAATTATTTTTAAAAATAATGGTGATTATTTAATCAAAAATGAATGGGAATATATTGTTTCTTTAAATGAAACTAATTTTAGTTCAGGATTTAACGGAAATGGTCTAGGAGTTTATGAATATGATGCTTCTGGAGAAAGAACAGAATTGCCAAATATCCCTGATGAACCAAATTTTAGATTGTTTAGTCCGAATGGAATAAATAGTCAAAAACAAATTCCTGTAACAACAAATAATCCTGGAGATTCACCAAATTCTTATTTATGGAATGGAACTGATTATGAGGAAATTTTGATTCCAAATACAAACTATAGAATTGCACATGACGTCAATGAATTAGGAGATGTTTTAGTTGAAACAGATTTAGGAATTTATATATGGAATCAAGGAAATTCTAAACGAATTGAAGCAATTCCAACAAACTTTATCCCTACAAGATTTAATGACTCTGGTCAAATTATAGGAAATGTGATTTTGCCTGATGGAATACGAACTCCATGGTTTTATTCTGATGGAAAAGTGGAATTGTTGCCTATAAATAATTATCTCGGAATGACCGATTTCTTTTATCCAAGAAAAATTAATAATAACAATTTAATTGTTGGATATTTTAAAGATTATGAACACAAAGAAACACCTGTTGTTTGGTTTCAACACCAAGATATTTCTAAGGAAGTTTTAGCTTTCTTAACGGAAAATAATTATACATTTAATGATTCTGGATTTATTTCTTGTAATGAAAAGAATGATATTATTTTAAATGTAATTGATTTGACTACAAATGAAAATAAAACAGTGATTTTTCATTTAAATCCTTAAATCATTTTAGCTGAACATGAATATGATCATCATGTCGAACAGCTCTACAACCTTGAAAACGAATTTTAGAATTCGTCAAATGTAATCGATTTTTTAGATGAGGTTCTAAGAAAATTTTTCCAACGTTTTGATTTTTTAAAAAGCATTGAATTAATTTTTTAGTTCCTTTTTCTGAAAATCGTAATTCTTGATTTATCTTTCCAAAAGTTGCATATTTTGTAAAATCATATTGGAAAAACCCTTTTGATTTACAATAATTTGTTTGGTCAAATTCCTGTTTTTTTGGTTTTACAAAATCTCCATAACCACTGAATGATTTCTGTTTATTTGTGATTTTTCCATTTTTAGTTTCATATATAAAACTGATATCAATTTTTTTTCCATCATTATGACTCAAATGTGGAAACAATGGAAATCCATTTAAAAAAGGAAAATTTGCATCTAAATAATTTATTTTAAAAGGTTGTTTTTCGATACATTTTGCTGTTTTTTCTAATACTGTATTTAATTCGGGTGTAACATAATTTCGATTTAAAAGAATTGTCATATAATTTGTAGGAGCAATTTTATCATTTGAAGCAATTTTTTCTCTTCCAAAAATTGGTGCGATAAAAGGAATAATTGTAAAAGTGAAAATTACATAAAGCGTTAAAAAAACGATGGTTTTCTTAAAACGAAATTTTTTCTGAATGCTATTTGAAATTAAAAGAGATAAAATCAAAATAATTCCACCAATTTGAGTTGCAATTGTGAGAATTGAAAATAGAAATAAATACAGAAGAATATATAGCAGTTTTTTCATTTTATTAGTAGAAATTGATTTTTTAAAATATTATATATTTGCGAATAAACAAAACTATGAATTATTTAAAACTGAAAAAGTTTATTCTCAAAACAATCATTTTTATTCCAATTATATTTTTGGTGAATAATTTATATTCAATAACAGGAAATTTGTTATTTAATAATTTTTTTGTGATTCCTGTTGCTTTTTAGAATTGTGTTTTTTCACTGTTTTGAATATGAGAAAATAAAAGATTTACCTGATGAAGAATTTTTAGAATCTAAGCATCAGAGAAAAATTAAAAATACAGCACAAAACTGGAAAGGAATTAAAAATGTTTTTGATTTACAATTGCGAAAAACTTCTTATTGGGTAAATTCTTCAAATACTGAAATTAAGTTTTATACAACTGGTTTTTTTATTTTTCGAAGAGAAATAATCATTAAAAAAGAAAATGAAAATATTCAGTTGAAAATAAAAAGTTTATTTATCAGTTTTCTTCCTGATTTTGGATCAAATTATTTTTTTTTAGAGGAATTAATTAAAAAAGTAGAAGTATTTAATTCTTTAGAAGAAACAGAAAATGATTTATTAGAAATAAAAATTGCTAAGAAATGAATTTAGAAGGTTTTCGATATTTTGAAAAAGTGAAATTTAAGTGGAATAAAAAATCGTTGAATTTTAAAGAAATAAAAGTGTTTCCTACTAAAGATGTTGAAATCAATGAAAACGTTGTTTTTACAGGAATACACAAAGGAATTATTAAAATTAAACCTAATTGTTATTTTATACATCGAGGTGAACTTGAAGGAGAATTAGTTGCAGAAGATGATTCTATGCCAATAATTTTTGGAAAAATTGAAGGAAATATAAAAATGAGTCAAGGTCTTTTAGATTTAAGAAAAACAGCAATAATTAAAGGAGAAATTTGTTGTAATAAATTAATGATCGAACCAAATACTGAAATTTATGGAACTGTAAATTTTTTTAAAAAATGAAAATACCTAAGACTAAAGAAGAATTTTTGGAAGAATTTTATAAATCTTTTGATCTCTATGATAAAATAGGAATACAAAGAGTAAATCAGTTTATAAGAATTCTTCCGAAAGTTTCAGATGCATTAATCATTGAAAGTTTTATAGAAATATTTAAAAACAAAGAAAGAAAAGAATTTGAATTATTTGAGCAAAGGATTATCGGAGAAGTTCTTAAAGATTTGAATTTAAAATCAAATTTAGATATTGATTTTATTTTAAGAGAAACAGTTTTTGGTTGGAATAAAAGTGCTTATGAATTTCCTTTTTGGCTAAAGAAAAATTATGGAATTTCGGCTTTGACAAAAGCAATAAAAGATTTTGAATCAACAACAACTTGTGAAATTGAAAAAGATAAATTGAATACTTTTAAATATTGGCTTCGAATAAAAGATTAATCAAAACAAAAACTTTGCTTTTGTTTCAGGAGTAGGAATCATACAACTTTCCTTTTTTCCGAACCATTTATAGCGATTTTTTGCAATAAAATCATAAACAAGATCACGAATTGGTTTAGGAATAATTAAGAAAATTGCCATTAAAAACCATAAACCTTTTAATTTTCTAGCAATTCTAAGTGCTGCCGACGATTTTGTGAAAATTTTGTTATTTTCTAATAAAAGAATCGTGTTTAGCTCAGAAACCGTATATTTATAATGTTGTAGCAGTTTTTTGCTCTCTTCAGATTGTAAGGGAGCGAACAAAAAGTGATTTTTAGAATCACGTTTTATGATGAAAATGACAGAGTTATTGCAAAGATTACAGACCCCATCAAAAAAAATTACAGATTTATCCTCAATTTTTTTCATATTTACTGTTACAAAATTGTAATTCTTTCGTCTTATGGCGAGATTGAATTACAAATTATTATTGTTTAATACTTTTATGCAAAAATACAGATTATATGATTACAATAAAAAAATTGCATAAATCTTATCCAATTGGAAAAGATTTTTTACATGTTTTGAAAGGGATTGATTTAGAAGTTAAAGAAGGAGAGTTTGTATCAATCATGGGTTCTTCTGGTTCTGGAAAATCTACTTTACTTAACATTTTAGGACTTTTAGATGTTCATGATAAAGGTGAATATTATCTAAACGGACAATTGATTCATGATCTTGATGAAAGAAAAGCTGCAATTTTACGTAATAAATTTTTGGGATTTGTTTTTCAATCGTTTAACTTAATATCTTATAAAACAGCTGTCGAAAATGTTGCTTTACCACTTTACTATAAAGGTTTAGGTAGAAAGGAAAGACATGAGAAAGCTTTAGAATATTTAGATAAGGTTGGATTAAAAGAATGGGCAAATCATTTACCAAATGAATTATCAGGAGGACAAAAGCAGCGTGTTGCAATTGCGAGAGCGTTAGTTACAGAACCAAAAGTAATTTTAGCAGATGAGCCAACAGGAGCTTTAGATTCGGCGACATCTGATACGGTGATGGAAATATTGAGAGATATCAATAATGAAGGAATGACAATCGTGGTAATTACACATGAGGAAGATATTGCTGAAATGACAGATAGAATTGTGCGATTGAAAGACGGAATTATTACAAGTGACGAAAGAACAAACCAAAAAGTGAAATAACATGTTTGATATAGATCGTTGGAACGAAATTTTTCAAACCATTAGAAAAAATAAACTAAGAACATTTTTGTCTGGTTTTACCATTACATTTGCCATACTGTTATTTACTATTTTACTTGCAATGGGAAATGGTTTGAAAAACAGTTTTACTTCCGCATTTAGAGATAATGCTGAAAATGCGATCTATATTTTCCCAGGTGTAACTTCTCGTTCTTATCAAGGTTTGCCAATTGGTAGAGAAGTACAAATGGAAACAAAAGATTTTAACTATATCGTTCAATCTTATAAAAATCAAATACAATATGCAACTGCTGTTGTAAATAAAAATGTCCAAGCTACTTTCGGACGTGAAACGAGTTCTTATAGCTTAAGAGCCGTGCATCCTCAAGAACAATTTATTGAAATAGTACATATTATTAATGGGAGATATATCAACGATTTAGATATTAAAAACCATACTAAAGTAATTGTCATTGGGAATTTAGTTCGAGATGATTTGTTTCCTAAAGGTGTAAATCCAATCGGAAAATATATTAACTTAGATAATATCATGTATAAAGTTGTTGGAGTATATAATAGTGATGGTGGTGATCGTGATAAAAGAATTATTTATATGCCAATTACAACAGCTCAAAAATTATATGGAAATAATCAAGATATTGATCGAATTAATTTGACATATAATTTAAACATGACTTTTAATCAAGCGATTGATTTTGGTACTGAATTAGGAAGTAAATTAAGAGAAAGATTAAAAGTGGCACCAAATGATCAATCTGCAATTTTTGTACAAAATTTCGCAGAAGATGCAAAAGCGAGTAATCAAGTGTATGCTACATTGGTTTTTGTGGTAATTTTTATTGGTTCAGGAACTTTAATTGCCGGAATTGTAGGAATTAGTAATATCATGGTTTATATCGTAAAAGAGAGAACCAAAGAATTTGGAATTAGAAAAGCACTAGGAGCAACTCCTAGATCAATTATAGGAATGGTTTTATTCGAAGCATTTTTTATAACAGCAATTGCAGGTTATATTGGATTAGTCCTCGGAATGTTTATTATAAATTGGATGCGAAAACCATTAGAAGAATATTTTATTAAAAATCCGAGTGTAGATAACACAACGATTTTTGCAGCAACAATTGTATTAATTATCGCAGGAGTTTTTGCAGGTTATTTACCAGCAAGAAAAGCAGCTAAAATTAAACCAATAGTAGCATTAAGACACGATTAATTATGGTAAAGAACGTTTTTGATAAAGATACTTGGCAAGAAATCTTTGAGGTTTTACGAAAGAATAAATTTCGTACAGCTGTTACGATGCTTGGAGTATTTTGGGGTGTTTTCTTATTGGTTTCTCTTCTAGGAGCTGCTCGTGGTTTAAAAAATAAATTTGATCAAGAGCTTGGTGATTTCGCAACCAATAGTGTTTTTATTTGGGCGCAAACAACAAGTAAACCTTTTAAAGGTTTTCAAAAAGGAAGGCCAATTACTCTAAATTTGAAAGATGTAGATATTGTAAAACATGGAGTAGATGGTGTTGAATATGTTGTGCCAAGAAATCAAACTACAAGTACTGTAAAATACAACACTAAGAGAGTTAGTTTTGGAATTAGTGGTGATTATCCTTTTTTGGCTGAGGTACAAAAGCAAAACTTAATTTTTGGTCGTTTTATAGATCAATTAGATATTGAAGAAAGAAGAAAAGTTTGTGTGATTTCTACAGATGTTTATCGACAATTGTTTAATGAAGGTGAATATGTTATTGGTAGATATATAAATATTAATGAAATCAATTTTAAAATTGTTGGATTAAATAAAAATAGTAGAAATGGACCTTCTGATGATATAAATATTCCTTTTACAACTTTTCAAGAAATTTATAATAAAGGAAACGATATTAGTTGGATGATGATTACTGCAAATCCAAATTATAATATTAATCAAGTCGAATCAGAAGCTAAAAATTTACTGAAAATAGCACATGATATAAATCCAGATGATACCAGAGCTTTAGGAAGTTTTAATTTTGGAGAATTATTTAAAAAGCTTACAGGGTTTTTATCTGGAATGCAATTTTTAACAATTTTCGTGGGAATTTCTACCTTAATTGCAGGAGTTTTTGCCATTGGAAATATTTTATTAATTACCGTAAAAGAAAGAACAAAAGAAATAGGAGTTCGTAGAGCTTTAGGAGCAAAACCATTGGAAATCAAAATTCAAATTATCTTGGAATCCGTCAGTCTGACATTGTTTGCAGGAATTATTGGAATTATCTTCGGAGGATTTGTTCTTTATATTATTAATACAATTTCTGAAAAATCTCCAGATCCTGTATTAATTAATGCTTCTGTAAGTATTCCTACAGTTTTAGCTGCATTATTAACGTTGATTTTAATGGGTTCATTGATTGGATTAATTCCTGCGCATCGTGCCATTATTATTAAACCAATTGATGCTTTAAGAGAAGAATAGTTTTTAAGATTGAAAAATAATTTATAGATGAGGAGAAAAATAATTATAGGTATTATATTGATTGCATTTATTGCTGTTCTTGTGATGTTTGCTAGAAACAATAGTAAATCGCCAACTATATATAGTACAGAAAAGCCATTTTATACAAATATTGTAAAGAAAACAGTGGCAACCGGTAGTATTATTCCTTTAGAAAAAATTGAAATTAAACCGCAAATTCCTGGAATTATTGAGAAAATTCATGCGGAAGAAGGGCAAGTTGTAAAAAGAGGAGATCTGATTGCAACAGTTCGTGTGGTTCCGAATATTTCAAATTTAAATAGTGCAAATGGAACTGTAAAAAATGCACGAATTGAATTTAATAATCAGAAAATCTTATTTGAAAGAAATCAAAGATTATATGAAAAAGGTGTAATTTCAAAACAAGATTTTGAAAGTGCTGAATTAGCATATAACAACGCTATGCAAGCTTTGAGAAATGCAGAATCTAATTTGGAAGTTATCAAAAAAGGATATTCAAATGATTTAAAACGTTTGGCAAATACAAATATCACAGCGCAAATTTCTGGAACAATTCTTACAATTCCTGTAAAAGTTGGAAATCAAGTGATTGAAAGTAACTCGTTTAATGCAGGTACAACTATTGCGACGATTGCTGATTTAAATAAAATGATTTTTGAAGGAAAAGTAGATGAATCTGAAGTTGGTGCTTTAAAAGATGGAACAAAACTAGAAGTTGCAATTGGAGCAATTCCTAATACAAAATTCCCTGCTGAATTAAACTTTATCGCACCACAAGGAAGTAAAGAAGGTGGAGCAGTTCAGTTTATTATCAAAGCAAATATGACTTTAGATAATAAAAACTTTATTCGCGCAGGATATAGCGCAAACGCTGATATTATTCTTGCAAAAAGAGATAGTGTTTTAGCAATTAAAGAAGCTGTTTTACAGTTTGATAGTAAAACAGACCAACCTTTTGTTGAAATTGAAACTGGAAGCCAAGAATTTACAAGAAAAGATGTAAAACTTGGTCTTTCTGATGGAATTAATGTAGAAATTCTTTCTGGTTTATCAGCAGATGATAAGATTAAAATCTGGAACAAAGTTACGAATGGAAAAGATGACAGAGGTAAGTTTGGTCGTGCTGAAAAAGATAAAGAAAGTGAGAAGAGTAGGCAACAAAGAGAAGGAGAAACTCAAGAACAACAAACAGAAGAAGGAAGTACAAGTTCTGAACCAGCAGATCAACCAACTGATGGAAGTGGAAGTGATAGCGGAAGCGGTTCTGGAAGTGGAGACGGAGGATCTTCTGGAGGTTCTGGCTCTGATGGAGGTGGAAGTGGCGGAAGTCAATAAAATAAGCACTAAGATAAATTTAAAAAGGAGAAACATCACTTAAATGTTTCTCCTTTTTTTATAGACAATCCAGCGGATTTGAAAATTGATATAAATAATTTAATTCTTCTTTTGATTTTTTATTAGAAACAATTTTAAACGAACCATTTTCTTTAGAGAAAGTAGGAGGGGGTAAATGCAATTTTTCTGCTGCTTTTGTGTAAAATTCTTTTCTTGTAGGATGTTTATCTGCGCAACCATTGACTATTTGATTCCAGAATTCTTTTTCAATAATTTGATTAATCAATCCAATACAATCCTCTAAATGAATCATATTTATTGGATTGTTTCCATTGTTTAAATTCAATTTGTTTGCTAAAAATCTTCCAGGTTTTCTATCTTTTCCCATTAAACCAGAAAAGCGAACTATTGTAGTCTTATTTTCGAAACTTTGTAAAATTTCTTCACACTTTTTTAAAGCTTTTCCAGAAGGTGTTTCAGGTTGAATTTCTAAATCTTCTGTAACAATTCCATTTGTATTTTGATAAACAGAAGTAGAACTAATAAAAATTACTTTTTGATTTGGTTTTAGATACTTTAAAATTAAATCTAATTGTTTTGGATAAATAGATTCAATATTAGGAATTCTTCTAGGAGGAAAATTGATAAAAATAATCTCAGAACCCTTTAAGAAGTTTTCAATATCTCCCTCAATTTTTTCTTCATTTATAGAAATTAAAAAAGGTTGTATTTGTTCTTTTTTTAAAACTTCTAACTTATTTTCTGAAGTTGTACTTCCTTTTACGATAGATCCTTTTTCAATTAAAAATTGAGCTAAAGGAAAGCCTAACCACCCACATCCTAAAATGCTAATTTGTTTTTGTGTCATTTCTATTTTTAATTCAAAATTATAGAATTTAATTCATAAATAAGAAAGAGAATAATTTTAAAACTGAATTTCTATTTTTAATAAATAATTATCCTTTTTTCAGAAGAATTTTACAACTTAGAAACTATTGAATTCTAAAGGATATTCTTAAATTTGCAATATGACGAATAATATGAAATCTTTTATAGCGCAACTTCCAAAAGCGGAGTTGCATTTACATATTGAAGGAACGTTTGAGCCTTCTTTGATGTTTGAAATAGCAAATAGAAACAATATTTCTATTCCGTTTAATTCTGTTGAAGAAATTGAAAAAGCATATAAGTTTGATTGTCTTCAAGATTTCTTAGATATATATTATCAAGGTGCTGGAGTTTTGATTCATGAGCAGGATTTTTACGATTTAACTTATAGTTATTTAGAAAAATGTGCAGCACAGAATGTCAGACACACTGAAATTATGTTTGATCCACAAACACACACTGAAAGAGGTGTTTCTTTTGATACTGTGATTAATGGAATTGTAAGAGCTTGTGAGGATGCAAAAGAAAAATTGGGAGTTTCTTCTTTATTGATTATGAGTTATCTTCGTCATTTATCTGAAGAAGCTGCTTTTGAAACTTTAAAACATTCATTACCTCATAAAGAGAAAATTACGGCAATTGGATTAGATTCTTCTGAGAAAGGAAATCCACCTTCAAAATTTAAAAATGTATTTGAAGCTTCTGTAAAAGAAGGATATATTCCTTTGGCGCATGCTGGTGAAGAAGGAGATGCGGATTATGTTTGGGAAGCTATTGATATTTTAGGGATTAAGAGAATTGACCATGGAAATAATTCATTGCAAGATGATAAATTGGTAGAAGAAATTGTAAAAAGAGATTTAGCTTTAACAGTTTGTCCTCTTTCAAATACAGCTTTACAAGTTGTTAAAGATTTAAAAGAGCATCCTTTAAAAATTATGATGGATAAAGGATTAAATGTTACTATTAATTCTGATGATCCTGCGTATTTTGGTGGACAAGTAAATAAAAATTATGAAGAAATTCATGAAGCTTTAGATTTAACTAAAGAAGACTTGTATAAACTTGCTAAGAATTCATTTAAATATAGCTTATTAGACGAAGAAACAAAGCAAAAATATATAGATGAATTAGAATCTTTTTATAAGGAAAATAAATAAGTTTTATTTTTCAAAATATTGAATTAAAGGAAGAACGATAAACTAGATTTGTCGTTCTTTTTTGTTTTATCCAAATGCAGATGTGTTTTATTCAAGTGTAGAAGTGTTTTATCCAGATGTAGATGTGTTTTGTTATACAATCTTTTACTTATAATAATTTTTCATTTATAATGTTTTAATAAAGAATAAATTGTTTTGATTTAAAAGATGAATTAGAAAATGACAACACTTAATATTAAATATTTTACTTTATTTTTCACACTGATAACTTTAGAAATTATCGCTTCAGAACTTGCTTTTGAAACTTTAGGTTCTATTAATAGAGGAATTTATTATGGATTGATTAGCTTAAATAGTATTCCTTTTATTTTGTTTTTAAAAAAGAAAAAGGCATTTTCTATTATTCTTTTTCTAGTGATTGGTTTAATAATGATTCCAAAACAATTATATCTTGGAATAAAATTAATAGCATTAAAAGAGGAGGGAGCTAATATTGTAGAATTTATTTATCAGCATAAAAAATCCAAAGGATATTTTCCAAATGATATTACTACATATACATTTGAAAATCCAAATTTAAGTCAACACTTTCATTATGATAAAAAAACTAATCAAGATGATTTTAGTGTTTTATATTATGTAGGTTCTAAAAACACTTCTCATTTTTATAGACATAGTGATGGGAATTCATGGAGTTATTATCCAGATTAAAATAAAAAAGCTCATCAAACTTTAATGATAAGCTTTATATATAAATAATTTTTATAAGATTTAATTTATCTACACATTGCACTGAATTTTGCATCATTATCTTTCACATAATTCTCATCAGCATAAGTAATGTTAAACACTTCAATACATTTTAAATCAGGATTATTTGAAACATCAAAAAAGTCGAATTTTTTCCCATTATTTGCTTTAACAGAAACTAATTTGTTGTAAAAAGCATAAACATCTGTCAGATTGAAATTTTGACTAACATCTAATTCTTTTAAGTGATTATTGTTGATAAATAATTTTTTTAAATCTGTTAGTTTTTTCAAATTAATAGAAGAAAGATTGTTGTTTGAAATTCCAAGTTGTGCTAATTTCGGATTGTTTGTAAAATTAGTTCTTGAAATTTGATTATTATGTGCATCAATGAAAGTTAAATTCGGATTTTTACTTAAATCTAAAGAAGTAATTTTATTATCATGACAATATAAAACTTTCAAATTTGTAAAAGCTTCCAATCCATCCAAAGATTCAATATTTAAACCAGCTAACGAAAGTTTTGTAATGTCTTTTACAGCTTCATTATCAATTTTTCCATTTTCTACATTGATATCCATTTCCTGTAATTTTTTTTGAAAATTTACATCAGGAATCGCAGTTTGTTGCGAAAAAGATAGAAAAGGAATTGTTAGGAAAAAAATATAGATCCAATTTTTCATGATTTCACTTTTTTTGATTTGTTATTTAAAATTACATGAAAAGAACTGATAATGAGGTTAAAAAAATCACAACAAAAAAAGGAACAAAAAGTTCCTTTTTCCCGCATAGCATTTTAAATTAATCACATAATTAACAGTACAAACTGTAAAACCACTTTTCTAATTTCAAAATCGATTAAAAACTTATAAATGAAACTAAATTGAATTAGAAAAGATTTCCTTTTTCTTTACAGCAAAGATATAATGCTTAATCGTCAAAATATGTCGTAATGAATTTTAAGTTTAAATTTAAAAATAAATAGAAAAAATACGCTTCTTTAAAATTGGAATAAAAGATAAATTTAGATTTTATAAAACTTTCAAAATAGAAATTGCTATTTCTTTTGAAGAATTCGTATCTTTGCAGAACATTTCAAAAAACCCTTGAATTATGGAACTATTTATCATAACAGCCGTATTATTAGGAGTTGGAGTTGCAGGTATTGCAATAAAAATTTGGGCGAAAAAAGATGGGAAATTTGCTGGAACATGTGCTAGTCAGAGTCCTTTTTTAAATAAAGATAACGAACCTTGTGGTTTCTGTGGAAAAATGCCGGAAGATTGCGAAAATAAATAACAATATCCTATAGATTAAATGCTTGAATATTTATTCATTACTTTTATAGTAATTATAATCGTTCAACTTTTTTATTATCTATTTATTTTTGGAAGATTTACTTTTTCAACCCCCAACCCTAAGAAAAAGAATCCTAACAAGCCCCCTGTTTCCGTGCTCGTTTGTGCCAAAAATGAAGCCGAAAATTTAAAAAAGTTTTTACCTTCAATTGCCAACCAAAACTATCCAAACTTTGAGATTGTTTTAATTAACGATGCCTCTCATGATGAAACATTGAATGTCATGGAAGAATTTCGTGATGCGAATAAATCAATGTTTGAAAAGAAGAATATTGAACTTAAAATTGTCAATGTTTTTGAGAATGAACAGTTTTGGGGAACTAAAAAATATGCCTTAACGTTAGGTATTAAAGCTGCTTCAAATGAACATTTGTTATTTACAGATGCAGATTGTGAAGTGATGTCTAAAGAATGGATTTCAGAAATGATTTGTAATTATTCTGAAAATAAATCTCTTGTTTTAGGCTATGGAGCTTATAGAAAGATTAAAAAATCTTATTTAAACAAAATCATTCGCTTTGAAACTTTAATGACTGCCACCCAATATTTTTCTTATGCAAAAATTGGAATTCCTTATATGGGAGTTGGGCGAAATCTATCTTATTTAAGAGAAACGTTTTTTCAAGTAAACGGTTTTGTAAAACATATGAAAGTGAAGTCAGGTG
The DNA here is from genome assembly GCF_015767265.1 of Aureivirga marina. GTDB lineage: Bacteria > Bacteroidota > Bacteroidia > Flavobacteriales > Flavobacteriaceae > Aureivirga > Aureivirga marina. The sequence goes on from NZ_JADPIB010000004.1 coordinate 443,129, forward strand.
ATGATGATTTGTTTATCAATGAAGTTGCCACAAGAAAAAATACTGCAATTTGTTTTGCAGAAGATAGTTTTACAATTTCTGAACCTGAAACAAGTTTTAAAAATTGGATTCGTCAAAAGAGAAGACATATAAGTACAGCGAATCATTATAAATTCTTACATCAAAGCTTGTTAGGATTGTTTTATATTTCACAAATAGGCTTTTGGTTTTTGGCAATATTGTTGTTGAAAGATCAATATATGTGGGAATTTGTTCTAGGATTAATTCTTTTTCGATTTATTTTTCATTATCTTAGTTTAGGTTGTGCGGCTTATAAGTTGAAAGAGAAAGATTTAATTTTATTAATTCCAATTTTAGAATTAACACTTATTTCCACACAATTATATATTGCAATTAAAAATTATTTATCAAAACCGAATCATTGGTGAATTCAGAAAAGATTAATAAAGCTATTCAGGAGGCGAAAGAAGGAAAACAGTCAGCTTTTAATTTATTATTAAATACGTATTGGAAAGATATTTATCATTTTCAGTTTTCAAAGACAAAAAATGAAGATGAAGCAGAGGATATTGCGATTAAAACTTTTTCAAGAGCATTTGATAAAATAGATTTGTACAATCCGAAGTTTGCCTTTAAAAATTGGTTATTATCAATTTCTCATAATATTTTAATTGATCATAATCGAAAGAAAAAAACAGAAACAATTTCTATAAATAATTCACAAGAAAAAGGTGAAATTTATCGTATTTCTGATGATGCTCCTTCTCCAGAAGATCGATTAATTATCGAACAAAACTTGGCGGAATTATTAGGTTATATAAAACAATTAAAGCCACATTATCAGGAAATGATTCATTTACGTTATTTTCAAGAATTGAGTTATAAGGAAATCTCTGAAGCAATTGGAGAGCCTTTGAATAATGTAAAAGTGAAGTTGTTGCGAGCGAAAAAATTATTGACAGAAATAATAAAAAAAGAAAAATAAACTATTCAGAGCTTTAAAACTCTGAATAGTTTTTGGATTTTTATTCAAAACCTATATCTGGATCTTTTACTTCAAATTCTTTACAACAATATTTAAATACAAATTTTTCTTCTAAAAGTGCTTTTTTCCAATCATAATCAGTTCCGTAATATTCCAATTCAGAAGGTGGTGTTCCTATAATTTCTTTGAACATAAATTCATAACATGTATCATCAATTTGCATTGGGTCTGGAATAAATTGAATTGTCACATCTTGCTGATTTGTTATTACAGGTTGACCATTCAAATCATAAACTAATTTAAAAGGATCATTTGTACCAGCAATTCTGTAATAATAAGCACTCGTAGAATTAAAAAATGGATTAAAGTGAATTTGAATTGTTTGCACTTGTGTATGAAATCTACACTTTGCTTCCCAATCTCCAATAATACTTACAGGTTTTGCAAATATATTTGGATTTGTAGCATCTTGATGAATTTGCCTATCTAAAATAGGATTTTCAATGTTGTTTTGATTTTGACTTTCAACAGTCGCTTCTTCTTTTTCACAAGAGATTAAAACTAAGCTTAATACAAATGTAATTAAAAGACTTTTTCTCATTTTAAATAATTTTTATGTTAATAAGTCCTAATTTAAGAAAAATATTGATGTAAAAAATTGAAAATCAGTTAATTATGTTTATTTTTTAAGATTTAAAAGAGAATTGTTTTAATTTCCTTTAAATTTAAAATCGAAAAATATTTAAACTCTTATTTTATTATAGATGAATCTTTTAAAATACTTATTGTTTTTATTGTAATATCTTTTAAATCAGTTATTTATTTTTCTGATAAATAAAGAATTATAAAACCAGAAATTGCTAAATAGAGGCAAAGTGGTGAAAAAATTGTTGCATCTGCATTCGCAAATTCAGTTCCTTTTACGGTTTTAAAAAATCCAACATATTTAAAATCTCCAATAGAACGAATCAAGAAAATAATTGGAATAAACCAATAAAAAAATCGAATTATTTTATTGTTGAAATTTTTATTTATTGCTTTTAAAAAATAAAGAAAAGCGAAAAATAAAAGTCCAATTCCAACTATTATTGTTTCAAAATTAGAAGGATTTAAAACTCGGATTCCATTTTTATTTGTAGGTAAAGCAAAATTAATCCAAAGTGTAAAACCCAATGCCCAATAAAAGTGAATAAAAGATAAAAAAAGGAAAATTAGTGTGTTGAGTAGTGATAAAAAGGTTTTCATAATAAACTATTTTGTGATAAGGAATTCAACTGGTTTTAACTTAATTGTTTTTGTACTTCTCAGAACTTTACTCAAAATGTCAATAAAATAAAGTTTGTCTTTTGGTTCAAGTGTTTCGAGAAGTTTTAATGAATCTTCTGTAAAATCAAAACTGTTATTTTGAATTGATTTTATTTCACCATTTTCTTTTATAATTAAAATTCTAAAACTTTGAATTAATTTCATATTATAAATCCAACAGACTTCATCGTCTAAAGTATCTGCATAAAATTTGGCTTTTTTGAAATCGATTTCTTTAAGAGAAATAGTATTTTCAAAAAGATTTCCATGATACATTAAACTTGGAAAATAAATTAAATCATCTCGAACAGAATAATAAATTTTATCAACAAAAATGGTATCATTTTTATTAATTTTAAAAACTTCGAAAAATATCAATTCTTTTTTTTTCGGAATAACATGATACATATTTTTAAAATTTGGATCTTGATCAATTTCTGCATCATTACTTTTAATATAAATCGAATCTGCTGGAACATTTTCAGCCATTAATCTAATTGGTTGCGTTTTATTATAAATCAAAGGATAATTAGAAAAATGTCTTGCTTTAAGATTATAACTAATAACTTTTTGTGCAAATGTTTTATGAAAAGAGAAGAAGAGAAATAACAATAAAAATTGAAGTAAAATGGAAGAAGATTTATTCATAACATTAGGTATGTTTTTTTGTTGATTTTTGCGATTAAATTTAACAAAATAACATGAATAAAGGAATTCTACTATTTATTATTTCTTTTTCATTTGTGGTAGAACAAAAGAAATTCTTTAAAATAGATTACAAATAAGCAATCATTTAGATGGTACTAAGGAATTACAAGTGAATTTGAAGAGAAAATGTTTATCAACTTTTTTTATTAAACTATGATTATCAAGAAAAAAGGTTAATTAGAAACAAAAAAAATCCACCAAATTAATGATGGATTTTAAAATATTTTTATTTCTCTTTATTATAATGAGAAAATTTCTCTTCCTGAGAAGTGGAATGCTCCTTCGATAGCAGCGTTCTCGTCGCTATCAGAACCGTGTACAGCATTCTCTCCAATTGAAGCAGCATACAGTTTACGGATAGTTCCTTCAGCAGCTTCTTCTGGGTTTGTAGCACCAATTAAAGCTCTAAAATCTTCAACAGCATTTTCTTTTTCTAAGATAGCTGCAACGATTGGTCCTCTAGTCATGTACTCAACTAACTCTCCAAAGAATGGACGCTCTTTGTGAATAGCATAGAAAGCTTCAGCATCTGCTGTTGTCATTTGCGTTTGTTTCATCGCTACAATCTTGAATCCTGCAGAAGAGATTTTTTCTAAAATTGCTCCAGTGTGTCCTTTTTCTAATGAAATCAGGCTTAAGCATCGTAAATGTTCTATTTGTTGCCATTTTTCTTAATTTCTTATTGTATTTAATAATGCGGCAAATATAGTGTTATTATTCTAAATACTAAATACCATTTTAAATAATGATAATATATAATGTAGAAATGGTTTTATTATGAATAATACGACAAAATTATTTCTTTTTCTTTCTTCTTTTTCTATAAGTTTTTATGAAAATAATTAGAACAATAAAAACTAAAATAAATGGCCAAATATTCACTAAACCAATAAAAAACCAAACAAAATTTTTCCAACCATTTTGAATCCCTTCACTAAATTTATTATTGAATTCACCAGAATTATTTGGATCGTATTTCTTTAAAACAATAGTTAAAGTAGAGTAGGAGATTTGATTTTGTAAATAGTAAAATCGTCCTTCGATGGATTCAATTTCTGTTCTTAAATTATTAATCTCTTTTTCGATTTCTAAAATTTCTGAAACTTTAATCGCTTTTTTTAATAATTCTAAATATCTGTTTTCTAGTTCTTTTTTTGAGTTTAATCTTGCTTTTACATCTAAAAATTCTTCTGTGACATCTTGAATAGAAATCTCTTTAAAATTGAAGTTTGAAATACCAGTAGTTACCTCTTTCATCAAAGCATCGAAATGTTTTGATGGAACTCTAATTTGTATTGTGTTTTCAAGATTTTTTGCATTTCTATATTCATCATCTGATGAAATATAGCCTCCATATTTTTTGGTTGCCTGAAAAATTTGTTCTCTTGAGACTTTTAAATCTTGAACATTATAACCGATTCTTCCATTTTTAATTAATTTTCTTAAGGAAATATTTGTAGATTCCTCAGTCGATTGATTTAAATAAACTTCTTCATTTACGAATTTTCCTTCTGAAGTAAATTCTTTCGATTTATTACAACTTAAAATCACAAAAGTGAATAAGCAAAAAGCAATTTTTACAATTTTTTTCATTTCTTTTTCTGAAGATTATTAAGAAATTCTTTATAAGTAATACTTGGGTTTGTATTTTTTTTAAGTTCCGCATGAATTTCCGCAATTTGTCTTTTAGGAATTCCTAATTTTTCCAATAAAAGCTTATCTTCTTCCCAATTTTGAATGTCTGCTGGTTTTTTTTCTAGTTTTTGAACAGTTGGATATATTTTTCGAATATTTTGAAAAGAAGTTTCTTTTTTAAATTCTAAAATTGCATCTAAAACATCTTGATACGAAATTTTATCACCCAATTTTTTAGTTGTTATTTTCATCATAAAAGGAACGAAAAAAGCCTTATCATAAATGATATCTACATCTAATTGATCTACACCATTTTGTCCAACAAAAACTTGAAAATTTTCTCTAATTTCCTTTATTCCTTCTGCATTAGCCGTCACTTCTTGTGTAGCAATTGAAGCAAATTTTTTTGTAGTTTGACTAAAAGAAGTAAGTGTGATTAAAAATAAAAAAAGTAAAATAATTTTATGCATTGCTGATTTTTTTTCAAATGTATTAACTCTATTTTGATTACTAATAAAAGTGATCAAGTTTTTTAAATGAATTTATTTATTATTTATAAATATCGAAAATAAAAAAACAGCATTTTTTAAAAATGCTGCTTTAAAATAAAATTAGGTCAAACTATGTAATAATATTCGTGAAAATTTTATGTGTAATTTTCCATTGATTTCCCACTTTAATTAAAGTTAAATAATCATAATAATTATATTCCAACATTGGAACATGCGCTTTCACCATTGCAATTTCCCCAAGAATTTCTATTCCAAGAATTTTCATTTGAAATGATTCTTTTAATTCTTTTGGACTTTTTCTTGTTTTTACACTTTCTAAATATTCAGAGATATTTTTGAAATAGAAATTTTCATTAATAATTCCATAAAGTTGTGTTTTAGAATCAAAACATGTTTCCAATTTCTGAACATTTCCTTCATAAATTCCTTCAAAATATGTAGAAATAAGCTTTTCTATTTTTGTGATTTCTTCTTTAAACATATAATTATTTGATTAAATGGAATGTCCGATTGTATGCCCTCCAGCAACATTAATAGTTTCTCCTGTTATAAAATCAGAAGTCGCTAAATAATAAGCAGCTTCTGCAATTTCATTTGCTTCACCAATTCTATTTAAAAGATGTAAACCTGCTAAACTATCCGCATTTTCAACACCAATTTTCTTTTGTAAAGGACTTCGAATAATTCCAGGAGCAATAGTATTTACTTTGATATTATCTTTACCAAATTCTGTTGCTAATTGTCTTGTAAAAGCATGAATTGCACCTTTACTTGTTAAGGGAGCAGAAGCAGGGAAACCACTAATTGCATGATCTACTAAAACAGTTCCGATATTGATAATAGAACCATTTTTTTGTTTTAACATTTGAGGAATTACCGCTTGTGAAGTAAAAAAAGTTCCTTTTAAATTGACATTCCAAAACATATCCAAATCATTTTCTTTCACTTCTAAAAATGGTTTTGGTGAAAAAATTCCCGCATTATTGATTAAAACATCCACAGAACCAAAATTTTCCATCGCCAAAGCAACTAATTTTTCTCCAGTTTCTTTTTTACTAATATCTCCAGAGAAATAAATTGCATTTAAAGGAGAATTTAAATCTAAAAATGCTTTTTGTAGATTCTCAGAATTAGAGGAATTCATAATGACATTGCTTCCTTTTTCAATAAAATGTTTTGCGATTTCTTTTCCAATTCCTGAAGAAGCACCTGTGATAATTACTGTTTTATTTTTCATTTTTAAATTTTTTAGATTGTGCATATTGTTCCCCATTAAATCCCCAATTTGTAATAGGAACTTCATCAATTACAATGTGAGTTGTTTCTGGTTTTTTATCTAAAACATCTACAAGAATTTTTGTAACTCCTTCAATCAAAAGTTGTTTTTGTTTATTTGTTACATTTTCATCTGTAACTTTAATATTAATGTACGGCATACTTTTTTTGTTTAAATATTATGGTACAAAGTTGTGGTGAAGTAAGAAGTTTTCTAAGGATGAAAATCACAAGTTTAATGTGATGTTTGTCACTTTTAAAAAGTAAAACTAAATGACCTATTTTTTTAATCGTAAAAATCAAGAAATTTGAAAAAGAAAGACGAGAAACTGTTTGAGCGTTAGCGAGTTTTTTGAGTCTTTTTCAAATTTTGTAGATTTTAGATTAAAAAAATAAAGTCTTGATTTTTTTGATTCGTTTTTTTATCAAGAAAAAAATGAATGACTTAAATGTTTAATTATCAAAAACAGATTTTTAATTAGTTTCAAAAAAATAAAAAAAATTAGTTGTTTAATCGACTCAATGTTTCTCTAGAAACACCAAGATATGCTGCAATCATTTTTTTTGGAACTCTTTGAAATAGTGTAGGATATTGTTCTAAAAGAAGATTGTATTTTTCTTTGGTTGAATTTTTTAAAAGTGATAATATTCTATTTTGTAAAGCAATTCGTCCGTATTTACTTTTTTTAGCCCAAAAACGTTCCATTTTATGCATTTCAGAAGTTAGTTTTTCTCTATTTTCATAAGAAATATAAAGCAATTCACAATCTTCAATACAATCAATATAAATTTTTGATTCTTTTTGAGTGGTAAATGATTCATAATCTGTAATCCACCAATTTTCCATAGCAAATTGCAGAATATGTTCTTTTCCATTTTCGTCTAAAAAATAATTTTTCAAACAACCTTTAATTACCCAAAATTCTTTTCGAACAATTTCACCTTCTTGTACAATAAATTGATGTTTTCTTCTTTTTATCGTTTCAAAATGACTTAAAATAAATTCGAATTCGTAATCCGTAAGTTTTACAATTTCTTCAATATGTTTGCGTAAAGGATGCATGATTTAAAAATTTTGGGCAAAGCTAAAATTTCATAAAAGAAAAGCAAAGAATAATATTTAGAAAAGATTTATAATTCTATGATCCAAGTATTTTCTATTTCTACTTCAACACCGTTAACAATTTTGGTAGCTTTTTTCATATTTTCTTTTTCCCATTCTTCATAAGTTGGTTGTTTTAAATTTTTTCCACCTTTATGTGGATTTTGAACATATCCTTTTGCTGGACTTGGTAATTCTTCTTTACACTTTTCAGAACAAATATTTGCAAGTAAAGGAACTGTATCTGTAGCAATTTTTAAAGTAATCCAATATTGATCAGTTTCAGCATGGGTCATATCTTTTTCACAAATACTACATTTTACGGAATCATTTTCGTCATATCGTACAGGGTTATCATAAAGATCTGGGAACGTTAAACGATTCTTATAATTTCCAAAAAGTGCTCGAGTACTAATTGTACTGGATGTTAGATTTTTACATTTTGTAATTTCATAAGGAAACCAATGTAAAAAATAAGATGTATAAGGCGTAAATTCTTTCAATGATTTCATTTCTGAAATTTCTGGTGGAATTCTTTTAATTTGGCTCCCGTATAATATTACTTCTTCTACTTTATCAAGTTTAGAAATAGATTTAGGAAGTGTATGAATTTCAAAATATAAATCCCCTAAATAATCTATAGGTCTAAATATTTTGTCTTCATTTTTATGAATAATTTCTACATATTCACAAAGTTTTTTCCAAGCTACCGAATTTTTATCTTGAATGTTTTTTTGTTCTTTTTTGAATTTAATATTTTCTAAATCGATACTTAATTCATTAAAAAACGCTATTAAATTGCTATTTTTTTCCCAATGCAAAAAATCATCAGGTGACTGAATAATAGTTGAAATTTCCTGATAATATGTTTTTAATAAATCATATTCATATTTAAAATCATATTTAGGATATAAATCTAAATATTTTCTACAAACAGGAACTTTTGAATTTATATAATATTCAAGGTTTCTATTTAAATAAACAATAGAATCAAGGTTTTGATTTATAAGAGAAACTAGAGGAGTGTCAAATCCATTTTCTTCAATTTTTAAAATTAAATTATCGGTTGATTTATAAGTAATGGAAATTTCTGTAACCTCTATTTTTTCAAATCCAAGCTTTACTAATTCATTAGAATTTTCATAAAATTTTATATAAGCTGTTTCTGGAATAGACATATTTTTTATTTCAAAAATAAACTTTTAAAACAATCAATCTTTCTTTTTACGTAATATTTTTACAATTCGATTATAAATAATCTCAGATAAATTCCAATTAAAACCCTTAAAATCTGTTGGACTTGTAAATTGAATTACGACAGCATCTAAATCTTTATGATATTTTGCAATACTTTGGTATCCAGGAATTAATCCAGTATGATTATAAATATAAAGTTCGTCATAGATTTCTTTTTCTCCATTTTTAAACAAAGAGCCATTATTTAAAGCTCTTAGAAAAGTTGCAACATCTTGTGCAGTAGCGATCATTCCTTGTTTATCTGTTTTTAAATCTACATCATATCCAACATGATAACCACTAACAATTTTATCTAAATTTTCAATTTCATCAAGAGAAGCGAAAGTGTTTTTTAGATTTAATGGAATTAAAATTTCTTCTTTAATATATTGATGAAAAGAATAACCGAGAGTTTTATTCATTAAATCTCTTAAAAGTAAATAATTTGTATTGCTATATTCATAACTCTCATCTGGAGCAAAATTAGCAGGAAGATTATAAATTAAAGCTAGTTTTTCTTTACTTGTTTCTTTCGGATTTGCCCAATAATTAGGATAATTTGTGAAATTTGGAATTCCACTACGATGTTGCACTAACATTTTGATAGTTATTTTATCAATATTTTCAATTTTACCTTTTAATTCAGGGAAATAATCAGCGACTGTCTTTTGTAAATCAATTTTTTTATCATTTGCTAATTTTGTTATGGCAACAGCAACATATAATTTACTAATACTAGCAATTTTAAACAAAGCATGAGGATTTGCAGGAATTTTTTGTTTTGGATCGTGCCAACCTGAAGCATAAAAAGTAGGAGATTTTCCAGCTTCATCAATATAAACAATTGTTGCATCAAATCCGTGATCAACAGCTTTGTTTACTTCTTCTTGAATAGAATTTGGTAAAGGTAAAATCCAAGCATAAACCAAAATCCATGGAACATAAAATAAAGAAATTACAGTTCCGATAATTAACAAAAATTGAAAGATTCTTTTTTTCTTATTCTTAGCCATGATTTGAAATTTAATAATTACCAAGATATAAGAATTCATTTTAATTTTAACAGAATTAAAAAAAAATCCCCTCCAAAAAGAAGGGGATAAAGTAATTGTCAGAAATGGTTAATTATATACTCAATTGTTTTTACATTCTATTTGGACATGGATTCCAATCACAACAAAATTATTTACATCTGTAATTATCTTTCGTTTTAACTAATTTTAAAATTTCTCCATTTACTTAATTTTCCTCCAATGTCTATTAATAATACCAAAAAAATAAAACTAAAGTTATTCAATAAAATAAAAATCCTAATTTCTGAAAGTCCTCAATTACTATTCAAAATCCATCAATCAAAAGTTTGAAAAACATTCCTTAAGATAACAGTTTTAAAATTCAATTTATGAGCATATTTTATCTATTAATTCAAATATTTTTGCGTATGCTGCTTTAAAAAATGAATGTTTATTCGAATTTTGACTAATATTATTTATAATTATTTACACAACATTCTTCCGATTTACATTGACAATACTTTAGATTATATAAATGCAGTCCAACAAGAATTAAAGCTGCAACATAGGTAAATACTTCAGCAATCTTGAATAATTCTATTTTTTCATTGATAAGCACTCCAAACAATAACACCCAACTTATCCATAAACTAGGTTTCATAAATTTCTTTGAAGACGTTTGTGTTGAGCGATAAACAGCAAAAAAAGAAATGAATAAAAAGACATAATCTAAGTTTTTCCACCAATCTGGTGCTAATTCATGATTCCCCACAGAATAAGCTTGGGTGATAAAAAGTACTGGAGTTGCAAGACAGTGTATCATGCATAAAGTTCCTGCAATTACTCCAAATGTATCTGGTTTATGTAATGTTATTTTCACTATTTAATATAATTAATGCAACTGAGTTGCAAATATAGGAATAAAATTTGTTAATGCAACTCAATTGTAATAAATTTGCGATATGGGAATTATTAGAAAAACACAATCTGTAGAGGTTCTGTTAAATGAATTTCAAGAAAAATCAAATGCAATTTCTGCAATCGAATTAATCAAACGCCTTAGTTCACAAATTAATAAAACAACGGTTTATCGTGTGTTGGATAAATTGGAAGATGATGGTGTTTTACATTCTTTTTTAGATAATAGTGGAATAAAATGGTATGCGAAATGTAATGATTGTTCAAAAGCTGGACATACGGATATGCATCCGCATTTTCAATGTGTAAGTTGTGGAAAAGTCGACTGTTTATCCATTGAAGTTACAATTCCACCAATTCCAAATCGAGAAATTGAAGTTTCACAGATTTTGATTCAGGGGAGATGTGAAAGTTGTAATGTGAAGTAAAAAAATCCCCTTTTATTAAGAAGGGGAAATGTGCTTTTTATTTTCTATGGTTTAAAATCTAACCATTAAAACTAGTTGTAGAATATATTTTAAATAATTATTTCTCAAACATTATATCCGTTCGTAAAGCGTATTTTGTTCCTTCAGTTACTTTGCAACCTTTATGCTTTATTTCATGTAAAAATATTAAAGCAGTTCCTGTTTTTGGTTGCACTGAAAATGTATCAAATTCTGTTTCACCTCCTTCAAATTCCTCGTTAAGATAAATCATCAACGTCAATCGACTTTCCTCATTTTCATTTCTAACAAATCTACCATCTCGATGTTTATTAAAACGTTCTCCTATATCATATTTATAGAATCGAAATTGTTCATTAACACCTAAAGGTTCTTTTCCGTCAACAGAAGGAATGAATGATTTTATTTTGTTCCAGATTTCAGTTGCTAAATCTTCGTCATTTATTATAACTCTTGTATTATTTCGAATCCCTTTAATCATTTTTGGACCTGAAAGGGTAGAAACGGTTGCTTCTTTGAATCCGATAGATTCACTATAATTTATAAAGGATAAACATTCTTTTTCAGTTAAAAATCCTTCAATGGTGAAAACATCTGGTGTTATTATGTGCTTTTTCATTTTTTTAATCAATAAGTTTCAATTCAGGGTTTAATTATCTAATAGCATACAAACTAATTATAATGGAAATTTCTGTTATTTTATATTTCATAGCAGCAGATTGTCAAATGCAAAAGAACTCTTACAAATAAACAAAAAAGCATATTAAAATGTTGTTTAAGCTTTGAGATTGTTTTACATGATTTTTAACTCAGTTCTTTATTATGGTGCGAATTTTTATTTAAATATTTTGGATTTAAAATTTCTTTCTTATAATCTTCTTTTCTAAAAAATGGCCAAAATTCTTTATCTCCAATTTTATTTTCTTCAATTGCATTATTAGATTTATTTATAGGAAAGTTTAAGGTTAATAGATTATAAATTTCTCTTAGTAAGTTTCTCTTTTCTGATTTCCATTCATATTCAAGATCTGATTTTAAAAATAAAATAAATCTTTTCACGAGAATTTCATTTTCAAGACATATTTTATGTTTCCCAATATTTAAATGTTCTTTTAAATCATCATAAGCAAACCAGAATACATTAGAAATTTCTCTAACAGCTTTATCTTCTGATCTGTTAATTAGTTCAGTTCTATCAATGAACTCAAAATTCGTTATTTGTTCAGAAACATAATGTCTTAAATTTTCTGCTAATAAATTTCTTTCTTTTCTGTTCATTTTAATTTTATTTTAAATACATCATAATATAACAATAACAGGAATTCCTATTATTTCTACAACTATAAAATTTCTGTAAGTTTATGTTTCATAGCAGTAGATTGCCAAATGTAAATGAACTCTTATAAATAAACAAAAAAGCATATTAAAATGTTGTTTTAATATGCTTTGGAAAATATTTTTAAAATGTTAAAACTCATTTACTTGATTTAACTTAGTTTTTTATTAGTTAAAAGTTCTTTGTCCGAATTCATCATTTCAAATAAATACTTTACGGATAATCCAATACATTCTCTAATAATAGTCTTATTAGTCAAACTTTCTTCTCCCCATTTTACAATTTCTTTTCTATATTTTTTCAAATCATTTTCAATATCTAAAATTGTCTTGTATCGTTTTTTTAAAATAGTATTATTAGAAGAAAGTTCTCCAAAGGTAATACCAAATAAATATAAAAGCCCACATCTTAAAATTTCTCCATTTAATATGTCAATTATTTCTCTATCGATGCTTTTAACAGTTTTGTTATATTCAATAAATGAAATAAAAGATTTTTCATTTATTTCCATTTGTTCTAAAGGTATTTTAGAATATTCTGTAAAAGAGAATGATAAGCTAAAAGTAGCTTGTTTTATCCAATTAATTTTTTGTTCATTTTCAATATGAAATTGACTTTCATCAATTGGTATTTCTTTGTGACTGAAATCCTCATCACACCAACCTAAAGGGAAATCATTTAAAAAATTATTTCTTAATTCCGATTCTAATCCATTTGTTTTAAACCATTGAAATATAATTTCCTTGTTTTTTATTGGTGATTGTAAAATATCATATCTATTTTCTTCTCCATTTGAAAAATAGATTCCATAACTATCTATTATTTTACCATTTTTTATTCGTATTATGCCTGCTGGGCCACCAACATATTCTAGCATTGATCCTAAAATTGTGAATGAAATATTTTTATGAATTTTAGATATGTCCTGAAGTAACCGATAAGGCATACGTCTTGTTCGTTCGTATGAATAATACATTAAATAATCCGAACCAGAATTAGCTATATAAAAGCTTTCTTTACCATGATATTTCGAGTCTTTATTAAAAATTTCATTTGCGATTTTTAAAGAAATATCTCTAGACTTAATTCCTTCCCCAATTATAATTACATTTGTATCCCAACCCATTTTCTTTTCTATTTATAGCTAATAGTTTAAGTAAATTATTTTTATCGTACTAAAAAGTAAATTGTATCTCCCTCATTAGATTTTAATTCTAAATTCTTACGGTTCTTGTTATTTCAATAATATCCGTAATTATAAAATATTTGAAATATAAAGTTTTCATAGCAGCAGATTGTCAAATGTAACTGAACTCTTATTAATAAACAAAAAAGCATATTAAAATGTTGTTTTAATATGCTTGGATATATGTTGTTATGTTTAAATCTTAATTCAATTATTTGTTATTTACTGTTTTTCCAAAGTTTTGATTTCTGTTTAATAGGATTACTTAATTTAAGTCCAATTTCACCTTCTTTTGCACTTTTTACAGATTTTCCGTCTAATTGTATGTCAAGGATTTTGGTTTTAACATATTTTCCATTTTTCTCAACTATAATTTCTTCATCAATTTTGAGAAAACAATCTTTAATATTTATAATGCATATATTTCCATTATTAAACAATTCTAAAGGTTCATCAATATATGTTAATTTTTGAGGTTTAAATTCTATAAGACCATAGTTTTTGAAAGCTTTTCTTGCTTCCTCCTTTGAAATAATTTCACTCTGAACTAATTCATAAAGTTGAAACAATTGCCAAGTAGTTAATAGACCTCTTTCATCGTTAATTGCATCTTGAATTTGATGTTCAGTAAAAGGTGGATTTTGTCTCATCATAGGGGGTAGATAACGTTGATGATTTACAAGATATAATGCAAACACATCAAAAGCATTTCTTTGTTTACAGCGACGGTGTTTTATTTTTGAAATTTGATTACAATCAGTATCTTTTGAAGTACCTCCTATTCCTTTACATTCAATAATTAATAGTCCTTCAGGGATATTAACTTGAATATCTTCTTCTAAAACTTTGGAGGAGTTGGTAGAATCAAAATCTACTACATTTTTAAATTCCAACCAATTCAATAATTTGATAACAGATTTAACTAATTCATCTCCAGTTTCTGTGACTAAATCGTGAAGAAATGAGAACTTTTGATTGTTAGAAATAATATCTAATTCGTTTTTCTCTAATTTATCTTGAAATTCTTTTTCTATTGCTTTTTTATTTTTTATAAGTTTTGAGAAATTTGGCAGCCAATATTCTTCTTGTTTTTTCCAATTGAAAGTTGTGGAGTATGGAAATAAATCTGGAAAAATAGATGGAGCAATTTTAGATAGAAATTCTGTTAAGAAATTTGTTTTATCCTCAATTTGTGGTAAAATGATAAGATTATTAAATTTATTTACTTCTAGATAAGAAACAATATCTCCATTAATATTTTTTATTAAAGGAATGAAGTTTTTATTTTTTTCATATTTACCATCATTCCGACTTTCAGGGTGTTCAAATGTTTGATTATAAAATAGATTTGTTTTATATTTTTCAAGTAGATTTTGTAATTCGTCGATAGATTTACAAATACTTATTTCTTTTCCATATTTCTTTTCTTTATATGGGATATAATTCCTAAAAGAGTAAATATTGTGGCTTCTAATATTTTGCCTTTGGGAACGCCCTTCTGTTATTTCTATGGGTTCATAATCAACATAATACTCAGGTGATGAAAAAGCAATTACTAAATGTTTCCTATTAGATATTTTATAAAATTCATTTTTTAAAACAGAAGCTGCAATTGGACGTGGATCAAATAATGTTTCAGGAAAACTGCTTAATAAACTGGAGGAGCTTTTTCCAGTATGCATTTCTCTAATATGATCTTCTTGATAATAATCTATAGTATCAAAATTATCTAAATCAATAATAAATATATCTAGTTCATGAAGATTTGCAGGAAAATCATGGTTTAGAAGTAATAGATGATTTATTCTTCTAGAACTATTAGGAACTTTTATTTTTGAACCTAAAGAACCTATTGATATATTATATCCTTTGTTTTCTAAATTAGAAATTATTTTTTTATCTGTGTCAATACAACAAATTCTAGGCCTTTCTATTTTTTTAATTTTTGTTTTTTCTTTTAAATTAATTGCTTCTGTTTTTTTCTCTCTAAAAAATACCATAGTTTTATTTTTGCTTATAGATAACATAAGTGTAACAAGAATTTCTTATATGTTTTTTAATATATATAACTTTTAAAAGGCTATATATTCGTAAATATAAAGCCTTTTTGTTAGAAGATAAAGTTGTTTTTAACATTTCAAAAGATAAATGAAATGCTTTTAGAGTAAACGTTATTGTATTTAGAAAAAATACAAAAAGAAAGGTTTTAAAACTCAACTGAAATAGAAAATCAATAGGATAAAATACAAAAGCAGCGTTCTAAAACACAAATGCAACGACCTAAAATAGAAAATCAATAAGATAAATAGCAAAAGCAGTGTTCTAAAATACAACTACAACAAACTAAAATAGAAAATCAACAAGATAAAATACAAAAGCAGCGTGCTAAAACACAACTGCAACGAACTAAAATAGAAAAACAATAGAATAAAATGCAAAAGCAACGTTCTAAAACACAACTGCAACGAACTAAAATAGAAAATCAACAAGATAAAATACAAAAGCAATGTTCTAAAACACAAATGCAATAAAAAAATCCAAACTTTCGTATCTTTGCCAAAAATTATTTAGGATGATTAAAAATGATTCCATAATTGCTTTAGCAACTCCTTCGGGTATAGGAGCAATTGCAGTTATCAGAATTTCGGGTAAGAATGCGATAAAGATTTGTAACAAACAGTTTCAATCTATAAAAAATAAGAATAAAGACTTAACAGAAGCGAAATCACACACGCTTCATTTTGGAAATATAGTAGATGGTGAAAGAATCATCGATGAGGTTTTGGTTTCTCTTTTCAAAGGACCAAATTCTTATACAGGAGAAAATACAGTAGAAATTTCTTGTCATGGTTCGGTTTATATCCAACAAGAAATTATCCAACTTTTCTTAAAGCATGGTTGTCGAATGGCAGATCCAGGAGAATTTACACTTCGTGCTTTTTTAAATGGGAAATTGGATCTTTCGCAAGCTGAAGCTGTTGCAGATTTAATCGCTTCGAATTCGGCCGCTTCTCACCAAGTTGCAATGCAGCAAATGCGTGGAGGATTTTCATCTGAAATCAAACAATTACGTCAAGAATTATTAAACTTTGCTTCTTTAATTGAATTAGAATTAGATTTCAGTGAAGAAGATGTAGAGTTTGCAGACAGAACACAGTTTAGAGAATTGGTAGAGAAAATTCGTTTTGCTTTAAAACGTTTGATTGATTCTTTCTCTTTAGGAAATGTGTTGAAAAATGGAATTCCTGTTGCAATTGTTGGAGCACCAAACGTTGGAAAATCAACTTTATTAAATACACTTTTAAATGAAGAAAGAGCAATTGTTTCGAATATTGCAGGAACAACTCGTGATGTGATTGAAGACGAAATGAATATCAATGGAGTTGCATTCCGTTTTATAGATACTGCTGGAATTCGTGATACAGAAGATGTGGTAGAAAGTATTGGAATCCAAAAAACATTTGAAAAGATTGAGCAAGCACAAGTTGTTTTATATCTTTTTGATTCAAATAATGCATTACATAGCGAGGAAAGAACAAAAGAAATTCAAGAAGAAATTCTAAAGATTCAAGAGCAATTTCCAAATAAGAAATGTATTGTAATTGCAAATAAAATAGATTTAGTTTCAGAGAAAGAAATTCGTGAAAAGTTCAATTTTGAACATTTAGTGTTACTTTCAGCAAAAACACAACAAGGTGTGGAGCAATTGACAGATTTATTGTTGGAAATGGCAAATACAGGAGCTTTATCTAATAATGAAACGATTGTAACAAATTCTCGTCATTTTGAAGCTTTATCAAACGCTTTAGAAGAAATGAATAATGTGCAGTTTGGTTTAGATTCTGATTTAAGCGGCGATCTTTTAGCAATTGATATTCGTCAAGCTTTGTATTACTTAGGAGAAATCACTGGAGAAATTACAAATGATGATTTATTAGGAAATATCTTTGCGAATTTCTGTATTGGAAAGTAAAAAGAAAACTATATAAAAATAAAAAAGCTTCTAATCTATTTAGAAGCTTTTTATAAATATCCATTTTAGTTTAAAATTTTCAGAAGAAAGAAAAAAAGATATTTTCAAATCCTACGATTTAAGAAGAATCAAATTGATAAAATATAATTCCTAATGAAATGTTAAAAAATACTCCATTTGGAGTATTGTATTTATCCGAAACAAATGTAAAATTTGAAAAAGCTGTAGATAAGGCTGAAATGATATTCAGTGAGTCTATTAGAAAAGGTTTATAATTCGAATAATGAATATAGTTTCTTGGGGGAATGTCAAATTATATATCATTATTTATATGTAATTTATTTCTATGATTGTAAAAACTCTCTAATGTATAAACATACAAAGAGAGTTTTTTATTTTATAGATTTAAGTTATTTAAAAATATTTAGAAAAATGAAGCATATAGTTTCAAATAGTTAGTTGTAATTTATGTTTTGTTTTTTTAAGGTATTCCAAATTTATCTGACCTATTTTTTAAATCGTAAAAATCAAGAAATTTGAAAAAGGAAGGCGAGAAACTGTTTGAGCTTTAGCGAGTTTTTTGAGTCTTTTTCAAATTTTGTAGATTTTAGATTAAAAAAATAAAGTCTTGATTTTTTTGGTTCGTTTTTTTATCAAGAAAAAAATGAATAATCTCGAATGTTGAAATTTAATATTAAATAACTTCATTGTTTAAAAATCACAGAATGCTACAGATTTGAAATTTTGTTATTTTTTTGCTAAATTATAGTGAAACGAGAATTATTAATATAATTTTGACAAAATTTTGATTTATGCCGGTACTGAACTCGTCTTACAATCCTTCATTTTATTTTAAGAATAATTATTTAAATACGATTTACAAAACATTATTTGTAGATGAAGAAATTTATTATGATCGAAAACGAATTTTAACCAAAGATGGTGATTTTCTCGATTTGGATTTTTCTGTAAATGATAATAATGTTTTGGCAATTTGTATTCATGGTTTGGAAGGAAGTTCTGAGTCGAAATACATGAAATCAACAATTAAAACTTTAAATAAACATCATATTGATGCTGTTGCAATAAATTTAAAAGGTTGTAGCGGTGAATTAAATCATCAATTTTCTGCATATCACAGCGGAATGACAAGTGATGTTGAAGATGTAATAAACCATATTTTAGATAATTATTCTTACGAAAAGATAGTAATCATTGGATTTAGTCTTGGCGGAAATTTGACACTAAAATATATTGGAGAAAGAGGAATTATAAATAATAAAATAAAAGCTGCTGTTGCAGTTTCTGTTCCATGTGATTTACATGATTCGGCGATTGAACTTGCGAAAACGAAAAACAGAATTTATATGAATGTGTTTTTAAAAACGTTGAAAGCAAAACTAATCGAAAAAGCTAGAAGATATCCAGAAAAAAATATTAACATTGAGCAAGTGGAAAAAATTAAAAACTTTTACGATTTTGATAATCTTTATACAGCGCCAGCTCACGGATTTAAAGATGCGGAAGATTATTGGAAAAAGAGTAGTTCAATTCATTTTTTACCAAATATTCAAACACCAACATTATTAATCAATGCGCAAGATGATAGTTTTCTTTCTAAAACTTGTTTTCCTTTTGAAATTGCAAAAGAAAATCCGTATTTCTTTTTAGAAACACCAATTTATGGTGGACATGTTGGTTTTAATACCAGTTTTAATGAGAAAAAATACAAATGGAGTGAACATAGAATTTTAAAATTTATTCAAGAAAATATTTAGATTTAAAAACTTAGTTGATTTTTTTGGTTCGTTTTTTTATCAAGAAAAAAATGAATAATTCTAATTAATTAAAACGAACTTTAAACTTATTTTATCATCTTTCTAAAAGAACTTTTTTAAATTTAATTTCTCAAAATTTAAATTATGGAAATTAAAGGAAGTAAAATATTAATTACAGGAGGAAGTTCTGGAATTGGAAAAGAAACTGCAAAACTTTTAGTTGAAAAAGGAGCAAAAGTTGTAATCACTGGAAGAGATTTGGTGAAATTAAGATCTGTAGCAAGTCATATTGGAGCAATTGCATTAGATTTTGACATTTCGAAAACTGAAACTATTTCTGAAAAAGCAAAAGAAGCGATTCAACTTTTAGGAGGAATTGATGTTTTAATTAATAATGCAGGAATTGGTGGAGATTTTACAAGATTAGATGAGGTAACTTTAGAAGATTTTCAACAAGTTTTTACGACGAATGTTTTTGGTTTAGCACTTTTAACAAAAGAAATTGCAGAAACTTTTAAAAAACAAAAAAGTGGAACTATTATAAATATTGGTTCTACAGCAAGTTTAAAAGGTTTTGAAAGAGGAACTGTGTATGCAGGATCAAAATTTGCTTTACGAGGAATGACACAATCATGGCAAGCAGAATTAAGAAAATACAATGTTCGTGTTACGTTGGTTTGTCCAAGTGAAGTTACAACAGCATTTGGAAATAATGAAAGAGAAGAAAGAGCAGAAGAAAATAATAAACTCAATTCATTTGACATTGCGGATACAATTGTACATGTGATAAAGAAACGTTCAAAAGGGTTTGTTCCAGAAGTTACTGTTTGGGCTACGAATCCATTTTAAGAAATAAAAAATCCTGTTTAGTTTTAAACAGGATTTTTTTTATGCAATGAATTTAGATTCTGATTAACCTTGCCAAGATTTAAGCATCCAAATTGTTTTTTCTTGTTCTGAAATAAAATCACTCATCATTGAGTTTGTTCCTTCATCATTTGCTTCATCTGATAATTCAAGAATAATTCTTTCGATTAAAATAATTTCTGTTAGAGAAGCGATAATAAGTTTTACAGCTTCTTCGTCTTTAGATACATTTCTACCAATTGGAACAGCAGCATTTTCCATATAATCTTTGAAAGTATGAAGTGGAGTTCCGCTTAAAGTTAGAATTCTTTCTGCAATCATATCTACTTTTTCTTGTGCATCTGTATACAATTCTTCGAACTTAGGATGAAGTACAAAAAACTCTTTTCCTTTAATGTTCCAATGCACACCTCTTAGGTTTTGATAATACACTTGAAAATTCGATAATAAGTTATTTAATTTGATTACTATTTGTTTAGATTGCTCAATATCTAAACCTATTTCATTTAATTTCATACTCTTATGGTTTTTAAATTCTAATATAAAATTAGTGAAAATTAGGACGAAAAGTCCATAAATATTATTGATAGTTTTTATATCTTTATCATAAAATTTTATAAAATGACAATCACACAATTAAAATATATTTTAGCAGTAGCCGAATACAAAAATTTCACAGTTGCTTCTGAACATTGTTTCGTAACGCAACCAACTTTGAGTATGCAGATTCAAAAATTAGAAGAAGAACTTTCTGTGCAAATTTTTAATAGAAATAAAAAACCGATTGAATTAACAGAGATTGGAAAAAAAATTGTGGAACAGGCAAAGTTGATTGTAGATGAAAGTAATCGAATTACAGATATTGTAGATCAACAAAAAGGATATATAGGAGGGCAGTTTAAAATTGGAATAATTCCAACTGTGATGCCAACTTTATTACCGATGTTTTTACAGACTTTTGTGAAGAAATATCCAAAAGTAAATTTAATTATTGAAGAACTTACCACTGAAAATATTATAAAAAAACTTACAGAAGGACATATTGATGTAGCAATTGCAGCAACACCTTTAGAAAATGAAGCTATTATAGAAAAGCCATTATATTATGAGCCATTTATTGGATTTGTTCCAAGTACAAGTAATTTGTATTCGAAAGAAACAATTTCTGTAGACGATTTAGATGTAGATGATATTTTACTGTTGGAAGAAGGGCATTGTTTTAAAGAAAGCGTTTTAAATATTTGTGGAAGTTTAAGACAAAATAAGAAACGAAAATTCCAATTAGAAAGTGGAAATATTAGTACTTTATTACGTTTATCAAAAGAGGGATTAGGAATGACTTTACTTCCATATTTACATACGATTGATTTATGTATAGAAGATAAAAAACATTTGAGAGAATTTGAAGGAACTGTTCCAGCAAGAGAAATTAGTTTAATTTATCACAAATCACAGTTGAAATTACAATTGATTGAAGCGTTGAAAAGTACGATTGATGGAATTGTGAGAGGAGCAATCTCATTCTCAGATGTAAAGATTATAAGTCCTTTGGCAAATAAACATATTTAAGAAAAAAATGAAAGCTTGAAAATGAATATTTTATATAAGAATTATTAGAAAAAAGAATTCTATGATAAAAGTATTTGTTTCAATTAGTTATTCTAAAAAAAACTACAAAAAAAATTAAAAAATTAAAAACTACTTGTGAATATTGTTTTTTGATATTAACTTTGTACAAATAGTTTTTGGCAAAAAGTATTGCGATAATATATGATAGAAATAGTAAACTTGTTAGAGGATAAATTGGAGAATCTTCTTGAAAGATATGAATTTTTGAGTGAAGAAAATGAATTTTTACACCGCCAAGTTGCTGTTTTAAATAATCAATTGTTAGAAATGAAGCTTTTGATGAAAGAAAAGGAAGCGGAATACAATTCATTAAAGATAGCCAAAACTATCGGGGGCAGTAATGAAGATGCTACAGAGACGAAGTTGAAAATTAATGCATTAATCAAAGAAGTTGATAAATGTATTATAGAATTAAACGAAGACTAGAATATATTGAATGGATGATAAACAAAAAATAAAAATTACTATCGCTAACAGAGTTTATCCTCTAAGTGTAAAAAGCGAACGAGAAGAAGAAAGTCTAAGACTAGCAGCAAAAAAGATAACAGCAATGGTATCAAATTTTGAGAAAAATTATGCTGTTGGAGATAAACAAGATGTTTTAGCAATGTGCGCTTTACAATTTGCATCAGAGTTAGAATATTCAGCGATAAGTGAGAAATATAATCATCAAGAGTCTGTTAAAAAGTTAGAAAGATTAAATGAAAAACTAGATAATTATTTAAAATAAATCTAGTAGTATATTTAAATAGAAAATACTGCCTACATTAGTTATTGTTTGTTAAACTCAACACTATACAATTAAAAAGAGTAAGTCAAACTTGTAAGAGCGCGCCTTTTTTAAAAGGATTTTCGACCAAGTTGTTAGCTCTAAACCTGTTATTACGGAGTTTAAAAACCCAACTATGTAGGCTTTTTTTATATGCATAGTAAACAAAAATTATGGGAGATAAGATAATACCAATTTTATTTGGTATCGTAATAGGAGCAATAATAACTTTTATCATTATAAAGATATTAGAGAAGAAACGAGCTAGTAAATTAATTCAAAATACAAATAAACAAGCTTCAAATATTATCAAAGAAGCAAAGAAAGAAGCAGAATCGATTAAAAAAGATAAGATTTTACAAGCAAAAGAAAAGTTTATTGAATTAAAAGCTGAGCACGAAAAAGTTATTTTAAGCAGAGATAAAAAGATAGCAGAAGCTGAAAAACGCACTAGAGATAAAGAATCACAAGTTTCGCAAGTTTTAGATAAGAATAAGAAATTATCTAAAGAAATGGATTCAAAGATTCAAAGCTATTCAGATAAACTTGAATATGTTGAGAAAAAAGAACAAGAAATAGACAAAATCCATAGAAAACAAGTGGAAGAATTAGAAGCTATTTCTGGTTTTAGTGAAGAAGATGCGAAAAAACAATTGATTCAATCTCTTAAAGAAGATGCAAAAGCAGATGCGATGAGTTTTATTCAAGAAACGATTGAAGAAGCAAAACTTACTGCACAACAAGAATCTCAGAAAATTATTTTAAATACAATTCAAAGAGTAGGAGTTGAACAAGCTGTTGAAAATTGTGTGTCTGTGTTTAACCTTGAATCTGATGATGTAAAAGGTAGAATTATTGGACGTGAAGGAAGAAATATTCGTGCAATTGAAGCAGCAACTGGAGTAGAAATTATTGTAGATGATACACCAGATGCAATTATTCTTTCTTGTTTTGATCCTGTTAGAAGAGAAGTAGCGAGATTATCGTTACACAAACTTGTAACAGATGGAAGAATTCACCCTGCTAGAATTGAAGAGGTTGTTAAAAAGACTGAAAGACAAATTCAACAAGAGATTATTGAAGTTGGAAAACGTACTGTAATCGATTTAGGAATTCATGGTTTACATCCAGAATTAATTAAAGTTGTAGGTAGAATGAAATATCGTTCATCTTATGGACAAAACTTATTACAACACTCTAGAGAAGTTGCAAAACTTTGTGGATTAATGGCAGCAGAATTAGGACTAAATGCGAAAATTGCAAAACGTGCAGGATTACTTCATGATATAGGAAAAGTTCCTGAAACAGAGTCTGAATTACCACACGCATTATTAGGTATGGAATGGGCTCAGAAATATGGTGAAAAAGCAGAAGTTTGTAATGCAATTGGAGCACACCATGATGAAATTGAAATGAAAACGATGATTGCACCAATCGTGCAAGTTTGTGATGCAATTTCAGGAGCAAGACCAGGAGCAAGACGACAAGTTTTAGATTCTTATATCCAAAGATTAAAAGACTTAGAAGAAGCTGCATTTACATTTAATGGAGTTCAAAAAGCATATGCAATTCAAGCTGGTAGAGAATTGAGAGTTATTGTAGAAAGTGATAAAGTAAATGATTCAAAAGCTGCAGAACTTTCATTTAATATTTCTCAAAAAATTCAAAACGAAATGACATATCCAGGTCAAGTTCGTGTTACAGTAATTCGTGAGACTAGAGCTGTGAATGTTGCGAAATAAAAGAAATTAAAAATATAAATAAAAGCCATTTAGTTAATTCTAGATGGCTTTTTAAGTTTATAAAAAAGAAAAAATATATGAAAGAGTGGTTTAAATTTAAAAATTGTTATATCAATATTGATAGAGAAAAAATAAGTTTTACTTCAACTGGAAATTGGCAAGAAACAGAAAACTTAGAGGAATATACATCTAAAACAAAAGGAAAAAATTTAAATGCTTTATTTTCTGTAATGTTTATTCTTTTTGTAGATATAACTGCAATGATAAATGTCCAAAATTTTGAATATTCCTATAATTATTTTGAAACTTTATTTGACTCTCCAAAATTTTTAATTTTAATGACAATCAATGTTTTATTATTGGTATATTATTTTCTACCAAAAAAAGTTAAACAAAATATATTTTCTAAAAATTTAATAGGGAAACAAGTTTTTTTAAACTCAATATTAAAAATTGAAATTAAAAAGTCTGATGTAAATATTATTACAAAAGACGAAGAGATTTATTTAAAAGATGTTTCTAAAAAAGGTATTGAAATATTTAGAAAATTGATTTAGAAATTGATCAATTTTTTTTCCTCAAAATTCTCATTATTATTAAATGTTTTCTTTCGATTAAAATCCAGAAAAAAGTAAAACTTAGTATAACTAAACTAAAAATGTAAATACTTAGTTTGTGCATTTGATTGAAATTAACGTTTGTAATAGCCAATGTTAGAATACTTGAAAAAATCATAATTCCTCCTCCTAAAATAGAAGAAGTAATTCCTTTATTTCCTGTAGAGTTTTTTTCATTTCCTAAAGCATTTATAGCTTTTGTGTTGCAAACAGGACTAATAAATCCACAACTAATTCCATAAATAATCATACAAAAAAGAACTACATAAACATTGTAAATTTTTAAAATAGAGAATAAAAGAGTTAGAAAAGCACTTATAAAAGCTAAAGAAAAACCGATGTTCAAAATTCTATCAGAATTGATATGTTCAATAAATTTTTTAGATAAAATAGAACCAAAAGCATACGATCCTCCAACAATTAGAAGTAAATAACTATACGTATTTTCAGTGAATTTGAATTGTTGTATAAAAATATAAGGTGCAATAGTGTAAAAAGCGATTAAACCACTTAAAATGATACTATATGGAAGGAAATATCCCATAAATCTTCGATGGTGAAAAACTTTAGAAATTAGAAAAATACTTGTTTTAAAATTTAAAGATTTATCTGGATTTGTATGTGTTTCTTTCAAATGAAAAAAAGAACTAAAAAGCAAAAATCCACCTATTATTGCTAATACTATATAAACAACTCTCCAGGATGTCAAAAACAAAATTTCTCCTCCTAAAATTGGAGAAATAGCTGGAGCAAAAGCTATAATTGCAACCAGATTTGACATAGCTTTATGTAATTTTTTGTCATCTAAAGCATCTGCAATAATTGTTCTTGATAAAACAGAAGCATATCCTGCTCCAAATCCTTCAATAAATCTGGCAATTGTAAAAAACTCAATCGTATTTGAAATAGAAGTTAAAATACTTCCAATAATTGCAATGAAAGTTCCAATAATAATCACTAATCTTCTTCCATATTTTTCAGATAATGTTCCCCAAATAACTTGTGAAAAGCCAAAACCAAGAAGTAAAATAGTGATGGAAAGTTTTACAAATTCTTGTGTTGTGCCAAAATAATCTGTTAAGGAAGGATAAGCTGGAAGTCCAATATTTATAGAAAGATAGCCATACAAACAAATCGTAATTGAAAATAAACTGATAAATCGTGTTGAATTTTTTTTGATTTTCATTTTATGATAGCTTGTTATTCTTAAAGTTAAGGAATAAATAGAAAGTTAAATTCTAAATTAATGATAAAATAAATATATTAAACAGACAAGTCTGTATGTTTTTAAATTAAAATTTCTACTTTTGTTTTTTAAAAATTTAAAGAATAAACATGAAGAAATTTATTTCAAAATTAAAAACAGAAAAGAAAAGCCCGAATTCTACAGGGTTTTCATTTTCTTTTTATTCAGGTTTAGGTGGCTTTTTAGCAATTGCAATTGTCGCAATTCTAACAAATAATACAGAAATTCCATTTATGATGGCGCCTTTTGGAGCAACTTGTGTTTTAGCTTTTGGTGTACCAGTAAGTCCTTTAGCACAACCAAGAAATATATTAGGAGGACATTTAATTTCTACGATAATTGGAATTTTATGTTTACAGTTTTTAGGAACTGAATGGTATTCTTTGGCAATTGGAGTTGGAAGTGCAATTGCCATCATGCAATTAACAAAAACAACGCATCCTCCAGCGGGAGCAGATCCTTTAGTAGTAATTCTCTCAGGAAGTACTTGGAGTTTTTTAATAAATCCAGTTTTATCTGGAGCTATAATAATTACTTTAATTGCATTACTTTTTAATAATTTTCACAAAAAAAGAAAATATCCAACGTATTGGTGGTGAAAAAGAGTAGTTTTGCATAAAAAATGTATTATATAATTCAAGAAAATGTTTTTAAAGATCCTAGATATGACGAAATTTTTGAAGTTTTAGATTCATTAAAATTACCTTATGAAAAAGTAAGATTTATTCCAAATTCAGATACATTTCAATTTAAAACAAATAGAAAAGATATTTTTGTTTATGGTTCAGTAAAATTAGCAAGAATTGCAAAAAAGTATTATTGGAATCCTGGTTCGTTTTATGGAGGAAATCATGAAAGTGAGAATTATTTAAAAGGATTTGGAGAGAATGTTTTGAATTTTAAAAGTAAAATTATTCGAATATCAGATACTATTGATTGGGAATTAAATCCAGAACTATTTATAAAACCCGCAATTGCTGCGAAAATATTTACAGGAAAAGTTTTTAATAAATATTCTTGGGAAGATTTTTTAGAAGAGAATTTAAAAGGAGGAAAGAATCGATATATTAATTCAGAAACAATTATTCAAATTGCCAAACCTGAGAAACTAATTAAAGAAGCTAGAATTTGGATTGTCAATAATGAAATTGTTACGAGTTCCTATTATAAATTCCATGGAGATATTCCTTATGAAGAAACTGTTTCAAAAGATGGAATTGCATTTGCTGAAAAAATGATTAAAAAATATCATGTTGCTGATGCTTATGTGATGGATATTGTTTTTACTTCAAATGGTTGGAAAATTATGGAAGTCAATTGTATAAATAGCGCAGGATTTTATAAAGCAGACATTCGAAAAATTATAATTGCATTGGAAAAATTTTATAAAAATTAAGATGAAAAAATTATTTTTAGATGATGTAAGAACTATTGATATGGTATATGATAGTTCTATGGAAAAAGAATTTGATATTGTTAGAAACTACAATGATTTTGTAGCTTATATTAAGAAAAATGGATTACCTGAATTCATTAGTTTTGATAATGATTTAGGTTTGGATGAAAACGGAGAAGTTGCGCCAGATGGATATGCAGCAGCAAAATGGTTGGTTTATGAATCTGGTTTAGATTTAAGAAATTTAGAATTTAAAGTTCATTCTGCGAATCCAGTTGCAGCGGAACAAATTCGTGGACTTTTAAATAATTATTTAAAACATATAAATAATAAATAAAAAAATCAATGCTATTTTTTCTGATTGATGACTGATATTAGGTTTAATAGCATTGATTGGGAAAAGATTTATTCTTTTAAAAGTTTATATTGTGAAATTTCGGCATCTGTCATCCAATGAACACTTTCAAATGATGCTGCATTAATAGTAAAATAATAAAAAGCTTCAGCATCTTCTTTTGTAAATCCAACAATTTGATAATATTGAATATAAGGTAAGTGATATTCATGGCCAACAGGAAAATCAGTTGCTGTCACTTTATTTCCATTTGCATCTTCACCTCCCCAAGAATGAACTCCAATTTTTGTATTTGTTCCTTTAGTTCTTTTAGTTCCAGATAAGAAAAAATCTACACCACCAGAAGCAATTAATCCATTGTTTTCAAGATGTGTATGAATATTTTTAGAATGAACTGTTTTAGATAATTCAAGATTTACTTGATCATTCATTGAACCAGGAACTTCTTGAATATTAATTCTATTAATCGCTGGGAAATTGCTAATTAATTTATCAAAATTAATTTTAGAATTATTTCCAATTTCTCCATTCATTTTTACTGTTGTATCATTGATAACAGTGAAAATTCCATATGTTTTAATTTGATTCGAAGAAGCATTAGAATCATCATCATTTTTACAAGAAAAAAGAATGAATGAAAGTAAAATGCAAAAAGTTGTTGATTTTAAAAAATGTTTCATGTTTAAATAATTAATTGTTTAAAGTTTAATTACAATTAAGGTATATAAACACAAAAAGAAGTTTATAAGCAGTAAACTCTAAATCTCAATTTCTTCCTTAATGTTAGATTTAGAGAATGTCATCAGAACTACATCCGAGCGCAAATATATTATAATTTTAGGAAAATAAACAAGCAAAACTTATGATTTACTATTATTTTTTGAAAAATACTGTGTATTTTAAATAATAGAAAATTTGAAATACACAGTTAAATTTTTTATTTTTTACGTTTTACTTTTACTAAATATGTGCAAATTATTTTTCCATTTGCTCGAATATGAACATCATATTTTCCTTTGTTTTTAAAAGTAAATTTAACTTCAATTTCTCCATTTTCATTAAAATTTATAGTAGGATTTTTGATAATTGAATAGGAACCAGAAATCAATTCCAAACTAATTTTGGGTTTGTATTTTCCTTTTTCTTGTTTTAAAAGAAATACGAATTCTTCCTGTTTTTTGGCTACAATTTCAAAGGTTGTTGGAAAGATAGGAAACACATCGTTTTCAAAAGCTTCATCATAAATTATTGGAGCATTTTTAAATTTTTCTAAAGTAAAACCTTCTTCAAATAACAACCATTTTTTTAGCAATGGATAATGACTTTTTGCAAAGATTTTTGGTGTTGCCAAAAAATAGCTATCAATATATTTAAAAACAAATCGATTTAAATCTAGATCCATATATCCACTTGACCAAGTTGGATCGCATAAATACCATTTTTCATTTAATTTTACAGCATTCCAAGAATGATTTGGATCAAAATTTTTATCTTGAATTATAGAAGCAGTTCTTCCAAAACCATCTATAATTTCACACTTAATTCCTGCATTATTTGCCATTTTTTTTAATAAATAAGAATAGCCTGTACAAACGGTTTTTTTCTTTTGAATTAAGGTATTAATTATTTCTAGAACGAAGTTTTTATTCCATTTTTCTAACTCTAAAGGATTATTTCGAAATTTATTTCTTTTGTTCTGATTCTTAATAAAAGCACTATGATTTATTTTAATATTTAAACAAATCCAAGTATGAATTGCTCTAAATTTCTCAACATCTGTTTCAAGAGAATTTGTTAGATTATAAGTTAATTTAGAAAGGTTTTTTAAATTTTCTCCTTGATAAACTTTTGCAATTGAATCAGCTTTTTTAAAATTAATATTCTTAAAATCTGAAATTTGTGCTTTACTTGAAAAAAAGAATAGAAAAATAAATAAGTTTACATAAAATTTAATCATCCTTTTTTCTAAAAATATTTTTAATTTTCTGAAAAAAAGTAGGTTTTGATTTGTATACATGACTTGTGGTAACTGCTCCTAAAACAACAAGGTCACACAAAAATTGACTTTCTAATTGGATATTTACTGTTGTCGAATTTTGCATTTTTTCAGCTGTAATTTCAAATTCAGCTCCATCTGTTCCAGTAAATGAAAAGACAAGTACATCTCCATCTTTTAAGTCTGTTATTGTATATACACCATCAAAATCAGTTTCAGTTCCACTTGCCGTTCCTTTTATAAGAACAGTTGCTCCTAATAATGGTCCAGTTTCATCAGAAACAGTGCCAGAAACAGTATATGATTTTGATTGATTTGTTTTTTCTTCTTTTTCAATATTTTTTTCAATTTGTTGGGTTTCTGTTGTTTTTGGATGTTCTTGAGCAAAAGTAGAATTTAAAGATAAAATAGAAATTAATGAAAAACTGGTAATTCCTACATTTAATAATTTATATTTTGACTTTTGAATTGGAGATGAAGTATTTTGTGTTTCGGTAAAAGAATTTAATTGTGATTTTAAAAATTTTCCACAAGTTTTTTCTGTGTAATTTTTAAAATAATCTTGAATGTCTTCTTTTGTCATTTTAGTAAAATCAATTACTTCAGTTTGGCAAGATTGACAAAATCCACCTTTTTCAGTTTTTTTGAATGTTGCATAATTTTCAGAACAAGGATTCTGAATAGAAACATTGATGTCACTTTTCATAATAATTTGTTTTATGTGATTTATAGCTTATTTTTTAAGAAAAAGAATTGAAATGGCACTAATATTTTTCTTTTGTAAGTAGAAATATGATTCTTTTTCTTTGAATTTTTTGTAAAAATATAAAAAATAATGAAAAATCATAAAATATTTTATAATTTACTGTTTTAGGAGAAAATAAGAATAGATTGTGTTGTAATTCAAATAACAACACAATCTATTTTAATAGCAGTTTTTTAGAAAATGTTTAATTCTTTAAGACTTTCTTCCAATTGTTTTGGAGATTGAAAATGAATTCCTTTTACTCCAAATTTTTCAAAAGCTTCTACATTTTCCAATTTATCATCGATGAAAATTGTTTTTTCTGGATTAATTTTAAAACGTTCGATTGCAATTTCAAAAATTTTCGGATCGGGTTTCATAGTTTTTTCTTGTCCAGAAACCAAAATATCTTGGAAATTCACTAGAAAAGGAAAGGTGTTTTCAGCATAATCAAAATTTTCAACATTCCAGTTTGTCAAAGCAAATAATCGATGTGTATTTTGCTTTTTTAATTGCTCTAAAATTTTTACAGAATCTTCAATAGAACCGTCAAACATATCTTCCCATCGATCATAATACAAACGAATTAATGCTTCATGTTCAGGAAATTCTGCAACTTTTAATTCCGTAGCTTCTTTCATTGTTCGTAAACCAGAATCTTGCATACTATTCCATTCTGAAGTACAAATTTCATTCAAAAACCAATTTATTTTTTCTTCATTTCCTTCAAAAATCTTTGTATATAAATTTCTAGGATTCCAGTTCAGAAGTACACCTCCTAAATCGAAAATAATTGTATCAATCATTTATAAATTTTTTTGTTTAAAAATCAAACAAAAATACATTATTTCACAAATATTTAAAGATAAATAAAGACTTTATAAAGAGAGAATTAAAAAAATAATTTCCTAAAAATAAATTAACATTTTCTTGTTAAGTTTCCATTTTAATTCCTTTATTTTTAATTGATTAAAATAGATTTTGACGAAATGAAGAAGATCGTTTATATAGATATGGATGGTGTTTTGGTTGATTTTGAATTTGGATATAATGAAGTAAAAAAGAAATATCCTGAAATTGAATATCCACAAAATAATCTTGGTTTTTGGGAAAGTCTTCCACCGATTTCTGGTGCGATAGATGCTTTTGAAAAATTAAAAAATGATGAAAGATTTGAAGTTTATATTTTGACATCTCCTTCCGTTACAAATCCTCATTGTTATTCAGAAAAACGAATTTGGGTAGAAAATCATTTAGGTTTTCATACGGTTCATAATTTGATTATTTCGCCTCACAAAGGTTTGATGAAAGGAGATTATTTGATTGATAATGAAATTTCTGGAAAAGGTCAAGATCATTTTGAGGGAGAATTATTGCTTTTTGGTTCCGAAAAGTTTAGTGATTGGGATAAAGTGATTTCTTTTTTTGAAAAAATATAAATATATATGAAATAAATAAAAAGTGTAAAAATGTCAGTTCAAGATAAACATCCAAGCGATATTGCAGAGCAAATTTCGAATATTGAAGGAAAGGAGCAGGTTTTGGCATTTTTACTTTTATCTTCCGAACAAAAATCTGAGGTTTTTTCTTATTTAGATAAAGCGACGCAAGAAAATATAATTACTTCTATTGGAACAAAAGATTTGGCGGATATTTTAGAAAATATGGCACCAGATGATCGTACAAAGTTTTTCCAAGATTTTCCAGATAATTTAATTAAACAAATCACAAATTTATTAAGTGATGAAGAGCGAAAAATTGCTTTGAGTTTAATTGGTTATCCAGAAGATGCAGTTGGAAGAATGATGACACCATATTATATTCAAGCGAAAAAAAGTTGGACGGTTGAAAAGACTTTAAAACATATTAAAAAAGTTGGGAAAAAAGCAGATACACTGAATTTCGTTTATGTTGTAGATGCAAATCAGAAATTAATTGATGATATTCCGATTGGAAAAGTTTTATTAGCAGATGAAGAAACGACTTTGGCAGAATTATGCGATGATAGTTATATTAATTTATACGCAAATAATTCCAAAGAAGAAGCGATTCCAGTTTTTGATAAATACGATAGAACCGTTTTGCCAGTTACGACAGATGCGGGAGTTTTAGTCGGAATTGTTACAGTCGATGATATTTTAGAAGTAATTGAAGCCAGAGATACAGAAGATATTCAGAAATTCGGGGGATTAGAATCTTTAGATTTTCCTTATGCAGAAACGCCTTTGAAAAAATTAATTGGAAAAAGATCAGGTTGGTTAATTCTTCTATTTTTAGGAGAAATGTTGACAGCTTCTGCAATGGGATATTTTGAAGAAGAAATTGCACAAGCAGTTGTTTTGGCATTATTTATTCCGTTGATTATTTCCAGTGGAGGTAATTCTGGTTCACAGGCGGCAACGTTAATTATTCGTGCGATGGCACTTCAAGAAATAAATTTACGAAGTTGGTGGTTTGTTTTACGTCGAGAGATATTTTCTGGGTTTATGTTAGGAGCAATTCTTGGAATTATTGGTTTTTTAAGGATTTTTATTTGGCAACAGTTTGGTTTCTATGACTATGGAGATCATTGGTATTTAATTGGCGTAACCATTTTTGCTTCTTTAATTGGTGTTGTACTTTGGGGAACTATTGCAGGAGCGATGATTCCTTTTATTTTAAGGAGTTTAAGATTGGATCCAGCAACTTCATCCGCACCATTTGTTGCAACTTTAGTCGATGTTACAGGATTGGTAATTTACTTTTCAATTGCTGCGGTTTTCTTAAAAGGAATTCTTTTGAGCTAAAAGAATGTTTGAAAATTATTCTTCAATTCTTTTTAATTTTTTCAAAGAAAATAGTTCTGCATTATAACAATTGATGTTTTTTATTATTTAATAATTTTCTCATTTATATAAGATTTTTTAGATTGATAAATAAAAAATAAGAGTTTAAACGTTATAAGATTTTTTAAATGTTTAAGTAAAACGTATTTTATTCGAGTGTTAAAATAAATATTTATAGTTTCAAAATTAAATATATATTGTTAAAAAAATAACAAAATGCAGTTAAAGTTTGTATATTTGCATAAAAATATTATATTAATATGAAAAAAATTGTTTTAGCAGCATTTTCTTTTTTTGCTTTTACATTTAGTATGAATGGCC
>NZ_JADPIB010000005.1 GCF_015767265.1 Aureivirga marina
TAATGAAGAAGTATCTGATAAGATAGCATCTGTCATCTCTGTAACATCTACACTCATCATTCCATCTCCGTCTGATTCACAGAAATAATACGTGTTATCTTCAATATTCTCAAACTCTGGAAGTGCATTTACAATCAGCTCCAATGGCACAATCACAAAACACTTCATCTCTGTATTTTCATTTGTAATCTTCACATAAATCGTTGTTGAAGAGGAGATATAAGTAGCTAAATCTGCATCTGCAATCGCTAATGTCGAATCATCCTCCACACTATCAATATCCGATTCATTCTCGAAGAATAAGAAACTCATCGATGTTGGATTTTGATTGTTTAACAGCTCTGGAATCTTACTTGTTAAATCAAAACTTGCAACTCCATCTGTATTATCATCACAAACTTCTAACGGCTCTGGAGTTAAGTTTGGTTTTGGAAGTGGCTCCACAACTAATGTCAGCGAAGAAATCGCATAACATCCTGTTGTTTGATTCTCCACACGAACATAAAGCTCCTGTGCATTTGCTGTTGTGTTTACAAAGTTTGTGAAATCTGGAATATCCACGATGTCTCCCTCTGCATTTTCCTGTGTTGTATGATAAGTTACAACCATTCCTAATTGTCCTACTAGATAATGATCATTTCTTTGTGTTAAGTCAAAACTTGCGATTCCATCATAATCATCATCACAAATAATCAGCTCATTATTTGGATCTCCAATATTTGGCATTTGCTCAATGATCAGCTCAATGCTCTCCACAATATAACATCCTCCTCCGTTTTCTACACGAATCCAAATTGTTTGTTGGTTTGCGATTGTATTTAAAAATGGCGAATCAATATCTATCGGATCTTCAATCGCTTCTGCATCTTCTTCTGATAGATACATCGTGATTGTTAGAAGTGGATTGTCTGATAAAATTCCATCTCGAATCACAGATAAATTAAAGATTGCAAATCCATCTGTATCATCATCACATAAAACAAAATCTTCTAATGGAGAAATTGATGGTTTTTCTGATAATACAAGTTGTAATGGTTGTGTGATAAAACATCCTGTATCTAAATTCTCTATTCTTACATAAATTGTTGAAGCTACTGAGTAGTATAAATCTGGAAGCATCGGTGTTCCTTCATCTGCATTTTGTTGTGTATAATGGTAAGAAATATCATACTCTTCAAATGGATCTAAAATCGTTGAAACCTCATTTAAATCAAAGATTGCATACCCATCATAATCATCATCACAAGCCTCGAAAATTGTCAACTCCTCTACTGCTGGTAGTGGATTTACAATTAAATCTAAAACAACATAAGCATTACATCCTGTCTCTGTGTTTGTAACCACGGCATACACCGCCTGAGATCCTGCTGTGATGTTTGTATATACACTTAATTTATCAATCACTGGTCCATCCACAGCTCCTTCATGGTACGTTACAACTCCTGTTGTTCCTCCTAAAATCTCTGCATCTTTCTCATATAATAAGAACCCTTCTACAAATCCGTTTGTAGAATCTCCATCTTCATCATTATCACAAAGCTCGTATGGCTCTGGTTGTGTTGGAATTGGAACAGAATTTACTTTTAAGGTTAATGGTACCACATTTCCGCAATTAGTTTCACTAAATTCACCTCGAATCCATATTGTCTGAGGATTTGTTAAATTCACAAAAGCAGCAGGGTTTACAATAAAACCAACACCTAAAGTAGTATCTGTAGTATTCCCTTCAATCGCAGCTTCTTCAGTATAGTAATATTCAAAAGTCACATCCAATTCTGTAACAAGTTCATCTTCATAAACTGTTAAATCAAAAGCAGTAATTCCATCCTCAATTTCATCATCACAAACTTCCAATGGTTCTGGTTCAATTACAAATGGCGTAGGATTAACGATTAGTTCCAAAGGAACAATTTTCGTACAACCCGTAATTATATTTTTAACTAAAGCATAAATAATTTGATTATTAATATCAATATTTGGATAAGCTTCTGGATTTTGAATTGCATCTAAATAAACTTCTTCAAAAGCATCAATATATTCTTCAAAATAAGTGATTTCAACTTGTCCTAATTGATCTGTAATATGAGAATCTTTCAAAGTCAAATTAAAAATTGTAAAACCGTCACTATTTACATCACAAGCTTCTAGAGGTGAAGGATTTTTTGTAATTGGTGAGTTATTAATATGAACATTCATAGTTGTAATACTCACACAATGTGTTATATCATTTTCAATTCTAACATAAACCGAAAAATTAGAAGGAATTGTATTTTCATAAGGCGAAGAAATGGCATTTTCATTGTCAATTGCTTCTTGTTCTGAATGGTGATAAGAAACTGTAAATCCTTCTGTATCGAAAGTATGATAAGCGTCTGCTTCATTTAAATTTATTGAAGTTAAACCATCATTTACATCATCATCGCAAACCTCAAAATCTAGAATTTCAGGAACAGGTGGCAAAGGTAAAACTTCCACATTAAAAGGTGTTACAGTTCCACAACCTGAAACTGTATTTTTAAGTACAGCATAAATTGTTTGAACTGGCGTAATTGTATTTTCAAAATTTTCTGGTGAAGAAATAAATGCAAAAGAATCTACATTTCCATTAAATTGATCATCAACAGCTAAATTTGCTTCATTTAAATCTGTAAAATATGTGATTGAAATTCCTTGTTGTTCATTTAAAATTTCTTCTGTTGTTACATTATTTGTCAAATCAAAAACAACATAACCATCTCCATCATTACATTGCTCAATATTATTTACTTCATTAATTAAAGGTTTTGGATCAACAACAATATAAAAATTCGTAATATCAAAACAATCTCCTTCGATAGCTTCAACTCTCACCCAAATTTGATCGATATTTGGAGTTTGATTTTGGAAATTTACTAAATTTATTCCTGTAATTGGCGATACACCAACTAAAGCATCTGCTTCTGATTCGTGATATGTAACAATTAAATCAGAAGTATCTTCCATTAATGATAAAATCTCATCTTCTTTAATTACCAAACTAAATAAACCAAATCCATCATAATCATCATCACAAATCACATAATTTGAAACATTTTCATTTAAAATTGGTGCAGGATCCACGAAAAGATGCACTTCTGTAACTGTATTACAAGTAGAAATTGTACTCGTAACTTGCGCATAAATCACTTTTGTATTAGAATTATAAGTACTAATATTTGTAATAGGATTTGAAAGTTGATTTAAAGCACTATCATAATTTTCATAAAAAACTATATCTAAAAAAGTATTTCCATTTGCAATTTCAAATTCAATTTCTTGTAAATTAAAAATCGCATGATTATCGATTGGGAAATCATCACATAATCTTTTTTCATATAATGGTTCTACAACAGGAAATGGTAGAACTTCTACTTCAAAACTTCCTAAATTTCCACAATCTGTATTTGGATTTATTAATGTATAATAAATTGTTGTTGTTGCTGTTGCAAAATCTGTTGGGTTTGTAATAATTGCGTCATCAAGACCTTCTGCTGAAGCTAAAGTTTCATGATAAACAATTTGATGTAATCCATTTTCTGTAAATGTAGCTTCATAAACTGTTAGATCAACATTTGCAATTCCATCTGTAGTATCATCACAAATTTCCAATGTTTCCACATCAATAATCTCTGGTAAAGGATTCACAAAAATTGTGAAAGAAGTTTCCAAAGGACACGGACTATTTTCTTGTTCTCCTAAAACGTAAATTGTTTGTTCAATTGGAATTGTATTTTGAAAATTAGAAGTATTTGTAATTATAGAACTTGGATCAAAATCTGGTTGTGTATAAAAAGAAAATGAAAAAACTTCTGGAAAATGTAAATATGTGTTGTTTTCTAAAATCTCAGTAATCTTTATGGTTAAATCAAATTCATGAATTCCGTCAAAACTTGTTCCCACAACATCGTTATCACACATTACAATATCTTCTAAATCTCCATTTTCAATTTCTTCATAAACATTAATTTTAAAAGAATCTACGGTAATACAATTCAATAAATTAAAATCAGAATTCGGTCTATCAGGATCTAGAACCATCACACGAATCCAGATTGTTTCTTCAGAAAATTCTAGATTATTAAAATAATTTAAAGGTAATTGTGCAGAATTATTCAGAGCTCCATCTTCTGTTCCATGAAAGGAAATTTGGTATAAATCTGGATCTAAACTTGCATCCAAACTTGCTAAAATATTATCTGTAATTTCTCCTGAAAAATCGAAATTATTAAATCCATCATTATTACAAATAATTTGATCTTCTATGGAATTAAAAATTGCCGAATTATAAAATTCTACATCAAATTCGAATTCTCCAATTTGATCATTATCATCATTATAAACTTCTACTTTATATTCTCCTGTTTCCGTTACTGTTAAATCCGAATTTGTGGCTCCTGGAATTGTAGAATTATTAAAAAACCATTGGAAAGTAACATCAACTCCTTCAAAATAAGTTAATGGAGTTTGTAGTGTTTTTGAATCTTCATCACATAATAAAACTTCATTCTCCAAACCTGGTCCATAATTACAAACAAAGTCTCCTCCACCTCCAATTTGTTCAATTTGAATCCATCCAGGATTTTGTGAATAATTGGTTACCATTAAAATATAAAACTCTCCTGTTTGACCAACGAAATCAAAAGTTTCATCATTAGAAGGAGAATAACTACAGGCAACAACATCATTAAAACCATTACAAGCTGGTTCTTGATAATGATCATAAGGTCCCCAAAGAATAAAATCCACATCTAACTCAGTTCCTGTTTGATCAGCATTTGAAAATTGAGAAATATTAATTTCAATATATCCTGAATTATCTACTTCTAAATAGAAAAACTTTGGAAAAGGCTCTGAACCTAAACAATCATAATCTGGTCCATTCGGAGCGGTTGGACCGCCAGTTTGATTATTTTCATTTGCATAAATTGTAGGAAAACAAACAGGTGTTGGATCAAATTCAATGGAAGGAGATGTAATTTCATGCGTATAAGAAGTCACGTCAAAACATCCTGTTTCTTTATGAATAAAACGAATATATGTTGTTTCTCCATTGGAAACATCAACATATTT
This sequence comes from Aureivirga marina, assembly GCF_015767265.1. Classification (GTDB taxonomy): domain Bacteria; phylum Bacteroidota; class Bacteroidia; order Flavobacteriales; family Flavobacteriaceae; genus Aureivirga; species Aureivirga marina. The sequence continues at coordinate 5,089 of NZ_JADPIB010000005.1, forward strand.
TGGATACACACCTAAACTTGATAAATCATGTGCATCTGCATTTGTTGTATGATATGAAATTGTAAAATCATCTAATGTATATCCTGTCATCGAAACATAATCTAAGAATAAACTTAAATCAACTTCCGTTGTCAAATCTCCATCATTATCACAAGTAGAAAGTGAAGTCAATAAAGGTGTAATTGTAAATTGAAATATTTCAAATTCAACTTTTTTAATGTTTTCACAATAAGTGATGATATTTTTGGATTTAATATAAAAATCTAAGTTATCTGGATTTGCAAAATCTGCCAAAAAGAAAGAAACATCTCCACTTATAGCATTTGTTTCATTTTGAGCATCTGTTAAATTATCATAGAAAGAAATTTCAAACTCTGGATTGTACAAAAACTCATACATAATTGTATTTAAATCATACTCAAAAGGTAAATTCACACCATTTGATTCAGGAAATTCGTTTTCACAAAGTTGTATTAATTCATCTTCTAATAGTGGTTCTGGTGAAACTTTTACTAAAATATTAGTGAAAGAAGAACAACCCGTAATTGGATTTTCAACTTGAATATATACTGGAAAATCATTGTAATTATTATCAAAATTTGATTTTGGAAAGTTTTGCCAATTTGTAATTTCTGAAGTGAATGCTTCATCATAATAATAAGTAACAATATAATCTGAATCATTTGTTACAATCATATTCACGCCAGATAAATCAACAGTAGAAACAGAAGCATCATTTTGATAGCAAACATAAACTTCTTCTCCTTCTGTTGTTAAAATTGCTGGATTTCCTGTAATCATTATAGAAAAACTTTCTAAAATTGTCACATTTGGGAATGAATTGCTTTTTATTTCAACATAAATTGTTTCATTAAAAGGTGTTGTATTTGTATAATTTATCGGTGAAGCAATTAATGTTGAATATGTAGCATCCGAAAAATAATCAAACGTATAATTGTTGGTATTATTTGCAATTAATTGTGGCTCTATTTCTGTCAAATTAAAATTTGCAAAACCAACAGGATTATCTTCATTGCATTCTTCTAGAACTGGTGAAGCGTTAGATATATTATAAACATAAAAAGCAAAATAACTAAAACATCCAGTGTTTACATCTGTAATTTTTGCCCAAACTTCAAAGAGATTATTCGTAGCAAAATCAAGTTGATTTATGGAATTTGCATCATTTAACAAATCTGTTTCAGAAGAAAAATAGCTTACAGAATCTGATGAACTTATAGAAGAACTTGTGTTAGAAATTAAATCAAAAATAGTTCCTGACATATTAGAATTATCTGCTTCAATAGTTCCAATATCTGTATAATTTGGATTTAAATTTACTGAAATTGTAAATTGATCAATGGTGGTAGTTCCATTTATCGTATCTGTAAGTTTTACATAAATAATTTCTGTTGCTGAATTTGGTGTATAAAAAGTGAAATTTGGAATTGCAACTGAATTATTTGCGTTGTCAATCGAAGTGTGATATGTTACTAAAATTGTTGTAGAACCACCTGTAAAATCATCTTCATTTAACGTCAAATCAAAAACAGCTGCCGCAACACTTTCAGCACAAGTTTCTTGATCGCTATTGGTCTGAAAACTTATGCTTCCTCCAAAAGCAAAAGATTGAAAAATTATAAAAAATAGAAAAATTATAGATGTAATTTTTTTCATAGAGTGTCATATTTTCATTTGCATCATAAATATATTAATTATCTATTGTAAATAACTATATATTAAATAGATACAAATCATATTTTATAAATTACAACACTCCAATTTCAAGGAACACCTAGTAATCACAAGGCTTTGAGGGATTTTTATTTTTATATAAATAAATAAAATATTTTATATTAATTCATCAAATTAATACTTTATATTTTACGATATTAAAATTAAATTAACATAACTTAACAAATACAACAAACAAAAGGCTAACATCGATAAATGCTAGCCTTTTTACTTTAATTTAATTCAAATTCGAGTAGTTCTTTGGTCGGTTTTATAATATTATAATCTTCCCAAATGGAAGCATCATATTTGTTTAAATGTTCTACTTTAAACTCTTCTCTTTCTTCCATATTTGCAAAATCATTTTCTTCTAAAAGTTCTGAATTCATAAAAACCATTTCTGTATTACTTAAATCATCTAAAACAAATTTAAATTCCAATTTTGTCTTGTCTTTTTTATCAAATTTTGACACTCTATTTTTGATAAATTTTAAAGATCGATTCAAATAAATATTTGTTCCTTCGTATTCTTTCACAAAGTTTAAAGCAAATTTTCCTGATGACATTCTAGTATAAATTACAGTCGCATCCCATTTGTTTTCTTTATAAGCAACTCCTAAAAGTAATTTCATATTCAATGATTCTCCTTTTTTTCCTTCAGCGAATTTGTAATCAATCCTAAAAACTCCAAAATCTTGTGTTGAAACATACATTTTCCCTATATATTTTGCAGAACTTCTTTTTGGATTAAAATTGATTATATAAATATTTTCACCTTCATATTTAGAAACTCCAAGTAATTCATAATTGTATTTTTTCGTTTCATAAATAAAATCAAACTTTGAATCTTCTTGAATTGTATTTTTAGCAAAAACTTTCGCTAAACTTCCTTTTAGTTTTGCAGTTTTATATGTTGTTAAATTATCTTCTTTTTTCTTTGGTTCTTTAGAAATCATCCCTCCCACTTTTAATGAATCATCCACAGTAAAAATTCCAGTTTTCACTTTATATGTGGAAGTTGTATCTAAATGCGCTGTAAATCTACTTTGTACTTTTTCAACAATTTTTTCTGTTGTACGCTCGTTTTCTTCATCTTTAATAGAAACATACTTTTCTACATTTACTTTTACATTTCCGTCTTTTTTACAATATGAAAAATATTTTTCTGTATAACTTTTTGCAGCAGTTTCCATGTCTTTTTCAAATTCTTCATTCATTTCCTTGTTGATTTTCTTTAACTCTTTCTTTGAAAACATTGGCGATTTTAAAACATCAATTTTAAATTCTTCCACATGAACTTGATCAGCACTTCGAGCAAAAATATTTCCCTTTAAATTCGTTTCGTAATTTTCTACTGCATTTTGTTGAACTTTCTCTAAAATTTCTAAAACAGTTAGCTTCTTAGAAGAAAGAGAAACTTCTCCAATTTCATTTACCTCATCCTCTAAAACATATTTTTTAGAAGTAAATTCATTTTTTTCAATTTTTAATGGTTTAAATCCCAAACTTGAAATTTCAATCCATTTCATTTTCTGGAACTTTTTTAAATCAATCGCAAACTCCCCTTCTTCATTTGTTGTTGTTCCAACAAATCTTCCAACTTTAATTGCTGCATAAGGAATTGGATTTTCATCTTTATCTGTAACTTTCCCTGAAATTGTTTGTGCAAAACTTATCATGCTGAAAAAAGCAAAAAAAGTAAATGCATATAATTTTATCCTTGTATTCATATCTTGTTATTTTTAAAACAAGACGCTAAAAAAAATAGTTTGTAACATTCATTTTTTAAAAAAATCAAATTTATTTCTATAAATCACTCTCTTTCAATTAAATATTTTAGAAGCAAATCAAATTCTAGAATAATACGTATATTTGATTCGTTTCATTGAAAAATGAATTCTTTTCTCAATTAAAACATGAAATAAAATGATTAAATTATATCATAATCCTAGATGTAGTAAAAGTCGCCAAGGACTTGCTATTTTAGAAAATTCAGGGAAACCTTTCGAAACGATAAAATACCTTGAAACTCCACCAACAGAAAGTGAATTAAAAGATATTATTTCTTTATTACATATTTCTCCAATCAATTTAGTTCGAAAAGGAGAAGCTATTTGGAAAGAAAATTATAAAGGAAAAGATTTAACAGACGAACAAATCATTAAAGCAATGGTTGAAAATCCAAAATTGATTGAAAGACCAATTGTGATTAATGACAAAAAAGCTGTCATTGGTAGACCACCAGAAAACATTGAATCAATTATTTAATTTTATTTCTAAAAACATTAAAATCATTAATCTTATTATGAAAAAATTATTAGTAAGTGCTGGACTTTTATTAGCAACTTCTGCTTCTATGTTCGCACAAGAATATAAATTTAAAGATGTAATCGACATCGAAGCTACAGAAGTAAAAAGTCAAGGAAGAACAGGAACTTGTTGGAGTTTTTCTACTTCTTCTTTCTTAGAATCTGAAATTTTTAGATTAACAGGAAAAAAAGTAGATATTTCTGAAATGTACACCGTAAGAAATACGTATCCAAAAAAAGCACATAACTATGTAATGCGCCAAGGAAAAGCACAATTCAGTGAAGGTGGTTTAGCTCACGATGTTTTAAATGCTGTAGAAAGCGATGGATTAGTTCCTCAATCTGCTTTTTCTGGTTTATTTGGTCAAGAAAAAACATACAATCACGCAGAAATGATTGCTGTTTTAAGAGCAATGGTAGAAACATATGTAAAAAATCCAGGAAATCAATTAAGTCCAAAATGGAAAGGTGCAATTAATGGTGTTTTAGATGTATATATTGGTGAAAAACCTGCAAAATTTATGTTTGAAGGAAGAGAATATACTCCAGATTCTTTCAAAGATGCCATGAAAATTGATGCAGACAATTATGTTACATTGACAACTTTTACACACCAGCCTTATTATAAAAGTTTTGTTTTAAATATTCCTGACAATTTCTCAAATGGAAGTATGTATAATATTCCTTTAGATGAATTTGTTAAAGAAATTAATCATGCTTTAGAAAATGGTTATTCTATTGCTTTAGATTGTGATATTTCTGAAAAAACATTCTCTGCAAAACATGGAATTGCTACTTTACCTCACGATAAAGGAGATAATACAAAATCGATGACAGAAATTGTTGCAGAATTAAATGTTACTCCAGATAATAGACAAGTTGAATTTGAAAACTTCAATACAACAGATGATCATTTAATGCATATTACTGGAATGGTAAAAGACCAAAAAGGTAATGTTTATTATAAAGTAAAAAATTCTTGGGGAGGAGATAGCAAAAGAGTTGGAAATGGAGGATATATTTATATGAGTGCTCCATATTTAAAAATGAAAACAATTTCGGTTCTTTTACATAAAGATGGAATGACAAAAAAGATGAAGAAAAAACTTAAATTATAACTTTTGAAAGTAGCTTAACTTAATGTTAAGCTACTTTTTTTCTTCAATTTACCTGTAAAAATAAGTTGCTATCTACCTTTATTTCTACAAAAAACGCAAAATATAAATTTTTAAGCATTTTTATCACTTTTGATTATAATTAATTATTTAACACTTAATTTAAAATAATAATAAATAAGACTTAACATTATATTAATTTCATAATTTTCTTTTCTCAAAAGTCGTTTCTACCTTTAATTAAACTTTTAAAAAAACTTTCATGGTAGAAACTTTAAATCAAATTATTGAAGATGGTTTAAGTAAAAAATTACTACAAAATCATACGAACATCGGTTATCATTCTGAGAATGGATTTGTGAGTATTGACGATAAAGAAATGGCAAATTTCGGATCGTGTAGTTATCTTGGTTTGGAAAATAATCAAGAATTAAAAAACGGAGTTATAGAAGCTGTTCAAAAATATGGAACGCAATTTTCTTCTTCTCGTACCTACCTTTCTATAGGTTTGTATCAAGAACTTGAAAATTTGATGGAATCCATTTTTGAAAAACCTCTTATTGTTACTGCAAGTACAACACTCGGACATCTTGCAACAATTCCAATTATTGTAGGAAAAAATGATGCTGTGATTCTCGATTTACAAGCACATTCTAGTATTCAAATGACAAGTCAATTGTTAAAAGCGAAACAAATTCCGATGCATATTATCAAACATAATTGTATGGATTCTTTAGAAGCTAAAATTAAAGAATACAACAATAAATATGATAAAATTTGGTATTTCGCTGATGGAGTTTATTCTATGTATGGAGATTATGCTCCTTTTGAAAAATTAGAATATTTATTGGATACATATGAAAAATTTCACCTATATATTGATGACGCACATGGAATGGGTTGGACAGGTGAAAATGGTTGTGGTGTTGTACGTAGTAAAATGAAACATCATAATAAAATGATTTTAGCAGTTTCACTTAATAAATCTTTTGCAACTGCTGGTGGATGTATTGTTTTTCCGAATGAAGAAATCGAAAAAAAAGTTCGAAATTGTGGATCTACATATATTTTCTCTGGACCAATTCAGCCGCCAATGTTAGGAGCTGCAATTGCTTCTGCACAACTACATCTTTCTGATGACATCATTTTAGAGCAAGAAAAATTGTTGGAATTAATTGATTTCACAAATAAAAGATTAGATGAACTAAATCTTCCTCAATTTCAAAAAACGGAAAGTCCTCTTTTCTTTATTCCCGTTGGGTTACCTAAAATTTGTAGTGAAATTATTTCAAAAATGAAAGACAAAGGTTTCTTTCTAAATGGTGCAGGTTTTCCTGCTGTTCCAATGCGAAAAAGTGGAATTCGTTTTATGGTGAATAATACATTAAGTATCGATTTAATTGATTCCATGTTGACAACACTTCAAAGTGTATATTCAGAATGTATTTTAGAAAATGGAAGCAGTTTTGAGAAAATTTCCAAACTTTTTCAAATTCCAACTTTTGAAATAAATACGACAAATACACCTAATAATGTAAAACATCAAACAGATGAACTGAGTATTTCTATCAAACATTCGATTCACGATTGCGATAAAGAAGAATGGAATGAAATTTTTCAAAATAATGGGACTTTAGAATATGAAAATATTTCTTTAGTAGAACAGATTTTTTCTAAACAAAAAGAACTTGAAAACGATTGGAAATTCTATTATTTAACGATTAAAGACAATCATAATAAAGTCGTTATAAAAACATTTATCACAGAAGCTATCACAAAAGATGATATGTTTTCTCCTGCTTATATTTCTGAAAAAGTAGAAGAAAAAAGAAAATCAGAATCGCCTTATTTTTTAACTTCAAAAACTGTTGTTACGGGTTCTTTAATCACAAAAGGAACACATGTTTTTATAGATTATTCCAATGAATTATGGGAAAAAGCATTACAGAAGTTTAGTGAATATTTAGTAAAAATTCAAGAAAACTCAAATGCAACTAAAATTATGATTCGCGATTTTTATGGTTTACAATCTAAAAGTTTTGAATCAAAAATGTTGGAACTTGGATTTATTAAATTTCAGCTTCCAAATAATATGAATATTTCAAATTTAGGTTGGGAAAATACAGATCAATATCTTCAAAGTCTTTCACAAAAATATCGATATAATGTTCGAAAGGAAATCTTGAAATTTGAAAAAGATTTTGTGATTGAATATAATAAAGCAAATTCCGAAGAAGAATTAATGGAATACTATAAATTGTATGAAAATGTTTATGAAAAATCATTTGATTTAAATGTGTACAAACTTCCTTTTTCGTATTTCAAAGCTATGAATTCAAGTAAAAATTATGATTTTGTACAGTTATTTTTAAAAAATGGAGAAGAGAAAATTTTAGTTGGTGTGATGTTTAGTCATGTTTTCAATAAAAACTATAATGCATTAATTGTTGGTTTAGATTATGATTATGTTTTCAAAAATAAAACTTATAAACAAATCATGTATCAAACTTTAAAAAGAGCAAAAGAATTGGATTGTAAAAAGTTAGATTTGGCTTATACAGCAGAATTAGAAAAGAAAAAATTGGGTGCAGAAGCAACGGAAGTTTTTGCTTATGTTCAAGCAACAGAACATTTTAGTCATAGCATTTTAGAATCCTTATAATTGATTTAAAGCAGTTTTATTTGACGATAAAACTGCTTTTTCTTTAATAATAGTCATTAAAACAAATCTCTAAAATTTCATTCCAACGAGCGATTAATAAATTTGTATATAATTCATCATCTAAATTATAAGAACCCAAAGCAAACCCATCATTCCATTCGATAAAAGCGGTTTCTCCATTATCTAAAACTCCAAAATCAATTCCGTAAGCAGCTGTTTTTTCCGTAGAATTTTCAAAATTTTGAATTACTGTTTCTACTTCTTTTAAATTTATATTTATTTCTGGATTTCCTGCATAATTTTTAATTCCAACAATTTTAGAATTGATTACAAAAACTCTAAATTCCGACAACCAATTTACTTTTTCACTACAATATATTTTTGTTTTTTTAGAAAGTTTCTCCAAAGAAAATAAATCAGAATTTGAATTAATAACAAAACCTGTAAATAACTTAGTTTTCACTTTCGGTTTTATAAAAATTGAATGTATATTGCTTTGTAAACTTTCTTGAAAAAGAGATTCTAGAGAACTTTCCCAAACATTTCTTTTTAAATATTTCTGTAAACTTTTTGGATAGGAATTATTTATATAATCATACTTTATTCTTTTAAAAACAGTTTCAATTATCGGATGATTTCCAACAATTAAAGTATTTCTATCGATATTTAATTGATTTCTTTGAAGCGTTTTGGAAGTAAATAATTTGCAAACAATCCCTTTCGATTCAAGAATATTTTTAACAATAACATATTCGGATTCTATTTTCCCATTTCCATATTCATGAATAAAAGCTTTTGTAATCATTTTGTTCTTTTAGCTTTAAAATAATTTAAACAATTGACAATTATTATTAGAACAACAAAACAAATCCTTAACATCCTTTTACCTGAAAAAGAAGAAATGATTTATTAATCCCAATCTTCATCGCAAAAATATATTGACTTAAAATTTATTGTATCTTTTTTGTTCTTTGTTCCTAAATATATCTCAGAATTTTCATTAAAAAGGTAAATCCAACCACCTGCATTTATTTCGTAGTTATATATTTTTTTATTATTTATAAGTTTACCTTTATAACCAAAAGCAAAATTACCAAAACATTGATTCCAATCGTATTTTGTTAATGTATCAAACTCTTTTAAATATTTTAATACATCTTTTTCATTAATTTTCAACTTATGAATTAAAGTATCATTAGTTGTATCGAAAAACTTAAATGAAATAATAGAATCACGTTCCATTGAATTATTACTTATTTTATTTTCTTTTTTATAGACAGTTTTTTTATCATTAATACATGAGAAAAAAACGGAACTAATTACTAATTGCGTCAAAATAAATTTGACTTTCCAGCGATGTTTAAATTTGATCTTTTTCATATGGTTTAGAGTAGAATCATTAGCTATTTATCACAAAAATATATTTTATTCTTTAATTATTTTATTCTTTTTAGCTTTAAAATAATATAAATAACTAACGATTATTATTGGAACAAAAACACAAATAACAACGGAAGCTTCTGTATAATTTAAACCAATAATCTCAAACCAATTTAGAAAAACAACTGATTTTTGAAATAAATCTTTCGAAAAAAGATAAAAATTTGGGATAAAAAGAATTGTAATTAAAGTTAAGCTTATATAAATAGGAATCCAATATTTTTTCTTAAAAATCTTTTGAATCAAATACAGAAAATATCCAGGAATTATAAAATAATACACAATAATATTTATTTCAACATAGGTTAAACCAGTAATTCCAGAAATAGCTTTTAATAATTTATAAATAAAGTCGAAAATGGTATTCATTCTAAATGGTTAATTAAATTTTCTTCATTTCTTTTTTAATATAAGTATCAAAATTCTTCTCATTCACACCAAGTTTTTCGTCTAAAAAATGAAAAAAAGCATCATTAGAAGCTTCTTTATGAAATTCCTTTACATTTCCTCCTCCAACTTGCAAAGCATCAACAAACCCTTCAACACCATATTTTTCATAGATTTTTTTCATTAAAAATCCACCTAAAACATATCTAAAATCCGTCATATATTCTCCATTTGGAATTTGTTTCGCTAATTTATCAATATCAGATAAATCGTAATCTGGATTTTCAGCTAAAAACTTTTTTAATTTTTCCAAATGCCAATCCAATGATTTCCCTCCACTTCCACCATAAAATGTTGCAATTCCTTCACCAATCCAAAAATGATAATCTCTTGGCGCAATTTGATACGTATATAAATGAACTAATTCATGTGGATAATATTCTGAATTATTTCCTGAATAAATCATTTTATTATTAATACTAGCAACGCCTCCAGTTTGCTCAGGAATATACATTTTCACCATATATTCATATCCCCAAACATCTACAATATCTCTAGCAGAATTCGCTACGAAATAATCAAATTCAATTGGTTCTGTATTAAATTCTTTTACCATAAACCTATTAAATTCATTCATTTTCTCTGCTTGTTTTCGATCAAATTTGTGAAATGGATGAACATAATAATTAATACTTCCAACTTTATGATGTTCCAAAACAGATTTTAAATATTCTGCACTATTTATCAATAAATATATATCTCCAAATTTCTTTGCATACACAGAAACAATCGCATCTAAATGGATTTCTCCATTTTCATCTACGTGAGAAAAAGCGCTTTTTAAAGCGTAATAATCATTTTCAGCAGGGAAAATTCCAACAATTTTACATTGAACTTCATAATCTCTAGAACTTAGGTTTTGTACACCAATTGCCCAAAGATATTCATCAGGTTTTTTCATATTTTCATAAGACCAATATGGCGAATCATCGATACGAAATTTTCCTGCTTCTAAATAATTTTGCCAAAGTTCAATAATTTCTTTTTCAGGCGAATCTTTTGCATTTGTCACCTCAGCTCCAATATAAAATTTTAATCCAGATTTTTTTGTGGAAACTTCCTCTTTTTGTTGTGCGCAACTCAGTTGAAAAAATAAAATAGTTAGATAAAATAGATAGTTTTTCATAGTTTGTGATTTAGTTAATTTGCTGACAATAATAAACTATATTTCACTAATTATTATATTTTTATCATTTCCTTAACATATCTATTTTTTTATTATAAAGCCTATTACTTTAAATAAAAAGTATTCTAAATATTTTTCAATTTTAATTAATTCTCCAAGGTGGATTTAATCTATTTTCTCCAGCAAAATATAAAATCAATTGATTTCCATCTAAATCTTTTAATCTTGCTTCTCTCCACAACCAATTTTTGTCATTTGGCATTTCATCAAATTGAATTCCAAGCTTTATTAATTCTTCAACTTTCTCGTCCAAATTTTCGCATTCAAAATAAATCATAATTCCTTCTCCACTTGGTAATTTTTCTGTTTGGTGAATAGAAAAAGTTGAATTTCCATCTAAACATTCAAATCTTACATAATGTGGGAGTGCTTTTACGATCAATTTTAAACCTAATTTTTCATAAAAAGGAATCGATTTTTCCAAATCTAAAGAAGGAACTGTAATTTGATTCAAATTCATAATAATTATTTTTTATATTTTTTTCCAACTTACAATTAATTTTTCATCTTTTTCTATTCCAATTCCTACTTCTGAAATTTCTCCTTGAAAACTCCAAATCAATTCAAAATAATCGGTTTGTTTCGTGATTTTTAAATCTATTTTTGGTGAACTTTTTCCTTCAGAATCTATATAGATAATTTCATAATCTCCTTCAAATTCATTTTCAAAATTATTTTGAGAAATTCGCTTTCCAATTCCAGTTCCTTTTTCTAATTTTCCGTTGCTTGTAAACAGCCATTCTGCTTCAATTCCTGTTTTGCTTTTTGTATAAATTACACAACCCAAATTGGATATGTTTATATTTTGCATATTTATAAGTCTTATTTTTTAAAACTAAAAGATTGGAGTTTAAATAAATTTGGAGTTGTATTTTTTGAACGATTATCAAATTCTTCATAATTCTCTCCTTCTTCTATTTCAAGACAAAAACCCAAATTCACACCACTTTCTAATTCTAAACAAATTGTTCTCTGACCTAAAAAATTCGTCTTTTTACAAAAATCAATATTTTTTTCATTTAAGTGTGAAATTACATTAGATAAAGTTAATTTTTCAATATCATCTAAAAACCATTTTTTCAATTCTAATGTATTTCCTCCATCTAATTCGTTTATATAATCTGAAAAAATTAGCCATAATTCATCTTTATCAAAATGTAATTCAATGTTTCCGTATCGCCAAATTGAACTTTTATAAATCTCTGGAAATTCTTCTAAATCATCAGGATCAGGAAAATTATGAAGTATCCATTCTTTTGTTTTTCCTAATTTCAAAAAATCAAATTTACCTTTTGAAAAAAATACTTCAAAATCAATAACAACTTTTTCTTTTAATTTCATTTATAAATTATTTTAGCTGCTCCCAATCACCTCTCTCCAACTCATACCAATTATGTTCTTCCTCTTCATAGAAAAAAGTTTCTTTAAATTTCAGTCCAACTTTTTGTAAAATTTTATTCGAAGCCGAATGTTCTATTTCAGCTGCTCCACAAATTTTATCTAATTTCAAAGTTTCAAAACCATGTTTTAACGAAGCAAGTGCTGTTTCTGTCGCAATTCCTTTTCCCCAATACTCTTCTTTTAATCGATATCCTAAATCATAGTAATTAAACTCTTCTCTTAAAGCTTTTTCATATTTTAAACCTGTCCAACCAACAAAATCTTTTGTATTTTTATCAATTATCGCCCAACGACCAATCCCATTTTCTTCATATTGTTTTCTAATATAATGAATCACATCTTTGATTTCTTCTATTGATTTTACTGGATTTTTCCCTAAAAACTCATGTACTTTCGGATTAGAATCTAATTCAAACATTCCTTGAGCATCCGACATTTCAATATCTCTTAAATAAAATCTTTCTGTTTCAACGTGTATTTTCATATTCAATATTTTATAAATTCTTTAAATTTAGTCTAACCATTTAAATATTTATTTCTTTTAATCGTAGCGCCTTTTCGAATTAAATAAGCATGATAAGAACTTGGAACATCATGCGTCCATTTTGGTAAAATCAACGTGATTAAAATAACATCAATATGCGAAGTTAAACCAACAATAATTGTCAAAACAGTAGGAAACCCAGCATGATTAAATCCAATTAATGAAGTAAAAGCAATCAACAAAGTAATTCCCCAAATTTTAGATAAAAAAGCATGTGTACAAGTTTCTTTTTTAAATTTCAGCAAACTTACGACATAACAAGCTGCTTCCATTCCAATAATCGCAATGACAGCATACATATTTTCTTGAATTAAATGTGGTGATAAAATCCAAGTTGCAAATCCAATAGAAAGCCAGAAAAGAATATCAATTTGACTATCCATTCTTCTTAATTTTTCTGTGGAAATATTTTGTTTTCTAGCAACAATTCCATCTAAAATATCGGAAAACAATCCTAAATACATTAGGATTACAATAATAACTCGTGCATTTTCTCCTAAAAAATAAGCCAATCCAATGATAATAGGAACTAATAATAATCTAAATAAAATTAAAGCTTTTGGTATGTTTATCTTTTTCATTTTTCAAATAAGTATTTTCGTTTTTAATTTTCTACATTTAAAGTCATGGAAGTATAATCGTAAGAATTCCCATCAATTCGAAACATATCTTTTGTAGTTGTTAATTCTTCAAAATTCTGTTTTCTATACAAACTAATTGCAGGAATATTTTGTGACATTACTTCTAAATCTAACCAATAAATTTCTGGTTGTACCTTACAATAATCAATTACAAAATCGAGCATTTTTTGTCCAATTTTCAGTTTTCGAAACTGACTATCTACTCCCATTCCAAGTAAAACTCGATGTGAAGTATTTGGTTCCATTCGAGATCGAATATCAATATGACCAACTATTTGATTTTCTAAATTTGTAGCAATCCACATTTTTCTCCAACCTTTTTCAGCATATTTTTTCGAAAATCCACTTGTAAATTTTTCTTTCCAATCTTCTGTAATTATTGATTCTTCTTGTGTAACTGGTTGGAATAATTCTTTTTCATCTTTTCCATTTTCTGAAAGATGTTTATCTAAATATTCAAAAAAAGCTAAAAACTGTTCTTTTTCTAATTCGTTTATTTTTATCATGCTTCTCTTCTTTATTTTATTATTAATGAATAATATTTTACAAGTATATAAATAAATATTTCAATTATAGAAATAGATAAAAACAAAAACCAGTTTTAACCAAAATTAAAACTGGTTTTAAAAATATATTAATTTATAAGGTGTTCGATAACAAATCTACCGGTGACTGAGCGAAGCCGAAGTCAAATCTAGTCACATAAACAAAACTCCTAATTTAATTTATAAATATCTCCGACAACACGATAAAATCCTCCTGCAGCAACTTCTTTAATATCATCAACCATAAATTCTGCATTTTCAATTCTCAAATTCTTTGGAAACTGTACATTCCATTCATAATTATATCCAGAAGAAATCACACGAACTCTCAATTTCGAACCAACTTTCTGACATTTAAGCTTCACACCTTCTCTTGATTCATCAACAGTTTCTAAAATATCTGTTGCAATTACATCAATTTTTTGTGGCGCTTTAATATCTTTTACAGTAGGAACAGTTCCTTCTTTAGCTAAATTGATTGCTTCCTCACTAGCATCAATACAAGTCAATTCTCCTGAAGAAGTTACGATATAAAGTTTTTCATTAAAATATTGCATAGACAAAGCAGAAGAACAAGTTGTTGCCAATTTCCAAAGGCGACTTCCATCTTTGTCAAAACAATAAATCGACGAATTTGAATCTCCAGCAAAGAAATATTCGTTATTCTGAGAAGAAGCACAAGAATAAATCGTAGAATCTGCATTCATTGTCATTTGCTTTTCTCCAGCATTATTGAATAATTCCAGTTTTCCAGAACCAGTTCCAGCCAAAGCCATATTATTCATATACCAACCAAAAAGAACAGTTCCATTTGTCGATTGTTCCCAAACTTTATTTCCATCAAAACCATAATAACAAGTTACCCCAGTAGAATGCCCATGGAAAACTCTTCCAACCTCATCCAAACGAACCATCCAACCAGAAGAACCTTGACTTTTTTGCGACCATTGTTCTTCATCTTCATAATTAATACAAGTTACATTTCCTTTAGCATCAGAAACTGCTAAAAGTCCATTATTAATATCTAACCAATAAATATCAACATCTTCATTGATTTCATAAGCTAAACGAGGTAATTTTCCAGTTAAATCATATACATTTCCATCATCACAACCAACATAAATCCAATCTTCATCTCCAATAATACATTTCACACCATCTGGCAATTGATATTGATTTACAACTTCTCCTTCATGTGTCAATTTAAAAACTCTTCCTTCCTGATTTCCAACCCAACAATAATTATCATCCACATAAATTCCAAAAGCAGAAGAACCCGATTTAAATTTCCATAAAACTGGAGAACTTTTTGCTGTTGAAGCTCTTGAAGTTGTTGCTCTTCTAGTAATCGAACGTTTTTTTCGAACTCCCATTACAGCTTCTTCATATCCTTTTCTCTTTTTTGCATTAATTTTTTTCGTTGCCTCTTTTTGAGCAGCATCTTCTGTCGCAAAACTTTTCGAAGAATTTGTTCCATCTGTTCCAATTCTTCCATATCTAATTTTTAACTCAACTCCATCTACAATTACTTCATAAAATTTGTGTGCACTTCCAGAATCTTGTGATAATTCTAAATATGTTTTTTGCATTTTTTTGTGTTGTTTTTTATAAGTTATTTCAAATAACTTTGTAGTTAATTATTGGTTAGTTTTAATCTTTTTATTTGATGCAAAAATAAGTTGCTAAATCGCAATCTTACGTCGGAGTAGTTTTAAAAACACTATCTTTTCTCAAAATATAAAAGATTTTTAAAAATATTGTTTAAAATGTAGTTGATCTATTTTTATAAGTTGTAAAAATTAATTCTATATTTTTAAACAGCTTTAATAATAATTTTATCCTGCAAAAGATACATTCGCATACTTTTTATTTTTAAGCAATTTCGAGTTTCCAGAAGAACGATAAATCAAATGATCTACTTTAATTTCTTTCCAACTTTCAGGACATTCCGAAAAATATTTAAACAAATAATAATCTTTTAAAACTTTTCCTTTTTGTCTTAATATAATGGCAACAGGAAGCGAAAGACGCATTTCAAAAGTGGTAAGTCGTAAGTTATTTTCACTAATAACTTCTGAATTTTCATGAAACATTTCCATTGGAGATGAAAGTGAAGAATTCTGATCAATTGTTATGGATAAAATCTCTTTTGAAAGTACATTTTTAGAAGAAGAAATTTGTGCTTTCAAATTGTAACTAAAAAATAATAGAGAAATAACGAAAATCGTTAGGGAGAGTTGTTTGTTTTTGTTCATTACTAGTTGATTTTTGATGGTAAAAATTTTTCAGATAAATTTCTATTATTTATCAGTACAAAGCAAGTAATATCTCGGATTTTTTAAACCTTATAAATCAATTATTTCTCTTTTAAACCTATGCTTTTTCTAAAGTTTTTAATGACTTTACTTTCTTTTCTTACAAATTACTTTTAATCTCTCTTTTTCTTTTATTAATTTATATTTTAAATGAAATTATTTTTTATAAAGTGTAAGTTTGGAGATTTTTATAAATCTATCTTTAATTTTGAAAACATATTCTTTCCTTCTTTAGAAATTTTATCTAAAATAACCTTATTTTCATTCGTTTTTATTTCAACAACCTTTTTTTCAATTGAAAGTTCAATAATATCTTTAATTGCAATTTGAGTTCCAAGCAATGCTCTTTTTTGAACAATATTTTTATTTTGTGTTATCACTAAAAAATAAATAATTCCAATTAGAATTATAGCACTAAAATTATAAAATTCTTGCTTTATAATAATTTCATTAAAATCCTTTGTAAAAATTTCTATTCCTGTTTCTACAAAAGATTTTGCAAACACATAAAAGCCTATTAGTAATATCAATAAATATATAATTGAGCTAATAATTTTAAAAATTCTAAAAACTACATTTTGATTTTTCTCTAGATAAACTTTATTTTCTTTCTCTTACTTCTTGCCAATTTCCTGAATCTGTAAAACTAATATTTTCATTATCAATATTGATATAGAAACTTTTGTATTTGAAGTAGTGTTTCATAGTTTTTTTTTAGATTTTATTTCCTCATAAGCTTTTATTTTTAATTTGTGAAAATTTTTCCAAACATTACTATATTGTTTTTTTATAGAATTATCTTTATTAATCTCACTCATAATGTTGTCAGCTTTATGAATATAACTTAAAAAATTCCCCCAATCATAATAATTAGATTTTATATATTTTTTTTCAGTATTAGGTACTTTTATCCATTTCATCTTTCGTTTAGAGCCGACGTGTGTATATTTTTTATATAACCTTGTTTCATATAAGAATTCTGATGTCGAATTATTTTTTTTAGCAAAATAAGTACCTCTTTTAAAAGACCTATTCATTTTTCTATAAAATTGAGAAAACCCAGCTGTTTTAATGCGAATTTTTTTACCATCATACATGAACCCTAAATATTCTAATTGTTTATTACTATTTAGTTTTCCATCTTCAAAAATTCCTCCATGAAAATTATTATTAACATCTAATTCATATCTATAGATATTAGTCTTACTCCTTTGTATTTCAAGTTTTGAAATAATCTCAACTTCTCTTTTAATTAAATTATAAAAATACTTTTCATCCTTCTGATCGCAAATAATTATTAAATCATCACTATACCTTTGATAAAAACCTTTTTTTGAATTTTCAGAAGTATTTTTATAAATTTTTTCATCAAAATCTAACATATAGATATTTGCTAAAGTAGCACTTAAAGGAGTACCTTGAGGTATTCCCTTTAAAACCTCCTTACCCATGTTCTTTCGCAAATTATCTTTGTAAGGTTTTTCTACTCTTATTAAATCTGTAGCCTCATTAAAAAAATCTTTTTTTGTACAAAATGCAACAACATTTTCTTTCCTCAAATTATATATTTTTTTAATATATTTTCTTTTTAACTCTTTCTCATTTGTATTATGTGGCTTAAATCTCTCTATAATTAACTTATTTTGAAACCTTTTAAACAAATCATTCTCATAAACATATTTTTTTGAAACTAAATTTTTATAAAGAGCATAATGATCTTTAGGCAATTCATTAACTTCTAATATTTTTTTCCATTGAGTTTTTAGTATTTTATGATCTAAATTATCAAAAAATGAGGTTACATCTGCTACAATTATTGATAATTTTCTTGATTTATTTTTTTCTAAAAAGTTAAATGCCTCAAATGCAAACTCAATATTTGATTTATTACCTTTTCTTTCATTACCTATTGGTATTTTCCTATAGGCTACTGGAGAATCCTTAAAGGGTTTATTTTTAATATAATTTTCATATTTATTTGTTAAAATAAAATTATAATAACTATATATTATTGAGTCTAAATGAGAAGGGTAGTATATTTTTCTAATCTTTTTATCACATACTGTACGCTCTCTTTTTCCAAACTTATTTTTAGATGCACTTTTAAGTGGTCTATATTTCCTTTGACTCATTGTACGATGAATCAAGGGCACAAACTTATGCTTAGCAATTTTATCAGGATTTTGGACATATCCCAAAACCCAAGCTTTGTCTTTTTTTTTATTTAAAGGTTTACCAATATGTGGGTACCTCTTAAATTTTAACCAATCGTAATCCATAACAAAAAAATTAAAGTCAAGTAGTCGTGGCTCGCTTTAAAAATAAATACAATCCTGATGTTGCTTCTTGAATAATACAATACACAACGCCACTCTTTAATAGAATTAAGTTACTATCTTTGCTAACACAACTGAATAATATCATGGAAGTATCAACAGAAACAATAGAACTAAAGCTCATTCCAAACATTATCCTTACTTCAATGGTATTGGTTGTATCAATGACTAAGATTTGGATGAATGGAATTTACCTTCACATGTCAGCCAATTCTGCATGTGGAACACATATGTGCACTTTACATAAAACGTATTCATCAGTCTTTTCTTGACTTTAATCAATTGGTAAATATCATAAATCATACCATCAAAAAAATAACGATTTAACAATATAATTTCACATAAAAACCAGACTATTTGACATGAAAACCAAATAAATTAACATTATTGTCAGTTAAACTGTCAATCTTTCAAAAAAACAGCACCTCAAAAAAAGGTGCTGTTCTGTAATATTTTTCTTTAAATAATCTCCATCTCTAATTTACTCTCCGCATAAGCTTTCATTTTCTCAAACTGGTCTTTATTTACCATTCGAATAAATGAAAGATATCCTTCTAAATAATGATTCGGATTCTTCCCAATTTGCTTTCTAGCTTCCTCTTCTCCTTTTAATTTAAAATTGTGAATAAAAGCTCTAAACTTACGAATATCTTTTCTTGAAATTCGAATATCTCCTCCTTCATTAATGATAATTCCTGTCACTGCTTGACGCTGATTTGGACGCATCACACGAGTCTTTTCATTATTAATCTGAAATCCTTCTTCCTTTATAATTCGATGAATCCAAGAGAAAAAACTTTTTAAATTTATATTTTCATCTTCCGTAGAAAAAACCAAATCATCTGCATAACGCGTATATCGAATTCCATTTTTCTTTGTAAAATTTTCAATACGTTTATCCATTTTTTTACAAATAATATTCGTTAATGCTGGCGAAGTACAAGCTCCTTGTGGTAAAAATTTATTTCCCATAGAAACATGATAAACTTTTTCACTCATTTGTGCTTTTACCATCACAGAATCTGTACAAACAGAAGCAAAAATCGTAGCTAAAGCTTCACTATAACCAAACGATTTAAACAAACCTTTTACACGATTAAACTTAATCGATGGAAAGAAATCTTTTAAATCAATTCGAACAACAACTTTTGCATTTTGGTGCAATTTCGCATTATCTACAATAGAAATATTCTTTCTGTAAGCATACGCTTTTTCATGTAATTCAATCTTTGATAAAATCTCATTTTGAATCCATTCTTGCGCAACACGTAATCGTTTTTTCGGTGCAGAAATCTTTCGTACATCTCCGTTTTTCTTAGGAATTGTAAATCGATTATAATGATCAATATTTGAAACTTTTTTATAAAAAGCCAACCATTGCCAATGTTTTGCTGTAATATTACTTTTAACTTCTAACTCTTTTAAATCAGAAATTACAGGCAATGAAGTAGAAGTTAATCTTTCTTCATTTGTTCCTTCATATTTTAATCCAGCAGAAATTTCATCTCCTAAATAAGAAGGCATTTTTTCTTGCTTTTCAGCTATTTTTTGTTTTCTTTCAGCTTCTTTTTTTGCTTTTTCTATCTTTCGTAAAGCTCTCTTTTCTCTAGATTCTTTAATTCTTTTCTCACGAATTATTTTGATATAAGGTGTGATATCAATATCTGAATCTAACTCTCGGTTAATCTTAAAAAAGCGATTGCTTAATTTATTATAAGCCTTTTGTTTATCAAGAATTTCAGCCATAGTTTCTTTATCCATTTGAAGAAAACCAAGGCGAATCATATCTTCTATTTCAAACGCTTCTTTTCCAACTTCTTTGATGCGTTCTTTCCAGTTTTTATCTTCTGACATAACGATTTAATTTTTTGATGAATGGATATTAGACATATTCTGAACAAATAAAACAGAAGCTACCAAATGACCACAAGGCCCCTGACGCAACTTATTTCTTCTAAAGAAACTACATGTACATTCTGCTTTTTGTACTTTTCCATCTTTATCTAATAATAATTTTGTTTTAAAAGTATTCTTTCCTTCAACTTCTAAACTATATTCATTAGATTCTACACCTGTAAATGTCACTTTTCCATCTTTATAAAGCGAAATCGCATACGAATTTCTCTCTTCTTCCTCCGAATCTTTCACCTCAATATCTTGCGCAATCAATTGTCTATAACGATATTGATCTACTAGATGATCATACATTGCTTGTCCACTTTTACACAATTCTTGTAAAAGTGCAGTTGCATTACTTTGTTCAATTTGCAGTGATTCTGCTAATTCTTTTGGGGTTAATGTCAGTTTTTGCATTAATAATTTAAATGCTTTTTCTGCTAAATCTTGACTTGCTTTTCCTGTAGAAGCTAATAAATCAAAATTTGCTTTTCCAGCCCAATCATTTGCTGTCCAACCAGAAAAACCAACATCCAAACGATGACCATTTACATCAACGCTCCAATACGAAGGCATTCCTGTTCCTAACATTTTAATATCTACAACATCAGAAAGTGTTAATAAATCTTTTAATACTGTAAATCGTTTTCTTCCCCAAAGTCTAACTTCTCCTTCGTATTCTCCATCATAAATCATCGTATCTTGAACTTTCATATTCCAAGGTTCGATGGTGATTTCTACTGGTTTTCCTTTTTTAAATTGGAATCTAAGCGAACGTGGACCATCTTTTTCTTTATTTCTTTCTAAAATTCCCAACACATTTGCCATTGTTTGTGTTTTCATTTGGAAATTTGTTCCATCTAAAGAAGAAGCAGATTGCACTTGTAAAAATCCACGAACCCACGTTTCAGGTAAATCAATTTTCTTTTCTACAGATTCTCCAATATCTGTTGACATAGAAACAGAATCATAAGTAACATTCAACCAAGCTGGGCGATAACTACGAACTCGATAAAGTTCATCTGCTAAAGGTTGGCTAAAATCAATATTTGTAGTTCCATATTCTGTTTTTCCAAAAGTTTCCAATTTATGAGAAGGCACAGAAACTCTACCATAAACAGATTCATCTAAAGAAAAAGCTTCAAAAATTACAGCATCTTTATGCACACTAATCACAGGATCTAAAACATACCATTTATCTTTATCATGTTTATAAAGCCAATCATAATATTTTCTTCTAGCTATAGAAACTCCTTTTTTTAATTTACGAAGTTCTGAATAAAGTGCATTTCTTTTAGCTGCAATGGTTTCTTTTTCAGCCATTAATTTCATTTTCTGCACTTCCATATCTCCAAGGTAATTCGGCAATTCTTTTAAATATTGCTCATAAACCCATTCTTGATATGCAGAATAATCTACTTGTTTTGTTCTCCAATCTCCTACGACAACCTGGCGAAGTGCCAACATCACGCGAGCATAAGAACCACTATCTTTTATTAAAGCATTTAAGTTTACTGGTTTTCTGTTTACCTCAGCAGAAAAATCAAAAGTACTTCCTTTTGCATCACTTTTTGCAGTACTTGGTTTTGAATATTGTTGTGTAACGTTCATAGAATTTTAGATTAATTTAAAGTTTGAAACTGAATTTTCATCTACTAAAGCCATTTTTGTCAATTGTAAAATCGCCCATTCCGCATCTTTTTTATCTTTTCCATTTGCTAATTCTAACAACATATCCGCATCTAAATCTGAAGAAGATTCTAAACGATTTTTCACTAATTCTTTCGTTTTTCTTCCCATATTTTTTTGACGCATCACTTGTTTATCAAAAGTTTTTGCAAATTTCATTGGTGTATTTTCTTCTGCTTCTAACATTGCTTCCGCAACTTTTTGCTGAATAAATACATCTGGATGCTCTGCCAAACAATCCAATAAATTCGACTCTGAATAATCTAAAGTTTCTTTACGATTTTCTACCATCGCAAAACCTCTTTCACGAACTTCTAAATTCGGACTATCACATAATGCCAAAATCGTATGAACTTCATTTGGACTATTAGGTTTTACACTTTCAAAAAGTTCCATTGTAAAATCTAAAACTTCTGGAATTCCACTTTCTGCTAAACGCAATAATAAATTAATCTCCGGTTGTTCTTCACGCATAAGTTCATATCCGTAACTTCTAATTTTTGGAGATTTATGAATAGTTATTTTAAATAATGTATTTTCATTTCTTTGAATAAAAGCTTTATTCTTTTGAATCCATTTTACTTGAACAATTTCTAAGAAAGGATTTTTCACCTCTAGAATAAATGAATTTTTCTCTGCATAAAGCAATTCTAACATTCTTTCATTTTCTAATATTCTATCTGTTTTATATCCTTCTGAAATTCCTTCTTCTGTATAAAATATTTCAAGAATTTTAGACCAAATATTTGTATTTTCTGATAATGTTTCAATTCTATTAAAAACATATTCTTCCACTTCTTTCCATGCAGAATCTGTTAAAATACCAAACCAACGAATCCATCTTTCTACAGAAACTTTTTCAAAAACTTCCGTGATAAAATCAAATCCAAAACTATCAATTAACGGAACAGAATTCTCTTCATTTTTCGCTGCTCTTTCTAATACTCTAATTAATTCAGATTGGATACTTGATTTCGCTTTATCATAGATTTCGTCTTCTTGTTCCAATATCAATAAAGTCCATTTTTTAAATTCTTCTTTATGATTACCTGTAAGATTTGAAACGATATGTTCAATGAAAACAGCATTATTTCTTTTCTTTAAAGCAGCTCTTGTATATTTTAAAATAATTGACCAAAGATTTTCTGTATTATTCAATAAAACTCCAAAAGATTCTATAATTAAATCAGAAGACCAATAAGCAGACATTTCTCCTACAATATTTTCAAAAACTTTTTTGTTTTCTAATAAATTTATAATGAAAGATTCTGTTTTAAAATATGCAATAAAACTAAGCATATCTTCTCCATAATAAATCTTCGCAATTCCACCATTTACAGCTTTTTCATAAATAATTTCTTCAAATTCTTTTATAGAAAAGTACAAAGTCTTTAAAGATTCATTCCAACGAACTGATCTTCTTATTCTTTCAAATGATAATAATTTCAATTCTTTTCTTAAAACAGATATTGCAGCAGGAATCTCTTTTAAATTTTCTAATTTTTCTTGTGAAATTCCTTCATTAGAAATCATATTTAGTATAATACTTCGCTTAACCATTTCATCCACAAATTGCCAAGTAAACATTTGAATTTCCTTATTTTCATGGAATAAAATAGAAGGTAAAATATTTTCTATTTCTGGCGTAAAACTTTGGAATTTAGATTGAAGTATTTTAAAATATTGCTCCCATTGTCCTGTATCTTCCTTCGGAACCAAATCATACCAAAAAGTCAATAGATTTTCTAAAGTATCCATCGACATCATGCTAAAAACTTTCGAAACAGATTCCGGATTTCCGTATTTAATAATTAATGAAGAAATTTCCTTTACTTTTTTAAATGATAAAGAAGTCAGTAAATTCGATTTCTCAATATATTTAATGATATTTTCATCACGTTTCTTCTTTCTTTTACCCGAAAATGCCTCTTTCTTACTTATTATGGTTTTAATAAATACTTTGTCAAATTCCTTTTTCTCAGACTTATCTAATTTTGTCGTATAATTCGCAAAAATCCAATTCTGATTTTCAACATTTTCAATTGTAAATGTTCTTGAAATATTTTCAAAAGAAACTTCTTTTCCCTCTTTTAAAGATTGCATCACTTTATTTTTTGCTGCAATTTTTAAATGATTTGATGGAGAAGCTAAACAAATTTTTAATTGTGAATTATTCTCTAAAACCGACTCAAAAGCAATTCCTTTTTCTCTTAAAACAAAATAGAAAAATTCATAAACATACCAAGGATATGTTGCTGTTGTTGAGAAAAATGTAGAATAATCAAATTCAAAATCTTTCCAAAACTCTAAATTCGGAATTCCCGTTTCATGATTTCTAAAATGCCAAAACTCAAAAAATACTTTTCCATTTCCATGATTTATATGTTTATAATGTTTTGACTTCCCATATAACACAAAACTCGTCGCAAATTTTAAACTTATTTCATCTAAAATTTCACGATCCATCAAATGATAATAAAAATCTCTAGAGGTTTTAAACGATTCTACATTATAAGAATGCGGATAAATCTGACCACCATTTAAAATTGTATCAATAAATAATGTTTTCTTAGAAATTTCTGTTTTCTTGATTAATTCCAAAGCTAATTCACAATAAAGTTCCTGATTTTCTGAATTCAAATTTCTTAAAAATCGACGAACTCTACGCTTCATATACCAAATCGTTTTATTACTTGGCTGTACTTTTTTAGATGTCATCAAAGACAAATTTTCTATCTGCAAAATCATTGAAGCTAACATTTTAACTTCCACTGGATTTGCTTCCATCGCTTTGTAAAGGCTCTTAAAATTTCTCCAATGATCTTTTTCTAAAAAACCATCAAAGATGAGAAATTGTTCTAATTTCTCCCTTTCTCTGTCATTTTTCGGAGGGTAAATTTCTTTTAATAAATCCATTTTTTTAGTTTTCAAAAAATCAATTTTAAAATATTTTCGCATTATATTTTTTTTTGGGCATTCCCCCTTTTCCTCCGCAAAACTTCAGAAAATGGGTCGGGCTTTCCGCTATATCTTTTGTTGCAAAACTCCAAGCAACAAAAGGATGCCGCTGCAATCCCTAATGCATATTTTCAATAAAACAATCTCAGAACAAATGTGTCAAGTTCACACAATAAATTTCTTTCGGAATCTGTAGTGTTAGATTCACCAATGGATATGGAAGTGAAATTCGAATGTTGGTTAAAAAAAATGCGACACTTAAAATTGTGTCGCATTTAAATATCTTTTTGAATTTTGTTACAAAATCTTTCCAAGTACTACCTTCAATCACTGTAGGCGTGACGGGGGTACTATAACGTACTATTGTACCTTAAGGAATGTCAATGAATCTCAGCATTACAAGGTACAATAGTACGTTATAGTACCTAAGAGTCACGCTGAATGTCATTGACGTGTAGTGATGTAATTAGAACTTTACTCCAACCATGGCGAAACACCATAGTATTTATGCTAACAAAATCTCTCATTGCAAATATACATATTATTTTAACTTTTAAAACGCTTTTTATATATTTTTTTAACAAAATTTCGATTATTTTATTTAATTATTTAATAATCAATGATTTAAAAGTTAAAATATTTTTTAATCAAAAATTAAAATCCAATTATATATTAAAAATTCACTTAAAATAAATTATATTTGCAGATGCTTTCGAAGAAAACTAAATATGGACTTAAAGCCTTAGCTTTTATTGCTCGTCAAGAGGAAAATGAACCTGTGCAAATTGCTACGATAGCAAAAAGCGAAAACATTTCACATAAATTCCTGGAAAGCATACTTTTAACACTTCGAAAATCAGGTTTTCTCGGTTCAAAAAAAGGAAAAGGCGGAGGATATTATTTATTAAAAGAACCTGAAAATATAAAAATGGTTGAAGTCATTCGTGTTTTAGAAGGTCCAATTGCAATGCTTCCTTGTGTTAGTTTAAATTTCTATGAAAAATGTGATGATTGTCCAGATGAAAATGCTTGTAGTGTTCATAAATTAATGATTCAAGTTCGTGATAATACATTGAAAGTTTTAGAAAACAACACGCTTGCAGATTTAACTTAATTTCTTTTCACAGCAAAAGACTTCTGAAATTTTCAAAAGTCTTCCTCTTCAAATAATTTTGAAGTTCAAAGGATTTAGAATTATTTAATTTTTTCTTTTTAGCAATTATCTGTTGGTTTATTCAATGGTCCAAAAAGTACTTTTACCGATTCTTTTGCAACTTTTGGTGGCGGTGCTGGCGTATTAGGATTTTTATCATTTTTTCCTTTGATAACTTTTATCGATTTTGATGTTTTTGGAGGAGGCGGTGGTAAATTTGGTTCTTCATCATTCACGTCCTTAATTACTTTAATTGATTTTTCATCTAATTTTGGTGGCATTGGTGGAAATTTTGGAAATGCTTCTACCCTTTTTCTTTGTTTTTCTGTCATTAAATTATATAAATACTTTAAACGCTCCACATCTTTCTTCTTAATTTTCATCTTAGAAGCTTCCATTTTATTATATTGTTTTGCTAATTTATTGTATTCTTTAATTTCCTTTTTACTAGCACCTTCATGAAACTCAATTTTTTCTAAATTTTCATCTTTTGAAACTTCTTCTATTGTACTAAAACTTAAAACTAAAATTGCTAAAAGTGGAAGAATTAATAAGTTTCTAAACCATTTTTTTCTTTTGGATGTTGTTGTTTTCATAATCAAAAACCTTTTTTTAATAAGTGAATAATTTATTGAATTTGCCAAATTTGGCGTTGTTAATTTCGTAGAAAAGGTTAACAGAATTTCTTGATAATGACTTGTTTTGATTCCTTGTGAAAGCACAGCTTCATCAGCTAAAAATTCATGATTTAATCGAATACTTTTTTTAACAAAATAGAGCAAAGGATGAAACCAGAATAAAATTTGAAACAATTCAATAAAAAGAATATCTAAACTATGTTTTTGTTTAGCATGTATTTGCTCATGAAGTATTACTTCTTTAGGAATTTTATTCGTTTTAAAATCATCTTTATTCAGAAAAATATAATTTAAAAAAGTATGAGGAATTATATTTTCTTGAAGTAAAACATGAATAAAATCTCTTTCTTTTTCTTTCGGATTTCTTTCAATTTTTAATATAATTGAAATCAAATTCTTCCCAAATCTTAAACTAAAAAATACTACTCCAAGAAAATATATTATCCAAAACATTTTTAGAAACAAATCCATATAAGAGAAACTTTGATCTAAAATTATATTTTCTGGAATATAATTAGAATTTATATTTTCCGTACCATTCACATAAACAGTAAACGTAATTAATGGAATTATAATAGATAGAATTAAAATTCCTATTAAATAAAAACGCTTAAAAACATGCATTTTTTCTCTTTCTAGAAATAATTTATAGAACAGAAAAAAAGTCAATAAACATGCAGTCGATTTTAGTAAATATTCCCAAATCATCTTATTTCTTTTTAATTTCTGAATCGATTAAATTTCTTAGATTTTCCAATTCTGATTTTGATAAATTGGTTTCTTTTGTAAAAAAAGAAGCAAATTGTGACGCACTATTATCAAAAAAGTTTTTAATCAAATTATTTACATACTTTGAAAAATATTCTTTTTTCTGAATCAGTGGAAAATACTCTCTTGATCTCCCAACTTGCTCATAATCAATAACTCCTTTATCTTGCATTCGTTTTAATAAAGTAGCAATTGTCGTTTTTGCTGGTTTTGGATCATCATATGATTGAATCAAATCTTTCATCAAGCCTTTTTCAAGATTCCATAAATGATTCATTAATTCTTCTTCTGCTTTCGATAATTTCATATTTTTTTATTTTTATTCTACAAATATAGAACAAAAATATTCAAATTCTACATTTGTAGAACAATTTTTCAAAAAAAAGATATTTTGAATGATTCTCTATTATAAAAGAGAACCTATAATTTATTTTATTCTAAAAAATAAATATTACCTTTGCAGAAGAACTAAGATTCTGTTATGAATAAAGTATTAGCTGTCATATTAAGTTTATACATGTTTGCCTTGACAACCTACGAATGTCAAGATACAGTTGATTCTCATACTTCAAAAAATGAAATTTCACAAGTAGAAAATACACATCAACATGACAATCACGAAGGTGATAAATGCTCTCCTATTTGCGTGTGCGAATGCTGTGGAATCGTTGTTTCTTATCAAAGTATTGATTTTATAGAAATTATTAATCCAGTTATTTCTATTTCAGATAATTTCCCTGAAATCACTTCACAAGTATTTATTTTTACTACAGATATTGACCAACCTCCGATAGTTTAGTTACTAAATTCAATGGATACATATGTCTTTTTCTTAATGGAATAAAGACAATTCAACTTATTGTTTATTAACTAAATAAATTTGATATGTTTAATAAAATCATCAAATTTTCTATACAAAATAAGCTAATTATTGGGCTGCTTACTTTTGCCTTAATTGCTATTGGAATTTATTCTATCAAACAAATTCCTATTGATGCTGTTCCTGACATCACAAATAATCAGGTTCAAATTGTAACAAGTTCTACTTCTCTTGCACCTCAAGAAGTCGAGCAATTTATCACATATCCTGTGGAAATTGCTATGGCAAATATTCCAGAAACAGAAGAAATTCGTTCGATTTCTCGTTATGGTTTGTCTGTTGTAACTGTTGTTTTTAAAGATCATGTAAATATTCTTAAAGCTCGACAATTTGTTGCAGAACAAATTAAAGAAGCGGAAGAAGAAATTCCTAGTGAATTTGGAAAACCTACCATGATGCCAATCACAACCGGTTTAGGTGAAATTTATCAGTATGTTTTAACTGTTGATGAAGAACATAAATATCAATATTCGCTAACAGATTTAAGAACATTTCAAGATTGGATTGTAAAACGTCAACTTGCTGGAACTAAAGGAATCATTGAGATTTCTACGTTTGGAGGAAAATTAAAGCAGTATGAAGTTGCTGTAAACCCAAGTTCTCTAAGAAATTATAACATTACAATTACAGATGTTTTTGATGCTTTAGGAAAAAATAACCAAAATACTGGTGGAAGTTATATTGAAAAGCAAAACAATGCTTATTATATTCGAGCTTTAGGTTTGGTTAACAACATTCGAGATATTGAAAAAATTGTTGTTACAAATAAAAATGAAAAACCAATTTTAGTTAGAGATATTGCACAAGTTCGTATTGGAAGTGCTCCTCGTTTTGGTGCAATGACAATGGATGGAAAAGGTGAAGTTGTTGGAGGAATTACGTTAATGTTTAAAGGAGAAAATTCTTCTAAAGTAATTGAAAATGTCAAAGAAAAAATCGAAACGATAAAAAAATCACTTCCTGAAGGTGTACATATTTATCCATATCTAGATCGTTCTTCTTTGGTAGATAGAGCAATTTCCACAGTTTCAACCAATTTAATTGAAGGAGGTTTAATTGTAATTTTCGTTCTAGTTCTTCTTTTAGGAAATCTTCGTGCGGGAATTATTGTTGCATCTGTAATTCCTCTTTCGCTTTTATTTGCGATTACTTTAATGAACATTTTTGGAGTTTCTGCAAACTTGATGTCGCTTGGAGCAATTGATTTTGGTTTGGTTGTCGATGGTTCTATTATCGTTGTAGAAGCTGTTCTTCATAGACTTTATAGCGGAAAAAATAGAAAACTTTCACAATCTGAAATGGATGAAGCAGTTTTCAATTCTTCTTCCAAAATTCGTAAATCCGCTGCTTTTGGTGAAATTATCATTTTAATTGTGTATTTACCAATTCTTGCTTTAGTCGGAATTGAAGGAAAAATGTTTGGTCCAATGGCGCAAACAGTAAGTTTTGCAATTCTTGGAGCATTAATTCTTTCTCTTACATATGTTCCAATGATGAGTGCTTTATTCTTAAAAAAGAACATTGTAATTAAAGAAACTTTAGCAGATAAAATCATCAATCTTTGTAAAAAAGTCTATTTTCCTGCATTAAAATTTGTTTTAAATCATAGCAAAAAATCTGTAGCAATTGTTCTTGGAATTTTTATTATTTCTGTTATTGGTTTTAATCGTATGGGAGGTGAATTTATTCCAACTTTAGAAGAAGGTGATTTGGCGCTTCAAGCTAGTATTCAACCTGGAAGTTCGCTTTCAGAAAGTATAAAATATACTAATAAAGTAGAAAAATTAATTTTAAATAAATTTCCTGAAGTAAAACATGTAGTTTCTAAAATTGGAGCTCCAGAAATTCCAACAGATCCAATGGGAATTGAGAATTTCGATATTATGTTGGTAATGAAGCCAAAAAGTGAATGGACTTCTGCTTCCAATCGTGAAGAATTATCTCATTTAATCAAAGAAGAATTAGAAGCAATTGTTGGTTTAGCTATAGAAGTTACACAACCAATTCAACTTCGTTTTAATGAATTAATCAGTGGTTCAAAAGCAGACATTGCTATCAAACTTTTTGGAGAAAACAATGATATTTTAGCACAAAAAGCAAGTGAAATTCCTAGTTTAATTGGAAAAATTCAAGGAGTTGGAGATTTATCTGTAGAGCAAACAAAAGGTTTACCTCAGCTTTTAATTAAATACGATAGAAATAAATTGGCTCGTTACGGAATTTCTATTGCAGATGTAAATACAATTATTCGAGCAGCATATGCAGGGGAAACAGCAAGTACTGTCTTTGAAAACGAACGAAAATTCGATTTGGTTGTTCGTTTAAATGAACAAAGTAAAAAGGATGTTGTTTTAGAAAGATTATTTATCAAATCAAATACTGGAGCTTCTATTCCAATAAGTGAAGTTGCATCTGTTTCTTATGAAGATGGACCAAATCAGATCTCAAGAGAAAATGCACAACGTAGAGTTACAATTGGTGTAAATGCTCGAAATCGCGATGTGGAAAGTTTGGTTTCTGAAATTCAAACTGTTTTAGATGAAAAGCTAAATTTAGCTCCTGGTTATTATTTAAGATATGGCGGACAATTTGAAAATTTAAACAAAGCAAAAGATAGACTTTCAATTGCTGTTCCTGTAGCACTTTTATTAATCATTTTCTTGCTTTATATCACTTTTGGTTCGGTAAAATATGCTTTACTAATCTTTACTGCTGTTCCACTTTCGGCAATTGGTGGTGTTGCTGCACTTTATCTTCGAAATATGCCTTTTAGTATATCTGCTGGAATTGGGTTTATCGCACTTTTTGGTGTTGCTGTTTTAAATGGAATTGTATTAATAAGTTATTTTAACTCTTTAAGAAAAGAATATCCAGATTGGACAATTCGACAAATTATTGAAGAAGGAGCTTTAGTTCGTTTACGTCCAGTAATCTTAACTGCTGCTGTAGCTTCTTTAGGATTCTTACCAATGGCAATTTCAACATCAGCAGGTGCAGAAGTTCAAAAACCATTAGCTACAGTGGTTATTGGTGGATTAATTTCCGCAACTATTTTGACACTTTTAATCTTACCTGCTTTATATCAATTAATGGAATCAAAAATGTTTCAAAAGAAAAAATTAAATAAAAATTTCATTGCAATTCTATTTATTATTGGAGCTTCTACTTTTGTTAAAGCTCAAGAATCTCCGAAACAATTAACACAAGAAGAAGCTATCGAAATTGCTATAAAAAATTCTGTTGAATTAAAAAATGCTATTGCAAAAGTTTCTATTGTAAAAGCTGCAAAAACGGAAGCTTTTCAATTTGACGCAACAAAATTTGCGTATCAAAGTGTTGGAATTGCAGAAAATATTGATGAAAATGAATTTACAATTCAACAAAATTTTGGATCTATTATTTCACAAATTCAACAAAAAAATGTGGCAAAAGCACAGCTTTCTTTTGAAGAGAAAAATTTATTAATTCAAACAAAAGAAATTGAAAAAAATGTTTTGACTTTGTATCATAATTGGGCAAATCAATATAAAAAATTAGAATTAATTGAAGCACAAATTTTAATCGTTGAAAAAGTAAAAAAGATTTCTGATTCCTTTTTTAATGAAGGGGAAATCGGAGGTTTGGAAAGAGATTTATCTTTATTACAAACTGTAAATTATCAAGCGCAACGCATAGAAATTTTCAATAATTTACAATTTTTAGAAGCAGAATTAAAAAATGTTTTGGTTATTCAAGAAAGTATTAAACCAAAAACTGATTCTTATAAAAGAAAAAAAACTCCTTCACTTGAGAAAGAATTAAATCCTGAATTTGAAGAGTTATTGGCCGCTAAAGTTTCAGTTGCAAATAAAAATGTGAAAGCTTCAAAATCGATGTTTGTTCCTCAACTAACAGCAAAATATATCAATCGAAAAAACACAAATGCAACTGGATTTAGTGGTTATGGAATTGGTGTAAATATTCCTCTAGATTTTTGGTCGAAAAATGCGAAAGTAAAACAAGATAAAATTAAAAAAGATCAAATTATTACGGAAACAAATGCTTCTAAAAACAATTTAAAAAATAAAGTTTCACAATTGAAGCAGCAATTGATTTATATGCAAAAACAATTGGATGAAATGGATCCGAATATTGTACAAAAATCAGAGAAATTTAAATCGAAAATTCAAACAGCTTATAAAGAAGGAGAAATTGATGCTTTTGAGTTTTTACAGAGTTTTACGACGTATTCACAAATTATGTTGAATTATTTAGATGTGATAAATAATTATAATCAAACAGTTATTGAATATTCTTTTTATGTTGAGGAGTAGTCCTTCGACTATGCTCAAAACCTTTTGATTTATTTTAAGGAAAACCTAAATAAATTAAATAATTTATACTAACACAAGAGATAATGAATACACTTTTTAAAAGTGTGCTAGTTTTTAAAATAGAAATCAATAGATTAAAAAATATAAAAAATGAAAAAAGTAATTTGGATTTTAGCACTAGGAATCATCTTTGGTTCTTGTGGAAATAATTCGGAAACTAAAGTAGATTCTCATGATAAACATGAAGAATCTGGACATAAAGATGAACATGAGGATCATAAAGACAATCATGAAGACGAACATGGAGATGAACATGAAGAAGGAAATGGAAAAGAAGTTCATTTGACAAAAAAACAATTAGAAATTGCAGGAATTAAAACTGGAAAAATTGAATTAAAACCTTTACAAGAATCTTTGGTTGTAACAGGAGAAATTCAGGTTCCACCAAAAAGTAAAGCGACAGTTTATGCTCCTTTGGAAGCTTTTGTTGCAGAAGCAGATTTATTACCTGGTGATAAAGTGAAAAAAGGTCAAAATGTGGCAAAATTATCACATCCAAGTTTTTTACAATTGCAGCAAAAATATTTAAAAGCTTTTAATGATTTTAAACTGGCAAAACAGAATTTTGATAGAAAATCGAATTTGTATAAACAAGAAATTATTTCCTTGAAAAACTTACAAGAAACTGAAGCAACTTATAATACTGCAAACGCAACTTTACAAAGTTTAAGAGCAAATTTAAAATTAAGTGGTTTACATCCAGAATCTATTGAAAAAAATGGAATTCAACAATCGATTTATGTAAAGTCACCAATTGATGGATATATCACAGAAAATTATGTAAATAAAGGAAAATATGTTTCGCAAAATGAGATGATGTATGAAATTATTGATACGGATCATATGCATGCAGAATTACAAGTTTTTGGAAAAGATATTTTTAAAGTAAAAAAAGGTTCGAAATTCGAGTTTAAAGCGAATGGAAATGATGAAATTCATATTGGAGAAATTGAATTAATTAGTAATAAAGTAGATGAAGAATCAAGAACTGTAGATGTTCACGGACATTTTGATGATTCTACGGAAACATTAAAATCAGGAATGTATATTGATGCAATTATTTATGCAAATGATGCAAAAAATGTTTATACAGTTCCAAATACAGCAATTTTTGAAGAAGCTGGAGAGAAATTTATTTTTGTTGTGAATGAAAAAGAAAAAAATTCATTTGTAAAAACAAAAGTAGAAACTGGAGTTGTACAAATGGATTTTACAGAATTAAAAGCAATTGAAGGGAATAATTTTAATGTTTCTATTATAACAAAAGGAGCTTATTATGTGAAAGGAGCTTTAATGCAAAGTACTGGAGAAATGGGTGGACATCACCATCATTAAGCAAATTTTCTTGAAAAATATTTAAAGAACAATCACACTGACATCATTTGGCGTGGTTGTTTTTTATTTTCGCCATGTACAACATAAAACCACAAGAAAATGTCAGTGAAAGTCGATTATTACAAAGAATGTTTAGATGTTATGACTTTAGAAGGAAAGCAATTAGAATTTGAAGAAATGGAAATGGAGATGAAAGTTGATTTTTCTAAATATAATTCTGAAAAAAATTTAAGACAAATCAAATGGAGTGATTGGATTCATTTGTTTATTGCAGATTCATTTACAATTGATTTGTCTGAAAAAATTCCATCGGATACAACTTTAAAAACTTTGCAATATATATTAGAAAATACAGATCAAATTATTGAAAATATTTGTAAGAAAATCTGTAAAAATCAAGAACTGATTGATATTTATGATGCTAATTCACCTGAATTTTCTTATGGAATTCCGACATATGAGAATCATAAATTAGCAACGAGACATTTTATGATTACTTCTTTACATATTTCTGAAAAAGAAAAAGATGGATTAAAATACTTCAGTTTTAAAGGAGAATGTAGTTGGGATTATGAACATGGAATTGGTTGTGTTCTTCATAAAGATGAAGTCTTAAAATTAGGAAGTTGGGATGTAGGATAACGATTACAAAATAGTATAAACCATATCTAATTAGATATGGTTTTTTTATGCTTAAAATCAAAATATATTTCATTAGATTGACATCAATTGGCGTAGTGAATTTTTATTTTTAAAACATGAAAATAATTAAAAATAAATGTTAGAAAAATGGGAAAAGCTTCTAATTATTATGAGTTTATTATTGATGAAATAACTTCAGGAGAAGAAGGAGAATTTAAAGGAGGATATTCAGAATTTGAATTAGATGTAGATATTTTTTTGAAATATAATTCGAAGAAAAATTTAAAAAATGCAGAATGGGATGATTGGCTAGAATTAAATATTTTAGATAATTATACAATTGATCCTTTTGAGAAAAAACCTTCCGATATTAGTTTAAAAACTATAAAATATTTCATTGAGAATGAAGAGAAAATCATTGAAAATCTTTGTAAAGAAATTTGTAATAATGAAAAATTAATTGACATTTACGAGGAATATTCACCAGAATTTGATAATGGAATTCCGACGTATGAGAATCATAAATTAGCTACAAGACATTTTATGATTAATGGCGTAAATATTTTTGAAGAAGAAAAAAATGGATTTAAATATGTCGGTTTTACAGGAAATTGTAATTGGAATCCAGAATATGGATTTGGTTGTGTTATTCATAAAGATAAAATCATGTTAATTGGAAATTGGAATGATGGTTATTATTTCAATGATGGAGAAATCAATTAAAATAAAATATAAAAAACCACATCTAATTGATGTGGTTTTTCGTTTTGATTATTCTAAAATCAGTTTATCGAGATAAACCTCCCCTTCTCTATTTTCAATTTCCAGAAAATAAATTCCGTTTTCTAAATTTTGTAAATCAATTGTTTTATTTAAAACTTGATAATCACAAACTTCAGCTCCACGATAATCGAAAACTTTAAAAGAAGCTATTTGTTCATAATTATTTATATAAATCGTTCCATTTGATGGATTTGGATATATTTTAAATTTCTCAAAAGCAGATTCTTCAATTCCAATTTGTACAGGGATAAAATCCACCATAAAACTTATATCATGAGTTTTATTTAAAATATGATCCGTTACTTCTAATGTTACAAGCGTATTTTCATGAATGATAGTTCCAGCTTCAGGAGTTTGAACAATTGTCAATTCTTCTTCTTGAGTAATTGTCATTTGTATTTGTTCCTCAGAAAGACAATTATAATTTATGTTTAACAAATCTGAATAATCTGGTAATTGACTTCCTGCTCCCGCAGAATCTTCTACTAAAAGAATATCATCATCAATTTCATCAAAATAAAAATCTGGCAAAATAAAACTATTTCCATTTAAGAAAACAGCGCTATCAAAAGCAGAATCTCTAGAATCAGCTATAACCATTTTAACATGGTATGTTTCACCAGGAATCACATTAATAATTGCTTCCATTGGCAAAGTTTCTCCACTATATTTTGATTCTGGAAGTTCATAATTATACCATTCTTGATTTTTTCCACCACAAGAAGTAGATTCAGGAATTATATTTGTTACTTGAACTGGAATATTTGTATTTGGAATTAAAGCAATATTTTTTCCACCTAAATCGATTAAAGCATCAGGAGTTGAGGAATCACCATCAATATCATAATAATTTGCAGAATCGATTCCTGGTCCACTTACAATTAAAGCAAATCCATCAGAATAAAAGCATTCAAAAGGTCCATATTCATTAGAAGCAAATAAATATTCAAATCGAACTTCATTTAAATCAACTGGAGCAACAAAATCAAATTCAAAAGTTGTTGCATTAAAACTTGATTCTTCCGTGAAAATTTCTAAATCATTGTCACCCAACCAAGCTGGCGAACCAACACTTTGATCCGTTCCTCCAGCAGAACCTGTTGTTAGAACAATTCCATTTTCAAAAGGAAAAGGCGAACCATTTTGTCTTTCAAAATAGCCGTAACTCTTCTCAGAATCTGTATTTGTATAATTTGGATTCGACACGGAATTTGTAAAATTCACTGTTATACAAGAAGTATTCGCAAAAATATCTTCTACTAATTGTTGTGGTGTGTAATTTTCTTCACCGTTTGCAAATGTTGAATTCACATCAACAGTTTGTGCTGATAAAATGGTACTAGCAACTAAAAAACTTAAGTTTAGTAATTTTCTTTTCATATTATAAATTTTAGATTTAACAATAAAAACCATTCCTATAGAATTGGTTTTATTTTTTATTTTATAATCAATTTTTTATGAAATAAAAATATTTTACATTATCCGTTTCATGAAGTATAATTACAGAAGAATTCCAAAAGTTTAAGGAAAGTAATTTTCTTTTCATCTCATTTCAATTTTTATTTTTTCAAATATATGAAATGATATTTTATTATTTTAATACTATTTTAACATATTTTTTAATTTATATATATTTTAGATAATTTCATTTTACTATTACATTAAAATTACAAATGACATTTCTCTTATTCTTTTAGATTTTTTATGTTTGAAAATGAAAAAAATTAATGTCTTCAAAGAAACTCAAAACTATTTAGCAATTGGTTATATTTATTTGATTGTTTTAGGAATTTTAAGTGAATCTTTATATTACAATCAATTTGGAATTAACATTTTAACTTATTCCTCTATTCTAGATGTTTTAATCAGTCCAATTGCTAAATTAACTTCCAGTATTTTAGGAATTTCAATCTTCATTTTTTTAATAATTCTAATTTTCAGAACTCCAGAATATTTAACCAAAAAGAGAAAAAAAGAATGGTTTCAAAAAAGATTTAAATTCGAAGAAAATATTTCAGATGAAGAAATAAAAAATTCTCTTTTAAAAGTGTTTCTATTTATTTTTTCTATTGCTTTGATTGGATTTTATATTGGAAATGGCTTTGGTTCAGGAAGAAAAATTGCATCACTTGTGAAAGAAAAAGAAATTGAATATAAAGACCAAATCACTTTTACAAATAAAGAAACGAAGAATGTTTATATTATAGGAATGAATAGTGCTTTCATTTTTTATTTAATGGAAAACGAAACTTCTACACAAATTTCTCCAATTAATGGAAACATCAAAACAATCATTGATAATTAGAATTTTACACAAAAAACATAAACAATAGTTTAACAAAACATCACTTGTTTTATGAGTAACTTTATTAGAAAGCTAATAAAGTCGGTATGTATAAAAAGAATTCAGCAAAATTCATCAATTTATTTGCAATTTCCATTTCTTTATATGGTTATTTTACAATAAATATTGGTTTACCAGCCTACCCTTCTTTAACAGAATATTTCGGTACAACAGAAGCTTTGGTAAAATTTTCAATTACAGTTTTACTTTTAGGATTCGGTTTTTCGCAAATTATTTGGGGAGCTTTATCTGAAAAATACGGAAGACGATTTGTCATCATCACAGCTGTTGCAATTTCTATTATTGGAAGTATTTTCACTGCAATGGCAAACTCTATCGAATTTTTTACAATTGCCAGATTTATAGAAGGTTTTGGAGCTGGATTTGCAACAGTTCTTTCTAGAGCAATTATTGCTGATTCTTTAAAAGATAAAACTTTACATAAAACTATTT
Organism: Aureivirga marina; assembly: GCF_015767265.1. Taxonomy (GTDB): domain Bacteria; phylum Bacteroidota; class Bacteroidia; order Flavobacteriales; family Flavobacteriaceae; genus Aureivirga; species Aureivirga marina. Next base: position 43,676 of record NZ_JADPIB010000005.1, read on the forward strand.
CTAATATTGTTGCAATTGTTGCTTTGGCTCCTGCTATTTCTCCAATTCTAGGTGGAGAAATTTTATATTTAACTTCTTGGCAAACAGTTTATATCGTACTTACAATTTTAGGTGTTTTATTAATTTATAGCGCAATATTTCAATTAAAAGAAACACACAAAAAACCAAATAAATCTTTGAGTTTTAAAAAGGTTTTAAGCATTATCTCGACAATTTTTCAACATAAAAAATTCATGGGATATTTTCTTTCCTACAGTATTATTTTAAGTGGATTAATTACTTTTTATACTATTTCTCCATATATTTTCATCAATCAATTTAATTTTAGTGAAAACACTTATAGTTATTTATTAATTGCTGTCGGTGGTTCTTATGCTTTTGGCTCACTTTTTTCTAAAAGATTAATTGAAAAAATGAATTCTAAAAAAATCCTAGCTTTAGGTTTTCTAATTGGTTTTTCTAGTGGAATTTTCACTTTTCTCTTTTATTTATTAGAAATTTATAATTTTTACATTGTTCTTTTTGCAATGATTCTTTATGGAATTTCTTGTGGTTTTATCAGTCCAATTTGTAATGCAAAAGCAATTAATGCTTTGGAAGATGATAAAAAATCAAACGGACATAAAGGAATAACTTCTTCTATTTTAGGCGGAGGAATTATGATTTTCTCAAGCCTTCTCACCTTTTCTATTGCTAAAATTCAATTTGATACTATCTTAAAAATTTGCTTATATATTTCTTGTTTGGTTTCTGTAAGCTTTCTTGTTTTTTGGTTTTTAATTGAAAAAAGAAAATTACTTTTCAAAAACATGTTCAATTTAAAGTTGATTTACATTTTTTTCCGTAAAAAATAATTCATTTTCGACATTTTCTGTAAAAAATGTTTTCTTTTCCGTATTTCGTGTTTCTTTGAAATTGGAGAAACATAGAACTTTGTCCAATAATTAATCATTAATTAAACAAAGATGAAAAACGTAGCATTAATCACAGGAGCAAGTAGCGGAATTGGAGTTGAATTTGCTAAAATTCATGCAAAAAATAAAGGAGATTTAATTATCGTTGCAAGACGTAAACATAAACTAGAAACATTAAAACAAGAATTAGAACAAACTTATGGAATTCAAGTGAAAATCATCGCTAAAGATTTAACGCATTCGGAAGCTGCTTTAGAAATTTACAAAGAAGTGAAAGAATCTGGAATTCAAATAAATTACTTAATTAATAATGCAGGTTTTGGCGGACATGGAAAATTTCATGAAAGAGATTGGGAAAATGATTTACAAATGATTCAATTAAATATTGTCGCTTTAACAGCACTAACAAGATTTTTCTTACCAGAATTTGTAAATAAAAACAAAGGAAGAATCTTAAATGTTTCATCTACAGCTAGCTTAATGCCTGGCCCACTTCAAGCAGTTTATTTTGCTACAAAAGCTTTCGTAACTTCTTTTAGTAATGCAATTGCAGAAGAACTTCACGATACAAATATTACAGTTACAACTTTGCTTCCTGGAGCAACTGAATCTGAGTTTGCACAAACTTCTGGTATGGATAAAACAGATCTTTTTGAAAATACATTTAGTGCTTTAGAAGTTGCAAAAGCTGGTTATGATGGGATGATGAAAGGAAAATTAAATGTGTTAGCAGGTTTGACTTTTTCACAAAAAATAATGATGGCAACTGTTCCTTTTGTTCCAAAGAAAACGATGTTAAAGCAAATTAGAAATATGCAAGAATTAAAATAAAAAAACTTCCTTTTCTTTCAAAATTGATAGAAAAGGAAGCATTCATTTTTAATTCCAAGAAATACTTTCTACCCAATCTTTTGTAGATTGTATTTCTACATTTAAAATTTCTTGTGATTTTTTAAAATTTTTAGCAATTAATTCTTCATAACGATTTGCTACATAACGATATAAATTAGAAATTTCTTTAGCAGGAATTTCACCAAAAGCAGAAATTAAGTTTTGTTCAAAATCATCTGGAGTTAAACTTACAAAATGAACTTCTTTTCCTATTTTTTCTGAAATTTCTTTTGCAATTTCTTCACCAGAAACTAAATTCCCACCGATTGGAAGTGTTTTACCAATTAATTCTTTATGTTCAATTGCATTTACAATAAATTTTGCTAAATCTACATGACTAATCCATGGAATTTTCTTTCCAGAAGCCACAGGGTAAGGTAAAATTCCTTGTTCTAAAATCACGGGAATCGACCAAGGTGCAGCGAAATTATCTATAAAAATATCTGGAACTAAAGTAATAACATTCAAACCTGAAGCGTCAAACATTTTTTTCATTTCAACTTTAATATCAATTGCTGTCAAACCAGTTTTTTCTTTAGGTAAATCAAAACTTGTATTAAAAATCACTAATTCTACTTTATTTTCTTTTACAGCTTCCATAAAATTCTGTGTCATTAATTTTGCCGTTTCCAAATCAAAAACCAAAGGCAATGTAAAAATTGCTATTTCAACATTTTTTGTTGCAATTTTAATGTCTTTTTTGTTTGCTAAATCTCCTTTTATAAAAGTCACATTTGGATTTTCATTTCCATTTATTTCTCTTTTTAAAGAAACTATTTCATATTCTTTTTTTACTAATTCATTTGTAATTGCACTTCCTTGAAATCCAGTTGCTCCTGTGATAAATATTTTCGTTTTCATCTGTAATTCATTTTAATATTTGATGACAAAATTATAATTTAGCAAACTATAAATCAAGTACTTACCTAAAAGTTAACTACTTACTAAAAAGTAAGAATTATTGATTTTCAATACATTATATTATGAAAAAAAATGAAATTAATAAAATAGAATGTCCAGTTGGGAAAGCTTTAAAAATAATTGGAGGAAAATGGCGACTTCGCATCTTAAATGAAATTGGCGAAGAAAAACGTCGTTTTGGAGAATTAAAACGATTAATTCCAGATATCAGTGAAAAAATGTTGATTCAAGAATTAAAAACTTTAATGGAATATAATTTAGTTTCTAAAAAATCCTATCATCAAATTCCACCAAAAGTAGAATATTCTTTGACTGAAAAAGGAAAAAAAGTATTTCCAGTTCTAGAGCAGATTGTAATTTTTGCGAATGTAATTGATTGATTTTAGTTTACATTTTAAGTAAAAAATAATAAAATATACAATCTTAAACAATATGCTTTAAAAAATGATTTATAGTTACTTTATACGTTAATTTAATAAAAACTATAAACCTTATAACTTAAAAATTTAATTATTTGTTAACTAAATATTTTGTTATTGTTAAAATTTTCTTAAATTCGCCACCGCTATAACAAATTTACAGTATCTGTAAAAAAAGAAAAAGTTTGATTTTAAAAATTTAAAAAAACTATATCTAAAATAAATTATATAACAAAAACGATTAACTAACATTAAAATCAAACAAATGATTAAACTTAATCTAATTAAAAAGTTATTTCTAATTTTCGCTGTAGGATTCTTATTAACATCATGTAATAAGGAAGAAAATTCAGATTTAAACCAAAAAGATTTCCAAGATGAAAATGTGCTTTCTGAGTCTTCTGCAAAGAACTTTGCAAATCACTTACTTTTCGGAGATGGAACTGCCGCAGACTCAAATGCTAGAGTCGTAAAAAGAAAAATTGTGGAATCTGTTTTTGGAGTTCCAGATGCAAATGATTTACCAGCTTATTACATTGTAAATTATCGTAATGGTGGATTCGTAATTTTATCTGGAGATAGAAGAACAGAGCCAATTTTAGCTTTTTCTGAGACAAACAGTTTTGATCTTGACCAAAAAGAATATCCAGGAGGATTAGTAACTTGGTTGTATGACACAAAAGTAAACATTGAAGATATTCGTAAAAAAGATGAAAGACCTTCGGAATTTGTTGAAAAAATGTGGAGTAATTTAGAAAAAGGTGAAATGGATGTTTTACTTAACCAATCTAATGTAAAAGAGAGAAACACAAGTGCTGGATGTACACCTTACAATATTCAAAGAGGGCCTTATATTCAAACTACTTGGGGACAAAGTTGTGGTTATAATTCTTTAACTCCTTCAAATACTTGTGGACCTTGTGATCATTATTATACTGGATGTGTGGCAACTGCAATGGCTCAAATCATGAAATACCACCAATATCCTTCAAACTATAACTGGTCAGGAATGCCAAATTCATATGGAACAACTTCGACTGCTACTTTAATGGCTGATATTGGAGATGCTGTAAATATGAATTACGGATGTGATGGTTCTTCTGCGGATACAAAAGGAGAAGCTCCTTCTTCATTCAAAGATGATTTCAACTATAGTTCTGCGGATTATGCAGATTATAATATTACAAAAGTTACAAACGAATTAAATGTTAGTCGTCCAATGATTTTAAAAGGAGGAAAAAACACAGGATGGTGGATTTTCGGAATTTATTCAGGAGGACATGCATGGGTTTGTGATGGATATTTAAATTATATCGATCCTTGTGGTTCAAATTCTTTAAAATTAAGAATGAACTGGGGATGGAGCGGAAGCTACGATGGATGGTATAGCTCTGATAATTTCAATCCTGGAACAAGAACTTATAACTATAAGAGAGGAATGGTTTATAACATTAGACCATAATCTAATTTGAAAAAAATATTTGTATATCTATGGAGTTTTGTTTGTATTTCTTGTAAAACAAATTCAACGGAGAATTTTGTTGTTGACACTGCTTTTGACATATCAATTACAAATCAAGATTCCATAGATTTATTAAATCCAAAAAATAAAAATGCCTTTATTGAAAATCAAATTCAATTATTTCATCTAGAAAATAACGAATTGATTGCAGTAAATTATCCTGATTTAACTTACCCAAAAGGTTTTCATATATTTCAAAAAGATGATACATATCGAATTCGAATTTTTCCTCATAGAAATAGAAATTCAAAGTTTTACGAACTAATCATTTATTGGAATACGACAGAAATAGATAAAATAAAATGTGAAATGGATTCGAGCAAAAACATCTTAAAATGTGTAAACATTTGGGTAAATGATCAGTTAGTTTGGTCTGAAAATAAAGGAGAAAGATTTTTTGAGATCATAAAATAAAAGTTTTATTTTTTTTGATAAGAAAGTGTAAGAACAGAAATGTCTTGCACTTTTTTTGTTTTAAGACTTATAATCTTTTTATTATTTTTTATTAGTAGAATTTAATCTTCTAATGATTTGATCATAGTAGATGTTTAAAAATTATTTCAAAAAATAAGATATCTATTGTTTAAAATTTGGTTGACCTATTTTTTAAATTGTAAAAATACAAGTCTTGATTTTTTTGGTTCGTTTTTTTATCAATAAAAAAATAAATAATATAAAACACTGAAATTCAATCCCATATTTTCAAAATCTTTATATATAGAAATAAAACAGCTATTTTTATTATTGCAAGAACAAATTTTACAATTCATAGACATAAAATAATTATACACAATAAAAAAAACATCGTTTCAAAAGAAACGATGCTTTAAATTTTATAATGATATCAAGAAATATTATTTATTTCCTTGCTCCATTTTCTTCTTTAAATCAGCTAATCCAGAGATATCTCCTAAAGTAGTCTTCTCTACTGAGTCAGACTTAGCTTTTTGGGCTGACATGTTTTTCTTTTCTTCTTCTCTAAAGATAGAAGTGTGAGAAACAACGATTCTTCTGAATTCTTTGTTAAATTCGATAACTTTGAATTCAGCAGTATCTCCTTTTACTAATTTAGATCCATCTTCTTTCTCCATGTGACGTCCTGGTACGAATGCCTCAACACCATCTTCGAATAATACGATTCCACCTTTGTCAGTTTTTTCTTTAACTGATCCAGTGTGAACTGAATTTAATGGGTAATTAGCTTCGTGAACATCCCAAGGATTTTCTAAAGTTTGTTTGTGACCTAAGTTTAATTTACGTCCTTCAGCGTCTAATTCAAGAACTACAACTTCTAATTTATCTCCAACTTTCACAACCTCAGATGGGTGCTTAATTTTCTTAGTCCAAGATAAGTCAGAAATATATACTAATCCGTCAATTCCTTCTTCTAATTCAACGAATACTCCAAAGTTAGTATAGTTTCTTACAGTTCCCATGTGCTTAGATCCAACAGGGAATCTTTCAGCGATGTTAGTCCATGGATCTGGGTGTAATTGCTTGATACCTAAAGACATTTTTCTTTCTTCTCTGTCTAAAGTTAAGATTACTGCCTCAACTTCGTCACCGATGCTTACGAAATCTTGTGCAGAACGTAAGTGCGTTGACCATGACATTTCAGAAACGTGGATTAATCCTTCAACACCTTTAGCAACTTCGATAAATGCACCGTAATCAGCGATTACAACTACTTTACCAGATACTTTATCTCCAACTTTTAAGTCAGCATCTAAAGCTTCCCAAGGGTGAGCGTTTAATTGTTTTAATCCTAATTGAATTCTTGTTTTCTCATCATCGAAGTCTAAGATTACAACATTTAATTTTTGATCTAATTCTACAACTTCAGATGGGTGGCTGATTCTTGACCAAGATAAGTCAGTGATGTGGATTAATCCATCTACACCTCCTAAGTCAACGAATACTCCGTAAGAAGTGATATTCTTAACAACTCCTTCAAGAACTTGACCTTTTTCAAGACCAGAGATAATCTCTTTCTTTTGAAGTTCGATATCAGCTTCGATAAGTGCTTTGTGAGATACAACAACGTTTTTGAATTCGTGGTTAATTTTAACAACTTTGAATTCCATTGTTTTCTCAACATATTGATCGTAGTCACGGATTGGTTTAACATCAATTTGAGATCCTGGTAAGAATGCCTCGATTCCAAATACGTCAACAATCATTCCTCCTCTAGTTCTACATTTAACGAAACCGTTAACTACTTCACCAGATTCGTGAGCTGCGATTACTCTATCCCATGCTTTGATTACACGAGCTTTTTTATGAGAAAGTACTAATTGTCCAGTGCTATCTTCTCTTCTGTCAACTAATACTTCAACTTTATCTCCAACTGCTAAGTTAGGGTTGTAACGGAATTCGTTTAAAGAAATAACTCCTTCTGATTTAGAGTTGATATCGATGATTGCCTCACGATCAGTTTTTCTTACAACAGTTCCCTCAATTACTTCGTGCTCATTTACGAATCCTAAAGTTCCATCTAATGCATCTTCGAAAGCTTTTAACTTATCTTCGTTTACTGCTTCAATTCCTTCTTCGTATTTGTGCCAATCGAAGTTCTCTAAAAATTCTTGTGGGTTTACTGGAGCGTTTTGCTCTTCCGCTACGTTTTTTGTTTCTTCAGACATAATGTTCTGAGATTTAAATTTGTATCTTCTCATTGTTCAGATTTCTGCTACGAAAACAACTTGAAGAGAGGTTTCTATTAAATTAAATTTAAATACCTTTTGAAATCTTTCTCGTAAAAAGGCGTGCAAATGTACCTATATTTTAGAAATTAGACAACACTTTTTAAGTTTATTTTCAAACTATTAGAGTTATTTAATAGAAGATTAACATTAGATTTTATATTTTTTAAACCCCTAAAACTTAACATGTTTTAATTAATTGATTTACAGTTATTTATATATATTTACTTAAAGTAATATTTTAACATAAAAAATAGATATTCACAGAATATTAATACTCTTTTTACTGAAAACAAATTATCTTAGAATGAATTTAAAATGCAACAAAAGTGGAAAAAGAAAGCAAAACAATCGCAATAATTAGTTATATAACAGTATTTGGAACTGTAATCGCTTTTATTATGAATATGAATAAAAAAGATGAATTTGCAGCTTTTCACATTCGTCAAATGATTGGATTACTTTTCCTTCAATTCATTCTTGAATTCTTAAATATGATACTTTCTTTTGGAAGAGTTACTGCTTTAATTATCCATGCAATTTTATTCATTTTTTGGATAATTGGTTTAATTAGAGCTATTAATTATTCCACAATTCCAATTCCTATTATTGGGGAATATTTTCAACGTTGGTTTCAAAATTTAAAATAATTCCTTTTAACATAATAAAACACTATTTTATCCTTTTAATTATTTAATATTGCAAAAAATTTTATAATTAAAAAGAATGAAAAATAAAGTATTGCTATTGCTTTTTTTTTGCATCCTATCTGTATGTAATTTAAAAGCTCAAGAGAAAAGTATTGCCCCAAAAGAAATTAATGCAACCATTGTAAATCAATCAGAAGTTGTAAATATTAAAAAGGTAAATTCTTTAACTTATTCCTATTATTTAAAAGTAATTGTACACAATAAAAGTGGATTTGAAAGCATTATTGATCCTGTTTATTATAGTGATGAAACAAAAATCAAAAAACTAAAAGCTACTATTTTAAATCAAAATGGTTCTGAAATTAAAAAGTTTACTAAAAGTGATTTTAAAGATTATAGTGCTGTTCCAAATGGAACCATTTACTCTGATGATCGAATGAAGTTTTTAGATTACACACCTCTTTCCTATCCGTTTACTTTGATTTTTGAATATGAAATTACAAGTTCAAACACTAGTAGCATTCCAAGTTGGATTCCTATCAGATTTACAAAAGTTTTAATTGAAAATAGTTCTTATACCTTAAATTATAATCCAAAATTAACAATTCAAACAAAAGAAAAAAACTTTAAAAATTATACAATTGAAGATACTAGTTCAGGAAATACAATTAAAAAAACACTTCAATCTGGTTATTTAAAATATGAAAGTGAATTTGGAAAATATATAAGAGATATAATTCCAATTATGCGTGTAAATGTTAGCCCTTTTCATGTTTCTGGTTATGAAGGAAGTTTTTCAAATTGGAAAGAATTTGGAAAATTTATGTCTGATAATTTATTAATTGATCGACAAGAAGTTTCAGATGAAACAAAAAATGAAATTTTAAAATTGACTTCCATTACTGATAATCCTATAGAAAAAGCAAAAATCGTATACCAATACGTGCAAGACAATACGAGGTATATTAGCGTACAAGTTGGAATTGGTGGAATGCAACCAATTCCTGCAAAAGAAGTTGATAAAGTAAAATATGGAGATTGTAAAGGACTTTCTAATTATACACAATCTTTACTGCAAATCGTGGGTGTTCCTGCATATTATGCGCATGTAGAATCTGGAAATCGTAAAATTGATTTTGACCCAGAATTTGCAGATTTTAGACAAGGAAATCATGTAATTTTATATTTACCTATTTCTGAAGAAGGAATTTGGTTGGAATGTACAAGTCAAACAATGCCTTTTGGTTTTTTAGGTGATTTCACTGATGATCGTGATGTGGTTGTGATGACTCCAGAAGGTGGAAAAATTATGCATACAACTTCTTATTTAAATGAACAAAATAGTATGCTTACAGAAGCAACTATTACTTTTGATTCAGAAGGGAATTTGAATTCTAATGTTTCGATTACAACAAAAGGAACACAATATGATGGCAGATTTTATTTAGAATCGCAAAATAAAGAATACATAGAAAAATTCTACAAAAAAAGTCATTGGAATTATTTAAATAATATTTCTTTTGAAAATATTTCATTTAAAAATGATAAAGAAAAAATTGAGTTTACAGAATCTTTACATGTTAAAGCAAAGAAATACTTAATTCCAATTGAACAAAATTATTTATTCTCTATCGACCCTTTTTCAAGAGCAAACTACACTCCTTCTAGAAATAAAAATCGAAAATCGCCAATTATAATCCAACGTGGATATAAAGATATTTCTGTTTATACAATTAAATTACCTGAAGGTTTTTCAATTCCAGAAGCTATTTTCGAGCCAACAGAATTTTCATGTGAACAAGGAAAATATTTTTCTAAACTGGAAAAAATTAGTGAAACAGAATTAAAATATACAAGAGAAATCTCTTTAAATAAAGGAGAATATCCAAAGGAAACTTACAAAGATTTCCGTAAGTTTTTTTAGAAAAGTCAAAAAAGCAGACAATGCACAAATTTTATTCAAAAAAAATAAACTATGAAAACAACATTTATTAGAAATTCAATTTTATTCCTTTTTATTTTTGGAATAAATATATCATTTGCTCAAAATATTAAATTCGGAAATATCTCTGAAGAAGAGTTAAAAGAAGAAAAACATCCGTTAGAATCAGACGCAAATGCTGCAATCTTATATAGCTCAAGAGAAGTTTTTTATGGATATAATTCACAAGATGGTTTATATCAAGAAAACAGATATCATTTACGTTTAAAAATCTATACAAAAGATGGATATAATTATGCAAAAAAAGAAATAGGATTATACGAGCAAAATTCTGGAACAAGAGAAAAACTATTTGAAGTTAAAGGAGCAACTTATAATTTAGAAAATGGTAAAATTGTAAAGTCTAAATTGAAAAGTAGTGGAATTTTTAAAGAAGAAATTACAGAACATTTTATTAAAAAAACAATCACTTTTTCAAATGTAAAAGAAGGAAGCGTTATTGATTTAAAATACAAAATTAGATCTCCTTTTTTGACAAGTATTGATGCTTCCATAATTCAAGAAAATATACCTATAAAACTTTTAAAACAACGAATTCTAATTCCAGGTTTAATCAGTTTTAACTTGCATTATGGAGGAAGACATCCTTTCAATGTAAATCAATCAATGCAAAATGAAACATATGGTTCAGAATCTATCGAAACAGATGTTTATGAAATTCTTGAAAAAAATATTCCATCTTTGAAATCAGAACCTTATTCTGGAAATTTAGAAGATTATCGTTCTAGAATTGATTTTGAAATTCGTTCTATTAGACCAATAGGTGGAGTTACGAAAGATTATGCAAAAACTTGGGAAAGTGTTTGTAAAGCAATTTATGAAAACAAAAATTTTGGAGATCAATTAGAAAAAACAAAGCATTTTACAGATGAATTGACTGTTATTACTAGTACAAGTAAAAGTAAAATGGAAACTGCTCAAAAAATTTATGCTTTTGTAAAAAATAAGATAAAATGGAATGAAAATACTGGAAAATATACTGAAAAAGGAGTAAAAAAGGCATTTAAAGAAGGAATTGGAAATGTTGCTGATATCAATTTAACTTTAATTTCAATGCTTAGAGCTGCAAATTTACAAGCACATCCTGTATTAATCAGTACCAGAAATCATGGAAAGACGATGTTTCCAACTTTAGATGGATTTAATTATGTGATTGCATATTTAAAAGATCAAAATGGAAACGAATATTTATTAGATGCTACAGATCGTACTTTGGCTTTTGGTTCTTTACCAGATCGTACATTAAATTGGACAGGTCAATTAATTACGGAGAATTTACAAATCAGACAAGTTACATTACCAAGTTACATCAAAGCAACTCAGAAAAGAAATATTAGCGTAAAAATTGATGAAGATGGTTTTATCACAGGAAATGTAAGAACTTCTTATGATAATAGATTTGCTTATTATTACCGAAAAAGTTTAGGGAGTCTTTCGAAAGAAAAATTGATGGAAAAAATCGAAGAACAGAACGAAGCTATTGAAGTTACAAACTGTAGAGCTAGTAATGTTACTGATTTACAAAAGCCAATCATGGAAGTATATCAATTTGAAAGTGAAGAAGGAGTTCAAAAAGTTGGTAATGAATTGTATTTCGATTCTATGCTATATTGGGGAGATTCTAAAAATATTTTTACAGCAGATGAGAGAAAATTACCAATTGATTTTATCTCTGCTTGGAATGAAACAAATATCGTTCAATTTAATATTCCTAATGGTTATACTTTAAAAGCAAAACCTGAAGATTTTAATACTGTTCTACCAGAAGATATTGGATTATTTACTTTTAAAATAGAGCAAAAAGGAAATAAAATAATCGTGTATTCTATCGTAGAATTCCAAAAAACATTAATCACTCCTGAATATTATAATGATATTAAAGGAATGTTGGATAAAGTTGTAGAGAAACACGCTGAAAAAATTATTTTAATCAAAAACTAAAAACAAAAAGGCTGTTCAAATGAACAGCCTTTCTTTTATCTATTTTTTACATTTTCTTCATAAATAGAAATCCACTCATCCGCTGTCATTTTACGAACAAGTTCTGCAATTAAATCATAAGGAATTTTCTTTATATTTTTAAATCGAATACAGCTCTTTCCCATATCCAATTTATTTGTGCAATGTTTCGGATATTCTTCCTGAAACCATTTTAAAAGTTTAGGTTTTGCATAAATTCCTGAATGATACAAAGCAATAAAATTCTTCTGCAATGCAATATTCATAAAAGGCAATGGCAAGCTAGTATCACAATGATAACCATCTGGATAAACAGTATGCGGAACAACATATCCAATCATTCCATAACTCATCGCTTCTTCAAATTTCTCTGGTAAATTTTCCAAAATCACAGCGCGCAATTTTTCCATTGCTTCTCTCCTATCTTTTGGAATTTTCTCCAAATATTCATCTGGCGAATTTGCTTCAATTTTCATAATTCAAATCTATTTTTTGTTAGTCTTCATTGCAATGTTAAGGATAATTTTTGAAATGAGGTTTAATCAATTTTATCTAAAATTTAACAACATAAAAAATATATAATTTGGATTAAAAATTAAATATAATTTCATTTGTAGATGATTATAATTTTTTAAATAAAACTTAAATTTCCTATGATTAAGATTACAAAAGAAATGACGTTTATGGCTTATGAAATTTCAAAAAAAATTTTTCTAAAACAAATTAAAAAAGAAGAAGGTTTAAAAATTCTTGTTGAATTAGGTATGAATAAAGATACGGCTGGTTTTCAAATTCAAAATTTCATCCATTTTATACACGGTGAACAATTCACAAGAACTCAAAATGAATTTACTACAAAATATTTCCTAGATAAAATTTATGATGATTTTGGAATTAACTCTTTAAAAAATGCAATCTCTGCTTTAGAAAAACATATTGATTATTATGAAAACTTACCTAAGGGATCAAAATTACCTGGAAAAAGAAAAATCTTAGACTATTATAAAAAAATTGTAAATGAAAGTTTAACAACAACTAATTTTCATCCAACAGAAATTACTGAAGAAGAGCAACTATTCACAGAAGGAAGTATTAAAAAAGTTTTGGTTAATAATTATGAAAGAAATTCATCTGCTAGAAAAAAATGTATAGAATATCACGGTTTTAATTGTGCTGTATGTGATATGAATTTTGAAAAATTTTATGGTAAAGAAATAGGAAAAGATTTCATTCATGTTCATCATAAAATTGATCTTTCGTTAATTAAAAAAACCTATACAGTAAATCCAATAACTGATTTAATTCCTGTCTGTCCAAATTGTCACGCCATGTTACACAAAAAAACTCCTGCATATACTATTGAAGAATTAAAATATTTAATTCAAAAAAATTAAATTCTAATTTCACTCATCTTATCAGAAATTATTCATTATTAATCTTTTGATAAATGAGTGAAGCCTAATCACAATTTCATTTTACCTTCAATAATACCAAACAGGTGAATGAGCGGAGCTGAAGTTCCAACTACAAACAATTTTATCTTCTATAAATATTAATAAGGAGACTGAGCGGAGCCGAAGTCCCAACAATAGCTCTGTTTCATCCAACTGCAAACCTGTTTTATCCAATTGCAGACCTGTTTTGCCCAATTGTAGACCTGTTTTACCCAATTGTAGACCTGTTTTACCCAATTGTAGACCTGTTTTATCCAATTGCAGACCTGCTTTGCCCAATTGCAGACCTGTTTTACTCAATTGCAGACCTGTTTTATCCAATTGCAGACCTGCTTTGCCCAATTGTAGACCTGTTTTACTCAATTGCAGACCTTATTTTATCTCCTATAATAGCTAAATTGGTGACTGAGCGAAGCCGAAGTCACAATTTCAGGCTTCATTTATCAAAGAATAAACTCTATTTAATCATTTCACGATCAACAATTTCAATCAAATTCAATAAATCCGTACATTTATTCCACAATTAACCAAAACACCAAAAACAATGGAAAACCTATGGAATAAAATCGCCGCAAAATATTCGGATAATAAAGAACTTATTTCTGAAATTTGGAAAAAAATGGAATCCAAATATTCGGAAAGACATAGGCATTATCACAATCTAAAACATATTGAATCGATGTTGCAGTCTGCAATGTTTTTTAAATCTGAAATCAAAGATTTTGATGCGTTTTTATTTTCCATCTTTTTCCATGATATCATTTATTGTGTTTCCCGAAATGATAATGAAAAGAAAAGTGCAGAATTGGCTGAAGAATATTTACAACAATTAAATGTTCCAATAAAGATAATTGAGAAATGTAAACAACAAATTAAAGCTACAAAATATCATGAAATAGAAGGTTGTTCAGATACTTCTTATTTGATAGATTTAGATTTAGCGGTTTTAGGAACTTCGGAAGAAAAATATAAAGAATATGCTATAAACATTCGAAAAGAATACAATCGTTATCCTGATTTTCTTTATAAAAGAGGAAGAAAGAAGATTTTAAAGAATTTCTTAGAAAAACAGAATATTTATAAAACAAAATATTTCCAAGAGAACTACGAATCTAAAGCAAAAGAAAATCTAAAACTTGAAATGGAATCTTTTTAGTTTCTTTTTTCAGTAAAAAATAAGATAACTAACTATAATTGATGTTTTGTACGAAAAATTAATTTAGAATTTAATTGACCTATTTTTTAAATCTTAAAAATCAAGAAGATTGAAAAAAATAGACGAGAAACTGTTTGAGCTTTAGCGAGTTTTTTGAGTCTTTTTCAAATTTTGTAGATTTGTGATTTAAAAAATAAAGTCTTGATTTTTTTGATTCGTTTTTTTATCAAGAAAAAAATGAATTCTTAATTTCTAAACATAAAAAAAGCTATTCAATCAAACTGAATAGCTTTTTTTATATGTAAAAATATTAATTAGCTTAATACTTCTTGTACTTTATCAGCAGCTTCTTGGAACTCTACAACTGAATGTACAGCTAATCCACTAGCATCGATTAATTCTTTCGCTTCTTTTGCGTTTGTTCCTTGTAAACGAACGATTAATGGTACATTGATATCATCTCCCATGTTCTTGTATGCATCTACAATACCTTGAGCAACTCTATCACAACGTACGATTCCTCCAAAGATGTTTACTAAAATAGCTTTTACTTTAGGATCTTTTAAGATGATTCTGAAAGCAGTTTCCACACGCTTAGCATCTGCAGTTCCACCAACATCTAAGAAGTTAGCTGGGTCTCCTCCTGCTTGCTTAATTAAATCCATAGTTCCCATCGCTAATCCAGCTCCGTTTACCATACATCCAACGTTTCCATCTAAGGCAACATAGTTTAATCCTGCTGCATTCGCTTCTACTTCGATTGGATTTTCTTCACGTAAATCACGTAATTCAGCGTAATTTTTGTGACGGTATAAAGCGTTATCATCTAAAGTAACTTTAGCATCTACTGCTAAAACTTTATCATCAGATGTTTTTAATACTGGATTAATTTCAAATAATGAAGCATCAATTCCTACGTATGCGTTATATAAAGCTGTAACGAACTTAGTCATTTCTTTGAACGCAGCTCCAGAAAGACCTAAATTGAAAGCGATTTTTCTAGCTTGGAATGGTTGTAATCCTGCTAAAGGATCAATTTCTTCCGTGAAAATTAAATGAGGAGTTTCTTCAGCAACAGTTTCGATGTCCATTCCACCTTCTGTAGAATACATAATCATGTTTCTTCCAGTAGCTCTGTTTAAAAGAACTGACATGTAGTATTCTTCTGGCTCAGAATCACCAGGATAGTATACATCTTCCGCAATAAGAACTTGGTTTACTTTCTTTCCTTCTGCTGAAGTTTGAGGTGTTACTAAGTTCATTCCGATAATTTGGTCAGAGATAGTTTCAACTTCTTCTAAGTTTTTTGCTAACTTAACTCCACCACCTTTTCCACGTCCTCCTGCGTGAACTTGTGCTTTAACAACATACCACTCTGTTCCTGTTTCTGCAGTTAATTGTTTTGCTGCATCTACAGCTCCTTTATGGTTATCAGCAACTATTCCGCGTTGAATTCTAACGCCAAAAGTATTCAGAATTTCCTTTCCTTGATATTCGTGTAAGTTCATTACTAATTTTTGTTTAATAATCGTATGAGCAAATGTAATAATCAATTATCAGAAATAGGAAAAAAATTAGAAAAAAATTATTTTTTTATGAGGATATTAAATTCCTTTATTTATAAATTCATGAAAACATGTAAACTACTATAAGTTTCTCATTTATTTCTTTATAAATACAGGCTTATTTTCAAGTAAATTTTAATTATAAACAAAAAAATCTCCCAAAAAAAGGAGATTTATTTTTTCACACGTAATGGAAAGTCTTTCTTCTAATTTACATCGACAAAAATATCTGCATCTGACAAATTCCAATCGTTTTCTAAAAGTAATTCTTTAATATATTTTGCTTTTTTCTTTCTTAAATAAAAAACTTCAGCTTTTCCAGCATATACACGAATTGATAAATCTGCACCAAAAAGATGTGTATCAATTTTCACATTACGAATCGAACGAAATGCATGTGTTTCTTCATCATGTGAAAACAAATGCCAGTTTCTTCGTTTTACCGTCAATAATTTCTTTTCCGTATCCACTGTTATTCGCCAAGGTCTTAAAATAGCCATCGGATGCCCATTAAAAACCAGCGCAATTGTGGATGATTTTGCATTTACAATTTCTTTTTCCATCTTATAGGAATTTTAATATCATATTGTAAATATATTTAAATATTTAAGACCAAAAATCAATTTTCAAAAAAAATAAAACGATACTAATATTTCTATAAACATCGTTTTATTTCTTTATTTATTTAGATTTTAATCTTAAAACTTTTCTGTCCTTTTTCTGTAAAAACATTTACAATATAAACTCCTGAATGTATGTTTTTTGAAATCGGAATAGTATAAATTTCCTCTTTAGCTTTAGGAAATTCTTCCAAGATTTTTTGCCCTAAAAGATTATACATTTTAATTCCTTGAAGTTTCAATGAAGTTTGAACAATTAACTCTTGAGAATTTTCTGAAAAGTAAACTTTTGTATTTTCTAAGTCTAAATCTTCAACATTTAAAGTAGATTCTTCTTCAAAAACAATTGAAAATCTATTTTTATAAACTCCTTGCTCTAAAATGAATTCTAAACTTACTTCTGTCAATTCAAAAGTAGTTTGTAATTCTTTATCTTTTAAATAAACTTTTGCAGAAATCCCTACTTTTTCATCCATTTTAAATTCATAAACACCATCTTTTTCTGCTTTTACAACTAAAGGAATTTCTTTATCAAAACTAAATTTTGAAATTCCAGCAATCACATATTTCTTTTCATTTCCTTCAAATTTACTATAAAAATCTGTTGGTTGTTCATCAATCATCTCACTATCATATCCTTGCTCATGATTTTCTGTCAAACCATTTTTAAATCCAATTGCAATTTGTCTATTTGCTAATTCTGCATTGTCTGTATAATGACCTAAACTTAATTTTAAAACTGCCAAATCATCTTCAGAAGTTCGAAATAAAGTTGTTTCATCACTTGCTTCTGTTTTAAAAGTTCTCTGGCTATTTTTAAATGTAATTGTTCCTCCATTTGCAGAACCTTTTACAAAGAAACCTTGTCCAATTGGAATAAATCTTTTTGGTGTTTTTGCTCCCGTTAATGCTGCTCCAGAATTAATATGAACAGCTTTAACACTTGTTAATAAATTCAATGTTGCAAATCCACCTTCATAACTACTTATACCATGACCAGAAGCAGAAATTTGATCCCAAAAATATAAGGTTCCATCAATAACATCTTGTGCAACTCTTGGACTTAAATTATCTTTCAAAAACTCATGTCCATCAATTACAGATGGATACGGATTTCCAAGTAAACTTTCGTTCCCTGCTCCAATAGTAGAAGTTATAATTCCATCATTTGGAGTTCCAATAAAAACATAAGTTTCTTTTCTTCCTGGTCCTTTTATAGAAAACCCTTCACCAGCATTAACAGTTACAGCAGATTCTCTTACTAATTTCCAATCGTCAAAAGTAGCTCCATTTACAAATTTCCAAAACCAATAATCACTTAATTGAAGTGGACTCACACTTGCTCCATAAGGATCTTGTGTATATGCATAATCTGGATGTGTAGAAATTGCTGTGATTCCTTCATAACCTCCATAAAGTGTCATATCGTAATTTCCTCCAGTATGTAAAACATCGGTAACATCATGAGAAGTTGTTCCTGCAATAGAAACAGGAGAACTTAAATATTGAATAGAAAACTTCGTTCCGTGTTTTGATTTACGTTGTACATACAAATTACCATTTCCAGAAACTTGTTTATTTCCTGTATGATTTTGAATGATTTGCGCATCTCCTAACAAACGAATATCTCCATCTAATTGAATTTCATTTTCCACATATAAAACAATTCCTTCTTCAATTACTAAAGTATTTCCTGCTTTTACTTCTAAAGATTTTACTGTTGCATTTTCTGTCAAAGTAGCAACCATTGCCGAAGTATTTTGTGAATCAATAATAAAAGGAAAACAAGAATCAGTCATCGAAGGTGCATTATTCGTTCCAGATCCATTTTTAAAGGAATATCCATTCCAACCAACAGCACTTACATAATCAATTGTAAAATATGCTTCATTAGGTAAAATCACATTATCAATAGAAAACATTTTATCATTTCTAATTAATTCATAAGAAGTATTTGTTCCTAAATTTAATTGATTTGAAACGCGTAAATGCATTTTTGTACAAGCAGATTCATATTCTGTTAAATCTAAAGTTGACAAATCAAAAACCATCGAAACAGTTCCTAAATCTCCTACTTTATTTAATCGCCAAAGACTATTTACTCTTGTTGTAAAATTAAAAGTATCAAAAGCTAAGTCTAAATTCTCAATTGTTCGATTATTAGAACCCCACATTAAAAATTCATTATCATTTAAATCACTTGGATTACTTATTTCTAAAATCCCTGTCCCTCTAGCTTTCACATGATTATCTGTACTAGAAATTTGACCAATTCCAGCGAAATGGTGATCAAAATTACCTCTATTATTTTGATCCATTTTATAAAAATTATCACTAGAAATTCCAGTTTTATATTTTGCAGATAAATAATTTTTAAGGATAATTTCTTGTGTTTGATTTAAAGGTGTATCAAAGAAAATAACCTCCGCAATTAATCCTCTAAAACTATCTCCTAATTTTTGAATTGGAAAAGAATTATCACCAGAAACTAAAGTAGAAATTGTATTATCCGTCACATATTGTTCAAAATCTATAGAATTGCTTCCCGAATTTTTTTTATAAGATAAAAATGTCCTATTTAAAAGCTGATCTGTAGCAAATAAATGCGTTGAAGTATTTGTAAAAGATGGTCTATAATATTCTGTTCCAGAAATTGTTTCCCTTGTGTAAAAATCAACCGAAACATCATCATTACTTAAAATTTTACTTGTAGAAATATGATCATGAACATAACCTCTTAAAACCACAACTAATTGTCCTTCATTAAAGCTTTGTGTATTTCTAGAATCCATAAAACTTCCATTTCGAAAACGTCCTGCTGGATATCCATTAAAATTAAATCTAGTTTGTGGACTTATAATATTATTTTCTTGAATATAATCATTTAAATTTCCACTTAAATCTTTCCAATATTCCACCAAAGCATTATTAACAGTAGGTTCTTTATATAGTGCCTCCATATTATGTCCATTCAACCAAAGTTTCAGAGAAGAACTTCCATCAATATTACCAATTCCTGCTGGACCTCTTGCTTCAAAACTTTCATCTCCATTTCTTTTTCCTAAAACAATTTCTGAACGGCCAAAATTTAAAGTTTTTTGAACCTCATCTGTTAATGTAATAGTTGAAGCATACATATTTCCCCAATGAGAAATTGAATTATCACGTTTTATGTATAAATCTAATAAATTTTCTTCTGCTTCAGCACTAGCATATCCAGTATAATCATATGTTAAACGATAACTAATATCTTTTTTTGTACCTGCGAAAAATACACCATATTGCACATAATTATCTGAAAAACTTGAAAGAATTCCATTTGTAGAATTTGGTTTATCTGAAATTTTATATAAATGAATTCCAGAAAAATCACCTGAAAGATTATCTACTTTTAAATTTCCAAAAGAAGAAGTTAATTCTAGAGAACTAACAGAAAAATCAGAAGCATATATAAAAGTAGATTCATCACCAATTGCAGCTCCAGAATCTATCCACCCAGAAGTTTCCGTAAAATCAATATTATGTAATGTTGCATTATTTGTTGAGGTTTCATCATTTAAAGTTGTTCCAGAAGTTTGATCAAATTGATAATAAGCTAAAAGTCCAGTTTCTGTTCCTTGCAATTTCTTTGTCATATATTCTCGAATTTCATTTTGTGTTCTTGGTACACTCCAAATTCGAACCTCATCCATGGCTAATTTTTTAAAACTATTTGTAATTAATCTAGTTGCTAAAAACACTTTTCTACTTTTAAAAATAGAAGCTCCTCCATTATTTAAATCTAGAATAATTTCTTCACCATCAATATATATTTTGGAATAAATATAACTACTCACAAAACTATCTCCATCTGTATTTTCATTTTCAATTGGTAAACTTACATCTTTGTTACTAACAATTGCAATATGATGCCATCCAGAACTCACTGTTTCCGTCATCGAAGAAACACCAAAGTTTCCACCTGCGTGTCCATTGTGAATAGATAATGTTTCATCTTCAAAAGCAGAACAACAGGAATTACTCCAAAGCCACTTTCTATTGGAAACATCCGAATCAAAAGTAATAACAGGATCATTTGCATTCACTCCATTAACACCTCTATCAAATTTCACCCAAAACTCAATTGTATGAAATTCTCCCATGATTCTTTCTGTTTCTACATAGTCATCAGAACCATCAAATTGAATGGCATTTCGTGGATTTTGTGCAAAAGCACTCGATATTTTTAAAATGAATAAAAAAGCTATTAGTTTAAGTAGTATTTTTCGCATAAATGTAAATTTGTTGCGAAAATATGATTTTTATTCAAAAAACAATAAGCTTAACCGAAAAATATGGTGCAAAAAAAACACTTAACGGTTAAGTCAAGTGTTTTTGTATCTTATTCTATATTAATTTTTTACTTTAGCGGTCTTTGAACTCCAACTAAACCAACAAAAGCTTGATCTGTTGGACTTGCTCCAATCGAAGAAGGAATTTTATAAGGTGAATTACTAATTTCTACCAAACTTCCATCAGCGTTTACATAAAACGCACCAATATTATGACCTGTATAAGCTCCAGAAACATATAAGAAACCGTCTTCTGATTCAAATAAATCTTTATTATCCAAAGCTTCTTCTCCTCTACGGAAAAAATAATTTGGATCTAAAGAACTATATAATGTATTGTCTCCAGCAATATTGAAAACACTTACAATATTTGTTTTAAAACTTGAAGTAAACACTTTAGAATAGTCATTACTACAAATTACCCAACAAACTAAATCTTTTCCATCACCTGTTTGATAACTTGCAATTTCTAAAGCATCTGCACTATCTAGAACACGTAAACCTTTATCTATTTGATCACTTGTTAAATTTAAACTTGTCACATAAACATATTGATCATTTGGAGACCAAACTGTCCCTACAGCACCAGCTACACCAGCAGTTTCATTATAAATTTCATTTGATAAAACTCCATTTGCATAATCATAAAAATAAACTCTTGCAGGTTGTAACAAATTTGGGTCTACAGTATCAGATAAAACATCTGGAACTCCCCAGGTAGAAACTACAAACTTTGTTTCAGCTTCATTAAATGAAATACAAGTTGGTCCTCCCCATTCTCCAGAATTATAAGTAGCTGCAATATTTTCAAAAGATAAAATTCCTGTATTTATATCAAATTTAAACATTGCAATATTTCTTAAATCCGAATTTTGAATTGGGAAATTCGTTGCTTGTCCTTGTAAGTAAAGTGGACTAGAATGTTGGTTTGCTACAGCAACCCAAATATCATTTCCTCTATCTGCATAAGCGATACTAACTGGATGAATTCCTCTTGAATCAATATTATCCACTTCTTCTGTAGTTGGATCTTGATCTATTCTAATTAATTCTCCTGTATTTGAATTCAATTTAAACACAGAAACAGAACCATTAATTGGATTATCTCCTGTATTCACTACAAGCATATATTCTCCAATCATTTTAATTCCATTTTGAGAATCAAAAATTCCATATCCTGCTGCACCTTTATCTCCTGTAGGAATTGGAGAATCTGGCAATTCTTGTAAAGCTCCGTTAGCTAATCTTCCCATTGCAATCACTTCATTACCTTCTGTTGCGCTATTGGAAGTAAATAAAAAACCTACATAACCTTCAGGTTCTGGTGTTGGAGGGAAAGGAGTTGGATTAAAATCGTCATCATCACTACACGAAACTGTAAAAACCAATCCTACAATCATCATCAAATAAATAATTTTTTTCATCATCTTATGGTTGTTTTTTTTCGATTATCTTAAAGTTAACCAATTTTTACCTAAGATTTTTTGATAATTGTAGGTTTTAACAATTTTTACACATATTTTCTAAATATGTAACTATTTTATTTTAAGCAAATTAAATTTAAGATTCTTTAAAATAAATCCCTAATAATTTCTTAGCTGCTTCAAAAGGAGTCATCTTATGATTATTAATATTAGATTCTAAAATATCTATTTCTTGTTTTACTTCCTTATTCTCAAAAAACTGTTTTTTTAATGCGTCTTCAATTGTTTGTTTAAACCAAAAATGATTTTGAGATTCTCTTCTTTTTTGGAAATAAGAATTTTCTTTTGTCTTTTCAAAAAATGAATTAATCATAGAAATAATTTCTAAAACACCTTCATTATTTAATCCACTACATGTCAATACTTTTGGTGTCCATCCATTTTCTTTTAAAGGATATAAATGAAGTGCTTTTGAAAAATCAATTTTCGCTTGTTTTGCTCTTTTAATATTATCTCCATCTGCTTTATTTATCGCAATTGCATCGGCCATTTCGATAATTCCTCTTTTAATTCCTTGCAATTCATCTCCTGTTCCAGCAACTTTTAAAAGCAAAAAGAAATCAACCATCGAATGCACCATTGTTTCGCTTTGCCCGACTCCAACAGTTTCAACAATTATATGTGAATATCCAGCTGCTTCACAAAGAATAATGGTTTCTCGAGTTTTCTGTGCAACTCCACCCAAAGATTCTCCTGAAGGTGAAGGTCGAATAAATGCATTTTGATTATTTACAAGCGTTTCCATTCGAGTTTTATCACCAAGAATACTTCCTTTATTCACAGAACTACTAGGATCAATTGCTAAAACTGCAACTTTATGACCTTGTTCCGTTAATTTGTTTCCAAAAGATTCAATAAACGTACTTTTTCCAACTCCAGGAACACCAGTAATTCCAATTCTATAAGAATTATTCGCATGTGGTAAACAACCTTCTAAAATCTTATTTGCCTTTTCTTGATGTTTTAGATTTGTGCTTTCTATTAATGTAATTGCTCTACTTAAATAAGATATATTTCCAGCAACAATCTCTTTTACAAACTTTTTTACACTTGGTTGTTTAATTTTTTTTCTCTTGATAAAATTAATTGAATTCTGGCTAATTTTTTCTGGTTGAGAAACACCTCCTATTTCTGTTAATGTTTTTTTTGGTTTATTTTCTTTTTTGTCTTGCACGTTTAATTTTGTCTTTTGTTTCTTACAAAGTTAAAAAATGAATTATGGAATTTAAAAATATTACTTGGATATAATTTCTATATGCTAAATATTATTTTAAGTTATTCAAAATCAATAAGAATTAATTTAACATAAAACATATTAGTTATTTTTATTTATAAAAAACAATCTAATTGCGTTTTTATATACCGATTTTATTTAAAATCATTTCAAATATTAAAAAAATCACTAAAAATCATTAAAACACCTATTTTATTTCTATTTTTTTAACATATATTTGCCGCAAAATTAATTTAAAAAGAAAAATGAAAAAGGATTTTTTAACAAAGATTGCTAAAATTGCTATTGTATTAACTGTATTATTTAATGTTTCTTGTTCTAATGATGATGATAATGATGAAACACAATACATTGGACCATTTAATGGATCTGTGGATTCTGTAGAAAACATCTATACTCCAGAAACAGTTCAAGCTTTAAATAACCTTGATTTTACTATTTATACTGGAAATACACCACCATCTGTAGAAGGAACTTTTGAGGTTTCTCCGATGATGTTAATTAACAGTACTGTCCCAGGAGATGTAATTCCTACTTTTTTTCCAAACTATGTTTTTACATTAACGAATCAAAATAACAATGATTTAACTATTGATTTTGAAGGACAACATTTGGATGGTTCACAACAAGATAGCGGAGATGGAACATATATTTCTGGTCAAGGAAATAATTTTACTGTTTATTTAAACTTAACTAGTTTAATTGGTCAATATCCTGCACAAACTGCATTTGTAATTTCAGGGCAAAAGACAACAGAAGGAATTGCAAACTTGCAAATTGCTGCTTTAATGGTCGATAATGGAGGAAATATAGAAGATGAATATATTCCAAATAATACGGGAAGAGTACTTGTAGACTTTGATGAATTAGCTGAAGAAATTGAAATTGTAAATGAAACTTCAAGAGCAACTTCAAACGGAAAAAGCTTATTTAAGAAATAATGTTTTCAAAAGATTTTAAACTAAAAAGGAGTTGTCAATACAACTCCTTTTTCAATTAATAAAACCTACCTTAAAGAAAGGTTTTAATACAAAACACCTCACTATTTATTACTAAAAAATTACTTCCTTTTTTTCGCGTAATTTCTCCTTTAATCTATTACATAAAAGAATAAATTTTTAATCTTGGAATCTATCTTTGTTTTTTCGTTATTTTTGTAGCAAAAGTAAATTTCACATTTAAAGAAGTCTTCATGAAACTTTTAATTTATCATGTATTTATTGTAAATTATAAGCTTTAAATGTTAAAATAATTTGATTTAAAAGCACTTTTTACTCAAAACGATGAAATTTAAAATCAATTCTAACTTCCAACCTACTGGAGATCAACCACAAGCAATAGGACAACTTGTAAACGGAATAGAAAACGGAGAAAAATACCAAACACTTTTAGGAGTTACTGGTTCTGGAAAAACATTTACAGTTGCAAACGTAATTGAAAAAGTAGAAAAACCTACTTTAATTCTTGCTCATAATAAAACATTAGCAGCACAACTTTATTCTGAGTTTAAGCAATTTTTCCCAGAAAATGCTGTGGAATATTTTGTTTCTTATTATGATTATTACCAACCTGAAGCTTTTATTCCTACGACAAATACTTACATTGAAAAAGATTTATCTATCAATGATGAAATTGAAAAATTACGTATTAGTGCATCTTCTGCCCTACTTTCAGGAAGAAGAGATGTCATTGTTGTAGCCTCTGTTTCTTGCTTATATGGAATTGGAAATCCAATTGAATTCAAGAAAAATGTAATTTCTATTGAAGTTGGACAAGAAATTGCTCGAACTCGATTTTTACATAGTTTGGTAACAAGTTTATACTCTCGTACAGAAACAGAACTTAAAAGTGGTTCTTTTAAAGTAAAAGGTGATACTATCACAATTTTTCCTTCTTATGGAGAACATGCTTATCGTGTACATTTTTTTGGAGATGAAATTGAAGAAATCGAAAGTTTTGATGTTATAAATAATAGCGTCATCGAAACTTTTGAGCAATTAACAATTTATCCTGCAAACTTATTTGTTACTTCTCCTGATGTACTTCAAAATGCAATTCATGAAATTCAAGACGATTTGGTAAAGCAAATTGATTATTTCCATGAAATTGGAAGATATTTGGAAGCGAAAAGAATCAAAGAAAGAACAGAATTCGATTTGGAAATGATTCGTGAGCTTGGTTATTGTAGCGGAATTGAGAATTATTCAAGATATTTAGATGGAAGACCACAAGGAACACGTCCTTTCTGTTTGTTGGATTATTTTCCTGATGATTATTTAATGGTTATTGATGAATCTCATGTTACCGTTCCACAAGTTCATGCAATGTATGGTGGAGATAGATCTAGAAAGGAAAATTTGGTGGAACATGGTTTCCGCTTGCCTTCTGCAATGGATAATAGACCTTTAAAATTTGATGAATTTGAAATGATTCAAAATCAAGTGGTTTATGTTACTGCTACTCCAGCAGATTATGAATTGGAAAAAACAGAAGGTGTTTTCGTAGAACAAGTAATTCGTCCGACAGGATTATTAGATCCGATAATTGAAGTTCGTCCAAGTTTAAATCAAATTGATGATTTAATGGAAGAAATTCAAAAAAGAGTTGAAAAAGACGAACGTACACTTGTTACAACTTTAACAAAAAGAATGGCAGAAGAATTAGCGAAATATTTAACGAAAGTTCAAATTCGTTGTCGTTATATTCATTCGGATGTAGATACTTTAGAACGTGTGGAAATCATGCAAGATTTACGAAAAGGTTTGTTTGATGTTCTTATTGGAGTAAACCTTTTAAGAGAAGGATTAGATTTACCAGAAGTTTCTTTAGTTGCTATTTTGGATGCTGATAAAGAAGGTTTTCTTCGTTCTCATCGTTCGTTGACACAAACAATTGGTCGTGCTGCGAGAAATGTAAATGGTTTAGCAATTATGTATGCAGATAAAATCACTAATAGTATGCAAAAAACTATTGATGAAACAAACCGAAGACGTGAAAAACAGATTGCTTATAATTTGGAAAATAATATTACTCCTAAACAAATTGAAAAAGCAATTGATACAAGTTTAGTTGATAATCATAAGGAATATCAAGAAATTAAAAATTATGAAATTGCTGCGGAATCTGGTGAAGAATATGTAACTAAACCTGGATTGGAAAAACGAATTCGAGATGCGCAAAAAGGAATGGAAACTGCTGCAAAAAATCTTGATTTTGTTCAAGCTGCAAAATTCCGTGATGAAATTAAAGCTTTAAAAAATCGATTGGAGGAGTTTAAATAATTAAAAATAAAAGAGAGTTCGACTTTGAACTCTCTTTTATACATTATCCATTATATCTTCTAATTTGTCTGTATAAATCTCCCAAATAGTAGAGTTTTCTATGTCAGTTTCTTCTAATAAACTATCTCTAAATGAAGAAATTTCATTTTCTAGTTTTTCTAAAAATAATGTTGCATTAATTCTTTTACTTTCTTCTTCAAACAATTTTCCTGTTCTAGAAATCCTCCATCCATTTTTAATTTCACCAGAATGTAATATTCCACAACGAATATTTTCATAAAAATCTTGAGGAATTCCACTATTATTTCTTCTTACAGAGTACTCTATATCTCTATATTTATCTATTGTAAGACCTTCTTTTGAAAATTCAGAAAAATTAATTGATTTATTAAAAAAAACACCAAAACTTCTTTCACTCATTCCATGAGTATTTTTAAAGTCTTCTTCTGTGAATGAAATAAATGTTTCAATTAATAAACAACAATTTGCCATAATCGAAAATCCATTTTTATAATCGCTCTTATAGTTTTTATTATTATAATCAAATGGTTTTAAATATCTACCGTATAATCTATCGTAAATAAAGTTGGCTAATTTTTCTTTGTAACTTTCTTTATCATTTAACCATTCTTTAAGTTTTAAAACAGTAATTTCTTCTCTATTTTCACTACTCGTTGCCAATACAACTTCATTATTATTATTATTATTCATATTTAAATTTTCTTCTAATGTATAAATATTTCATATACTATTATTTCATATTAAACAATTCTTTTAAAAATCATTTAACTAACTTTAATAAAGTAATTTAAAATCTATTAAAATGAAACAAACATTACTTTTATTCTTTATTTCAATTGTTAGTTTTGGACAAATTGATGAAGAGAATATTTCTTTACTCACTTCAACTGAAAACAATCCGAAAATTGAGGAAATTCAAGTTCAACTTTATAGTGAGATTTCAGAAGAATATGAAAATCAAGGTAAAGAAATTTACGAATTTGATGCAGCTGGAAACCAAGTTCGATGGGAATATCACACTTGGAATAACGAAAACAATGATTATGTTCCAGATTCAAAAACAATTTCAATGTATGATGAAAATAATCGATTGATTCAAGAAAGTTCTTATTCTTGGAGTATTACAGAAGAGGATTTTATCAAAGTTGAAGAAGAAAGTGTTTCGTATGATGAATTTGGAAGATTTATCGAACTAAACACCTACAATTATGATACAGAAGAAGAGAGTGAATTTTTCACAAAAGCTGTTTTTATTTATGATGGTTATTTTATTGAAAATTACACTGCATATGTTAAATCTCCAGGAATCGTAGATGAATTTACAGAATATGAAAGAGGTTTGACTTATACACAAGGTGAAAATAACACAACAACAGTTGAAATTGAAGCTAGAGAAGATCTTACAAGTCCTTGGGAATTGTTTTCTAAAAGAATTATTCAATTTGATGTGAATTACAACCTTATTTTAGAAGAGTTTTATGAGTTTAACAACGGAATTTATGGTGCTGTAGATAAAGAAAAATATGTGTATGATTTAACTACAAATAAATTATTGGAATATTACGATTTTACAACAACTAGTGAAGGAGATGCATTTACAGAAAATCAAAAATTTCTTTATACTTATGATGGGAATATGACAAATGAAATAACTTATTATTGGGATTCAGATGAAGAAGATTATATTTTAAGTTCAAAATTGAAAGTAGTAAAAAATAATTCTAATCAAATTATTGAAAAAGAAAATGCAAATTGGAATACTACTAATTCTGAATATGAACCAATAAATCGTTGGGTTTATACTTATGAAAATGGTTATGTTACTTCTGTGAATACATTCCAAGGAATTCCGTTTGGATTTCATTCAGAATCGACTTACACACCAATGGTAGAAGAAGGTGTTTTGATTGAGCGAGTGGAAAGTTTTCAACTTTTAACAGATGAGCCAGAAAATAGATATAAATATATTTACAATTTTCCAGAATTAAACATTGAAAATCAAACTGCAAAAGCAACGGAAATTTCTATTTTTCCAAATCCAACAACAACTAATTTTACAATAAATAATGCAAAAGGTTCTTCAATAGAAATTTATAATTCTTTGGGTCAAAAAGTTTTCAATCAAAAAGTAATTTCTGAAATGCAAAATTTTCAGGTTATTCATTTAAAAAACGGACTTTATTTTGCAAAAATTCAAAAAGAAAAGAATCTTAAATCTATTCCGATTTTAATACAGAAATAAAATATTTAAACAGGACTCTAATTTATAGGGTTCTGTTTTTAAAATTTCTTCTCTTTATAATTCAAAATTTTAAACTCATTTAAAACACAAAAACGTTCCGTAGAAATGCAAATGCAGTTATCTAAAATCACTTTTCCAAAGAAAATTGATAAAATAACAACTATTTAAAACAAAAAAGATATGCTTCCAAACATATCTTTTCTGTATTTTATTTCTTTAAAAAATTGGTTTAATCTCTAACAAAATAAACTTGTTTAATTTTCCCATTTTCTATTTTATAAATCGCAATCGCTTCAACTTCTCTATCTCCAAAAGTAACACGTTCTTTATCGATTACGGTATTTCGCATTACAATTCTTTCTTCTAAATTACAATACAAATTAGGAACTCTTTCAAACATCGATTGGTATCTTTCTCTCATAATATCCTTTCCTTTATATTTCAATTTACCACTTGGAAAATCGTATACTTCCACATCTTCAGCATAAGGTTCTAAGAAAGCTTCAATATTTCTTAAATTATATCCATTTAATTGTCTTTGTGCCAAATCTGCTGGCGTATCTACTACAATTTTGTTTGGATCAAAAACTTCTCCTTTATTAAAAACACGATGAATTTTTAAAACATTTTTCAAATCTTCTACTGGATTTTCATCTAAAAGAATCAAATTCGCTTTCAATCCTACTTTTACTGCTCCAAATTCATTTTCTTTGCTTAAAACTTTTGCACCATTAATAGTAGAAGCTTCCAAAATTTGCCAATTCGACATTCCACTTTTTTTCATCGTTTCCATTTCTGTCAAATAAGAAGAAGCATGAATAGTTCCAATGTTTCCAGCATCTGTTCCTGTAGCAATTAAAACATCATTATCAGCTAGAACTTTTAAATTCTTTAATAATATATTTAAATCTTCTTTTCGTTCAGGAACTTTTCTTTTACCATAATTTATAACATGTTTAGAATAGGCAGAATCTTTTGTTTTTAAAAACTTTTTCAAATCCATTAAAGTTCCGATTTGGTGAGGATTTCCTCTTCGAAGTTCATGTAATTCTAATTCTGGACTTTGCGCATAAGATGTAGCGTAATTAACACTAACTAATAAAGTTGGACAAAGAATTACATTATTTTTTTTCAACAATTTCGCAAAATCTTTTGTCAAAACCTCATCTTTTACACTGTGAACTAAGAAATCACAACCATTTTCTACAGCTAATTGAGCAGCAATTCTTTGAGTAGCATGCACAGCAACTTTCAAATTTCTTTTATGCGATTCTTCAATAATCTTCTTCACTAAAGGCAATGCAGCTCTTGCAGCTTCTTCCGTAGTATCGTATTTTTTCTTGTCTAAAATGTACCAAATTTTAATAAAATCTGGATTATATTGCATTTGATCTTCAATATATTTTACAACATCTTCTTCTTTTTTAATCAAACTAAAAGGTGTATCATCCTTTAAATCATTATAAACTTTAGATTTATAAGTTGTCAACAAAGGACCTGTCATATAAATAGACGGAGTTTTCGGATCATTTACATATTCCTTTCTTTTTTTTAATAAATTATTTGTTGCACCAACATCAATTAAATTTGTAATACCATAACTTAAATAGCGATGCAATTTATCTTCCATCGTACTAAACGTCAAATCAATTTCATCATCATAAGATTGGTCTCCTCTTAAATCAAGAATATCAGGTCTTGAATACAATCCTCCATTCTGAAAAAAGTGAATATGCGCATCGGTTAATCCAGGCATCAAAAACTTTCCGTCTCCATTAATTACTTCAGCATTTTCAGTAATTTTTATTTTTTTATTCGATTTAATTTTTGTGATTTTCCCATCAACAATTTCTACTGTTTGTCCTTTTTTGATTTTGTGATTTTCCACATCTAAAATAGAAACGTTTTTAATATACGTTTGCGCATTTAAGGATATAACAGATAGCAATAAAAATATTGCTAATACATGTGTCTTTTGCATTTTTTTATTTTTGTAGATTATTTAATTCTTCATATTTATTTTTTTATACTTTTTCATTCTTCTTCTGATTTATTTAATCATCATTTTCCAAAGCATTAAATCTAATTTTTAAAATAAATTAAGTAATATTTATCTTATAAACTTAGAGGTAAAAATATATACTTTATTTTAAAAAACTGGAATAATATCTAAATATGTAAGATCTTAAATCTAAATCATATTTTTTTGAATTATCCATTTAAAAAAAATTTAAATGAATTATTCAATCATGTTAATTAAGTTAGTTTAAAATTCAACTATTCAACATTACACAAATCCATTCACCTTTTTTAATAAATTATTTAATATCTCACATTTATTTTCATAAAATTCAAAATATCACAAAAAAATAAGGAATGTTAACAAAATTCATTTGTTTTTTATTTGGAATAAATCTTAATAAAGATTATTTTTGCTCCGTAATGAACATGGAAATACTACATAACTCATCATTTTTTAGTTCTTATCAAGATGTTGAAAAAGAACTTTTTTACATCGACTTTGGACACAAAGTTGTTTCTTTAACTTTTCACCAATTTTTACATTTAAAACATAAAATCAATAGAATTAGTTCTCCAAGATATTTAGAATTAGTAATTCAAAAAAGAAATTTGGAAATCTTGACTTTATGCAACAGAAAACATATTATGATTTTAGATGTTCCACAAATTTTAGACTTACAAAAGTTAGTTCAAAATACTTTCCAATTATTTGAAACTGAAAGCTTAGTGTTATCGTAATCATTTTATTTATAATTAATCTATCTATAAATTATTAAAGATTAATAAAATATTATAAATAACTTCCTTAGATATTTTTATATTTAATACACTAAAGTATTGATTATGAAAAATATAATAAGACAAAAAACAAGCATCCATACTGATATTATGGAATTGTTGAATGAGCAAATATTCGCGGAACAACATGCTTCTTCTGCATATTTAGCAATGGCTTCTTGGTGTGATCAAAATGGTTATTTACAATCGACTGAATTTTTCTACAAAAACGCACTAGAAGAACGTGAACACATGATGAAAATTTTCAAATATATATTAGATAATGGTGGCGCTTCTTTTTCACCAGAAGTATCAAATATTAATCATGAATTTGAATCAATTAAAGATGTTGTTGAAACAGCTTTAGACATGGAAATTTCTGTGACACAAAAAATTTACAATTTAGTGAAAGAGTGTCGTAGAGTTGGTGATATTGGAACGGAAGTTTTTCTACAATGGTTTGTAACAGAACAATTAGAAGAAGAACAAAAGTTCAGAGATATTTTAGATATGATTCACTTAATGGATGGTGCTGCACAGCAATTTATCGACGAAAGAATGAAAAATTATCTTTAGAAATAAATACATATAAAAATAAAAAGGTCACTAATTTTAGTGACCTTTTTTCAAACCTTGTAAAAACCTTAAATATAAAAATATATTTAAAAATTAAATTGTGAACAATCTTATAGTATTTAAGATTCATTGATGTTAAATACAAAAAATAGCGTTTCATCAATACTGCATTCGCATCAATAAATAATCTTTCCAACTACGCAACTATTCTTCAGGTAATGAATTTGATAAAAGACTATTGAAGAAAATAGCTTATTCTTTTATCTTCATTACTTTATTATAAGAAACTTACTTTCCCAGAAGCAACATCATATACTGCTCCTACAATAGTAATTTCATTGTTGTCATACATTTCTTTTAAAACTTCACTTCTTTCTAAAATTCCTTGAATATTTAAGTGAACATTTTTCTCTACCACACGTTGAACAAAATCAGCATTATTTGAACTTCTATCTCCTGTTTCTTCAACAGCATCAACAGCTGGCATTAAATTATCCAACATTGGAGTAATATTTCCAAGTTCAACATGATCACATGCTCCTTTTACAGCTCCACATCCAGAGTGTCCTAAAACAACTACTGCTTTTGATCCTGCAACTTTACATGCATATTCGATAGAACCTAATATATCTGTGTTAATGAAATTTCCTGCTACTCTTGCACTGAAAATATCTCCAATTCCTTGATCAAAAACGATTTCTGCAGGAACTCTTGAATCAATACAACTTAAAATTGCAGCAAATGGACTTTGTTGTGTTGCAGTAACAGCAACTTGTTCTAAATAATTTCTTTCAATTCTTTTTTTATCAAGAAAACGTGCGTTTCCTTCTTTTAACATATCTAAAGCAGCTTGTGGTGTAATCGCCGCTTGCGTTTCACTTGTTTGCGTGATATAATCAGCCATGATATTTATTTATTTTTGAATAACTTTAAAAACTAAATCAATATAAAAATTAGTTATACAGTTTCTATCTTCCGAAATTGTAGTAAGTTTCGGCAAATGTTCTGTAAAATAATATTGATGATGAGCTCCTTCAATTACTGTAGAAACAAGCATATTCGCATTTGGATAATCAGGATTGATTTCTTGAATTACTTTACTTATTCGCATCACCATACTCTCATAACCAGAGAAAAAACCTTCTTTATTTTCAGAGTCTACCTCTTTTGTTAAATATGCTTTTGATGATTCAGAAATTACAATGTGATTAAGTTTAACCTCATTAATATGTAAAAAGTTACTATCTTCTTCAATAGGCTCTGTAACAATTGTTACAGCTCTTTTTAATCTTTCTTCTGGAGAAATAATATTAATTAAGCTAAAAACTAATTTATATTCCATCCAAGCCCAATACCAAGCTGTCAAATATAATAATAGCTTATGCTTACTTTCAAAGTATCGATAAATAGAAGCTTCTGTTGAAGAAATGGAACAAGCTAATTTTCTAAATGTAAAAGCTTCAAAACCAATATCATCAATCATCTCAATACTTCCAAATATGATTTTTTTTCCTAAATCACTTGATTCAGGGTTTTTTAAGTAAATGTTTTCATTTACCTTAATCTGAATATTTGAAAATAAATCTTTCATCTTTTTATATTCCTTATTCGCAAATATAATAGTATTACTATTACAAACAAATATTTTAACTATTATTTTTTATTAAAACCTTAAGAATTCTAAAGGTATCTAATTTAATACTAATTTATTAATTTAGAAATAGACAAACCAACAATTCATTATGAAAGCATATTTATTTTTAATTATTGCAGCATTTTTTTGGGGATTAAATTATTATTTAGCTAAAATCATGCTAAAACAAGTCAATTTTGTGGAAGCTGGATTTTGGCGTTATTTCTTTGGAGTAATCACACTTTTATTAATTTCTATAAAGAGCTTCCCTCCTTTTGCTTTAGTTAAAAAACGTTTTTTAGGAATTTTACTTATTGGTATTATTGGACTTTTTGGTTTTAATTTTTTCTTTTTTCTCGGCTTAATAAATGGTTCTGCTGTAAGTGCTTCTTTAATAATTAGCTTAAATCCTGCAATCACACTTTTACTTTCTTTTTTAATCTTAAAAACTTGTCTAAAACCGCAGCATATCGTTGGTGTAATTCTTGCTTTTTTTGGTGTTGTCTATTTAGTTTTAAAAGGAAATATTTTAAATATTAGTATGGTGCATTTTAGCAAAAGTGATTTATATATTTTGATTTCTTGTATCGTTTTTGCTTTTTATAATATTTGGGTTAAAATATATTCTGTAGATTTTACGAATACCAATTTTACTTTTTTGACAAATCTTGTTTGTATGATTAGTTTTTCCGCCGTTTTACCTTTTTATGAAGTTAGCAATGTTGGAAATCACGATTTCAATTTTTGGATTGCTGCTATAGGAATTGGTAGTGTTGGAACTGCTTTGGCATATTTTCTTTGGAATAAAGGAATTCAAATCAAAGGTGCAGATCAAGCAGGGATTTTCATGAATTTCATTCCACTTTTTGCAGCATTTTTAGGAATTTTCTTCGATGAAAAATTATATTCTTATCATTACGTTAGTGGAATTTTCATCATCATTGGAATGTTGATTATGAATATTAAATTCAAAAAGAAAAGGCTGAAAATTCAGACCTCTTCTTCGTAATTCTTTAAAGTTTCTTGTAATCCTTTGATCATAGATTCTCTTAAATGCTTAGGTTTTAAAACAACCGCATTTACTCCATATTGCGCTAATTGCATTTTAAATTCATAATTAATTGCAAGCACAAACTCTACAATAATTCGGTCTCCAAAAGTTCGTTCTGTAATTTTTTGAGAAGCATGTAAAGGCAAACTTTTTAAATATTCTAATTGAATTTTTGAAAAAGCAACTTCAATCAATTCTATCTTTTTATTTTGTCGATCTAAACCTACAATATGATTAAATAAATCTAATTGATTTTCATATTTCTGTAAATTGATTTTTTTCTTATTTCCTATTTGTAAATCCGAAATCCTATCAATTCCAAAAATTCGTATTTCCGTCTTTTTTAATGGCAAACCAATAACATACCAACGGTTTTGATATGCTTTTAATTTAATTGGTGAAATCGTGTATTTTGTGTTTTTTTTAGTTTTAAAATTATGATGTGTAAAAACAATTGTTTTCTGATTTTGAATTGCTTCAATTATCATGGGTAAATGTTCCAAACCTTTAAATTGATGTTGTTTATCAAAATCAATATAATTTAAAGTTTTACTAGTTTCATTAATACTTTTGGTAAAAAATTGTGCAGAAGAAGCCATTTCTAAATAATGAAATAAGCTACTAATTTGTTGTTTAGAATTAATTTCTTCTTCAATATAATATCCTTTTTCTTGTCTATTGTACTGATAATCGATTCCAAAATTAGTTTTTAAAGCTCTTAAATCTCTTTCTAAAGTTCTTTCAGAAATATAAATTTCTTTGTCTTCTAAAAAATCAATTAAAGCAGTTTTAGATGGAAAATTTCCGTGTATTAAACATTCCATAATCAATCGAAAACGATTGGCAATTTCGTAGTTCATTTTCTTTTTTTATATACGTCATTATTTGGCGATGTAAGGTAATATCTTTGCTGTGAAGAAAAAAGAAAAAGACAATATTTTTGATTCAAATCTAAATTTACGGGGAAAGATAAATTTAGTAAATGGGAAGAAATGTTGAAAAAGAAAAGTCTATTTTTTGAACTTTTTTTTTAAAAAAAGTTCGCTGTTTTGATTTAATTGTTAAATTATGTTTTTAAAAAAACCTGCACAAAAATGTACAGGTTTTTTTATTTTATTCTTCTTCTTCGTTTGTTATTTCAACTAATTCTGCTTCGTCAGTCCAATCTGGGAAAGGATCTCCACTAAGTGTTTTTGTCGCAAAATATTGATTATCACAATTTACAAAGATTCTATTTGAATTTTCATCTGTATAATTCAAAAACTGTCCATGATAAATATAGTATGTTCCTTCTAAATTTTCGTTACAGTTGTTTGGATTTACAATTTCATATAATAATTTATCTCCTAAAATTCCATTTAAAGATTTAATTTCAAATAATTTTGGAGAAGAAACAGCTTCATTTCTTCCAAAATAACCAGCTAATTCTCCAGATGCAGTATAAACTTTAAACCTTTTTAAGGTTGTACATTCTAAGCATTCATTAATTAGAAAATAAGTGTAACCTGAAACTTCAATCTTACGAATAATAACATTTGTTCCTAAATTTTCTAATTCTGTTTTTTTATCATTTAACCAAGAAATATCTTCCAATGGTGTTGAAAAATCAAAATAATTAGAATACAATGTTGCCATTTTTTGGAAAGTAATTGGAATTCTTCCAAATTTATTTCCATTTAAATCCAATGAAGAATTTAATAATTCAAAATCAACAAATTCTTCCATTTCAATATTTAAAGCATTTCCGGCACAATCGTAAGGAATTGATGTGATAAATCTAAATGTTTCACCATCAATAGTATGATTCATGTATTTATTGATAAACACATAAAAATGCTCTTGAATAAATCCATTTTCAACTTCCCTTGATTCCTTATGAAAAGTAATATCCACTACATTTTCATCGATTAAATCATTGACCCAAGCAAAACTTCCTTCAATATTATTCACATCATAATCACAAATTTGAGTTCCAGTTGGCTCCTCAGGTTGTTGGTTATTAGATGAGGAATCATCATCTTTACTACATGAAGTAATAAAAACTAAAGCTATTATTAAAAATAGATTAGTAAACGTAATTTTTTTCATATTTTTTTTAATCAAATTATTAAGATTTTGGACAAAAATAAAGATTTAATTAATTTCTAAAAACTTTATTTTAATGAAAGGTTATTTTATTATTATTCCAATAAAATAGCTTCTTCATCCCAATCTGGAAATGGATCATTTACATTAAACATTGCAGTTATACTAATACCTTCTCCATCGCAATTGTAATAAGCTGTACCATCAAATACTTTATTCTTTCTAATAGTTTGTCCATGATATTTATAAAAATCTCCTAGTAAACTTTCATCAACTTCACAATCTGTTGTATTTATAATATTATAAAATAATTTATCTCCTAATTCTCCTCGCATATTGACTAATACTGAATTAAAAGCATCTGTACTAGCTACATAATTATTATTTCCAAAAGTTCCAGCATATTCTCCTTTGAAATTATACACTTTAAATCTCCTTAATTGTGCACACTCAAGGCATTCATTAATCATGTAATATTTATATCCAGCAAATGTGAATATTCTTATCATTGTATTTTTATCTGAATTTTCTAATTCATTTTTTTTTGCATTTAACCAAGGAATTTCTTCAATTGGTTTGGAAACGTCTAATTGATTTGAAGGATTTGAATAAATAGTTTCAATTGTAATTAATTGATTTGGTAAATAAATCTTTCCCGGTCCTTCTTCAGGGGAAGTATAGTATTTCCAAGAACGATAATCACTTATATCAAAAAAATAAAAATAAGAGTCCTTTTCTCCTGAACAAGTATATAGTTCATGTCCAACAATATGATAAACATTTCCATCAGAATCTACTTTTTCTACATTTTTAGATACAACAACATAATAAAATTTTTTAATTTCACCATTCCATTCTTTTTCTGCTTTTCGCAAAGTAATTTCAACAACATCATCATCAATTAATTCTTCTAACCAATCAAAACTACCTAATAAGTCGTTTGGATCATAGTCACAAACAGTAATAGGAAGTTGCTGAATTATTTGTTCTTCTTGTTCTTGATTATTTTCTGTGGTATCATCCTCTTCATTACAAGAAATCATAAATAAAAAGGAAATTAATAGTACGATTTTTGCAAAATTCATTTTTTTCATATTTATTCTTTTTTTAAAATTTTAATTATTCTTCCTCTAACAAAATAGCTTCTTCATCCCAATCTGGAAATGGACTATTAATTCCATTTATAACACTCATTACATTTATAATATTACCTCCACAATCAAAGTGTACTTTAATATCTTCTTGATTGTCATAATATATTGTTTGACCATGATATTTATATTTTTTTCCAATATATTGCTCAATTTCTTGCTCACAATCATTTGTATTTATGATATTATAATACAATTTCTCTCCTAAAATACCTCGAGTATTAACTAAATAAGAGTTATATGCATCTACAGAAGAATTAAAATTATTACTTCCAAAATATCCTGCTAATTGTCCTTTATAATTGTAAATTTTAAATCTACGAAAAGTTGTACATTCCAAACAATCATTAATAACATAATAAGTATCTCCATAACCGTTGAACAAAGTAATCATTCCATTATTCCCAGAATTTTCTAGCTCATTTTTTTTAGCATTTAACCATGGAATTTCTTCAATTGGTGTAGAAAAATCAAAATGATTGGAATAAAAATTCCCTATTAAATCTAATTCATACGGGATACATAAATTTCCGCCTCCAGTTTCTGGTGTATAACAGAATCTTTGAGGATTCTGGTAAAACTCATCTCCTTCTATATAATTTAAAAATTCTACAACATTTCCAGAACAATCATAAATTTTATTTGCAACTACATTAAAAGTT
Organism: Aureivirga marina; assembly: GCF_015767265.1. Classification (GTDB taxonomy): domain Bacteria; phylum Bacteroidota; class Bacteroidia; order Flavobacteriales; family Flavobacteriaceae; genus Aureivirga; species Aureivirga marina. The sequence continues at coordinate 83,001 of NZ_JADPIB010000005.1, forward strand.
TCATTTCCATCTGATACAAAATCAGTGTATTGTTTAATAATTACATAATAAAAATCTTTCACTTCTCCATTAAACATTTCTTTATTGACCGTATATAACCCAACTTCTACTACATCTTCATTGATAAGATCATTAACCCAATCGAAACTTGCCATAAGATTATTCGGATCAAAATCACAAAATGTTTGACCTAGTTCTTCTTGTTGTTGATTATTTTCAGTAGTATCATCTTCTTCATTACAAGAAATCATAAATAAAAAGGAAATTAATAGTACAATTTTTGTCAAATACTTTTTTTTCATATTATTTTTTTTAAAGGTTAATTTTTCAACAATAATATGAATTAAATATCTTTTTAACTAAAAAATTTAAAATTTCCTATTTTATGCATCTATAATTTCTAAAAACAAGTATTCAAAACTTCCTTATCTTTTTTACAATCTTTACTTCCTTTTCCATACATTTTAATTAAATTTGTGCGATGAATAATTTTAGGTTTTTTAAATTTATAGGATTGAAAACTTAAAATGAAAATTCATCAAAAACAACATTTTATTAAAAATTAAAATATGAAATACGACGTTATCATTATAGGAAGTGGTCCTGGTGGATATGTGACTGCAATTAGAGCATCACAACTTGGATTCAAAGTTGCAGTTGTTGAAAAAGAAAATTTAGGAGGAATCTGCCTAAATTGGGGATGTATTCCTACAAAAGCATTATTAAAAAGTGCTCAAGTATATGACTATTTAAAACATGTAGATGATTACGGATTAAAAGCTGAAGCAATTGATAAAGATTTCCAAGCAGTAATCAACCGTAGTAGAGGTGTTGCTGAAGGAATGAGCAAAGGTGTTCAGTTCTTAATGAAAAAAAATAAAATTGATGTAATTGATGGATTTGGTAAAATCAAACCAGGGAAAAAAGTAGATGTTACTGCTGCTGACGGAACAGTTACTGAATATTCTGCTGATCACATCATCATCGCTACTGGAGCTCGCTCACGTGAGTTACCAAACTTACCACAAGACGGAAAGAAAGTTATTGGATATAGACAAGCAATGACATTACCAGAGCAACCAAAGAAAATGATTGTTGTTGGTTCTGGAGCAATTGGAGTTGAGTTTGCTCATTTCTACAACTCAATGGGAACGGAAGTTACTATTGTAGAATTCTTACCAAACTTAGTTCCTTTAGAAGATCAAGATGTTTCTAAACAATTCGAAAGATCTATGAAAAAATCTGGTATCAAAGTAATGACAAATTCTTCTGTAGAATCTGTGGATACTTCTGGTGAAGGAGTTGTTGCAACTGTAAAAACAAAGAAAGGTGAAGTTACTTTAGAAGCAGATATCGTTCTTTCAGCAGTTGGAATTAAATCAAATTTAGAAGGAATCGGATTAGAAGAAGTTGGAATCGTAACGGATAGAGATAAGATTTTAGTTGATTCTTCTTACAAAACAAACATGCCAGGATATTATGCAATCGGAGATGTTGTTCCTGGACCAGCTTTAGCACACGTTGCTTCAGCAGAAGGAATCACTTGTGTAGAACGTATTGCTGGAATCGAAACAGAATCTATCGATTACGGAAACATTCCAGGTTGTACATATGCTACTCCAGAAATTGCTTCTGTTGGTATGACAGAAAAACAAGCAAAAGAAGCTGGATATGAATTAAAAGTTGGAAAATTCCCATTCTCTGCTTCAGGAAAAGCAAAAGCTGCTGGAACTCCTGACGGATTCGTAAAAGTTATCTTTGATGCAAAATACGGAGAATGGTTAGGATGTCATATGATTGGAGCTGGAGTAACAGATATGATTGCGGAAGCTGTTTTAGGTAGAAAATTAGAAACTACTGGACATGAAGTATTAAAAGCTGTTCACCCTCACCCAACAATGAGTGAAGCAGTTATGGAAGCTGTAGCAGATGCTTATGATGAAGTAATTCATTTATAAGAATTAGAATATATACAAATAAAAAACCAGAGAAAATTCTCTGGTTTTTTTATGTTTATTCTTTTGAAATTCTATTACATCTTTATGATTTTTCTAGAGATGTTTGAATTTTTAGTTTTGATATTTAACACATACATTCCTTTTTCTTTAGGTAAAGAAATAATGTTTTTTCCTAATTTTAATTCTTGGCTTAAAATTCTTCTTCCTGCTAAATCAATTAATTCAATAGAAGTTGCTTTGTCTACATTATCAATGTATAATACATTTGAAGCTGGATTAGGATAGATAGCAAAATTCTCTAATTCAAATTCTTCATTTGATAATGGATTTAACCAAGTATCTCCAATTTTATTTCCCCAAATATGTTCAACTAATTCTGGAAAATCAATATATGGATTTCTATTTTCTTGGTAGTTAAAAATAACATCATTACGATCTCTCTCCCATTCGTTTACAGGATCATTTCGATGCCAATCTAATAAAGCATCTAAAGTTCCATGAAAAGGTTCTTTATTAGATTGCCCTAAAATAGATTGTGTTAATTCTAAATCAGGTTCTCCTTCATCTCCTTCATATCTAGTCGCCATATAAAAAATCATACGAGCTACATCTCCTTTCACATCTGATCTTGGTTCAAATGTCCAGTTGATACCATCTGTAAAAGAACCTGTATTAAAAGTTCCATCAATCACTTCAGAACAAGTTTCACAATCATCAAAAGCTCTGTTACTTCTTGTACTGTTTACACTTTGATCTAAAGGTCTTAAATGATGAACATCTGTTCCCGCTCCACGAGAAGTTCCGAAATCACCTCTAGATTTTGCCCAGACATGCTCTCTTGTCCATCCACTCCCTCCATTATATTCCTGGTCACCATTAACAGAACGACCTGAATAAATAAGGATAACATTCTCAGAATTGTTAGGATCTTTATCTGTTTCTTTTAAAATATCCCAAGTATCTGTTGTTGAAGCTGAATAAGGAAATTCAATATGATCTTTAATAATATTATAAAGAGCATTTTTTAGCTGACTACCTGACTTCCCATGCGCCTCATCGTAATAATCATCTGGCATTTGTGCGATAGCTTGCGAACAAATACCTCCTATACATAGTAAATGAAGTAATATTTTTTTCATTCAAGGGTGTTTTTTTAAATTATTAAAAGCAGGCTAAATTAACATTTTGATAGTAATTTTTAAGACTATGTTGATATTTTTTTAGTTAAGTAATAGTTAATTTAGTTGTAGTGCAAAATAGTACAAATCCCTTAATTTTTATATTCAATTCATTATCAAACAATTAAACCTTAAAAACCATGCATTCACTTGAAAATGACATCGATTACATTGAATTCTGTTCTTCAAACACAGATCTCAAAACTATAAAGGATAAATACGTTGATACAGAAATATATAATGAAATAATTCATTTTTTAAACTGGTTTCACCCCGAATGGAAAACCAGGGCAGGTTTAGGGTATTGGTCTCCAGAGTTTATTTTGGATACGATTGTGGAAAATGAAAACATTTACAACAACCACAAATTTGATAGATTAGACAAACTTCATCATATTTATAAATATACCGGATTAGCATATTTAAAATCTAAAGAAAATTATCGGCACATCTTTAAAAGTTGGTGTTTAAAAAAATTTTATTCTTCTAAAAATGATATAGTTGAATATTTAAGTACGGAAAATAGAAAAAAGATGTTTAAAATGTTTGTACGAAAAGTTGGGAAACAAGTTATTTATCCTCTTTAAATCTCTTTTTTTGTTATATTATAAACAAAAAATGCCTTCTTTTTATAAAATTCAAGGTAAAAAAACCACAGAAACAAATCATAACAAATTGATTATTAATACTTTATATTTACAATTATTTTAAACTGCAATCATCTTTATTTATTATTTTTTTTTGTTAAAATTTACTCTATTAATTATTAAATTGCGAAAAAATAAAAATAAGATAAGATGAAAAAAGCCCCGATTCTGGTAATTATTTTCTTGGTAGGAAATATTTACAGTTTGCTTGCGCATAACAGTGCCCTAAAGAAAGATGTAAATCTTGAATTACACACAAATTCAACCAGTAGTTTTTTTTCTACATTCACCGTTGAACAATCAGGAGGTGATGATGAAGGTCCTGGAGGAGTTGGAAACACAACAGAAAATACAGGAGATGTTATTCTTTGGTTAGATGCAAATGATTTATTAAATATTGACATTGATGAAACTTTAGATGCAGACAGTCCAATAACAATTTGGAAAAACAAAGGAATTTATCCAAATGCTGTTTTTTCACCTGAAGATACCGATGCTACTCCAACTCTAAAACACAACTTACAAAATGGTCAATCTGCTGTTTATTTTGATGGTAATGATTTGTTGAGTGAAACTTCTGGAACATTTTTAGATTTTGTAAATCCAGCATATGTAACAGGTGAAATGTATGTTGTTTTACAAGCAGAATCAAATGGCAATAAATCTTCTATTTTCAGTACCACTTCTTATAAATTGAATTATGTAATGGATGATGGAGGAAATAATGTTGTTGGATATGAAAACACTTTTGGAACGGGAAATGAATTTCCTACAGCTCATGGGAGTCAATTAGATGCTGCAACACCTACAATTCTTAAAATTACTATGGAAAGTACAGTTGCAGGAAATCCTTTTGCGCCATTAACTTTTTCTGTATCAGAAGTTGGTGGAACAGAATCAACGACTACACTTTCTCCTGGAAATGGATTTATCTTAAAGAATTTAGGAGAATTATTAAAAGGAAATATTTTCGAAGTTGTTTTTTATAACAGAAAATTAAACAGTTTAGAAGAAACAATAATTGAAAATCATTTCTCTGCAAAATATAACGTTGGAACAAAAACTGAATATTCTGGTGATAATGATGGATATGATTATCAGATGGTTGGTGTTGGAGCTGTTTTAGATTTTACTTCTACTCCAGCAAACTTGTCTCATTTGACTTCAAATAGTAAATATTTAATGTCTATTGAAGCTACAAATGTAAATCCAACGCCATTCGGTTCTTACATTATGATTGGTTCAAATAGATATGAAAAATCAACTTCTTTTGTAGATGAATCTTCAAGCAATTTTAGAACTTTAGAAAATTCTTGGAAAGTTAATACAAGTAATCTTCCATTTAATGCTTCGTTAGAAATCACAATTAATACAAGTAGAATTACAAATTTTGAAAGTGAAATTTCTTTCGGAGATACAGATTGTAGTAAACAATTATATCTTTTAAGATCAAATGGAACAACAGATGATATTATTTATGACACAACACTACCTATCAATATTGCTTCTTATGACCAAGCAAATTCAACTTTAACTTTTACAATTAATTCTCAAGGAGCTAATCCTCCATTAAAGAATAATGTAGTTTTCACAATTGGATATGAGAAAGATTTAGTTCAAGCAACTGGATCTTCTGGAAATAATGATTTTGACGCTCCAGCAAATGGTGTTTTCTTATCAGATCAAGATAAATGTAAAGATTTATTAATTCCAAATGGAATGACTGCAAGAATTTCTCAAAATGCAACTGTAAAAACTTTAACTGTTGAAGAAAATGCAATTTTATTAATTGATACAAATGTAAACTTAGAAGTAACAACAAACATCAATTTAAAAGGTGAAATCAGATTGGTGGGTCATGGTCAATTAGTCCAAACTCATGCTGGAGCTAATTATAATATTGGAACTGGAAAAATCTTAGTTAATCGATTTATAACTTCCAATTCTATCTATCACATGAATTACATTACATCTCCTGTTCATGTTACAGGAAGTGCAACTTATAATGTTGAAGGAGTAATGAAAGATGGAAAATCAACTGGTGTATTTGATGCTATTACTACTTATTCTGATATTAATTTTATCGATGGACATGATGGTTCTACTTCTCCATTTGGTATTGCTGAATATTGGTTATTTGGTTATGTTGATGGAAATGCTTACTTAGATTGGGAAGCAAAAGGAAAAAATGGAGCTATTCGAATTGGTGAAGGATATACAATGAAAGGTTGTGGTGAAGATAGATTCTATGTATTTGAAGGAACTCCAAACAATGGAACTTACACAAGTGCAATTACGAATGGAAATGAAACTCTATTAGGAAATCCTTATCCTTCTGCTTTAGATGCGCATCAATTTATTAATGATAATAATGCTGTAATTGATGGAACTTTATATTTCTATGATCACATTGGAGGAAGCGGACATGGAATTACAGAATACGATGCTGGTTATGCTACTTTAAACTTATTAACTAGCGTTTCTGCAACTGTTTTAGCTGAATTTACAGGAACACCTTCTACATTTGTAAAAGTTCCAAAGCAATATATTCCTGTTGGTCAAGGATTCATGGTTACTGCTACTGCTGATGGAAATGTTGAATTTAATAATGGTCAAAGAAAAGCAGAACATGAATCTGGAACAAATTCAGTTTTCTTTAGAAATTCTGAAAATGAAGATGAAACTTCTTTATTAAAACTAGGTTTAAGTTTTAACGATTTATCTGGAAATACAATTTATTCTCAAATTGCTGTTGGATTTAAAGATGGATTAACTGAAGGGCATGAAAATGGATATGATTCAGAAAATATTTCTCTTAATACAACACAGATTTATTGGGATTTTCCAAATAATGAAAGAAAATATGTTATTACAGGTGTGTCTTCTATTTCAGAAAATACAGTGGTTCCTTTAACAGCTAAAATGGAAGCTACAGGAAACTTAACTTTTAATATTGAAGAGAAAGTTAATATTGATTATCCTATTTATCTTTATGATAGAAAAGCAGATATTCATTATGATTTAAACTCTCCTGCTTCAATTTATATTGGAGCTGGTGAACATAAAAATAGATTCTATATCAAAACAACTTCTTTTGGATTAAATGTAGATGATATTATTTCTGATAATGATTTTAATGTATTTGCTAATCAAAACTCAAATGAAATTATCATTCAAAATGAATCTCATAAAATTTCAAATGTAGAATTATTCAATTCTTTAGGTCAAAAAGTACAATCTTGGAATATTGATTCTTCTGATACTTCTATCGAATTACCATATAATTCATTAAACTCTGGAATGTATATTTTGAATTTTAAAGCTTCAAATACAACAATCACTAAAAAATTATTAATCCAATAATTTTTAAAATATAAACTAAAAAATCCCAACAGAAATGTTGGGATTTTTTTTTATTTCATTTCTAAAGTATTCATGATAAACCCATAAATATCTGCTTTTTCTCTTAAGCCTCGATAACTATTTGTTCCTCCATAATGTCCTGAATTCTTTTCAACTTTTAATAAAATCGGATTTGTTTGTGCTTTTCTATTTAAAAGTTTTGCAACAAATTTATACGAATGAAAAGGTGGAACTCTCTCATCATTATCAGAAGTTACAACTAACATTGCTGGATAATTAATATCTTCTTTAATATTATGATATGGCGAAAGTTTATATAAATTATTAAATCCTTCTAAAGTTTCTACACTTCCATATTCATCTGAATTTAATTTTCCAACAGTAAATTTCTCTTTACGAACCATATCTAATGGAGCAACTTCAGGAATCACTACTTTATATAAATCTGGTCTTTGAATTCCAGCTGCTGCAACAACAAATCCACCATGTGAACCTCCTTTTATCGCTAATTTCTCATTAGAAGTATAATTTTCTTTAATCAAAAATTCAGAAACATCAATTAAATCATTAATCGTATTTTGCTTTTTTAAAGCTTTCCCATCTTCAATCCACTCATTTCCAAAACCTCCTGTTCCTCGAACATATGCATAAACATAAATTCCTCCTTTTTTAATAAAATGAACTATTTCTGGTTTAAAATAAGGCGAAGAAATCGATCCAAAACCTCCATAAGTTTCAATTAATGTAGGATTTGGTTTTCCTTGTGTCATTTTTTCTTCATCATAAACCATAATCACAGGAATTTCTTTTCCATCTCTTGAAATTATATAATGCTCTTTATATCGAATTGATTTTGCATTGAAAGTTATACCAGTTTTTTGATTTAATTCTTTTTCAAAAGTCTTTGTATTAAATTCATAAATTACATTTGGAACTGTATACGATTTTAATTTATAAATAATATCATCTTCTGTTTCTCCTTCCATAAAACCACCAACATTTGCAGCAATTGGTTGTACATCTCGATATAAAATTTCACCTTCAAAATTATAAAAAGTCATAATGGTTTTTAGTTTTTCTTTAAAAACACATAAAACTCCAGAAGGAACTACTTTCGCTTGCACCAAATGACTATTTTCATAAGCAGGAATAATTTGTTTCCAATTTCTTGGGTCTTTCGGATTTATCTCAACAACAATTGTTTTCTCTGTTTCTTTATCAAAGATATTTGCAATGATAGTTCCTTTTTCTTTTCTTTCTTCTAAAACATCTAATTCTGTTTTTAGATTTCTTGCTAAAGGTCTAATTCTCGCAACTTCTTCTGAAAAATCATAATAATAATGATTTGCAATTCCTTTTTGCTCATCTTTTTCAGAAAGAATTAAATATCTTTTACTTTTTACTGATTGAATTGAAAGTTCAATGTGTGGTTTATTTTTTCTTTCAAAAATTAATTGATCTTCCGATTGTGGAGTTCCTATTTTATGATAATAAATTTGAGGCGCTATATCTGCATCAAATTTGGAATTTCTTGGAAATTTTTTGTAGTAAAATCCTTCTCCAACAAATATTGCATTCGAAAACTTAATATCTTTTAATGTTTCATCAAAGTGTTTATTTCGCTTTAAATCCACAATTCTTGCTTCTCTCCAATCTCCACCATCTCTAGAATAAAAATAGGTCAAATATCTTGAATCTTTTGAAGTGTAATAAGCTTCAATTCTTACTCTTCCTTCTCCTCCAATATAAGCTGGATCTACAATTTTTTTATAATCATTTTTTAAACTTGGTTTAAAATAAAGAGAAGCTTCTTTTAAGTGATTTTCAACAAAATAACTGAAATAGAATTTTCCTTTTTTGTATGGAATTTTGTAATCGTAATCTGTATCAGAATATTTTCCAATAACTCTAAATGCATTTGTTTTTTTAGAACAACTTTCCAAATACCTTTTTGAAATTTTATTCTGTTCTTTCACCCAATTAATCACTTCTTCATTTTTCAAATCTTCTAACCATTGGTAATTATCTTCTACTTTATAAGTTTCATGATATGTTTCAATTAATGGTTTTTCATGAATGATTTTCTTTTCAAATTTTTGCGCATAAAATAATGTTGTACTTGCTAAAAGCAATACAGTTACTATTTTTCTTTTCATATATAATTAATTTTGTTTTCCTTTTTAAAATAGATTTATTTCAAAAGATAAATATCTAATTCAGATTTAGTTAATTGCAATTTATTTTTACAACTTTAGTTATTTACTTTTTTCGAAAATAACTTTTTGAACATAATCCACTGAAAAATTGGATACATCAGCGTTTATCGATTCCAATTTCTTTCCAGAAGTTACTTCAAAAATCAATTTATCATTTACTAATTCATAGCTAGAAGTCAAAAGTAAACCTGAAGTTTCAAAAACACTATAAAGTTTCTCTCCAAATAAATAAGAATTCAGTTCAATTCCATTATTTTCATCAAAAACATATAGATTTCTGGTTTCATCTTTAAGAATCAATTTATAATCTTTTGTAACAGGATGTGTTTTGGAGATAAATTCCGTTTTCCAAGTCCAAGTATCCGATTGTTCTGTTTTTTCAATAGTTAAAACAACTGGAACAGAATAGGTTTCTTTTCCATCTTTCATCGCAATCATAGTTCCTTCCCAAGTTCCAATACATTTCTCAACAAAAGAAGATTGTGCGTTTGTAAATTGGATAGAAATTAAAGCTAAAATTAAAAAAATGTACGTTTTCATGATTTTTAGATTTCTCTTTTTCTTATAATTAATGTTGTTCTTTTTCAGTGTGCAAAAATAAAAAAAGAAAATCTAGTTTTGATACCAAATTTTCTTTTTTTCAATAATATAAGCATCATTTAGAATGGATTTAAAATTAAAATCATTCGCATTATATATTTATAACACGAATGATTTCATTAAGTAAGTTTTTGAAATATAAAAAAATGAAACCTACTTTAAGTGTAGAACTTTTTTTACTATGACATTATTTTAAGAATAAAAAATATACTGCAAAAGCAACGAACAAAATTACACAAACGGATAGTAACACACTATTCATTTTTCTTTGTTTACATTCTTTTCGTATTCTATTCTTGTATGCATGAATACATTCTTTATCACGAAGTTCTACATGATACTGATCCAATAAATTTCTATATTTAGTAAATCTTTTGGACTTTATTTTTTGACGAATGGACAGTTTCATGAGATTTCGATGTCGCATTCGTTCAAAAATGCTGTTGTCTGAAATTGCTTGAACTGCCATAACTCGTTGTTTTTAATGATCTTAACAATGTAAAGATACGGAAAAACCCTCGTAAAACCTTATTATTTAACTATCTAGCTAAATATTCATTGAATTCTTATTTCTTTTAAATTTTAAGAAATAATTAATAATCTCAAATTCCTAAATTTCCATAGAATTTTCAAAATTTTAAGAGATTAAAATTCAAATTTGAATATTTATCCATAAATCAAATCTTAAATTTCCACAAAAAATACTTATTTATTCTTTTTCAAGTGAATTTCTATTTATTTTCAGTCTATATAAAATATTATTTTATTCTTTTTTTCTTGATTTACTTCTATCTAAAAGTATTTCTTAAGCAAAATTCTCCTATAAATCATAAAAAAAGAAGGAATTTTCTTAAAATAATTTGTAGTAAGTATAATAAGTAGTAGATTTGGCTTCTGATTAAAAGAACAAGAAAGTATGTCGTATTCCAATTGTTATTGGATGAATATATCCCACCTCTATTTATACCAAACTACATCTATTTTCTTTTTCATTTTTAATTCGATTTTTAATCGAACCAAATAATTCTTTTTAAGAATCATAATTTCTTGACTCCTAACTAGAATTTTAAAAATTAAAACAATTTAATAATCATAAAATAATAAACTATGTTAATCATACCCGTAAAAGAAGGTGAAAATATAGATAGAGCCTTAAAGAGATATAAAAGAAAATATCGTAACACAAAAGTTCTTCAAGAGCTAAGAAATAAAAAACAATACAAAAAGAAATCAATTGCTAAAAGAGAGCAATTAATTAAAGCAAAATATAAAGAGTTTTTAGCTTCTAAAGAAAGCCACTAATCTTTTTACATAAAAAAATCCTATTATTAAATAATAGGATTTTTTTTTATTTTAAAGTTTATTCTTTTTAAAATATCGAAAAATCTTTTTAGGCTATGGAAAAGGGGTTTTAGAATACTGAAAAGTCTTTTTAGACATATTTTCGGAAAGAAATTTGATTGATTTTAAACATGAAAAAGAATTATTCAATCAAAAAATAAAAATCCTATGAAAAGATTTTCTTTATTGCTTTCATTACTTTTTTTAATCTCTTGCAATGAAAAATCAATTTTTAAAGAAGTAGCAAAAAACACCTTTCCAATCGTTATAGACACTTTTCAAACAAGAAAGGAAACTCTGATTAATTTAAAAGACACAGTCTATCAAAATTTTAAAATTCTATATATAGGAAAAATTAAAGACACTATTTATGTCGATGAAATTGTAAAATCTATATTTACTCCTCCTCCGCCACCTAAATCTCGGGAAATTGATTCAGAAATGGAGATAAAAAATTATCTTGACAATTATAAAACTAAATACTATGATTACTTCATAGATAGTGACAAAAGTGAACACTATAAATGGTACAGAGATTCTAAATTATCAATTCAAATTGACACAACACAAACTATTGGAAGTTCTGGTAAAATAGCTTATCCTGTAATTATTCAAAACACCACTAAGGATTCTATAGCATTTTTCCCATATTTTGCTCCATTAATTCTTGAAGCAAAAAACAAAAGTGGAGACTGGAAACCAATTAAAATAACAGAAAAATATGGATGTTTTCATGGTTTCAATGAAACTATTATTATTCCACCAAATGAAATTGTTTTGATTTCCTTTTTTAAATATTCTGGAGATTTTAAAACGAAACTTAGGTTGAAGCTTGGAGAAAATTATTCTGGGGAGTTTTGATAATTTCAAATATATCTATTAAAAAATATTTAATTCATAATATTAACACTACATTTGAATAAAAAAAAATATATTATGAATAAACATAATAAATTTGATGTTTTTCTAATTTTTTTCATAGCTTTTTACAATTTAACTATGGTGTTATTTTCTTTACTATGGTTATTCACAATAGTTTTAGACAGATTTAAAATTCAAATTTTTGGTGAACCTACAAGTGAAAATATAATAATTCATTTTTCTTACTTTTTTTTCGCAGGAGTAATTGGAGGTTCATTTTACTGTTTAAGAGCATTATACCAAAGACTAGGTGAAGCATATACTCCATCAGTAATAAACTCAAAAGATGAATTATCAGGACCTAATATAATATTTAACGTACAAGTTTGGCTTTTTTGGTATATCTATAGACCTTTTCAAGGTGGTATTTTAGCTGTAATACTTGTTTGCCTTTTTAATCAAGGTTTGATTGGGCTAAATGGGCTAAAACTTGAAAGCATAAACTCTATTTTTTTTCAAGTTGGAATAGGGTTTCTTGTCGGATTTGGAACACATGAAGTTATAAATAAACTTGAGGAAATAATCAAAGTTTTATTTGCAAAATCTTCTAAAAATTCAAAAAGTTTAAAAGAAAAGACACAAGAAAAAATAGATGAAAATGAAAAAATTAAAAAGTAATAATTATGAGTATAGTAAAATCCTTTTCTGTAGGAAATGGTGATATGTTTTATATTGATCATTTTTCTGATAATTTCACTATGATTGATTGTTGTCTAGATGACAGCAATAAAGAAAAAATTGTAAATGAATTAAAAGAAAAAATAAATAATAATGGCATACATCGATTTATTTCAACACATCCAGATGAAGATCACATTCAAAATTTAAATTATCTAGATGATGAACTATCTATTATAAATTTTTATTGTGTCAAAAACGAAGCAACAAAAAATGATGAAACAGATGGATTCGTTAGGTATAAAAATCTAAGAGCAAAAGAAAATACCTTTTTTGTTGAAGAAAATTGTTCTCGTAAATGGATGAATTTATCATGTGAGAAAACAGGAAGTTCTGGTATAAATTTTCATTGGCCAAGTACCACAAACAAAGATTATAAAGAGGCTTTAAAAAAGGCTAAAAATGGAGAGAGCCCAAACAATATTTCTCCTATTTTTAGCTATTCTATTGAATCTGGAATTCAATATATTTGGATGGGAGATCTAGAAAATGATTTCATGAATAAGATACTTGATGATGTTAGTTTACCCAAAAATATTGATGTATTATTTGCGCCTCATCATGGAAGAAAAAGTGGAAAAATTCCAAAACAATGGTTAGATATCATGAAGCCTAAAATAATTATTATTGGTGAAGCGCCTTCAAAAAATTTAGATTATAGTTCTTATAATGATTATGATACAATTACTCAAAATTCTGCTAAAGACATTATTTTTGAAAATACTTCAAATTATATAAATATTTATTCTTCAAATGAAAATTATTCTGTTGACTTTCTTGAAGATAAAAATTTAAATAACAAATTTGATTCTTATTATTTAGGTTCATTATCTATTTAAAAAATATTTCACCAAACAAAAAAACCCTCCAAAAGAGGGTTTTTCACGTTTCGAAATAAATAATAAATATTCGTTACATCATTCAGAAAACACCGAAAGTAGTTTTCCTTCCAATTGTCTTAAAGCAAGTTCAGCGTTTTTTGCATCGAAAATCGCCTTGTTTAAATCTACCTCAGCGTTTAAAAGGTTGATCTGCGCTTGGCGAAAATCGATACTTGTAATTTGCCCTAAATTATATTGTTCTTTTGATCGCTCAAAATTGTGTTGATTTGTAATCACATTTTTTCGTTGTGCTTCTAAAACAAACAAAGCATTTTGATAATTATTCCAAGAATTTTCAATTGTGATATCCAAATTTTGCTCCAATTGTTGCTTTTGAATTTGTACAATATCTTCGTTTACTTTTGCATTTTGTTTTTGCACTTTTGTTCTTCCTCCATCAAAAATATTCCAAGAAAGATTTACACCTAAATTAAATCCGTTCGTTTGTTGGTCATTAATTCCAGAAATCACAAAATTCTCCGATTGATTGTATTGATAGCTTCCAGAAACATTCAGCGTTGGATAAAAACCTGATTCACTTATCTTCGTGTCATATCTTCGCAATTCAATGTTTTTATTTGCTTGTAAAACCGAAACATTTTCTTTCCAAGCACTCGATTTAATATTATCTTTTGATAAATCAATCGCATGAATCACTTCTGGTTCTACTTCATAAGCAATAGAAGCATTAATTCCCATTATATTATTCAGATTTCGCTTCGCATTTTCTAGTTGTGTTCTTGTATTTAAATAATTAATACTATCATTATTCACATCAACTTCTGCATTTAACACATCTAGTTTTGTATTTTGACCGTAATCAAAATTATATTGTGTTCGCTTCAATCTGTCTTTTGAAATCTCTAAAGTTTCCTCTAAACTATTTAAGTTTTTTGTCAGACGAGCAACTTCGTAATATTCTGTTGCCAAACTTAAAATCGTTTCTTCAATCAAAGAACGAGCTTGTAATTCCGAAAGGTTTCTAGTTTCTTTTAATTTTCGATAATTATATTTTCGCCCAAAACCATCAAAAAGTGTGTAATCTATTCCAATCGACGAATTATATCCTTTTGTCGTGGCTCCATTTATACTAATTTCTGGTTCTCCTTCTCTTTTATTTGTAATATTATTTTTACTGTAACTATATCCTGCATTTGCTGTAACTTTTGGTAAATAATCCGAATTTAAAATTCCAGCATTATTTTCAGCAATTTCCACATTGTTTTGCTCAATCTGAATATCATAATTGTTTTCCAATGCTTTTGCTACAGCATTTTCTAAAGAGATTGTTTCTTGTGCAAAAATGCTTGAAAAAGAAAGCAATCCAATTCCTAGTATTATTTGTTTAATCTTCATAATCTTCTTCTTCATTTTTTTGCTCAATAATCGCTTGTTCTACTTCTTCTCTTGTTACTTTTTGACCTGTCCAAATTCTCTTCGTAAATACTTTTATACTATTAGAAACAGAAAGTAAAAGTGGTAACATTAAAAGTGTTAATAAAGTAGCAACTGTAATTCCATAAGAAATTGAAATTGCCATTGGTTTTAAAAACTGTGCTTGTCTACTTTTTTCTAATAATAAAGGAGCTAAACCTGCAACTGTTGTCAAAGAAGTCAAGAAAATTGCTCTAAAACGAGAAACTCCAGCTTTGTAAAGTGCATCGTTAAATTTTTCTCCTTCTTTTAGATAACCATTGAATTTTCCAATTAAAACCAAACCATCATTTACCATAATTCCGACCAGTGCAATAATTCCTAACCAAGAAAGAATATTAATAGAAAATCCATGAACAAAATGTCCAACTACAATTCCAATCATTGAAAAAGGAACCATCAAAATCAATAATAATGGTTGCACATACGAACGGAATGTAAAAGCAATTACAATATATATTAAAGCTAAAACAACTATTCCAGCCGATTTTGCTGTAGAAACAGTTTTATTTGCTTCTCTACTTTGCCCTTCATATAAAACAGTAACATTTGGATTTTCAGCTAAAAGTTGTGGCATAATTTCCGTACGAATTTCTTGTAAAATTTCTGTTGCGGAATCATCTGGAGATTGTAAATCTGCTGTCACTTGAATTTCTCTTTTTCCATTTAAGTGATTAATAGAAACTTCTCCTCTTTCGATTTCATATGTTGCTATTTCACGGAAAGGAACTTTTGTATTTAGTGGCGTGTTAATCCACATATTATCTAAATTCTGAATTGAAGAACGGTTTTCTTTATCATAACGAACCCAAACTTTAATTTCATCTTGTCCTCTCTGAAAACGTTGTGCTTGAAAACCGAAGAAACCATTACGAACTTGACTCATCACAGTTTGTAAATCTAAACCAAGCGCATAAGCATTATCTTTTAAATCAATTTTAATTTCTTTAATTCCTTCTGGATCATTATCTGCAATATCTTTTAATGAACTATTTTTTAATAATTCTGCTTTTAATCCATTTTTTACAGCTGTTAATTCTTTATTATTATTACTTAAAAGAGAAATCGCAACAGGACTTCCTCCAAAGTTTCCTCCAGAACCAAAAGTTAAAGATTCCACTCCTGCAACTCTTCCTGTCGCTTTACGAATCGCATTTGTAATTTCTGGTGAAGAAAAATCTCTTTCCTCTCCAGGTAATAAATTTACTTTTATAGAAGCATTCGAAGCTCCAGGACCAATTCTTTTAATTGTATTTTGAACAACTTGTAAATTTCCTGTTTGTTTTTTCGTAAAATCATCATTCACACGCCAAACTGCATCTTCAATTACAGAAATAATCGAATCTGTTGTTTTTTCATTTGTTCCTTGTGGCATTTTAAGATTAATCGAAACACGATCACTTGCAATAGATGGGAAGAAAGAAGTTCTTACAATTCCTCCTCCAATAGCTCCAACACTTAAGATTAATAAAGTAATTGGAATTGCAAATCCTAAAAACTGATTTTTCAAAAAGAATTTTAACACAGGTCCATATACACGAACTCTGATAACATCAATAAATCTTTCTCCATAATGATTTAATCGTTCAAAAAGCATTACAAGTGGATTCTTTCCTCTTGCTTTATTTTTAGATAAAGCTTTTGAATGTGC
The DNA here is from genome assembly GCF_015767265.1 of Aureivirga marina. GTDB lineage: Bacteria > Bacteroidota > Bacteroidia > Flavobacteriales > Flavobacteriaceae > Aureivirga > Aureivirga marina. The sequence goes on from NZ_JADPIB010000005.1 coordinate 99,869, forward strand.
AATATGTGCAGGAAGAATAATTAAAGCTTCAATAAGCGAAACGGCTAATGTTAAAATTACAACAGAAGAAACTTCACTAAAGAAATCAGCGATTCGACCATCTAAAAAGAAGAAAGTTGAGAATGCAAGAATTGTTGTTAAAATTGCAGAAATAATTGGTGGAATTACTTCCATGGTTCCATCAATTGCAGCTCGTACAGGCGATTTTCCTCGTTCATAATGTTGGTAAATATTTTCTCCAATTACGATAGCATCATCTACTAAAATACCAAGAACGATAATCATTCCGAAAAGGGAAAGTACATTAATTGTAATATCTAATTGCGCAGCGAAAATAAACATTCCTAAAAAGGCAACTGGAATTCCGGCTGCAACCCAAAAAGCCAAATGTGGATTTAAGAAAATCGATAAAAAGAATAAAACTAAAATTACTCCCATAATTGCATTTTCCGTCAATAACATTGTTCTCTGTTGTAAAGTAATTGAAGCATCATTTGCAACATCTAAACGAATATTATCATGTGTTGCATTAAATTCTTCTATATAATCTTTAATTTTTGCAGCACTACTTAATAAATCTTCATTATTTGTATTACTTACACCAACTTCAATAGAAGCATTTCCATTAAAATAAACACGATCTGGGTTTTCAGACCAAGTGTCCGAAACAGAAGCAATATCTTTTAAACGAATGGTATTTCCGTTTGGTTCTGAACGAACAATTAAGTTTAATAAATCCGCACCATAATATTCACGATTACTAGCACGAATTAAATAATCCTCAGAACTTGTTTTAATTTGTCCACCTGTAACAAGAATATTTGTATTTCTTACCGCATTTGAAACATCGTTAAATGATAAATCATAAGCTCTTAATTTTGCTTCATCTAAAGCAATTTCAATTTCTTCATCAGGAAAACCTCTTAATTCCACTTGTGAAATTCCTTCCATTCCACGAATATCATTCTCAATTTTCCTTGCATAATTTTTTAGAGAAGCCAATGAAACATTATTTCCGCTTACATTAAAAGTAATTGTTTCACGAATATTTTCAATTTTAGCAATAATTGGTGGCTCCATTCCTGTAGGAAAAGACGGAACTCTGTCCACTGCATTTTTTACATCAGAAAGAACGACATCAATATTTTTTCCTCGTTCAATTTCAATCGTAATTTGTGCGCTATTTTCATTTGATACAGAAGTAACACGATCAATCCCGACAATTCCTTTTAAATTATCTTCAATTTTTAATACAACTCCCTCTTCCATTTCTTCGGGAGAAGCTCCAGGATATGCAACATTGATACTGATGTTTCGTGATTCCGTTAGTGGAAAGAAAGACGATTTCATTGAGAAAACACCAATCAATCCAAAAATAATAAATGCCCACATCAATACATTTACAGCAACTGGATATTTGATAAAATATGCTATAACTTTCTTCATGTTTTCTATTTATTATTTAGTTTTTGGCATCACTTTCATTCCTTCAATCGCATTCGGAATTGGTTTAGCAATCACTGTAGAATTTTCTTCTAATCCTTTTACAACAACAGTTTCTTTATTATAAAAAACAGGTGTAATTTCTTTTAGTTTTAAAACATCACCTTCTAAAACAAAAATTTTAGTTTTGTCTACAAGTAAACTTCTTTCAACAACAAAAGCATTTTCTTCTTCTTTTCCTTTTAAAGAAGCTTCCAAATACATTCCTTCTCTTAAATCATCTCCAGAAACTTCAATGTAAGCAGTAACTGTTTGTGAATTTTGGTCAATTTTCCCATTAATTCTTACTACTTTTCCTACCCACGTTTTTGTATCTTCCAAATTTTGAAGTTCTACTGTATTTCCAACTTTTAAGAAAGAAGCAAAAGAAGCATTTACAGCAACTTCCATTTCGTAAGTAGTTGGATTAATAAATTCACCTAATTTTTGACCAGTTCGAACTAAAACTCCAGGATTTACAAGAGATTCTGTTAGAATTCCATTAAATGGAGCTCTAATTATATATTTAGAAAAACGTTCTTCTAGATTTTTTACATTATAATATAAAGCGAAAACATTTCTACCAGAGATAAAAAATTTCTCTTTATCAGAAGTTGTTTCTGGAAGTTTAGGAATGGTTCTATTAATATTGATAGATTTCAAATAGCTTTCCCATTTTTGGAAATCATTTGGAAAATCTAAACGAATATCAGGCATAATTGCAGTTAAAGCATTAAAGAATTTACTTCTTTCAGAACGTAAGTTTGCTTCATGTTCATCACTATTAATTCGTAAAATAATATCTCCTTTTCTGAATTTTGTTCCAGCCTTAAATTCTTTGCTAGAACCTTCAAAGATTCCTTGTACTTCTGAAAACAATTCAATTTTTTGTTTTGCAATGATGCTACCATTTACATCTAAAATGATCGGAACAGTTTTATTTTCCACCACTTCTGTAAATGCAATTGGCAATTGAATTTTAGGCTGAGGTTTTACTTTTTTATTAGAAGCAATAAGTGTTTTTGCAACAAAATAAGCCGCAAATACCAATAAAACACCTAGTATGATACTACTATACTTTCTCATTGTTTGTTTGATTAAATTCTTTAATGTTAGTTTGAAGTTTTTGTAAAGTTTTAATTGTTGTGACTATTTCTTCTTCTGAAATATTTTTTTGTAATAATTCAATCACCAATTCCATTACAGGAAGTGATTTTTGATATATTTCATTTCCTTTCTCTGTCATAAAAACCAAATTGACACGACGATCATTTTTTGCAGCTTTTCGCTTGACAAAACCTTTTTTTTCCATCGTTTGAATCAAACGAGTTAAAGAAGTTTTATCTCTTTCTGTGATATAAGCCAAATCGTGCTGTGGAACACCTTCCAATCCAGAAAGTTTAATCAACAAAACCCATTGCTCTCTTGTCAATGGAATTTCGTTCTCTTGAAATCGATCATTGATAAAACAACCAAGTAATTTTCCTGTCTTTCCAACCCATGGAAGAATCGTATGTTCAAATATCATTTTCATGAAGTTTTGACGCAAATTTATCCTATTGGTTTAATTAGTTGCATATGCAACCATGTTAAACTTTTCTTAAGATTTTTTACATAAATGTTCGTCGAAAAATATTGCCATTTGGTATGGAAAAATCCTGTGAAAATTTGTTTTTTAGTAAATCTGATAAAATGAAGTTTTATTCTAAAAAAGAAATTTCGATAGTTTTTTGGAGATTTTAAGTTAATTACTCTTTCCTTTCGAATATAATTATGTTTAAGAAATTCAAAAACAAGAACGAATTATATTTAAAATAGTTTTATGATTAATTGAAAAATCAAAATGAATATTTATTATTTGTTACAACTGAAAAGATCTAAAAATTGGAAAGAAATGAATCTAAAAATTCAAAATTAGATTTTTAAAAAATTATTCATTAATACACCTTTTATATAAAGAAATAAAAAAACATTGCATTCACTTTTTAAAAATTCAAACACAAAGAACTAATTTAGAAATTAATATCTCTGAATTGGGTATATTTCTTCAAAATAAAGAAAAACCATATATTTTTACAGGAATAACGGAAATTGATGTAACGGAAATCTGGTAACCGTGAGAAATTTCACCATTTTCAACTATTTCACAAGAAAGTCACATTCTGTAATTTCGTTGACGTTAAAAAGAAAAAGTATTTTTAAATGGCACGAAGTATTGTTTTGACATTTTTTGACACACCAAAGTTTATTTTAAACGAATTAAAATTGCTTTGGAATTTCACTAAAAGAGATTTATTATTGGGCGTATTTTCGACTTCAATTTTCATGTCTGCTGCTGTATTCTATGATTTTGAGAACGCAAATCTTTCAAACTTTTTTATTGGAATTCTTTACTTTTCCCTTTATATCTACTCTAATGCAATTTTAAGTCAGATTTATAAAAATGAAGAAGAGAAAATTACATTGCCTAGTTTACCAACTTCGATTAGGAAAATTACGAAAGAAGAAGCATGGCAACGTTATATTGTTTTCAGTTTAATCTTTATATTTTTAGGTTGGCATCTAAAAATTTTAAGCTGGACGGCTCTTTGGATACTAGTAACATTTTGGATTAACGCAAAAGGTGGAGATAAACATTGGTTTACAAAAAATATAATTGCCAAAGGATTAGGAACAATCACACAATTAATTCCAGCATGGCTTATCATTCAAAACGATACTTCTCCATTAATTTATTGGGCTTTTATTATTTCCATTTGGGTTGCTTTTACAAGTGTTTTAGATGACTTTAGAAATATAAAAGTAGATTCTGAAAATGAAAGAAAAACATTACCAATTATTTATGGAGAGAAAAAAGCAAAATACATCACGACAGCATTTTGGACAATTATGATGTTTTCAGTTTGTTTTACAATGTATAATCTAAATACAGATCCAAACAACATTAAATTTATCTTGCTTTTTACAGTTATTGCTGTTTTACATTTATTTATTATCACAAGAATTTTAATCGTAAAAAATATAGAAAAACATAGAGTAACATTTTATTTACAATGTGCTCTATACTGTGTACTATTACTCGGTGCATTTCTGGTTTAATTATAATTTATCTCAAATTCAATCAATTCGATTGCTATGTAATCAAGCGCAATCAAAACCACTTAGTTAGCTTTTGAAGGAGAATTTATTGACGTCAAATATTCTAAAAATTTATTCTTTGTAATTCTAATTCAATAGATTCAATTTCAAAAGCTTTAATGTGGTTAAATTATTTTCTTCATTTCGATTTGCTCCATAAAAAAAGGGCAAAACTCCAAATTGGTTTCACCCTCATAAGACATAAACTCTTACTAAAACCACTTATTTTAAAGTGATTTTCCTTTTACATAAAATAAAAGTCAAATTGGCTAACTCTACAATTATAAATTCAAAAAAACCTTATTAATTTTTTTAATTTATTTTCGGTACAATAGTATGAAAAACTTTTTTATGAAATGTACTTTTTTTCAAATAAAGCTAAGGAAAAAGGTGATTTTACAACGACTCTAAAACCACCTTATTCCTTAACCATCTCTACTAGATTCACAATATGTTTTTCAATAGAAAGAATGAAATAATTATGGCAACTATACCAATAATCCCTCCTATTTTCAAAGTTTTAGATTTATCTAATGTTATGATAAATTTTCGATTAAAATTATACGCTTCATAACTTGGTTCTCCAAATAAATGTCGAATAATTACAGGTAATTCTATAATACTTGCAGTTACAACATATCCTATTGCACCAGATTGAATAGCAACATTTCCGTAACTATTTCCATCCAATAAAAACAAAAAAAGAAACATAATTAACCAATGCGCAAATGTCCCTCCCCAACCTAAAGCAGCAAATTGTTTCTCATTGTTCTTCTCCATATCATATTCGAAGATTTTACCAAATTTGGAGATTGGATACAAATGACAAACTGCTCCATAATATTTAGTTGCGAAATAATGTCCCCATTCATGCAGGAATCTACAAATTATATAGCCGGAAAAAATTCCTACTAGAACACTGGCACTATCAAATAAAATGGAATTTGAAGTGATAGACAAGTTGTTTATATACTTCCAAAAAACCAAAATTAGAAATGTCAGAATAACATCTCTAATCATTAAACCTATTAAATTAAGTGTAGTTTTACTTTCAAAGATCATCGTGTATTAATTTTCTATTACAAAGTTATTTTAGTCTTTACAATAAAAATTTACCTTTTGGTAAAAAACGATGCTATTATTGTTAATTTGCTCTAATTCTACTTAAACTTTGCTGTGTAATTCCTAAATAAGTTGCAATATGTCCAAGAGAAGCTTTTTGAAAAATGGTAGGATATTCTTTTAATAATTTCTCATAACGTTCTTTAGCTGTTTTCACTCTAGTTTCAATCAATTTATCACTTAAATGCAATGTAATTTCAATTAACATATTCATCAAACTTTCTTGAACAGCAGGAGTCGTCTTTCTAATTTCTTCAAATTTTTCTTTACTAATCACTTTTAAAACAGTGTCTTCCAAAGCTTCCATGCAATAAATACTTGATTGTCCTTTCACAAAACTTGATAAAATTCCTGCCATATCACCTTTATCAGAAAACCATTGTGTAATTTCATTTCCTTTAGAATCTAAAAAATAAATACGAACAAAACCTTTTTCTACATAATAAAAATGTTGGTGAATTAATCCAATTGGACTAATTATTTCTCCTTTTTTAAAATATTTTTCCTCAGCATTTCCGAATATTTTCTCTATAAAATCTGAATTATTTTTTTTGTGTTTTAACATTTTGTAGTGATACTTACTTTTTTTACAAAATTAATGCTTTACATAAAATAAAATTTAATCTTCTATTCATCAAAAGATTATCTATTTATAATTTAATAAAAAAACTAAAGAATTTTTCATAATATAATTTAAGAGAAATATTTTTTTTTGAAATATTATAAAAATTAAAATATTTTATTTTATTATTGCAAATATTAGTTTTTTATACGTTATAAAACTAATAAGACAGACTCACTAACTAATTCATATACCCCACGGAATGAATTCATTTACTATTAATCAAATCAACGATTTGTTAGAAGGAACAATCATTGGTCACACAGATCAAATTATTGAAGGTCCTGAACAAATGGAAAAAGCAAAGAAAAATCATATTACATTTATTGGAAATGCAAAATATGCAAATCTTTGGAAATCTTCATCTGCTTCTGTTGCTATTGTTAGCGAGAATTTAGATGTAGAACAAATTGAAAACAAAGCACTTATCAAAGTTAAGAATGCGGATTTAGCAATGGCGAAAATTTTAGAGATTTTCGCGCCTAGACTTCCTGAATTTTCTTCTGATATTCACCCAACAGCTATTATTGATGAATCTGCTCAAATTGGAGCTGGATGTAAAATTGGAGCTGGATGTTACGTTGGAAAACGTGTGACATTAGGTGATAACGTTACTTTATATCCAAATGTGACGATTTTAGATGACTCTTCAATTGGAAAAAATACAACCATTTGGTCTGGAGCTGTAATTCGTGAAAGAACAAAAATGGGAACAGATTGTATCATTCATAACAATGTAAGTATTGGTGCGGATGGTTTCGGATTTAGACCTGATTTTTCTGGAAATCTAGTTAAAATTCCACAAATTGGAAATGTAGAAATTGGAAATCATGTAGAAATTGGAGCTAATTCAACAATTGATCGAGGAAAATTTAGCGCAACTGTTATCGGCGATGGATGTAAAATCGATAATCTAGTTCAAATTGGACACAACTCTGTAATGGGACGTTATTGTATCATGGCAGGACATAGTGGTTTAGCTGGTTCTGTTACTTTAGGAGATGGTGTTATAATTGGTGGAAGTGCTTCTATTAAAGATCATGTTACATTACATTCTGGAGTTACAGTTGGAGCTGGTTCTGGAGTAATTAGCGATGTTCCAGCAGGAAAAACAGTTTTAGGTTATCCAGCAAGCGAATCGAGAGAAATGCTTAAACAATGGGTAGCTTTAAGAAAATTAGCAAAAAAATAGTTTATATATTAAGTTTTTTATTCTAATTCTAAAGGAAAATCCCGAAGTTGTTTGCTTACTCCGGGATTTTTATATTGATTTATTTTACAATCATTCTTTTTGTATCTGCTTTAACACCGTCAACATATAAAGAATAAAAATAAACTCCAGAAGCTAAGAATCCTTTATCATAAACAATATGACTTTCTCCTCTACCATGTAATTCAATTTTTTGAATATTTTTTCCTGAATTATCTTTAATTCTCAAATATGCTTTTCCAATATTTTTCGGAATATAAAATTTAATTTGTGTTTCCGATTCGTATGGGTTTGGTGTATTTTGATAAAGCATTGGCATTTGAATTCTTGTTTCTGAAGGAATGTTTAAATCGCTTTCATCCAAACAAGCACATTCTTCTAATGCTGTAATTTTTTCATTAGCAATGATTAATTGCTCTTCTAAGGTTTCAACAGTTGCAGACAATTCTATATTTGAATTTGTTAAAACCTCAACTTCACTTTCTAAATTAGATACAGTTGTTTGTAAATTTGAAATATTTTCATTTACAGAAGTTAATAAACTTGCTAAATCCACTGTATTCCCATTAGAAATTGCTAATTGAGTTCCACTTAATTCTAAATATTGTTCATCTGTATTTGCGAAATTTTCTAGATTAACAGAATTTCCTCCTGCAATAGAAAGTTCATTTCCTGTTAAACTTAACTCTTGATTATCTGTATTATCCATTAATCCAGATAAATCAACTGTGTTTCCATTAGAAATTAATAATTGAGTTCCACTTAATTCTAAATATTGTTCATCTGTATTTGCGAAACTTTCTAAGTTTACAGAATTTCCTCCTGTAATTGATAGCTCATTTCCAGTTAAACTTAACTCTTGATTATCTGTATTATCCATTAATCCAGATAAATCAACTGTGTTTCCGTTAGAAATTGCTAATTGAGTTCCACTTACTTCTAAATATTGCTCATCTGTATTATCTAAATAATTTGATAAATCTACTGTAGAATCATCATTTGTTAAGCTTAAGACATTTTCATTTAAGCTTAAATCTTGTGCGTCTGTGTTATCCATAAAACTAGATAAATCAACTGTATTTCCATTAGAAATCCCAACATAAGTTCCTTCTAAAGTTAACTCTTGATTATCTGTATTATCTAAATAACTTGATAAATCTACTGTAGAATCGTCATTTGTTAAGCTTAAAATATTTTCATTTAAACTTAAATCTTGTGCGTCTGTGTTAGATTCTAAAACTTGCCAAACAGTACCATCATAAGCTTTAAACTTATTATCTTCACTATCAAAATAAACATCACCAGCATTTGGAGATTCTGGAGTAGATGTATTTTGAAGTCTCATATATCCATTTACATGAAGAGTTGCTGAAGGATTATTTGTTCCGACTCCAACTTTATCATTTTTTATAGTGAAAATATTATCTTTATTTCCTGGAAAAATCTTAAAAGGAAGTTTACCATTTCCAACATCACGAATAAAAAAGTTAGTTTCATTTCCAGCGATATCCCAAGTGTAAGCTCCCCAACCAGAAGAATTATCTTGTTCTAAACGAATTGTTGGAGTATCACCAGTAACAGAATGTAATTCCATCAAAGGATTATCCGTTCCTAATCCGACATGCCCATTTGCTCCTAAGTATAAAGAATTTGTTTTTGCTCCAGCTAAAATATAAAAGGGTACTTTAGAACCTGTTACATCATCAATACTAAAAAAGCTTTTTCCACCATTTGAAGTATCATTGATAGAAATTCTCCAATCATTTGCAGCAAAATTTGCTGTTCCACTTGTATCGTCAAATAAGATTCTTAAGTTATTTTCTTTTAAAATAAAAGTATCAAATCCAAAAGTAGGTGTTCCGATATCCATTCCGATTCCTAAGCTTCCACTAATTTTTACATCTTCATTAAAAGTTTGTGAAACACCTTCATTAATTCCCAAAGCAACTAATAAAATTGCTAATAATTTTTTCTTCATTTTTTAAGTTTAATTTTAGATTTTGAATGTTTGATTAGAAATAATTTTTGGGGATTGCATATTAAAAAAAGTATTTTGACCAACATTCACTGATCAAAATACTTTTATGTTTTTATATTTATTTTACGATCATTTTCTTCGTATCGACTTTTACTCCTTCTACATATAAAGAATAGTAATAAACTCCTGAAGCTAAATAACCTTTATCATAAACAATTGAACTTTCACCTCTTCCAGATAATTCAATTCTTTGAATATTTTTCCCTGAATTATCCTTAATTTTTAAGTAAGCTGCTTTTACACCTGTAGGAATATAAAATTTAATTTGCGTTTCTTCCTCATATGGATTTGGTGTATTTTGATAAAGAGCTGGACCTTGAATTGAATCTTCGTTTGAAATAATATTTAAATCATTTTCATCCAAACAAGCACATTTCTCTAATTCCGAAATTCTATCTTTTGCATCTACTAATTCTTCTTCTAAAATATCAATAGTAGTTTGCATATTTTCCATTGTAGCATTTACCTCTGTTAATAAAGAAGCTAAATTAACTGTGTTTCCATTAGAAATTGTCAATTCAGAACCATTTAATTCTAAATTTTGCTCATCTGTATTGTCTAAATAATTTTCTAAGTTTACAGTGTTCCCTCCTTCAATACTTAAATTATTAGCACTTAAAGATAAAACTTGATCATCTGTGTTATCTAAATAATTTGATAAATCAACTGAATTTCCATTAGAAATATTTAATGTATTCTCTTCTAAATTTAAGTTTTGGTTGTCTGTATTATCAATGAATTCTGTCATATCTACAGAATTTCCATTTGAAATTGTTAATACACCATTTGCAAATTCTAAATTCTGGTTATCTGTGTTATCCATGAATCCAGATAAATCAACTGAATTTCCGTTTGCAATACTTAATGTAGTTACATCTAATGCTAAATTTTGATTATCTGTATTATCCATAAATCCTGATAAATCAACATTGTTTCCATTCGCAATACTTAATGTATTTACATCTAATGCTAAATTCTGATTATCTGTATTATCCATAAAACTAGATAAATCAACATTATTTCCGTTTGCAATACTTAATGTATTTACATCTAATGCTAAATTTTGATTATCTGTGTTATCTAAATATCCTGATAAATCAACTGAATTTCCATTTAAAATCGCTAAAGTATTCTCACTTAAATTTAATGTTTGATTATCCGTATTATCCATGAATTCTGTCATGTTTACAGAATTTCCATTTGAAATTGTCAAGAATCCATCTCCAAATTCTAATATCTGATTATCTGTATTATCCATAAATCCTGATAAATCAACATTGTTTCCGTTAGCAATACTTAATGTTGTAACATCTAATGCTAAATTTTGATTATCTGTATTATCCATAAATCCTGATAAATCAACATTATTTCCGTTTGCAATACTTAATGTAGTTACATCTAATGCTAAATTCTGATTGTCTGTATTATCTAAATATCCTGATAAGTCAACTGAATTTCCATTTGCAATACTTAATGTATTTACATCTAATGCTAAATTCTGATTATCTGTATTATCCATGAAGCTAGATAAATCAACATTGTTACCATTCGCGATACTTAATGTTGTAACATCTAATGCTAAATTTTGGTTATCTGTATTATCCATGAAGCCAGATAAATCAACATTATTTCCGTTTGCGATACTTAAAGTTGTAACATCTAATGCTAAATTCTGATTATCTGTGTTATCTAAATATCCTGATAAATCAACAGAGTTTCCATTTGCAATACTTAATGTATTTACATCTAATGCTAAATTTTGGTTATCTGTGTTATCCATAAATCCAGATAAATCAATATTGTTTCCATTCGCGATACTTAATGTTGTTACGTCTAAAGCTAAGTTTTGATTATCTGTATTATCCATAAATCCAGATAAATCAATATTGTTTCCATTCGCGATACTTAATGTTGTTACGTCTAAAGCTAAGTTTTGATTATCTGTATTATCTAAATATCCTGATAAATCAACTGAATTTCCGTTTGCAATACTTAATGTGTTTACATCTAATGCTAAGTTCTGATTATCTGTATTATCTAAATATCCTGATAAATCAACAGAGTTTCCGTTCGCAATACTTAATGTATTTACATCTAAAGCTAAATTCTGATTATCTGTGTTATCTAAATATCCTGATAAATCAACAGAGTTTCCGTTCGCAATACTTAATGTATTTACATCTAAAGCTAAATTCTGATTATCTGTGTTATCTAAATACCCTGATAAATCAACTGAATTTCCGTTTAAAATCGCTAACGTATTCTCACTTAAATTTAATGTTTGATTATCCGTATTATCCATAAATTCTGTCATGTTTACAGAATTTCCATTTGAAATCGTCAAAAACCCATCTCCAAATTCTAATGTCTGATTATCCGTATTATCTAAATATTTCGATAAATCAACTGAAGTCGCATCATTTGTTAAGCTTAAAACATTTCCACTTAAACTTAAATCTTGCTCATCTGTATTATCTAAATAACTTGTAAAATCAACTGTATTTCCGTTAGAAATCGTCAATAAATTATCTCCGAAACTTAAAGTCTGTGCATCTGTATTGTCTAAATACTTTGATAAATCTACCGAATTTCCATTTAAAATAGATAATGTATTTTCAGTCAAACCTAAAGTCTGATTATCCGTATTATCTAAAAACTCAGCCATATCAACTGTATTTCCATTAGAAATCGTTAATAATCCATCTCCAACAACTAAAGTTTGTGCATCTGTATTATCTAAATACTTTGATAAATCTACCGAAGTTGCATCATTTGTTAAGCTTAAAACATTTCCACTCAAACTTAAATCTTGTTCATCTGTATTATCTAAATAACTTGTAAAATCAACTGTATTTCCGTTAGAAATCGTCAATAAATTGTCTCCAAAACTTAAAGTCTGCGCATCTGTATTGTCTAAATACTTTGATAAATCAACTGAATTTGCATTAAAAATACTTAATTCATTCTCTGTTAAAGTTAGACTTTGTGAATCTGTATTGTCTAAATAAGTTGCTAGGTTTACAGAATTTCCATTTGAAATTGTCAATTCATTTCCACTTAAAGCTAAGTTTTGGTTATCTGTATTATCTAAATATGGTGCTAAATCAATTTGATTTGAACTATTTGTAATCGAAATTTTATTATTAGCAATACTTAATTCTTGGTTATCTGAATCATCCGTTACTGCCCAATCTGTTCCATTCCATAAATACGTTTTTCCTTCATCCGTATCATAAAGTAAAAGTCCAGCTTCTGTTTCAGATAAACTACTTTCAAAAGAAGTTCTCTCACTTGTAGTAAATCTATTTAAAAGTAAACCTTCTGATTTTGCTGATAAATCTAAAGAAGCATATTGATTTGGATTTGTAGTTCCTAATCCAATTCTAACTTTCGTAGCATCCGTATCTCCTCCTAAAACTAAACAATTTGAACAATCTGCTGAAGATCCTGCTCCAATTGCTGTTGCATATGTTTGTCCTTCACCAATTTTTACTTGATCTCCAATTGCTGTTGAATAAGCTGATTTAACTGAAGTTTTATATCCGATTGCAATAGAATTTGTAGCTGTAATTGTATCTTGAAGTCCTAAAGCAACAGAATATTGCCCATTCATATAAGTTTCGTAACCAATCCCTGTTGTATTCTGCGAATTTATATCTAAATAATTTCCAATTCCAATACTTTTATTTCCACTTATGTCTACATTATATCCCAAACCTATTTGATCATGACTTCTCAAATCAACATAAGATCCTATTCCTATATTTCTTTGTCTTCCATTAGAACCACTTCCATAAAGCTCAATATCGTATCCAATTAAAACATTATCTTGATTATGAGTTCCTGTTCCAACTGAAGTAAAATCAGCGAAAGCTCCCATAACAACATTTCTAGATCCTTCTCTATTTGAAGATCCTGCATGCACACCTACATATGTATTGTGTTGTGCTTCATTTTGGTTATTTGTTCTATTGTTGTCATATCCTGCATATGCTCCTATAAATGTATTAAATGACGCATATTCCGTAGCAGCACCAGCAGCATGACCAATCATCGTATTTTTAATTCCTGTTGAATTATCTACCATTGCAGAATCTCCAACTGCTGTATTCCAATAACCTGTAGTATTATCCCAACCAGCGTTAGTTCCAAAAAAGGCATTTCGATATCCTGTAGTATTTCTATAACCTGCTTGACTACCTACAAATGTATTATCACTTGCAGTTGAATTATTATAACCTGCATCTTCTCCAATAAATGTATTATCATCACCTGTTGTGTTTCTATATCCAGATGTTTCACCAATAAATGTATTATCTCCTCCATCTGTATTATAATATCCAGAATCTGTTCCAATAAAAACAGCATCACCATCATGATGATTATAACCTGCTCTTGTTCCAATAATTACGTTATCAAAACCATCTTCAGCATCTTTTGCTGCATCTGTTCCTATAATAACCCAATCAGAATCATTATAAAGTGTTTTTCCCGCTCTATATCCTAAAAAAACATTGTTTCTTCCAGAAGTATTAGAATATCCAGCAGAATCTCCAACAAAAACATTATAATCTCCTGTAGTATTACTTGCACCAGCATGGGAACCAGCTTGATAAACTCCTACTTGTGCATGACCTATAGCACATAAAAGGAATAAAGAAAAAAAGAGTAATTTTTTAATCATATATATAAATTTAAAGTTAGTAATCAACGTTAGACTATTTTAATAAAGAAAGGTTTAATTAATTTTAAATTATTTTAAATTTTTATTCTTTCCTTATTTTTTTAACATTATTTATAGCAATCGAAAAATTACTATTTATGAATAATGAAATATTTAATCTTAATTATAATTTAATCGCAAACATACTAATATTTTTTTATGAAATAATTAATAAAAAATTATCTTTGAGCTTTTGTTGAAAAAAATTAAAAACGTCAATACATTTTAAAAATTAGTTTTATTTTGGTATAAAGCATGAAAAACTCTTACATAATTACTCTCACTTCCTTAGGAATTATTTCCTTTTTTCTTTTAGGGATTATATTTCCTAACATCTTTTGGACAACTCATTTTTTAGCTTTTCTTCCAACTTTTGGAAAATTATTTTTTCTTCTTTTAAGTGGATTTTTAGCTTTTCTTTGGTGGAAACAATCTAATAAAGAAACTCCTTTTCAAGATTTTCAACTGAATTTTAAATTGGTTTTTAGCATCAGTTTAATATTTTCTATAGCAACTTTTATTTTTCCGATGGCTTTTGATTATTATGGAGAATCGTATCTTTTAAATAAACATCTAGAAAATAAAATCACGAAAATTCCTGATGGCGCAAATGAAGTTTTTTTCAATTTTGGTTTAAATCCATGGGACGGACAAAAAACGATTTTAGCAATTATCACTTACATTGCTTATTTTTTCAAAGTAACTTATAAAACTGCTTTTTACATCCAAAATTTCATTTTTGGATTTGGATTTATTTTTGTTTGGCTACAATTTGTAAAAAAACATATTCATAAAGGAAATCTTCAATTTCTTTTAGCAATTATGGGAATTTTCGCTCCTTTCATGCTAAACTTTTTTGGACATATTGAAATCAATGCTCCTGTTCTATTTTTTAATCTTTTATGGATTACAACTTTTATTCACTTTTCTAAAAATTTCACTTGGAAAAACTTAACAATTCTTTTTTTGCTACTATTACTTTGCTTAAAATTACATCCAGTTGCTGTTTTATTTATTCCAATTTTATTTACAGGCATTTTCTATAAATTCACTCAAAAAATTACTTGGAAAAAAGTCGGAATTTTTCTTTTAAGTCCAATTTTTATTCTTGGAGCAATTGTTTATTTTTTCATTTTAAAAGATTATAATGATTCACGTTCTCTAGCAAAAACAGCAGAAGAATATGAACATATTTTTCTTCCATTAATTTCACCTAAACCTCCTTTAGACACCTATAATATGTTGAGTTTTCAACATTTTTCAGATTATTTTCTAGAAATATTCATCTGGAGTCCAGTTGCTTTGTTTTTATGTATTTCATTGGTTGTTATTTTCAGAAAAAAAATGAATTGGAACCAACCTGAACTTATTTTTAGTGGAACAGCTCTTTTTCTTTTTGTAAGTTTATTTTTTGTAGTAAACCCACTTATAAGCATGCAAATGGATTGGGATTTATTCTCTTTTCCTGCGCCTTTATTTTTAGTTTTTATCGTTTTATTATGTAAACAAATAGAAAAAAATATCGATTTTAATCAAAAAGTTTTTTATCCAAGTTTAATTATCACCCTTTTTTCATTTCCAATTTTCATTGTTCATTCCAATGGTGAAATGCTTACAAATCGACTTTTCACTGTTTCAGAAACGATTTATAATACTTATTATGAATGGACAAATCATACCATACAAAATGCTACAAATAGTGGAAAATTATATTTTTCTGATGAAGAAATCATTGAAAAACAGAAAATAATAATTGAAAAATTAAGTAAAAAAGCAAAACCTGAAATCGATTTCGAATATTCTAAAATTCTAAAAAATCATGGAAAGTTATTTTTAAGAGAAGAAAAAAATCGAGAAATTGCCATTGATTATTTCAAAAAAGCGAAAACATTTTATCCAGATAAAAACATTGATTTATTATTAGTCGAAGCTTATTTCTCTTCAAAAGATTATAAAAAGGCATTTGAATATGCCACAATTTTATATAAAAATAATTTTCCAACAGCTCGAAAAGCAAGCAATATCATCATTCATTGTTCCATAGAAAATAACGATTTCAAAAATGCTTTGAAATATTCTAAAATTCATAATCAAAAATGGAAAAATGAAATCATTTCAGAAATTGAAACTAGAATTTTACAAAATAAAGATCTAGAAAATTTAAAATATTTATTCCAACGCAAATAAAAAAAGCTCCATCAATTTGATGGAGCTTTTTTATTCTATATTTTTAAGTTAGAATAATTTCTTGATGATATCATCTTCTGTTATTCCTTCTGCATCTGCTTTGTAATTTTTCACAATTCTATGTCTTAAAATAGAAGTTGCTACAGCTTGCACATCTTCCATATCTGGAGAGAATTTTCCATTAACTGCCGCATTTGCTTTAGCTGCTAAAATTAAATTTTGTGAAGCTCTTGGACCAGCTCCCCAATCAATATATTCATTAACTAATTCGTGTGCATTTGCAGTATTTGGTCTAGTTTTAGAAACCAATCTTACCGCATATTCCACAACGTTATCAGCTACAGGAATACGACGAATTAAATGTTGAATATCTATGATTTCTTTTGGAGAAAATAAAGGTGAAATTTTTACTTCTTCATCTGAAGTTGTATTTTTTACAACTAAAACTTCTTCTTCAAAAGATGGATATTCCAAATTGATAGAAAACATAAATCTATCCAATTGTGCTTCTGGCAAAGGATATGTTCCTTCTTGTTCGATTGGATTTTGAGTTGCCAATACGAAAAATGGCAAATCTAATTTATAATGATGTCCTGCAACTGTAACTGCTCTTTCCTGCATTGCCTCTAAAAGTGCAGCTTGTGTTTTTGGCGGAGTTCTATTAATCTCATCAGCAAGAATAATATTACTAAAAATAGGTCCTTTTATAAATTTAAAATTTCTAGTTTCATCCAAAATTTCACTTCCTAAAATATCAGAAGGCATTAAATCTGGTGTAAACTGAATTCTTTTAAAATCTAAACCTAAAGCTTCAGAAACTGTATTAACTAATAATGTTTTTGCTAAACCAGGAACACCAACTAAAAGGGAATGTCCTCCACTAAAAATAGATAACAAAACATGGTTTACCGCTTCTTCTTGACCGATAATTTTCTTAGAAATCTCTTTCTTTAATTTGGTAAATTTCTCTACCAATTGATTCACAGCAGCTACGTCTGACATATTTTTAAATTATTTATTTACCCAATTACTTTTAAACTCACAACCTTTAAATTTATCACTTACATTGATATAAGTATCTTCAATTTTTTCTTCTACCCATTTGTTAATAGTTTCTTCACGCTTTCTAGCAAGTGTTAACTCTTGGATTTTGATATAATCTTTGCTTAAAGTTGCTTTATGAGGTTCAATTCTATCTTTAATCAAAATAATCTTGAACATATTTTCTCCTGTTCTAGTTCTTTCAAAAAATGGTTCAGAAATTTCTCCTTTTTGAAGATTGCTAATTCTTTTGTAAAGTTCAGCATCAACCAAACGAGATAATTCAAAATAAGTTCCGTTTGTAGAAGGATTAATGATAATTCCTCCACTATTTTTAGTTTCTTTATCTTCTGAATATTCTTTAACAGCTTCATCGAAAGTAGTTTTTCCTGCTAAAACATCAGCACGAATTCCTTCCAAAAGCTCTCCTGTTTTTTGTAATTGTTCATTAGAGATTTTAGGTTGTAATAAAATGTGCATCACATCCAATTCTTGACCTCTAATTTTAGCAACTTGAATAATATGATATCCGAAAACTGTTTTAAAAGGATCTGAAATTTCTCCTTCTTCTAAACTAAAAGCAACTTCTTTAAATTCTTTCACAAAAGGAGATTCTTTTGTAATTGTATAAACAGGTTGTTGTGTTACAGCTGGATCTTGAGAATATAAAATCGCTTTTGTTCTAAAACTTGCTCCTTCTTCAACCTCTTTTTTGTATTGTTTTAATTTTGTGATAATTCTAGTTTCTTCCTCAACAGGAGTTTGTACATAAACAACAACTTGTGCCATTTCGATTTCCGTTCCAAATTCTGGAACTGCATCTTCATTCACTAAGTTTTGGTAAAAATTGTTTACCTCTTCAGGAGTAACATCTAAATTTTCAACAATTGCGCTTTCTTTTCCTTGAATTAATGTTTGTTCTTTTTGAATTTCAAATAATTCTTTTCTTAAATCTGCTTCATCATCAAATCCGTAATATTCAGCAACTTTTTGCGCATCTCCTAATTGCCCAGCTAAATAATCTATTTTACGAGTAACTTCTGATTCAATTGCTTCACTATTTACAGGTACACTATCAATAACAGCATGGTGTGCAAGAAGTTTTTGTTTCATAATTTCTTCCAACATTTCACAATCTGTAATTTTTATTTTCCCTTCCGTTTTTTGTTCTAATTCAAGTTTAAATTTCTCAATATCAGAATCTAAAACAATATTCTTACCAACAACTACAGCAACTCCATCAATTTTCTGCTTTCCATTCTGAGCGTTAGCAATGTACATAAATAGCATAAATGCTATAAATAAAATATTTCTATTCATTTTTTTGCTTGTATATTTCAAATTGTTTGTTCTTTCGTGCATCATCAAATAATGTTTCTTCGATTTCTTTTAATAATTCTAGCTTTCTTTTTTGCAAAATGATTTGCTTTACTGTCGGTTTAATATAACTTATTGGTGCTAAATTATTTCTTTCCAATACGTCTTTTATATATATTAAATTCGTTGTTAAAGAATCTTTTTGTTCGATAAAACTTTCTTTTTTGATTATTTTTCCTTCTTTATTTTTCTTTCTTAAAAAAGGAATTTTTTTATAAACATCCGATAGTTTTATCCAAGCTGAATCATTTAAAAAATAATAGTTAAATTCCAGTTTTTTCGTTAATAAACTATCTAAATCTTGTTTCTTACTCGACTTAAATAGGGTTACAAATTCATCTTTATTAATTACATCGTTTCCAAAACTAATGTATTTCAATTTTACAAGAGCTTCATTTAACTTGAAATTTCTATTATTTTCTTCAAAATAAGAGTTGATTTGCTCGTTTGTTACAATGGTATCTAATTCTTGTGCAATTACAGCTTCTTTATAAGAATTAATAAATAAATCCTCACGATATTCTCGAACTAATCGATCATATTTTTCCGATTCTTCTTCTAAATTCGTTTCTGCTTTTTTTAGCAATAACTGTTTCTTTGCCCATTCATTAATATAACTATTCACAAATAAAATACTGTCTTCTTTGGATAAATTAGCTGGTAAATCTTCCACTAATTGATCTTTATACAATAACTTATCATGAACTTTTGCTACAAATTCTCTCTTATCTTCTTCTTTTAAACTTAAATATTTACAAGAAGAAACAAAAATACCTATAAAAATGAAAAATACTATTCTTTTAAACACTATTTATTCTTTTCTTGATTTATAATTTCCTGAAGGGTTTCTTTGTTTACAACAATCTCATGCTGCTTTCTTAAATTATCCACCCATTCTTTTTCGATATAACCTTGGTAGTCACTAATTACTTGCCCTCTTACATCTTCCATCTTTTTCGGTGATGCTTTTAAAATATCTTTTACAAAAACAACAACAAATTGATTTTTATGTTCTTTTAATACTTTTGAAACTCCTTTTTTAAACTTTAATTTCTCTGGTAAAACTCCTTCTTTCTTTTCAAAAGTTCCTTCTTTGAATAAAACAATAGAGTTTTTATCTGCATTAAATATATCTTTCAATTTTGCAATGTCTTGATTTTTCTTTAATGCTTTTCTTACCTTTTTAATTTTCGCTTCATCCGTAGAACTTGCAATAATCACATCTGCTCTATCATCCCATTGGTATTTATTTTGGTGTGTATCAAAATATGTCTTTAAACCAATCGAATCTTTTTCAGATTTATCCCAAACTTGTTTTTGTAATAAATCAAACAATAATAATCCTTCACGATATTCTTTAATTGTTCCAGCAAATTCTTTATTTGTCAAATGTAAATTTTCTTTGAAATAATTTGTGACTTGCTTATTCTTAAATCGATCAAAGGAAGTTCTATTACTTTGTTGTCTAGTTTTATACAAATATTTGTAATAAATATCTTCTGAAATATTTTTGTCATTGATTACTAAAATCGACTTGAAATTCCCTTTACGTTCTCTCCAATTTGTATAATTAGCAACTTGCTCAAAATTATCTTGGATTTTATATTGCTTTTTTAATCTATTTAAAACCGTATTTCCTACAATTTGAGCTCTATCACTTCTTTCAATTTTTGTCTTTAAAAAGTCTTTTAAATCTTCAAATTGTGGAACTGGATATTTCTTGATTAATTTTACAATATGCCAACCATATTGTGTTTGAAATGGCTCCGATACTTTTCCAGGCTCATTCATAGAAAATGCAGTATTTTCGAAAGATTCTAACATTCTCCCTGAACCAAACTTTGGAAGTAATCCTTTATTCTTAGCACTAAATTTATCATCCGAATGTTTTTGCGCTAAATAACCAAAATCTTCACCATCTTTAATTTGCTTATACAACTCGTCAATTTTAGTCTTTGCATCTGGCAGTTCATTCTTTATCATAATGTGTGCCACTTCCACTTCTCCCTTTGAATTTCTGAACTTATTTGCTTTCGCTATATGATAGCCAAATTTTGTTCGAAAAGGCATCGAAACATCTTCCTCTTTCAAATTATAAACAGCAGATTCAAATGGATATACCATATTAAACGCTGAAAAATATCCTAATTCTCCTCCATTTTCTTTTACAGAAGGATCTTCTGAATATTTTTTTGCTACTGTTTCAAATGATTTTCCAGCTAAAATTTCTTTTCTAGCTTTTATTAATTTATTATATGCTTTTAAAGTATCTTGTGGAGAAGCATCTGGTTTTACTAAAATTAAAATATGACTTGCATTAACTTCCTGAACCGTACGATTATAGGCTTCCTGAACTAATTGTTCTGTAACTTTCGTATCTTTTAAATAAGGTTCTGCTAATTGCTCTCTATATTTTTTAAATTCTCTTTTAAAATTAGAAAGCGTATCTAATCCCTTTTCTTCAGCCTGAATTACTTTTAATTTATAATTGATGAAAAGCTCTAAATATTCTTTTACATCTTTTTTATTTTCTTCATTTACAACATTCGAATTTTTATGAAAAACTCTTAAAAACTCACTTGTATATATAGGTTTAGAATCTATTGTAAATAATTCTTTATTCTCTAATTCTTGTGCTGTTGCAGAAATTGATAATGCTAAAAAAGTAGCGATACAAAGTCTTTTTAATATCATAGTTTGCTTATTTTTGATAGAATACAAAAGTAAAAATTCATTAACATAAATTGCAAATTATCACTTTTTATTCAACCTTTCTATAAAAAAAATTGAAGCTTGTAATATTTTTTCACTTAATCTTATATTTCATCTATTATTTTCAACCTAAAACTTTTACTTTCTTTTAAGTTTACTATTAAATAGTACGAAGGAAAACGTAAAATATTTTATTATAAAGAAATAATTCCTTCAATTCCTTCTAGTTCTTTATATTTCGTAATAATTTCATCCGAACTTTTCATATTCGCAACAATAGAAATACTGATATATTTTCCTGTTTTAGATTTTTTTGTGTTAATAACAGCTCCCATATGATTGAATTTTGCTTCAATTTCAGCTATTTGTTTTCCATCTCCTGGAGCAATAAACTTAAACATGTATTTCGCAGGAAATGTTGTCGTTTCGTCTAATTTTGTCTTTAATTTTTTATAAAAATCTTCTTTATTTTCCTTATTTTCCATATCTATTTTCAAAAAATCTATTAAACATTAATACCTCTAAAAAGAAGCGTCGACAAAATTACATTTATTTATCAAAGCATTATAATTTAATCTAGGAGAAATTGGCGTTCTTTTGTTTTTAACAAAATTTTAAAGCTTTAAAATCCCTTTTTCTTTAAGATTTTGACTTCTTCTTTATCTGGTATTAAGAAATTTACTAAATCTTTTTAAAACAATCCTAAAGAAATTTAACTTTCCTAAGAAAATTCTTTATTTCAAATAAAAAAGACTATCAATTTAAAACTGATAGTCTTTTTAAAATTAAATAGAAAAATAAGTTTATCTAATAATCAGTTTATCTAAAAAATTACCTTTTACAGATTTCACTTTAATAAAGTAAACTCCAGAAGTAAGATTTTCTAAAGAAACTGATTGTTTTAATGTCGAATTTTCAATTGAATTTCTATAAACTTCGTTTCCTAAAACGTTGAAAATAGAAACTTCTTTTAAGTTATTATCAGCACTAATGTGAATTACATTAGAAGCTGGATTTGGATATACAGCAATGGAAGTATCTAAATCTAAATTATCAACTCCTAAAGTTCCAATTGTAGTTTGTGCTGTATTTGTTACAATTGCTTCATTGTAATCAAAATATATTTCTGCAGTATTTTCGATTACATCTGAAATTTGTAATGTATCTAATGTTTTGATTTTAAACACTACATATCCATCATTTTTATCATCTTCCCAATGTAATAAAATATCATCAAAAACAAATTTCACTAAATTTCCTTCAATAAATGTTTGGCAAGTATGGCTAGCATCGATTGTTCTTAATGTAGAAATATCAAATTTAGAAACATCAATAACATCTTCTACAACAATATTTAATGCATGAGCATTTCCAGTATTTTCAAAACGAATCATGTATGTTAAATAATCTCCGATTTGCTCAATTCCAATATTTTTTCCTTCTAAACATCTCTTATCATTTGGATCAAAAGAATTTTGAACTTCATGTGCTAAAGTAAAAGTTGCAACGTTTGCTGAAGTTCCATCCACCATATCCGCAGTATAATTTAAAATATCTCCTTGATTCACAGGATTTGTAGCATCTGTTGGAGTATTTAAAATAAATTCTACTGTAATTTCTCCTGTTGAGAATGGTGCAAAATCAACTAAATTCCATTGAATAACTCCTCCTGTATTACTATCTGGTGCTGTATCAGCTGTATCATAAGTCATTAAGTTTGACTGATATGTAAAGTTTAAATCACCTGTAAAAGAAGTAGTTCCTTGATTTTTATAAATAATTTTATATTTCGCTCTTGCTCCAGGTCTTGCAACTGTCAAAGGAACAATTGTAACTTCAAAATCATCAAAATCTCCTAATGGCGTAATACAGAAATTTTCTGTAATCTCATCTCCAATTGCATTAGGGAAAGTAACTGTAGCATCTGTTGGTGTTACTTCAAAATAAGTTGTATTTGGAACAATTGGTGTGATTGTATAAGTTCCTGCTTCTAAAGGAATATTGTAGTTTCCTAATTGATTTGCTAATAAATAGAAAGTATCTGTTCCATTTGTAATTTCAAACTTTAAGAATTCTGCAGGTGTATCTGTAGCATCACATCCATCAGCTCCAAAATCATAACTAACATTTCCTTGTAATTTATATGTTGAACTTAAAGGATCATAAGAACAAAAATCATTTACAGAACAATCAGTATATCCTTGACTTAAAACTAATCCTTCATAATATGTTAAGTTTGCTTCATCAGCACAAACATAAATTAATGATAAATCTTCTAAACCATCTGCATCATCACCAAAATCAACTTGAATTCCATTTTTGATAAAAAGAGTAGTTAAGTTGTCATTATCATTCATAAATAAAGAAGATAATTGTGTATTTGCAGAAACGTCTAATGCTAATAATTCATTAAATGCAATGTCTAGCATTTGTAAATTAATATTGTTTGTTAAATCAATATCTGTTAAATCGTTACTTTTTAAATTTGCAAATTTTAAGTTGATATTTGCTGATAAATCAATTGTTGTAAAAGCATTTCCTCTTAAAATTAATTCTTCTAAAGCAACATTTTGTGTTAAATCAAGATTTGTAAAGTTATTTCCTTGTAAGTTTAAATATTCAAGATTTATATTGTTTGTTAAATCTAAAACACTCGTAGCAACAAAGAAATTATCTCTTAAATTTAAAATTTCTAAAGCTGTATTATTACTTAAATCTATCGCTGCTAATTGATTATCTTTTGCATATAATCTTTCTAAAACTGTACAGTTTGTAACATTGATATTTGTTAAGTTATTCTCATCTGCATAAATTGTTTCTACAACTGGATTGGAAGATAAATCTAAAACAGCTAAATTATTTTCAGAAACTCCTAAACTAATCAATGCAGGATTACTTGATAAATCTAATGTATTTAAGTTGTTGTTTGCAAGTCCTAAATTCTTTAAATCTGGATTTGAGCTTAAATTTATTGTAGAAATTTGATTTGAAGAAAGGTATAATTCTTCTAAAACAGCTAATCCTGTAACTGTAACATTTGTCAATTGATTATCATTGATTGATAATTTATTTAAAGCTGTATTTGTTGCTAAATTCACATTAACAAG
Organism: Aureivirga marina; assembly: GCF_015767265.1. GTDB lineage: Bacteria > Bacteroidota > Bacteroidia > Flavobacteriales > Flavobacteriaceae > Aureivirga > Aureivirga marina. The sequence continues at coordinate 124,628 of NZ_JADPIB010000005.1, forward strand.
TTGATTAGAACTTAAATCCAATTCTACCAAACCAGTTAAATTTGCTAAGTTTACAGATGCTAACTGATTTTCTTTTAGATTTAATCTATTTAAAGCATTATTATTAGTTAACGTAATTGTTGTAAGAGCATTTCCAAATAAGCTTAATTCTTGTAAGTCAACTAAATTCGTTAAAGTAATTGTAGTTAATTCATTTTGAGAAATATCTAATTTTAATAAATTATCAAAATCACTTAAATCAATTGTTGATAAAGAGTTATTTGGTAAAGAAAGAGTTTTTAATTCTGTGAAGTTTCCTAATGTAATATCTGTAAGTTGATTAAATCCTACATATAAATATTCCAAATTAACTAAAGCAGATAAATCAATGTTTGCAAATTTATTTGAAGATAATCTTAAATTTGTAAGTGTAGTATTTGAAGAGAAATCAGCAGCAGGAATATCATTATCTGATAAATTTAAATACTCTAAGTTTGTAAACTCATCAATTTCATCAATGTTAGTAATATCTTGGTTTACAATTTCCAACCAAGTAATCGCTTGTGCTTCGGCAGTTGAAATATCTCCACTTAAATCTGTGTCGGCCGTGGCATCGGCCATTCCATCTCCGTCAGTATCAACACAAATCTCATTTACCAAAGCATTTTCAAAATTGGCATCGGTAAAAGTAATCTGTGAGAATGCCATAAAATTAACCAATAAGGCTAAAATTAAAACGTACTTTTTTTTCATAATAGATATATTTAATAAATGTTTTCTGTTTTTTACTCTTCTATTTTTTGAAAATCAGAATTTAAAAAAATAAAAGAGGATTCTATAAATTATCACTTAAATATAAATCCGTTGTTCATTGTTTTCACAATAATTACATGATAATTTTATAACCATAAAACTACAAATAAAATACTTTTTTTTTACATTAAGAATAAAAAATTATCTAAATAATTTGATATCTAGATAAAAAAAATGAAGATTTTGAATAAAAGCAATTTTTATTAGGAATATTTAAATTAAAAAGCTCCCCAAAAAGTATAAAGTAAGCTCACAACACAAAGTCCAAAGATAGAATATTTTAATGTTGCCAAGTATTTATTGTGAATTGGTCTTGCTTGTGTCAATAGCACAATTGCTGCAAAAGACAAGAAAACAGATAACATTGTGATAGTATCTAAAGAAGTAAATCTATTCAAAAACATCGAATGATAAGAAGTAATTTTCTCTTCTAAACTGTTAGAATCATGAAAATATCTAATAATAACCCACGATGTCAAAGCGTAAATCGGAAAAATTGCCACTGCAATTGCAATTTTGAATTTTAAAAGGATATTTTTACTCATAACATAATATTTTATGTAATTCATTCATCATAAATCATTCCGAAGATTAATTTTCTAACAATAATTAAATTACTAATATTATTTCGTCAATACAAAAATTAAGCTTTATTTAACTAAAAATTAATTTTTTATACGCTAAGAGATAACTTTTAACATTGTACGGCTCTTATTCACAGTTTCTTTCCATTCCAATTCTGCATCACTTCCATCTGTAATTCCTCCTCCAACATAAATCTTTGCAATTTCTTTTTCAATTTCCATACAACGAAGATTCACGTATAAGTCTGTATTTTGATTTAAATTTAATTCTCCTAAGAATCCTGTATAAAATTTTCGATTATAATTTTCTTCTTGAAGTATAAATTCTTTGGAAATTTCTTTTGGCATTCCACAAACAGCAGGTGTCGGATGTAATGTTTCTATTATTTTTCCCAAATGCTTTTTTTCTGTAATTTCTCCTTTTATAATAGAACAAATATGTTTTATATTTCCCGCTTCTTTTGTAAAAGGATCTGAAACTGTAATATTTTCTAAATAAGTTTGTTCTTCAGATGCATTTGCAGATTTTAAATTTTGAAGTATAAAATCTGTAACTATCTCTTGCTCTACTATTTCTTTTTTCCCCCAAGTAAAATCTGGATTTCCATCATTTAAAGCTGTTCCAGCTAATGACATCGTCGAAAATTTTGTTTCATTCACTTTGAAAAGTGTTTCTGGAGTTGCTCCTAACCACAATCCAACTTTCGGATGATACCAAATATAAACAAACGCCAGAGGATAATTTTCTAATAATTTTTGATATAATTTAAACGGCTCTTCTTCTATTTTTTTCTTTACAATTCGAGATAAAACTACTTTTTCAAAAACACCAGTTTTAATCGTAGAAACTCCTTTTTTCACCAAAGAAATATGAAATTCTTTTCCTGAATCATCTGTTTCAAAATGAATTTCTTTTGGAGATGTTTGATTTTTATTTTTTGCTTTAAATTGAAAAATTTCTGTTTTATTTTTTGGAAATAAAATAGTTTTTTCAGAAGAATCAAAAGGCGCAAATACAAATCCATTTTCTGTAAAATCTTCTACATAATGAATCTCATCTGTATGCTGCGAAAAAACAGTATTCATTTCTTCACCAGATTTTCTATAAATTACAAATGGTTTATTTTGCTTAATTATTTCTTCAACTCTATTCATTTTCCTTCAAAATTTCTCTTGAAATAATTATGTTGACTTAAATATGTTTAGTCTACAGATTTATTTCCTTTTGCAATAATACGCAACAATTCTTGTTTTATCTCATTAAATCTTGACCAAATTAAACTATGACCTGCATTTCCCAAAGTAATAATCGAAATTTGCTCTTTTGGAAATTTTCCTTCCAAATATAAAGTATTCTCATAAGGAACAATTCTATCACCTTTTCCTTGCATTACAGTAATTGGCGATTTTTGTTCTACCCAAAGTGAATCGTATTTTCTTAATTCATCTTTATGTGACATTTTTTCAATCGCAGCCGATTTCCAAATTTTAGGAACCATCCAACGTGTTCCTTCCCATTTATAAACATTTAAAATTGCTGGCATTGGCTCCACATCTGCATGAACTGCTGGTGCCAAAAGAACAATATCTTTAAATTTTTCTTTAGTTGCTAAAACAATTGGTCCGCCATAAGAATATCCAACTAAAATAGTATTTTTCGGATTTAAATCTTTCACCAATTCTTCCAATAAAGAAACATCAAATGCAATAGAATTTTGAGTTTCTCCTGCACTTGACATTCCAAAACCAACACGATCATAAGCAAGCATATTTACATTACTTCTTAGAGTCGAATCGGTTAAATATTTTGTAAAATCTGTTGCACTTCCTGGAGTTCCATGCACAAAAACAACAGTTGGAACATTTTTTTCTTCGGAAGTTGATTTTATATAAATCTCACGAACTTTAAAATCTTTAAAAGTGCGATATTCGATTTTAGGTTTTACACCTAATTCTTTAAAATCTTCTTTTATTTTTTTATCTGGTTTTGGTGTAGAAAAACGATAAAACGCAATCAACAAACCGATAATCGATATAATAAATATTACTAAAATCACTTTTAAAGTTTTAAATACTATTCGTTTCATTTATTTCTTTCTTGGTAAAACTATATTCGTTAATTTACATAAAGAGATTAAGTTCTCTTCTTCATCTACAACTCGAATTTGCCATAAATGTGTTGTTCTTCCTCTGTGAATAATTTTTGCAATTGCACGAACTGTTCCTTCACGTTTACTTTTCACATGATTTGCTGCAATTTCTACTCCACGAACATCAGATTCTTTTGGGTTTACAAAAATGTAAGAAGCTGCACTTCCTACACTTTCCGCCAAAGCAACAATTGCGCCTCCGTGTAATAATCCTAAAGGTTGATGCACTCTAGAATTAACTGGCATACTTGCTTCTACAAAATCCTCACCTACATCCGTATAGGTAATTTCCAAAGTTTCCATTAAAGTTTTAGGAGTTAACTCATTTAGTTTTTCTAGTATTTCTTTTTTATTCATGTATAAATCTTTTACACAAAAATACGTATTAATTCAACATTATGTAATAGCTTTGTATTACCAAATAAAGAAATCATGATATATAAAATAAGAGCCATATTAGATGTTACAGAAGATGTTTTTAGAGACATTTTAATTGACGGAGCAACTTCATTAGAAGATTTACACAAAACATTAGCAAATAGTTTTGATTTTAATGGGCAAGAAATGGCTTCATTTTTTAGAACAGATAATGAATGGAATCAAGGAGATGAGATTCCTTTAATCAATATGTCGGATGATTTAAACAAGCCTGAAATGCGAGATTTAAAGATTCAAGACGAGCTGAAAAGTGTTAATGATAAATTGATTTATGTGTATGATTTCTTTTCAATGTGGGCTTTTTTCATTGAAGTAAAAGAAATTAAAGAAAACTCTGAAAACATAGAATTACCAAAAATTGCTTTAGCTTTTGGTGTGGTTCCTGAAGAAGCTCCTGAAAAAGAATTTAAAGCGGATAAATCGCAACATGATCCTTTTACTTCTTCTATTCCTGGAATTGACGAATTCGATGATGAACTAGGAAATTTTGATGCTGAGAATTTTGAAAATATCGACGATATTGATCCTGATAAAATTTAAAAATTAAAACAAAATATATTAAAACGACACATAGATTTTCTTTGTGTCGTTTTTTGTTTTTATGAGTGAATACTTTTTATTATTTCTATTTTAAATTTTAGGCAAAAAGCTTTTATATTTGGTGGCAGCTATGATTATTTTTAATTATCCAATATTTAGTTTTAGAATAAAATAAAAAATGAGTAAAATTTATCAAAAAATAGAAATGATAAATTGCAACATGATTTTCATTAATAAAATAATATAGAAAACTTAAAAAACAATATGATAAAGAATAAAATTAAAGGCTTAGGAGAAATAATATTAAGAGTTCAAGATATGGAATTGATGAAAAAATTCTATAGTCAAACTATTGGACTTGAATTAATAAATGCATCTGAAAATTATTGTTTTTTCAAAATTGCCGATGGTTATGGTGGACATCATCAAACTCTAGCATTATTTGCTAAATCTAACTTAAATGCTTTCAATGAAAAGTTTGGAAACATAAAAACATTGAATAGTACTTTACACCATTTTGCTCTTGAAATTGATAAAAAAGACTATAATTATTTATTGAACTTCTTTGAAGAGAATAACCTTGAATATATAACAGAAGTTTTTGAGTGGACTAAATGGAAATCTATTTTCGTCAAAGATCCTGAATCAAATATTGTAGAGTTTGTTTGTTATGATGAAGGAATTGGATAGATTTAGCTCTAGGAAAATAGAAGATAATATTATTGATTTTGAGAACTCTGCAAAAGATATTTTTTAAAATATTTTCTAACAAAAAAAGAGCAATGCCAAAAACATTGCTCTTTTTTAAACTAATCCTAACTAACTTAACTACAAACTAATTTTATTTATTGATTCGGTGCATTTAATTCTTCATCTGTAAGAGGTACAGCAGGTGATTCCACCGCTTTTACTCCCATATTTGTTACTAAACTAGCAACTCCTTCCTCTACGATGTCACTTTTTTGGAAATTACTTGCATATAATCCCCAGAAATAATGTCCATCTGCTCTATCTGGATAGTTTACTCCAACTAATCCATCAATTTTTACAGGAACTTTATAAGTCACTTCACTTTTTACTTTATCAGCAACAATAACAATTGTTTTCTTACTTCTTGGTGGAACTGTAGCTGTTACAGAACCAGTCAAAGTAGTCGTTTCATTTTCTGTTCCTCCTGTTGAACCTTCAGCTCCAACAGAAACATTTACAGAAGCTTCAGCTCCTCCAATTCCAGGAATTCCAATATTTACTTTTTTACCAATTGTTAAAGAAGAGCTTACTTTTACTCCCCAACTTTTTGTTTGTCCTCTTTGATAACTATAAGAAGAAGTCATTGTTGACTCTTGATCTGATTTATTCACCAATTCTATAGATGTAACATCAGATGGAATTGGTAAATCTAAATTTTCAACAGTTACCACTGGATCTTTAATTCTTACATGACTAGATAATCCTAATCTTTCACTAACACTTGGACTTACAACTCCTGAAATATTTTCTCCTGAGTTTAAAGAAATACCATCTGGTTTTTTCCCGTCTTTTCTGTATAATTCTTTAATTTGATCTACTCCTGCTCCGTTATCAGGTTGGAATCCCAATTGTCTTAAATGTTTAATTGTAAATAAAACACTATCATCTCCATCAATTGAAGCTGTAACTTGTCCATTATCTTGACTTCTTTGTTTTGTTCTATCTACAAATGTTTCATCATCTACGATGTTCCAACCATCGTTAACCATATCTTCAACAGAATTGAATCCTAGATCTTGTAATGTTGTTCTTTTTTGTTGAGGAGTTCCATTGAACACTGTGTTATCTGGTTCGAATGCTTCTTTTTGTACATCCTCGTCTTTGCTACATGCTACTACTACAACTGCTGTAAATAGTATTAATAGACTTTTCTTTGTATATTTTACTAGAGTTTTCATTTTTTTAGCTTTATTAGATTTATGAATGGTATTAGAAATAATAATCAAAAGGGTAGTTTTTTGACACCGACTTCAATATGACCAGTCGTCTTAAATTAGATTAAAAAAAAACTCCGAGAAAGAATGTAGAATTTTTTCCATTCTACATTCCTAAAAACTATACACGAATATTTATTGATTCGGTGCATTTAATTCTTCATCTGTAAGAGGTACAGCAGGTGATTCTACCGCTTTTACTCCCATATTTGTTACTAAGCTTGCAACTCCTTCCTCTACGATGTCACTTTTTTGGAAATTACTTGCATATAATCCCCAGAAATAATGTCCATCTGCTCTATCTGGATAATTTACTCCAACTAATCCATCTATTTTCACAGGAACTTTATAAGTTACTTCACTTTTTACTTTATCAGCAACAATCACAATTGTTTTTTTACTTCTTGGTGGAACTGTAGCTGTCACAGAACCACTCAAAGTCGTTGTTTCATCTGTTGTTCCTCCAGTAGTTCCTGAAGCTCCAACCGTAATTCCTACAGAAGCTTCAGCTCCTCCAATATCAGGAATTCCAATATTTACTTTTCTGTCAATTGTTAAAGATGCACTAAGAGTTACACTCCAACTTTTAGAATGTCCTCTTTGGTAACTATAAGAAGATGACATTGTCGACTCTTGATCTGATTTATTCACCAATTCTATAGATGTAACATCCGATGGGATTGGTAAATCTAAATTTTCAACAGTTACCACTGGATCTTTAATTCTTACATGACTAGATAATCCTAATCTTTCACTAACACTTGGACTTACTACAGAGGAAATATTTTCTCCAGAATTTAAAGAAATACCATCTGGTTTTTTTCCATCTTTTCTATATAATTCTTTAATTTCATCTTTTCCAGCACTATTATCTGGTTGGAATCCTAATTGTCTTAAATGTGTAATCGTAAATAAAACACTATCATCTCCATCAACTGAGGCTGTAACTTGCCCATTATTTTGACTTCTTTGTTTTGTTCTATCTATAAATATTTCATCATCTACGATGTTCCAACCATCATCAACCATTTCTTCAACAGAATTGAAACCTAAATCTTGTAATGTTGTTCTTTTTTGTTGAGGAGTTCCATTGAACACTGTATTATCTGGTTCGAATGCTTCTTTTTGTACATCTTCGTCTTTACTACAAGCAACCACAACAGCTGCTGTAAATAGTAATAATAGACTTTTCTTTGTGTATTTTACTAGAGTTTTCATTTTTTTAGTTTTATTAGATTTATGAATGGTACTGGAAATAATAATCAAAAGATTGATTTTGAACACCGACTTCAATATGACCAGTCGTCTTAAAATTAGATTAAAAAAACTCCGAGAAAGAATGTAGAACTTTTTCCATTCTACATTCCTAAAAACTATACACGAATTTTAATTGGATTTGTGTTTGAATGTTCTTTTATAAAGGCTCTGCTGGAGATACAACAGCTTTTACACCTAAATGCAAAACTAATCCAGCTACACCTTCTTCTGCGATTTCGCTATTTTGAATCTTACTAGCATCTTGTCCCCAGATATAATCGTCATCGAATTTTTTATATTTTGTCAATCCTACAACTCCTTTAATATCCATCGGAACTTTATATTTAACTTCGCTTTTCTTTCTATCTGCGATAATCATTACAGTTCTTTTACTTCTTGGCGGAACAACAGCACTTACTTGCTCAGAAACACTTGTTAATTCTGATTTGTTTCCTCCTTTTGTTCCACTTGCTCCTACTGTCACACTAACATTTGCTCCAACTGTTGCCATCCCTTCGATACCAACACTTACGTTTGCTCCAACTGTTAGTGATCCACTTGCTGTTACACTCCAATTTGAAACATGTCCTCTTGTATAAGTATAAGTAGAACTCATATTTGCTTCTTCTTTTCCTTCATTTACTAACTCAAAAGTTGTAACATCTGAAGGCATTGGAGCTTCAATAGCTTTTACTGTAATAATTGGCTCTCTTACAACCACATCTGTTTTTACTTTTAAGAAATCTGTCACATTTGGAAATTTCACATCTCCTAAATATTCTGATTCTGAAAAATAAATTGCATCTGGAATTTTCCCTGTATACTCTTGTTTAAATATTTCTTTTAAAGCATTTAAACCATATTTTGTATCAGGTCTATATCCTAATTCTCTCAAATGTTGAATTGTAAAAGGAACTTTTGCTGCTTCTTTATTTTGATCAATTACAAATCTTCCTCTATTTGCTTTTTCCTTAGAAGGAACTGAATCTTCTGGGCTTTCATAGATTATTTCCCAACCGTCTTGAATCATTTCTTCAACTGAAGAATAACCAAACTCATTTAATGAACTTTTTCTTTGCTCAGTTGATTTTTGAATTTCAACTGTATCCGGCTCGGCTGCGCGAGTCACTTCTTCATCTTTACTACAGCTAGCTGCAATAAATAAACTTAAAACAATAGCTGCATTCTTTAAGTTTTTGAAATTCACTTTCTTCATTTTTACTGTAATAGATTAAATTAGTAAATTTTGTTTTTGCTGTATGAAAAGAACGTTGTTCGATTTTCTATTACAAAGATATGACCGGTCGTCTTAAGTTGGTTGTAAAAAAAGTTTAATTAACTTGATTTTAGTATGATAAGCCTATTTTTTAATTTTTATTTTAGGAAAGAAAAGATTTTTTTAACATTTCTGTTTTTAATCTATTAAATGTTAAAATCTAAGTTACAAAAAAGAAAATTTACTACCTTAAAGTTCCCACAGATTAACCTTTTTTTAATAGAATTCAACGTACATTTGCAAAAAATTACATCGCCAATCAAATTTTAAATGAAATTTACAACCTATATCTTTTTTTTATGCTTTTTTCTGTACAATTCTTCTAAAAATTGTAAACAAAACGAACAAGATTTATGTTATATCGTAAAATCTCCTGTAAATGTTTCTACAAATTGGTTAAACAATCCTAAAAAAGGAAAAATTATCGTAGATCAGCAAGTTGGCTATTATAAAAAATTCTATACAACTTATGATTACATTAAACATAGAATTCATCTAAAATATTTGTATTCTGAATGGGGAAATTTGATGATCACACTTAATGGCAATAATTTCTATTTTAAAAAGGATGAATATTTTAAGTTAAATGAAACAGATTATTCTGATGCTTTGGATAAAATGGATTTTAACCATTATACAATTCGTTTCCAAAATGAGAAATATTTAATTTCTAGAGCAAAACCAAACACAGACAGACTTTCAACGAATAATAATATTTATTATGTAATGTCTTTAAGTAATCGAAAAACCAATTATGCTTTTGGAAGTTTTGGTTTTTGTGATAATATTTTTGGTGATTATAATAAAGATGGAAAACTTGATATTGTAATGATTGATTTACTAAAACAAGAATCCAGTAATTATGATAATATAAATGGTTTGTTTAAAGCTAAAATCTTCACTTTTGAAAACGGAAAATTCATTCCAACTAAGAATAAAAAAGGTGCTTTAGAATGTACATATTATTCTTACAATGGAGAAATCAAAATTCTTTCTGGAAATTGGTATTATTAATTTATTTTATAAATTTTTAAAAAACAATACTTTACTATTTTAAACCATTTCTTTTTTGGATAGTCCTAAAATATGGCACGAATTCTGTAATCGGATTCAAAGCCAAAAATTAAACAATAAAATACATCCAAAAATGAAGAAAATAGAACTTAAACACCTTTGCAATCGCGCTGGTTTTGGAAGTATTCCTACAATATTTGAAAAATATAAAAATACTTCTAGAAAAGAAGTTGTAACTATTCTTTTTGCAAAGCATACTGCAAATGAGCCTTTTCAATTAAACTTTGATATTCCACAAAATATCCAAATGTTACCAAAAGAAGAAAAGAAAAAAGCAATCAGAAAAATCACAAAATCTATCCAGAAATTGAATTTTGCATATATTCAAAAACTTGCAAATTCGGATGCTTTTCTTAGAGAAAAAGTCACGCTTTTTTGGCATGGACATTTTGCTTGTAGAACTCGAAAATCAGATAAAGCACAACAATTAAATAATACAATCCGAAAATATGCACTTGGTAATTTTCGTGATTTGGTTTTGGCTGTTGCAAAAGAACCTGCAATGCTTGATTTTTTAAATAATAAACAAAACAGAAAATCGCATCCAAATGAAAATTTCGCAAGAGAATTGATGGAACTTTTCACTATCGGAAGAGATAATTATACAGAAAAAGATATTCAAGAAGCCGCTCGTGCTTTTACTGGTTGGAATTATAATAAGCAAGGTGAATTTGTCATTCGAAGAAAATTCCATGATTATGGAGAAAAAACTTTCTTTGGAAAAACTGGAAATTTTGACGGAACTGATATCATTGATATTCTATTGGAAGATAAAAGAACTGCAAAATTTATTGCTACAAAAATGCATCGCTATTTTGTAAATGATTATGATAATCCTTCTGAAATTGATGCAATTGCTAATGTTCTTTATAATTCTGATTATAATATCACGGAAACTTTAAAATATATTTTCAATGCTGATTGGTTTTACGCTACAGAAAACGTAGGAACAAAAATCAAATCACCAATTGAATTCTTAACAGGATTACATAGAACTTTTTCTATTTCCTATCAGAATAAAAACGCCACTTTTATCATTCAAAAAATGCTCGGACAGGTTCTTTTTCTTCCTCCAAACGTAGCTGGTTGGCCAAGTGGAAAAAAATGGATTGATAGTTCTAGTTTGACTTTACGTTTAAAACTTCCTTCTATCCTATTGAATAATGGAGCAATTCCTTTTTATGAAAAAGGTGATGATGTGGATAATGTTGTTCGACGTGGAAAAGGAAATAGAAAACTTAGAGCAGAAACGAATTGGGAAGGATTTATGGAAGCAACTTCTGATTTTACTCAAGCAGATTTAATTGATTATTTAATTACTCCTGATTTAAGTCCAACCGCAAAAAATATTTGTCAAGATTTAAGTTTGGATAAAAAACAAAATGCAACTGTTTTGGTTTCCTTACCAGAATATCAGATGTGTTAATTAAAAAAGAAAAGAAAAATGAAACGTAGAGATTTTTTAAAAACTACAGGAGTTGCATCTGTTACAATGCTTTTACCAAATTTCTTAAAAGCATTAGAGTTTTCTCCGAGTTTAACTGGACATAAAAAATTAGTAATCATTCAACTTTCAGGTGGAAATGACGGTTTGAATACTGTAATTCCTTATGAGAATGACATATATTATAAAAACAGACCAACAATTGGAATTGGAAAAAATGAAGTTCTAAAAATCACAGACGAACTTGGTTTACATCCGAGTATGAAAGGAATGGAAAAGCTTTTTGAAAAAGGATATGTTTCTATTTTGAATAATATCGGATATCCAAATCCAAATCGTTCACATTTTAGAGCAATGGATATTTGGCACACAGCAAGTGATTCGAACAAATATTTAGATTCTGGTTGGCTTGGTCGCTATTTGGATTCAAATTGCCAATCTTCTCATGAAGTTTTAGAAATTGATACTACACTTTCTTTGGCTTTAAAAGGAGATGCAAAAAATGCTTTAGCTCTGAAAAATCCGAATTCTTTATATCAATTGACAAAAGAACATTATTTCGATTCGCTGATTCGAAATACTTCTGACGAAATGTTGAGCGAAGATAATTTGGGATATTTATATAAAACTTTAGTAGAAACGAAATCTTCTGCGAAATATATTTTTAATACTTCTAAAACCTATGAAAGTAAAACTGAATTTCCCAAAACAGATATCGGTCAAAAGCTTGAAACTACAGCAGAATTGATTAATTCTGGTTTAGACACTTCTGTTTATTATATTTCTACTAGTGGATTTGACACACATGTTTTTCAGGAAAAACAGCAAGAAAAACTTCTTGGAAATTATTCGGATGCGATGCTTTCTTTCGTAGAAGAATTAAAAAAAGGAAACAATTTTAAAGATACATTGATTGTTACTTTTTCAGAATTTGGAAGAAGATTGTCAGAAAACGGAAGTCGAGGAACCGATCATGGAACAGCTGGCCCGATGTTTGTGATCTCTGAAAATCTAAAGAAAAATGGAATCTTTAATGAGGCTCCAGATTTGATAAACTTAGATGGAAATAAAGACATTAAATATCATTTAGATTTCCGACAAGTTTATGCAACTGTTTTAGATAAATGGTTGGAAGTAGATAGCTCTAAAATATTGAATAGTAACTTTCAACATTTAAATTTTATTTAGAAACCAATTTGACTTATTTATAAATTAATTTATCAGGAAAAGCACAGTTTTTAGGCTGTGCTTTTTTGTTTTATACTTTTGTTTTATCAACTTCTACTTCTTCATCTATAACAATATATTTTTCTCTTAATTTATCTAAACCTATAAAATTTTCTAATGAAATTGGAAACAACCTTTCATCAAAATTAAAATTTTCATCTTTAATTAAATTCCAGATAGCAAAACTATTTTTACTGTCAGAATTATAATCTATCACTTTTTCTAACTTTTTAATATTAAAATGCAGATTATTTTCATCAACCATGTCTATTAATTTCCTATTAGTAGTAATCATTCCTTTTATGGTAGATTCTTTTGATGTATATATCTCATTTGATTGTAAATCTTCTAAAGAATCAAAGTTTTTCACTTGATCTATAGATAATTCTCTTTCTTCAAAATCCCAATCAGTTATTACATAATAATCTATTTCAAAATGTTCACACAACTCAATAATATAATAAGCTGTTGCTTTCCCGTGATGACAAACTATTGATATATTTTCAAAGTTTAAATATGTGTCAGCATATTTTTCAATATTTTGTATAGAATCATCATTCTGTATAATCTCTTTTACTTTTTCTTTTATTATATGATTATAAACTAAAACATCATTAGGTCCTTCAACAAGAATTACTTTCTTACTAAATAGCATTCGACTTAAATTAGGTTCAACTGTTTTTATGAATTCATTAAACCTAAACATATTAATTGGCTCATCACTTAACTCTGAATTAGACGAAATTATATTTTCATATTTAAATTCACCAATATCATTATATTTTTTAACTGTTTGATTATTTTCATCCATTTCTAAACGAATAATTCCTTTCGTATCAAAAGGGTCAATCATTTTATCTGAATGTGTTGTATAAATTACTTGATGCCCCTTTTCAGCAAGATTACAAAGAACTGTTTTATAAAAATACTCTTGATGATTTTCATGTAAAAAACTTTCTGGTTCTTCGAATAAAAACAAGCAATTTTCATCATCTGATGATGACTCTGCAATAGCTTGAATTACTGCCATTACAAACATTGAGATATATCCATCACCAAAATGATCAATTGGAACTAAATTACTTTTATTTCCATTTAAACCAACTTTAAATAACATCTTTAAGAAAATATCTTCATAATTTGGTAATCCAAAATCAATATTACAATCATCATTTCTCAAATTAATCATGTAGTTCTTTTGAATTAATTTGATAAATTTTTCTAATTCAGAATCTTTTATAACATTGTTAGTACTATCATTAATTTCTTGATGAAATTGGTTTTTCTTATCATCCATAACTATATCTGAATCAACTATTTTTTTGATATGTTTAGCCAAAAATGATTTTAAATTTCCCCAACTAGTTTTTTGTGTACTAATTTCTTCTTTAATATTATGAAAATTGATATAAAAAATATTGAAATATTTTGTAGCTCCAAAGGCATCCCAATTAATATCATCAACTTCTTCACCTCTTCTTACTATTTTATTTAGTTGATTTAAAGATTCTATTTTACTTCCTTCAATTTCATTACCATCTGTAAAAATTTTTAATCGATGGTAACCAGTTAAAGAAGCATACTTTATTCCATCAAACTTTCTTTCTCGTGAACTTTCTGCTTTTAGTGTTATTTGTGGAATATTATCAATATCTCTATTATGAAAATCATCCAAAGAAAAAGCATCTTTACTTACAAAATTTACTTGTAATCCATAAAGAATTGAATTCATTAAATTAGTTTTTCCTGAATTATTATATCCAATTATAGCAACTGGTTTTTTATATTCTTCATTCGGAAATTTAAAAATTTGGTATTCTTTAAAAGATCGATAATTTTTAATTTCTAACTGTTTTATTCTAATTCTTGACATATGATTAATTTGTTTAATTAACAATTCTAAATTAAACAAACTATAAAACAACACCTTACGGGTTTTCACAATTCATAAAACTTTTTTAAAATAAAAATCTATAGCTCAAAAAACCTAGTCAAAATAACTCCTTTCCAATCATCTTTTGTAGTAAGTAATTGTTTTTCTTTTGTAATTTTAAAATTAAATGGCGGAACTAAAACATCTAATCCGCTTTTCTTTTTCAACCGAATTCCTTGTCCAGAAATGATATCAATATTTGGTGTAAAATCTCCTTCTGGAATATGTTCTGTAAGTATTATATATTTATAATTCGAAAGTTTCTTTAAAATATATTGCACCTCAGCATTCGATAAATGCTGTAAAACTTGACGAAGAATCACGCAATCCGCAGAAGGTAAATCGTCTTTTGCAATATCTAAACAATGAAATTCTAAATTTTCTGCAATAAACATCTTTTGATTTCGTGCAATCAAATCTGGTACAATATCCACCGCAATATATTTCTTTGCAAATTTCACTAACTGATTTCCAACATTGAAATCACCGCAACCTAAATCGCAAACTGTCAACGGAGTTTCAAAAGAATTTAAAAACGCTGAAACAACTTTCACATATGGATTTACAATTTCTGGTTGATGTGAACCTTGACCAGAATAAAATTCCGAATCATTTCCTCCCCAAAGATTCTTCTCATAAATCTGCGTCATTGCATCTTTTGTCGGCCAAGGTTTTTTATTTCTTTTTGGTTCTTTTTTTGTCATAAATTCTTCTGGAAAAATTAGTTTTGTTCGGCTTAGGGATTGCAACGGCATCCTTTTTTGCTTCTCTTCATTGTTTTATTTAAAGCAAAAAAGATATAGTGGAAAGCCCGACTTTGTAGATTTTTAACGAAATAAAATGAAGTTAAAAAATCTACAGAGGAAGCTCCAAAATATCTTTAATTTATCTGTTATTTAATCCTTACATTGTATAACGTTGTTCGTCAATCGAAGAAGATTTCAGCAATTTATGAAACGTTGAAATACTATTAAAATCGCGCGTAATAGCTTCAGAAACTGCGATTCCAGAAATACCAGTTTCTAAAATATCTTCTACATCTTTCGTTTCGATATCTCCAAAACCAATAATTGGCGTTTTTGTATCTAATTCTTTTACAATTTCGGTGTAATTATTTAAGTTTAAATTGTTCTCATCTTTACGAGAAAACGGTCCTAAACTAATATAATCTGCTTCTTTTTTGATTAATGACTTACATTCCTGAAGTGTATTTGCAGTTCCACCGATAATTTGCCAAACATATAAATGTTCTCTTATTTGCTTAAAATTCGATATTGGTTGATCTAAATGTACACCATCGGCTTTGATTTCTTTGGCAATTTTATAATTTCCATAAATCAACAATCGAGTCTGAAAATGTCCTGTGATTTCTCTTGCTTCAGTTGCAATTTTCAATAATTTTTTATCCGAAATATTTTTCAAACACAATTGCACCAATTCCGCTCCAGATGTACAAGCTTTTTGGATGTTTTCAAGATGTTCTTCAGGAGTATTTCCTTGTGATATATAATGTAATTTAGGTATAATCATGTCTTTATTTTTAGAAATTTCAGTTCTTTTTCTATTTAAATTTAAGAATAAAAAGGAACTTTATTTTTAAGAGAGCAAATGTAGAGAAACTAAAGGTTTTATTATCTAAAATGTGTATTATATAATCTAAAATGAAATATTGGTTATCTAAAATTACTTTTCCACGTTCTAAAATCGCTATTCTTTATTCTAAAATGACTTATCGGTTATCTAAAACCACTTTTCTATGTTCTAAAATCGCTATTCCATTATCTAAAATGATTTCATTGAACAAAAACAATTTATTTCTTTAATTTTTTAAATCTTGTTCTCTTTTCTAATTTCATAATTCGATCTTCAAAATAGATTTTCAGTTCATAAATATACGAAAGTGGATTCTCATAGTTTTTCAAAACAAAATATAAATGTGATTCTTTCTCTTCTTGAAGTTCTTCCTCAATTTTGCTTTTCTGATGTTGTAAATATTTTACCATTGAAGTAGGATTTTCAATTGTTTCCACATCTTCTCGAACAGAAATAAAAGCATTTCCACTTAAAATATGATTATATAAATGTTCCAATTCTCGCAAATCACCTTTTTGATATAAATCATTCAATTCAGTCGTCAATTCTTGTGCTTTTTGTTGCGTTTCTTCGCTTTCATTTGCATACTTATCTGGATGTACTTTTACAACACTTTCTTTGTACAACTTCTTTAAATTCTTTTTTACAACCTGATTTGTAGAATCATCGTTCTTTTCAGTAGATTTCGATAGTAATTTTGTAGGTTCTGTGTAGTTTTTTCCCTTTTTCTTTTGTTTTCTTCGCTTTTCTTTCTTTTCTCTTTTTTGTTCTTTATACAGTTTTTCTAAAAAATTAATGTGTTTAATTTCTTCATGTAAAACCATACGAATTTCATGTTGAAATCCATTTAATTCAAATGAAACTTGCTTTAATTCTTCTTCTAAAAGAAAAATTTCTTGCTTTAATTTTGCAATTAATTCCTTATTATTTTCTATTTCTACAACTTCTCTCATAAAATCGATTGCAAAGATATCAATATTCTTTATCTAAATTGTTTTCATCAAAAAAGTCTAATCAAAATAGATTAGACTTTTAAAATTTTATTCTTCATCTTTAGAACTAGAAGTTTCAACTTCTTTAATTTCAACTGATTTAGAATGATCACATCTTAATTCTTTATGCTTTGAATGATCTTTTTCGCAAGTTTCTGAACAATTTTTTTTGTTTGCTCCACACGAAATCATAACAATCGACATTACGGCTATCAGACCGAATAATTTAATTTTTTGCATGTCTTTTAAGTTTAAAATTTCGCGAATTTCGGATTTTATTTCTTTTCAATTGTAAATAAAATGTAAATTCTAATAAACTTTTATAATAAAACGAAAATTAATTGACCTATTTTTTTAATCTTAAAAATCAAAAAGTTTGAAAAGATTAGACGAGAAACTGTTTGAGCGATAGCGAGTTTTTTGAGTCCTTTTCAAATTTTGTAGATTTTGGATTAAAAAAATAAAGTCTTGATTTTTTTGATTCGTTTTTTTATCAAGAAAAAAATGAATAGTTCATTTTCAATAAAAAAAAGCCTAATCACTTTTAAGATTAGGCTTTTAAAATTCTTTATGTAGAAATTATTATTTCACAAACTCAGAAAAAGTTCTTTTAATAATTGAGATACAATCCATTAATTGCTCTTCATTCATAACTAATGGTGGTGCAAAACGGATAATATTTCCGTGAGTTGGTTTTGCTAATAAACCATTTTCTTTTAATTGCACACAAAGATCCCAAGCAGTTGAACTATCTTCTGTATCGTTTACAACAATTGCATTTAATAATCCTTTACCTCTAACTAAAGTGATAAAATCATTTCCTTCAGCAAATTTGCTTAACTCACTTCTAAAGATTTGTCCTAATCTTTCAGCGTTTTCAGCTAAATGTTCATTTTTCACAACTTCTAATGCAGCGATTGCAACTCTAGCAGCAACAGGATTTCCACCGAAAGTAGATCCATGTTGTCCTGGCTTAATTACATTCATTACAGAATCATCTGCTAAAACAGCAGAAACAGGATAAGCTCCTCCAGATAATGCTTTTCCTAAAACTAAAATATCAGGATGAACATTTTCGTGGTTTACAGCTAATAATTGTCCAGTTCTTGCGATTCCAGTTTGTACCTCATCAGCGATGAATAATACATTATGTTTTTCACAAAGTTCTTTTGCTTTTGCTAAATATCCTTCAGAAGGAACATAAACTCCAGCTTCACCTTGAATTGGCTCTACTAAGAATCCAGCAACGTTTGGTGTGTTTTCTAAAGCAGCTTCCAAAGCAGCTAAATTATCATACTCAACTTTTACGAATCCATCTGTATAAGGTCCGAAGTTTTTACGAGCAACCTCATCATTAGAGAAAGAAATAATTGTTGTAGTTCTTCCGTGGAAATTATTTTCACAAACGATGATGTTTGCTTCATTTTCATTGATTCCACGAACTTCATAAGCCCATTTTCTACAAAGTTTAATTGCAGTTTCTACAGCCTCCGCTCCAGTGTTCATTGGAAGAACTTTATCAAATCCAAAATATTCTGTAATATATTTCTCATATTTCCCAAGCATATCATTATAAAATGCTCTAGAAGTTAAAGTTAACGTTTGGATTTGGTCAGCCATTGCTCCCACGATATCTGGGTGGCAGTGCCCTTGGTTTACAGCAGAATAAGCAGATAGGAAATCATAATATTTTTTTCCTTCTGCATCCCATACATAAACTCCTTGTCCTTTTGATAATACTACTGGAAGTGGGTGATAATTATGTGCTCCATATCTATCCTCCAATGCAATTGCTTCAGCTGATGAAATTTTTTCTGATACCATCACTAAATTTTTTAAATTATAAAAACTACAATTCCTTCTTAAAATAGGAGAGAAATCATCCTTAAGTGGCCGCAAATTACTAAATATTTTGGACATTTCTTCCCGACCTTTAAAAAGAATTTTAATCTATTTTTTATTTGGAATGGCAACGAATTTCATTCCATAATTCTATTTTTCGATTCTTGAAACAATAAAGTTTTATTAAAAATACAGACGTTAAATATTCCTTAAACATTTTTGATTCCAGAAATAAAGCAAGAAATTTAATAGTAAATAAAGATTTATAATTAAAATTCCTAACTTTTTAATCAAATAATATGAAAAAATTAATCTTTACTTTAATATTCTTATTTGGAATTACAAATATGAATGCACAAGAACAAGGAACAAGTCAAATTAGTGTTGGATATGGAGTTTTGTCTTCTAATTTAATTATTGATGCTCTTACTGAAATTATTACATATCCAGCTTCTTTAGGAACAATTACCTATGATAATGAAAGTTCTACAGGAAGTATTTTCTTAACTTATAAATATGCAGCTCAAGATCGTTGGATGATTGGAGGAACTTTTGTCTATGAAAGCTTAAAAAAAGATGTAATCGTAGCTGGAGTTAATTCTGGTGAACAAAAAAATAATAGTTATACCATCGCTTTTGAAACAGATTATCGATATATTTCTAGTTCTTTATTTCAAATGTATTCTGGAGCAGGAATTGGTTATACTTTCTCAGATGAAGAATTTACTTCAAGTTCAAATGCGAATAATAATATTAGTGATAATGGTGGAAATGTCAATTTTCAAATTACTGCGCTTGGAATTCGCTTAGGAGATGATATTGCTTTCTTTGCAGAAGGTGGTTTTGGTTATAAAGGAATAATTAATGCTGGAATTAGTTTTCAGCTTTAAAAGAAAAAATCCAATTAGAAATAATTGGATTTTTTTTAACTCATTTTTATTCTAATACTATTTTATAACTCTATTTATTCCCTTTACTTTCTAAGAAAAGCATATAGATTCCTTTTTCATTATCACTTAAATCTAATGCTCCATCTTTCTATAAAGATTCTAAATTCACTTCCATTTTACGCCTTAAGAAATCTACTAAATAAGCATTTTCTATTACATTGATTTCATTATGATTTAAATTTAATTCTACTTTTCCTTTGTCGGATTTGGGAAAACAACAGAAGTTTTTTGATTTTCTCTAGGATGAATTACTTTACAACTTACTCTATATAATGCATTCAATTCAAATTTTGTTATGGCTCTATTATAAATAGCAATATCATCTAAAGTATCTTTAAAATATCTCCAACCTGCTCCAGAAATTTCATCTGTAAAACCTTCAAGTTCATTCGTTAGAATTTGTTGGTCAAATGACTTAAAGCCTAGTAAAGCTAAAACTCCTAATAATAAAATCTTTTCACACTCTATACTTTATTAATAATCAGATTTTTAACCTCATCACCATATTTATAAAAAGACTATTTTCATTGTAAATCCTAGATTTTCCTTACATTTAGAAAAAAATAAAGATTATGATTTTAACAACAACAAACACATTAGAGACACATCAAATCAACAAATATTTAGGAATTGTAACAGGAGAAACCATTATTGGAGCGAATATTTTCAAAGATTTCTTTGCAGGAATCACAGATATTGTTGGAGGACGTTCTGGTTCTTATGAAAAAGTTTTAAGAGAAGCAAAAGACAATGCACTTCGTGAAATGGAAGAAATTGCCAAAAGAATGGGCGCAGATGCAGTTGTAGGAATCGATTTAGATTATGAAACTATTGGAAATAATGGTGGAATGATTATGGTTACAGCTTCTGGAACAGCAGTGAAATTTTAAAAACTAAAATAAAAAAGCATATCCTTATGATATGCTTTTACTTTTTTGAAGTAAAAATCTCTTCTTTTCTTTTATTATATAATTAAATTCTTCCCCTAATAGAAATTTCAATTCAAACCTAAATCTCATTCATTCAAATTTTTAGTATTTAAGAATAACTATTCTTTAAAATTTAAATTTAAGTCAGAATCATTTTAAGTTAAAAAACTAAAATTAAAAAGCTTTATATTCGTTTTAAAATAACTAATTTTGCTTTCTTTTGAAGAAAAAGAATGGCAAATTACTTATTCTTTTATAAAAATTACCCCTAAATGAATGACTTAAAACAGAAAGCTGTAAAAGGCGTAAGTTGGAGTTTTATTGATAATATTGCAAACTCTGGAATTACATTTTTAGTTGGTTTGATACTAGCTAATATCTTGACACCTGCTGAATTCGGAATTCTTGGGATGATTACTGTATTTATCGCAGTTTCTAATTCTATTGTAGACAGTGGTTTTTCTAATGCCTTGATACGAAAAGTTGATGCAAAAAACATTGATTACAATACTACTTTTATCTTCAATTTTATTTTAGGAGTAATTTTATACATTCTATTATTTCTTTTTTCACCAGCAATCAGTAGATTTTTTGGTGAACCAATTCTTGTTCCAATTACAAGAGCAATGGGACTTATTTTAATCATAAATTCATTTGGAATTGTACAAAGAACACTTTTAATCAAAGAAGTTGATTTTAAAACACAAACTAAAATTTCTTTAATTGCTTCTTGTGTCAGTGGCGTGATTGGAATTGTCATGGCTTATAAAAATTTCGGAGTTTGGAGTTTGGTTGGACAACAATTATCTAGACAATTTTTAACTTCTTTATTTCTATGGATTTTTAATAAATGGCGACCAACTTTTGAATTTTCTATGAAAAGTTTTAAAGAATTATTTGGTTTTGGCTCTAAATTATTGATTTCAGGAGTTATTGATACCATTTATCGTTACATTTATTATATCGTAATTGGTCGATTTTATTCAGCAGGACAACTTGGCCAATATACACAAGCAGATAAATTCAATACAATTTTTTCAAGCAATTTGACAAATATTGTACAAAGAGTTAGTTATCCTGTTTTGTGTAAAATTCAAGATAATGATGAACGATTAAAAGCTACTTATCAAAAGGTCATTAAATTTACAATGCTAATTACTTTTGCTTGTATGCTTGGACTTGTGGCTGTTGCAAAACCATTAATTATTTTCCTTGTTGGAGAAAAATGGCTTGTTGCAGTCGGATATTTACAAATTATTTGTTTTGGTGGAATGCTATATCCTTTACATTCTATCAATTTAAATATTTTACAAGTAAAAGGAAGATCTGATTTATTTTTAAAACTAGAAATTATTAAAAAAATCATTGCAATTGCACCAATTGTAGTTGGAATTTTATATGGAATAAAATTTATGCTTTGGGGAGGAGTTCTTATTTCTTTCTTTTCTTATTTCTTAAATACTTATTACTCTTCAACTTTAATTAAATATAATGTTTGGGAACAAATTAAAGATATTATTCCAAGTTTTTTAGTTTCGATTTTTGTTGCAATAACTATGTGGAGCATCACGTTATTCAACTATTCAAATTGGGTAATATTATTACTACAAATCATAACAGGTGGTGGATTAGCAATTTTAATTTATGAAATTTTAAAACTACCTGAATATCTTGAAATCAAAAATATTGCTCTTTCACTAATTAAAAGAAAAAAAATATGATACCAGTTACAAAACCTTTTTTACCTCCAAAAGAGGATTATGATATTTTACTTCACGGTATTTGGAAGCGTCAATGGCTAACAAATATGGGACCTTTGGCAAGTGATTTAGAAATGAAATTAAAAGATCACTTAGATGTAAATCATCTTTTATTTGTAACAAATGGAACGATTGCTTTGCAATTTGCAATTAGAGCTTTAGACTTAAAAGGAGAAATTATTACAACTCCTTTTTCTTATGTTGCAACAACTAGTAGTATCGTTTGGGAGCATTGTCAACCTGTATTTGTAGATATTGATAAAGATTCATTAAATATTGATCCTACAAAAATTGAAGCCGCAATTACAGAAAATACCTCAGCAATTTTAGCAACACATGTTTATGGAAATCCTTGTGATGTGGAAGCAATTCAGAAAATTGCAGATAAACATAATTTAAAAGTAATATATGATGCCGCACATGCTTTTGGCGTGAAAATAAATGGAGAATCTATATTCAATTATGGAGATATTTCTACATGTAGTCTACATGCAACAAAACTTTTTCATTCTGGAGAAGGTGGATTAGTATTCACCAAAGATCCTGAACTTTTAAAAAAGATGGCTTATATGCGTAATTTTGGTCATAATGGACCTGAAAATTTTCAAGGTTTAGGAATTAATGGAAAAAATTCAGAGTTTCACGCTGCAATGGGATTGGCAAATTTAAATTATATCCAAGATATTCATGAAAAAAGAAAGCTTTTAACTGAAAGGTATGATGAAAAATTAACAAATTTAAAATCTATAAAACCTCTTTGGCATGATAATGCGTGTAAAAATTATGCATATTATCCAATAATATTTGAATCAGAAGAATTACTTTTAAAATGTATTGAAGTTTTAAAAGCTAAAGAAATTTTTGGAAGAAGATACTTCTATCCTTCTTTAGCTACTAGTTTACCTTATTTAGATTCTAAAGAATTGGAAATTACAGATGATATTGCCAAAAGAGTTTACTGTCTTCCTCTCTTTTACGATTTAACAATTGAAGAAGTAGATTGGATTTGTAGATTTTTATTAAGAACTCAAAATAATTAAATCACATTATAAATAGCAGTTTTCTGCTAAAAACAACATTGATGAAACCAAAAGTAAGTGTTTGTTGTATCACATATAATCAAGCAAAATATTTACCAGATTTTTTAAAAGGAGTTGAAATTCAAAAAACTGATTTTCCTTTTGAAATAATAATTCACGATGATTTATCAACAGATAATTCAAGAGAATTTCTATTAGAGTATCAGAAAAACAGCAACTTAGATATAAAATTTTTATTTCCAGATTATAATAGATTTTCAATAGGAGAAAAACCGTTTAATTTTGTTTTTGAAGCTGCACAAGGAACATATATTGCAATTTGTGAAGGTGATGATTATTGGATTGACCCTTTAAAACTTCAAAAACAAGTAGATTTTTTAGAAAAAAACGCTGATTATGGAATGGTTTGTACGAAAGTGAAACATTTTCATCAGAATTCGCAAAGTTTTGCTAAAAATTCATGGGGTTCTCCTGAAGTTTCCTTTGAAGAATTATTAAATAGAAATCAAATCTCTACATTGACATCTCTTTTTAAAAGAGATTTATGGCTTGATTTTAATAGAGAAGTTCAGCCAGCAAAAACTGATTGGAAAATGGGAGATTACCCACAATGGTTATACTTTTCATTAAAAAGTAAAATTCATTTTTTACCAGAAGTGACAGGTGTTTATCGTGTTTTAACGGAATCAGCTAGTCATTCTAAAGACATTCAAAAACAAGAAGCATTTATCAAATCTTTTTTTGATATCAAAAAATTCTTTTTAGATTTTTCAAAAACACCTTATAATCAAGAAGATTTAGATGATGAAATTTTATTTCACTTAGCCACGAATGCTTTAAAAATGAATCATCGAAAACTTGCAAGTACTTATTATTCTCAAGTTAAAAACTTTAATAAAACCAATAAGATAAAAAGTCTTGTAACGAAATCGCAAATTCTGACAAAACTATACCAAAAAATATATCCTTAAATTAAAAAGCTATTCTTTATTGAATGGCTTTTTTTAATTGTTTTTTTCAAAAAAATGCATTTTATTTGGAAAAAATGAAATATGAAAAAGAAAATTCTATTAGGTAGTCTATCTATTTTTCTAATTGTTATTCTTTGGTTCTTTTATGAAATAAAAATTAAAGATGTAATTAATGATTATTACAAAGAAAAAATACAGGAAAATTTGATTGAAAACTTTGCAAAAAATCAAAATCATTTTGAAGAAACTGTATCGTTTATTAAAAAATTAAAGCATTTAAAATCACTTGAACTCGAAAAAGATTCTACTTTTAGAATTACAATTTCAGATGTATCAACAAAT
This sequence comes from Aureivirga marina, assembly GCF_015767265.1. GTDB lineage: Bacteria > Bacteroidota > Bacteroidia > Flavobacteriales > Flavobacteriaceae > Aureivirga > Aureivirga marina. The sequence continues at coordinate 149,726 of NZ_JADPIB010000005.1, forward strand.
GATTATTTACAATCTTATTCTATAAATATAGAAATTGATTCCATCAATAATTATTCAGATATTTTAAAAATGGATATTAATCATTTTACTTTTTTTGGAAACAATATTAATCCAACTTTAGAAAAATTTTTAGTTGAAAAAGGTATTTCTGTAAATGACCTTGAACAATTAAAAAACTATTTAAACAAAATAGATTGTTTTGCTTATGAAACTCATAAAGATGGGATAAATTTTAAGTATAGAGGAAATTACATTGAAAGTATTAATTATGTTTTTTCTTTAAATAACGATTTGTCTAATGATGAATTACATCTAATTCATTCTAATTTTTATTGGAAATATTATGAACTCGGACTTATTTGTGGATTTGAAATGAATTGGAGATTGTATCAATAAATTATTTTTAAATAAAAAATGGCATATAAAAAAGGCTCTTTGTTTTAAGTACAAATCGTATTTAATTCAAAATGAAAAAGGTTAACAAAAAACACTACAATTTTACAGAAAAACAAAAAGGAAGAGATTATCGTAAAATTTCAAGAGCAAACTTTCCAATTGGAAAAGAACTTAAAATAATGATGAATAAAAGATTCCGAAGACAAAACAATGTAATTCTAAGAAATAACATTGTTTTTAATGAAGAAAAGCCATTTGTAAAGCATGTAAAATTTCTAAGTTGGTGGGTAGATTAACAAAAAAACCTCTCTTTAAATTAAAGAGAGGTTTTTTATTTTATTTAGTTCATTAAAAAATAGTCTGAGAGAAATAAGTAAATTCTTTCACCTGCAAAAGCTAAAATAATTGCAAAAAACATGATTAAAAATCGGGTTTTATTAAGTGAAAAATGAATTTGTTTTTTTCTATGAATGAAATAATTGAATAGAAAAAATATTGCAATAGAAATAGATGCTCCAATTGTTCCAGCCAAAACAATATAAAAATGTTTTATCCAACTATAACCACCTTCAAAAAATTCTAGAAATAAATATCTTCCAAAAAAATTGATAAATACAATAGTTAGAATCCAAAATAAAATTTTTAAAAAATTATTCATTAGCTGATTATTTCGGTTTATATCCTGGGTTTTTTCCTGAAGAAAAACAATCTGTAAGCGCTTTTCTTACATTTAAATCTGCATCATCAAACAAAGAAGTATGACTTAAACTATGCGAAGTCATCGCTAAATAAGGAATACTTCCAGGTTTCACTTCTAATGCTTCATTATTTGCATCTTCTTCAGTGATTAAATCTGCATGATATGCAGTAATTAATGTATTATAAACTGTTAGATTTCTTCGAACTTCTTTTGCTTGTGCATCTAATTGACCAAAAATAATATATTCTAACCAACCAATTCCACTAATAATTCTTTCGACATCAGCAGGATTTACAAATTGACTTACAAGACGCATTAAAATTTCTTTTAAAGTTCTTTCATCATTTCGTTTCATTGCATTTTCAATTCCTGTAGCAAATCTTTCAAAATTTGATTTTCGATTTCTAGAATGGTAAAGATCTTTTTTTGTAATATTAAAATCCTCAATTGTAAACTTGCCTTTTACCTGTTTTTCAGGCGTCCAAGAAGTATCGTCGATTTTTAATAAAAGTCCATTTTCTTCTTCTGCAAGAACATTGTGTAAGAAATTTAATAAATAACTATCATCCTCATTTGTGCGAATTTCGATAACTCGATTCACAAGTCTTAATAAATCAATCAATTCTAAATCTTCAAAGAACTCAGAACGCCCATAACCTCCTTCTCTATTTTGTCTGTTATTTAAAAACGTTGTTTTACTTCTTGAAACAATTTGAAGTAATTCATTCATGATTGCTAAAAATTCTGTTTTTTCAGGAGAAACAATTTCTTTTTTCCCAATAAAATCAATGTTTTGTACAACAACTTTTAAAATTGTTTCTATTTCAATTAAAAGTAAATTTGTTGTGCGCCAAATTGCAGGACCTTCTGTATGATTATTAATATTTATATCTGTCAGATGTTCGTAAGCACTCATATCTAATGCACGCAAATTCTCAACAGCTTTTTTAATCTTATCTGTATCCTGTAAATTATCAATTAAATATTCTAAGTTTTTAAGTGTATAATCGGCAACAAAACGCTGTGTTATATCATATTCATTATGCACATTAATTATTTTACAATCTTCATGCAATTTCGCATGATTTAATTGATGTTGTTCTTTGAAAAAAGGCGTTGAAAGATATGTGATACTTTTCACTTTCCAATATGTAGGAAAATCACTATGTGAGCTAATCAATTCTGTAAATTGATTGATCACATTTCCTCCATGCGAATGTCCTATTAAATGTAAATGAATCTCTTTTTTTGTCCAATTACTATATACTCTTAAAAGTAAATCTAACAAACGCTCAGCAGCTTTTGTTCTTGCATCCGTATTATTATCACCAGACCAACTAAAAAAAGTATCCTCGATATGAAGATCTAAATATTGAGGTTTTAAGTTTTTTACACTATTCCACAAATTATCCGTTCCTCTCCAATAATCTTTATTCGCTTGGTGTTTTAAACCTTGAATATTCACAGGATCTGTAGTTCCTGCAACAAATTGAACAATATCTTTCGGTGGTTTTATTTTAACATTAGCTGTTTTCGTTTCACCATCTTCAAATTCTACTCTAAAATTATTTTTCATTATCTATTTTTATGAAGATTGTATAATTACTTCTAATTGCACTTTTTCTAAATCACTATTAATGATATAATTTTTCAATTTATCATCTTCTAAGACTTTTCCTTGATATTTATAATCATGTGATTTATCTTCAAGATGAATTGTAATTTTATCATTAATTCTATTTTTTGTCTTGATATTTAAGACAATTGTATCTCCAACCTCGTATTCTTCCAATCTTTTTCCGTTGACGTCTGTAATGTAATAATCCACAAACTTTTTTTTCTTTTCATCTTCTTTTGGTTGATGTGGTTTACTTTCTATTGGAGCAGTCCAGCTTACATTCCATGGTTTTACAAGTTCCGTTTCATAATTTTGTACTGCTGGAGAAATCGTAATAATTGTTTGCATTGGTTCTGTACCAACTGAATCAAAAACCTCTTTAAAATAAATTAAATGTGCATCTGTAAATTCATACGTTTTAATTGGGGATGTTTCAAAACTTTCTTCATAAAAACAAACTTTTCCTTTTTCCATTTTGTCTACTTCTTCCCATGTATCATCTTCACTTTCCTTTGACATCCAATTTAAAATCAAATCAGAATCTTTTCCTGTAGGAAAACAAACGGTAATTAATCCACCCATTATTTCAGATAGAGGTTTACCATTATCTCGTATTTTTCTGTGGTAATCCATATCAGTCCAGAGCAATTCTATTTCTTGTCCTAATACAAATAGTTTGGATAATATCATTATTATTTTTGTTAAGTTGTTTTCAAGCAGATGCTAATTTTCAATTACAGTTCCCTCCTTTTCATTCTTAATTTCAACAAACTGTTCTGTATTTTTATTAAAAATTATAACATAAATATATAATATTATTCATGAATATTAAGTATGAATGTTAATTTTTTTAGTTTCATTTAAATTTACAAGAAAAATATCCTAAAATCATTTTTTATGAAAAGAATATAAAATCTGCTGAATTACTTTAATATTTTTCTATATTTGAGAATCGATTAGCTATGAGATAAACAAAACTATTTTTACCATTTTAAACAATATACTTTTGTGTATTGAATTAAAATGATTATTGAATAAATTTTATATAAACCCTCTATAAAAATAAATACAAAAAACCCTTATATTCAAAATGATAAAATTATGAAACAGCTTATTTTTTTATGCTTTATTTTTTTTACAATTAATAGCATTCAAGCACAAGAAAGTTTGACTTACCAAAAACCTCCAAAAGAAATCTTAGATTTAGTTGATGTTCCTAGAGCTCCCTATGTTTTTCTAGATGATGACAATGAAAAAATGATTCTTTTATATAGAGATTCTTATAAATCTATCGAAGAATTATCTCAAGAAGAATTACGTTTAGGAGGTCTACGAATTGATCCTAAAACAAATATTGGAAGTCGAGTTTCTTATTTTAAAAACATTAAAATTAAAGATCTTAATTCTAAAAATAGAGATGAAATTCAAGTTCAAGGATTACCACAGAATCCAAAATTGACAAATTTTAAATGGTCTCCAAATCAACGTCATCTTGCTTTTACAAATACTACAAAAAAAGGTGTAGAAGTTTGGGTTGTTAATGTAGAAACAAAACAAGCAAAGAAAATTTCAAATTTAAAAGTTAATGCAAACTTAGGAAATGTAATTAATTGGTTTGAAGATGGAAATTCACTGTTAGTAAAAGTAGTTTCAAGTGATAGAAAACCTTTAATCGAAACTAAAAATGCTGTTCCTGTTGGACCTACTATTTCTGTAAATAATGGAAAAAAAGCACAAAACAGAACATATCAAGATTTAATTAAAAACAAAAATGACGAGCATAATTTTGAACAACTTGCTATTTCTGAAATCTATCAAATTTCTTTAAACGGAACAGAAAAAAAATGGTTAGACAGTGGAATGTACACTTCTATCAATTTTTCTCCTGATGGAAATTATGTTTTAGTAAAAACAATAGAAAAACCTTTTTCTTATTTAGTTACGTATAGAAGATTTCCTTCAAAAACTACTGTTTATACAAAAGATGCAAAGAAGGTAGAAACGGTTTTAGAAACTCCTTTAATTGAAGATCTTCCAAAAGGTTTTATGGCAGTTCAAAAAGGAAAAAGAAGATTCCGATGGAGAGCAGACAAACCTGCAACTTTATATTATATAGTTGCGTTGGATGAAGGAAATCCGAAAAATCAAGTAGAATTTAGAGATGAATTTTTAGAATTAGAAGCGCCTTTTAACGGAAAAGGAAAAAGTCTTTTAAAAACAATTCATCGTGGAGAATCAATTGTTTGGGCAAATGATAAAACTGCAATTGCTTATGATTATTGGTGGAATACAAGAAATACAAAAACTTATTTATTTAATCCATCAGATGCTTCTCAAAAAGCAAAAATTATCTCAGATAGAAATTTCCAAGATACTTATAGTGATCCAGGAGAATTTGTAACGGAAAGAAATGAATTTGGAAGTAGAGTTTTAACTGTAATTAAAAATAATGTTTTCTTAACTGGAGATGGTCATACAAAAGATGGACAATTTCCTTTTGTAGATCAATTACATTTAAAATCTTTAAAAAAGAAGAGAATTTATCAATCAAAATACACAGATAAGATTGAAGGAATTTCAAAATTTAATCCTTATAAAAAAGAATTATTAGTTCGAATTGAATCTCCGAAAGAATATCCAAATTATTACTTTAGAAATTTAAGACGTAACAAATTAAATCAAATTACTTCTTTTGAAAATCCATTTAAAAGTTTACAAAATGTCCATAAAGAAGTGATAAAATATAAAAGAGAAGATGGATTAGAACTTTCTGGAACGTTATATCTTCCTGTTGGTTATGATAAAAATAAGAAAGAAAAAATGCCAATGATTCTTTGGGCTTATCCAGAAGAATTTAAAGATAAAGCAAGTGCAAGTCAGAGCACAAAAAATCCAAATGAATTTATTTATCCATATTATGGTTCTATGATTTATTGGGTTTCAAGAGGATATGTTGTATTAGATGATGCTTCTTTCCCAATTGTTGGTGAAGGTGATAAAGAGCCAAACGATTCTTTTAGAAAACAATTAGTAGATAATGCAAAAGCAGCGATTGATGCGGTGGATAATCTTGGTTATATCGACAGAAATCGTGTTGCAGTTGGAGGTCATAGTTATGGTGCTTTTATGGTTGCAAATCTTTTATCTCATTCTAATTTATTTGCAGCAGGAATTGCGAGAAGCGGTGCGTATAATAGAACTTTAACTCCTTTCGGATTCCAAAATGAAGAACGTAGTTACTGGGATGCTCCGAATATTTATAATTCGATGTCTCCTTTTATGCATGCTGATAAAATGAATCAACCTTTATTGTTAATTCATGGAGAAGCAGATAATAATTCTGGAACATATCCAATGCAAAGTGAACGTTATTTCAATGCTTTAAAAGGATTAGGAGCAACAGTTCGTTTAGTAATGTTACCAAAAGAAAGCCATGGTTATCGTTCGAAAGAAAGTATTTTACATTTACTTTGGGAACAAGATCAATGGTTAGAAAAACATGTAAAAAATAAAAAATAGGAATAATATTTTTTGATTTAATCTTAAAGGCCTAATAGTTTATAATTCTATAAATTGTTAGGTCTTTTTTATTTTTAAAATTTTAATTTAAATTTTTAACACATTAAAATAGTAAATCACATTTTTTTAACATAAAAAATTTATATTTGATTCTTAAGCTATAAAGTTTTATTTCTAACAGTTTTCAATTATTAAAATCTAAATTTTATCATAATGGAAGAATTAAATAATATTATAGAATCTTTACAAAACACAGTAAATTACATCAAAAACATTACTGGAAATGAAGATGTTAAAAACATCTCTCAAACTTGTTGGAATTGGATTAAAAATAAATTTACTAAGAAAAGTGAACAAACAAAACTTGAAAATTTTGAAAATGATCCTGATAGTTTAGAAATGCAACAAAATCTAAAAAATCTTATAAATGATGCTATAATTGATGATGAAATAAATTTTGAAGAAATTAAAGAGCAAACAGATGCATTTGAAAAAATACTAAAAGAAAAAGATCCTCAATGGGCAAATCAATATATTACTAAAACCAATACTTTAAACGTAAATGGGAATAATAATAATGTATTTTCAGACATAAATGGAAGTACAATTACCTTGAATAATAAATAAATATGGAAGAAGAAAATTATATTACCACTAATGGGAATAATAATAACATATTAAATAATATTCAAAATTCAACCATTATAATTAAATATAACGAATCTCAGAGTAAAAAAAATGAAAAAAGGAATTATATAGAACAAAATGATATAAACCCCAAAGCTGTTTTATTTAATAATTATTCTCCAAGAAATAAAGAATATTATGTCGAAAGAAATATCGACAATATTTTTAAGAATGCTTTAAATCTTAATAATTTATGGATTTTTGGTAAATCTGGAGTTGGTAAAACTGCGATGATTCATCGAAATTTATTAAACTCAAATATAAAATATTGTTATTGTGATTTAAGCCCTGTAGATATTTATGATTCAGATATTGTATTAAATGAGATTTTGAGTGCTATAGAAGACGAATTTAATCTTGAAAGAAATTACAATCAAAAAAATGTAATTAAACAAATTTCAAATTTATTATGTAATTTAAATAGTTCAAAAATTATAATTGCAATAGATGAGTTATCTATTTCTAATGAAGAGATATACAGAAAAATTGCAAATGATTTATTTAACTTAGTCAATTACTATAACAATCAATCTGAAGATGATGAATTAACATTTATAGTTTCTACTATTATCGATCCACTAAAACTAATTCTAAATAAATCTAAAGCTAGTAGTTTTTTTCAATATATATGCTGCAATCCTTGGGAAGATAATATTGAAGATTTATATATTTTAATTTCAAAACATTTACAATTAAATTTAGATGATTCAAAAAAAGAAATAATTTCAGCTTGTAAAAATTCTCCTAGAATATTAAAAAATATTTTCAAAAACATTCTTCTACAAAACGATAACAAAAAAGAAAGTATTAGTATAGCAATTCAAAAAACATTAAATGAAATAGTATGATTAAAGAAAAAGTCCTTAAAAAATATACAACTATACCTGAACATTTATATGTAAAAAGAGGTGCTGATGAACAATTAGAACAAATTGTAAATGATATGCAACGTCCAGGTTATGTTTTAGTTGCTAGACAAATGGGTAAAACAAATTTACTTTTTAATGCAAAACGTACTTTAGAAAATGAAAATCGTTTATTTGTTTATGTAGATTTATCTAATGTTTTTGAAAAAGAAATAGATTGTTACAGGAATATTATTGATTCTATAATTGAACCTAATGAAGAATTATTTGAAGATATAGAACAAGAAATTTATAAAATTAGAGATATTAATTTACCTCCTCATAAAGAATATTCAAGATCTCTTAGAAAAATTTTAAATTGTTTCAAAGGAGATGTAGTAATTATTCTAGATGAAATTGATGCACTTAGATCGGCTGAATATTCTGATAAAATATTTGCACAAATAAGAAGTAATTATTTCTCAAGAACAAATTTTTCAGAATTTGAAAGATTAACTTATATTTTATCTGGAGTTATTGAACCTACTGAATTAATAAAAGATAGAAACAAATCTCCTTTTAATATTGGTGAAAAAATTTATTTGAATGATTTTAATTTTGATGAATTTAAAAATTTCATAAATAAAAGTGGACTAGATTTAACAAATGAATTGATTAATGAAATTTTTAATTGGACTAATGGTAATCCAAGATTAACATTTGATATTTGCTCTGAAGTCGAATCTTATATTATAGATAATAATAAAATTTCAATTGAAAATTTAGAACAGATAATTACCAAAAAATACCTTATTTCCTATGATATTCCACCTATTGATCATATTAGAGAATTAATTCGATCAAATAAAGCTGTAAGAGATGCTATCTTAAAAATTCATCAAAATAGACAGAATGAATTAAGTGATGAAATAAAGAAAAAGCTTTATTTATATGGTGTAATTACTTCTGATTTTGATGAAGATTCGAAAATTAAAAATTTAATAATTAAAAAATCTATTTCTAAAGAGTGGATTGATTCAATTGATAAACAAAATCAAAATAGTTTGAATTATGGCTTAGATAAAGTTGATTCTTTAGATTTTGATGAAGCAATTAAAATCCTATCAGATTTCTTAGATAATGCTAATCCTTCTAAAAATGAAATTGAAATCTGTAATTATAATCTAGGTTTTTCTTATTATAAAATTGAAAAATATAAAGAAGCTATAAAATATTTCTCAAAATCATTTTTATTAGACCCTTACAAAAACAACTCTAAATGTCTTCTAGGTATTTGTAAAATTAATAACAATAAAGTAGATGAAGGAATTGAAATACTCAAAAAAGTTATACAAAGTAAATCAAATGATTTTGCATATAGAACAGCTATTTTAAATTATGCAAGTATTATTTCAATAGAAAAGCCTAAATATGCTATAGAATTATATAAAGATTTACTTAATTCAATAGATGAAAGTTCTGATAATATAAAAGATTCTGATAAGAGTCAAATAAAGACTCTTGGATACTACTACATTTCGACAATATATTCATCATTAGATCAAAAAGATAAATCTAATTCAAATTTAGAAAAAGCTTTAAAATACTCTAATCTATCTGATTCATTATTTTTATCTTATCTTTTTGAAACTATAAATAATAACAACATTCAAGTCATTGATATATCAAACAAAATTATTAAAAATGAAATAAAATTTAATCAAAAAGAAGAATTCCCATATAGCTTCAATGAAAAAAATCTATATAAATTTCTTGATTTACTAATTAATGAAGATAATAAAAGCTATTTTAATGATTTATTAGAATATTCTATTCAAAATTTATTTAAAAATAAATTCACAAAAATTGAAATTGTTTTTAACATTTTATCTAAATCAGAAACTACTAATCATTTAAAATTATTAGAAAATTTACTCGAAACAGAAAACGAAATAGATAGGGAATATTTATTTAGTATATATAAAAATTTATCATTTTTACATACTGAAAAAGATTATGATTTTTTTAAATATTTTGATGAATATAAAAATATTTTCAAAGAAGAAAAAAGTTTAGATGAAAATGATATTTATTTATTTATGGTAGCAATAAAAAAACTATCTGATAAATATAAAATTATTGAAGCAATTGATTTATGTTCTTTAATTGAAGAAAAATTCTTAGTATCTAAAAACTCTGATTTAGAATTTGAATTTGTCATTATATACTACTGGTGTTCAAGCCTATACTTCTCACTTAAAAAAAGAAGAAAAGCTATAGAATATGCCAACAAAGGAATTTTATTGATTAATAATTCTAAAAAAAACACTACATCCTTTATTGATGAAGAAGGTCTAAAATCGATATATGAACAAATGAATCAAATCAAACATTCTTCAATTTCACAACAACCTATTGTAAAATCGAAAAAATATGGTAGAAACGATAGAATCAAAGTAAAATATTCTAATGGAAAAATAGTAGAAAATAAATATAAAAAATTAGAAGCAGATATTATTGCTAAAAGGTGCATAATAATTGATTAAAAAAATTAGAGAAGGAAATTTTTCTTCTCTAACTAATATTCGCCCAAAGCGTTTTTTTCTTCATAATTTCTGAAAGTGTTTTTACAAGAATTTTATTTTTATCTTTTGATAGATTATAATCATCTTGTAAAACTTCTTTTGCGGTTTCACGAGCAAGCATCAATATTTGATTATCTTTTACAATATCAGCAATTTTTAGGTTTAATACACCGCTTTGTTGTTTCCCCATCAAATCACCTGGCCCACGTAGTTTTAAATCTACTTCTGCAATTTCAAATCCATCATTGGTTTTTACCATCGTTTCCATACGTACTTTTCCATCACTAGAAAGTTTATTTCCTGTCATTAAAACACAATAACTCTGCTCTGCTCCTCGCCCAACACGCCCGCGCAATTGGTGCAATTGCGAAAGTCCAAAACGTTCTGCACTTTCAATTACCATCACACTTGCATTTGGCACATTTACACCAACTTCAATTACAGTTGTTGCAACCATTATTTGTGTTTTTCCTTCCGAAAATTGTTGCATTTCATAGTCTTTATCTTGTGGTTTCATTTTTCCATGAACAATACTCACATTATATTTTGGTAAAGGAAATTCGCGTACAATACTTTCATAACCATCCATTAAGTCTTTATAAGTCATCTTTTCTGATTCCTCAATCAATGGATATACCACGTAAACTTGTCGCCCTTTTTCAATCTCTTCTCGCATAAATTTAAACACACTCAAACGATTGCTATCATAGCGATGTGCAGTTACAATCGCTTTTCGTCCCGGAGGCAATTCATCAATTACAGAAACATCCAAATCGCCATAAACACTCATGGCAAGTGTTCGAGGAATTGGTGTTGCAGTCATTACCAAAACATGAGGAGGAAGTTCATTTTTCAACCACATTTTTGATCGTTGTTCTACACCAAAACGATGTTGTTCGTCGATAATCGCTAAACCAAGATTGTTAAATTTCACTTTATCTTCTAAAACTGCATGTGTTCCGATTAAAATATGAGTTTCTCCAGATTCGATTTCTGCATGAATAATCCTTCTATCTTTTGTTTTTGTAGAACCTGTAAGCAAACGAACTTTAATATTCATTTCTTTTAATAATTCTTGAATGGAATTAAAATGCTGTGTAGCTAAGATTTCCGTTGGTGCAATCAAAGAAGCTTGAAAATCATTATCCAAAGCAATCAACATTGTCAACAATCCAACAATCGTTTTTCCAGAACCTACATCTCCTTGAAGAAGTCGATTCATTTGCGTAGGGTTCGACATGTCTTTTCGAATTTCTTTTAATACTCTTTTTTGAGCTCCAGTCAATTCAAAAGGAAGATGATTATTATAAAACCCAAGAAAATTATCTCCAATATTTTCAAAAGAATAACCTTTAATTTTTGCTTTTCTAGTACTTTTTTTCAGTAATAATTGCATTTGAATAAAGAATAATTCTTCAAATTTCAGTCGAAATTGCGCTTTAGTAAGAAGTTCATAATTCTGCGGAAAATGAACATTAAGATATGCTAGTTTTTTTTCTAAAAGATTATTGTTTTTAATGACTTCTTCTGAGAGAGATTCATTAATATTTTTTCCAATTTCTGAAAGTAATTGATGAATCCATTTCGAAATTACTTTATTAGAAATTCCGCGAGCTGAAAGCTTTTCAGTTGATGGATAAATCGCTTGCATAGCTGTACCAATTTTATTCTCATGATCTGATTTTAATTCCATTTCTGGATGTGGCATGCTAAAATTTCCTTTGAAGAAATTAATACGACCAAAAATCACATATGGAACATTCAATTTGATACTATCTTTCAACCATTTCATTCCACGAAACCAAACCAATTCTAAAATCCCTGTTTCATCTTGAAATGTTGCAACAAGACGACTTCCTCTTTTTTGTTTGATTTCTTGAACACGAATAATCTTTCCTACAAGTTGAATTTCAGCAGTATTTGGTTGTAATTCGCTTACTTTAAAAAACTTTGTTCTATCAATATATCGATTTGGAAAAAAGTTTAATAAATCACCAAAAGTAAAAATACGAAGCTCTTTATTCAATAATTCCGCTTTCGCCGCTCCTACCCCTTTTAAGTAACCAATAGATGTTTTTGCTGAGTATGTATTCATTCTTTTTCTTGTAGTTTTAGAAAGAACGAAGATACGATTTTTGTGTTTTTTAGGAAAATAATTTGACTTGCTTTCGGCAGTTAATTTAATATAGTTTTTAATTTTAATTTTGACTTCGGCTTCGCTCAGTCAGCAGAATTATTTTTAAAATAAGTATAAAAAATAATCTATTTTTTATTTCAAAAGACTTTTAAATCCTTCTTCCTCTGTGATTTCATAAAAATATTCTAATTGCCATTTTTGTGTTTTTTCAGCTTGTTTATTTGTTACAATATCCCAACTTGGATAGACTCTAAAACCTCTTTTTCCATCTTTTTTTATTGTTTTTAAAATTCCTTTTTCAATTAAAATAGCTTTCGGAAAAATAAATTGTCCTAAATGTGAATCTTTTTTCACATTAATTATATAAAAATCAATATCATCATTTTCGTGAAAAGGTTCTGTAATTCCTTCTTTATTTCTTTTCCAAAAAGTTACAAATTGACCTGTTTTCTTGGGTGTAATTTTAGAATTTCTACAAAGCACAAAAAATTGATTTAAATGAAATTGGCAAGCTTCATATTCTTTTCCTTCTTCTTCAAATTTAAAATTAGAAATCTTGTATTCATTTTTATCATAAATTTTATTTTGAAACTCTTTCATTAAAGCATTCATATAGCATTTTTATTAAGTTTTAAAACAAAAAAATCCCATCATGCCATGACAACATAATGAGATTTTATACTTTTAGAAAATATCTTTTATTTCTTAGCTGCTTTTTCTAGCTTTTTGTATTTACGGATTTCCATGATGTTTCCAATCACCCAGTAAGGGATTGCAAATGTTAATAAGAAAATCATTAACCAGAAACCTGTAGTTAATACTGTTAGAAAAGCTAAAAAACCTGAAAATTGAGAAAAATCCATAACTGGTAATTTTTGTTTTAATAGTATTTTCAAGCCAAAAGTACTATTTATTTTCCAACTAAAGAACTATATTTTGTTTTTTTATCAATTGAACAAATATTTAATTCAATTTAACGGATGATTTTCAAATTCTTACTAAATATTTACATTATTTAATTCCGTTTTTTTGTTGTTATTTAAAATTCATCTATTTAAAATTTAATCCTCCATATGTAAAATTCCTAAAACTAGAAATAATAAAAATAATGGAAGTAAAAACAAATGGAGTTTATTTCTAAACAGCTTCATTTTAATTGATTGGTAGATTGGTAATCTTTTTAAGTGTTTTTATAATATAATTTCTCTTAATAAATTGGTGTATTCGTCTTTTATTGGTAATTCAGAATTCATGATAATTTCATTTCTTTCTGCAAAAGTTTTCTCTTTTTTTAATGGATTAAATCCTTCTTTTTTCACTTTCTCTATATAAAAACCGATTCCTCTTTTTTGCCAATTTGGAAGATTATTATAGTTAATTCCATTTTCAAACAAAAATTCATTTTTAAAAGAAGTTGAAGTTCCTAAAATTTTACCAGAAGCTTCTCTTGCCGAAAAACCTTTTTTTCTCAAAAACCAATAACAATGTGCTTTTATAGAATTTCTTTGCGAATCTTGATGTCTCCAACGGAAATAATCAATCACTTCTTCTTTATTTGGCAAGATTGAAAGTCTACAATCAAAAGCCGCAAAATCTCCCAGTAAAAGAGAAAATTTTGCACTCGCTTCTCCTGCCAAAATAGAATTCCATTTTCTAGTTTTTCTACCAAATAAGCCTTCATTTAAATCAAAAAGTAAAGAAATCTCATCACTTTGTGTATATGCGTAATTAATTTTAAAACCACAATTCATCAAATGTTTTGTAGTTTCTACCATCATATCTCGAAATTTCGGATCAAATGGTTTTTCAAAATCATGTATTTTCTTTGTCAGTTTTGTAAATCCTCTTCCATCAATTCTAGCTACGATATAAAATCCTAGCGGAACATTAAAATCATTAGCTGTTTCGTATATTCTTAATTTTTTATCTAAATCGTCAAATTTCATTTTTCCATTCTGTTATTATAAATTCATCCTTCACTATTTCTACAAAATAAAGTGTATCAAAACCTTCTTCGTAGTTTGGCATTTCTAGGTTTTTTCTTGTCGAAAACAAACCAACGTTCGGGATTTTCTCTTTTCCTTTTCTTAATAAATTTCTTTCTAAAGCCTCTTGAATATTAGATTTAAAATAATATCCAATCACTTTATATTTATTCTCTTTTGCTAAATCAATAAAATATTTTCTTCTCTCTTTTTCAACATTTGTATTATCTACAACAAATTGCGTATTCGTTTCAAAACAGGTTTCTAGAAACTTTTGTTGCTTATTTTTCGTATTCAATAAATCCAAACTTATTCGTACATGAGAATTAAAAAAATTCTGCTTATAAAAAGTCGATTTTCCTGTAGCTTGTATTCCTATAAATAGTATTGCTTGCATTGCTTAATTCAAATAAAATTTTTATTGTTCTCTTCCATATTAAATTCACTTTCATCTTTCTAAGCAATTCGCAATCCATTTTTAATTTTTCTTTCAGGAGAAATAATTGTCACTTCTTTTTCATCGCCAACAGCTCCCAAAAGTAAACATTCACTCATAATATTTGCAATTTGTTTTGGTGGAAAATTTACCACAGCAACCACTTGTTTTCCTAACAAATCTTCTGGTTGGTATAATTTTGTAATTTGCGCAGAAGTTTTTTTAATTCCAAATTCCCCAAAATCCAATTCTATTTTATAAGCTGGATTTCGAGCTTCTTTAAAAATTTCTACTTTTAAAATAGTTGCAACACGCATTTCAACTTTTGTAAAATCTTTCCAAACAATTTCTTTTTCTGTCATCATTTTCTTTTGTTTAATTCTTAAAGTCAAAATTCAACAAAAAAAGCTAACTTTCCACAAAAATTCAGACTTATTTCAAATGGACATTATTATCATTGAAGACGAAAAGCCTGCGGCTAGAAGGTTAAAAAGATTATTAGAAGATTTTGGTTTACACACAAATACGATGTTACATTCTGTAAAAGAATCGGTTGCTTGGTTTAAAGAAAATAAACATCCTGACTTGATTTTCTTAGATATTCAACTTTCAGATGGTTTATCTTTTGAGATTTTTGAGCAAGTAGAAATTACAAGTTCCATTATTTTCACAACTGCATATGATGAATATGCTTTAAAAGCTTTCAAATTAAATAGTATTGATTATTTATTAAAACCAATTGATGATGATGAATTGGAAGTTGCTATTGAAAAATTTAAGAAAAACAATCAACAAGCAGCAAATCCACAAATTGATTTATCGCAAATTCAACAACTTTTGAGCAATCCTTTTGAGAAAAATTATAAAAAACGTTTTACAGTAAAAGTCGGGCAACATTTAAAAGTAATCCAAGTTTCAGATATTGAATGTTTTTATTCTGAAAACAAATCGACTTATATTTTCACAAATGAAAAGCGAAATTATCTTTTAGATATTCCTTTAGAACAATTGGAAAATCAATTGGAAGAAGATGTTTTTTTCCGAGTAAATCGCAAGTTTTTTGTAAATATTAATTCTATAAAAGATATTGTTTCGTACACAAATAGCCGTTTAAAATTGGTTTTGGAAAATTATGATGAAGAAGAGATAATTGTAAGTCGAGAAAAAGTAAAAAAATTCAAAGAATGGTTAGGTTAGAATAATTTTGATTTTTTAAATCTAAAACTTAAATCATTTTACGTAAATATTTAATCCAAAAACTAAATTTCAAATTATTAATCATATGAAAAAGATAAGTATTTTATTGCTTTTAGTTACACTTTTGGTTTCGTGTGCAAGTATGAAAACTCCGGTCACTCATACAAAACGAAACATTTCAACAGAACAAAATGTTTTAGAGAATAAACGAAAGATTATTTACAATGCTTATATCAATTTATCTATAAAAGAATTTGATTCTGCCGCAGTTCGAATTGAAAATATCATTAAATCAAAGAAAGGATTCATCATCGAATCTTCTTTAAATGAAACAAAATGTCGAGTTCCAGAAAATTTATTAATTGAAACTTTAGATGAACTAGAAACTTTAGGAAAAGTTCGATATAAAAATATTGAGGGAAAAGATGTTTCGGAAAGTTATTACGATGCGCAAACACGCTTAGAAAATGCGGAAGCAGCAAAAGCGAAATATTTAAAATTATTAGATAAAGCTGTTTCTGTACAAGATATTCTAGCAATTGAAAAAGAAATTGAGCGATTAAATGAAAAAATTGAATTGTTGAAATCAAAAATTGAAAATATTAATTATTTAAGTACATATTCAACAATTCGAATTCAATATAGACAAAAAGAAAAACTAGGAATTCTAGGTTATGTTGGTGCAGGATTATATCATTCTGTAAAATGGCTTTTTGTAAGAAATTAAAATAAAGAGAGCTCACAAAATTGTGAGCTCTTCGTTTCAGTCTAAAAAATATATTGGGAAAATTGACGACTTTTTTTGATAATTAGAATTTAAATGAAATAAGATTCTAATTTTTATTTATAGATAAAACATTTAATTCTACTTATACCCTACCTTTTAAATTTCTTTTTTTATTTTAATCTTAAACAAAAAAATAGAGCTCACTTAAAAAATGAACTCTATTATTATGTAATATTTGAGGGAAAAATAATTCGTTATTTAATTAATAACGTTTTAGTTACGTTTTTATTTTCATTAATTACTTGTAAATAATAAATTCCTGTTTTTAAACCATGTGGAATCGTTTCTTTTTCTTTAGAAAAACTTTTTTGCAACATTAATTGTCCGATAGAATTATAAATAAATACATTTGTTTGTTGGTTTGAATTAGTTTCAATTGTTACAAAATCATTTGAAGGATTTGGATACATTTTTATAATTGCATTTGTTAGATTCGTTTCTTCAACATCCAAAGCATTTATCGTATCAACAACATGTAATGTATGATTTGTCGTTTTTCCATATCTATCTGTCGCAATAATATTAATATCAAAAGGAATTGTTTCAAAAGTATGTCCACTAATCATTCCTGTATTTTCATCCAAAATTAATCCACAAGGAATATTATCCGACGAATAAGTTAAACCAACACCTTCAGGATCTGTAAAAGCAGAATTAGGCAATGTGTAATCAAATTCCATTGTTGAATCCCAATCATAATCCGCTAAAGTTCCATTAGAAATTGGCGCTTCATCTTCCCCAACTTTTAACCAAAATTCTCTTGTAAAAGAATTTGTTCCATCAGAAGCTTGAATTGTAATTTTCGATTCTCCCAACGTATTTCCATCCACATTACTAATATTGAAATATTCTAAAATACTTAAAGGCGTAACATTAATATCAGAAGAAGGAATAAATGTTTCATTTGAAGAAGTTAATGTATACGTATTTGTTCCAAATCCAGCCAATTCTTCTCTAAAAAGTAAAGTTGTATTTAAACTTTCTCCTTGTGCTAACAAAACATTTTCTTTTGGACGAATAAATACCTCAGCATCTGGAAAAATAAACAATTGAAATTGCTCTTTATAGGATTCAAATCCGTTAGAAATATGAACAATTACTTTTGTTTCACCAACGACTCCTGAAGGATTTATATGTAATTCTCCATTTTCTACAGAAAAGCCAGCACAAGAAATAATTCTTGGATTTTCCACTTCAAAGTCATAATCGAAAACTCCATCCGAACCATCTAAATTTTTTACATCAAAAGGAACAATTGTCGCAGAATTCGTTGCTGATTGACGAATAAATTGTCCATTAATTGAAGGAACTTGAAAAGGTGGTTTATCAAAAGATACTTTAGAAATTACAGTATTTTTTGTATAAGAAATTATCTCATTATTAAATGTTGTAACATTTGTTAAAACACCGTCATTCACTACAACTGGATTTAAAGGGTTTGCTTCTTTTACCCAATTTACTCCGTCAGTTGTTGAAAATAATCTATCTTCTTCTTTAATTAAATGATTTCCATCTGTTCCTGCATATGGATGAATTTTTACAACTAGCCAAAGTTTATTATCATAAATGAAAGACGAACTAACTCTATCTAAATTTGCTTCAAAAGGGAACTCATTTCTTGTCCAATTTGCTCCATCATTTTCAGAAACATATACACCTCTTTCATTATCGATAAAAGCCCAATCTGTTTTATGTCCACCAAATAAAATTAATTTTCCATTTAAAGAAACCACTTTTTGATCCCAAAAGTGCGGAAAATCTGTTGATAATGCATTTGTTGCTTGAATCCAAGTAGAACCATTTTCTGTATACCAAACATCGTTATGTCCAGCTCCAGCAATTACAAATAATTTTTTGTTGTGAACTAGTACTTGATGTCTTCTTCTAGCTGGGAAAGGCGGAACAGCAGCAACTGTCCAAGTAATTCCATCTGTTGATGTTTTAATTTCATTCGTCATTCCACCAATATTACCTCCAATAGAATAATATTTTCCTTTAAAAAAAACTGTTTTCGACCAAGCATTTAAAACATCACGTCCGACTAAAGTCCAATTTTCTCCATCCGTAGATTTTAAAACATCGTAATGTGAATAAAGTTCTTCATCAACATTTCCGAACATCCAAAGTTCATTATTTCTTTCTACAAAAGAATAATCATTAGACATTCTCATATTTGTTAAATCATATGTTTGTGGTGCATTTTGTGCAAAAGTTATTACACTTATAAATAAAAAAAAGTAATAGATTTTCATCATGTTTTTGGGGTTTTAATTCTACATTCATTTTTGTTTTTTAGATTCACATAAAAAACAATCCTATTTTGCGTTTCATCTATATATAAAACAGTTTTTGAAGTAAAAACCCTACTCTATTTTTGCTATTTTCCATTAATATTTACACAAAAAAATAGAGCTCACTAAAAAATGAACTCTATTTACTTGATTTAAAAAAATTGGGGTAAAATATGTTTTTATTTCACTACTAAAGTTTTTGTAACGTTTTTATTTCCATTCATTATTTGTACATAATAAACTCCAGTTTTTAATTGATGTTGTATTGTTTCTTTTGCAGAAGAAAAACTATTTTTCATCATTAATTGCCCAATTGTATTATAAATAAATACATCCGTTTTAGCTGTAGAATTTGTTTGAATTGTAATTAAATTTTCAGACGGATTTGGATACAAATTAATTACTTCATTAGATAGTAAATTATCTTCAATATCTAAAGTAACACTTGTATCAGCAATCACATGTAAATTGTGATTTGTTGTTTTTCCATATCTATCCGTTGCAATGATATTAATATCAAAAGGAAGTGATTCAAATGTATGACCTGTAATTTTTCCAGTTGCTTCATCGATAAATAATCCACATGGAATATTATCAGAAGAATATTTTAAAGCAGCACCTTCAGGATCGGAAAACGAAGAAGTTGGTAAATTATAATCAAAATCAGAAGTTGAATCCCATTCATAATCTGTTAAAGTTCCATTTGAAACTGGTGCAGCATCATCACCAACTTTTAACCAAAATTCTCTTGTGAAATTACTTGTTCCATCAGTTGCATGAATCGTAAACTTTGTTTCACCTTCTACATTTGAATCAAAGTTTTGAATTCGGAAATATTCTAAAACACTTAATTCAAAATTACTTACATCAGAAGAAGAAACAAAAGATTCATCAGAAGAAGTAAATGTATAAGAATTCGTTCCATAAGCAGCTAATTCTTCTCTAAACATTAAAATTCCACCTAAATCAGCCCCAGTAGCAACTAATTTATTATCCATTTCTCGGATGTAATTATTACCATCAGGATAAACAAATAAATAGAAACTTTCTTTATAAGAGTTAAATCCATCTGTAATTGTGATTATCACTTTTGTTTCTCCTAATTTTCCAGAAGGTGTAATATGTAACTCACCATTTTCCACTGAAAAACCAGAACAAGTAATAATAGATTCGTCAAGAATTTCATATTCATAATCAAATAAACCATCCGAACCATCTAAATTTTTCACATCAAATGGAACAATTGTCGCAGAGTTTGTACCTGATTGACGAATAAACTGTCCATCAATTGCAGGAACAATAAACGGAGCTTCTTCAAAAATTTCTTTCGTTGTCGTAGGTCCAGATT
Source organism: Aureivirga marina (assembly GCF_015767265.1). Classification (GTDB taxonomy): domain Bacteria; phylum Bacteroidota; class Bacteroidia; order Flavobacteriales; family Flavobacteriaceae; genus Aureivirga; species Aureivirga marina. Next base: position 170,257 of record NZ_JADPIB010000005.1, read on the forward strand.
GTGAAAAAGAAATAATTTCATTATTAAAACTAGCAATAGCAGTTCTAATTCCACTATTTGCAACAATTGGATTTAAAGGGTTTGCTTCTTTTTTCCAAGTAATTCCATCGATTGAAGAAAATAATCTTTCTTCTTGCTTTTTTAAAGATTTTCCTTCATTTTTATGATACGGATTAATCTTTACAGAAAGCCAAAATTTTCCATCTTTTATAAAATGAGTGTGTATTAAATCTAAATTCACACCCTCGATTGGAAATTCATGTTTTGTCCAATTTACTCCATCATCTTCAGAAATATAAATTCCACGTTCGTTATCTACAAATCCCCAATCCGATTTATGTCCACCAAATAAGATTAATTTTCCTTTAAAAGAAACAACTGTTGCATCCCAAAAATGAGGAAAATCAGATGATAAAGCATTTGTAGCTTGTGTCCAAGTAGAACCATTTTCTGTGAACCAAACATCATTAAATCCAGCTCCAGCAATCACAAATAATTTGTTGTTATGTACAAGAACAGAATGTCTTCTTCTTGCAGAAAAAGGAGGCGTTGCTTGCGTTGTCCAAGTAATTCCATCTGTAGAAGTTCGAATTTCATTTGTCATAAATCCGTCGTTTCCACCAATCGAATAGAATTTTCCTTTAAAGTGAGCTATTTGCGACCATAAATTAATCGAGTTTTGTGAAACTAAAGTCCAGTTGTCACCATTTGTAGATTTTAAAACATCATATTCAGAATAGTTTCCTTGATCTACGTTTCCGAACATCCAAAGTTCGTTATTAACTTCTGCGAAAGTATAATCATTTTCTATTTTTAAAGAAGCTACATCGTAGTTTGTCGCAGTTTGTTGTGCTAGTGCACCACTAGCGATAAATAATAAAGAGTAAAATATTTTCTTCATGTGTTGGGGTTTTATCATTTAATCATTTTGTTTTTTTAGATTCACCTAAAAAACATTTCTAAACATTTTAACTTTGTTAATGTCATTTCAAGTAAAACAACTAGTAAAATGATTCCCCTACTCTTTTTCTAAAAAAAAATGAGGTTCTTATTCATTTTTAAAAATAAAAACCTCATTATCAATATTTAAAGTAATTTTATTCCGTTTTCTGAAATAGAAATTTTCTTTAGTTTATAAAGTCCTCCAATAGCACTTTTAAAAGCTTTTTTACTCATTTTAAAATGGTATTTTATAGAATCCGGATCACTTTTATCATTACATTCCGAATATCCACCTTCTTCTTTTAGCTTTTGTAAAACTGCTTCCATATTTTGATCAATAGTTTTCTTAAACCCTTGTGGTTGCAGTGAAACATCTACTTTTCCATCTTCACGAACTTTCTTTACAAAACCTTCTAATTTCTGTCCTTCTCTTACTTTTTGGTAAACTTCATTTCTATAAAGCATCCCTTCATATTCCTCATTTACAAGCACATGAATTCCGATTTTTGTAAATCTTCCAATCACTATATCTACCTTGTCTCCTATTTTCAATTCGTTTTCTTCCATTTGTTTATAAATTTTTAAAATATGATTTTAATACTTTATCGTTTTCATCACTTGGAGTAAATATTTCCAAGATTTTTGGTTGTTCTGATTCTTTATAAAATTCTTGTAACTCAGTATTTAATTCTTTCAAACTTTTGGCTGTATGATATGAAAAATCATACATTTTTGCCAATTGTTCTGCGGTTAAATTATGAGGTGTTACAAAATAATCTTCTGCATTTGTTTGACTTGGTCCAGGAATAAATTTAAAAATTCCTCCACCTGCATTATTTATTAAAATAATACGGAAATTTCTCGGAATATTAGCATTCCACAATCCATTACTATCATAGAAAAAACTAACATCACCAGTGATAAAAATTGTTTGTTTTTCACTTGCATACGCTGCTCCAACTGCTGTTGAAGTGCTTCCCTCAATTCCGCTCGTTCCTCGATTACAATAAAAATGCAAAGTTTTATTGACATCAAAAAGTTGCGTGTAACGAATTACAGAACTATTGCTCAATTGTACATTTAAATTATCAGGAATTGTTTCTAAAATCGCTTCAAAAACTTTCATATCTGAGAAAGGAATAGAATTCATATAAATTTCATGATTTTCCTTTCTTTTATCTTTAATAGAAAGCCATTTTTCTTGATAATCACTTTTTGCATCTTCTGTTAAAAAGAAAAATTGACTAAAAAAGTTTGTTGGTGAAATTTCAAAATGATTTGTCAAACAATGAAATGTATTTGGTGCATTTTTTCTAGAAATATGCCAATGTTCTAGAGGTTTATGTTTTCTTAAAAATTGCTTTACTTTTTTAGAAACCACCATTCCGCCAAAACTCAATAAAATTTCTGGAGCTAAATCTTCTAATTCTGCTTCTTTTAAAGGAGCGATTAATTTATCAATACTATTAATAAATTTAGAATTTGGAATATTTGAAGTTGTTTCTGTAAAAACCAATACAGATGGATCTTTAATCATTTTTTCCATCTGAATAGAAAGTAATTCAGAAGGTTCATTTTGTCCAATTAAAACAATTTTCTTTTTTGCTTTATTCCATTTTTGAGCAAATTTATCCAAATATGAAACCTCAAGATATAATTCATCTTCCAGACTTTTTTGATAAATTTCATCTGAAGATTCCACATAATTAAAATCTGAAATTGTTTCATATAAAGGTTCATCCATTGGAACATTTATATGAACAGGACCTTTTTTATCTAAAGCAGTTTGTAAAGCTTTCTCTAATAAAACCTTGTTTGTTGTAGGTTCTTTTTCGATTAAATTTGCACTAAAAAGAATATGTTTTTCTAATACATTTTCTTGTCGAATTGTTTGTCCATCTGCAATATCAATTAAATGTTTTGGTCTATCAGCAGAAATTACAACTAAAGGTATATTATTATAATAAGCCTCAGCAACAGCTGGATAATAATTTAATAAAGCAGAACCTGAAGTACAAACAATTGCGACAGGTCTTTTATTTTGTTGTGAAATTCCTAATGCAAAAAAAGATGCACAACGTTCATCAACAACACTTAAAGTCTCTATTTTAGGATGATTTGAAAATCCGATTGTTAAAGCTGCATTTCTTGACCCTGGAGAAATTACAGCTGTTTGGATTCCATATTTTTCACAAGATAGCACGACATCTTGTGCTATTTTCTTCTTAGGAAATTCTTGCATGTATTCAAGTTATTTTACCAAGACAAAGGTACATTTTATAAATCTTATAGATAAAGGATATCTGAATAATATTTATTTTTAAGAAAAAGCTAATTTCCATACTGTAGAAGAACAGTCATATGCATTCTCTTTTAAATTTTTAATTGTATATTCGCAACTTATGACAAATACAGACCTAGAAGATTTAAAAAAGATACTATCTACGCCAAAAAATATTGTGATAGTACCTCATAAAAACCCTGATGGAGATGCGATGGGAGCTAGTTTAGCTATGAAGTTATTTTTAGATAAAAAAAATCATAGAACAACGATAGTTACTCCTAATGATTATCCTGAATTTTTGAAATGGTTACCAAACTCACATAAATCATACAAATTTGATTTACAGAATAGACAATCAAAAAGAGCAATAAATAATGCGGATTTGATATTCTTATTAGATTTTAATGCACTTCATCGTGTTGGAGACGATATGGAGAAAACATTAGAAAAATTTGAGGGAGATTTCGTGATGATTGATCATCACCAACAACCAGATGATTTGACAAGATTTATTTATTCAGATACAGAAATGTGTTCTACTTGTCAGATGGTGTATCATTTTATTGAAATGATGGGGGATAAAAATCTTTTAGATAAGGATATTGCAACTTGTATTTATACTGGAATTATGACTGATACAGGTTCTTTCCGTTTCAGAAGTACAACAAGTACAACACATCGAGTTGTAGCAGATTTAATTGATTTAGGAGCTGATAATGCAAGAATTCATAATAATGTATACGATACAAATTCATATAATCGTTTACAATTATTAGGAGTCGCTCTGAACAATTTAAAAGTAGTTCCTGAATTTAAAACAGCTTATATTACTTTATCTCAAAAAGAGCTTGACAAACAAAGTTTTCAAAAAGGAGATACAGAAGGTTTTGTAAATTATGCTTTATCTTTAAAAGGAGTAATTTTTGCTGTAATTTTTATTGAAGATATTGAACAAGGAATTATAAAAATGTCTTTACGCTCTAAAGGAACTTTTTCTGTAAATGAGTTTGCTCGTGCACATTTTAGTGGTGGTGGACATACGAATGCTGCTGGAGGAAGATCCACAATTTCATTACAGGAAACTGTAGATAAATTTTTAAATTTATTACCTAATTATAAAGAAGAAATTTCAGAATCTTATGAGGATTAACCAATTAGTATTATTCACAATCTTAATTAGTTTATTTGCTTGTAACAAGAACGAACCAAGAAAACCAATTCAACGAAGAACTGCATCGTTTTTTAAAGAATCTATTGAAGAAAACAAAAGAACAAATGCTATCGAAGAAGAGGAAATTGAAAGAATTATCGCTTTAGATAGTCTTAAAAATTATGAATCTAGTCCTTTTGGTTTTTGGTTTACTTATGAAAATAAAGTAGAAAATCTTTCTGAAACTCCAAAATCTGAAGATGTTGTAGTTTTTAATTACGAAATTAAAAATCTATATGGAGAAATTATTTATTCAGCAGAAGAAATTGGAGATCAAAAACTAATTATAGATAAAAGAGATGCTATCCAAGGTTTAAACGAAGGATTAAAAATGATGCATGAAGGAGAAATCATCACATTTATCTTTCCTTCTTTTATGGCTTATGGTTTAAATCTTCAGAAAGAAGATGAACGAATTGGTCAAAAACAACCTCTTATTTATAAAGTAGAATTAAAATCGATAATTAAAAATAACCAAAAATGAGACTACTGAATTTAGTATACATTTTTTTTGCGGCGCTTTTTATTTCATGTGCTCCAGCAAAAAAATACAAAGATTTAGAAGATGGAATCTACGCAGATATCCAAACTAACAAAGGAGATATCCTTGTAAAATTAGAGTACAAAAAAGTTCCTGTTACTGTGGCAAACTTTATCACTTTAGCAGAAGGAATTAATTCTCACATTACTAGAGAAGAATTAAAAGGAAAACCTTATTATGATGGATTAAAATTCCATAGAGTAATTGCTGATTTCATGATTCAAGGAGGAGATCCTGATGGAACTGGAGCTGGTGGACCTGGGTATAAATTCATCGATGAATTCCCAACAGATGCAAATGGAGAATTATTATTAAGACATGATGGGCCTGGAGTTTTATCTATGGCTAATGCTGGGCCTGGAACAAATGGATCACAATTCTTCATTACACACAAAGAAACTCCTTGGTTAGATGGAAAACATACTGTTTTTGGAAAAGTAATCAAAGGACAAGATATTGTAAATTCTATTGCTAAAGATGATATTATCAATAAAGTTACAATCATCAGAGAAGGAAAAGAAGCTAAAAAATGGGATGCTGTAAAAGCTTATGATGAAGGACTTGAAAATGCTAAGAAAGAGCAAGAAGAAAAAGCTAAAAAATTCCAAGCTGAAATCAATAACGGTGAAGTTCAAGAATTAGAATCTGGATTAAAAATCGTTACACAAAGAAAAGGAAACGGAAAGAAATATACACCTGGAAACATAATGTATGTTACTTATACGGGATATTTAGAGAATGGAAAAATGTTTGATACTTCCAAGAAAAGAGGACAATCTTTCCCATTTAACCCAGAAGAAAGAAGAGTAATTCCAGGATGGTTAGAAGGAATTCCATTATTAGAAGAAGGATCAAAAGCATTTTTACACATTCCTTCTCATTTAGCTTATGGACCAAGAGGTGCAGGTGGTGTAATTCCTCCAAATGCTAACTTAATTTTCGAAATTGAAATTGATAGTATTAAACCTGTTTCTAAAGAAGTTATTGATGCTAAAAAATTAAAGCCAGCAAAAGTTGGAAAATAATTTTTTAAACAAATAAAATAATAAAATAGCTATTCATTTGAATGGCTATTTTTGTTTATACACGATTTAAAAATTGAATTTATGAAATTAAACCCTAAATGGAAAGAGCTTTTAACCGATGAACTTTCAAAACCTTATGTAAAAGAATTACAAAATTTTGTTTTACATGCCTATGAGACAACAACAATTTATCCACCAAAAGAACAAGTTTTTGCTGCTTTTGATTATTGTGCTTTTGATGATGTAAAAGTGGTAATTATTGGGCAAGATCCATATCATGGATATGATCAAGCTCACGGATTGTGTTTTTCTGTAAATGAAAATATTCCTATTCCACCTTCTTTAATAAATATTTACAAAGAGATTAATGAAGATTTAGGAAAAGAAACTCCAAATCATGGAAACTTGGAAAGATGGGCAAAGCAAGGAGTTTTATTATTAAATGCAACATTAACTGTAGAAGCTGGAAAAGCAGGTTCACACCAAAGAAAAGGTTGGGAAAAATTTACAGATGCAGTAATTCAAAAAATCGCCAATGAAAAAGAAGGTGTTGTTTTTATGCTTTGGGGAGGTTATGCAAAGAAAAAAGGAAGTAAAATTGATAAAACAAAACATTTAGTTTTAGAATCAGGTCATCCTTCACCTTTGAGTGCAAATAGAGGATTTTGGTTTGGAAATAAACATTTTAGCAAAGCGAATACTTATTTAAAAAAGATTGATAAAAAAGAAATTGATTGGTAAAAAAAATCTCAAGAGCTAAAATAAGTTCTTGAGATTTTTTTAATTTATATCTTTCTATGGATTAATTTGAAAACCAATTTTTTACAAGGTTTCTTTCATAATCTTTTCCTTCTTTATGGTTAAATTCATTATGAGAAGCATCGTATTCATAATCTTTAGCCCATTCTTTAAAATTTTCCGCTAATTCTTTTATTGCTTTACAAACATATTGAATTTCAGCATCTGTTGTTGTTGGGTGGATAGACATTCGAACCCAACCTGGTTTTTCTACTAAACAACCTTGATTAATTCTTTCTACAATTGCAGCAGAAGTTTGCTGGTCTACATGTAATAAGAAATGTCCATACGTTCCTGCACAAGAACAACCTCCTCGAGTTTGAATTCCGTATCTATCATTTAATAATTTTACAGCTAAATTAAAGTGTAAATCATCAATATAAAAAGAAAAAATTCCTAAACGTTCTTTAATATGTCCAGCAAGAATATTCAAGTTTGGAATTTGTTCTAATTGTTCGAAAACATAAGAATTGATTTCATTTTCTCTTTCCTCAATCTTTTCTGTTCCCATTTCCTCTTTTAATTTCATCGAAAGAGCAATTCGGATTGTTTGTAAGAAACCTGGTGTTCCACCATCTTCACGAGTTTCAATATCATCAAAATAATCATGATCTCCCCAAGGATTTGTATATGTTACTGTTCCTCCTCCTGGGCAATCAGGAATATTATTACTATATAATTTTTTATTAAAAATTAGAACTCCTGAAGTTCCAGGACCTCCTAAAAATTTATGAGGAGAAAAGAAAATTGCATCTAAATACGATTCATTATCAGGATGCATATCAATATTTACATAAGGAGCAGAACAAGCAAAATCAACAAAACAAAGCCCATCGTATTTGTGCATTACTTTTGCAACGCCATGGTAATCAGTTTTAATTCCCGTTACATTTGAACAAGCAGTAACAGAAGCGATCTTATTTTTCCTATCCTTATATTTTTGAACAACTTTTTCCAAGTTTTCCAAACAAATTAATCCTTGACTATCACATGGAATAATTTCTACATCTGCAATTGTTTCTAACCAAGTCGTTTGATTTGAATGATGCTCCATATGAGAAATAAAAATTACAGGTTTTATTTCATCTGGAATTGTAGTATAATCTTTAAATTGCTCTGGAATACGAAGACCTAAAATTCGTTGAAATTTATTTACAACACCAGTCATTCCAGTTCCAGCTGTAATTAAAGCATCATTTTTATCTGCGTTTACATGTTTTTTAATAATTTCTCTAGCTTCATGATAAGCCATTGTCATTAAAGAACCTGTAATAGAAGTTTCTGTATGTGTATTTGCAACAAAAGGCCCGAAATCATTTAGCATTTTTTCTTCAATCTCTTTGTACAATCGTCCACTTGCTGTCCAATCTGTATAAATAATTTTCTGTTCTCCATAGGGAGAAGTAAAAGTCTGATCAATTCCTACAATTTGATCTCTAAATTTACTAAAATACTGTTCTAATGATTTCATTTTATAGTTGGTTTATTAGTTGAAAACTCTAAATCGCGCTCCAAAAACGATTGTTTTTTCAAAGAAGAAGAAGTTTTGAGAAGCTTTATCAGAAGTACTATTCGTTGTACGAATATTTGGCATATCAATAAATCCACCTTTTAATTCTGATTGAATAAAGAACCATTTGAAGAATGTTAGATTAAGACCAACTTTAGCAGAAACTCCATAACCAGAAACGTGAAAATCATCATGACGTTCTTTTCCGATTAACGTTGTATTTGTTTTAGGATATAAGAAACCAACACCTAAACCTTCGGTTAAGTTTACTTCGAAGTTTTCTGTTGCAATTCCTAATAAATCATTAAAGTTATCAAATCTATTTACTTCTATATTTACATAATTCAAACCATCTGTATGTTCAAATTTCAGGAAATCTTCTGTTAGTAAAATATTTTCTCCATTATAAACTCCGTCAAATCTTGAACCTATATCAATTGTTCCGTCAATTTTCACTGTTTGATTCTGAGGCATTACATATTTCATGTGATCCACACCTAAAGAAATATTCCAATTATCTTGGAAAAAATATCCAATTCTAAAATTTGTTTGTGGAATTGTGATTCTTCCTGGGTGAAAATATGGATCCAAACCAAAAGCTGTAGGTCTATCATTTGCTTTTACATTTTGTAATGTAAAGTTATACCCATTTCCTTTGAATGTAATATCAGAATCAGAATATGTACTAACATTCCAACCCCAATAAAAGAACATTTTTCCTTTATTTCCTTTTTTCTCTAGAACTTCTGGAGCGTCTTCTTGCGAAAATGCGACCAAACTTACAAATAATAATCCTAGGGTTAAAACTAAATTTCTCACTATTTTATAATTAAATTAAACATTTACTAATTTTATTTTTTGGAATTTCTTCATTTTTTAATTTTGTACATTAGGATTTTCTCAACTTATACTTTATAATCCTGAGAATAAATTAATTAAGTGAAGTCAAAAATTTATCTCGTAATTGCACAAAAATTTTACAAATATATCAATATTTAAAAGGAATTTTTCAAACATTTTCACAATTAATTGATATTTAAATAAAACAAAATGAATTGGCAATATTACAGTAAATGAGGAAAAGAAAATATGATATTTGTTACTTTATTTCTTTTAATTTCTATTTTTTATTTAGGAAGTTTTAATGAGGGAATTCTGTTTATTTAAATATTGAAAAACAAAGCAAAACTGAGCTGCTTTGGGAAACAGCTCAATTGCCAAGTAAATGGAAATAAGTAATAATTACTTTTTTAATTAAAAATTACAAAGTCCACTAAATTGAAAACAAAGTCTAATTTTTATTGGGTGAAAAAGATAATAGTTTAGACAGCCTTTGCATACAGATTTCCAACACTAAAATATTCTTTTATACGATTGATATTTTTTTTATATGTTCTAGAAAATGGAACTCTTAAATCATTTTTCAACTTGATATAAGAATTTTTCAAATCTATTCTAGAAATATGATTGACATTAATTATATAACTATTATGAACTCGAATAAAGGAATTCATCGGTAACCTCTTCTCTACTTCTTTTAAAATAATATTTCCTACAATGGTCCTTTTATTTCCTAAAACAAAATCAGAAGTTTTGCCATCTGCCTTCACATAAGAAATCTCCTCTTTTTCTAAGAAATACAAATTGTGATATGATTTTACACTAATTAAAGAATCGTTCACAATATGATTTTCTTCAAACTTATTTAAAGCCTTTTTAAGATCTATAATTTTTAAAGGTCTTAATAAATAATCTTTTACATGAAGCTTAATTGCCTCATACGCATATTCTTTTGAACTAGAATACACAATAATTTCAGGTTTCTGAATATTATTAAAATGCTGAAGTTCTCTTATAAATTGAAACTTTTCAATACTTTCTGAATCTATATTGTAAAAAACAATCTGCGGATTTTTACTTAACATTAATTCTAAGAATTCATCATTAGATTGCGTTTTTCCTACACATAGATAATTAGAAAATAATTCCATCTTTGAAATAAGCTCATTTGAAGACTGTAAATTATCGTCTAAAATTAGATAAGAAAAGTTCATAGATTTCCGTTTTTTTAACATTATAAAAGTATCAAGAATTTTTCAATGAAAATTACGGTTTTACCGTAAACTTTAGACAAAAGAAAAGCCACTACATCTGTAGTGGCTTCAATACTTTCTTTATATTTTTTACTTTACTTCTTCTAGTTTAAAAATATTTCCTTTTTTTGGAACTTCAATAACTAAAATTGGAGTTGTAATAACCGTTGCACTCATTCCATCTGGAACAATTTCTTTATATTTTATAATTGTCTCTCCATTTTTATTTACGATATCTTTAATTTCAATTCCATAACCTGCGCTAGATCTCTTTCCCATTTCAAAAGCAAAAACTGCATTATTTTGAAAATCAATCGTAGGAATTGGAATTCCTGGTTTCATCGTACTATTAATACTTCCATAAATTCGATTTAAAGCTTCTTGAGAATTTACGCGATAATAATTTTTATTAAATAAATTACTTCCTGAACTTTCTAATATAGTTTTATAAGAAATTGTTTTCATTTGTTCTTTATTTGAATTAGAAACTGCTTTTTTAGTGCTATCACAAGAAATTGTAGCAGCTGCAAAATTGATTGCTAATGCGAATAGAATGTATTTTTTCATAATATATTTTGATTTAGAGCTCTGAAATTTATTAAAAATATAATAGTATTTCATTTGAAATTACTATTTAGTTTGCAAATTCCCAATATTTCTAAAATTGATAACAATATTCTATTTAAAAATTCGGAATTTTGTAACTTTATTAGTACTAATTTATAAAATCAAAAGACATGCCAGCAGTACAATCTGAAATGCTTCCTTTAGGAACAAAAGCTCCAAACTTTCATTTATTAGATACCGTTTCTGGAAAATATTTATCCCTGAAAGATGTCAAAGGAGAAAAAGGAACTTTTATAATGTTTATTTGTAATCACTGTCCTTATGTAATTCATATCATCAAAAAAGTAGTTTCCTTAGCAAATGAATATCAAACGCAAGGTATTTCTTTTGTTGCAATTTCTTCAAATGATGTAGCTACTTATCCAATGGATGGACCAGAGGAAATGACAAAAAATGCGAAAGAAAACGGATTTGGTTTTCCTTATTTATATGATAACACACAAAATGTTGCTAAAGAATATAAAGCAGTTTGTACACCTGATTTATTTTTCTTTGATGAAAATCTGGAATTGATTTATCGTGGACAATTTGATGATGCTAGACCTGGAAACGGAATTGCTGTTACAGGAAAAGATTTAGTTCATGCTTTTGAAGCTCATTTAAAAGGAGAAAAAATTTCAGAAAATCAAAATCCTAGTATTGGTTGTAGTATAAAATGGAAAAATTAATAAAAAAAGTCTCTATTAAGAGACTTTTTCTTTTTAATCAATTATTGTAGGTTTCTTCTTGTATACATATATATAGGTAGACTTATTGTTATAACCTCCTTTGCTATCTTTATCCAACATTCCCAAATCATGCAATTCAGTTTCTAAAGCCAAAGAATGTTTTACCGATTCTAAATCCCAAACTTTCCAATGTTTACATTTACGTTTATTCTTCGCCTCATGTTCTCTTTTCCTTCTTGGCCCATTATTCGTAATTCCTACATACCAACGTGTGTGATTGGTATACATAAACGAATTTTTACGTACCCATCTAAATATTTCTCTTCGCACTTTTCTTACTTTTCTAGAACTTTTTGATGATCGTCTAAACATAAATTATTAAAGGGGATTGATATTTTTTAATTACAATTATTGTTATTAATTATAATTTTAACTTCATATATAAGTTATAAATGTATTAAAAATAATATTCCAATACAACTTATATACCTATCTAAAAGATACGAAAAATGTAAATAATTAGGAATCAACTACTCTTTATAAAAAATATTTTTTTCTTTTTCATAAAAAAATCCACTAATCAATGATTAATGGATTTTAATCTTTTTATCAAGTAATTTTTAACTTAATTTAAATGTATATGTCGCAGAATATGGACTTCCTGAAACTCCCGGATTTAATTGAACAGTATATGTTCCAGCACTAAGTTTAACTGGAAAATTTGTAATACCAACATTATCACCACTATCGATATATTTAAAAGCTATTGGAGTTTTACCAAAGAATGGTCCTTCTCCCTCATATAATTTTAATAAATATCTACAAACTTGAGGATTTACTAAGTTTGGTACAGAATAATTAACAGGAATATTTGTATTTGTCGGATTTACTACAAAAATAGAAGAAGGTTGCACATTTTGAGCGGTTCCTTGCATTAAATTTACTTGAGCTCCTAATGATAATAAATCATCTTTTTGCAAAAATAATCCTATTGTAAAAAAACCTGTTTTTAAATTAATCCCAGGTTCTACAGTAATTTCTTTTGGAGCCCACTCTCCACCACTTGAAGTAGAAGTTAAATCTACTCTTCCAACAAATTCTTCAATATTATTTGGTAAACTTAAACCTTTCCAAATTGCAATAAATGCTCCATTACTATTTAAATTCGAACCTTTAACCGTTCTTTCTTCTAATTGAAGATTTGAAGAGTTTAAAATAATTACATTATTTAAAGCCGTAATTTCTGGTCTTGAAACTTGTGCTAAATCAAACAATTTAATTGAATTGATTTCTTCGATTTTTTGATCAACATGATTCGTATTCATAATATTAAATTTTAATGATTTTTACTTTAATTTTAATATTTCAGAATCTCATTCTATCATTTATACGTCTATAAACTTTTCTAGAAATCCTTATTGAAATTATCATTGAAAGTGCAAAACCTATCTTTTACATCTTTTCTAATAATTTGCTTTTGTAAAGTTCCTTATTAATCATTGAAATTTTATACCAAGTTATTTGTAATTAAAAACTACCTGAAAGTAGGTAATTTTCAAATCAAATCTCTTTCAATCGCATATCTTGTCAACAAAGCAATATTGTTTATTCCCAATTTTAAATAAATATTTTTACGATGCGATTCTACAGTTAGTGGACTTAAAAACAATTTTTCAGCAATTTCATTTGTATGTTTTCCATTTGCAATTAATGAAACTATTTCTTTCTCTCTTTTTGTCAAATCTATCTCCGAATTTTCTTTTTTCTTTTGTTGAAAACTATTCATCACAGTCTGTGTAATCCTAAAATCATAATAACTTTCTCCTTTCATTAGTTTTAAAATCGCTTGCAAAATAGTTTCTCGACTAGAATCTTTTAAAATATAACCATCTACTCCAACTTTCAGCATTTTTTTTACAGTTTTTTCATCTGTATATGTCGTTAAAATCAAAATTTTAAGTTTTGGAAATTCTTTCTTCAGGATTTTACTTGTTTCAATTCCATCTAAAATTGGCATCGTAATATCCATCAAAACAATATCAGGTTTTTTTTCGTTCAATTTCTCCAACAATTCTCTTCCATTAAAAGCAATATCAATAATCGAAAGTTTTTTTTCTTCTTTCAACATAATTTTTAAACCATTTAATACTATTTCATGATCATCTACAAGAAAAACTTTTATCATAACTTATATATTTAATGGAATAATTATCAAAATTGTCGTTCCAATTCCAATTGCAGAATTAATTTCTAAAGTTCCATGCAACATCGAAACTCTTTCTTTTATATTCTTTAACCCAATTCCTTTTCTTTCTTGATTTTTATGAAATCCAACGCCATTATCTTCTAACAACAAAGTAAAATTTTCTTCATCTTTTGTCAGTTGTAATGTCACTTCCGAAGCATTTGCATATTTTAAAATATTCGAAAATAATTCTTGAATAATTTTATATAAATGAACTTCCACCATCGTTTCCAATTTCAAATCTTCTGGAATACAGTGAAACATAATTTTAAACATTTGAATCCTTTCAATTTTTGCAATTAAATCTTTTAAAGCTGGTAAAAACTGAAAAGAAAAGCCTTCTCCAACTGCCATTTGATGTGAAATAGAGCGAACTTCTGAACAAGCATCTGCAATCAAAGAAGAAATTAAATTATATTGTTTTTCTAATTCTGGATTTTGAGCAGAACTTTTCGTCGCTTCATGCTGGTATTTTAAAGTCACCAAATAACTTCCTAAATTATCATGAATATCTTTCGCTATTTTTTTGCGTTCTTTCTCTTGTGTTTTTAAAACAGTTTCTAACGTTTCTATCTCTTGTTTTTGTAATAATTGATTAATTTTTAATTGATTTTTTTCTTTTGTATGAATTAAAATTCTTTTTTGTTTTTTTTGTTTTTGAATAAAGAAAAATAACATACTAATCAATAAAAGTAAGATTGCAAAACCACTCAAAATTGAAAATTTTAATTGATCTGATTTTAGTCGATTTTCCAAAGAAATCGTTTTATTTTTCTGATTTAAACTTAAAATTTCTTGCTGTTTTTGCTTTGCTTCATAAGCCTCTTCTAATTCTAATAATTTCTGGTTATTTTCAACATTAAAAAGCGAATCTTTTAAAGTTCCATATTTTTCATACCAAATAAGCGATTTTTTAAAATTATTCAGCTTTTCTTCTGTTTCATACAATCCAAACAAAGCATTTTTCTGTTCTTTTGATAATTTTAATTCTAAACTTAAATCATAACTTTTTTGATAAAATTGTAACGCTTTATGATATTGTTTTAACTGAAAATAATTCGCTCCAAATAAATTATTAATCACTGCTAAAGAATAATTGTCATCTAATTGAATTGCTTTTTTTTCGGCTAATTTTAAATAGAAAATTGCTTCTTTGTTATTTTCTAAATCTGTAAATGCAAATGCTTTATTTAATTCAATTAGCATTTCATTTTTGGGCAATTTTTTCTTGTATAAAAGTAAACTTGCTTTCTCTAATAAATCCAAACTTTTCTTCGGACGCTTAATATGAATTAAAGCAATAGCAGTATTTATATAGGTTTCTGAAAGCTTAATGGAATCTTTTATTTTCAAATAATACCCAGCACTTTTTTCATAATATTTTAAACTTTCAGCATATCTTTTTTGCTGTAAATATATAGAAGCAATATTATTATTGATTTTAGCTGTTCCTAAAAAATCTCTAGTTTTTTCCTTTATTTTCTCACTCTTCAAATAAAAATCAATTGCCTTTGCCCAATTTCCTTTATAATAAAAAACATTTCCTAAATTCAAAAAAGCTTTGCTTTCTCCTTTTAAATTCTGTTGTTTTTTTGAAGTCTCTAAACTTTTAAAATAAATTGCTTCTGCTTTTTCAAACTGATTTGTTTTTGCATAAATACTTCCTAATTTATTTAAAATCCTTATCTCTTTTTCAAAAGCATTATTTAAAACGACTATTTCCTTTGCTTTCTCTAAATTTAAGATCGATTTATCAATCTTTTTTTGCTTAAAATAAACAGAAGAAAGTGAAGAATAAAAATCGGATAATTTTATAGAATTTTTATCTTCAAACTCCGCTATTCCTTTTAAATAATAAGATTCTGAATCCGCATATTTCTTTTGATTATAAGCGAATTTCCCTCTAAATAAATAGTATTTTTTTAAGAATTCTTTGGAAGTAATTTCTGGAAGAATTTGTTCTGATTTAATAAAATATTCTTTCGCTTCACCATATTTTTTCAAACTTCTAAAAATTTCTGCAAGCTGAAGATTTACCAGAAATTTATCTTCTTTTGAAGTTTTTTCATTTACTTTTAAAAGCACTTTTTTAGCAAAAAATAAAGCGGAATCTTTTTTCTTTTCTTGGTATAATTTCCAACTCAAATGCAACTCTTTTTCCAAACTTTCTTCATTAGAAATATCAAGAGTTTGAGCATTCACAAAAACTCTTGATACAAGGAAGAAAATAATAAAATATAAACGGTAATATTTGAAAGGTTTAATCTTCATCTATCGCATCATCAAATTGAATAATTACCAAACCATCTGCTTCTGGACCTTTTTGTAAATATTTTTTATGAGCCATCACAAAAATGGCAGAATCTTGATTATCTTCTGGTCTGTCAATATCAATACTAATTTTTGATATCGCATTTCCTAAATTTAAATTATTTTCAAAATTTAATTTTACAACAGCTCCAACTAATTTATCATTAATAGTATCATTAACCTCATTTCCATTGGGGTTTACTTCATAATTAACATATGATGCATTAGTGGATTCAACTAAAATATCTAAACGATATTTTTCTGTGTTTTTATTAAACAATAATCTTACATAAGGTTTAATTGAATTACTGGAATTTGACATGTTTGTATTCATGATATATAAAATTTAGTTGTTTTCATAGTATCATAATAGCCTTTTGTTCAAATTAAATTTACGGAATAAAAAAACATAATCATATGAAAATCAGTATTTTAACTTTTATAAATTTCAAATACATTATTAAAAATTATTTTTTACATATCTTGAAATCAATTGATTATGTTAAATAAAAAAGACAAATTAGTCAGAGCCAATTTGTCTTTTCTAATTATATTTTCGATTATTCTATTGCAACATTTCTCGAACTTCCATCAATGCAAATCCAAGTAAATTTAATCCACGCCAATTGGATGGTTTAGCTATGATTGGACTATCAACAGACAAACCAATTCCCCAAATTCTATCCACAGGACTTGCTTCAACAATTACTCTATTTTTAGTATTTAATAAATAGTTTTTTAAATCTTCATGTTGCGAAAACTTATGATAATTTCCTTGTTTTACAATTTCATAACGATGTTTTTTCCAAAGCTTCTCATCAAAATTTCGAACTTTTTGTCCTAATTTCTTTGCTTCTGCTGGACTTTTACAAGAAATAATTTTTTGATAATTTTCTTTATCCTTAAATAATTTTGCTTTTTCTGCCATCATCCAATGTTCTGTAGAATTAAACGTAACGTTTTCAACTGTAAATTCTACCTGATACCATTGACTTAAACAAAATTTTCCAACGGAAGTATCATTCTTTTTTTTGGAATGTCCCCAGAAAAATAAATATTTAATATTTTCTTCTGAATCTTCTTTTTCTAATAACCAATTTAAATCGTATTTCTGTTTCATTTTTATTTTTTTTGCGTCAAATTTACTCAAATTAATTTAACACACAAATCATTTTGTATAATTTTCATAATTAAAAATACATTGCAACAAACGTTTATTTAAATAACGATTCTTGCTTTTTAATTTCTTAGCAATATATTTTGCTTCTTCTAAATATGTTTTTATTCTTTCTTTATCCCAATGATTTGGTGGTTCTTGTAAATTCGTAATTCGATCTGCTAATTTTACCAAACCAACTTCTTTTTCTAATAAATTAATTCGACTTAAACTATCTGAAATTTGTTCTTGCTTTGATTTTAATTCTTTACTTTTTGTCAACGCTAAAATACCTTCCGAAACTTTTTCTCCAAAATGTTTTTCCAATTCCAATAAAGTTGTATCTGTATCTTCTAAAACATCGTGTAAAATTGCTAATTGAACAGCAAAATCAATATCGAAATTTGCTTCTTCATTATAGGCAACCAAAATTTCCATAGCAACATTGGAAAGATGCACTACATAGTTTGCTTCTGAACCTGGCACTTTTTGATTTGCATGTTTTTCTCCAGCAAATTTTATGGCTTTTTGATAAGTTTCTTGTAACATCTTTTCTAAATTCTTTTGTATAAATGTATGAAAAGTGAAGGTATATTAAAATACTTAGAAAATCATTTAATTTAAAAATAAAATACAGTTAACTAATACATTGTATTTGAATTTTCAGATTTTTGAGTTCATTATATTCAAATCTTAATTTGTTTCTGTCTTTTCTTCTAAAACTTCCTCTTCTTCCTCTTCTAAATTTAATTTTCTAGCAACCCAACCAATTGTTGTTCCTTGAATTAATAAGGAGAAAACAACTATGATAAAGACACTATTAAATATTAAATCGGAATGTTCGACTTGTGCTGTAAGTGGAATTAAACCAAAAACAATTGGCGTTGCACCACGCAATCCAACCCAAGAAACAAAGAGAATTTTCTTAAAAGAACTCCGCTGAAACATCAATAAAATTGCAACTACAATTGGTCTTCCAATAAAAACTAAAAATAATGTGATTAGTAAAGAATTGTCTAATTCTGGAATTAAATCGGATGGAAAAATTTGCAAACCTAAAATTGTGAATAAACTAATTTCCATCAACCATGAAATACTATCAAAAAATTGATAGGAAATCTGCTTATATTTTATTCCACCATTTCCAATGGTAATTCCAGCTATATACATTGCTAAAAGTAAATTACCACCAATAGAAGGAACAATTCCGATTAAAAAAATTGCTGTAGAAAGTAATAAAATTGGATATAAACCTCTTGTTTCAAGATTTAATTTATTGTAAACAAAAACCACAAACCTTCCAATTGCAAAACCTATTGCTAGTGCAACAACAACTTCTTTTAGAAAGGAAACGGTTAAATCTACAGGGTTTAAATCTCCTCCTAATAAAATTGTCGTCAAAGCAATTGTCATAAAATATGCAACAGGATCATTTGTTCCAGATTCTAACTCTAATGTTTCTGCTACATTTTCTTTTAATTTTAATTTTTTTGATTCAAAAATGGAAAAAACTGCTGCGGCATCTGTAGAAGATAAAACGGAACCTAATAAAATTCCTTCTAACAAAGTTAATCCAACAAAATAATATGCAAAAAAACCAACAGCAAAAGCAGTAAGTAAAACACCAAAAGTAGAAAGCGTGATTCCCTGAACTAAAACAGGTTTTATTTTGGAAAATCGAGTTTCTAAACCTCCAATATAAATGATTAAACTAATTGCAATTGTACTGTATTGTTGCGCAAATTCTGGATAATCAAAAACAAAATCGTAAGTTCCACCATTTCCAATAAAAAAGCCAAGTAATAAATATAAAATCAAACCTGGAATTCCATACCTTCTTGATGGTTTGTTAATGATAACACCAATAAACAATAAAACTCCTGTAATTGTCAATATGTTGCTAAAATTTAATTCCATAAGATTTGATTTTTAGGATAAACTAAATAAAAATTCCCCTTAAAAATTTAAGAGGAATCTTTTCTATTCATTTCGATATTGCTGAATAATCAACGAATCTTTTTCTTTATTAATTTGAATAATTGTATCTAAATTTTCATTTGGAACTGCAATGGAAAGTACATAATGTTTGATTTCCCATTTTCCATTTTCATCGTAAATCACTCCAGAACCACGACAAACTCCTAATCTTGTATCTAACAATTCATCAAACCACGCATATTTTCCCGTTTCGCCAACATAAATGTTTCTTTGCAAAGTTTTAAAATTCCAAGTTTTCTTTTTATCAAAATATGGTTTACTGAATTCTTCAAATTCATCTCTTGTCCAGTTTTCACTTGCATCCGTTCCAATATAAACTCCATCTTTTGACATTGCTTGAATATAATCTTGATGTAAAGCATTTGCCGCAGATCGATGCCATTTATTTAAAAGTGTATCTAACTTAACAATAATTGCATCTTTTTGCTCTGTTGTCAATTTTTTCGTTGCTGGCTCTGTACAAGCTACAAGTGTAACAAATGGAATAATGAATAAGTAAATTATTTTTTTCATAATACATGAAATATTTTGGTTTTCCTTTAATTTTTGCAAAATAAACAGAATTTATGCTATAAAAAACATTTTTATTTTACATTATTGTTATTACTAAAATACTTATTTTTTTTAGTTTCTATTTCTTTTAAACACACTTTTAGAAACATTTTGCAATTCAGTATTGATTTTCTACAGTTCAGTATAAATAATTCTTAATTTTTAGCAAACCACTTCATCTTTGCTGTATCAAAAACAACTAATGATGAAAACAAAACTATTTTTATTTTTTATTTTATTTACAAAATTTCTCTTTTCCCAAACTACAATTTCTGGAAAGGTAATTGATGAAAAAAAACAGCCAATTTTTGGTGTAAATGTTTATATTCAAGGAACATTTGATGGAGCTACAACAGATGAAAATGGAAATTTTTCATTTCAAACAGAAATCACTGGAGAACAAACATTAATTGCTTCTTTTATTTCTTATGACACTTATGAAAAAACTGCTGAAATTTCTTCTTTTAATAATTTTATTGTCAAATTAAAACCTTCCTTAAATTCTTTGGATGTTGTAGAAATTGATGCAGGAAAATTTACTTCTGGTATTTCTGAAAAAGCTGTAATGAGTCCATTGGATGTTGTGACAACTGCTGGTTCTGCTGGAGATTTTATCGCTGCTTTACAAACACTTCCAGGAACACAAACAAATGCCGAAGACGGTAGACTTTTTATTCGAGGTGGTGATGCCGGAGAAACGCAAATTTTCGTGGATGGTCTTCGAGTTTTCCAACCATATATTGCTTCTGCAAATAATGTTCCTACTCGTTCTCGTTATTCTCCGTTTCTTTTTCAAGGAATTTCTTTAAGTACAGGTGGTTTCGATGTTGAATTTGGTGATGCCTTATCTGCTGTTTTAGATTTAGAAACTATTGATGAAGTTAGACAAAATGAAACAAATATTTCTTTGATGAGTTTAGGTGGTGGAATAGGAAAAGTAAAAAAATGGGATAAAAGTTCGTTAACTGTCAATGCAAGTTACATCAATTTGGCTCCTTATATCGGAATTATAAATGATGATTTTGACTGGAAAAAACCATATGAAACTTTCGGTGGTGAAGCTGTTTATCGTCATAAAATTGGTGATGGATTATGGAAAGTTTACGGAGCTTTTAGTTTGGCAGATTTCGATGTCATTCAACCAAGTATTAATAATCCAAATGGTTTTCGAATGAAACTAAAAGATCGAGATTATTATATGAATACTTCTTACAAAGGAATGGTTACAAATTCTTTAAAATTAACAACAGGAATAAGTTTTTCTTACAATCATAAAAATATTCATTTTGATGATACTAATGTAAAAACAGATAATATTGGCGTACATGCAAAAGTAAAATTAAAACATAATATTAATAGTATGTTGAAATTACAGTATGGAGCGGAAACTTTTTACACAGATTACGATGAACATGTTTTTCCTTTTAATTCAAATGAAATTAAAGCAAATGTACAAGATAATTATAGTGCACTTTTTACAGATGCAACATTCTTCTTCTCTCAAAAATTAGCAACTAAAATTGGAGTTCGTGGACAATATTCTGAAATTTTAGATGCATTCCGTGTTGCCCCAAGATTTAATTTAGCTTATAAGTGGATGAAAAATTCACAGATTTCTGCAAGTTATGGTTTGTTTTTTCAAAAGCCAGATAATGATATTTTAAAATATACAACGGATTTACGCTTCCGTGAAGCAATTCATTATACAATTAATTTAGATTGGAATAAAAATAATCGAATTTTTAGAGCAAATGCTTTTTATAAATCGTACAATGATTTAATTAAATATCAAGAAACTTTAACTGATTTTACTTTCGAAAATATCAACAATTCTGGGGATGGTTATGTAAAAGGATTCGATTTTTTCTGGAAAGATTCAAAATCGATTAAAAATTTACAATATTGGGCTTCATATACTTTTACAGATTCTAAAAGAGATTATAAGGATTATCCAGAATTAGCACAACCAAATTTTGTTTCAAAACACAATTTTTCATTAGTGACAAAATATTGGCTTGGAAAATTGAAATCGCAAGTTGGTTTAACATATAATTTTACAAGTGGAAGACCATATACAAATCCGAATACTGGAGATTTTTTATCTGGTAGAACTAAAGGATATAATAATATCAGTTTGAATTGGAGCTTTCTACTGACGCAACAAAAGATTCTTTATTTCTCAGCTACAAATATTTTCGGATTTAAAAATGTTTTTGGTTATGAATATTCAGATCAGGTAAATATACAAGGAGAATTTGATAGAATGGCAATTACACCAAGTGCGGATAGAGGATTTTTTGTAGGGTTTTTCTGGACAATTAGCGATGATAAAACAACAAATCAGTTAGATAATTTATAATATTTTTTCCCAAAGTTTTGTTTTCAAATCCACAACTCCATTAGCAGAGTTGTGGATTATTCATTCTAAATCAAAACTTAACTAGTTCACGCTTAACTTATATATTTCTGTATTTAATGTCATTGTAGTATTTAAAACTTTTTTACTTCCACCGCCGAAATACAATCCATCTTCTATAATAAAACTATAACCACTGTGAAATGCTTCTCCTGGATACGTTCCAACTTGTGTCCATTCATCTTTAGCTATATTATATTTCCAAACATCTTTTAAAACCTCATCTGTATCTTTTGAAATTCCAAATCCGATAAAAATCGCATCTTGGGAGCTTAACATTGTATAAAAATTTCTCTTTTCACCAGGAAAATCTGTCATATATTTCCATTGGTTATTTTCAGTATCATAAATATAAAAATTGGAAGTTTCATTTTCTAAGCTTGCAAAAAATAATTTCTTTCCAGCAGAAACGATCTTCGCATTTGTTTGATTTTGTAGAAAATCTGTTTGTAAAGTTGACCAATTATTTGAAGAAAAATCATACATATAAAAATCTAGAGAATTCATTGATTTTTTAGTTACATAACCTTTATTTCCAACAACTGCTCCACCTCCATGAGAAATAGTTCCATAAGGAAAATCAGCAATTCCTGTAATCATTTCTGTTTCAAAATCGAAAGTATAAATTGTTTTTGTTGGAGCTCCATTAGAAGCAGAACCTCCAATTATCAATGCTTTTTCATTTGTTGCTAAAATAGTTTGACCTCTTGAAGTGTGCATCATATCCGATAATGCTGTCCATTGATTGTTTTCAAACTTTAAAATTTCTCTCGAAACTCCAAATCTATCTCCAGCTCCACCGCTAAATAAAAATGCTTTATTTCCTGTAGAAGCGGCATTTGCACCTAATCTTTCAAAATCATTATTTCCTGTTTGCATAGACCAAACAAGCGAATTATTTGCATAATCTATTAATTGTTCATTTTGAGTTGAATTATTTTCTTCTTGTTCCTCTTCTTGCATTTCTTGTTGTATCACTACATCTTCTGAATCATCTTCATGGCAAGAAATTAAACTTAATCCTACAACCAAAGGAATGGCTATAATTTTTGAGTATTTGAACATAATTATCATTTTAGGGTTTTCTAAAAAGTCGTTAAAACCTTGATTAAATTACAGATAATTAAAAAAATTATTAAAATTCAAAAAAGAACTCTAATTTAAAATGAGAAAAAATAAATAAAAGATAGTTCTTTCTTAAAGAAGATTCTTTGGAAAAATAAGAGTAAATTTGCACGAATTAAATTAATATTTGAAAATGTTTAGAAAAACACCTGCATATATAAAATATATTTTCAAGAATATTCTGTATTTATTCTTGTTCTTTCTTTTATTAAGAATTTTATTTTTTGTATTTGCCTTTAAAGGCTTGGATCAGCTAGGAAATCGTGAGGTTTTCAGAGCTTTAAAATACGGATTACGTTTCGATATTCGAACGACCTTAATTCTGCTGACCCCTTTAAATTTATGGATTGTTTTAGCAAATAATCGTTTTTTTCGAAGCAAAATTCATCGTTTATTTTCAAACATTTATTTAACAATAATTTATGTTGCGGCAACACTTTTTGCTGTGACAGATATTGGTTTTTATGATTATTTAGGAGAAAGATTAGACGCAACAGCAATGCGTTTTTTAGATAACTGGAAAATTTCTGCAACAATGGTTTCTGAGACGTATCCTGTTTATTGGGGAGTTTTTGGATTGTTAATTTTTGTTGTAATTCTTTATAAATTCTTCGATAAAAAATATGCTAAATTCATTCGTAAAGATAATTCTATAAAAGGAAAGAAAAAATTCGCTTATTTCTTCCTTGTTTTATTTGTAACTGCTTTTGGAATTTATAATAGTGTCGGGTTTTATCCACTTCGTTGGAGCCAAGCTTTTTTCTCAAAAAACAAATCAATTAATCAGCTTTCTTTAAATCCTGTTTTATTTTTCTATGACAGTTATAAATTTAGAAATGAAGGATTTGAAATTCAGCCAGCAGAAGATTATTTTCCAACTATGGCTGATTATTTAAATATTAAACAAAATCCAATTCTTGATTTTAAAAGAACTGTAGCAGAAAATGATACAATTCAAGCCAAAAAACCAAATGTGGTTATTGTAATGTTGGAATCTTTAGGAGCCGTTCCGATGGGGCATTTTGGAAATCCGATGAAAGGAACTCCAACATTGGATAGTTTATATCAAAACACAATTAGTTTTAATAATTTCTTCGTTCATAGAATTGGGACTGCAAGAAGTGTTTTTGCTAGTATTACAGGGCTTCCAGATGTTGTAAACGCTAAAACAGCTTCCAGAAATCCAAATATTATTAACCAACGAATTATTTTTGACCAATTTGAAGATTATGAAAAATTATATTTCTTAGGAGGAAGTGCAAATTGGGCGAATATTCGTGCTGTTTTTCAATCAAATATTCGAAATTTACAGATTTTTGAAGAAGGTTCTTATGAAACAGAAAAACGTTCGGATGTTTGGGGAATTGATGATTACGAATTATTTAAAGAGTCAGACATCGAGTTGAAGAAATTACATGATGCGAAAAAACCATTCGTTGCATATATTCAAACTTCTTCAAATCATAGACCTTTCACTGTTCCAGATGAAAAAGAATCTTACAAACCATTGACTGAAAGCGAAATCGATATGAGTCTTTTAGAAAAGGCTGGATTTAAAAATATCAAGCAATATAATGCTTTGCGTTATTTAGATTTTAATGTGAAAAGATATATTCAAAGAGCAAAAGAAGCTGGCTATTTTGATAATACAATTTTCTTATTTTATGGAGATCATAATACTTCTATTAATCCGTATTCTCACATGGAAAGAAATGAATATGAATTAGAAATTGGGCAATATCATGTTCCTTGTTTTATCATTGCTCCAGAATATATGAACATTGAAAATAAAGAGCGAAATTTCCCAGCAAATTTAATTGACATCATGCCAACTTTAGCAAGTACAGCAGGAATAAAATATACAAATTATACGCTAGGAATTAATCTTTTAGACACAACTAGAACAAAACATAATGCATTTATTTACGATCAAATTCAGGGAGAACCTGCTTTGGGAGTAATTGGAAAAAATTATTTTTACAAGACAAATATCTCAGGTTCAAAAAGTTTGCTACAGAATCTGAATAATGATTCATTGAATGATGTGAAAACTGAAAATCCTTTTGTAACTTCGCATTTGGATAGCTTAGCGCGTGCTTTTTATTATGAGACAAAATATTTGTATTATAATAATAAGAAAGACGATAAGTAAATATTGGAGAATACTTTCCCCCTTATACTATATGAAAAATCCCTGATTCTTTTTGGAATTGGGGATTTTGACTTTTTAGAAATATCCTTTTTTCAATTTTCTTTCAATTAAAATAAAAATTGCAAAATTAAATAAAACCACAAATTCATTTTAGATTTAATTCCTTGATTTTATAACAATTAGAAAATCACAGAATATATTAAAAGATAAAATAATCTTTTTTTCTTTTTTATTTGAATAAAAGCACTTAATTTTGCTTCCAAGATGAGAATCTACTGACTATAACTTGAATTAAAATCGATTAAAGAACAGGAATTTTAAGCACAAAAGTTTAGAATTCATAAAATGAAAAGCGTATGAATACTTTTTTACCGACAGTTGAAAAGCTTCCAGAAGGACATCCTGTAAAAGTATATTATGAAGAAGCGGAATTGATTCATAAATTAATTGATGAGATTGAAGATATTGATATTGAAGTAGAATTTCAAAAATATTACAATGCTTTCAACGAATTAGCAACAGTTGAAAAGCGTTTTGTTAGAAAAGAAAATCAACTCTTCCCTTATTTAGAAAAATACGGATGGAATGGACCAAGTCAAGGAATGTGGTCTTTTCATGATAACTTGCGAAAAATGATACGAATTATTGAAAGTAATAATGAAAAAAGGGAATTCGCAAAAATTCGAGAAAACCTTCGTTTTTTACTAGATAATCTTCAGAATCTGATGTATGTTGAAGATACAAGGCTATTTCCAAACGCCATGGAGTTATTAAATGAGAAAGATTGGGAAGAGTTTTTTGAAGGAGATGAGGAAATTGGTTGGATGTTAAAAGAAAAACCTACACCATATCCTAAACCGAAAGTAGAAGATTATATTCATCCAAGTCAGGATACAACAGTTCGTGATTTGCCTTTTTCAACAGATAATACATTTCATTACGATGAAGGATATATGACTCCAGAACAAGTAAATTTATTACTTCGATTCTTACCAGTTGATATCACTTATGTAGATGAAAATGATAAAGTTATTTTCTATAATCGTGGTGAAGATCGTGTTTTTGCGAGAAGTAAAGGAATTATTGGACGAGAAGTAAAATTCTGTCATCCGCCAAAAAGTGTAAACACAGTTTTACGAATTCTAGAGGAATTTAAAGCAGGAAGTAAAGATGTTGCTGAGTTTTGGTTTAATTTCCGAGGAAGAATTATTCACATTAGATATTTCGCAATTCGAGATAAAAATAAAAAGTATAGAGGTGTTATAGAAATGTCACAGGATGTGACGGAAATTCAAAAGCTAGAAGGAGAAAAGCGCCTTCTAGATTGGGACTAATTTCTTATTATTTGCTTATAAAAACATCTATAAACCTGCCATAATTTATAGATGTTTTTTATTTCTTCTATTTATTTTAAAAACTAAAAGTCCTTCAATTTGAAAGACTTTCTTTTATTTTCCATTGAAGGTTACAAAATTTCTTGGTGTTTCATATAATGTAATTTCCAAGTCAAAATCTTTATCTAATCGTTTTTTAATTTTCTGCCAAATTACAACAACAATATTTTCTGCTGTTGGATTTAAATTTTTAAATTCTTCTACATCTAAATTCAAATTTTTATGATCAAATGGAAGCTCAACTTCTTCATAAATAATATCTTTTAGAATCTTCATATCAATCACATAACCCGTTTCTGGATCAATTTCTCCTTTTACACTAACAATCAACTCGTAGTTATGTCCGTGATAATTAGGATTGTTACAAAGTCCAAATATTTTATCATTTTTTTCTTCGGACCAGTTTTTGTTATTCAGCCTATGAGCTGCATTAAAATGCGCTTTTCTATGTACAGTTACTTTCATTTTATTTAAAGCTAATAAATAGTAAAATAATTGATAATCAATAATTTAACAATAATTTACAACATAACGAAATAGTCTTTAAACTATTCTTAACAAACTAAATCGTAATTTAATATTTCCAATAAAAACCTCGAAATTATGAAAGCAAATCTACATATTTTGTGCCTATTGTTATTTATTTCTTTTACAGGATTTTCTCAAGAAAAAGAGAAAGAAAATACCTGTGATTTACCCAAAAGAATTGTAGATCAAATTAATTACTTTCATTTTTCGGAGCAAAAAATTGATGATCAATTTTCAAAAAAACTTATTTCGAATTTTATCAAAGAACTCGACTCAGATGGTTTGATTTTCACACAAAATGATATGAATTCAATTTATATCTATGAAAATCAATTAGATGACGAAATAAAATATAATTCTTGTGTTTTTCTAGACAAAATAAAGAAAATTTATAAAACTAACATCTTGAAAACTCAAAAAATGGTAGATGAAATTCTATCGGAAGAATTGATTTTAAGTGAGGATGAAAATTATGTTTTTTCTGATGACACGACAATTCTTTATGCTAAAGATGATACAGAATTATATGACAAATGGAAATGTTTATTGAAATATCGATTGCTTGTAAATTATTTTAAATATTCTGTGGATACAATTGATGAACTGAATGAATTGTCTTTTCATCCAGAGATTGCAATATTAATTCAAGAAACAATTTCTAAAAATTTAGAATGTTATTTTAATGAATTAATTCATCCAAATGGTGGTGTAGATTCTTTTATTGAAAATACTTATTATAACAATATTGCTAAAACTTTTGATCCAAATACAACTTATTTTTCTTACACAGAAAAAGAAATTTTTGAAGGTGATTTATCTACTGAAAAGAAAACTTTTGGATTAAAATTTGAAGTTTCTGATGATAAAAAATTAAAGATTAAAAAAATAAAAAATAATAGCCAAGCTAAAGAATCTAGTTTAAAAATTGGTGATGAAATTATTTCTTTACAATGGAATACAAATAAAAACTTCATCGATTTAAATTGTCCAAATGCTTCTTATATTCAACGAATTATCGATGCAAATAAAGATTCTAAAATCATTATTAAAGCCAAACAAAAAGATGATACAATAATCACAGAAGTAATTGAAAAAGTAACAGAGGAAACGGATAAAAACAAAGTAAATAGTTTTGTTCTTGAAAATCCAGGTTCCAAAAAAGTTGGTTACATTTCTCTTTCTAGTTTTTATTCTCAAAGCGATAATAATCCAAAAAGTGGAGTTGCGTATGATTTTAAAAATGAGCTTCGAAAGCTTAAAATGAAAAATGTTGATGGCTTAATTTTAGATTTGCGATTCAATGGTGGAGGTTCTATGCGAGAAGCTGGAAAAATTGCTAGTTTTTTCACAAATATTGGTCCTTTAGGAATTACTAAAATGAAAAATGGAGACTTAGAAATCATGAAAGATGTTTCTGTTGGTTCTTATTTTAACAAGCCAATTGTCATTTTAGTAAATAATTATTCTGCTTCTGCTTCCGAATTTTTAGCTGCTGCTTTGCGTGATCATAAAAGAGCAATTATTGTTGGAAGTAAAACTTATGGAAAAGGTTCAACACAAGTAATTCTACCAATCAAAGACACAAAAGAAAATGAATTTCTAAAAATTACTGTGGAAAAATTCTATCGTGTGGACGGAAAATCTTTTCAACAAGTTGGATTAACTCCTGATATTTTATTGCCAATGTATTTTGAAAATACAGCACATTCTGAGTTAAAAGAGCCACTTTCTTTAAAAAATGATCGAGTAAATAAGAAAACATATTTCAAAACAAAATACAATTTCCCAATTAGCTATTTAAATTTCTTGAGTAATCGTCGCGTAAATAGTTCGGATAATTTCCAAATGATTAAACAAATTATTCCTGATTACGATTTATATACGGACAAAAATGATTTTAATCTTTCGTTTGAAAAATTTAAAGAGTATTATGCGACGAAACTTCGAGTATTTGACAAGATTAATTTATTAAAGAAATATGAGCAAAATTCATATACACCTTATCATAGTGAAGCAACAATTTTAGAAAAAGAATCTAATTCGCCAAAAATTGCTTATGAATTAAAAAAATTAAATGGTGATTTTTATATTGAAGAATGTTATAAAATTATGGTTGATTTATTTTTGTATCAAAATAAAGTAGCGCAACGATAATTTTATTTTTTATAATTTTAAAATAAAAAAGCAAACTATAAAACTTTTATAATTTGCTTTTCTTTTTAATCTTTTTCATATTTCTTGACTCCTGCTTCAATTCGAACAGCTAAATCATTTTGTTCGGGTGGAATCGGGCAAGAATAATTTTCATTATAAGCACAATATGGATTATAAGCTTTATTAAAATCGAGAATTATAGTATTTCCCTCAGGAATTCTCAAATCTAAATATCTTCCTCCTCCATAGGAATCATTTCCATTTGTCAAATCTGTAAAAGGAATGAATAAATAATCTTTATATTCTTCTTTCTCTTTTAATTTTTGATTCTGATAAACTTCCAAACGATATTCTTTTCCTTCCAATTCAAAAACAACTTCTGCATATTTTTGATATTCTGGAAGTCGGCTTGTTGTTGTCGGCATTTGAAAAGTTATAGGATTTTCTTCTAAAATAAATTTTGCTTTTACTTTAAAAACATCATTTATTGGAAAAAAATCTAGAGATTTAAATTTCTTTAAATCTGCTTTTTTCAAAGGAGATTCTTCAGGATTTTTAAACTCTGTATTTAATTCTTTTTGAAATTCTTCTATTTCTTTTTTATTAGATTGTGCAAATCCAAATTGAAAGAACAGAAAAAAAACAAAACTATATTTTAAATTTTTCATTATTTATTTTCTTCTAAAAATGAGTAAAATTTCTCAAAGATAATCTTAAACCATTCCGTATAAATTTCAGGTTTTTCTTCAATATCTTTTTTTACATCTTCTAATGGCATCCATTTAAAAGCTTCCACTTCTTCTGGATTTACATTTGGATTTTCGTTAAAATTTCCAACCATTACATGATCAAATTCATGTTCTGTTAATCCATTTGCAAATGGCGCTTTATAGACAAAAGAACAAACTTCTTTTAATTCTGTTACAAAACCCATTTCCTCTTGTAAACGACGCTTTCCTGCTTCTAAATTAGATTCACCTTCTCTTTGGTGACTACAACAAGTATTTGTCCATAAAAGTGGAGAATGGTATTTGGAAGCTGCTCTTTGTTGCAACATTAAATCTCCTTTATCATTAAAAACAAAAACGGAAAATGCTCTGTGAAGTAATGCTTTTTCATGTGCTTCCATTTTCTCCATTAAACCAACTTGTTCGTCGTTTTCATTTACCAATATTACGTATTCCTTTTTCATCCTGTTTCGAAAAATTTAGATAACAAAGGTAGGAATTTATCTAACATATTTTTCAAATTATCCCCAGCCTTTTTCAGCCAAATATTCGTCAAAAGCTTGAATTAATTTCTCTCTAGAATTTTTATAAAAATACTTTTGATACAAAAGACAAAGAGCTATAAAAAAATCTATACTGATTATTCATTTCCATTTTATCATTTTAACTTCATATTTTCAGTTAAAGTTTTTAAAAACCTGAAAATCAACTCAAAAAATCTACGTAACTTTAGTTAAAACTAACTAACTATGAAACGATTATTGATTTTAATTTTGATAGTCGTAGCTGGAGTATTTCTCTATTTGAACAAACTAAGTAAAGATGCTCCCGTTTACGATTTGGTCATAAAAAATGGTAATGCCTTTGTGGATGGCTCAAAAGATTTACAAAAAGTAAATATTGGAATTAACGGAGATTCTATCGCTGAAATTTCCAAATATCAACTTTATGGAAGAGAAATTATTAATGCAAAAAATCATATTGTTCTTCCTGGTTTTATTCATATTGAAGAAGAAGATTACAATCCAAATCTACATCAAACGTTTATAAAAAACGGAATTACAACTGTTTTATATTTAGAAGATGAACCAAAAAAAATTGTGCATCAACCAACAGAATTAAATTTCGGTTTTATTAGTCCTGCTTTAATAAAAGATGCAAATTATGCAGATTTATCACAAAGAGTCGATGATCATAAATTTTGTAAAAAATCAAACATTATTTACTCAACTGAGATGGAAAAAGGGCAATTTTTAAATAATCTTAAGAAAATGACTGATGAAAATTTATTAACTTGGGAAGACGTATCTACTCGATGTAGCAAAAATATTGTCGAACTAACCAAAAAAAATATTCCTATTATGAAAAAAAGAGGAACCCTAAAAACTGGAAATGCTGCCGATATTTTAGTAATTCCAAGTTGTTGTCAGAAAACCAAAAATCCGATTCAATTAGTTTTTATCAATGGAGATTTAGTATCAAAAGTTCATTTAGAAAAACCTGAAAATAAAAAACCGAGCCATTAACTCGGTTCTTTTTTTATTCCATTTCTAAAATCGTAAAATTTTGTTCTAAAGGTTTCATATTTTCAAACAAAGCTGGAATTAAATCTTCTCCGTAATTTTCATACATTTCAACGAAATTACGTTTTCTTTCTTCTAAACTTTGATTTGGAAATAGTTCACCACGTAACATTTGAATTCTTGTTACCACATCATAGAGCTTTCTTTTTTGTGCTTTTAACAAACGTTTTTCTAGATTTTTCAATCCTTTTAACTGTTTTGTTTTTTGTGCATTTACAGCTCCTATAAACGATTTATCCGTTTTTTCTGCAACTTCTTCAAAAGAAGCAAACATTTGTTCTAATGAAGCAATTTGTTCCGTAAAATCTAAATCAGGATGTGATAATTCTTTTACTTTTTTATTAATTAAATCATCTTGTTTCATAAAAATTTCTTCTATGGAAATGTTTAATTTTTCCATTTTTTGAAATTGTTTATTTGTCATCAACAAACCTGAATTACGCAACAAAAGAATTGGAAAAGCTAATTTTTGTGTATCAAAATAAGATTTTAATTCCAACCAATAAGCCAATTCTCCTCCTCCGCCGATATAACATAAATTTGGAAGAATTGTTTCTTGATAAACTGGGCGAAGAATTACGTTTGGACTAAATTTTTCTGGATTTTTATATAAATCGTCGATTAATGCATCTTCTGTAAAAACCAGATTTGTATTATTTATTTTATAAAATTCTTTCTCTGCGATAATTCTTTCTCTAGAATTCTCTTCTAAATAAAATAAATTAATCTCTCTTGGATTTACTTGAACTTTATAGTTTTTTTGAATTTCTTCGTTTGTTTTTTCAACTTTTCGTTGGGCTAAATTTTCTAAAATATCTTCTTGCATTGTTTCTGCAAAAAGATTTTTTAGAGCTTTTCTATCTCCATCAACAATTACTAAACCATATTCTCCAAATAATTCATTCACTAAATAGCGAGTTGCATCTGCAAGAGTTTTATGATTTAAATAAGCTCGTTCGAATAAATCTTGAATGTATTT
Organism: Aureivirga marina; assembly: GCF_015767265.1. Lineage (GTDB taxonomy): Bacteria > Bacteroidota > Bacteroidia > Flavobacteriales > Flavobacteriaceae > Aureivirga > Aureivirga marina. The sequence continues at coordinate 203,275 of NZ_JADPIB010000005.1, forward strand.
TGCATTTCTATTTGAAGACATTTCTTCTTTTAAAAGCGATAAAACTTCTTCTAAACCTTCAGTCGAAAAACGTCCTACAGCTCCTCCACTTTCTCTTTCCCAAGAAACTTTATTTCCTTTGTAGAAAAAATGATTAATTTCTTCAAAATCATGATCTTCCGTTGCCATCCAATACACTGGAACAAAATCATATTCTGGGTATGTTTCTTTTAATTCTTTCGTAAGATTAATCGTCGAAACAATTTTATATAAAAAGTACAATGGACCTGTAAAAAGATTTAATTGATGTCCAGTTGTAATTGTAAAAGTATTTTCATTTAAAAGAGAAGCAATATTTGTTTTCGTTGCTTCAGAAGCATCAAAACCAAAATATTGTTGCGTTAAATCTTGCACTAAAATTGTTCTATCTTCTGCAAGAAAACTTTCTTTTTTTAAATCAATTTGCTTTTTAAAACCTTCTAAAGTTGGAAAGTTTCCATAAAGATGTTGAATGTCTTCTTTTTGATCTAAATAATCACACATCAATTTAGAAAAGTATCCTGTTTTTTGATAAGCTATTTCGTGTTTTTTCATAAATAGCAATTATTTTTTTCTTTGAAACAATGTATAAACATATTCTCTTGGTGAACCAGCAGGATTGATAAATGTATGATCGAAATCTTTTACCAATTCAAAATCTTCTCCTAAACGCTCTGCAATCATTGCTTTATCATAACGACATAAATCCAAACCACAACATTTTAAAGCACCATTTAAATTAAACGTTGCGATAATTACAAAACCATCAATTTTCACCACTTTTTTTAACAAATCAAAATAAGCTTGTTTTTCTTCTTCTTTTAAAAAGAAATGTAAAACCGCACGATCATTCCATAAATCAACTTGTGAAATTGTATTTAAAGTTGTAGAATTTGTTAAATCATCTTGGATATAAGAAACATTTTCTGTTCCACATCTTTCTTTTAAAATTTCTAAAGCTTTCTCAGAAAGATCTGTAGCAATCAGATTTGAATAACCTTCGGAAATCAAATCATCAATCAAAGTTGTAGTTCCAACTCCCACATTTAAAATTCGAGTATCTTTTGGTAAATTACAATCTTTGATTAAATCTAAAGTTGGTTTTGCTTCTTTTTCATACCAACCCAATTTTTCTGTTTCTTTATCTGTATAGGCTTTATTCCAGTGGGAATTTTTTGAAGTATCCATAGAACAACAGTCGCCTGGAGTATCTTTTGTATTCATGTGTTTTCTGTTTCTAATTTAAAAAAATTGAACGGCTCAAATTACTACTTTTGACGCATACTTTTGAACATTCTAACATCTTTTTAACATTTTAACTTTTAAATTTTCAATCTAATTTTTCATCTTTGACAACGAAAAAATTGTTTAAAACACTAAAAACGAAATTGCTAACATTATGAAATCAAAATTATTTTATTTTATACCTTTTTTGGTATATATCTTATCAGGAATCGTATTTTTTGGAGATTATATTTATATGAACATAGCGCTCTCTATCTGCTTTCTGATTATTCCTTTTCTTTTAAAGAAACCTAATTTTAAGTTTTACCTCTATTCTTTTCTAATTCCTTTTATTATTGGAATTGCAATCAATGTAATTATTTTACTTGCTAAATCACATCCATTAAGTAATTTAAATCTATATGCTTTATTTTTTATAGCTTTTAGTTTGCTTAGTTATTATTTAGGAAAATTTGTAAAAGAAAAAGGTTTCAACTTATAATTGAAACCTTTTTTTATTATTCATGTTTATATTTTTTTAATTCATTCCAGGAAAAGAAGTTACTTTTTGCACCTTTAAATCTTCGAATGAATCTACAATTCTAACTTTAAAATCTTCAAAAGCGTTCACTTCTTGCCATTTTCCACATTTATCAGGGAAAGCATTTACAAACTCTACTTTTATATCTGGAAATGCATTTACATAACGAATTTTTATATCTTCAAAAGCATCGACAAATCTAACTTTTCCTTTTAATTCAATTCCGTTAAACGAACAATCATTTTCATAAAATAATTGTAGAAATTGTTCTTTTTTTGAAATTGATTTTCTTTCCTGAAAAGGACAAAAAGAACTATTAAGAATAAAAATACTTAGTAAAATCAATAAAAATTTAAAATGATATTTCATAAAACATGTTTTTTCTAAATTAAGAAAATCTATTATTTAAACTCTTTGAATTTAATTTCTTTTTTAACTTTATAAAAAACAACATATTTCCCTTTAAAATGTGCTAAAATAAATGATTCAATTTTATTATCAGGTTCGTTTAAAAATTCATTAATCCTTAATAAAACTGATTTAGATTTAAACTCAAAAAGAATATTAAAATCTCTCGGATTTAAAAATGTATATAAAACATTTTCTTTTCCTGGATCTATATCTTTAGTTCTTGTTTCAGAATTAAAATAAACCATAACTGGTCCTGCTTGATTATAGAATCCTCCAGAGTTTACCATCCATCCACCTGAATTTTCTCTGACTTTCTTATACGAACTTAATTCTAAACAAATTTCCGAACCATCTGGATAAATACTAATAATTGGATTATTTCTAATTGCAACTCTTCGGAATTTTCTATCCGTTTTTTCATCCAATTTATCAACACTAATCATGTTAGAATACCCTTCATATTTTATCGTTTGTATATTTTCATACTTACTTTTATCATTAAAAATATTTTTAGTGATAAAATAATTCTTTTCTAAATCGTAAACAGAAACAAAAACCTGTTCTTTATTCAAAATTGTTTGAAATAATTTATTGGAATGAATAAATGAATTTGAATTATTTTTAAGTGTATATGGTTTATTTAGAGGTTGTTTTTTAATTTCTTGAAAAGAAAAATCAAACGATTTTAAATCAACTTTTAATACATAAGTTCGAAAAGAAGTTCCATCCAAAGTCATAAATAATTTCGAATTATCGACATAAAATTTATATTTACTCACTAAATTTTCAGCGAAATTTTCTTTGTTTTTTAAAATCTGTTGGAATTTATTTTTTTGAACTACATCATAAAATTTTCCTGATTCTGCATCTTCAATAAATGTTTCTGAAAAATCAATCGTATGTTTTTTTACAAAATTTCCATTTTCAATTTGATAGAAATTTAAAGTAGAAGTATTTTTCTCTACAGAAACGATAAATGTTTTTTCTTCAACATTAAGAAAAGTAATAAATAGTTCTTTTTTTTCCGAATCAAATGGAAAAACTACTTCTCTATAAGAGCCTTTTTTCCCTTCTTCAATTGAAATAATTCGAAATTGTTTTTCTTTATTATTTGTAAAAAATAAATTGATTCCGTTTTCTACATAATTAACATTAACTAATTTATCAAATTTTGATTTCGATAATGTATAATCCAGTTGATTTTGGAAATTCAATTGCTTATCAAAATTTTGTAAATATATTTTTCTATTTCTTATTGTAATTAGAGTTAATTTCTCATCATCTTTTTCATAAATCGTCGTTTCATTAAAAGGGTTAAACTCTTTAATTTTGGAAGTTTTTTGTGCGTAATTTAAAGAGAATTGTAATGTAAATAGTATTATAACTAATATTTTTCTTTTCATAACATAAAATTTAGATTTTAAAATCTTTTAAAAATTATTTTTTTCTTATAGATATATGCGTACAATAAAGAATCTTTAAAATGAAAATAAGTTCTACTGAAATGTTTGTACAATTAATTCCTTTTTTTCCAATGAAATTGGAACTTCAAAATCTTTAAATGATGTAAAATTCCCATTTTCTATTTGTAATATCCTAAATTTATTCCTTCTTTGATTACTCAATAAAAGTTCAATTCCATTTCCTGTATAAATTGCATTTAAAACATTAGGAAATTTTCTTGAAACCTTTTCATCAACAAGATACTCTTCTTCAAATTTTAAATTTTCTGAAAATTTTTGAATATAAATTACTCCACTATAAAAAGTTCCTAAATGAAAAAAATTATCAGAGGTTATAGATAGTGTGGATGTTAAAAATTGAAGATTTGTTTCTCTTTTTGTTTCAAAATCTTGAGCATTCATATACCCAAATTCTAAAATTATCAATAGCAATAATATCGTTTTTCTAAACATAGTTTATTTTTTTCACAAAAATATAATATTAAAATATAAACTTCATTTTAATAACAATTTATTCTTATAATTTAAAACTTAATCTATAAACTTTAATTAAAACTAATATTTCATTCTAGTTTTAATAAACAAATTTCAGTACGTTTTTCTAGTCTAAGAAAACTTCATTTTTATTTGTTCAAAAATCTCTTTCTTCATTCTTATTTAAAAAAGTATTTTTGCTAAAATTTTAAACAAATGAAGCAATTATACGATTATGCAATTGTCGGTGGAGGAATTATTGGATTAGCAACTGCTTATAAACTACAATCAAAATATCCTGAAAAAACAATTATCATTTTTGAAAAAGAAAATGAAATTGGAGCACATCAAACAGGAAGAAATTCTGGTGTAATTCATTCAGGAATTTATTACAAACCAAATTCTTATAAAGCGATTAATTGCAAAAATGGTCGAGATCAATTAGTTGATTTTGTTGAAAAATACAATGTAAAACATGAAACTTGTGGAAAAGTAATTGTTGCTACACAAGAATTTGAAATTCCAATTCTGGAAAATATTTATGAAAGAGGAATCGAAAATGGAACTCCTGGAATTCGTTTTTTAAACAAGCAAGAAGTAAAAGAAAAAGAACCTTTTATCGAAGCTTTAAAAGCAATTTGGGTTCCAACTGCTGGCATTGTTGATTATGTTGGAATGTGTAAAAAAATGGTTTCTTTAGTAATCGAAAAACAACCAGAAAGTAAACTTTTATTGGAGACAAAAGTAAAAAATGTAATTGATAAAAAAGATATTTCGACAATAAAAACTACAAAAGGTGATTTTCAAGCTAAAGAAATAATTTTCTGTACAGGTTTAGAATCAGATAGAAATGCAAAAAAAGATGCTTTAAAAATTGACATGCAAATTGTTGGTTTTAGAGGCGATTATTATGAATTGGTTCCAGATGCTAGATATAAAATTAAAGGTTTAGTTTATCCTGTTCCAGATCCAAAATTTCCATTTCTCGGAGTTCACTTTACAAAAATGACAACTGGAGCAATCGAATGTGGACCAAATGCTGTTTTTACGTTTAAAAGAGAAGGTTATAATCGTACAAGTTTCAGTTTTAAAGATTCTTGGGAAGCATTAACTTATAAAGGAACTTGGAAATTATTTTTCAAACATTGGCGAAAAGGTTTAGAAGAATATAAAAGAGCTTTTTCTAAAAAATTATTTGTAAAAGAATTGCAAAAAATGATGCCAAGTTTAACCATGGAAGATGTTGTTTATTGCAGAGCTGGCGTTCGTGCACAAGCTTTAGATTCTGAAGGTGGTTTGGTAGATGATTTTAAAATTGAAAAAACAAAAAATCATATTCATGTTTTAAATGCTCCTTCTCCTGCGGCAACTTCTTGTTTAGCAATCGCAGATCAAATTGTTGAAAAAATATAAATTTCAAAAAAAAAGCTATTTCCTTCGAAATAGCTTTTAAATATATTTTTTAAAGAAAATTATTGAATTACTAAATATTCTGTAATTTCCTCATCTTGTGTTTGTGACATTGTCTCTGGGAAATTTAAACCACCAATTAAGCTTAAATTTTCCAATTCATATTGCATTGTTGTATTCGATTCAATCATTCCAATTCCTTCAGCAAAATATGCATCTACAACAATTACATCTTGTGGAGCCATTAAATCAAAAGAAACTAAAACTTCTGCTTGAATTTGAAGATTTACTTTAAATTGCACTTTAATTACATTTTCATAAGTTTCTCCATTTACATTTTTAGAAGACATTAATTCTTGTTGAATTGTTTCTACATTATACTTTAATTTTAAAGGAATTTGTCCAAAATTTTGTTCCTCTTCTCCTTCTAAATAAAATAATTGTGTATTAGCTGCTGCATTTTCACTTAAGAATTTTGCATTATTTAAATCAATTTCTAAATCTAAAATATTTCCAACAACATCTCCGACATTTACACTTCCTTGTAAATAATATTCTCCGTTTTCAACTTTGATATTATTTTGAGTAATCACACCCATAAAAAGATTTGTACTAACATCTTTTACATTTAAATCATAAATATTATTTTGTACAGAATTTACATATAATGAATCTTGAGCTGGCTCTGCTCCAGTCATTGTTGCATCATATTTCCAATAATTACTTGCTCCTAATGGAAAGTGATTTTGTGTTGAAATCTCTGTAGAATCATCATCTGAAGAACATGAGATAGCGAAAGCCATCGCAGAAAAAGCCAATGCTAGATTGCGTAATGTTTTCATAGTTTAATAGTTGTTTTTTTAGTTTATAAAAATATTTTTAATGCTTCATTATAAGCACTTTCGAAGCTCATTGCTTTTAAATTTGTGTCTGCTTTTTGCTGATTAAAATAAGAAACCATTTTTTCCGTCGGCATATTTCCAGTTAAATCATCTTTCGCCATAGGACAACCTCCATAACCTTTTATCGCTCCATCAAATCTTGAACAACCAGCTTTATAAGCTGCATCTACTTTTTCAAACCAAGTTTCGTGAGTTGTGTGTAAATGTGCTCCAAATTCAATCTCTGGATACGCATCAATTAAATTTGAAAATAAATAAGTAATAATTTCAGGGGTTGAACTTCCAACAGTATCAGATAAAGAAAGAATCTTCACTCCCATTTTAGCTAATCTCTCTGTCCATTCTCCAACAATTTCCACGCTCCAAGGATCTCCATACGGATTTCCAAATCCCATCGAAAGATACGCTACAACTTCTTTATTGCTTTTTACAGAAATATTCAAAACTTCCTCTAAAACTTTGATGGATTCATCAATTGTTTTATGTGTATTTCGCATTTGAAAATTTTCTGAAATTGAAAATGGATATCCTAAATAATCTATTTCTTCAAACTGTGAAGCGTCTTGTGCTCCTCGAACATTGGCAATAATTGCTAATAATTTACTTTCTGTTGAAGATAAATCTAATTTGGATAAAACTTCTGCTGTATCTCGCATTTGAGGAATTGCTTTTGGAGAAACAAAACTTCCAAAATCAATCGTATCAAACCCAACTTTCAACAAGGAATTTATATATTGAGCTTTTGCATCTGTAGGAATAAACTGTTTAATTCCTTGCATTGCATCTCTCGGACATTCTATGATCTTAACTCTTCTCACGTATTCTGTTTTGATGCGTAAAAATACATTTTTTTTATGTTAAAAAAAATTACACTCTTTTCATTTTATTTTGTCAAATAAAGGCTTTCATCATCTAATTCTTATTTTTTTAACTTAATTGGAATTAATAATAAAACAATATTTTTTTCCAGTTTCTTTAATTTTTAACAGCTTAAAATGTTAATTCTTTTACAATACTCTTATTTCTAATTATTTAAATACACAAAAATCAGTAAATTTAAGATTAGAATTTTCGATAAATAATGTTGATGGTAAATTAAAATTTAAGGTCAATGTATATAAAAAGAGAGCAAAAAGTTTTACGAATTTCTTTAATTGCGATTTTCATTATCGCTGTTTTTGGTATCACATACGGTGTTTATATCAATTCTGAAGCTATCGTTTTTGATAGTTTTTTCTCTTTTCTTACTGCTGTAATGACAGGTTTATCTCTATATGTCTCCAAACTTTTAACCAAAAGAGGCAACAATAAATACCAATATGGTTTTTCTCATTTTGAACCTGTTGTAAATGCAACAAATGGTTTTATGATGCTTATTATTTGTATCTATGCTTTTGTAAATGGAGTAAAAAGTATTTTGGATGGCGGAAATAATATTGACATTGATGTTGCGATTTACTATACAATTATCACATCTATTGCTTCACTTGCCATGTATTTTTATGTAAAAAGAGAAAGTAAAATTATTAAATCTGATATTATTCATGTAGAAATGAAAGAATGGTTAATTGCTTCTCTTTTGACAATTGCTATTTTTATCGGTTTTTCCATCGCTTTAATTGCTCGTCATACAGAAGTAGCTTTTATCATTCCTTATATCGATCCAGTTGTTGTTAGTATTCTTGCAGTTGTACTTGTTTTTACACCAATAAAAATCATTATCACTTCTCTTCGAGAAATTTTCTATATCGCTCCTTCAAAATTGGATAAAATTGTAAAAAGTAAAATGAATCAGGTAATAAAAAAACACGAATTTGAAAAATTCACAAGTTATGTTGCAAAATCTGGTCGTGTTAGCTTTATAGAAATTCATGTTTTAGTTCCAGAAGAAACTCGAAATACAAAACCAAAATATATGGATAAAATTCGAGATGAAATTGTTGAAGAATTGAATGAATATGAAGAAAAATTATGGATTTCTATCTGTTTTACTTCGGATCCAAATTGGCTTGTTCATCCAAAATTTAACGAATAAAAAAGAGATAAATTCCGAAAAACTTATCTCTTAACTGTTCATTTTAATCGTGTGTCTTAGACGAATCTCCTACCAAACGATTCAATTCATCTAATTCGTTTTTTGTCAAATATCTCCATTTTCCAACAGGAATATCTAAAGAAACATTCATAATTCGAACGCGTTTTAATTTCGTCACTTTGTAGCCTAAATATTCACTCATTCTACGAATCTGACGATTTAATCCCTGTGTTAGAATAATTTTAAATTTATATTTTGCTAATTGCTCTACTTCACATTCTCTTGTAATTGTATCTAAAATCGGAACTCCACTTCGCATTTTTCGAAGAAATTCTTCCGTAATTGGCTTATCAACTGTTACAATATATTCTTTCTCATGATTATTTCTTGCACGAAGAATTTTATTAACGATATCTCCATCATTTGTAAGAAAAATCAAACCTTCACTTGGTTTATCTAATCTTCCAATAGGAAAAATTCGTTTCGGATAACCAATATAATCCACAATATTATCTTTCTCAACTCTCGTATCAGTTGTACAAACAATTCCAATTGGTTTGTTAAAAGCTAAATAAACTGGCTTATCTTTTGGCTCAGAAATTAATTTTCCATCCACTCGAACCTCATCTCCTTCTTTCACTTTTGTTCCCATTTCAGGAACTTTTCCATTTATCGTTATTCTTTCTTGCTCAATTAATTTGTCCGCAGCTCTTCTCGAACAATAACCAACTTCGCTAAGATATTTATTTATTCTCGTTTCTTTCATCTCAAAAATCTTGGATTGCAAAGTTACTTTTTTCTATAGAAATTCTAAATTTTAATTTCTTTTAAAAATGCATTCCATTCTACTCTAGAACCATTAAATGTATTTATATCTACCCAACCTTGTACAGATTTGAATTTTCCTTTGTGTGAATGTTGCCAAAACTTCCATTTTCCTTCTATCTTTTTTCCTTTTTTAAAAGAACAAATCCAAACAAGATTTTCTTTAAAACGATTTTTCACATATGCTTTAAAACCAGATTCATTTGTATAAATCATTACTTTTAAATTCATTTCTTTTTCAATATGATTTATAAAAACTTCAATATCATCAATAATTTCTGACTTTGGTTTTACAATTTTATTTCCCCATTCTTCTACATCAATAACTAAAGGCAATTGATGTTTTTTTGATTTCACTTGTTTCAAAAAAAATGTTGCTTGCTCTATCGGATCTTTATCAAAACGATAAAAATGATAAAATCCAACGACGAAATCATTTTCAATTGCATTTTCATAATATTTTTCAAAACTTTTGTCTTTAAAACTATTTCCTTCAGTTGCTTTTAGAAATACAAAATCTAAATTTTCTTTTTTTAAATCTTTAAAATTGACTTTCCCAGAATGATTTGAAATATCAATTCCAGTAATCGGAAATTCTTTTTTATCAATGGAAATTCCTTTTGGAGAATATGTTTTTTTGTTGGTATAAAATAATAAACCAGCTGCAAGCGCAGCAAAAATTAATGCTTTAAACTTTAGACTTATCTTCATTCTTGACTTTTTTGGCAAAAATAGATTTTCAGAAGTGTTTATACAAAAAAGCACATCAAAATTAAATTTCAATGTGCTTTACCACTAAATATTAATTTATAGAAAGTTTATTAAACTCTTATTGATTGTAAGAAATTTTCCAAATAGTTCCATCTACAGAATCGGAAACAAATAAAGAACCTTCATTCCCAACAGCGACACCAACTGGTCTGTGTTTTGCATCACTTGGACTAAAAACTTCTCCAAGTTCAGAAAAACCATCAGCAAAAATTTCCCAATTTCCAGAAGGAAGTTCACCATTAAAAGGAACAAAAACTACATAATACCCTTCTTGTTTTTCAGGCGCACGATTCCATGAACCATGAAACGCAATAAAAGCACCTTTTCTATATTTTTCTGGAAAAGCTTCTTTATCATAAAAAACCAAATCGTTTGGAGCTAAATGTGCTGGAAAAGCCATAATTGGATCGCTCATATCTGCACATCTTCCAATTTCAGTTCCATCTCCACCATATTCTGGTGCCAATACTTTTTTATCAATGATTCCATCATAATAGCAATATGGCCAACCAAAATTTGCATTTTCTTTTACTAATAAAAATTCTTCAGCAGGAAGTTCTGCATTCTTTTTTACATCATAATGTTCTGGGAAAAAAGGATATAATTGATCTCGTCCATGTTGCACAATATATAATTCATTTACATCTTGATTCCAATCCATAGCCATTGCATTTCGAATTCCTGTAGCGTATAAAACTCCATCATTTTGTTGTGTTTGTCCAAGTTTATTTGCATCAAATCGCCAAACTCCACCTTGCCATTCTAATTGTGGACAAGGATCTTGACCAGGTGAACCTGGAGTTCGTGTTTGTTCCATACAAGCATTAGAAGGCGCTCCAACATCTACAAAAATATGCCCCTCATTATCAAAAGCTAAAGGTTTCGATTGGTGTTGATCTTGTTCAGGAAAACCAGAAATTACCAATTCTGCATTTTGATCTGGTAATAATTGACCTTCAATAAATTTATAACGATAAACTTCAGTGTCATTACTGAAATATAAATAACCATTATAAATTCCTAATCCAGTTCCTTGAGAATTCCCAAAATATTTGATTTCATCTGCTTTTCCATCACCTGTTGTATCTCTTAAAGCTACAATTCCATTTCCTTCATGAAGTTGTCTCAAAGACATGTAAACATCTCCATTATCATTCACTACAATATGTCTTCCTTTTCCTAAATCATCTGCGAAAATAGTAGCTCCAAATCCTTCAGGAATTTCTAAATTTGTATTGTTATCTACAATTTCAGTTGGAACTTCAGCAGTTTCTTTAGGTTCTTTTTTAGAATCACAAGAAAAGATAAAAAGACTTGCAGAAACAATTAAACCTATTGTTTTTATATTAGATTTCATAAACCACTTTTTATAATTTTTATTGAAATTACTTATTAATTTTTTCATCTAAACTTTTCTAGTAAAACAAGCCTTTTTTTTAACAATAATTTCTATTTAAAGTCTAGATTTTATTAAATAAATGTTAGCTTTTTACAAATTTTGAAAAAAATGAAATGATTATTTAATTGCTAAAAATCTCTATGATTTTGCTTCATTTATTGTAAACTATTGTACAGCAATACAACAAATTGTAAAACTTCAAAAACCATTTTATGAGCTTTCTAATTAAAAATCAATTTTTTAACAACATATCCACAATATTAATGTTATAAAATCGTAAATAATAATGATATTATATTATTTTTGTCAAAAACCAAATAATAAACATTATGAAAAAAATTAATCTTATTTATATTTTCTTTGCATTATTCATCGCTGTTGGATGTAGTGACAATGAAGACGATTCAGATAATTATGCTTGCCAAGAAGCAGAAGATGAAAGTTTAGCTGCATTAGCTGAATATGAAAGCGCAACAGAAGAAGATGAAGGTGAAAAATGTGCTAAATATAAGATTGCATTAGAATCACAATTACAAGTTTGTGGAGATAATGAAGCGATTAAAACTTTAATTGCAAATTTAGAAAATTGTGGTGGAGCTGTTGTACAAACTTGTGAGCAAATTACTTCTGCTACTCTTTTATTGAAAAGTGCTTATGATGGTGTTTCTCCAGGAGATGCGGATTATCAAGCTACTTGTTTAGGATATAAAGCTGCTTTAGAACAAAAGAAAGCAATTTGTGGAGATGATGATGGAGCGATTCAGACGATTATCAATAGCTTAAATTGTGATGCTACAGAATAAAACATTTAATTATATATAAATAAAAAGAGGTCAAATTGACCTCTTTTTTTATGCTATTTCGTTTACAATTTCTTCAATTGATTTATTATCTACAGAAATAATTTCTTGACATTTTTCATAAAAATCTCTTCTTTCAAAAAGATGTTTTGCAACAAATTCTGCTAAATCATCTTCTTTAATTGTCTGAATAATTGGTCTATTTTCTCTTTCTTTTTGTAATCTTTGAACCAATGTTCCGATAGAAGCTCGTAAATAGATTGTTTTTGATTTTGAATTTAATTCTAAAAGATTATTTCCATAACAAGGTGTCCCTCCTCCCATAGAAAGCACATAATTTCCTTCTAAATCTAAAATTTCTTTTACATATTGCATTTCTACTCGGCGAAAATAAATTTCTCCTTTTTGTGCAAAAATTTCATCAATAGACATTTTTTCTTTTTCTTCAATAAAAGAGTCTAAATCTAAATAATTTACTTTTAATTTTTCAGCAAGAAGTTTTCCAATTGTTGACTTCCCGCTTCCCATATAACCAATTAATGAAATTTTCATCTAATCTTTATTTTAAGCAATTACTCCAGATCCTAATAATTCTTCTTCTTTATACCAAGCAACAAATTGTCCTTCTGTAATTGCAGACTGTGCATTTTCAAACGCTACATATAAACCTGATTCTACTTTATGTAAAGTTGCTTTTTCTAAAGCTTGACGATAACGAATTCTCGCTTCTATCACCATAGATTCACCAGTTTTTAAAGCCAAATCTTCACGAATCCAATGCAATTCTTCATTAGAAACAAATAAAACATTTCTATATAAACCTTTATGCATTTTACCTTCACCTGCATAAATAATATTTGTGTCAACGTCTGTTTCAATTACAAATAAAGGTTCTTTTGTTCCTCCAACTGCCAAACCTTTTCTTTGTCCTTTTGTAAAATAATGCGCACCAGAATGTTTTCCAACAACCTTTCCATCTTCTTTAGCATAAACAAATTTCTTCGCTTTAAAAGCTAATTCTTCTTCTAGAGTTGAAAATTCAGGAATTTTTTCTACATATAAAGGTAAATCATTTGGAATTTGTACAATTTCTCCTTCTTTTGGAGCTAATTTTTGTTGTAAAAATTCTGGTAATCTAACTTTACCAATAAAACATAAACCTTGAGAATCTTTTTTCTCAGCTGTTATTAAATCTGCTTCGGCAGCAATTTCTCTTACTTCTGGTTTTGTTAATTCACCAACAGGAAACAACGCTTTAGATAATTGTTCTTGTGATAATTGACATAAAAAGTAAGATTGATCTTTATTTATATCAACTCCAGCTTTTAATTGATAAATTGTTTCTCCTTCTTTGTTTATAAATTCCGACTTTCTACAATAATGACCTGTAGCAACATAATCTGCTCCTAAATCCAATGCAATTTTCATAAAAACATCAAATTTAATCTCACGATTACATAAAACGTCAGGATTTGGTGTCCTTCCTTTTTCATATTCATTAAACATGTAATCAACAATACGTTCTTTATATTGTTCACTCAAATCTACAACCTGAAAAGGAATTCCTAATTTTTCTGCAACTAACATTGCATCGTTACTATCTTCTAACCATGGACATTCATTGGAAATTGTCACAGAATCGTCGTGCCAATTTTTCATAAAAAGTCCAATAACTTCATAACCTTGTTGTTGTAATAGATAAGCAGTTACACTACTATCTACTCCACCTGAAAGTCCTACAATTACACGTTTCATTTACGAAAATTTTAAGTGTGCAAATATACAACAATATTATTTAAAAATATTCCTAGGGAATTTTGTTTAAAATCTTTGAAAAAAAGAAGAATTGTCAGAATTTAAAATTATTATTAAAAGCTAAACACCTCTTAAAAAATCAAACATAAATAATTAATTATCAACAAATTAAATTAAGTAAGATAATTTAAATATTAAAAAATTATCAATAAAAATCAAGTTTTAAATTAACAGTTTTTTGTCTATATAAAAAAAATATTCTATATTGCGGGCTATTAAAAACGTCTGTAAAAAGACTAGGTTTTCAATTTATGTTCTAAAACTCTTTGTAGAAGTGCCAATTCTTTAAGTGTTTTCGCAATAAACTAGGTTTATTAAACCATTATCTAATTGAATTTTAAATAACCTTTATGGAGCTATTTATTTTTCGACTTAGATAAAGTTGTATATTTGCAGCCTTAAAAATCAGAATAACATGAGAACAAAATCTTCTAAGAAGAATAAGATAAATGTAGTAACCTTAGGATGCTCTAAGAATTTGTATGATTCAGAAGTTTTAATGGGACAACTAAAAGCCAATGGTAAAGAAGTTGTTCATGAAGACGCTGAAGATGATGGAAATATTGTAGTAATAAATACTTGTGGATTTATTGGTAAAGCAAAAGAAGAATCTATTAATACAATTTTACATTATGCAAATAAAAAAGAGCAAGGTGAAGTTGATAAAGTTTTTGTGACTGGTTGTTTAAGTGAGCGCTATAAGCCAGATTTGGAAAGAGAAATTCCAGATGTGGATTCTTATTTTGGTACACAAGATTTGCCACAACTTTTAAAAGTTTTAGAAGCAGATTATAAGCATGAATTAATTGGAGAACGTATAACTACTACTCCTAAACATTATGCTTATTTGAAAATAGCAGAAGGATGTGATAGACCTTGTTCTTTTTGTGCAATTCCACTAATGCGTGGAGGACACAAATCACAACCAATTGAAAATCTAGTAATTGAAGCTGAGAAATTAGCTGCAAAAGGGATTAAAGAAATCATGTTAATTGCTCAAGATCTTACTTATTATGGTTTAGATCTTTACAAAAAAAGAGCTTTAGGTGATTTATTAAAAGAGTTAGTAAAAGTAGAAGGAATCGAATGGATTCGTCTTCATTATGCTTTTCCAACTGGTTTCCCAGAAGATGTTTTAGAAGTAATGAGAAACGAAGAAAAAGTTTGTAATTACTTGGATATTCCATTACAGCATATTTCGGATTCAGTTCTGAAATCAATGCGAAGAGGAACAACTCATGAAAAAACAACGAAATTGATTCGTAAATTCCGTGAAGAAGTTCCTGAAATGGCAATCCGTACAACCTTGATTGTTGGTTACCCTGGTGAAACAGAGGAAAATTACCAAGAATTAAAAGAATGGGTAAAAGAAATGCGATTTGAGCGTTTAGGAGTTTTTGCTTATTCTCATGAAGAAAATACGCATGCAGCAACATTGGAAGATGATGTTCCAGAGGATGTAAAACAACAAAGAGTAGAAGAAATTATGGAAATTCAAAGCCAAATTTCTTTTGAACTTAACCAAGAAAAAGTTGGAAAAACGTTCAAATGTATCTTTGATCGTAAGGATGGAAACTATTTCATTGGAAGAACAGAATCTGATTCGCCAGATGTTGATAATGAAGTCGTTATAGATGCCACAAAGTATTATGTTCCTTTAGGAAAATTTGTGAATATCGAGATTGAAGAAGCAAGCGATTTTGACCTTTATGGCAAGGTTATTGATTAATGAATACTAGCTGTATTATAATAGATTTTATTAGAATTTGAATGGTAAGGCCTGAATTGTTTTTATACTCTTCGGGTCTTTTTTTTATGCTATTTTAATAATGTTTATTTTCTTCCGATTCTAAAAGAGAAATCAATACTTTTCTTATTTTTTTATGTTTTTCAATAATCATTGCATGTGTTCCTCCCTTAATAACAATACAATCATTTATATATTTTATCGGAAAAATAAAATCTTCTTCCCCATGAATATGTGAAACAATACTCAATCGTTCTTTTTGTTTCCAATGTAAAACTGTATGTATCGCCCATTCAATATATCTAGGATCACGAACAGAAAGAAACTTTTTATAATGTCCAATTCTTTTCTGTGCTTTTTTTCCAAAATATTTTGAACTAATTTTCTCTAAATCTTGAAACGCCCTTGGAGCCAAAAGTTTATATAATTTTAATCCTCGAATCAATTTTAATTTTAAAGGAAATTCTCTACTGGATTTAATACTTGAAATAATAATCACTTTTCTTACAGAAATAATTTTACTCATTTCTTGAACCATAATTCCACCAAAAGAAACACCAACTAAAACTGGGTTTTCATGTGTAATTTGCTCACAAAGACGCTTTGCATAATGTTCAATTGATTCTTTTTTTGAAGTCGGAATCAACCATTCTAAAAAAATACATTCATACCTATCTTCTGGCAAATTCAAATAATCATATATTTCCACACTGGCTGCCAAACCAGGAACAAAATAAATAGGAATCTTATTCATAATTACATTTTTTATACAATTTTATACTTATGTAAACAAATTTACCTCTAAATTTCACTTTTTAATAATTTATTTTCATTTTTAAGCTTAATTTATGATAATTAAAAATATTTAATTATATTGCAATAAGCTACTTAAAAATATGAAAAAGATTTAATTTTTTATGTATTTCAAAACATAAAATTCAAGTAAGTATTTATTAATAATCACTAAAAAATAAAGTATCATGGGGAAACTAAACTATTTATTTTTATTCTTATTTCTAAGCATAACTACTGTGTCTTTTGGTCAAAAAGATTTAGAAAAAATTAAAGAAAAAATTATTGGTAAATGGAAACACGATTCGAAAGAATTAACACTGGAATTTGTAGATCATCAGTTATTAAAAACAAGCTATGGAAGTGATGTAGTTGATAATGATGATTATTTTATAGATAAAAAAGGAAAGGAATATATCTTAAGTATTCGACTTTTAACTGGTCGAAGATATAAATATGTAATTAACTTAAAAGGGGAGAAATTAAAATTAACGCCTCTGTCTACTAACAATTCAAAAGCAAATAATTATACAAAAGTAAAAAGCTGATTTAAATCAGTATTTATTCATTAGATATAAAATAAATTGCATCATCTAAACTAACTAAATGTAATTTACTAACTAATGGAAAAAATACTACTATTTGTGTCCTGTTTCTTGATATCTTTTATTACTTTTAGCCAACAAACAATTAAAAGTATTGAAAAAGATATAGCAGGAAATTGGAAGCACCAAGAAAAAAACGTTATTGTTAATTTTTCTGGTGATGATATTATGAAAACAACTTATAATGATATTCATGATATAGACACATATGATATTGAAGAAAACAATGAAGGAAATTTCTTCTTACATGTTTTCTTATCTGGTACTGACGAATCTTTGCTTTATAAATTAATCTTAAAAGATGACGTTTTAACTTTAATTCCGGAAAATTTATCAGATAATCCAAAACCTGATATTTATAAAAGAATTAAATCTTAAATAATGATATATCACGAATAGATAATTTAAAAATCAATCCCCGTTGATTCTTTAACATTTTTAAAACTATTCGTGATTTTCTTTTTTACCCTCCACCCTTCCAAAGTTGTATATACTTTTTATTCTCTCTATTTTTGTATACACAAACGCATTTTATTTTTGAAATTATGAAACTAGATATATTGGCAATTGGAGCGCATCCTGATGATGTGGAATTAGGTTGTTCAGCAACAATTGCAAAAGAAATTGCTTCAGGAAAAAAAGTCGGAATTTTAGATTTAACTCGAGGAGAATTAGGAACTAGAGGAAGTGCTGAAATTCGGGATGAAGAAGCGAAAGAAGCTGCAAAAGTTCTTGATTTAAGCATGCGAGAAAACCTTGGTTTTGCAGATGGTTTTTTTGAAGATGATAATAAAGAACATCAACTTGAAATTATTAAAATTCTAAGAAAATACAGACCAGATATCGTATTATTAAATCCACCTTATGATCGTCATATTGACCATGGAAAAGGTAGTAAACTTGCTTCTTCTTCTTGTTTTCTTTCTGGATTAAGAAGAATCGAAACTGAATTGGAAGGCGTACAACAAGAAGCTTGGCGTCCAAAACAAGTCTATCATTATATTCAATGGCAGCCGATGGAACCAGATTTTGTTGTGGATGTAACTGGTTTTATCGATAAAAAAATTGAAGCTGTAAAAGCTTATAAAAGTCAATTTTTTGACCCAAATAGTAAAGAACCTTCTTCTCCTATTTCTAGCAAGAATTTCCTTGAAAGTATCAAATATCGAGCGCAAGATTTAGGAAGGCTAGTAAATGTTGATTATGCAGAAGGCTTTACTACAGAACGTTACATTGCTGTAAAAAATTTAAGTGATATTTTTTAATAAAAAAGCTTGCAAATACGGATGAAAGCTGTATATTTGCACCCGTATTACAAAAACATAAAGCTTTTGTATTAAATGGTGGTTGTAGCTCAGCTGGTTAGAGCGCCGGATTGTGGTTCCGGAGGTCGCCGGTTCGAACCCGGTCTTCCACCCCTAGTTTTTAAAAGGATTCCAAATTGGAATCCTTTTTTTTTATCACCTAATTATAGTTTTTCTAAATTAAAAAAGCCTGAAGAAAAATCTTCAGGCTTTTTTATTATTTATTTCTTATTTCTTTTATTAATGCTGATAAATTCGTTTGATTTTCTCTACACCATCAATTTTTTGAATACTTTGAATTAGTCTATTTAATTGCGAATTATTCTTTACAATTACAGTAATTTTCCCTTCAAAAACACCATCATTTCCTGCAATATTAATACTTTGAATATTCACATTCATATTATTTGAAATAACTCTTGTAAGCTGCCCAATTAATCCAACCTTATCTGTTCCAGTAATATTTAAAATCACAGAGAAATCTTGCCTTGAAGAATCAATCCATTTTGCTTTTAGAATACGATATGCATGATTTGCTTGCATACTAATCGCATTTGGACAATCTACCTTATGAACTTTAATTCCTTCATTGACAGTAATAAATCCGAAAACTTTATCTCCAGGTATTGGATTACAACATTTACCAAAAGAATATTCTAGTCTTTCTTCTTCATTACCAAAAACTAATAAATCGAAATTTTCATTGATTTCCTCTTTTGTAATATTCTCATTTGAAGAAGATTTTTTAATCTTATTTTTAAAGAATGAAATGAATGCATTACTTCGCTTACTAACAAATTCTTTTATTTGTTTATTATCAATAGAACCTACTCCAACACGGTAAAATAAATCTAAACTTGTTTTTAGTTTAAAATGATTTACCATTTCATTAACCACTTTTTCTGTAAGCGAAACTTTTAAGTGTTTCAACTTTCTTTCTAAGATTTCTTTTCCATCTTTTGCGATTAATTTTTCTTCTTCTTTTAATGCTGTTTTAATTCTTGTTCTTGCTCTTGCAGTAACTACAAAATCAAGCCAACGAACATTTGGTTTTTGATTAGGAGAAGTAAGAATTTCCACCTGATCACCACTGTGTAAAACATGGCTAATTGGCATTAATTTTCCATTAATTCTAGCTCCACGACATTGCATTCCAACTTGGGTATGAATAGAAAATGCAAAATCAAGTGCAGAAGCATCTTTTGGTAAAGCTTTTAATTCTCCTTTTGGTGTAAAGACGAAAATTTCTTTTGAATAAAGATTTAATTTAAAATCTTCCACAAAATCAACCGCACTCATATTTGGATTTTCCAAAGTGTCTTTTAAGCGATTTAACCATTCTTCTAAACCACTTTCTTTTGCGTCTCCATGTTTGTATTTATAATGTGCTGCATAACCTCTTTCAGCAATTTCATCCATTCTTTCTGAACGAATTTGCACTTCTACCCATTTCCCTTTTGGCCCCATTACTGTAATATGCAAAGATTCATAACCAGTAGATTTTGGTTGTGTAATCCAATCACGTAATCGGCTAGGGTTTGGCTGAAAATTATCTGTTACAATAGAATAAATCTTCCAAGCATCAAATTTTTCATTTTTTCTTGAAGATTTATAAATAATACGAATTGCAAATTTATCATAAACCTCATCAAACGTTACACCTTGTTTTCTCATTTTTTTACGAATAGAGAAAATAGATTTTGTTCGTCCTTTAATTTTATATTCAAAACCTTCGTTATCTAAAGATTCACGAATAATATCAGAGAAAGATTCGATATAAGCTTCACGATCATCGCTTTCATTTTTTAATTTCTCAACAATTCCATTATAGACATCTGGTTCTGTATATTTTAAACCTAAATCTTCTAATTCTGTTTTGATATTAAAAAGCCCTAAACGATGCGCTAAAGGAGCATAAATATACAATGTTTCTGATGCGATTTTCAACTGCTTATGAGGCGGCATAGAATCCATCGTTTGCATATTATGTAATCTGTCGGCAATTTTAATTAAAATCACACGAACATCATCGTTTAAAGTCAATAACATCTTACGGAAATTTTCCGCTTGAATAGAAATGTCTTGCGAATGATCTAAATTGGAAATTTTAGTTAAACCGTGAACAATTTTGGCAATAGTTTCACCAAATAATTGTTCCATATCTTCAATTGTATAATCTGTATCTTCTACAACATCATGTAAAAGTGCAGCAGCAATTGACGTTGCTCCTAAACCAATTTCATAAGCGACAATTTTCGCTACAGCAATTGGATGATATATATAAGGTTCTCCTGATTTTCTTCGTTGTTCGCTATGTGCTTCTAAGGCAATATCAAATGCTTTTCGGATTAATTTCTTATCTTCTTCCGAAAGTTTTTGATACGTTCCTTTTAGTAAATCTTTATATCTTTTTGCGATTTCTTTATTTTCTTCTTCTATGGAAACATTGTACGCCATACATTCTTTTTTTTATCAATTCAACCAAACAAACGCTTTCTATTATTTCTTAAGTAAATTTTGAACTCTTGCTAATAAAGGTGGATGAGAATAATGAACAAAAACCATTGCTTTATGAGGAGTTAAATTACTTAAACTATTTTTAGATAATTTTTTCAAAGAGGAAATTAAATATTTACCATCATAATGATCTTTTGCATAATTATCTGCTTGGTATTCAAATTTTCTTGAAATCACATTCATTATAATTCCTGTTATTTCAGAAATTGGAGAATACAAAATAGCAAACGCAACTAAACCAACATGAAAACTAGGAATTGAAACTCCTAAAGCTTCCGAAAATATTGGTTTATTGACCAATAAAGATAAGATAAATAACGTAAATCCTGTAAGTAAAATAGTGAGAATTAGGTTAAAAATTATGTGTTTTCTTTTATAATGTCCAACTTCATGAGCTAAAACAGCAACTATCTCTTTTGTTTCCAAATCATTAATTAATGTATCATACAATACGATTCTTTTTTCTCGACCGAATCCTGAAAAGTATGCATTTGCTTTTGTAGAACGTTTTGAACCATCAATTACAAATATTTTATCAATTGTAAATCCAACTTTTTTAGCAAAATTGGTGATTTCTTCTTTTAACTCTCCACCTTCTAAAGGTGTTTGTTTATTAAAAAGTGGCACAATTAATTTAGAATAAAACATATTCATAAAAATGGAAACAATACTCACTAAAACCCAAGCATAAATCCAAAAATTTTGACCAACTTCTTCATAAAACCAAGTGATTAATGTTAAAATTCCACCTCCAAGAATCATACTTAGGAAAAGTCCTTTTATCAAATCTAACCAAAAAAGTTTTTTAGTAGTTTTATTAAATCCAAATTTTTCTTCAATCACAAATGTGTGATAATAAGAAAAAGGTAAAGAAACCAAACTAGATCCTAAGGAAATAATTCCCATAAAAATCAATGTAATTACTATCTCATTAGAAGAAAAAGAACGAGCGATTCCATCAACCCAAGCAAATCCATCTAAAAAGAAAAAAGCTAAGGTTATAAGAATTGAAACCAATCCAGAAACATTAGAGAATTTTGAATTTTCTTTTTTATAAGCTTGCGATTTCTTGTATTCATCAGTATCATAAACATCTTTTAGAAGTTCAGGAATTGGCGCATCGTATTTTGTTCCATTTAAATAACCGATAATTTTATCGAATAAAAAATTTAGAACAATTATTCCTATGATGATATAAAATATAATTTTTGGATCCATACAATTATTTAAAATTACGTTGTCTTTTAGCCTCAAAAATAACAATAGCAGCTGCTACAGAAACATTCATGGAATCGATTTTTCCTTGCATTGGAATAATGATGTTTTGTGTAGAATTTTCCAACCATTCATCTGTTAAACCTGTTGCTTCTGTCCCTACAACAATTGCTGTTCCATTTGTAAAATCAATTTCATGATATGACTTTGAAGCTGTTAATGCAGCACAATTAATTTGAATATTATTTTCTTGTAACCAAGAAATAACTTCCTCAGTTGTTCCACTTGCTAATTGATTTGTAAAAACACAACCAACACTAGAGCGAATAACATTTGGATTGTAAAAGTCTGCTTTTGGATTTGCAATTATTACAGCATCTAAATTGGATGCGTCAGCTGTTCGAAGTAAAGCTCCAATATTTCCAGGTTTTTCAATTCCTTCACCTATTAGAATTAATGGATTTTCAGATTTAAATTGAATATTTTTTAGAGTGTTTTCTTTCGTTTTAAGAATTGCTAACACTCCTTCTGTAGTTTCTCTATATGCAATTTTCTCGTAAACTTCTTTAGAAATTTCGAATATTTGAATTGAAAAATCTCTATTTATTAAAGTATTTACCTCTTCAAAAGAAATAATTTTTTCATAATAATAAATAGATTTTATCTCGTATCCTCCACTTATAGCAAGTGAAATTTCTCTTTGTCCTTCAACAACAAACTCTCCTTTTTTCTTACGAGTTCTAGATTTTTCTTTTAACTGAATAATTTCTTTAATTCTCGAATTTTGCGTACTCGAAATAAAATTTTGCATACATCTGATATTTGTGTCAAAATTACGAATAAGTATGCTTTTAATAAATTAATTTAAAAGAAAAACCCCAAAGCAACGGTACGCTTTGGGGCTAGTGAAGATATTTTTGGTATCAAATATTATTTGATAGAAATTTTTGTCATATTAGATGCAGATCCATTATGTACATTTAAAATGTAGTTTCCTGTTTCTAAATTTGAAACTGGTAAAGCGATAGATTGCGCACCTCTTAAGTTAGTATATTCTTTGTTGAATACTTGTTTACCTAACATATCAGTGATTGTAATTTTATAATCTCCTTCTCCTTCGAAAGAAACATTTAATACATCAGCAGCTGGGTTAGGGAAAGCTTTTAATCCAATTGTTTCAATTGTTTGCTCTTCTGTATCTAACCATCTATCTAAATAGATTTTTTCTGAATTTAATACTCTTCCAGAAGTTCCATCAATTAATAATGCGATAACATTTGTTTTTTGGAAATTCATTCCACTTTCTAAAGAATAGTTAAAAGTATACGTTTTTGACTCTCCATCAATAACTTCAGAACCTAAAATAGAATCTTCCATACCATTATAATCTCCTAAGATTAATCCTCTTAAAACATTATCATAAGTATTTCCTCCATTTGAAAGATCATCTTCAGTTAAAATAACAGCAAATCTTAAATCAGCATCTGGCATTGTAGCAACGAAATTTGCAGTTAATTCAATTGAAACATCATTTGCAGCACCAGTAGTTTCAGCTGAAATTGTTGCAGGAACTACAAAATCATTTGCATCTTCAATTGCAGTACCCATATCTTTATATCCATCAACTGTTGATTGAGTAATATATAACTCAGAACTTAATCTATCAATTCTATATTGTGTTAAGAAACTAGCTCCAATGTTTTCAGCATATCCATCAACCTCAAAAGGATCTGTTGTATCAGCACTACTTACATGCACAGAAACTCCAGTTGCATTTTCATTAGATTCTAATTCTGTAGATAATATTTCTCCAGAAGTTTCCGCAGTTCCTCCAGAAGCCCAAACTCCGTTTAATGCTTCAACGAAAGATTTTTTAACTGGCTTAGAACTTACAGTAACAAATTTAGATACAGCACTGTTATTTTCAGCATTAGAATCAGTATCAGTTCCTCCATTAATTTGAGTAACAGAAACAGTAATATCATTATTTACTAATTCAGCGTAATTCAATTGATCGTCAAATTCATAAAAGCTTTGGAAACTTCCATCTGTATCAGTAACTACAAAATATTCATTTCTTCCTACTGGATTAGCAGGTGTGAATGTTTTAGTCGATTCATTCGTACCATCAGACCACATTAAAGTAATAGAAGTAATATCCTCTGACCCTACGTTTCTTACTAAAGTTTGAACTGGTACATCTGTATTTTGCTCATTAAATTTTGGAACAATAGCATTTGTAACAGCAACATCATGTAAATAATAGTTTCCAACAGAAATATTATCAATTGCTACACCAGATAAGTTTGTTGTTGTATGATGACGGAAAGAGATATAAACTTCTTGTCCAGCAAAAGCAGATAAATCTACTTCAGCAGTGTTTATAAATAAGTTATCAATAGTTTTTTCGTAAACTGCTGTACTTCCTACAATTGTAGTTTCATCTGTTGTAGTTGTTACATAAACAGAAAAATGTTCTCCTTGGTTAGCAGCTTCATTTGTCCATGCAGTATATTGGAAACTTAATACATGAGATTGACCAGTAACATCAGCTCCAAGAGTAATTGCAGGAGTTGAAATTAAGTTATCAGGAGTTAAAGCTCCTGAAGCATCAACTGATTGAGAAATTAAAAATACTCTTCCAAAAGTTTGATCTGCTTCATTTAAAAATCCAGCAAACCAGTTTTTAGTATCATTATCTCTATCAACACTAGTCCATGTACTTAAACCAGTTTGATCCGTAAAAGTTTCAAAGTTTTGTTCAAATTGAGTGGTAATTTGGGCACTTACATTTTGCGTAAAAATAGCAGCTGCCGCAAAGGCAAAAATTGAAGTAATTTTTTTGATCATAATTAAAATATTTATTTTTTTCAAGCAAATATATACATATTAAGTAATAGATTTAGATTTTTAACTATTTATCTATTTAATATTAACATTATAAATAATAATTAATTATTTTATTAACAATTTTATTTAAATTATTCTCATTTAGTAAAAGAATAAAAAACATTATTCAAAAAAACTCCCCCATTAATTTAACATATATTTAATTTTTGTTAAAATGTTAAAAATTTCTAAAAATATTAAGATTCCTGTTTAAATAAAGTGTCCTCAAAGAATTCTCCTTAAAAATAAATATTAATTAAAAATAGTTTTATTCAGGCAACCTTTTTTCTGTATACTCGTCTTTTCTTAAAAGAAACCAAATTAAATCAACTTGAAAATAATAAAATTACATATAACGGATAAGGAGCTTATCCGAGATGCAATTAAAAATAAAAGGAGCGCTCAAAAGAAATTATTTGACAAATATGCTCCGAAAATGCTTTCCGTTTGTCGAAGGTATATTCACGATATTCATATTGCAGAAGAATTAATGCTTCAAGGATTTATGAAAGTTTTTACAAGTTTAAATTCATTTCAATTTAATGGAAGTTTTGAAGGATGGATTCGTAGAATTATGGTAAATCATTGCATTTCATATTTGCGAAAAAAAGAAAAATTGGTTTTTGTTGAATCACTTCCAGAAAATCCACATTTAGAAGAAACAGATGAAAAAATAGATGCAAAACAAAATGCTGAATTTCTTCAAAAGATTATTGATGAATTACCTGAAGGTTATAAAACCGTTTTTATGTTGTTTGCTGTAGAAGGTTATAAGCATAAGGAAATTGCAGAAACTTTAGGAATCACGGAAAACACTTCTAAATCACAATTGTATAAAGCAAGAAATATTTTAAAATCAAAAATTAAATCCCAAAATGAAAAACAATATGGAATCCAATAATATAGATGAAATTTTTAAAAATTCTTTGGAAACAAAGGAGGGAAAAGTTTCTGATGGTGCATGGAATCGTTTAGAATTCATGTTAGATGATTTTGAAATAAAAAAGAAAAAAAGAAGAAATCGATTATTATTTTTTGCTGCTTCTATTGCTATTCTTTTGTTTGTTGGAGTTTTTCATTTTTCTAGTTCTCCGACTAAAAAACAATTAAAAATAGTTGAAAAAAAAGAAACATTAATTGATAGTAATTCTATTCAAATTTCATCTAATAAAGAAATTCAAAAAATAGATCCAATTAAAAACGAAATTTCAAAAATTGAAATTCATAAAAATCAGAAAATCGTCGAAATTCCAATTGAAAATCCAGAATTAATGGAAGTTCAAATTTCTATTAAAGACACTAATATTGTTGCAAATAAAAAAACAATAAATATTGAAGCAGAAAAACTTTTGGCTTTAGTAGAAGATGAAATTTCAGAAGAAGAAAAAAATTATACCATTAAAAATCCATTAACTGAAAATAGAGTTTTGACAAGAAAAATGTTGGATTCTATTTTAGTTGCAGAATTGGATTTCAATTTCAAATCAACTGGAATTCAAATTGATGCAGAAACTTTATTAGCAGAAATTGAAACAGAAATTGATTTTGATAATTCGATTTTAGATAAAAGTGTTTTGGGAATTATAAAAGAAAAAATTAAAAAATTAACCACAGCTGTGGCAAGCAATGATTAAAATTATGATGAGAAAAATTAGTTTTATTATCTTCCTTTTTATAGGAATTATTACAAATGCACAAACTTTTACACAAAAAATTGATAAAATTTCAGAAGAAATTGAACAAGTAAAATTAGAAGAAAAACAAGCTTTAAAAGAAAAAATAAAACAAATTAACGCGCAAATTTCAGCAGGAGATTTAAGTGAAAAAGCAGGAACAAAGCTAAAAGTCGATGCTGCAAATGAACATGCAAGAAATATTGAAAAGCGTGTAGAAATTTTAGAAGCAGAATTAAAAAAATTAGTGCAAGAAAAAGCTTCTTTTAGTGAAGAAGAAACAACATCAAAATCAAAAGAAAAAAAGGGTGTAAACATTGATGCTGATATTCAAATTTCATCTAAAAAAAATAAAAATGAAGATTTTGATGAAGATAAACCTACGTCAAAAAAGACAAGAAAATCTTATTATTCTTACTATTATAAAGATGATTTTTTAATTATCGGATTTGGTTTACAAAATGCATTGGTGGATGGTAATATCAATTCTTTGGAAAATTCAGATTTTAGAATTTGGCAATCGCCTTTTATTGAAATTGGTTATTTAAGAGCTCATAGTTTATTCAAAGACAAACGTTTTTTAGAATTAAGATATGGAGTTTCTTTAACTTGGAATACATTGAGAATTGACAACAATCAATATTTTGTAAAAGAAGGAAATAAAACGGTTTTAATGAATTTTCCTCATGATGTGAAGTATGCAAAATTGAATATTTTACGATTTGAAGTTCCTGTTTTATTCAATTTTAATTTTGGAAATATAAATTTAGGATTAGGTTCTTATGGTTCTGTTCATATTCGTACAAAACAATGTATCAAATATGTTGCTGAAGATGGTTCAACACATAAAGATAAAGTGAAAAACGAATTTAACACAACAAACTTTTCTTATGGTTTTATGACAACTTTTGGAATTGATGAGTGGAATATTTATGCAAAATACAGTCCTACTCCTATTTTTAAAAATTCAAACCTTTCAAGTTTGGCAGTCGGATTACGATTAGAATTATAAATTATATACTTGTTTTGAAATAATTATCAAGAAGTTAGGTTTTTAAAACTTAGCTTCTTTTTTTTGAAAAAAATAGAATAAAAGATATGTTGTTTTATGAAAAAAAAATTAAATTTGATAAAACGGTTAATATGAAAGAGATCTTAACAAGTAAAAATATCAAAGCCTTTGAATGTTTAGTAAATGTTTGGAAAAATGAAAAACTATCTTCTGAAGCAAAAGTTGAAATGATGCGACCAGATATTTCGAACATTACCGATTTTTTCTCAGCAGGTGAACATTATTATTGTGTATTAAATTTAGAAACTCAAAACCTTGATTTCATCAGTGTTCACGCACCAAAAGTTTTAGGTTTACCAATGGAAGAAATTTGCATAAAAAACATCGTTTCATTATATGATGAAGAAGATGCAAATTTATTGCCATATAAAGAAAAAACAATCTTTCATTTTACTAGAGAAAAATTAAATCCAAAGGAAATTGGAAAATATAAAATTGTATATACAATTCGTTTAAAAACACCTCAAAATCAACAAAAAATTATTTTACATCAATCTAAAGCTCTAGAAATTTCAGAAACAGGAAAAATTCTAAAAGTTTTAATTGTACAAACTGATATTACTTATTTACAACCGAAAATTGATCATTCTATTTCTTTTATAAGTAGTCATTCTAATCTACCTAGTTTTTATTCTATTGATTCTACAATTCAAAATTTTAAAATCAAGAAAAACTATTATAATTTCACTAAAAAAGAAAAGGAAATTATCGGATTATTTTCCAAAGGTTTACGACAAAAAGAAATTGCAGACAAACTTTGTATTTCTCCACTAACTGTCAAAACACATAAACAAAATATCATCAAAAAATCAAATGCAAAAAACATCACAGAATTAGTTACAAATTGCATTAAAGAAGGAATTATATAATTAATTTTATCATTTCATTAATTTAGTTTACAAAAAAATTAAGAATCCTTTTTTAAACCTTTTTTTAACTTCATAGTCATAGATGTAATTAACCAAACCATAATGACTATGAAGAAACTTTGTTTTATAATCTATTTATTAGGATTTAATTTGTTATTCATTGCTTGTAATGACGATGACTCCGAAGAGTATATTGAAATGGAAGAAGAAGATGAAATAGTCGATCCTTATCAAGCGATAAAAACTACATTTCCAAATACTATAGATTTGGAAAATTTATACAATTACGCAAATCAAACAATTCCGGATTACATTACAAAAGACAATACAGGTTCCAATGGAATTAGTAATTTAAAAGCAACTCTTGGAAGAATTCTTTTTTATGATAAAAATCTTTCAAAAGATAATACTATTTCATGTGCAAGTTGTCATAAACAAGAATTTGCTTTTGGAGATAATTTACTCGCAAGTCCAGGTGTCAACGGAAATACAGGAAGACATTCTATGCGATTAGTAAATGCTCGTTTTGGTGAAGAAACAAAGTTTTTTTGGGATGAAAGAGCCGAAACTTTAGAAGCTCAAGTGATTTTACCGATTCAAAATCATGTGGAAATGGGATTCAGTGGTGAAGATGGATTTCCTGCTTTTGAAGAATTGTTTCCAAAATTAGAAGCAATTGATTATTACCAAGAATTTTTCGAATTAGTTTATGGTGATCAAAATATTACTCCAGAAAGATTACAAGAATGTTTAGCACAATTTGTTAGAAGTATTCAATCTTTTGATACAAAATTTGATGAAGGTTTTGCGCAAGTAACAGAAGAATTTCAACCTTTCCCAAACTTTACATTTCAAGAAAATCAAGGAAAACTATTATTTCTTCGTCCTCCTCCAAATGGTGGAGCTGGATGTACGGGATGTCATAGAATGCCAGAATTTGATATTGATCCAGAAGCTTTAAATAACGGAATTATTGGAGTTATTGGAAATCAAACGGAAAAAGACATTATCGTTACTCGTTCTCCAACTTTAAGAGAAATCTTTAATCAAAATAATGAATTAAATGGACCAATGATGCATTCAGGAGTTTTTACATCATTTGAACAAGTTGTAAATCACTATAACTCTATTTCTGTTGATCCCGATAATACAAATTTAGATCCTCGTCTTTCTGCTGGAGGAAATGGACAAAATTTAAACTTAACAGAGGATGAAAAAGCTGCTTTAGTTGCATTTTTAAAGACACTTTCAGGAAAAGATGTTTATACAAATCCAAAATGGTCAGATCCTTTTGAAAATAATTAAACGAATTCTTTATTTACTAGAAAAATAAGGAAATTTTTATCTTAATTTAATTAGTATTGAAGCGAAAGAGGTTGGTTTTTCAGCCTCTTTTTTTATTTAAATAATAAAATTGCACCGATAATTTTTGTACAAATAATTAAAATTACCATCGCAAAAGGATAAACTGTAGCATAAGCAACCGCAGGTGCATTTGTTTTAGTTAAAGGAGTTACAGCACTTAATCCTGGCGTACTTGTCATTCCACCTGTTAAAGCTCCTAAAAGCGATAAAAAATTAATTTTTAAAACATATCTTCCGATGATTACAGCTAAAAGCATTGGAATTAAAGTAACCATAATTCCGATAAGAAATAATTCAATTCCTTGTTTTTCTATGGTTGAAATAAAATTTGTTCCAGCTGAAGTTCCTATGGAAGCTAAAAAGAAAAGTAATCCCATTTGTCTGAGTAATTGATTTGCATGCCCTGAAACATTCCAAATTATATTTCCTGTTTTTCCGACCCTAGAAAGTAATAAAGAAATTAATAAAACACCCCCTGTAATTCCTAGTTTAAAATTAATTCCAAAAAGAGGGACAGAAATATTTCCAAGTAAAATTCCAAGAATTATTGCAATTGAAATTGGTAAAAAATCTATTTCCATTAATTTCTTAGAAGAATCACCAATTAATTTAATTACAGCATCTCTATTATAAGTTCCACTTACAATCATCAGTTTATCACCGAAACGAAGACGAGAATTTGAATTCGGAGTCATATCAATTCCTGCTCTTCGAATTCTTGTTACGGTTGCATTATAATTTCTTCCAAGTGATAATTCGCTTAAAGATTTATTGACAACTTTTTTATTTGTAACTAAAACCCAATCTACGATACAACGATCGCTTATTGGAATTTCTTCATTTGTTTCTTCTCCAATTAAAAACGCAACTTTCTTTAAAGATTTTTTAGTACCAACAGCACGAATAATATCATTTTTTTCTAATATCAAATCTCTATTAGGCACAAAAATATCTTTTCCATTTTTCAAAATTCTAGAAATATTTGCACCAGTCATTGCATGAATATTTAATTCAATAAAATTCTTATTAAATATATTTTCATTGGAAACTTTAAAATTTTTTGCGATTAATTTCGGATAATTTTTATTTGTTTTTTCATAATATTCTTCCTCTTCTTTTTGAACATTAATTCGAAATAATTTAGGAATCAAACGAATAAAAAATATAACTCCTAAAACTCCAAAAGGATATACAACACCATAACCAATAGAAGTTTCTACAGCGCCACCAGTCGCATCGATTGCAGAAGCCAGACCAGGCGTACTTGTCAATGCTCCAGTGTAAATTCCGATTGCATAAAGTAAATTAACATTAAAAAAATACGAAGCCACAACAGCTGTAATTCCTCCTGTAACAACAACAATTGCTGAAATGATAATTAGTTTTAATCCATCTGAACGAAACGAATCAAAAAAACCAGGACCCGCTTGAATTCCAATTGTAAAAATAAAAAAGATTAATCCGATTGTTTTAAAAATAGCAGGCACAACAATTCCGAAATGACCAAAAATCAAAGCGATAAACAAAACAGCAGAAGTTCCGAGAGAAACTCCCTTAATTTTTAATTTTCCAAAAAATATTCCTAAGGCAATTATAACAAATACTGCAACATAATCTTGTGTCAATACCTCCATTGTATCTTGTTATTTTAGACAAAAAAATCTGTTTTTTTATGTTAGATAAACATGTTATAAAAATAAACTTTGTTTTGTTATAAATAAAGAAAAAAGCCGCTAAAATAGCGGCTTTCTATAAATTTATTTTATTTCATTTAGTATGTTGAATAATCAACTATTTCTAATCCGTATCCAGTCATTCCAACACGTTTTTTATCTTGAGAACTATTAGAAATCACATTTAATTTTTCAATTCCCAAATCGTGTAAAATTTGCGCTCCAATCCCGAAATCTTTTTCATCCATGATTAAATTTGGAGCTTTTGCATTTTTATCTTCAGAAATTGCTTTTTTAAATAATCCTAAACGTTGAATTAAATCAAAAGATTGGTTTTCTTGATCGATAAATACAACAACACCTTTTTCTTCTTTATTAATCAAATCAAAAACTCTTTTCAATTTGGCATCTGGATTGTTTGTCAAAGTTCCTAAAATATCATTGTTAACCAATGTAGAATTTACGCGAACTAAAACCTCTTCATCTCTATTCCAATCTCCTTTACTTAAAGCTAAATGAACTTGATTATTATTCGTTTGCTTATAAGCTCTTAAACGATAATGACCAAAACGAGTTTCGATTTCAAAATCTTCAATTTTATTAATTAAAGAATCGTGTTGCATTCTATAAGCTACTAAATCTTCAATTGAAATAATTTTTAAATCAAATTTCTCAGCTACTTTCATCAACTGAGGAAGACGAGCCATTGTTCCATCTTCATTTAAAATTTCAACTAAAATTCCTGCAGGTTTAAATCCAGCTAATCTAGCTAAATCAACAGCAGCTTCTGTATGTCCAGTTCTTCTAAGAACTCCTCCTTCTTTTGCTTTTAATGGAAAAATATGACCTGGTCTTCCTAAATCTTCAGGTTTTGTTTCTTCTTTTGTTAAAGCCATAATTGTTTTTGCTCTATCATGAGCAGAAATTCCAGTTGTACAACCATGACCAATTAAATCTACAGAAACTGTAAATTGTGTATTATGAAGAACTGTATTATTTGTAACCATCATATTTAATTCCAATTCTTCACATCTTTCTTCCACAAGAGGAGCACAAATTAATCCTCTTCCGTGTGTCGCCATGAAATTAATCATTTCAGGTGTCACTGTTTCAGCAGCAGCGATGAAATCTCCTTCATTCTCTCTATCCTCATCATCTACTACAATTACCATTTTACCATTTCGGATATCTTCAATAGCTTCCGGAATTGTATTTAGTGCTTTTTTTTCCATTTTATTATTCGTTGTGTTGTTTTTTCTTTTTTAATCCTAGTTTATTGAAAAAGTTTACAATAGGACGTATTACGTTATTTATATCAAATACTCCCATTCCTTTGGTTGCTTTATAAGTTAAAAAGATTCCAAAAGGTAAGAGAATTAAGGTTGCAATCCAGCTTGCGAGAGAAGCAGGTAATGCACTTTCTTCAGATAAATTCTTCCCAAATGTATCAATAAAGAAATATATTACAAAGACAATAATTGCTAAAACCATAGGAACTCCAAATCCACCTTTTCGGATAATAGATCCTAGAGGAACTCCTATAAAAAATAAAATTAATGGAGCTAGTGAAAATGCAACTCTATGATAATATTCAAAATCATATTGGTTTAATCTTTTTCTTTCAAGTTTAAATCCATTTCTACTATTTTTCACACTTGAACTTGCTCTTTTAATAGTGGAAATTGCATTGTCAACAACAGCTAATTGTTCAGTAGTATTAAAATTGTCTAAAATATTTTCGGAAAGATATTTATCTTTTAATGAATCAGGAGGCGTTTCTAAGTCTTCCGCCTTCATCCTAATCATTAAGTTTTTAAGTTTTAAATCGATATTCTTATCAAAAACCGTTTTTAAACTATCAATTTTTGGTTCTAATTGTGACAGCTTAAGCATTACTGCTGCGGATTTAATATTTTCATCATCAAGATTTTCATTTCCAAAATCAGAAATATCGATATTTACTGTATATTTTTTAAAACTTGCACGAGAATTCGGAAGTTTATTTTTTTCTTTTAAAGTAGTTCTTGCTCCAATTTCATCTGTATAGTAATATCCATCTTTTAAAACTAATGTCAAATAACGACTTCCTTCTTTACTTACAATTTCTCCTGTTTTTGCAGTTACAACCGTAATTTTCCCTCTATTTTTAGATAAATCGGCAATTTGTACATTTCGAAGAAAATTTTCATTCTTTCCATATCTTTCATCAAATTTGATTGTGAAGTTTGGAATTTCTGTATTAAATGTTCCAGGAATAAGTAAAAGTGAAGGTTTTTTCTTTTTTACATTTACTAATAAATTTCTTTGTTTAAAAGAAGCGTATGGAAATACATTATTAGCAAAAACAAAATTTAAAGCACTTAAAGATAAAGTGAAAATTAACAGAGGCATCATCATTCTTTTTAAAGAAATTCCAGCAGATTTCATCGCTGCAAATTCATAATTTTCAGAAAGATTTCCAAGTGCCATAATGGATGAAAGAAGAACAGCAATCGGAATTCCAAGAGGAACCAATGTTAAAGATAAATACCAAATAAACTTTAGTATAAAAATAAGATCAACTCCTTTCCCTGCAATATCATCAAAGTATAACCAAACTGCCTGCATTATCAGGACAAAAATAATGATTAAAAATGTTGCAAAAAAAGGAGTTAAAAAACTTTTAAGTATATATTGATCTAGTTTTTTCAATTTATAAATGTTATAATTCAGATATTAAATAATTTTTATCATCTCGATATTTCTTGAGGTCAAAATTAAAAAGTTTATCTGAAATAACATTATTAGTTTGCATATTTGTGATAACAATAGAAGTATTTGCTCCATTCTTACCAACTTGAATTATATCGTTTATATTTTTTGTCTTTACGTCAATTCCTAATAATATGTACTTTAACTCTGTATTAGAATCAATTGGAAGTAATTTTACATATTGAATTTTTCTTCCTCCAGCATTTTTTAAAATATCCATTTTATATCTGTATCCTTCCTTGTAAAAAGAAAGCATTTTAGAAGGACTAAATTCTTCTTCATTCTCAGAATCAGGAGTTTCGATAATTACTTCTTCATCTTCATGATTAATTGTATATTTTTTTGCTCCATCATATAAAAAATCTGCACCAAAAAGGTGTAATCTATATCTATCTCCTTTTAATGAAACATTTCCTCTATTTTGTTCATGAACATTTCCGCTCATGTTATCTAATTTATATAAAAATTCAATTTCTATTGTTTTGTAAGAAGCAGTTTTTTGTGAAACTTCATCTAACAATTTTTTTGCTTTATCTTGAGCGAATCCTACCGTTGCTATTAATAAGAATAATAGTAATAATCCTTTTTTCATTTCAAATTTTGTGTTATTTTCTTTCATTTTCTAATAATTGATTTAAAGCCATTTCATCTGGGACTAAAACTTGTCTTGCTTTACTTCCCTCAAAAGGTCCTACAATTCCTGCTGCCTCTAATTGATCAATCAATCTTCCAGCTCGGTTATATCCTAGTTTTAATTTTCTTTGTAATAAGGAAGCAGATCCTTGCTGTGCATGAACAATCAATAATGCTGCTTCTTTAAATAATTTATCGCGATCTTCTATGTCAATATCAAGACTCGTGCCACTTTCCTCTGAGCTGTATTCAGGAAGCATATGTGCATTTGGATATGCTTTTTGCATTCCAATATAATCTGTGATTCTTTCTACTTCTGGTGTATCAACAAAAGCACATTGTAAACGAAGTAAATCATTTCCTCCAGAATATAACATATCTCCTCGACCAATTAATTGGTCTGCTCCTGTACTATCTAAAATCGTTCTTGAATCAATTTTTGAAGTTACTCTAAAAGCAATTCTCGCTGGGAAATTTGCTTTAATAATACCTGTAATAACATTCACAGAAGGTCTTTGTGTTGCAACAATCAAATGAATTCCAACTGCTCTTGCAAGCTGGGCTAATCTTGCAATTGGTGTTTCTACTTCTTTTCCAGCAGTCATAATTAAATCTGCAAACTCATCAATCACCAAAACAATATATGGTAAAAATTTATGTCCATTTTCTGGATTCAGTTTTCTAGACTTAAATTTTGTGTTGTATTCTTTAATATTTCGAACCATTGCATTTTTCAATAAATCATAACGCGCGTCCATTTCAATACATAAAGAATTTAAAGTATCAATCACTTTTGTTGTATCCGTAATAATTGCATCCTCTGTGTCTGGCAATTTAGCTAAGAAATGTCTTTCTATTTTATTGAATAAAGTTAATTCTACTTTTTTCGGATCTACTAAAACAAATTTAACTTCTGCTGGATGTTTTTTATAAACCAAAGAAGTCAAAATTGCATTTAATCCAACAGATTTACCTTGTCCTGTTGCTCCTGCCATTAATAAGTGAGGCATTTTGGCTAAATCAACTACATAAGTTTCGTTTGAAATTGTTTTTCCTAAAGCAATAGGCAATTCCATTTCTGAATTTTGGAATTTCGTAGAAGAAATCACTGAACGCATAGAAACAATCGATGCTTTTCGATTTGGAACTTCAATTCCGATAGTTCCTTTTCCTGGAATTGGAGCAATAATACGAATTCCTAAAGCTGACAATGATAAAGCAATATCATCTTCTAAGTTTTTAATTTTAGAAATACGAACTCCAGCTTCTGGAATAATTTCATATAAAGTTACGGTTGGTCCAACAGTTGCTTTGATATGTTCAATTCCAATTTTATAATGTTTTAAAGTTTCAATAATTCGATTATTATTTGCTTCCAACTCTTCTTGATTTATAGAAATTGTTTCATCGTATTTCTTTAATAAATCAATTGAAGGAAACTGATAATTTCCTAATTCTAAAGTCGGATCAAATTCACCAAAATCATTTACTAATTTATCTGCTAAATTTTCCTCTACATGTTGCTCTTCTTTTTCAACAGCAACTTCTACTTCCAATTTTGGAATTTCCTCTTTTTCTTCCTCAGGTTTATTTGTAGAATAATTTTTAATCGTTGGTGTTAAGTTTTGAAGTGAACTTGTAAAAGAAGATTCTTCTTTTTCGATTTCACTTTTTGTTTTTTCAACAACAACTTGTTCTTCCTTCGTTTCTTCTGTTAATTCAAAAACAACTTTTGGTTCTTCTTTTGGTTTTGAAACAGGTTTCTTTTCAATTGGTTTTTGAACAGTT
The DNA here is from genome assembly GCF_015767265.1 of Aureivirga marina. Lineage (GTDB taxonomy): Bacteria > Bacteroidota > Bacteroidia > Flavobacteriales > Flavobacteriaceae > Aureivirga > Aureivirga marina. The sequence continues at coordinate 240,256 of NZ_JADPIB010000005.1, forward strand.
TCTTCTTTCTGTTTATTAATTTTCTCTTGTTTTTCCTTTGCTTCTTTAACTTTTAATTCTTCTTCTTTCTTTTTTGCTTTTTCTTTTTTAATGACATCTAATTCTTCTTTACGTTTTTCATAATGTTTTTTAGAAACATTAAATAAAGCCATAAAGAATCGTTTGATGTGTTCTGCATTAATTTTAAAACGAAGTGCTACATAAGAAAAAAGTGTAAATAAAATCAAAAGGAAAACTCCAATTTTCCCTAAAAAATGTTGTAAATAATCATTGATTTCAAAACCAATAATTCCAGAAGCAACCGTATTTTCAGAAAAAAGAAAACTAATCGTTACTGATAACCAAACCATTCCTAAAATTCCCCATCTCCAATTTTTACGAAGTTTTTTATGATCTGCTTGAACCATTCGATATAAACCAGAAAAGAAAAGTAGAATAGCAAAATTAAAAGAAGCTAAACCGAATCCTTTATACACAAAAATATATGCAACATATGCTCCAACTTTCCCCATTAAGTTGTGAACTTCCACATCTCTAGAGAAAAATGAACCAATAATGCTTTGATCTTCATCCCAACTAACAAAAAATGAAATAAAAGAAATTGTTAGAAAAACGGAAAACAAAAGAAAAAACAATCCGATAATTGTTTGATGTTGTAAACTTTTATTAAACTCTTCTAATTTCTTTAAGGAAATACCTAATTTCTTCATTTTATTTATTTTTAGTTAGAATTAACGATCATTTTTGAATTCAATTTTATAATCGCAAAAAATATATCTTTTAATTAATTTATTTTAATTTTCATCTACATTTTGTTGTTCTCAAAATTGTAAAATATTCAAACGGATTTTTCTATTGAAAATTTTGAGCCAAACTCAACTGGAAGCAACTTAAATTTACGATTAATATTTGTAAATATATAACTTCCTAACTGATAAAAACAGTGATTAACTGTAAGTTAAAAAACAATTTTAAGTAATTATTTTAAAATAGCACTAAAATTTTTGGAATGTAAATAATTAATCCAATAATTAAAGCACCTAATGCAACAAAAGTTACAGCACCAGCAGCAACATCTTTTATAATTCCTATTTTCTTGTGATAATCTGGATGAATAAAATCTGCCACTCTTTCAATTCCTGTATTTAAAGATTCTGTTGCCAGAACCACAGAAACTGCTAATGTTTGAATCATCCATTCAACTGGTGAAATATTAAAATAAAATCCTGCAATAATCATCAAAACTCCAATCGAAGACTGTACCATAATACTATGCTCAGTTGTCAATAACAACCAAGCACCTTGAAAAGCAAATTTAATACTTCTGATACGCCCTCTTACAAATCCATCTTTAGGGTTTTTCATAAAGTATTTTTTATAAAGATTTTAATGCATTTTCATAATTTGGTTCATCAACAATTTCCGAAACTTGCTCAGTATAAATTACATTTCCTTCTTCATCAATTACAACAACAGCTCTTGAATGTAAATTAGCTAAAGGTCCATCGATAATCTCTAAACCGTAATCTTTTCCGAAAGATCCTGTAGCAAAATCAGAAGCAGTTTCTACATTTTCGATTCCTTCAGCACCACAAAAACGAGCTTGTGCAAAAGGTAAATCTCTAGAAACACAAACTACTTTGGTATTCTCTAATTCACTTGCTTTTTTATTAAATTCTCTAACAGATGCAGCACAAGTTCCTGTATCAATACTTGGGAAAATATTCAAAACAATTTTTGTTCCTTTATAATCTTCTAAAGTAACTTTAGATAAATCTGTTTTGATTAATTCAAAATTTGGTGCTTTCTCTCCAACTTTTGGTAATTCACCATTTGTATGTATTTGGTTACCTTTTAATGTAATCGTAGCCATGATATTTTTATTTAGTTTTTAAAGTTCAAAAATAGCTTAAAAAGCAAAAACTCCCGAATTTCTTCGAGAGTTTTTAGAAAATATTATCTACTTTATTAGTTTTTAGACAAATATTCAGCAATTCCGTCGTGAGTTGCTAATAATCCTTCTTTTTCAGAGTTCCAGTTTGCTGGACAAGCTTCACCGTGCTCTTCGTTGAATTTCAACGCATCAACCATTCTTAAAGCTTCATCAACATTTCTTCCTAACGGTAAATCATTTACGATTTGGTGACGAACGATTCCTTCTTTGTCAATTAAGAATAATCCTCTGTAAGCGATTAATTCTCCATCAGCTTGTAATTCACCGTTATCATCATAATAATAATCTCCAGCTAAAACATCGTAGTTTTTAGAGATTGTTTTATTTGTATCAGCAACTAATGGATAAGTAATTCCTTTAATTCCACCTGCAGCTTTGTCCATTTGTAACCATCCCCAGTGAGATTGCTCAGTATCTGTAGATACAGCAACTACAGCTACTCCTCTTTCTTCAAATTCTGCTAATTTTGATTGGAAAGCGTGTAATTCTGTTGGACAAACAAATGTAAAATCTTTTGGGTAAAAGAATAATACTACATATTTATCTCCTTTGAATTGCTCTAATGTAAAGTCAGAAACGAACTCTCCTCCGTTTACAACTGCTTGTGCGCTAAATTGAGGTGCTTTTTTACCTACTAATACAGCCATTTTTTATATTGTTTTATGATTATTAATTTAATTTTCTTAGTGCAAATATATAGATTCTATATACTGTTTTGCTAAAATGAAATTTTAATATTTTATTTTATGATAGATTTTCTTTATCTCAACTTTGGAATCAAGTATAAGTTTTATCTATTCAATTCAAAAAGAATATACCTCTTATTTATTTTAACATAAATATAAATCATTTTAGATGAATCTACGAAGAAAAAATAGATACCTTTGCGAGCTTTTTGAATTATTCGAATCATGTTGAAAAATATCACAAATTATACTAAAGAGTTTAAATACAATCTTAAACTTTCTATTCCCGTAATGCTAGGTTCTCTTGGTCATCTCATGGTTGGACTTGTAGATGATATTATGATTGGAAGTTTAGGACCTGTAGAACTTGCTGCTTCTTCTCTTGGAAATAGTATCTTTTTTATAGCGCTTTCTTTAGGTGTTGGATTTTCTTTTGCAATTACACCATTAATTGCAGAAGCAGATGGAAAATCAAACAAAGAAAAAGGAAGAAAAATTTTTCAACATTCTTTTTTATTAATGTCTTTAATGGGAATTGTTTTAGCGATTTTACTTTATATTTCTAAACATTTCCTCCATCATATGAATCAACCAGAAGAAGTTGTAGAACTTGCAAAACCATACTTCTCCATCATAATTTTTACTATAATTCCAATTATGATGTTTCAAAGTTTACGGCAATTTGCGGATGGTTTATCACAAACAAAATATGCCATGTACGCAATTGTTATTACAAATGTGGTAAACATTTTAGTGAATTATATGTTGATTTATGGAATTTGGTTTTTCCCAAGATTAGAACTTGTAGGAGCTGCAATTGGAACACTAACTTCTCGTGTTGTGATGTTTTTATTTATGTTTTTAATTCTAAAAAAGAAACATAAATTCCGTCCTTTTATGAAGCTTATTAAAAGAAAAGATTTACATCGTTTTTATTATAGAAAAATTATCAATCTTGGAATTCCTTCTTCTCTTCAAATGCTTTTTGAAGTTGGACTTTTTTCTGCTTCTGTATTGTTAGCAGGAACATTAGGTGCTTTTCCACAAGCAGCAAATCAGATTGCAATTAAATTGGCTTCTGTAACTTTTATGATTGCTTCTGGACTTTCGGTAGCTACAACTATTCGTGTCGGAAATCAAAAAGGTTTACAACGTTATAAAGATTTGAGAAGAATTGCATTTTCAAATTTTCTTTTAATATTTTTAATTATGTTCGTTTTTGCAATTTTATTTTCAGTAATGAAAAATATGCTTCCGTGGATTTTCACAGAAAACTTTGAAGTAGTAGAAATTGCATCTGGACTTTTAATTTTAGCAGCATTATTCCAACTTTCAGATGGTTTACAAGTTGTAATTATCGGATCTTTAAGAGGAATGCAAGATGTGATTATTCCAACAATTTTAACTTTAATCGCATATTGGTTTATTGGATTCCCTGTAAGTTATTATTTTGGTTTACACACCAATTTAGGCACAAAAGGAATTTGGATTGGACTTTTAACAGGATTAACAGCTTCTGCTGCTTTACTTTTTATTCGATTTAATCAATTAACAAAAAAACTAATTCAATCAAAATAGATATGGAAATACCAAGATTTTTATTAGGAGACAATACAGATTTTCAAGATTCAATTTTTGTAATTCACACAGAATTCCCAAGATTTATCATCAATTTAGTAGATGATGAAATCGAATGGCTTGAAGATTTACAACAAGGAGATGTCGATGAATTAGCAAATCAAGTAAGTTCGCTTATTGAAGAAGCTAGTACGTTCTACGACAGAGAAATGAAACGTTACGAAGAAGCTTAGTTTTGGAAAAATAGTTTTACTATAGCGTATTTTTTTGTATATTCGCTATCCGAAATATTTAGATTTCAAATAACTAGAATAAAAAAAGAGGATGTATAGACCCGTTAAACATCCTCTTAAAATTAATTCAAATTCAAATAACTATATAATGAAAAGATTACTATTATTTTCTAATTAGGTTTTCAAATTAATCAAATTAAATAAGTCTAGTTTTTATTAATCTTTCATTACAATATTAAATTTAATATTTTTTTCTTAAATATTTTAGAATCTTTCTAAAAATTTTATTTTTCTAAATCTTTTACTTGCTTCACCCACTGATTCCCTTGAATTTTACTAAAAGGATAATTTGTTAAAATGGAAATTAATTGTAAATCGTTCTTATTTAAGTTTAAAATTTGCGCATAATTTGTAATTCCAATCTCATTTAGCTTCTTTTCCAAAACAGGACCAATTCCTTTTATTTTTTTCAAATCATCTTTATTTTCATGATTTGGTTTTCCAATTCTTTCAAAATTTAATTCAGGAGATTTTTCTGAAGTTTTCTTCTTTGATTTCACTTCCTTTTTTTCTTCATTTTCTTCCTTCACCTCAATAATATCTTCTTCTTTTACATCCTCCGCCCAATCTTCTTTTGGTTTATCTTTTTCTGGAGCATCTTCTACAATCGCATCATCAAAAGGAATATTTTTATCTCTATTTAAAACCGATTTTTTTTTTGCTAAAATATAGACAATAATAATCACGGCTAAAATCCATAATAATATCTCAAAAGTACTTCCTATGCTTAAAAGTATAGCTAATTTCATGGTTTGTCGATTTTACTTCTTTCTTAAAATTACAACCGTAGAAAAAAAAGCGCATGTAATAATTTGTTAAATAAACAGTCTTTCTTAGCTCCTTTTCTTTTTTTATGATTTTTTTAAAGGTTTTTTTTGTGTATTTTAAATTATATTTATTCAAATTTCGGATTTGTTTAGAAGGAGTTTGAATTCTTTTTTAGAATTTAAAATCGAAATATCAACAGATTTGTTACTTTTGAGTTTATGAAAAAAATTTTAATCGCAATAGGAATTACAATCACAGCTATCAATTTTAGTTGTGAACAAAAAAACACTAGCAAACGTTTTAGATCAGGAACTTTTGAAGTTCCAGCAGGTGAAAATCATGATAAATTTACATTTGTTCGAAAAGATTCATTACAAATCGAAAATTACGGTGGCGTAATCGATACGTTGATTGTCCAATGGCAAGATGATTTTAACTATACAGCAAAATATTTACATCCAAAAAAATCTATTGAAAAGCAAATTTTTCATTTTCAGATTACTGGTGTAAAAGACAATTCATACACTTATAAATTTAAAATAGGTGATTCTAATTATAATCAAGAAGGTACTGTGATCAAAATAAAAGATTAAATATTTTATGGAAATATTTCTCATTCCAGACACATGGATGGCGTTACTGACTTTAACTTTTCTCGAAATAGTTCTAGGAATTGATAATATCATTTTTATCTCCATTTTAGTTGGGAAATTGCCTGAGAGACTTCATACAAAAGCCACAAATCTTGGTTTATTATTGGCTATGGCTTTCCGAATCGTAATGATTTTTGGAGTTACATTGCTTTTTAAACTGAAAAAACCATTTTGGTCTGTTGATATCGGATGGTTTGAAATTGATTTGAGCGGACAAGGTCTCATCATGATGCTTGGAGGAATGTTTCTTCTTTATAAAAGTACAAGCGAAATTCATCAAAAAATTGAAGGTCAGGAAGATCATTCTGTAAATAGTAGAAAAAAAGCAAATACTTTAGTAAAAGTTCTAATTCAAATCATTTTAATTGATATCGTTTTCTCTTTTGATTCTATTTTAACTGCTGTCGGAATGACAAATGGAATTGAAGGCGCGTTTCTTATTATGGTAATTGCTGTTGTAATTTCTATTCTTATCATGATGTCATTTGCAAATGCAATCAGACGTTTTGTAAATAAACATCCGACTATTCAAATCCTTGGACTTTCTTTTTTACTTCTAATAGGTTTTATGTTAATTGCAGAAGGAGCGCATCTCTCAGATGCCGAAGTGTTTAACAAAGATGTTGGTGTAATTCCTAAAGGTTATCTTTATTTCTCTATCGCATTTTCACTTCTTGTGGAAGTGATTAATATGAGAATTCAAAAAAGAAGAGCTAAAAAAAATCAATAAATTATCAAATACCAACAAAATGAAAAAAAGATTATTAGTCGTTTTCATGTGCATTTCTACTTTTGTATTTGCACAAGATATTCATCGCTTTGAAGATGCAAAAGGTAATTCACATTTATGTGGTGAATTTCCATTAAAAACCTTAGAAAAAGACGAAGCTTTTCAAGAATGGTTTGTCAAAAATTATGACAATTTTCCAAAAACTGAAAAACAAAAATGGGCAAAAAAACTAAAAGATGTTCAAGTCGATATTTACCTTGGAACTTGGTGTGGTGATAGTAAAAGATGGGTTCCAAGATTTGTAAAAATCTGGGATGATCTTGGTTTAAAAAGAGAACAATTAAATTTTATCGCACTTTATAATTCTTCTGTCGAAGGAAAATACAAACAAGGTCCAAACGGCGAAGAAAAAGGTAAAAAAATTCATAGAGTTCCAACATTTATCTTCAAAAAAGACAATCAAGAAATTGCTAGAATTGTAGAAACACCAAATAATACATTAGAAACAGATTTAAAACAAATTGCTTTTGAATGTCCTTCGGAACCAAATTATCGTGCTGCAACTTATATTTTAGATGCTTTCCAAGGAAAAACTGTAGAACAGATTAAAATGGAATTCAACAAACATTATTCTACTGTGTATTATAAAACTAAAAATCGAAGAGAATTAAATACACTAGGTTATGTATTTTTAGAAGCAGGAAAAGTTCAAGAAGCTTTAATTGTTTTAAAAATTAATACATACATGTTTCAACACGATCCAAATGTTTATGATAGTTACGCAGAAGCTTTAGCAATTGCTGGAGAAACTGAAAAAGCTATTGATAATTATCGAAAAGTTTTATTGCTTGATCGAAGTAATGAAAATGCACAAGAAAAACTCCAAGAATTATATAAGAAATAATCTCAAAACCTGTTTCCATGGAAGCAGGTTTTCTATTTTACAACAATTGATTTTTAAATTTTTAACAAAAAATTAGAATCTTTTTTCATTTTTCTTATATTTCAGTCAAGAATTAATCCAAATAAAACTTATATTTGCAATCTATTCTCTCAATAGAAATGAAATTAAATTTGTTTAACATACTTGGTGTAATTTTTATGATTGTTTTGGTTTTTATACCAATTACAACACAATTAGCACATGCTCTTGAAGAAGAACATCATCATCAAGTTTGTGATGCAAAAGAAGTAAAACACTTTCACGCAGATGAAGTGGATTGTTCGATTTTCCACATGACAACAGATTTCGTTTCTCTTGACGATATTCCAACGTTTGAAATCATTCCTTTTTCAGAATTTCAAACAACTTTTTATACAACATACAAAAAGGCATCTAGTCCTTTTTCTACTTTTCGAAACACAAGAGCACCACCTGCTTTGATTTCTTAATTCCATATTTTTTAAAGAATTTATTTTTGGAGCTTTCTTTTCTCTTCGCTTTAACTCAGAGTAAAAGTCGGGCTTTACGCTACAAGTTTTATTTTTCTAAATAAGAACTTCTAAACAAATCTTAAGCTTCCGCTAGTCGCTTTTTCTTGCTAAGAATTTCTAATTTATCAAAACAAAAGCTTTTCACTGCAATCCCTAAGCTTTCCGAAAAACAACACAATTCAATATAAATTCATTTTAAATATTTCTATTTCTTAAAAAAGAAAAGGAAAATAATTTCATTAAATATTTAAAATCTAAAAGAAATCAATTTTAAAAGCTTTTAAGCTCTTTTATGAATTCATCTAAGAACAAATTAAGATTAAGCATTTTCTTCGCTATCATGGTTTTTATACCAAGTATAGCACAGTTTCTACACGCTTTACAAGAAGAACATTTTCATGATGTTTATTCAGAAGATGTAGAACATGTATATGGAGAAAAATTTGATTGTTCTATTTTTCATACAGTAATTGAATTTTTAAAACTTCCTGATTACAATTTTGCACACAAAGAAATCGTGATTGTTTTCAACAAAGTTAAGTTTCATTATGTTCAGGAATTATTTGAAATAATATACGCAACGAAAAATTCTAGAGCACCACCTTTTTAAGAAAAAAAGATATTTTAAAATCATCTTTTTTTCAAAAAATAATTACACATGTTTATATAAAATTGAGATTCCTTCTCCTTAATATTTGTTAGTATTTTGTTATTTATTATAGGGGTTAATTAATTACTAAAAGTATTAAGTGAGAAGGAATTTAAACCAAAAAACGACAAATTTTAATACTATTTTTAAATAAAGTTATTATTTAAGCAATTAATTTTAATTCATTATTATAAAACAATTTAAAAGAATTAACATCAATTATTTATTCAAGTAGAAAGCATTAAAATATTTTATATCAATTGTTTAAAATAATTAAATATTAAAATTAACACCAATTTAAAAATATGACTAAGACTTTAAAATTAAACTAATTACAAGCTTTAAATTAAAGTAAAAAGTGGTATTAACTTTAAATAAATAGTTCTAAAAACTTATTTATTAAATATTAGAAACTATTTATTTCACTTAAATTATACAAAATGAAGAAATATCTTATATTCCTATTTATTGGAATTCAACATATCTTATTTGCACAAGAAAAAATCACAGGAACAGTTAATGATGAAGATGGAAATCCTGTGGAAAGTGCAAGTGTTTACTTAGTCGATTTAGACAAAGGAACAACTACAAATTTGGAAGGTTACTTTACATTTGAAAGAGTTCCTTCTGGAGAACACACACTATTGATTAGTTATATCGGATTTGAATCACAAACTTTAAAAATAAAAGCTGGCGACAATGTAAATGTACAATTGAAAGAAGCTGTTTTTAATTTTGATGAGATTATTGTTTCAAGTCCATTTCAGAAATTACAAAGCGAAAATGTTTTAAAAATTGATCGTATTGGTTTACAAGAAATTCAGAAAAATGGTGCTCCTACTCTAGTTGAAGGAATAACTGCTTTACCTGGAGTTTCACAAATTTCAACAGGAAATGGAATCGGAAAACCTGTAATTCGCGGATTAAGCGGAAATCGAGTTGTAGTTTATACACAAGGAATTCGTTTAGAAAATCAACAATTTGGTGGTGAACATGGATTAGGTGTAAATGATGCTGGAATTGCTGATGTGGAAGTAATCAAAGGGCCTGCTTCACTTTTGTATGGTTCAGATGCACTTGGAGGAGTTTTATATTTAAAACCTGAAAGGTTTGCTCCAGAGAATAAAACACAATTTAATTTCCAACAACAACTTTTCTCAAATACACAAGGAAGTAGTTCATCTTTAGCTGCTAAAACTTCTACAAAACATTTTAAATTTTTAGCAAGAGGAACTTATGATGTACACCATGATTATAAACTTCCTTCTGGTGATTATGTTTTAAATTCTAGATTTAATGAAAAAGATTTTAAAGCTGGATTAGGAATTGAATTTGATAATTTCTCAAGTGTAATTCGTTATAATTTTAATGAAACAACATTAGGATTGCCAATGGAAATTGCAGGAAGTACTTCTGGAACAACGCCATTTGCTCCATATCAAAAATTAAATACAAATATTATTAGTGCTTTAAACACATTCTATTTTGATAAATCTAAGCTTTTTGTAAATCTTGGATATACAATTAACAAAAGAAAAGAAATTGAGCACGCTCATGAAGAACATGGCGAAGAGGAAGAAGGTCATGAAGAAGAAGAACATGAAGAGGAAGAAGCAGAAATTGCCGCTATCAATTTAGATTTAAAAACTTTCACATACGAAGCAAAATATCAATATTCTTTTGACAATGAAATTGAAGCAATTGTTGGTGTGCAAGGTTTAAATCAAGAAAATAAAAACTTTGGTCCAGAAATTTTAATTCCAGATGCTACAGTAAATGATTTAGGAGTTTTTACAAATTTCTTATTTCCTATAGGAAAACACTCTTTACAAGCAGGAGTTCGTTTTGATTCAAGAAATATTAAAACAAAAGAACATCATATCGAGCACGGACATGAAGAGCATGGTGAAGAGGAAGAAGGACACGAAGAGGAAGAAGAAGTAATTGCTGCAATTGATAAATCATTTACAAGTTTTACAGCTTCTGTAGGTGCAAAATTTGCTTTAAGTTCAAATACTGCAATTCGTGTAAATGTAGCTTCTGGATTTAGAGCTCCAAATTTAGCAGAATTAACTTCTAATGGAATTCATCACGGAGCAAATCGTTATGAATTAGGTGATGAAAATTTAAAAACAGAAAAAAATATTCAAACAGATCTTTCTTTTGAATATGGAAATAAACACATTGAATTTTATGCGAATGGATTCGTAAATGTGGTACAAGATTATATTCATTTAGATCCAACAAATGAAGAAATTGATGGAGCTCCTGTTTTTGCATATGTTCAAAATAATGCAACAATTTACGGAGGAGAAGTTGGATTCCATTTACATCCTCACCCATTAGATTGGTTACACTTATATTCTAGTTATGAGACAGTAATTGGACAACTTAAAAATGATGAATGGCTTGCTTTAATTCCAGCAAACAAGTGGCAAAATCAAGTAAAAGTAGATATTCCATCTATTAAATTCTTAAAAGAAAATTATGTTTCTGTAAATGTAAATCACAGTTTTGCACAAAACAAAGTAAGTCAATTTGAAACTTCTACACCAGATTATACTTTAGTAAATTTCGGTTTAGGTACAAACATCAAGCAAGATAAATGGAATGTAAATGTATATTTCTCTATTAACAATTTATTTGATAAAGAATATATTCCACATTTATCTAGATTAAAAACAGAAAATATCCCAAATCCTGGTAGAAATTTCGTTCTTGGAATGAATTTCAATATCTAAAATTTCACTTGTTTAAATAAATTTTGATGATTTATTTATTTTAAACCTCACTTTAAAAGTGAGGTTTTTTTTATTTTTTAATTTCAGCAATATTTAAAGTAATATCACAAAGTGAATCTAATTCATATCTTACAGCTCCTTGTAAAATTGTACGATCTAAACGATCTAAAACGTAAACTCCTTCTACTTTGAATTCTTTTTCTGAAAACAACTTATCTTTTGCATTTAATTTTACTTCTCGAACCATATCAATATAAAATGCATCATTTGTGATTTCTTCTAAAGTATATTTTGAAACTACTTCTCCATATTCCAATTTGTCAGTTACAATCCAACTTTCTTTCAAGTCAATTCTTTTTTCAGGAAAAACAATTTGAAAATGTTTTAAATTCAGTATTTCCAATGGTAAAAACGCATTTGAATTTCTATCTAAAACTTTTCCTTTTTTTGTATATCTAATTGTTTTATTGGTTTTCTTTTCTTTATTTTTTTCCAAATAATTTATAAAATCATTGATAAGTAAATGATCCGATTCTTTCTTTTCATTACCAGATATATCTTTTGAAAACTTTGATTTATACGTTAATTTTTCAACATCAAAATTCAAATTAAACAAAGAATCATTTTCAATTCCTTGATTCTCTATTTTTAAATAAGTTTTAGCTGTTACTCTATCTCCATCTTTTGTTTTTAATCCTGTAGCAATTCTATATCTTAAAACTTCTTTTGACTGTAAAGAAAGATATAGATTTTTCTTCTTATTTTCTTTTTTACAAGAAGTTAATGTTACAAAAGCAGTAACAATTAACAACACGAATAATTTTATTTTTTTCATTTTAAAGCATTTTTTTTAATTATTCAATAAGTATATAAATAGAGTTAAAACTAAAATTCCTAAGGAAATCCATAAGATATTTTTAATTTGTGTTTTCTTTTTTTGATTTTGAAGTTTTTCTTTAAAATCTTCCATTTCTTCTTTGGAAAATTCATTATAGGAAAAGTTTTTTGTCTCTTTTAACTTATAAATCTCTGCATTTTCTTTTGCAGTTTTTCTTTTTTTAACAAGGTTTCTATTTTGTTGTACAGATTTCACCATACTTAAACCTTGTCCAAATCCAACTGGCATATATAACAATTTTTATTTTTGGCTAAAATAAAACAATCATTTTAAATATAATCCATTCAATAAAGTTTATTCAGAAGTTAAATTGGGTAAGAAAAAATGAAGAATTAATTGAAAATAAAAAGGGATTACCCTCCAAAACAACAGAATAGAAATCTTGAAAGGGCAATCCTACTAAAAAAATAAGAACTATATGATATTTTCCTCTTTTAGAGTGTAATCTAAAATATTCAATGTTTTATCAAGCATTTCTTGTGTATGAATTGCTAATAAACTCATTCTAATTCTTGTTTGTTTTCTAGAAACCGCTGGGTATAGAATCGGGTTTGCATAAATTCCCAATTCAAATAAACGACGACCAATTCTTTTCGTTTTTTCTTCATCACGAATCATAATTGGAAATATTGCCGAGTTACTCTTTCCATAATCAATTCCCAAAGTATCTAATCCATTTCTGAAATACGCGACATTACTTTGTAACTGTTTAATCCATTGTGGCTCTGTTTTAAGCAATTCCATCGCTTTTATTACAGTATTTACCGATTGAGGCGTTGCAGCAGCAGAAAAGATGTTAGAAGCCGCAAAAAACTTTAAGAAAGCAATCACTTCTTTGTTTCCTGCAACAAATCCTCCTACAGATGCAAATGATTTGCTAAAAGTTCCTGTAATTAAATCAACTTTATCAAAAATGTTATAAATTTCAAATACTCCTTTTCCTTCTTCTCCAAGCACTCCTACACCATGTGCTTCGTCAACAATTAAAAAAGCATTATACGCTTTAGCCAATTCGCTAATTTTATCCAACGGAGCAATATCACCATCTTGCGAATAAACTCCGTCGATGATAATTACCATATTGTTATACTTTCCTTTATTTGTTTCTAGAATCCTTTCTAATGAAGTCACATCGTTATGTAAGAAATACTTTTTATTCGCAAGCATTGTTCCTTCTAAAACGCTTGTATGAACTCCCATATCAAGAATCACTAAATCATTACTGTTTAAAAGTGCCATCAAAGTTCCACTGTTTGCTGCATAGCCAGAAGTATAAGTAATCGCATCTTCCTTGTTGAAAAAAGCTGCAATCTCTTTTTCCAATTGATCGTGTAAAACGCTTTGTCCACCAATTAGTGGTGAAGAACCTGCTCCAGATCCATATAAATCTAAAGCCTCTTTTCCTGCTTCAATAATTTTAGGATGCTTAGTAAATCCTAAATAGTCATTTGAAACAAAACTAATGCATTTTTTTTCTTCGTTAGAGTAAGGATCAATTACTGGAATCTCAGAACCACTTCCAATTTTTGATGCAATTCTATAATTAGAATGCTTTTTTGATCTGTTGTGTAAATAAAAATCATAAAAAAGATTTGTTCGTTCACTAATCGTAACATCTTTTAATTTCTCAAAATCTTTCAAGCTCATTTCTGTAATTGTTGCTTCCATGATTAAATTTTTAAAGTGTTTATTCTATTATTATTTTAAATTATTATGTAAGTCGAGAATAAAGCTAATAAGAAAACAAGGCTACTTTTTTTGTAATAATACATTTAACCTTTTTTTCATTTAATCATCATGAAAACATAACCGAAAATATAGGGTGATTTTGCTATAAAAAGTGTAACTTAATGGCTGTATCTTTAATTTCTTTACACATTGATTATCATTTATATAAAGAGTATTTTTTATGTGAAAAATTTCTTAACAAAGCTCTTTTTTAGGTTATCTTAAATTTAAAAAAAATAATTGAATTAAGCTTATTAAAATTTAGTTTATATAAAAATAATTAAAAATAATGCAACTTATAATCAGTAAGTTCTTAATTACAACTTTAAAACAAAACAAATAACAACCTGTATGTCAGATTATTATATTAACATTTCCTTTAAAATATTCAAACAATAAAAAAACATTACAAAAATTTTAAAACCTAAATTTTCTCTGATTTTGAAATTTTACAAAAAAATCGCAACTATCAGATTATCAAACATTCTTACTTTTAAACAGACAAAATCATCTTTTTTTAAAACTAAAAAAATAGAAGATTTCAACACTAAATTTTAATATTTTTTCACTTTTTTAAACCTTTTGAATTAGCGTTTTTCTTTTAGGTTAATTTCCATCAATCTATCATTGTTAACACTAATTATTCGTCTAATTCTCATTTTTTTAGTCTAAAAAAACATTAAAAACGGATTAAATAACTTCTCAAAACGCAATTTTTCACCAAAGATTAACAAATACTTTCAAATTTCATTAACTAATTCACCATCAATTTTCTAGTAACTTGGCTTAACAAAATCTATTATGTCTGGCTATTCAAAATGAAGCATTAATTATTAAAATTTAAACCAATGATATATAATTACTTTCATTTAAAAATAGTTGAAATCATGAAAAAAAAGCTAATTCAATCAAGTATTCAATCTATTGGATACATGATGCTAGTCGTATTATTCTTTGCTTCTTGTGCAAACGATGATTCGGTAAGTCAAGCTAGTGGTAGAGATCAAGAATTTGCCGCTCCACCTTCTAGCCCAATTGCAGGTGAATACATTATTACATTAAATGAATCACCTTCATTTAGAACAACAGATTATGCATATTCCACAACAAACGACATGTTGAGAAGTGAATATGTTTCTACTTTTTCAATTGCGGATGAAGATATTATTCATACGTATGGTTACGCGATGAATGGTTTTGCAGCCAAATTAACGAAAGAACAATACGATCAATTAAGACAAGATCCAAGAATTGCTTCTATTTCTCAAAACGAATTAATTCAATTTATCAATCCTATTAAATCTGTTAATCCAACCACAACAGCACAAGAAGAACCTTGGGGTGTGCAAAGAGTTGGTGGTTTTGGTGACGGAACGGGAAAAACTGCTTGGGTAATTGATACTGGAATTGATTTTACACATCCTGATTTAAATGTAAATCGAGAAAAAAGTGTCAGCTTTGTTGCTGGAACTGATGGAAATGATGACAATGGACACGGAACACATGTTGCTGGAACCATTGCAGCAAAAAATAATGGACAAGGAGTTGTTGGTGTTGCAGCAAACGCTGAAGTGGTTGCTGTAAAAGTACTAAACTTTTTTGGTTCAGGATCTTGGGCTGATGTTATTGCTGGTATTGATTATGTTGCAGCAAATGGTAAAGAAGGAGATGCTGCAAACATGAGTTTGGGTGGATTCGCAAATGATGAAATTGATCAAGCTGTCCAAAATGCTGCTTCAAAAGGAATCTATTTTGCTTTAGCTGCTGGTAATGACGGACAAAATGCAGAAGATTATTCTCCTGCTCGTGCAGAAGGTGAAAATATTTTTACAGTTTCTGCGGTCGATTCAAATGATGAATTAGCTTATTTTTCAAATTATGGTGATGTTGTAGAATTTGCTGCTCCAGGTGTAGATATTTATTCTACATATATGGGTGGAAGATATGAAACTTTAAGTGGAACATCCATGGCTTCTCCTCATGTTTGTGGTTTACTTCTTTTAAATGATGGAAGAGTAAATTCAGATGGTGAAGCACAAAAATATCCTGATGGATTTACACCTGATCCAATTGCTCACCGTTAAATCAATTTAACTTTATAATATTTACAAAGCCAATTCTATAGAGTTGGCTTTTGTTCTTTTTTTTAAAACAATCTCTCTTTACTAGCTTTCACAATATACTTTTAATCTAAAAGAATATTTATCATGAAAAAGTTAGTAATCTTATGCCTTTTATTCTTCTTTTCTTGTATTAAAGAAGAAAGTATAGAAACTGAAAAAGTTGAAGCAATCTCCAATAATTGGAAAGTAAATTATATTTCTGAAGTAGTATTTTCTTCTGCTAAATCTTTCGATCCTAGTCAAAGACCAACAATTGCAATGAATGCAAAAGGTCAAATTATCTCCGTGCATCAATCCAATGGAATACTTAATAAACTTTATTATAATAATGGAATTTTAAACTCAAATAATGAAAATATTTTTTGGGGAAGTTCTCATGGATATGACAGCGGACAATGGCCAATTGTTGCTATGAATGATAATGGAGTTGTAGTTGAAATTCATGAAACTTCTAATGTAATGAATGATTTTATATGGTATCATGTTGGTATTTGGAATGAAAATAAGATGGAATTTGGTTCTAGTCATAAATTATATAAAGATGATCTTTATTCACAAGGAGCAAAACCAAGCATTACAATTAATAATAACAATCAAGTAATTGTCATTTATGAAAGTTATGGTTCCACTCCAGTTTCTATACATTATAATATTGGAACTGTAAATCTAGCAACCAAAGAAATTGATTGGGTACAAGGAAAAGGAATTGAGGCAATTTCTAATCAAACCCACAATCCACATTTTCCAAAAGTTACTATGAATAATTCTGGAGATGTTTTATTGGTTTGGTATAAAAATGAAAATAATGAAGAAAAAACATATTATATCACTGGAAAACAAAATGGTTTGAGTTTAGTTTGGAATCAAGCTAAAGTTTATGGAAATGGTTCGTATCCAAATACAACTTTGAATGATGATGGTTCAGTAATTGAAATTCATAATGTTGGAAATGCTATTTGTTTTACAAATGGATATTTAGAAAAAAATGAATTGATTTTAAATAATTCATGGAAAAAACTCACAGATATAAATGGAAATACTGGAAAAGTTCCTTCTGTTACAAGCAATTCTCAAAATGCTTTAGCTGTTTTCAGCAATGGTAATTCAAATTGTGCAATTGGAACATTTATAGAATAATTGAAAATGAGGGATCCAACTCCCTCTTTTCTTTTTCTTATTAAAATTTATCTTTGTTTTCTTCAATTTTTCGTTTTAAAACAGCAGCTAATTCATATTTTAATTCATCATTAAAACCTGATAATCCTGGAATATCATTATATTCTACTACATGAAGTTTTCCAGTTTCATCTTCTAAAATATCAATTGCTAAAATGTTAGCACTAATCGATTTTTGCAAAGTTTTTAATTTTAAAACGATTTCTTTTTCAGGAATAATTTCTTCAAAATCTGTTGTTTCTACATTTGCTTTCCAAAATTTCCCTCTTCTTGACATTGCCCAAATTTTATCATGAATTGCAATATATCTAATGTCTCTTTTATAATTTATAAAAGGTTCGACAGAAATATAATTTTCAGTAACAAAAAGTAAATCCTTGATATCTTGCCATTTTTCTTCTGTTTCTACAAGAACTTTTCCAAATCCACCATGATAATTTCCAACTTTTATAACAAAAGGAAAATCAATTTTGATATTTTTTAAATGTGTAGATTTTGTAACTACATTAAAATCTATCACAGGAAAACCTTGTTTTTTTAACATAGAAAGCATTGACAATCGATCAAATCCAATTTTTAAAGTTTCAGGTGAATTCACACACGGAATTTTAGAAATTTCAATCAAACTCATCGCTGTAGTTTGCAAATCAGTTGGTTTTATTGCTCCTATTCTCCATAAAATTCCATCAGGTTTTACAACACTTTCTGAATCTGCCACATATAAATTTCCATTTTTTAAAATCCAAGAAGTATCTTGAATCGATTTTTGAACAACTTCACATTCTGGAAAAAAATCTTGCCAATATTTTTCTCCATTTACAATTAATATCTTTTTCATCTCTCCATCCTAGCAATTACTTTTTCAATTCTCTCTTTATTTGTAAAATCTCCATCAATTTCTAAAGTAATACAGTTTAAAGTTTTCAGCCAATTTTTATGTTGAGTTATACTTCGTCCATCAAAATTTTCATCATCATATTTTGCAGCCCATTCCAAAAATTTATTAAATTTTTCTTGAGCTTGTACATCTTGTTTCCATTTTTCTCCATACATTTTTTCTTCTCTTTTCCTTAACCTTTCTAATCTTATTTCCTGCGGAATTTTAAGGAAAATAGCTAAATCAAATGCTGTTTGCCAATAAGAATTCCAAGTAACTAAAGAACCACTAATTATGACATTTTCTGACTTTAAAAAATCTTTTAAAAGTTTCTGATTTCTTTCTTCAAATGTTTCTTTTTCTTGAAAAGGTGGATTTGTTTTTTTCCAATAATAATCATCCGCATCTAAATGATTCCAACCTAATTTTTCTGCTAATGACTTTCCTAATGTTGTTGTTCCAGAACCTGAAGCTCCAAAAATTATAATTTTCAATGTTATTTTTATTTTTAAATATTTTTAAATAAAATTCAAGCCCAAATTGGTTTTAACAAATTAAAATTATCATGATCTTTTAAAATCATTTTAATTTTACTTTCTAATTCCTCAATTAAATCTGGATGAAATTTCACATACCAAACAATTGTTGCAAAAATACTCATCGCCATATAAACTGAATATTTTTGCCAAAATTTCATTGGTATTTCATTGTTTTTAAAATATCCATCCAATTGACCTTTTGCAAAATCAATACTAATTTCTTTACTAAACCATCCTAATTTCACAAAATCATGTACAAAATCTCCTGAATCTATTCTATTAAAATCTATAACACCAGCGTATTTCCCATTTTCAGAAATTAAATTTCCCACATGAAAATCATCATGTAATAAACAATTTTTTTCTGCCTCTAAACAAATAAGATTTTTGTTTATAAATTCTTCAATTATTTTTTCTTCTGAAAATGAATAATTTATCTTTTTATATTCAGAAATATAAGAGAAATGCTTTTTCGCTTTTCGTTCTTTCCAATCATTTTTTTCAAAAGAAAACTCATGAATTCTCTTTAAATCTTTTCCAGCTTCAAAACCATTTTCATATTGCAATTCTTTGGAATATTCCTTTAAACAAAATTGTAAATCCACACCTTCTATAAAAGAAAATAAGGTAAAACAATTCATTTTTTCACCTTCCTGAAAAGTATCTATTAAAATAGGTTTGTTACATTTTACCTCATTCTTGTAAAGAAATTGCATAATCTCAAATTCTCTTTTTCTATTTGCAAAGTTTTTGAAATCACTGATTCTTAATAAATATGTTTTATCTGAAATAAACAGTTTATATTTTACATCTTGAGAAAAACCTTTATGAATTTGTTCAAAAGTAAAATCAACTTTTAAAATAGATTTCAATCTTAAAATTAAATCTGTATTCATTTTTTATTTTTCTAAAACCAAATAAATCATCCTATTTAAACTTTCTTTTATTTTGACAGAAAAACCAATAGTTTCAATTAATTCAATTACATTTTCAGGAATTAATCTTAGTTTTTCATAAGAACTAACTTTTTGAATCCAATTTCCGTTTATTTTTTCATGCAATAAATCTGTCACTAAAATTTTCTTTTCAAAATAATCAATCACACAAGTTAAAATTTTCGTTTCATCACTTTTCACTGGAATAAATCTATCTGTATTTTTCAATGGAATAGAATAATCTCGGAAACTCAAAATTAATTTTCCATTTTTAGATAAAATTTGATAACATGATTGAATGAAATTCTCTAATTCTTCCTCACTTTCTAAATGTGAAATAGTATCTCCACAACAAGAAATTAATTCTACAGAATTTTCATCAAATTGTTTTAAATTCCTTATATCATCTTGAATGATTTTTATTGGTAAATTTTCTTTATTTTCTTCTAATTCTCCTAATAATTTTCGATTAAAATCAACTGCAACAACATCAAATCCAATTTCAGCCAAAGCAACAGATTGAATTCCATTTCCAGCTCCTAAATCAATTGCATTTTTTAAGTTTTTTGGTAAGATTTCATGTTTTAAGCAAAAGTTTTTAAAAGCATCTTTTTGTTGCTTAAAATCTCCCAACATCCAAGAATAAAATCCTGCAAGATGTGTATCATAATGTTTTTTAATTGACATATTCAGTTTGATTTTTATTAGATTTCAATTTTACAAAAAATGCTACTTTTCAAAAACTATTCTTTAAATTTTTATTTGTTTTTTTAATAAAAAAGCACATTGAAATTAAATTCCAACATGCTTTAAAACTCTATAAATATTGATAATCCTAATTTCTTTCTATTGCTATAATTTGATTTTCTTCATGCATGAATTCAATCTCTTCTTTAGAAAAGCTATATATATCATTGGAATAATTTTCAGATTTTTCAATCTCGTAAATTCCACTAATTTTATTTGTGATGTAAAGATTCAAATTCACAAAAACGCTATCTTTTTTGACATTCACAACTTTCATTGTAGAATATCCATCTTCTAACTCAGGTTTATATTCATAAATATCTCCTATTTCTGGACTTTCAATATATAATTTCTCTAAAGCTTCCGTTTCAGAACTCGCATAATTTGCATAAGCAATTAACCCTAAAATCAAAGTTAATCCTGCAAACTGCCATTTTGGTCCTTTTGCATTTGCTCTCACATTATCATATTCTATCTCATAAGGATCAGGTAAACCTCCATCATCTAAATCAAAATCATAATTACATTTTTGACATTGAGCATAACCAGATTTAAAAAATGGAAATAAAGGAATCCAAAAAACATGTGCGTGTTTTCTATAAATATTAATTTCAATAAAACCTTTTGATTCACAACTTGGACAAGTCAAATTCTCTTTAAGTTCTGTATGTAGATGCACAGCTCTTGCCCCAAAAATAATTAGCATAACTTTTTCTTTTTTAACCTAATTCAAAGTAAACTATAGCAAAATTTCACTCTGAATTTTATTTAATTTCTTCTTCAATTTTTAATATCTCATCCCATAGCATTGAATGAGATTGCAAATATATAAGAATCTAATTTAAAATTCCTAATAATTTTACAAATTCATCGAAAAACTCCAAAAATCAATTAAAAATCATTCTTTTTCATCAATTATTAGACTATTTTTATTTAAATTTAATTGATTTCGATTAATAATTTTAATTAACTGTGGGAATATTGACAAAATAGAACTTATAGATAAAATCATAAGAAACGCTTCCTTTATATAAGTTTCTAATACCATCAATACAATTTTCACATTGAATCACCTTTAAATTTGCTTCTATTGCTGAAATTAAAAACAGTGAAATACTAAAAATCAATATTTGTAAAATCTTATTTTTTATAATTACATTTTTCTTTTCTTGGAATCCAAAAAACAGAAAAAATAAAAAGGCTATTCCAAAAGAAAAATAAAAATACAATCTACCAAATATATAAAAATATTTTCCTGTAAATCGAATTCTATTATTTGTGGTAAAAACGAACATATCTTGAATTAATTCGAGAAAAAAAGATTCTAAATATAAGGCAGCAATTATAAAACCAACAATAAAAATAAAAGTTCCTAATAATAGTTTTTTAATCATAATTTTAATTTCTAAAGCATTTTTTTAACAACTTAACTAAGAATTTTGAATGAATTTAAAATTTTTCATCAATTAAAAATCCATTCAAAATTCATTTTATAATTAGTTATTTTCGATGAAAATTAACTTGTAATTTTTCTTCAATAATACTAAAATTTATATAAACATCTTCTAAATTTTTCCATTCAAAGTTTGAAGTTTCAAAATCCGAAAGATTTGGTGCAGAAAAAATAATATACGGTTTGTCATATTCGAATTCTCCTCCTTCTTCTGGAAAAGAAAAATACATTTTTTCAGAGTTTAAAATCAATTCTTCTTTTAATGTCAAATTAGTCAAATATTTTCCTGTTTGAAGAATAATTATTCCATTAATTATTTCTAATTTTTGAATTGTAATTCCACTATTATGATCATTTATTTTCAAAATTCCATTTTCAAAAAGATGAATATCAGCATTTCCTCCTTCAGAATCATCTTCAAAAATAATCTTTCCTCCACTTTTTCCTCCTAAAGCAACAAGTTTTGCATTTGCAGCTGTTGAAAAACCAGAAAATTTAGTAAATCCTCCATTTAAATTGGCTTCTTTTCCTCCTAAATTATAGATTGTTGCATTTGCGGCAGTTGGAACTTTCTCAAATTCCCCATCATTATATACTGTAAATTCTGTATAACCAGCAGCACAATTTTCATCTATCGATGGATGATTCCAAATTTCTGCATTTCCTGCTGTTGGGAAATTTGTTGTTGGCGGAGAAATTGAAAAAATTGTATGTCCAGCTGATGTACTTTCTTCTAAAACACTTCCATAATTATGAATTATTCCTCTAGCAGCTGTCGGACAACCATGAATTGCACTAAATTCAATATGTCCGCCTCCACCATGAAATTTTTCCGAAGCTCCATAATTATGATAGATTCCATTTCCTGCTGAAGAACCTCCTTTTGTTACTTTCGGAGGGTTATTATTAAAACTCATTACACCTCCATGAGCATCCGAAACTTGCGCTGGAAAATTATGAAACTGACCATTTCCTCCATTAGAATTTCCATCAAAAACTGTGTCACCTCCATTTGCTTCTGAAAAAGTTCCACCATAATTTAAATAAACTCCATTCGCTGCATTTGCAGTGTCATAAAATTGCGTATTTCCACCATCTCCTTGATAAACTGTTCCTCCAACATTTACAAAAGTCGCTCGTTCTGCATTTGATTTATCATGAAAAACCACATTTCCAAAAGTATCTCCATCTGTACCCAAAGTTCCATAAACTTTAAAATGTGCTGTTCCAGCTTTTGCTTCATCACAAAAACTTACTTCTCCTCCAACTGTGCTATTTTCTTTTGGTGGCGGAACTTCTCCAGTTTTTACCACAAATGAAGCTTCACCTGCTGTGGATTTATCAAAAAATCCAATAATTCCTCCGCCATAACCTTCTGTTAAAGAATTCGGACCTGCATAATAATTCATATCCACTCCACCAGCAGATGCTGAATTTTCAAATTTTAATTGTGGTTCTTTATAACTCACTCCTTTGGATGCAATAATAAAGTATTGGTTATTTTTAGAATTATTTACAACACCTCCACTTATTGTCAGAGCTGGAATTGTTGCATTATTGTCAATTTTAAAAGTAAAAGTTGCTGCATCTTCTGTAAATTCGATTGTATTAATTTTTGCATCACTTGTTGGAGAAAAAGTGATTTCTGTTTCATCAGAAGTAGAAAAAATTGCTTCTTTAGTTGGTTCTATAGCTGGCTCCCAATTTTTTGCTGAATTCCATTCATCAGTTGCTGGTTTGGCATTCCATTTTGACTTGCTCATTTGTGCTTTTATTTAAAAGTTTATAAACTGTTTTTGTTTAATAATAATTTCATTTTCCATCTAAATAATATTTTTAAAAATCTAAAAATCAGTTATTTAAATTTAAATGAATTTCTATAATTAAAAAATACATTAATCTTTATAAATAAATTATACACATAAATGCAATGAGATTATCAAACTAAAACAGCAGTAAGATTGGCTCGAAAATTCTCACCTATTGGAATTTCAATTTTACCAATTTCAACATCATTTTTAGTAAAAGCAGTAATTTTATCCTTGTTAATAATATAAGAACGATGCATTCTTATAAAACGATTATCTAATTTTTTCTCAAAAGAAGAAATACTATGTTTTGTTATATGAGATTCTTTTTCTGTGTGAATTTTAATATAATCTTTCAAACTTTCCACATATAAAATCGACTCAAAATAAACCTTTACATGTTTTCTATCTTTTCTTATATAAATATGGTTTTCTTTTTCATTGTTTTCAGAAATTGTAACTGGTGTTGGTACAATTTCTTTTTTTATTTTTCTAAATTTCTCGATTCCTCTAAAAAATCGTTGAAAAGTAATTGGTTTTAAAATATAATCTACAGCATTTAAATCAAAACCTTCAATTGCATAATCTCGATACGCAGTTGTAAAAATCACTTCTGGTTTATTCAGTAAATTTTTGAAAAAATCTGTTCCTTTTAAAACTGGCATTTCAATATCTAAAAACAATAAATCAATATTTTTTTCTTGCAATATTTTACTCGCCTCAATTGCACTTGCACAAGAAGCAACCAATTCGAAATCGTCCAATTGTGACAAATGTGTTTCCATCAATTCTCTTGCTAAAGCTTCATCGTCAATTATCAAACATTTGTATTTCATTTTTCTTCTAATTTTAAATTGACTTTAAACACACTTTCTTTTTCTTCAATTTGTAAATCAAAGGCATCAGGATATAATAATTCCAATTGTTTTTTTACATTTTTCAAACCAATTCTTTCTTTCGTTGAAGCAACTTTATTTGTAGGAATTGAATTTGTAATTTGAAAACAAATAAATGAATTTTCTAAATATATTTTTATCTCAATTTCTGCTTCTTTTAACTCTTGTGAAACACCATGTTTAAAAGCATTTTCGATAAAAGTTAACAAAATTAAAGGTGCAATTTTCACTTCTTTTTCAAATCGTTTATGAAATTGTATTTTCACTCTATTTCCATAACGAACTTTTTCCAAAGCAAGATAATTTTCAATCAATTCAACTTCTTTAAAAAGCGAAACAAATTTTTCATTACAACCATACAACATATAATCCAACATTTCTGAAAGTTTTGCAATCACTTCTGGAGCTTGATCCGATTTTTTGATGGATAAAGCGTATAAATTATTTAAAGTATTAAATAAAAAATGCGGATTTAATTGTTGTTTTAAAGTGGTTAATTCGGCTGTTTTCTTTTGTTCGTTTAATTTTAAATATTTCTGTTGGTCTTTATAAAATTTAATCATTAACAACAAAAGTGCAGGTGTTGCAAATTTTATGGATTTTCCTATAAAAGTTCGAGTTCTCGTTATATAAAACCAAAAACTTTTTACAGATTTATATTCCGTTTCATTTCCTTTCAATTTCCAATATTTTGGTTGAAAATAAAACTCATGAACAGTTACAAAAGTAAAATATGCCAACATTAACATTAGAATAACTCCAATTGTAAAAAGAAAATATTTTTTGGGAATTAAAAATTTCGGAACTAGAATTAAAAGTAAAGAATATGCAAACATTATTTGCATCAAAATGATGATAATTCTTGTTTCAAATACTTCTTGTAATCCTGTAAAATATTTCATTTCTACAGTAAAAAAAAAATATGCTATAATTCCAATCCAAAACAAAATATGTTTTACGATTGTAATTTGGAAAAAAGCAGATATTTTATGGATACTATTCATTTTTGCGCTAAAATACAATTTTAAAACAGATCGAAAATAAAAGTAGCTGAAACCTAAAATTTGGAAGTCAAAAAGTATTTTTCTGTATACAAAAACGGTATTTTCTATAAATCATTTTCTATCGTTCTAAACTTCTGATTTATCTACTTTTTCAAAAATCAATTCTTGCTTCTGCTACTTTTATCCGCCAACAAATAAGTCTAACTATTGAATCTGTAGAAAATGAAAAAAATCGTTCTGTTTTTAATTCTAATTTTTGGAATTAATCTTATTCAGGCACAAAATGGAAAAATTGCTTTTAAAGAAACTTCCATTCAATTGGATGGAAAATTAAATGAATCTGTTTGGGAAACACTTCCAATGGAAAGTAATTTCTTTAATTATATTCCAAATAGTGGAGAAAATGCGCAAAATAACACCCAAGTAAAATTATTTCATAATGGAAAATTTCTTTATATCAGTGCAATTTACCAGGATCCGAATCCAGAAGTTCAAATTGGTTCTTTAAAACGTGATGACATTAGAAATTCTGGAGGAAATAGTGATTCTTTTGCAGTTGTAATTGACACGTATAATCAACAACAAGCTGGATATTTTTTTATTGTAAATATGGGAGATGCTTTGGTGGATGCTTTGGTTGCAAGAAGAGGAAATGGGTTTCGAGTGAATACTAATTGGAATTCCACTTGGAATGCAAAAACTTCAGTAAATGGAAATTCAAAAGTTTATGAAATTGAAATTCCTTTAAAAACTTTAGGTTATAAAACAGAAAATCCAAATTGGGGAATTATGTTTCACACCAGAAATATCAAATTAAATGAATGGACAACAAGCACAAAAATTGATAGAAATTATTCGCAATTCGATTTGCGATTTGCAAAAGTTTTTGAGATGGAAAATTTGGTAGAAAACAAATCTTCACGTTTTGTTGTTACACCTTCACTTACTTTAAATCATCAGGAAGATTTAGCAAATGAAACAAAAGAATCTACTTTAAAACCAAGTGTTGATGTACAATATAATTTGAATTCTTCTTTAAAATTGGATGCGACAATAAATCCAGATTTTTCGCAAGTTGATGTAGATCGACAAGTAACAAATTTGAGTCGTTTTTCTATCTTTTTTCCAGAAAGAAGAAATTTCTTTTTAGAAAACAGTGATTTATTTAATAACCTTGGAATTTATGATGTAAATCCTTTTTATTCAAGAAAAATTGGAGCAGAAACTGATATGTTATTTGGTTTAAAACTTTCTGGAAATATTGCAGAAAAAACTCGAATTGGAATTTTAAATGCTTCCACAAAAGAAGAAGATGACATTCCTGCACAAAATTATACGGTTTTAGTTGGGCAACAACAATTATCAAATTCTTTTAGAGCGACAGGTTTTTTAATTAATCGCCAAGAAATGGATGGATTTTCATTTGCGGATGATTATAATAGAGTTGGTGGATTAAATCTAAATTATAATTCAAAAAATAATCGATGGACAGGTTTGATCAATCTTGCACAAAGTTTTACAAAAAATATTTCTGGAGATAATAATTTTTACAATCTAGGAATTTGGTATAATAGTTTAAAAGTTTCTTGGCGTGCTGCTGTTCGAAAAGTAGAGAAAAATTATATCACAGATGTTGGGTTTGTTCCGAGATTATATAATTATGATGCAATTACAGAAACAACAATTCGAGATGGATATACACAAGCAAGTACAAGATTTGGATTAACACGTTTTCCAAAAAATTCTAAAATTATAGACAACCATCGCTATTTTAATATTTCAAATAATACTTATTGGGATGAAAAAGGAATTCTAACACAAAGTTCTACGAATTTTAATAATGATATTTATTTTAAAGATTTATCAAACCTTTATGGTGGTGCTAGTTTACATCATATTAATTTACAATATGCATTTGATCCGTTAAGAAATGGAAATTTTATCACGCCAGAAGTTTATAATTTTTATCGAATGAGTTTAGGATTTGATTCTACTAGAAAAAAGAAATTTCAATACGGAGGAAATGTACAACTTGGAACGTATTATAGCGGAAAAAGAACTCGTTTTATTTTATATTCTGAATATCAATTATTACCTCTTGCTCGCTTACAAGTTAGATACGAACAAAATGATATCGATTTAAATGAGTTAGGAAAAGACACATTTCATTTAGCTCGATTTATTGGTGAAATATTCTTTACAAATCGCTTGAATTGGACAACTTATGTACAATATAACACACAATTTGACAATTTCAATGTCAACAGTCGATTACAATGGGAATATCGTCCGCTTTCATATGTGTATTTGGTTGTTTCTGACAATTATGATGAAAATATTTATCGAAAAAATTGGGGAGTTGCTTTTAAAGTAAATTATAGGTTAGATATTTAATTTGTTTTCATTAATTATTTAAACAGTAAAAATCGAAGTAAAAATTTACTTCGATTTTTTATTTTTTTAAAGTTAATGCTGAATATCAACCTTTGAATTATTTTTTTTCATGATAAGAAAACGAACAAAAAAAGTGAGATTCTATTTTAATACTAGATTAAATATAAGAAACATATTCAAGGATTGTTTGAAAAATAGTTTCATTAATTTCTGAAACACTTTTTTTCTTTATTTTCTTTTTTGATTTTAACTTAATCTCTATAAACTTTACAGATTCAATCAATTCTTGATCTTTCTTAAAATACTCTATCTTTTGTATAATTCCATTTTTATCATAAGAAATGGTTGTTTTATACATAGAATTTTCCAATTCTACAACTTGCTTTTTTTCATTAAATGATTTTATTTCTTTTTTAGGTGGAACTTTTCCTATAGTATGCATGTTATAATACAATCCAATTCTTTTATTTTCTTCATAAGAATATCGCCATTCCCAATTCTTTTTTCCTTTTTTAAAATTTTGCCATAACATCAATCTTCCTTCTTCATCATATTCCATCTTTGTATAATTCTTGTCGTCTTTTTTTCGACCTTGAAATTCTCCTTTTTCATTTATCCAATATTTTAAATTTCTAAAAAGAGAATCTGATTTTACAAAATAGGATTTTTCAGAGATGATATGTTTTTTTGACTTGTCCTGTTCATATTTTACATAAAAATTATATTCTAAATTTTCTTCTTTATCTGTTTCCCAAATTTCTCTTCTTTTTCTATTACCATTTTTATAATATTCTAAAAGATGCATTTGTCGCAAAAGATGTAAATCATTTTTATAATATTTTCCATACAACAAAACCTTTAAAGCCTGACCTGAAGAATTCAAAGTCATTTTTAAAAAAGGCAAATTTTCTTTATTAGAAATTTTCTTTGTTGGTTCACTATAAATATCATAGTAATAATCATGTCTAATAAGTTGGATTTCTATTTCTCCATCGTATTTTTTTTGGTCTTGTGCAAATAATTGTAAACTAAAAGTAAATAGAAATAGTATGAAAGTAGATTTTATTTTCATTTTTTATATTAATCGTTTCTTCGTTGTAAACATAGCTTTTTTTGTGTAATCTTACGATGTAAAAATCAATCTATTTGAATTCTTTTTGGTTCCATATCTCCATCTCCATAATCTTCAATTAAAATTAAATTACCATTTTTACCATATTTTTTCCAAATACCTATAGATTTTCCAAATTTGAAACTCCCTTCTACTCTAATTCGTCCATCTTTATAATAATAAGTCGCCTTACCATGATATTTATCGTTAATTTTTTGTGGCAATTCTCCCATTACTTGTCCATTTTCAAAATATTCACGAACATAAATAGCTTTTCCATCTTTTTCTTGAATAATTCTTAGAATGTTGTCATGAGCATCTTTAAAAATTCTAGTTTCTAGATTTTCTTTCTTATTTATATATTTGATTTCTTCTTTTTTAATATTAAAAAAAGTGTCACTTTCTCTCTTAATTTCTTCAAGCAATTCTTTATCCAATTTTATAACTTCGATTTTAGATACTTCTTTATTTTCACAAGAAATCAGCAAAAATAACATACCAAAAACAGCTAAAATTTCTTCTTTTTTCATTTTATTTTACTCTTTTATATTCATGAATTTTTTCATATCTATACCCATAATAAACTCCTCCCATTAAAAAAAAACTTTTATTCAGGTCATTAAGGATTAATTTTTTTTCTTTATCTAAAGTAAGCCTAACTTTTTTCACATCAAATCCTCCAATTAGAAAAGGAATTCCAGTTAATTTAAAATTCTTATTTTTTAAATAAAGAAATCCATTTTTTTTAAGTTTATATTTTAACACTTGTGATTTCACTATTGTATTTTCATCTAAAAAATTTAATTTAATTTTTTTATGATTTAATATTTTAATTTCGAAATTCAACTCTTTTTTAGCATCAAGATTAGGATGTTTAATTCTATTTATTTTTTCATCAATAGCATCTGTATAAAAAGTTCCATTTAAATTTTCAATATTATTTTCAGTTAATTTTAAATGCGAATCGTATTCTTCTTTAAAAATTCCACAACTTAAAAATAGGAAAGGTAAAAGAATTATAATCAATTTTTTCATCACTTTTAATTTTCAATTTCATCAAATATATATTTTATTCTGAATAAAACCATTTTTTATAAATCCATTCTAAAACAAAACAAATTCCGATGATTGACAAAACCACAATTACTCCAGTTTTATTTGTTTTTAATTGTTGGTTAATCAAAATAAATAAAGCTGCTAAGCATAAAATAAAACCTAAAAAAGAAATCACTCGATTTCCATTAAATTCTGCATATTTTCGGAAACAAACATAATTTACCATTGCAAAAATCAATAAAAAACCTGTGCTTCCAGCAGTTGAAATACTTTCGATATCTAAAAAATTCGTAATAATTAATGTTGCAATCGTAGTAATCATTAAACCAATTGGTTGTTTCCATAATGTTTTCGTGAATTGCTTTGGAAGTTCATCTTCTTCAGCAATTTCATAACTAACACGACTACTTCCATAAAGAGAAACGTTTATTGCAGAAAAAGTAGAAATTAAAGCTGCAATCGTAATGGCAATAAATCCAGCTTTTCCTAAAGTTGGTCTAGCTGCTTCAGCCAAAACATAATCTTTTGCATTTTCTATAGCTTCAAACGGTAAAGAACCAACTGTAACTGTAGCAATAATTACATAAATCAAAATGACTAAAATCACAGAATAATAATATGCTTTTGGAATATTTTTCTTTGGATTTTTAATATCTGGAGCTGCATTTGCGATTAATTCAAAACCTTCATAAGCAACAAAAATTACCATTCCTCCAGCAATTAATTTTAATGGAGATTCCCAATGAGAAACATAAAGTTGCATTTCACTTGGACTGCTGAATAATCCATAAATTCCAATAACGACAAATAAAAGTAAAATAATAAGTTTGATAACAACGGCAAAAGATTCAATTTCACTAACAACTTTTATACTATAATAATTGATAAATGTTGCTAATGCGATTATAAAGCTTGCATAAATATGAAAATCGATATTTCGGTCAACAAATAAAAAAAGATTTGGAGCATAAGAACCAAAAGCAGACGCATAAAGAGAAATCATAATTATATAACTTATCCACAAAAGATTGTTGATTCCTCCACTAAAAACAGATTTTCCGAAACCTTCATAAATAAATTTTACCGTTCCTCCTCGACTAGGATAACGTATGGAAAGTTTGACATACGAATAGGAAGTGATTAATGCAATAATTCCTGCAAAGAAAAAAGCAATTGGCGTTCCTCCTTCTGCCAAATGTACTGCCAAACCTAAAACAGCGAAAATTCCTCCGCCAACCATTCCACCAATTCCGATGGAAATTGCTTCGCCTAATCCTATTTTTTTATTCACTTAAAATTGTTTTAAAACTTTCACAATCTTGAAGTTAAACATTTATAAGACAATAAAAAAGCATATAAAAATTGAATTTCTATATGCTTTTTTTATGCTTATTCACTTGAATTCTATTATTTTACTAATTCTGTATTTAAGTTATTTAAATATGTTTTAAGTATTTTAGCCCAAAAAGAAGAAGTGATTCGACTGCTATATGTTTTCTTTTCTATTCTATCATAGACATAGAATTTTCTTACTTTATAAAGATATTCTCTAGATCTATCCATGGCATTTACATCAAATTTATAACCAGCAGATTTTTTACTATAATCAAAAACATATCTGAATTTATTTTCATCTTTATATTTTTCATTTGTCAAGTCATCTTTGGTAATTATTTTATATTTACCTGAATAATATTTTTTAAGATATTTTTTCAAATAATTTCCATAACTACCATCATAAGTTACACATAATAAAGTTGCATTATAATCTTTAAAATCTATTGGAATTGCGCCTTTTTCAACTGTTAATTTTGATTCAAAAACAGCAGACATACAACTTGTCATTAACACACAAATACTTAATAATAAAAAGATTTTCTTTAAATATTTCATTCTTAATTTAATTAATTTATAGTTTGTTTATATTTAATTTTGGGAGGCAAACTTACAAATCAATTTTAAACAAAACTTCTCTTTTTCATTTTATCTTTTATACAAATAATACAGAAAATAATTGCTAAAGAAAGAAATGAAGAAACAGAAACTGCTGCTAAAATATTTTTTAAAAATGGTTCATTAAATATATTGATTATCGGTAAATCTCCCATAGTAATCCACATCACGATTTCATAAAACAAAAAAGCAAAAATCAGAGCAATTCTTTTATTTTTTACACTTTTTAATTTCTTTCTAAAAATCAAAACAAGAATAAATTCAATTACAAAAATCCCAATTAATACATAACTCATAATAATTGGCAATAATCTTATCAAAAAAATATTTATTGTAGTATTTGTTACCCAAATCATGATAAAAAGAAAAGTTAGAATTGGATAAAGAATTGAATAGATAATCATCGTTTTTTATTTCATTTTAAAATGATTAAATCTAAAAAGAAATATATGTTTAAAACTAAAAATCACATAGAAAAACTCTATGTGATTTAAATTTAAATAACCTTATTATTCTTTAATCCACTTTTTTGAATAAACTCCTTTTTTAGTCGTGATTTGAATAAAATAAATTCCTGAATTCAAATTAGAAACATCAATAATATTTTGATTATGATTAAATTTAGAAATGATCATACCTTTATTATCAATGATTGATAGTTTTTCTATGTTTACATTTTTATCAAATTCAATCTTCAAAATATTATTAACTGGATTTGGAAATATTTTAAATTCTTCATTTAAAAATTCCGAAACACTTAATAATTCAACCACTTTTGTTTGTACTGTATTTGTAACTATAGGAAGGTTAAAATCAAAATAAATATTTGCAGTTCCTAAAATAATATCTCCTAAATCTAAATCATTTT
Organism: Aureivirga marina; assembly: GCF_015767265.1. GTDB lineage: Bacteria > Bacteroidota > Bacteroidia > Flavobacteriales > Flavobacteriaceae > Aureivirga > Aureivirga marina. Next base: position 273,308 of record NZ_JADPIB010000005.1, read on the forward strand.
TTGGTTTGATTTTAAAAGCAATATATCCATGGCTTTCTGGTTCATTTACAATTTCAGCAGCTAAATCAATATTATTAAAAATAAATTCTACTTCATTTCCATTAATTTGTACTGAATAATCATGACTTGCACTAATTGGAATTAAAGTTTGAATATCTAATTTTTCATCTAAAACATCTAAAATTCTAACATTGATTGCACTTGCTGTTCCTGTATTTTGAAATCTAACAATATAATCTAAATATTCTCCTACTTCATCTAAATTGATTTCTTCACCTTGCATTACTCGCTTGTCATTTGGATCGTAAGAATTAACAACAACTTGATCTAATTTATAGCCGTTATCTTCTGGGTTTTCATCATTTTCAACTGGAGTTGAATTTGCATTAAAACTCAAAATATCATCACCGTTAACGGTTGGAGGGGTAAAAACTTCCATTTGAATTTCAATAATTTTAGATTCTAATGGATTCATAGTTCCAATTTCATAAGTTAATGAACTTTCTGAAGCATTATTTTCAATTGGATCAGAACTTACAAAGCTTATTTTTTCAATATCGTAATTGAAATTTGTAATTACATTTTCAATGATTTCTGTTCCTATATTTTGAACAATTAATTGATATTTTGCTGTAAACCCAGGGCGAGCTTCAGTCAAAGCGATAATAGAAGTTTTTAAATCTTTTACAGATTGATTTGCTGTAATACAAAAATCAATATTTTCAGCAGGATTTGATTCATTTAATGTTACAGAAGAAGTATTTTGTTCAATATTAAAATATCCAGAATTATCTAAGATATTGATATCAAAAGTTCCTTCAGAAACATTTAAATTATAAGTACCATTTATTGCTGTTGTTCCAAAAACAAAATTATTTTCATTAGCATTTACTTGTAAATTATTTACTGGAATATCATTTTCATCACATCCATTATCATTTATATCATAAATAACAGAACCTGTTATAGAATATAAATTACAGTTTTCTCCTAAACCACCATCAAAAATAGTCCAACCTTTTTCTTCTATTAAATATTGTCGCACAGATTCATTACAATATGAAACTTCTTTAGCATTCAAAATTCTATTCTCTAATTCTGAATTAGCTAAAGCTAATAAAAGTGCATCGTAATTATCTGTATCCATTGCAGTATAACCGATAAACGCGTCACCTAAACCACTTTCAAACCCTTCAATAACTGAATTAAAATCCCAATTAGAAATATCTTGATTAAAAGCTAAAGCAAATTTGAAAATTGCTTCCATATCCCACACATTAGATGTATCCCAATTATTTAAAGGTTGATTAAACACTTTTGCATGAGCAAACGCAGCATTCATTTTTAAAACATTTGAAACATCCCAATCATTTAGTGGTTGATTGAATGCTTTAGTACGAGAAAACATTCCCCCCATATATTTTAAATTTGAGACATTCCAGTTATTTATATTTTGGTTAAATACATCCGTTCCTGAAAACATCGAAGCCATATTTTTTACATTTGAAACATCCCAATTATCTAATGGTTGATTAAATACAGTTGCATAATAAAATGTCTTCTCCATATTTGTCACATTTGAAACATCCCAATTATTTAATGGTTGATTAAATACATTAGCAAAGTAAAAAAGTTCTTCCATATTTGTCACATTTGAAACATCCCAATTATCCAATGGTTGATTAAAAATAATTGCACTATTAAAAACATCTTTTAAACTAGTTATATTTGACGTATCCCAATTATTTATATTTTGATTAAAGCTATGTGCTGAATGAAACATTCCTTGAATATTTGTGACATTTGATGTATCCCAATTGTTTAATGGTTGATTAAATAATTTTGCTCCTTTAAACATTGAATGCATATCAATAACATTTGATGTATCCCAATTATTTAATGGTTGGTTAAATGCTCTTGCATTATGAAACATTGAACTCATATTTACTACATTTGAGACATCCCAATTATTCAATGGTTGATTAAAAGTACTTTCTATAGCAGCTGCATTAAAATTAAAAAACATAAAAGACATATTTGTCACATTCGAAACATCCCAGTTATTTATATTTTGATTAAAATAATAAGCAGAAAAAAACATTCCTGACATATTTACTACATTTGAGACATCCCAATTATCTAATGGTTGATTAAATTTATTTGCAGATTGAAACATTTTTTCCATGTTTGTCACATTTGAAACATCCCAATTATTTAATGGTTGATTAAATATCTTAGCAAAACGAAAAAGCCCTTCCATATCTGTCACATTTGAAACATCCCAATTATTTATATTTTGATTAAAGCTTTGTGCTGAACGAAACATTTCTGACATATTTGTTACTTGACTCAAATCAGGAGTATCAACTGCATTTATTACTAAATTTCTCAAACCTCCAAAAGCTCCTTCCATTGTAATCCATTGTGCAGTTCCCCATTGCTCAACAGATTTTACTTTCGATTTTAAATTTTCTATATCATCTGGATAATATGCTATATCATCATAATAAACTCTATTTATATTTCCACTGACAGTAATTGTATACACTCCAGGATTGGCATATGTATAATGAATAATTCCTGGTATTAAATTAGTATTTGATAATGTATTACCATCTCCCAAATCAACTGTAAAGTTTTCTCCTAAAAAAGGAAATATAACTCCTAAACCAGTTTCATCATCAACTTCATAAGTCATGATAAAATCATCCGAATTTTGACTAAATCCATTATAAAATAATAATGTTGCAATTAAAATTGTGTAAAGTTTTTTCATATCTATATTTATTTTTTGTTCTTTTCATAGTGTTTTACTTAAACCGTTTTAGTTTAAGACATTTATTTTTTATATAGCAATTAAATCTCATAGCAAGAGATTTACAAATATATAGAAATCAATCTATATCAAAATTAAATTCTTTAAAAAAAAGGAAATCTATCCATATTCAAGGTTACTCATTAAAAATTACCTCTACACTTTTTTCAAATAATATATCTAATTTTAAAATAAAGAATACAGCTTTGGAAATTTCTTTTTTCTTAAAACAAAAAAACTTGAATATTTATTAAGTATTCAAGTTTTCATTATTTTCTAATTTAAACGCTCATATTTTCGTTCATAACGTTTATATTCATGCTTTGTAATTCCATCTCCCTCATCTTCAAAACGAATGACATCAATCCAAGGACCTTTATAATCTTTTTGTAAAAAATTCGGAACGATAATCGCCAAAGTTTGCTTCGCTACACCACTTGCAGAAAAAGATTGCGCCCAGCTATGATCCATAAATTGATCAAAATCATCAGGTTCAATTAATTTAATATTTAAACACTTTACACCTCCTTCTAATTCTTCCACCTCAGCACTTAATTTCAATCCTTTCATTTTTTTAGAAACATGTGCAGCAATTTTCTTAGCAACTTCTGAAATCGGAGTTCCTTTCTTTATTTTTACAAAATCTTCTACAACATTCGTAAGAATAAATTCTCCTTTCACATAGTTTACACCATACAAAGGCAACAAAAATTCTTGTTCATTTCCTTCTTCAAATTCATAATGCACAATCTTATTTGGAGTTTCTTCTTCTTTTAAAGCAAGTTTCTTTTCCGTTTTTACAGGTTTTTCTTTTTGAATATTTTTTGTTTCTTCTTTACATCCTACAGAAAGAACGGATACTAATCCAACCGAAAGGAATAGATTTCTATATTTAAACATAAGTTTTAATTTGATTTTAGTTAATGCTTTTTCTTTGGTATTTTTTGATGTTTGCAACTAAAAATGAATAGAAGAAATAAATATTTGAATATTGTTTTCATGGCTATTTCAACTATAGTTTCTATTGAAAGTAAAAATAGAAAAACAATCTATTAAAATTTAAATGTTACTAATAGAAATAGACAAACAAATTTGCTTTGAACTGAAGTGCTAAAAATTCTACAATCTTTTATGTTAAAGACTTCATATTTCTTAAATTTGTGGGAATTTAAATTTTGACTAAAAAATTCTTAAAAACAGAATCCATGAAATATAGAATCGAAAAAGACACAATGGGTGAAGTTCAAGTGCCAGCTGATAAATATTGGGGAGCACAAACGGAACGTTCAAGAAATAATTTCAAAATCGGAGCGCCTGCTTCTATGCCTTTAGAAGTTGTTTACGGTTTTGCTTACTTAAAAAAAGCTGCTGCGCACGCAAATTTTGAATTAGGTGTTTTAGAAGAAGAAAAGAAAAACTTGATTTCTCAAGTTTGTGATGAAATCTTAGAAGGAAAACTTGATGATCAATTTCCATTAGTGATTTGGCAAACTGGTTCTGGTACACAAAGTAACATGAACACAAATGAAGTGATTGCTAATAGAGCGCAAGAAATTGCTGGAAGAGTAATCGGAGAAGGAGAAAAAGTAATTCAACCTAATGATGATGTAAATAAATCACAATCTTCAAACGATACTTTCCCAACAGGAATGCACATCGCTTGTTACAAGATGATTGTTGAAACTACAATACCAGGAATCGAGAAATTAAGAGATACATTACAAGCAAAATCAGAAGCTTTTAAAGATGTTGTAAAAATTGGTAGAACTCACTTAATGGATGCTACACCACTTACAATCGGACAAGAATTTTCTGGTTATGTTTCACAATTAAATCATGGATTAAAAGCATTAAAAAATACTTTAGCGCATTTATCAGAATTAGCTTTGGGTGGAACTGCTGTAGGAACAGGATTAAATACGCCAGCTGGATATGATGTTTTAGTTGCTGAAAAAATCGCTGAATTCACAGGATTACCATTTATTACTGCTGAAAATAAATTTGAAGCTTTAGCTGCACACGACGCAATCGTTGAATCACATGGTGCTTTAAAACAAATTGCTGTTTCTTTAAATAAAATAGCAAATGATATTCGTTTAATGGCTTCAGGACCAAGATCAGGAATTGGAGAGTTAATCATTCCTGCAAATGAGCCAGGTTCTTCTATTATGCCAGGAAAAGTAAATCCTACGCAAGCAGAAGCAATCACGATGGTTTGTGCGCAAGTAATGGGGAACGATGTTGCAATTACAGTTGGTGGAACTCAAGGACATTATGAACTAAATGTATTCAAACCAATGATGGCTGCTAATTTATTACAATCTGCTCGTTTAATTGGAGATGCTTGTGTTTCTTTCGAAGAGCATTGTGCAAACGGAATTGAGCCAAACTATCCAAGAATTAAAGAATTATTAAATAACTCTTTAATGTTAGTTACTGCTTTAAATACAAAAATTGGATATTATAAAGCTGCTGAAATCGCTAACACAGCACATAAAAACGGAACTACTTTAAAAGAAGAAGCAGTTCGTTTAGGATATGTAACTCCAGAACAATATGACGAATGGGTTCGTCCAGAAGATATGACAGGAAGTTTAAAATAGTTTCCTTTCAATGATACTAAAATTAAAAAGAGGTTGTTTATTATTTTTAAACAGCCTCTTTTTTTATTTTTACACCAAAAATCAATAATACTATCAAAATGAAAAATGTAACTACTCTTCTAGCACTTCTAATAACAGTATTTTCTTTTGCACAAGAACGCAAAGGAGAACGTAAAGTAAAATTGGATTATTCTGATCCTGCTTATATTGAAAAACTATTAGAAGAAAAAGCTTATGAATTTCCAAACAAAACAGAATTTTCTCTGGCTATAATTAAAAATGATGAGGTGGATTTTTATGGCTTTGTTAAAGAACAAGACAGTGTAATTGCAGTACAAAATCAAAATGCAATTTTTGAAGTTGGATCTATTTCAAAAGTTTTTACCTCTACTCTTTTAGCAGATTTAATCACAAGAAAAAAAGTAAAATCTCAAGATTTAATCAGCAAAAAACTTCCTTTTAAATTAAACGATTCTGTAAATTTCACTTATGAAGAATTAGCAACTCACACCTCTGGTTTACCTAGACTTCCTGTAAATATGATGGCTTTAAAAGTTGATATGAGCAACCCTTATTTAATTTATACAAATGAATTATTGGAGGATTATCTTAAAAATTCTGTAGTTTTAACAGAGAAAGGAAAATATGCATATTCAAACACAGGAGCTGGACTTTTAGGTTACACAATCGAAAAAATTGAAAAGAAGCCATATGAAGAAATCTTGAAAAAAAGAATCTTTTCTGTTTATGGAATGAAAAATTCGACTTCTCAAAGAGAAAATGTAACGAACAGACTTGTAGAACCTTTAGATTATCGTGGAAATGTAACTTCTAATTGGGATTTTAAAGCTTTAGCTGGAGCTGGTGCAATACTTTCTTCAACCGAAGATTTGACAAAATTCTTAGCAGCACATTTAAGTCAAAAACATAAAAAACTAAACTTAACAAGAGAAAAAACAGTTACTGTAAATGAAAGATTAAGTTTAGGTTTAGGTTGGCATATTATTAAAGATAAAGAAGGAAAAAATATTTATTGGCATAACGGAGCTACTGGAGGATACACTACTTCTATGATTTTAGATATGGAAAATAAGCAAGCAATTGTGTTATTGACAAATATTTCTGGACTTTCTCCAAGAAATGGTGAGGCTGACAAAATCACACATATGATTTTAAAGCATTTAAATACAATTAATAAAAAATAAAACTTAAAAATCCCTTCATAGAATTGAAGGGATTTATTTTAATTTTTCTCTAACTTTCATCAGAATTTTTCCAAGTTTATTCTTACCTAATCCATTTCCGCCATCTCCCCAATATGAATCATTTTCTGTATGTTCAATTATTTTTTTACTTTCCGTAGAAAGTAAAAGTTTCTTCAATTCTTCATGTTGCGAAAATTTTGCAAAAACAACTTCATACATAATATTATCTTTTATTTTATCCCAATTTCTTCGAATTTTCACTTTCCTAGTTCTTCCTAATTCTGCTGCTTTCATCGGAGAAACAACATTTCTTATTTTTTCTTGGTATTTTTTATCTTCAAATTTTTGTGCTTGAAAATAATGTTCAGAAGTTTTCCAAACTTTTCCATTTATTTTAACTGGAAACAGAGCAAAATTCGAAAATTCACCCCATTTCTGATTTTCTGCATAAAATTTAATTTCTTCCATTTTAATCAAAATCATAAACAGTTACTTCAATTTCTTTTTCCAATAATGTCTTTTCTATGATTGGTTCTATTCGATGCCACTTCCCCCCTGCCAAACCACAACCAATTCTTGGCATATGAATAGAAGCATCTATTTCTTGTGCAAAAATTGCAATTTTTTCCAATCCTTTTTCAATTGCTTCATAACGAACTGGAACTCCTTTACTTCCTGTTTTTGTTCCTTGTTGCCCAATTAAATTTGCAACATAAATATATTTTTCAACTTGAATAAACTGTACATTTCCTAACTCAAAATCATTTTTTGCTCTTTCTCGATGCCATTTTCTATAAGAAATTTCTGGCTCTTTCCAACGTTTCGAAATTGCTAAAACAAAACCTTTTCCCCAACCTCCAATATTATTACAAATATGCACGATGATTTTTACACCTTTTCCTTGTGGCGCACTTGCATCTCCTTTTATATATTTAATTTTTGACATATTTTTTATTCATTTTATTATTTTTGTCGCAAAAATAAAATTTCTCATGAATTTAGAAACTTCTTACATATTTAAATCAAAAAGGTTAGGTTTTAGAAATTGGAAAGAATCTGATATTCCAAAAATGGCAAAAATCAGTGGAGATGCAGAAATAATGCGTTTTTTTCCTGCTGTTGCAACTTTTGAACAAACAAAAGAATTTGTCTTTCGTATGCAAAAAATGTTTGAAGAAAGACATTATTGTTATTTTGCTGTAGAAGAATTAAAATCAAAAAAATTCATTGGTTTTATTGGTTTATGTTTTCAAGATTACGAAGCGCAATTTACGCCTTGTACTGATATTGGTTGGCGTTTAGATAAAAAGTTTTGGAACAAAGGGTATGCAACTGAAGGCGCAAAACGTTGTTTAGAATATGCTTTTCAAGTTTTAGAATTAGAAAAAATTATCGCTACAGCACCAAAAATAAATGAACCTTCAATTTCTGTGATGAAAAAAATAGGAATGCAGAAAAAGTTAGAGTTCAAACATTTTAAATTAAAAGATTTTCCAAAAATTGAAGAATGTGTTTGTTATGAAATACAGCAATAAATTCTTTAAATTAAACGCTAAGTATTCAATTAAAAAAATATTCAACTAAAAAACACATTTTAAAGGCTTTAACACTATTTTTATATAGAATTTCTGTTTAACTTTAAACAAAATATTTAGACTAAAATTTGTTAATGATTATTTTTTAAAAATTCTATAAATACTTATTAATGTCAATCAAAATATTAGAAAAAAAATATATCTTAAATCGTAAGAATTTTCAACGATTTAAAATTATAACATTTATATATTTTGCTATTTTTTTGGCTTTAGCAATAGAAGATTTTTCGATTCCATCTGACATCATGATGTATCTAAATTATTCTGCTTTTTTTGTTGCTGGAAGTGTCGTTTTTATGAGTGTTTCTAAAAATTCATTTTATAAAAATATTGGTGAATTACAATTGAATAAATCTATTTTAAATATTCGAATTTACGATAAAGGAAAATCAGAATTTCATTTGAGAAGTATTCAAAAAGTCAATATTGTAAAGGATTGTTGTGAAAGATATTATCTAGAATTTGAAAATGAATATTTACTTTTAAAATTAAATGAAGAAAAACTAAAATTTACTGTTGGACATTTTATCAATCATGATATCCAAGTTTCGTTGATTTAATTTTCTAATTATTTTTTTATTTTTCAATAAAATTAATTGCTACGCTTTTTATAACACTTTTATTTTCAACCAATTTTCTTATTATAAAAAAACAGTAAAACAAAATAGCTGTTTTACTGTTTTAATTGATTTTATCTAGACTGAAAAATTTATTCAATTGTTTCTAAATCTTCATTATCCATTTGTTCGAATTTTGGTTTTAATTTCACATATGCAAAAGAAGCAATTAGTAATAAAATTCCAAGTAAAACAAACACCAACACCTTTCCGTTTGTAGAAAAGTTTCGAATATCAAATATTATTAATTTGATAATTCCTATTGCAAATAAGAAAATGGAAATTTTATTTAAATATTTTAGTTGTTTTCTCAGCGCAACAAAAACTAAAGAAATTGCGTGAATTGCTAAAAATATGGTTAATGTCGGACCGTCAATTTCTAAATTTAAAGTTGGAATTAAAACTAAATAAGTAATAAAAATTAAGATTTGTAAAAATGCAAAATGAACATTTTTAGCCATTTTTGTTTTAAAATAACTTCCATCTTTTTCAAAGAAATGATTATAAGTTAGATGAATTCCTGTCAAGAATAATAAAAGAGTAAAGACTGGTAAAAATCCTTCTTCAGAAAATGAAAATAATCCACCTGTAATTCCAATAAACATACTGAAATAAATTGCAAATCCTCCAGTTGCTTGAAGAAATTTATATTTATTTTGGAAAAAGAAAATGGTTGCAATTAATAAACCAATAAATACAACCGAAACATCATCTTTAAGTAAATCATTTTCTATTAATAGAGCTGTTACATATATTACAAAAATATAAGGAATTAAAAATAATACTGTTTTATAAGAAGATTTTAAAGCAGCTTTATTATCAAATGATTTTTCAAGAATTAATAAACTAATCAAAGAAAGAATTCCAATTAAAAGTCCGATTGTTGAAATTTCTGAAAGGTTTAAAATGACACTTACTCCAAATATTAGAATCGAATTTATCCAAAGAGTTTTTGCTTTTATCCAACGATTTAATCCATAAGAAATCATAAATGCGATCCAAATTGATGGAATGAATAAATCTTCTATGTACTTGTAGGATTGACGTAAGAAAATATATGGAATTGAAGCAAAGAAAAGAATTCTCAAATATGAGATAAGTTCAAAAAACGAACTCGTTTCGTATTTTATTTTCTGATAATATAATTTCAATAAATATAAAGAAGCTAAAAATAATCCAACTCCTGATTTCCCATAAATGGTTTGTTTTGATAAATAAAAAGTTTCCATTTCAAAAGAAGAAACTCCATAAGCAATTAATAAAGCAAATAAGTGTAAAATTCCGACTCCTTCTATAAATTTTGATTCCCAAACTTTTCCCCAATAAATCAAAGCAAACATTGGAATAATTAATAAATTATAAGCATAAGCTCCAAAAAATTCATTAGAAATTAAAAAGAAAGTGAGCGTTGCCCAAATTGGAAAAATTTGTTCTACAATTCTTGCTAAACTAATCTCTAATCCGAATTGCTCTTCATCTTTATATTTTTTATTTAATACAATAATTGTAAAGAATAAAATACCGATTATGATCCATGCAATAAAAGCGTTTTCAAAATTGTGATTGTTCCAAGATTCTAATAAGAAACTTGCTTGAATTATTAATTTATAAAAAGCAATAGTCAATAAAATATAACCTTCTTTTCGAACGGTAATAATTTTAAATTGGTAACCTAAAACAATCAATAAAAATGCTTCAATTGCCCAGAATAATCCAACTAATTCTTTAGAAAATAAACATGGAATTGCAAATCCTAAGAAAACTCCAATTGTAATAAATAATCCAACTTTGATTTTCTTTGAGATATTTTTCCAATAAAAAGCTAAAATTCCAATAAAAAGTGAAGCATTTCCGATATAAGCGAATCCTAAAACAAAATTATCATCAATCGAAACGAATAAATGGTATAATAATAAAGATAAATTTCCAGCCAAAATGAAAACCATATCTTTTGTAAGTGTCTTTTTTAATTTTGTTTTCTCAAATAAAACAATATAGAAAAATAAATAGGCAAAAGCGTGTAAAATTCCTATAAAAAATATCGAATTTGATGGCGTATAAAAAATAGATGTTTCCACAATTGCAACAAATAAAATAAAGGAAATATAATTTAATTCATTCCATTTAATCTTGTTTGCAATGAAGTTTGCAGCAAAAATTAAAATCCATAAATAAGCAAAATAAAGATCACTATTTCCAGAATTTTCTAAGAATAATGGTGCTAAAGCTCCACCAATTAAACTTAATAAAGCAATAATTTTTGTTTCAAATTTAAACGATAAAAATATAGAGATTCCAGTTGTTGCGACAATTAGTAAAAATCCAACTGTAGCTGACGAAAATATTGGAAAACTCGTCATTTGTGTTGTATAATAAGTAACTAAATATCCTAAAAGAATTGCCAATGAAATTAGCGCACTTCCAAATTCCTGATATATTTTTTCCTTTTTTTGAAGTCGAATTCCCATAAATCCAATAGTAATTGCAACTCCAAATCCTAAAACATTTCTTAAAACATCACTATAAATTCCTAATAAATCACTTTGTAAGAAATAACCTAATCCAAATAAAATAGCAATAATTCCAGCGATTGTCATAAAGAAAATAGGTAATTTCCCTTCTGTTTTATATTTAGAATAAAGTTGCTTAAATAAATCTAAACCTGAAAAAAAAGGAGAAAAAATCGCTGAAATTTCTAAAATAAAAGCTGGAGTTTCTCTTGGTTTTCTTTCTATAACTTTCTTTGGTTTTGGTTCAGGGAATAAAGGATTTTCTTTGTAAACAGGTTTTGATTCTGTTTTAGTTTTTTCTGGTATTTTATTCTGTAAAATCTCTTTTTCCTTAACTTTTTCTACAAAATTCTCTTCTTCTTTAACAATTGGTTTTTGAATTTCTTGAATTTCTGGTTGCGCTTTCATTTCCGAAACAAGTGGATTCGTAATTTGTTGTTCCATCAATTTTCGCACAAATTTGATCTCATTTTTCAAATGCAACATTTCCTTCTCATGTCTCGATTCAAGGTTATATTGTTTTGCTTCAAGTTTTTGAAAAGTCAATTCATTTGAGTAGATGAGCTTTCTACAATTTATACAGATTATGTTTTCACTATAATTTGTATAGTTGCAATTTTTACAATTCATATACTTTTTCTTTTTTAGAAGATGCTAATATCTTTAGCACATTTAACATATGCAAACATTTTTAATAATTTTTAACATTATATTTTATAACTTGCTCCTTATTTAATTTTAAATATACAACAAAAATGAACTTGAAATCACCTAAAGATACAGCAATAACTATTTCTGAATTAATGCTTCCATCCTACTCTAATTTTAGTGGGAAAATTCATGGAGGATATATTCTAAATTTGATGGATCAAATTGCATTTGCTTGTGCTTCAAAATATTCTGGAAAATATTGTGTAACTGCTTCTATCAATACAGTTGATTTTTTAAATCCGATTGAGGTTGGTGAATTAGTAACTTTAAAAGCAATGATTAATTATGTCGGAAACACATCTATGGTTGTTGGAATTCGTGTAGAATCTGAAAATATTCAAACTGGAGAAGTAAAACATTGTAATTCTTCTTATTTTTTAATGGTTGCAAAAGAAGAAAATGGTCATACTTCTAAAGTTTCACCAATTAAATTAGAATCAAAAGAAGATGTTCGAAGATTTTTACGTGCTGCACATCGTTTAGATTCAAAAAGAAAGCGAAAAATCGAATTTTCTAAAGATGAAAAACTTCCTGAAAATTTCGAAAATGCATTAGCACATTTTAATTGTGTTTATGAGGAAAAATAAAACAAAAAGTGATTCTGAAATGAGAATCACTTTTTTTATTTCTTTTATTTTTTAAAGCTTTAGAAAATTGTACAAAAGTTTTCTAATAAGGAAAATCAAATGTAACGGAATTGATTCTTAAAAATGCATAGGAATTTCCATGATTAAAACTTTAGAATTTGTTTCATTTTTAAGTGAAATTTCAGAAGTTTCCCAAATTCCCATTCCATCTCTTTTGGAAAGTTTTTCATCATTAATTTCAATTTCACCTTCTATTACAAAAATATAAATACCATTTTCTTCTTTATGAAGTTTATAAATTTCTTCTTTTCTTTTGGTATAATTTGCTAGATGAAACCAAGCATTTTGATGAATCCAAACGCCTTGATCTTTTGCATAAGGAGATAAAATTTGATATAATTCATTTTCTTTTGCTAAATTTTGAATTTCTACTTGATCATAACGTGGATTTACATTTTTTTTATTTGGAAAAATCCAAATTTGAAGTACCTCAGCATCTTTATTTTTGTTCTTATTAAATTCACTATGATATACTCCAGTTCCTGCACTCATCACTTGAATTTCTCCAGCTTCAATCGTCCCTTGATTTCCCATACTATCTTTATGTTCAATCATTCCTTTTAATGGAATTGTGATAATTTCCATATTATCATGTGGATGTTTTGAAAAACCAAATCCACCAGCAATTTTATCATCATTTAAAACTCGCAAAGCACCAAAATTCATTCTTTCTGGATTAAAATAATTTGCGAAACTAAAAGTATAATTTACTTTTAACCAACCATAATCTCCAGTTCCTCTTGAATTTGCTTTATAAATTACTTTTTTCATTTTCGTTTCTTTTTTATCTAATTTATCAAATTGTTTTTCCTTTTGGGCTGTTTTAGAAATCGCATTTATAATCATTGGCGTAGATGATGCAATTAAACCAGTTAAAAACGATTTTTTGATAAAATCTTTTCGTTTCATATACTATCGTAAATTGATTGTACAAAGTTTGTGAAAATCAAAAAGTGAGGAAATATGAAAATTCGGTAAAAACATATGAAAAACCGTTGTTATTTTTATTGTTGTTTTTCTTTTTTACGAAAATTTGAAGGAGAAATTCCAGAATATTTTTTAAAAAAAGCACTAAAATTAGAAGGCTCTTTAAAACCAAGTTCAAAACCAATTTCTTTTGTAGAATTTGTTGAAAAATATAGTAATCTTTTAGCTTCTGTTAGAATTCGAGTTTGAATGTATTCTTTTGCAGTTTTTCCGATAGAATATTTAATAATTCGATTTAAATAATCTGCAGAAATCACTAATTTTTCTGCATAAAACGAGGTTGAATGTTCTTTTTTATAATGTAAGTTTACTTCTTTTTTAAATTCACTTACCAAATGATTTTCTTCTTTTTTATCAAAATTAATTGCACAATAATTATAACATTCAATCAAAATTATTTTTAAAAAAGCACCTATAGAAATCTCTTTTAAATTAGTCGAACTATGAAATAAATGATTTATTTCCTTGAGATATTTTTTAAGTTTCCAAAATGTTTCTTTTTCGAAATTCAAAGGTGGACTTTCACCATAATTTTGAAACAAGTTTAAATCTTCAATAAAAGAAATTGGAATCGAATTTTGAATTAAAAACTCGGTAGAAAAAGTCAAAACAAAACCTTCACTTTTTTCAGATTCTAAAACTTGATGCACTTGGCCAGGAGAAACAAAGAAAATCTGAAAATCTTGAATTTTATAACTCTGAAAATCTATAATATGTTCTCCTTTTCCTTTTTCAATAAATAAAACTGTATAAAAATCATGTCGATGTGGCTCATTCATTTTACCTTTTCTATTTTCATAACTAGAAGCCATTTCTGATATTTCAAAATTCTTTTTTTCATCTAAGATATCGACCTTTTTATAAACTTTTATTTTTTTCATTTTAAATGAATTCAAATCTTTAAACCACTAAAATAAAAAAGTGACTCAAAAATGGAATCACTTTTAAAAAATATTATTTAATCATTTCTGAACCAGTATAAAGGTTCATTAAAAACAGAACATATCCCTTCTTCTTTTTCAAACAAATCAAGTTCGTAAGCATTTGGACTATATTTAAATTTTGGAAATTCCATTTTATCTATATTCTCCAATTACTTCAATTTCTCCAATAATATGCGAATTAAACTCTTCTAATTCTTCCGAAGGAACCCAAAGTTCGTTATGAATTTCTCCTCCAACATTTTCAATTTTAAATTTCTTCAAATAAGTTGCATCCATATCAAATTTCGTTACAAAACCACAACCATATGCTGGAACATTCCAATCTTTTGTAATTTGAATCGCATAAGCTTCATTCATTACAGGATAAAAAATTGGTTGTTCAGGTAATCTTGGTGGAAATCCTTTGAAATCCATTTCTTTAATTAATTCTAATTCTTTATCGTTTACTGGACGATATAATGTTATTGTATTCATTTTCTATTTTTTTAAAATTAAAAGCAATGAAGATTTTATTAGAAGTAAAAATCATTCCTAGCAATTCGCTCAAAAATAGAAGAAACTTAAGAATCCTCAAAAATAATTTTAAAACAATTCTTCGTATCTTCGCAACATGATTAAAATAGTTATTCTTGGCGCTGGAAATGTAGCTTCTCATCTAATTCAAAAATTTCATAAGATCGCAGAAGTTCAAATTATACAACTTTACAATAGAACCATTGAAAAATTGGAAGAATTCAATCATGTTGCTCCAATTACAAATAATTCAGAAGAAATTTTAGATGCTGATGTTTATATTATTTCTGTAAGTGATGATTTTATTGAAGAAGTTGCTCAAAATTTAATTTCTAAAAAAGGAATTGTGGTACATACTTCAGGAAGTGCAAGTATAAAACGACTTTTACCAAATGAAAATATTGGTGTTTTTTATCCTTTGCAAACATTTTCTAAGAATAAAGAAATTGATTTTTCAAGAATTCCTTTTTGTTTAGAAGCAAAAGAAACTAGTTCTTATCAAGTTTTAGAAAAATTGGCTAATTATATCACAGATTCTGTATATCCAATTGATTCTGAACAAAGAAAAATATTACATGTTGCAGCAGTTTTTGTAAATAATTTCACGAATTATATTTACCAAATGGGAAGTGAAATTTGTGAAACTTATGACATTCCTTTTGAGATTTTAATTCCATTAATTCAAGAAACTTCTAATAAAATAGAATCTTTACACCCAAAAGAAGCACAAACTGGACCAGCAAAAAGAAATGATAAAACAACTATTGCAAATCATTTAAAATTATTAAACGAAAAACAACAACATATATATAGTTTACTAACGAAAGCTATTCAAGAATCACATGGAGAAAAGTTATAAAGAATTAATGCCATATATCGATACATTTATTTTTGATGTAGATGGTGTTTTAACGGATGGAATTGTAAATGTTTTTACAAATGGAGAATTGGTAAGAAACATGAACATTAAAGATGGTTATGCTTTAAAAACAGCTGTGGATGCTGGATATAGAGTTTGTATCATTTCTGGAGGAAAAAACGAAGGAGTTCGTGAACGCTTGAAAGGTTTAGGCGTAACCGATATATATTTAGGAGCGCATAATAAAATTGAGCAATTTGAAGAATATTGTGATATTTATGACATCAACAAACAAGGAATTCTTTATATGGGAGATGATATTCCTGATTATTGGGTAATGAAAGAAGTTGGACTTCCAGCTTGTCCGAAAGATGCAGCTCCTGAAATTCAAGATGTTTCAAAATATATTTCACAGAAAAAAGGAGGAAAAGGTTGTGTTCGTGATGTTATTGAACAAGTGATGAAAGTCCAAGGAAAATGGCATCAAAATTACAGTGCAAAATTTGACTAAAAAATAAATGAAAATCCAAGTAATAAATACTTGGATTTTTTGTTTTTAGTAATAGTTTAATTCATATAGAAATTAGCTTAAAAATAATTTATAACATTAACCAAATTACTATGAATTTTAAAAAAATTACTATTGGAGCTTTATTGGTTTCTACGACTTTTTATGCACAAGAACCAGAGAAAAAAACAGAAAATGAAGAAGAAATTGAAATAGAATTTAACCAAGAAGATCTTTTAAAATCATCTGGAGATTCTGCTTGTGAATGTGTAGAAGAAATAATTACGATTAACAAAAATCAGAAAGAAATCAAAGAAAACATCAATTACTGTATTGATAAACAAGTTTCAGCATATCAATTGATGGCTGAATTATCAAATGCAATGAATCAATCAGAAAATTCAGAAAAAAACAGTGATGATAAAAAAAATGTTGAAGTCAATATTTCTACGGATAAAGATTCTCAACAGTATAAAAATTATTATTATGATATTGAAAGTTATTTGATGCAAAATTGCCAAGCTGCGAGGGATTTAATTGCTAGAAATACAGAAAGTACTACACAACTTAGTTCAGATCCTTTAGCTTTGGAATTATACTATGAAGCACTAGATTTTACAAAAGAAGAAAAATATGAAAAGGCAATCGAAAATTATAAAAAGGCTGTAACATTAGATCCAAAATTTACTTGGGCTTGGGATAATATGGGAATTTGCTACAGAAGATTAAAAGAGTATAAAAAAGCAATTAATGCTTATAAGCAATCTTTAAAAGTAAATCCAAATGGAAAATTACCGCTTCAAAATATGGGTGTTGCATATACATATTTAGGAAAATATAAAAAAGCAATTAAAGCCTATGAAAAATTAGCAAAGATTGATGATACAAATCCAGAAGTTTTTTATGGATTAGGACACGTATATTATAGTTTTTTAAAAGAAGATGAAAAAGCTTTAGACAATATGTGCAAAGCATATAAGTTGTATATTGCTCAAAATTCACCTTATCGTTCGGATGCTGAAAAAATGATAGGCTTCATATATCAAAGTATGAAGAAAGAAAATAATTTATCAAAATTTGATGAAATACTAAAAAAGAATAAAATTCAAATGCAATAACAAATCAGCTCCATTTTTATAATGGAGCTTTTTTTAAACAATAATTTAAAACTATGCTCCAATATTTTAAAATAAATAATAAAGAAATTCAAGATTTAGTTATAAAACCATTTGCGCCAAGGCAAAGAAATTATCATGAAATCATGTGGATTCAAGAAGGAGCAGCAAAATTTATTATCGATGGAGAGATTAGTTATATAGAATCGAATTCATTTTTTGTTTTACCTAAAGGAAGATTACATCAATTTTTACCAAACAAACTTGTCGAAGGACAAGTAATTCGTTTTACTGAAGATTTATTAGATTGCTTCCCTAGATTACTTTTTAGTAAATTTAACAGTATTTCTCATGTAAAAATTTCAATGGAAGATAATCAAAGTTTAGATTTTTTATACAAAGCGTTCACAATTGAATATCAAGAACAAAATGAGTTCTCTCCTATCATTACAAATCTATTAAAAACAATTATTCATAAATTAAATGATATCAAGCAAAGTCAATTTCCAAATAATACAATTTTATTGGAAAATATCGATTTATTTGATCAGTTTCAACATTTAATGGATAAACATATTACAGAACATAAATTGACTGATTTTTATGCGAGTAAATTAAATATTACTTCTCGAAAACTAAACTCAATTGTAAAAAGTATTTTAAACAAATCTACCATAAATACCATTTCAGAAAGACTTTTAATCGAAGCTAAAAGAAGCCTAATCTACACAGATAAAAACATTAGTAATATCGCTTATTCTCTTGGTTTTGAAGACAATTCTTACTTCACAAAATTCTTTAAAAAACACACCGAACTTACACCAAAACAGTTTCGAAAATTGAATGGTAAGTAATTACAAAAAATACCATTTTTTAGCAGTTTTATACCAAAATATAAAATTCCTTTCCTACATATTTGCAAATGAGGGTATTTCATAAAACGTCCTGTTAAAATGTTCGTATTTGTTTTATGAAATCATTCAGAATATTTTGAGTTTGATTTTCTTTTTAGGATAAATTTAAATGGTGAATAATTAAAAATATTCAAAAATATCCTAAGATAAGTTAGCGTATGGGTTAAAACTACATGATTTCCTGTTTTGTACTTTAACCATACGCTTTTTATAAAAATAGCTAAAAAAACAACGAAACTAAACTTACCAAATAAAAGGTTTTTACCTTATAATTAATCTTTTAAAATTAAACAATGAATAAAATTATTTATATCATGGATCCACATTGTGGTTGGTGTTATGGAAATAGCGAAAATATAACTTCTATTTTTACAGAACTTCAAAACGATTTTGAATTTGAATTTCTTGTTGGAGGAATGTGGTTAGGAGAAAATGCACCAAAAGGTGGAGAAAGTTTGCATAAATTCATCGAAGCAAATGCGCCAAGAATGTGTGAATATACAGGTGTGGAAGTTTCAGATAAATTTTATAATCTAACAAAAGATATTTCTTATTCATTTAGTAGTTTAGAACCTTGTGCTGCAATTGTTGTAATTAAAAAAATTGCACCAACATTTACTTTTCAAGCTGCGAAAGAAATTCAAAAAGCTATTTTTATTGATGGAAAAAAATTGGACGAATTAGAAACTTATATTCCAATTCTTGAAACTTTTTCTATTAAAATTTCTGATTTTGAAAATGAATGGCTTTCAGAAGAAAATATTACTGAAACTTTAAAAGAATTTGAAACTGCAAAATCTTTTGCAAACGGATTTCCTACTATGATTTTAAAAGATGAAAAAGATGCTTATTATTTGTTAGCAAATGGTTATTTTCATAAGGATGAAATGTTTGAAAAATTAAAGCAATTAAAATGAATTGGGAAAACAAAAAAATTCTGATTACTGGCGGAAGTTCAGGAATTGGAAAACAACTTGTAAAAGATTTTTCTGTAAAAGGTGCTGAAATCGTTTTTTGTGGTTTAGAACAAGAATTAATTTCAGAAGTAGAAAATTCAACGACTGCGACTGGTTTTTTAGTAGATTTAACCAAAGAAAACGAATTACTTTCCTTTTTTTCTAAAGCAATAAAAATTCTTGGAAACATTGATATTTTAATCAACAATGCCGGATTTGTTATTGCAGAACCATTTGAAAGTTTAAAAAGAGCTGATTTTGAAAAAATGTTTGCTTTAAATACGATTGCTCCAGCGCAACTTTCACAACTTGTAATTCCATATTTTAAAAAAAATGGTTTCGGTGATATTGTAAATATTGGAGCAACAGGCGGATATTATGCTTTTAATAAAGGAACAGCTTATTCTTGTAGTAAAGCTGCTTTAAATATTATTTCAAAAAATCTAAGTTTAGAATTTAGAAAAGACAATATTCGTGTTTTTCATGTAGATCCAAGTTGGTGCACAGACACAAATAATAATGCTTATGGAACAGCAATTCCAAAAGACGAAAATCTATTAAATCCTGTAGATATTTCAACAAGTATTATACATTCCTTAGAGATGAATCGCCGTGCTTTTATTCCACAAATGAGTATTTGGGCGACAAATCCATAAAAAAAGAGTGTTTTTCATGAAACACTCTTCCTTTTATTAAAATATAATAAAAACCCCTAAGCCAACTTTGCAGAATCACTGTCAATAGTTGGATTATTTAAAAGTTCAGCATTTGCAATAACTTCCTCATGTGTATAAACATTTTCATACCATAAAGAATTTAAGAATTTTTCTTCATTTTTGGACATATAAGGATTTTGCATTCCTAAATAATATGGCGGAAGTGTTGTTGTAATCGGAACTTTTAATTCTTCAGAAAATATTCTTCCACACCAATAATCTTTTGTAGATTCAATTCTTCTACATTTATCTAAATCTACCATTTTGGAAACTGGAGAAAATTTATCAAATCGCAAGCTATTTTCAGCTCCTAAAATATCTTTTTCAGAAATATATTCTACTATTTTATCTTGTTTTCTGTTTAAATTGCCTCTTTTAAAGTAAGTACTAATCAGCATTGGAATTGCAATTCCTCCGCAATTTCTATAATGATGAATAAAATCAAAACGTTGACGTAATTGTTCTTTTTTATCAAAAGCACTTACAGAAACACGTATTTCAGCTTTAATATTAGCAAATTTTTGCATCATTTCTTCAGAAGGAAATTTGTAAACTTTTGTCATCAAAATTGGAAGTCTTCCAGATTTTCGAATCAATTTTGCCATTTCAAAAGCTTTTTCCCAATTCCAAGAAGGATCACTATTCCATCCATTCGTCAAAAATCCTTGCGTACTTGGAATATTTTTCAAGTCCTTAATAAAAACTTCTTTATCTAATATATTTTCCACTTTAATACCAAAATCAAATCCTGATAAAAAAGACAATTTTGCAGCATTACAATTTCCATAGCAAACACTTGATGCAGGTAAACATCCTAAATATAAATCCGTTGTTATCGATTCAAGAGGATGTCCTCCTATTTTCCCTGCTCTAATTTTTTGTGGATTTGGTACTTTTAAATTTTTGGCTTTTGCGTATTCTTCATAACTTTTTGACACATATTTATCCAATTCAGAAAAATCTGTATCTGTACGATCGAAAATATAATCTATCCAATCGTTTAAATCATTATTTATTACCTTAGTTTTCATGGTTTGTAGTTTTGTTGTGATTTTCAAAGTGTGGTTGTCATCTTTGGCAATAAATTCTAGCAGCAATTTATCATGTCATGTTTCTAGCCATTTTTTTAAAAAGATTCTGAAGTTTGAATCTTTAGTAATCATTAATTGTTGTTTTTTCATTTCCTCTATTTGTTATTTAAATTATTTTTTCAATTAATTAGAACTGAATTATTTAAAAAATTTCTAGAATATGAATGGCTGCTGTATGTAATTTTTAAATTATGACCACAAAGTTACAGATTTTTAAAATGCAATAATTTTTAAGCAAATAATTTAATAAACAATTAACTGTTTATGAAAAATATTATTTTTGACACAAAATTAAAAATACATGAATATAACTGGACTAATTGAAACGATTTTTAAAAAATATTTACCTTCTCCTTTTACAATCGCAATATTTTTAACCTTATTAACAATTGTTTTAGCCTATTTCTTCACACCAATTGTTTCAAAAGAAAATCATTTTATTCAAATTTTATCCTATTGGGAATCTGGAATTTGGTCTAACGGCTTGTTAGTTTTCGCTTATCAAATGATGTTGATTTTAGTTTTAGGTCATGTTTTAGTTTTGACGAAACCTGTCAATAAATTGATTTTAAAATTGACAAGTTTTGCAACTTCTACTTCAAAAGCAGTTATTTTAGTAAGCTTTACAACAATAATTGTTGCATTTTTTAATTGGGGATTAGGATTGATTTTCGGAGCAATTTTAGCAAGAAAAGTAGGAGAATTCGCACAAAAAAATCAGATTCCAATCAATTATCCATTAGTTGGAGCAGCAGGTTATGTTGGATTGATGGTTTGGCACGGAGGATTAAGTGGTTCTGCACCATTGAAAGTTGCAGAAGCTGGGCATTTAGAAAAATTATTAAAAGGAACTTCTTTACAAAGTATTCCTGAATATATTCCAACAAACACAACAATTTTCAGTGTTTCTAATATG
This sequence comes from Aureivirga marina, assembly GCF_015767265.1. Lineage (GTDB taxonomy): Bacteria > Bacteroidota > Bacteroidia > Flavobacteriales > Flavobacteriaceae > Aureivirga > Aureivirga marina. The sequence goes on from NZ_JADPIB010000005.1 coordinate 295,530, forward strand.
GTTATTTTTGCTGCATTATTAATAATTGTTCCTTTATTTCTAAGTTTTTTAGCAAAAAATGTAAAACCCACAAAAATTGATTTACCAACTTACAAAATGGAAGAATCTAACAGATTAAGTAAATTAATTGGAGCCGAAAAATTAGATCATTCAAGAATTTTAGCAACTATTTTTGGTTTTGTTTTATTAGCTGCATTTATTATAAAATATGGAAAACAAGTATTAGAATTGAAATTTACTTTAAATGGAATTAATTTTTTAATGCTTGGATTAGGAATTTTATTACATCAAAATTTCAAAAACTTTTTAAATGCAATTGAAGAAGCAATCAAAGGAACTTCTGGAATTTTGATTCAATTTCCACTTTATTTTGGAATAATGGGAATTATGAAATCAACTGGAATGGTTGCACAAGTTTCTGATTTCTTTGCAGAAATTGCTACACAAACAACATTACCAATTTTTACATTTTTCAGTGCTGGATTGGTGAATATATTTGTTCCAAGTGGCGGTGGACAATGGGCAATTCAAGGACCAATTATTGTTGAAACTGCAATGAAATTGAACGTTCCACTTTCGAAAGCAATTATGGCTTTAGCTTATGGAGATCAAATCACGAACATGTTACAACCTTTTTGGGCTTTACCACTTTTAGGAATTACAAAATTAAAAGCAAAAGAAATTCTCCCATACACACTTTTACTTATGTTGGTTGGAATTGTAATTTATATTGGTGGATTGTTGATTTTTTAAGAAAAATAGATGTAAATGTCGTAAAAATGTCCAATGAATGACGTTATCATAAAATGCTAATTTCTATAATTTTGTCATGAAATAAAATTATAATTTCATGAATAAAGAAAAAGAAAATTCAACATTAAAAATAGTTTTTCAATTAGTAAAAATTCCACTTTTAATTGCAATTTTTATCACACCAATTCGATTTACTTTAGAATATATTGGTATTCCTGAAAAATATATTTTTCTCATTGGATTACTTTGGATTTCCTTGTTTTTCTCAATTTATTGGTCATTTCGAATTTATAAAAGAAAAGATTCTTTTTTGATTCTTTTTTATTTTTTATTAATTCTTTCTCCAATCTCAAGAATTCCTGTTGCAATTTTTTGGTGGATTGATGTAAACTGGAACTTAAAAACACATTATGGTGCTTATTTCAAAACTTTTTATGAAGCATTATTTAACCACATTTTTTATGGTTCTTTAATTCAACTAATTTTAGGTTTTCTTTTGGGATTTTTGGTCATTCTATTTTTAAAATTCAAATCGAAATAACTTCTATTCAACACATTTTTTGACTAAATAAATGTAATTTTTCGTCTAATTTAATTGCATCTAAATGAAATTGTTTTTCAAAATTTTTATATTCTTTAGTTGACTTAAATACATTCATACACATATTTTCACACTTTATTTTTTTCCATTTATTTTGTGCAATTTGAATAGTTTTAGATAATTCATTTAATTCAAAATTTCTTTCTAGAATTAATTTATATTCATTTAATTCATCAAATAAAAAAATAGAAGCCAAATCATATTCATTTTCTATAAATTCCATCTTTTCTATTATTTCAATTGATTTTTCTGTAAATCCTTTTAGTTTAGAAATATCAAAATTCTTTAGTCGATTTTGGTTTTCAAAAAAGGAAAGAGTTTTTACAAAATCATATTTATTTTCTTCATATTTCTGTTGAATAACATTAATTTCAAAGAAAGTTTTCTGAGCTATTTCATTAATTTTTTCTCTTTTAAATTTTTTAATTATTTTTTCAACATCTCCATCAAATTCAATTAGTAATTTCTTTGCTTCAACTATTGGAATTGGAATTCTTCTTCTCAATTTTAACAACTTCTCTTTCATTTAAAAATTTTTAATTATTCTTTTAACTTTTATATTTTACTACAAAATTTCTATTTTCTTAAAACAGCATATTTTATATATAAACATCTCTCTCTTTCCCCACAAATAAAAGCTTTTTTTATGAAATTTTATATTTTTTACAACTTTTAGATCACTCTTAAATTTTCTTAAAATTTTGTTAAAATATTCGTTAACAAAAATCTAGCTGTAAGCATAAAAAAAAATCTCGTTCTAATTAAGCAATGAAATTATTTGCTAACATTTAAAATAATTAACGAAATGAGAAAACTGATTTATGGTTCTTTACTATCACTAGGTCTTGTAGCTGCTTCTTGTAGCAATGATGATGATTCAACTTCTACTCCAATTGTAGAAAAATCAACTCTAAAATTAAACTTATCAGGTTTAGAAGATTTAGGTGATAATTATGTTTACGAAGGATGGATTATTGTAAACGGAAACGCTATTAGCACAGGTGTATTCAATGTAGATGGAACAGGAAATTTATCTAAAGTTGATTTTGAATTAAACAAAACGGATTTAGATGCTGCTACAAAGTTCGTACTTACAATTGAGCCTGCAAACGATACAGATCCAGCACCTTCAAATACAAAATATTTAGTAGGTGATTTCAATGGAAATTCTGCATCAGTGAACACAGGAATTATTGGAGATTTTTCTAATTCTTCAGGACAATTTATTCTAGCTAGTCCTACAGATGATGTGGCTGATAATGATCAATATGGTATTTGGTTCGTAAATCCAACAGGGGCAAATCCAGTTGCTTCTTTAAATTTACCAATGTTAGAAGAAGGTTGGAAATACGAAGGATGGGTTGTTACAGAAGATGGAACTCCATTAACTACAGGAACTTTCAGAAATGTTTCTGCTTCAGATGATGCTGCTCCATACAGTGGACCAGTTGCACTTCCTATGCCAAATGGTGAAGATGGATTCTTCCCAGGAGAAGATTACTTAGTAAACGCTCCTGATGGTGTAACTTTCCCATTAGATGTTAGAGGAAAAACAGTTGTAATTACTGTTGAACCATACCCAGATAATGATGCAAAACCTTTTACTTTAAAACCTTTAGTTGGAACAGCTGGAGATATGTTAGGTGAAGCAAATTTACATGACATGAATTTACAAAACAATTTCCCAATGGGAACTGTAACTAGATAATTAGAAAATTAGATTTTTTTAATTTTATTTGGATTTGAATTTAAAGAGGCTATTGTTTTAGCCTCTTTTTATTTTAAAATATCTTTTTTTATCGAATAACTTGTTTACTTTTGTAAGTATAAATTAATCAAATGGAAAATCAACCAAATAACCCATCACATGGTGTGAAATTAAAGCAAATGATTGTTGAACTTGTAGATTATTACGGTTGGGAACATCTTGGTTATAAAATTCCTATTGGTTGTTTTAAAAATAATCCTTCCATTGGTTCTAGTATCACTTTTTTAAGAAGACATTCTTGGGCTAAAAATCAAGTTCAAAATCTTTATATAGAAATGAAGAGAAAGCAATAATTAAACTTTCACAAACCCATTACGATCAGATACAAATTTAATTAATTGAGAAAAAATCGGGTTTTGGCTTAAAACCTCTTTATTTCCAATCATAATCATCTGTTCTTTCGCTCTTGTCAAAGCAACATTTAATTTTCTATCTACCGTTTTATCATCATTGTAATTTTCAATTGCTTTTAATTGAAATTCTTCATTTACAGTAAAAGAATAAATAATAATATCTCGCTGACTTCCTTGATAGCGTTCTACAGTATCTACTGTAATTTCTTGATAATTTGGAATATTTGCTTGTTCTAATTTTTGTTTAATTGTCGCCAATTGACTTCGAAAAGGTGCAATAATTCCAATCGTTTTCTTAGCGTCTATTTTTTTTCCATTAAAAGCATATAATTCATGAATTTTTTGCACAACTGAAACTACAAAATCAGCTTCTTTTTCATTTTGCTTTCCTGTTTTATTCTTTTCATTTTTACAAGAAAAAAACAACATTCTTTTCGATGCTAAATTTTCCTCTAAAACTGAATTTGTTTTTGTTTTTAAGTCTATAATTACAACTTGTCTTTTTAAATTTTCTTTTGCTTCTTTTGTTAATGTAGAAATATGAAAAGCTTCTTTTAACTTTCCATCATAAAAAACTTTATTTGGAAATTCAGCAATTTCTTCATGCATTCTTCCTTGAAAAGTCAATTGATCAAATGCAAAATCAAATTTATTTTTTTCACAATAAATATATAATCTTTCAAAAAGCGAGTTTTTCTTATTTTTCAAACCAATTTCCTCTAATAAAAGATTTTTAGTTTTCGATTGCTCTTCATTTTGCAAAACAATTGCAGGAAGTTGTTTATGATCACCAATCATGATAAACCTTTCAAATTCTGGCAATAATCCAACAATTTGTGGCTCTAAAATTTGCGATGCTTCATCAATAATTACAGTGTCAAACTTCTTTAATTTGAATAAATCTAATTTTCCAGAAATTGATGCAACTGTTGAAACATAAATTCGATGTGCTTTTAATTTCGATTCAATTTCTTCTCTTTTCTTCGAATTTTCTGTAATATTTTTCAATAAACTTCCACGAAAATTTTCTTGACAAGAAAGTTCATTTCCAATTCGAACAAAAGTATTTTCTAGTTCTCCTAATTCATTTAAAGCTGTATTTATCGTTTCACATAATTCATCGACTGCTCGATTTGTATACGCTAATAACAGAATATTTGAATTCGGTTCTTTATAAAATGCTTCTACTAATTCTTTAATAATTATCGAAGTTTTTCCAGTTCCTGGAGGTCCATTTAACAAGAAATAATCTTTAGAATTTATCGCTTTCTGTAAAATTCTATTTTGTTCTGTTGATAAATATGTTTTATGAAACTTTTTTTCATTCGATTCTTCTGGAGGTGATAAAGTCAAAATTTTTCGACGTTTATTTGTTCTTTTCGCTACTTTTTCCAAAGTATCATCAGAATTTTTATGCAAAAACATATATAAATTTTTATACATATTTTTAAAAGAACTATCCATCGAATCTTTTTCTAAAGCCCATTTTTTATGTGCGTCAAAAAACTTTGTATTATGTTGTGTGTAACGAAATCCTAAAACAACTTTTTCACTTGAAATTGACTTTACATTACATTTAAAAATTTGATTTTCAGTAGCAATTTCATTTTCGTTTCTTGGATATAAAATACAAGTATCTCCTTCTCTAAAATTTGCATATTTATTCTCTGAATTTGTTCTTTTTAAAACAATTTCTTTTTGTGAATTCGCAACATTATTTTCACTAATTTCTAAATCATACAGAATTTCAAATTTGGCATTTTTTTCATCAAAAGAACTTAACCAAACAGAAGCCAAACCTCGATTTGATTCTATTTCTCCATTTCCAATTTTTGCTAAATATTGCTCTTTTGCTATAAAACTTACAAACGAATAAAAATATGCTTTTTCCGTTTCAGAAAGCTTTTCAATTGGTTGTTGAAATTCACGAATTTGAGTAACTAAAATATCTCGAAATCTTGGATTTAAATCTTTCTTTTGAATTAAATTTTTGACATTAATTTTTTTGATTAATTTCTCTGTAAATTCTAAAGAATTATTTGCTAAATAATGTTCATTTACAATAATTTCATTTCGAAGATTAAAAATTCGTTGCATTACATCCAACGTTGGTTCTTCTGAACGAATATTGTTCAAATTCGATTTAGAATATAATATATAACCATTGATTTTTGAAGTAATTTCGTTAAAACGCAACTTATTTAAAACTCCAACAATTTGATAATATAAAAACAATTGTACAACATGATTTCGTTTAATTGTTCTTCCATCATCAGGATAAGGCGTTCCACCAGATTTTAATTCAACAATTTTTGCATTGTTTTTTTCATCCAAATCTAAAAGATCCAAACGTCCTTGAATTCCATATAAATCTGAAAAAAAAGATGGCTCTAATGTTACTCTACTTCTATTGATTTCCAGTTTTTGAAAATCATCTTGAATCACTTTTTTTATCGTATGAAAATGTCGTTTCGCTGTTTCAAAATACGTTTTAAAATCATCTCTTTCCTTAATATCTTCACTTGTCGTATATTCAAATGGATAATTGGTAAAATCTTTATAAAAAATATCATTGAATTTCTTTTCAACTCCATTTTCTGTAATTAATTCATCTACAATTAAATTGGCAAAATTTCCTAATCGAATATGTTTATTATTCGGAATTTCTTCAAATTTCGATTTTAAAAATTGCATTGCAGAAAAGCCATAATCTTGAAAGCATTCAGCAATTGCAGAAATATCTAAAAGATAATCTGGTTCTAAAATCACAAAACGAGGAAAATAATTTTGCTCTTTATCAACACGAATATTTACCAAATAAACTTGCGCTCCTTTCCAAAAATCTTTTGTAGAAAAAATAGCATTTGGAAAAACTTTTACTAATGATTTTTCTTCATTTTCAATTTCGATTTCACACCAAAGAAAATGTTCATTTCGTTCGATAATTATTGCTCTAATTTTAGAAATAAATTCCGAAATATCTTCTTTTTTTGGAGCTTTTTTAAATTCATTTTTCGGAAGAATGGTAATAAGAAAATCTGGAATATCGGCATTAAAAACTTCCGAAATAAATTTTGCAAAATGATGAATATGTGAAATAAATAATTCTTCTGAAGGTTTCTGCTGTTTTCTTGAAATCTGAGAAATTGTATAGCGTACATCATTTATTTCTTTTGAAACTTTATATTTTTTCGTTACAAAAACAAGCTTTGAAAAAAGATTCGAAAATTCTACAGGTTCTTCATGAAGTAACTGATTACAAATTCGCTCTAAAGTTTCTTTTAAACGAAAATATTTTGCTCTTAAACTAATAGAATCTTTAAAAATTGCTTCTAAATGTTTAAAATGAATTTCTGCAAAATGTTTCTTATTTTCTTGTTTCATTTGTGTGATTTATCGGAATTACAAAAGTAGAAAAAAGGAAAGTTTTTCAATTGAAAAAAAACGAATCAATCAAAAATAAATGTTGTATTAAAAACACTTTTATCAATTTCGTTTAAATAATAACAGTTTAAAACCTGTATATCAACTTTTAAGAAATTTCACTTTGTTTTCCATTCTATTAATGAATTTAAATAAAAATATTTAACCTTAATTAACAGAAAATTAAAAGTTTACGGTAAAACCGTAATTCTTATGTAGTTTTTTTCCTTAAAATTGTAAAGTAATGAATTACAAATATTTAATATAATTCAAGATTACGCAAGATAAAGAGTATTCCAAGTTTGCGAAAAAAAGCGAAAGCTTTAATTTCAGGTTAAAATCAAGGCTCTAAGGAAGAAGATTCCTTAGAGTTTTTTTATTATTAAATTTTGAGATTTTTAATAGATATTCACTTCCATTTCTAAGGAAATTGCAAACTTTTCGAAAACAGTTTTTTGGATTTTTTGTGCTAATTCAAAAATCTCTTTTCCAGATGCATTTCCATAATTTACCAGAACTAAAGCTTGTTTTGTATGCACTCCAGCATCTCCAAATCGCTTACCTTTAAATTCAGCTGTTTCAATTAACCATCCAGCAGGAATTTTAGTTTCAGATTCCGAAACTTCATAAAATGGCATTGTTGGAAATTGTTCTTGAATTTTTAAAAACACATCTTTGGAAACAACTGGATTTTTAAAGAAACTACCACTATTTCCAATTTCTTTTGGGTCTGGTAATTTACTTTGACGAATTGCAATTACAGCATCTGAAACATCTTTAATTGATGGATTTTCAGTTTTGTTATTTTTTTCTAATTCTTGCTGAATTGCTCCATAACTTATTTTAGTTTGATGTGTATTTCTAGTAAGTTTAAAAGTTACATTGGTGATAATAAATTGGTTTTTGAATTCATTTTTAAAAACAGAATTTCTGTAGCCAAAATTGCAATCTTCATTTGAAAAAACACGAATTTCTCCATTTTTAATAGCAACAGCTTCCACTTCAGTAATTACATCTTTCACTTCCACACCATAAGCTCCAATATTCTGAATTGGACACGTTCCAACATTTCCAGGAATCAATGAAAGATTTTCAATTCCACCAAAATCATTTTCGATACACCAAAGAACAAATTCATGCCAATTTTCTCCAGCTGCAACTTTTACAAGAACATCTTTTTCATTTTTAGCAATAGTTTCTTTTCCTTTTATGTTTAAATGTATCACCAATTTCTCCACATCTTTTGTCAAAAGCATATTACTTCCTCCACTTAAAATAAATTTTTCATCAAATTCATTTAAAGAAAGAACTTGTTTTAATTCTTCTACATTTTGAACAGAAATATAATTTTTTGCTTTCACATCAATACCAAAAGTATTAAATGCTTTTAAAGAAATGTTTTGTTGAATTTTCATTAAAATTGGTAGATTTAAACTAAAAAAAAGACGTATCAGAAAACGTTCCAATACGTCTATATATTTTCAAAAAAATTATTTTTTATATACTTCTAAAGCATGTTTTAAAACAGTAACAGCAGAAATCAAATCTTCTTTCTTAAGAACATAAGCAATACGAATTTGATTTTTTCCTAAACCTTTAGTAGAATAGAATCCAGCTGCTGGCGCAACCATTACAGTTTGATTATTATGCTCGAATTTCTCTAAAATCCATTGTGCAAAATCATCCGCATCTTCTACAGGTAATTCAGCAATACAATAGAAAGCTCCTTTTGGCGCAGAAACTTTTACACCATCAATTTTATTTAATTCAGTGATTAAAGTATCTCTTCTTTCTTTGTATTCTGCAATAACTTCATCAAAATAAGTTTGTGGCGTATCTAAAGCAGCTTCACTTGCAATTTGTGCTAAAGTTGGTGGACTTAATCTTGCTTGTGCAAATTTCATCGCAGTAGCAATTAAGTTTTTGTTTTTAGAAACTAAACATCCAACTCTTGCTCCACACATGCTATAACGTTTCGAAACAGAATCGATGATAATCGCATGATCGTCTAATCCGAAATCGCTTAACACAGAATAATGTTTTACACCTTCATCATAAATAAATTCTCTATAAACCTCATCAGCAATTAAGAATAAATCGTGTTTCTTTACGATATCAGCTAATTCTTGAATTTCTTCTTTAGAATATAAATAACCTGTTGGATTTCCAGGATTACAAATTAAAATTGCTTTTGTTTTTGGAGTAATTAATTTTTCAAACTCTTCAATTTTTGGTAAAGCAAAACCATCTTCAATTGTCGAAACGATTGGACGAATTGTAACTCCAGAAGCTACTGAAAATCCATTATAATTTGCATAAAATGGCTCTGGAATAATAATTTCATCACCTGGGTCTGTAATACTTCCAATCGCAAATAATAATGCTTCTGAACCACCTTTAGTTACAATAATATCTTCTGCTCCAACGTGAATATCATTTTGTTTATAATAATTCGCAATTTTTCTTCTATATTCATCAGAACCTTCCGATTTACTATAAGAAATAATATCCATTGAAATATTTCTAATTGCATCCAGTGCAACTTCTGGTGTTTTAATATCTGGTTGCCCGATATTCAAGTGAAAAACTGTTCTACCTAATTTCTTAGCATTGTCAGCATAAGGAACCAATTTACGAATCGGAGATTCTGGCATATTTGTTCCTTTTAATGATATTTTTGGCATTTGTATTTACTTTTTAATTGATAAGCAAAATTGCAAAAAAAATTAAAATAAATCGACGTTTTTGTAAATCTTTTCTATTGAGTTAAAGTTTTATTAATCATTGTGAAAAGAACGTAAGCTTTAGTAACTTGTATGAAAATCCCATTCCTTTGAAACAGAATTACTTACATATCATTTTAACTTGTGTTTTTTTGGTTATTTACAACACTTCTTTCGCTCAAAATGAGTTCGAATTGTCGTATCCTAAAGAAAAACAAAAAGTTAGTTTTGAAATGTATGAAAATTTAATCATCATTCCAGTAAAAGTAAATGGTCATAAACTTCATTTTTTATTAGATTCAGATTTAAATTACACTACAGTTTTTCATTCAAAAAAGACAAAATTTCTTATAAATAATATTAAGAATAAAAACCATCTTTCTTCAGCAACACCAACAAATTTCGTTTCAAAAAACAATCAAATTGAATTGAAGAAAATTGTTGCAAATAATCAAAATATTTTAGTCGTTGAAAAGAATAAAGAGAATCCGATTTTATCGAAAATTGACGGAATTATTGGTTATGATTTATTGAAAAATTTTGTGATTGAAATAAATTATACAACACAAAAAATGGTGTTTTACAATCCAGATTATTATCGGTACAAATTCTGTCGAAAATGTAGTTCTTTTAAGTTGAATTTTATCGATAAAAAACCATATATGGCTGGAAATATTAAATCGTATGAAATGACTCGAAATTCTAGTATTGAATTGAGTTTATTAGTAGATATTGGAAATAATTCTTCGCTTTGGTTGCATGAGAATGAAAACAATTATCTTTTTAATCGAAAAATAGCTTATGAAGATAAAAATTTCACTATTGATCATTTATTAATTGGGGATATTAAAATTAAACATCCGACAACTGTAATTCATCATTCTGTAAATCAATTAAAGCAAAAAAATGGGCGAATTGGTGGAAAAATGTTACGGCAATTTCATATAATTTTAGATTATCCAAATAAGATGATTACATTACGAAAAAACAATGTTTCTTTACCAGAAAATGATTTAGTCATTTCCAATAAAAATCAATTACATTTTAAAAATCAAATGAATGAAATTGTAGTTCTTGCAAACGAAAATGAAGAAATCATTGATGAAAAAGAAACCATTTCTAATTTTGAAGAAAAGTTTTATTATCCAAATGAAATTCAACAATTAAAATCTTCTAAAAAGAATAAAAAAATCAAACTAATCGTTGAAAAAGACGGAAAACAACAAGAAATTGAAGTTACTTTAAAAGATATTCGATAATTTTTTTATTCAGTTTCTGATTGTCCTTTTTTAATTTCATTCAAAATTTCATATTCTTTTTCGATTTCATTTTGCAATTTATTCACCATTGAAATTCTACTGTTACTAGAAGAATCTTTTCTATATTTTTGAACAGCTTGCTCTAATTCTTCTAGAACTGATAATCTCTTATCTAAATCAGATGTTTTATGGTATTTTTCAATTGCATTATCCACCGGAATAATTGTTTTTCTCTTATTCATTGTGAAAACACCTTTTGTTGTAGAATATTTCTCCCATTCAGCTCTCGTCATAATTAAAGATGATGTTCCATTATATTTACTTCTGCTTTGCATGAATTGCAGCTTTTCATGTATAGTTTGTTTTACATAATCAGGTTTTTTAGCAATTTGTATAATTTTAGTATAAAAACCTGATTGTTTTTCTTCAGAAATTCCATTTCCAATATCTGCAATATCATAAACTAAACGCAATAATAATCTTTGATCACTTATCTTATCTCCTTTTGTTGCTGCATTTTCTATTAACTCAACAGCGGAAATTTCTTTATAACTAGCTATAGGTAATCTAGGTTTGTCCTTACCATTAAAAGTAGTTTTCTTTGGTTTTATTTTCGAATCACCTGAGTCAGATGAATATAAAACTCCTGTTGATTTCCACTCTCCTAGTTTCCATTGTTTAAATTTATATTCATATAATTTCTTCTCAAAGAAATAAAATGCTCTAGCTTTTATTCGAGCTCCTACTTCCGAAGTTAATTGCGCTTTAACTTCATAATCTGCTTTTGTTTCATGTTCTGGATTATCACTTCTTTTAATATGATACGAATCTTCATTGTAAAGAATAAATCCTTCTAAATTTGCTAGGAAACTTAAATCCGCCTGTGCTTTTCCATAAAGTTCTGCTCCGAGGGAAGCAATAAAACTTGAACCAACTGCTGCTCCAACATTTGCTTCTACACCTCCACTTCCTGTTATACTTACATTTCCGCCAAGTTTCCAAGGAACAATATTCGAATCTTCTTTAGATTTTGGCATTTTAGCAACACTTCCTTCAAGTCCTGCATCAATATCTAAGAAAGAAGCAATTCCTAATGAAACTTCAATTCCCGGAACAGGTACATAAATCAATTTTAACGAAGGCATTGGAGGACTAATTTTTTTATGTCCTTGAATAGATCCTTTTCCTTTTTCACCATCAAAACTTGCTTTTACACCAAATAATTTAGCAGAGAATTTATCTAAACTTTTCGTAACATCTTTTTTCGCAAAACCATCAGAACCAATTCGAACAGAAGAAACAGTTCCTGAGATAACTAAAGTTTCTAATCCTGTATTTTTAATCCATCCTAAATTAAATCCAGGAAGTAAACTGGTAATTTGACTTTTTTCTAAAGTATTTTTTCCTGGTTTTGGTTCTTCTTTATCTGATTGTTCTTCTTCAGAAACTGGTTCATATGCATAAATAAGTTTAATCAATCCTGCTTCAAAACCTTTTTTATCAACTTTTCCATCATGTATTTCAAACACTACTTTAGAATCTTTGCTTAAATCAAAAACTGTTCGAAGTAAAGCAACAGAACCTACAAATCCTTCTTCTGAATAGTTAATACTAACTTTTTCAGAATCTATCGTTAAATTATCTAAAATCTTAAGTTGAAGATCTCCTGTTAAATTTAAATTTGGTGTTTTTCCTTTTATAAAAGTTCCTGAAAATTGAGGATTTACAATTTTCAATCTATTATTGAACATATTTATAGTTCCAACTTTTGTGACTTCTAAAGAACCATTTGTAAATTGTCCTCCTGTTGTCATTCCAATTCCCATTTTAGATTGGAAGGATGTTGAAAAAATATTTATCGTTGCATTTGTATTTAGTTTTAATAAATCATTTCCTTTTGACCAATAAAAAGTGGTAGTCGACGCATCAATTATATCATTTCCAAACTTGATACTATCTACCTCTATTCCAACGAACTGTAATCCTTGTTTATTAAATCGTATTTTAGTTAATCTAATTCCTTGCCCTGTTAATCCTCCATTTATTCCAATTTTTTTATCTGTTAAAGTAATATTATGTAGAATTGTTTCCCAATCTCCATCATAAGGTATTCTGAATTTTAAATTATCTGTTCCCATTACATTTCCAAACAATTTAAATCCAAATCTAGCATTCATTTCCATTCCTGCTCTTTCTTCTTTATCTCGAACACCTTTCCATTTTTTCAATTCAGGATTTTCGGCAGTTATCCAAAAGAATCCTAAATTTTTATCAATCATTGGTTTTTTAGTTGGTTCAGAATCTACTGAAGTTTCATCTTGTGTATAGGTTGAAGATTCTTCTTTCTTTTCATCTCCAAATAAATAAGAAGAAACTGTATTATAAGTCGACCCTAAAGCTCCTGATTCGTACAATTTGTATAAAGCTCCCGAAGGACTAACAATAACTTTGTCCATAAACTGGACAATATTTGCTAAAGTTCTTACAAAATTACTTCCTCCAGCTAAAAGTGTATGAATATGTGATTCTGTGATTGCTCCTTTTAAACAAGTAGTACTAAATTTTCTTATTCCAAATCCTGTTACATATAAAATAGTAGTTCTAACCGATTCTGGAATGGAATCTACAATTTCAATTGCTGTATTTACAATTTTAATCCAAGGTGCAATTTTATTTAAATAATCTTTAATACTAACAGGAATAACTACTTGATCAACTAGATACAAACAAAGTTCTCTAACAATTTTTTGAACTGTTTTTGTTACTTCAAATTTTTGTAATTGTTTATAAATAAAATCCCAGGTTAAATCACCTCCTACTTTTTTTAAAGCATCTAAAGCAACATTTCCTCCTTGTAACTGAGCAATATTATTATTTGGAGAAGCAGCTAAAAAACTATAATCAAAATTTCCTCCGCTAAATTGCATCGCTTTAGCTCCCATCACATCTGCTTCTTTTTCTAAAGAGCTATCATCATTTATATGTATGCTTTTATATTGTTTTGTTGGCTGAACTCTTCCTTGTTTTTGCTGAACAACATGCCAAGCTTCATGTGGTAAGTGTTTTTCTTGACCAGATGCAACATGAATTTGATTTCCTTGTGCGTATGCATGTGCTTTTAATTGCGCTGGTTTATCAGAATTATAATGAACTTTTACATCATCCATAGAATAACCTGACAAATTTTCAATTCCAGATTTTAAATTATCTGGTAAACCTGTTTTATTAGCTTTTTTTTGAATTGGAAGTAAAGAAGTGTTTGTAGAATTTTGTTGAAATTGAAATGGATTTTTAGTTCCAGAATTTATCAAATCTTGTTTTTTCTTTTGTAAAACTGTTTCTGGTCTATTATCCTTAAATTGAAAAGTTGAATCCGAAGTACTTGTAGAAGAAATAGTATTAATGGAATTTTTACTTTCTTTTTTATTTTTAAGTTGTGTCTTCATTTTTCAATTTGCTTTTTTTCAATTTGCTTCCAACTTTCTGAAATGCTACAATTTAAAACTCAAAGTACAAATAATTCTTGATAACGTTATATAATCTTATTATTTTTTCATAAAATAATAATATAAAATAAAAAAATCCTCATAAAAATGAGGATTTACGAATATTATATGTTAATTTTTTTATTCTAAAATCTTAGCGTCGTCCATCGAAACTTGAGAATCTCCTTCAAAAATCCCAACAGTAGCTGGTGCTGTTTCATTACTTCTTAAAACATTAATTGAGCATTCATAAGTCCAATATGTATCATTATCATAAAACAAATAATAATGATTTCCACCACTTCCATCAAAATTTTTACTTCCATTTTCTAAAACAACCGAAGGTTTATCTGTCATTTTTGAATGAATAGGCCAAGAAGCATATCTATACTTTCCATTTGGCATTTGATCAATTCGAATACGCAATTCTTTTGTTTCTAATACCAAAATATGTTTTTTAAATTCTTTCAAACTTTTATAAACTCCTTTAGCACTTTTTTTATTGATTTCTTTAATCATTTCAACTTCTTTCAACGATTTATAATTCACAGAAATCAAATTTCCATTTAAATCTAGCCAGAGAGCTCCATTGTTGAACATAATTCCATCTGAACCAACTTTATCCCAATCTTTCTGGATATCAGAATTTACAATATCATGAATTAAACTATTATCAAAAACTTGCTTAAAACGTTTTACAAACTCTCTTTCTGATTTGATACTTGGAATTGTTTTTTTTCTTCTTAAAGGATATCTAACAATTTTTTTTAATCCATCAATATCTTCTTTTTCAAAATACTGAATAAATTTTTGAACTAATTTTTCTTGTTCTTTATTTAAATTTTGGGCGTTAATTTTAAAGCTTAAAAGCAATAATAAGATAACTAAGTAGCTTTTTTTCATGAATAAATTTTTAATTATTTTAATTTAGTTTTGAAAGCAAATATACTATTCTTAAGAAATATTATATTTCATTCGTAATAAAAAAGCCGTTTCTGTTCTTTTTCTAAATTTTAAAATAAAAGATAAAATTGCTATTAAGATTAAAACACTAAATAATTTTATCACATTTTCTGAGCCTATTGATGCAATCGTATAAATTAAAGATGTAATTTTTCTTTTTGAATGAAGAACTTCACCAGATTCTAATTTAATTGCAGCAGTATAGCTTAAAAAGAAAAATCCTATAGAAAATAAAATTGCAAATAATTGTGCTTTTGTATAAGAAATTAAGGAAGGAATTTTTAATTCATATTCAAAATCAGTCATTTCATTTTTTAAATATTCAAAAATTTCATCTCTTATTTTCTCTTCTAAAACAATGATTTCCTCTTCAGAACTTTCATTAAATTTAAATAAAATTTTATTGGAATTTGAAGCCAATTCTACAGATTTAATATATGAAAAAGGTAAGCTAAAAAGTTTTTTTGGAATAATTCCTTTATTCAAATTATTTATAATTTCTATTTCGTTTGAAGTATCAATTTTACCAAAATAGATTATCTCATCTTTAACAAATACTATTTTTTTTTCTTTTTTCATTTAAAATCCAAAACTTTTTCATGCTTTTTGTTTCAATTTATTAATGTGCCGACAAATATAAAAATTCACTTAAAATCATAAAAATTAATTATAATTCTATTTTTTGACTTATGTCAAAAGATTGCCCACTTCCTCACCATACTTTTGCTTCATAACAATTAGAAAAAAGAAAAATGACAGGAGTAAAATATTTTATTATAAGTTTTTTCATTGTAGGAACACTTGCTGGAATTCCACATTATTTTGCAAAAGATACCACTACAGAAACAGAAATTTTAAACCCATATGAAAATTTGGAGGGAAAATGGTCTGCAACTTTTAAAAGCACTTTTTTTAAAGGAATAATCCATTATAAATTCAATAAAGAAAATAATAGTTTTTATATCACAAGAGTGATTGAAGAAAATGGAACAGATTATCGTGATAATTCACTTTCTCTAGAATTAAAAGAGTATAACGGAACTTCTGGAAAAGGAATTTATCATTATCAAGATGAAAAAGTCAAAGAGAAAATTAAGTGTGAGGTAACTTTTAAATCGCCAAACAAATTAAAAGTTATTTATAATTATAAAGGTTACCCAATTACAGAAACTTGGACAAAATTAAAGCAATAAAACATGGAAAATTTAACAAAATTATTAAACTGGGAGGATGTCAAAGGTTGGTTTTATGTACTTAATGATTTGAGTATTTTCTATGTAATTCTTCCTTTTTTCATCGTAGAATTAGTTCGTTATACTTTTTTAAAACAAATGAGTTGGGATATCATAAAAGATTCCATTGCGAACATGATTACATTCGGAGCTTTTGTTTTTATCGAATATGCTTTAGGAATTTTATTCATTACAAAATTATATTTCTGGGTTTATGAACATATTAGTTTAACGCATTTGCCAATTACATGGATTACAATTATTTGTTGTATTCTCTTAGCAGACTTTGCATATTATTGGGATCACAGAATGATGCATCGAATCGGAATTGGCTGGGTAACACATACTGTTCATCATAGTTCGCCGCATTTCAATATGTCTGTTGCCTACCGTTTTGGTCCATTAGATGCTGTGTTCCCTTTACTTTTTTCATTACCAATTGTAATGTTAGGTTTTAATCCAATTTTAGTTCTTTTCTGTGAAGCTTTTGTACAAGTTTTTCAAACACTTTTACATACAGAAGCAGTCGGAAAATTAATAAAACCTATAGAAGCTATTTTTAATACACCTTCACATCACCGCGTACATCATGGTTCTAATAGACAATATTGGGATAAAAATTATGCTGGAATTTTAATTATTTGGGATAAAATTTTCGGAACATTTGAACCAGAAGTAGAAAAAGTTGTTTTTGGAGTAAGTGAACCAATTAATTCTAATAATCCAATTACTGTTTTCTTTCATGGATTTACAAGATTTGCTGATAAACTTAAAAATATAAAAGGATTTTCAAACAAATTAAAGGCTTTTGTTAAACCTCCCGATTGGGAACCTTCCGATGAGTAGAAGGGTAAGAATCTTTTGATTTTTCTCTTTTCCATAAAAGCATTTTCACCTAGATGAAAATGCTTTTTTTTATTTTATTTAGATTTATTGATTTCCAATTATAAAACACAAGTTTTAAGCTTTAAAAGAACATCTAATAAATCATGATTTTTAGAATAATCTACTTTTAAATCAATTAAATGAACACCTTTTTCATTTAAACTTTTCTTTAAAATTTTTTCAAAATCACTTACACTTTCTGGTCGATGTCCTTTGATATTTTCATAACTATTTGCATATTCCACAAAATCTGGATTTGTAAAATCTAAATCGTGTGTTTTAAATCCTCGTGCTTCTTGCTTCCATTTAATCATTCCTAAAGCATTGTCACGAAGAATTAAGATTACTAAGTTTAGATTTAAACGACTAGCAGTTTCTAATTCTTGTGAATTCATCATAAATCCACCATCTCCACAAATTGCCATTACTTTTCGTTGTGGATATAACATTTTTGTTGCAATTGCAGAAGGTAATCCAGCTCCCATTGTTGCCAAAGCATTATCTAAAAGCAATGTATTCGGATAATGACATTTATAATTTCTAGCAAACCATATTTTATACATTCCATTATCTAAACAAATTATCCCATCACTTGGCATTATACTGCGAACAACTTTTACAATATGTTGTGGAAACATCGGAAATTTATGATCTTCTAACATACAACTTGTATGTTTTTCAATTTCTACTTTTACTTTTTCAAAATAAGAAAAATCCCAATTTCTAGATTGTTTTATTAATAAATGAATTTCTTGAATACTGTGTGCTATATCACCAATTACTTCTAAATGTGGAAAATAAACCTCATCTAAATCAGCAGGAAAAAAATTGATATGAATTACTTTTTGATTTTTCTCTCTTGTCATCATAAATGGTGGTTTTTCAATCGTATCATGACCAACATTTATAATTAAATCTGCTCTTTCTAAAGCACAATGTAAAAAATCGGAATCTGACAATGCAGCACAACCTAAATAATGTTCATTTCTTTCATCAACAACACCTTTTCCCATTTGTGTAGTTGCAAACGGAATTTTAGTTTTATTGATAAAATCTGTCAAAGCTTTTGAAGTGCGTTTTCTATTTGCTCCACTTCCAATCACAATAATTGGCATTTTTGCTTCTTCAATTAATGCAATTGCTCTCTGAATAATATTCGCAGAAGCAAAAGGTCTTCGAATACTATTTTCTGTCAAAACAAAGCTATTTGCAACTTCTTCTTCTGCAACATCTTCGGGAAGTTCAAGATGAACACAACCAGGACGTTCGTGTCTTGCAATCCGAAAAACATTTCGAATTGTGGTCGCTAAATTGTTTCCATCCACAATTTGTTTGGTAAATTTTGTCACGGGTCTCATAATGTCAACAATATCTAATAACTGAAATAATCCTTGATGTCTTTCTTTGATTGGTTTCTGACCTGTTATCATCAACATTGGCATTCCACCTAATTGTGCATAAGCTGCTGCTGTGATTAAATTTGTTGCTCCAGGTCCTAAAGTCGATAAACAAACTCCTGGTTTTCCTGTTAATCTTCCAAAAGTTGCTGCCATAAAACCTGCTGCTTGTTCATGTCTTGTGAGAATTAATTTAATGGAAGAAGATTTTAAAGCTTCGATAAAATCAATATTTTCTTCACCTGGAATTCCAAAAATGTATTCCACTCCTTCGTTCTCTAAATTTTTCACAAAATATTCTGCAACTGTCATCTTTCATCATTTTAAAACATCTATTAAAAGGTACAAAATTTATTTCAATATTCTTATTTTCAAAACTTTAAAGAATCTTCTAATTTTTAGATTTATATTGTAAGTTTTACAGAAAAAATCGACCAACACGAATAAAAAATGAATTTATACCAAAAATGGTGTTTAAAGAAAGCACAAATCAAATACGATAGGCTTTTTAGTTTATACAATCCCAAGCAAAAAATTCTTGATATTGGAATTGGAAATGGTGCATTAAATTTTCTTTTTCAACAAAATGGATTAAATATCACAGGACTTGATATTAAAAACAAATCTGCGTTTACAGAAGTAAATCCTGTTTTATATTCTGGTAAAAAACTTCCTTTTAAAGACAAATCATTTGATGTTGTACAAATTATCACCGTTTTACATCATATTGATGATCCAGAATTAACTGTTCGTGAAGCGATGCGAGTTGGAAAAAAAGTAGTTATTATGGAAGATATTTATGAATCTACTTCGCAAAAATATCTAACACATATTACAGATAGTTTTGTGAATTGGGAATTTAAAGGTCATCCACATACAAATAAAACAGATCAAGGTTGGAGGGATTTATTTAAGGAGTATAAACTTGAACTTTCTTCAGCTGAATATTATAATTTTCTAGCATTTTTTAAGCAAGTTACTTATGTTTTAGAAACAGAAAATTTAAAATGAAAATCTGAATTTCGATAGATTTTCATTTTAAATTAAATATTTTATCATTTTATTTTACAGTATCTTCTGCTTGCATTATATGACGAATATTATGATAAATTAAAACTCTAAAAGTATCTCCTAATCTTAGTTTTATCAATTCAGAAATCGAAATTGCTGTTTTAATTTTTGTCAAATCTTTACTTTTTGCTTTTGCTAAAAGTTGTAATAATTTAGATTGTTGATTTAAAAAAACCGTAATAACAGAAGCATCCAAATCTTTATGTAAAGGATTTGTAGCTTGTAACGTTTTCATTTTATTTAATTTCTTTTTTGGCAGGAGACTTTTTGTAAAATAATTACCAATCATTCCACTTTTAAAAATCTCATTTTTTGGATACGAAGCACTTTCCATTCGTGAAGTAATTTCTGGCAAATAAAAAGCACCATACATATTTAAATGTTCAAAACATTCTAAAGCATTCCAACTTTCTGTGTCTTTTCTTTTTTGCAATACAGAAAGATCTAACTTCTGTAATTCCTTTGCTTTTTTAATGTTTTCTTTTGTCTGATTAATTAATTCTGCTAATAATTCTTCCGATTTGAATTTCATTGTTCTTTATTTTCTACAAAAATCGAATTTTATTTTTTATTAAAGATTGATTCAAATCAAGATTTTTTTAATCGAGACAATGTTTCTGGACTCATTCGAAGGTAATTTGCAATGAATTTATGTGGAATTTCTTGAAAAAGTTGTGGACTTCTTTTTAAAACTCGTTGGTATCTTTCTAAAGGAGAAGCAATCAACAAATCTTTTTCTCGTTCCATTTGTTGTAAAATATGATAAAGTAAAATGGAACCCCAAAAGGATTTATTCTCTTCTGATTTTTGAATAAAATTCATAAAAGTTTTTTTATATATTCTTTTCAAAGTTGTTTTCTTCAAAGCTTGTATGCAATAAACTGATTTTCCTTCATGAATAAACGAATCTAAAGCAGCTATAATATTTTTTTCATAACCAAATCGAATTGTTTTTTCTTCTGAATTATCTCTAATAAAAATTCGTAAACTTCCAGATATTATATAATACAAATTGGAATCTGTAGTATTTTCTTCTTTTAAAAATTCATTTCTTTTTAAGTAAATCTCTTCTTCCCAAAGTTTCTCTTTTTCTAATTTTTCAACTAAAATTTCAACCAAATTCATGAATCTTCCTCACATTTTTCTTTTAAAGCAATATTCATCAAATCAAAGCCTTGTTTTGTCTTTTCAATTGCTTTTCCTGCTGTTGCTACTAAAATTCCTGTAAATTTTTCTCCGTGAATAAATCTAGTTTTATTTTCATCTTCTGAAATCAACTCAAAATAATGCTCTCCATCAAAAACACCTTTTACACCCAATCGACCAATCCAACGAAAAACTTTCTCTTTTTCTAATTTAATAATTACAGGTCGGAATGTCATTTTTTTTCCATTTGGAGGCTGAATATTTACTTTTAATCGCTTTCCTTCTTTTTTTACGCCATTAATTTTAAGAATAAAAGGATTCCATTTTCCATAGTTTTTAAAATCCATTAAAACGTTCCAGATTTTCTCTGAACTCGCTTCAATAATGATTTCAGTTTTAATATGTTTCATTTATTAATGTAGATTATTTCCCTCCTAAATTACAAAAAGTTCTCTTTAAAAAAACATTAAAAATTCCTAAAACCTTCTATTTTCTTATTCTAAACAAAGCTCATTCAAATATCTCGGCTTCACCCATGAACTGATTATTTTTCGACTTCCATTAGAGATATCTGAACCTTCAATCAAAGACAAACAATTATTTTGCAATTCGTTATATTTATCTTGTGTAATGGAATTTCGAAAATCCTTTATCCAATTTGGATTTTTAAAACAAGTATACGTCATTCCTGATTCATATTTTACAATTAATTTACTAGGAACAGAATTATAAAAACCGATGGAAGGAATTTGTTGTGAAGCAGATTCTAAAAGTGTCATATTTAATGTATCTGTAGCACTTGGAATTATATTAAAATCCAATCGTTGAATCTGTTTAAATAACGCTTCATTTTTTAAATAACCTGTTACTTCTAAACTTGAATTTTCTTTGATATAATCAGTCATTGGACCATCTCCAATGAATACAAATTTGATATTATTTTTCACAAAATAAGGTTCCAAACGCACAATTGCTTCTATATTCTTTTCCTTTGCTAATCTTCCTATATATCCAAAAACAATTGGCTTTTCTTTAGAGATTACTTTTTTCTGTTCTTTCCGATAAGAAACAATTTTTTTAAGTGGAATTAAAGCAGTAATTGAGGTGTATTTTTTATTTGAAAAAAGGTTTTCAAGATAGGTTTTAGAATCTTCTGTATGATAGAAAATTTCAGAGCAATTTCGATAAACCATTTTATCAAATTTTCGTAAAACTTGATAAGACAGTTTTTTTAAAAAAGGAAATCTTTTTGGCATATATTTTTGTGCAAACAAAGGCATAAAAGTATGATAAAATCCTGTTGAATAAATATTATATCTTTTGGAAACTTTTGAAAAATAATAGCCTAAAACACCTTGAGTCGTAATGTGAATTAAATCCATATCTCCAAATTTATTTTGAAGCGTCTCATACCAATTAAAATTTGGAATTCCTTGTGTGATTTCTTTATAAAAAGGTAATTTTATTTTCACTTTTAAAGGCAATCCACATTCAATAATATTCTGATCTAAATAATTTACTTCAAAACTTGTAGATGGATATACAAAAATAAAATTCAAATCATGTTGCTTTTTAAACTCTTCTAACATATTTTGATAAATTGTTGTAATTCCATTTACTAAATTCCATGTATCATTTACAATTAGAATATTTTTCATCAGATTTCGTTTAGTTTTAATAATTAGTTCACCATTTTAAAACTTCAAAAAACATCTTTAAATAATTGTTTTTCAAAATTTTGAACCTATTATTAATTTACTACTTTTTTACGAATCTTAGAAAAAAACTAGCAATTTCACTTTTTCATTACAATAAGAAAATCATTATTTTAAAATGCCGCTTTTCTGTAAAACTTCACTAGGTTTCATCAAATAAATATCTCTCCAAGAATCTTCTCCATGTTTTTTCACATATTCTTCTACAATTCTAAATCCTATATAATATCCAAGAGCTCCAGGATAAATATTCATATATTTGTGTTTTCTATTAATCAACTTAATCGCAATTTCTTCATCGTTTAATTGATAAGTATTCTTTAAAATCTGAAGAATTCCTTTCTCATATTTTTTACAGAACAAATATTCTTTTTCTGTATAATTTAATTCTTCATAAATCTCTTTCTTTTTTTCATGAAATAAATAAGAAACATAACAAGCAAAACCTTCTCCAATAATTCGATGTAAAACTTTAGAACTTCCTTCTTTATCTTTTAATGTATTTGCATAAATTAAATGATTAATTTCATGAGGAAGCATATTAGAAATATAATCCAAATTATTTGTTGCTTTATTCACTAAATCTATAAGCATTGTTCCATCATCAAATCCTCCTAAATCAACACTTCCTGAACCATATAATAAAACCCATTTTCCTTTTGTTGAATAACCTGTAAACTCTTGCATTTTTTTGGATTTTCGATGTAATTCTTTTTTTAATCTTTCCATGAAAAGCTTATTTTTTTTATCTATAGATTTTTGTAGTAATATTTTTTTTTCAAAATGCATAGAAGTTAAAAATTGACGTTCATTCCCAATATATGGATTCCAAATATTGAAAAACGGTTTATATAAAGAATCTAACATCATTATTCCCCAAGTATCTCGATTCAACTCTAAATATTGACTTGCTAGTCGTAATTGTGTTTCTGAAATATCCAATATTTCAATAGGAGTTTTTGATTTTGAAAATTCACAAACTCTACAACCTGTGATACTTATAAAGAAAATTAATAATATAAACTTTTTCATAAACGCTTTATTTAAACTGTATTTTATTTTCAAAAATTAATTTTGAAATATATTTATTTTTCAAAAATAAACAAATGTTAATAAAACGTTAATTATTATGTTTTTTTTGATTTATGTCAAGATTATTACCTTAATTTGCAGAAAAATTTAAGAAAAACAAAAAAATTACTAAAAAAATGAAAAAATTAGTTACATCAATTGCATGTGCAACAGCCTTATTCTTTTCTGTAAATTCTAATGCTCAAGAAGTTGAATTCGGAGCAAAAGCTGGAATGAATATCTCAAGCGTTTCTGGTGACATTAAAGGAGCAAAGTCTAAAATAGGATTTTACATTGGAGGTTTAGCTGAGATTGGATTAACAGATAATTTCTCTGTACAACCTGAATTAGCATATTCTTCTCAAGGATATAAAGCAGAGGTTTCTAACACTTCTTTTACAGGAACTGAAGAAATCCCAGTTAACTTATCTTATTTAAATTTAGATATTTTAGCTAAATATTATTTTATTGAAGATGCATTCAGTATTGAAGCTGGTCCACAAATTGGATATTTATTAGGAGCTTCTCGTGATGGAGAAAGTGAAATTGAAATTTTCAACACAACTTATAAAGTAAAAGATCAATTTAAATCAATCAACTTTGGTTTCAATGTTGGTGCTAATTATGAATTAGAAAATGGATTAGGATTTAATGCAAGATATACAGTAGGATTTTCGAATATAGTAGATTCAGAAGATGCTGATGATGATTTCAAAATTAATACAGGAAATTTATCTGTAGGTTTATTCTACAAGTTTAATAAATAAAAGAAAATACCAGTAACAAATAAAACGCTTTAATCAAAAAGGCTATTTCGTTTGAAATAGCCTTTTATATATTATTTTATTTTAGAACCAAATTTCTTCAATAATTTATCCATTTTGGGATCAATAATCAATTGACAATATTTTACTTCTGGATTTAATTCATAAAAATTCTGATGCATTTCTTCTGCATTAAAAAAGTTTTTAAAAGGCGACACTTCTGTTACTATCGAATTTTCAAATACTTTTTCTTTTTCTAAAAATTGAATATAATTTTCTGCTTCTTGTTTCTGTTCTTCATTATGATAGAAAATTACAGAACGATATTGAGTTCCTTTATCATATCCTTGTTGGTTTAAAGTTGTTGGATCATGCATTGTAAAAAAAATCTCCAACAAATCTTTGTATGAAATTAAAGAAGTATCAAAAGTCAGTTGCACAACTTCTGCATGTCCAGTAGTTCCTTGACAAACTTCACGATATGCAGGATTTATAATATCACCTCCAGCATAACCAGAAACTACAGATTCAATTCCATTAATCTTTCTAAAAAAAGCATCTAAACACCAAAAACATCCACCACCGAATGTTGCAATATCTTTTCTCATAAATATTATTTTAGATTTTCTAAGATAGAAATTAATCTGTTAAACATTTCTTCAGAAATATCTAAATGTGTTACAATTCTTAACTTTCCTTCTCCCATTGAAACAATTAAAATTCCTTCTTTTTCCAATTTCTTTACAAAATCAGTATCTGAAATAGAATCATTCACATAGAAAATTACAATATTCGTTTCAACTGGTTCTACTTTTTTAATCAAAGAATTCTTTGCTAAAACTTCCCCAATTTTCTTTGCTCTTTCATGATCAATTTTTAATCTTTCTACATGATTATCTAAAGCGTAAATTGCAGCAGCAGCCAAATATCCAACTTGACGCATTCCTCCTCCGAAAAGTTTACGATAACGTAATGCTTTTTGAATATCTTTTTTTGTTCCTAATAATAAAGATCCGATTGGTGCTCCTAATCCTTTTGATAAACAAACAGAAATAGTATCAAATAATTTTCCAAATGTTTTAGGAGAATCTTTTGTTGCAACAATTGCATTGAATAATCTTGCTCCATCTAAGTGTAGAGGTAAATTATTTTCATCACAAAAAGCTTTAATTTTCTCAATTTCTTTTACATCCCAACAAGCTCCTCCTCCTTTATTTGTTGTATTTTCAATAGCAACTAAAGCAGTTTGTGGTAAATGAATATTTCCATCATTATGAAGTTTTTCTGCAACTTGTTCTACAGTAAACATTCCTCTTTCTCCATCAATTAATGCACAAGTTACACCTGAATTAAATGCAACTCCTCCACCTTCAAAGTTGTAAATATGTGCCCATTTATCACAAATTACTTGATCTCCAGGTTGCGTATGAAGTTTGATTACAGCTTGATTAGCCATTGTTCCTGAAGGAAAAAATAAAGCTGCTTCCATTCCAAACATTTCCGCAATTTTCGCTTCTAATTTATTTACTGTTGGATCGGCTTTAAATACATCATCTCCTACTTCTGCTTGCATCATTACTTGCAACATTTCAGAAGTTGGTTTTGTGACTGTGTCACTTATTAAATTTATTTGCATAATATCGTTATGAAAAGTTATTTTTGTAGTTCTATATTATTCTTATGATTACAAACGAAAACATACAGAAATTACAAGAACGTGTTGGCAAGTTAAAAACTTACCTTGAAATTGACAAAAAATTAATTGAAATATCAAACGACGAAGAACGAACTGCAAATCCGGATTTTTGGAATAATCCTAAAGAAGCGGAAACGTTTATGAAAGATCTTCGTGGAAAGAAAAAATGGGTACAAGATTATAATGCTGTAAAATCTGCTTCAGAAGATTTAGCGGTTTTATATGATTTTTATAAAGAAGGAGATGTCGAAGAAGAAGAATTACAAGCGCAATATGATGAAGCTTTAAAAATTTTAGAAGATTTAGAATTCCGAAATATGCTTTCTGAAGAAGGAGACAATTTAAGTGCTGTATTACAGATTACTGCTGGAGCTGGAGGAACCGAAAGTTGTGATTGGGCTTCGATGTTGATGCGTATGTATATTATGTGGGGAGAGAAAAATGGCTATAAAGTAAAAGAATTAAACTATCAAGAAGGTGATACAGCAGGTGTAAAAACTGTGACTTTAGAATTTGATGGTGATTTTGCTTTTGGTTATTTAAAAGGAGAAAACGGTGTACATCGTTTAGTTAGAATTTCGCCATTTGATTCCAATGCAAAAAGACATACTTCATTTGCTTCGGTTTATGTGTATCCTTTAGCTGATGAAAGTATTGAAATTGATATTAATCCAGCAGATATTTCTTGGCAATTTGCTCGTTCTAGTGGAGCTGGAGGTCAGGGAGTAAATAAAATTGAAACAAAAGCAATTTTAACGCACCATCCTACAGGAATTATCATTCATAATTCAGAAACTCGTTCACAATTAGAAAACCGTGAAAAAGCGATGAAACTTCTGAAATCGCAACTTTATGAAATCGAGCTTCAAAAACAAAGGGAAATGCGAAATGAAATTGAAGCTGGAAAAATGAAAATTGATTTTGGATCGCAAATTCGAAATTATGTGATGCATCCTTATAAATTGGTAAAAGATGTTCGAACAGCATATGAAACCGCAAATGTTGATGCTGTAATGAATGGAGATATTGATGGATTTTTAAAGTCTTATTTAATGCAAAATGGACAAAAAGAAGATTCAAACGAATTATAAAAAATAAATTTGTTTTTAAAATATATAAGCGTAATTGAAATTCAGATAATTATTTTTTGAATTTTAGTTACGCTTCGTCTTTTTTAGAAATAAAGAAATGTGTGATTATTTTTTTCGCAGATTTATATTCTGTATTCATTATAAAAAGTCCTCCAAGAATAATAATTCCACTGATAAAATGATAATGATATAATTTTTCATGAAAGAAAATCCCGAAAAAAGCTGTGGAAAGAGGAATGAAATTTAGAAAAATTCCTGCTTTCGGAGCTCCTGCCATTTCGATTCCATAATTCCATAAAAAATAAGCAATTGAAGTTCCGATTACTCCGATTCCTATTGCAGACAACCAAAATGCTTCCGAATAAGGAAAAGTAAAATTTTCGCCATAAAAAGGAAGAATAACAATAAAAGTCAGTAAACAAGAAAAATTCGTTAATAATGTAAAATGTTTATTCGGAATATTAATTGCAAATTTTTTCACAGCCACATTATACATTGCAAAAATGATACAAGCAGCTGAAATATATAAATCGCTTTTCGAAAAATGTACAATATCTAAATTGGAAAAATTTCCTTTTAGAATTAAATAAAATGCTCCAAAAAAAGCGATGATTACACCTAGAATATGATTAAAATGTAATTTAGTTTTTAGAAAAATTGTGGCGAGTAAAAGTGTTATTGCAGGATTTAAACTAATAATTAAAGCTGCATTAATTGCTGTTCCTTTGATTAAACTTAGAAAAAAGAATAAATTATATCCAAAAATACCAAAGAATCCGATAATAAAAATTCGTGGAGCTTCTTTTTTTAAAGCTTTAATTTTTGGTAGATTTTTAATTGTAAAAAGAAATAAAGCGAGAACACCAAAAACATATCTCCAAAATCCAGCTTCCAGAAAATTTACGTCATTCAGCATAATTTTGGCAAAATGAAAATTGAGCCCCCAAAGTAATACAACAAAAAATAGAATTAGATAAGCTTTCATTTTAGTTTGGTTTGTTACTTAAATTTAAAACTTAATCTATTCTTAATAAAACATTTAACTTTCTATTTTAAAAAATCAAAAGAAATTGTAATTTTAGAAAATGATTCAAAACCTCATCATAATGAAAGAGCAATTTTTCCAATGTCCTTATTGTTGGGAACAAGTTTCTATACTTGTAGATTTATCTGTTACTGAACAAAATTATATTGAAGATTGCGAAAACTGTTGTAATCCAATTCAATTTAAAATAAGAGTAAAAAATCAAGAAATTGTATCTTTTGATATCTTGGAGATTGATTGAATTTCAAATTCTTTATAATTATGCTAAACAACTTCAACTTCTCTTCTTTTTAAGAGTATTTAATTTTCCATTTTTATTTCTTTCTATTATTATCATATGATAAAAATTGCTTTTAATTCCTTACTTTAGCACCAAAAATGTCAACATATTCAAGAAATAGAAAAAAGAGAATTAAAGAATTTGAACTACGAAAAAAATGGAATTTTGGAATTGATCGAAAGATAAAACAATGGGATTTCATAGATATACATCAAATTCCTGAAAAATGGGAATCTTATCATGAAGTTGATTTTTATTGTTTTAATCAAAAAGATATTTATCTCTTTCGATTTCGGAAAACCAAAAAAACAAACTTCAATATCCATAAAAATGAAGGGATTGATTCACTTATTTATTTAATTGCAGAAGTTAATTTTGAAGATTTTTCAGATAACATAATTTTATTTGCAATTGAACAAATAGAAGAAATCGGAATCCCAAAATATTCAAAAAAAGCAATAAATATAAATGACAGAAAAAGAAAAATATTTATGGAAAAAAATTACAGATTTTGAATTAGATGATCCTGAATCAGATTATAATTTTACAGATAGACTTTGCAGAGAAAATGAATGGAATTATGAATATGGAATTCGTGCAGTTTTAGAATATAAAAAATTTATTTTTCTAATTTGTATTTCTGAAATTCCACTTACTCCATCTGACCAAGTAGATCAAGTTTGGCATTTACATCTTTTGTATACACAATCTTATTGGAAAGAAATGTGTCAGGAAATTTTGAACACAGAAATTCATCATGGTCCAACAAAAGGGAAAAGCGAACGACAAACTTTTTCTAATCAATATGAAATTACAAAAGAGCGTTATCGTCAAGTATTTAAAACAGAACCTCCATTAGATATTTGGCCAACTTCTGAAAACAGGTTCCATTATATTCACTTTGTTCGCATCAATAAGCAAAAAAATTGGATAGTTCCAAAAACTATTTTTGAAAAGAAATGAAATTATTACAAAAATTAAACAGTACAGAAACATTATTTCTGTTAAAACCAAATAGTGTCCATGTAAAAGAATTGCTCAGGCATACTATTATTGATTTGGTATTTAAAAATGTTTTAGAAATTAAAATTGAGGAGAAATTAAGTCATCCAAAAGATAAATATTTACGAACATATACTTATATCAAAAGAGGTGAAAAATTTAATACTTATACTCCTCTTTCCTATGAAAAAAGGTTTTTAAAAATTTTTGAGGATGATTTTTTTGAAAAAATTCAACTTCGAAGTTTTGTAAAAACTATTTACCAACAAATCTTTAGTTATTCCGAATTTAAATGTGAAATTAAAAAATCTATTTCTTTAAAAAAACTTTTTCTAAACTTTAAGGTTGATTTCTTAGGCTATTTTAATTATCACATTAGAAGTGGTGAAGGTTTTAAAGTTTCAGAAAAAATAGAATCTTATTTAGATGTTTTAAATTATACAATTAAAAATCAAAAAGATAAAAAAACAGAAAAATTAGAAGATTGTATTTTAATTGGAGCCAATATCTTTCTATTGGCTGATTTTCATCACGATTTATTAAATCAATTACAACAAAATATAGATATTCAATATGTTACACAAAATTATGAGGTTGAATATGATTTTGTCTTCGATACTATTGATTTAATTACATTTGATAGTATTGGAGATTCTGTAGATTCTGGTTGTTCAGGTTGTAGTGCTGGAAGTGGATGTATGAGTAGTGGATGTAGCGGCTGTGGAGGATGTGGCGGTTGCGGTGGATGCGGTGGTTGTGGAGGTTAAAATCTTCATTGAATTAAAGCAAATATAAGCGTAACTTTGTAGGAATTTAATAAACCAAATCATGATTAAAAAAATCAGTATTGCATTACTTTTTATTATAAGTTTTGCATTTTATAAAATTGATACAACTGATAAAACAAAACCTATAAAATTAGAAAGAGAGCCTTATTTACAAACTATTTTTGCTGATAGTGCGACAATTTCTTGGAAAACAAATAAAGTTTCAAAAGTTTCTTTAAAATATGGAGAAAATAAAGAAAATATGCAATTGGTCACAGGTAAAATTATAGATCAACATTTGAATGTTTTAAATGAAGTTGTTGTAAAAAACCTAAAACCAAGTACGAAATATTATTATGAAATTTATAATAATGATACCTTGATGGCTGGTGGTGATTCTTATTATTTTATTTCTTCTGCAAAGGAAAATACAAGTCCAAAATTTTCTTTTTATGCTATGGGAGATATTGGACAACCTAGAGCAAAAGGTGGTTTTCCTGATATTACAGCAAATCAAATAAATAAATTAGAAAATCGTCCTGATTTTGGAATTGGTCTTGGTGATATTGTTTATCCTGTGGGTGAAAGTAAAAAATATGATGCTTATTTCTACGAACCAATGGCACCAATTTTAAGAAATATTCCTTTTTATCCAGCTTTAGGAAATCATGATTGGTATTCAGATCCTGATGAAAATTTTAAAAGAGAATGGAAACTTCCAAATAATGAACATTTTTATACTTTTTCTTATGGAAATGCTCTTTTTATTGCCTTAGATTCAAGAGAAGGTGGATTTTATAAATTCAAAAAACAAAGGACTTGGTTGAAGAAAACTTTAAAAGAAAACCAAGGAAAATTCGATTGGATTTTTGTGTATTTACATCATAATGGAAAAACTTGTACTTATAAGAAAGACTATAAACATGTTATGAAATTATATGAAATTTTCGCTACAAATAATGTAGATTTTATTTTAAATGGTCATGCACATACATACGAAAGATTACGTCCATATGATAAAAATGGAAATATTTTGACACAATATTCTGATGATTTAAAATATCCTGAAATTTCGAATGGTTTTATCTCAATTACTGCTGGAGCTGGAGGAAAATTAAAAACTAGTTGGAATCCAGACCCAAATAATCCAGAAAATTGTAAAACTCCTTCTATTGTTTCAAAATTTTATCATAAAGGACATTTTACAACTTTTGAAATTGAAGGAAAAAAATTGATTTTTAAAGGAATTGATTCACATTCAGGTGAAGTTTTCGATACATTTACAATGGAAAAATAATGAACTCAAAAAAAGAAAAAAATAAAGGATTACATTCAAAAAATCTTCATAAAAATGGATATGATTTTGAATTGTTGATGAAAGAAAATGAAGAATTAAAACCTTTTGTTTCTTTAAATAAGTTTGGAAATTTATCAATTGATTTCTCTAATTCAGATGCAGTTTTTCAGTTGAATAAAGCACTTTTAAATTCGCATTATTCTATATCATTTTATCAAATTCCGAAAGAAAACCTTTGTCCACCAATTCCAGGAAGAGTTGATTATATTCATCATTTAAATGATTTAATTTCTACAAAAAAAAATGAAAATATAATTGGATTAGATATTGGAACAGGTGCAAATTGTATTTATCCAATCTTAGGATGTTCGGTTTATAATTGGAATTTTATTGGATCTGACATTTCTAAAAAATCAATTTTCAACGCAGAAAAAATAGTTAAAAGAAATAACGTTTTAAAAAATAAAATCAAATTTAGATTACAAAAAGACAGCAATTTTATTTTTAAGAATATTATTAAAAAAGATGATTATTTCGATTTTACTATGTGTAATCCTCCTTTTCACGATTCCAAAGAAGCTGCATTAGCTGGAACACAGAGAAAATGGAAAAATTTAAAGCAAGAAACAGGAAAATCAGATTTAAATTTTGGTGGAATTGATAATGAACTTTGGTATGAAGGAGGTGAAAAATCGTTTTTACATAAAATGATTAAGGAAAGTACTTTTTACAAAAAACAAGTTGGTTGGTTTACAACATTGGTTTCTAAAAAAGAAAATGTAAAAAGCATGAAAAAATCTTTGGAAAAAATGCAAGTAAAAGAAATTAAAGTAATTGAAATGCAGCAAGGAAACAAAATTACAAGAATTGTTACATGGAGATTTTAGAATCAAAAAATTAAGATTTTATATTATTTAAAAAAGAAAAACTTCCTAAAATCCTAGGAAGTTTTTTTAAACACACTAAATAATCATATTTTACTTTTCAATCATAATTTTTGTTTGAAAAGTCTTTATTTTGTTTGAAACTTTCAACATATAAATTCCTCTTTCTAAATTTGAGAAATCAAAATCGTCTTTATTTTTCAAAGAAATTGATTTAATTTTTCTTCCCGAAATATCAAATAGTTCTAAAGTTTCAAAATTTTCATTTCCTGTAATTTGAAATTGTCCGTTAGTTGGATTTGGATAAATTGCAAAAGCTTCTATATTTTCTTCTGAAATATTTAATCCACAAGAGTCAATAATTTCCTGTTTTGTATTACAACCTGGCGCATTTCCATCTATTGTGATAGAATTTACATCATTTATTAATAAAGGACAAAAAGCTTCGCACATTTCTAGTAATGGATTGTCTTCAATTTCTATAAAAGCTCCTACTTCATTTAAATTCAAAAACCCAGAAACTTCTGGTAAAATATCATTGAAATGAATTGTCAAATATCCATTAATCATTTCTATTCCATTAAATCCAGAAATATCTTCTAAAGCATCATTATCTCCAATCTGAATTCCACCCATAACTGTTGTTACACTTGCAAACCCTGAGATATCAATCAAATTTGCATTTTGTCCAACAAAAATATTTCTTCCAGCAGAAATTAAATTATTAAATCCTGATAAATCAGTAATTGCATCATTTTCATGAAAGTTTACATCTAATCCTACTTCTTCTAATGTATCAAAACCAGAAATATCAGTTAACATGTCGTTATCTTGAATTTGTAATTCTTCATCAATATAAGTTAAATTAGAAAATCCCGTAATACTAGTCAAACTCTCATTTCCAGTAATTCTAATTTCCCCATCATAACTTACGAGATTATTAAAATTTGAAATTGATGTAAGATTATTATTTTTTAAAATTTGAATAAATCTTCCAACACTTTCAAGATTATCAAATCCGTCTGTTGTAGTTAAACTTGCATTTAAAGTGATATTATAATATCCACCAATTTCTGTAAGAATAGTATTTGCAGGTAAAGCAATTAGAGCATCATTTCCATAGAAATTTACATCTCCACCAATATATTCCAGATTATCAAATTGTTCTACAGTTTGAAGAAATTCATTGTTTTCAATTATCAAATTATTTCCAACATAAACTAAATTTTCCAAACCTGTCAAATTATCTGTCAATCCAGAAGTTGCAATCCTCAGAATACCATTTATTTTTGTAATATTCTGTAGTGGCGTTAAATCTGTTATTCCTCCTCCAAGAAGCTGAATATTTCCTGTAATTTCCGTACAATCTTGTGGGAAATTATCTAATAAATTCTGATTTGTAAAACTATAATTCGTATCAGGACAAGCCTGAGAAAAAGAATAATTTATTCCAATCATTAAAAAAATAAAAAAAGTAATTTTTCGCATAGTCAACATATTTTAATCATTTCTCAATTACTATTTTTGTTTGAAAAGTTTTCGAATTATTCGAAACTTTCAACATATAAATTCCTTTGTCAATATTGGAAAAATCGATTGGAGTTGTAGCATTAAAACTAATTGATTTCACAATTCTTCCAGAAATATCAAAAAGTTCTAAAGTTTCAAATTGTTCTTTAGTATTAATGTAGAATTTCCCATTATTTGGATTTGGAAAAACAGTAAAAATATCGTTTTCTTCGTCTATAATTTCTAGAGTACAATTATCTAAAATAATTTGTTTTGAATCACATCCTGTTGCATTTCCTTCAATTAAAACTGTAGAAACTTGATTATGAAGAACTGCACAAAAAGCCTCACAATTTGTAAGAATCGGATTATCTTCTAATTCAAATTCTTGTTGAATTTCTTCTAAATTTTGAAAACCAGTAATATTTGTAAGAAGTGGATTATGAAGAATAAACATATGGCCTTCAAGAATTTCAAGATTATTAAATCCTGAAATATCATCTAAAGCTTGATTTCCTCCAATTGCAATTCCACCTTCAACTGAACTTAAACTATCAAAACCAGAAATATCAATCATATAATAATTAGAAGTAAAAATCACCTGATTTCCAACAAAAGTTAAATTATTAAAATCCGTAAAATCTGTTATTCCATTGTTTTGACTAAAATAAAAATCGCCTAAGACTCCTTGTAAATTATCAAATCCAGAATAATCAATTAAATCAAAATTTATAGCAATAGACAAATCACCATCGATTCCAATCAAATTTGAAAATCCAGTAACAGAAACAAGCGAAGCGTTATACCAAATTCGAAAATCTCCATCTAAATAATTTATATTATTAAAATTTGGAATTTCTTCCATAGCATGATTTTCATAGAAATAAATATTTCCTCCAATATTAGTAAGATTATTAAAACCATCTGAAGTAATCAAACTAGAATTATAACTCAATTCGAAAGAGCCTCCAATTTCATTTAAAACTGTATTATTTGGTAAATTAATAAGTAAATCATTTCCATAAATTTTTAAATCTCCCCCAATTGTGTGAACATTTTCTAGCTGTTCCATTGTCAATAAAGCATCATTTTCTTCAATGATTAAATTATTTCCAATTGTATTTAAATTTTCCAAACCATTTAGATTATTATCTAAACCAGTATTTGCAATTCGTAAAATTCCACCAACTTTTGTAATATTTACTAAAGGAGATAAATCTGTAATATCAGATCCAATTAACTGAATATTTCCTTCTATCTCTGTACAGTTTTGTGGAAAATTGTTTAATACATTTTGATCTGAAAAACTATAATTTGTATCAGGACAACTTTGTGAAAAAGAGAAATTTAGACTTAAAAAAAAAGTAATAAGCAAAAAAGCAATTTTATTCATAATTATCTCATTTACAGTTAATTATATAAATTTAAACTATAAATAAATGAGTAATTTGAAAAAAATGTTAATTAACTAAAAAAGCATTTTCAACACAGAATTGAAAATGCTTTTACACAAAAATTATTTGGTTTTTAGTATTCATTTTGGTTATTTATTCCTCAGATAAATTTGAATCATATCTTCAAAATTATCTACAAATGATTCTGGGCTTTTCTTTTCTAAAAATAATTTATCCCTTGAGTTATATTTGGAATAAATTCCTTTGTCACGATCATACTGCAATTTTCCTTGCACAAAAATTCTTTCTTCAAATTCTCTTAATGAGCTTTTTGATAAAAAATCTAATTTCTTTAAAGTGTTGGTGTCTTTGTCCAAGCGAAGCCAAAAATCATCTTGTAATTCTTTTGATTTTCTCACTGGTGTCGTGTCTTTGATCTCAAGGAAAGAGTGTCTTTCAGAGTCTAAAAAAGATAGCACATTGTAGTTGTTTTTCATAATCTTTCGTGTTTTAATTGTTTCAAATTTATATAATTATAAATATGAAGTTCCTTTTAAAACAACTTTAACATTATAAAAAGAGATATTTTATTTTTTTAACAATTTTATAAATTTTAATTAATAATTTATTAACAAAACAATCGTATTTAAGTATAGATTTATTCTAAATAATTAAACTTCAATATCTTTATCGTAAGGAATTGATTTTAAAATATGTTGAATTGCTTCGGTTCTTGCAGATGTTTTTTTATTTGCTTTTATAATCTTCCAAGGTAAGTTCGTGTTTTTGGTATTTTCGAACATTTTCCTTTTATATTCTGTATACACATCCCATAATTCTTGTGCTCTTTCATCCACAGGAGTCATCTTCCACTGTTTCAATGGATTATTCATAATTTCCACAAAACGTTTTTCCTGTTCCTTTTTAGAAATTGACATGTAAATCTTTACCAAACGAATTCCAGATTGAACAATCATTCGTTCAAAATCATTTACTTGAGACATGAAAACTTTATACTCTTCTTGTGTACAAAATCCATTTACAGGTTCAACAACAGCACGATTATACCAACTTCTATCAAAGAAAACAATTTCTCCAGCTTTTGGAAATTTATTTACATATCTCTGAAAATACCATTGTGATCTTTCGTCTTCTGTAGGTTTTGGTAAAGCGACAATTCGTAAATGTCTTGGATTCATTCTTTCTGTCGCTCTTCGAATTGCTCCACCTTTTCCAGCAGCATCTCTTCCTTCAAAAATGATGATAATTCGTTCTTCATTTTGAATTGCCCAAGTTTGAAGCTTGATCAATTCAACCTGTAATTTTTTCAATTGCTTTTCGTAATCATAATAACGAATTGCTTTTTGTAAATTATAAGAATTTCCATTATAAAGAGCTAATAATCCTCTTTTTGAATTTAATTTTTTTAAATCCGAATCTGAAATATGATTTTTTTCCATGGTAATTTAGTCTAATTGTTGAGATGAACGGAAATAACGCATTACAACGTTTGGATCTGGAGAAATATTGATGTTAGCATCTCTTTTTCCATCGTAATCAAATAGAGAAAGTACGTAACGAATACTTTCCAATCTTGCAGTTTGCTTATCATTTGTTTTCACAATAATCCAAGGACTATAAGTAGTATGTGTTTTACTAAACATTTGATTTTTATAGAATGTATAGTCATTCCATAATTCTTGTCCTCTTTGATCAACTGGACTAAATTTCCATCTTTTTAAAGGATTTTTTAATCTAGATAAAAATCTTGCTTGCTGTTCTTCTTTTGAAATGGAAAACCAGAATTTTACAATTGTTACGCCATCTTCATAAAGCATGTGTTCAAATTCTGGAACTTGCACCATGAATTTTTTATATTGTTCCGAAGTACAAAAACCCATCACAGGCTCTACAACAGCACGATTATACCAACTTCTATCAAAAAAAACAATTTCTCCTGGATTTGGTAATTCTTTAATATATCTTCTAAAATACCACTGTCCTTGCTCTTCTTCTGTAGGTTTTGTCAAGGCAACTAAACGCATTGAACGTGGATTTAAATGCTCGGAAAAACGACGGATAGAACCTCC
Source organism: Aureivirga marina (assembly GCF_015767265.1). Taxonomy (GTDB): domain Bacteria; phylum Bacteroidota; class Bacteroidia; order Flavobacteriales; family Flavobacteriaceae; genus Aureivirga; species Aureivirga marina. Next base: position 333,194 of record NZ_JADPIB010000005.1, read on the forward strand.
TTTTCCGGCAGCATCTCTTCCTTCAAAAATAACGACTACACGCTTTTTGTTTTTAGAAATCCATTGTTGAAGTTTTACCAATTCAATTTGAAGAAGTTGTAATTCTTGTTGATATTCATATTTCTTTTTCACATAAGAAATATCAATTTCCTTTTCTTTAATAACTGCATCTAATTCTTCTAGTGATGTAGCTTTTAAAAAATCTTCTTTAGTAAGTTTGAATTGTTTTGTTTCTTCTGATACTGATTGTTTGTTATCGTCCATTGTTGTTGCTTGCATCTTCTACAATTACACATGTATTTGAATTATTAGAGATATTTAACTGTGCATCAGATGGAGAAATGTAATCAATTCCCAATCCTAGCCCCCTTAATATAAATAATAATCCTACAATAGCAACAAATATAGGGATAGATTTTTGAATTTTATTTCTTAAAGATACTTTTACAAAGTTTCCAACATAGATAGCTGTAGTCATTAAAGGTAATGTTCCCAATCCAAATAACAACATATAAAGTGCTCCTTCAAGTGTTGACCCCATTGAAATAGAACCGAATACAGCTCCATAAACAAGTCCACAAGGTAAAAATCCATTAAAGAAACCTATCAAAAATATCTTTTTTGCAGATCTTTTTTGTAAGTAAAAACCTAACCTTTCCTTAACTTTTGAGATTAGAAAATAAATTGGTTTAGAAAAATTGTATTTATTAAAAATTTTTACTGGAGTAACAGCGATGATAATCATAATAACTCCAATTAAAATAGTTAATCTTTGTTGGAATCCGGCTAAATATAAACCTTTTCCAATTGCTCCAAATAATAATCCAATGATACTATAAGCTGTAAATCTTCCAATGTGATAAGACAACGTTTGAAAAATTCCTTTCCATTTGTTTTTCTTATCAATTGGTAACATAAATGCAATTGGTCCGCACATTCCAATACAATGAAAACTTCCTAAAAAACCAAGTATAAGTGCAGAATATAGCATATTAGTATCTTATTTTTTTCTTGAATAAATATCCTTTTCCGTTATAAGTCCAATCAATTTTCACATCATATCTTCCTTCTAAAAGTTTTTCTTTAGGAATAATTAAAACGTTTGACATTAATTCTATTGGAACATTTATATCTAATTCTTTTTTAGAAAGTCTTTGTAAATAAATAGTTCCTTGAATTTTATTTGTATCAAATTCTTTTGGAAAAACAACTTCTAAACCTTTTTCTGTTTGTAGTATTTTTAGGTTTTCTTCTAAGTTGTTTGCATTATTCATTTTATCAATTTGTTCTTGATAATGCAATTCTTCTTTATAATATTCATCAGAAACCAAATGATGATTGTATTCATCGTTGAACATAACACGATAAACGAAAGAGAGTATAAAAATAATGAATGCAGCTAAAGCTAGTGCAATCCCAGTTCCCCAGTTAAATTTCATAATTAGTAGTTTTAGTTTTGTTTTCTACAATTTGTAGAATTAGTTAGTAATTTATTATGGAGTAAAATTAATACAAACAAAGCTCTGAAAACATAAGATTTATCATGTTTTAATCAGAAGTTTTATTTATTAAATTATGGAATTTTTTTGGAATAGTTAGAGAGTTTTTTTGAGAAAAATCTTGATTCGAGAGATTAATTAAAACCTCCCAAACCAAGAAAAAAACATCTATTAAACATTATCGTAAATATAGTAACGTAATAATATCTAAAGTTACAGAAAAGTTTATTATTTAACAAACTATTTGCGTTCTTTTGAATAAAATCATTACTATCATTTATTTATTTTTTTTGGTCCTAAGAAATTAGTTTTTGTTGTATTGATTAATTCTCCTTTCGAATAAACTCCTAACTCAATTTTTTCTTTGGACTTTTTAAGATCGTCTTTAGCGATTTTGATGAATAACGTTCCTTCTTTTAACTCTTGCTTTGGAACATTATATGTTCCTCCAACCATCGTTACAGATCCTTCTGGAGAAATCAAACGAATCGTTACATCTTCAATCTCGTTTACTGTTTTATTAATGAATTTAAATGTATAAATATTACTAATTGTGTCACCTTTTGTTTCATATAATTGCCCTGGTAAACGTAATATATTGGTTTCTACATCATTTCTTAAGAACAGTAACACAACAAAAATACTTAATAAAAGTGAAAGTACCGCAGAATATGCAATAATTCTTGGTGTAAATTTAAATTTTTCTCCTTTTGCGATATTATCTTCTGATGCATAGCGAATTAAACCTGGTTCAAACCCTGTTTTTATCATTACTTCGTCACAAGCATCAATACATGCAGTACAGTTTACACATTCTAATTGTGTTCCATTTCTAATATCAATTCCTGTAGGACAAACGTTCACACATTGCATACAATCGATACAATCTCCGTTTCCTAATTCTTGTCGATTTTCTTTTTTACGGAATTTCTTCCTACCATTTTCTCCTTCTCCTCTCTTATAATCGTAAGCAACATTAATCGATTTATTATCTAAAAGAACACCTTGTAATCGACCATAAGGACATACTACAATACAAACTTGTTCTCTAAACCAAGCGAAAACAAAATAAAATACAAGCGTAAATAAAACTAAATTTATAAATGTGCTCAAATTTGCAGCAGGTCCTTCTAAAATATCACTTATCAAAACATCTCCTCCTATCAAATATGCTAGGAATACGTTTGCTATAATAAATGAAATCAAGAAAAATATCGACCATTTTAATCCTTTCTTACGAATTTTCTCAGCATTCCATTTTTGTTTACTTAGTTTTATTTGCTTATTTCTATCTCCCTCAATCCAATATTCTATTTTACGAAATACCATTTCCATAAAAATAGTTTGCGGACAAATCCATCCACAAAAAATTCTTCCAAAAACTACGGTAAAAAGTGTGATAAAAACGATTCCTGTTAGTATAGAAATTACCAACAAATAAAAATCTTGTGGCCAGAATGGAAATCCGAAAATATTAAATTTTCTTTCTAAAACATTAAAAAGTAAAAATTGGTTTCCATTTATTTTTATAAAAGGTGCAGCAAATAAAAATGCAACTAAAAGCCAAGAAACATAGGTTCTATATTTATATAGTTTTCCTTTTGGCTTTTTTGGATGAATATAATTTCTTTTTCCTTCTTCAGTTATTGTTCCAATTGAATCCCTGAATGATTCTTTATCTTGTGCCATAATACATTAATATATTATGTTAATTAAAAGTATTTGTTCTAAGATTTTTTTTAATAATAAGTAACACGCAAAATCTTACCATCAAAAATTCTCTTTACTTTTATGATTAATACATAGACTTTGATTTCTCAAATTTTTCATCAAATTCAATACCAATTCAAATTAAATCCTTCACTTTCAATCTAAAAAGACATCTATTTGTAACCGTCATGTTAGCTTAAAAAAGGCTGCTTTTTGAAAGGAACTACTAAATCCTTTATTTCAAAAACAGCCTCTTTACTACTACTAACTAAAAATATCTTAGTTTCCTAAAAACTAACTAATATTATTATTCTTCACCTCCAGTCCAAACATCACCTTCGGCTTCTTTTGGATTTGCAGGTTTCGTTCCTTGCAATGTTAAAACATAACTAGCAACTTGTTGTCTTTGTTCTTGGTCTAAAGAGTTTTTCCATGCAATCATTCCTTTTCCAGGTCTTCCTCCATTTGTTACAGTGTTATACACATTTGTAAATCCACCACCTAAAATCCAATGATTGTCTGTTAAATTTGGTCCAATTCCACCACCACCATCAACAGCATGACAAGCAGCACAGTTTGCATTAAAAATTTTCTTTCCAGCTTCTAAATCCTTTGCATCTGTAAGTCTTTTAACTTTAAATAAGTCAGGATTTGCAGCTTTATAGGCAGCAACTTCTTCTTCAGCTTTTGCCATTTCATCTTCAAATTCTTTATGTTGGTTATAAGCTCCGAAGAAAATAATATTTCCAACATAAAAAATACAAATGATTATCGTGATATAGAATCCCCAAAGCCACCAAGGTGGAAGAACATTATCTAGCTCTTTGATTCCATCATAATCATGATCCATTAAAATTTCATCCTCACGATCTAAATCGTTTGCTCTAGTCATGGCTTTTAAAAACCTTTTCCAAGCAGATGTATTATTCGAGTTATTCATATATATCGTTAATTTTTAATTGTCGTCTTCTAAAGGTAAATTACTTAATTCTTCTGTACGCTTTTTAGGCATTTTATACACCCAAATAAACATTCCAACAAACACGGTAAAGAAAATTACTAATGAAATTATCGGATAAATTTCAATACCGTCAATGGATGTCAAATTATGCTTGATAAATTTTAACATACTATTCGTTGTTTGCTTTAATATCTGTTCCTAATCTCTGTAAATATGCAATAAGAGCGATAATTTCTTTGTTCTCCATATTTGCATCTCCATATACTTTTACATATTCAGGATCTTGTCTAAGATTTTCTTCGATTTTCTTCGCTTGATCTTTTAATAAGTAAATAGCATTTTCTACTTCAAACTTCGTATAAGGTACACCTAAATTCACCATTGTTTGCATTTTGTTATCTGTTGAATAGATATCCATGTCATTTTCTGCTAACCATGGGTAACGTGGCATAATCGATCCAGGTGAAGTTGAAGTTGGGTCAATCATGTGATTAAAGTGCCAGTTATCATTATACTTTTCTCCTTCTCTATGTAAATCTGGACCTGTTCTTTTAGATCCCCATAAGAATGGATAATCATAAATGAATTCACCTGCTTTAGAGTATTCTCCATACCTTTCTACTTCAGAACGGAATGGACGAATCATTTGAGAGTGACAATTATTACATCCTTCTCTGATATATATATCTCTACCTTGTAATTCTAATGCTGTATAAGGTTTTACATTTTCAATTGTAGGAATATTTGTTTTCACCAATAACATTGGAACAATCTCAACTAAACCTCCAATTAAAATCGCTACAGTAGTTAATACTGTAAATAAAACCGTTTTTCTTTCTAGCCAAGAGTGAACTTTCTCTCCTTTTGCTCTTCTTCCATTTACTGGTTCTAAAGCTGGAGCTTCTGCTAATTCATCCTCTACTGCTGATCCTTGTCTTACAGTTGCAACAACATTAATTACTAATAAAATAAATCCTAATAAGTAAAGTGTTCCTCCGATTGCACGCATCGCATACATTGGAATAATTTGTGTAACTGTTTCTAAGAAGTTTCCATAAACTAACGTTCCATCTGGATTAAATTGCTTCCACATTGAAGCTTGTGTAAATCCTGCAACATATAAAGGAATTGCATAGAATAAAATCCCTAATGTTCCAATCCAGAAGTGTGTATTCGCTAATTTTTTAGAATATAAATTTGTTTTAAATAATTTCTCTACTAAGTAGTAAACAATCGCTGAAACCATAAATCCATTCCAAGCTAATGCTCCTACGTGTACGTGACCTACAATCCAATCTGTGTAGTGTCCAATTGCATTTAAGTTTTTGAATGATAACATCGGTCCTTCAAACGTTGCCATACCATAACCTGTAATCGCAACTACGAAGAATTTTAACATTGGGCTATCTTTTACTTTATCCCAAGCTCCTCTCAATGTTAATAATCCGTTTATCATACCTCCCCAAGATGGGAAAATCAACATTACTGAAAATACAGTTCCTAAATTCTGAGACCATTCAGGTAATGCTGTATATAATAAATGGTGTGGTCCTGCCCAAATATAAATGAAAATCAATGACCAGAAGTGAACAATTGATAATCTATAAGAATATACTGGTCTGTTTGCAGCTTTTGGCACGAAATAATACATTAATCCTAAGAAAGGTGTTGTTAAGAAGAATGCTACCGCATTGTGTCCATACCACCATTGTACTAATGCATCTTGAACTCCTGCATAAACAGAATAACTCTTAAATGCTGAAGCTGGTAAAGCTAAGTTATTGAAAATATAAAGAACAGCTACTGTTACTAAAGTTGCGATATAAAACCAAATTGCTACATAAATATGTCTTTGTCTTCTTTTTAAGATAGTACCAATCATATTGATTCCCATTACTACCCAAATTAAAACAACTGCAATATCAATTGGCCATTCTAATTCCGCATATTCTTTAGAAGAAGTTAGCCCTAAAGGAAGCGTAATCGCCGCAGCAACAATAATTAATTGCCATCCCCAGAAATGAATTTTACTCAAGGCATCACTAAACATCCTCGTTTTCAGTAGTCTTTGCATTGAATAATACATTCCTAAAAAGAAACCATTACCAACAAAGGCAAAAATTACCGCATTTGTGTGTAAAGGTCTTAATCTTCCAAAACTTAACCACGAAATTCCACCCGTGATTTCTGGAAAGATAAACATAAGAGCAACAATTAGCCCTACTAACATTCCTACAACTCCCCATAAAACGGTAGCATATAGGAACATCTTAACAATTTTGTTGTCATAATAAAATTGTTCTTTTTCCATATATAAATAATTATTAGTTAGTTTTCGTTATTGATTTGTTCATTTGTTTGGTCATCCTTTTCAAGAACAAGCTCATCATCGAATAGCATTCTTACGGCAGGCGTATAAGTATCATCATATTGACCTGACTTAACGGTTTTTATAAAAGCTATGAAAAATCCGACAGCTACTATAATACTCACTCCTATTGTAATGTATACTACTTCCATGATTTCACTTTTTTCTTTACTTGTTACAAATGTAGGCTATCACTGTGGGGTAAAACATGACTTAAATCATGTAATTTATTATTTTAAAAAAATCTCAATTACCTTTTTATCGAATAAATAAAATACACTAAACATTCTATTAATTTCTCAATCTTTCAATGAAAGTCAAGAATTAATAGAATATAATAAGGTCTCTTATATTTAGACTTTTTATAAATAATACATTTTCAATCAGCTGTTTTATTTCCTTTTTATTCGATTACACACAAACATCTGATTATCAAATGATTTCTAATTTACACATTTTTTGCGAAAAAATTGGTCAAAACAGTTACAAAAACCACAATTGTAATAGAACTTAAAGGCATTAAAATTGCAGCAACTACAGGAATCAGATTTCCTGTTAAAGCGAAGTACATTCCTACAAAATTATATAAAAAGGAAACCGTAAAACTCGCTACAATAATAGACATTGTCTGTTTGGACAACTTAAAAAAGTTAGGTAATTTAGAAAATAATGAAGCATCTAAAATCGCATCACAAGCTGGTGAAAACACATTAATATTTTCTGAAATCGAAATTCCAACATTACTTTGAGCTAAAGCTCCAGCATCGTTTAATCCATCACCAATCATCATTACTTTTTTACCTTCTTTTTGAAGTGATTTGATAAACTCTAATTTATCTTCTGGTTTTTGATTAAAAATCAATTTTGTATTTTGTGGCAAAACAGTTTCTAAATAATTCTTTTCTCCTTCATTATCTCCAGACAAAATCACTAATTCATAATGATTATTCAATGTTTTAAAAACATTTTCTACATCTTCTCTATACGTGTTTTTGAAAACAAATTTTCCTTTGATCTCTTTATTAATTGCGATATAAATCGAAGTATTAAATGATGTATCTTTTTCAGCATTTACAAACGAAGCAGAACCAATTTTAAAGAAATTTCCATTGATTTCTCCTTGAATTCCTTTTCCTACAATTTCCTGAAAATCATATGTCGTTTCTTCACTTGTATTTTCTTCTATAAAATCATATAAAGCTCTACTTAAAGGGTGATTTGAAGAACGAACTAAAAGCTTAATTCTTGCTTTTTCTTCTTTGGTCAATGGTTCTCCTCTATATTCTAATTTAGATTCATCATTAGAAGTAATCGTTCCTGTTTTATCAAAAACTAGAGTATTTATTTTAGCTATTTTTTCAATGACTTCGGCATTTTTTAAATAGAATTTTTTCTTTCCAAAAATTCGAAGCATATTTCCTAAAGCAAAAGGCGCAGATAATGCCAATGCACATGGACAAGCGATAATTAAAATAGATGTCACTACATTAATTGCAATAATCGGGTCTTTCAAATACCAAAATATTCCAGCTGAAGTTGAGATAATTAAAATCGCTAAAGTGAAATATTTACTTATCGAATCTGTAATATTTTTAATATTTTTTCCTTCATTTTTATTAAATACATCATTACTCCAAAGCTGCGTCAAATAACTTTGAGAAACGGTTTCTAAAACTTCCATTTCTATCGCACCAGAAGTTTGCTTTCCTCCTGCAAAAACTTTATCACCAGATTTTTTCCCAACAGGTAAAGATTCTCCAGTAACAAAACTATAATCCAACATTGCTTCTCCATTAATTAAAATCCCATCCACTGGAATTAATTCTTCATTTCGAATCAAAAGTCGATCTCCAATTTCAATATCTTGGACTAAAATATTTTCTTCTTTTTCTTTATTTAATTTCGTTACAGCAATTGGAAAATACGATTTATAATCACGTTCAAAAGAAAGAAAAGAATACGTTTTTTGTTGGAAAAATTTCCCTAATAATAAAAAGAAAACCAAACCTGTTAAACTGTCAAAAAAACCAGTTCCTAAATCGAAAATAATCTCCACAGAACTTCGTACAAAAAGTACAAAAATCCCTAATGCAATAGGAACATCAATATTTAAAATTTTGTGTGAAAGTCCTTTATAAGCAGAAATAAAATAATCTTTAGCAGAATAAAAAACAACCGGAACAGACATAAAGAACATAATCCAACGGAAAAGCACTTTATATTTATCTAACCAAAATTCTTCTACTTCAAAATATTCAGGAAAGGAAAGCAACATTACATTTCCAAAAGCAAAAGCTGCAACTGCAATTTGATAGATTAAAGTTTTATCTACTTTTCTTTTATTATTATCAGCGTCTTCTAAACTAATATATGGTTCATAACCGATAGACGTTATAAGTTCAACGATTTCTTTTAAAGAAGTTTCTTCATTTTTAAAAGTAACTCGAACTGTTTTTTTCGGGAAATTTACAATTGAAGTTTTTATACCTTCATTTAATTTATGTAAATTTTCTAAAATCCAAATACAAGAACTACAATGAATTACAGGAACATAAAGTGTTACAACTGTCGTATCTCCATCATCAAATTCTACTAATTTAGATATGATTTCTGGTTCGTCAAGATAGTTGTATTTTCCTTTGATTTCCGTAGGAATTGTACCAGGAGCAGCTTCTAAATCGTAATAACAATTTAAGTTATTTACATTCAGAATTTCATATACCGTTTTACACCCATTACAACAAAATTCCTTTTCATCAAATGGTATTATTTCCGTGGTAAAATCCGTACCACAGTGATAACAATTCCCTTTACTCATAATTTATTCACTTAATTCTTGACAAATTTCCTGTAATATTTTTGCCTAAAATATGATATTTATCATTATAATTAGTAATTTTGCGATATGAATTACATCTTTTAATACCCCCAAGGAAATGAGTGAATGCGAATTATGTGTAATCAAATCAATGAATGCACTAAAAACTTTGACACCAGATCAACTAAAAAAGATTTCGGAATTAAAGACTTCTGTAAAAGTTAAAAAAGGTGATAACTTATTAAAAGAAGGGAACACTGTAAATGGTTTATTTTGTGTCAAAGATGGAAAATGTAAAATGACAAAATTAAACTCCAATGGAAAGGATCAAATTATCAAATATTCTAAAGGAGGAGACATTTTGGGACACCGATCACTTTTAAGTGAAGAACCAGCAGGACTTACTGTAACTGCTTTGGAAGATTTAAGGGCTTGTTACATCCCTAAAGAGGAAATATTGAATACTATTCGTGATAATAATAATTTCTCTTTACATTTAATGAAAAATATCTCCCATCAACTTAATGAAGCAAACAGCTCCATTTCTGAGATGGCACAAAAACCAGTTAAAGAAAGATTAGCAATTACACTTCTACGTTTAGAAGAAATTTTTGGAGTGGACAAAGATGGATTTATTGATGTTCTTCTAACTCGTGAGGAAATTGCAAATACAATCGGAACTGCAACAGAGTCAGCAATTAGACTTATTTCTAATTTCAAAAAAGAACAACTTATCGAATTAAAAGGTAAGTACATTAGAATTCTTTCTAAAAATAAATTGAGAAATATTTCTGAGGGATATTAAAATTAAAAAGGTTGTAAAAACTCATTTTAAATTATATAAAACGGATGTTTGATTTTAAAAATCAAACATCCGTTTTTGTATTTTCTTTTATAAAAAATCAATGTCTCCTTTTCCTTCACGAATTACTTCTGGATATCCTTCAGAAACATCTATCACGGTTGAGGCTACATTGTCACCATATCCACCATCAATTACCAAATCCACAATATTTCCCCATTTCTCGAAAATTAATTCTGGATCTGTCGTATATTCAATCAATGAATCTTCATCATAAATAGATGTAGAAACAATTGGGTTTCCAAGTTGACTTACAATTTCTCTTGCAATATTATTATCTGGAATACGAATACCAACTGTTTTTTTCTTCTTAAATACCTTTGGCAAATTATTATTTCCTGGTAAAATAAATGTATATGGACCAGGTAAAGCTCTTTTCAAAATTTTGTATGTTGATGTATCAATTTGTCTTACATAATCAGATAAATTGCTCAAATCACTACATATAAATGAAAAATTCGCTTTCTCTAATTTCACACCTTTTAATTGTGCAATCTTCTCCAAAGCTTTGGTTTTCGTAATATCACAACCCAATCCATAAACTGTATCAGTTGGATAAATAACTAATCCTCCTTTCCTTAGAACTTCTACCACTTTATTTATCTCTTTCGGATTAGGATTATCTTCGTAAATTTTAATAATTTTAGACATGAATACTACTTATTTAAACTAAAAACAAATTTACATGAAAGTTCTATCTAAAAAAATTAAACATTTCACAATTTTATTATTGTTACTTTTCACAGTTGCTTGTTCTTCCGATGATGATACAACAACTGTAGTTGATAATACAATTGATACAGCTGAACCGTATTCTAAAAAAAACATCACCTATGGAGAACATTCTAGACAAAAATTCGACCTATATCTTCCTGCAAATAGAACAAAAGAAAGTACTAAAACATTGATTTTAGTTCATGGAGGAACTTGGTTAAGTGGAAATAAAGAAGATTTAAATGATTTGGTTCCTGCAATTCAATCGCTTTTACCAAATTATGCAATAGCAACAATCAATTATAGATATCTTTCACATGCCGAATTTTCTTTTGACAATATGGTTCAAGACATTGATTCTGTTGTTAATTTTCTAATTGAAGAAGATGATTTATATAATATTTCCCAAAATTTTGGCCTAATAGGAATCAGTGCTGGTGGACATTTATCAATGCTTTATAGCTTTGATTCTAAATACAATGAAAATGTTGGTTTTGTTGCAAGTATCGTTGGTCCAACTAACTTTTTGGATGAAAATTATACAAATTCTGAAGATTCTGCAATTACGAATCTTTTCACTTTAGTAGAAATTGCTACAGGAAATACTCCTGCTTCTAATCCTGAATATTTCCAACTTTCAAGTCCTTTTTATGTAGTTGATAATGCTGCACCTCCAACAATTTTATTTTATGGAGATAGCGATGAATTAGTTCCTACTTCGCAAAGTTTAGATTTAAAAGATAAATTGGAAGATTTAAATATTACGCACCAACATTATCTTTATGAAGGTCAAGATCACTCAAACTGGAGTGAAGAAAATCTCCAAGATGTTTACACAAAATTAGTTGCTTTTATTAATGCAAACTTCTAATTTTATTGAAAATATTTTAAGTTAAAACTCATTTTAATTCATTTTGAAATGAGTTTTTTTGTGTAAAAAAAGAATTTCTTTTCTTTATTTTTATACATTTGTAAAAAATTAAGAACACTTTTAAGACTCAAAAAATGTAATCTTCTACATTTCTTCAATGATTGTATAGTGAAAACTATATTCTAATTTACTTTTCTTTTTAGAAAAGCAGTTTTCTATTTCTATACTTCAACTATACAATCCTAATTCAAAAAATTTAGTATTAATTCACATTTTAGAATAAAATAATCGTGATTTTCACATATTCTAAAATGTATTTTATTAAAAAGAAATGTCAATTTCAAAAAAATATTGTAGAAGTTTACATGCACAAATCAGTCAAGGAACAACTTCTGATGATCGATTTATGCCGAATGGCTATGTAAAAATATTTAGCCAATTCAAAAACTTAATTCTTACAGAAAAGTTAGATGGACAAAATAATTGTTTGAACAAATATGGTGTTTTCGCTCGTTCTCACGCTGCTCCTAGCGAACTTCCTTGGGATAAACCTTTAAAAGATCGTTGGAATTTATTGAAAAATGATCTAGGAAATTTAGAAGTTTTTGGCGAAAATATGTATGGAATTCATTCTATTGCTTATGCAAATTTAGAATCGTTTTTCTATGTTTTTGCTGTTCGAGAAAATGGTGTTTGGCTTTCTTGGGAAGAAGTAAAATTCTATGCTTCTATGCTTGATTTCCCAACAGTTCCTGAGATTAAAATTAAGTCAACTTTAAAAGATTTTTATCAAAAATTTAAAAATGAAAATGAAATTTTTGATGCTTGGCTAACAAAAAATCTTGGTATGTCTTGGCTTGAATATACAAATACTTCAGGAAAACTTGGTGGATTCCATCCTGAAAATAAAAAACCATGTTCGGAAGGGTTTGTTATTAGAAATAATGAAGCTTTTCAAACAAATAATGGAATATTACCCGTTGCATCCAATGAATTTGATAGTTTATGCAAATTGGTTCGTCCTTCACATGTAAAAACAGATGTGCATTGGATTAAAAATTGGAAACCTGCAACATTGGTAAATTATGAAAAATACAAATGGTATAACTTTTCCTATTTAACAAAAAAATGAACTGGAGATTCCCATATTTTAACGCAGAAAATAATTATGTCGATTGGCAAGAAATAGAAAATGTATATTCTTGGTTTTCAGACATGAAAAATATTCCTCAAGATCCAATTTGGCACGGAGAAGGAAATGTGATGATTCACACAAAAATGGTAATAAATGCTCTTTTGTCATTACAAGAATTTAAGCAATTAAATATCACTGAAAAACATATTTTATTTACAGCAGCTTTGATGCATGATATTGAAAAACGTTCAACCACCACAACGGAAATTTTGGATGGAAAAGAACGGATTATTTCTCCAAATCATGCAAAAAAAGGAGAATTTACAACTAGAATTATTTTATATAAAAATTTTGATATTCCATTTTCTACCAGAGAAGAAATTGCAAAATTAGTTCGTTATCACGGATTTCCAATTTGGGCAATTGAAAAAGAAAATGTACAAAAATCATTGATTAAAATAAGTCTGGAAGTGAATACAAAATATTTAGAAATCATTGCAAAAGCAGATGTTTTAGGTCGAATTTGTCCCGATAAAGAAGATTTACTTCTAAAAATTGATTTATTTAAAGAATTATGTTTAGAAAATGATTGTTACGGAAAATCAAAAAAATTTAAAACTGATTATTCTAGATATTTTTATTTAAATAAAGAAAATAGTTTTTTAGATTTTGTTCCATTTGAAACTTCAGAATTTGAAGTTATTATTCTTTCTGCTCTTCCAGGTAGTGGAAAAGATTTTTTTATAACTAATAATTTTAAGGAAATTCCAATGCTTTCTTTAGATGAAATTAGACGAAAACATAAAGTTTCTCCAACAGATAAAAAGAAAAATGGTTGGGTAATTCAAGAAGGAAAAGAGCAAGCAAAACAATTTTTAAGAAAGAAAAAAACTTTTGTGTTTAACGCAACGAACTTAACAAAAGAAATGCGTGGAAAATGGATTTCTTTATGTAAAGATTACAATGCTAAAGTTCGAATTATTTATATCGAAGTTCCTTATAAAAAACTTTTAAATCAAAATAAAAATAGAGAATTTCCAATTCCTGAAAATGTTTTAGAAAAATTGATTTCCAAAGTTGAAATTCCAAGTTTTGAAGAAGCAGACACTATAGAATTTCAGATTAATTATTAAAAATAAAGAGTAAGGAAATTAAACCTTACTCTTTTTTATTTTATTCAGCTGGCTGTTGTTGCGTCACACAGTGAATCATTCCTCCATTTGCATAAACATCTCTAAAATCAATTCCAACTACTTCCCTATTTGGATACAAATTTTGCAATTTTTGAATCGCAACAGCATCATTTGGATCATTATAAATTGGAACTAAAACTTTAGTATTTGCGATATAATAGTTACAATAGGAACCTTTATATCCTAAATCTAAATTATAAGTAGTTTTTACATTATTTTGTGTAAGAGGTAATTTTACAAAATTATATGCAATTCCATTTTTATTTTTTGCGGCGTATAATTTATCAATATCTGACTGTAAAACATCAAATTCCAATAAATCATTATTATTCATGGTTACAATAGTTGTCGAATTTCCAAAACGAGCAAAACCATCAATATGTTGATCTGTAATTTCCAAACCTGCTTGACCTTCTAACCAAACAAAATTCGTAGCTCCTAAATATTTTGTAAAAATTTCTTCTGCTTTCTCTAAATTTAAATTCAGATTTCTATTCACATTTAAAATCGAACTTTTACAAGCCATCAATGTTCCATTTCCATCCAATTCAACGCTTCCACCTTCATTAATCATTAAATCTTCAAGATTAATTACAGTTCTATTCTGGTCATTTCCAATTTTTTGTGGAATTTGATTACATTTTGAAAATTCAGCTTTATTTCCCCAACCATTAAATCCCCAATTTTGAATTATTAAATTTCCATTTTTATCGTGAACATAAATTGGTCCATTATCACGAATCCAAAAATCATCCGTTGGATAAACTTTAAAATCAACATTTGTCAAGTTTATTGAATTTACATTTAATAAGTCAATTATTCTATTTTTTTCAATTTCATTGTAAGCAATAATATGAACATTTTCACTAGAAACTAATTCTTTTGTCATTGCAATCCATGCAGGATCTAAAAAATCTCGAAACTCTTCTCCGTATTGAAATTGATGTGGCCATTGTAACCAAGTTCCTTCATGAAGTTCACTTTCTTCAGGAAAAGTATAAAGTATTTCGGTAGTATCATTTTGTTGATTTTGATTTGTAGGTTCTTGATTATCATCATCTTTACTACAAGAACTTATTAATGTTAAAAGAAATAGAAAAACTGTAAAATTCATTTTTTCATACTAAATATTTAAGGTTTTTATAATCTAATTATTGTTTTTTTAAATATTATAAAATAATCATATTAAATAATTAACTGAAAAAATTGTAATTTCTTTTATTTGAAAAAAAAGCTGTTCCAAATTGAAACAGCTTTTTAAAAAGTCTTATTTGATTATCATTTTTTTATTTTTAATTCCTTTATCAGTCAGAACTTTAACTATATAATTTCCTGTTGGAAAATCACTGACATCTATTTGATTTTCTATCGTTTTAAATTCTTTCATTTTTTGCCCTAAAGAATTATAAATTTCAACACTTTTAATCTTATTTTTATTAGAATCAAAATTTAAAGAAATAAAATTATCAGCTGGATTAGGAAGAATTTTTATTTCATCTAAAATGTTTTCTTCAATTCCGATTGATTCATCATTTTTAGTAAAAGTAACAAGTGTGTTATTTGGAATCAAAGATTCAAAAGATAAAATATCTGGATTTTGCGTGATATTATGTACATCTGGATTATCAATATCACCATAAACATTAATAACATTTATAGTCTCATTAACAAGATTAACAGTTCCTAACATAATTGCATCACCAGTAATAGGAACATTAAAATTATTATAAAGTAATTCTGGATATGAAACATTTACATCACCATAATATAATTGAATATTTCCAGAATTTTCATGAATCCAAAGCTGAAAATTGATATAACTATCAGCCAAATCTGGCAATTGAAAACCAGCATTTTTCCATTGCATTTTAAAAATTCTATTTCCAACTGCACCATTTAAAACATAAGAAATTGGTGATTCAGAAACGTTATTAGAGCCTCTATCAACTAAATCAAATAATGATATTCCTATAATAACTTCATCATTATTTCCTTGGTTTTTTAGAAATACCTGCCCCCCTGAACCATAATTGGTCAAATGAACTGATGTATATTCTTCATCGTTAATTGTAATTGGAAATCCTATAGGAATTTCATATTCCAAATTGTCCCAAATTTCTCCATTATTAACTGAAATCGGATTATGAATAAAAGCATAATCATAAAATTCAACACTTTCAAACGTATAATCAACTTGTGCTTGTAATAAATTGAAAGTAAATAATAAACATAATGTAAGAGTAATTTTTTTAATCATATTATTTAATTTTAAGATTTGTATTCAATTTACATAATTTAATACAGATTAAAATGCATTATTTATATTTTTTTAACACATAATCAATTGAATACATTAAAAACAAAAAAGCTGCTTCCTCTTGGAAACAGCTTTAACCTATAAAATAAGGGAAAAAACAAACTGAATTTTTTATTCAAATTTCAAAAGCTCTACACTTTCAATTTGACTTAAATATTTTTCTAAAAACGATACATGAGAAGCTCCGATAATTACTAAAATTTTCTCACCAGAATAAAAAGTACTCATTCGCATTATATTTGCAACAATTTGTAGGTTTCTCATTTCCCAAAGTGCAAATCTTGCTTTGTCTGATTTTGATTTAAAATTCGTTTTCAACCAAAATTTCCATTGAACTTCGTAATCATTTTTTTTGAATTCATCACTATTTAAATATGTATATAGATTATATAAATCACCTTTTTCAACTCCTTCTTTCTCCATTTCAAAAACCTTTTTAAAATGAGGATTCGCCATTAATTCTTTTGCTAAATGTTCATTTTCTTTCAGCTCTTGACTAAAAATTGGAAAGTGTTTATATAATAAAGTTTCATCTTGAAAATTGTCAATTTTCTCTAGTTTTTGCAAATTTTCCAATTTAGCAATTTCCATTCCTAGCGAATAAAATTCATTTTTCTTATTGTACGTTTTTGTGATTTTATCAACTATTTCTTTTGGAAGTTTACTTTTTAAAAGCTGTTTATTTTGTAAATAATTATATTGTAATATCGCTGAAACTAAATCTGCTTTGGCAATTAAATTTTGAATTAATTCTACTCTTTCTAAATCAGATAAATTTTGTTTTTGAGTAAGAGTAAAACATTTTTCAGAAGCTATATTAAAAGAAATATCTAATTTTTCTTGCATCATTTTGGCAAATTTAAGTCGAATATTTCCTCTTGTAAACTCAAATAATGCATCAAAATGAGGATCTTTTCTTGATTTTAAATCATTCAAAAGTTCTCCTGACATCATTTCAAGTGCAATTGCAGAAAAATTATATGTATCTAATTTGTCGATGACATTTTTCAGCATGAATGTTTCAAAGCCATTTATATTACTTAAATGCTGTGTTCCTAAAATTAAAATTTGTGTTTTTTTATTTTCTTGAGCTTGATTTTTAAATGAAATTAAAAATAAAACGCTTAATATAAAATATTTTATTTTCATCTTCTTTTATTAGTATTTTGGTTAATAAACAAATGGAAATCTAAAATTGTATTTCCTTATTTACTCAGAAGATTTGAATAAATAAACCGACAATTTAAAACTTGTATAGCTATTTAAGTAGATTTATATAGAAGACTATTTAAGTTAAAAATTGTAACACTAAAAAAATAAAAAAGAGAAAAAAAATCTTAAAATATTAATTTTCAAAACTTTCAGGAAGATAATATTTTTTAATAATTTCTTGAACTTCTGGTTTTCCTGAAACCTGCCAACCATTATTATGCCCACTTACAAGTTCTGTAAATGAAACTTCCCATTCCCAGAAAAATCCGCCAGCAACCCAATCTTCATCCCAAAATGATTGATAAAAACCTTCATAACCATTATTTTGTGCTTGATGATTTACATTATTTCTACCAATAGGTTCTAATTCCCAAGCTTTCCAAGCAGCAAAATCGATACTTCTATATCCATATTCTGTGAATAAAATTGGTTTATTATAGCTACAAGAAAATGTTTTTAAATTATTTTTAATTGGTTCAAAAGCTTCGACAATTTCTTCCACTTCTGGCGTTTTTTTATTTACAAGAGGAAAATAAGAATTCACACCAATATAATCTAATTCATCCCAGAAAGTAATTCCTTCATATTCATCCCAATTTGCTGCATATGTTAGTTTCAAATTTGGGTAATTTTCACGAAAATAAACAATTAGAGATTTAAAAAATTCTGGTCTTCTTTTGGCGAATTCACGTAATTCATTTCCAATAGAAAGCATTTTAACTTGTGGAAAATCCAAAGAAATTTTAGCCATTTCTTTGTATAATTCAAAATATGTTACCTCAATTTCAAGCCATTCTTCTTCAGTTTCTACATAAAAATCTCCCCAAAAATCGTTTATATTATTAGAAAAATCTGTCAGAGGTTTTAATAAAATATAATCAATATTACTATTTAAAATCACAGGAATTGAAGCTCGAATAGTTTCAACATGATTTTCAATTGGAAATTCATATGGTCGAACAAGTTCTAAATTATAATCAAATTTCACTCTTATCAAAGGAGAAATGGAAATCCATTTTGCACCGGTTTTTTTCCCCATGTAAGTCATATCATTTGTTCCATTATACAAATAGCGAAATTGAAGAATTGAACCTCCATTTATTTTATTTTCAGTAGATTCTACAGAACAAATTTCTTCTTGAAGAATAGATGAATCTTCATCTTTTTTGCATGAAATTAATACAAAAAGAGCAATTAAAAGATAGCTAGCTTTTGACATATTTTGAATTGTTAACATCCATTTTGACGAAAAGAAATGTAATTATTTACAAAAAAATTCCAGAGAATTAAGAACTCTCTGGAATTTGAATATTAAAAAAAATTCACTCTATAATTTCAATTATCTAATTACTAATTTTTCTCTATACTGTCCACCTTTTCTTGTGATAAATTGAACTGTATAAACACCTTTTGCAAGATTAGAAACTTGTAATTTTTGAATATCTTCTTTTGTTTCTTTATGAACTACTTTCCCAGTAACATCAAAAATAACAACCTGATCTACAATTGTATTTGTATTAATTGTTACCTCATCAATAGCAGGGTTTGGATATAATTCAAAATAAGATTTGTAATCGAAATCTGAAACATCTAAATCATCCACAACTTGAACGATAAATTGACAAGAACTTGCATTTCCATAAGCATCAACAACCTCAACAGTAACTGCATGATATCCTAATCCGAAAACAGTTCCAGCAGCTGGAGTTTGAGTTTTCGTAACACCTTCACAGTTGTCTAAAATTTCAACACTTTCCGTTAAATCAATTAAAGTATATGTAACACCATCTTCAGCTAAGATATTTTGTGTCTCAGGACAAACGATATTTGGTGCAACTGTATCTGTAATTTCAACATTAAAACTACAAGTTGAAACATTATCATTAATATCTGTAACAGTTAAAGTTACTTGTGTATTTTCAGAAATAACTGTTCCAGCTATTGGCTCTTGAACAATTGTAAAATCTGAATTACAATTATCTACGATATCAAAATTATGAATTGTAGTATAATCAGGAATTGTGTAGTCACATTCGTTTTCTAAATCAATTACTTGATCTGTCATACAATTTTGAATTATTGGAGCTTCTGTATCTTCAATAATTACTGTTTGAATTGCTGTACTTGAATTCCCATTAGAATCTACAAAAGTCCATTCGATTTCATGTGTTCCAGGAGTATTGAAAGTCAAGCTTTCTTGATCATGAGTTACAGTTACTAATCCACCACATAAATCTGGTGCATAAGGAATTTGAGTAACAGTAAATTCACATTGTGCATTTGTAACAGGAATAACAGGAATCATAGGACCTTCTGTATCTTCAATAATAATTGTTTGGTCAACAGAAGTTGTATTTCCATTTTCATCTTCAAAAGTCCAAGTTATTATATATGTACCAACTTCTGAAATATCTAAATCATCTGTTGTAGTTCCTTCTACTTCACCAGAACAATTATCCATTGCTACAGGAGTTTCAATATTCACTCCACAACTAATATTTTGAGGCTCTAAGTCTGAAATTTGAGGTGCTTCATTATCATCTACAAGATTCACCGTTTGAACTGCTTCCACACTATTTCCACTAGCATCAGTAAAAGTCCATGTAATTTGATATTCTCCATTTCCTGTGAAAGTTAAATCATCTGAAGTTTCTCCTGTAATCACACCAGAACAATTATCAGTTGTAGTTGGTGCATTTTCCATTGTATAAGAACAAGAAGTAGTGATCGGTTCTAAAGTAGGAATAATTGGAGCTTCATTATCAGTAATTGTAATTGTTTGAGTAGATTGTACTACTGCTCCACTTACATCTGTGAAATTCCAAACAACTTCATACGTTCCAACACTTGTAAATTCCGTATCATCTGTTGTTGTTCCAGTAACAGTTCCATCACAACCTTCAGTTGTTGGGTTTGTTGTAAATGTATAAGAACAATTTGCATTAATAGGAGCTAATGTTGGAGCCGTTAAAGGCGTTCCTGTAATTATAATTGTTTGTACAGATTGATATTCGTTTCCATCTCCGATATCAAAATACCAAGTTATTGTATATTCTCCTGGAGAATGGAAATCAGTTGTATCATCTGGTGTAACACCTGTTATTGTTCCAACACATCCATCTTCAACAACTGGAGCTTCTACTGCATCTAAAAAGCAATTTGCTTCTATTGTTTCTAAAGTTGGAGCAGTAAATTCTTCCACAGTAATAATAACTGTTTGAACAGACTCTACAATATTTCCATTTCCATCATCAAATGTCCATGTGATTGTATGAGTTCCTGCTGTATCAAAAGATGTCGCATCAGAAGTTTCTCCTGTAATATCTCCTGCACAAGAACCAACAATTACTGGTGCTTCTTCTACTGTATATGAACAATTTGCATTAATAGTTTCTAAAACTGGAGCAACAAAATCACCTTCACCATTAATTGTAATTTCTTGAATTACTTCTTTTGTATTTCCATTTCCATCATCAAATGTCCAAGTGATAGAATAATCTCCAACTTCTGTAAAAGATAAATCATCTGTTGTTGTTCCTGTAATTTCACCAGCACATTCATCAATAGCAATTGGCATTTCTGTAATTGTTAAAGAACAATTTGCAACAATTGGATCTAAATCTTGTTCTTCTGGAGCTTCAGTATCTTGAATAATAATTAATTGTACAGCTTGAACAGAATTACCAATTCCATCTTCGAATGTCCATGTTACTTCATGAGCTCCAAGATCTGTAAAAGAAGTTTCATCTGTTGTTGTTCCTGTAATATCTCCTGCACATCCATCTACAACTACTGGAAATTCTTCAAACTCATAAGAACATTCCGCTGTAATTGGTGCTAAAGTTGGCGCAGTTAAATCTCCTGTTCCATTTTCAATTGTAACAGTTTGTGTTTGTTGTACACTGTTTCCATTTCCATCATCAAATGTCCAAGTAATAGTGTGTTCTCCAACAATATTATATGTTAAAGGATTTGTTGTTGTTCCTGTAATTTCTCCAGCACAGTTATCTGTCGTTGTTGGCATTTCAGTAAATGTATAAGAACAACTTGCTGTTATTGGTGCTAAAGTTGGAATTACTGGATCTGTTGTATCTTGAATTACAATTGTTTGTGATTGTTCAACAGAATTTCCATTTCCATCATCAAAAATCCAAGTAATATAATATGTTCCAGCTGTGTTGAAAGTAGTATTATCAGTAGTTTCTCCTGTAATTGTTCCAGCACAATTATCTGTTGTAGTTGGATTTGTTACAACTGTATATTCACATTCCGCAGTAATTATTTCTAGAGAAGGAATTGTAGGATTTGTATTATCTTCAATAATAATTTCTTGAACTACAGAAAAAGTTGTTCCAGAAGTTTCTTCAAAATTCCAAGTAATTTGATGTGTTCCTGCACTTGTAAAGTTCGTATTATCTGTAGTTGTCCCTGTTACTGTTTCTCCTCCAACTGTTGTAATTGTTGGTGGAGTAGTATAATTATACGAACATTCAGCTGTAATTGGATCTAAAGAATAATTTGGAATTGCAGTTTCAACATCTGTAATATTTTTATAAACATCCGTATATGGCGTTGTAACACTATTAGCATACGTACTTCCTACAATAATTAAATCATTTAATCCATTTCCATCAATATCTTCAACAACTAATTTACTAGTATTTACTTCGTTTAAAATAGAACTTGATACATAATAAAATTTACCATCAATATTAGCATAAAGCTTCGTAAATGTAATATTTGAACTATTTCCCGTACTTGCATATCCTGTGATGATTAAATCTAAATCACCATCATTATCAAAATCTTTTAAAGCAGAATCACCTCTTGAAGCATTTACAACATGCGCTTGCTCATCTTCTACTAAAGTTCCTGTTCCATTATTTTTTAAAACAATCGTTTTACTTAAATAAGCAGAAGGGACATAACCGAAAACAATTACATCTAAATCATTATCATTATCAATATCTCCTACAGAAATATTTGATCTAAACATTCCTTCCCAAGATTCAGCTTCCGTAAATACTTCTGAACCATTATTTTTATAAAGCTTTGTAACTTTAATTGTCGCTCCATTTAAATCTTGATTAGTCTCTCCAGAAATTACAGCATCCATATCATTATCTCCATCAACATCTAAAAATGCAATTTCACCAAACCCTACATTAGGTAAATTTGTATTTTCGATTAAAGTAAATTCTCCTGAACCGTTATTTCTATATAATCCAGTAAAGTTTGTATTTGCAAATTGATTGTATTTTCCTGTTAAAACAATGTCTAAATCATTATCTCCATCAATATCAACTAACTCTGTACTTCCTTCAAAAACATTTACAAATTCTGGTTGTGTTGCAGCTTCACTAAATGTTCCTGCTCCATCATTTAAGTAAAGTTTTGCGGTTAAAATTCCATTTGAAATTCCTGAAACAACCAAATCTAAATCGTTATCTCCATCAACATCTCCAAAATCTGCTGTTCCTCTTCGAAAAGCAGGAATATTATTTGAAGTATCTTCTGTAAATGTTCCAACTCCATTATTTTTATAAATCTTAGAAACAGTTGTTTCATTTGCTAATCTTCCTGCAACAAATAAATCAATATCTCCATCTCCATCAATATCTCCACTTGTAATTAATCCTTGAGAAACATCCACAATACCAGAAGCCATTTCTTCTAAAATAATTGGTGTAGGTGTTTCTACATCATCCGAAATATTATCTACGTCTAAAGTTGCTAATCCGTTTGTTGCTTCCCAAAAATTATAGTTTCCTGCAATTCCATTATCTCCATTTCTTCCAAATCTTTCTACATGTCCATCATAAACATCCCATTCTTCGTCTGTCAATGGCGTATCTGTTAAGACTATGGTAAGCAATTTAAACTCTTTTTGAGAAGTCTGATAATCAGGAACTCTAGCTCCATGTTCTGCTACAATTGTTGCTCCATTATGCGTTACTCTAGTAGCAGCTGTAAACGTATCTGTTCCATTTGGATTATACTGTAAATTTGTAATTCCTGTAAAAGCATCGAAATCTTCTACATCAGAAGCTGGAATTAATCCCATTAAATAAAGTTCTAAATCAGTAAATGGAACCGAATTTCCACCATTTGCATTCAAACCAAAACTTCCTACAGTATAGCTGTTATTTCCATTTTCAACTAGTGTGCTTTGTTTAAAACCTCCTAATTGTCCTTTTCCACTTCCTCCAGTATATCCCCAGTGACCTGGAACATCTGTTGTAAGAATATAATTTCCCCAATTATGCATCAATTCGTGTAAAGCAGGTCCATTTTGAATACTACTTTTTGAACTTAATTGCATAATTGCTTGTAATTTTCCGTTTGATCCATGATTTCCTGAATTATCATAGATATTAGAGCCAATTCCTTGAATGTCGTTTGAAACTCCAATTAATTTTCCATAGTAATTTAATGTAGAGGGTACATTATCTTCGTTTAAAACGTAAAAAATAAAATCAAAGTCATCTCCAAATTTTTGATATAAATCTTGGGTTAAAGCATATCTTTTGGTGTTATCTCCAAAATCATCATTTGCTTTCCAACTTTGGTATTCTTCTGGGGTCATTTGTAGTGAAGCAACACGATTATTCGGATGCACCACAATAGTATGCGTTTGCGCTACTGCTACGTAGACAAATAGCATAAAAAAAACGAGGGTAATTTTTTTCATAAAAAATTTAGAAATAATTATAATTTTAAGTTAAAATGACAAAATAAATAAATTTTAAATAAAAATATGCACATTACAATTTTATTTTATCAAAATTCAAATATCTTTTATTAAAGTATTTAGAATCCCTCTTCAAAATTCTAGGTGAATTCTGTTAAAAATCCTTAAAATTTTATTTTTATATAAAAAGTTGATTATTAAATTTCATATTATTATGATTATTCCAATTCTTCTTACAGTTATTTAGTCTTAATAAAAATCATACCTTTTTATTTATTTTAAAAATAAAACATCAAAAAAGGCTGAATTCTCTCAAATTCAACCTTTACATTACTAAAACAGCTTGCCATTTCAATAAATCAAACCTCCTTTATATATTTTCCTACCTGAAAATTCTCTTGTTTTATCAATCGAAAATATTGCAATGTTTTCAAAATTAATTTCAATGATTTTTTCACTTTATTTCCTGCTTTTTTAAAATTCTCTTCAGAATCCCAAATAAAAAATAACACATTTTTATCCTGATGCATCGCTTTAAATTCCTGATCTAAAATATATCCTTGATGATTTCTAAACGTAGAAAGAAATTCATTTTTCTTCTGAGGAAATATTTTTCTTTTCGAAGCTTTAATTGTTCTTACAGCAAATTCTATAACATATTTTTCTTGTTGTAAACTTTTAAAATCAAAAAGAGCATCATTTTCTGGATGAATTAAATAGGAACCTAAAACGGAAAAACTTGAAGTATAATTTTGAAAAATTGGTGAAAATTGTAATTGACTTTCTAATTTCTTTTTTTCTTCCAAACTTTTCCAAGTAATTACTTCTACATATACATTTTTCGATTGCTTTTTAGGAAAAGAAAAAAACGATTTAAATAAACTAAAATTCAATGCTTCATACAATTCTTTTCTTTCTTCCATAAAATGTTTTCTCTTCTTTAAAAAACTTGATGAATCTTCTTTTAATTTGATAAATTTTAACTCAATTAGTTGCATCACTTTACCTTTTTATAATCCATTTTCTTTTCAAAAACATAACTAATCAACATCAAAACTAACATCAAAATAGGTCCAAATGTTTCTCCATCATTTTTCATAAAATGCGCTAAAGCTGAGAGTAACAAATTAAATGTAAATCCAGCATACGCCCATTCTTTAAGCAAAGGAAACTTCTTTTGTAAAATCGCAATAATTCCTAAAAACTTCGCAATCGCCAACGGATAAACTAAATAAGCAGGAAAACCTAAACTCTCGAAAGACAATGTAATTTCAGTATAATTCATAAAATACATTGCTACAGCACTTAAAATTCCTAAAGAAAATAATCCAGTAAAAACCCAATAAATAATTTTATTTCTTTTCATGATTTATGATTTTAGTTTACACAAAACTTTTGTTATTTCTACTGTTTTCCCAACCATAAATCCACCTTTTGGTCCAACTCCAAAGTCTGTTCTTTTTATAGAAAAATTTCCTATTATTTCATTTGATTCTGAATTAAAAGTGAAAGGAATTTCTACTTCTTTTTTTCTATTTTTAATCTGTAATATTCCTTTTGCAATAAATTTTCCATTAAATTTTTCAATAGTTTTAGATGTAAAACAAATATTTGGAAAGTTTTCAATATCAAAAAAATCTTCCTTCTTTAAATGCTTATCTCTTCCTTTGTTTTTGGTTTGAATCGTTGCGACTTCAAGACAAATATTAATTCTCGAATTTTCAATGTTTTTTTCATCTAAAAAAACTTCTCCTGTCATTCCAGAAATTGTTCCTTTTACAGAATTAATTCCCATATTAGAAATTTTAAATTCAACTAAAGACTCTTCTGTAACAACATTCTGTGAAAACAGAAAATTAGGAATCGTTAAAAACAATGTTAATAGATATATTAATCTCATAAATGGTTATTTTTTAATTTACATTTGCAAAGATAAACCATGGACTATAGTCAATAGTCAAATGATTTTTCAACTTTTTTTAATCTTTTTTAAAATTTAACATTTATGAAAATTGGACAACTTGCAAAAATCACAGGCGTATCAAGGGATACAGTGAGATTGTATGAGAAAATGGGATTGGTTAAAAATGTTTCTCAACCTTATGAATACAATAATTATAAAGAATATGGAGATGAAAATGTAGAACGAATTAAATTAGTTTTAGACATGAAAAAACATGGATTAAAACTTTCTGAATGTAAAGAAATTCTTGATAATCTGGAAAATCATGAAAACGATACAGAATTTCGTAAAAAATTTCTTACACAAAAAATTGAAGAATTAGATAAAAAAATCAAAGAATTAAATGCTTTAAAAAAGACGTTTGAAACTTTTTTAGAAAACGATGGAGAATGTGATAAACAAGAAGAAATTATGAAAGTAAAAATCACAACAAAAGAAGAAAAATAAAAGGATACAATTTGCATCCTTTCTATATTTTTCAACACATTATTTCGCTCAAAAGTACTTCATCATTATCTAAAAATGCAAAAAGTTTTTTTCGAAAAGCGCCTTTTTTATTTAATAATGTTTTCGCCATTTTATCTATTGAAATGATTGTTAAAATTGTTTGAATATAGGCTTCAATCAAATCGTCAATTCCTAAACCAAGCGAATTAAAATCTTTTTGATCCATCAATAATAAACGTGAAGTATCCGAATCCCATTTATTTTCATCTAATTTTATCGAAAGATTCGTTCCCAAAACTTTCCAACTATCTTCTGGCAAATCTTTTTCCAAAGGAGTTCTCGCTCTTCTCGCATATAAAGCACCTGGGGCAAATCCTTTCGGAGAAGAATAAACCATCATTCTTAAATCTGCAATAAAAATATTTCCTTTCTTATTTGGCATTGTTCCAATATGAAAAAATTTTCCATGTTGGCTTGTCGAACTCCAATTATAATGTCCAATTAAACTTTGTACAATAAATTGATCATAAGAATGCTCTAAATCCATGAAATTTTGCAATTCCTTTTCACTTGTAATCGTATAAACTCCTTGTCCTGCATTGGAATATGGATTTTTAATTACAGCTTTTCCACCAAATTTCTGAATCCAAAGAGGAATTTCTAGTTTATTAACATCTTTAATTGTCTCTGGCACATTTATTTTTAAACCCGATTCTGCAATTTCAGCATTAAAAATTTCGTATGCCTTATTTGCTAAAAGTTTATTTCTTCCACCAGCCAAACAAACCAAAGTAGAATTATAAATAAATGTTTTAGAAGTTGTCGGAATTCGATTCCAAGGTTTTTGTGTTACATAACGAAAAGCTGCTCTAATTGGAATTTTCTCATCATTTTGTTCTAAAATCATCACTTTATTTTCAAAAGTGATATAACTTTCTTCCTTATTAAAATGTGGAATTAAATAAACTTTTTCTCCAGTTAAATCAGCAATTGTCGAAGCATAACCAGTAACTTCCATATAGTTTTTATCATAAATTACCGCCAATGCTCCTTTTGGTAATCTTTTATTTTTTAAAGCTGGAAGAAATGATTTCTTAATCAAAGCTTTATATCCACGATGTTCATTAGATTCATTACTATTTGGCATTGATTTTTGACCAGAAGGACACGAATTTGTTTCTAAAACAACCATTTTTCGATTTCCCATTTCGGTCGTTACATAAAACAAATCTGAACCTCCCCAAAAGAAATGTTTACACTGATATTTTAATAATTCTAGAAGTTTTTCTTTGCTAACTTGCGGATTCAAATGACAAAATCGTTCTGCAATTCTATCATGTTCCATATTGAAAAAATGCCCAATCATTCGATGCAATTGCGCATTTAAAGCTTTTGGATAAAAATGGTTTTCAGCTTCAAAGCTATTTGGTTCTATAATCTCTATTTTCCTAGTCATTTTACACTCTATCTAAAGTGATGAAACAATTAATTGATTTAAAATGCTTTTTTTAACCTTTTGAAGATAAATCCAAATATTTAAATTTCAGTTATTTATTTTATAATTTTTCATGTAGAAACTGTTATTTTTTTGAAGTAAAAAAGTGAATTTCTTTAGTATTTAAGAAAAAGTGGAAATTTCTATAATTAAAATAAGTTTTGGTTATTTATTAATATATAATACAGGAATTAAAAATTAAAAAAACATATTGGATTTTATATTTATAAAAAGCGTCTTTTACTCTTAATTATTATTGTATCTTTGAGAAGAATTCATAACATTTTAAAATTATCATGAAAAAAATAGCATTCCTATTTCTGATTTCTATTGCTTTTTTTAGTTGTACAAACTCAAAAGAATATGCTTCAGAAACTTTAAAAATTCAGCCACTTTCTGAGAATATTTTCACACATATATCTTATTTACAAACAGAAGATTTTGGAAATGTTCCTTGTAATGGAATGATTTATATTGAAAATGACGAAGCAATAATTTTTGATACTCCTACAAATAATAAAGCTTCGGAAGAATTAATTAATTGGGTTGAAAAACAAAATAAAACTGTTAAAGCAATTGTTGTAACACATTTTCACGAAGATTGTTTAGGAGGTTTAGAACAATTTCATCAGAAAAACATTGCTTCTTATGGAAGTGAAAAGACAATTAATTTAGCAAATGAAAAAAATATTAAAATAGTACCAAATCATGTTTTTTCAGAAAAAATCGAACTTGAAATTGGAAAAAATTCTGTGATTACAGAATATTTCGGAGAAGGTCACACAAAAGACAATGTGGTTGGATATATTCCAAATGAAAATGCTTTATTTGGAGGATGTTTGGTTAAAAGAGTTGGTGCTGGAAAAGGTTTTACAGGAGACGCAAATATAAATGCTTGGTCAAATACGGTATTAAAGATTAAAAATAAATATCCAAATTTAGAAATTGTTGTTCCAGGACATGGAAAATCTGGAGGAACAGAACTTTTGGATTTTACAATTGAACTTTTTAAAAATTAATTTATTTTAAAACTTTATAATATGCTTTTTTAGCATTTTCAATTGGAGAACTATTTCCATGAATTTGACTTAAAATAATAGCTCCTTCAATTAAAATCATAATCTCTTTGGAAAGTTCTTCACTTATAATTTTATAGGGAGAATTTTCCAATTCTTTTAAAATCCAATTTTCTAAAAAAGATTTATGAAAAATTACTTCTTCTTTGATAGAATTTTCCTCTGGTTTTAAATTTGTGACAATATTTTGAAACGCACATCCAATATAATTCATTTCTTCCAACCAAGATTTTAAAAAATCAAAAATCTTCGCCAATTTCTGTTTTACATCTTTTTCTTCCTCTCCTACAAACTGTATCATATTTTCCATCCAAAAAAGATGACGATATTGTAAAAAAGCAACCGCAATTTCTTCTTTCGAACGAAAATGTTGATACATGCTTGCTTTTGCAACTTCTGCCTCTTTGATAATTTGATTTATCCCAGTATTTGTATAACCTTGTTTATAAAATAAATCAGAAGCTGTCTTAATAATTCTTTCTTTTACAGATTGCTTTTTACCCATTTTACAAAGATAAAAATTGCGTAAAAAACATACAAGTCTGTTTCAAACTTCATTTTAACATTAAGAATAGAATTTCAATTTTATTTTAGGTTAATTTTTTAGAAATATTTTAGTTAAAAAACAGATAGTTAACTCATTTATTTACAAAATTTTAAATTGACTTCAACTGATTTTTTCCCTATATTATTACTTGAAAAAAACTTGAGGAAAGGCGAAATCTGAAAAGCCTAATTTTAAATAGAGTAAGATTAAAAAAAATACGACAAATGAATTATTCTGGAATTAAAAAATTTGAGATAATCAACCAAAGTACATGTCCAATTTCTAATTTTCGATTGACACATTTCATGCATGAAGATTGTAAAGAAAATACGAATAAAGTTGTGACAAAATCTATTTTTGAAAAAAATGAATCTATTACAACAAATTTCGAATCTATCTATGGAAAAGAAGATTGCTGGTTTGTACAATTTGCTACTCCTGATGGAGATAATAAAATGACAAAAGCTTTAAAATGCAATATGCGAGAAAAAGGTACAGATTACAGAATTATTATTACAAATTCTGAATTAATTATTGAATGGAATGATGATCTAGCGACTTTACATGCAAAGGGAACATATGTTAAACCGATAAGAGAAGTGATGGAGTAAAAAGCCCTAAAAAAGGGCTTTTGTTTTATGTAATCTTTATTTTATTTTCTACTGTAATTTCAGAACCTTCTGCCAACATTACAGAAGAAGGTTCTTGTTGATTTAAAAACGAAAATTCTTCTCCATAAATTTCTTCAAAATCAACATCTAATTTATAATTTAACACATCATACGTTTTCCATCTTGGATGTGTAACTTCATATTCATTGGTAGAAGTTTCATTAATTTTTGCATACCCCCAATAATGTTCTGTAATAAATTCTGTTTCGCTTCCTTCTAACAAATCTTTTCCTTCTTTTTCTGCAACTACAGCAATGGAATTCCAACCATTTTTCTTTCTCCATTGGTATGCAACTTTACGATTTTCTGCATCTTCTTGCCAATTATGACGCATTTCCATGGTTTCATAATTTTCATTATATACTGTATTTGCGACAAAAGTTAAAGCTGGTTTTGGTACAATTTCTTTAATAAAAACAACTCCTCTCTTCCACTCTCCTTCTTCTTTTCTTTTTACATAAAAACGCAAATTTACTTCTTCAAAATCTGTATGAAAAGGAACTTTTATTCCAAGAAGTTTTGTATTTAAAAACATAAAACCAATTAAACTTACGTAACATTTCTCATTCCATAAATCTAATTCCATTCCATGCGGAACATATTTTTCTAAAATTGTAGGATTTACTTCATAATTAAAAATGGCTAGTTTTCGCCATTCTGCAACTAAAAAACTCATATTTTTCTTTTTAAATGAAACAATTTTTACACTTTAATTCTCAAAAATATTAATTATTTTAACAGGAAAATATTTTTATAATGAAATTAGAATTAATCCTAAGTTTTTTAAGCAAGTTAGAAAAAAATAACAATCGTGATTGGTTTCATGAAAATAAAAAAACATATACAGAAGCTAGAGAAGAATATGCACTTTTAATTGATGCTTTGATTTCAAAAATTAGAAAGTTTGACGAATCTATAATGACAATTTCTTCTAAAGATTGTATGTTTCGTTTAAATCGTGATATTCGTTTTTCTAATAATAAAGATCCATATAAATTAAATTTTGGAGCATTTATTTCTGGAAATGGAAGAAAAAGTGAGCAAGCAGGATATTATGTGCATATCGAACCTGGAAAATCTTTTATTGGAGGAGGAATTTATAGACCACAAGCAAAAGAATTAAAAGCAATTCGAACAGAAATTTTTGAATATCCTGAAGAGTTTAAAGCTATTATTCATGATGAAAAGTTTCAAAAAGTTTTTCCTGAAATTTATGGAGAAAAATTAAAAACTGCACCACGTGGATTTCCAAAAGATTTTAAAGATTTAGATTTAATAAAACATAAAAGTTATGCAGTAATTCACAAAGTAGAAGATGATTTTTGGAAACAAGAAAATGTTTTAGAAGAAATCATTTCGGTTTTTAAAATTCAGTACAAATACAATTTATTTCTGAATAATGCTTTGTAATAAAGCATTATTCAGAATTCCCTTTTTCTAAGCAATTTTTTGATAACTACTAAAACAATGTTATTCTCTCACGTCAGCTGGCAATTCACCAGTTAAAGTATTCAAGAATGCAATAATTTCCTCTGTTTGTGTTTCTGTTAAGTCTTTATTTGCTTGAACTTTTGCCATAATTTTTACAGCTTCAGTTAAACTTTTTACACTTCCATCATGGAAATAAGGACCAGTTTTTTCGATATTTCTTAAAGAAGGAACTTTAAAAACATATTTATCTGCTTCTTCTTTTGTTACTTCAAACTTTCCTAAATCCACTTTTTCACTTTTTGTATGCTTCCAATAATCATCAAATAAACCGAATTTTTGATACATATTTCCACCTAATAAAGTTCCAGAGTGACAAGAAATACATCCAGATTCCATATATGTTTGAAGTCCTTTTTTCTCTTTGTCTGTTAAAGCATGATCGTCACCAGCAATATAATCATCAAAGCGAGAAGGCGTCACAAGCTTTCTTTCAAAAGCACCTAAAGCTTTCTTTACGTTATCATATGTAATTGCTTCTTTTGATTCTGGAAATGCTTTTGCAAACATTTCTTTATAACTATCAATTTCTGAAAGACGCTCAATTACTGCTTCTTTACTATGCATTGCCATTTCCACAGGATTTAAAATTGGTCCTCCAGCTTGTGCTTCCACATCTGGTTCTCTTCCATCCCAAAATTGCGCAACATGGAAAGCTGCATTAAAAGTTGTTGGAGAATTTCTTCCTCCTAACTTTCCGTCATTCCCCATAGAAAAAGCTTGATTATCCACACCATAAGTTTTTAAATCATGACATGTATTACAGCTTTGTGTATTATCTTTTGAAAGTTTTTTCTCAAAATATAAAGCTTTTCCTAGAGCTATTTTTTCTGCTGTTAAAGGATTTGCTGTATTTTCAGCTACACCTTTTAAAGCTCCAAATAATTGACGAGCTTGTGCATCCACAGCTTCATATTCATTTACAACTTCTTCTTTTTCTTTCTCTTTTACAACTTCTTTTTTCTTGTCGTTGTTTCCACAACTGAAAAGTGTCGCAGCAACTGCCACACAAAGTAAACTTTTCTTCATTTTAGTTAAATATTAATAATTATCATTAGGTTATTTTGGTTTGATAATAGCTGATACTTTAAACCCTTCTATAATTTTCAATATTTTTTGTTCGGAATGAATATAGTGATTTAACGCTCAGTATGTAAGATTCACACACAATAAGTTATACTGAAAGTTAAATTTTTACACATTCAAGTATTTATAGTCGTTTTTTAAAAAGAAACTTTACATTTTTTGTTACTTTTTTCATTTTTTTACGACTAAAATTTATTTCAAAACTTAAAACTCTAAAAATCAAAACATAAGTAAAATCAGGAAGTTTTAATTCGTTAATTATTTGTTAAAATAACATTAATTTAATTTTAATTTACTGTAAGGAAAGACCATTTCTCTAGACCAAATCATGAATTTTTAAAATAAAACCCTAAAAAATGATTAAAAGATTTGGTTTAATTATCTTTCTTATGATGAGCACCTTCGTCATTGCTCAAGAGACTACAGGAACCTTACAAGGAACCGTCAAGGACGATTTAAACTTGCCTATTGAAGAAGCAACAATTTTAGTAACGGATACAGAGACAAATTTCCGTTATGGTGGAAGTTCTAATCAAAATGGATTTTATATCATTAACAATCTTCCTCCTTCAAAAAAATATAAAATTGAAGTATCTTTTTTAGGTTTTCAAACCATTATAATTACAGATTTCGCTGTTAATTTAGGAGAAATTAGTTATCAAGATTTTGTGCTGAATGAAGATAATGTTTCTCTTGGAGAAGTAGAAGTGAAAGTAAATAAAACGACAAATAAAAAAGGAAATGAAACATTGTTAACCGCAAAAACATTGCAGAAAACTCCTACAATTAGTCGTTCTATACAAGATTTGACAAAAAACTTACCAGAATCCAACTTAAACTCGTTTGCTGGAGCGAGTAACAGATTCAACAATTTAAACATCGATGGAATCGCAAATAACGATGTTGTTGGTTTTCAAGAACCTGCAAGTGGAGCTGCTGGATCTTCTGCAAATGGAACTCCTGGAAGTTTATCTCGATCACAACCGATTGGACTTGGTGCTATTAAAGAACTTTCGGTAAAAGTTGCTCCTTTTGATGTAAGTATTGGAAATTTTACAGGAGCAAATATCAATTTAGTAACAAAAAACGGAACGAATGATTTTCGTTCGGAAGTATATGGATATGGAAATAATCAGCTTTTAGTTGGAAAATATGCTGAAGGAATTAAACAAAAAATTGAAGATTTCTATGATGTGCAAATAGGAGCTTCATTTGGAGGAGCTTTGAAAAAAGACAAACTTTTCTTCTTCGTAAATTTTGAGCAAGCATTATCAAATACGCCTGTCTTAAATGCTCCAGGTTCTTCTTCTTCAAATATTTCTTTGGAAACTGTAGAAGCAATTTCGCAAAAGTTAATCAATGATTATGGTTATGATCCTGGAACGTATACAGATGCAAATATAAAAACTGCTAGTTCAAAATTATTTGCTCGTTTGGATTATAATATTTCAGATGTTCACAAATTAACTGTTCGAAATAATTTTGTAAAAAGTTATGCAGATAATTTAGAATGGAACGCTTCAGTTTTCAATTTTGGGAATCAAGGATATAGACATGAAAGTATTGCAAATAGTTTGGCTTTAGAACTAAAATCGAATTTTTCAAATGGAATTTCTAATGTTTTTAGTTTTGGATATAATAAGGTAAAAGAAGACAGAAATTTTGATGGAAGAATTTTCCCACATATTGATATTTCGGAAAATTCAAACAGTATTTTTGCAGGAACTTATCGTGAAGCTTCTGTTTATGGAACAGATTTAAACACATTCCAAGTTTCTAATAAACTTTCTGTTTTTAAAGACAATCACTCTTTAACTTTTGGTGGATTTGCGCAATATAACACTGTGGATTATGGATTTCTTTCTGCTTGGAATGGAAGATGGCAATATAAATCTGTGGATAATTTCTTAAATGATAGACCATCAAGAATTCGAGGAGTTTATCATATTTCAAATAATACATATGATTTTGTTAGTAATGAACCATCGGCAACTTTAAAAATCTTTGAAGGAGCAGTTTATGCACAAGATTATTATAGAGTTTCGGACAGATTTTCTGTTTTAGCTGGAGCTCGTTTAGATTTCCAATTTTTAACGGAAGATTTACCAATTAGTCAAGAAGTAAAAAACACACCTGAATTTGCGCATTTTACAAACAAAATTTCAAAAGCGCCACAATTTAATCCACGTTTAGGATTTAATTATTTTATCGATCAAAATAGAAATTTTAAACTTCGTGGAGGAACTGGTTTATTCTCAGGTAGAATACCTTATTTATGGTTTGCTTATGCAGAATATATTTCAGGAACAGAGTATTTTAATATTGATATTCGTCCTGATGGAACACAAACTATCGTTGAAAATCTTGGAGATTTAGCTTCTCAACAACCAAATCTTACAGAGATTAATTTAATTGACAATGATTTTAAATTACCAAGAGAATGGAAAAGTAATTTAGCTTTAGAAGTAAGATTACCAAATGAATGGAATCTTTCATTAGAAGGAACTTATTCAAAAGTAATCAATGGAATTTTCTTTCAATCTATTAATAGAAAAGATGAAAAAGCAAACTTTTCAGGAGCTGATGGAAGAGAATATTTTACTTCAAAAGGTGAAGATATTAAGATTAATAAAAACTTTACCAATGTTTTCTTGTTGACAAATACAGACCAAGGATATCGTTATAATGTAACTTTTGGAGTGAATAAAACGTACAGAAATTATAACGGATATATTGGTTATACTTATGGAAAAAGTAAAGATATTTCAAGTACGGTAAGAAATTCAAATGCAGCAAATTTTGAATGGAATCAAGCAATTGATGCAAATAACCCAGATTTATCTTATTCAAACTTTGATTTAAGACACAAAATTGTTTCTTCACATTCTTTCAATTTTAATTTAAATGAAAAGAACAATCTTCTAGTTTCTCTACTTTACACAGGAACTTCTGGAAGTCCATATTCTTTTATTTATGCAGGAGATGTAAATCAAGATGGTTCTTCAAAGAACGATTTACTTTATGTTCCAGCATCAGCGAATGAAATTAATTTAAGAGATATTACGGATGCTTCAGGAAATGTTGTCGTAAGTGCAGAACAACAATGGGAAAACTTAGATAGATATATTTCTGGAAATGATTATTTATCAGAAAGAAGAGGAAAATATGCTGAAAGAAATGGTGCAAAAACACCTTGGAATCACCAATTAGATATGAAATGGGAATACACAACAAAATTAAACAAAGGAAAAGCTTTGAGTTTTTCATTTGATATGTTGAATGTATTGAACTTCATCAATAATGATTGGGGAAGATTAGTTTATGTACCTAATGTAGTGAATTCAAGTTTTAGTTTAATTGATTTTGTTGGAATAGAAAATAACCAACCTGTATATCAATTTAACAATATCACACAAACACCTTGGGTTGTTGATCAAGTAAACTCAAGATGGAAAGCACAAGTTGGAGTGAGATATCAATTTTAAATGAAACTATTCTGATTTTTTCATAATTAAAAAAAGCTGTTTCCTTGATTAGGAACAGCTTTTTTGATTATTTAGTTTGGTAAATTATAAGAATAATTTAGATTAAACTCTCCTTCTGTTATTGAAATTACAGTTCCATTATCATTTGTATTAAAACTAAAAGTTCCTTTCACTCTTTTAAAAGTTCCATTTTCAATAATTTCATCAATCGTTAAAGTCCCTTCATCAATAATCGGTAATTGAATTATTTCTTGCTCATTTTCTGTGACTTTTACCAACATAATCGAATATGCTTCATTCATATCTTCATTTGTAAATTGATAAGTTCCTACTTCTGCTAAGAATAAATTATTTTCATAGTTTGTTGGAAAAGAAATAGAAATCACGTGACCTGTTTCATTGGATCCATGATAAATAGACGTATTATTTGCAGCATTAAAAAATGGTTGATTAATCGAATTCCATGTTTGTTCATTCATTTTTGCATTTAAATAAATATCTCCAACTGTAGACATTTCATTTTCAACAAACAACAGATTAAAATCTCCTTTTATTTCAATTAATTCATTTGTAAATTCATCAATATGTGTCCCTGAAAAATTACCATTTATAATTTTATTCTGTTCATTGAATTCTTTTAATTCAAAATTAAAAATTGCATCCAATTTCTTTTCCTCACCTATAGGTGTTGAAATTATAATTCCTTCAGAATTTACATAAGAACAATTTATATTTCCATAATTTCCTTCTTCAAAAAACTGAAAACTAATTCCATATTTTCCGTCAAGAGAAAAACCTGAAACCTGAATTTTTCCATTTTCTAAACGATAAGCAGAATAGGAATCTAAAATATGTTCTTCTCCATTTATTTCATAATGAATATAATATTCCAAAGCAGGAGAAATATAATCGTCATTGGAAGAAGAATCATCTGAATCACAAGAAAAAATAGTAACAATAGTAAAAAGTAAGAAATAAAAAACTTTTTTCATTTTTTATAGATTTTTAAAATTAAATTCTTTTGCTAATGAATATATAAAATATTCACCTTTTTTAACAATTTTCTTGAAAGACTCAAAAACAACAATTTACACAAAATATTAAAAATCAAATCATTACACTCATAATGATAAAAATCATAGTTTATTTAAAATATTTAACTGTCCTTTGGAAGTCTATAATTAATGGAAAAATGGACAGAAAAGAAGCACATAATTTTTATATTCCAGTAATGGGACTTGCCTACACAATTGATTCTCCAATCAAAGTGGCACATTACGGAATCTCATCAGTAATGTCAATCGTAGATGATATTTTGGTGGAGCAAATGAACGAGCATTACGCAAAGAAATATTCTTTACCTTTTCAAAAATATAGTTCAAAAGATATTTATGCAAGAGCAAATAGAATTAAAGATTATTTGAATAATGTTCAGAAAATTGTAGAAACAAAATTTGAAGATTTTAAACAAGAAATTTCTACAAATACAAAATCATTAAATGATTATATCGAAACACTACCAAAGTTTTCAAATATTAAGAATAAATTAGTGGAATTTGCTGATGAAAACTTAAATAGTGATACAATTAAATCTTGGTTAGATGAACATTTAAGTCATGGTTCAATTGATGTAAATATCATGACAAAAGTAGATAAAGCAAACTTTGACGGAAAAGAGCCTTTACCTTCTGAATTTAATGATGGACATCTTTCTTTAAAAGGTTTTGCGGAAAGTGATCTAAATTCTTCTCTTGTATTGTCTGCTGGAATGAATCCTAGGCTATACAGTTATATTGAGAAATTTGAAGATTTTTATCCAGATGCAAACGGAAATATTAAAAAGAAAATCATTTTAAAAGTAAGTGATTATCGTTCTGCAATGATTCAAGGAAAATTTTTAGCAAAAAAAGGAATTTGGGTTTCTGAATATCGAATTGAATCTGGTTTAAATTGTGGAGGACATGCTTTTGCAACAGAAGGTTTACTTCTTGGACCGATTTTACAAGAATTTAAAGAAGGAAAAGAAGCTTTAGCGAAAGAAACTCAAGATATTGCATTTTCTGCTTTAGAGAAAAAAGGAAAAACAGTTCCTAAAAATTTACCAAATGTAAAAATTACTGCACAAGGTGGTGTTGGAACTGGAGAAGAACATCAATTTTTATTAGAAAATTACGATTTAGATGCAATCGGTTGGGGATCGCCATTTTTATTGGTTCCTGAAGCAACAACTGTTGATGATGATACTATTGCAAAACTTTCAGAAGCAAAAGAAAAAGATTTATATTTAAGTAAAGTTTCTCCGCTTGGAGTTCCTTTTAATAATTTACGAACTTCTTCAAATGAAGTTTTAAAAAGAGAAAAATTAGAAATTAATAAATATGGAAGTTCTTGTCCAAAGAAATTCTTAGTTTCTAATAAAAATTATTCAGATAGACCAATTTGTACAGCTTCTAGAAAATATATTGAGAAAGAAATGGAATCATTAAATGATGAAATTCTTACTCCAGAAGAAAAGCAAAACAGAATTGCAGAAATCAACGTAAAATCTTGTTTATGTATTGGTTTGGCATCTGCGGCTTTAGAAAAGAATAATATTTCAGTAAAAGGAGAAAAACAAGGAATTGTGATTTGTCCTGGTCCAAATATGGCTTATTTTAATGAAACATTTAAGCTAAAAGATATGATTCGTCATATTTACGGATATGAAAATGTAAAAGTAGCAACAAATCGCCCACATGTTTTTGTGAAGGAATTAGGGATTTATTTAGATTATTTAAAAAATGAACTTGAAGAAGTGAAAACAGAGTTTACTAAAAAACAAGAAAAATACTTTAATTCTTTCCAATCTAACCTAGAAAAGGCAGTTTCTTATTATGAAGATTTAAATGCACAAGTGCAATTATTTTCAGAAAATAGTATGAAATCTGCAATGAAAACTTTAGAAGAAATAAAGTTTAGTTTAGAGGAAAAATTATGTGTTAGTTAGTTAATATTTACAAAAAACATCTATTATTTCAAGCTTACAGTTATCTGATATCTGTAAGCTTTTTTATTTTTCACAGACAAATATTTTAAATATTTAGAATAAAATTGTCTAATTCTAAACAGAAAAAGCCTTGAATAAAAGATATTTAATCAAATTTGTCGTTTGATGTGATTTTCATATCTTCGGCAAAACAAAAAATAATAGAAATAAATGAAGAAATTAGCATTGCATTGGCAAATCCTTATCGGGATGCTTGTAGGAGTTCTTTTTGGTGTTTTAATGGGACAATTTGAATGGGGAGCAGAATTTGTGAAAAATTGGATCAAACCTTTTGGAACAATTTTTATCAAACTTTTAAAATTAATTGCTGTTCCATTAATCGTTGCTTCACTTATCAAAGGAATTTCTGATTTAAAAGATATTTCTAAATTTAGAAACATCGGATTTCGAACTATTTCTATTTATATTTTAACTACTGTTGTTGCTATTTCAATCGGACTTTTAGTTGT
Source organism: Aureivirga marina (assembly GCF_015767265.1). Lineage (GTDB taxonomy): Bacteria > Bacteroidota > Bacteroidia > Flavobacteriales > Flavobacteriaceae > Aureivirga > Aureivirga marina. The sequence goes on from NZ_JADPIB010000005.1 coordinate 373,298, forward strand.
AAATGTTTTCAAACCTGGAGAAGGAATTTCAGAACAAACAATTGCAAAACTTACCGAAACTTATGCAGGAAATGCGTCAATTAATACAAAAGTTCAAACTGCTGCACAACAACAAGCTGCTGGTCCTTTAGATTTTATTGTAAATATGGTTCCTGACAATGCTTTAAGCGCCATGACTCAAAATGGAAGAATGTTGGAAGTAATTGTATTTACTATTTTCTTCGGAATTTGTATGCTTTTAGTAAAACCAAGTCAAGCAAAACCTCTAAAAGATTTCTTTGACTCTTTAAATGAAGTTATCTTAAAAATGGTTGATATTATTATGCTTGCTTCTCCTGTTGCTGTTTTTGCATTATTAGCAAATGTTGTTGTAACTGCCGGAGATCCTGAAATTCTACAAAAATTATTAATCTATGGTGGAGTTGTTGTTTTAGGATTATTTACAATGATTATTTTCTATTGTATTTTAATTGCTGTAGTAGCAAAAAAATCACCTTTCTGGTTCTTAAAACAAATCTCTCCTGCACAATTATTAGCTTTCTCAACAAGTTCAAGTGCTGCAACTTTACCTGTAACTATGGAAAGAGTAGAAGAACATGTTGGAGTAGATAAAGAAGTTTCTAGTTTCGTTCTTCCTGTAGGAGCAACTGTAAATATGGACGGAACAAGTTTATACCAAGCTGTCGCAGCCGTATTTATTGCACAAGCTTTAAGTTTTCCACTAGAATTTGGAGATCAATTAACAATTGTATTAACAGCACTTTTAGCTTCTATTGGTTCTGCCGCAGTTCCAGGAGCAGGAATGGTAATGTTAGTAATTGTATTAGAATCAATTGGTTTCCCATCAGATAAATTAGCTGTCGGACTTGCATTAATTTTTGCTGTTGATAGGCCTTTGGACATGCTTAGAACAACTGTAAACGTAACTGGTGATGCAACTGTTTCAGTTCTTGTTGCAAAATCTGTTGGAAAACTTCATAAAAATCCACAAGAAAAAAAGTGGGATGAAAATTTAGAAGAAAATGATTTAGTTGATAAATTATAAATCAATTAATTTATATAAAATATAAAACTCGTAATCCAATAGAATTACGAGTTTTTTTATGAAATAATCTATTTGTTTTTTATTGACAAAAAGTAAACTTAAAGTCTGAATTGTTTTTATTTATAAAGATTAAATAATTTGAATTTTAATGCATAAAAAAACTCCAAACATATGTATATGTTTGGAGTTTTTTATAAAATATATCTTGAAACTTTCTTATTGTTGTAATTCAGCTTGTTTCTTTCTTACAGCTTCCGAAAGTCTTTTATATGTTCCATTTTCTAATTTCTCACGAATTGCAGAGAAAGCAGTAATTGTTTCTTCTACATCTTCTAGAGTGTGAGAAGCAGTTGGGATTAATCTTAATAAAATCATTCCTTTAGGAATTACAGGATAAACAACGATAGAACAGAAAATTCCGTAATTTTCTCTTAAATCATTTACCATTGCCATTGCTTCAGGAATATCTCCTTCTAAGAATACTGGAGTAACACACGTATTTGTTTTTCCAATATTAAACCCTTGTGCTTTTAATCCAGATTGTAAAGCATCTACATTTTCCCAAAGTTTTGCTTTTAACTCAGGCATTGTACGAAGCATATCTAATCTTTTTAATGCTCCTTTTACCATTGCCATTGGTAAAGATTTAGCAAACATTTGAGAACGCATGTTGTATTTTAAATACTCAACGATTTCTTTATCTGCCGCAAAGAAAGCTCCAATTCCAGCCATTGATTTTGCAAAAGTTGCAAAGTAAACATCAATTTCATCTTGAATTCCTTGCTCTTCTCCTGCTCCTGCTCCAGTTTTACCTAAAGTTCCGAATCCATGAGCATCATCTACTAATAATCTAAAGTTGAATTTTTCTTTAAGAGCAACAATTTCTTTTAATTTTCCTTGTTCCCCTCTCATTCCGAAAACTCCTTCAGAAATTACTAAGATTCCTCCACCATTTTCGTTTGCAATTTTTGTAGCTCTTTCTAAGTTTTTCTCTAAACTCTCTACATCATTATGCTTATAAGTAAATCTTTTTCCCATATGTAAACGAACACCGTCGATAATACATGCATGAGAATCTACGTCATAAACAATCACATCATTTTTTGATACTAAAGCATCAATTGCAGAAACCATTCCTTGGTAACCAAAGTTTACTAAGTAAGAAGCTTCTTTACTTACAAATTCTGCTAATTCTTGCTCTAATTGTTCATGATAAATAGTGTGTCCAGACATCATTCTAGCTCCCATTGGGTAAGCCATTCCATGTTCAGCAGCTGCTTCTGCATCGGCTTTTACTACTTCTGGGTGATTTGCTAATCCTAAGTAATCGTTGATACTCCAAGTAATTACTTTTTTCCCATTGAATCCCATTCTATTAGAAATATTTCCTTCTAATTTTGGAAAAATATAATATCCTTCTGCTTGTTTTGCCCAATTTCCTAATGGTCCTCTATCATGAAGTATTCTATCAAATAAGTCTTTCATACTCTATGTTTATATTTTCGGAGAGTTTAAGTTTCTCCTTTTATATAAGAATTCTAATTAAATTCTACTTTTATGTTGATTTGTGATTAATCTATGTTATTTCACGATTTGTACTTCTGGATTGGCAATTTTTTCTGTATCGAAAAATCCTTGCTCTTGCATCCAAGCATCGCTATATACTTTACTCATATATCTTGATCCATGATCAGGGAAAATTACAACTACTCTACTATTTTCGTCAAATTCTCCAGCTTCTGCTAACTGAACAACTGCTTGCATTGCTGCTCCACTTGTATATCCAGCAAAAATACCTTCAGTTAAAGCTAATTCTCTTGCTCTATGAGCACTTGCTTCATCTGTTACTTTTTCAAACTTATCAATAACATCAAAATCTGTTGCTGTAGGAATCAAGTTTTTTCCTAAACCTTCAATTCTGTATGGATAAATTTCATTCGCATCAAATTCTCTAGTTTCATGGAATTTTTTCAAGATAGAACCATAAGCATCTACACCGATAATTTTAATATCTGGATTTTGTTCTTTTAAATATCTTGAAGTTCCTGAAATAGTTCCTCCTGTTCCACTTGCAGCAACTAAGTGTGTAATTTTACCTTCTGTTTGTTGCCAAATTTCTGGACCAGTTGTGTTGTAGTGTGCATCAATATTTAAATCGTTAAAATATTGATTAATATATACAGATCCTGCTGTTTCTGCGTGAAGTCTTTTTGCTACTTGATAATAAGATCTTGGATCATCAGCACTTACATTTGCAGGACAAACATAAACTTTTGCTCCCATAGCTTTCAGCATATCAATCTTATCATTAGAAGATTTTGAACTTACTGCCAAAATACACTCATAACCTTTGATGATACTAACCATTGCAAGACTAAATCCTGTATTCCCTGAAGTAGTTTCAATTATTGTACTACCTGGACTTAGAATACCTTTACGTTCTGCTTCCTCAATAATATGTAAAGCAATACGATCTTTAGTAGATTGTCCTGGATTAAATCCTTCAAATTTTGCTAGAAATTCTCCTTTAAAGTCTTTCGTGATCTTATTCAACCTGATCATTGGAGTATTTCCAACAAGCTCAAGTATATTTTGGTGTATACCTATATTTTTTTTCATGAAATTAATTATAATTAATCATCAATCAGCGGCAAATTTATGATTTTTTTTTTAATTACTATTGCTTTTTTCCAATTCTAACAGAAACACATAGTCTCTGGCAATCTCCTTGATAGAATCAAACCTACCAGAAGATCCGCTATGTCCAGTATCCATATTTGTATGAAATAATAATATATTCGTGTCTGTTTTATATTCTCTCAATTTTGCAACCCATTTTGCAGGTTCAAAATATTGTACTTGCGAATCATGAAATCCAGTCGTTACCAAGATGTTAGGATAATTCTGATTTAAAACATTATCATAAGGTGAATAAGATTTCATATAATCATAATATTTCTTCTCATTCGGATTTCCCCATTCATCATATTCTCCTGTTGTTAAAGGAATTGTATCATCTAACATTGTTGTAACGACATCAACAAAAGGAACTTCAGCAATTACTCCATGGAATAATTCAGGATTTGTGTTTAAGATTACTCCCATTAACATTCCTCCTGCAGAGCCTCCCTGAGCATACAAATGTCTTGCCGAAGTATAATTTTTATCAATTAAATATTTTGCACAGGCAACAAAATCAGTAAACGTATTTTTCTTCATTAATAACTTTCCATCTTCATACCAATTTCTACCTAAATATTCGCCTCCTCGAACATGTGCAATTGCAAAAACGAATCCTCTATCCAATAAACTTAATCTTGTTGAACTAAATCCAGCATCAATTGTATGTCCATAAGAACCATAAGCATAAAGCAATAAAGGTGTATTTTCGTTTAAAACAGTATCATTTCTATAAACCAAAGAAATGGCTACTTTTTGTCCGTCTTCGGCAATTGTCCATACTCTTTCGCTTTTATAATTTTCTTTTTTGAAATTCTTATCTAAAACTTCCTGTTCTTTTTTGATTTCTTTTTCACGAGTTTTCATGTTAAAATCAATTACAGAATTCGGAGTTGTCATCGAATTGTATGCATAACGAATCACATCTGTATCAAATTCAGGATTTGAATATACTCCAACAGAATATGCATCTTCATCGAATGGTAAGAAATAATCTTCCGTTCCATCCCAACGTTTGATTCGCACTCTGTTTAAACCTTCAAATCTATCTTCAATAACTAAATAATCTTTAAAAATGGAAATATCTTCAATTAAAACTTTTTCATCATGAGGAATTACATCTACCCAATTTTCCATTGATGTTGCATCTTCAGATGTTTTCATCAATTTAAAATTTGTCGCATTATCTTTATTTGTAAGAATGTAAAATTCTTTGTCATAATGCGCAATGCTATATTCTAAATCATCTGTTCTTTCTTGAATAAGTCTAAATTCACCATTTGGATTATCCGCTTCTAAAATTTTGTATTCTGTAGAAAGCGTACTATAAGAACCAATTACTAAATATTTTTCCGATTTTGTTTTGTACACAAAAGTGCTAAAAGTTTCGTCTTTTTCAAAAAACACCTCAACATCTTCCGAAACATCTGTTCCTAGAACATGTTTAAAAACTTTATCACTTCGTAATGTAACTGGATCTTGTTTTGTGTAAAAAATGGTCTTATTGTCATTCGCCCAAGTCGGGTCTCCTTGTGTTAGTTCAATTTTATCTTCTAAAATTTCACCTGTTTCTAAATCTTTAAATTGAAGTGTATATTCTCTTCTACTTACAGTATCCACACCGTAAGCAGCATATTTATTATTCGGGCTAACTGTCAATCCAGCCACTTTATAATATTCAAATCCTTTTGCCATTTCATTTACATCTAATATCACTTCTTCGTTGGCTTCTAAAGATTCTTTTTTTCGTGTATAAATAGGATATTGATTCCCTTTATTGTATTTCGTTATATAAAAATATTTATTCTTTTTAAAAGGAACTGAACTATCATCTTCTTTAATACGAGCCTTCATTTCTTCAAAAATTTCTTCTTGAATTTCCTTTGTAGGCCCCATTATTTTATCATAATATTCATTTTCCTTTTCTAGATAATTTATTACTTCTCCATTTTCTCTTTCATTTAACCAGTAATAATTATCTATTCTTTTATCTCCATGAATTTCAAGTTCTTTTACTTTTTTTGAAGCAAAAGGTGGTTTTATATCGTTGTGATTCATTCTCATTATATTTCCAAAATACTTGCAAAAGTACTTCATTGTTTTTTCCTATGCCATTTTTAAGAGTAATCTTTACACATTTTTATACATTTTTTTTAAAAACAGTCATTTACTCAAGGAATAAACGCAAAAAAACAATTCTAAATATATAACTTTTTTCACTCTCAACATATCACTTATCCATTTTATTTACAGCTATTTAACATAAGATATAGTGAATTTCTTAATATTTTATAAAATTTAAAGAACCAAAATATTAAAATAAAAAAGCATATTGCTTCTTCACAATATGCTTTTTTGTATGTAAAATAATTATTCAATTACAATTTAATTTTATTTACTGTGTAAACCAAATTTGAAATATCTCCAGCCGATTCATGAATTCTTGAATTCGTAAAATACAATTCATTTCCTTCTACACTAAAAGTATCTGCCCATTTAATTTTATCTCCTTCTACCAAAACAGAAACTTTTTTATCTGCCAAATTCATCTGCATGATTTTATGATTTTCTAAATCTCCGTAATATAAAATTCCATTATGAATTATCATTCCATCTGGAGCAGAAGTTTTTGCTACTAATTCTACAGAATTTGCAATTTCCTCTCGAGTTCCATGTATTATTTTATCAATAGACAAAGCATAAAGATTATATCCCGTCAAAGCATGGTAGTATAATTTCTGATTTTTTAAATCAATAGCAATTCCATCCGAATGTACTTTATTTTTCCATTCTACTCCATCAATTTTTAAAAAAATATTTTCTGCTGTTGTAGATGGTTGTTGCGTTAAAATTCTCTTTGCTTTCCCTGACCCTAAATCTAAAATCACCAATCCCGGATGTCCTGAATCTGTCATAAATGCTAAATTTCTCTTTGGGTCAATTCGAATATCATTAATATAAGAATTAAAGAAAAATGTCTTTTTGGGCAAAACATATTTCTTCACTAATTTGTTTAAATTCAAATCGAAAACAAAAATAACTGGATCTTTAAGAACACCTTGAAAAAGTGGATTTCTTGTATCAATAACATAAAGTTTGTCTTTTGAAGACACTACTGATTGTACTGCAACAAATGTAGAATCTGTTATCTCTTCCCCGATTTTCCATTGATTCCAAGATTCATCTGGATACGGAACAAAATCATTATTTGCTTTTACCTCAGCAACTGAAAACTTAATATCTTTTCTCCACCTTGGGAAATTCACAAACATTCTATTTTTAGAAACCGTAACTCCGGTTAATTGCTCTCCTTTTATCGAAGCAACTTCAACTATTTCTGGTTGTATTTTTTTTTCTACCTGTTTTTTCTTTGTTTCATTTTTACATGAAATAAAAACAATCACTGAAAGCAGCAATACAATCGTTTTTTTCATAATCCAACTCTATTTAAATTATTTGATTCAAATTTACCTAATTTAAATTCAATTATTCTCCATATTTTTTATAATCCGTATATCCTTCTGCACCACCACCATAATAAGTCATTGCACTTTCTGAAGAATCTATTTCTAAAGGAAAATTATTTTTAAAACGCTCTACTAAATCTGGATTTGTAATAAAAAGTCTTCCAAATGAAACCATATCTGCCCAACCTTTTTCAAGTATTTCAGTTGCTGTTTCTTTTGTATAATTCCCACAAACCATTATCGGATTTTTATATATTTTCTTCATTTCTATTCGATAAGAATCTGAAACTTCTCTAAAATTTCCAATATTCTCTGACAAATGTAAATATGCCAACTGAAATGCATTTAATTCTTTCATTAAATACAATGCTGTTTCAGGCATTTCTTCATCATAATTTTCTATTTCAGATACAAAAGGAGATATTCTTATAGCAACTTTATCTGCTCCTATTTCCTCTACTAAAAGTTTAACAATTTCTAAAACAAATCGAATTCTATTTTCTACATTTCCTCCGTAAATATCTGTTCTTTTATTTGCATCTTTTCGCATAAATTGATCAAAAAGATATCCATGTGCTCCATGTATTTCTACACCATCAAATCCTGCTTCCATCGCATTTTTTGCTGCTTGTAAAAAATCTTGTTTTGTCCTATTAATATCTTCTATTGTCATCGCTTTTGGAAAATCTGTTTCAATCAAACCAAATCCACCTTCAGCTAAAGGTCCATAAACTTTATCTGGATTCTTAATTGCTGATGGAGCTAACGGTGTTGTACCTGTAATACTTTTCGCAGATCTTCTTCCAACATGCCATAATTGTGCAAATATTTTTCCATTTTCTTTATGCACAGCTTCTGTAACTTTTTTCCAACCTTCAATTTGTTCTCTCGTATAAATTCCAGGAGTCATTGCATATCCTCTTGCTTCTTTTGAAACTGGAATCCCTTCAGAAATTAATAATCCAGCACTCGCTCTTTGTGCATAATACAATGGTGCTAAGTCTGTAATTATATCTCTTTTTTTAGATCTAGCTCTAGTCATTGGAGCCATTGCAATTCTATTTTTAACTTTAAAACCATTAAATTCAAATGGTTTAAATAATATATCTGATTTCATTTTTTCAATTCTAACTTTATTTAAAATCTTTTTTCATCCAAATTTAAGTCGTTTTTATTCCGATTTTTATACGAACTTAAAAATTCACATTCTTTTATTAATTCATTTCAAATAACACAATTGATCAAAATTCTTTACAAATCTATAAGTCTTAAAACTTCCTTTTTTAATACTTTTGCAGCAAATTAGAGGTAAAATAATTTATTTAAACACATAAAAGAAATAAAAATGTTTGGAGATTTATCTGGAATGATGGATAAGCTGAAACAAGCTCAGCAAAACGTAGAAGACACAAAAAAGAGATTAGATACAGTTTTAATCGATAGTGAAGCTGGAAATGGAAAAGTAAAAGTAACAGTTACTGCGAATAGAAAAGTAAGAGACATTACAATTGATGAGTCTTTAACAGACAAAGAAGAAATTGAAGATTATTTAGTAATGGCATTAAATGATGCTTTAACTAGAGCAAATAATATCAATGAGCAAGAACTTGCTGCTGCTGCAAAAAACGGAATGCCAAACATTCCTGGAATGGACGGAATGTTCTAAAAATACAAAGCCAACTTTTATGAGTTGGCTTTTTTCTTTAAAATATTTTCGGATTGTAATTTTCTGGATTTTTCCCTTTTATATCTCGATAAAAATCTTCTATTTCTTGCATATCTTTTTCAAAATCTCTTGAAAGTTTATAAAACTTCTTGATTCCTCCTTCTTTTTTCTCAAAATCTAAATATCCCATCGCCACAGGAACATCTGCTTTTGTTGCAATATGATAAAATCCTGTTTTCCATTTATCTACTTTTCGCCTAGTTCCTTCTGCTGGAACTAATAAAATTAAATTCTCTCGATTTTCAAATTCAGCTATTGCAAAATCTACCAAATTATTATTCTTTGATCGATCTACACCAATTGCTCCCAACGATTTAAAAAACCATCCAAATAATCCTTTTGTATAAGAATTTTTAATAAAAAATCGAATTTTAATTCGTTCTCTAAAAAAGAAAGACATTGCAAAAACGAAATCCCAATTAGAAGTATGTGGCGCACAAACCACTACATATTTTTTAATTTTATAATGGTCTTCATCGATTTTTACTTTCCAACCACCAATTTTTAATAATAAACTTCCAATTATTCTTTTCATTTTTCTTTAAAATTATTTTTGGGCATTCCCTTCACTTCGATTTCGGTCGGGCTTTCCGCTATATCTTTTGTTCCATTCCTCCACAAAAGGATGCCGCTGCAATCCCTAATGCAATTATAGATTAAATCGAATTATTTAATTAATATTCTAAATTTAAATAAAAAATCATAAACTAATAATCCATAAAATCATCATCGGAAAAACCAATTAAATATAGTTTTTCCTTTGCACGAGTTACAGCTGTATATAACCAACGTAAATAATCAATCGATTGTCCTTCTGGCAAATATGGCTTTTCAATAAATACATTTTTCCATTGTCCTCCTTGCGATTTATGACAAGTCATCGCATAAGAAAATTTCACTTGTAAAGCATTAAAATATTCGTTTTTCTTAATTTCTTGTACTTGACGATATTTTGGTAAATGCGCAAAATCTTCTGCAACTTTTTGGAATAATTGATTTTGTTCTTCATAGCTCAAAGAAGCAGCTTCTGAAGTTAATGTATCTAATAAAATCATCGTTTCAAATGGTTTTTGCATCGGATAATCAATCATTCTTAACTTCACTTTCGCAAATTTATAATCGTATAATTCTTTTGTAGCATAAATTTCTAAAACTTCACATGTATCTCCATTTGCAATAAAACCAACATGTGTAGAATCTTTTAACCAGAAATAATTATTTTTCACAACCATTACAAAATCTCCAACGGAAATCTCATTTTCTTGACCTCTGATTTTCAATCGAATTTGTTGATTGTATTGATTTGCTCGTTTATTTGAACGAACAATAAATGCTGTATCTTCCACACCATTTTCATCATAAGAAGAATGAATTGCATCTTGAATATCATAACCGTCAATCAAGCGAATTACATCTGGAAATTTTTGTTGAAATTGAAATTCTTCATAACCTCCGTCTTCTAAAATCGACCGAATAGAAGTTGCATTTACTAAAATTCCAGAATCAATTCCCTGACGCGTAACTTCGGTTAATTCATGCAAACGAACTTCTTTATCAAATTCATACATCAAAATATTTTCATTCAATGCAGGACTAATTTCTAAATGAACTGGCGGAAGTTGCGCTGTATCTCCAATAAAAATCAATTTACAATTTCGACCTGCATACACATAATTAATCAAATCATCTAAAAGTGAATTTTCACTTCCAGAAATCAAAGAATTGGATGCATCAGCAATCATAGATGCTTCATCAACAATAAACAAAGTATCTGTATGTTTATTGACTTGAAGTGCAAATTTCACACTTCCATTTTTATCTTTTCTTGGATGGTAAATTTTCTTATGAATTGTAAAAGCTTCTCTTCCAGCATAACCAGAAATTACTTTTGCAGCGCGACCTGTTGGTGCCAATAAAACAGCTTTTTTTCGAATCTTCCAAAGGTTATTTACAACGGTACTTATAATTGTTGTTTTACCTGTTCCTGCATACCCTTTTAATAAAAAAACCGAATTTTTACTTTCATCAAAGATAAAAGTAGCCAAACTTCCCAGTAATTTATCTTGGGAATTTGTAGTTTCGTAAGGAAATTTGTCTAATAGTAAATTATAGAATTCTGGTACAGTTTTTGCCATGGGATTTGTTAAAAAAGCAAAGATACAAATTGATTTGTGGTTAAAAATTTTTCTCATTCAAAAAAATTTGTAGATTTGCCATGATTCAAAATTTTTAAAACATATAAGATAATGATTATCCAAATTGTTGGTGCAGTCGTAGTAACTGTTTTATTAGCTATTGTAATAGTTAAGTTCATTCCTAGAAAATTACACTTTATCGTTTCTATTTTACTAATCATCGGAGCTGCTTTTATGGCGTTCAAGATTTATAGTAGTATTATGGAACCTATCAAATTTAATGTTGAGAAAAGGAAAAGATATGCAAAGGTTATTGATCAATTAAAAGTGATTCGTGATGCTGAAAATGCATATAAGAGAGTGAACGGAACGTATACTGCAAATGCAGATGCTTTAGTTCAATTTATCGATACTGCAAAGTTTGCAATCACAGAAAAAAGAGACACTGTAATCGTTGAAAGAAGAGGTGCAATTGATGTTGATGTTGAAAAAACAATCACTGATACAATTGGTTATGATCCAGTAATTAATTCTTTCAAAAACAGAAATTATAAAAATTTATTGGATGTTCCAGGAACAAATGCTAAATTTACTTTAGAGACAGCTGTAGTAGAAAAAGTAGCTGGATTAAAAGCTCCAACTTTTGAAGCAAAAGTAGACAAATCAGTTATTCTTGAAGGATTGAATCCAGCGTTAATTCGCCAAGAAAAAGAAACAATTCAAGGAGATCAAATTAGAGGAGAATTTGTTTCTGTTGGTTCATTAGAAGAAGTTAAAGATAGCGGAAACTGGCCACCATCTTATGATACAAAAGAAAATTCAAATAACGAATAAGAAAACAGATTTTAAAAATCTTGAAAATAGTAGATTATCCATCCAACTCAGCTTGGATGGATTTTCTTTTTGTATATATGATGAAAATCTTGAAGAATATACAGCTTTAATCAATTTTGAATTTGAAAGCAAAGCAGCTACTCCACAAATTCATTTAGAGTATGTGATGAAAACTTTTCGTGAAAATGTTCTTCTTCAAAAAACTTATAAATCTATTCATGTAGCACATTCTAATAATATGGCTACATTTGTTCCGAAAGCTTTTTTTAATGAAAAGTATTTAAAGAACTATTTAAAACATACTGTGAAAGTCTTTGACAATGATTTTATTGTTTATGACGAAATTCCACAATCTGATATTGTTTCTGTTTATATTCCTTTCGTGAATATCAACAATTTCTTATTTGAACAGTTTGGAGCATTTGAATATACACACTCCTCTTCTATCTTGGTTAAAAATCTAATCAACACTTATAAAAACACTAAAAAGCAACATGTTTTTATTAATGTTATTGATCATACTTTTGAAATGGTCATTTTAGATAATGGTGTTTTTAAAATGTATAATTCATTTCAATTTAAAACCAAAGAAGATTTTATTTATTATATCTTATTTACCGCAGAACAATTATCTTTGAATCCAGAAGAATTTGAATTAGTATTTTTAGGTGTAATTGACGAAAAATCTGAATTATATAAAATTTCTTATCAATATATAAGAAATATATCTTTCGTTGAAAACCAAACTCCAAAATTCAAAAACTTACCAAACCATTCTTTTTACACGTTATTAAATTATTAAATAATGCGAATTATTTCAGGAAAATATAAAGGCAAAAGACTTGCTGCGTCTAAGAATTTGCCTGTTCGTCCTACAACGGATATGGCAAAAGAATCTTTATTTAACATTTTAAATAATTATTATTATTTCAATGAAATTTCTGTTTTAGATTTATTTTCTGGAACTGGAAATATCAGCTTTGAATTTGCTTCAAGAGGAACAAAACAAATTACTGCCGTAGATCAATATTTCGGTTGTACAAAATTTATTTCGGATACTTCTAGACAATTAGATTTACCAATCAAAACAATAAAATCTGACGTTTATAAGTTCTTAGAAAAAAACAAATTAAAATACGATGTAATTTTTGCAGATCCACCTTACGATTTTGAAGTAGATGATTTTGCAAAAATTCCAAAACTTATCTTCGAAAATGATTTATTAGAAGAAGGAGGTTTGTTGATTGTTGAGCACTCAAAACACACAGATTTATCTCATTTAGAAAATTATAGTTACTCCAAAAAATACGGAGGAAATTTATTCAGTTTTTTTGAGTTAGAAATTGAAGAATAATTTAAAAAAGTTGTGTTTCTTTGCACAACTTTTTTAAGTAATACTAAAACGCATTTTTAAACTAGCTTTTTGCCTACAATTTAGATGAATACACAAAAGAATCATTCAAAAAATAGTCTTTTTTCTATCCTTTTGGCATTTATTGTCTTTGGAGTTTTGACCTATTTTTTTCCGAAAGAAAACTTCAAACTTCACACAAAAAATACTGCTGAAAATATAGAAGAGAAAAAAGATACCATTGATTATGATGCAATCATGATTCGAAATGAATGTCGAAATGATTCTATTCAATATCTAGAAAAATTAATTGTAGAAATGGCAACTGCTGAAGAAAAAGCAGAAAGAGCTAGAAGAGCAAGAAACAATAAAAACTTCTTCTTTTTAGGTGATTTTTATGAAGCTTTATTGAAATTAGAAGAAAATCCTGATGAAAAAGTAAATATTGCATATTTCGGGGATTCAATGACGGATGGAGATTTAATCGTTCAAGATATTCGTAAAACTCTTCAAAAAATGTTTGGAGGAAAAGGTGTTGGATATGTAAATATTACTTCACTTTCTGCTGCATCCAGAATGTCTGTAATTCATAAATATCAAAAAAAAGATTGGGAGTTTAAGAGTTTTATTTCGAAAAAAACTGAAAAAACTGCACCTTATGGGGTTGGAGGAATTGTAAGTTGGACAAAAAATGATAGTGCAAAAATCGTTTATTCAAAAAGTAAATACCAAGAATTACCAAATCCAACTTTTTATTATGGAAAACAAGAATCAGATTCTTTAAAACCATATTTGACATTTTTTGAGAAAAAGAGAAAATTAAATGGAAATAATATTTTAAATAAAATAAAACTTTCCAAAAATGATAATCTGAAAAAAATTGAAGTTGATTTTCATCACACACAAAATCTTCCACTTTTTGGCTTCACTTTTGAAACTAAAAATGGTGTAAGTGTAGATAATCTTTCTATTCGTGGAAATTCTGGTTTACCTCTTTCTACTTTAGATGCAAATGTGATGAATGCATTCAATTCTGTTCGCCCTTATAATTTAATTGTTCTTCATTATGGAGCAAATGTGATTAGTGATGAAACAACTTCTTATAATTGGTATGCAGCACAAATGAAACGTGTTGTAAATCATTTAAAAGTTTGTTTTCCTGACGCGAGTATTTTGGTAATTTCTAGTGCCGATTATGGTAAAAAAGATGGAACTGAAATTATTACACATCCTGCTGTGGAAAAATTAATTCTTGCGCAGAAAAAATATGCAAAACAAACAGAAAGTAGTTTTTTCAATTTATTTGAAGCAATGGGTGGTGAAGGAAGCATGAAAAATTATGTAGAAAAAGAAGAACCGTGGGCAAATAAAGATTATATTCACTTCAACTACAGAGGTGCGCCTCATGTTGCAAAATATATCTCTGATTATTTGTTAAATGGATATCAAAAATTTAAAAAACATCATGAAAAATAATTTTACTTCTCTACCTAAAAAAAGTATTGTTGTATACTTCTTATTTTTTATCGTTTCTGTTTCTTCTTTTGCTCAAATAGAAATTCCTAGTTTTATTTCTCAAGAAAATAATAAAATTGAAAATGATTCTATTTTAATTCCTTTCTTTAAAAAATTACAACAAAAAGATAGCATTATTCGAATTGTTCATATTGGTGATTCTCATATTCAAGCAAATTTTTTAACAGATGTTGTTCGTAATAATTTCCAAGATTCTTTTGGAAATGCTGGACGTGGATTTTTATTTCCATATAAAGCTGCAAAAACTAACGGACCTTCTGATATTACTTTTACAACTTATAGTGATTTTTTTGCTATTCGAAATATTAAAAATCGATCTAATAAAGCTAAAATTGGTTTAAGCGGAATTGCTTTAGAAACAAAAGAAAAAGATTTTTTTATCAAAGTTTCATTCGATGATGAAAAAGATTTTGCCAATGAAATTCAATGGATTTCTCACACAAATAATATTGCGCTACATAAAGAATTAAAATACCAAAAACCTCTTCCAAAATGGAAATATCATACTGTAAAAAGTGGAAATACACTTTCTGGAATTGGTCGAAAATATGGTGTTTCTGTAAAAAATATTAAAAAATGGAATGGATTAAAATCTAATTTAATTCGTCCAAAACAAAAACTAAAAATTAAAAGTAAATCCTACCAACCCGCAAAAATTTTAGACAAAACTCCTTTTGCTCAAAGTTTGGAAAACGGTGTAAAAAGTACTTCTTTAATTCAAGAATTTTTTATCACAGCAAATCCTGAAAACACAAAAGATAAATTTGCATTAAATGGGATAATTACAAGTAATGGAAAAGCCGGTGTAATCTATCATAATATCGGTGTAAATGGAGCTAGATTTGAAGATTACAACAATCGTTCTGTTCTGTTTTTTGAACAATTAAAACTTTTGAAACCAGATTTAATTATTATTTCTTTAGGAACCAATGAATCTTTTGAAACAACTTATAAATCAGAACGTTTTGAAGAAAATCTTTTAGCTTTTTTAAACAACACAAAAGAATTTACAGGTTGTCAAAATATTTTACTTACAACGCCTCCTTCTGCTTTAATTAGAAGAAAAAAGACGAATCCGAAAATCGCTGAATTTCGAAATATCATTCTAAAAAATGCCAAAGTAAACGAATATGCTTGTTGGGATTTATACAATTTAACTGGAAAAGAACGAGGAATTTTGACTTGGTCAAAAAAAGGTTTAGCAGCTAGAGATAAAATTCATTACAGCGCAAAAGGATACGAAGTTCAAGGTGAATTATTATTCCAAGCTTTATACAAGACATTTTTAAATTATGAATAACATTTTTCTTTCCTTTTTTCAAAATCTAACATTGGAAAATATAGGAAATTGGCTTACTTATAACTCAAAAGAACCTCTAATTTTTAGTAGTGTTTTATTTTTTGTGGTATTTATTTTATTCTTTTTAGTATATCAAGCAATACAAAAGAAAATAAATCTGCGAATTTATTATGTGACTATTTTTAGTTTGTATTTCTACTACAAATCTAGCGGTGTTTATTTTGGTTTATTAATTTTTTCCTCTATTGTCGATTTTTATCTTGGAAAGTTAATTTATGAAACAGAAGAAAAATCTAGAAGAAAGCTTTATTTAATCGCAAGTTTAATTATCAATCTTGGGTTATTAGCTTATTTTAAATACACGAATTTCTTTATTGATAATATCAATCAAATATTGGAAAGTAATTTTGCTTTTCAAGATATTTTCCTTCCAATTGGAATCTCTTTCTTTACTTTCCAAACAATGAGCTATTCTATTGATTTGTATCGAAAAGAAATGAAACCAGCTGAATCATTTTGGGATTTTCTATTTTTTGTTTCGTTTTTCCCACAATTAGTTGCAGGACCAATTGTAAGAGCAGCAGATTTTATTCCACAAATTCGAGGAAAATATTTTGTTTCTAATGAAAATTTTAATCGTGCTTTTGTATTAATTATAGGAGGATTATTTAAAAAAGCTGTCATCGCTGATTATATAAGTATCAACTTTGTAGATCGTGTTTTTGACAATCCAATGTTATATTCTCCTTTTGAAAATTTAATGGCTGTTTATGGCTATACGATTCAAATCTATTGCGATTTTTCTGGATATTCAGATATGGCAATTGGTTTAGCTTTACTTCTTGGTTTTACACTTCCTGAAAACTTTAGAACACCTTATAATTCTTTAAGTATAACAGAATTTTGGCGACGTTGGCATATTTCACTTTCTTCTTGGTTAAGAGATTATTTATACATTTCTATGGGAGGAAACAGAAAAGGAACAATGCGAACATATATGAATTTATTTATGACCATGTTTTTAGGTGGACTTTGGCATGGAGCTGCATGGAAATTTGTTTTTTGGGGAGCTGGACATGGAATTGCTTTAATTTATGAAAAGCTTTGTAAAAATTATTATTTAACGCTTCCTAAAAATCCAATAACAAAACCTATTTTTTGGTTCTTAACATTCCATTTTGTAGCATTTTTATGGATTTATTTCCGAGCAGATTCTTTTCAAACTGCACTAGATATTGTTACAAATATTACACATTTAGCTAAAGATTTTTCAATTCAAAATGCTGTTGAAATTTTAACAGGTTATAAGTATGTTTTCCTTTTAATTGGAATTGGTTATTTCTTACATTTTATGCCAGTTCGTTTTTTAGAAACTTTGGAAAATATGAATAATGCATTACCATGGTATGGAAAATCTGCAATTTTAGGAGGTTTATGTTGGCTTGTTTACATCATTGCTTCTGCGGAAATTCAACCATTTATCTATTTTCAATTTTAAAGTAATATATCCTTACTTTTGTAAAATAAAATTTATACAGTTTTTAGTTTTTGTTTTAAACGAGTACTAAAAACTTTTTTTTTGAAATTAAAAACACCATCATTCTTCAATGAAGCTTTTAAATACTACAACTGAAAAAATCTTAGAAAATTTAGGATTCAAAGATTTAAATGAAATGCAAAAATCAACTTTAGATGTTTCAAAAAAACATTCTAATATTTTGCTATTAGCGCCAACAGGAAGTGGAAAAACGGTAGCATTTATCTTAAGTATGCTTCCAAAAATCACTAATAAAAAAGGAATTCAAGTATTGATAATTGCTCCAACACGAGAATTAGTTTTACAGATAGAAAGTGTTTTAAAAAAAATGAAATTATCTATCAAAATAAATACTTGTTATGGTGGTCATTCTTTTCAACAAGAGAAGAAAAACTTTTCAACTTTACCAACAATTTTAATTGGAACTCCTGGAAGAATTCAAGATCATTTGGAAAGAAAAACGTTCGATTCTACAACTATTGAACATCTTATTTTTGATGAATTTGATAAAACTTTAGAATTTGGATTTTCAAATCAAATTGAAACGATTATGAAATATTTACCGAATGCAAATTCTAAAATTTTAGCTTCTGCAACAAAATCAATTGAAATTCCAGAATACATTCATTTTAATGATTTTAAAACGGTAAATTCTGAGTTTAAACCTGAAGGGAATTTAGCTTTAAAACAAATTTTTGTTGAAAAAGAAGAAAAATTAGATGGATTACTTTCTGTTTTAAATCAATTAAATAAAAACCAAAATGCGATTGTTTTTGTAAATCATCGAGAAGCTTGTGATAGAATTAGCGAACATTTAGAAGCTCATAAAATTGTTTTTGCGACGTTTCATGGAGGACTTGAACAAGAAAAAAGAGAAGCTTCTTTGACAAAATTTAGAAATGGAAGTGCACAAATTTTAATTGCAACTGATATTGCTGCAAGAGGAATTGATATTCCAGAATTAGATTATGTAATTCACTATCAATTAGCTTTACAAGAAAGTACTTTTACACATCGAAATGGAAGAACAGCAAGAATGAAAGCTTCTGGAACAAGTGTTTTAATTCGAACTTTTGGAGATTATCTTCCTCCATATTTAAATGAAGAACCTGAAACTTTTGAAATAAATCCTTCTAAAACAATTGAAAAACCTGAATGGATTACATTTTATATTGGAAAAGGTAAAAAAAATAAGATAAGTAAATTTGATTTAGTTGGTTTCTTTTTACAATTTGATTTTATGGAAAAGTTGGATTTAGGTTTGATCGAAGTAAAAGATTTCAATGCTTTTGTTGCAATTAAACGAGCAAAAAGCAAACAACTTTTTCAAGCTGTTCAAAAAAAGAAAATTAAATCTAAAACGGTAAAAATTCAATTTTCAAAATAAATTTACCAACTTAAATTATAGAACTTATGCCTTTAACAAATAATGATATATTAAAAAAATTAAGAGTCGCACACAAACTTCGAAATGAAGATATTGTAGATATTTGTGCTCTAGTTGATTTTAAAGTTTCTAAAAGTGAATTAGGAGCTTTTTTTAGAAAAGAAGGACATCCTAAATATATGGAATGTGGAGATCAAATTCTAAGGAATTTTTTAAATGGTTTAATTATACATTTACGAGGACCAATGCCTGAACCGACGAAAAAATAATTACTCATTTTTAAATTCTAAATTGTTAAATACATATTTCATCAATAAGTTAAAAACTGATTTTTATCATAAAATGTAAATATTTTAAGCCAAAAAAGTTGTTTTTGTAATTGATAAAACTATATTTCGACATAAATCAAAAACAGAATATAAACTTAAAAAGACATGGATAATACTACTACAACGACAGAATTATCGTTATTTGAAAAAATTGGTGGAATGGATGCAGTTTTAGCTGCTGTGGATATTTTTTATGCAAAAGTATTAGCAGATGAAACAATCAAAGATTTCTTTGACACAACAGATATGGTTGCTCAAAAAAGAAAACAAACAGCATTTTTAGCTTATGCTTTCGGAGCGCCGCTTCAATATACTGGAAAAAATATGCGTGATGCGCATGCACCTTTAGTTGAAAAAGGATTAAATGAATCTCATTTTATTGCTGTTGCAACACATTTAAAAGATACAATGGAAGAATTAAATGTTCCAGCAGAATTAATTGCTGAAGTGATGAAAATCGCTGGAGGAACTAAAAATGATGTTCTAGGATTATAAAATATAAGCAAGCTCCGGATTACTAAGTTCGGAGTTTTTTATTTCTATTTATTTTTTAGTTTTCAATTTACTTCTTTAGTTATTTGAAAAAAAATATATTTCTTGTAACATTGTGAAAACTAAAAAAAATGCCGAATACACAGAAACATCGTGGAGCTAATCCAAAAGATGCAAAACTTTTTGCAGAGAAAAACCTACCCAAATTAAAAAAAGCGCTAATTGATTTAAGTTATTTAGTTGGACGAGATTATAGTCCAAAAGCTTCTTTAAAACTCATTGGAGATCGTTATCGATTTTCAGATAGACAAAGACAAGCACTTTCTCATTCTGCTTGTGGAGAGAATCAATTAAAAGATCGAAACCAAAAACATATTTCACCAGAAAATCTACAAGGAAAAAATCTGGTAATTGATGGTTATAATCAATTAATTACTTTAGAAGCAGCTCTTTCAAAAGCTCCTATTTTTATTGGAATTGATGGTTGTCATCGAGATATTGCTAGCGTTCACAGTACTTATAGAAAAGTTGAAGAAACAAGTAAAGCACTACAACTTTTTGGAGAAGAGTTTCAAAATCTTGGATTAAATAAAATACTTTGGGTTTTTGATAAACCAGTTTCAAATAGTGGAAAATTAAAACAATTTATCGAAGAAATTGCAAAAGAAAATAATTGGAATTGGGAAGTAATTTTAGAATATAATCCTGATAAATATGTTGCAGAAAAAGAAAATTGGATTGCTATTTCTACAGATAGTTGGGTTTTAGAACGATGTAAAAATTGGTTTAATCTAAATGGTTATATTATTAAAAAACATATTGAAAATCCTTGGATTGTGGATTTTAGGGAATAAAAAAGGAAGCTAATTTAGCTTCCTTTAATTTTATAAACATGAACATCCAAATAAATCGATTCCATCATGCCACAAATAATATATACTTTCATCTTTATTTACAATAATTAAAGCTCTTGAAGGCATATCTAATTCGTTATTAATTGGAAATGTATCAGCATAAGCAAAATACAAATTGTCTGTTCCTTTTATTTTAGCAAATGTTTTCATTAAATAATCACTAGATGGACAATCCCAACATTCTTTTTTTACTTTATTTTCAATTAAAGAATCTATTTTTGAATTGTTTTCGTAAACCAAATCTAATTTATGTTTACTACTAAATAATACCTTATCTTCTAAAGTTATATTTGAAGTATCAAATGTATATTCATAAAAATCTAAACATTCACCTTTAAAATATCCTAATTCTTTTAAGTCAAGTTTGTCTGATTTTTTATCTGTATAATAATAAAGTTCAGGTATTTCATTTTTGATAGATTCTAAAGCATTCGGTAAATAATTCGTTACAATTTTTTCATTATTATATCCGTTCTGTGTTTTTAAAGTATCAAATTTTTTTATTAAAATTTCTTCTTCTGAAGATTCTCCATAATAAGGTCTTCCAAAAATTCCTATTTCATCTTTTGAAATTCTAAAAATCGGTGATAATGAATTTTTAATTTCGAGTTTTTTATAATCTCTTTTATTCTTTAGAGATTGTAGAAAATTAATATTAGATTCTGATAATTTATTATTTTGAAGTACTTCATCAATTATGCTAGATTTTATACTATCATTAGGAAATTTCATTTCGAAATATTTCTCACAATCTATTTTTGTTACTTTCTCCTTTTCTTCAGAAATACTTTGTTCTAATTTACTTTGATTTGTTTGATTAGTTGTTTCTAATTTTAAATCTTTAAAACTTATTTTCTCTTCTTTTGAAGGATTTTCTTTACAAGAAAAAATAGAAAAACATGCTAAAATTATTATTAATGTCTTTTTCATATTTATTTTTTTAATTTAAACGAATATAATTCAATTAATCAAAAAAAGGAAGCCAATTCAGCTTCCTTTTTCCATTATATTTTTAAGTTTTATCAATTATTCAAACAAACTTTATCTGAAATAATTCCAAAAACTTTTCCTTTTAATTCTTCTCCTAGAAAAATAGAATTTTTAGAAGTTGATAAAATTGATTCTTCTTCAAATTTAAAGCTTCCTTCTGGAGAGAAAAGAGTTAATTCAGCTTTTGTTCCTTCTTGAATTGTCGGAATTTCTAAACCAAAACGTTTTCTAGGATTTTCTGAAATACATTTTACAATAGTTTCTGCATCTAAAACTTTATTTAAAACTCCATACAAAGATTCCATTCCAATTGTTCCATCCATTGCATTGCTAAACTCTAATTTTTTATGTTCAATATCCAATGGATTATGGTCTGAAGTAATGATATCAATCGTTCCGTCTTTGATTCCTTCCAATAAAGCTTCTGTATCTGCTTTCGTTCTTAAAGGTGGCGTTACTTTAGAATTTGCATCAAAATCAACTAATTTATCGTCTGTAAGCATTAAATGATGTGGTGTCACACTACAAGTTACATCCAAACCTTTTTGTTTAGCTTCATGAATTAATTCTACTGATTTTTTCGTAGAAATCGTAGGAATATGCAATTTACCTCCAGTATATTCTAATAAAAATAAATCTCTTGCAATCTGTAATTCTTCTGCCAAAGCAGGAATTCCTTTCATTCCTAATTTTGTGCTATTTACACCTTCATTTGCATATCCTTCTCCTGCAATCGTTTTATTTTTAGGAAAACTTAGAACCAATCCATCAAAACTTTGTGTATATAATAATGCAATTTTCATCAAATTTTCATTCGTGATTGCTTTCGTATAATCATAAAATGCTATAGCTCCAGCTTGTTGCATATCATATAATTCTGCAATTTCTTTTCCTGCACTAGATTTTGTCAAAGTTCCTAATGGAAATAATTTTGTAGCAAATCCTAAAGCTTTATTTTTTAAATAATTAACTTGTGCCTTATTGTCTGTAACAGGATTTGTATTTGCATTCAAAGCGATCGATGAAAATCCACTTTTTGCTGCTACTTCTAAACCATTTGCAATTGTTTCTCTTTCTTCAAAACCTGGTTCTCCTAAACTTACACTTGTATCAAACCAACCTGTTGAAATATGTAAATTTTCTAAATTGATTTCTTCAAATTCTCCAGTATTTTCAATGGAAGAATCAATTTTTGAAATTATTCCATCAATGATTAAAATATCTTTTACTTGTTGATGAAATGGACTTGTAGCATCAATAATTGTTGCAGATTTAATTAAAACTTTCATGTTTTAAAATATTTTAAAATCAGTATTTCTAAAATAATAAAAAGAAAAGCCGCAATTAATAACCATTTGTAAATCCAATTATCTTTCACATCAGATTTTAAACCAATTACTGCATTTTCAATTGAATCATAGAAAACTGCATTTTTATTGTTATTTATAGTTGTGTTTATGTCTTCGTAAGTCAAATCACTTTCTGCATTATTATAATTAAAAGCAAGTGTATTCAATTTTTCTTCTCCTTTTGAAACTGTATAAAATCCAGCAGTTTCAGGATTTTCATCTAATTGAATTTTTACTTTTGATGCAAAAGTTTGTTGTTGTGGAATAAATTCTGAAGTTTCATTTTTTATTTTCAACAACTCATTTTTTTCAATTTTTGTTTTAATATCTACTTCATTTTCATTTCCAATTGTATAAGCCAATGATGGAACTTTCAAACTTTGCATCGCAATATTATAAAACAATGGAACAATAATCGCCGATTGTGTAAAATTTGAATTTTCGTTTGAAATTGGTGAAGTAAACCAAAATGTATTTCCTTTTTCTGATTTTTTTTCTACTACAAAAGCAGAATTATCTTCATTTGATAAAATTTTTGATAATCCAATTCCATTCAAAGTAAATTGTTTCTTAGAAAAAGGATATTCAAAATTAGAAATTCTTCCATCAAAAACATTTTTAAAAATCGGATGTTCATAATGAATTTTAGTCAGCTTTAATTCTTTTTCTTTTGCTGGATTTAATGTTCCTAAATCTAATCGTTCAGCAATTTTTTTATTGGTTGTAAAACTTTTTTCTGAAGGAATTACGACCAAACTTCCACCCTGCTTTTGAAATTCTTTCAAAGCATCTAACAATGCATTTTGAACTGTATCTAATTCATTTAAAACAATCAAATTTTGATGTAAGATTGTTCCTAAATCAAAAAATGACTTTTCTTTAGCATTAAATGTAAATTCATCTGATGAAAAAAGATCTTTGACGAATTTTTCATCTTTTCCGATAGAAAGTACATTAATTTTTTCTGGTGATTGAATACTGAAATAATAAGTGTTATCAAAAGGAACATCTTCGTATTGAATTTTTACAATTCCTTGGATTTCTTCATCTTTTGGAATTATAAAATCTATTATCTTTTCTTTTTCTTTAGAAAAATCTGTAGCATGTTTTCCTAATAATTTTTCATTGTTATACAAAGCAATTGAAACTGGGTTTTCAACTAATTCTGAAGATTTTGCTTTGATTTTTATTTGAAAATTTAATGCAGATTTTTCTGCTAAATATAAGCTATCAATGGAAATATTTACATTTTGAATTGGTTGTAATTGTACAAAACTTGTAGAAAAAGTTGAATCAATTACTATGTTCTCTGAACGTAAATTCTTCTGAAAATCTGAGATTAAAATTAAGTTTTTTTGTGTGTTTGATTTTTTCTTGAAAATAGAATTTGCTCTTAATAAAGCTGTTTCTAAATTTCCATTTTCAGAAGAATAATCGATTTCTAAAAGTGCATCTTTAGGGTTTTCATACACATTATTATTCGTTATTAATGTATAATTTCCGTCAAATAAATTTTGTTCAGAAAGAACTTTAATTCCTGATTTCAACAATTCACCTTTCGTTCCTTTAGCTTTCATACTTAAGGAATTATCCAAGTAAACAACATTTTGAGTTTCTTTCCCTTGTTCTTTATTCGAAAAAAATGGTTGGGCAAATGCTAAAATGATAGCTGTGAACAACAACATTCTAGTACATAAAACCAACCATTTTTTAAGTTTTGAACTTTTACGAGTCTGAAACTCTAATTGTTTTAATAAGTTAACATTTGTAAATGAAACTTTTACAAATCTCTGTAATTGAAATAAGTGAACTATTACAGGTATAATTAATAAAAATAATGCGTATAAAATTTCTGGATGCTTAAACTCCATTGTCTTTAAAGATTTTTCAAAGATAAAAAAACTATAATGAAATCAAGCTAAAATAATTTTCAAAAATTCCTTTCACATATTTTTGTGCAATTGATTCACAAAATTTTGGAAAATCAATAGCTGCCGAATGATTTGCTTCATCCGAAATTATACGAATAATAGAGAAAGGAATTCCATATTCATAACACACCTGTGCTACTGCTGCTCCTTCCATTTCCACACATTTTGCTTCAGGAAATTCAACTCTTAATTTCTTGATTTTATTTAAATCAGTCACAAACCTATCTCCACTCACAATATCTCCTACAACTACCTTCGGTTTTGAAATACGAAATTCATCCGCTTCTTCTGAAGTGATGTAAGTCGAAAAATTCCCAAGAAAACTTTTTGATGCTTCTAGTAATCGTTCACTATTAGTTGTTTCAAATGCTCCTTTACCTAATAAAGGAATTTCATATTTCGGATATAACGGATATGCATTCATATCATGTTGCATTAAATTTTTTCCTACAACGATATCTCCGATTTTTAATGTTGATGATACAGCTCCAGCAACTCCAGTAAAAATGATTTCATCTACATTATAATCATTTATTAATTGCGTTGTTGTAACTGCAGAAGCTACTTTTCCCCATCGAGAAAAAACTAAAACCACAGGAGTTCCATATAACGTCCCTGTATAATAAATTCTCATTCCTTTTTCTTCCTCTTTGGGATTTTCTAGGTGATTTAGCAATGCTTGTATCTCTTCTTGCATTGCACTGATGATTCCAATTTTCATTTTTTATAGTTGTTATTATTTAGAAGTTAATTTTCCGTCTTTCATTACTAAAACTCTGTCAGCCATTTCTGCAAGCTCCTCATTATGAGTAACTATAACAAAAGTATGACCAAACTCATCCCTTAATTGAAAAAATAATTCATGAAGTTTTTTTGCAGAAGCACTATCCAAGTTTCCACTTGGTTCATCCGCAAAAACCACAGATGGATTATTTATTAAAGCTCTTGCAACAGCAACTCTTTGTTGCTCTCCTCCTGAAAGTGCATTTGGTTTATGGTCCATTCGATGATCAAGACCAAGAAATTCTAGTAATTTTTTTGCATTTTCTTCAGCATCTTTCTTCGTTCTCTTCTGAATATAAGCTGGTATACAGACATTTTCTAATGCTGTAAATTCAGGTAACAATTGATGAAATTGAAAAATAAAACCTATGTGTGTATTTCTAAATCTGGAAATTGATTTGTCTTGTTGCTCTAGAACTCTCTCTTGATTAATAATTAATTCTTCGTTCTTGTTTTTTGCTGGTTTATCAAGAGTTCCTAAAATTTGTAATAGCGTTGTTTTTCCAGAACCTGAAGGCCCTACGATAGCGACAACTTCTTTTTCTTTAATATGCAAATCAATTCCTTTAAGTACCTCTAAGTCTCCGAAGTACTTATAAATGTTTTCAGCTTTTATCATTTTGTTCAATGCCTCCTCATACCAATTTTCATCAGTATAAGAAGTTGGGATTTTATAATGTTCTTTAGTTTTTGTTCAATTCATTTTAGCGCACAATCCTAATTTCAAGTAATTGTCCGATTTTGGAAAAAAACACTAATTTTCAACTTGTATCCTACTTATTATAAACTACTTAACAAGTATAAAAATTGTGTAAAAATTTGCTCCGTATTTTTTTCGCAACGTGAATTTAATCATTTTTATTTAAATTTTAAAGAGAAATTTTTAATAAAAAATGTGTATATTATAGAGAAAGTATTATGTATAAATAACAATTTTATAAGAATTGTACAGGCATAAACCTGTACAATCTGCTTTAATTTTTAATTTTAAGAATATTTACATTTTTAGTTCCTTAAATTGATATGTAAATGTTGCTTTACTAATAATTGTTGTATTATAATTATTCGCTTTATACACAACAATAGAAATATCAATTGTTGAAGATTCTCGAAACTCCACAATCCCTTTTAAATAAATTGTTTCTTGTAAATAAACACTATGTCGTATTTCAATTGAAGTATTTGTCGCTAAAGCAGACGTTTCTTTTTGATATGGCAAAATCATTTTTTTTGCCATTTCTTCCATTTGTAGATATAAAAAATATGGTTGTAACTCTTTCTTTTTGTTTACGTATTTTCTTGTAATTCTGAACTGACTTTTTACTGTTTTATCTTGTGCATTCATGATTTCAAATTTTATGGTTGTAAAGGAATTGGTGGACTGGATACGGCGATTTGAATGGAAATCATATAATAATAATTGCGTTTCATAATAAATCGTTTCATCATCTTCATTGTTTTTGTGCTAAAATGTTTCATAATTATTGGGCTTTAAGTAAAAAAAAAGTGCTTTTCTAAGAAAAGCACTCGGGTTATATATTTGTTATTTTAAATTTATTTTATCTAATGTAAAAAGTGCTCATGAAAAGTAAGAATACGACAAATCATCATTCGTTTTGAATGATTTTTCATTGTGTTAAAATAATATGTCGTTGTTATATTCTTCATGATATTGCGAATGTAGGATATTTTTATTCCTATCTGAAATTAATTTTAAACTTTAACTTTTTATAAAGAATCTGCTATAGAAATTTCTTTTGTTTCTTCAATGTTATCCATCCAATCAAACTTTACAGTTCCATCTTCATAAATTTCCGTAAGTTTTACTTTATGAAGTGTATTTACTAATTCTGGATTCCATGGAGTTTTTACTTTTACATAATTCTCTGTAAATCCATGAATATATCCTTCTTTATTTTCACTTTCAAATAAAACTGTAAGCTCATTTCCTAATTGACTTTCATAAAATGCTCTACGTTTTTTCACAGATAATCCACGAAGCATTTTACTTCTTTTATGACGTACATTTTTAGGAACTATTCCCTCCATTTCAACAGCTTCTGTATTTGGTCTTTCAGAATAAGTAAAGACATGTAAATAAGAAATATTTAATTCTGCCAAGAAATTATACGTTTCTAAGAAAATTTCATCTGTTTCTCCAGGAAAACCAACTATTACATCTACTCCAATACACGCATTTGGCATTACTTCTTTAATCTTTGAAACACGATCTACATATAATTCACGCATATAACGTCGTTTCATTTTTTTTAAAATTGTATTACTTCCTGATTGTAACGGAACGTGAAAATGTGGAACAAAACTATTAGATTTCGATACAAATTCAATTGTTTCATTCTTAAGTAAATTTGGCTCAATAGAAGAAATTCTTAACCTTTCAATTCCTTCTACCTTATCCAAAGCTTGCACTAATTCTAAAAATGTATGCTCATGCTTTTTATTTCCAAATTCACCTTTTCCATAATCTCCAATATTTACACCTGTAAGAACAATTTCTTTAATATCTTTCTTTGAAATTTCAGCTGCATTTTTCAATACATTTTCTAAAGCATCACTTCTCGAAATTCCTCTAGCTAATGGAATTGTACAATAAGTACATTTATAATCACAACCATCCTGAACTTTTAAGAAAGCTCTGGTTCTATCTCCAAATGAATATGATCCAACATAAAAATCTGCTTCTTCAATATCACAAGAATGCACTTCTCCATCTAAGTCATTTTTAGATAAATCATTTATGTAATCTGTAACTTTAAATTTTTCTGTAGCACCTAAAACAAGATCTACACCATCCACAGCTGCCAATTCTTCTGGTTTTAACTGTGCATAACATCCTACAGCAATTAAAAATGCTTTCTCATTTTTCTTTAAAGCAGCCTTCACAATCGTTTTAAATCGCTTATCTGCGTTATCTGTAACAGAACAAGTATTTATCACATAAATATCTGCTACTTCTTCGAAATCTACACGTTCATATCCTACATTTTCAAAGCTTCTCGCAATCGTGGAAGTCTCTGAAAAATTCAATTTACATCCTAATGTGTAAAATGCTACTTTTTTTTGTGCGTTCATTTTGGTACTTTTAGAGCGTGCAAATTTACAAATTTTAGACGAAAAACGATATGAATTTAATTTTTGAAACAGAACGTTTACTGATTCGAAAATTAACCCCAAAAGATTTTGATAATTTTCAAAACTTATTTACTGATAAACAAGTAATTGAATATATTTCAACAACAATTTTTGCTAAAAATGAAATCATCAACGATTTTCAAGAAATCTTAAAAAAAGGTTCTTTAAGAAATGGGAAAATTCAAATAGCTGCCATCGAATTAAAAAAGCAACAGCAATTTATCGGTGCTTGTTATATCTTTAAAAAGAAAAAGAAAAAAATACAAATTGGCTATGCTATTTTTCCTAATTATTGGAATCATGGTTATGGAACGGAATATTTGGAAGGAAAAGTTTTATTTCTAAAAAAACACCATTTTAAAAATATTATTGCAAAAATAGATTCTAAAAATATTGCTTCTATTCGAATGGTAGAAAAACTAAATTTTACTTTAGTTGCTTCTATTTTAAATGAATTAGATAATTTTTTAGAAATAGAATATCAACTTTTAATTTAATTCATGAAAATATCTTTTGATCTCGATGATACATTGATTCCTTATCAAAAAAAGGATTTTGAAATAGAAAATCGAACTTTTTTTCATAAAATATTACAAATAGAACCTTTGAGAAAAGACACAATTTTACTTTTTAAAAACCTGAAAAATAATGGTCATTCTATTGGAATTTATACGACTTCTTTTCGTAAAAATTGGAAAATTAAACTCCAATTTCTCTCTTATGGTTTTAATGTAGATTTTGTTATAAATCAATATAAAAATAATAAATTATTAAGAAAAAACTCTATTTCAGCATCAAAACATCCACCTAGCTTTAAAATTGACTTACATATTGATGACTCTAAAGGTGTAAAATTAGAAGGAGAAAAATATAACTTTAAAACTATCATTATTTCCAAAAATGATTTAAAATGGCAAGAAATTATAAAATCTAAAATTAATTCTTAAGGACGTTCCCTTTCTCCTAACTCCACCTAATCTAAAGGTCGGGCTTTTCACTACAAGTTTAGTTTTTGTAAAAAAGAATTTCTATGTCATCCGTAGGCTTCTTATAGTCGCCTCCGTTTCCTAGAATTCTATTTTTTATAAAACCAAAAGCTTTCCATTTCAATCCCTAACGCAACCGTTTTTCAAACAAAAACAAGAAAATGAAGAAATGCGAGGTAGCTGAGCGTAACCAAAGCCAAACATAAATGAAATTCCATCTATTATATATAAATCAAAAGGTAGCTGAGCGGAGTCGAAGCTAACATTTGTCAAAATCAAACACAATATTATCTAAGAAAATAAAAAACGGTGGCTGAGCGCAGCCGAAGCCAAAACATTTATTTGTAGTAAAAGATATTTTTCTATTCACAACTCCCTGAGCGAAGTCAAATCTCAATTCAAAGCAAAAAAAAATCCTGATTCAAAAAAAGAATCAGGATTCAAAAAAAGGCGATGACATACTCTCCCACCAAAGGCAGTACCATCTGCGCTGGTAGGCTTA
>NZ_JADPIB010000006.1 GCF_015767265.1 Aureivirga marina
AAGTGTTGGTTGTGGTAAAACTTCAATGTTGAATGGCGTTACAGTTCCACATCCTGTAACATCATTTTTAAGCACTGCATAAATTGTTTGAATCGGTGTGATTGTGTTTTCAAAAGCATCAGGTGCTGCAATGTATGCAAAAGAACCTGTGTTTCCGCCAACTTCATCAATCACTGCTTGATTTGCTTCGTTTAAATCTGTAAAATATGTGATTGAAATTCCGTTTTGACCATTTAAAATCTCTGCTGTTGTAGCGCCATTTGTAAGATCAAAAGTTACGGCTCCATCTCCATCATCACACATCTCGATGTTGCTCACTGAATTGATTAGTGGTTTTGGGTGAACAATTACGTAGAAACTTGTATATTCATAACATTCACTATCATCATAACTTACACTAACCCAAACCTGATGTACATTTTCAGTTGCATTTTGGTAATTTACAATATCTGTTCCTGTAATTTCATTAGTATCACTTAAAGCATCTGCTTCAGAATTATAATATTTTACAGTTGCAAACTCTGCAAATTCTGTAGGTTGTAAAATTTCTGTTTCTTTAATAGTTAGATTAAACAATGCAAAACCATTATAATCATCATCACAAATTTCATAGTGAGAAATATCATCATTGATTTGAGGAATTAATTGAATATTTAAAAATAAAGAAGCGATAGACCAACAACCAGTTGCTGTATCTATAACACTAAAATAAATTGTTTCACCAGAAGAAACATAGTTACTTGTATCTAAGATTGGATCAGAAAGTGGGAATTCATTATCTGGTAAACTAGCATCATAAGATTGGTAAAAACCTCCCACAACAGTACCTGTAGGAAGAGAAAGTTCTCCTTCAATAAAACTTTGTAAATCAAAAGGAACAATTGTCGTTTCTACAGTTACGCATTCATCATAACTATAAGAATCTTCAATTTGAGGAATTTCATTTAAAATTAAGAAAAAGCTATCTGTAACATCGCATTCTGCTGCTGCATTTGATAAAACATAGAAAATTTCAGCATTTCCAGAAATATAAACAGAAGGATTAATTATAAAATTATCTGTAGAAATATCTGCTAAAGTCTCATAATATTTAATTGCAAAATTTCCACCATCCGTAAGAATTGCTTCAAATTCTGTTAGATTCCATGTATTTACACCATCTTCATTATAATCACAAGCCAAAATATTTGGAGCATCTGCAATTGTTGGAGCATCTAAAATGATAATATTAAAACTTCCAACAGATCTACAATTTGTAATAGTATTTTCAACCGAAAAATTAATAATTTGACTTGAAGTTACTGTATAATTTACTGGGTCTGTAATTTCATTTCCAAGATTATCAAAATAAGTAATTTCTGTATTTGGCTCAGAATTTATAGCATCATTTTGAAAAGTTAAATCAAAAGTATATTGAAAAACTCCTTCTTGCATACAAGTTTCCAAGTCAAGCGGTGTATTTGCTTCAGGATTTTCATTTACAACCAAATCAAAAGGTTTAATTCCTGAACAAGAACCACTATTTGCATCTAATTTTACCCAAATTGTTTGAGGATTAGAAATATTTGTATAAAAATTTGCAAGAGGATTTGAATTGTTTAGAGCATCTGCTTCTGATAAAAAATAAGATGCATTATCAAAAGTCACAGAATTGGCAAGTTCTGTTGTATATTCTGACAAATTAAATTCTGTAAAATCACCATCTCCACAAATAACAAAATCTTCAGGTGTAAAAGCAATTTCGCCCTCAATTTCTAGCTGAAATTCATGTACACTAAAACATCCCATAATCGTATTTTCCATTCGAACATAAATTGTTTGTGGACTTGTAAGATTTTCGTATGTCGTAGGATTTGAAATTGCATTATCACCAATTTGTGCATCATCTAAAGTTTGATGATAAGTAACTGCAACATTCGCTTGTGTTCCAACAAAAGTAGATTCATGTAAAGTTAAATCAAATTCAGTTGAATTATTCAACAATCCATCTGTATCACACTTTTCTTGATCATAAGAAATATTTAAAGGATTTAAAAAGTTTGGAGAATCTGGAAATGTAGCAGTTCCTGTCCATTCTAAAGTTGCTCCATCTTGTTGATTCCAGTTATCTAAAAGTAAATAATATTCTTCTCCAGAAGTTACTGTAAGCCATTGAACAAATCCATTTCCTGCTGCTCCAGGACCTTCAGAAGTATCTGTTTCTGTTCCGTTCATTCCTGTCAATGCTGGAACTCCTGCTGCTTGTGGATTTGTCGCGGAACATCGGATTGGGCTTCCGAGATTATCAAATGTTACGTTTGGTCCGTAAACTGCAAAATCGTAATCATCCGTTCCGTTGTTTGAAGTTAAGGTAAAACCTAAAGTTCCTCCTGTATTTATAACAACTTTAATCCAAAGACTTTGACTTTCAGTAAAACCACAGTCGGGAGGAAAATTATTGGGATTTGAAAAATCATTGATACCTGTTCCGTTGGAATTTAAAGACATATTTAAATCTCCACAAACAGTGATTGCATTCTCTGCATCCGTTGGCTCTTGCGCATACAAAGTTGCTTTAATTAAAAAAAAGAGTACTAAAACTAAATAATTGTGCTTCATGAATTTTTTGATTTCCTTTAATAAAACATTATTTAAATGGTATAAATTATCAATTTGCTAAAAATATAGTCACAAAAGTTCAAATGTAATTATATTTTTAAGAAAACGGCAATGGGTATTCATAAATTAATCAATCAATATTTTTTGAATTTAAAAACATCTTTAAACATTTGCAAAACAACCTATTATATAAATATAAATTCAACTTGTATTTTATAAAATAAGAGCTAAAAAACAACAAAAACTTACATTTATATAAGGTAATTTTAATTAATCTTAGAATTTTTAGAAAAAACAACGATTTAAATTCGAGTAGTTTTACCAAAGTTTTGAGGAACTTAGTTATATTTGCAGCATATGCAAAAGAATATAAACATACAGAACAAAAAGGCTAGATTTCAATATGAAATCTTGGATAAATATACCGCTGGAATCAAACTTACTGGAACAGAAATAAAATCTATTCGAGAAAGTAAAGCTCGTATTACGGAAAGTTTTTGTGAATTTAATGACCGAGGTGAATTATTCGTTATCAATATGTATATCGAAGAATATATGTATGGAAATGTTTACAATCACAGACCAAAAAGTGAAAGAAAACTTTTATTGAATAAAAAAGAGCTAAAAAAACTTCAGAAAGAACTGCAAAATGTAGGTTTAACGATTGTTCCACTTCGTTTATTTGTCACTGAAAAAGGATGGGCTAAATTAGATATCGCTTTATGTCGTGGTAAAAAATTACACGATAAACGTGAAACGATGAAAGATCGTGATAACAAAAGAGATTTAGCAAGAATTAAGAAAAATTTTAATCGATGAAAAACATATTTGCATTCCTTTCATTTATTCGATGGAAGAACATCGCCCTTTTGATTGTAATGCAAATATTTTTTAAAATTGGATTAGAAAGCTCTACTTCTAAAATTTCTTTTCTACCTCCATTTTTATTTAGTTTATTAATTATTGCAACAATATGTATTGCAGCAGCTGGAAATATAATCAATGATTATTTTGATGTTGAAACGGATAAAATTAATAAACCTAAAAAGACAATTATCACTTCTTATTTTTCAAAAAAAAGAATTTTTCAATTGTATTTTTTTTTAAATAGTATTGGATTAATTTCTGGAATTATTTTAAGTTTTAAAATTGATAAAATTGCTTATTCTTTCTTTTTTATTGGAATTATTTTAGCTCTTTATTTCTATTCTAAAACTCTAAAAAAAACACTTTTTATTGGAAATTTATTAATTGCTTTTATTTTAGCTTTTAGCGTTTTGATGATTCCTATTTTTGAAAAAATTCATTTCCATCCTTCAAATAAAATCTTTATGCTTTTTTTAGAATATACTTTGTTGGTTTTTTCATTGAATATTTTTCGTGAAATCATTAAAGATATTGAAGATATTAATGGAGATTATAAAATAAACGCAAACACACTTCCAATTGTTTTAGGAAGAAAAAGAACACAATATATTTCTCTATTTTTTGGTGGAATTTCTCTTTATCTAGCAACAAGTTTAGGATTTCAAACTTTTGAGCATATCCTAGAAATTTCTATATTTTTTACTGTTGCGATTATTATTCCTATTCTTTTTATCATGTATAAAACTGCTGTTGCAGAAAAAAAAATACATTATAAAAAAATCAGTTTATACACAAAATTGGTTTTACTTCTTGGAATCATTTCTACTTTATTTACTTTTAAGTTTCTATTTTAAAACAAACAGAGAAAATTTTAATTAATTTTGCTCGCTATTTTTTAAATAGTATCTTTTTGAATCGTAAAATATTTTAAAATAAATCAGAACTAAAACATGGATTTTTTTGAAGTTTTAGAAATTTTAGGAACGTCAACTTTTGCAATTTCAGGAGCTTTGTTTGCTATTGAAAAAAGATTTGATCCTTTTGGTGTTTTTATTATTGCTTTTGTTACTGCACTTGGAGGCGGAACAATTCGCGATGTTTTAATTGATCGAAATCCAATTGGTTGGATTCATAATGTTAATTACATTTATGTTGTAATTATTTCTACAATCGTTGCAATTATTTTTCGAAAATCCATTGGTAGATTTAGTCGCTCCTTTTTTCTTTTTGATGCAATTGGTTTAGGAATGTTTACGATTATTGGTGTAAAACTTGGATTTGATGCAAAATTATCTCCAATAGTTTGTATTGCTCTAGGAACAATGTCAGCTTCTTTTGGTGGAATTGTTCGAGATTTACTTTGTAATGAAACACCTATTATTTTTCGAAAAGAAATTTATGCTACAGCAAGTATTATTGGAGGAAGTGTTTATTTTCTTCTTAAAACCTACGAACATCCATATATTATAAATTATTTAGTAACTATTTTTATTGTCATTACAATTCGTATTGTTGCTGTAAAATATCATTTATCTTTACCTACATTTTACAAAAAGAAATAATATGTTATTTAATGAATTCTTAGCTAAAACTTCACAAATTAAAGAAGCAGAATTACATCCTGAAAAGCCTTTTTTAGAAATGACTCCTGCTACAAGATTGAAAATTGATTATTCTAAAATCGATTTTACAAAAGCAAAAAAAGCAGCAGTTTTAGCACTTTTTTATCCAAATGAAAAAAATGAAACGTGTATTTTATTGACACTTCGCGCTTCTTATAATGGAACACATTCTAATCAAATTAGTTTTCCTGGAGGAAAAAGAGATAAAGAAGATAAAAATAGTAAAGAAACTGCTTTAAGAGAAACATTTGAAGAAGTCGGAATTCAAGAAATTGAAATCGTAAAAAAGCTTTCAAAAGTTTATATTCCTCCAAGTAATTTTTATGTAAGTCCTTTTTTAGGTTATGTTGAAAAACAGCCAAAATTTCACAATAATCATGAAGTTGTAAAAACAATTGAATTAAAAGTAAAAGATTTATTAGATTCAAAATTATTTACAAATGAAATTATTGAAGTAAAATATGCTGGAAAAATGAGTGTACCTTGTTTTAAACTAGGAGAATATATCATCTGGGGAGCTACAGCAATGATGTTAAATGAAATCAAATATCTTATAAAATTCCTTAAATAGATATTTCTTTTGTAAATTTGCAGACTGAATCATAAAAGAATCGAAACATACATGACTTTATTTAAAAGAAATCCTTTTGGTCATATACTATTTATAAAAAAGATTTTAATTCGTGTTTTAGGGATTGTTTCTCACAGAAGATATCACGGATTCAACAAATTACAGATTGAAGGATCTGAAATTATTAGAGATTTACCTCACAATAATGTTCTTTTTGTCGCAAATCATCAAACTTATTTCGCTGATGTTGCTGCAATGTTACACGTATTTAATGCTTCGTTAAAAGGACGAGTAGATTCTCTAAAAAACGTAGGATATATTTGGCATCCAAAATTAAATGTTTACTACGTTGCTGCAAAAGAGACAATGAAAGCAGGATTGCTACCAAAAATATTTGCTTATACAGGATCTGTTTCTATTGATAGAACTTGGAGAAGTGCTGGAAAAGATGTGAAAAGACAAGTAAAAATGTCGGATATTTCAAATATTAAAAAAGCACTTGACGATGGTTGGGTAATTACTTTCCCACAAGGAACAACAAAACCATTTAATCCAATTCGTAGAGGAACAGCACATATTATTAAAACACATAAACCTATTGTAATTCCAATTGTAATTGATGGATTTAGAAGATCATTTGATAAAAAAGGTTTATTGATTAAAAAAAGAGGTGTTTTACAATCAATGGTAATTAAAAAACCAATGGAAATTGATTATGAAAATGAATCAATTGATGATATTGTAAAGAAAATTGAATTTGCAATTGAGCAACATCCTTCTTTCTTAAAAGTAATTCCTGTAGAAGAATTAGAAAAATTCAAAAAACAGGAAGAAGAATTAAATAAGAAAAGAAATTTCTGGAATTAATAGAATAAAATAAGCCTCTGAAAAATCAGAGGTTTTTTTATGTTTTATCTTTAAAAGCTAATAAACGCAAAGCATTAAATACAACAATCACAGTAGATCCTTCATG
Source organism: Aureivirga marina (assembly GCF_015767265.1). GTDB lineage: Bacteria > Bacteroidota > Bacteroidia > Flavobacteriales > Flavobacteriaceae > Aureivirga > Aureivirga marina. The sequence continues at coordinate 6,632 of NZ_JADPIB010000006.1, forward strand.
AATTAAAACTGTTTCTCCAATTCCAGTAATTCCAAACATAGCTAAAGGAATTAAAATTAAAACTACTGAAATACTTACAATTAAATTCTGAAGAATTATTTGTTTTGCTTTTTGACTTAAAGAAATAACAAATGGTAATTTTTGAATTTTATCTGAAAGTAAAGCAACTTCAGCAGTTTCTAAGGCAACTTCCGAACCAGCAGTTCCCATCGCAATTCCGATATGACTTGCTGCCATTGCTGGAGCATCATTTACACCATCACCAACCATTGCAACTTTTTTTCCTTCTTTAATTAAAGCATTAATTTCTAAAACTTTTCCTTCAGGAAACAAATCTCCTTTTATATTTTTTACACCAATTTCTTTTGCAACTTCTTCTCCAACCAATTGCGCATCTCCAGTTAAAATATAAATAGAATGAATTTTATGTTTCTCTAAACGTTGTATTGTTTTTTTGGCTGTTTTTCTTGGCAAATCTTTAAAAGCAATAATTCCAATACATTTAGCATCATAAACCAAAACTGAAACTGTTTTTCCTTCTTTATTTAATTGTTTTAATTTTTTTGTGAAATCCTCATGTTGTTTTTTTAAAATAGATTGTTTACCAAAAATAATTTCTTTTTCATTCCAAAAAGCTTTTAATCCAACACCTTTTACTTGTTCAATATTTTTAAATCCGAAAGATTTATTCGTAATTTTTCTATGTTGAATTTCTTTATGAATCGCTTTAGATAAAGGATGTTTACTGACTTCTTCTAAATTAAAAACCAATTGTAAAATCTCTTCTTCCGAATAATTATGAAAAGAAAAAACATCTGAAACAACAGGTTTTCCATAAGTTATTGTTCCTGTTTTATCAAAAGCAATCGTATTTATGGATGCTAAAATTTCTAAAGCTCTTCCACCTTTAATTAAAACACTATTCTTTGCAGCTCTGGCAATTCCACTTAAAACTGCACTTGGTGTAGAAATCGCTAAAGCACAAGGACTAGAAGCAATCAAAACAGACATTGCTCGATAAAAACTTTCCGAAGGAGTTTCATGTGTAACTAAAAAAGCAAAACATAATAAAAACACTAAAACCAAAACTATTGGTACGAATATTTTTTCAATTTTCTTTGATAAAATCTGCGTTTTAGATTTTTTAGCATTTGCTTCTTGCACTAAATAAATCATTTTTTGTAAAACTGTATCCTTATAAGCTTTTAAAACTTTCACTTCTAAAACACCATCTTCATTAATGGTTCCTCCAAAAACTTTATTTTTCGCATCTAAATCAGAAAACAAAATTTCTTTCGAACCAACATATGCTTCTTTTTCCACAGGAATACTTTCCCCAGTAATTGTAGATTGATTTACAGCACTTGTTCCAAAAACCACAACACCATCAATTGGAATTTTAGAATCTGGATTCACAATAATGATATCATTTAATTTTAAATCTGACACAGAAACTTTTTTTCTCTTAGAATCTGAAACTTTTAAAATAGCAGTTTTAGGAAGTAAATTTCCAAGTTTTGTAATTGTATTTTTAGCTTTATGCAAAGCGTAATGTTCTAAAGAATGTCCTAAACTAAACAGAAATAAAAGCAAAGCTCCTTCTGTCCAATCTCCAAGAATAGCAGCGCCAATTGCTGCAACAATCATCAAGAAATCGATTTCAAATTTCTTTTTTCTCAGTTTTTCAACGGATTCTATAAAAATAAAATAAGCTCCAAAAAAATAGGAAATTATATAAAGTGTTAACGTTACAATACTTACTCCTTTAATTTTTTCAATCAGAAAACTAATGAAGAGAAAAATCCCACATATAACTGAAAAAACAGGTTCAATATATTCTTTAAGTAAATTCTTTGATTGTTTTATACTTTCAGACATTTCTGATTTTTTTTTAAGATTATTATCTAATTTACTTCTTTTTTGAAAAATATTTTTGATATTTTTACGTTATAGTTCAAATCGGTGCCAGATTTCCTATTAAATACAGTTATTTTATCATATTATTTAAATTATAGTATGTGTTAAAATTTGTTAAAATAATTTTATTTATTTTTCTATCAATTCTTCAAAAATTTAAGAAATTAACTAGAAATAAGTGAATTAACTTAATTTTATTTTTAGTTAAATAATAAACATTAACTTTTTATCAGTTTTTATCGTAACATTTTTAATCTAAACGTATTTTTTTAAACAAAAAAGTATATATTTGCATCAGAGTAATTTTTTAAAGTGACAATTTTATTAGAATCCTACAGTTTTATAAAATTGGACAATAACTTTATTATTTTAGATGTAAGTTTTTTTAAAGCTGCTTTTTCCAAAGCAGCTTTTTTATTTGTTAATAACTTCTTCAAATCTTACCTCCTTTTCTTAAATATTTCATAATTCTTTTGAAGCTAAATAAAATTCTATTTAACATAATTATGAATATTTTAATCTTATTAGTTAAAATTTACAATAAAAATGCATTCTTTTTATTTTTAACTAATTGACTATAAATAATCTAATTATTTTATTAATGTTTTGATATTTTATTATTTGAGAAGTGATTTTTAATAATTATTGAAATCAAAAAAAGAAAAAAAGAAAAGATTTAACACGTTAAAAAACTGATTTACAATATATTATATTAATATTTTTTGTAATTTCAATGTGATAGAAAAAGTTTTTTTAAAAAACTTATTAACATGGTTCTTAACAAGTTAGAAAAAATTTAGCAACAGGAATAATCGACTTGAAAATTATATTATTCTCCTATAGCATAAAAAATCAACCTTTTAGGTTTACAGTAACCTACAAAACTTAAAAGCAATGAAAATGAAAGTGAAAAATACCTTACTAATCAGCCTTGTCGCCATTGTGCTATTTGGTTGTCAAACATCGTCAGACAAAATTATTGTGATGACGTCTAGAACGAACACTCTAATTTCATCAAATGAAAAGGATCATTCGGATGATGTAAATTATACTGCATTTAAAAATATTCCTTGTCGTATTATATATAAGGAGAATTATATCCACAAAGATATTCGCTTAGAAAAAGATATGTTGGATTATTACGATCCAGAAATTCATGCGATTTATTATAATAATACAAAAGCTTTAGATATCAAGCCAAGGAAATTAAATGATTCTCAAAAAGTTTTAATTTATTTACATGGCGATCAAAATGTTTTTAGCTCTTTAAAAAATGCTGTTCCAATTTCTTACAATACAGGTTTAAGAGTTATATGTATTGATTATGAAAACAATAAGCAAGATGCTACAATTGATAAGGTTTTAAATACTTTCAAATTTTTATTAAAACAAGGATATCATTTAGATAACATCGGAATCTATGGAAATAATTTTGGTGGAGGAATTGCAACTGCGGCAGTTTTAAAAATGAGAAATGAAGGAATGGGAATTCCTGGAGCGATGATTTTATGTGCGCCAAATTGCGATTTAATCGTAAAATCTTGTTTAAATGAAAATTTCGAAATTGGGTTTCCTCCTACTTTAATTCAAGCTAATTTTAAAAAAGTTGGAAATATGAGTTTTTTAAAATATTACCAACGATTTAATAAATCTGGCGTTGATGTGAAACTAGATATGTATGAAGGAGCAATTTTTTCAAAAAATTCTTCTTGGAATAATAAAAATAATCAATTAGCAATTACAAAAATTAGCAGCTTTTTGAAAACAAATTTAAACTATTAGTTATTTTTTTATTTACATAATTAATTAAAAAATAGAATTCTTATTATTTATATTTCTCTTTTATCTCATTAAAAATTAACATTTTAAATATAAATAAGTAGCGGAAAATTTTATTAGTTTTATAAGAGAACTAATGAAATCATTTAAAATGAACAAAATCGCTTTCATTTATATTGCTCTCATTTTGAGCTTTATTTATTCTGCAAATGCACAAAGTAAGAAATCTTATACCATTGGATTTCTTAACGACACAATCACTCCCGACACACAAGAACATTTAAGAAATTTTGAAAAAGAAGTTAAATCCGTCGTTGGAAATGATGCTACGATTGTGTTTAATGAAAAATATAGTTTATCCAACAATTTTGATTGGAACAAGGCGGAAAAAAATTATAATAGCCTTGTAAATAATCCGGAAGTGGATATTATTATAGCTTCTGGATTAATCAACAATTATTATCTCTATTTAAAAGATGATTATGTAAAACCAACGATTGTCTTTGGAATGGTAAATCAAGATTTCATTGATATTGAAGAAAAAAGAGAAACTTCTGGAATTCATAATTTAACTTATTTAATTCTTCCTCAATCTTATAGTCGCGATTTAAGTGCTTTTCATGAAGTATTTCCATTTAAAAAAGTTGCAATTTTTGTAGAAAGAGAAGTTGCAGATATTCTTCCGATTCGAAAAGTTTTAGATGATTATTTTAAAGATAAAGATGCAAATTATGTTTTAATGCCTTTTTCTACAGCAGAAGATATTGAAAACCAAATTGAAAATAATCAAGAAATTGATGCTGTTTATTTAACCGGAGGATTTTATTTATCGGATGAAGAAATTGAAGATATTTCTAATTTATTGATAGAAAGAAAACTTCCTTCCTTTGCTTCTATTGGGAAAAATAGCATTCAACATGGAATTTTAATGGCAGATTCAACTGAAGAAAATATTGATCAAATCTATAGAAGATTATCTTTAGATGTGGAAGCAATTGTAAATGGAACAGATCCTTCAGAACTTCCTGTTTTTCTAAATATTAATACGGAACCAACAATTAATGTAGAAACAGCTTCCAAAATAAATTTGTCTTTAAAATATACAACACTAGCAAAAGCTAATTTATATGGAGAATTGGACGCTTTTGAAAATGGCGAAAAATTCAATCTTCTTTCAATTATGCAAAGAGTTCTTCAAGAAAACTTAACTTTAAGAGCAAGCGAAAAAGATGTGGAAATTCAAGATAAAGAAGTTGATTTAGCAATTTCAAATTATTTTCCAAAAGCATCTGCATCTGCTAGTTCTGTATATCTGGATCCAAAACTTGCAGAAGCTTCTAATGGACAAAATCCAGAATATAATACAAATGGTGCTTTTACTTTAGATCAAGTTATATATTCTGAGGAAGCAACTGCTGGAATTACAATTCAAAAATATTTATTAAAAGCACAAAAAGAAACGTATAATACATCTGAATTAGACGCAGTTTTTAATGCAAGCTCTGCTTATTTTAATGTATTAATTGCTAGAAAAAATGTAAATATTGATAATGAAAATTTAAAATTAACTAGAAAAAACTTAGAAATTGCAGAACAAAATTACAATGCAGGACAAAGTAGTAAAACTGATGTTCTTCGTTGGCAAAGTCAGATTGCAACAAGTACATTAAATTTAATTACTTCACAAAATACATTAAAGCAAGCTGTTTTCAATTTAAATCAAGAATTAAACTTACCAATTGAAACGAAGTTAGATATTTCAGATGCAGATTTTGGAAAAGGTCTTTTTAAAACTTATGAATACAAACAATTAGAAACTATTTTAGATTTTCCTGAAACTCGTCAAAAATTTGTAGATTTTTTAGTTGAAGAAGCAATTAATAATGCGCCTGAATTAAAATCTTTAAATTATAATATTAAAGCTTCTGAAAAAACAGCAAATTTGTATCAAAGATCAAAATTTCTTCCAACTATTGGATTACAAGCACAATATAATTACAATATTGATAGAAGTGGAAAAGGTTCTATTGCTCCTCAAGGTTTTGCACAACCAACAAATAATTACAATGTTGGAGTTAATGTTTCACTACCGATTTTTGATAGAACACAACGAAATTTAAATCGACAAAGAACAAAGATTCAGATTGAACAATTAGGTTTAAATCGTGATAATGTAGTTTTAGTAATTCATCAAAATGTAAACAATGTTGTTACAGATATTATCAATCAAATTGCAAATATTGAATTGACAAAAGTTGCTTTAAATTCTGCAAGAGAAAACTTAGAATTAAATCAAATTGCCTATTCAAATGGAGCAATTCCAATTGCAACTTTAATCGATGCACAACAAAATTATATTCAAGCACAACAAGCAAATGCAAATGCAACATATAATTATTTACTAAGTTCTATTCAATTAGAAAGATTGATTAGCTATTATATTTTATTGCATTCTAAAGAAGAAAATAATGCATTATTTCAAAGAATTGAAGAGTATTTAAATAAATAAGACACAACATGAAAAAATCATTTATAATCATATTATGTAGTTTTTTTAGCTTTTTAGTTTCATGTGGAAGCAAAGAAAATACAAAAGAAGAAATTCGAGTTCGTCCAGTAAAATATACAGAAGTTGGATTTATTGGAGGAGAAAGAACTAGAACATTTGATGGTGTTGCTAGAAATAATAAAGAAGTGAATTTAAGTTTTCGTATTCCAGGAATTATCACCTATTACAATTTAAAATCTGGGCAAAAAGTAAAAGAAGGAGAACTTTTAGCAAAACTTGATAATGCAGAAACAACATTAAGTTATGAGCAATCTTTAGCTTCTTTAAATAGTGCGCAATCGCAATTAAATACGATGCAATCTACTTTAGATAGAACGAGAACTTTATATGAAAAAGGAACAAATTCTTTAAGTGATTATGAAAATGCAAAAAATAGTTATGCAAGTGCAAAAGCAAATTATCAATCTGCATTAAGAAGTGTTGATATTCAAAAAAAGCAAATTAGTTATGCTTCTATTTATGCACCTTTTGATGGAACAATTATTTCAGAAGATGCAGAAAAAGATGAAACAGTAAGTACAGGACAATTAATTGCGGTTTTAAATGCAGGTGGAGATATGGAAGTTCGATTAGGAATTCCTGAAAATGTAATTAATAAGATACAAATGAATATGGAAGTGACAATCACCTTCCCCTCTCTTGAAGGTTTAGTTTTTAAAGGTGTGGTTTCACAAATTACACCAGCAATTGATCAAAATACCTCAACATATCCAATTAAAGTGAAAATCCTAGATCCAATAAATGATATTCGCTCAGGAATGGTTGCAAAAGTTAGTTTTGATTTTGAAACAAATACAGATAGAAATGTTTTAGTTGTTCCAATTAATGCTGTCGGAAAAGATGGTGAAGGAAATTTTGTTTTTCTTATTAAATCAACAGATGAGAAAACTGGAATTGCTGAAAAAAAATACATTCAAATTGGAGAATTAACTGCCGAAGGTTTTGAAGTAGAAAACGGTTTACAATTTGGAGATAAAATAGCAACTGCTGGATTACAATCATTGTTGAACGGACAAAAAGTTCTTTTAGATTAAACTTTCGCTTATGAACATTACAAAATTCTCTATAGATAGAAATAGAATCACGTTTACGATTCTTTTCACCATTATCATTATGGGGCTTGTTTTATACCAATCTCTTTCTAGAGATAGTATGCCTCCATACACAGTTCGAGTTGCAACAGTTGTTTCGTCTTTTCCAGGAGCTAGTCCAGAAAGAGTTGAAGAATTAGTTACAGATAAAATTGAAAAAGTTGCACAAGAACTTCCAGAATTAAAAGAAGTTTCAAGTACATCAAGAACAGGACTTTCTGTAGTTTCTGTTACTTTAAAAGATGAAGTAAAACCAGATAAATTACAAGCTGTTTGGGATCGACTTCGAAGAAAATTAGCAGATTTAGATAATATTCCACAAAATGTACAACCGCAATTAAAAGATGATGATGTAGGAGTTGTTTATGGAATTAGTTTGGGTTTAATTAGTGATGGAATTTCTTATGCTGAAATGAAAGATTTTGCAGATGATATTCGAGATGAATTAATCAAACTTCCAGATGCTGCAAAAGTAGAACTTGGAGGTGTACAAGATGAACGAGTTTTTATCGAATTTGATAATGCAAAGCTAAAAGAATATGGTTTAACTTCTAGTATTCTTCAAAATATTATTCAAAGCACAAATATTTTGAGTTCTGGTGGTGAAATTAATGTAGAAGATGAAAGAATTATTTTAGAACCAACTGGAAATTTTAATTCTATAAATGATATTAAAAAAACTTTAGTTCCTGTTGGTGATGGTTCTGTGGTAGTAAACTTGGAAGATATTACAAAAATTTCTAGAGGTTATATTGATCCTGCTAGTCAAATTGTAACAGTAGATGGAAAAAATGCTATTTCACTTCATGTTTCTCTAAAATCTGGAGCAAATGTCATTCAGCTTGGAGAAAGTATCAATGAATTAATTGATAAAAACATGGAATTCTTACCAATTGGTTTGGAATTAAAAAGAATCGCTTCTATCGATTATTACATTCAAAACAAAATTGACGATTTCATGAGTAATCTTGTACAATCAATTATTATTGTTTTGGCTGTAATGCTGATTTTCCTTGGATTTAGAACAGGAATTATCATTGCAAGTTTAATTCCAATTGTAACAATCATGACTTTGATGATTATGGGTGTTATTAATGTTGGATTAAATCAGGTTACGCTCGCTGCGCTCATCATGGCTCTGGGAATGATGGTGGATAATGCTATTGTTGTTAGTGAATCCATCATTGTTAAAATGGAAGAAGGAATGTCCGCCAAAGAAGCAGCAGTTTCTTCAAGTTCAGAATTATTAGTTCCACTTTTAATTTCTACACTTACAACCTCAGCAGCTTTTCTTTCCTTTTTCTTAGCAGAATCAACTATGGGAGATATTGTAGGACCAATTTTCGTTGTAATTACAATTGCCCTACTTTCTTCTTGGATAGTCGCTCTTTCTGTTGTTGCTCTTTTCTGTTATATGTTTATTAAAATCAAAAAAAATGGAAAAGAAAGTTTCTTTGATAAGTTTATTAGTTATTTAAAACGAATTTACAATACATACATCATTATTGCTCTTAAAAACAAATGGAAAATTATCATTGCTATTGTAGTATTGTTTTTCGGTTCAATTTGGGGATTTACAAAACTTCCTTTTGTTTTCTTCCCAGATAGTGATCGAAATTTAATCACCGTAGATATTAATCTTCCTTTAGGAACTAAAATTGAAAGAACTGAAGAAATTGTACAAGAAATTGAGCAATATATCATTGATTCACTTCTAGTAAATACAGAAAGACAAAAAGGTGTTTTAAATTGGTCTTCTTTCGTTGGTCAAGGTCCAGAATCTTATGATTTAGGTTATACTCCAGACGAAGCAAATTCAAGTTATGCACATATGCTTGTCAATACTTCCAATTTTTTAGATAATAATCATGTAATTGAAAAATTAGATCATTATTGTTTTTATACCTATCCTAATGCAGATATTAAAGTCGGTCCTCTTGGAGCTGGTGGTGGAGGAACGCCAATTGAGATTAAAGTTTCAGGGGATAACCCTGATGAATTAGCAAACATATCAGAAGCAATTAAAGATAAACTAAGTTCTATTCAAGGAACAAAAAATGTAAAAGATGATTGGGGACCACAGAGTAAAAAGTTTGTAATTGATATTGATCAGAACAAAGCGCAACGAGCAGGAATTACAAATCAAGATATTGCAACTTCGTTACAAACTGTTTTAGATGGTTACCAAACTGGAGAATATCGTGAAGAAAATACTTCGATACCAATTATTATGCGAAGTAATGAAGGACAACAACTTTCACTTACATTATTGGAAACTTTAAGTGTATATGCTCAAAATTCTGGGAAAAGTGTACCACTTTTAGAAGTTGCTTCGATTATTCCAGAATGGCAATATGCAAAAATTAAACGTTTGGATTTAAATAGAACGATTAATGTACAATCGGAAATTACTGAAAATGCCAACACCGCAGCAATTATGTCTGAAGTTACGCCTTGGTTAGATGAACAAGCAAAAAACTGGCCGAATAATTATTTCTATCAATTAGGTGGAGATGCAAAAAATACTTCTGAAAATATGGGAGCAGTAATTAAATACCTTCCTCTTTCTGGATTTATTATTCTAATCTTATTAATTATTCAATTTAATTCTTTTCGAAAAACTTTTATGGTCTTAACCACTATTCCACTTGGAATTATTGGAGTTGTAATTGGACTTTTCATTTTCCGATCAACTTTTGGATTTATGGCATTTTTAGGAGTTATTTCTCTTGCAGGAATTGTAATTAATAATGCAATTGTCCTCATTGACCGAATTGAAATTGAATTAAAAAATGGATTAGAACCACAAAAAGCAATTGTTGAAGCTTGTTTACAAAGATTCCGACCAATTCTTTTGACAGCATTTACAACTGTTTTAGGATTAATTCCACTTTATTTAGGTGGTGGAGCAATGTGGGAACCGATGGCAGTTACAATTATGGTTGGTTTACTTTTCGGAACAATCATTACCTTAGTTTTCATTCCATCTTTATATAGTATTTTATATAAAGTTCATTATAAAGAAGATTAAATTTAACCAAAAAGCACTTTAAATTTTGTAAATTTGAAGTGCTTTTTATTTTAAATATCTATGAAAATATTACATGCAATAAATCAGCTATTTAACCATTATCGATATGAATTATATTTTTTCACTATCGTCCTAAGTTTATTTAGTTCCCTTTTCTTTTCACCATTTGATGTTGCTCGATTTTCTACTTTTTTCTTTATTCTAAATTTAATATCAGGAATTAATTTAATTATTCGTCAAAATAGAAATGCGAAAATCTTGTATAGTTTATGGTTCTTGATTCTTTTTGTTTTTATCAATAATTTATTTGATGAAAGTTCTAATGGAGATGAATTAAGTTCTTTATTAATTTTCCTTTTAATTTATTCTTTTTTTACCATCGAAATTATTCGTCAAATCTGGAATACTAAAACGGTAAGTAAAAACGTAATTCTTGGAATTATGAGTGGTTATATTTCATTAGGATTAGTTGGTTTTTTTATTTTTATGATTTTAGAAGTTTATAATCCAAATTCATTTGATGCAATCATAATTACCCAAAATAATGTAATAACAAGCGCAGAAAGTTTATTGTATTATAGTTTTATCACATTGATGACAATTGGATATGGAGATATTGTTCCTTCTACACAAATAGCACAAAAAGCAACAATGCTTTTAGGTTTATCAGGTCAATTTTATATGGTAATTATTACAGCTGTTGTTGTAGGAAAATATGTTAATACACATCCAACAAAAAAGTCTGACGAATAAGCCAGACTTTTAATTGTATATTTTCTATAAGTGAATTAAGATGCAGAATTATATTTAGCTGCTGTTCCTTCAAGCATTTTTTCAAATTTCTTTTCTAAAACTTGAATTTCTTCTGATTTATCTAAAAGTGTAGAAGTATTTCCAGATTTTAATTTTGAGATTGTAGCTTTAATATCACTATGAGACATAAATCTCATATAATGAGCTGTATATTTATTGAACAAAAGATGCATTTGTCTCTCTCCTTGTCCTAAGAAAGTTTTATGGTATTTTTGCTTTACGGACTTCCCTACTGCTTGAATTTTATTTTCGTAAGAAGCTTTGTAAACCATTTCTACAAGCTTTCTAGTATCTTTCTCATAATCTGTTTTTTCTTGTGCATTTACACCTAAAGTGATTATAGATAATAATAATGTAAAAATAAATTTCTTCATAGTTTAATAGATATGATTAAAAAAATTAGACATAAAAACTGGCTTAACAAAATGTCAAACCAGATTTATTTAGATTTATAAAAAGCAATTTAAAATTTTTGTTCTAAAAACAAATTATTTTAAACTATTTATTTTAAATTATTGAAATAATGGTAAATCACTCATTAAATCGTTTACTTTATTAGAAACGTTTTCAATCACCTCTTCATTGTCCACATTAGAAAGAACTTCGTCCATTAAAGCAACAACCGTTTCCATATCTTCTTCTTTCAGACCTCTCGTTGTTACAGCTGCAACACCAACACGAATTCCAGAAGTAATCATTGGAGACTCAGTATCAAATGGAACCATATTTTTATTTACAGTAATATCTGCATTTACTAAAGCATCTTCTGCTTGTTTCCCAGTAAGGTTTTTATTTCTTAAATCAATTAAGACCATGTGATTATCTGTTCCACCAGAAATTAATTCATAACCTCTTTTCACGAAAGCTTCTGCCATTGCAGCAGCATTTTTCTTCACTTGAACTTGATAATGTAAGAATTCATCAGTTAATGCTTCACCAAAAGCAACAGCTTTTGCAGCAATAACATGCTCTAATGGTCCACCTTGAGAACCAGGGAAAACAGCTGAATTAATTAAAGCTGACATTTTCTTTAATTTTCCGCTTTTCCATTTTAAACCAAAAGGATTTTCAAAATCTTTACCAATCATGATGATTCCTCCTCTTGGACCTCTTAATGTTTTATGTGTAGTTGTTGTTACAATATGACAATGTGGGAGTGGATCTGATAATAATCCTTTTGCAATTAATCCTGCTGGATGTGAAATATCCGCCATCAAAATAGCACCAACAGCATCTGCAATTTCTCTGAAACGCTCAAAATTCATATCTCTAGAATAAGCAGAAGCACCAGCGATAATTAATTTTGGCTTTTCTTCTTTTGCAATTCTTTCGATTTCATCGTAGTTTAATTTTCCAGTTTCTTTATCAACACCATAGAAAACATTTTCATATAATTTTCCTGAAAAATTTACTGGAGAACCATGTGTTAAATGTCCACCATGTGAAAGATCAAAACCTAAAATTTTATCTCCTGGATTTAAAACCGCTAAATAAACTGCTGCATTTGCTTGCGAACCAGAATGTGGTTGAACATTTACATATTCCGCTCCGAAAAGTTCTTTTGCTCTATCAATCGCAATTTTCTCAACGATATCTACAACTTCACATCCTCCATAATATCTTTTATCAGGATAACCTTCTGCATATTTATTCGTTAAAACAGAACCCATTGCAGCCATCACTTGATCACTTACAAAATTTTCTGAAGCAATTAATTCTAATCCTTCAATTTGTCTTTCTTTTTCGTCTTGAATTAAATCAAATATTATTGTATCGTGTTGCATTGTTTTTTAATTTTTAAAGGCTTTTAAAATAATCATCAAATATATTAAAATCTATGCAAGATACCTTGATATAAATCAGAAAAGAAATTCAAAAAAAGGGAATATTTTAAGATTTTTTCTTTATTCTATTGAGAACCAAAAATAAAGAAATCAACATAAATTACGATATTCTTTTGGTGAGATTCCTACTTTATTTGTAAACATCGTAATAAAGTATTGAGGATATTCAAATCCTAAGTCTGTTGCAATTTTAGTTATAGAATTATCTGTAAATAAAAGTTTATTTTTCGCTTTTTCTACCACATATTTATGAATAAATTCCTGCGCATTTAAATCGATTTCTTTTTTCATAATTTCATTTAAGTAAGCAGAAGAGAAAGAAAGTTTTGTAGCAAAAAACTGTACATTGGGAATGTAATTAATCGTTCCCTCCTTTCCGTCATAATAATTACTCAAACTTTGTTGAAAACGAGCGATATGTTCTTTATGAAAATCAGAGCGAGTAGTAAATTGTCTTTCATAGAAAATTTCAATTTTTTTAATTAAATCTGAAAAATGCGATTTAATCAAATGTTGTTTATCTTCTTTTATTTGCTGAAAATATGTTTCTATAATTTTAAATTCATTTTCAGAAACATGAAGAGCTTCTTCTAGTTTGTAATTAAAAAAAGGAAATTGAAATAGTTCTTCCATTTGTTCTTTTTCAAAAAAGATTGCTTTACTTTTTGAAAGAATCATTTCATCAAAAAAAGTTAAGGTAAATTCTTGGTTTGGATTTAAAAAAATCAGAGAACCAAAACGAAAATCAAAATAATTTCTTCCATATTTTTTATCTTGAAATTCATTTTTAGAAAGAATTACACCATAAATATTAGAATTGATTTGTATTTCTGGATTTTTTAGCATTTTTATATCTGAAAAATCTAAAAATTGAAACATGGAATTATTCTTCAATTTCACATCGAAAATTTTAGACAAATCAGAAATTTTATTCAAATAAAGCATAATCCCAAAGTTTCATTTCCCAATAGTTTAAAAATAAGCAAAAGCAAGTAAATTCTGGTTATACAAGCTTTTGTTTAACATTTTTTCTCTTGAATTCTATTTACAAACAATAGACCAAAAAGAGTATCTACAAATTATTCTGAAGAAATTCGATTTTCAAAATTTCAAAATTCATAGAAAAAATAGAAATGAAAAATAAAATCTATAAAAATATTTTTTCATAAAATTAAGTACGTTTAAAATTATATGCTTTAAATTAGTTTACTAAATTTGCGCTCTAAATAAAAAATAATGAGATTACACAGAAATTTAGTTTTTACAGTTATAGATTCATTAGATCTTATTTTTAATCAAGGTTATTATGCTGATCAAGTTGTATCAAAAGCCTTGAAAAAAGATAAAAGATGGGGAGCAAGAGATAGACATTTTGTTGCAGAAACAATTTATGAGATTGTACGTTGGAAAAGACTTTACAATGAAATTGCTGGAACTAAAAACCATTTTACTCGTGAAAATCTTTGGAAAATATTTGCAGTTTGGGCAGTTTTAAATGAAGTTCAATTACCAGATTGGAAATATTTTGAAAATACACCTGTAAGAAGAATTCGTGGAAGAAATAATGAATTTCAAAATAATAGAGCAATCCGTGAGTCTATTCCAGAATGGATGGATAAAGTTGCTGTAGAAGAATTAGGTGTAGAACGTTGGGAAAAAGAATTAAAAGCGTTAAACAAACAAGCTCCTGTTGTTCTTCGTACAAATACTTTAAAAACAAATAAACTTTTCTTACAAAAAGATTTAGATAGTATCGATATTCAAACAAAAACATTGGACGAATATCCACAAGCGTTAGAACTTGTAGAACGTAAAAATGTTTTTATGACAGAAATCTTTAAGAAAGGGCATTTTGAAGTACAAGATGCTTCTTCTCAATTGGTTGCTGAATATTTAGATGTAAAACCTGGAATGCGTATTGTAGATACTTGTGCTGGAGCTGGTGGAAAAACTCTTCATTTAGCTGCATTGTCTGAAAATAAAGGACAAATTATTGCAATGGATATTTACAAACATAAATTAGCTGAACTTAAAAAACGTGCAAAAAGAAGTGGTGCTCACAATATTGAAACGCGTGTAATTGATTCTACAAAAGCTATTAAAAAACTAAAAGGAAAAGCGGATAGAGTTTTAATTGATGCACCTTGTAGTGGATTTGGAGTAATTAAAAGAAACCCAGATAGTAAGTGGAAATTAGAAGAATCTTTCTTAGATAGAATTCGCGCTACACAAGCTGAAATTTTAGATAGATATTCACAAATGGTAAAACCTGGAGGGAAAATGGTATATGCTACTTGTTCTATCCTACCTTCTGAAAATGAAAAGCAAGTGGAAAAATTCTTGGAAAACCATCCAGAATTTAAATTTGTAAAAGATAGAAAAGTATCTGCAACGGAAGGATACGACGGATTTTACATGGCATTATTAGAGAAATCTGAATAACCCTATTAATGTAAATATCACACAAAATATATTAAAAAAAAGCATAATCTTTAAGTATTATGCTTTTTTTTTATGATTTACATTTTATTTTAACAATAAATTTTTACAATAAACTCAAAAAACATTGAATTAATTTCAATATCTCTCATATTTTCATTTCTTTTTTTTTGATTTCCTAAATTTACTTCTATTTTTGCTTGGAATTCAATTAACAAATACTTATTTCAAACTAATGAAAAGAATTTTACTTTTATCTTTTTTAGGTATTAATTCTTTGTTTGCACAAGCGCCAGATGGATATTATGATAGTGCAACAGGAACTGGTTATACCTTAAAAACACAATTAAAGAATATTATTACAAACGGGCATGATGATCAAGGTTATGGTGCTTTATATTCAGCATACGAAAACGGAGATACAGATAACTATTATGAAAATGATGGAACTCTTTTAGATATGTATTCTGAAAATCCTACAGGAAATGATCCATATAACTACAATCATGGAGTTAAGAAATGTGGAAATTATTCAGTAGAAGGAGATTGTTATAATAGAGAACATTTATTTCCACAAGGAACTTTTAATCAAGCTTCACCGATGAGAAACGATTTCCATCATGTTGTTCCTTCAGATGGAAAAGTTAATGGATTTAGAGGAAATTTACCTTTTGGTGAAGTTTCAAATCCTAATTTAACTACACAAAATGGTTCAAAAAGAGGTCCAAATACTACAGATGGATATTCTGGAGATGTTTTCGAACCAATCGACGAATTTAAAGGTGATATCGCAAGATGTATGCTTTATTTTGCTACAAGATATGAAGATCAAGTAGGAAACTGGAGTCATGCAATGATTAATGGAACTTCTGATCAAGTTTATTCTGATTGGTTTATCGCAGTTTTATTAGATTGGCATAATCAAGATCCTGTAAATCAAAGAGAAATTGATAGAAATAATGCTGGATATAATTTCCAAGGAAATAGAAATCCATTTATTGATCACCCAGAATATGTAAATATGATTTGGGGGAATGGATTAAACTTCCCTGCTCCTGTGAATGTTGCCATTTCAGAAATTACACACACAACTGCAACTGTAAATTGGGAATATACAGCTACAGAAGTTACACCTGTTAGTTATGATGTTTATTTAAATGGTTCTCTTTTAGAAAACACAACAAATACAACAGTTTCTTTAGATAATTTGACAGAAGGAACAAACTATACTGTTTTTATTGTTGCAAAAGATGCTGATGATAATCAATCTACAGCAAGTCAAACAAAAACTTTTACAACTACTTCTGATTTTGTTTCAATTGCTTCTGAAGATTTTAGTGATTGTGATAATATCATTTTTACAGCTTATAATGAAGCAAGTGATAAAGATTGGTATTGTTACCAAAATCAATATCAAATGAATGGTTATCAAGAGGATGTTGCTAGTAAAGATTGGTTAATTACTACAAATAAAATTAATTTTAATGATTATACAGAAGAAAAATTAGGATTCTTAGTAAAGTATAAATATGGAAATTCTCCTTTAGAATTAGTATATTCTTCTAATTATGATGGAGCAGGAAACCCAGCAGATTTTACTTGGACTTCAGTTCCTAATGTTACTTTACCAATTTTTGATAGTGGTGATGAAAAAGAAGAAATCTTTGAAAATATTGATATTAGTACAATTTCTGGTGAAGTTTATATCGCTTTCAAATATTATTCAAATGGAACTCCAACAAGATGGTTAATTGACAACTTCTCTATCGTTGGAAAAAATGATGGTTCTTTAGATGTTGAAGATTCAATTATTACAAAAGAAATTTTTACTGTATATCCTAATCCAAGTGTATCAGGTAATTTTAATGTTTCTTTAAAAAATACTTCTAAAGCTTCAGTTCAAGTATATTCAATCCGTGGAAGTTTGATTCAAACCTTTGAAACTAAAGCTAAAGATTTCCAAATTTCGAACTTAAACAAAGGTATTTATATTGTGAAAATCAGTACAAATACTTCTACAGAATCTAGAAAATTAATCGTGTATTAATTTCTAGATTTCACTTTCAATATATCGTTTAAAAGCAGCTTTTCCGAAGCTGCTTTTTTTATTCTTAAAATTTAGTTAAAATATTGACTATCAATTATTTGTAAGACTGTTAAAAATTAGTTATTTTACATTTATATATCGGAATCCTCTCACGAATAATTGTAAATTTAAATCACTTTTTAAATAACTAAACCTTATTGACTATGTTGAAACAAATAAATAGCTACCGCAAAGACACTCTTGTTTATGAAATTGATCACGCAATTACGAATAATGATTTGCTAAGAATTAAGAATGCAATTGTGAATAAAGAGAAAAAACACAAGCATGTGAATTTATTCATAAAAATTAATACTTCAAATCCAATTATTAACAGATACATTCAGAAATTTAAAATTGATTTAAACGAACTGAATATATTGAATAAAGTTGTGTACTTGACGAATAAACCTCAAAGAAAAGCATCTTCTATAATTGATTCTTTTTTTACTTCTTTTTCAGAAAAACATTTTGATTTACAAGATGCAAATAATGCATGGAAATGGGTAGAAAGCGATTCATAATGGAATTTTTAGCAACTTTTTCTTTTGAGAAAAGTCAACAAATCAAAACTTAAAACAAGATTTTTCTTGGGATATACCTTTGGGATTGTATCAACAATTTTCTGGGCAGGAAATTTTATTGCTGCAATTGATATACATGAAAGCATTCCCCCAATTACTTTAAATTTCTTTCGCTGGGTAGTTGCAACAATTGTTTTAATACCTTTCAGCATAAAAATCATCAATAAGAAAAATTTTGTTTTACTAAAAAAACATTTCTTTTTTTTAAGCATTTTATCAATTACTGGAGTTTCAATTCTAAATACGTTTATTTACAAAGCTAGTCAAACTACTTCTGCTATCAATTTGTCTTTGATTGAAACCTCTGCTCCTATTTTTGTTGTTTTAATTTCTATTCTTTTTTTAAAACATAAAATCATTTTTAGAGAAATTTTAGGAATTCTCATCACTTTCTTTGGTGTAATTTATTTAATCACAAGTGGCTCTTTTGAAAAACTCTTAATGTTAGAATTTAAAAGTGGAGATTTATACATGTTAGCCGCAGCATTTTCTTTTTCTATTTATTCCATTTTTTTTAAAAGAAAACCAAAAGAACTTAGCAATCATTTTATCATTTTTTATACAATGATTCTTGGAAATATCTTCACAATCCCTTTTTTAATCTTTGAAATTCTTCATTATAAAACAGCAATTCTTTTTGATACAAAAACTGTTTTAGCAATTCTATATGTCGGAATTTTTGCTTCTTTAGCTGGATATTATTTATGGAACAAAGCTCTTTTATATATTGGTCCAGTGAAAACTTCTATTGTTTATTATTTACTTCCTGTTTTTACAAGTATTTTAGGAACCATTTATTTGGGCGAACATTTTACAATCACAAATTTAATCAGCATGATTATTATTATTTTTGGTGTAATTCTAGTTTCAAAACAAGAAAAGAAACCAATTATAGCTTCTGAAATTGATTAATATTTTTATTTAATTTTAAAATTTAAAAGTGATTCTTTTCAGCAAACTAATTTAAATTATCTTCAATAAAATGCATTTTATTCAACTTAAATTATTGTATTTTTAATAAAAATGAGATTTTATAAATATTTCTCATTAAAATTAAATTTCTTCTTTAATAATTTTTACTTCATATTACTATTATAAGTAAAAGAAAAAATAAACATTAATTATAATTTCTCAAAACTTCATTCTAATCATTATCATACCGAAAAATCGTTCTTTTATTATAGAGAACAACTATTAAAACTCAGATTTTAATAGTAATTTTGCTCAAACTTATAGAGCACGAATTACATGGAGTTAAGACATATTTCAGATTTACAAAAAATAGTAGATTTACATCCAGAAAAAAAGAAATTGGTTTTATGTGCAGCTGGTGATGAGCACGCTTTAGGTGCTGTAATCGAAGCATATGAAAAAGGTTTAATCGATCCAATTTTAGTTGGAAAAAAACAAGATGTTGAAAAAACAGCAGATGTTTTCAATTTTGATCTTTCGAATGTAACTACTTATTATGAAAGAGATATTCAAGCAATTGTAAAGAGATCTGTTAGTTTAGTAACCACTGGAGAAGCAGATATTTTAATGAAAGGAAAACTTTCTACAAAAGAATTACTTTCAGGTGTTTTAAATAAAGATTGGGGATTAAAAACAAAACGTTTCTTATCTCACTTTGCAATTTTCGAAATTCCAGAATATCATAAATTATTAGGTGTGACAGATGTTGCATTTAATATAGTTCCAGATTTACAAGCAAAAATTGAAATCGTAAATAATGCGGTAGGTTTTGCTAGAAAATTAGGTGTTGAAAAACCAACAGTTGCTGCTTTAGCTGCTGTAGAAATGGTAAATCAAAAAATGCCTGCTACAACGGATGCTGCACTTCTTTCAATTATGCAAAGAAGAGGACAAATTAAAAACTGTATTATCGACGGACCTTTGGCTTTTGATAATGCAATTAGTTTTGAAAGTAAAGAATCAAAAGGATTAGGTGGGCCAGTTGCAGGAAATGCAGATATTTTATTAGTTCCAAATATCGAAGCTGGAAACATGCTTTACAAATCTTTTGTATTCTTTGCAAATGCAAAACTTTGTGGAATCGTTTTAGGAGCTCCATTTCCAATTGTATTGACTTCTAGAGCAGATTCAGAGGAAACAAAATTTAACAGTATTTTATTAGCAGCAGCTTCAACTTCAAAATTATAATGGAAAATAAAGGAATATTAGTCATAAATCCAGGTTCAACTTCTACGAAAATTGGTGTTTTTGAAAACGAAAAATTAGTTTTTGAGAAAAATATTCACCACAATGGAGAAGAAATTGAACAACTAAATTCTATTCAAGAACAAATCTCTTTTAGAAAGGAAATTATTTTTAAAGTTCTTGAAGAAAATAATTATAATGTTTCAAATCTTGCAATCATCATGGCAAGAGGAGGTTTATTAAAACCTGTAGTTTCTGGTGTGTATCAAGTAAATGATTTAATGATTCATGATTTGACAAATGCACCGAAATTTCATGCAAGTAATTTGGCTGCTTTAATCGCTAATGAAATTGCTAAAACACAAAATATAGCAGCTTACATTGCTGATCCTGTGGTTGTAGACGAATTATCAGATGTTGCACGTTATACTGGACATCCGGAATTTTCAAGAATTTCTATTTTTCATGCTTTAAATCAAAAAGCAGTTGCAAGAAAATTTGCTTCTACAATTGATAAAAACTATGAAGATTTAAATTTAATCATCACACATATTGGTGGAGGAATTACAGTTGGAGCACATCAAAAAGGGAAAGTAATCGATGTAAATCAAGGTTATGACGGTGAAGGTCCTTTCTCTCCTGAAAGAAGTGGAACTGTTCCTTCTGGTGATTTAATTAAAAAAGCTTTCAGCGGAAAATATACAGAAAAACAAATGCACGAAATGATTGTTGGAAAAGGTGGAGTTTCGGCTTACTTAGGAACAAACAACATGATTGAAGTTGAAAACCGTATAGAAGCTGGAGATAATAAAGCAACAGAAGTTTTAGAAGCTATGTGTTATCAAATTGGAAAAACAATTGGTAGTATGGCAGTTGCTTTAAAAGGTAAAGTAGATGCAATTTTAGTTACTGGAGGTGTTGCCCACAGCGATTTTGTAATTGCTAAATTAAAAGATTATACAGAATTTATTGCGCCGATTTCTGTTTTCCCTGGAGAAGACGAATTGGAAGCTTTAGCATATAATGGTGAGATGATTCTTCAAAATAATATTGAAGTAAAAACGTATAAATAATCATTTCACCATAAAATAATTTTCATTTAAGGTTATTGCTCATTTGTATCGTTTATGGCTTTGATACAAATGAGCTTTTTTTATAACCTCTTTTTTATTTTAAAGAAACAGAATTAATTACATTAAATTCTTTGTATTCTTTAATTCTAGGATCAAACAATTCAACTTTTTCATATGTAATGATTACATTTTTCTTTAAAATGTTTTTTTCATTAGATTCTAAGTCTAAATCATTTTCAACAAAAGTTAACCAATAAAACTTTGAAGTTTTTCCATTGTCTTCTTTCACAGTATAATAAATAAAGGAACCTTTTTCAACCTTTAATACTTTACCAGAAGTTTCTAAAATACTGTTTTCTACAGCTGCTTCAGAAGCTATTGCTTCTTCTTCTAATTCTGATGCCGCAAGCTTTGTAAATAGTTCAACTGCTTTTGGACAAGAAGACATTAATTCAATTGCAATCACTTGTCCTAATTTTTCACCTTCTTTCTCAAGATTTGAAGCACCAGTTAAATCAATCCCATAATCTTTTTCTAATTCAGCTTTATATTTAAGTGCATTTTGCATCATACATAAACCCAACTCCATTGTAAGTTTTTCTCGAGAAACTTCCTCATCTAAATTCTCAATACATTTACATGTTTCATTTGTAATTTCCTTCATATAATCTTGAGAAAAACCAGAAAAAGAAGCGATTAAAAATAAAATTAAAGTAATTTTTTGTTTCATAATTTTACATTTTTTTTTGTATTAATTGAAGCAGCAATAT
Organism: Aureivirga marina; assembly: GCF_015767265.1. GTDB lineage: Bacteria > Bacteroidota > Bacteroidia > Flavobacteriales > Flavobacteriaceae > Aureivirga > Aureivirga marina. The sequence goes on from NZ_JADPIB010000006.1 coordinate 28,785, forward strand.
TACAAGAAAATCTAGGAAACACACAGTATTTAAGGAAATATTTTAATACTTTTTATCATAAAAATGAATTAATTATATCTCTGATAAATAGTTGAATTTAAATTAATTCAAAAACCTTAATTTCTCTTTAAGAAAAAGGAACAAAACATTCTGAAATAATTCAAGAAAGGAAATGTGGAAAATTAGAAGAATCTTATATCTTTGAGGAATAATTAAAAATTAAAAAATTATATGGAGATTACGGCAAATAATCCAAATAGAAAATCATGGATTGAAGTAAGTGCTAATTCGGATTTTCCTATTCAAAATATTCCTTTCGGTGTTTTCATTACAAAAGATGACATCATTACTGTTGGTTCTCGTATTGGTGATAAAGCAATTGATTTAGCTGCATTACACCAATTAGGTTATTTCGATGGAATAGATTTAACTGAAGATATATTCTTACAAGATACTTTAAACGATTTTATTTCTCATGGAAAAAAATGTTGGAGAGAAGTAAGAAACAGAATTGCTGAAATTTTCGATGTGGAAAATACTTCTTTACAAAACAATGAAGATCACAAAGAAAAAGTTTTATTTGATATTTCAGAAATTGAAATGTTACTTCCTGTAAATATTGGAGATTATACTGACTTCTATTCTAGTAAAGAACATGCTACAAATGTTGGAACAATGTTTAGAGATCCAAACAATGCACTTTTACCAAACTGGCTACACATTCCTGTAGGTTATCACGGAAGATCTTCTTCTATTGTTGTTTCTGGAACTTCTGTTCACAGACCATTAGGACAAACTTTACCTGTTGATGCAGATACTCCTGTTTTTGGTCCTTCAAGATTAGTTGATTTCGAATTAGAAATGGCTTTTATCACAACAGATTCTAATAACTTAGGAGAAAGAATTCCAGTAAATGAAGCAGAAGATTATATCTTCGGAATGGTTTTATTTAATGATTGGAGTGCTAGAGATATCCAAAAATGGGAATATGTACCTTTAGGACCTTTCTTAGCGAAAAACTTTGCTTCTACTATTTCTCCATGGATTGTTACTTTAGATGCTTTAGAGCCTTTCCGTGTTGAAAGCCCAAAACAAGAACCTACTCCTCTTCCATATTTACAACAAACTGGAGATAAGAGTTTTGATATTCAATTAGAAACTTATATCAAACCTGAAAATAGTGAAGAAACTAAAGTTTGTTCTTCAAACTTCAAGTATATGTATTGGACAATGGCGCAGCAATTAGCACATCACACTGTAAACGGATGTAATGTAAGAGCTGGAGACATGATGGGAAGTGGAACTATTTCTGGTCCAACTCCTGACAGCTACGGTTCTATGTTAGAACTTTCTTGGAGAGGAACAAAACCTTTACAAATGAACGATGGTTCTGAAAGAAAATTCATCAATGATAATGATACTGTAATTATGAGAGGTTTCTGTCAAAATGGAGACATCAGAATTGGATTCGGTGATTGTGAAGGGAAATTACTTCCTGCAACAGAATTTAACTCGTAATTCTTTTTAAAAAAGGTTTTTCTTTAAACCTAAAATATACATAAAGCTATTTCTAAAATTCATTTTAATTCTATAATGAAATCTTAGAAATAGCTTTCTTTTTTTATCTAAAAATTCTATTTCTTCACTTTTTTAATAAAAATAAATTCAATTTAATTATTTAAACTGCTTGATTTGCAAATATTTAAAATAAATTCTGTACTTTTAAGAATAAAACATCATAGCACATGAGTAAATCATTAAAATACAGAAAAGCAATGAACATGATGTATTCTTTCGGTGCATCTATTGTAATCATTGGAGCTTTGTTTAAAATTTTACATTTCAAAATCGGTCCTTTAACTGGTGGGTTAATGCTAGGAGTTGGATTAATTACAGAAGCATTTATTTTTGCTGTTTCTGCTTTTGAACCTATCCCATCTGAATATGATTGGACTTTAGTTTATCCTGAACTTGCAGGTGGTGAGAAAAAACCAAAATCAAAAGAAATTGAAAAAGTAGAACAACAAACTAAAGAAATTGTTGATGAATTGGAAATTATCATGAAGCATACGATCGAAGATGTTGCTATGCTTAGAAGTTTATCTAGCCAGATTTTTAATTTAAAAGATGTGGTTACGCATATTCAACCTTCACTCCATTTGATGAATGAATCTAACGAATATGTAAATAATATTAATATTGCTGCTGCGAAATTAGAATCTTTAAACAGTCTGTATCAATTACAATTTGATAAATCTGAAAAACAAAACGAACTTAATCTTCTAATTTTAGACAACATCGAGCAAATAAGCAATCAAATGAAACAAATCACAGATAATTTAAATTCAATGAATACTGTGTATGGCGAAATGCTAGAAGTACATTAATCTAATTTTATAATCTACATATATCTAAATGCTGTATCTTTTTTGATGCAGTTTTTTTTTTTACAAAACTGTTCGGTTTTTGATTTATTTTTGTCTTTTAATTTTATGGAATCCTAAAAAACAAAAAATGAATTCAAAACCCTTTTTATTTTTATTTCTATGTATTGTTTTTGTAACAAATTCTTTCTCTCAAAAACAAAAAACAAAACAAATCTCCACATTTTTACAGCCTTATGCAGACTCTCAAACTTTTAGTGGAAATATTTTAGTTGCAAAAAAAGGAAAAATAATTTTTCAAAAATCTTATGGAAAAGCAAATCACAATTGGAATATTTCAAATGAAAATAACACAAAATTTGTAATTGGTTCTATCTCAAAATCTTTTACTGCAACTTTAATCACAAAATTAATTCAAGAAGGAAAATTAAACCTAAATGATCCAATTTCCACTTTTTTCCCTTCATGTCCTGAGGAATTTCAAGATGTAACAATTCATCATTTAATGAGTAATACTTCTGGAATTCCAAATTATTTTATGTTAGATGGTTGGATAAAAGGAGAATTTAGAAAATACATTTCTTATGAAGATTTTTTAAAATTAATTTTCGAATTTGAACTTATTTTTCCAGCTGGAGAAGGTTATCATTATTCCAATTCTAATTATTTTCTTTTGGGATTAATTATTGAAAAAATAACTAATCTAACTTATGAAAATGCATTACAAAAATACATTCTTCAACCTTTAAACATGAATCAAACTGGTGTTTTTGCAAATTCAAAAGTGCTAAAAAACTTGGCTTCTGGATATCGTTTTAAAGAAAATGGAGGTTATCGAAATCAAATGTATATGAATTTTGATTTGTTTAAAGCTGGTGGAAATTTATATGCGACAACTGAAGATTTATTAAAATTAGATCAAGCTTTGTATTCAAATAAATTGCTAAATGAAAATTCTAAAAAGATTTTATTCAACCCAAAATACCGAAATGGTTGGAATGTTTCTAAAATAAAAATAAATGAAAAAGAATACCAAAATTGCAATTATGATGGACAAATGGAAGGTTATAGTTCTATCATTTATCGATTTACAGATGAAAATATCACAATCATTCTTCTTTCAAATAATGGAATAAGTTATGCAACCAAAAATCATATTGTTCAAAACATCGCCTCTATCCTATTCGATTCTTATCAAAAAGAAAAAGAACCATATTCTCTAGTTTTAAACAAAGCAATTTTTGATGGAAATTTAAAAGAAGCTATTGCAAATTATTCTAAAGTTAAAAATAATTATTCTATAAATACTGACTTAATTCATGATTTAGCAAAGCAAATGGATTGGTCTGATTTACCTGAAATTTCTGAAGAAATCTATAAATTCAATGTAAAATTATTTCCAGATAAAATTGAAACAACGTTTAATTTAGCAGAATTCTACAAACAAAGAGGAAAAATCAAAAAAGCAATTCCACTTTATAAAGAAGTTTTAAAAGAATATCCTAATAATTCTTATTTGAAAAATATAATAAATCAAGAATATTAAACTAAAAACTCCTCAAATCTGAGGAGTTTTCTAACACTAATTTTGAATAAAATTTTCTGGGGCTTTCCCTTTCAGGGTCGGGCTATCCACTATATCTTTTTCGGTTTCAAAAAACCAAAAAAGGATGCCGCTTCTATCCCTAAACCAAAAACTTCAACAACATAACTATAAAAAAACTATTTTTTAAAAAACATTCTTTACGATTTCCTGAATATTTTTCCCATTTCCCATAGAATAATAATGCAAAATCGGAACATTTTTTTCTTTCAATTCTTTACTCTGTGCAATACACCATTCATTTCCAACTTTTGAAACTTCTTCATTTGTCTTACATTTCAAAACTTCTTTAATCAAAGCTTCTGGTAAATCCACATGAAAACGATGCGGAATCAAATTCAATTGACGCTTTGTTGCAATCGGCTTTAAACCAGGAATAATCGGAACACAAATTCCATGTAACTTACATTTTTCAACAAAATCAAAATATTTTTGATTGTCAAAAAACATTTGTGTAATGATATAATCTGCACCTTTTTCAATCTTTTTTTTCAAAAATTGAATATCAATATCCAAATTAGGCGATTCCATATGTTTCTCTGGATAACCAGCAACTCCAACACAAAAATCGGTTTTCGCACAATTCTCAATATTCGAATTCAAATATTTTCCATTATTTAAATCTGAAATTTGTTCCACCAAATCAGAAGCAAATTCGTGTCCTTCTTTTTCTGGTTCAAAATAAATCTCTGATTTTATAGGATCTCCACGTAATGCAACAACATTGTCAATTTCTAGAAAATCCAAATCAATTAAAAAATTCTCGGTATCTTCTCTAGTAAATCCACCACACAAAACATGCGGAACAGCATCAATATTATATCGATTTTGAATTGCAGCACAAATTCCGACAGTTCCTGGTCTTTTTCGAATTATTTCTTTTTTAAATAAGCCATTTTTAGCTTGTTTAAACAAATATTCCTCTCGATGATAAGTTACATCAATAAAAGCAGGATTGAATTTCACTAAGGATTCTAAATTGTCAAAAATCGAATGAATATTTTGTCCTTTTAAAGGTGGTAAAATCTCAAATGACAATAAAGAACCATTTTTATTATTTTCTATATGTTCTATAACTTTCATGATATATCTAAATTTGGAGCAAGCCATTTTGCCGCTTCTTCAACAGAAATATTTCTTTTTTTTGCATACACTTTTAATTGATCTTCTTTTATTTTTCCTAAACCAAAATATCGAGCATTTTCATTTGCGAAATAATATCCTGAAATACTTGCCGCAGGCCACATTGCTAAATTTTCGGTTAATTTCACTCCAATTGCTTCTTCTACATTTAATAACTTCCAAATTGTTTTTTTCTCTAAATGATCAGGACAAGCTGGATAACCTGGTGCTGGACGAATTCCTTTGTATTTTTCTTTAATCAAATCTGCATTGGAAAAAACTTCATCTTTTGCATATCCCCAATATTCTTTTCTAACTTTCTCATGAAGATATTCTGCAAATGCTTCAGCAAATCGATCCGCCAAAGCTTTCACCATAATAATGGAATAATCATCATTTTCTTTTTCAAATTTTTGAACTAATTCATCACATCCAAAACCAGTAGAAACACAAAAACATCCAATGTAATCTTCCAAACCTGTTTCTTTTGGAGCGATAAAATCAGCTAAAGATAAATTCGGTTTTCCATCTGCTTTTTTTCCTTGTTGACGAAGTGTAATAAATGAATCTAAAAGTTTATTTTTTTCATCATAAACTTCGATAGAATCTCCAACAGAATTTGCTTTAAAAATTTGAAAAACTGCTTTCGCTTTTAATAGCTTTTTTTCTAAAATTAATTCAATATATTTTTGTGCATCTTCATACAATTCGGATGCTTCTTTCCCAACAATTTCATCTTCTAAAATTGCTGGAAATTTTCCAAATAAATTCCATATTTTAAAGAAAGGAGTCCAGTCAATATATTTAATCAAAAACTTTAAGTTAAACTCATTAATTATTTGATTATCAATTATTTGTGGCTTTTTAATTAAATCAATATTCCAATTTACATTTAAGTTATTACATCTAGATTCTTGATAATCAACATATTGCTTTATTTTATTTCTTTTCAAAAATTTTTCTCTAAACTCTTGATAGTCAATTTTAATTTGTTTTTTAAAATCTATATTATCTTTTTGCAATAAATTTCCAACAACAGTTACTGCTTTAGATGCATCATTCACATGAACAACTGTTTCATTTTCTGGTGCAATTTTCACAGCTGTATGTGCTTTAGAAGTTGTTGCTCCACCAATTAAAATTGGCAAAGAAATTTGTTCTTTTTTTAAAGCTTTTGAAACTGTAATCATCTCTTCCAAAGAAGGTGTAATTAATCCACTTAATCCTAAAATATCTGGTTTCTCTTTTTGAATAGTTTCCACAATTTTTTCTGGCGGAACCATCACTCCCAAATCAATTATTTCATAATTATTACACCCTAAAACAACACTTACAATATTTTTTCCAATATCATGTACATCTCCTTTTACGGTTGCTAAAACAATTTTTCCAGCAGATTTTATAGTTGCATCTTTTCCTTGTTCAATGAAAGGCTGCAAATAAGCGACTGCTTTTTTCATCACTCTTGCAGATTTTACGACTTGTGGTAAAAACATTTTTCCTGAGCCAAATAAATCTCCAACAATTCCCATTCCTTCCATCAAGTTTTTTTCAATTACTTGAATTGGTTTTTTAGAAAGAATCCTCGCCTCTTCTACATCTTGAATAATAAATGTATCAATTCCTTTTACTAAGGAATGATTAATTCTCTTTTGTAAATCCAATTTTCGCCATTCTAAATTTTGGGCAACTTTATTAGCACTTTTAGCAGTTTGCTTTTTATTTTTCTCAGCAAATTCCAAAAGTCTTTCTGTTGCATCCTCTCTTCGATTCAAAATAACGTCTTCTACAAGCGTTAAAAGATTTTCTGGTATATTATCATAGATTTCCAATAAAGATGGATTTACAATCCCTAAATTCATCCCATTTTTAATTCCATGATATAAAAACACAGAATGCATTGCTTCTCGAATCTGGTTATTTCCACGAAAAGAAAAAGAAACATTGCTCACACCTCCAGAAACATTGGAAAAAGGCAAATTCTCACGAATCCATTTTGTCGCTTTAAAAAAATCAATTGCATTTGTTTCATGTTCTTTAATTCCAGTTGCAACAGGAAAAATATTTGGATCAAAAATGATATCTTCGGGAGGAAAATGAATTTCATTCACTAAAATATCATAGGATCTTTTACAAATTTCAATTCTGCGTTCATAAGTATCTGCTTGTCCAAGTTCATCAAAAGCCATGACAACAACTGCTGCTCCATATCTTTTAATTTTCTTCGCATGATTCTTAAACACTTCTTCTCCTTCTTTCAAGCTAATTGAATTTACCACTCCTTTTCCTTGAATAATTTGCAAACCAGCTTCTAATATTTCCCATTTAGAACTATCAATCATTATCGGAATTTTTGCAATATCTGGTTCGGAAGCTATTAAGTTTAAAAAGTGGATCATTTCTTTTTTTCCATCCAACATTCCTTCATCCATATTTACATCAAGAATTTGCGCACCATTTTCTACCTGTTCTCTAGCAATTTCTAGCGCTTCTTCATAATTTTCTTCTTTGATTAAACGTAGAAACTTTCTAGAACCTGTTACATTTGTACGTTCTCCAATATTGATGAAATTACTTTCCGGATATACATAAAGAGATTCTAAACCAGAAAGTTTTAAATATTTTTGTTTTGCTGCTTTCATATCAATTGAGGAATTTTTCTTGGTTCATATTTTTTTGCAACTTCAGCAATTGCTTTTATATGTTCTGGATTAGTTCCACAACAACCACCGATAATATTTACAAGATTTTCTTTTAAATATGCTTCAATAATTTCTTGCATTTCTTTTGGTGTTTGATCATATTCTCCAAAAGCATTTGGCAAACCTGCATTTGGATGTGCAGAAGTAAAGAAATCTGTTTCTTTCGCTAATCTTTCTAAAAAAGGTTCTAATTGTTTTGCACCTAAAGCACAATTAAATCCAACGCTTAAAAGAGGAATATGTGAAATGGAAGTCAAAAAAGCTTCTACAGTTTGCCCAGAAAGCGTTCTTCCAGAATTATCTGTAATTGTTCCAGAAACCATAATTGGAATTTCTAAATTTCTTTCTTCTTTTATTTCTTCAATTGCAAAAAGAGCTGCTTTTGCATTTAATGTATCAAAAACTGTTTCTACCAACAAAATATCAACCTCAGCATCTAACATTGCATTTACTTGCTCTTTATAAGCAATTCGTAAAGTTTCAAAATTGATAGCACGAAAAGCTGGTCGATTTACATCTGGTGATAAACTTGCTGTTCGATTTGTTGGGCCAATAGAACCTGCAACAAATCTTGGTTTTTCTTTTGAAGAATATTTTTGAGAAACTTCTTTCGCAATTCGTACAGATTCAAAATTCAATTCATAAACCAAATCTTGCAAATGATAATCTTCCATTGCAATACTTGTACTCGAAAATGTATTTGTTTCAATAATATCTGCTCCTGCAAGCAAATATTGTTCATGAATTTCTTGAATTGCTTTTGGTTGTGTTAAAGAAAGTAAATCGTTATTTCCTTTTAAATCATATGGAAAATCTGCAAATCGCTTTCCACGATAATCTTCTTCGGTAAAATTATAGCGCTGAATCATTGTTCCCATTGCGCCATCTAAAACTAAAATTCGCTTTGTCAGTTCTTGAAAAATATTTTTCATTTTTTATGTTTTAAAAAATGTTCAAAAACACTTAGAAGTTGGATTGATTAAATAGTAAATTCAGTTAACAAAAATGGAAGCTTATATTTAATCATAAAGAAAATTGTGAAAAAAACAGATGTATAAAAAATATACTTGTAGAAATTTTTCTGTGTTATCTTTCCAAAAAAATTGGTAGAATGTAGCACCTTCTTTACGGAGCGTAAAGGGTTGCTAAGGTTTCAAAGGGTCTATTCCCTCCACCTTTCTTTATAACAACTAAATAAATTAATGAACGGTTTCGAAACACAAAGTAAAGACAAGAAAAATTAATTTCCAACAGTTTAACTTAAAAATAAGTTTTAAATTTATTTTTTCACTTTTAATATATCTTTTAAAATCCTTGAAACCTGCTTATCTTCTATTAAAAAAGCAGCGTGTCCGTGAATAGAATCAATTTCATGATAAAAAGTATTCTTTTTCACATTTTTAATTTTCTCATAATTTTCGAAGCCATCTTTTGCTGGAAATAACAAATCGGAATTAATTCCAACGATATGAATATTTCCTTTTACTTTTTGAATTTGATTTAAAAACTCTTTTTCTGTTTCAAATACAAACGTTGTCATCAATAAATGATTCAGAAATTTATGCGCTTTTAAATGAAATCTCCCATCCAATTGTTTTCCATGATAATCAAACCATGCATTTAATTCAGAATGTTTTTTATCTATAGAAAATTTCTGTTTATATGATTCTGGATTTCGATACATATTCATCGCATGAATTCTTGCATTAAACATTGAAGAATTCGATGTTTCTAATAAAATTTCTTGCACTTTTAAATTTGCAATCAACCAATTAGAAGCTCGCCAATCAGAAGCAATACAAATACAATTTTCTATATTAATTTTAAAAAGTAATTCCCAAATTAGATTTCCTCCAATAGAACCTCCAACATTAGCAAAAAGTTTATCTATTTTCAATTCTTTCAAACCAATTAAAAAGATTTTTGAAATATCTTTTAATGTAAAATCTTTGTATCGATCAATTAAAAAATAATCAAAACCATTACCTGGAATATTAAAAGCTAAAACCGTATATTTTTTTAAATCTATTGCTTTTTTCTCTCCAACAATTTTATCCCACCAGCCATTTTTACCAATAATTTGCGAATTTCCAGTAAATGTATGATTCACTAAAATAATTGGTGCAGATCCTAATTTTTGACCAAAAACTTGATAAGACAACGGAATTTTAGAATACTTTTTCCCAGATTCAGTTTTAAAATTTGAAATAACAATTTGTTTTAATTCTTTTCTCAAAACATTCTTTTTAAAATTGTTATTCTTAAAATTAAATAAATTGCAGCAACTTCTTTCTTAAGGTTGTTTTAAAATCACTTTTCTAATTTATCTACTTAAATATAATTTTCCTTGAATTGCTTGGGTTTTCGAATCGTTAAAATTAACTACATAAAAATACACACCTGTAGGAACTCTTTGTTTATTTCTATTTAACTGTCCATTCCAATGCTTTCCTTTTTCATCTGTATAAACCAATTTCCCCCAACGATTGTAAAATTGAATTTTATAATTTGGAAAATTGACAGCCAAATTTTTAATTAAAAACAAATCATTAATTCCATCACCATTTGGAGAAAAACCTTCTGGAATTTCTAAATCACAATTTCTTTTTTGTTTTACAATATTTAATGAAAGAACTTCAAAGCAATTTGTTTCCAAATTTTCAATTCGAATAAAAAATTGTTTTCCGATTTCTAATTCTTGATTTTTTTCAATTTGATATTGTTTTTCTATTGCATTATCATTTGAATTATAAAAAGTCAATTCAAAATCAATAAACTCTGGATATTTTTCTAAAATAAAATCTTTTAAATTCAATTGTTTAATCTCATTTTCACAAACTTCCAATTCCATATTTTTTATTTCAAGAAAAGGACTTTCCAAAACTAAAATTGTATTTCTAATTTCGTATTTTCTTCCATCTTTTTCAAAAGTTAAAATTACTTCAAATTCACCAAAATCAACATAATTATGTATTGGATTTTGATTCGAAGAAACATTTCCGTCACCAAAATCCCAGAAAACATCAGAAATATTTTCTTCATTTAAATAAAAATGAGTTGGATTTCCAAAGCAAACATTTTCAAAATCGAATTGAAATTTTTGTTCTTCAAAAAAGGAAGAAACAAAAGTTGGTAAACCAGCTTTTGAAAAATTCGTTTCTAAATTGAGATAATTTAATTCTAAATTTGCTTCTTCTCCAATTTCATTCGGATTATGTAGAACACTTAAATAATTTCCGAATTCAGCAATGTAAATTTTAGAATCTGGTCCAATTTGTAAAGCTTTAAAATAATTTTCATTCTCTAGATTCCCACCTAAATCTATTCTTGAATTTTTGATTACTGCTTCTGATTCTAGAGAAACATTATATTGAGAGATTTTATTCGGAATATTCCAATAAGAAACATATAATAATTGACTATTTGGAGAAAAAGAGATTCCATAATTTGTAGATTGTGAACCATGTTCATTCAAAAACGAATCAAAATTAATTTCGTTAGAAAATATTCCTGTATTTTTATCAAAATCGAACAATTTTGTTCCTTTTTTCCATAAAGCAATTGCCATTTTATTTCCGTCAGGAGAAAATTTCATATAACCATAAAAAAGCACGCTGCTATTTTCTTCGCTCATATGACTTACAACTGGAAGATGATTTACGCCAGCTTCTATAACATTATAAGCTAAAATTTCATCGCTATCAATCTTTACAGAAGCAATCCAATATTCATTATTTTCAGCATTGTAAATTGCAGTTAACTTTTCATAACAATGTTTATTTAAAACAATATTCTTTTCATCAGAAACGATTCCACCCAAACCATTATCCAATTCTAAATCAATTTTAGAATATCGTAAACCTTGTCCATAAGGATAATTTTGTATTTGATCGACTGTGAAGATATAATAAAAACGATTCGAATTAATTGCTTTTAAAATCAAAGCAGATTGTGTACTTGAAATTCCACCGCCCAAGCCTGTTCCATTTAAAAGAATTTCATGATTTCTGTTATAAACAGTAACTCCATCCGTATAAAATAATAATTCGCCATTTGCATTTGAAATAGAAGAACAACCTTCATAAACGTTTAATTTCCCACCTTCTATAGAAGTTGGAGTTTCAGAATTAAAAGTAATTCCGGCATTTTGACCAAAAAACCAATTATTTCCTTCTTTTTATGCTGTAATTGTGTTGGTAATAAATACAAATAATACCAACCAACTTAATTGTTGTTGTTTTTTCATAGATTTTAATTTTCATAGCTTTCCAATCTTTTGTAGAAGAATGATTGGAAATAGTTCATTTTTAGAGAATTAAATCTAGTGAAATTTTGCAAGAATTAAAACATAAATAACAGATTATTAAAAACTTAAACTCTATAAAACAAAAAAAGACCAATCTGCAATTAGATTAGCCTTTTTACTTTATAATTTATTTAATTCTTATCGATTTAAATATAATCTTCCTTGATATGGTTTTAAATTATTTTTATTAAAGTGAAGCACAAAAAAATAAACTCCAGCAGGAGCTCTACTTTTATCTCCTTTTAATTGACCATTCCAAGGATTTCCATTTTTGTCTGTATAGATTAAACTTCCCCAACGATCGTAAAAGTCAATTTGATAATTTGGAAATAAATCAAATACATCTTTAATTTCAAATAAATCATTAACACCATTTCCGTTTGGTGAAAATCCTTCTGGAATAAACAATCCGTTGATTAATTCTTCTTCTGAGGTTTCCTCTTCTAAAATATCTTCTTCTAATTTTACTTTTAATAAAAAAGAATTTGTATCAAAACAATTTGCTAAAGAATTTTCTATTCTAAAATAAAAAGTGGTATCTAAATCTACTGTTTGAATTGAATCAATTCTATTTTGATCTAATTCAGCATCTAATTCTGAAGTATAAAAATAAATATTAAAATTAGACCAATTTACTTCTAATGAATTTTCCTGAACATGATTTAATAAATCAAAATCTATAAGTTCTTCCCCTAAGAAAGAAAATTCATCAATTGGTTCAATAATTAGATTTTCATAAACAGTAACAGTATTTTTCAATGTAAAACTTTCTCCATCTTTATCAAAAGTAAGTTTAACTAAAAAATCTCCTGAAGTTGTAAATTCATGAACTGGATTTTGTTCTGTAGATGTATTATTAGAAGAGTTTTCATCTCCAAAATCCCAAAGAATATTTGATACTTCTGTTTCATCAAAAGTGAAATTTGTAGCTGTTCCAAAACAAACTTCATCATAATGAAACTTAAATCCATAATCTTCAAAAATAGAAGAAACAAAAGTTGGTAATCCACTTAATGATTTTTTATTAGGAGCCAATGATATATAATTTAATTCTAAAGAAGCAGATTCACCAGATTCATTTGGATTATGAATTACATGTATAGAATTATCACCATTAGAAACAATATAAATTTTTGAATCTGGTCCAATTTGTAAGGCACTCATATAATGATAACCATCTTCATGAAAAATTAAATCATATCTTGAATTTATAATTTCCTCTTCTGTTTCATAGTTTATATTAAATTGGCTTACTAAATTTACAGTATTCCAATATGTTAAATATAAAAACTCACTATTTGGTGAAAATGAAAGACCATAGTTATACAATAAAATTTGTCCATCTGGAGGTTGATTTGAAAGGGATTCTATCGTAATTTGATTTGAAAAACTTCCTGTTTCTTTATCAAAGTCGAACAATTTTGTTCCATTTTGCCATAAAGAAGCTGCCATTTTTTTCCCATTAGGAGAAAATTTCATATAACCAAAAATATTTGGTTCATCATTTATTTCGTTCATATGACTTACTACAGGAACAGGATTTACACCTAAATCATCAACTTTATAAGCTAGAATTTCATTACTATCGATTTTAATTGTAGCAACCCAATATTCATTTGCTTCTTCATTATAAATAGCTGTTAACTTTTCATAAGAATCAAAATTTAATAATACATTTTTTTCTGTTTCAACAATTCCACCCAAACCATTATCTAATTCCATATCTACCAAAGAATATCGAAGTCCATCACCATCGGGATAATCTTGAATTTCGTCTACAGTGAAAATGTAATAATATCTATTTGAATTAATTGCTTTAATGATAATTGCAGATTGTGAACTAGAAGAAGCCCCACTTAAATCCTCACCATTTAACATCACATCATAATTTCTGTTATAAACAGTTACTCCATTTGTAAAAAATAACGTCTCTCCATTTGCATTAGAAATAGAAGAACATCCTTCTAACATTGAGTAATTAATTGGAACATCAATTGCTGATGGTGGCTCTGTTTCAAATGTAATTCCTGCACCATAACCAAAAAACCAATTATTCGCTTCTTTTTGTGCAAATACAGTTTGAGTAATTATAAAAATCCCCAGTAATAAATAATTTAAAAAGTATTTTTTTTTCATAATTTTTATTTTCATAGTTTCTGTTTTTCTCTATTTTAAAATTTAAAGAATCCCTTATATTTAAAGGGCGCAAGCTAGATAAAAACTATTCTAAACAAAAATTATAATCCTTAAAAAAAAGCTTTAAACAACAGTTTTATGAATAAAAAAAGAGAGAACTTTAAATATTAAAATAGCAACTTAAAAACTTTATTTATTTTATTCTTTTTCTATCTTTTTAACGTAAAATGTCTACTTTTTTTAAATTTATAAATAACTATCAATTTTCAATCAAACTAAAATGAGATATCAAAAAATACTTTCCGAACTTTTTATTAAAAATCGCGAAAATTTCACAAATAAAATGAAAGCAAATACTATTGCTATTCTGACTTCTAATGATGAAATGCCTACAAATGCAGATGATTTGATGGGTTTTGCACAAAACAATGATTTGTTCTATTTATCAGGAATTGATCAAGAAGAAACTATTTTAGTTTTATATCCAGATGCTTATAAAAAAGAAAATCGAGCAATTCTTTTTATCAGAGAAACAAACGATTTTATCAAGCGTTGGGAAGGAAATAAACTTACTAAAGAAGAAGCAACGCAAATTTCTGGAATCAAAAATGTAAAATGGTTGCATGAATTTGATGCAACTTTACAGCTTTTCGCTTTTGAAGCAGATGGATTTTATCTTGGACATAATGAACATGCAAAACGTGTTACAGAAAAAATAGAAACACAACAAGATCGAATGATTCTTTGGTGTAAAGAAAAATATCCACTTCATGAATACCATCGCGTTGCGAAAATTACACGTGATTTAAGACAAATCAAATCACCTATAGAAATCGGATTAATTCAAAAAGCTGCTGATATCGGAATTGAAGGTTTTCATAGAGTTTTAAAAGCTTGTAAACCGAATATTAAAGAATATGAATTGGAAGCAGAACTTACATATACTTTAATAAAAAATGGAGGAACTCGTCATGCATTTAAACCAATTGTCGCAAGCGGAATCAATGCTTGTTCTCTTCATTATAACACAAATGATGCTATTTGTAATGATGGTGATATGATTTTAATTGATTTCGGAGTTTGTTATGCCAATTACAATTCTGACACAACAAGGTGTATTCCTGTAAATGGAAAGTTTACAAAAAGACAAAAAGAAGTTTACAACGCTGTCTTACATTGTTTAAAAGAAGGAGCTAAACTTTTGACAGTCGGAAAAAATCATGCAGAATATGAAAGAGAAATGGGAAGTTTGGTAGAAGATCAACTGAAAAAATTAGGTTTATTAACGAATGAAGATATTGCAAATCAAGATCCTGATTATCCAGCCTATAAAAAATATTTTATGCATGGAACTGCTCATCATCTTGGTTTGGATGTTCATGATGTTGGACTTTATAGTACGAATTTACAAGAAGGAATGGTTTTTACGTGTGAACCTGGAATTTATATCGAAGAAGAAAATATCGGAATTCGACTTGAAAATGATTATGTAATTACAAAAGATGGTCCTTTAAATCTTACTGAAAAAATGCCAATTGAAATTGAAGAAATTGAAGCTTTAATGCAAGAGATTTAGTTTATTTATCCTAGAAAATATTACATGAAAAATCCTGTTCAAAAACAAAATTTGAACAGGATTTTTTGATGTATTTATTATTTTTTTAATTTATGGACGAGGTTTTTTAAATTCTCTCTTCCATCCATTTTTTGAAATTAAAGAAATTTTGTGGAGCAACACCATGTCCAACAGGATATTCACTATAAACATTTGGAATAT
Source organism: Aureivirga marina (assembly GCF_015767265.1). GTDB lineage: Bacteria > Bacteroidota > Bacteroidia > Flavobacteriales > Flavobacteriaceae > Aureivirga > Aureivirga marina. The sequence continues at coordinate 44,815 of NZ_JADPIB010000006.1, forward strand.
GATATTGGTTTAAGAAAGCTGGAGCTTGTTGCGCCCATTCTACAGGAATAACTTGATCTACACTTCCATGTGAAATAAAGAAATCTAAATGCTTATAGTCTTCTTGTTTTCTATTTTCTGGTAAAATATCTTGATTTATATATCCACTTAAAGCAATAATATTTTTCACTTTTTCTGGATATTTAAAAGCCATTGCATAACTTAAAATTGTTCCTTGACTGAATCCCATTAAAAACATTTTATTCGAATCAAAAGTAAATTCTTCTTTTAGTTCATCTAAAAAATTTGCAATTAATTCTACAGATTCTCTAGCTTCATCTAAATCTGAAAATTTCCCATTAATCGAATCAAAATTTATAGAATACCATGCATAACTTCCATACATCAACGTTTGTGGCGCTCTTGCACTTATGATCAATAATTCATCTGGTAATTCGTCTGCAAATGAAAATAAATCTTGTTCATTACTTCCATATCCATGTAACATTACTAAAAGAGGTGGATTTTCATTTGCTATTTTTGGTTGTCTTACGACATATTCTAAGGATAGTTTTGTCATTTTTAATTGAAATTTCTACAAATGTACTAAGTCTTTTCTTAATCTAAATAGGATTTTTGATTAAAAACAATTTTAGAAATATCCTTTTTATAAGGTTTTTTTTCACGAATAACTTTACATGGGTTTCCGACAGCAACAGAATTTGAAGGAATAGATTTTGTGACAACAGAACCTGCTCCAATTATCACATTATTCCCTATTTCAACTTCAGGTAAAATCACAGCATTTGCACCAATCCAAACATTATTTCCAATTTTAATTGGTTTTCCTTTTACATGTTGCAAAAAATCTTCTAAATCGTGATTTGAAGAAATAATTTTCACACCAGGACCAAATTCAATGTTATTTCCTAAAATAATTCCATTACTTGCTTGAATGTAATTTCCATAATTATCTCCTGGATCACACATAATTCCTTTTGTAATATTTTCTGGACAATTTACTTTAGAAGTATAATGAACAGGCCAAGGAACTTTTCCATTAATTCTCAATACTTTTTGTGGAATAAAGAAATTTAAAAAGAAGCGAAAATAGGAACAATAACCATATTTTGGTCGAACAAATTTTGGAAAAGCTAAAGAAAGAATTTTCCCAAAAATGTAATAATCTATTTTTTGTTTGAAAGAAATTTTAGTTGAATTCATAAGGCAATTTCTTCATTAATTTTAAAAAATAAAAAGCAATCAATATATATAGAAAACTTCCAAAAACGGAAAGAATTGTAATACCATAAACCAAATTTTGAAATAAATATCCGATATAAATTCCGAGTAAATTTATTGCGAGTAAAGTAGAATTAAAAACCAAACCTAATTTTAATTTATCGAAAATCACTAATAAACTACTGATAGGATTAAAGAAAATTCGACCGAACACCAAAATGGATAAAATTGCTAAATATAAATTCAAGTTTTCCCAAGATTTTCCGAAAAACCATTCTAATAAAAACCCACCTAAAGTATTTGTCAAAAGAATCACACCTAACATTGCCAAAACATTATTTCGGATAATTTTTTTAGTAAAATTAAATAGTTTTGAAGGTTCATTTTGATGATAATCTACTGCTTTTTGATAAAAAACCTGAGAAACAGAAGAAGAAATAATCACTAAAGGAATATTTAAAATTTTCATACAAATTCCGTAAACTCCTGCTGCGGAAGTAGAGAAAAAAGAACCGATTAAAATTGTTAAGATATGATTTGCAAATGCATTTATTAAATTAGATGGCAAACCAAAACGAATTAAATTATGATTTGTTTTATAAAAAGATTTTATGTTTGCATAACTCTCTTTTTTCAAAAAATATTCTTTTTCTAAAAAAAATGTATAACTTAAAATCACGATACAAGTTGCAATGATAAACCCAAAAATCAATCCATTTTCAAGATTCATTTTGTAAAAAATAAATTGTGTTACTAAAGTTAAAATTGCGTATAAAATCTTTGCGTTTGCGATTATTTTAAACTTTTTAGCAAATGTAAAATAGTATTCACAATTTGATTTTAATGTAAAAATAAATCCACCAAAAACAGATAAATAAAGAAGTGAAGAAATTTCTTCTTTGAGATGAAATAAATTCGTTATTCCAAATACAATTCCTAAAGCAAGAAAAAGAAATAGAAAAGCCAAAGAAACTATTTTCACTAAAGTTGTATTTGCTTCTCGTTTTGTTTTTGAAAGTACTAGAACATTATCTAAGTTTAATGTAAAAAGTATAAAGAGAATATTTAAAATACTGGAAAAAATCGCAAAAGTTCCATACACCTCATCACCGTAAAGTTTTGCTAAATATAGAGCTCCTAAAATACCTATCATCTGTGAAAAAGTCGAGCCTTTTAACATTGAAAAGATATTTTTTTGGAATTGGTTGTAGTTTTTAGGTAATATATTCAAGGGTGTAAAATTTCTCCAAATATAAAAAAAGGCTTTCCAAAATAGAAAGCCTTTTTAAAATATGTTTTGAATGATTATCTACGAATCAAACTAAAGTGTCCTTTTTTACTGTAAGTTCTTGTTACAATTGAACCATCAGAAGCTTGTCTTACTTTTTTCACAATTTCTAAAGTAAACCAATAATCTGAAGATGGTAAAGGATTTCCTTCTTTTGTCAATCCATTCCAACCGTCAGAATTCTTTTGCACTTTTGTAATTAATTTCCCATATCTATCATAAATATAAATATCAGCACTAATTACAGAATCATTGTTCAATCCTAAGATATTCCATGTATCATGAACTCCATCATTATTCGGTGTAAAATATTTAGGGAAATCAACAACTCCAAAAGCAATTGTTGGATTGTCACATCCTCCACCTAAAACATTACGAATCATTAATACATAATCTCCTCCTCCAACGTTTGTAAAAACTGGAGCAGTTTGCCAAGAATCTCCACCGTCGATTGAGAATTCATAAGTTCCAAAGTTTAAATTCGTTGTATTAATTGCAATTGTATTATTCCCTGCTTCATCAATATAACCAGAAACTACAATATCATCCGCTGTAAGATTTGCAATATAAGAACCTACAACTTCAATCGTATGAACTTCACTTTCACAAGCTAATGTTCCTTCTTGACTAGTTGCTTTTACCGTATAGGTTCCTTCTTCACTTACTAAAATTTCTTCCGATGTAGCATCTAAAACAGTTCCATTATATGTCCATTCATAAGTATAATCTCCTTCTGGATTTAATACTGAAATTTCCGTTTCAATTTGTCCATCGATTGGATTTTCGTATAAACAAATAACCTCTGTTTCATTTGTTTCAAAAACTGGAGTTTCTTCTACATCAATTTCGAAAGAAGTAACTGTATAACATCCTGTTTCAATATTTTGAACATTTGCCCAAATTGTACTTGCTGCACTTTCATAAGCTGTATTTGAAACTGGATTTACTAAGTTCTCTGCATCTTCTTCAGAAGTATAATAAGTAATATTTACATCAGAAATCGCTGGAGAAACTACAAAGTTTAATGTATCAAAATTAAATATTCCAACACCATTAAATCCACAAACAATATAAGTATCAATTGTATCTAATAATTCAGGTTTCTCTCCTAATTTCAATACGAAACTATCCACATTTACACATCCTGTAACTTCATTTTCAACTCTTACATAAATAGTTGTTTCACTTGTAATCGTTAATGTAATTGGATTTACAATATTCGCATGACTATTTGATTCTGCGGCGATTTGTGTGAAATAATATTTTACTGAAATATCTGTAGTAGAAACTAAAATATCTTCTGTAATATCATTTAAATTGAAAGTAGTTTCTGTTTCTCCAGGTAAAACACAATAATAGAATTCATCTGAGATTTCTAATTCTGGTAAAGCATTTACAATTAATTCTAAAGAAACAATTACATAACAATATTCTTCAGTAACATCATCATTAGTGTAAACATTACTAACTTTTACATAAATTGTTTTTGTCTCTGAAGCATAAGAAGAAAGGTTTGTGATTTCCGAAGTTAAATCTTCATCTTCATAATATTTCAATTCTAAACCTGCTGGGTTTTGTCCATTGATAATATCTGCTGTCGTTTGTGTCAAATCGAAAATAGCAATTCCATCTGAATTATCATCACAAACAGCTAAAGCTTCTGGATTAAAGTTTGGTTGTGGAAGCGGCTCTACAACTAAAGTTAAAGTAGAAGTATTAAAACATCCTGTAGTTACATTTTCCACACGAACATAAAGTTCTTGAGCATCAACAGTTGTATTTACAAATGAAGTATAATCTGCAATATCTTCTACATCATTTTTCGCATTTTCTTCTGTTGTATGATATGTAACTGTAACTCCTAATTGGTTTACTAAATATTCATCATCTTTTAGTGATAAATCGAAAACCGTATAACCATCATAATCATCATCACATAAATGAAGTTGACTTTGTGTAATTGTTGTAGGAATTTCTTCAATAATTAAATCAAAACTTTCTATAATATAACATCCTGCTGAATTTTCTACACGAATCCAGATTGTTTGATTATTTGGTGTTGCATTTACAAAAGGAGCATCTATATCTATTGGGTTATCTTTATTTTCAGCATCAACTTCTGTTTGATACATTGTAATAACTAATGTTGGATCATCTGAAAGAATTTGATCTCTTACAACTGATAAATCAAATATTCCTTGTCCATCTGTATCATCATCACAAAATACAACATCTTCAATAGGAGAAATTTCTGGTTTTCCTTTTACAGTTAATTCAAGTGGAAGAACAATAAAACATTCTGTAGTTTCATTTTCCACACGAACATAAATTGTATTTGCAACCGAATAATAATTTAAAGGTAAAGGTAATTCATCTCCATAAGCATTTTGTTCTGTAATATGGAAAGAAACCTTGTAATTATCTGAACCAGAATATGAATCTTGAATTTCTGTTAAATCAAAGAAAGCATATCCATCACTATCATCATCACATTCTTCAAGCATTTCCTGAGGCTTAACAACTGGAAGTGGATTTACAATTAAATCTAAAACAACATAGGACATACATCCAGTTTCTTGATTTGTTACAACTGCATATACAGCTTGCGAACCTGAAGTAATATTTTCATATAATTCTAATTTATTAATAATTGGTCCATCCACAGAATTTTCATGATACACTACAATTCCTGTTGTACCATTTAAAATTTCTGCATCTTTTTCATAAAGTAAAAATTGCTGTACAATTCCATTTGTATCATCTCCATCTTCTGCATCATCACAAAACTCAATTGGAGTTGGTTGTGCTAAAACTGGTCTTTCATTTACTGTAACTGTTAATGGAACAACATTCGCACAATTTGTATCGCTATATTCTGCACGCACCCAAATTGTTTGCGGATTTACATTATTAACGAATCCTGTCGGATTTGAAATAAATCCTGTTCCAACTTCAGTATTTGTGATATCTCCTTCGATTGCTGCTGCTTCTGTATAATAATATTCAAAAGTAATTCCTGTTTCTGCAACAATTTCTCCTTCTTTAATTGTTAAATCAAATAAAGTAAATCCATCTGCAACATCATCATCACATTTTTCAAGTCCTTCTACTTCTGTAACGGTTGGTGTTGGATTTACAATTAAATCTAAAGCAACAATATCTGTACAACCTGTAATTTCATTTCTAACTAAAGCATAAACAGTTTGTGTATTAATATCTACATTTGCATAAGCTTCTGGTGTATCAATCGCATTTGCAAAAACCATTTCTTCAGCATCGATTAATTCTTCAAAATAAGTAACAGAAACTTGTCCAATTGCATGTGTGATTTCTGTGTCTTTTAATGTTAAATTAAATTCTGCAAAACCATCATTATTTGGATCACAAACATTTAATGGAGTTGGAATTGTTGATTCTGGTGAATTTACAATTTCTACATTCATTGTTGTGATAATAGAACAATGTGTAAAGTTATTTTCGATACGAACAAAAACATCAAAAGCATTTGGATATGCGTTATTGATAAATGGTGAGGAAATTGCGTTTGTATTTGCAATTGCATCAGTTTCTTCATGGTGATAAGTTACTGTAAACCCAGGTGTATCAAATGTGTGATAATTATCTGCATTATTTAAATAAATAGTTGTGATTCCATCATTAATATCATCATCACAAACAATCATTTCATAAACTTCAGGTAATTCTGGTTGTGGATTTACTTGAATATTAAATGGTGTAACACTTGAACATCCTGTCACATCATTTTTTAAATGTGCATAAATTGTTTGCTCTGGTGTAACTGTATTTTCAAAAGCAGTTGGATTATCAATAAATGCCCAAGAAGTTTCACTTCCAATATTTGCTTCACTTAAATCCACAAAATAAGTAATTGTAATTCCTAATTGCTCATTTAAAATATCTTCATTTGCTTGTGTTAAATCAAAAATCACTGCTCCATCTCCATCATCACAAGCCTCTAAATTTTCAACTTCATTAATTAATGGTTTTGGGTGTACAATTGTGTAAAAACTTGTATATGCAGCACAATTCGCATTTTCTGTTCCAACACGAACCCAAACCTGATGAACATTTTCTGTTGCATTTTGGTAATTTACAACCTCATCTGGAGTTAATGCATTTGTATTTGCTAAAGCATCTGCTTCTGAATTGTAATAATTAATAACAAAATCCGCAGGATTCGCTCCTGGTAATAAAATTTCAGATTCTCTATCTGTTAAGTTAAATAATCCTAAACCATCAAAATCATCATCACAAATTTCAATATGAGAAATCTCTTCCTCATTAATTACAACAGTTTCTACAGTTAATTCAATTGGAATTGAAATTCCACATTGTGTTACTACATTTTGAATAAAAGCATAAATAGTTTTAGAGCTAGAATTAAAATTAGAAGGCTCTATAATTGCCATTCCTGTAGGAAACCCATCTGCTCCTAATGCTAAATCTTCATAATATCCTGTAACTGCAAGACCTGTATTTCCACCTAAAATAGTAGATTCTAAACTTAAAAGATTGAATGTTCCGATTCCATCATTAATTGGAGCATCACAAACAAACATAGTAACAGGTTCTGCTGGAAGTTCTGGCAATGTATTAATTGTTAATTCAAAAGTTGCAACAGAAAAACAATTCGTAACATCATTTTGTAATCTTGCATAAATTGTTTGTAATCCTGATTCTGAAGTTTCAAATGAAGAAGGATTTGAAATAAATTCAGCTACAGTTTCATCTCCTGCATTTGCAGCATCTTCATTTGTAAAGTAAGAAATAGAAATCCCTGTTTGCGCTCCTAATAATTGTGTATTTACTTCTGTTAAATCGAAAGTTGCAACACCACTTAAATTCACACAAGTTTCTAAATTTTCAACAGGATTTATTTCTGGAATTGGATTTACAACTAAATTAAAACTTGTAATTCCTGAACAAACTTCTCCTAAACTATTTTCAACATCAACTCTAACCCAAATTTCTGAAGAATTTGCAGTTGGATTTGTAAAAGGAGCTGCCGCATCAATTTCATTTGAACCAGCATTTGCATCTGTTTCTGTTAAATAATAAGATACAGTTCCAGTAGTTGTTGTTAAAACTTCATCATTTTTATCTTGTAAAATAAATCCTTGATAAATTCCGTTTGAAGCATCTCCATCTGTTGCATCATCACAAACTTCATAATCTGTTACTCCTAAATTAATTGGAATATCTTGAACAGCTAAATTCACATTTGATGTAATTCCACACCCTGTAACTGTATTATATGTATAAGCAAAAATTGTTTTTGTATTAGATACATAATTTGCTATATCAGTAATCGGATTAGAAGGTGCAAAAGAACCTGGAGCAAACGTAAATGAAGATGATTCATAAAATTGTACATTTAAGTTTGTTGTTCCTTCTAGAATTTGTGAACTAATTGTTGTTAAATCAAATAAACTATTTCCATCAATTGGAACATCATCACATAAAACAAAATCAAATTCTGCATCTACAACTGGAGTTGGATTTACTTCAATTTCAAAAGTTCCTTGATTTGTACATCCTGTTGTTTTGTCTGCTAATAAAAAGTGAACTGTTGTTGTTCCACTTAAAAATGCAGTTGGAATTGCAATTTGATTAGAAGCATCTGGAGTTGCTGTATGATATGTTACATCATATAAATCTCCATTTGATAAAGTTGTCGTGTTTACAGTTAAATCCCAAACTACTTGACTATCTCCGTCATCATCACACATAATTTCAGTTGGAATCACAGCTAAAGTTGGTAAAGCTCCAACATTTAAAGTGAAATCAATTGTTGTTGTACAACCTGTTGCATTATTTACAATTGCTGCTTGAATGACTTCTCCATCTGTTCCTGCATATGTTGAAGTAGTAATTGGAGTTCCACTTGAAGAAAAAGTAATTGTTATATCATCTGCATTATTTATTTGTGTTTTTAAAGTATCAAAATTAAAATCAGCATCACTTTCACATCTAAAAATATCTGTTGCTGCTGGCATATTTGCTGTAGGTAAATCTGCAACTTGTAATTCTAAAGGAATAGTTGAGCTACAAGCATCATCAATTGGCATCCCCGAAGCATCTTTTGATTTAATATCAATATAAATTGTTTGAGGATTTGTTGTATTTACAAATGCATTTGGTGTTAAGATTTCATTCACTAAAGCATTATCTGTATAGTATTTAATTTCAAAATCTGCTGGATTTGCTCCATTTAACATTTCTCCTAATGTTGTAGGATTTGCTAAATCAAACATTTCTTCTCCTGCTGGATTTACTCCTGAAACTTCATCACAACTTAATAATGGAGTTAAATCTGAAGAAATTGCAGATTGCACAAGAATTAAATCAAAAGAAGTTGATTGAAAACAATCTACTGTTCCACCTCCATCAATATGAGAAGCTTTTGCCCAAATTGTAACTGGTGTCGCAGAAGTCACTTGTAATTCTGTAATTGCATTTGCTGGATCATCCATTGCAGCTTGACTTGTATAATATGTCACATGAACATCTGCTGGATCATTTGTTCCACTTACTTCTGCATTTTTTGCTGTTAAATCAAAAGTAAAATCTAAATCAACATCACAAACAGTCCAATCTGCAACAGAATCATTTATATCAATTTCTGGAATAAAATCTACTGTAATTTCATTTGATTCTTTACAAGTAGGATTATAAGTATAATTAATTCTATATGTTCCATCAACAAAAACCTCATGTGTTGGTTGTGTTGCACCAGGAATTGGATTCCAAGTATCACTTACAGCATCATAAGATTCCCACTGATATGTTCCTGAAGCTCCAATATCATCTCCTCCTAAAATATAACTATCTCCTTCACAAACTAATTGAGTGATATCTTCAATTTCTGGAGCTTGAAGTTTAAATCCTCCTCCTTCTAATAACACAAAAGAATCTTTATAATGATCTTGTACATCTCCAATAGCTAATTTTAAATGATACGTATTTCCAGGTACTAATCCTTCAATTATAGCAGTCATCGGAACAGTTCCTCCTCCTGTATTTAATTGTGGATAATTATCTACGAATAATGCAGAATTATTATCAAATCCATCAGCTGCTGCATCCGCACAATTATAATTATGTATCGTTGTAACTTTTACAGGTACTGTTTTACCTGGAACTAGAGCTATATTTACTCCACCTAAATTTAAATCTACATCTGGAGTAGTTGATTTTGAATCGTGATCATATGCAACAGTCGTTGGAATTCCAGGTCCACTTAAAATAAAAGCAAATGGATCTACAAAATTACCACAAGCATAAAATTGACTTGCATATTCATCAGAACCAAAAATATATCTAAAAGATGTACTTTCTGCTGGTGCAACAAAATCAAACTCAAAACTTGTTGCATTTTCAATGTGTAAAGATGGACTTTGAAGTAACGTTTCTAAATCTGGATCTGAAACATTTTCCCATGCTCCTCCTCCATAACTTGAAGGTGTTCCGACATTTGTGTTTCCAATTTTGTGAGCATTTCCTGTTGAAAGTATAATACCATTTTCAAAAGGAAAATCTACGCCATCTGGTCTTTGAAAATACCCATAATTCTTTTGATTTTTTTGGGTGGGTGAAAAAGATGGATTTACAACTGTAGAAATTGAACTGATGTTTACACAATCGCCATCAATAAAAACCTCTTCTACCAACTCTTCTAAGCTAAGCAATTCGTAATTATTTGGGGAATTATCAGCATTAATCTCCAATTTTTGTGAGAAAACATTGCTGAATACAAATAAAAACAATAATTGTATTATTATTTTTTTAATCATTTGTAATAAATTATTATATTTTAGTATTACAAATGTATTAAAAGCTATGATTTTAACATTTATTTTTAATTAATTTTTATAGTTTTATTATAATACAATGATAATCAACATTTAACACCTTTTATTCTTTTATTCTTTATTAAACACAAATAATTTAAACCGCTTAAAAACAGTACTTTAAAAATAATCATCCTTTTTTCACTATTCTGAAAATTGAAAAAAAACACCTAATTTTTCATAAAAAAATGACGTTTATCAGTTATTTATTTTCATTCTAATTTCTTTCAATTTACAACTAAAAAAAGCCTCCATAATTTTATTTTTTTATCGAAGCTTTTTCTTTAATTAATAATCAAAAATCATCCCTTTCGGATTCAATTCATATTGATACTTTTGCGCATCTCCATACTCTTTATAACTCTTTTTTTTACCTTTTTCGATTTCTAAAAAAGCTTCATACATTTGATGTGCTGCAATTTCAAAATTCATTCTTCCTGTTCCAGTACAAAAACTTGTCATTGTTAGACTTTCAATTTTAGAATGATTTTTTGCTGTGATTAGAGTCGCTTTCATTGCTAAATAAGTATTCACCGAAGTTGCAATATTAAAACTCATCGGAACTCTCATTGATGGTGCAGAAATCAAATATGGGAAATCTTTATGATTTGTTTCAATAACCATTGCATTTCCAATCAATAATTCTCCTTCAGGTAATTCTTGAATTCTTTTTCTTAATTCATCTTCCACATGCCAACCAATATGCATTGAAATTGCTAAATCAACTCCACCATCCATAAAACCAAAAGAATTTGCTGGACTTACAATAGCATCTGCTTTTGCAGTTATGATGTTTCCTTCCAAAATTTCAACATTTTCTTCTTTTCTAAAAAATTTTTTCCATGCAACAACCATTTCAGGATTATTGCTAATTAATGTGTATTTCATATCTATTTTTTATTTCAAAAAAAAAGCTATCTCATTTTGCAGAGATAGCTTTTCTATATTTTATAATTGATTTAAATTTATTTCACTTTCATCAATTCTACATCGAAAATTAAAACTGCATTTGGTGGAATTACTCCTCCTGCTCCTCTACTTCCGTAACCTAAGTCAGATGGAATTACAAATCTAGCTTTATCACCAACTTTTAATAATTGGATCCCTTCATCCCAACCTGCGATTACTTGACCAATTCCTAAAGTAAAATCAATTGGTTGCTTTCTTTTGTAAGAAGAATCAAATACAGTTCCATCAGCTAATTGCCCTTTATAATGAACTGAAACCATTTTTCCTGCTTCCGCTTTTGGTCCTTTTCCTTCTTGAATCATTTGGTAACGTAATCCACTAGCTGTTTTTTTGAAACCAGCTGATAATTTTTCTAATTCTGCTTCCTTTTCTTTTTTTTCGGCCTCAATTCTTGCTTCTCTTGCACCTTCAAAAGTACGGAAAGCTTCAATTGCATTGAATTTTTCAGCAGCTTCTCCAACACGGATAATTTCTACTGATTCCATCTCATCTCCTTGTGCAATAGCATCCACAACATCTTGTCCTTCCACAACATTTCCAAAAACAGTATGTTTTCCATCTAACCAAGCAGTTGGTCCATGTGTGATAAAAAATTGTGATCCATTTGTTCCAGGACCTGCATTTGCCATAGATAAAATTCCTGCTTTATCATGTTTTAATTCTGGATGAAACTCATCATCAAAATTATATCCTGGTCCTCCAGCTCCTGTTCCTTGAGGATCTCCACCTTGAATCATGAAATCTTCAATCACTCTGTGAAATTTAATTCCATTATAATAAGGTGTTCCTTGAGGCTTTGCTGAATTTTCCATATTTCCTTCTGCTAAAGCTACGAAGTTTCCAACTGTCCCAGGAGTTTTTTCAAATTCTAAGTTTATTAAAATCGAACCTTTTGACGTGTTGATTTTAGCATATAATCCATTATCCATTTTGTCGTAATTTTTGTTGTCGCAAAGATACTTTAGTTTTATAAAATTTGAAAATTTTCTTTTAGTTTCTACAATTATTAATCAATAGACTAATTTTATTTTGCTATATGATTTGATTTAAGATCTTTAATCAAAGACAAAATTAACCAACTCCATAAAATAATTATAAAGACATAAGATAAAAATTGACTTCCTACCAAATGTAACATTTTGAATATAGAAAGAATAGACCAACTAAAAACTAATAGTAATTTATTATAATCTTCAAAAACTTTAATTTTCTTTTTAATAAATCGATAGAAGTAACTAATACTAATCAAAGAATATCCTATTGTCATTAATTCATTATCTAAGATTAGATGTTCTATTTTTAAATAGAAACCTATAAAAAGAATTATAAAAGAAAGCCAAATTAAAATGATATCTAATTTGTATTTTTTAAGAATAAATTGAACAAAGCTTAAAATTATAAGACTTATCAAGCTGAAAATAATTATTTCTTTGCCCATAGATAAATGTAAAATCCTTAAATAATAACCTATACCTAGCAGGAAAAAAGAACCAATAATTGCCATATTCAATTTTGAACTTACTAAAAAGACTATAAATCCAAAAAATGCCATTGGAAAACCAATATAATTTTGAAAAAACTCTTGTAAAATGATTCCAAAACTGCATGTAAACAATCCTAATATTTGATTGTTATTTAATTTTAATTTATTCATGTATAATTCTATACTATTGATATTTAATTTTTAGAAATCTTAATTTTCTCTTTTATCAAAAGGAGGTTCCCAATTTTTTGTTTTCATAATTTCTTTTACTTCTTCATACGATAAAGGATAAAAATCATGGCAATCCACTCCTACATCGAATGACAATCGATCTTCTAAATCTGGTAAATTTCCATGACTATGACCATATAAATGCCAAGTTCCTCTAGAATCACTTCGCCAAACACGCATTGCATAATGAAATAAAATAATTCTTTGCACTCCATTTTTACAATCCGAATCTTTCACTTTTAGTTCATGATAATCTTTTACCCATTTAAATTTCTTTCGATTATTTAATGCAGATCCTTCGTGATTTCCTACAATTAAATATTTTGTTCCATTTAATCTATCTAAAATAGCAGCAATCAATTCATTGTCTTTTGTCATTCCAAAATCTCCAAGATGATATACCTCATCTTCTGGTTTTATTTTTTCATTCCAACGCGCAATTAACGTTTCATTCATTTCTTCAACATTTGCAAAAGGTCTTTCGCAAAATTTGATAATATTCTTATGACCAAAATGATGGTCTGATGTAAAAAATATTTTACTCATCTTTTCTAATTCTTTTAATTTTTTTAATTATGTCATTTTAAATTAATTCCATCTTTAAACTTTTTAGCGACATTTTTTAAGTAATCAACACCTTCTACATTTTCTAACATAAATTGAGGAATACTTTTGAGTCCCATTTTACCAGCCAAAATACCTGTTGTAATTGATGCTACAGAATCCACATCTCCTCCTAATAAAACAGAATATTTTAAAGCTTCAAAAGGTGTTTTACTTTTTTTCAAAATATATAAAACACAACCAACCGTCAATTTAGAATCTGAAGGAACTCCTTTAATTCCTGGAAGAAAATAAGGCTTTTCAATAGGTTGTTTTCCACACAAAATTGAATATTCTTTTTCTGTCAATGATTTATGAATATCAATTTGGTTTACTTTATTCAAATAATCAATATATTCAGCATTGCAATTTACTGTGTCCAAACAATAATCAATAATATTTTTTGGATCTTCATTTTTTATTAATAAATAATGTGCTGCCCGAGAAATACACTGACTTGAAATAATTGCAATTTCATTCGGATGCGTTGCATTTGCATTTATTTCTGCATAGGAATTAATTAAATTTTCGTCAAGAAAACCAATTGGAACTGCTCGCATTGCAGGTGCATTTCCAGGATTACTTCTATATCTTTGAAATTCTCTTACTTCTTCTATTGTTTTTTCATCAGAAAAAAACCATCGTATAGAACCATGACCATTTCTTCCATATCCTTTTAATTTAATTCCTCTTTGATATTCTTCTAACCATTTTGAAATTAAAAGTTCTTCCGAAAAATCTTGTTTTGAAATTAAAGCATTCATCACTCCAATTGTCATTTCTGTATCATCTGTATAATCCCAAGAAGTATAATTTTCTGTAAATAATTCAAGTTTATCTTCAGAAATTTTTATTTTATTTCTAGCATTTACAAATTTTGTAAAATCAACATTTTTAGCAATCCAATCTCTATCTTGAAATTCAACTCCTGCACCAAATGCATCTCCAATTGCAGTTCCTATTAAGAAAGATTCAATATTCATAGTTTAATCTATTTTCCCCAAAACTTCCACCATACTCTTTTCGGATTCTTCTTTTCTTCAGTATTATTAATAAAATCATCTTTTTTATTATTTTCAGAAGAAATTTTAGATTCTGATGTTGATTGGTTTTCTTTATTCCTTTTCTCGTTTTCCAATTTAAATGTAATTGGTTTTGAAGAAGAATCTTCATCAGTACTAAAGACAAGTTTGTATTCGGTAATTCCACTTTTGTCTATGATTTTTTTTGCAATTTCATTTTCAGGAAAAATGCTTTTTAGTTGATACACACATTCCGTCTTTTTGTTTTGAGAAAAACCTTCAAAATTTTCATTTAGAAAATTAAAAATATAAGATTCGTGTTGTTCAAAAATAGCTAAATAACCTAAAAAAGAAAGAGCACAACCACTTTCAATTTCATCTTGATCATAAATTTTACAAGCAGTATAATACAGATTTTCCTCCGTAAATAATTTTCCCAAAGAAATACAAAGTTTTGATGGCATCGGAACTGGATCATCATTTCTAGACAAAAATCCTTGACAATAAATAAACAAATCTGTTACTTGATTTAAGTCTTCATTTTTAAATCTTTCACGTAGATTATTTGTTAAATCTTTAAACTCTTCATCATCTTCAGTTTTTTCAGCAATTTTTGCAGTTTTTATAATATCATCAAATAATTTTTGATTAATTCCGCTTACTGCATTTTCATGTTGTTCATTCAATATTTTTTGAAACTCTTCTAAAGGATCCATGTTGTTATTTTTCATTTTAATTTTTTATTATTTAGTTTTTTTTATAATAATCTTTTTCTATTTTTTTTATCACTTCTTCTTCAAATATTTTCTTAATATATTCTTTTTCTTGATTAAAAAGTATTTTCTTTTTGTCTTTATTTTCTGATTTTTCACTAACAACATCCCAGTAATATAAAGTTATTTTAACTGTACTATCTACTTCATTGAAATCGTCAATTGAGACAACTAAATCATATATTTGATTATTAATTTTACGGAATATCAAATATTTTTCGTTGTATTTAGAATTTTGTTGGTCATCAAAATCTACATTAAATTCACTTTGCTTGATAACATTTATTAAACTGTCTTTAGAAAAATGTTTTATATGAAAAGTAATAAGGTTTTCTTTAATGATCTTTTGATGTCTAGATGTAGCAACAAATGCAAAAATAGCAAAGGTCAAAGGAATTATTGGAGATAAACGAATTGTTGTTATTTTCTCTTTTTTTGATTCAAAGTAAAAGGAAAGAGGTAAAACTAACAGAGCAATTAGATCTGAATAGTCAACTACTCTAGATATTGAGAAAATTCCAAAATTATTCCATGTATCAATAATAATTTGACTAAAAGGTGATTTCCAAAAGATAAAAAATAGACCTGTCAACCAAAATAAAATCCTTTTATGCTTTGAAAAAAAAGCTGTCCAAAAAAGTGGAAAGATAAATAAACCTGCGAAGTCTGACAGTTTTCCTGTGAGCCAATTATTATAAAATCCTTTCAATACAAAGTCATTTAAAAGAAGAAGTATTAGTGCTAAAAGAAACCAGAATGATTTCAATATTTGTAAATTTCTTTTCATTTTTTTATTCTATGAAATCTATACTAAAATAATTAAGGTAAAAATTTAATATTCATAGCAGTAGACCCACAAATATAGAAGAAACTTTATTTATAAACAAAAGAAGAAAATTGTTTGTTTAACTTGAAAATCTAAATTTTGTTAACTTTGTTTTTTTGCGAAAGGGATTGTAGAGGAAAGCTTTTGTTTATAAAAATTAGATTTTCTTTGAAAACGGAGGCGACCTAAGAAGCCCACGGATTTCTTTAGAAAATCTTTTTTTGAAATACAAAACTTGGAACGAAAAGCCCGACCTTTTTTAAGTTTTTAAACAAAAAAGGATTCGTCCTAAAAAATTAATTTGTAGCAATTGTTTTATTGTCATGAAAAAGATATTTCCATGTAAATGTTGCAACAATTGCACCTAAAGTAGTCGCGAAAATATATACCCAAAGGCTCGAGATATTTCCAGAAACAATCGCAGGAGCTATTGAACGTGCTGGATTCATGGAAGCTCCCGTAATTGGTCCTGCGAACATTGCTTCTAACAATACTATTGCACCAACAGCAAAACCCGTAAAATGACTAATGTCTTTCTTGTTACTTACAAATAGAATGACCAACATTAACAAAAATGTCAAAATGAATTCTAAAACAAAAGATTGTGCTTCTGTTTCTCTTGGTAATGTTGCTCCTAGATTTTCATGTTGAAATAAAAAAGCCATTGTTAAAGAAGCTAAAAATGCCCCTAATAATTGTGCTATAATATAAGGAAGTACTTTTTTCGCTTCGAATTGCTTTCCTAAAGCCAAACTCAAAGTTACCGCCGGATTAATATGTGCTCCAGAAATACTTCCAAAAGTATAAATCACCACAGCGACAATTAAACCAAAAGTTATAGCAATTCCAGCATGCCCTATTACTCCACCTGTAACATCATTAATGACGATTGCTCCAGTTCCGCAAAAAACTAAAGCAAATGTTCCAAGAAATTCAGCAATGTACGTTTTCACTTTCTTTTTTATTATTATAATATTGCAATATTACGATAATAATTAATATAAAAAAAGAGTTACGTGTTTTCGTAACTCTTTCTTAACTTTAATTTTTAACAATTCTTACTGAGCTTACTGTTTTGTCTGTTGTAAGTTTCATTGTATAAGAACCTTCGTTTAATTGTCCTAAATTCAATTTTCCTGAAGTAGAATTTAATTCTCTTTCCATTACTTTTTGACCTAAAGTATTGAAAATCTCTACTTTTCGGATAACTTCTTTTGCAGAAACTGTCAATATATCTTTTGATGGATTTGGATAAACTTTTAATCCTTCGATAATGTTTTCTTCAATTCCTAATTCTTTTGTATTAAAAGTGTGCATTTCTGACCAATCACTTTTTACATCTCCTTCACAAACTGTTCTAACATACACTTTATATTCTGTATTCGGAGTTAAATCAGAAACACTGTGTGGATTTGTTGAAGTTGCAACTCCATCTTCTGGCATAGTATCAGCACTTGGAATTACATTAATTTCAAATGAATCTTCTCCTTCAGCTGTCCATGAAATATCTGCCGATGTTGTAGTTACATTCTCTGAATTAACTTCTGTTGGAACAACACATTCTGTTGTAACTGTATCTCCCATCAAAAATGTGATGTTTGGTACAAAGAAATCAATATTTGTTGCTTCAGTTAATGTTTCTTCATCAAAAGCAGAAGATGAAATCTTATAAATACTCCTTTCTTCAGTTACATTTGTATTATAAAAAGCTATTTGAGAACTGTTAAATAGATCTTTATTATCTTTTACAGCGATAAATAAATTGTCTGTTCCATTATAATCAAATGCAGAATCAAAAGTAACTTCTACTTCATTAGTGTTTGTAATTGCTACAGTTCCAGTAAATTTTTTCATTTCATCTGTCAAAGGAATTAAATCCGTTGAAGAATCAAATTTTGTTTTTGAAGTATGTCCAATCCAAACTTCCCATTCATCAGATTTAGAAATTGTCAAAGTAGCAGTAATTTCAGTATCTAAATAGAATTTTACTCCAGAAATATTACCAGATGTATTAATTTCTGATCCTAAATAAATGTTTTGAGAATAAGAATAATTAAAGTAAGGATTAATCGGTGTATGCTGATCAATTTCAGTTCCATCACCAACGTTTACTTGTGCATTTGCACAAAAAGATGCAAAAAATAAGGACGCAATAAGTGTAATTTTTTTCATAATTAGGGTTTTCTTTGTTTTCAGGGAACAAAATTAAAAGGAAAAACCTACATTATATAACATTTACATTATTTTTTGTTAATTATTATACAAAAACCAGTTTTATTATTAATAAATAAAACATAACATAAAGTATTTGTTAAATTATGTTAATTTAATAGAAATATTCTTATGATTTATATTCGTTGAATTTGATTTGAATATAAATTTTTAATTTCATCAATATATTTTAAGGAAAAATCGATATAAGATTCCTTGTTGTTTATTCTAATAAATTCTTTTGCTATAATTGAAATTTCTTCATGGATTTTTTTAATATCAATAGTAGAATCGTTCATTAGATACCAAACATTTGTTTCATTTGGATTGGAATTTGACATTAATTCACACATTCCAGTAAATTTTAGTTCATCTTCATCAGATCTTAAACTCTTTAATAAAACCTCAACTCTATCTTTTGATCTTTCACTAAAATTCCCTCTTCCAATAGCATGTATAATTATTATCTTTTGTTCTAATTCTTCTTTTTCATATTCAAAAATTAATCTATCTAAAGCTTTATCGCCAATTAAACTTAAAGCCCAAATTGCTCTACTTATTATCGTTCCATCTTTGATAAAAAGTAAATTGTAAATAGTATCAACTAGTTTTTCATCTGCATTTTTTAATTCTTCTGAGTAATTATTTATCAAATAAAAAAGTCCTAAAAATTTATCTTGATTGTTTACAGCATTTAATTCATTACATAAAATTTCAAAAACTTCTTTTGTAAACTCTTCTTTTTTTAAACTTGAAATAGCATCATATTTTTTTTTATGGGATTCCGTTTTAAATATTTTTTTAAATATTTCAATTTTCATAAAATTATTTTTGGAGCTTAAAACTAATAATTTTATAGAAAAAAGTTATTGTTTAAATTTTTAAAAAAATTATTCATGTTATTTAATGATTCAACTGTAAAACCATTCCAAAATAAAAACTTCGTTTTTGGTAATTTGTAAAGAATTTCTCTGAATAATCAGGATTGTAAACTGCTCTAAATTCATTATCCGTATCGAAAATATTATTTACAACACCATAAAGAATCAAACCATTTCCTTTAAAAGCAAAATATCTATTGATGTTTAAGCTTAAATTATTGTAGTTATTAAATTGACTTCCATTGATATTTGTATCAAAAATTGGACGGAAAGCATTTGCATTATTTTCAAACTCCGCTCCTATCACGTCTGTGTAAAAACTTCCTGGGCGCGTTACATAATTCAATGATAAGTTAAAAACTTTCGGATGGTTAAACTGAACTGAACCTTTTACAAAATAATTTAAATCATTACTACTTGTAAACTCTTCTCCATTAATTGTAATTTTCTGATCTAAATAAGTATTCGATATTGAGAAATTAAAGTATTTTCCGATTTCTTGTTTAAAATATAACTCAACTCCAAAAGTTTTCGTTGCAGTTATTAAAAAATCATCTGGTGTAATAACATCTCCACTTTCATCTTTATAATATAAACCTAAATTTAAATACGTTTTGGAAGTATCATATGTATAATCAATTGCATATTGATCACTTTTCAAAAGATTAAATGCTTGGTTATAATAATCTGGAGTTTGATAACTATTATAATGTCCTCCACTTAATAATAAAGAACTTCTCGTATTGAAAGATGTTTTTAAACTTCCTTGGTAACTAACATATGATTTTTGATCTTGAGTTGGGATATTTGGACGAATTCCACTTCCTAGCGAAAATGTTTCATTCAAATCATAATTTAAATACACATAAGGTTCCACAATTGCGTTTGAAATTTTATTTCTATTTCGAACATTTGGAGAATCTGGAGAAAGTGCATAAAAATAAACTGGTTCATCACCATAAAATTTATTATAACTATAATCTAAATCGATTCCTGTTTTTAAGGAAAAATTGTCTATCCCAATCGTTCTATAATTTAAAGAGAAAAACACTTGTCGAATGTCCAGTTTACTATCTATATTTCCGAATTTGTAGTCTGAATTACTTGTATTATATCCAGTATTTACACTTGTAACTCCTTTTTTATTAAAGAATGAAAAATTATTCACTGTAAACAAACGCTTTTTAGAAGCAATCGAATTTCCAGTAAATCCATATTGGAAATCTTCCACATCGAAATCTTCATCAATTGCATAAGTAAATGAATTAAAAGTAACGTCTTCTTCAATTTTAGCATGAAAATTTAGACCAATATCTTTTGTATGAAAACTTTTTATTTGTTCAGTACTATTTTTATTTACATCTAAATATAAATCTGGAAACTGGTAATTTCCATAAATCTGAAAAAAAGTGTCTTTATTTAATTTTTGAGAAATAAATGCTCCAACACTTGCCAATCCTGCTGCAATTTGAATTGTATTTTTATCAATCTCGTCTTGTGTTTGAATTGACACCAATCCTGCTGTTGTATTTCCAAAAGTTAACGGAGGATTACTTGCATACACATATTGATCATGGATTATTTCATTATTGAATAAACTAAAATTTCCAATTCCATTTAATTGACTATTTCGAACCGGACGATATACAGGAACACCATTCAAAACAATTCTCGAACGATCTGGATCACTTCCTCGTAAAGTTGGATTTGCAGATTCTTCTGTATTTGTAGAATAAGGAAGATTTGTAATTGCTTTTAATGGATCGTTATCTGCATTTGGACTTAAATAAATATCAGATTTCTGTAGTTTAATTACAGAAAACTTTTTAGAAATAGGTTGTTTTGCTTTGATTTCAACTTCTTGTAGTGTTTCCACATCTTCCTGTAAAATGATTGATAGATTTTTAGGGATTGCATCTGTATTAATTGGAATATAACGCGATTGAAATCCAATAAAAGACACGACTAAGGTATCTGAATTTTCTAAAACTAGAAGTTCAAAAACACCGTCAAAATCTGTTGTTGTTCCTTTGGAAGGTGCATTTTTCCAAAATACATCTGCAGCAAAAATCGGTTCATTATTATCATCTTTCACAGTTCCTGAAACTGTTTTTTGTGCAAAAATAATTGCAGGAAATAGCATTGAAAAACACAGCAAAACAACCTTTTTCATGAGTAAGTTTATTAAAGTTTACTTTAAGTTATGAATGTTTTAAATAAAACTCTCTTAAATTTCTGTATAAATTTAAATTAGCTTAGAAGCCAATTCTTTAATTAAATAACTATCTGGATATTCAGCAATTCCTTTTTTGTAGATTTCTTTTGCTTTTTCTTTATTTCCAGTACTTATATAAAATTTGATTAATAACTCATACGCTTCTTCTTTTCCCCAAGAAGGCATATAACTATTTTTAATCTTTTGTGCAGGCAAACTAATTGCTTTTAATAACAATTTTTCTGCTTTCTTTTTTCCACCAAAATCAACTGGTGTATAGTAATCATTTACAGCTGCAACATAATATCCTCGAACGTTATTTGGATCTAATTCGATAGACATATCTGCACTTTCTTTTACGCTTTTAGAAAGAGACATGGCATTAATTCCTCTTGCATATTGCAGAGAGAAATTCTCCAATAATCCTAAAATTGCATAATATTCAGTGTTTTTGTTTTTAATCTGTTTGATTTTAGCAATTCCTTCTGTAACTGCTTCTTCAGAAAGTTTTGAGTTTTTAACTTCGTAGTAATAAATCGATTTATAATAATCCAAATATCCAATCCAATAAAGAATTAAATCTTGTTTTTTATCTTTATATAAATCTTTAAGTTTTGTTTCTAATTCGTTTAAAGCATTTGGATTTTTTGCGATTACAGAACCTACAAAAGCATCCATTACTTTTTGTTGAATATTTTCAAGAAGATTGTCTTTAATTTCTGTAGAAAAAGCTTCTGTACTTACTTCTGGTTTAGGTTTTACTTCTGTACTTGCTGAATTTGCACAATTTAAATGAAGAAAACATGCAACCGTCATCAAAAATAGTTTCATATTAGTAGTTTTTTAAGTTGAAAAATTAAAAATACCCAAGCAACAAAATGTACATACCAAAGTGGTGTAAAAAGTTGCTCTTTCATCAATGCTGCGTGTGTTTCTTGGTCTTCGCTTTTATCTGAAAATATTGCTCTTATTATTGTAAAATCAGAATAAAATGGATTAAATTCTATAATTAATTGTATAAAAAAAGCCATTGCTAAAGCTTGCAATCCGAAAAAATTATTTATGAGTGAAATTGCTAAAAGTACAATTGTCATAAAACTTCCTGAAAGCAAATAAATCAATGCTTTGATTTTTGATTTTGTCCATTTTATTTTCACATAAGCATGTGGATATGGAATCCATTGAAATCCAACTTTTGTGATTTTTAAATTCAGAATTAGGGCACTGATAACGTGACCTAATTCATGAATGATGATTAAACTAAATAAACACAATATTGTATATAAAACATTGATTCCCATTATCTAGTAAATTTAACTCTTTTAAATAAGAAAGAGAAAAGAATTGGTGGAACTATAATCCAAAAAATTAAAACATAATGGAAATTCGCATGTCGAATAATATCAAGAATTGGATTTAAAGGAAGCATATCTCCTACAGAACTTATGCTTTTATTAAATTCATAAACAGGATAAAAAGCATTACTTGTAAATAAAACACCAAAATAAATGATGTTGGTCAATCCTTTATCTGAAAGATTAGAAATACTAATAAAAGAAACAGATAAGCCAAGGAAAGCAAAGACAAATAACCCTATAAATACTCCATAAATTAAATTTAGAATTTGTTCTCCTGTAATAGCGACACCAAAAACAAAATAAGCTGTGAGGCAAACGACAATTACAGTGATAAATAAAGAAATAATTCGACTTAAAATTAATCCCATAAAATGCCAAAGAATATTAAATGGCATTTTACGCATATATTTTATCAAACCATTTTCATAATATTCTTTAATAACAGGACCAATCGCAAACATTCCATCACTAGCGATTGTCATTCCGATTACACCTGTCATTAGAAAATAAATATATTCTGGACTATCAGCTCCCCAAAATTTCCCGAAAATAACTAAAAGAAATACAGGAAATGCTAAAGAAAAAAACACAGCTTGTTTCATTCTTATATAAATCAGAAACTGATAATATGTTGATTTTGCAAGAATTTTAAACATGATTGTTAGATTTAGTGAAATACAAGAAAACATCTTTCAAATCTACCTTTGTGATAGAATAATTATTCGTAAAAGAATTTATTGTTTTCATTAAAGATTCCTGTTTGTCATAAAAAATATAAATATGTTTATCATGAATGTAATAAGGAATGTCTTTTAATGATTGTTCTAAATCCTCTGCGTATTCCACAATAATTTTTTGTTGTTGTGGAAGCATTTCTAAATAATTCTTTGGAGAATTTGGTTCCATCACAATTCTTCCATTGTGAATAAAAGCAATCTTGTCTGCAAAAAACTCTGCATCTTTCCAATTGTGCGTAGAGAAAAATAATGTTCTATTTTGTCCTTTTACAATTGTCCAAATTTTATCAATTACCGTCGGATCTAAATTTGCAAAAGGTTCATCCATGATGATTACTTTTGGATCATGCATTACTGTTAAAAGCACAGAAACACGCTTTTTTTCTCCTTGTGATAATTCTTTGATAAAACTATCTTTAATTTTATGTATGTCTAAAATATCGAAATATTTTTCTTTTACTTTTTGAAAAGAAGTTCCATAAATACTACAGAAATAATCGACAACTTCCCAAGTTTTAAGCAAAGCAAATAATGGAAGGTGATCATGAATTATTCCGATATTTTTAAAGTCTTTTTGCTCTTGTTCAAAGAAATGAACAGTTCCATTTGATGGAGATAAATTATCTAAAATAATATCGATTAAAGTAGATTTCCCTGCACCATTTTCTCCTAATAAAGCAAAAGATTCTTTTTCGTTTATTTCAAAACTTATATCATGAAGAATTTGTTTTCCATGAATTTTGTATGAAATATTATTTACAACTATATCTTTCATATTTCAAGCTTTATTATGATTTTGGTTTTCCTCCTATAGTAATTACGTTGTTAACTGTTTCAAAAACACCGTCAATTCCTAAAAATTCATTAAGAAAATCATCATTATAACCTCCTAGCATACAAGAACCTAAACCGATTCCTTCTGTTATTAAACTAACTTGCATTCCTACAAAACCAGATTCTTGCATCAAGAAACGATATCCTCTATCCCCATATTTCATGATCACACGCTCAATCATTCCTGTTGTGATTACAACAGCAGATGCATCTCCAAGTTTTACATAAGGTTCTGCTTGAACTATACCTAATAATTCTTCAGCAAAATCTCCTTCTTTAATCACTTCTAAAGATTGTTGATCTGGTCTAAAATGATATAAACCACTTGGAATGTGTGCATTTAAAATCACTACATACATTTCTAATGGATATAAACCTCCTCCTGAAGGAACATTTCTTAATCCAAATTTCCCTTCGTTTTCTGATCCAATTGGTGCAGACCATTCTTGAACACCATAACTTTGATGCAGAATGATATTTAACTCATTTAAAGATAATTTATATTCAGGATTGTACATTCTCAAACTACGTCTTTCACGCATGATTTTGAACATATCAATTTCTGGAAGTTCTTGCTGATAAACAGATAAGTCAATTCTTTCCGCATTTGGATAACACTTAAAAGGTTGACTTGATCTTGCAAAAATATATGGATTACTGAAAGCATAGATTTTCTCACCTTGCTTTCTCATAGAATGCGTATTAAATTTCGAATTCTCATGGTATAACATTGCTAAGGAATCCACAATATTTTTTGCACCATACATCGAATTATCTAAAGCATCATATTTTTGTTTTATTTCTTTTAGATTCATTTGATTTACATTTATTTAGTTAATAATTAAAATCTCTTTATCGAGAATTTTAGCTAACTATTATGGGAAAGGATGTGGATATTTATTTAGCTCTTCAAATGGATATAATTTATAACCCATTTTTTCAGGAACTTCATAAAGTCGTTTTCCTCCCAAGAAATAAATTGGATAAGCACCAGCCAACTGAATAAGTTGTGGGATAAATGTTTTTAAACTATAAAAACCTAATTGTCTTAAATCTGGAGTTGTTACATCTTTTACCAACACATTATATCCTTTATTTTTTAAAGTTTTTACAATATGTCTAATCTCTGTAACTGTATCTCTTTTAGGTTTTTCATTAAAATCAATATCTCTACTCGGCACAGCATTTCTCCAATTATCAAATACATGCCATAAATCTTGTCTTTTCGTATAGAAAATAGCATGTTTATCAAAATCTAAAACTTGAATATAATCGTCATCTGGATTCCATTTTTTGAACTTATCTAATAAATGTCTGAAATATGGAACCGCCTGATCAATTTCTTGAACAACTTTTCTCGTTGCTTCTCCAAATGTTTGACGAGTGGCAGAACCGATAGCTAAAAACTTTCCAAATTCTGCTTCACCAATACAAATTCCCAAAACTGTAGGAATTTTTAAATCATAAGTTACATCAAAGAAATGCCACTCATAATTTGCTGTATGATGTTCGTCTATAAATCCTTGAATATCTTGAGAAATTTTAATTTTAGGTGGTGTAATATTTTGATACCAAGTAATAGTAAAACTATCTCTTTCTAAAGATTCATATAAACCTCCTAAAATTGCTTCGTGATAATTTGTATGTGCAGACAATCCTGTAGAATTTGATCCTGTTAAATAATTTTTATCATCTGTAAAAGGAATATAAATAAATTGTCCAGGAATATAGGTTTCTTCTCCAGTTGTTAAATCTAAGGTTGGATACCAAGAAACTTCTACATTTTCATCAAATTTTTTAATTTTAAATCTTTCATCCTCAAATTGTTTGTCATGAAATAATGCAAACTCACTTGGATGAATTGCTTTTTTATTTAAACTTGCATATGAACCAAAAATAGATTCTTCTTTATTATGAAACGCAGGAGCATATCTCTCTAAAGTTTCTCCAATTGTTCCCAATATTGCTGGTTCCCATGCATATCCACAACCTGAACCTTTTCCTCCAAAATTTTCTCCATTTAAAAATAAAGTGTTACAAGGAACAATTCCATAACTAATTAAATTTGGATCTTGGTTTAAGCGTGAAAGTTTTATAATTTGTTTCAATATTCCTATATCATTAGAAATAGAATGAAACCCATTTTGTAAGGCAGTTAAACTCATAATACTTTTATTTTAAAGTAATTGCTTCCAGCCAAGGAGCAGGATTATATTTCAATTCTGGTTTACAAACTTCACAATAAGGTACTTTTAATAAAGTATGTTGTGTTTGTGAATAATCAATTGGATTAATAGATAAGTATGTTCTCCAAGTCGCTGGTAAAGACCAACTTTCGAAGAATTTTGTTACTTCTAAAAATGCAATTTGAATTAAAATATTATGGTAATATTCTGCCGTAGGAATAGAATCTGGCATTCCTACTTTTTTATTTTCTCTTAAATGATTTTCGTACGCATTGATAAAACTTGGATAAGAGTGATTACTTTTCACTCTGCTTTGTAAACAGTGATAACAACCTGTTTCTTTTCCGTAAAATAATGGTCCGATTTTGAAAACATTGTTTTCTAACCCTCCAATATATAACCAAGGTTTATTTTCTTTTAATGCAATTTCATTGATTTTTTCAATATGATACGGACTCCATTGATTTCCGTCTACTAAAATAAAATCAGCCTGTTTTATAAATTTCTCAATCGCTGCATCTGATTTTAAGGAAGAATAAGTAGATGAAATTACTTTTTTAAATTTGTTCTTCTTCGCTTGTTTTACTATTAAATCATAGAATTCACTCTCTCCTACAATTCCTAGCTGTATATTCTTTTCTGGATTTAATCTTTCTAAAGATTCCGAAGCATCTTGTTTTGCTTCTTTCTTTGTTTGATTATTTAGTTCAGAAACTAAGTGATAATTAAGTAATTGATAATCTTTTAAATTGGTTAAAACTTCTAAAATTTTTGCATCATCAAACTTCTTTTGTAATTTCTTCTTTAAGGAAGCAAGTCCAATTTTTGGGCTATCTTGAACTAACGCAACAAGTTCCACAAATATAGATTCCTTTTCTGGGTCATCGAAATCTAATGTATAAGAAACTGATTTTGTTCTCAATTGAAAACAGTTGTTCTCATTGTCTTTGAATATATCAAACTTTTCTAACATGATTTTATAGTTTTTGAATTTGAATGGTTTTTCTCACCATGCTTAAATCGTTTTTTAGCACATTAAATATAAACAAAAGATTTACAACAGGTTACTTAAAGTATTGATAAATCTTCCTTATATTTTTCTGAACAAAAAATCGGATTTAGCTTTTACCGTGATTACTGGAAAAGTTTAGTAAATGCTCTTTTTCTGGGTCGAATATAATAGATTAATTATTAAAAAAGCTTTACTCTTTTGACGGAGTAAAGCTTTATATTTTGTTTCTTCAAATGCCTTCCTTGAAAGCACCTGAAATTTACCGTTATTGCAACCCTGTTATTAGTTTACTGAGAAACAACAAGAACAACAACAAGAACAACAACATCCTGCTGCTGCTACCATTTCGTTTGCGAACGATTTTTCTGAAAGCTGTTTAATTTTCATTTTAATTTAAATTGAATGATTAATAAATTAATTTACTACGGCTAATGTTGTGTTACTGTTGCTTACACTGAGAAACAACAAGAACAACAACAAGAACAACAACATCCTGCTGCTGCTACCATCTCGTTTGCAAACGATTTTTCTGAAAGCTGTTTGATTTTCATTTTTATTAGAATTTAAATGGTTAATAATTATTTTTATTTATTTTGAATTTTAAATGGTATTTCTCTTTTATTATATGTGCCTTCTGATCTAAAAATTAAATCAAAGAACATAAAAAATGAATGGTTGGGATACTTACTAATATACAAACTTAAATCTTTGTATCGTACTTATACACAAGCTTTTTCATTTTTGCATTACAAATTTATAATCAGTCATTGTTTCACACAAATTTTTTCCTCAATTTATTAAAATTTATGTTAATTTTTATGTTATATATATTTTTTTAAGATTTAAAAAATGTATTTAATTTTTTTATCAACATTTTATTAACAAATCTTCACTGTTTTTTTCTTGATTTTTACATAATCTAAGCTTCACAGAGCTTTTGTGATTTATTTAACATATAATTTGTAGCACTTTTTGGAGAATCCTTACAAGTAATTTTCTCTTTTTGAAAAAATAAACTTTCCATAGCAGTGATTTAAAGATAGAAAATTTTCTTTTACACTTTCAAAATTTTTATACTTCTTTTTAAATAACTAATAAGTCTATTGTATTTTAATTCTGTATTAATTTTCAATAGTTAAATTGTAAAATTAAAACATAAAAAAAACCCTACTCTTTAAAGTAGGGCTATCATATTTCGTTTTATTTATAGAAAATTTCTTTCTATGTACATTCTAACATTTGTTTCATTATGCATTTACTGTAAAACAGCAAGTACAACAACATGAACAACAACATCCAGCAGCAGCTACCATTTCACCACCAAATGCATTTTCTGTAAGCTGATTGATTTTCATTTGAATTCGAATTTGAATGATTAATAATTTAGTTTAAGTTCTCTTAGGTTGTCAATGTTATGCATTTACTGTAAAACAACAAGTACAACAACATGAACAACAACATCCAGCAGCAGCTACCATTTCACCACCGAACGCATTTTCTGTAAGCTGATTGATTTTCATTTTATTAGAATTTAAATGGTTAATAATTATAATATTTTACTTTCTGTATTGATTTTATTTTTCTTTATATGACCAGTCGTCTTATTCTTTTTCCAAAAAAAATTGTTTCGAACAAAACAACCTTATCTTAATTTGCTATACAAAGTTATGACCGGTCGTCTTAAACTACAAAATTCTAAATGACTTTATGATTATTTTAATTGATTTTTAATGATTTGTAATTTTTTTATCAAAAACTCCTTAATATATAAGGTAAAAATTTCTTTGGTTAAGAATCTTTCTTTTTTTTCACATTAATATTTTTTCTTGGTTTATTATTAGCTTGAATTTTGGAAAAGCTTAACAACAAATCACTTCTATTTTTCCATTTCTATTAATTTTAATAAAACAACATATAAATAAGGTGTGTTTCTTAACAATTTATCTAAAAAGAAAAACCTTATTCAAAAGAAGAATAAGGTTTAATCTTTTTTACTTGTTCAACAATAGATTATAACTAATAAAGTCCTTGAAATTATGCGCTAACTGAGAAACAGCAAGAACAACAACATGAACAACAACATCCAGCAGCAGCTACCATTTCACTACCGAACGCATTTTCTGTAAGCTGATTGATTTTCATTTTATTAGAATTTGAATGGATTAATAATACATTTTTTTAGTTATTCATTATGCGCTAACTGAGAAACAGCAAGAACAACAACATGAACAACAACATCCAGCAGCAGCTACCATTTCACTACCGAACGCATTTTCTGTAAGCTGATTGATTTTCATTTGAATTTGAATTTAATGATTAATAATTATGTATTTAGTTTTTGAATGTTTCTTAATTTTACCTTAATGACCGCTCGTCTTAAATTGGATCAAAAAAATATATCTTACTGAAAGACAGGTTTTTTCATTTCGACAATACAAATTTATGACCGGTCATCTTAAACTCCAAAACAACTTCGGACTTTATGATTTATTTAACTGATTTTTAATTTATTACTATTTTATTCAGAAGTTTTTTTCAACTTTCTCTCAGAATTAAGAAGATTCTTGATTTTATTTCAAAGTAAAAAAAGGCAATTTTCTTTGATTTTCATTTTTTGTAGTAAAATAGTAGGTTTTCAGAAGAAATGATATTTATTTTTTATCCAGAATAAGATCTTCTGTAAGAAACTTCATAAAGTTCAAAAGTGGCTTACTATCGTTTAATAATTTTGCTTTTGTCATGGAACCACGAACAAAAGCATCTACTAAAATCACAATTTCATCAACTTCCAAATCTGTATTTAGTCGTCCCTCCTCTTTTAAAGAAGTAAATGCTTCCACCAAAGCCTGGTCTCTTTTCTGAAAAGCTTCTTCTAATTTTAAACGATATTTTTCATTTTGATTATAGATATCTAAAGCAAGAACACTCACAAAACATTCTTTTGTAAAATCATAAGAACTGAAATATTCAATATATTTATCGAATAAATTTATCAAACGAGTTTTCTGATCTTTTTCTTGCCCATCCATATTCACAACAATTTTAATGTATAAATCCAATGCTTTTAAAGCAAAATCACTCTTACTTTTAAAATGATTGTAAAAAGATCCTTTTGGTAAATCAGAAGCTGCCATGATATCTTGAATACTTGAATTTTCGTATCCTTTTTGCCAAATCACACTGATTCCATTAAAAAGAATTTGCTCTTCCAAAGACAAATCCAATCCATAATATGTATGTGCATTTTCTCTACGCATCTTTAATCAAATCTTTAAATAAAAACTTCATGTAAACATCAAAAGGCTTTTGATCTTTCATAATTTTAGAACGAATCATTGCACCTCGCAAACCAGAATCCATTAAGTCGATAAAATCTTCTAAACTTAAATGAGTAAATAATCGATGTTCTTTTTGTAAAAGTTCATATATTTTATACATCAATAATTTTTTATTGTAAACTAAATTTTTAGTGATTGTTCGAAATGAATCATTTTTTTCATTTACTTCATGACACATTACATTTGTCAAACATTCACTTTTAAAATTATTTCCAACAAAAAAATCGACATGTTGTTCGTATATTTTTTCTAATCTTTCTTTTGGGTCTTGTTCTTTATGGTCGTAGGAAAGAATAATTTTTTTATATAATTCGACCAATTCTAATACAAATTCGTCTTTACTTCTAAAATAATTATAAAATGAACCCTTAGGTAAATCAACCGCTCCAGTGATTTCACTTATACTGGTGGCCTCAATTCCTCTTTCGCAAATTAAAGACATACCAGCCTCTAAAAGCTTTTCTTTATTTTGATTCCTCCTTACCATAATATAAAGATATGACCATTCATCTTAAATTCAACACTTTAAATATCATTTCACATAAAAAACATCTATTTTTAACAGGATTTTTAGAAAATAATTTACGGACTTTCACATTAAACCTATAGAAACAAATATCTTTTTTATACTATCTCAACTAAACTTCGTAAATTTGTTGCTCGAATTAATAAGGATATTCATATGTCAGAAACTGTAACAAGTACTAAGACTAAAAAACCTAAATGGCTTCGTGTAAAATTGCCAGTAGGTAAAAAATATACGGAATTAAGAGGATTAGTAGATAAATATAAATTAAATACAATTTGTACAAGTGGAAGTTGTCCTAATATGGGAGAATGTTGGGGAGAAGGAACTGCAACATTTATGATTTTAGGAAATACTTGTACACGTTCATGTGGTTTCTGTGGTGTAAAAACTGGAAGACCAGACACTGTAGAATGGGATGAACCAGAAAAGGTTGCTCGTTCCATCAAATTAATGGACATTAAACATGCTGTTTTAACTTCTGTAGATAGAGATGATTTGAAAGATGGAGGTTCGATTATTTGGGCGGAAACTATTAAAGCAATTCGTCGTTCTAGTCCGAATACAACTTTAGAAACACTTATTCCAGATTTTCAAGGAATCGAAAGAAATATTGATCGTTTAATCGAAGCTGCTCCTGAGGTAATTTCTCATAATATGGAAACAGTTCGTAGGTTAACTCGTGAAGTTCGTATTCAAGCAAAATATGATAGAAGTTTAGAAGTTTTACGTTATATCAAAGAAAATGGACAACGTAGAACAAAGTCGGGAATTATGCTTGGATTAGGAGAAACAGAAGAAGAAGTGATTCAAACAATGCGTGATTTACGAGATGCAAAAGTTGATATTGTTACTATTGGTCAATATTTACAACCAACTAAAAAGCATCTTCCAGTGAAAGAGTTTATCACTCCTGAACAATTTAAAAAGTACGAAGAAATCGGAAAAGAAATGGGCTTTAGACATGTTGAAAGTGGCGCTTTAGTTCGTTCTTCTTATAAAGCACAAAAACACTTAGAATAGTAAATATTAGCTATTTATTAACAATATTTATTCTGAAATGAGATTACATTTGCACGTCTTTTTATTAAAATAAAGCAAATACTGAGCTTTATTTTACGGAATAAATTTTGAATTAAATGTATAAAAGCGTTTCCATGACTTGGAAACGCTTTTTTTATTTATCTTTTTAATTCTTCTAAAAAAATATTTTAATAATCCATATGTATATTTTTTTCAGAAATTAAATTGAAATCAGTATCAAATACCAAACAATCAAAATTATTATTTGAATTTAAAAACTCACAATAATATATACTTTCAGATTCAAATAATAATATTAATCTTACTAATTTCGCATCATACTTTTTCTTTAAGTATTTTGATATTTTTCTAAATTTTTTGTTTTTTATATATGTAGGAAATATATTATTATCAATTAATTCATAATGCTCTCTAAATAAAGCATTATATTTAATAGAATGTTCAAAAGCTAAATTACCACAACTACTCAAAATTAAAATAGCTACGAAACAACTAATTCTTTTTATCATTTTTTTCATGAATTTCTTTTTTAAATCTAAAGTTTATTTTAACAACAAAAAAAGAGACTTTAAAAAAAGTCTCTTTGTCTCAAAACAACTAAAATTATATAGATTATTCCTTTAGTAATATCTTTTCTATTTTAGTTTGGTCATCATATAGTATTTGATATTCATAAGGAATCGTGTCTTTGTCATAAAAAGTAAGCGTCGCAGCATAAAACTCTTCTTTCCTCTTATTTTTAGAATAATTCACTTTTCTTACACCACTCACTAAAGAATTTACAAAAGGCTGACTATTCATCATTTTTACATACTTTTCATTTTTAAATAAAGTATCTAATTTTTGATTTCCTTCTTTCTTTAATTTAAAATCTTCTAAATGTTGTAAAGCTGTCTGGAAATATTCTTTAGTCTGAAACAATTGACGAAATTTCAAATCTGAAGTAAAAAATTTGTTTTCCGAATCTTTTATCGAAATAACTAATTCAGAATTTGAAGAAAGTGTATTCGAATGATATTCTTCTAAAATCGCCATTCCTACCAAAGATTTTGTGTTTTCGATGAAAATAGAATCTGTAATTTTCTTTACAAAACAAGTAACTTTTAAAACTCTTCCATCTTCAATTTTTACAGAATCAATCGCTTTTAAATTGACAATTTTTTTTCTTAATTTCTTAATGTGTTTTTCTTCGTTTTCACCACAAGAACATAAAAGAACAGCAGTGATAATTAATAATAGATTTTTTAGCATTTTATTTAAATTGGTTAATTGATTGGTTCTTAGCTATTACCAATTTAACAAATTTTTAACAATCTATCTAATATTCACTTTATTTTTTCGTTAAAACACTATTTTTCTCTTTCATTTATTTTTAATCTTAATTTATTATCATTGAATATTTTACAAAACAATTTCTTTAATTCTATTTAAATAATAAAAACTAGCCAAAGAATGACTAATTTCTATAATTATTTAATTACTACTAAATTACATTTTCGTTTATTTAAAATCCAAAACACATAAGATCCAATTAAAAAAACCAAACTTATAAGAGCTCCTAAATATTCATTATCACCTTTATTTATATGTGCAGAAACTGCTAAAAGCAAATTATAAAACAACCCTGCATAAGCCCATTCTTTAATCGTTTTATGAAATCCTGTAAAAATCGCAATGACGGCTAAAAGTTTTGCAATTCCCATTGGAATTACCAAATAAGCTGGAAATTCTAATGCAATTATCATCTGTTTCATAAATGTTGTTTCAAAAAAATAGAAACCGACAGAAATCAATAATTGCAAACATAAAAAAGAGGTAAAAATCCAATAAATTATTTTATATTTTTTCATGATTATTTTATAATTAAAAATTTAGACAAACCTTTTTGAATCATCGGAATTACAAGCATCGAAACAGGCAATGCAATCAGAAATTCTACACCAATACTTGTTATCCATCTTAGAAAGAAATCTTCTGTAAAACCAACATTTAAAGCTAAAACCACAAAAGACATAATTAGCGCCATCACAATACAGATGAGCGAACTAAAAATTAAACCAAAAACAAAACTATTCACTTTCATAATTTTTATTTTTAATAGATTAATAGACTTAAAAATCCTCCGAAATTGATATGACTTTTAGCAAAATCTCCATTTCCAATTTCTTGTAAATTTAATGCTGGACCAACTCTAAAATTCCCTGTTTGAATTCCTAATTTTAAATACACATAACTATAATCGTGTTTTCCGTTTTTAGATTTAAAAGAAGTTGCTCCTTGAAAACTTGCAAAAGGATGTATTTTTTTTGAACTCACAGGATGCCATTCAAACAATGTAAAAAGCTCTCCTACTCCATCTTTTTCCAGTTCGATACTTGGCTGAATTACCAAACCAAAATCTTTATTGAAAAAAGTATAAGCTCCGGCAATTAAAGGTTTAAATCCACCAAACGTTTTTAAATTTGCTCCTGCTCCCAAACTAAAATTTCTAGAAAAATTATAAGAGAAAATAGTTTGAACAATATAATTATCTGGAGTTTTCGAATCGTAATCCACTTCATAATTCAACAAATTGAAAAATCCAAATTGTTGTTTTTTTCCAAATTGTTTTGCAACAATCATCTGGTATAAACTGGATTCATTTCCTGCTGTAATTTCTATGGGAATTGGTGTTTTATGTTCTCCATGAAATTCTTCCTTTCCTTGTGCAAAAACACTTGTTGAAAAACTTAATATTAAGCTTAAAACTATCAAAAATCTTGTTTTCATTTTTCTTTGTTTTACTATTATGAAGCAAAATTAGATTCATTTAAACCTTATTTAGATATGTTTATTTAAGTAATAATTGCAAATTTTTAGGTAATTTTACTAAAAAAAGAAAATGGATTCAAAAATTAAAGATTTACTTTCCAAAATGAATTTGGAGAAATATCAAAAGCATTCAGATTTTCATATTTTAAAATTAGAAGAACATTTAGAGGAAATTCCTTTGAAATTAAATTTTGAAAATATTGGTTGTTTTGAAATTACTTTTGCACAATCTCAAGACACACAAATTGGAATTGATCAGAAAAATATTGATGCCGATAAAGATCATTTGCTTTTTCTTTCACCAAGTCAAGGTTTAAATGTAGATAGTTCTAAAGCGAAGAATATCAAAAACACTTTTATTCTATATTTTACGCCAGATTTTTTAGATTTTATTTCCACAGAATATTTGATAATCAAAAAATTTCCTTTTTTTAATATTCATTTTTCATCTGTATTTTACACAAAAAAAGAAGTAAGTGAAATGTATATTCATTATATGGAAAGAATTTATAATGAATTTCAAGATTTAAATGAAAACTCGGAAGAAATCATTAAAGCTTTTCTGAAAATAATATTATTTGAAACGAAAAGAAAACTTGAAAAAAAGCTTCATATCATTCCACAAAAACTTTCCAGAAAAGCTGAAATAACCTACCAATTTGAAAACTTAATTCTTCAATCAAAACAAAAGAATCAAAAAGTTTCTTTTTATGCAGAAAAATTAAATGTAAGTCCGATTTATTTATCAGAATGCGTGAAAAATACGGTAGGTAAAAACGCTAAAAATATCATTACAGAATATATACTTTTAGAAGCAAAAAGTTTGTTAAAAAATTCTGATGAAAGTATTCAAAATATCTCTTTAACTCTTGGATTTAAAGACACTTCTAACTTTATTAATTTCTATAAAAAACACAAAAAAATCACTCCAAACCAAGAGAGAAAAAGTAATTAATTCGGCTTATTGCAACAAACTAATAATCCATAAATCAATTAAAGTTAAACCTCCAATAATCAATATCCAGGTAAACCAATGAAGGTGAATTCTTTTTGCAATTCTCGCTTCAACAATCCACCAAACAATGATATAAAATGTCCAGAAAATCCAATTATGAATTCCACTTAAAGTGAAATAAATCATCCCAAGCATAAAAACCAACATGACAACAGAAAATTTAATCCATTCTATTGTCATATTTACTTTTTCTAATTTTGTCATTCTTTTTTAAATTAAAATTTAGATAACAAAATTATTTTTAGAATTTCTTTTTTCTTTTGATTTAAGTCAAAGAATTTCTCTAAAAGTTCAATATTTCAGATTATTCATTTTTTTCTTGATAAAAAAACCAAAAAAATCAAGACTTGTATTTTTTAAATCTAAAATATGTCAAATAAGTTTTCAAAAAGCTTCTGAAACTTAAACTATTAATAAAATGTTTTTAATTTCCTCCAATATTCATTTTTTCAGCAAACCATTTCCATTCAGACAAACCAAAATTACCCGAATCTTCTATAACTTTCATTTCTGATTCCGTTAGAATTTCAATGACGATATTTCCATGTAAATCACCTTCTCCAGCTGGAATATCAGACCAATCTAAATAGATTTTATTTTCTTTTATGATTCCATTTCCGACATGACACCAATCTTTTCCTGTATTGCTATTCATTCCGAGCCAGAAAACTTTGTTTTCAATCACATGAATCCAAAAAGTATTATTTGCAACCGATTTCCAAACGCCATTTTTTATTTTCATAATTGCTCTTCTATCGATTTTGTTATGTCTGATTTCACGTCTCCTGTATGTTTTGTAGTTTTCGATTCGATTAACATAATCAAGCATTCTTTTTTAGAAGAAACTCGGTGATTCACTCCTTTTTTTACCACGTATAAATCGCCTTTTTTCATTGTAAATGGAGTTTCATTTTCAATTTCCATCAATAATTCACCTTCCAAAATAAAGAAAGATTCATCTTCATTTTCATGATTATGCCAAGGAATTTCTTCTCCTAAAATCTTTGCAACTTTTATATATTCATTATTTACTTCACCAACAACTTTTGGAGAAAAGTAATTTTCAACTTCTTTTAAAGTTTCTATTAAATTGATCATTTTTAATTCTTTTATTTGCTTAAAAAAAACATATTTTTCATGGAAATCTTTGCTAACAATTTCGAAGCTTCTTTAGATTCCATTTGATGATATCTTTTTAAATATAATTTCAAATTCAACAATCCAAATTTACTTTGTTTTATAGCAACACTCAAAAAATCTTCTAATGTTTTTTCATGATTTTCTAATTGAAATCTCTCAAAAGATTTGTCTATTTCTAATAATTTATATTCTGTTTGCGAAAGCATAATCTTGAGTATTTTTTAAATGTAATTCCTTTTTTGTTAATAACTCAAGATTCTTCTATATTTGCGAATCTGCTGCTGTGAAAATCATTTTTATAATAAATAATTTATATTATAAAAAAACAGTATTTTCTGTTTTAGTAGTACTGAAAATTAAAAATAAATGAATTTACATATACCTTTAAAAGAGAAAATTCTAATAATTCTAAACGGTTACAAAATTATTATTGGATTATTTTTCTTAATATTTGGAATAATTGCTTCAGGTAAAGTAATTGGAAGTTTTCATCTAAAATCCGTTTATGAATTAGAGTTTGGAAATATTAAAAAACAAACTGGAGAAATAATTAATATTTATAATGCAGGTTTGACTATCAATGAAGATGAGTTTTACGGAATTGAATATAAATTCAAATTAGACGATTTCGAAGATACTGGAATATCGTATGGAACGAACAATAATTTGAGAGAAGGAGATTTTGTTACAATTGAGTATGCTGAAGGAAATCCAAGTGCAAATAGAGTTGCAGACATGGATATTATCTTGGGAAAAGATTATTTAATAATTATTCTTTTTCCTTTAGTTATAGGATTAATTCTAATTTATCTAAATACTAAGAAAGGGCTTCAAAATTATAAAATATTGGTTGAAGGAATTGTTGATAAAGGTAAATTAATTGAAAAATCTCCAACATTAATAAGAGTAAATGATAGAAGAGTATATAAATTAGTATTTCAATATGAAGATAAAAGTAAAAATAAATATACTACACATGTAAAAACTCAATTTACAAAGAAATTAGAAGATGAAAATTATGAATCATTAATCTATTTAGAATCTGAACCTAAAAAAGTAGTTATAATAGATAGCTTGCCAAATATTGTTTCAAAATATATTAAAAAAGAACTTTCAATAAAGACGAATAATACTCAATAATAAACATTTAAATAAAATGGGAATATTTAACAGAAGAGCAAAAAAAGAGCGTAAACAATTTCTAGATATTATTGAAGAAGAGTATTCAAATTTGAGTCAAACACAAATCTCCAAGGATTTAATTAATGCTGTATCTAAAAGAGTTGCTGATTATTATTACAATCAATATCAAACTTTTAAAAAACAATATCCTAAGTCTCAAAAAAGATACTCTACATTTCAAATCAAAGATTTAGATCATCCATATACTTACGAAATTATAATTAAAGTCTTGAAAGAGAAAGTTGGAACAGATTATGAAAAATATGCAACTATATTTTTACAAATGACATTGAATGAATTGAAAAAATTTGAAAAAAGCAGAGAAGAATTTTATGATATGTTTTAAGAATTAATTTCAAACCTTTTCCACCAACAATCGCTCACAAACCTTTTGACTTAATGTTTCTGATGGATGTTTTTCATAACTTACCACCATACTATCATCAAAATTTTCAACAGATTTAATCTCAAAAACAGTGTTTAAAGAAATATCTCTACTATCTAAAAATTCCAAAAATTCTTTAGAAGAATGATTTAAAGCAATCAACATCACTTTCTCTCCTACTTCATGTTCACTCAATTTTTTAGAATCTTTCTGAATGATATTTCCATCTTTATCTGGAATTGGCGAACCATGCGGATCTACTTTTGGATAATCCATCAACTCATCCATTCTATCAAATAAAGCAGGTGCTTTTATATGCTCTACTTGTTCTGCAATTTCATGAACTTCTTCCCAACCAAATCCCATTTTTTCCACTAAAAACATTTCTGTCAATCGGTGTTTTCTTAAAATCAAAGCAGCAGCTTTTCTTCCTTCTTCCGTAAGTTTCAAAGGTTTATATTTTGTATAAATCACCCAACCATGTTGTTGCAAGGTTTTTACCATTGCATTAACCGTTGGTTTGCTCACTTCTAATTCTGAACTAAGCTCAGAAATATTTACTTCTGCATTTTCATTAGCAAGTTTATAAAGTGCTTTTAAATAATTTTCGACCGTTGATGATACCATTTAAAATTCAATTTTCACAAAAATAATAAAAAAGAAAACAAAATTTTGTTAGAGTTATCTAACTTTATATATTTGCCACTCAAATTTTAAAATCATAATAATGCTAACAAACTTTACGATTCATAAAAAATGGATTGGAATTGTAATACTTATGCTCTTTTCTTTAAGTTTTCAAGCACAATCTACTCTTTCAGGTCAAATAACTTCTAATAAAACTCCAGTTGATTTTGCAAGTGTTTATTTAAAAGGAACACAACTAGGAACCTCAACCGATACATCAGGAAAATTCCAAATAAAAAACATTCCAGCAGGAACTTATACAATCATTGCTTCGTCAGTTGGATTTATTTCTGAGAAAAAAACAATTACTTTTAAAGAAAATGAGAATATTACTTTAAATTTTAATCTAAAAGAAGATAATGCAGTTTTAGATGAAGTTGTAATCTCAGGAACGATGAAAGAAGTTTCTAAATTGGCAAGTCCAGTTCCTGTGGAAGTTTACACAGCAAAATTCTTTAAAGCAAACCCTACTCCATCTATTTTCGAATCTTTGCAAAATGTAAATGGTGTTCGTCCACAATTAAATTGCAATGTTTGTAACACAGGAGATATTCATATAAACGGTTTGGAAGGTCCATACACGATGGTTCTGATTGACGGAATGCCAATTGTAAGTGGATTATCAACTGTTTATGGTTTAACTGGAATTCCACAATCTTTAATCGAACGAGTGGAAATTGTAAAAGGTCCTGCTTCTACGCTTTATGGTTCAGAAGCTGTTGGTGGTTTAATTAATATTATCACTAAAAAACCTAGCTCTGCTCCTTTGGTTTCGACAGATATTTTTGCAACAACTTGGGAAGAAGTGAATGCAGATGTTGGTGTAAAATATAATTTAGGTAAAAAAGTTGATGCGCTTTTAGGTGTAAATTATTTCAATTATAGCAATCCAATTGACAATAATAACGATGGATTTACAGATGTGACTTTACAAAATAGAATTTCTCTTTTTAATAAATTTAGTTTTCAAAGGAAAAACAATCGCGTTTTTACAGTTGCTGGACGTTATGTTTATGAAGACAGATGGGGAGGAGAAATGAACTGGGAACCAAAATATCGTGGAGGAAATGAAGTTTATGGTGAAAGCATTTATACAAGTCGCTGGGAAACTTTTGGAATTTATCAATTACCAACAACAGAACTAATCAATTTTCAATTTAGCGCAAATGGTCACAATCAAAACTCTGTTTATGGTGACACAAAATATCTAGCAGATCAATACATTGCTTTTGGTCAATTTACTTGGAATAAAGTTTTAGGAAAACATGATATTTTAACTGGTGCTGCTTATCGTTATACTTATTATGATGATAATACACCAGCTACAGCAAAAGGCGAAAATCTAGAAAATGATCCAGCAATTACTCATTTACCTGGTTTTTTTGTTCAGGATGAAATTACTTTTAATCAGCAACATAAATTATTAATAGGAATGCGCTATGATTATAATAGTATTCATGGCGGAATTTTAAGTCCAAGAGTAAATTATAAATGGACTTCTCCTAACCAGAAAAATATCTTGCGTTTAAGTGTTGGAAATGGATATCGTGTTGCAAATGTTTTTACAGAAGATCATGCTGCACTTACAGGAGCGAGAGATGTGGTTTTTGAAGATGAATTATTACCAGAAACTTCATGGAATGGAAATATCAATTTTGTGAAAAAGATTTATTTAGAAGGTGGAACTTTTATCGGTTTAGATGCAAGTGCTTTTTACACCTATTTTTCCAATCAAATTTTACCAGATTATGAAACAGATCCAAACAAGATTATTTATAGCAATTTAGATGGCTCTTCTGTTTCACAAGGAATTTCTTTGAATGTGGATGTAACTTTAAAAAATGGTTTAAAAATCAATGCTGGAGGAACTTTAATGGATGTAACTGTGGAAGAAGACGGAAAAAAATACAGACAATTATTAACTGAAAGATTTCAAGGAGTTTGGAGCGCAGGATACACGATTAAATCTTTAGGTTTAACGATTGATTATACAGGTAATTTATACGGGCCGATGCGTTTGCCAGTTTTAGGAGAATTGGATGATAGACCAGAATTTTCACCTTGGTGGAGTATTCAAAATATTCAATTGACAAAAAATTTTGGTGAGCATTTCCAACTTTATGGTGGCGTGAAAAATTTGTTGAATTATACGCCTCCTGCAAATAGTATTGCTCGTGCTTTTGATCCTTTTGATGAAAATGTAGTTTTTGATGGAAACGGACAAGTAATTCCAACTTCTGATAATCCGAATGCATTGACTTTTGATCCGTCTTATGTTTTTGCACCAAACCAAGGAATTAGAGGGTTTTTAGGTTTCCGATATACTTTATATTAATTTTTAATATGCTATTTTTTAAAAAAATAATAATGCTAATAGTGGTTTCTTTATTGCCACTATTGGCTTTTTCTCAAATAAAAACTACAACATTTGAGCAAATAGATAGTATACAAAAAACAAATCCACGAAATATTATTGTTTTTATACATACCGATTGGTGTAAATATTGCCAATCGATGAAACAAACTACTTTTAAAAATAAAAAAGTTGCACAAAAACTGAATAATCATTTTTGGTTTATCGATTTTAATGCAGAAGAAAAAAGAGATATTGAATTTGTTGGACATACTTTTAAATTCAAACCTACTGGAAGAAAAACTGGCATTCATGAATTGGCAGAACAATTAGGAACTATAAACGGAAAAATTGCTTACCCTACTCTGTGTATTTTAAACGAAAAATATGAAATCATTTTTCAATACAATCAGTTTCTTTCTGAGGAGGATTTGTTGAAGGTTTTGGGTGGGGTCTTGAAGAAATAAAATCAAAGCGATTTTATAAATTTTCAGGAGCTTCCCTTTTTCTTCCGTAAAAACTACAGAAAAAGGTCGGGCTCTTCGTTACAAGTTTTTCCTTATCAAAAAAGAAATTCTAAAGCACATGTGGGCTTCTTAGGTCGCCTCCGTTGCCAAACAATTTCTAAATTTTGAAAAAGAAAAAAGCTTTCCACTACGATCCCTAAGCCAAACCTCATCTGGTGCCTGAGCGAAGTCGAAAATATTCTTATTTTTCTTCATTATAAAAAATAAAATTCAACAATATTTTTTGCTTTTAAATAAAGAACCTTTTATTTTTGAGCATCTAACACTTTTTTTAAATATTTTTTTCACAAAGTACATATATTATGAAACAGATGTTTTTGGAATGATTTCTTTAAAAAATGTAAACAGAATTCTAGTTATACACAAATTGCTAACCATACAAATAACATGTATACCGAATAAAATGAATAAACTTTTAAAAACTATATTAATTACATTTAATATTATAACACTTGGAGTTGCTATATATTGGTTAATAACAGAAAAAAGCCCTGAACCTCTTATTGTGATGATTAGTCAAATTTTAGTTCTAATTACTCTAATTTTTGAATCAAAAATATCAAATATTGGTATTTCAAAAGTATCAAAATCAAAAGTTGATATAGATGTTAAGTCTACTGACAATAGTAATATTAATATTTCAGATATTAAGGATGATTCAGAAATTAAAGTAAGGAGAAGATAAATGGGTAATTTTTTGAGAAATTTATTTATAGGTGACAAAATTGAAGTAAAAAATATAAATCAACAATCTAAAGTTGAGATTACTAAAATTGAAAATGTAAATATTAATTCAAGTGAAGATTTTCAGAAACTACTTTTTCAAAATAAAGTTGAAAAAACAGATTTAACTCAAAAGGATATTCAAATACTTATTGGAAATATTGAAAATGAAAAAGATATAATCCAAAGGGAAATTTTTAAATCAAATAAAAATCAAAACAAATTATTAAGTTCTTTTATAGGAAAAACAGTTCTGGATGATACATTGGAAAAATGTATTTCAACTGAAAATAAAATAATTTTATTAGGAAATCCAGGACTAGGGAAAACTACTGAATTAAAAAAATTAGCAATAAATTTAATAAATGATAAAGATAATGAGTTGATTCCTGTTTATAGGAATTTAAAAAATTTTACATCAAGCGATCATATCGAATCATCTGTATTATTCAAAAATTGGGAATCATATAAAAATCTGATATTTATTTTCGATGGAATTGATGAAATTCAAAATATTCAAGACTTCAATTCAAAACTTGAAACGTTCATTTATTATTTAGACACTAACGAAATTGAGTTTAAATTCATTTTGAGTTGTCGAACAAATGTTTATGAAAGCTTAATTAAAAACATTTCAGATTTCAAGGTTTACTATTTAAGAGATCTATATTACAATGAAAGTATAAAGTTATTAAAGCTAAAATGTGGAAGTAGTATTATCGATAAACTTTCATTTGATAATACATTTATAGAATTTTTAAAAAATCCTTTTCAAGTAAATATATTAGCTGACTATATAAAAGAAAATCAGAAATTACCATTCAATTCCTCTGAATTATGGGAGAATTATATAAACATAAGATTAAAACATGATGACAATCATAAATTAATAAAGAAAAGTTTAAATATTCCACTTATTAAAAGGCTTTCAATAAAAACTTCTTTAATAAATGAATTAATGCAAAGAAATACAATTTCAAATGAAGAATTATTTGAGATTGCAAATTCTAATTCTTTAGACTTTAAAAACTTTAAAAACAACCCTTTAATTGATAAAAACAAGGAAACAGAAGAATATTTTTTTGAACATAGAAATATTCAAGAGTATTTTGCAGCAAAAGCTATTTCAGAAAGAAGTATAAATGAAATATTAAATTTCATACAAATTGAAGATTTGGGTAAAACACACCCTTCTCTTTTTAATACTATTACTTTTCTTATTAATTTACTAGATAATAATTCAGATACATACAAAGGATTGGTTAATTGGTTAATTGAAAATGAACTTGAATTATTATTTAAAGCAGATTATAATAGAATCGATTTAGAAATAAAAATTAAAGTTTTTCAAACTTATTTTAAAAATGAGTGTGTCGAAAAAACTTTATGGATTAATACAAATAGAACATTTGAAATAAAAGAAATAGCACAATTTGGTAATTGTTTCGAAAATTACAAATTCTTATTTAATATAGTTTCCAACAGTACTGATTATCATATAAGAGCTACAATTTCT
The DNA here is from genome assembly GCF_015767265.1 of Aureivirga marina. GTDB lineage: Bacteria > Bacteroidota > Bacteroidia > Flavobacteriales > Flavobacteriaceae > Aureivirga > Aureivirga marina. The sequence goes on from NZ_JADPIB010000006.1 coordinate 89,783, forward strand.
GCAATAAGTCTTCTTTCTTTTTTTAATATCCCTGAAGATTCTTTATCTGATTTAAAAAAGTTATTATTTGAAAAATTAAATGACGAAAATTTACACATTTCTATAAAATCTGAAATATTATATTTAATTAAAAATCAAAATATAACTAATGAAGACGAAACGTATTTAGAATCCATTTTTAAGCTTTTTAAAAACGAAACTCACAAAGATCTAAACTACAAACTATTACTTTTATTAAGTGAAAATGACAATATTGATTCGTTCTATGTTTATTTAAAAGAAGAATTTTTAAGAGCACATAAAATTAAAGAGAGGCTTATACCTGATGAAACTATTAGAGGAAATCAAATCCTCACGAATGAATTAATTTTAAAATTAACATCTGCAGACAATTTTTTAGAGGTTGCTAAATATTTTTTTAATAATAGTTCTACTATTTATAAAAGTGATGATTATTTACAAAAAGTTATTTCAAAAATGTCAGGTTTTATTAGACAAGAACCTCAATTTATTTATAATATTTTTGACAACGTAATTGATAAAAATGATTATAATCTCCATAATGAATTATTATCAATTTTAATAATTGAAAGTGACACTATTAAAACAGCAATAATTCACTTAATAAATAATCATGAATTTGAAAAAGTAGATTATTTTATAGCAGAAATAATTACAGAAACAGAAATAATTACTTTAGTAAATATATTAATTGAAAAAGATATTTCAGATGATAAAATTGAGCGTTTCAGAAATTTTATTATCAATCTAAACAATAGAAAATTAGGTGTAAAATTTGAAAAATTAATAAAACGAAAAGGAATTAAATTTAAAGAACCTGCATTCACAGAAAGAGAAATAAAAAGAATCAAAAAGAAATATGAAAAAGGACTTCAAGATAATTTGAATATTCTTTTTAAGAAAAGAAGATTATTAAAAAGAATAAAGAAGGTATTTAGAAAAAATGGTCCAGAAATTAGAAAAAAAGAATTTTACAAAATTTCACAAAATTGGTACAAAGAAAATGGTCATGGAAATATAATTGAGACATCTTTAAATCTTGTTCAAACTCTTTTATATGAATATCCAAATGAATCAATTTCATATGACATTATAAAAAAAAATCTTGAGAATGATTACTTAATTTTTAATAAAATCAGAGATGTTATAACTAAATATGAAAAGGATGAAAGATCATTTAAAGTTTCAAAAAGGCAAGTAAATATTATTGAAAAATGGTGTTTATTAAAGTGTTCACAAATTGACTTTGATAATATTGTCATAATTTCCAAACCAAACACATTTCATTATGGTCAAAATTATAAATTAATTGACTTAATCTTTTTCTTTCAAAAAAAGTTTAAATTTAGTTTTCCTCAAAATTTCCTCGTCAACTATATACAATACTATGAATTTGACAGAAGTTATGAAGTCGATGAAAGTTTTTTAAGATTCAAAGAATTAATTAATAATGAAACATTATTTAATAATAAAATAATTCATAACATTAATAATGAAAAATTAACAAGTTTTGCTCTTTCCAAACATATCGATTACGCTTTAAATAATAATTTAGAAGCTACTTTCCCAAAAATAAGAAGTTTATTCATTAGCTCTGATTCAACTTCTAATGATATTAGAAAAATCAAAAAATACATTGAACTAACTGGTGATCAAATATTATTACTTGATTGTTGTAAAGCTTTTAAAAAATATAAATTTTGGTCAATAATTAGTATAATGATTGAAAAGAACTTATATATAGAATTTTGTAGAAAATCGGCTATTGACTATTTAAAAACTGGAAAAGAATTACATCGTCATGAAGCAATAAATATATTATTCGAGCTTAATGACCATAGTGTTATTGATTTTTTAATTGAATTATTAGAAAAGAAAAATGTACCATCATTAATGAGAACTAAATACTTAAATTACAACGTAATTAAAAATTTTGATAATTTAGAAAAACTTATCAAATTAATATTTAATAATAATTTTGATGATATCGAATCTGGTATATACAGAGAATTTTTAATTAATTATATCGCAAATATTTCTACTTCTAAAGAAAAGTTTAATAATGTAAAATCAATACTTGACAAAAGAAAAGAAGAATTAGAAGAAAATAATGAAGATTTGTATTCTATCAATTCAATGATCGATAAATGTAAAAATAGTTATCTAAATTCAAATTCAAGACCTTATAAATTTAAAGATGCTCTTATAGAAACAGAAAAACTGCTATCTTGACCTTCATCATGATAAAACATATTTTGTAGGGAAAATTAAAAATATTTCAGAGAATGATGTAGAATTAGAATTGTTGAATGAAAATGCTCAATGGGTTAGAACTGAAAAAATAAATATTGATAAAATAACTTATATAGGTTTTGCATCAAGCTATGAAAAAAGTTTACTTGATAGAATATAAAATTCCTCACTTAGCGAATTTCTATAATAAAAAATCAGTTTTTGTATAAGACATTATTACGTTTAAAGTCTTATGAAAAATTTTATTTCAGCTAAAACACACCCCTAGCCCCTCTCAAGAGGGGAGCTTGACAATCTTGGTACAAATTTTTGATTTTTTCTCAACTTTTTAAAACCTCAGATTAAGAAAAAAATTTCATTTAAAAACTCCTCTATATTTGATTTATTTCCATCAAAATAGTAGTTTTAGCCAAAATTAAGGTTTCGTTAAAGAAAAAATTGAAAAAATTTTGTACCAAACAGAATAACAATTGAAAATGAATTAATACACCTTTTTAAACATATAATTAATGAAAAATAAAGAAATTATATTATTACTAGCTTCTATCTTATTATTGAGCTGTAATTCTGATAGAAATAATCTTGAAATAATACAAAAATTAGAAAAAGAAAGAGACTCCTTAAAAACAATTATTGACACATTAAACACAAAATATATTTTTGATAATGCTTCTATTAGATTAATTGTAGATAAAGACTCCATAGAAAAAATTGGAAGTGAATACAAAGGGGAGTTTGTATTTGTTGGATACAACGAAAAATCTATAGTAAAATTCCATACTGGTAAAAAAGATTCGCTTTTGAAATTAAACGATAATGGAGGTTATGACTTTAAAGGAAAAGTTGAAAATCCTGATAAAATTAAGTTGATGTTGGAATTTCATCATTATAAAAAGGATATTGGTCAATATTTTGGAGCTAGTGTAGTTTCTTTTGAAAAAATAAATATCGATAAATAAAAACAACCTACAACAATAGAAACTAAAACCTTATTGTCATAATATTTAAAAATCACTGTTTGATAATTTTAAAACTCTACAATATTTAAATTTTTACATTCTCAAGATTTAATGAAAATTCCAATTAGCATCATAAATACAAAAAAATAATTAAGCGCGATTTACAAAATAGCACTAGAAAGAGAATTTTACATTTTACCTTTGGCATTAAATCAAAAAATAAAACTAAGTGAATCCAAAAATATTTAAACCAAACAGTGATTTAGCAAACTTTGTGAAATGTTTTTGGACATTGGAAAGTTCTATAGAAGAAACTCCTAAAAGAAACACAATTGTTCCAGATGGAACCATGAAAATGATTTTTCATTATGGCGATTTATATTGGCATCATCCTGAAAATGGAAACAGCTTTTTACAACCAAGAAGTTTTTTAATCGGTCAATTAACTAAACCTTATGTTGTTGAACCTACTGGAAAAACAGGAACTTTTATCATTAGATTTCATCCAAATGGATTTTTACCTTTTACAAATATTCCTTTAAAAGAAATGGAAAATAAACCTATCCCTTTAAAAGAATTGTTTAGTGAAAAAGGAGTAAAATTAGAGCAAGAAATTTTAGATGCCCAAACTACAAGTCAACGAATAAATATTGCGGAAACTTTTTTACTTGAATTATTAAAAAGTAAAGAAGTAAAAGATCGAATTATAAGTTCTACGATAGAAATTATTTCAAAGCACAAAGGACAACTTACTGTTAATGAACTTTCAAAACAAGTTAATTCAAATCGTAGAATGTTAGCTCGTAAGTTTTCATCGGATGTTGGATTAAGTCCAAAACAACTCTCAAAGATTGTAAGATTACAAAATTCACTAAAATCATTATTACAAAAAGAAAAAACATCATTGACTAATTTGGCTTACGAAAATGAATATTTTGACCAAGCTCATTTTATCAAAGACTTTAAAGAATTTACAGGAATTACACCAAAAGAATTTTACGGAGAAGATTTAAAAATGTCTTTAATTTTTGATTCTAAAAAATAGCGCTGTCCCATTTTTACAATTTTAGATACAGGTCAAACTTCAACTTTGTATAAATTTAAATTTTATCAAAATGAATACTATAAATCCTGTTTGTTGGTTTGACATTAATGTATCCAACTTAGAACGAGCTAAGAAATTTTATGAAATTGTTTTTGACATAAAGCTAACTGATTTACCTATTGAATGGGGAAAACAATCTACATTTCCTTTTGAAAACAATGGAACGAATGCAACAGGAGCTCTTGTTGAAAAAGAAAACTATGTTGCTCATGAAAATAATACTGTAGTGTATTTTACTTCTAATGATTGTATTACTGAGGAAAATAGAGTGGAAAAAGCAGGTGGAAAAATTATTAAGTTCAAAGCACCAATTGGAGAATTTGGATTTGTATCTATTTTACAAGATACAGAAGGAAATACAATTGGACTGCATTCAAAAGAGTAAACTAATGCGCAAAAGCGATTTAAGTGGAAACTTGAATTGCTTTTGTGTTTAATTAAGATTTTTGAATTTACAAAAAAACGTTAAATCTGAAAATTCTGTTTTTAAAAATTAATTTCTCTTCTATATTTGCGCATCTATTGCTCTGAAATTCTATTTTCAAACAAAATATTTTGATGTAGATATTGATGAAAAAAATTGCGTTATAAATTTTAGAATTTGAAATATTAAAAAGAAAAAGATGAAAAAAACACGAAAAATATTAATTGTTATTTTAACTTTAATAATATTAACAACAGTCTATTTTGTTTTGGATAGATATCTATTTAATCCAAACATAAAAGGAATTAGTATAATTGATCTTAAGGATATTTTATCATTTATAATAGCTCCATTATTATTTGCTCTTTTAATCTTACAATTGTTAATCAACAATCGCAAAAAAATAATCCAGAACGATCTTCATGATAAACAAGTTCTTTAAATCTTTCTTTTTTCGAATTGTTTTTTCCATTTATAAATCTGAAACAAATGAATTACGGAAAACAACAATCCAGAAATTATCAGTGGTATTGCTGGTTTTAAAATTCCATAAATAATATAGGAAATACAAGAGACGATATGCCATAAACGAAATGAAAGCATCTTTTTTTTCGAAATGGCATATAATCCTGTTGCGATTGCTAAATAGGCAAAACTATCAATCATCAAGCAAACTTTTATACATAATATAGGTATCTACAAAACCAAATTCTGGATGCTTAAATCCTTTTGGAGTTGTACCTATAATTTCAAAACCATACTTTTTCCAAACTGCAACAGCAACTTTGTTTGTACTTACCACAATATTAAACTGCATCGCTATAAATCCGATTTCTTTTGCCAAAGCCAAAGAATGTTCACAAAGCTTCTTCCCGATTCCTTTTCCTTGTGCTTCCGGATGCACGATATAACCCGCATTTGCAATATGACTTCCTAAATCTATTTGATTTGGTTTAACAAAATAAGAACCTAAAATTTCTTCATTTTCTTCATAAACATAGGTATACATATAAGTTGCAAACCAATGTTTTTGCAAATCTTCTTTGGGTGTATTTTTATAGAAAACATGTGTATCTTCTGTTTGAATTACTGCATGAAATATTTTCCATACAGCATTTAAATCTTCTAAAGTTGCCTTTCTAATCATCTTGTAAATTCTTTAAAACTCTTTGTTTGTAATTCATTTTGGAAATCTGATTTTCTATTTCGTCCAATTGTTCTAAAATAGTTTCGTTTCCTTCCAAAATTTCCATAATCGATTTTCGTCCTGCCTCCCACACTTTCTCCAATTTTGGCAAATTCTCCTTTGCCTTGGCAGAAAGCTGTAATAATTGTTTTCTACTATCCGTTGCGTCTTTGGTAGAAATCAAATATTCTTTTTGCTTCATTTTGTTGATGATTTTAATCACCGCAGGTTGCGAAATCTGAAAAGCATCTGCAATTTCTGTCATGGTTAAAGTGTCTTTTTCTTTAAACATCATAAAAATCAAATGCCAATTCGGATCAATATCCAATTCTAATTCTTTATACAAATCTTTTGCATTATAAAGCATATTATCACTGATTCGCTTTAATCTTGCTGTAAATGCCAAATACTTTAATTCTCTGAAAATATCGTTTTCCATTTTTAATTTACTTAACTAGTTATGCAAATATATAAAATTTTAGGTAACTGGTTATGTTTTTTAAACTTTTTAAAATAATAAGTAATTATATTTATTTGTCACAGAACTAATTCAAAAAATTTTCTATACATCATAAATAAATTACACTAATTATTTAAAAGAGATTCATTCCTTCTATTTACTGCACTACATTTTGAGTTATATTTTTTAACTTCTTTTAAATAGTTTTCTATATCATTTCTATTTTCCAATAAAATTTGCTTATAATTATTTGGATTAAATCTATTAATTGGCATCTGACTTGCAATAATAATTGAATCAAAGATAAAGTCGAATTGCTCTTTCTCTATTTCCATTCCTTTTAATTTTAATGCATTAATTATATAAGCTTTTACAACTGATGCTGCATTAATTATTCTAATAACAGGATGTGGATGACTATTTTTTCTTAAATAAAATTCTTGGTTAATATTAAAAAAACTTTGTATATACATCATAATTGAAGATATACAAAGTTTTGTCATAAAAATATAATTTTCAATCGTATTATCTAAATTATTCTCAACATAATTCATTACATGATTTGCCAAACATAGAGAACTATATTCATCTGCATCAATTTCTAAAAAATGATTCCTTAGATTAAATTCTTTTTTAATATCTTCTTGATAATTTATATTAAAATTCCTTTTCTCTTCTTTTTTACATGAAAATTGAATTAAATGACCTAATTCATGATAAAAAGTAAAATGAATACAAAATTGATATAAAATCATATTTAGATTTGTATCTAAATTTTTAATAAAAGAAGTTGGTATTAATTCTTCATTAATTTTGAAGGTTTTATTACGGACATTAATAATTAAATGCATTATTAACCCTGAATTTATACCCAAAAAAAATACTTTTTCATTTTTACCCGCAATTGCATTTACAGAAATATCATTTTTAAAAAAAAGAAAAAAGGGTTCAAAATCATAATATTTGTTTTCAATAATTAAAGCTTTTGAATAATATGTAAATAATTCTAAAAACTCTGGTTCATTTGGGACTCCATCAATAAAGTAAATATCTTCTTCTCTAAAAAGTGATTCTTGAAGTAATTTATTAATATGATTTTTATAATTTTCAAACATATTTTTATTTGTTTTTAATCTAAACGAGATTGTAACTCATAAGATAAATTTTGTGTATTCAATAATTCATTTCTCCAATCAGATAAGAATTTATGAGAAACATTTTCAACTTCATTAATTTTATTTATTATCTTTTCAATCTCTTGTATTTCAATTGGTATAATTCCATGAGCAATATTCCTTCTAATTTCATTACATTCATCTATCCAATTAGAATTACCATTTATAAATTCCCAATTTTCACAATCTCCCCATACTTTTTTAAAACATTCCCAAATGTGACAAATAGTACCTCTTCCCGAACAATTCTCTCTATAAGGGTTATATTTATTAGAAACTGTTTCTATTGAATTCCAAAATGCTAAAAATTTATCTATTGGATCTTGTGTACATTTTGCTTTTCTAAACCAACTCAAAGCTCTTAAATATGTTTTATGATCAGTTAAATGTAATTTTCTATACTCTTTAAAAGCATCATTAAAAATATTTTTATCTACCTTCCTTCTGACAGAATTTTGTATTTTTCTAGAAACAAAATAATTTCCATCAATATTTAAACTTATTGGTATATTTAATTTTAAAACTAAAACATCTAACATCCTACTAATAAATAGAACAGCTGCTTTTTCAGCTAAATCAGAATTATTTGCAAATGCAGTCAAAGTTATCTTAAAACCATTTTGATTATTCCTTATTTTAATTTTACTATAAAATGGTTCATTATGTTCCAATTCTTTTCTTATATCAAAACTAATTGGAGAATCAATTGTGATAGATCCTATAATAAATAAATCTACTTCCCAAATAGGAATACCTTCATGATATATCATAATTTTAAAATTTTCAACAAAATTAACACTATATTTTTAACAATTTTTACGACTTTCCGTAAAATCAAAAAAATAATTCTATTTTTTTTCAAAAAACCAACTATTTACTTAAACAACTTTCTCCCCTCCCAACATTCTGTTAAAAATCCACCTTCCCTCCTACAATTCGATTATTTTCTTAAATTTGGTAGCTTCACAACAAAAACAATTAACATTTATTACTCAAGAATGAAAAAAATCATCTTTTTGACACTCTTTTTGTTTGCAAGTCTGTTGCATGCTCAAGAGTATTTCCCCACAAATCACGGAGTAAAAAACTCCGATAATTCAAAAATCGCAATTACTGGCGCTACAATATATGTATCTTCTCAACAAGTAATTAAAAACGGAACGTTGGTTTTTGAAAAAGGAAAAATTATTGCTGTAGGAAAAAATATTTCTATTCCGAAAGACAGCAAAATTGTAGACTTAAAAGGAAAATATATTTATCCTTCTTTTATTGATATGTATTCGGATTTTGGTGTGAAAGCTCCGAAAAATGAGCACAAACATGGTAGAGCACCACAATATGATTCGCACAAAAACGGATTTTATTGGAACGAACATATAAAACCAGAAACAAATAGTGTAGATTTTTTCTTTTTTAATTCTAAAAATGCGGATGAGTTAATCAAACTTGGATTCGGAACCGTAAATTCACATTATAAAGACGGAATTGCAAGAGGAACTTCTTTTGTTACAACTTTAAATCAAGATGCAAAAAACAACGAAAGACTTCTTTCGGACAAAGCTGCACAGCATTTTTCTTTTAAAAGAAGTGTAAATTCAAAACAGGAATATCCTTCTTCGCAAATGGGAGCAATTGCTTTGCTTCGTCAGATGAATCATGATGCGGATTGGTTTGGAAAACAAAACGAAGAAGTTGCTGATTTTTCTTTAAAAGCTTTTATCGAAAATAAAGAATTACCTAAGGTTTTTGAAGTAAAAAACAAATTAGAAATTTTTAGAGCAAACAAAATTGCCAACGAATTTGGTGAAACTTACATCATCAAAGGAGCTGGAGATGAATATGAAAGAATTTCGGAAATTAAAGATTTAAACACAACGTTTATCATTCCAATTAATTTCCCAAAAGCTTATGATGTTAGCGATTTAAAAGTGCAACAAATTGTAAACTTAGAAGATTTAAAAACTTGGAATCAAGCGCCAAATAATTTAAATGTTTTAGAGAAAAATAAAATCAATTTCGCGCTTACAACGGCTGATTTAAAATCAAAAGCAGATTTCCACAAGAATCTTCGCAAAGCAATTTCTTATGGTTTAAGTAAAGAAAAAGCTTTAGCAGCATTGACAACAGTTCCTGCGCAGTTATTAAACTTAGAAAATGAAATCGGAACGTTGAAAAAAGGAGCTTTGGCTAATTTTTTAATCACAGACGGAGATATTTTTGAAGAAAGAACAATCATTTATGAAAACTGGATTCAAGGAAAGCAAAATGTAATCAAAGACATCACAAAAGAAGATGTTCGTGGAACGTATGCTTTTCAGATTGGAAAGAAAAAATATACTGCTGAAATTGCTGGAACAAAAGAAAAACCTTCTGCGAAAATAATGCAAGGTTCTAAGAAAGTGAAAGCAACTACGAAAATGGTAAACGATTGGTTATACATCAATTTTAAACCAAATAAGAAAGAAGAAGTTGCAGTTAAAGTTTATTTTGGAAATGCAAAAGAGCCAATGGCAAATTATATTTCAAAAAATGAAACATTTGCTTTAAACTTTAAGAAAACAAAAGAGCATAAAAACAAGGATAAAAAGAAAAAAGCAAAGAAAAATCCAGAATTAGTTGCAGTTTCTTATCCAAATATGGCTTATGGGTTTGAGGAAAAACCAGAGCAAAATGATTTTATCATCAGAAATGCAACAGTTTGGACAAATGAAAAAGACGGAATTTTAGAAAACACAGATGTTTACATTAAAAATGGAAAAATTTCGAAAGTTGGAAAGAATTTAAAAGCTTCTGGAGCAAAAATCATTGATGGAACTGGAAAACACTTAACAACTGGAATTATTGATGAGCATTCGCATATTGCAATTTCAAATGGTGTAAACGAATCTGGACATAATAGCACAGCGGAAGTTGCGATTCATTCGGTTGTAAATTCGGATGATGTAAATATTTATAGAAACTTAGCTGGTGGAGTTACAACTGCACAATTATTACACGGTTCTGCAAATCCGATTGGTGGACAATCTGCGATTATTAAATTGAAATGGGGAGAAACTCCAGATCAAATGATTGTAGAAAATCAACCAAAGTTTATCAAATTTGCTTTAGGAGAAAATGTGAAGCAAACAAACTGGGGAGAGAAATATTCAGTTCGTTTCCCACAAACAAGAATGGGTGTTGAGCAAGTTTATATCGATTATTTCCAAAGAGCAAAAGAATATGACTTTAAGAAAAAGAATAATATTCCTGTGCGCCATGATATTGAATTAGAAACTTTAGCAGAAATTATCAATAGCGAGCGTTTTATTTCTTGTCACTCTTATGTGCAGTCCGAAATTACAATGTTAATGCGTGTTGCAGAGCAATTTGATTTTAAAATCAACACTTTCACACATATTTTAGAAGGATATAAAGTTGCAGATAAAATGAAAGAACACGGAGTTGGAGGTTCTACATTTGCAGATTGGTGGGCTTATAAATATGAAGTAAATGATGCAATTCCTTATAATGGAGCTTTAATGCATAACGAAGGAGTTATTGTTGCTTTTAATTCGGATGATGCGGAAATGTCAAGAAGATTGAATCAAGAAGCAGCAAAAGCAGTAAAATATGGTAATGTTTCTCAAGAAGATGCTTGGAAATTTGTGACTTTAAACCCTGCAAAACTTTTACATTTAGATGCTAAATTAGGAAGTATCAAAGCTGGAAAAGATGCAGATATCGTACTTTGGAGTCATAATCCTTTATCTACCTATGCGAAAGCAGAAAAAACGTTTATCGAAGGAGTTCTTTATTTTGATATGGAAAGAGATCAAGAATTAAGAGAAGAAATTCAGAAAGAAAAGAAACAAATCATCCAGCAAATGTTGGATGCAAAAGGTAAAGGAGAAGAAACACAAAAGCCTGTACAAAAGAAAAAAACATTGTATCACTGTAATTCAGAAGAACACTAAGATGAAGATGCTAAAATTAAAAATGATTTGTTTGATACTTTTTCTTAGTATCAATTCTATATATGCACAACAAACTCCTGCTCCGAAGCAATCAGAAACGATTTTGATTACTGGTGCAACTGCACATTTAGGAAATGGAAAAGTAATTGAAAATAGCGCTATTGGATTTCAAGATGGGAAATTTACGTTTGTAGATGAACTTTCAAAAGCAAATCCGAATGATTTTCAAAAAGTAATTGATGCAAAAGGACATCATGTGTATCCTGGATTTATTTCGCCAAATTCTACTTTAGGTTTGGTTGAAATTGATGCTGTTTCTGCAAGTGATGATGAAAGAGAAGTTGGAGCAATTAATCCACATATTCGTAGTATTATCGCTTATAATACAGAATCTAGAGTAACGGAAACTGTTCGTCCAAACGGAGTTTTAATTGCACAAGTAACTCCAAGAGGTGGATTGATTTCTGGAACTTCTTCAATTGTTCAGTTAGATGCTTGGAATTATGAAGATGCGATTATCACAGAAAATGATGGAATTCATGTAAACTGGGGAAAATCTTATGCGAATAAGAAAAATAAAATTGAACCTTCTTCGGCTTATAAAAAAAATAAGAAAAAATTAAAAGATTTCTTTACAAAAGCGAAAGATTATAAAAAGAATTCGAAAGAAAGAAATTTGGTTTATGAAGCTGTACAACCAATTTTAGAAGGAAAAGCAAAGTTATTTATTCATGTACATGGTGCAGAAGAAATGACAGAAGCAATTGATTTCTTCGAGAATTTTGGTGTAAAAGATATGGTAATTGTTGGTGGATATGAAACTTATAAGGTCGCTCCTCTTTTAAAAGAGAAAAATATTCCTGTGCTTTTATATCGTGTGCATTCGCTTCCAATGTCGGAAGATGATGCCATTGATTTACCTTTTGAATTGCCAAAGAAATTATTGGATGCTGGAGTTTTAGTTGGTTTTGAAAATAGTGGAGATATGGAACGTATGCAAACACGTAATTTACCTTTCTACGCTGGAACTGCAATTAATTATGGTGTTCCTTATGAAGAAGCTTTAAAAATGTTGACTTCTAATACTGCGAAAATTCTTGGAATTGAAAAAGAAGTTGGAAGCATTGAAGTTGGAAAAAATGCTACTTTATTCATCTCAAAAGGAGATGCTCTAGATATTATCGGAAATGATATTTATAAAGCGTTTATCGATGGTCGTGATATTAGTTTAGAATCACATCATACGCAGCTTTATAAGAAGTTTCAGAAGAAATTGGGACAGGAATAGACTTGTTATTTCTTTCTAAGAAACCTCGATATTTAAATATAATATCGAGGTTTTTTGTTTATTTTTGAATCCAATTCTATGTATATTATCAATACAATTAATAATTATGAAAAAGATCTTATTTTTTACCATTTTATTTCTTCAATCTCTATTTATTTTTTCTCAAAAAAATGATACAATTCAAAGGACGTATTATAACATTAAAGATTTAAAAGAAAAAGTTAAAGAAAATAAAATTGAAGAATTAAAATATGCAAATAAAAACTTTAATTATGAAGTTATTATTCCAAAATGGTTAACCTTAAAAGAAACAGGAGATTCTAATATTATTGGTGGGATTATGCCTAAAGTTGATGGTGAAGTTAAAGGAATTTATAATGCTGTCTCAATACAAGAGTTTTCAAAATCTAGTTTTAAATCTTTTGAAGAATTTAAGCACACTTATTCTACAGGAAATAGTTTTGGACAAAAAACATTATTTAGTGATTCTCATATATGGTATGGGCAAAAAGATATCATTGAGATTGATAATGGAATCAAACAAAAAGTTTTTATTTTTTGGCAAAATAATATTTACCATCATCAATTTGTTCTGCTTAAAACAAAAACGGCATATCTTTTTATTCAATTTGTTGCTACTCCAAAAACTTATGATATAAACATTGGAAAATTTGAAGAATTTTTAAAAGGGCTTACAATTTATAAATAAGTTTTTTAATTATTATTCAAATTTAATTATTCTTTGGTTGTGATATTAGTTTAGACTCACATCATATATAGCTTTATAAGAAGTTTCAGAAGAAATCAGGACAGAAATAGTTTTTGGTATAAATAATTTAAAAAATAGCTCAAAGTGAAAAAAACTTTGAGCTATTTTTTTCATACTCATTTTAATATTTTTATTCTATTGAATCTTCTTCATAAGGAGGAGAAGGCATAGACCAATCAGAAGTATTTGAACTAATTAAACTTTTAGTATCTACATTTATTTCCTCAATATTTCTATCAACAAAAATTAATGATGGAATATCTTTATTAAGAATTGAATCATTTCTAAACCCAAAAAAACAAAGAGAATTTTCTTTAATATCACTATTTGGAATTAAAAAATAATTAGGAATCTCATTTGATTCAGTATTATTAAACCAATTATTACAATTTCTTTTCCATAATTGAATCTGATTAATAGCATTAGAAGCATCAATATCAGGTTCTTTTAATCCAGAATTAGAATAAACTTTATTTAAATGATTTATATTTTTAAAATTTGCATCCACAACATATTCATCAATTTCTACAATAACTTTTTTTACATATATTGTAAATTTCTCATTACTTTCTTTTAACTCATAAGCTCTAAAACTCTTATCATTTAATTCAAAAATAATAACAATTTTATCATTTAAAACACCTAATTCTCCCTTTATAAAATCTCCTTCAATTTTTAAATCTTTTATAGTATCTATAAAAAATAATCCATTTTGTAACTCATTTAAAATGTTTGGATATGTAAAAATGTTTCCTTTGATATCTTGCCATGTTTTCGTAATAGCATTTTTTGTTTCAACATTTAAGTCGACTTCTTCTTTTTTTATATTCATAATAATAATTTTTTATACAATACTAAATATTATATCATTATTTAACAATTAAAATAAATTATTTAACTTTTTTTAACATTTTTTTACACCTTTATCTGTCAAAAAATCATTTTAATTGAAATTTCAACAATTTTGATTTTTCATATAACTAGCTATTCTTCATTTTTAAATAAATTAGATGGAAATCCTTATTTTTGCGAAGAACCAAAACTCCAAAAATGAAGTTTCAGATCAATAATTCTTTTACGGACACATTACCAAGTGATTCGATTGTAGAAAATACCAGACGACAAGTACGTCAGGCCTGTTATTCTTTTGTGGAACCAACAAAAACGAAAGCTCCACTCCTATTACACCATTCTAAAGAAGTAGCGGAATTATTGGGAATTTCAGAAAAGGAAACACAGTCAGAAGAATTCTTGAATATATTTACAGGAAATGCGCTTATCTCAGAATCAAAACCTTATGCAATGTGCTATGGAGGACATCAGTTTGGGCATTGGGCAGGACAATTGGGAGACGGAAGAGCAATTAATTTGGCAGAAGTAGAACACAAAAATAAACGCTGGACATTACAATTAAAAGGTGCTGGAGCAACTCCATATTCTAGAACTGCAGATGGTCTTGCAGTGTTGAGATCTTCTATTCGAGAGTATTTGTGTAGCGAAGCGATGTTTCATTTAGGAGTTCCAACTACTAGAGCTTTGTCTTTGGCATTGTCAGGAGATGAAGTTTTGAGAGATATGTTTTACAACGGCAATGCAGCTTATGAAAAAGGTGCAATTGTGTGTCGTGTAGCTCCTTCTTTTTTACGATTTGGAAGTTATGAGATTTTTGCTTCTAGAGGAGAAACTGAAACTTTAAAGAAATTGGTGGATTATACCATTAAAGAGTTTTATCCACAACTTTCTTGTGATAAGGAAGGTTATATTCAATTATTAAAAGAAGTAAGTACGAAAACATTGGACATGGTGATTCATTGGCAGCGTGTTGGTTTTGTACACGGTGTAATGAACACAGATAATATGTCGATTCTTGGTTTGACAATTGATTATGGTCCTTATGGTTGGTTGGAACCTTTTGAGAGAGGCTGGACACCAAATACTACCGATGCAGAACATAAACGTTATCAATTTGGAGATCAGGCTCAGATTACACTTTGGAATTTGGTAAAATTGGCAAATGCTTTATATCCGCTGATTGAAGATGCTGCACCTTTGGAGGAAATATTAAATGCTTATCAAGAGCAATTCTTTGAAAAATATATTCAGATGATGAATGCGAAATTAGGTCTAGAAAAAACGCTAGAAAATGATTTTACTTTCATCCAACAATTAGAAAATCTCTTAGAACTGACAGAAACAGATATGACTATTTTCTTTAGACGTTTGAGTGACATTTCTAAAAATCAAAACATTGAAGAAGATAATTCTGATGAATTTTTAGTGACTTTTAAAGATGCTTTTTATAAACCAGAAGAACTTAAAGGAGATATTTTAACTGCTTGGAAAGATTGGTTTGGAATGTATTTAAACCGATTAGAAAAAGAGACTTTAACAGACAAAGAACGAAAAGAAAAAATGGATGCTGTTAATCCTAAATATGTGTTGCGAAACTATATGGCACAATTAGCCATCGAAGCAGCAGACAAAGGAGATTATAGCATCATAAACGAATTAGCTGAACTTCTAAAAAAACCTTACGACACACAAAAAAGTGCGGAAAAGTGGTTTGCAAAACGTCCAGAATGGGCAAGAGTAAAACCTGGCTGTTCGATGCTTTCTTGTAGTTCTTAATATTGTGTGGCTTCGAGAACCTCAACCACCGTGTGATATTTCGGAGATCGAGGCTCTCGAAATCGGATTATCCTTGGAAACGCAATGTGTGACTTCGACTTCGCTCAGTCACCAATTGATATCTTATTATTTTTATTTATAAAACAGAAAAAATTGATATTCGAATACCAAAATATAGATTTACCTGTAAAAGAAGTAATTCCTGAGATTCAGCAGAAATTACAGAATTCTAATACTTTAATTGTGAAAGCGCCTCCTGGAGCTGGAAAAAGTACTTTGCTGCCATTGGCTTTATTAAACGAACCTTGGTTGGAAGGCAAGAAAATATTGATGCTGGAACCGAGAAGATTGGCTGCGAAAACGATTGCAAATCGTATGGCGGATTTATTGGGAGAAAAAGCTGGAGAAACTGTTGGATATCGAATTCGATTTGAAAGTAAGGTTGGGCCAAATACTAAAATTGAAGTATTGACAGAAGGAATCTTAACTCGAATGATTCATGAAGATAATGCTTTAGAAAATGTAGGAATAGTCATTTTTGATGAATTTCATGAGCGAAGTATTCATGCAGATGTTGCAATGGCACTTTGTAGAGAATCACAAGCAATTTTGAGAGAAGATTTGAGAGTTTTAGTAATGTCTGCAACGATGGATATGCCTGAACTTTCGAAGATGTTGAACTCTCCGATTGTGGAAAGTAAAGGTCGACAATATCCTGTGGATATTCATTATACAGGAGAAAGTGATATGCGACTTTTACCTGAACTTACTTCAAAAGTGATTAAAGATGCTATAAAAAATCATGAAGGAGATATTTTAGTTTTTCTTCCAGGACAAGGAGAAATCAAAAAATGTGAGGAGATTTTAAAACAAAGTTTGAAAGGTATCATGATTCATCCTTTGTATGGACAACTTCCTGCAAAGAAACAATTCGCTGCGATTATTCCAAATAAAAATGGAAAAAGAAAAGTAGTTTTAGCTACGAATATTGCAGAAACAAGTTTGACGATTCAAGGAATAAAAGTAGTGATTGATTCTGGTTTTGAACGAACAGCCAAATTTAATCCAAATACAGGATTATCACGTTTGGAAACGATACAAATAGCAAAAGATTCGGCAGATCAACGAGCTGGAAGAGCTGGAAGATTGAGTGCAGGAACTTGTTATCGAATGTGGTCTATTGCAACACAATCTAGATTGGATGAGCAAAGAAAACCAGAAATTGAAGATGTAGATTTGACGTCTTTAGTTTTGGATATGGCACAGTGGGGAATTGTAAATGCAGAAGATTTATCTTGGGTTACTCCTCCGCCAAAAGGTCATATTGCACAAGCTTCGGAACTTCTACATGAATTAGAAGCTTTGGAGCAGGATAAAATTACAGAACATGGAAAAGAATTACATCGTTTGCCGACGCATCCTCGAATTGCGCATATGTTGATTAAGGCAAAAGAAAACAAACAACTTGCTTTAGCAACGGACATCGCTCCACTTTTGGAAGAAAAAGATCCACTTTCGACAGAAATTGGAATTAATATCAATCTGAGAATTGAAGCTTTGAGACGATTTAGAAGTGAAAAAGTTGGCGGAAAGCGGTTAGCTCGTATAGAAAAAATTGCAGCACAATATCGAAAAATGCTTAACATTCCTGTTGATAATTCTACATTTGATGATTATGAAACTGGAATTTTATTGGCTTATGCTTATCCAGAAAGAATTGCCTGTGCGAGACCTGGAAATAATGCACAATTTCAAATGGCGAATGGAAAATCTGCAACCGCAGGACATCGAGATGATTTAGCACATGAATCTTGGTTAGCAATTGCACATGTAAACGACCGACATGGTGTTGGAAAAATATTTATGGCTTCTCCTTTAAACCCAAGAGATTTGATGCCTTTAGTTAAAACAAAAGAAATCATTACTTGGAATACAAAAAAAGGAGGATTAATCGCTACGGAAGATTTACGAATTGGAAGTATTGTCTTGAAAAGTACGGCAATTGCAGATGCTGATGAAGATTTGGTTTTAAAAGCAATTACAAATGTAATTAAAAAAGAAGGAGCACATTTATTAGATTGGACTGAAGAAGTAGAACAATGGAAAAATAAGGTTTTATCTTTAAGAAAATGGAATCCAGAAGCTGGTTTTCCAGATGTGAGCATGAAAACTTTATTGGAAACAAATGGAAAATGGTTAGCTCCGTATTTGAGAGATATTAATAAACCCGAAGATTTAAAGAAAATTAATCTAAAAGAGGTTTTAGAATATAGTTTAGAACCAGAATTACAGTCGAAAATAAAAACACTTACTCCAAGTAAAATTGAAGTTCCAAGTGGTTCTTTTATCAAAATAAAATATCAAGCAAATGGTAGTGAACCTGTTTTAGCTGTTCGTTTGCAAGAATGTTTTGGAATGCAAGAAACGCCTACTGTAAACAATGGAAAAATAAATGTTTTGATGCATTTACTTTCTCCAGGTTTTAAAATTGTACAGATTACTTCAGATATTAAAAGTTTTTGGGATAATGCTTATTTTGAGGTTCGAAAAGATTTAAGAATGCGCTATAAAAAACATTTTTGGCCAGAAAAACCTTGGGAAGAAGAAGCGATTAAAGGAAGTATGAAGCGTAGGGAGAGGAAGTAAATTGGAAATAAATTTAATCTTATATTGATATTTAAAATGAAAAAATTAATCTTTATTCTTTTTTTGAGTATAATTTCATGTAATAAATCAAAAA
This sequence comes from Aureivirga marina, assembly GCF_015767265.1. Classification (GTDB taxonomy): domain Bacteria; phylum Bacteroidota; class Bacteroidia; order Flavobacteriales; family Flavobacteriaceae; genus Aureivirga; species Aureivirga marina. Next base: position 108,744 of record NZ_JADPIB010000006.1, read on the forward strand.
ACGCACAAAACATTCCAGTTAATATGCAGCCAGAGTGGCAAAATATAGAAAGTAATAAAATGCCTTTAAAGTTTGGTCAAATTATTGAAATTGAGAATATTGAAATTAAATCTATTGTTTTAGATTATAATGAAGATGAATCAGGAGTTTGGATTGGTTTATGCCCAATTAACGAAAATAAATTATTCGGAAGACAAATTCCTCAAAATTTAATTAATTCTACTTGTCTAGATTTATTAGATTTCGTTTATATCCAAATTAAAGATTTAAAAAATTATAAGAAAATTGAATTATTAGATATAGATATAAATAAAGTTGGTATCGGAAATATTTATCCTATAAGTAATGAATATGAATTAAAAGACTTTTTTAATTCTGGAATTGAAGAAAGAAAAAAGGAACAGACACCATGTAATGAAGGATTAACAGGTTTAAATCCTGTAAGAGAATGTTATTTCGATTTAAGTAAAATTGAAATTAAATAATCTTATATATAAGCACAATTTGTGTTATTGTAAATATAATTCCTAAAGTTTTTAAATCTAAAGAATTTTTCTTGGTTTCTTCTATCGATTGATTTAGATTTGAAAACTTAAATAAAAAAATGCTAAAAACAAATTAATCGATTAGCTCTTGACTTAAATCTTGATTCTATTTATGGTGTATTTGAAACAAAATTGGAATTGGATTTTATTTCTGCGGTTAAAATTAAATGGGAAAAATCATAATTACAAAATAAACTACATTGATTGTTTTTTTATTTTACAAATCATTTAAAAAAATTACAACAGATTACATTTTAAAAGAAAAAGTATGGATACATCATCAAATTTAAACGTTTTTGTATTATTATCAATTTTTATAAGTCCTGTTATCCTAATGTGTATCGTATTTTATAAGAATAGTAGAATTTCAAAAAGACATAAAAAAACAATTGAATCAGATTGGTATAATTTTTTTATAGCTATTAAAAGAAAAGATGTAAATCAGATAGTAAAATTTGGGAATTTACTGAAAGAAAATAAACACATGGATTCTATTCATTTAAATATAATCTATGATGAATTATTGAAATTTAAATCCGATAATACAAATATTGAGGTTTTAAAACTAGAAATCTCACGTCAACTTAGAAGATGGAAGGATTCAAATTTATACTTTACAAAGTTTAAATCTTCCTCATTAATTGAAATAATCATTTCTGACGTATTTAGCAAAAAAAAAGCCTAACAAATAATTTGGTAGGCTTTTAGCTCAAATGTTGTATAATATACTAGTTAATTACTTTTACATTTACTGCATTTAATCCTTTACGTCCTTCTTCAACGTCGTAAGAAACTTTGTCTCCTTGAGCTACTTCATCTACTAATCCGTTAATGTGTACAAACACATCTCTTCCTCCTTGATCTGGAGTGATAAATCCGTAACCTTTTTCGTCGTTGAAAAACTTAATTGTTCCTGTATTCATAAGTATGTTTTAAATAAAGTGCAAAAGTAAACTAATATTCCGAGTAATCTACTAAAAATCACTTTTTTTAATATAATATTATTATTAAGACTCTTTTTTTAAAAAAATTTAACATTAAGACTCCTCTTCATTCAGTTCAAAAATTTCTTTTTCTGAAAAAGCTCTAAAAGATAATTTATAACCTTCAATTCCTGCAATTGCAAAGAAAAACACATCTACAAAACCAAATGTATCCCCCACAATATCAAATAATTTACCAAAATCTATCAGAATAAATGCTTCAAAATATCCTAAATCTGCACCATGAGCTGCAAAACCAATTATACTTAAAATATTACCTAAAAAACAACTTAAAATTGCAATTATAGCACCGTAAATCCCATAAACTTGTTCGATCCCTTTTCCAAAAAATCTATTCGTGAAACCGACTGCTGCACCAATTGCAATTGCCATATACCCTATTTGAAAGCCTGTAGCAACTGTAATTATTCCCCAAAGAATCGCACAAATAGTTCCAGTAATGATAGAAGTCATCAAACCTAAAGAGAAATTTTGCTCTTCTTTAAATTTTTCAATATTCTCTTCAGATAATCTAGACATTGCAACTTCATGATCTAATTCTTCTGTTTCATTTTTGGTTTCAACAACCGTAGTGTCTAATTCATAATTTTCACACTCTTTTTCAAAATCAGCATGTTTTCCAGTTAAATTACATACCAAACCAATTTTCATGTTTAATTCACGTTTTATGCATCTCTCGCAAAAACGTAAGTGTTCTTTCCTAGTCATTTTTTTCAATTTTTAGCAATAATAGTAAAATCCTAACATTTTATAAGAAAAAGTAGCTAATTTAGTTTTATTATGAATAAAAAAAGCCTTCTTTAAAAAGAAGGCATAAGATAAGAGTAATCTTTTTTTCATAAGAAACCTTGTTCTTACAATCAAAAGCATTTCGAATTCTATTCTAAAAAAATAACTATTTTATCTATATTTTATTTTAAATACTCAATAAAATTTAACATCTACCTATAAATTATCACTAATTTTCTATATATTATAAGCAAAATTTAAAAAAAAGAAAATGATCAATTACAAAAACAAAATTATTTTTAGGAATCATTAAAATGGAATTCATTATTTCAAACTTTATTTTTTCATTAATTCTTTCCATTCTTTTAATTTATTTTTTGCTGGTGCTTTAAAAGACATCGAAACTTCTTTCATTTTCTGATTGCATTGCGGACAATCCTCAACTCTTTCAAAATATTTTAATTTTAAAGCATCTTTTTCTTTTTTAGATAATTTCTTTTTAGGTTTTGAAAAATAAAAAGCATTTAATAATAAGGACAATTCACCATTTTTTTCTGCAAAATCTTTTTCATTTGATTTCTTAAAACCTTTTCGACAATCTACACAAATAAAATGTCTTTTATATCGTTTAATTTTCTGAAGATAATAGGACATAACATTAATTTTATTCAAATATAAAAATTTGGAAAATATCCATACTTTTAAAACTTCATTTTGTAAAATTGTAATTTATAAAACATATGATGAATGGAAAATAATTGGCAAAAAGAAATTATTTTAGATGGAAATCTTGTTCGTTTAGAACCTCTTCAAATTTCACATAAAAAAGAATTAATCGAAGCTGCTAAAGATGGTGAATTATGGAAACTTTGGTATACTTCCGTTCCAAATGAAGAAACTACTGAAAATTTTATTAAAACCGCATTATTAAACAAAGAAAAAGGAGAACAAATTCCTTTTGTTATCATTGATAAAAAATCAAACAAAGTAATTGGAACAACTCGTTTTATGAATATGGAACCAGAAAATTTTCGTTTGGAAATTGGCCACACATGGTATGCAAAATCTTTCCAAAAAACTGGTGTAAATACAGAATGTAAATATCTTCTTTTACAATATACTTTTGAAAAAATGAATTGTATTGCTGTAGAATTTCGAACGCATTGGCATAATTTAGCTTCTCGAAATGCCATTTTACGACTTGGAGCAAAACAAGATGGAATTTTAAGAAATCACTCTATTTCAAAAAATGGTGTTTTACGAGATACCGTTGTTTTTTCCATTATTAATTCAGAATGGAAAACTGTGAAGTTCGGATTGGAACATAAAATGGAAAAAACTTATTAGAATTAAACTAAAATTAAGGAATAATTATTTCTAATCTAAACCTAAGAATCTTTGGGATTCAAAAGGATAATTTTTTCTCAAATAAACTTATATTTGCTGAGCTCATTTAGATTTTTAAAAAGTTTAGATGTGATTAATCAAAAAATCAAAAAAGAATGACATTAATAAAATCTATATCTGGAATCCGAGGAACAATCGGTGGAAAAGTGAATGATAACCTAACGCCTGTGGATGCTGTAAAATTTGCAGCTGCATATGGAACTTGGTTAAAAGATAAATGTGGAAATAAAGAAGAAATTAAAGTTGTTATTGGTCGAGATGCCAGAATTTCTGGTAAAATGATTAGTTCATTAGTTGCTAATACACTTGTTGGGTTAGGAATTCAAGTGATTGATTTAGGACTTTCTACTACGCCAACAGTAGAAACAATCGTTCCTTTAGAAGAAGCGGATGGTGGAATTATTCTTACTGCAAGTCATAATCCAAAACAATGGAATGCTTTAAAACTTTTAAATGAAAAAGGAGAGTTTTTAAATGGTGAGGAAGGAGCTAAAATCTTAAAAATCGCTGAAAATGATGCGTATTCTTTTGCAGAAGTGGATGATTTAGGTTCTTATAATAAAGCCGTTGGAGGAATTGATACACATATTGAAGAAATTTTCAAATTGGATTATATCAATTTAGAAGCAATTAAAAATGCTAATTTTAAAGTTGTTGTAGATGGAGTAAATTCAACTGGTGGAATTGCTATTCCTGCTTTATTAAAAAAATTAGGTGTAGAATGTGTCGAACTTTATTGTACTCCAAATGGTCATTTCCCACATAATCCGGAGCCTTTAAAAGAGCATTTGACGGATATTTCTAATTTAGTTGTTGAAGAAAAAGCAGATTTTGGAATTGTTGTAGATCCTGATGTAGATCGTTTAGCTTTAATTTGTGAAGATGGTTCTATGTTTGGTGAAGAATATACTTTAGTAGCTTGTGCAGATTATATTTTAGAGAAAAATAATGGTGGAAATACCGTTTCTAATTTATCTTCTTCAAGAGCTTTAAGAGATGTGACTGAAAAACACGGAGGAACTTATCAAGCAAGTGCTGTTGGAGAAGTAAATGTTGTAGAATTAATGAAATCTACAAATGCAATTATTGGTGGTGAAGGAAATGGAGGAATTATTTATCCTGCTGCACATTACGGAAGAGATTCACTTGTTGGAGTTGCATTATTCTTATCACTTTTAGCAGAAAGAAAAGTTTCTTGTAAAGCTTTAAGAGAATCTTATCCTAGCTATTTTATGAGCAAAAATAAGATTCAATTAACGCCAGAAATTAATGTAGATTTGATATTAGAAAACATGGCGAAGAAATATGAAAACGAAAATGTTTCTACAATTGATGGAGTTAAAGTTGATTTTCCAACAGAATGGGTTCACTTAAGAAAATCGAATACAGAACCAATCATTCGTATTTATACAGAAAGTGATTCACAAGAAAATGCAGATAATTTAGCACAAAGGATTATCGAAGAAATTAAAGAAATTATTTAATCGCACCAACATAAAAAAGAAAAGCTAATCATTTATTTGATTAGCTTTTTTAATTCTTTTTATTTTTTATTTGGATAAAAAGTCAATGTTAACTTCTGGATCTTTGGCATACTTTCTGGAGTTAATGTAAAAAACATTAAAATTTTTCCATTTTCACATTCCATGACAAAATCACCTCGCAACTGATTTCTAGGATAAATTTTCTCGACATTTTTTATTAAACCTGCTTTATTCAAAATTTCTTGATATTTAGCTTCTCTCCTATTTTTGGATTCATCTAAAAAGAAATTTTCTGCAAAAATATCACTGGTTAAATCAATTTCTCCTTCTACAATTAAATCTAATATTTGTTCTTTTTTCTGTTTTAATATTTCTGAAACCATTTTTTTACGAGGTTGTAATTCTAATGTTTCAAAAAGTAATTGTTCAATTTTATTCTTTGGAAAAGGTGATTTATACGTTACATTTCCAAAAGCAATAATTCCAATTCCATAATCAGGATAAAACGTAAAATTACTTCCAAATCCAGGTAAAGATCCATTATGAGATATTTTCTTGATTCGTTTACAATCCATTGAAATCCCTAATCCATATCCATACCCAATCATACTCGCACATTCTTCATCATTCCAATCTCGATTCCAAGAATTTAAAAAATTAAATTTCGGTGTATGCATTTCTCGTAATGAGCTTCTTTTTAAAATAGAATTCTCTTTTTCATTTCTTGCTGGCCAAGCAGACAAATGAAAACTAACATATTTACTAAAATCTTCCATTGTCGTAATCAATCCCCCCATTGCTCCATAACTTCCATCATGTAATAATTTTTCTTCTTTCCAGTTTTCATCCTCCCAACGATATCCGTGTGCTAGATTATTAGCAGAAACTTTTGAAAATTCCCAATGAGTATTTTTCATATTTAAAGGAAGTAAAATGTTCTTTTTGATATAATTTTGATAAGGAATTCCTGAAACTCTAGAAATTATTAAACCAAGTAAAGCATAACCTGTATTACTATATTCATATTCTAAAGAAGAAGGTTTTGAAAACGAAAATCCTTTATTTACAAGTTCTAAAAAGTCCTTTTCTGACAAATCTAATTGCCGATCTCCCCATGGATTATCTTCAGGAAAACCTGCTGTCATTGTCAATAAATTTTCAATTGTAATCTCTGGAGAATCCTTTGTTAGATATTTCATTTTTTTTAATTCAGGAATATATTTTATAGCGAAATCATGTAGAGATAATTTCCCTTCATCTCTCAATTTTATAATTGCCATAGCAGTAAAACTTTTCGTCATAGAAGCAATTCGAAAAGAAGTTTTACTTGAAACTTGTGTTTTATTATTTAAATCAGAAAATCCATTAACAGAAGAAAATACCAAAGAATCATCCACAACAATTCCATAAGAAATTCCTGGAATATTATTTTCTTTTTTGTGATTTTCAAAAATTTGCTTTATTTCAAAATGTTTTGACTTTAATTTTTTTATTCTCTCATCCTTTAAAAAAATGGGTTCTTTATAATTTTCTACAACATTTTTTTTTTCAATAGAATTAATTATTTGTTGATTTTTCTTCTTACAAGAAAAAAGTAATAGGATTAAAATAAGAGTAAATAGCTTTGTGATATAATTCATAATTCGATTTTAAATTCAATCGAAAGACAAAAGAAAAAAGAGTTTGTTACAACTTATAATTAAAAATCATTTTAGTTTATATCTAAATATTTTACTTTCGCCTAAAATATATTTTATTATGAAAAAGATATTTAAAACTCTTAAAAATCTATTAGATATAAACAATTCTGAAGAAAAAGAAATAAAACAAACATCTCAAAATATTCCAATTTTAAAAGGAGAAATTTTTGAAATAAGGATGCCTAAATTTCACAATGAAAACTTCAAAGGAAAAGTTGTAGAACATTTTTTTAATATTGGAGAAATTATTCAAACAGGTGATTTAATTGCTGAAATTGAAACAGAAAAAGCTACTCTAGAGTTCGAAGCTGCTTATGGGGGAAAAATTATTTGGATATGTGAATTGGATAAAGAATTAAATATTAATGACACTATTATAAAAATTCATGGAATCTAATTTTCATTTTTATATTTTATAAAAAACAATGCTTTTTTCTAATCTTTATTACAGATTTCTAAATCTAATTTTTGTTCCAATTAAAAATTAAAATATTTATTACATATTATTTACTTTCTAGATTAATCAATTATATTCCTAATTCCTTTCATTTTCTTTTTGATTAAAAGAAAGCATTTTCTCTCTTTAAACTACATTTTACATAAACTTATTTTAAAATAAAATATTCATTAAAAGCTATATTAGACTTAAAGGTTACACGATTTTTAAAAATTATTTAGTATCTTATAAGGTTTTTCTTTTTATTAAATTCTTAAAAAAAATTGCTATATAAAAATTTTTCACATTTTTTAGTGTAAAAAATTATGATTTTAAAAATATTTACTTATATTCGTAATGCTATGATTAGCAAAGAATTGCAATTACAAGAGTACTTTTAAAAAATTTTTACTTTTTAATTCTAGTTCTAAGAAGTAAAAAATGCTAGCATTAAATTTTATGTAAAACTCATATTTACTAGCCTATGAATTTTAGATAAAATAAACATGAAAAAGAGTCTTAACCAGAAGAGTTAAGAACGAATTGTCTATTTTTTAAATCAAAAAACAAATGAAAAAGCAAATTATTTTTTTCGCAATTACATTATTTACATTCGCAGGTTTAAATGCAAATAACCTTAATTCTTTAGAAAATGAAAACATCACAGAAGATTTTAAATGTACTGCTTCTGTCACTGTAGAATTTGATGTAGAAATTGGAGGTCAAACTGTACATGTCTATGTTGAAGCTTCACTTGAAGCTGACGATTGTATTGATGCAGCTAAAGGAGCTGCAGAACTTGCAAAAGCAATGGCTACAGACGAAATAGCTGGTGATAAATAATATTTAAATAGACACTCTCCAACTATTCAAATTGGAGAGTGTTTTTTAATTCTATAAAATCTAAAAATATGCGATTATATACGATACTATTTATAATAATGATATTTTCAAAATCTTATTCACAAGTTTTTGAAGCAACTTATAGAAATAATAAAGATTTAAAATCTTATACATTATATTTTGATACAAAAACATCTATTTATGTTTTAAATAATACGAAAGCAGATAAAAGTTCTGCAAAATATGATGAAGATTCTAATGTAATTCGAGTGAAAAAAAATGTAAAAGTTGGAAAAAATTCTGAAACAATTTATCGACCGAAAACTAATTCAAATCTTGTTTATGAATGCGTTGATCTTAAAGAACATTGTTATTTATTCAAAGATGAAGGAATTAATTTAAAATGGAAAATAACAGAAATAACAGAAAAATTTGGACGTTTTACAGCAAAAAAAGCAACAGCTAAATTTAGAGGACGGAATTATACAGCTTGGTTTACTGAAGAAATTCCGACAATGAATGGACCTTGGAAATTTATAAACTTACCTGGATTAATTTTAAGAATAAGTGATGATGCTTTTTTTATTGATCTAGAATTACAAACGATTAAAAAATCTAGTTCACAAAAAATGGAAACATTAATTGGTGAAATTAATTCTATAAAAGAAATTAAACTAGTTGATGAACATGTAAAAATTAGAGAAGAAATTGTAAATGAAGCTATAAATAAAATTTTGAGTTCATTTCCAAGAAATGTCAAAGTTTCTAATGTTTCATTAAAAAAAGATGGTTTAGAAAAATGTTTTAAATGTGAAAAAGAATAGAATTGTAAAAATCGCATATTTTTTTCTACTTTTTCTTTTTTCAATTATCAATCTTTATAGCCAAGAAATTTCTGGAACTATAAAAGATTCTATTGGTGTTCCTATTTCTTATGCTAATATTTTGCTGAAAAAATCAGATAACATTGAAAATTATACTTATTCTGATGAACATGGAAATTATGCATTACAAGTAAAAGACACAGGAAATTATCAATTGCATTTTTCTTCGATGTCTTATGCTAAAAAAATTGTACCGATTCAGATAATAGATTTATCCAAAAATATTGAAAGAAATATTATTTTACATTATGAAGCAATGCAATTAGATGAAGTAATTGTTCAGGCTGAAAGAGATATTATTATTGGAAAAAATAAAGTCACTTTTAATGTAAAAAAGTTTCTTAGTGGAAATGAAGAAGTTGCTGAAGATGTTTTAAAAAAATTACCAGGCGTAGATGTAGATTCTGATGGAATTGTAAAAGTTAATGGAAAAGAAATTGAAAAATTAATGGTCGAAGGAGATGATTTCTTTGAGAAAGGATATACCATTTTATCTAAAAGCTTACCTTCAGAACCTATAGAAAAAGTAGAAATTTTAGAAAAGTATACTGAAAATGAATTACTACAAAATGTAGAAAACTCAAATAAAGTTGCTATTAATTTAAAATTAAAAGAAAATGCAAAACGACAATGGTTTGGAAATATTGATTTTGGAATTGGTGCTTCTGATCAGTTTCGATATGATTCTCAGTTTAATCTTATGAATTTTGGCAAAAAAAATAAATATTATTTTCTTGGAAACACCAATAATATTGGAAAAAATGCAACAGGTCCAATTCAACATCTAATTCGTCCTTTTCGTTTAAATAAAATTGATAAGATTGGAGAAGATGTTTATGCTAAAAAACTAATTGACATTTCGATGGAATCTTTAGGTTTTAAAAATGATAGAAGTAATTTTAATAACACAGAATTACTTTCTTTAAATGCAATTTTTAATCCTAGTTCTAAAACAAAAATTAAAATTTTAGGATTTTTTAATTGGGATGAAAATGATTTTTATAAAAATAGTTTTATCGAATATAATTTACCAGATTTTTCTTTTTCAAATTCAGAAGATTTTCATTTAAGAAAGAAGAAAAAAATTGCTTTTGGAAAATTAGAAATTAAGCATCGAATATCAGAAAAAGAATTGATAGAATTTATTTCAAGTTTTAATAAAGGTGATTTTCAAACAAAAAAAGATTTAATCTTTAATTCCACAGATTTAATAGAGAAAATAAATACTGAAAATGAACTATTTAATCAAGAAATAACTTATACAAATAAATTTAAAGAAAGAGATATTTTCATACTTAAAAGTCGTTTTATTTATGAAAATTCACCACAAAATTATTGGATAAATCAATTTTTATATGAAGACTTATTTTCAATAGAAAATGCAAATAATGTACTTCAAAATTCTCAAAATAAAGTTACATATTTTGGACTTGAGGCGCATTTATTAAGTAAAAATTTAAAAGGAAATTTATTTGAAATAATTACTGGAAATCAATTTAAAAAAGATAATTTAAATTCTATTTTTTCAATCAAAGAAAATGATTTTGTAATTGAGAAACCATTTAATTTTCAAAATGAAATTAGTTACTTTACAAATGATAGTTATTTGAAAGGAAAATATTCATTCAAGTTGACTTCAAAATTTCAAATTACTGGAAAAATAGGATTGCATCAGTTACTAAACAGATTAAAGAATTTTGATGTAACCAAAGATCAGCAATTATTTTTTATAAATCCGAACTTTCATTTACAATGGGAATTTCTAGAAAAGCATAAATTATCTGGAAGTGTTTCTGTGAATACTACAAATGCAACAATTTTAAATGTTTATGAAAATTATATATTGACGAGTTTCAGAAATTTTAAAAAAGGAACAAATCAATTTAATCAATTACAAAAAATAAAATATAATCTCATCTATACTTATGGAAATTGGAGTGAAAATTTTACAGCTTTTGCATTTTTGAGTTATCTAAAATCCCATGATTATTTTAGTAGTAGATCTCAAATTGAGCAAAATTATACACTTTCAGAACAAATCTATTTAAATAAAAATAGAGATTTTTTCATTGTAAATACACAAGTGGATCGATATTTAAATTTTATAAATTCTCGAATTAAATTGAAACTAAATTATTTTAAAACATCTTATTTTAATGAAGTAAACAATTCTGAATTACGAAAAGTTGTTTCTTCAAATTATGATTACGGAATTGAATTACGATCAGGTTTTAAAGGAGTTTTCAATTATAATTTAGGAACAAAATGGAAAAAATTTGAAGTTAAATCTAATACTTTAAACAAATTTACAAATACCATTTCTTTTTTAGATTTAGAATTTAATTTAAGTGAAAAATTATTCTTTTCCATTCAAAATGAGCGTTATCTTTTTGGAAACTTAGATAAAAAAAATAATACTTATTATTTCTCTGATTTTTCTGCTACATATGTAGTAAAGAAAAATAAAATTAGTTTCGAATTGAGCGGTCAAAATTTAACAAACACAAAAGTTTATAAAACTTATTTTGCAGATGACAATAGCATTTCTTCAACAGAATATCGCTTACTCCCAAGATTTCTTTTATGCAAAATAAAATATCGATTCTAACAAAAAAGCTAGTCAATTTGACTAGCTTTTTATTTTTGAATATATAAAATTATTACATTTTCATTTTATCCATATCAATAGAAACTCCTAATTCACGAGCGATTCCCATTCCTAAAGTAACATTTGCTCTAAAGAAATGACAAAGTTGTCTATTAATAATCTCCTCTTTTTTAATTCCTGTGATTCCTTTCATTGAATCTGAAATATTCTTAATTGTTCTTTGTTTTGCATCTTCTGGCATAATTTCAAATAATTTTCCAGGTTGCGAATAATGATCATCATCATTATGATTTCTATCAAATGTTCCTATTCGTTTATCTTTTGGCTGATGCGGACAATTATTTAAGTCAATTCCATCATATGGTTCAGAATTATCAAAACTATTTGGATAATAATTTGGACTACTTCCTCTGTTATCATCAAATCGCATTAATCCATCTTTATGATAATTATTTACAGCAAAAGGACATTTATTTACAGGTAGACTATTATGATTAACACCTAATCTATAACGGTGTGCATCTGGATAACTAAAAATTCTACCCTGTAACATTTTATCTGGAGAAAAACCAATTCCAGGAATAACATTTGACGGTGAAAAAGCGGCTTGCTCTACATGAGCGAAGAAATTATCTGGAATTTCATTTAATTCTAAAACACCAACATCAATTAAAGGGAAATCTCCATGTGGCCAAACTTTTGTCAAATCAAAAGGATTCCACTGAAATTCTTCCGCTTCTTTTTCTGTCATAATTTGAATTTTCATATTCCATTTAGGAAAATCTCCACGATCAATTGCTTCAACTAAATCACGTTGTGCATGATCCATATCTTGACTTTTCACTTGTGCAGCTTCTTCCGCTGTTAAGTTTTCAATTCCTTGGGCAGTTTTAAAATGGAATTTCACAAAAACCAATTCTTCTTTATCATTTATAAAAGAAAAAGTATGACTTCCATAACCATTCATAAAACGGTGTGATTTAGGAATTCCTCGATCAGACATTAAAATCATAACCTGATGTAAACTCTCAGGATTCCACGACCAAAAATCCCACATCATTGTTGGACTTTTACAATTTGTTCTTGGATCTCTTTTTTGTGTATGAATAAAATCTGAAAATTTCTTTGGATCTTTAATAAAGAAAACTGGTGTATTATTCCCAACAAGATCCCAAATTCCTTCTTCTGTATAAAATTTGATAGCAAAACCTCTCGGATCGCGTTCCGCATCTGCAGAACCTAACTCACCTCCTACTGTTGAAAAACGTAAAAAAGCTTTTGTTTGCTTTCCAACTTCACCAAATATTTTAGCTTTCGTGTATTTTGTAATATCGTGTGTGATTGTCAAAGTACCATAAGCACCAGAACCTTTTGCATGCACAACTCTTTCTGGAATTCGCTCACGATTAAAATGAGCCATTTTCTCAAATAAGAAATAATCTTGAATTAAAAGAGGTCCTCTTTCTCCAACTGATTCCGAATCTTCATAGAATTTTACTGGTATTCCTGTTTCGTTTGTTATAAACCTTCTATTACTCATGTCTCTGGTTTTTAGATTAGTAAAGTAAATTTAGTGATAATTCACAGGAAATTCATATAAACAAAATCAATTGTTTTTATTTTAGAATAAGTTTCACAAATAATTAAGAAAATTTATTTTAATATCAAAAAAAGAAATAGGAAAAGGGAAAACCACAAGAAAATCTAATCTAAAACAAAAAATTGCGAAAAAAATATATTGGAGAAATATGTTGCTAAAGACTACTTTTTTGATTTTCTAAGTGTTTTTCCCAAAAACTTTCCAAATATAGTTAATTTAGGATAGTTCTAAAACTATTGATTGCTTTTTTTTGTTAATATATTCAAGTTTTGCATGTAGTTTTATTTCTTCTTCAATTAAAACACGAAAATATTTCCATAATAACATTTTTTCATCATTAACCTTAAATGATTTTGACAAATCATTATCCTCAAATTCTGAAAAAACTCGTTCTGAAATACTATAAATTTCGCTTAAGCTTTCTGTAGAATTTTTATAGTTTTCACTAACATATTCTAACTCAACACTTTTAAATAATTTCAAAATTTCTACAAGTTGCACAATATTCTTGTCTAATATATAGTAATGTGATTTTAAAATTAATTGATACTCTTCTTCTTTGTTTTGGTCTAATTTCTCTGAATTAATTCCTTCAATAATTTCTAAAGTTTTTTGTGTTTTAACTTTAAAATATTCGATGAATTGATAAATATCCCATATTTCCATAATGATATTTTTTTAGAATGATAATTGTAAATTAATGGATGCAAATAGCGAACTAAAACTGTCTATTTCTATCAACCTTTCAGTTGGTTGTTCGTTCGCTTTATTAAATGATGTTCCAACATTTGTTCGATAACCAATAGTTGGAATAATTTTATAATTTTTATAAACTTTTATTGGTAATTGCATTGCTAAATCAATTGCAGTATTTGAATAATTTAGCCAAGTTTCGTCGTCTGAATTTTGAATTAAATCTGATTTTTTAATGTATCCTGGAGAAGCATTTAAATAAATTCCTGTATTCCATGAAATGATTTTATTTATATTTTTTAAATAAGAAATTTCTCTAGGAATTAAAATTGTAAACAAATCACCATTTTCTCTTGAATATTTATATTGAATAATTGGAATTGGTAAAAAACGATGACGATCATAATTCATCAACATTCCAAACATTAAAAAAGTCTTTTTTGTTCTTTTAGAAATATAATTTAATCCAAAAGCAACTTGCATTGATTGATAATTAAATGCGTGAGCTCCGTTATATTTCAAGAAACTCATTAAAATTAATGGCTTTTTATTCTCTAATAAAAAAACTTTTCGTGCTTCAACTCCGATTTTTGAATTATAAATAGAAAACTCTCTAGTTTCTAAAGAAACTGTTCGTTCATTTTGTGAAGAAACATTTCGATGAATTTCATATTGATCCACCGAAGATTGAATTGAACCTAAAATTAAAAAGCGTTCTTTCGATCGCATTTTATTTAAGATAGGTACTTTCAATTCAAAATTTAGATATTTTCTTGATTCAATTTCAAAATCAACAGGTAATTCTTCTGAAGTAGAAAGAAATGAAAAATTGTTAGAAATATCATATCCAACCTTGAAAATATCCATGGAAGGATTCAGTTTTTTTTCTTGTGATTTGGCAAAAAAAACAGTTCCAAAACATAAAAAGAATAATACTTTCCTTTTGTTCAACATAGCTTGATTAAAAATTCTTTTGCAAAACTATGAAGTGAAAAAATGAAAAGCGTTCTAATTTACACATTAGGACGTCCAAAAGTCCAAACCGCTAAAAACAGACTTTTATTTAATTAATAACCAAATAATTAAATAAATTCTTTTCGATACTCAGTTGGTGTAAAATTGGTGATATTTTTAAAAACTTGATTAAAAGAAGACTTAGAATTAAACCCACAATCTAATCCAATTGAAATAATTGTTCGATTAAAATACTTCGAATCAATTAATCTTTTCTTTGCTTCTTCTACTCTATATTCATTTATAAATGTGTAGAAATTTTTTCCGATTAAAGTATTCAAAACTTCAGTCAAATGATGACGACTAATTTTTAAATCTTTAGAAATTTGTTGCATATTAATTGATGAATCCAAATACAATTGTTCTTTTTCTATGTAAGCAATTAATTTCTCTTTTATACGAATTGCTTCCTCTTTTGATAAGGTAGAATTTGCATATTTTATTTTCTTTTTAGAAGAAATTTTAGGTGTTTCCTTTAATTCTACAACTTCTTTTTTAGCTTCATTATAGGCACAAAAATAAGAAGATGAATTATTACAATATTCTGTCACAGAAATTTCTTTTACATGGTGAAAAGTATCAGGATTCCAGAATTTCATCGCATGAAATCCCATAGAAACGATAATAATTAAAGAAGAATCTACAATCATAATCCAAGTATCATCAACTTCAATAAAGTTTTTAATTACAAAATAAGTAATTGTAATATAAAAAGGCACATACATCATTAGATATAAAAATATCGCCCAATGAAATTTAGTATAATCAATATTTTTGGTGTAATAATAATCTCTAATTTTCAAAAATAAAAGAGAAGAATAGAACAAAATAATCGCTAAAATTGTCGGAACATAAGTGTAAAAAATCAATTTTGGTTTAATTTCTTCACCAGCAAAAAAGTAAATACAAGTCACAAAAGAAACAAGAACTAAAAATATATAAAGATGTTTCTTAAATCGCTTTGTATTAAATTTTACTTTAAACAAATAGGCATCAATATAAAAATAGAGAAAGATAAATTGTGGCAACACAAAAGAATGAACAATCAAATTTAAAAAAGTCATTCTATCTTCAATATTTTCTTTCATTAAAAGTTTATCAACGAAAGTAATTGACACTAATACGAAAAATGCGCCTAATAAAAAATTCTCGATATACTTTCTACCTCTAGAAAGCAATAAAAAGCCATTAAATAAAGTGATTCCTAAACCTGCCCAATATAGCGTTTGCATGATTTATTAGTTAGTTGTTTTTTGTAAAAAATCAGAAAAATCAGCACCAGTTGGACTTTGAAATATTTCTAATTCAAACAAAGGAACAGATGCCATAATATGATCAAAAATATCGGACATTATCCCTTCATATGCAACCCAATCCTTATTATTACAAAAAGCATAAACTTCAATCGGAATTCCAACTTCCGTTAATGGCAATTGACGAACCATACAAGTCATTTTATGATTAATATTTGGATTTTTCTCTAAATAAAGCTCCAAATATTTTCTAAATAACCCAATATTTGTAATTGCTCTTCCATTAATTGCCAAAGAAGTGTCTAATTGACGTTGTTCGTTATAAGTAAGAATTTCTTTCTGTTTTTCCTCGATATATTCTGTTATCAAATGTACTCCTTTTAATCTTTCTAACATCTCTTTTGAGCAAAATTTTACAGAAGAAATTTTAATATTAATCGCTCTCTTAATTCTTCGTCCATCTGACTCTTCCATTCCTCTCCAATTTCGAAAAGAATCAGAAATAAAAGCATATGTTGGAACGGTAGTTATTGTTTTATCAAAATTTTGAATTTTAATTGTTGTCAAATTTATTTCCAACACATTTCCATCTGCTCCATATTTTGGTAAAGTTACCCAATCTCCTACTCGAACCATATCGTTCAAACTTAATTGAATACTTCCAACAAAACCTAAAATACTGTCTTTAAACGCTAACATAATAATAGCTGCCATCGCTCCAAGTCCAGTTAAAAGTGCAATTGGGCTTTCATTGATAGAAATAGAAATAATCAAAATAGTTGCAATAACAACAATAATTGATCTTGCAAGTTGAGATAAACTTGCAATTGGTTTATCTTTAAATTTAGGATTTGATTCTAAATGTTCTTTAACCGATTTTATAAAATTGATAATAATTTCTGCAATAATTACAACAATAAAAATATCTGTTACAGCAATAATTAATGGTAATAATTTCGGGTAACTATGAAAAAAAGAAGGTGCAAAAATATCAATTAATATTGCTGGAACAAGGTGTGAAATAGAATTTATTACTCTTTTTGTTAAGAAGATATCATCTAACATTGTACTTGTTCGCATTGCCATTTTTGGGAGAATTTTATGTAAAATTCGTTGCGCAATTCTCCAAACAATAAATGCGAAAATCAATAATAAAATAATTCCTGAAATCTCACGAATCATCATTGCTGTGTCTTTCGGAACACCGATAAAACTTTGTAAAATTGTATCTACTTTTTCTATAAAACTTGTTTTATCTAAAATTTCTGTCTTTTTCTGCATAACTTCCACTACTATTTTAAAAAACATTCACAAGAAACACAATATCTGGCGAATTATTGTGTTAATTTAATTATAAATTTAAGATATTTGCGAAAATCAAATTTTAAACATTGAAAAAATTAATACTATTTCTTACGTTAATACTATGTCAGTTTGCTTTTTCTCAGACTGCTAGAAAATATTCGAATGAATTTTTAAATATTGGTGTGGATGCAGCTGCTTTCGGTATGGGAAAAGCTGTAACAGCTTCTTCAAATGATGTAAATTCTGGTTATTGGAATCCAGCTGGATTAACTGGTGTAAAAGGATATCAAGGTTCTTTAATGCATGCAGAATATTTTGCTGGTATTGCTAAGTACGATTATGCTGCTTTTGCAATGCCACTTGAAAATAATGCTTTCTTCGGAGTTTCTTTAATCCGTTTTGGAGTTGACGATATTTTAGATACAACAGAATTAATCGATAAAGATGGAAATATTGATTATGAAAGAATAAACTTATTCTCTGCCGCAGATTATGCTTTCAATCTTAGTTTTGCAAAAAAATTAAGTATTGAAAATTTAAGTGTTGGAGCAAATGCAAAAATCGTTAGAAGAACTATCGGAGATTTTGCAAATTCTTGGGGATTTGGTTTAGATGTTGCTGCACAATATTCTTACAAAAAATGGCAATTTGGATTGATGCTTCGAGATATTACAACTACATTTAATGCTTGGAATATTGATGAAGATGAATTTGAAAAAATTAAAAATGCAATTCCTGGACAAAATCAAGAATTACCTGAAACTACAGAATTAACTTTACCAAAAATGCAAATTGGTATAGCAAGAAGTTTTGAATTAAATCAAGATTTTGATTTACTAACAGAACTTGATTTAAATGTACGTTTTGCAGAAACAAATGATATTATTTCCTCGTCTTTTGCAAGTATTGAGCCTGCTTTTGGTTTTCAGGCTTCCTATAAACAAATGGTTTTTCTACGTGGAGGTGTAAACAATATTCAAAATACTTTAGAACCTGATAATACAGAAAGTGTAAGCGTTCAGCCTAATTTTGGTGTAGGATTTCGTTATAAAGGAATCTTTATCGATTATGCTTTAAGTAATATCGGAAGTGTCGGAAATGCATTATATTCTAATGTATTTTCATTAAAATTTGACTTATCTTATTTCAAATAAAAATAAAAGGGAATCATTTTAGATTCCCTTTTTTCTTTTAAATTGTTTCTTCAAAAATAGTTGTAAAATATGCTTCTACTAATTTAGATGCTCGCTCATTAATTATTTTACTAACTATTTTACGGTTCTGTTTTTCTAAAGATTTATACAATTCGTTTTCTTTTTCAAAATCTTGTAAAATATCTTTATTATACATTCCTAAAATCTTTCCAAATTCTTTTCTTGATTTTATTTCACCTATTTTACTTATGACATTATTTAAACGGTTTTCTGAAATATAAGTAATAGCTTTTTCACATAAATTCTTTAACTCTTCAGAAATTTCTTTATCAATTCCACTAATTGTTTTATGTAAAAGTTCTCTATCAATAAATCCATTATTTTCAGACCAAGCTTCATTTTTATTCTTAATTAAAACTCTAGATCCTCCAGGAAAAAATGTTGCTTTTTCTGGTCGAATAATTACTCCTTCACAAATATTTCCTTCAATTTCTGGTAAATTATAAAATGTTGGAATTGTGGTTTTAAATGTATTTTCAAATGTAAGACAAGCTTCTAAAGTTCCTTTAAACAATGTTTTTGCAAAAATAAAATCAAAATTTTCAAATAATTCATTCGCTTCTTCTACCTCTAAATAATTCACATTATCTAATAAAATATCAAAAGCAAAAAAATCATTTTCTTTATGATAATAAATTCCTTTTTGAACTAATTTTGCAGTATTATCTCTCGGAACATCTTTATGAGGATAACCTCCACCAAATAATTCTCCAAAAACTGTCAATGTTTGAATTTGCTTAGTTTCTGCTAAAAATTCAAATAAAGCAATCACTTTTTCCTTATACTTTTCTAATATAAAATAAGAATTATAAAAATTTTCTTCTTTTTCTATAAAATCTGTTCTCTTAGCAATTTTTATTTCTTTTCCATCTGTAATAAAACTGAAATTCGCACCATGCACTTTTTCTTGTACCACATAATTCATCGAATCAAATCCATTTTCATAAATAGATTCTATAAATTTTTCTTGGTACGAATTTTCAATTGAATTAAATTTTTTAAACTTCATTTTCTTTTTCTTTCTTATTATAAATTTGTTTCATTTCTGTTTTTGGTCGTGTCAGAATAAATTGATTTATATTTCCTTTTTCATCTGAAATAAATTCAATAAAAACTTCAGGAGAAAATTCTTCTAGCATAAACAACTTTTCAGTAATTGGAATTAATTCAATTTTAAAAGATGGATTTACCACATAAAACAATGTTTCATCTTTTATTTCAAACGTTTTTTCTTTTCCTTCTTCATTTTTATACTCTCCTAAATAATTCTGATACACTTTTACTAAAGAATCTCGTGAAATTTTTGGAGCAATTCCATAAGTTAAATTACTTGCTTTTTTAATCGGAATTTCATTTTTATCTGTAGAGTTATTTTGTAAGAAAATAAACGTTTTATCATTATCTATATGACGTTCAATATAAGTCATATAACCAGCCCATCCTCCACTATGAGAAACTATTTTCCCATAAACTTTACTGCTATCAATTTTCCAACCATATCCATAGTTCGTTTCTTTTTCTTCTGATGTTTTATATGAGCTAAATATTTTCTTTTTATCTTTTTCATTTATTAATTTATCTGAATACAAAGCACGATCCCATTTCAATAAATCATACACATTTGAATTTACCATTCCATCTCCGACTATTCCATCTAAAAAAGTGAAAAATTCCATTCCTTTTACAGAATCTGGTAAAACTTTTCTTTGTAAACTATCAGAATAAATATATCCTTCTGCATATTTTTCAAGTTTTTTTGGTTGGAATCTTCTTCTATATACAAAAGTATTTTTCATTTCTAAAGGATCAAAAATTTTCTCTTTTAAATAAGTTTCAAAAGATTTTCCGCTTGCTCTTTCAATGATTGTTCCTAAAAATAAATATCCAGTATTACTATAACTAAACTGTGATTTTGGTTCAAAAAGCAATTCAGGTTTCACTTTTTCAAACAATTTTACGATATCTTCATTTGTAGCAATTTTACTTGTATCCCAATGTTCAGAAGCCAAATTCATATAATCCGGAAAACCACCAGTGTGAATTAATAAATCATGAATAGTAATTCCTTTGTAATTTTTCAATTCTGGAATAAACTTAGAAACAGAATCCTCTAATTGTAATTTTCCCTCTTTCCACAATTGAAAAATTCCCATGGCTGTGAATTGTTTTGATACAGAAGCTAATTCAAAAGCATAGTCATTTTGAATTGAATCTTTTGTTTTTTCATTTGCTAAACCATAGCTTTTTTCAAAAATAATGTTTCCTTTTTCAGCAATTAAAACAGTTCCATTAAATCGTTCATTTTTATATAATTTGGAAAATAAAGAATCTAATTGTTGTTTTCTAGTATCTATTTTCTCTATTTTTTCAGATTTCACTTCATTATCTCTACATGAAATGATAGAAAAAATAGCAACGATTAATAGCAATACTTTTTTCATAAATATTTTTGTGTTAGAATTAATTCAAATTTTAACACAAAAATATAATTTTAACAATTAGATTCTCGATTTTCTAAAATTATTCTTCTATTGGAAAAGGATAATCATCTAAAATTCCCCCATTTTTATCTGTAGAAAGTAACCAAACGTCTTTAAATTTACCAGTAAAAATAAATCCTTGGTTAGAAGGTTTCTCTGAAATTGTTGAAAATTCTGTTGGGTAAATTGGATCCAATGGATATAATTTTTCTTCTTTTTGTGTTCCATTTTTATCAATTTTCAGAAACCAAGCAGCTTCATTCTTTTGACCAACAATACCAATTTCACCATTTCCTACTAATTTCCCACTTTGAAATGTATTTCCTTGATATGTTTTTTCCATTAAAACTTCACCAGAACTGTTCATTTTTAAAACTTGAGGAAATTTTGAAATTAAATAAAAGTTTTCCAAGTTAGAATCGGGTAAAATATCTACAAAAATCGAATTTCCTTCATAAATTTCAGTGAACATAGGCTCTTGAGCTATATTTAAACTTGTAACAATTCCTTCTTCTAAATTCTCACTTCCAACTAAAATAAATTGATTTGGATTTTTTTGTAAAATGTTTAGAAAAGAAATCGATTTTCCTTCTTTTTCATATTCCAATTCTTTTAAAACATTTCCTTTTCCATCCACATGAATAAAAAGTCCTTTTTTTCCAGCATTACTTCCTAAAATAAAAACACCATCATCATTATCTGGAACAATCTTTTCAAATCGATACATTCCATTAAATTCTCTTTGCCAAACTTCATTTCCATTTGGTGCAATTTTAATTAATAAAGCAGGTGAAAAATGATGGGAATCTATAATTTCATAATAATGTCCTTGCGATTCTGTAATTCCTTTTCCTACATAACCTAACTCACTAGAATTCACAAAAGATTTGTACCAAACTACATTTGCATTTTTATCTAATTTTAAAACGTAATCTGCTACAGGATGTCCTATTTCATTTGGAACTAAATTATACGCTTCTCCAGAAGTCAACAAATGTTCATCTTCTGTAATAATTGAAAAACCAGTTCTTTGATTTAAAGATCGACTCCAGTTTTCCCAAGTATTTCTTGATTTTCTTGTGTTAAAATCGTCTGTCGTTTTTGTTTCGTGTATTTCATCTTTGTTGCATGAAATAAAAAATATTAAAACTAAACTAGTTATAATTGCTTTCATACTCTCAACATTTTGGTATTTTTCAAAAACAACCAAACAAGAAACAAACCATCAACACTTTTTGAAATGCTAATTTTTCTATAAAAAAACGGAAAAGATGATTTTCCTTTCCGTTTTATTTATCGTTATAATAATGTTCTTTGATTTGTTTGATACTTTTAATGGACTTTTCCATCCATTCTAGTTTCTTTTCTAATCTTTCATTTTCTGAAAGTTTCCAATCCAAATCTTCCGAAGCTCGCATTCTTCCTGTAACATCATTTAAAATTACTGCTGCAGCAACAGAAATATTAAAACTTTCTGTAAATCCATACATAGGAATTTTTAAAAATCCATCTGCTTCTTGCATCATTCTTTCCGAAACTCCTTCTTTTTCAACTCCAAAAACAAAAGCAGATTTTTTAGTAATATCAAAATCAGGTAAAAAACACGAATCATTATGCGGTGTTGTTGCAATAATTTGATATCCTTTTTCTTTTAATGATTTAATACAATTTCCTGTATTATCATCATCAAAAGAATTGTATTGATGAAAATCTAACCATTTTTGCGCACCTTTCGCAACGTGTCTTGAAACTTGGCTATTGTATTTTTTTTCAATAATATGAACATCTTGTACTCCAAAAATATCGCAGCTACGGACTACAGCACTTGTATTATGTTTTTGATATAAATCTTCTAAAACAACTGTAAAATGACGTGTTCGTTCTTCTAAAACTTTATCAAATAAAGCTTGTCTTTCTGGAGTTACAAATTGTTCTAAATATTTTAAATATTCTAAATCTACCATCTGTTTATTTATCTGAAATTAAAGAACTAAACTTATCAAAATATGTTCCTTTTGTAATTGTACAACCTTGTTCTACCATAAAAAAAATCTCTTCATTTCTTTCTTTGTGGTATTTTTTTGTTGCTTTAAAATATTCTATAGAAGCATCATTTGAATTTTCTAACAACCAATTAAATCCTTCTTTTGAAGTTAAGTCAATAGTATCTGAAACTTTAATCAAAATTCGATGCATTTGTAATTCTTCACATTTGAATAAATTAATACTATGCTTCGAATGATGCTCTAAATATTTTGTTTCTTTCAACACTTTTTCCCAAACTAAATCACTGAAAATATTCATTTCATCTTCAGCAACTTCTGGTTTTTCCTCCTTTATTTTATTCCACTCATTAACATCAATTTGTTGTGCAGCTAAAAAACGAGAAAATTCTTCATGCAGTGATTCGAATTGCTCTTTTGTAAGTTGTCTATATTTCATTTCTATAAAAATTTAGTTATGAAATAAAAAAGCCTACTCAGGTTAAAGAGTAGGCTTTTTTTATATAATGTGAGAAAAATTATTCAGCGATAATTTCGAAAGAAAAATCAACGATAACTTCTCTGTGTAATCTGATTGCAGCAGAATATTTACCTAATCTCTTGATAGTGTTACCAGGGATCTTGATAAATTTCTTCTCAACCTCATGTCCAGCTTTAGCGATAGCTTCTGCAACATCTGCATTGTTAACAGATCCAAATAATTTAGTTCCGTCTCCAGTCTTAGAAGTAATTTTAATTTCTAATCCTTTTAAAGCTTCAGCTAATTTTGTAGCATCCTCTACTAATTTAGCTTCTCTAAAAGCTCTCTGCTTTAAGTTTTCAGCTAATACTTTTTTAGCAGATGGAGTAGCTAAAGTAGCCATTCCTTGAGGAATTAAATAGTTACGTCCATAACCATTTTTCACAGTTACTATGTCGTCTTTAAATCCTAGATTCTCAACGTCTTGTCTTAATATAAGTTCCATAATTTACTGTAAATTTTTATTTTAATAAATCACCAACATATGGCATTAATGCTAAATGACGAGCTCTTTTGATAGCTACAGCCACTTTACGTTGAAATTTTAAAGAAGTACCAGTTAAACGTCTTGGTAAAATTTTACCTTGCTCGTTTACTAAGTATAATAAGAAATCTGGATCTTTATAGTCAACATATTTGATTCCATTTTTCTTAAAACGACAATATTTCTTTTGTTGCTTTGTGTCAATGTCTAATGGAGTTAGGTATCTAACATCACCTTGTTTTCCTCCTTTTGCTTGTTGATCGATTGATGACATAATTCTTATTTTTTAGATGCTTTAACTCTTTCTTTTCTCTTCTCAGCCCAAGCAGCAGCGTGCTTATCTAACCTTACAGTTAAATAACGCATAACTGTATCATCTCTTCTGAATTCTAATTCAAATGGAGTAATTGCTTCTCCGTTTACTTTAAATTCAAATAAGTGATAAAATCCACTTTTTTTGTTTTGGATTGGGTAAGCTAATTTCTTTAATCCCCAATCTTCTTTCCAAATCATTTCTGCACCTTTTGAAACAAGATAGTCCTCAAACTTCTTTACTGTTTCCTTTATCTGAGTTTCAGATAAAACGGGATTCAAAATGAAAACAGTTTCGTAATGATTCATAATTAATAATTATTTATTGTTTAATAATTGAGCGTGCAAAGATAAAACTTTTTTTGATTCAGGAAAGTCTTTTAGGAATAAATTACAATGGATTTGTCGCTAAAAAATGGAAATCTTTCATAACTGCTTTAATATCTTTATACTTCTTCACCAAAACATATAAAAATCTTGCCCAACCAAATATTCCCATTGTAAATTTTCGAATTGCTTGGATTACAAAACTAATAATTTTACAACCAACTTGAAAAGCTTTTGTTTGGTATTGTATTGCATACACAATTTTGTTTGCTTCTTTTTCTCTTATATTTTCTGAAATAAAAATCTGTGTATCCAAATCTTTTCTAAAAACATAGGTACAATTTTCAAATTCTAACCTTCCTTTTACATAATTTGAAATCGATTGAACAATTGCTTTTATTCCATTTTTTAGATAATGAAAACTCTTGGTAGCAAAATTTAAAAATGCCTTATAAATATTATTGACAAAAAAATCTAGAATTTTCTTTCCAACTCTTCTAATTGCTCGCCAAATTCTTTTGATTCCATCCCAAAGTCTTGTCCCTTTGTCTTTAATCGTTTCCCACATCGTATTTATTTTTTCATGTGTATTCATTTCGGAAACAACATCTTCACAAAGTTCTTCTTCATTAATAACTGAATCTTCATGATTTATCGCATCAATTTCTGAAAACAAAAAAGGTTGCATTTTCATTGCTAATTCATGAGCTTCTGTTGTAGATTTATTTTTAAATCGAATATAAAATTTCTTTAAAGCAAGAAATAGCTTTCCTCCTTCTTCATATTCATAATCATCAATTCCATCTATTGAAACATCAAATCCTAAAAGCCAAAGTTCTACTTTTAAGGTATTAATGATAAACTTTTTTCCAAGTTTACGACTTTCATTTGTTTTGGCATTTAAATAAAAAGAATCCTTATTTTCTCCTACACGTCTTGCAATTTGTTGGGTAATATAATCTTGATTAAAAATTCGTAAAACAGTTGATTTATTTAATCCAACCTCAAAAGTTTTTTTAAACAGAAAAATATCTTGAATTTGTATAAATTCATTTAAATCTGAAAATTCCAGAAGTTTAAATCGCTTATTTGGTTCATCATCATGCAAACCTAAAGCCCAAAGTCGAAGCTGTAAAGCACGATGTAAAGCAAATTTTCTGGAATCTTTTATTTCTTCTCCATCAAACCAAAATTTTTCATTCATTTCCGATTCAAAACTCACCAATTCATCCAAAGCATTCCATGTTTGCTCACCAACCCAAAAATCTTGTTTTAAATCGCATTCTTGTTGAAATTTCCCAACAGCTTCTTTAATTAATCGTAATCTTCTTCGATTTTCTTTCCCTTCTTTTAATTTTAATTTTCTATTTAAATACCCCAAAAGATATAATCTTGTCGCAATTGTTTGAATTCGAATTCGCTGCTTTGCATAATCATATGTTTCCGATTCATCTTTTGGTAAATCACTAATCACTCCTTCATCAGAAGCTTTCTCCACTAAAGACTCAAAGGATGCTATTTTAGAAACAGCATCCTTTGAATTTAGAAAATCATAACTAGGATATTCTCTAGAGAAAGTCATTTTAGTCAATTAAATCTTTAAATAAATCTAAAAGTCCTAATCTAGTTTCTACCCCTGATTTTACAGCGTTTTTATGAATTTCAATTGCTATTTTAGGCAATTGATCCCAATCTTCATTTACAAAATTGTATGAATCTCCATCAAATTGCGCTAAAGTTTCTGCAACTAATTTTACATCTGAGTTTGTATCGCTGTTATTTACTAAAGTTTTAATATCTGAAAACTTTACATTTTCATCAGTAGATTGAATTGTTCCTACAAAAGTTTGTACATGTAACGATGTTAAATCTTCTACTGCTTCGTCTAATTTTTTTAATGCACTTTTTAATCCCATTTTCTTTTAATTTTTATTGTTTATAAAATCGTCTTCTGTAAATAATGTGTATGTAAAACTATTTCCATAGAAATCCAACGATTTCTTAATGATTGAAAGGAAAATCAAAAATTCTTTATCGTCTTGAATTACTTGACATCCTGCGCTATATTTTCCAACTCTTTCAATTGTTGATTTAAAACTTGTCGTATGCGCATTTAATCCTGCTACATCAGAATAAATATCTCCTGAATAATCAAATTCTCCATCGCTATCTGCATCTCTCCAAACCTTGAAATTCGTTGTATTTTGTTGTAATGCTTCATAACCTTTATGATATCCCAGACGCCAAGCAGATTTGTATTGATTTGGAATTAAAATTGCTGTTCCATTTTCGTTTAATTTTTTATGTTTTAAATAATACAAACCTGGTTTTGTACTTGCTTTAAACACAAAAACTTGATCATTTCCAAGTTCATCTTTATAAGCAATTCCCATAAAATCGTTAAACTCATTCACTTTTAAATCATTCGAACGAATTCCAAATAAATTTAAATTATACGTTCCTCTATCAAAAAACTCGTATCCTTTTTTTATATAAACTTCCTTTAATAATTCGTAATTCAATTTCATCATTATTTTATTTAAGTATCAAATATAATTTTTTTTAACTTTTTTAAGCATTTATTTTTAATTATTTAACTTTTTCTCTATATTTATAGAAAATTGCTACTAATAAGTCTATGAAATAAAATAAATATATTATGAAAACGATTAAATTGTTTACTAAATTTTTTTTAGTAATATTACTTGTTACATCTTGTACAAAAGAGGAAGATGTTAATTTAGCAACAAACAAAACTCTAGATTCTAGAAAAATTGATTTTTATCCAACTGTTTTAAATGGCATTCTAAAATTTGATGATGAAATCCAACTGGGTTCCTTTGTTGATCATTTGAAAACTTTAGATGATGATTCTATTTCAGAAATAATGTATGGATATTATGATCAAAACTTCACTCCTTTATTTCCATATTTTCATTTAGAAGATGATAAAAATATTCAACCATGGTTAGAAGAAAAATCTCTTAGAGTTTCTAATGGAAAAGAAATTGAACAAGATGATGATCTTGTAAATGATGAAAATGTAGCATCTATTTTAACTGTTAAAAGGGAAGTTATTATTGGTAATAAATATTATAGATTTACTCCAATTGGTTTATTATTTTCTGATTTAGAATATAAAAATGAAATAGATGAACTTGTATATTCAGCTGGATTTAATACAACAGAAGATTATGATGGTTATAATATCGAACGAGGGGTAATTCAAATAAGTAATCATATTTCTGCTTTTTCGCCTTTATATTTAAGTAAATTAGATGAACCGTGTTTTGAGCCTACAAAAGTAACAGCTCCTATTACAGCAAATGATATTAGTACTCCATCTGATTTTTTTATATCTCTTCCTTGTTTAAGTGCTGGTGGATCTGGTAGTTCAAATAGCTCTAACAATGCTCATACAGAAACTTTATTAGACAAAGCAGAAGAATTAAGAAATATTCAACCTTGTGAGCAAAGTTATGTTGGAATATTTGGAGTTAGAAGAGTATGTTTTGCATATCATTCTGATCATCTTAGAGCTAAAACAATTTTTTTCAATGAAAATTATTATTTCTATAAAAGTATAGGATTAAAAGTTAAAAGTCAAAAAAAATATGGAGTTTTAGGATGGCACAGAAAAAAAGCAAATGAAATTGCAATAGTTGCAGATCAGATTTATTTCGCTATTGAAGCTCCAGATCAAATTCCTGATTATCAAAATTTAACTTCAGATAGTAGGCTGTATTATTATGGAGATAAATTATATAATGAAGATGATATGATGTATAATGTTTATATTGGTCAAACTTTGCCAAGTGAAAGAATTCCAGCTACACCTTTTACAAATGATATTATAGTTCATGAAATAACAAATTTACCACTAGTTGGTCAAGTTGGAAATATAACTCTTGAAGCAAATGAATTAAATGAAAAATTCTGGACTTATGTTTGGGATAATGCAGAAGCATTAATGAATAAATTAGGAGAAGGTAAAAAAGCCGTAACATATATTTATCAAACTCCACAAAAAATCTACATACAACATGTTGATATTACAAAAAGAGAAACTAATGCACGTTGGCTTACTTATAGATTATCATCTGATTGGGGATTCCAAATAAAATTTTCAATGGCATTTAATGCAGATGGAAGCGTTACTACAAATTATGATGATTGGGACGATATTGGAACTTATATAAATTCTATTCAATTGCCTCCTTTAAATGAATTTTCAGATATTTATATAAACTTTATGGGAATGACAAGAGATGGAGATAATTGGGCCGGAAGCAGAATAGTTTATAAAGAATAAAAAATGAAAAAAGAAGTAAATTTACATTTACTTCTTTTTTTTTAAAAACTTTCAAAAACACCTAAACCAAACAACGCAAAATCATATTTCACAGGATCTTTTTTATCCATTTTTCTTAAAGCAATATCCAACTCTTCTAAAGCTTTTGCATCATTTTGTTTTCTTTGTAAAATACCAAGTTTTCTAGCAATATTTCCACTATGAACATCCAAAGGACAAGAAAGAGCTCCAGGTGAAATTTCTTTCCATAAGCCAAAATCCACTCCAGTTTCATCATTTCGAACCATCCAACGAAGAAACATATTTATTCGTTTTGCAGCCGATTTTTTTCTTGGATCAGAAACATGTTTTTGTGTTCGTTGTAAATGTTCTAATTCAAAAAATACTTTTTTAAATTCTGAGATTGCTATTTGTGTAGAAGTTTTTGTAGCATGTTTTGTAAAAATTGCTTCCATTCCTCCTTTGTTCTTATAAATATGTTTTAATGCTTTCAAAAAATAGGAAAAATCTGTTGCATTAAAAGTTCGATGTACAAATCCTTCCAATTTTTCAGTATGTTTATCTTCAAAATTTAAAATAAAATCATATGGAGAATTCCCCATTAGATCCATCATTTTATTTGAATTCCTAATAATCATTTTACGATTTCCCCAAGCAATTGTTGCTGCTAAAAATCCTGCAATTTCTATATCTTCTTTTAAAGTGAATTTATGTGGGATTTGAATAGGATCTGTTTCTATAAAATCTATTGTATTATATTCTTTTACTTTAAAATCTAAAAACTCTTTAAGTTCTTTTTGATTCATTTCAGTTTTGTTTTAAAATATCTACAAATAAACAGTTCTTATTTCAAATTTCAAGCATTTTTTAAGATATTCAATTAGATTAAATTTTTAAAATAAAATACAGCAATAAAATTGTATATTATTAAAAAATTAACATTTAACATATGAAAACAACTAACCTCATTAAAAAAAAGCTCTTATTAATTTTAATTATTTCATTTAGTTTAAATCTTTTTTCTCAAGATTTAGAATCTATTTTTGAAAACGTTGATGATATTTATGTAATTGGTTATTCTGGAAAAATTGAAATAACTGATGAAGAAAATGTAATCCCAATTATTAGTACAACATGTACTTTAAACAAGGAATTTGTTGCTATTAAAAATGAATTTGAAAATGGAAAAATTCTTGGAATTGGTGATTATTATTATTTCATAGATAGTTATATCCAAGAAGCGGATAATTTATCTTTTTTTCTTAATTCCATAAATTGGTTGAATGAAAATCAAAATGAAAAAAGAATTACAATTAAAAATGGTAGTTTAAATTCTGCTAGTTCTAGTATTTTACAACAAGAATTAGAAAATAATGGATATTCTATAGAAAACACGTCTGCAAATTTAACCTCAACTATTTTAAATAATACAGATATCCTCATATTAGCAAATAATCACAATAATTCTGAACCATTTTCAGAAAGTCAGATTAATTTGATTAAAACATTTGTTCAAAATGGAGGAAGTTTATTTCTTCTAGGAGCACAATGGAGTTGGAATAATGATTTTGAATATCCTATGAATCAAATTTCTTCAGAATTTGGTTTTTTATTTTCGGAAGATCATATAAATCAAGAATCTTATTCTGTTTTTTATCCTAAAACTACAATTTTAAATTGTCCTTCTGAATTTATTGACACGAATTTAAGTAGAGGTGAAAATTTAAAAATTGTTCGAATGGCAGTTTCCTGTACAGGAGAATTTACAACCGAAAATGGAGGTGTTGAACAAGTGAAAATTCTTTTAAAAGAATGGATTGATGAGATTAATTTAATTTATGGAAGAGAATATTGTATGTATTTTGAATTGGTTCAACATAATGAATTACTCATTTTTGAAAATCCAGAAACAGATCCGTGGAATGATATGCCTGAAAATTCTGGTGGTTGTGATAATGTGGGAATAATTATGGCTGATCAAGTAGAAGTTATTGATAATATAATCGGCGTAGAAAATTATGATGTTAGTCATGTCATTTTAGCAAATTCTCAACATGGTGGTGGTTGTGCTGGAAGTTATAAAGCTGGAATTTCTGGTGGATTAGATATCCCTGTTACTAGACATGAAATCGGACATCAATTTTCACAGCCACATACTATTGCAAATGGTGGAATGAATAATTATGAAACTGAAAATGGAAATTGGACAATTCAAGGTGGAAATGGACAAGGAAGAGCGCACGCAACTTCTTACCATTCTTTAGTTTTAAACTTAAATAATAATCCTGAACTTGGAATAAATTATCCAACTGGTAATAAAGTTCCAGAAGTTAATGCAGGTCCTGATGTTGCAATTCCAAAAGAAACTCCTTTTACTTTAACTGCATACGCAACAGATGTTGATTCTGAAAATTTAACTTATGTTTGGGATAATATGGATCGAGGAATCCAACAAAATTTCCCTGTTGAAGATGATTCACAAGGAACACTTTTTATGCGTTTATTACCAACTGAAAATCCAAGTAGAACTTTTCCAAAAATGACAACAGTTTTACAAAATACTATTATTGGTCAATATGCTCAATTACCAACTACACCAAGATTTATGAATATTAGAGTAACTGTAAATGATAATTTTAAATTAAAATTTAATGATACCATTATAAACGCAAGTGGAATTAATTCTGATGATATTCAAATAGAAGTAACAAATTCCAATCCTTTTATAGTAACAAGTCAAAGTGAAAACTATACGATTTACCCAAGCAATTCAGAACAATTAATTACTTGGGAAGTAGGTGAAACTGACATAGAGCCTATAAACACAAAATTTGTAAAAATCAGTTTATCTACAGATGGAGGAATTACTTTTCCTCACATTTTATCAGAAATCACAGAAAATGATGGAAGTGAAATAATTACTTTACCAAATTTAAATACTGAAAAAGCAAGAATTAAAGTAGAAGCTATTGACAATATCTTTTTTAATGTAAATAAGAAAGAATTCACTATAGATTCTTCTTTGGCTATAGAAGATTATAATTCAAAACAATTAGAAATTTACCCAAATCCAACAAGTGATTACTTAACTATATCAAATAAAAACATTTCTAATATTCAGCTCTATTCTTCTTTAGGAAAATTAGTTCATCAACAAAAAAATAATTTTGAAAAAATTGATATTTCTAAATTGAATGTAGGAATTTATATTTTGAAAGTCAAAATTGGAAATGAATTTTATATTAAAAAAATATTCAAGAAATAATCAAAAAAGCAACTTTAATTAGTTGCTTTTTTTAATGTTTTCCTTTTCCAAATTTTTCTTTATTAAATTCTTCCGATTTTCCTTTTGGAATAGACATACTTTTCCATTTTTCACCTAAAATCATTTTTCCTATAAATGTAATTTGTCCAATATGATACGGATAATGCATCATTTGTCGACTTAAAGCATCCACTACAGAATGTTTTTCATTTCGTATATAAATATCCGAATTTATAGTTTCTTCATTAATAGAATAAATCGCATCAAAAAGACAATTCCAACCTTTTTCCCAATTTTGCATTAATTGCTTTTTTGTGGTTGCTAAATTTTCAAATTCTTTTTCTCGATTTCGCCATTCTTTTTCGCCATCTGAAGTTAAGAAGTCGGTCCATCTTGAAAGCATATTTCCATACATATGATGAATGATAATAGCTATAGAATTACTTTCCTCATTATATTGCCAAAACAAATCTTTTTCATCTAATTGTGAAATCGTTTTTTCTGCAAATGTTTTATAGGAATTAAACTGTTTTAAAACTGCTTTTTTATATTCTTCTACGTTCATTTTTTAATTGATTTTTAAATTTATTATTCAATAATCACACTATTTTCCACTTTTCCTTCGATAAAATAATCATGAATATTCTCAAAAGTTGTTTCTGCAATATTTGTTACTGCTTCTTTTGTAAAAAAAGCTTGATGTGCTGTGATCAAAACATTTGGAAAAGTTTGTAAACGAACAAATTGATCATCTTGAATAATTGTTTCGCTTAAATCTTCAAAAAACAAAGCTTCTTCTTCTTCATAAACGTCTAAACCTAAATAGCCAATTTTATTTGATTTCAAACCTTTAATCACTGCATCCGTATCAATTAATTTTCCTCTACTTGTATTAATAATCATCACTTTATCTTTCATCTTTTCAATTGCTTGTTCGTCAATCATATGAAAAGTTTCTTTAGTTAAAGGACAATGAAGACTAATAATATCTGATTTTTGATATAATGTATTTAAAGAAACGTGTTTTGCTCCTAGATCTTTCATTTCTTGATTTTCATACATATCATAAATTAAAATTTCACAACCAAAACCAGACATCATTTTAATAAAAGTTTGTCCAATTTTACCTGCTCCAATCACACCAATTGTTTTTCCATGAATATCAAATCCTAACAATCCATCTAAAGCAAAATTCCCTTCACGTACTCGGTTATACGCTTTATGAAATTTTCGATTTAAGCTTAAAATTAATCCCAAAGTATGTTCGGCAACAGCAAAAGGAGAATACGCAGGAACACGAACAACTTCCATTCCTATTTCTTTAGCTTTTTCAATGGAAACATTATTAAATCCAGCACAACGTAAAGCAATTAATTTCACATCTAAATCGTGTAATTTTTCAATAACTTCAGCATTTACATCATCGTTTACAAAAACACAAACAGCATCGCTTCCATTCGCTAATAAAGCAGTTTTAGAATACAATCTTGTTTCTTGAAAATCTAATTCGAAATGAAATTTTTGATTTATTTTTGAAAAAGAATCTACTACCCATTGTTTTGAATTAAAAACCGTAATTTTGATTTTCTTACTCATTTTTCTTCGTCTTTTTTAGGTTTATAAAACTTGTAAAATTTACTATAATTTCTGTGTATTTTAAAACTTTTACTCCTATTTATTTCCAAAAAAACTTGTAAAATATTTTTTATTCAAGCGTTCTTTTTTATTTATAAAACAATGGTTTTAAGCGTTATAAAATGTTAAAGTATTTTTTTTAACAAGAAAAGGTAGGGAAACATCCAAAATAATTGTTTCATTAGCGCATTGAATACTAAATAACATTTAATAAAGTAAACCTATGTTGCGTAAGAATCAATTAACAATAACAGCTCTTATTCTTGGTTTCGCATTGTTTTCTTCATGTAAAACACCAAATATCGTTCTTTCGAATGATTTGAAACAAGAGACAACTATTCACGAAGTAAGTGGAAGACAAGGTTGGCAATTCAATCAAATTATTCGCTTTGGGGAATTCAAAACTTCTAAAATAAAAAGAGGTTGGAATCTTGGTTATAACTTTCCATTTGTAGTACATTTCCAAGGAGCAAAAGAAAAATTGCGTTTTGAGCAAATAACACCTGATAATCAAAAAGCAGAAGTCTTTTGTATTGGAGAATTTAAAAGCGCTGAAATACCTTTACTTGATGATTTTTTTGCAATTTCTATTCATCATGAGGATTATTTTGCTGGAAGTATTAAAAATGAAAAATTAAATTGGGATTTTATCATTTATGAACCAGATGGTGGTTCTTGGGAAAATACTACGACTGGAGAAATAGTAAATAATCATAACCCTAAAGAAAAAATTATTTTAAAAGCTGTAAAAAAGATTGAAAATCAAGCTAATTGGATAAATATTGATGTTCATGGTTTTGAATTTATCCAAGATGGAAAATCTATCGCAGCAGTTTCTTTATTAAATAATGGAAGAGTTTGGATGCACAATACGATTGACGAAAATACAAAATTAGTTGTTTCTTCTGTAATGACTGGTTTGTTAGTTCGTCATAGTATGTCAGAAGGTTTCGAGGAATAAATTTTTATGAATCGAACATTTTTTAGTTTCCCTCTGTTAAAAGAGGATTTTATAATCATAATTCAAAAAAACACTATCTGCATTGCGCAAATAGTGTTTTTTATTTAAAACTCTGAAATCAACTCCATTCGATATTTTCAACTATTCCTTTTCTTCATAAGAAAAAACAGATGGATCATAGCCTTCAACTGCAAATGTAAAATTCGGTGGAATCACATCTGTTCTTAAATGTTTGACTGCTTGGTATTCAGGAGAATTCCAAAAACGCATTAAATGTTCCATCGAAGGAAATTTAAAAATTGTTAGTTTGGCATTTTCTTTCCATTCTCCTTCGAAATGTTCTAAATGTTGCTCCGTAAAACCTGCAACAATTAACTCTCCTCCTTCTCTTTCTAAAATTGGATGTGCTGCTTCACCATAAGGCATTATATCTCCATGTCCTTCAGGCATGAATGAACTTCCAATAAAATATGCTGGGATTAATTTTTTAGTACTCATAACTTTAGGTTTTTAATTAGTAAAACAAAATTACGAGTTTAAAATCATTGTTTTATTATTGTATTTTAGGTTAAAAAAGTAAATTTCTATGTTTTTATTTTTTTTCAAATAGTATTTAAATCAAAAAATCACCAAACAATATTTGTCTGATGATTTTCTAGGTTCT
Source organism: Aureivirga marina (assembly GCF_015767265.1). Taxonomy (GTDB): domain Bacteria; phylum Bacteroidota; class Bacteroidia; order Flavobacteriales; family Flavobacteriaceae; genus Aureivirga; species Aureivirga marina. The sequence goes on from NZ_JADPIB010000006.1 coordinate 144,426, forward strand.
TATTTTTAACAACTAATCTAACAATTCGTCGCAATACAATCTATTTTCTTTCATTTTTCGAATAATATCTTTTGTCAAATCTTTTTTAGATACAATTCGAAGAACTTTATCGATATCTTCAAAATCAATTTGAATTTTTTCAATCTCTTGAAATTCTGATAATACTGTTTTTACAAAATGTTCTTGAATTTGCTTCAATTTTGTTTTAAATACTAAAACCATTTATAACCTATTTATTAAACCCTCAATTAATTCTTTCCATTCTTTATTTGAAACTTCAAAATAATTACTTGCAACTCCAACAGCAACACTCGGATATACAACATCCACTTGCAATTCTTTTAATTTTAAAAGACTTTTTCGAAGTTCTTCAACATTTCCTCCATCTTGTCTCACGACTAATGTTCGATATGTTCCGTTATCATTATATAACGTATCAGCTAAAAAAAGATGCGATTTTCCAAAAGGTGATTTATAATAATAACACAAACTAGAATCTGTATGTCCAGGAGTTGGAATAACAATCACGTTTCCGATAGTTGGCGTATTTTCTTGAAAATCAAAAGAGATATCCAAATCTGTAATTCCTTCTAAATACCTTTTCAAATTTGGTTGTCCAGCTAATTTTAAAGGAAATTTTTTCTTATTCTCTTTTAATGACGCATCCACTTCATGACAATGACTTAAAAATTGATAATCCAACCCTCCTAAATCTTGAATATCTTCAAAATCTTCTTCTTGTTTTGTATTATAAAAAAGTATATTGCCTTCAGAAGTTTTTAAAAAATAAGCTCGAATACTTAAAGTTCCGAATTGTACGCCTGCTTCACCTTGCCAAATATCTGGGAAAATTTGCTTCATCTTTACTTGTTTTAAGAGTTCAAAATTAATAACAAATCACTCTTAAAAGATAATCGTTTTTCAGGTAAAAATTGTAAAATTCTAGGTAAATAATCCTTTTTTAGTTTATTTATTTCTTATCTACATCTTCTTTAAAATATTTTGCTTCAAAAACTAAAACTTGCAAATTCATCTGCATTTCTCCATAAATCTTTCCAGAAATAATGATATAATTCGACTTCACTACAATCTTTAAATTCGGAATTGTTTTAAAGAATTGCATACTTTTGGATTTTAGTATTTCTTGTATAAATAATTGATTTCCTATATAAGAATATTCTTTTCCTGTAAACATTCTTTTTAACCAAGAATTTCTTATGATTTTACAAGTATCTAAATCTTTCTCAGAAAATAATAATTCTAATTTTATTTTTTCATAATTAGGATTTCCAAAAGACCAGTAATTTCTGAATTTTTTCCTATAAATTTTTATACAATTTTTCGGATAGGAAATAACTTCTATATCATTTTTTCCAATTAAAAATCCTTCCTCTTTATTTAAATAAATTCCATTTGTTTTTTCTGCTAATTCTTCCCAAAACATTTATTCTTTTTCTTTATAAGTTTTTGGATTTACTCCAGTTAATTTTTTAAAATACTTTGTAAAATTTGAACTTTCATCAAAACCAAGTTCATAAGCAATTTCAGAAATTGTCGCATTCGATTGTTTTAAAAGCGATTTAGCTTCTAAAATAACATAATCATCAATAATATGTTTTGTAGTTTTTCCTGTAACTTTCTTCACACATTCGGAAAGATAAACAACACTTAAATTCAATTTATCTGCGTAAAAAGCAATTTTTTGATTTTTTTGTTTTGTTTCTTTAACCAAATTTTCAAATCGAAATGCAATTTCTTCTGCTCTTGTCCTAATGTAGTGAATTTTTTCGGAATTATTTAATTCTCTTTTAATAGAGAAAAGTAAAATTGTCAAATACGATTTTAAAAACTCTAAAGAATCTTCTTTTCCGCTTTTATATTCTGTATAAATTTGTTGAAATTGTTTTACTATTTCTGCACGAAAATCTGGCGTTAATTTATAACTCGCTTTTGTATTTCTATTGTAAAAAGGAAAATTGTCATAAATATTAAAAACATTCGAAGCAAAAGGTAAAAATTCTGGTTTAAACAAAATCATATAACTATTTCGTTTTTCTTGCATTGAATTCAATTTCCAATCTGCAATTTGTCTTGGAGAAACAAAAGTTAAATTAAAATCTTTTGCATTTTCAGAATTTTCATCCACTGAAACAATGGCATCATAACCTAAAGAAAAAGAAACTTCAAAATAATCATGTGAATAAGGTGATTTTCCATTTTCATTCGAATCATAATCTTCAAATTTCACAATATAAAATTCGGAAAATTTTAAAGTTGGAATATTTACATCTTCTAGAAAATCATTTATGTTATTGAAATAGTGGATTTTTTGCATGGGATAAATTTTAGAGTAAAATTACATTAAAATTTAAAAGAAATAAAAACTACATTTGCGCCCATTTAATCTTTATTTAAATAAAAAATGAAAGAAGAAAAACAAAAAATATATTTAATTCACGGTTACACAGCAAATCCGAATGCAAATTGGTTTCCACATTTTAAAAAAGAATTAGAAAAAGAAAATTTTGAAGTAATTATTCCTTCAATGCCAAATTCACAAGCTCCAAAACTTAAAGAATGGGAAAAGCATTTAAATAATGAAATTCAATATTTAGATGAAAAAACAATTCTAATTGGTCATAGTTTAGGTTGTGTCAGTTTATTACATTATTTAAATCAGAAAAACACAAAAATTCATAGTTTGTATTTAATTTCTGGATTTACAGAAAAAACTCCAATTCCAGAATTACAAGAATTTGTGGAAATTGATTTAGATTATAAAAAAATTAAAAAATCATGTTCAAAAATCATTTCTATTTCTGCAAAAGATGATGATATTATTTCTTTTAAATTTTCTGAAGAATTAGCAATAAAATTGGAAAGTTCTTTTCATTTATTAAATGAAGGAAAACATTTTATCGATCAAGATGGATTTACAAAATTTCCTTTTTTAATTGGGAAAATCAAAGAAAATAAATAGATTAATTACCAAAACTGATTTGATTAGTTTTGGTTTATTCATCTGGCTCGATATGAATTAAAACATCAATGATATCTTTTTCTTTTGTGATAATTTCTTTTTTAACTTCATGTGAAATTTCATGCCCTTCTTTTACGCTTATTTTCCCAGAAACAATCAAATGTAAATCTACAAAATAATACATTCCTGTTTTTCGAACAAAGCATTTTTCAGTATCTACAACTCTCGGATTTTCTTTAGCAATTTTTCGAATTTTTAAAATCAAATCATCATATAAGTTTTCATCCATAATTTCACCAAAAGCTGGGCGAAAAATCAAGAAACTATTATAATAAATAATCGCAGAAGCAAATAATGCAGCCCAATCATCTGCCGCAGCATATTTTTCACCGAAAATTACCGCAACTAAAATTCCAATAAACGCAGCTCCAGAAGTTAAAGAATCTGCACGATGATGCCAAGCTTCCGCTTTTAAAAGACTACTATCTGTTTCGTTCCCTTTTTTAGTTAAAACACGATAAAAAATTTCTTTACCAATAATAATTATTCCTAAAACAAAAAGTGTAAAAGTTTTTGGTGGCTCATGAGGTTCTTGAATATTAATAATACTTTGATGTGCGATAATTGTAGCTGTACTTACCAAGAAAAGAACTGTCAAAAAAGTAATTAAAGGTTCGATTTTTCCATGGCCATATGGATGATCTTCATCAGGAGGTTTTGCTGCATAACGCAAAGCAATTAAAGCAATTAAAGAAGCAAAAACATCAACACAAGATTCTAGAGAATCTGCAACCAAAGCATAAGAATTTCCATAGATTCCAGAAGTTGCCTTTACCACAGCTAACAAAAAGTTACCTATGATACTTATATAAATTGTTTTAATTGCTATTTGTGCTTTATTCAGCATTCTTTCTTCATCATTTTTAAAACAATTTAAAAATAATTATTAAATCTCAATTGGAAAAAAATAACTATAATTTTATCATTTTAAAAAATATAAAAATGGCCAAACAATCACGATATTTGGGGTATCTACATGTTTGGCCTCGTCATAAAATGTATTGTAAAATAGTTCTTTTAAAAAGGATGTAGCAAATTTAGAATTATGCGATTTTTTGTGCATTAACCTAGATTAAGAAATAATTTTTTAATTGGTTTATATGAAATCCATAAAACAATACATAAAGTTAAAAAAGAAGGCAAGACTAATATTTTATTTTCATTTATTCCATTAAATAAATGAAGCCATCCAAAAACGATATGTGAAAAAATTGCTCCTACTAAAAGTGGGATTAAAACAATTCCACCAATAGCTCTAAAAATTATTTTTTTTGCTCCTATAAATAACAAAACTCCTCCAATTATTTCAATATATGGAATTCCCGTCAACATAATTTCAGGTAATGGGTATGCATAAAATGTTTCAGCTGGTCCAAACCTAAAAATTTTAAAAAAAGCAGAAAGTAGCATTAATGGTAACATAAAATAACATACTATTTGCTTTATGTTTATTCTTGCTTTCATAATTTTTAATTGTAAAATGATTTTACAAATTTAAATTAGTTGGATAATAAAAACATTAACATTAGTTAATAAATTAAATTTTCGATTTAATTCTACTCAAGCTTTCAGGTGCAATTCCAATAAATGATGCAAGAATTTTATTTGGAAGTCTTTTTATCATAAGTTTATTATTATTAAATAAATATACATACCTTTCTTTTGCATCTAAACTCAAAAATGTTTCAATTCTCCAATAATTCATGATATAGGCTTTTTCTAAAAATTGAATGTACAAATCTTTAATTACAGGTATTGAATTCATTCCTTCTTTAAAATCTCTATGTGAAATTCTTAAGACTTTGCTCTGTTCTACTGCACTTATATTTTCATTACTAGGAATTTGTTGTATAAAACTGTGAAGTGGTCCAATAAAATTGTTTTCAAAAGCAATATATCTAGTAGAATCAAATCCTTCAGAATTATAAAAAAAAGTACGCAAACATCCTGAAACAACAAAATAAATATATTCACAAATATCTCCACTTCGTAAAAGATATTCATTTTTCTTTATTTCAATTAGTTGAAATTTTTCTAAGACATTATCTATTTCATTTTTAGAAACATCGAAATTCTGTATTAAATATTCTTCTAATTCTTCCATTTATTAGGTGTCTTTCAAATCTTATTTAAACAAAGTACAAAATCTAAATACACATCTTGTAACATTTTAAAAATAATTACTACTTATTTAATAAAAAATTTATAATTGCTTTTTAAAACTTAGTAACTTTAAAAAGTGCTAATCAAAAATTAACAATCAAAACAAATAAAAATGAGTCAAAAAGGTACATCAAAAACACCATTAGTTCTAGGAATTATTGGAGGAGTTTTAGGAATTCCGGGAGCTTTATGTTCTCCAATATGTGCAATTGGTAATGGGAAATTTATGGAATTCGTTCAAGAAGTTCAATCTTATGGAGATGAAGTTTCTAACGGAGAAATTCAAGAAATTACGGAACAATTTATCGCTGATCCAGAATTAAAAAGTTCTGTAGAATTTGGAGGAATCATGCTTTGGGTTTTACTTATCGCTGGAGTTTTAGGATTAATTGGAGGAATTTTAGGAAAATCTAAGCCAAACGTTGCTGGAATTTTAATGTTAATTGCTGCTGTGGTTTCTATTGCTGGAATTTTAGTGAATAATTATTTAAATGTTTTTGTTGGAATTCTTTTCTTAATTGGAGGAATTATTTGTTTTAAACAAGAAAAAGAAGATATTATATATTAATACAAAATGCTCCAGAATTTAGAATTTTTACATATTTCTTTTCCATTGTATAATTTATGGATTGGAATCGGATTAGTCTTTGGTTTTTTATTTTTTGATAAAGAAAGTGAAAAATATAAAGTTCCATTTCAAGAAGATTACAAATTAAAATTAGTCATTATTGCCACACTAATTTTAGGTTTTATTGGTGCAAGATTCTTTGAAATGTTTTATCATAATATGGAATTTACATTCGAAAATTTTAAAAATGGAGGTTTTACACTTTTGGGTGGAATTATTACTGGTTTTATAGTTTTTTTAATTGGAAACTTAATCTTTAAACTTAATTTTAAAAAAAATATACTTTTAATAGTTCCTCCTTTAGTTTTAGTTCAAGGATTCGGAAGAATCGGCTGTTTTTTCGCAGGTTGTTGCTATGGAGCAGAAACAGATACTTTTACTGGAATTTCTTTTCCAGAAGGTTCTTTACCTTTTTTAGAACATGGAAATCATAAGATTCATCCAACACAACTTTACGAAGCTATTTTTGATTTTCTACTTTTCTTTTATTTAATTTTTAAAGTGAAATTTGAAAATCGCATTCCAGTTTATTTATTGTTTTATGGAATTTTCCGACTAGCAATTGAATTTTTCCGATCAGATGAAAGAGGTGATTTAGGAATTACTTTCCTTTCTCCTTCTCAAATTATTAGTTTAGGATTTATTGCAATTACAATCATTCTACTATTTACACAAAAGAAAATGAAAAAGACTCAAAAACTCGTTTAAGTTCAAATAGTTTTCATTTATTTTTTAAGCAATATTAATAATAGAAACACAACTTCAGAATATCTAAAGTTGTGCTTCTATTGTGCTATTTTTTATTTCTTTAAAATTTTAAACTTTAAAACTTCTCCGTTTTTGTCTAAAATATTTATAAAGTAAATTCCTTGAGTAAGTTCTTTAAGAGAAATCTCTTTTTGAAAAGCAGCTTCTTTTACTAATTTTCCAATAGAATTATGGATTGAAATTTGTTTCCCATTTATATTTCCAATAATTGAAATTTTATCTTCTACAACTGTAGGGAAAATTCTGATATTTTTAATTTCTTGTACTTCCACATTTAAACTTTCTGAAATTGTAACTTCAAGAGTTTTTTCATTTTCTGCTCCACATTTTTCAGCAGTTAATGTGATTGTATACGTTCCAGCTTCTGTATAAGTATGCACAGGATTTTCTTCTGTAGAAATTTCAGAACCATCACCAAAATCCCAAGAATAAGTTTCGCTTAAACCAGAAGTATTTGTTAGTGTAATTTCATTTTCATTTTGTGTAAAAACAAAATTTGCAATAGGATCATAAGCATTAACATTCCAATTTTCTAAATCATCGAACACAATTTCTTTTACTGCATTTTTAATGATTGTCGTTGTCTCTGTCTCTAAGGAAGAATTAAAAGTAATTTCTGTTGGATCTTCTTGAAAAAAGATTGTGTAAAAAGTACAAGCTGCAAGATAAGAACCTGATAATGTCGGATGGGAACCATCACCAGTATACAAATCAATTTCAGGATGATTTTCACGAATATTTGCCCAAACAACAGCTACAGGCGAGATATAACCTTCGTTATCATTTGCCATTGTTGTATAGCGATCAATTAATTGATTATTCATCCCTTCAAAAGTACAAACTTCAGGAACAAATGGACAGTTACTTGCATCTCCATTTTCTCTTCCCCATGTTGTATAAAAAACAGGAATCGAACAAGCATTGTTTTCTCTTATTTGATCACATAAAGTTGTTGCATAAGGAAAAACTTCTTCCTCTACTTGTGCTATTCCCCAAGAAGGTTCTTGACTTTGCGCTTGCAAAACCACAAAATCCCATTGGTCTGCATTAATTTTAGCCAAAGTCTGCGCACTTGCGGCATGATTCATCAATCTAGTTCCTCCTGGAGTGTGACTATCGACCATTAAATCGATTCCAGTTGAGGTTGCCATCTGGTTTACTAAATTTGGTAAATTATTGGCTCCAGTATAACTATTTCCAATAAATAAAATTTTCTTTTGTTGTGCTGAAATTGTAATTACTGAAAATAAAGCGATTACAAAAAAACTGTAAAATTGTTTCATAAATAGATGTTTTTATCGTTATTATTTTGTGGGTTAATTTTTTGTTAAAAAAAATATAATGTTCATAGATTTTACAAAAGAAAAAAGAAAATTTGCAATTTTCAAGTTTTAAGGTAGATTTGTCTTTTTATAAATGTGCTCGTTTTTTAACAACACTTGTTAAATTTTTAAAGAAATATGAAAAAACTTTTACTCTATTTATTATTATTTTTGAATCTTAGCATTGCTTTTTCTCAAAACGGAAAAATAACAACCAAATTGGTTCACGATGCTTATTTTGGATTTAATTTCTCAGAAGAGTGGCAATTTTTGACTACAGATTTTTATTTGTATAATGAAAATTCATTTATCAATTTAGTTAGGACGAAAAAGAATAAAGGAGAAAAAGTGGAGCATTTAACTTTAACAGCTACGCTTCCAAATTATTTTGATGCCAAACAGAACAATTTGGTTTATCCTTTATATAGTTATCAAATTGAATCTGACCGAAAAAATAACATCACAAAATTACATTATGAAAGAAATGAACGAATTCGTCTTTTAGATGATTATCCTCTTGCAAAAACTAATGGTGTTGTAAATGCAGATATCGATGGAATTATTGTAACGGATAGCAATCGAAATAAATTTTTAAGAGCACTTTCTGATCAATTAATCAATATTGCAGAAGCACCTGAACCAACCAATGGAATTATGAGTCTTTTAGGAGAATTAGGAAGATTTTTTAAACAAAGTTTTTCAAAAAGACAATATACTTTTCGTTCTTCTATCAATCTGTATAATGATACAAATTTTGAGAAAAAACCACATTCTATCAAGGTGTATACTTTTAATTCTTTACCAATTAGAAAATTAAAAGAAGTTCAAAATAAGTTGGATAAATATGTACAGAAAATTCATGATGATAATATTTCTGCGGAATTGAATATTGAAAAATTAAGTAAGATTTTAAATATTAGAGGAATTCCATATTTCATTGTTGTAAATTATCGTTCTAAATATGTTCCGCCAGCTGTTTTAGGAGATAAAATTGATTCTGATTTTGTGGCTGGTTACGAGCAGAGAATTACAAAAGATTGTCAAACGAGCATCAATACAGAAAAGGTTTGTGAGCAACAAAGAAAATTATTAGAATTTTACACTGCATTTATTGATTTTAAGAAAAATATCAACATTTTTTCTCGTGAATACAAGAAAACAACTATTGCAAGTAAAGAATTAAATCTTTATTCTGTGATGTCTTCTTATCGAACATTATTAAAAATTATTGATGAAAACAATTCTATTTTTGAAAATAACTCTTCTTATCAAAATGATTTTGCACCTAGATATCGAGAATTACTTACACTTGCAAATCAATATTTAGAAAAATATTCTGAATTACAAGATGTAAAAACGTTTACTATTACCTTAAATCAAATTTCAAAAAATAAATCAATTGCATTTGAAAAAAATGAAACATTGGAAAATTATTTAAATGTTTTATACATCATTAAATTGCCGGATTCTAAGAAAAATACGGCAGATTATGATGAGATTAAAAGTTCTATTGCAAAAATTGAAGAAGCTTTACAGAAGAATAAATATCGCTTGATGTTGGTTCCACTTGTAAATGGAAATGTAACGGATGAGACTATTGAGCAATATAATATGTTGACAGAACAAATAAATTTATCTAAATGTAAAGTTTGTGAAGAAAAGGTTCGACCAACGTTGACAAATTTTAGAGAAAAAATTAAACGAAAGAGTTTAAGGAGTAAACGAGAAGAGATTATTGATTTAAAGAAAAATATGCGAAGAGATTTGTTTGTTTTTATTCGCAAAAAAGAATGTTTTAATAGTTTTATTAATAATTCAAACAAAAATGAAACAGCTTCTGAATCGGACAAATTTATTGCGAGTGAATTGGAACGTATTATTTTAATGATTGACGATTTTAAAACTTTAGTGAATGAAGATATTGCAAAATTAGAATCTTCAATAAAGTTATTAGAGTATAAAACAGATTTAGAAACGAAGCTTGAAAATTTAAAGGAAGAAATACAATATTGTGATAAAAATTATGCACAAAACCTGACATGTAGTTGATTTTTAGAATAAATTGTATTTTTTACGCATAAAAAAATAGTAGAAACGACTTGAATTATTTAAAATATTCAGGTCGTTTTTTATTCTTATTTACGCATAATATATTTTTTTAACAAAAATATAATTAATACACCATATTTAAGAGTTTAAAAATAAAATAAATATAAAAAACAGGAATTTCTTTTCATATCTCAATAAAAAGATATAATTTTAGGATACTGAAAAGTCAGTTTATGAAAAAGAGTACCGGACGTTATATAAAAACAATTATTTAAAAGGTGTATTTAATCAAATAATCTAATGTGGTAATTAGTAAAGAATAATTGATTTTTGTCTGGCACTCTTGTTATAAATTGAGTTGCAATATAACACTATAATATTAAATCCCTCCTATTCTTCTTAGTTTTTTAACAATTATTTAATATATAATAAAAAAGTATTTCTTAATTTATTGAAATTCAATTTTTTAATAACATTTATTAAAATCTACACATTTTATTATCTCTTAAAAATTTCTTTTTAAAAAATAATAGTATTAGAAACTTCGTTATTTTTGTAGCAGAATTAAATATATCTGAACATGAAATTTATCCAAAAAAGTGGTTTATTCCTATTGTTAATTATAAGTCTTTCTTCATTTACATTACATAAATATTATATTTCTTTAACAGATATAAAATACAATGAAAAGAACAAAAGTTTTGAAATCATTTCAAATGCTTTTATTGATGATTTAGAATTGACTTTAGAAAATTTACATCAAAAAGATTTAGAATTAGACACACCTAAAGAAGCTCCAGATGCGAAAGAGTTAATGAAAAATTATGTAGAAAAACATCTTGAAATTTGGATAAATAAAAAGAAACAAAAATTTAAATATATCGGTAAAGAATACGATACAGATATCGTTTTATTCTATTTAGAAATTCCATTTCAAGAAGAAATAAAGTCGTTTGAAATAAAAAACACGGCAATTATGGAAACTTATCCAGAACAAAGAAATATTATTAAACTGGAAATCAATGGAAAATATAAAACTTTTCACTTAACAAAACGAGAAAATAAAGGATTGTTAATTTTTTAATAAAATTCTGTTAAGTATAAAAAAAATAAGTATTTTCGGAGCTTAAACTAAACTTATTACTAACTTTCATGAGAAGATTTAAACACTCACTATTATCTCTTTTCTTGATTTCATCTGCAATTTTCGCTCAAGAAACTGAAAATCAAGAAAAAACAGGTCATTACAACATTAGTAAATTTAAACAGTTAAACGAAGAACTACCTACTCCAAATATGTACAGAACAGGTTCAGGTGCTCCAGGACCAATGTACACACAACAAAAGGTAGATTATGTGATGGAGTTAGAACTAGATGAGAATAAAAATCGCATCTACGGAGAAGAAAAAATTACTTACCACAATAATTCTCAAGATCCTTTAGAATATTTATGGGTTCAGTTAGATCAGAATGTAAGAGCAAAAGATTCTAAATCTCCTGATCAAAGTTCTGAAGGTGTAAATACTGTTTATAGTCCAGAAGATTTTACAAAAAAAATCATGGGACATAAATTTGATGGTGGATTTAAAATTGATTATGTAAAAGATGCAGCAGGTAAAGATGTATCTTATATGATTAATCGTACAATGATGCGAATCAATCTTCCAAAACCTTTAAAACAAGGAGAAACTTATGAGTTTTCAATTAAATGGTGGTATAATATAAATAATTACATCAAAGAAGGTGGACGTTCTGGATATGAGCCTTTTCCAAGTGGAAACAATATCTACGTTATTGCTCAATTTTTCCCAAGATTAGCTGTATATAGCGATATTGAAGGATGGCAAAATATGCAATTCTGGGGACGTGGTGAGTTTGCTTTAGAATTTGGTGATTATGATGTAAAAATTACTGTTCCTTCAGATCACGTGATGAATGCTACAGGAGTTTTACAAAACACAAAAAGTTTATTAACTAATAAGCAATACAAACGTTTTGAAAAAGCACAAAAAACGTTTGATAATCCAATGTATATTGTAACACCTGAAGAAGCAGAAAAAGCAGAAAAAGGACGTTCAACTAAGAAAAAAACTTGGCATTATAAAGCTACAAATGTAAGAGATTTTGCATTTGCTACTTCTCGTAAATTTATGTGGGATGCAATGGCTGTTGATGTAAATGGTAAGACTGTTATGGCTTATTCTTTATTCTCAAAAGAAGGAAACCCTCTTTGGGAAGAACATTCAACTAGAGTTGTTGCACAAACATTGAAGACTTATTCAAGAATGACTTTTGATTATCCTTATCATAAAGCAATTTCTGTACATGCTAGAAGACAAGGAATGGAATATCCAATGATTTGTTTCAATTATGGTCGTCCAAAACCTGATGGGACATACTCTGATAGAGTAAAATATGGAATGATTGGTGTAATTGTTCACGAAGTTGGACATAACTTCTTCCCTATGATTGTAAATTCTGATGAGCGTCGTTGGACTTGGATGGATGAAGGAATTAATTCTTTTGTTGAAATGTTAGCTGAATATGAGTATGATCCTAATTTCCCAGTAAGAAGTTTACCTACAAAAGTTGTTGGTTATATGGGTGGAGATCAAAGTAGAATTTCTCCAATTATGACACAATCAAACTACATTTACCAATTCGGAGCAAATGCTTATGCAAAACCAGCTGCTGGATTATGGATGTTACGTAAAACAATTATGGGAGAAGAATTATTTGATTATGCTTTCAGAACTTATGCACAAAGATGGATGTTTAAACACCCTTCTCCAGCTGATTTCTTCCGTACAATGGAAGATGCTTCTGCATTTGATTTAGATTGGTTCTGGAGAGGATGGTTCTATACTACAGACTGGAATGATATTGCAATTAAAGATGTAAATTTATTCTATGTAACAGATAAACCAACTCCAAAAGCTCTTGAATTAGCTAAAAGATATGGAATGTCAATCGATCAATTCGGACCTGCTTTATTCTTAGTTAATGAGAAAAGTGAAGTATTTGATGAGAAATTAAAAAGTGTTGAGCCAGAAGATTACGCTGTTTTATCAGGACATATTAACGAACATTTAGACGAAGAAGCAAAAGCTGAATTAACTTCTGCTAAATATATCTATGAAATTACATTCTCAAAACCTGGTGGATTAGTAATGCCACTTATTGTTGAGTTTGAATTTGAAGATGGAACAAAAGAACGTAAACAATTCCCAGCACAAATCTGGAGATTTAACGATAAAGAAGTAATGAAAGTTTTCGGATTTGATAAGAAATTAAAATCTATTACTGTAGATCCAGAAAACGAATTAGCTGATATTGACCAAACAAACAATAGTTGGCCAAAAGCGAAGCCTTCTAAATTTGAAGAGTTTAAAAACAAAAAATCTAAATAATCATAGATTTTCAATATAAAACTAAAACCGAAAGAATTAATTCTTTCGGTTTTTTTATTACTTATTTTATTTCTCAAATTACGTTTACATTTTAATTTAAGACATAAAAAAAGAGCTTAATTTCTTAAGCTCTTTTTTTATAAATATGTTTTGTTTTTTACTTTCTTTTTGTACTTCCTTGCTTTACTGCTTTGTGACTTTCATAACATTCTAAAACTGCTTCAATCACTTGCAAATCGCTTGCTTTTTCAATGAAATATTTACTATAATTACAATCATCTAGTAAATTATCTAATTCTTGTTTACTTAAGTTTAAATATTCCATCATTAAATCTCTATTAAACTTACTCTCTAAAAGCCTTCTTAGATTATCTTCTTCTTTAAGTTTTTTCAACTTCTTTAGCTCTTTAGGTTTTTTTCCAAACAAATTATAGAGAAAATCTACAGGATGATAAATAGCATCTACAGGGGAACTAAACGTTTTTTTAGAAGGTTTTCCTACTTCATATGTTTGTTTTAATCCATTGATATGAATTCTTGTATACTTATCTTCTGGAATATTTTTCACATCTACTTCCAAAACACCAACTAAATCATGTGCTTTAATATTTACCTCAGCAATTTGCACTGTTTTTTCATACATTGAAATTACTAATTCATTTCCTTTTAATAAATCGTTTGTAATTCTAAGTTTTATCGGTTGATAACCAACGTGCGAAACAAAAATGGTATCATTTGCTTGCGCTGAAATTTCAAAATTTCCTTGATTATTTGTTGCTGTACCAATTACAGTATTTAAATTATAAATATGTGCTCCATTTATTGGACTTTTTGTAGTTCCATCAATAATTTGTCCATTTAATTTATTTGGAGTTGGAGTTTCTTCTGTTTCTTGTGAAAAAGAATAACTTGTGATAAATAGTAAAGATAGTAGTAAAAATAGTTTCTTCTGCATATTCTATTTGTGTAAAATGTAATTGAATAAAGGCTAAAATAAACAAAGTCTGTAATAAAAAAGACTTTAATCTATTTTTTTAGAATATTTTAATGATTCTAATTTAGACAAACTTAAGCTAGAATCATTCCATTTTTTTATAAAAAATTAATTTTTAATCTATTAGAAATAAATAATCTTTATTAAACCAAAAAAAAGACACTTTTAAAAAGTGCCTTCTATTTTTTTATTTTTTAAACTTATTCTCCTGAAGTATAAAACTTTCTCCCAGATAAACTTTTCGAACTGTTTCATCATCAGCTAATTCTTGTGGAGTTCCTTCTTTCAAAATTCCTCCTTCAAACATTAGATAAGTTTTATCTGTAATCGCTAAAGTTGCTTGTACATCATGATCTGTAATCAAGATTCCGATATTTTTATCTTTTAGTTTCGCTACAATTTCTTGAATATCTTCTACTGCAATCGGGTCAACTCCAGCAAAAGGTTCATCTAGTAAAATAAAATTCGGATTAGAAGCTAAACATCTTGCAATCTCCGTTCTTCTTCGCTCTCCTCCTGATAATAAATCTCCTCTATTTTTACGAACATGACCTAAACTAAATTCATCAATAAGTTCTTCTAGTCTTTCTTTTTGTTCTTTTTTTGACTTATACGTAAATTGAAGCACTGATAAAATATTATCTTCCACACTTAATTTTCTAAAAACAGAAGCTTCCTGTGCAAGATACCCAATTCCTTGCTGTGCCCTTTTGTACATCGGAAATTTTGTAATTTCTGTATCGTCTAGATAAATATGTCCTTCATTTGGCTCAATCATTCCTACAATCATATAAAATGATGTTGTTTTACCAGCACCATTCGGACCCAAAAGTCCAATAATTTGCCCCTGCTCTACTTCTACAGAAATTCCCTTTACAACAGTTCTACTTCCGTATTTTTTAATTATGTTGTCTGCTCTTAATATCATATCTAAATACTAACGTTGAAAAACAATTTTTATTTCTGATTAGAGCTTTCTTCTAAAGCTTCCCAGAACTCATAAGCTCTTCTTAAATGTGGAATCACGATACTTCCTCCTACAAGTGTTGCAATAGACAAAGCCTCTAAAACTTCTTCTTTATTTAATCCTTCTTTATAACAAGATTCTAAATGATATTTTATACAATCATCACAACGTAAAACTGCAGAAGCAACTAAACCAAGAAGCTCTTTTGTTCTTACATCTAAATGTCCTTCTTTGTATGCATTTGTATCTAAGTTGAAAAATCTTTTTATTACTTTATTATCTTCAGAAAGAATTTTATCATTCATTTTCTGACGATAATCATTAAATTCTTTGATCAAATCTGCCATAATTAATGTTCTTGATTTTTTATTACAAATTTAGAAATATGAATACTTATTTCGTATAAAATTAAAATTGGAATAGAAACAATTACTTGACTTGCAATATCTGGAGGTGTAATAATCGCAGCCAAAACAAGTACTAAAACAATTGCTATTTTTCTATATTTCTTTAAAAATTCTGGTGTCACAAGTCCCATTTTACTTAAGAAATAAATAATCACAGGTAATTCAAACATTAGAGAAACTCCAAGAAGTGTACTTGTTATTAAACTAATATGTGATTGGAAACTAAATTGATTTTTAATAATATCCGTAATTTGGAAACTATAAAAGAAATACACTGAAAGAGGTGCAACAATAAAATAGCTAAATAAAACTCCTAAAAAGAATAAAATAGAAGCTGAAAAGATAAATAATCTTGACTTTTTTCTTTCATTTTGGTGTAATCCTGGACTGATAAATCGCCACATTTCCCATATAATGTATGGAAAAGCAACAATAAACCCTAAAATTAAAGAAGTCCAAACCGCATTCATAATTTGTCCTGATGGATTTAAACTCTGTAAAGTGTCTGTCCCAAATTCTAAATTACACATTTCACTTTCTATACTCAATGCTTTACTTAAATTACAAAGCCATTGATATGTTGGAAAATCTCCATTTAAATGTGCAAATAAAAATTGTTCGTAAACTTGTGTTCTAAATATAAAAACTACAATTGCAACAGCAAAAATTGCTAATGTAGAACGTATTAAATGCCATCTTAGCTCTTCTAAATGAGCTAAAAATGACATATTATTGGTTTCTTTTTTTGACATATATTCTTTTAAAAAATTCCTTCTTTTATTAAATCATGTAAATGAACAACTCCAACATATTCTCCATTATCAGTAACTAAAATTTGTGTAATATTATTTGTCTCCATTTCTTCTAAAGCCTCAATTGCCATAGCATCTCGGTGAATATGTTTCGGATTTTCACTCATAATATCCTTAGCCGTTAAACTTGAAAAATCTGTAGACTTTTCTAACATTCTACGAATATCCCCATCCGTTATGATTCCTATTAAATTATTAGCATCCACAACAGCAGTTGTTCCAAGTCTTTTTTGAGAAATTTCTACAATCACTTTTTGAATAGAATCTTCTGGTGAAACTTTTGGAGCTTCATTTTTAGCAATTAAATCATTAACTCTTAAATACAATCTTTTTCCTAAAGCTCCTCCTGGATGGTATTTTGCAAAATCTTGACTAGAAAATTGTTTTAAATTTAGAAGACAAACTGCTAGTGCATCTCCCATAACCAACTGAGCTGTAGTACTTGTTGTCGGAGCCAAATTATTTGGACAAGCTTCTTTTTCTACAAAAGTATTTAAAACAAAATCTGCATTTTTTCCTAAGAATGAATCAATATTTCCAGTGATTGCAATTATTTTATTTCCATAATTTTTAATTAGTGGAATTAAAACTTTTATTTCAGGTGTGTTACCACTTTTTGAAAGACAAATGACAACATCGTTCTCTTGAATGTTTCCTAAATCACCATGAATTGCATCAGCAGCATGCATAAAAACAGCCGGTGTTCCAGTCGAATTTAAAGTCGCAACTATCTTAGTAGCAATGTTTGCGCTTTTTCCAATACCTGATACAATAACTCTACCCTTTGACTCGTATATAAATTTAACAGCCTTTTCGAAGTCAGAATTAATAAAATTACTTAAATTCGCAATGGCTTTGCTTTCTAGTGCAATTGTTTGCTTTGCATTTGCAATAATGTTATTTTTGTTATCCAAAAGGTTAAATTTTTAGTTTATAAATAAATTTTATATTTTCTTTCATTGATGCAAAGGTATCTAAAATTAGATTAAAAACAGTAATGAATAGACAGGAAATTGATATACATAAGGCTTTAAAAAAATATTTTGGTTTTTCTAAATTTAAAGGGCTTCAAGAAGAAGTAATTAGAAGTATACTGAATAAGCAAAATACTTTTGTTATAATGCCTACAGGTGGTGGTAAATCTATGTGTTACCAATTACCCGCTCTTATGCAAGAAGGAACAGCAATCGTTGTTTCTCCATTAATCGCTTTGATGAAAAATCAAGTAGATGCGATTAGAGGTGTCTCTGAGCAAAACGGAATTGCTCATGTTTTAAACTCTTCTCTAAATAAAGGGGAAGTTGCACAGGTAAAACATGACGTTGAAAAAGGAATTACAAAATTGTTATATGTTGCTCCCGAATCATTAACAAAAGAAGAATATGTTGAGTTTTTAAAGTCTCAAAAGATATCATTTGTTGCTATTGATGAAGCGCACTGTATTTCGGAATGGGGACACGATTTCCGTCCAGAATACAGAAACCTTAGAAGCATCATTAAGAAGATTGGAAATGTTCCGATTATTGGTTTAACTGCAACTGCTACTCCAAAAGTTCAAGAAGATATCTTGAAAACTCTTGGAATGTCAGATGCTACAACGTTTAAAGCTTCCTTTAACCGTTCTAATCTTTATTATGAAGTTAGACCAAAGACAGTTGACGTAAATAAAGACATTATCAAATTTATCAAAAGAAATGATGGTAAATCTGGTGTTATTTACTGTTTAAGTAGAAAAAAGGTAGAAGAAATCGCACAACTATTACAAGTGAATGGTATAAAAGCTGTTCCTTATCACGCTGGTTTAGATGCCAAAACTCGTGTGAAACATCAAGATATGTTCTTAATGGAAGATGTTGATGTTGTTGTTGCAACTATTGCTTTTGGAATGGGAATTGACAAACCTGATGTACGTTTTGTTATTCATCATGATATTCCTAAAAGTTTAGAAAGTTATTACCAAGAAACTGGTCGTGCTGGTCGTGATGGCGGTGAAGGTCATTGTTTGGCTTTTTATTCTTATAAAGACATTGAAAAATTGGAGAAATTCATGGCAAATAAACCAGTTGCAGAACAAGAAATTGGTCATGCACTTCTTCAAGAAGTTGTTGGTTATGCTGAAACTTCAATGTCGAGAAGAAAATATCTTTTACATTATTTCGGTGAAGAATTTGATGATGTTAAAGGGGAAGGCGCTGATATGGACGACAATGTTCGTAATCCAAAGAAAAAGCACGAAGCCAAAGATGAAGTGAAAACTTTATTGGAAATTATTAAAGACACAAACGAAAAATATAAAGCTAAAGATGTTGTAAATACTTTAGTTGGACAACAAAATGCTGTTTTAAAATCTCATAAAACAATTGACCAACCTTATTTTGGTATTGGAAAAGAAAAAGATGGGAAATATTGGATGGCTTTAATTCGTCAAGTTCTTGTTGCTGGATTTATCAAAAAAGAAATTGAGCAATATGGTGTAATAAAACTTACAGATTTAGGAAAGAAATTTATGGAAAATCCTGCAAGTTTTATGATGACAGAAGATCATGTCTACGATGATGGAGATGA
Organism: Aureivirga marina; assembly: GCF_015767265.1. Taxonomy (GTDB): domain Bacteria; phylum Bacteroidota; class Bacteroidia; order Flavobacteriales; family Flavobacteriaceae; genus Aureivirga; species Aureivirga marina. Next base: position 163,552 of record NZ_JADPIB010000006.1, read on the forward strand.
TGCTGGAATTATAACAAATTCTAAATCTTCTGGTGGAGCTGTTGATGAACAATTAATGAAAATGCTTAAAGATCTTCGTAAGAAAGTTGGAAAACAAAAAGGTGTTCCGCCTTTTGCTGTTTTTCAAGATCCTTCTTTGGAAGATATGACTTTAAAATATCCTATCAATATTCAAGAACTTAGTAATGTTCATGGAGTTGGTGATGGAAAAGCAAAAAAATTCGGTAAGCCTTTTGTTGAATTAATTGCTACATATGTTGAAGAAAATGATATCGTTCGTCCAGATGATTTAGTTGTTAAAAGTACAGGAGAAAATTCTTCTTTAAAACTTTTCATTATTCAAAATACAGATAGAAAAATTCCTTTAGAAGATATTGCAAAATCGAAAGGATTAGATTTTGAAGCTTTAATTAATGAAATGCAACGAATCGTTTATATGGGAACCAAACTAAATATTAATTATTATTTAGATGAAATTCTTGACGACGAACAACAAGAAGAAATTTTTGAATATTTCATGGAAGCAGAAACGGATAAAATTGAAGATGCTTTGGAAGAATTCGATGGTGATTATGATTATGAAGAATTACGATTAATGCGAATTAAATTTATTAGTGATGTCGCAAATTAATCTTACGATATAACAAAAAAAGCAACCAAAAAGGTTGCTTTTTTTTATGTTTTAAATTTTGATTTTTATACTTTTTATTCCTTTTTCAGTTTTGACATTTATCAAATAAACTCCTTCTGAAATGGTTTCTTGAATTGGAACTTTATATTCTGTTTTTAAACTTTCTACTTTTTTATTTATAATAGATTGACCTAGTAAGTTAAACATAGAAACCTGCTCAATCGTTTCATTTTTAGTTTGAATTACAATTTCATTTGTCAAATTTGAATAGAAAACCTTAATTTCATTTAAGTTATCTTCTGCAATATCTAAACCTTCTTGTGGCTCAAAAACAATCGAAAATCGGTTATCATGGTATCCTTTTTCGATAAAATATTCAAATGGAATATCAGAAAGTTCATGAGTTAAACTTGTTGCTCTATCTTTTAAAAATACTTTTGCATCAATATTTATTAATTCATCAATTTTAAATGTATGAATTCCGTCTCTTTCTGTTTTTACAGCTAAAGGCAATTCATGATCTACATGAAATTCTGAAACTCCAATAATAACATATTTTCTATCATTTCCTTGAAATTTCCAAAAGATATCAGTTTCTTGTTCATCAATCATTTCACTATCATATCCATTTTCATGATCTGTTGTTAATCCTTCTTTAAAACCAGCAGCAATTTGTCTAAGACCTAATTGATTGTTTTCTGTAAAATGTCCAAAACTCATTTTCAAAATACTTACCTGAGATTCTTGATTATTTGTAGTTCTTAATAAAAAAGATTCACTTGTTTCCTCTGTTTTATGTACTCTTTGCGAATTATCAAAAGTAATTGTTCCACCTGATGTAGAACCTAAAACAATAAATCCTTGTCCAACTGGCAAATATCTTTGTGGTGTTTTCGCACCAATTAATTCTTCTCCTGTGTTAATATGGATTGCTTTAACTCCTGTTAATAAATTTAAAGTAGCAAATCCACCAGAATAATCTTCAATTCCATGATAAGTTGCAGAAACATGATCCCAAAAATGTAATGTTCCATTTTTAATCACATTTATATTATCTAAAATAAATTTATTTGAGTCAAATGCAGATGGATAAGGATTTCCTAAAACACTTTCATTATTTGGTGAAATTGTTGTTGTGTAAATTCCATCATTTGGTTTTCCTATAAATACATAAGTTTCATCTCTTCCAGTTCCTTTTATAGAAAAACCTTCACCAGCTTTCACTTTTACAAATTCATCACGAATAAATTCCCAATCATTATAAGAACTTCCATCTACAAATCTCCATAACCAATAATTACTTAACTGTAAAGGCGCTGTTCCTGCATCAAAAGGACTTTCCACATAAGTATATTCAGAATGATTTGAATTCGCAGTAACTCCTTGGTATCCACCATAAATTAATTCATCATAATTTCCTCCAACATGAATTACATCCGTTACATCATGCTTATCACCCGTTTCACTAGAAACTGGTGAACTTAAATATTGCACTGTATATTTTGTCGGATGCAAAGATTTTCTTTGACGATACATTTTACCTTCTCCAGTAACTTTTGAAGATTCTGAATGTTTCTGTATAATTTGTGCATCTCCTAACAAACGAATATCTCCATCTAATTGCATTCCATCTTCAATAAATAAAGCAATTCCATCTTCAATTACTAAAGTATTGCCTTCTTTTACAACTAATTCTTTTACCTCAGCATTTTCAGATAAAATAGCTGTCATTCCTGAAGAATTTTGAGAATCAATCATTAATCTTTTACATCCATCAACCATAGAAGGAGCTTCATTTGTTCCACTTCCATTTTTATAAGCATAACCATTCCAACCAATCATTGGCAAGTATTCCAAAGTAAAATAATCTCCATCTGAAAAAGAAACTCCAGAAGCACTCCACTCTGTTCCATTTTGTGTTAAAGGATAAGAAACATAAGTTCCAAAACTTTCACTACTAGAAACAATTAATTTAAAATCATTACAATCAGAATCAATTGTTTCCATATCAATATCAGTCATTTCAAATGCAATATCTACATTTCCTACATCATTTTTTTTATCTACTCTCCATGTATTTGATAATCGATAAGAGAAATTCATCGAATTATAGTTAAAATGATAATCGTGAATATTTTTAGTGTCAGCTCCCCAGAAAATAAATTCATTATTTGAAATACTACTCGGATTTTTCATGGAAACAATACCAGTTCCTTTAGAATGTAAATGAGAACTTCCATCGGAAGCTTTCCCAATTCCAGCCACATGAAAATCAAAATTTCCGTTAGAACTTTTATCCATTTTATAAAACCCATTTCCATTAGAAGCCAATTCAGAACCGTATTTTGCACTTAAATAATTTTCAATGATAATTCTTTCTGCTAAAGTAATTTGATCTGAAAAAACTATAACTTCCGACATAGAACCATTGAATTCTCTCACATCCCAACCATACCAATAATATGCGTAATAACCCCCAAGGAAAAAACGATTATTAACATTTGTTCCTCCATTATTAATTTTTCTTAATTGTGTTAGTATATGAAATTTTTGGTTATGTGTATATCCTGAAGCACCATCAATAAATGAATTTCCTTGTGTTCCACTCCAAGCATCATCATTATTTTCTTCTGCTCCAATTGCTTGCCATTGATTGGGATTTGTCTTTGTTCTACGAATTCCTTTATCGCCTTCAAATCCAACAAGACCACCAATAAAATTATGACTTCCAGGAGTATTTGCAACAAAAATGCTACGTCCATTTACATAATTTGTAGTTCTAAAATTTCGATTTAAATCTTGCCCATCAAAAGAAGCATAGGAATTTACAGAGTTTGTAACATAAACTCCTTTTCCTTTTTGACTTGCAGTATTGTTTTGTAGGTAATATGCATGAGAATTATTTCCACTCATGTCATTCCATTGATAAATCGTTTCACCGTTTGAAGGTGTAAGTCCTCCAGAATTTTTCATCGATTCTGGTATAAGCCATAGTTCTAACGCAGAAGAACCGTCAGTATTTCCGACCCCTCCTGGTCCATTTTGCCCCATTGTAGTAGAAAAAAACAACAATGTTATAAATAGAGAAAAAATCCTCATAATCAATTTGTTTTTGAATGTTTAAGTTAGTAATAGGTTAAATTCACATAATTATTTTCTATTCAAAATTGGGATTATTGAAATCGAAAATGATGTAAGAAACGGGTATTATTTTAGTTGCTTAAACACTTTACATATTGATTAAAATGATGTTCAAATCATTTCTTTTTTCGTAGTTATAACTAGAGATTTTATGTTTTTTTCATCCGTGTAATTTTTTGCATATTTTTCCAATTATTTTATTTTCACTACACCAATATAATAATATTAAATTGAAATTTGAAAACATAACAGATTGTTTACCATTTATTTAAGCATTAAAATTATAGCTTAAACCTACGATTTCTCTATTTTCATTGAATTAAGAATGCTTGTTAAAGTTTAGGTAAAATTGCCTTTTCAAGAAGTTTTTTAGCATTCTTTTTAAAAGAAAATTAAAAAAGTGGTATTTTCGGAGAATAATATCTCAATAGAAATTATGAAAAAACTATTACTAATTATTACTCTACTTCCAGTTTGGGCTTTTTCTCAAAATACAATTCAAGATGCTTGGATTTATTTTAGTAATAAGCCAGAAGCAAACAATTTTATTGAAAATCCTCTAACAATGCTTTCACAAAAAGCTTTGGATAGAAGAATCAAACAAGGAATTTCTTTGGATGAAAAAGATGCTCCAATTCATGCATCTTATTATAATGAAATTAAAAATACAACAGGAATTCAAATTTTAGCCAAATCTAAATGGATGAATGCACTTCATATTCAAGGAACTTTTGAAGTTATTTCTAATTTAGAAAATAAAAATTTTGTTTCTCATATTGAATTTGCTGATAAAACATTAAATAGTTCAGGTGTTTCTTCAAGAGTTAAAAAGAATTCTAAAACTTTTGATGCTTCTAAAAAATTAGAAACAACCGAAAATTATAATTATGGAAATGCTACAAATCAAATCGAAATGTTAGGTGGTGAAAAACTTCACGAACTTGGTTATACAGGAAGTGAAATGACAATCGCCGTGATTGATGCTGGTTTTCCAAATGTAAATAATTTAGATGCTTTTGCTTATCTAAGAGATAATAATAAAATATTAGGTGGTTATAATTTCGTAAACAATTCTGAGAATTTTTACATGGGAAATTCTCATGGAACTTTGGTTCTTTCTGATATTGCTGGGAATGTTTCAAACGAATTTGTTGGAACTGCTCCTAATGCAAGTTTTTATTTATTTATAACTGAAGATGCTAGCCAAGAAATGCCAATCGAAGAAAGTAATTGGGTACAAGCTGTGGAAAGAGCTGATAGTTTAGGTGTAGACGTTATCAATACTTCTTTAGGTTATACAGAATATGACAATCCAAATTATAGCTATATATATGCAGATATGAATGGACAAACTGCATTTGCTTCAAGAGCTGCGGATATTGCTTTTTCTAGAGGAATGATTTTAGTTACTTCTGCTGGAAATAGCGGAAATGATGCTTGGCATTATATCGGTGTTCCTGCTGATGCTAAAAATGTTTTTACAATTGGTGCTGTTGATCCTAATAGAAATATTGCAAATTTTAGTTCTTTCGGCCCAACTTCTGACGGAAGAATCAAACCAGATGTTTGTGCTGAAGGTAGAAATGTTTATGTAATTGATGCTATTGGACAAATTAAAACTTCTAATGGAACTTCGTTTTCTTCTCCTGTACTTTGTGGAGTTGTAGCTTGTTTATGGGAAGCTTTTCCAGATAAAACTAATTTGGAAATCATGGATCTTTTAAGAAAATCTGCACATTTATATAACAATCCAACAGATCAAGAAGGTTATGGAATTCCTAATATCACAAAAATTTTAGAGGAAAATGAAATCATTCAAAATACAGATTTAACTATTTACCCTAATCCTGTAAAAGATTATTTAAAAATTAAATCTGCTTCTTCTCAAGTTGATATTAAAATATTTAATGTTTTAGGTAAAAAAATTATGGATAAAAAATTCACTAATACACCTAATGGAATCAATCTTGACATTTTAACTTCTGGAATTTATATCGTTCGAATTACGGACGAAAAAAATAAAACAACCCGAAAAATTATCAAAGAATAAATGACAAATAGAATAACGGAACTTTTTAAAATTGAACACCCAATAATTCAAGCTGGAATGATTTGGGTAAGTGGTTATAAACTTGCAGCAGCAGTTAGTAATGCTGGTGGATTAGGATTGATTGGAGCTGGCTCAATGTACCCTGATGTTTTAAGAGAACACATTCAAAAATGTAAAAAAGCTACTGACAAACCTTTTGGTGTAAATGTTCCGATGCTGTATCCAAATATTGAAGAAATTATGGATATTATTGTGGAAGAAAAAGTACCAATTGTTTTTACTTCTGCTGGAAATCCAAAAACTTGGACAAATTTTTTAAAAGAAAAAGGAATCACGGTTGTACATGTAGTAAGTAGCGTAAAATTTGCTTTAAAAGCTGAAGCTGCTGGTGTTGATGCCGTTGTTGCAGAAGGTTTTGAAGCTGGAGGACACAATGGTCGCGAAGAAACTACTACTTTTACTTTAATTCCGATGGTAAAACAAAAAGTAAAAATTCCTGTAATTGCTGCTGGAGGAATTGCTTCTGGAAGAGGAATGCTAGCTGCACAAGTTTTAGGTGCTGATGGTGTTCAAATTGGAAGTCGATTTGCTGCTTCAGAAGAGTCTTCTGCACATATCAATTTTAAAAATACAATTGTAAATACAGAAGATGGCGGAACTCATTTAACTTTAAAAGAATTGGCTCCTGTTCGATTAATTAAAAATAAATTCTTTAATGATTTACAAGATTTATATACAAAAAATCCTTCTGTAGATGATTTAAAAAGTTTACTTGGAAGAGCTAGAGCAAAAAAGGGAATGTTTGAAGGTGATTTAGATGAAGGCGAATTAGAAATCGGTCAAATAGCTGGTTTAATTCAAGAAATTTTACCTGCAAAAGAAATTTTAGACAATATTTTACAAGAATATAATGAAGTAAAACAAAGTTTTTGCTAAACAATATTAAGGTAGTTTCATCGCTACCTTTTTTTATTTTCAAAATTTATTTCCTGATTCTTTTTTAAAATATAATTCATTAAATTTAAGATAGTTAACTCAAAATAATCTTATTATGAATTCTGCTGAAAAGGAAGTTTGGAAATTAGAAGAGCATTATTGGAAAGTTTTAAATAATCTAGATTTAGATTCTTATTTAAAACTTTGGGATGAAGATTTGGTTGCTTGGCCAAGTTGGAGTGATGAAACAAGAACAAAAAGCGAAATTGGAGAATCTATCCATTTTGTACAACAAGGAAAAAATTTAGAATTCAAATATGTTTTAGAAAAACATTCTGTAAAACAATATGATTGTGTTGTGATTGCACTTTATGTTGTTCGATTTGTTTTTAAAAATAAGATTACTGAAAAAATCGAATCTTCAAAATCTACACGAATTATTCATACTTGGAGAAAATCAAATGATGGTTGGAAAATAATTGGCGGAATGAATACAGTTCCTTATTAATTTTATTCTATAATTATTTTTTTTAGCTCTTTTTGTCTTTGTTTTTATTCTAATTTTACAATCATGATAGAAAATCCGAAAGACGTATTAATTTTACATTTTCAAGAAACTATTTCATTGAAAGAAAATGAAATTTCTTTAGTTAAAAATCACTTTAAAATTAAAGAATTAAAGAAAAAAGAAATTTTGATTTTTCCTGGTGACGTTTCAAATCATATGCAATTTATCTATAAAGGTTGTTTGCGAAATTATTATATGGATCAGGAAGCAAAAGAACATATTTTGCAATTTGGAATTGAAAATTGGTGGGTAAATGATTTGTATAGTTATTTAACCAAAACTCCATCTAAGCAATTTGTTCAAGCAATTGAAAAATCTATAATTCTACAAATTCATCGAGATTCTTTAAACGAACTTTTTGATCAAATTCCAGCAATAGAGCGTTTTTTTAGATTAAAATTTGAAAAAGCTTATGTTTCTCTTCAAGATAGAACAATCAATACTTTAAGCAAAACTGCGGAAGAAAGATATTTAGAATTCCGCTCACAATATAGAGATATCGAACAACGCGTTCCTCAATATATGATCGCTTCTTATTTAGGAATTACACCTGAATTTTTAAGCGCTATGCGAAAAAAAATTGCAAAATAAGACTTTCTTAAGGTACCTTAAGATTTAAGATTTTTAGCTGATTTATTTTTGTTGTATTCAATCTTTAATACGAAATACAATGAAAAAAATACTGGCTTTTACAGGAAGTAATAGTTCCAATTCTATTAATAAAAAACTATTACAAATCGCTATAAATGAAATAGAAGAAAACTCTAATTTTCAAGTTTCATTTATTGATATTGACGAATTATCTTTTCCTATTTATAGTTTAGATGAAGAAAAAAATGGTTTTCCAGAAACTGTAAAAGAAGTGTATAAAGCTTTTACAAATTCGGATGCTTTTTTAATTTCTTCTCCAGAACATAATGGACTTCCTTCTGCTTTTTTAAAAAATATAATTGACTGGCTTTCTAGAATTGAACAACCTTTTTTTAATAATAAATCGGTTTTTTTATTAAGCACTTCTCCAGGAAAAAATGGTGGAAATTCACATTTAATTCTATTAGAAAAATTTATTCCAATGTGGGGAGGGAAATCTACAACAAGTTTTTCTTTAGGAAATTTCTTTGAAAATTATGACGAGGAAAAGAAAACAATCACAGATAAAACCTTAAAAGTTGAATTGCAAAAATTACTTAATGAATTTATTAAATCTATATAAAATAATGAAAACAGAAAATGCAAAAAAAGTTGTTGAAAATTATTTTCAAGCTTTTAAAAATGGAAATATGGAAGAAATTGAACAAATTTTTCATGAAGATTGTTTGATTGTAAGCGTTAAGGAAAATGAAAATAGAAAAACTGAAGAATTACACGGAACTTATAGAAAACGTGAAAATGTTCGTCAATTTATCACAAATATTTTAGCATTATTTCATCCGAAAGAATTTGATATTAAAAGAATTATTTCAGAAGAAAATACTGTTGTTGCAATTGGTAAATTTGTTCATGAAGTAAAATCAACGGGAAAATTATTCAAAAGTGATTGGGTGCAAATTTGCATTATTGAAGATTCAAAAATCAAAGAATATAGATTTTTTGAAGATTCTGCTGCACTTTTAATCGCTTCAAAAAAATAAAATTATGGAAGCAAAAATCATTCAAAATCTTTTTGATTTTTGGAAATTAATTGGAGAGAGAACCAGATCGTTTTATAAAAATCCTGAATTTGATTTTACGTTAATTAATCATCATATTTGGCCTTCTAAAGTTTTCAATATTTGTTCTGAAAATGTTTTAGATTTCGAGGATAAAATCAGAAATCATGAAATTCCGAATGCAATAGCAATCCCTGGGAATAATCATTTAAATTTTAGTTTTAAAAATTCTAATTTCACCAATTATTCCACAGTAAAAGCGATGTTCCTAAATTTAAAATCTATCGAAAATTCTTTTTCTAATATAAAAGAAATAGAACTTGTTGATACTTTTCAAAAAGGTGTATTCTTTAAAGAAATAGCGGAAAAATCTTTTAATTATGAAATAGATCAAATGACTATTTTTTCATTAATCGGTTATAAAAATATTCAATTATTTATTGGTAAACATGAAAATGAATATGTGACGTGTGGAATAATTTATTTAGATAAAAAAGGAAACTCTGGAATTCATATGATTGGAACAATTCCGAAATTCCGAGGTTTAGGATTAGGTAAAAAAATGACAGAAAAATTAATTTCAAAAGCAATTCAAAATAAAAGTAAAAAAGCATTTTTGGTTGCATCCAAATCTGGGGAGAAAATCTATGAAAAGTTAGGATTTCAGACAGCTGGAACTTTAGAAAGTTATAAATTAGTTTAGGGTTTAAACAAAAAAAGAGGCTTTTAACAGCCTCTTTATATTTATATCTTTATCCAATTACTTTCAATTTTGCAAATTGTAAAAGAAGTTTTTTCACTCCTATTGGAAATTTAATTTCTGCTTTCTTATCCGCACCAGAACCTTCAATATTTAATACAATTCCTTTACCAAATCTTCCATGTTCTACTTTGTTTCCAACTTCTAAATTCATCTGCACAGTTCCAACAGAAGTGGAAGTCGCTGAAGAAACTTTTTTTAAGTTTTTTGGAGGAGTAAAACGTTGCGAAGGAGTAACGTTAACCGTATTCGGTTTTGTTTTTGTCTGTGGCTTTTTAAAACGGACTGTTTTAGAAGAAGAACCATCATCAAATAATCCAGAATCTAAGAATGGATTTGCTCTTGGATTCACAGGAGGCGCTAAATGATCTAAGAATTTCTCATCAATTTCTTCAATAAATCGACTAGGCTCTGCATCCACTAATTTCCCCCAACGGAATCTAGATTGTGCATACGTTAAATATGCTTGTTTTTCCGCTCTTGTCAAAGCAACATAAAATAGTCTTCTCTCCTCTTCCAATTCACTTCTTGTATTCATACTCATCGCAGAAGGAAAAAGATTTTCTTCCAATCCAACAACAAAAACGTGTGGAAATTCCAATCCTTTTGCTAAGTGAATTGTTAATAAAGAAACTTTAGGTTCATCATCTTCTTTATCCGAATCTAAATCTGTAGCTAAAGCAACATCTTCCAAGAAATAAGAAAGAGAAGCATCTTCACCTTTTTCTTCTTGAGTATCGATAAAATCTTTTAAACCATTTAATAATTCTTGAATATTTTCTATACGACTGATATCTTCTGGAGTTCCATCACTTTCAATGTCTTTGATAATTCTTGTTTGTTTTATCACATGTTCTGCAACTTCAAAAGCATTCTTATTCTTTGCTTCTACTTGAAAACTTTGAATCATCGTTACGAAATTCTCTAATTTCGTTTTAGTTCCAGTATTAATTTTAATATCAACTTTATCTAAATTTTGTAAAACATCAAAAATTGAACGCTTATAATGATTTGCTGCAACAGTCAATTTATCCATGGTTGTTTGCCCAATTCCACGAGCAGGATAATTGATAATTCGCTTTAAAGCTTCCTCATCACTTGGATTAATTAAAACTCTTAAATATCCTAAAACATCTTTAATTTCTTTTCTTTGGTAAAATGAAAGTCCTCCATAAATTTTATATGGAATATTTTTCTTTCTTAAAGCATCTTCAATTGCTCTAGATTGTGCATTTGTACGATATAAAACCGCAAAATCATTGTTAGAAAGTTGCTCATTCATTTTTGTTTCAAAAATTCTTTCTGCAACAAATCTTCCTTCTTCACTTTCTGAATGTGTTCGCATTACTTTTACTAAACCACCTCTTTCATTTGCTGTCCAAATAGTTTTATCCAGCTTTGTTTGGTTTTTATCAATAACACTATTTGCAGCTTCTACAATATTTTTTGAAGAACGGTAATTTTGCTCTAATTTGTAAATTTTCACACCTTCGTAGTCACGTTGGAAATTCAAAATATTTTGAATATTCGCGCCACGGAAAGCATAAATACTTTGCGAATCATCTCCTACCACACAAATATTTCTAAATCTATCTGCTAAAGCACGAACAATTAAATACTGAGAATGATTGGTATCTTGGTACTCATCTACTAAAATATAACGGAATCTATCTTGATATTTAGCTAAAACTTGAGGAAAACGAGTTAAAAGTTCATTTGTTCGAAGCAATAAATCATCAAAATCCATTGCTCCTGATTTAAAACATCTTTCTACATATTGATGATAAATTTCACCAAGTTTTGGACGTTTTGCCATCATATCTGCTTCTTGCAAATCAGAATTTCCAAAATAAGCTCTTACAGTAATTAAACTATTTTTAAGTTGTGAAATCCTACCTAAAACTTGTTTTGGTTTGTATTTATCTTTGTCCAGATTCATTTCTTTAATAATCGAAGTGATTAAACGAACGGAATCTTGTGTATCGTAAATTGTAAAATTTGAAGGATAACCTAAATGATCTGCTTCTGAACGTAAAATTCTTGCAAAAACAGAGTGAAAAGTTCCCATCCATAGATTTTTTGCTTCTGCTCCAACTACTTTCGAAATACGTTCTTTCATTTCTCTTGCGGCTTTATTCGTAAAAGTTAACGAAAGAATATTAAAAGCATCTACTCCATTTTGCATTAAATTTGCAATTCTATATGTCAAAACTCGCGTTTTACCAGATCCTGCTCCTGCAATAATAATCATTGGACCTTCCTTATGTAAAACAGCTTCTTTTTGCGCTGGGTTTAAGTTATCTATATAATTCGACACGTTGTATTGTTTATAGTTTTAGAATAGTAATTTTCGTTTTTATATTTCAAAAAAACTGCTTTCAAAATTACTTATTTAATTAAAAAAATAGTATTTCAAATATAGTTTTAAGCAGTGAAAAACTGAAACAATTTAGTAAGAAAATCTCTTAAATTTCATTTCTTAAATATAATTCTCAATTTCAGGAAATAACTTTTTAAATTTCTTTTGAAATGGTGCTTTTTCAAAAATAGTTTCAGAAGTTTTTGGATGTAAAAATTGTAAAGACAAAGCATGTAAATACAATCCTTTTCCTTTTAAAATCAAATTTTCTTTTCCATAAAGTGCGTCTCCTAAAATTGGATTTCCAATTGCAGCTAATTGAATTCTCAATTGGTGTTTTCTTCCTGTTTTTGGTGTTAATTTTACCAAGTTTAAAAATTCAAATCTAGGCGATTCTACACTTTTTAAAACTTTAAATGTTGCTTCTGAATCTTTTCCATCTACCTGAGAAGTCAAAATTCCATGTTTTTCCATTTTTCCAATGGTAACAGCTAAATATGTTTTTGCAACATTTCTGTTTTCAAATAAACTATTTAAGCTTACAATAGTAGAAGCTGTTTTTCCAATCAATAAGGCACCAGAAGTTGGATAGTCCAAACGATGAATTGGCAAAGGGGCAACAGCATCTTTTTCTATACTTTGTTTTAGATTTGAAACAAGTGCATTTTTGATTGTCCATTTTTTATTTCCACTTACCTCAACACCTGCTGGTTTATTAATTATTGCTAAAAAATCATCTTCAAATAAAACTTCTAACTCCAAGTCAATTGAAGTATTTTTCTCTTTAACAGCAGTGTCTTGAAACAAATCTATTACATCACCTGCATTGATAAAACTTCCAGAATAACCACGTTTTCCATTTACCTGAATCAATCCTTTCTTAAGCGAATTTTTCATTGCTTTTTTAGAAGGAATTGTCGGAAATGTTCCTGGTACTAAATCGCACAAACGAAAGGATTTCTGTAAATTTTCAGAAACTTGATGAGTTCCTATTTTAACCAATGTTGCTTTCAATTTATTTCTATTATTTAATTTTTAAAATGGAAGCGCAAAAATACAATTTCTTTTGATTTGTAAATTAATTTCAAAAGATATTAACACGTTAATTTACGTTATATTTTCTTAAAAAAATTGCTATTTATTTTATTTAAAAGTCATTAACTATATTTAGTTATTCTATTAATGTAAATTCGTTCCACATTGATGACAAAATTCTGCTTTATTATAATGTCTTTCATTTCCACAATTTCTACAGCTTTGCGTATTTGTTCGAATATCTTTGTCTTGTCTTGTCAATTCAGAAGTTACAATTCCTGTAGGAACAGCAATAATTCCATAACCAAGAATCATCACGACACTTGCAATAAATTGTCCCCAAGAAGTTTGTGGAGCAATATCTCCATAACCAACAGTTGTTAGTGTTACAATTGTCCAATAAATACTTCTAGGAATACTTGTAAATCCAGCTTCTGGACCTTCAATTAAATACATTACAGTTCCTAAAATCACAGCGATACTTATAACAGCTAATAAAAAAACCGAAATTTTAGCGCGACTTGCTCGAATTGCTTTTATTAAAAGATTCGATTCGCCTATAAATCTTGCTAGTTTCAAAATTCTAAAAACTCTTAATAGTCTTAAAATTCGCACAGCAATTAAAACGTTTGCTCCTCCAAAAAACAAGGAAACATATTTAGGAATTGTAGAAACAAAATCAATTAATCCATAAAAACTAAAAACATAGCGTAGTGGTTTATTAACCGTTACAATTCGTAGAATATATTCTATAGAAAACAAAATTGTAATCAACCACTCTGCAATATTAATCCATTCTTGGTATTGAATTCGAAAATCTTCTACACTTTCAAGCATTACAACAATTAAACTTGAAAGAATTAAAATTAATAAAACAATGTCAAAATTTTTTCCTGCTGGAGTATCGGCTTCATAAATAATTTCATGCAATTTTTCTTTCCAATTTCTTTCTTTTTCTTTCATTTATTTAAATTATTTCTTCAAAAATCTAAATTATTTTAATTTTGCAATATGGCAAAAAAAGGTAAAGAAAAAAATACGGTAAATAAGGCGAAACATAAAAAGTTGATGGATCGCAAAAAGAATAAGCTTCGAAAATCGAAAGAATCGACAAAACAACGATTAAAAGCAATTATTCAAAAAGCAAATGAATCAAAATCTGAGGAAGCTTTAGAGCAATAAAAAAAGCGAAAGAAAATAACTTTCGCTTTTTATTTTTAGGTGTATTTTTTTAAAACTTATATCCTACAGAAAATTGTAAAACAGAGTTTTTCATATCATCTTCAGCAACTATTTTATAGAAACCATAACTATAAACTGCTTGCACAAAAACATCAAAATCAAAGTGATACCCAAGTCCTACACTTCCATCAATTCCAAAACTTTTTGATCTGTTCAATTTATCTCTTTCACGAATCACTTGTGGATTTGGAATAAGTGGAATTGTTTCTTTTGTTTCAATTTCATTATCTGCTAAAATTGCAAATTGTGGTCCTAAGAAAACATTGAATCCGTCTACAATATAATATTTAGCATAAACTGGGATATTAATATAATGCAATGTAATATTTGTATAAATTTCATTCATTACATTTTCATCACCTCCATAAGGAGTTGTATAATTACTTTTTGCTCCTTGTCTTGAATATAAAACTTCTGGCTGAATAGAAAATCTATCAGTCAGATGAATTTCATAAACTAAACCTGCTGTCCATCCAACTTTAGTTTCACCACCATAAATATCACTATTTACTAAATCTGTTATTGTGACACCTCCTTTGACTCCCCACGACATTTCTTTTTTTTGTGCATTTATCGCAAAAAAACCTGCGAAAAATAATAGAATTACTAATAATAAATTTCTCATAATGAATTTCTTTAAGATTTATTCTAATCGAAATTAATTATTAAATAAAGACGTTTTTTATAATAAACTGATAAACTTTGTTAAGATTCTCTAAAAATTTAATCAAATTTTATATTTATTTATCAATTTTTTTTCTTTAGCATTGGCACAAAACGAAAATTACCATAAGTTCTTTTCTCAAAATCTAATTCTGTAGTTCTAGTTAAAACAGTCATTATTTGATCTTCTACTCCAACTGGAATTACAAGTTTTCCTCCAATTTTAAGCTGCATCAATAAATCTTTAGGAATAAATGGTGCTCCAGCAGTTACAATAATTCCATCATATGGCGCAAATTCTTTGATTCCTTTATAACCATCACCAAAAGACATATGTTTTGGTTTATAGCCAATTTTTGGTAAAAACAATTTTGTTTTTTTATATAATTCTTTTTGTCTTTCTATAGTATAAACTTTTGCATTCATTTCTAACAAAACTGCTGTTTGATATCCTGATCCTGTTCCTATTTCTAAAATTTTCTGATCAGGTTTAACGTCAAGTAATTCTGTTTGAAATGCAACAGTATAAGGTTGCGAAATGGTTTGTTCTGCTGCAATAGGAAAAGCTTTATCTTGATAAGCAAAGCTTTCAAAGCCAGAATCCATAAATAAATGGCGTGGAATTTTCTGAATCGCTGTTAAAACATTCACATCCTTTATCCCCTTCTCAATCAATATCTTGACTAACCTATTTCTTAGTCCCTGATGTTTAAATGTATCCTTCACTTTCTCTTAATATTTGAAAGTATAAAATTAAATATAAATCATTAAAAAATTGTTACTTTTGTTCAAAACAAATTTTTATGTTAAAAGCTGGCGTTTTAGGTGCAGGTCACCTTGGTAAAATACATTTAAAATTATTAAAACAATCTTCGAAATATGAGCTTGTTGGTTTTTACGACCCAAGTGCTGAAAATGCAAAAAAAGTTTCGGAAGAATTTGGATATAAAGCCTTTGCTACTATTGATGAATTAATCGACGCAGTTGACGTTGTAGATATTGTTACTCCTACACTTTCTCATTTTGATTGTGCTGTAAAAGCAATCGAAAAAGGAAAACATATTTTTATTGAAAAGCCTATTACAAATACAATTCAGGAAGCGGAAGAACTTTTAGAACTTTCTAAAAAATATGGTGTAAAAGGACAAGTTGGACATGTAGAGCGATTCAATCCTTCGTTTACAGCAGTAAAAGATGTGATGGATTCACCAATGTTTATCGAAACACATCGTCTTGCTGAATTTAATCCAAGAGGAACAGATGTTCCTGTAGTTTTAGATTTAATGATTCACGATATTGATGTTGTATTAAGTGTAGTAAAGTCGAAAGTAAAAAATATCAATGCAAGTGGAGTTTCTGTTATTAGCGATACTCCAGATATTGCAAATGCTCGTATTGAATTTGAAAATGGATGTGTTGCAAATTTAACTTCAAGTAGAATTTCTATGAAGAATATGCGTAAATCGCGTTTCTTCCAAAAAGATGCTTACATTTCTGTAGATTTCTTAGAAAAGAAAAGTGAAGTTGTAAAAATGAAAGATGCTCCAGAAAATCCAGATGAATTTGCAATGATTCTTCAAAATGCAGAAGGTGTGAAAAAACAAATTTACTTTGAGAATCCTAAGATTCATCCAAACAATGCAATTTTAGATGAATTAGAAACTTTTGCAGATGCTATTATTAATGATACAGATCCTATTGTAACATTAGAAAATGGAACAGATGCATTAAAAGTTGCACATCAAATTATTGCTTGTTTTAAATAAAATAAACCCAAAGAATAATTAAAAAATTAACGAAAATAACATGAAAAATATTACAGTTATCGGAGCAGGTACAATGGGAAATGGAATTGCTCATGTATTTGCACAAACTGGATTTACAGTAAATTTAGTAGATATTTCTGAAGCTGCTTTAGAAAGAGGAATTGCTACAATTTCTAAGAACTTAGATAGAATGGTAGCAAAAGAAAAAATCTCTCAAGAAGATAAAGAAGCTACTTTAGGAAATATTACTTCTCTAACTTCTGTGGAAGAAGGAGTAAAAGATGCTGATTTAGTAGTAGAGGCTGCAACTGAAAATGTAGATTTAAAATTAAAAATCTTCAAGCAATTAGATGAATTAGCTCCAGAAAAAACAATCTTAGCTACAAATACTTCTTCTATTTCTATTACTAAAATTGCTTCTGTTACTGGAAGACCAGAAAAAGTAATTGGAATGCATTTCATGAATCCTGTGCCAATTATGAAATTAGTAGAAATTATCCGTGGATATTCTACTACAGATGAAGTAACTGAATCTATTATGGAATTATCTAAAACTTTAAAGAAAGTTCCTGTAGAAGTAAATGATTATCCTGGATTTATCGCTAACAGAATTTTAATGCCAATGATTAACGAAGCAATTTATTCTCTTTATGAAGGAGTTGCTGGAGTTTATGAAATTGACACAGTAATGAAATTAGGAATGGCGCATCCAATGGGACCATTACAATTAGCAGATTTCATTGGATTAGACGTTTGTTTATCAATCTTAAATGTATTACATGAAGGATTTGGTAATCCAAAATATGCACCATGTCCACTATTAGTAAATATGGTTACAGCTGGAAAAAAAGGTGTGAAATCAGGTGAAGGATTCTATGATTATTCAGAATCTAGAAAAGCTGAAAAAATTTCTGCACAATTTTTAAAATAAAAATGAGTTATAGTACTAAATAAAAAGGATTTTATTTAGTATTAATTGATTTAAAAGCTCGTCATTTGACGGGCTTTTTTTTATTAAATCCACTTTCTCTCTTCCATTTTTTCACCAACTAAAATAAAAATACAGCTCAAAGTATTAGAAAGCAATCATTTGTAAGCTTTTCTACATTTTTAATTTATTTTTTTTCTTAATAATATTTTTTTTGGCACCACTTTTGTCTAATCATATTCAAATTAACAAAATTAACAATATGAAAAAATTATTATTAACAGCATTAATTGCATGTGGTGTTCAATTTGCAAATGCTCAAACGGAAAAAGGAGCTATTTTAATTGGAGCAGGTTCTAATTTTAATTTTAGTTCAACAAATTCAAAAGTTGATGTAGACGGAAATAAAACTGATATAGGTAAAACAACTCAATTTGGTTTAGAAGCAAAGGGAGGATACTTTTTCATTGATAATTTAGCAGGAGGATTAAATCTTGGTTATGATTCTGAAACTATAAAACCAGAAATTGGAGATGATGTAAAAAGTTCTTCATTTTATGTAGGACCATTTGCTCGTTACTATTTCGATTTAGATAAAATTAAGCCATTTGCAGAAGCAGGTTACAACTTTGGAACTGCAAAAGAAGAAGATGGAAATACAACAACTGACTTTAATTTAAGCGGTTGGAATGTTGGAGTTGGAGCTGCATTTTTCTTAGGAAAATCTGCTTCTATTGACTTAGGTCTGCAATATGTCTCGAACACTTTAAAAGAAAAAGATAGTTCGAATGACGCCAAATTAATTAATTCTGGTGTTCAATTTAGTGGTGGATTTACTTTTTATTTATAGGACTTAAAAATTTAGTCAAATTTTTTAAACTCAAGATTTACGTCTTGAGTTTTTTTATTTCAAAAAATTCTTCACTAATTTCGAGCATGGAAAAAAAGCTACTCGTTTTCTTTTGCTTCTTCTACTCTGTTTTTCTTTTTTCACAAAATGAAAAGGGAAATGTTAGTTCTTCATTTTTTAAAACTGCCCATTTAAAATTAATTGGAGAAGAAAGTGACTCTATTTATCAAAAACTTCAGGAAATTTATCAATATTCATCAGAATATGATTCGAAAATTAAAGCTGTAAATGTTTTAGGACAATATCATAATACACATCATAATATTGATTCTGCAAAATATTATAATTTAAAATTTATAGAATTAATTGGAAATCGAAAAGACATTTTATCCCAAAAAAGATTGACTTCCGCTTACAATACTCGTGCAATTACTTTACTAAATGAAGGTTTAATTGACGAATCGATAAAATGGCATATTGAGGGTTTAAAAATTGCTGAGAAAATTAATTTTAAAGAGTATTATTTCAGACATTTAAATGGTTTAGCACTTTGTTACACGAATAAATTTGATGATAAAAAAGCTATTCCATATTTTGAAGAATGCCTGAATTATAAGGAAAAACCAACATTTATTATTGCTGCTTTGATTAATCTTGCATTGATTTTTACAGGAAATGAAGATTATGAAAAAGCAAATTCTTATTTACAACGAGCGATTCAACTAAGTGAAAAAATTGAAAATATAAAAGGAATAATCATTGGGAATTTAAATCTTGGAGAAAACCTTTTACATCAAAAAGAATATAAAAAAGCATTAGAATATATAAATATTGCAAAAGAATATTCTACAGAAAATGATTTTCAAGCTTTCTATCTTGATATTTATCTATTGAAAGCAACTTTATTGCGAGAAATCGGAGAAATTCAGAAAGCAAAAGAAATTTTATGGACAATTTATCCAACAAGTTTAGAAAAGAAAGTTTTAGGAAAACAATTGCAAATTTTACATCAATTAGAACTTTGCGAGGTTGCAGATAAAAACTTAGAAAAAGCCTATGATTATCTATTAAAACAAAATATTTTACAAGAAGAAATTGATGAATTACAAGATAATGAAGAAATAAAAAAATTGGAAATCGAATTTGAAGCTTATCGAAAAGAAAAAGAAATTCATGAACTTCAAATGTTGAAAAAAGAAAAAGAATTAGTTATTCAGAATCAGAAAAAAGCATATCAAAATTTAGAATTAGAAAAACAATTAAAAGAACAATCTCAGAAATATGAAATTGATAAACTAAGTAATTTATCCAAATTACAAAGTACAGAATTAGAGCTTTTACAGAAAAAAAGAATTCTCGAAAAGGAGAAAAATGCGAAAATGAAAATGATTCGTACGATTACAGTTATTAGTATTTCAATTGTATTGATTTTCATTTTTATTCTGATTTATTTCTATTTAAAAAAATTAAAAACTAAAAATTTATTACACCAAAAACAGGAAATAATTAATGCACAAAAAATAGAAAGTCTAATTAAAAATCAAGAAATTGAAATCATTAACGCTTCTTTGGAAGGAGAGAAAAAAGAAAGAGAAAGAATTGCGCAAGAATTACATGATACAATTGGTGGAAATATTGCTGCAATTAAATTGCAAATTGGAAATTTGATTCAAAAACACCAACGATGGAATTCAATTAGTACACAGATAAATCATACTTACGAACAGGTTAGAAATTTATCGCATAGTTTAATGGAAAATCGAATTTATCAAGGAAAATTTTCAGAAACAATTGCAAATTATATACAAAATATAGAAAACTCTACAGAAATAGAATTTCATTTAAACTTATTCCCTGAATTTGAAATTAATGTTTTAGAAGAAAAATATTTGGTAGAAATTTATAAAATTATTCAAGAATTAATAAGTAATACTTTGAAACATGCAAATGCGAAAAATGTAGAAATTCATATAACTTTGCATGATGATGAATTGAATTTTATCTATGAAGATGATGGAAAAGGCTTTGAATTGGAAGAATTCAATTCTGGATTAGGATTAAAAAGTATTGAAAACAGAACAACAAAATTAGGTGGAATTGCAAATTTGGACGCACATCCAAAGCGTGGATTTACTTTTTCTTTTACAATTCCGCTAAAAAAACAACACAAAATTATTCATGAAATATAATTTATTAATTGCTGATGATCATAATTTATTTGTAGATGGATTGCATAAAATTTTGAAAATAGAAGATGAATTTCGAATTCTTTACACAGCAAATAATGGAAAAAAATTGGTGAAATATGTTGATATCAATCAAAATGAACCAATCGATTTATTGATTTGTGATATGTCGATGCCTGAAATGAATGGTATGGAAGTCAATAATTATATCAAAAAAAAATATCCAGAAATCAAAGTTTTAATGGTTAGCATGCATTTAGAAGGGCGAATAATCAGCCAGTTAATTGATGCAAAAGTAGATGGATATATTCCAAAAAATGCTGAAATTTCGGAACTTTTAAAAGCTATAAAAACCATTTTAAAAGGAGAAAAATATTTTTCACAAGAAGTAAAAAATATTTTCTTGGATTATAATATTAATTCCAAAAACACACAAGAAATTAAATTGACAAAAAGAGAAATTGATGTTTTAAAATTGATTTCACAAGAATTTACAACTTTAGAAATTGCAGAAAAACTTTTTATAAGTAAACACACTGTGGAAAGTTATCGTAAAAATATTATGGCAAAAATCAATGCTAAAAATATAGCAGGGTTAACCAAATATGCAATTAAAAAAGGCTATATTGAGTGTTAAAAAAGCATTCAAATTATTGCTAAAAGAACAAGAAAAATTAAAAAATATGATATGCACATTTTATTCCCATCAAATGGGATTTGAAAAAGTCAAAAGTACTTTACAACAAATTTTTCCGAAAGGAAACATTACAACCTCAACAGAAGATGATTTTCAAATTATCAAATTAGAAAACAAAGGAGGATTATTTAAAAGCGCTACAAAAATCAAATTTTCTTACAGAGAAAGAGAGCAACCAAACTATTTTATTCCTCAAGAAGAAAAAGGAAATTTAACTTCCAATTTGCGTGGACTTTTTAATTATGTTCAAAACCTCCCTTCCTCTAATGAAGAAATTCAAAGTCGTTTTTTGTATCGAATTCAAGCCGTAAATAGTGAATTTACTTTGGTAGATGGAATTGGTAAAAAAGAACAAATTCAGCAATTAATTCAACAATTAGCTATTGAATTTAATGCTTTTCTTTTTGTTCAACCAAATACATTGATTAGCAAATCTTCTGTGCAACATTTTGTAGATAAAAATTTAAATATAATCATTGATTCTCAAGGAAATTGTGAAATTGAAGATTTAGAAGTGAATATTGATGCAAAATATTATGATCAGAATCAAAATAATCTAACTGAAGATCAATTAAATCGAAAAAAAACAAACGAACTTTTTTTAGCTGAAAACCATATAAAATTTAATAAAAAACTTCCTTGTGTGGAAGCTGAAGAAGAAGTTACTTTAAGAACACCAAAAGAAATCGCAACAAGAGCAAGTATTTTAATTTCTTTGAATTTTATAGCCTTTGATGCTGCAACTCCAGAACAGATAACTAATTTTCTAAAGAAAAATAATTTATGGGAATTTGTAACAGAAGGTGAAAAAGATTTTATTGAAAATCCAACAGCAGAAAAGAAAAGTTTACAAACTTGGAAATGTGAGTGTATTTGGACTTTGTTATGGGCAATTAACAAAGTAAATGATTTAGGTTCGCCAAATGCAATGTGTCAATTAGATTCTATTCCAAAAGAAAATTATCCTCTTTCAAATGCACAAGAAGTAACAAATTATATCAATTCAATTACGGAAACTAGGAATAAATCGGAAATTTTAGATTTAAACGATTTATATTATCGCTATGAATGGGCTTGTGTAGATGCAAGAATTAAAAATGAAACAGTAGAAAATTTAAATCCAAGTGTAGTTTATGAAAGACATTATGCTTTAAATTGGTTGATAAATTATAGAAATCAAGAATGGGATGCTGTAACTTGTGATACATAAAATATTTGAAAAAGCTACTTTATTATAGAAGTAGCTTTTTTACATTTTATTTCACACGAACTTCCTCTAATAAAGTTTTGATATGATTTTCATTAGTAACTGAAACATAATTTCCATTTCCACTTTTGGAAAGTTTTTTTAAGTTCTCATTAGCTTTATTTGGTTCTCCAAAATTGAAAACTGAAAATTGGATTTTTTCATTTTGAGCTTTTACTTTTTCATAAATTTTAGTTGGTAATTTAAAACTACCATCAGTTATCATAATAATTCGCGTATTTTCAAGATTATCATATTTTTTATTTGCCAAATTATATGCTTTTTCTATTCCTTTTAAAACATTTGTTCTTCCATTTGTTTGAAGTTTTAATAACTTTTTCATCGCTTTGGAATCTGTAAATGATTTTCTTTCAAAAAGAATTTTTGCATTATCTGAATATAAAACAACTGTAAAAACATCTTCATTTCGCATAATTGAAGAAACTTTTTGTATTGCATCTTTAAACAAAGGCAATCTTTCCTTCTTTTTCATACTTCCAGAAACATCCAACAACAAAATCAAATTATTTTTCTTAAAACCTTCCATCGTTAAATCCTCAGAAACTTCATTTAAAAATGCTTCTTCATTTGAATTTAATTCAGGAACTTCTACATAAAATTTCTTATAAACTTGCTTCATTAAATAAGCTGGAGCAACTTTATGATTAGAAGCAATAGAAGCTTTGTTTGTAAATTCATTGTAATAATTTTGCATGTTAAAAAATTCTATTAAAGCTGAATTATAAAAACTTCTACGAGAAAATGTTTCTGGATCTTTTAAAACATCTGAAACAAAAGCTTGACCGAATCTATGGAAAATGAAAAAATACGAATGTACATCTCCTCCTTCACTTGGATATTTTCTAATTCCTTCTAATAAAGTCGTTTTATTTTCTTCAATTTCTTTTAAAAGATCATCTACTTTCGATACATATTCTTTGGCTTCTTTAGTTTTATTTTCTTTTAAAAATGTCAATACTACTTCTGATTCTTCCAAAATTTGATTCATCAAATCTCCACATTTATACCATGAATTTGAAGTATCTTTAATTGGATAATCTAGTAATAATTCACGAAGTTGACTTTGTATTTTTTCAACTAAAGTAGTATGATTATGTGCATTTTCAATTAATTTAATCACATTCTCTCCTACAGCTTTTCTATTTTCTTTTGTCGATAAAATGTCTTGTGTTTGTACAACCAAAGTAGCATTTAATTCAATTTCTTCATTTTGCAATTTTTCTAATTCTTGCAATTCTTTTTCAATTAAAGCTGCCCATTTTCCAGGTAAATATTGAACATTTTCTTTTGCTTTTATAAATCGATTTTTTTTGATAAAAATATTAAACTTATACTTTGGAAATTTGCTAATTCTTGTCGATCTCTTCTCAAATAAATTTTTGGTGTAATAATCTCCATAAAAATGATTTTTATTTCGAGTTTTATAAGTGTGCATATTCACTCCTTCTACAATAATATTCACAATTGGAACCAATGTCTTCCTTGAATAAGTTGTAGGTTTCTGTGCAAATGAACAAATAGAAATTTGTGTGAATATTATAAATAATAGAAATGATTTTTGGAACATAATTTGGTTTTCTTTAATCTTATCTTTTAAAATAAAGGGTCTCAAAGATAAAATATTGTTTTCAATCTATGTTTTTTCTTTTGTTTAAACAAATTTCTGATTAATTGTATTTAATTCTTTTAATTTTCTTTCAAATTTAAACTTACCCCCTGAAAACAGGGTGAAAAATTCTACTATTTCAAGTGTATTATAACTTTTAATAATTCTAGAATTTTGTATTCAACAAAAACTAAAAAAACACTCAACATGGGATTAAAAGAAAAAAGAGCGATACAAAATTTTAAAGAAACAAAATTTGAAGATTTAAAAACAGAAGTTTTAAACACTTTAGGATTTGAAGTTCCTATGGAAGTAGAATGGGATTCTTTAGCAAAGGATACAAAAGTAGATTTATATAGAGAAGCAATTCCTGCTATTTATTTTCAGCCACAAATTGAAACTTTTAAGGACATTTGTCAGGATGATTTAGGGAAAGAAGCGATGAAAGAAGTTTTAAAGAAAATTGTCATTAAAAATGAAAATGATATTTGGTCGGCAACAAAATGGGCTAAATTCGAAGATGGAGTATTAACTCTTGATCATGAAACTACTTCAAATATGGGGAATGTAGAGGATCGAATTTATTATCTAAAGGAATTATTAGAGAACGCGCTTTAATAATTTGTAATTGATTTTTTACCATCGAGTTTTCAACTTGATGGTTCTTTTGCATTCTATATTTTTCATTTCTGAGAAAGTTTAAACCAAATAAATACAGAAGAATTTGAAAGAGAAAATTTTGTCTTTGTTCATATTTTATAATGGGGGTTATAAAATTAAAATCATCTCTTATTGGCTGTTTAAACTTTCTGAATTTCCAAAAAAACTATGGCGAAACCAAAATTAGGAATGAACATTCATCAATATATTGGTAAAGATGGTTCTATTCCATTTAAAGTAAAAATTCTTCCAATTGGAGAAAAATCAGAAGGAGATGTTTTAATAGAATTTCGAGATATTGAAGATACTTTAAATTGTAAAGTTTATCGATATAAAAAAGAAATTTTATTTAAAGACATGATGGAAATAAAATATCAATATACAACAAGTGAAGTTGTTGGAAAAGATAGTTTTACACCCATAATTATTCATCAAACAGCAGAGGAAACAAAAATTCTTGTTCGCTTCTTAGAAGATGATTTATGGAAAGCTATATATCCTAAAATATTCCAGCAAAATTTAGATCCATTTTTTATGTATAAATATTATATGGAGCAAGTTTTTTGTAAAAAAGTAAGACGTTAAATTATGTATGAAGTAAAACATTTAATCATCGCTTTAGAAAGATGTGAAAAAGCAGCAGCTCATTTTTCTGAAAATCATAGAATTCACCAAGGTTTAAGGTTAAAAAAATCCTATAAAAAACTAATTGATATCATCGAATATAATTTTCATTATTCTGAAGATGTAGATCGAGAAAAATTGATGGATTTGTTATTTTTTGTAGAAGATTGGATTCACAATTTTGACAATGAAGTAAAAAATTTAGATTCAAAAAATTTAGATGTAGAAATCCAATTACCAACTTTTACACATGCAATTTCTTTCCCAACAGAATATATTCAAAATTTGAAAGCTGAATTTGATGCACCAGGTTGGCATCACGATACGCCAAGATGGTAATTGTTGTAATTTTAGAAAGTACGCAGTAATAAACTCAAAATCTCTTTAGTCATTACTGTTGTACTTTTCTTTTTTAAAAACTTACCAAAAAAACCATTTCCTACTTCCTTTTAGCATTAAATATAAACTTCCTAAAATGTCGAAAAATCTCAAAACGACGTAAAATACCAAAAAAGCTTACAAAAATTACCATTTTTATTATTAAAAACATTTCTCTAATTTCGATTATAATTATGCTATAAAACAGAGTTTTAACTAATAATTTATTAGTACACTGATAAAATAACTTCAACTTATTTTATTAATTTAATCAAAATTGAAAATGGAAAATAGTAGTACATGCGAATTGGTAAACACCTATGAAATTTTAGAACATATCATGGGAATTGATGGTTTGCATCCTCACTCATTAAAAACGGTAAACAACATTTTAAACTTAATCGCTAAACATACTGAAAATCAGAAAGGTGTAATTTTAGATATTGGTTGTGGAAGTGGAAAAGGAACTTATAATTTATCAAAAAAAATCTCAAAAGGAATTGATATTATTGGAATTGATATCAATAAAATTGCAATTCAAAAAGCGAAATCTTATTATGAAGATATTCCAAATCTTTCTTTTTATCATGGAACAATGGAAGATTTTAGATTGCAATATCCGACTTTAAAAATTATTGGAATTTTTTCTATTTCTGTAAGTATGTTTTTACCAGATATTGAGTTTTTTTATAAAAATTCAGAGAAAATTTTATCTCCTGGTGGAATTTTTATCGACGCTCCTTTTGTTTTTAAACATTTATCTTTTTCGGAGAAATTTAAATTAAAAACCTACGCTATTTGTGGTTGTAACATGAAAATGTATACAACAAAATATTTGAAACAAAAGCTTTGTAAATCAAATTTTAAAATTGTAAAATCAGAATCGAAAGAATTTGAATTGATGAATTTAAAAATACTTTTCAAAGATTATGCCCCCTCCTATTTGTTTTCAAATTTCACAAAAAACATTCTAAATTCCCCCGAAGTATTGCAAGTTAAATCTTCTTCTTATCTATTTAGAAGAACCATTCAAATGTTCACCCATTTTATTTTAAATAGAAATAAATATGGCGCAGGAATTTTAGTTGGAATCAAGAAATAACATAAAAAAAAGACTAGTTAATTCTAGTCTTTTTTTCTTTTATATCATTCCTTTTGCTTTAAATTGTAAATATTTATTAATCACATTTACAGATAATTCAGAAGGCTCGGTCAACAAGGTATTTACACCTGCTTTTTCCAATTCTTTTACAATTAATCTTTTTTCAAAATCAAATTTTTCTGCAATCGATTTCTTATAAATCGATTTTAAATCTTCTGTTTTTTCAGATATTAATGAATTTAATTCTGAATTTTTGAAAAACACAACTAATAACAAATGCTTTTTTGCAATCGCAGAAATATATGGTAATTGACGTTTTAAATTCGCTTCATGTTCAAAATTTGTATATAAAATAATCAAACTTCTTTGCGTAATTTTTCTTCTAATTGTACTGTAAAGTAATGCAAAATTCGATTCTGTAAAATCGGTAGAAATCTTGTATAAAGCTTCATTTATCAAATTTAAATGTGTCACTTTTTTACTTGCAGATAAAATAATATCAATTTCTTTTGAAAAAGTCAACAAACCTGCTTTATCTCCTTTTTTTATTGCAATATTTGAAAAAGCCAATGAAGAATTAATTGCATAATCTAATAATTTCAATTGATCAAAAGGCATTTTCATTGCTCTTCCAGTATCAATTATCGAATAAATCGGTTGTGATTTTTCATCTTGATATTGGTTCACCATTATTTGTGCTCGTTTCGCAGTTGCTTTCCAATTAATTGTTCGAATATCATCTCCTTTTGTGTATTCCTTAATTTTTTCAAATTCCATCGTATGACCGATTTTACGAATTTTCTTAATTCCTAATTTGTTCAAACCATTGCTTATCGCTAAGAAAGCATATTTTTGCATTTGAATATATGACGGATACACACTAACTTTTTCAGAAAGTTCAAATGTTATTTTCCTTGAAAAAATCTTCAAAAAACTAGAAATATACAACAATAAATTTCCAAAATCATATTCACCTCTTTCCGTTGGTTTTAATTTATACTCAAAACTAAAAGATTGGTATTTATCCAATTGAAAAGAATAATCAAAATCTCTTTTTTGAAATTGAAAAGGAATTTCATCGATTACTTTTACATGAATTGGAATATTAAATTCATTATTTATTTGAATTGTAATCGGATTTTCATCAGAGTTTGATAATTTCTGACTTACATTTCTAAAAGCCTCTAATTTCTGTTTTTTATTGTATAATAAAAAGATGTCTAAAAACATAAAAACCATTAGAAAAAGAACAGAAACCCAAGCTAATTGATATAAAAATTCTATCCAATAACTTAAAATAAAAAGAGTGGAAATAATTGCGATATAAATGAAAAATCGTTGGTGAATATATAAACTTTTAAAAAACTTCATCTACCTTGGAACTTCCACTGATTGTACAATAATTTCAATCACTTTATCTGTTGTTAACCCCTCCATTTCTTTTTCTGGAGTCAACATAATTCGGTGTCTTAAAATCGGAAAAACTACTTTTTTAATATCTTCAGGAATTACAAAATCTCTTCCTTTCATTGCTGCATATGCTTTAGAAGCTTGCAAAATTGCAATACTTGCTCTTGGAGAACCTCCTAAACTTAAAAATGAATGATTTCTTGTTTTAGAAATAATTTCTGCTATATAAGTAAACAATTTTTCTTCCACTAAAATATCATTTACTTTCGATTTTGCTTCTTCTAATTCTTTTTCCGTTAAAATACTTTCAATTAAAGCTTCCTGTTTTTGTCCTTTTCGTTCATTATGCAATTGCAAAATTTTAATTTCATCTTCTGTATTAGGATAATCTACAAGAATTTTAAATAAAAATCGATCTAATTGCGCTTCAGGTAAAGCGTATGTTCCTTCTTGTTCAATTGGATTTTGAGTTGCAAGAACCATAAATGGATTTGGCATTTTATACGTAATTCCATCTACTGTAATTTGCTTTTCTTCCATAACTTCAAACAAAGCAGATTGTGTTTTTGCAGGTGCTCGATTGATTTCATCAATTAAAACTAAATTGGAAAAAATTGGCCCATTTTTAAATTCAAATTCAGCAGAACTCATATTTAAAACAGAAGTTCCAATAACATCACTTGGCATTAAATCAGGTGTAAATTGAATTCTATTAAATGCTGTAGCAACTGTTTTTGCAAGCATTTTTGCAGTTACGGTTTTTGCAACTCCAGGAACACCTTCAATCAATACATGTCCATCAGCTAGTAAAGAAACAATCAGAAACTCTAAAAATTCTTCTTGTCCAACTAACACTTTTCCTATTTGTGTTTTTATTTTATCTACAGCATTTTTTAATGCTTCTAAATCTATTCTATTTTCAAAAAATATTTCGTTATTTTCTTCCATTTTTATTTTTTATTTGAAATTTTTCCAAGAATTTATTCAACTTTATCAATTGATTTTCTTGAATAGTTTTTTCATTGTATATATTTTCTAAATACGTAAAAAATTGTTTTACTTCTTCGTAATCTGAACCACTTTTCTCTGTGAAATTCTTTATAAATTCTTCATTTATATTACTTGTATCCAAGTGATAATGAATTCTAATTTGTTCTAAAAAGTATATAATTTTCTGATCAGAAATACTTTTATGTGATTTGTTATTAAAATACATTCCAGCAATTGTTTGCACAAAAGCTAATGTATTATTTTTTAAAGGTTCTATAATTGGAACCACTCTTTGCTCTCTTTTTCCTTTAAAAATGATAAAAAATAAGACACCAATTAATGCAATATAATATCCCCATTTTAAACTTTTATTTAGCAATACATGTTGCATTAAAGAACGATTTGTTGGTTTTCCTGTTTTAAAATATTCATCCCAATAGATCCTTTCCGGGTTTCCTAAATAAGATAAAACTGAAGCAGAATATTCACTATTTTCATCTTTCAAAAGATAGTAATTTGTAAAGGCTTCTGGAAAAGTATGAAGGTATAAATTTCCTTTACCATAAGGATGTTTAATAAAGTTTATTCCTTCAGATTCACGTTCATTTTCAGCGTTTAATAAACCTGATTTTCCTAATGCAATTGAATTTGTGGTATCAATTTTAGAAAAATAATTTTTACTAAATTCTCTGTCAAAAGAATATTCTTTTTGTGTTAAATTTGGATTGATTACTGTAAAGAAAGGAATTAAATCAAATCCAGATGTTTCAAATTCTTTCGTAATTAAATTTAAAGTATCAATTCGAACAGCAGAAGTTGAAATAAAAACATCATTTCCTTTTTCAATAAATTCTAATAAATCGTAAAATTCTGCTTCATCAAAATTCAATTGATGATCAATATAAATTAAAGTTCCATTTTCTGGGTTTTCTTTTAAAAACTCATATGTTGGTTTATGTATTTCTGAAATATTCGTTTCAGGAAAGAGTTCTTTTAAACTATTCTTTAAAACATAAGTTCCATAAGGTGATTTATGTGTTCCATAATAAGTTGGAAGCCAATTAATTTCTTTTGGTTTTAGCATTTGAAAAAAAACTCCAATGAACATAAAACTCAAAATAATTCCTATATATATTTTAGTTTTTTTATCCATTATAATTCAGAGTTTTAGTTACTTTTTCAAAATTCACTAACAATTTATTATATTCTATTTCTGTAATATTAAAATTTCCATACCAGATATAATCATATAAATCTGTGACTTTTCTAAAATATTGTTTAATTTCTTCTTTTTCAATTTCTTCGAAATAATCTTCATTTGTTTTTTGCTGTGCCCAACGCAATATTTCAGCATCTTGTAGTTGTTTTAGAAGAAATAAATATTGATATCGAATTGCTAAACGGAAATTTTGATTTAAAACTGCTTTTTCAATTAGAGAAGGTAAATCTGCTTCATTAATTATTTTTTCATCATCTGAAAAAGTGATGTTTTTTTTATTTTTTGATTTAAATGATAAAGAGATATATCCTTTTTTATTTAAGAATTTTAAAAGCAAATACAATACTATAGCTCCAAATAAATATGGAAGATAAGTAAAGAAAAGCCCTATAAAACCTAGAATTATTCCAGCAGTTTCATTTTCAAAAATACGGTGTAAAAAATTCTCAACAGTTATAGTTAACCAGTTTATTATTCTTTCGTATAAAGAAGTATCTTTTTCATTTATTTCATAATTAAAATCTTTTTTTTCTTTATAACCTTGAAGTTTATTAGCATCAAAATGTTTGCGTTCAACAGTTGATTTTCTATCTTCTTGTATTTCATCTTCTGTTGTTTGTGCAAATACAATAGTACTTACACAAAAACAGAATAAAACAAATATTTTTCTAAACATTTAATTAGCTTCCTATATTATCGATTTGATTAGAAATCCCAGTTTTATATTTAATCTCATGTAAATCAAAATACACCATTGCAAAAGCGAAAGTTGCTAAAACATTAATAAATGTACTTCCTAAAATTGAAATCATATTTAGAGTTACATAAATTGGATCTGAAAAAATAGAATATGCATCAATTCCATTTCCAAAATCTCTAAGCATAGTTCCCATACTGATAAATTGATATAATATTGTTGGAATATTGAAAACAGAACTAATAATTAAAAATAATACAGTAATAACAATCAAAACTCCAAAAGTTACCCACCAATGATCTTTAATTAATTTAAAACTATCTGAAATTGCTTCTGATGCAGTTTTATCTTCTAAAATCATAATTTGATAGCAAGTTGAGAACGTAATTGCAAAATAAATTGCAGGTAAGAGAAAGAAAAATGCACTAACAAAAATTATTAAATAAATTAAGAATCCTAAACCTAATAAAGACCAAATTCTTTTATAAACATTTGTCTTTACATATTCATAAGTTACATTTCCTTCGTTTTCGTTATAAGCTTTTAAATAAAATAGAACCACTCCAAAAGAAACAGCATATAAAATAATGTTTGTTACTCCAGAAATTATAGTTCCTCCAAACATTGCAAAAATATTTGTCAATTTTGTAGGATCTGAAAAATTTAATAGAGTAAAAGCATTTCCAGCCAAAACTATTAAAATATAAATCCAAGTTATTTTAATAAATATTGGAAAAAAGTTTTTCGATTCTTCTTTGATTAATTTAAAGGAATCTGAGATTAGTTCCCCTAAATCTCTTTCTTTGTACAATGTAATTAAGTTTTTCATTTTTCAAGTTTTTTTAGTTTGTTCGTTAATTTTATCGGATAATATACATAATAAAAAAGAATCACAAATAGCGATGTTCCGATAATCAAAACCGCTAACCAATCAGGCATTTCTGTATGTCTAGTTACAAATCCTTCTAAAAATCCAGCTACAATAAATAATGGAACTGTACTCAACATAATTGTCAATCCATCTTTTGCTCCTTTTTTAAAAGAATCTAATCTAGAAAGTGTTTTTGGAAATAATAAACTATTTCCTAAAACCATTCCTCCACAACCAGCAATTATAATTACAGAAATTTCAATAGTTCCATGAATCCAAATAGTTCTGAATGATTCCCAGAAAAGTCCTTTTTCTATGAAAAAATAAAGAAATGAGCCAAGCATAATTCCATTTTGCATCATTACGTATAATGTTCCTACAGAAAATAATATTCCAAAAGCAAATGCCATAAATGCAACTCGAATATTATTAATTGTAATTCCAAGAAACATATCGACTTCATTTGTTTGCTTATACACAGCCATTGGATCACCATTATTAATATTTTCCAGCGTCATATTTACATAACCATCACTTAAAATAATTCTAACAAAATCAATATCTGTATAAACAGAAAAAGCTCCAACGATTGTAAAAAAAGCAAAAACTAAAAAAGCAATTAAAAGTTGTTTTTGGTAATTGTAAAATAATAATGGAAAATCTGTTTTATAGAATTCCAATAATCTTTTCTTTGATTCTCTTTGAGTTTTATATATTTTTCTATGTGCTTCAGCAGCAATTGAATTTAAATAAACTACTATATTACTATCAGGGTAAAATGTTCTAGCAAAACTCAAATCATCTGTAATTTCTATATATAAGTCCGAAAGTTCATTTGGTTCTATTTCTTTTTTATGTCGAATTACATCTTCAAAAAGTTGCCATTTTTCTTTATTTTTTTTTATAAAATTGGCTTCACGCATTTTTTATTATTTTTGCCAAAAATAAATAAAATTATGGAAAAATTTCAAATTCAAACTGCACAAAACATTACTATTTCACAAAATATATCTCCAATTACTAAAAGAATTTGGGCATTTTTAATTGATATCGATATAATGGGTATGTATGCTTTTATCATGCTTATGATTGCAAAGAAATTATTAGGATATGATTTAACTCCTACAATTATTTCTTTAATAATGCTTCCTGTGTTTTTTTATAGTTTGCTTTTTGAAGTTTTAAATAATGGAAAAAGTCCTGGAAAATATTTTATGAAAATTCGTGTTGTTCAAATAAATGGCGAAAAACCAACTGTTATTAATTTATTAGTTCGTTGGGTTTTAAGAATTTTTGATATTTTACTTACTACAGGATCTGTTGCTTCACTTTCTATTTTACTAACAAAAAAAGGACAGCGATTAGGTGATGTTGCTGCTGGAACAACAGTTGTTTTTGAAAAAGAATATATCAGTTTGGAAAACACAATTATTACAGAAGTAAAAGAAGATTATGCTCCAACTTATCCTCAAGTAACTTTACTTTCTGATAAAGATATTCAAACAATTAAAAACCTTTATCAAGAAGCTAAATCAAAAGGAAATCATGATATTATCATAAAACTTAATGATAAAATCATAAATATAACTGAAATAGAAACAAATGAAAAACCTTATGATTTCATTAATACTGTAATTCAAGATTATAATTATTATACGCAGATGTAAGTTTCTATTCTATTTAGCTTTAAGTTTCAAATTAACTGCAATCCATTCTTTATTTTTTAAGAATAAATCAATGCTTGCTAATATTTTAATTACTTTTGCGAAAAAAATAAAAAATGTTATTCAACTCCCTAGATTTTGCTATTTTTCTTCCAATAGTTTTTTTTATTTATTGGATCATTCTAAAAAATAATCTCAAATTACAAAATATCCTTTTACTAATTGCTAGTTATGTATTTTATGGTTGGTGGGATTATCGTTTTTTAAGTTTAATTTTTATAAGTTCTTGTTTGGATTATATCCTAAGTATCGGAATATATAAATCGGAAAATATTTCAAAAAGAAAACTTTTACTAGGAATTAGCATAGCAGTAAACTTGGGATTACTTGGTTTCTTTAAATATTATAACTTTTTCCTAAATAGTTTTGTTGATACTTTTTCATTTTTCGGAAAAACTATTCAAGGAAATTCTTTAAATATTATTTTACCTGTTGGAATTAGCTTTTATACTTTTCAAACATTGAGTTATACAATTGATGTCTATCGTAAAGATTTAAAACCTTCTAAAAATCCAATAGATTTTTTCACTTATGTAAGCTTTTTCCCGCAATTAGTTGCTGGACCAATTGAAAGAGCTACAAATTTATTACCGCAATTTTCTAAAAAAAGACAATTTAATTTAGAAAATGCAAAAAATGGTATCAATCAAATAATTTGGGGACTTTTTAAGAAAATTGTAATTGCTGATAACTGTGCTCAATATGCAAATGACATCTTTAATAATTATGAATGCTATTCTAGTTTCACCTTATTTTTAGGTGGAATTTATTTCGCTTTTCAAATTTATGGTGATTTTTCTGGTTATTCTGATATTGCAATCGGAACTTCTAGATTATTCGGTTTTAAATTAATGACAAATTTCAAATATCCTTATTTTTCGAGAGATATTGCAGAGTTTTGGCGAAGATGGCACATCTCTCTTTCCACTTGGTTTCGTGATTATGTTTACATTCCTCTTGGCGGAAGCAAAGGAAATAATTTAAATAAAATCAAAAATACTTTTATCATTTTCTTGATTAGTGGGTTTTGGCATGGAGCAAATTGGACATTTATCGTTTGGGGATTTCTAAATGCTCTCTATTTTCTACCTTTATCTTTGTCAAATTCAAATCGAAAAAACTTAAACACAATTGCTTCAAATAGTTTTTTACCAAAAGGAAAAGAGCTTTTTGGAATTTTAGTAACATTTACCTTAACTGTTTTCGGATGGATATTTTTTAGAGCTGAAAATGTTTCACATGCTTTTTCTTATATCCGAAAAATTGCACAATTTCAATTTTCTATAGAAAAATTATCAATTGAAAGATTCGCCTTTGAAAGTTTACCTTTAATTCTTGTTCTTGTTGTAATTGAGTGGTTTGCTAGACATAAAGAATTTCCTCTTTTAGATATGAAATTTCCAAGATTGAAAATTGCTTTTATTTTAATCTTAATTCTTTCTTTTGGAAGTTTTTCTGAAATCCAAGATTTTATTTATTTCAAATTTTAATTGCCATGAAAAAGTTTCTTATTCATATTTTAAAAACAGTTTTAATTTTTATAATTCTAGCTTATTTTCTAGATTTTTCATATACATTTATTTATAGTAAAAGTGCTCCTCGAAGTAAAATTACTTGGCTAAAGCAATCTTTTTCTAAAAAAGATTCTTTGGAATATGTTCTTTTAGGTTCTTCCAGATGTATTCATAGTTTAAATTCAAAAACAATCCTAGAAAAAACTGGAAAAAAAGGATTGAATTTAGCATATCCTTCCACAGGTCCATTCGAAGTAAAATTAATGCTACAAGAGGTGATTAAAAATACTAATACTAAAAAGGTTTTTATTCAAATAGATTATTCGTTTAATCAAATTTCACCAGACAATCTTGCAAAAATTAATTGGCTTCCATATTTGACTGAAGATAATATTAATAAAGAATTTGAACGCTTTGAGCCAGATTATTTCTATTATAATTATATCCCATTTTATAAATATTTAAAATTTGATTCTAAAATTGGATTTAGAAATTTATTTTTAAGTGTTTCAGGAAAGAAAATTAATACAATAAATAATCTAGGTTTTAAAGCCACAGATGGAATATTAAAAGAAAAAACTCCTCATTTTTATACTTTAAAAAGAGAAAAAAATATTCATATTGAAGAAATTATTTCTTTGTGTAAAGAAAATAATATCGAATTAATGTTTTTTACAGCACCTGTTTTCAATTTTGAAGGAAATCATAAAATTTTTGAAAATTCACTGAATAATTACACTGATTTCTCAAATGCATATTCTGATATTACTCTTTTTAAAGATCATACGCATTTAAATACAGAAGGAGCTATTAAATTTACGGAATTATTTATTCAAACTTATTTTTGATAATAATTTAATTTCCATTAATCTAAACTTTTATTCATTAAGAATTAAAAATTATTATGTCATGACTATAATTAATAGTTTAGATTGACCAATAAATAATCCCTTTTTCATCAAATGTTTTCGAATAGTATTTTGTAAGGTTTATTACATCTGTTTCAATACCCTTGATTTGTTCAGTAATTATTATAAAAAATAATAGAATATTTTTATCAACTTGATTAAAAACAATTTTTTTATTGGAAGGATTATTAACATATAAGTCTTGTGTAATATTTCCAAATCTAACAGGTAGATTATCATATATTATAGTTCCTTTTCCAAGAATAAATATTCCATCAAGAGCTTGGCTAGGTGTTGAAGTTCGTTCCTCTAATTTTTGAGGGAAGTTTTCTTGATTTAAATTAAGTTCTTTCTCTATTTCAATAAACCATTTATTTACTGTTTCTAATTTCACTTTACAATTAAAAGCTACTAAATGGCAATACAATCTTGGAGGAACTGTACCTTGAGGATTAATATATCTATCTACATTTCTATCAAGTCTTTTAATATTAGCTGCTGATTGAATTGCTTTTTTAAGTTCTATTTTAGTTAAAGTCGATTTAATTTCAATTGTTGCATTCACTGACTCTATTAAAAATACATCAACATCTAAAGAAAATCTAATTTTTGGAAACACAGAATTAAATAAAACAATGTCAATTTGATTTCTTTTATCAGTTATTAATGTATTATTATCAATTATTTCACCAGTTCCTATATTAATATTTTCTCCAATATGGTCTTTTAAAAATTCTTTAATAAAATATTCTCTTGCATTTCCTTTATGTAATGGATGCCCTGAATTATTAGCAATTTTAGATTTAGCAATAAGTAATTTTTCAATTGAATTGAAGTGTTCTTCTAATAAATACATTTTTTCAATTTAAATTTTCCCCAAATATTTTCTAATAAACCATTCTAAACTCAATAAGAAAACCAATAATCCAAGAAGCCATTTCCAAGAAATTAAACTTTCTTGTGTGATGATTTCTTTTTGTGTTTGTGTGATTTTTTGATCTTGAATTAATTCATCTAAAAGAGAATTTAATTGATTTGGATACATTGTTTTTCCATTTGTATTTGCTGCCAATTGATTTAATTTCTCCACATTTGCAGAAACCAATTGTTTCTCCACATCAAAATCAATAATTTCAAAAAAACCTTTCTTTGTTTCTTTTTCATTTTCCACAGAAATTGTAAATGCATATTTTCCTGCTGGAATTTCTTCTAAAGAAACTTCATTGTAATTTTCTTTTGAATTAAATGGAAGTTTGAACGATTTATTTGTTTCTGTATTTTGAATTTCTAGCCAAACTCTAGCTCTTTTATCAAAATTGAAATTTGTATCAAAATAAGAAGCATAAATTTTATTTTCCTCGCTAGAAAGCATATTTTGCTTATAATCTATTTTCAATCTGTCTAATTTCTTTGTAGAACTCAAATATTGAAAAAGTTTGCTAAAAAGAGTATCAAATTCTGTAAAAGATTGCGAATTTAAATAAGATTGCATTCTCCAACGCCAAATATCTTCTCCAAATAAAACACCAACTTTTTGTTCATTATTTGGATTAATCGTCACCAAAAGTGGTTCCTCTGTTTCAATTCCTTCCACTTGTTGTTTCAATAAAATATCCGCAGGCGCATTTATGGAAACTTCTCCAAGAATTCCTCTTACAGGAGCAAAATCAGAAAAACCTAAATCTTCAGTAATAAAAGGCATAAATCCTGCATTAAAACTTGGTGTAAAGTTTTCTACCAAATTTCCAGATTTCTTTTTGAAAAAATCTTGTGCATTATTCAAGAAATTCCAATCTGTAACTGTTCCTGTAATGATAAAGTAATTCTGATTTGTATTTTTTAATTGCTGAAAAACTTTTGAAAAATTTCGATTTGGTTGGTATAATACAACTAAATCATTTTCAGCTAGATTTCCTTTATAATTTTTAATATTTTTAAAAGAAACTGATTGTTTTTTGTCATTTGCAACAATCTTTTTAAACATTCCAACATCTGGATGTACAAAATTGGAAAGAATTAAAATTTTCGATTGCTCTTCCACTACTTCTACAACAAAATTCACATGATTATTTTGCATATTTTCTTCTTTTAAATCAGAAGAAATCAAAGAAGCATTATATCGATGAAAACCTTTTTTATCAGCTTTGATATAAAAATTTACTGTTTCGGATTTTGTATTTTTATCAAAATTTACATCTTCTGTAAAAACAGTTTTATTTCCTTCTTTTACAATTAATTTTGCTTTTACAGGTTTTTCACCATCGTAATTTGTAAAAATCTCAACAGGAAAATTATTATCTAAAGCCGCATAGCGATTGACATTTATTTGATTAATTTTTAAATCAGCATAAGAAATTGTATCTCCTAAAATAATTGGATAAATTGTTTGTTTTCCTTGAAAATAGGCATAATCATTTCCTTTAGTACTATTTCCATCAGAAAATAAAATTATTGGAGCTTTTTCATTTTTATAAACTTTAGAAACTTTCTGTAAAGCTTTAGAAATATCTGTTTGTTTTCCATTAAAATGTAAAGAATCTAAAACAGAAATATCTTCTGAAAATTCATAAAAATCAACATTAAATTTTTCTTTTAATTCATCTTTATTTTCTATAGTTTCAAAAAATTGTTGTATTTCTTCTTTATTATGTTTAGTAGAAAGCACAGATGAAGAATTATCGAACAAAATTGCCAATTTTGGTTTTATTGTTTCGTAAGTTTTTCTTGTGATTACAGGATTAATAAAAAGAAGTAATAAAAGATAAACGCTTAAAGTTCTTAAACCAAATAAGAGAAAATTACTTTTATCTGTTTTTTTTTCTTTTAAAAAATATAATAAAAAGGAAACTGCAATTGCAATGACAAATGCTAAAATAATATAGAAAATAGTTGATGTGTCAATCATGAATAATTTCAAATTTCATAAGTTGTAAAAATAGACTTTTTTATGAAGCAATAAAATAAGTTCATAAAAAAACTGACTTGAAAAAAACAAGTCAGCTTTCATATCATATAATTTTGAAAAAAAGATTATGCAGTAATCATTCCTCCGTCAACATTTAAAGTTTGTCCTGTAATATAAGAACTCATATCAGAAGCTAAGAATAAACAAGCATTTGCGATATCTTCTGGAGAACCTCCACGCTTTAATGGAATTTCTTTTCTCCATCCTTCTACAGTTTCTTCTGGTAATTTAGCAGTCATTTCTGTTTCAATAAATCCAGGAGCAATTGCATTACAACGGATATTTCTAGAACCTAATTCTAAAGCAACAGATTTTGTAAATCCTAACATTCCTGCTTTAGAAGCTGCGTAATTTGCTTGTCCAGCATTTCCTTGAACTCCAACAACAGAACTCATGTTGATGATCGAACCTTTACGTTGTTTCATCATTGGGCGAATTACTGCTTTAGTTAAGTTGAAAACAGATTTCAAGTTTACATCCATCACTTTATCGAAATCTTCTTCAGAAATACGCATTAATAAATTATCTTTTGTAATTCCTGCATTATTAATTAAAACATCTACAGAACCGAATTCTTTCACAACCTCAGCTACTAAATCTTGTGCTGCTTGGAAATCAGCTGCATTTGATTGGTAACCTTTAGCTTTTACTCCTAATCCATTTAACTCGTCTTCTAATGCTTTTGCTGCTTCTACTGAAGAACTAAAAGTAAAAACTACATTCGCACCTTGCTCTGCAAATTTT
Organism: Aureivirga marina; assembly: GCF_015767265.1. Taxonomy (GTDB): domain Bacteria; phylum Bacteroidota; class Bacteroidia; order Flavobacteriales; family Flavobacteriaceae; genus Aureivirga; species Aureivirga marina. The sequence continues at coordinate 203,692 of NZ_JADPIB010000006.1, forward strand.
TGAGCTATTCCTTTTCCGATTCCTCGTGTTGCTCCAGTTATTAAAACTGTCTTATTTTCAAGAAGTTTCATAATTTTCTTATTTTTTTAATGAAAAACCAAAGATAATAATAATGTTTATTTCAAAAAGCTTCCTTTTAAAAAATATATCAAAGTCTTCTATTTTAATAAATTTTTAGTCTTTCAAAACTTATTTTTACATAAATAATGTATTCCTTGAAAAGAATTAAACCGCGAAAAATCAACGGATTATAAAAATATTAATATTTCATCTTAAATTGCTAAAATTGTATCAGTTACATTCCTTATTTTTCTTTAAATTGCTTCAAAAATTTATAATCAAAATTAATTTTTAAATGACAGAAAAAGGAACATCATCAGCTCCGATGATATTAGGAATTATTGGTGGCGTGTTAGGAATACCTTCTGCATTATGTGCAGGAGCTTGTGGAACGGCAGTTGGAGCCATGGCTAATTCTCAGGAGCAAATTAATGAATTAGAAAGAGTTGGAAATTTAGGAGAAAACTTAACAGATGAAGATATTGAAAATTTAACAACTGTTTTAAGTGATCCTGCACCTTATGAAGCTGCTGCAACAACAGGATCTATTTTTATTTGGATTGGAATTGCTGCTGCAATTCTTGGACTTGTAGGTGGAATTATGGGGAAACCAAAACCAACAATCGCTGGAATATTAATGATTCTTTCCGCAGTTTTAGTCGGAACTTCCATTATTGTAGGAAATTTACTTTCTATTGTTGTTGCTATAATATTTTTAATTGGCGGAATTATGTGTTTCGTTCAAAAGAAAGAAGAAATTACTTTAAATGCATAAAAAACTCGAAATCAATTAACCAAAATTATCATATTTCTTTTATTGAATAACTCTTTTCCCTTTCAGTTATAAGAAAAAAAGATAATAACATTAAACTAAAATAGCTATCAAAGCATATAGATTTGAAATTCTATATGCTTTTTTATTTTTTATAAATCGGAAACAAAAATAAATACTGCAATTCCAATTAAAACAATTATTTGTAGCCATTTTAAAGTAACTTGGAACTTTTGATTTTCTCTGATGAAAGAAGTTAATTTATCTGCAATTACAGACATGCTAGAGAAAATAATAAAAGCTTGTAACATAAAAAGAAGTCCTAGAACATAAACTTGCATTGTTACATTTCCATAATTTTCATCAATAAAACTTGGAAAAAATGCTAAAAAGAAAATGGTAACTTTTGGATTTAAAACATTCATAATAAATCCTTGTTTAAACAATTTTAATAAAGTAACATCCTTTTTAGTTTCGACATCTAAATCTATTACAGCACTTGCTTTAAATGTTTTAAATGCAAGATAAAGAAGATAAAAAATCCCAAAAAATTTGATGATTGTAAAGATAACTTCTGATTCTTTAATAATTGCAGAAACACCAAAAGCAATCAAAGTTGTATGGATAATAATTCCAGAAACCAAACCTGCTGCTGTTGCAACTCCATATTTCTTTCCGTTTGTAATACTTTGAATCAAGACATAAATAATATCTGGACCAGGCATTAAAGTCAGCAAAACAGATGCAGTTAAAAATGAGAATAATAAATCAATATTCATAAATTTATGTATTTAATGCTGCAAAAATAAGGTAATAATTGAAACTAGAAAATTCTATTTAGAACACATCTAAATAATTTGTTTAACCACAAATAATTAGATACTTTTGCATGAATTCAAAATGTATGGATATGAGTTTTCATGAAATTTTCGATACCGTATATGAAGCTTTAAAACTTCCTTTTAAAAATTTTGTAAATCCAACAAAAAGAATTCATTATTTATATCTCGTCTCGACGCTTGTTTTAGCTTTGTATGTTTATTATCGTTCGAAAACTCGTCAAAATTTCTTTAAATTTTTATTCCATAAAAAAGTTTGGTTTAGTAAATCTGCTTGGATTGATTATAAAATTATCTTTTTCAATAGTTTTGTGAAAGTATTATTGATTGCTCCTTTTCTGATTTTCGGATTGTATATTTCTTATCATGTAAACGAATATTTGATGCGAACTTTCGGTTATGAAAGTATTAAATTGAGTGTTACAGAAACATTGATTTACTATACAATTGCTTTAACAATCATCGGTGATTTCTTTTCCTTTTTTATTCATTATTTAATGCATCGAATTCCGTTTTTATGGGAATTTCATAAGATTCATCATTCTGCAACTTCTTTAAATCCTTTGACACAATATCGTTTGCATCCTATTGAATTATTATTAAATAATGCAAAAAATATCATTGTTTTTGGAGTTGTTACAGGAGTTTTTGATTATTTATCAAATCATCAAATTGAAAAAATTACTTTTTTAGGAGTAAATGCTTTTAGCTTTATTTTTCTTGCGTGGGGAGCAAATCTCCGTCATTCTCATGTAAAATTGACTTATTTTAATTTCTTAGAATATATCTTTATTAGTCCTTTCCAACATCAAATTCACCATAGTAATAATCCTGAGCATTTTGACAAAAATATGGGATCAAAATTAGCAATTTGGGATTGGATGTTTGGAACTTTAATTCGTTCAAAATCTGTAAAAAATAGAAAAGTAGAATTTGGTTTAGGATTAGGTGATGATAAAAATTACAATACTTTTTGGAAAAATATTTTAATGCCTTTTTATAATTTATTTCAAAAAGTAACCAAAAGTTTTAAATACAAAAAAGAGACTGCCTTCACCAAAGAATAAAACAGCCTCTTTTAATACACGAAGAAATTTTTTTAAAAAAATTGTTTATGAAAAAATTAATTATCTTTTAAGGAATTTACTTGAGAGTTTTATTTCTTCGCCTGATTCTAACGTAATATTATACAATCCAAAAGTCATGTCCTTAGTATCAATTTCAAGAACACCATCTATTTTATCCTTGAAAATTCTCTTTACAAGTTTTCCATGTAAATCGTAGATACTGATTTGAACATTTTCTTGTTTTGAATTCAACTTTAACTGTAAACGATCTTTTACTGGATTTGGATAAATAAGTATTTCATTATTTAAAGTATAATCCGTCACACTAACATTCGAATTATTATAACCTGTATAAATTGTCTGATTTGGAGCTGTATTATATGCGTATTCTAATAATGTATAGGAATCTCCATAAGTTGAAACACTCAACTTAAACCATCCATAACATTTTCTATTGTTAATTCGGTATTCAAATCCAACATATCCTTCTTGTCCATCCCAAACTGTATAGTTTGTACTTCTTAAATTATGAAGATCTGGATAAGGCCCACCGTCAACAAAATTTCTTGTTCCGTTCACAGGCTCATCTTCTCCTAAATATGTAATGTTTAAAGAATTTCCTTCACAAATAAGTGGTTTTTGATATGTTTCGATTTTTAATTCATCATTTAGATTTGCATCTAAAAATGCTCCATATTGATTATCATCACCAACTTCAATTGTAAACCATTCCCATGGATAAGAAGTTGTGATTGTAATATCATCTATATCAACATAAACGATTTCATAAGGAGCATAATATTTTAATTCGTAAGCTAATTTAGCACAAGAAAAACTACTTAATCCACCAGAAAGTGCATTATTTTTAAAATCAATTTCAAGAGTTGTATTATCATTATCATCATGATAAGTTGCAGCTCCAGTAAATGAAATTTCAGCTTTCGTTGAAGAAAGAAGATTAATTTGAACTCCTAATCCAGTTGGAGCACTTACAGTATAATCTGTATTTTCTTGTAAAGTTCCAGAAGAATTTGAAAAATATCCATTGTTAAGATCGACAGTAATAACTTCTGTAAAAGTTCCGTTATTCGCATCATCTTCAAAAATTGTACTTATGCTACTCTCAAAAGTTCCTTGTCCGCTTGTTTCGTTTAGAACTCCTGTATCAATCAAATTAGAATTTTGCCATAAAGGGTATCTTGTAGGGTGATTTAAAGCTGCCTCCATTCTAGTAACTTGTCCAGCAGTAAACATTTTATAACAACCACTTGAACCGTTATATCCCATGTAATTTTCAACATTTACATAGCTGTTACTGCAATTATATCCATAAGTACAATCTAAGTCGTGATATCCATCTTCTGCTGGAGTATCGTTAACCTCATCAGTTCCATTACATCCACCTTCAAAAGTGTGAATTAAATTTAACCAATGTCCAAATTCATGTGTCAAAGTTGAAGCAAATTCTGAATCTGTATTTCCGTGTAAATATGATCCATTATACACAACTCTTGCTAAATCGTTATCTGACATCCAAGTATTCGGATACCAAGCAACACCTGAATTATATTCACTTCCATCATTGTACAAATCATTTTGCACATAGATATTCATGTATTTATAATTGTCCCAAGCATATTGTTGTATTTGATTATCATATCCAGAACCATTTCCGAATCCACTTGCATCTTCATAAAAAATGACACCTGTAGTACATCCTCCATTTGGATCAATTTTAGCCAAACGAAATTCTATATCTAGAGTTGATTTAATATTTGAGAAATAAGAATCAACAGATGAAAAATCTGGATTTAATCCATTAAAATCATCGTTTAATTTTTCTAGAGCTACTTCTATTTTTTCATAAGTAACCGTTTTACCACTATGAATATCTCCAAAAACATGGAATACTACAGGAATAATGTATGTACTATTATTCGTTTGAGGTTGAAATTCTCTTGAAAATTGGTTGAATTTATGGTTTTCAACAAACGCATCTGTATGTTCTTCTAAAAACTTATTATTGATTTCAGAAGCTTTACAGGGTTGCGGAGAATTTTGTGAAAAAGCCGCTGTGCAACAGAGCACAATTAGTGTGAGTAATTTTAGTTTCATTTTGCGTGATTGTTAAAGTTTTGTTAAAGCTAAATGAAACTTCACAAAATTTCTAATAGAAATTTATCAAATACACATACTTTTTTAACTAATAATTCATTATTTAAATTCCGCAAATTTTGAATTATTGTTACTTTTTTAACCTAAAAAATTGCTAATTATTAAGTAATTTTCACACAACCTTTATTTTAAACATCGATGTTTACAATCCTCATGAATTTTATATCATTTTTTATTCAAATGAAAAAGTATGCAAATATTCACATTACAAATATTTTTTGTTAAAATTTTATCCCTTTTAATTTTTGTTTTTTTTGATTAAATTATAGTAAGAAAATTCACCCTAAAACATATCATTTCAGATAGTTATATTTCATTCTATTTTTTTAAAAATTTATTTTTTCTTTGAAATATTAAATTCTAATTGTAGAAAAACTGATAACATTTTACCACTGATTTCAAAATTCTGATTTTTCACTAATTCTTTCTCTAAATAATGTGAAAATTTACCTTTTGCCACATTTTGCGAAAATGGAAACGTATATCGTAATCCTAATTTCCAAAACGATTTGTTCTTACTCATTTCACTTGTAAGAGCAATTTCTGGTTGAATTGTCAATACAATTTTATCTTGTAATTCCGTCAATAATTCTACATAATCATTTTCATTTCCAGAAATATTTCTCAAAACATCTGTACTATGAAATTCTGATTGAATTCCAGCTCCAAAATAGATAAACCACAATTTTCTAGCTTTTTTTAAAATGGAAAAATTCGTTCCAAGTCCTACTCTTGCAGAAGGAATATATTTATTTTGATCAATTTTAAATCGGCTTTCAGAAGTTTCTCCATCTACACTAAATCGTTGGTAAATTTGTCCGTATTCTATAAAATAAATTGTATTCGCTTGGGTTTTAAACTGAATTCCTAAATTAAATTTCGATTGAAAATTATTTTGATCTACTTGAAAATAATCTCCCGAATGATCAATATTTGAATTAAAAGTTCCAATAGCATAACCAACAATAATTGATTTTTGCATTTGTGCTTTTCCAACTACAAAGCATAGAAGAAAAAGCGTATTTAAAAAGTATGTTTTCATCGCTTAATTTTCTTTTTCAATGTGAATATCAAATGTATCTTCTGTCGAATTAAATAACCAAAATTGCGAACAAGATTCTGAACTAATCCAATGTCCGTCCATTTCTGTTTTATTTTCAGAAATTTGAAATTGATACACATTTCCTTCACAATAATCTCCGTTATCTCCATTTTCTTCAATCAAAATTGTTTGATCAATTACCAATTCCAAATCTGAATTATATTCTCCTGAAATACTGTATAATCCTGTTTCTGTATTAAAATCAATATCAATTAAATGAATAGTTCCTGTTATTTCATTGTTTTCATCCGTAAAAATATCTAAAGTATAAGTATAAGAAGCATTTCCATTTCCACATGGTTTACAATTCATCACTCCTTTCCAAATTCCTACTAAACTTTTATCAGAATTATTAGTATCATCTGTATTATCCGTGTTATCAGAATTATCATCTGTGTTTGATGAATTGTCTCCAGAATCTGTATTATCTATATTTTCATCTGGATTTGTAATTAAATTCTCTTCTGGATTCTCTCCATAAATAACATCCAAATCAGCTTTAGAACAAGAAAAACAAAGAGAAATAACTAGAATCGCTCCTAAATAGTATTTTTTAATCATGTTTCTATTTTTTAAAATTTGAATGCAAATGTATTTTATTTTTATTTAATCTAAATAAATATTATTGTTTTTTTTCAAAAAAAAGAGATGATCTTTTATTTCAAAATCATCTCTTCCCTATAAGTTTGTTTATATTATTTTTTTAATTGTAACATTGTTTTTTTATTCTTCTTATTTTTCATTTGAAATTCTAACTGAAAAAATAGTGCTAACATTTTTCCATCAACTTCAAAATTTACTTTACCAGCTAATTTTTGATTATTATAATGAGAAAAATTACCTTCCATTATATTTTTCGCAAAAGAAACATTATATCTTGCTCCTAACTTCCATGCTGATTTTCTACTTTTAGAACGAATTCTTATTGCAATTTCAGGTTGTATAAACCAAGATACTTTATTTTTGAAATTACTTGTAAGTAACACATAATCGTTCTCATAACCAGTTGGTTTTCTTTGTATTTGCATTCCGTTTAGTTCTGCTTGTAAACCTACTCCTAAAAAAAGAGAAAATCGATCAAGTTTTTTTGAAAAGTAAATATTTTTACCAAAACCAACTCTTCCTATTAAATTTAAATCTTCTTGAGATACATTAACAAGAACATCATTAAGTAAATTATATTTTAGCCCAATCGTAGAAAAAAAACGATAAATAAGTCCATATTCTAAAGAATAAACAAATTCATTTTTTGTTTCTAATTGTAAACCTATGTTTAATTTTAACTGTGAACTATTAAGTTCTTTATCTAAAAAAAAATAATTATTTTCTAATGTTGGATTATTTTTTCCATATTCAAAACCATAGATCATGGATTTTTTTAATTGTGCTTTACTTATAAGTGTACATAGCAAAAACAACACAAAAAGTGTGTATTTTTTATTCATTTTTATTTCTTTTTCAAAAACACATTTTTTCTTTATTCAAGCAATAATAAATTAAGAAATAACATATTTTATAATTTCAGCGCAAATTTATTTTATTTTTAAACATTTCCCACTCTTTAACTTTATTTTTTTAACAAAAAAAAGAGATGATTAAAAAATTAACCACCTCTTCTCTTTATTTTATTCTTTTTAAGCGAATTATCTATCCTCTTGTTTTTTTGCTTTTTTACTTCCTGCATACATATCATAACGCACGAAACGACAATCTAAATCTCCATTTTTAATTGCAATTCGCTTTGAAGTTCGTAAACCAACATGTTTTAAAGCATCCAAATCCGACGTAATAAACCAAACTTGTGTATCTGGATATTGATGTTTTAATGTATCTCCAATACTTTTATAAAACTCTTTTACATCAATATTTAAACGTTCTCCATAAGGTGGATTAAATAACATTGTTGTAGCACCATTTAAATCTTTTGTAGAATTAAAGAAATTCACATGATGTATTCCAACAAATTCTTCTAAATTGGCATTTTTCACATTGTCTTTTGCTTTCTTCACTGCCGAAGGAGCTTTATCAAATCCCATGATTTTATGACGGCAATTCTTAATTTTTTTCAATAAAGATTCTTGAATAATAAAGAATAAATCTTCATCAAAATCTGCCCACTTTTCAAAACCAAATTCTTTTCTATTAATATTAGCTGGGATATTATTTGCAATCATTGCAGCTTCGATTAAAATTGTTCCAGAACCACACATTGGATCAATAAAATTTCTATCTCCATTATATCCTGAAAGTAATACTAATCCAGCAGCCAAAACTTCGTTAATTGGTGCAATATTCGTTGCACTTCTATATCCTCTTTTATGTAGAGAATCTCCTGAAGAATCTATAGAAACTGTACAAAATTCCTTTTGAATATGTACATGAATTCTTAAATCTGGATGTTTGATATCAATATTAGGACGCTTGCTATATTTATGTCTAAAATAATCTGCAATTGCGTCTTTTGATTTTAATGAAATATAATGTGAATTCGAAGTAAAGAATTTAGAATTTACAACCGCATTTATCGCAAAAGTATTATGTGTATCTAAATAATGTTCCCATTTGATTTTTTGTAATTCCTCATATAAATCTTCTTCATCATATACTTTAAATCTTTTTATTGGTTTTAAAATACGAATTGCAGTACGTAAAGCAATATTTGCTTTATACATAAATCCTTTATCTCCAAAAAAAGAAACATTTCGAACACCAACTCTAACATCTTGCGCTCCTAAATTTCGTAATTCTGTAGCTAAAACTTCTTCTAGTCCTTGCATGGTTGTAGCAACCATCTTAAAATTCTTACTCATTTATCTCAAATTAATGCTACAAAAGTACGATATTTATTATTCTAGGAAACATATCTTGAAATTCTCTTTTTATTTTTCTCACTTTAATTGAACATTGAATTGTTCAATCAATTCTTAAATAGTAATATTGCAAAAAAGAAAAAGCACAAAATGATTTTTATTATTAGTAAAAGGCGAAAATTAGATAATATTCGCAAGGAATTTCCAAATGCTGAAATTATTGATGTAACCTCAAAAGCATCGCTTCCTTATTTAAAATTTAGTCCATTTTATCCCATAAAAAATATTCCCGTTCCTTTTTCTAAAGGATATTTTTCAGCTTCCGTTGAAGGAATTTGGCAAGGTTTAAAAGTTTTTGAAAATCATCCAATTGATATGCAAAAATTCGAGAATCAAAAAATGAAAAGTTTAAAAAGAACTGTAAGAAAATTTGGAAAAACAATTGGTCATCAAAAAGGAATAAATAGTGAAGAATTACTAGATTATATCTCAGCTAGAAAAGAAATTTATATTCCGACTTATACTTGGATTTTAGAAAACAAATTACAAAAAGAAATAAAACTCTTACAAAATTTACACAAAGAAAAAGATTTGGTTTTTTTAGATTATGATGTGAATGAAGATGTCAATAATACAATAAAACCACTTTCTCATGCATCTATTCTAAAAAAATATTTATTAAACAACAATTAATTAAAAATTATGCTAAAACAAAAAGTCGATACTGGAGCTCGTATAGGTTCTATGGTTGTTGATCATTTTTCAATGACGCTTATAATGGGAATATTAATTATACCTTTTTTTATTCCATCTATCATTGATGGATTTAATGTTTCTCATGAAAATCAATCTGACCCTTTTGACACTTATGATTCTTATTTTTCATTTATTTTCTATGCAATTTCTTCTTTTTATTTTTGTAAAGATAGCTTTAGTGGTAGAAGTCTTGCTAAAAGAATTTTTAAATTACAAATAATTGAAAAGAAAACTGGAAAAGTTGCATCTCCAATTCAATGTCTATTTCGAAATCTTTTTATAATAATTTGGCCAATTGAAGTTATTGTTACTCTTATTAATCCAAATAGAAGAATTGGTGATATGATTACAGGAACAGAAGTTGTCCCTTATTCAGCCGAAAATCATCCTTCTCAAATAAATTATGGATTTATTGCTATCTCTTTTTTAATTGCTACAGGATTTTTGTATATAATTTTTTCTCCTTTTGAATCATTGAATAATTCTTTCATTGAACAAAATACTTTTGTCAAAGAGTCTTATAATGAAAATACATCAAAAAAATTAGAACAATCTTTAATAAAAGGTGTAGAATCCTTTGCTTTTTCACCAGATATTCGTGTGTATGATTCTGTTCCATATATGGAAAATTCCAAATATATTTCAGTAATTTTCCATTTAAATCAAAATTATTTAGATGATGATACCACTTTTGATATGCTTGATTCTTCTACAAGAAAAATAATACGTTCTAGCCTTGAAGATGAAAAATATGTTGGAAAAATTCAATATTCTTATAAAAATACTGGAACCTTTAAAACTATAACGAAATATCTAAGCGAACCTAAAATAGAATAAAATAAAAAAGCTAAAGTATCCATCCTAGATACTTTAGCAAAAAAACAGCTTCAGGATTGAATTTGCTTTACAAAATTAAACTCAAGAAAAAATCATTTACGATGGCTTTAAAATTTCTTCTATAAACTTCCTTTCCATTTTTAAAAGTTTTTTCCACTTTCGTGTTATAAATATCATAGCGATCCGTTTCAAAAATATTTTTATCTAAAATGATAAAATCTGCTTCTTTTCCAACTTCTAAGGAACCAATTCTTTCATTTAGTTCTAATTGTTTTGCGCCATTTATGGTATAACCTTTAATTAATTCTTCGATACTTAAACGTTCCTTAATTGGCAAAGTTATCGGCGCTTCTTTTCCACCGTAAATATTTTGTCTATTATGTCCAACTTGTATTCCTAGCAACGGACTACTTCTTAAATATTCAAGTGGAGAAATAACATCACTTGAAAATGTAACATCTGCACCAGAATCCATCAAAGTTTTCGCTTCCATTCTATGTTCTGCTCGTTCTCCAATCATATGTGCTAAATAATGTTGCGGATATCCAAACCATTGAGGTGTGAAATTCGCAATAATTCCAAGTTTTTTAATTCTAGAAACATCATCAGGATCTATATATTCCAAATGAGAAATGGTCAATTTTGTTTTTAAACTTTCTTTATTTTCAAGAGAATTCACCAAATTTTCATAACTATTTATTGCAATATGAATTGCTTGATCACCAATTGTATGCAAGTGTAAATTTATATTCTCTTTATTTAAATCTTTAAGAAAAGAAGTTAATTCTTCTTCATTTAAAAGCGTATTTCCATGATTATCCAAATCATCTCTATAAGGTTCTTTAATCGCCGCAGTTCTAATTTGAATAATTCCATCAAAATGAATTTTCACTGTATTAAATCTCAAATTTTCGGTTTGATATTTCTGACGTAATCTTTTTATTTCTGGTACAGCTTTTTTCACTTGTTCTGGAATAACAATGTGATAAGAAGCTTCATAGCGCATTGGCAATTTTCCTTTTTTATCTAATTTTGCAACACGACTATAAGTTTCATCATTTAAAGTCATATTTCCTGCATCAAAAATAGTCGTTATTCCTTGTGACGAAAGATGATTTAAAAACATTTCTAAAACCAAATCAACATTTTTACTCTCTTTCGCTTTTAATAACTCAATCATTTTTGGATAAGCAACAAATTCTTTAATCCAACCAGTTAGTTCACCATTTTCATCTTTGTAATAAAAAGACAAATCTTCTACACCTTCTTTTGTGTTTTTATCAACACCTAAAACCTCCAAAGTTTTACTATTTACCCATAAACTGTGTCCGATTCCTTCTAAAAGAATCACTGGAATATCTTTTACAACAGCATCAATATCACGTTTATTTGGTCCTTCTTTTCCGAAATCATACCAATTCCAACTTCCAGCAATGATATAAGGAACATCTGGATTTTCTTCAGCATATTTTTTCAGCCATTGTAATTTCTCCTCTATTGTTCCTTCTGGAATTCCAATAATTTTATCCGAAAACCAAGAAACCAAACCTGGATGTGTATGTGAATCAATAAAAGCAGGAAGAATTAATTTATTCTTCGCATTGATTACTTTTGCTTTTGAAGAGCTTTGTTTTTTAGCTTCATTATTTGTTCCTATATATTTTATTTTTCCATTTTTCACCAACATGGCTTCTGCCCAAGGATGAATAGAATCTTGTGTATAAATTTTAGCATTTTTCACTAAAATTTCTGGGTAAGAAACAACATCATGTGGATTTTTAGAAAAGAAATAAAATAAAATGGGAAGTAGAAAAAGTACAAAAACAAGAATTATTATTTTACGTTTTTTCATAATAATACATTTAAAAAATAAACTAACTCAACTTTCTTTTCCAAGTTTCAACACTTTTATAACCATAATAGTTATATTTTAAAACAAATGTATTTTTATCTTTCAATTCAATTGTACAATTTACATTGTATCGCTCTCCTTGATATTTCAATAAATAAATTCCTTTTCCTCTTTTTCCATTAAAAGATTTAATTAATAAAACTTTTTCATCATTTGCCTTTTTAACATTTCCATTTTCATCGTTATATTCCTTTAAAAAAGCATTGTAAATATCAGCTCTAGATTTTTTTATCTCATAAACTAATCTTCCTTTATAATTTTTATCATTATAGTCAACATACCAATTTCCAAGAAGAATTTCTGTTTTTTGTGTTTCAACAATTTCTTTTTTTGGTGGTAAATTTTGCTTATTTAAATTTTCAGAAATCATAGCAAAAGACGTATTTCCAAGCAGCAAAAATACAACTACAAACTTTGTAGAAAATAATCTTAAATCTTTCATTTTATTACGTGTGTTTTATTTTCTACAAAGTTCAGAAATGGGTTTCTTTTTTCCTTTGACCTATATCAAAAAATCATTTTCCAGCTCTAATTCTACTTAAAGTTTCTTGTGAAACTCCAATAAATGAAGCGATAAATCCAAGTTTAATTCGAAGTTCAATTGTTGGAGAATAAGATAATAATAAATCGTATTTTTCTTTAGCGGTTAAGAATGCCCAACCTTTTGAAAACTCTCCAAAAAACACAATAATTTCTTCAGAAAGTAAGCGAGCAAAATTATTAAATGCAGGAAAATCTTTGATTAATTTTTGATAATCTTGATAACTTATTTTATATAAAACACAATCTTCCAAACATTCAATTTCTTCATAACTTTGTTTTTGCGAAAAAAAGCTATACCAAGAAGAAACAAATCGATTTTCAGCATAAAACCAAGAAGAAACTTTTTTATTTTTAAAGAAATAATAATTGTGTAAAACTCCTTTTTCGATGAAATATAAATGATTTGCAATATTTCCTTGTTCTAAAAGAATCTCTTTTTTTTTGGTTTCGACTAATTTAAAATCTGATTGAATTCTTTCTTTTAATTCTACATTTATAGGACATTTTTTTCCAATTTCACGTAGTAAATTCTCCATTTTTTAAGCTTTATATTTTTAATTTTAGAAATATTTCTGTCGCAAAATCTACAAAAACTTCCAAATCTTTTATTCTTGTTTTCAATATTAATGATTAATTAAAACTATCTATTTTAATTAATATTAAAAGATTCCTAATTTCACAAATTATAAAAATTTCAAACTATAAATCACACTATGAAAAAATTAATTATTTTAAGTTTATCTGCTTTGTTTTTTGCTTGTAATACTTCAGATGGAAAGAAAAATGAAGTTCAAAAAGAAGAAATTAAAGAGAAAAAAGTAACTGAAAATTTACCAAAAATTGCTTTTTTAGGATCCTTCCATTTTGGCAATACTTCCGATTATTCCTCTATAAAAATGGATGATTTACACACAGAAAAAAGGCAGAAAGAAGTTGCAGAAATTGTAAAAAAATTGGTTGCATTTAAACCAACAAAAATTTTAGTTGAAAGAGAACCAAGTTATAATGACACATTAAATAGAAAATATGCATCTTATTTAAATGGAGAATATAAATTACCTACAAATGAGTTGTATCAAATTGGGTTTCGTTTGGCAAAAGAATTAAATCATGAGCAACTTTTCGGTATCGATTATGAAATGGGTTTGGGTGATGAAGAGCTTGTAAACTATTTAGAAAAGCATAATTTAATGGAAAAATTCTCTTCGCTTTTAGCAAATACCAATGATTTTGCTGCTGATTTCACTTCTTATTTAAAAACACATACTTTAAATGAAACTTTGATTAAATTAAATCAAGCAGAATCGGATAATTTTAATAAAAATATTTATTTAGAAAGTGTTTTAAATTTTGTAGAAAAAGGAAATTCTCCAGCTTCTGATTTTGTTTCAAATTGGTGGAAAAGAAATATTTTCATCAAAAAAAACATTGACGATGTAATCACAGAGAACGATCGAATTTTAGTTTTAATCGGTTCAGGACATAGCGCTGTAATTAAAGATTTCTATAAAGGAAGTTCGAATGTAGAATTGATTGAAATTAATCCTATTCTTGAGAAATAAAATTATAAAACCCAGTACTTTTTACAAAGTACTGGGTTTGTTTTTTAGGTATCTAGTGTTTTTTGTTATTCACTCGAAGACAAGCGGGGAACATTAATGAGACATTAAGTTTACAATATAAATTATATATTATAAGGTTCTATTGTTTTAAATAATATTTCTCGTGCTTTAAATCTTAAACTCACTTCTTCAGAAAAAATATTAATATCATATTTCCCACTTACATATTCCATTTGAAAATCAATTATATTATTTGTTCCCCACTTACAAAAATTTAAATCTAAAATACCTGAAAATTCAAAATTAATTTTAAATGAATTACAATTTTGCTTCCACTTTTCTGGATACTTTTTAGGAATTTTATTTATATGAAATGTTATAAGTAAAGAAGGCCCATTATATGAAAAATCTATATTTGAAATGAAAGACCCTTTTAAATCTAATTCATTTGAATAAAGCTCCTTTAAAAAAAAGGATTTTTTTACATAATCTAAGTTCATATTTATTGCTTTTATTTGTCGAAATCATAATGAGGTTGTGTTCCTGGAACTTTTCCAGTTCTAGTATTTTCACTAGGTCTCACATTAAAATGAGCTCCTTGATCTCCTACACCACCAGGATAAGAATGACCTGCTGAATGATCTTGAATTACTCTTGAGTTACCATCTGTATCTTTAAAGTGATATTCTCTTGTTCTAATCATTTGATTTTTATCATCAAGTATAGGATTACCATTTTTATCAGTCATTAACACATCTGAATCAACCTTACTTGGCTGTTGACTCATTGGTATCTTAGCATCTCTTTTCGCTTGTCTAAAAGCTTTTTTTCTGGAAACTAATTCATCTACTTTTTTCAAAGCTTTTTTAGTATCTACAAGTACTGCAAAAAGAATAATCGCAACAACTGGAAATCCTGCTTCTTGTATTTTCGTTGTTCCTTCCTCTATAATTGGATCAGACCAATCACTAATTTCTCCAGGATTAGTATATCCCATTGCTAGCCCTTGTTCTTTCCTTAAACCTGGTGATTTTTCCTGTGTACCAGGTGGGGCATCCTTAATAAATTCTTCTCCATTAAGAGAAAATTTAGATTTCAAATTATATACAATCTTTGTTTCAACCTCTATCTCATCTGTATATTCAAGTTCACATTTATCATTTAAATATTCAACATAATCTATTTTATCTCCTCCTTCGGAACTAATCCATTCTGTTGTTCCATCGGCATGAATTCTCCAACGATCTTGAGGAGCCCTACCATCTGGATCTGTTAAAATTAAAGGTTTATTTAACACAAAGTTATATGGGCTAAATCCAGGAAATTTAGCTTCCAAAGGATCTCTTGCAAACCATCTACCTATTCTAGAATTCAACATCCTAGCACCAAAATCATAAGAATTCCCTTCTCCTTTAACTTCATCATCTCTTTCCTGTCCTTGGAATCCATAACGATACGCATCTGAATTTCCAAATCTATTAGGTAATTGCATTCCAAATGGATAATAATCACTATATGAAAGAACTTTAGGTTTAAATGTAGTATTAATATCTGAATCTACCAATTTTCTATCTGAAACTGTACTAAGTACATTTCCTAGATGATTCTTTAATTCATAATATTTATCTCCTGTTGCAGCAGCAAATAACTCTGTATCTATTGATTTTGGTACAATATTAATTCTACTCTGAAGTGTTGTTGTAAAAATATTACTATTGGTAAATTTAAAATTATAAGCGTCACCTGATGGGCGTCCTACATAATCTTTCATATTTTCCTTTACCACCTCAAATTCTCCAGAAATATTTCCTGGTAAAGTCTGTGTGATTGTAAGTCCGCCATTCTCTGTGGTAAACTCCTCACCATTTAAAATTAACTTTGCAATATAAAGTCCTGTAGATTCATGATTT
>NZ_JADPIB010000007.1 GCF_015767265.1 Aureivirga marina
TCCATTACAAGGATGGAATGGACTTTCAGTTCATGGAAATCCGCTACCATCAACTGATTATTGGTTTACTTTAGATATCGTTAAGCAAGTTGGACAAACACAAGAAGGTCTGCCAACAACTAGGCGTTATACGAAGAAAGGACATTTTAGTTTGATTAGGAGATAAAAAACTGTTTAATTTTGACATATAGAATTATAATGAAAATTAGTAAGATAGCAATAGCCTTATCGTTTTTACTAAGTACTTTGACGATGAGTGCACAAGAAACATTACCTGTGTATTCTGATTATTTATCAGATAATGTTTATTTAGTTCATCCAGCAGCTGCTGGGATAGGAAATTGTGGTAAAATAAGATTTACTGCAAGAGCACAATGGTTAGGTGAGTCTGATGCTCCAGCTTTACAAACTCTAAGTTTTCAAACTAGAATTGGTGAAAAAGGAGGAATTGGAGCAGTTCTTTTCAACGATAAAAACGGGTATCATTCACAACAAGGAATTTTAGGTACCTATGCATATCATATTGATTTAGGAAGAGCAGATGAAGCACACCAATTATCATTTGGATTGTCATTAATGGCTGTTCAAAATAGTGTAGATGAGTCTAATTTCCACTTTTCATATTTTGATCCAGCAGGAAATCCTGAAATAGATCCTGCTATTTCATATGTTGTTAGTAGTAGAAATTATTTCAATTCAGATGTTGGAATTGCTTATCATAAAGATGGATTATTTAGTTATTTAACAGCTAAAAACTTGTTATTAGCTGCTAGAAATCTATATAACGATGATTATGAATCATTAAATTTAAGAAGATATTTATTTACTTTAGGTTATTACTTTGGAGAGGATTATCCATTCCAATTTGAACCTTCTATTATGGGACAATACGTAGAATCAACGAAAGAGAAATTTATGGATTTCAATATGAAAGTTTATAAAAAATTCGACGAATCTCAAATTTGGTTAGCAGGTTCTTATAGAAGAGCTTTTGAAGGAAATAACCCAGAAGATTTACAATATATTACAGGTATTTTTGGTGTAAACTATAGAAAATTCTTATTCTCTTATACTTATACATATCAATATAATGATGTTGTATTTGATAATGGAGGATATCACCAAATTACTTTAGGATATAACTTTGGTTGTAGAGAGCCAAGAGCAACAGGATGTCCAAATATTAATGCGATGTTCTAAAACATTACTATGTAATTCATTTTATATGTCTTAAAATTTTTTAAGAAAAAGTGAATGCTATAAAAAAGTAGAAGGATGCCCTAAAAGGCATCCTTTTTTATTTTTTGATAAAGTTATGATTTGAAGAATTACCATAACGATCAATAATTTGTAAAATATAAATTCCTTTAGGAAGTGAAGCTGTGCTTATTTGATTTGAATTGATAATATCAATCGGTTGTTTTTTTCCAAGTGTATTAAAAACAATTATTTTTTCCACTTCAAAAGAAGCTTCAATATTTAAAATATCTTTTGTTGGATTAGGATAAATTGAAAAAGTTTTTTGATCATGTTTAGAAACAGATAAAGAATTACAATTAACAATTATATCATAAGAACTTGTACTTCCATCGTCAGAATCTACAACCATATAATAAGTTTTTCCTGCTACGGCATTGATTAAAACAGCATGCGAAGAATATACTTGACCAACGCAATCTTGAGGGTCACAACTATCTAAAATATATACGTCTAAATCACCAGAAAAATTGGAAATACTAACACTTAAAGTTCCACTTGAAGGAGCTGTAAATTTATGAACTCTTTCAGGTCCTGTTTCAGTCCAATTATTACATCCATAAGAAGAAACATAAGAAGGAACACCTGAAGCACTTGAACCATGATAAGAAACACCACATTGTAAAGGAATTGCAGAATTACAATTTAACAAGCTAGAATTTGATGAACAATCTGTATTTGCAATACAAACATTATGATAGTATTTTTTAATAATTTCACAGTAATTCTTGTTATGAATTTCCCCCCATTGTTCAACTCCTCGTTGACATAAACCTACTCCATGACCATAAATATACCCTGAATTACCAGTACTTGAAATTTGCGTACTACAACATGGGGATTCATTATAATTTGAGCAATTATTATGACCAGAACAAGGTTTAGAAATCAAGTATGGAACATAATTTCCAGAAGTATTACAACTAGAATAAGGACTCCAAACTCCTTCATGTGCATTTTGTGTAAAATCTCCATTACATCTTGCAGCATAAATTGCATTTATAACTTGATTGTTATATAAAATTATTTCCTTTGTTGTTTCAGTACTGGAAAGCAATGTTCCTGAATCATATGTATCTTTATATGCTTGGCCAATATTAACAGGATTATTACTTAAATGTTTATTCATAGAATAAGTTCTAGCCGCAACTGCTTGGGCTTTTTTTACATTTAAATTTGTGGTAATTCCAGCAATTTCAGCTTTTACAACTCCTGCAATATATTCGTCAAAATCAATATATCCTGTAAAACCAGAATTTGAATTAGAGCCGTTGTAACCATTATGTAAATATTTTACATAAACATTTGTAGGAACGTTATTGTAAGTACAGTTATCATTTAGAATTTTTTCCTGATTTTCAGATTCTTCATAAAAAGGAGCTTCTATAGGATCCTGCGCTTTTTCAATATTTTTTTGATCAAATTCTCTTTCTAATATTTGTTCAACAATGAATTCTTCTTTTGTATTCAATGATTTTGATTGTAATTTAAAAAGAAGTTCTTTAAAATCAGATTCTATATCTATAATTAAAATATCTTTATGAAGTTTGATGTAATTATTTTTCTCAATTAAAACATAATAATAAGCCTTTTCAGAATTGAAACTAACTTTTCCTTTGAATGTTCCATCATTTCTAGAAATAAGCTTTAAAATAGGTTTTTTATAATCTTTTTTATGGAGAATTGGAAGGCCATCTTCAGCATAGGTAACTTCTCGTTCAAAAATGCTGATTTTTACATCAGAAATAGGAGAGGAATCAATAATGTTTTGAACCTTTCCATAAATTTCTTTGTTGTTTTGGGCAAAAGAAAAAATGTTGCAGCATAAAAAAAGTGCAAAAAGTAAAATTTTTTTCATTTGATTAAGTAGTTTTTGATGTTTTAAATTAGTTTTAAGATTTAATTTACGACTAAAAAAAATAAATTTTGCCAATATTTCTTAAAAAACATTCAAATTTGAGAAAAAAATAGATGCAATTATGTAACCAAAATGAAGTATTTTACTTCTAAATTGACTTTATTTGAAAATAAAACTAAAAAATATTTATTTTTTTTACAGTATAAAATATTGTAATTAAAAGTGTTATAATTTTAGATAAAAAAAGATTATTATTTTTTTTAAAAAAATCTTGCAGGTATGAAAAAAGCTTGTATATTTGCAACCGTAATAATGAAACAAACACTATTACAAAGCTAATAAAAAAGCACTGTCCCATGGTGTAATGGTAGCACTCCGGTTTTTGGTACCGTCAGTCAAGGTTCGAGTCCTTGTGGGACAACAAAATCCTCTAAGATTTCTTAGAGGATTTTTTGTTTTTGATATATAAAAAATTATTTAAAGCTTATCATTTGAAGAAATGAGAACTTTAAATAATATTAAATTTTGATCTGAATTATATTTTAAGATTGGAATGTATATACTTTTACTCCGTGATTAGCTTCTAAACCAAACTTTTCAATAGCATTTTTTCCTCTATAAATTTCAAGTGAAGAAATCGAATTAAAGTTTAATTTTTCAATTTCTTTTTTATCAACTAATTTTAATTTATTATTGATTTTAAAGAAAATTAATTCTTCTGTATTATTTATAGGTTCTGGATTTAAAATAACTTCAATCATACTAGAATCTCCATATTTACCATACTTTTCTTTGGCTTCCGTGGAATTCATAATATTAATATTGATTTTGGAAAGACAGCTATTAAGAAATTCTTTTGAGGTAATTTCGTAAGTAGAATTTCCATCAACAACAAGAATCTTAGAATCTGCAATAGTTTCTAAGTAAGTTGATTTTACTTGTGAAAAACTGTTAATTGAAAATAATATAAAGACAATTAACGATACAAATTTAGCTATTTTCATTTTTGAAAAATTTTAGAAAATATTATCAAAAATAATGCCAAAAAATTAACTTTTTATTAACTAATTTATTCTGCTTCAAAAAAATAGCCTCAAGCAATTTATACTTAAGGCTATTTCATAAATTTATATTTAAAATAAACTATTCGATAATAATTTTTTCAGTTCTAACTCCTCCATTAGCTTCAATAGAAACTAAATAGATTCCTGTTTTTAAATTACTAACATCAATAGTATTTGTTGTCGCTTTAAATTCTTGTGTAAATAATCTTGCTCCTAAGATATTAGAAATAGTGATTTTTCCTTTTTCTGGAGAATCTAAGAATAATTTTCCACTAGTAGGATTAGGATAAAGTTTAATACTGTTTAATACAATATTATCTTCATTTCCTAAAGTTAAAGTCTTTTTACTTAAAGCAAAGAAAATATTATCAGAAGCCTTAACCATGATTCTTACATTTTCAAAATTTCCAGCTCCTTCAGGAATAGTAACCGATTCTTGACCATCATTTGGTACATCTTCAGCTAATGTAATAATAGTTTCACCTAAATCAGTAACTAAGAAAATATCAACGTTTGCAGCATTAAATGGTGCTTGATTAGTATTTGCTACTTCCCATTTAATTGTTCTTTGATCACCACCTGACCAAGTTAAGTTATCAAAAGCTGGTGTATTAACTTCAAATGGCCCCCCAGCAGTAGAAACAGTTACAACCATTTTATCAGTTCTAGATTGTCCGAAACCAACTTTATTATCTCTAACAGTGAATGCAAAATTCATTGTTCTAGCAACAACAGGAACTTGTTCCCATTCCCATCCGATAGAGTTTGTTTCACTTTCAAATAAAGATTTTAAGTTAGGGAAATATCTTTTGTTTGAAGATGAAGGAGGATAAGATCTAAATAATGGATTGTCAACTTCTGTTGCAATTGGCTTTAAAACATCAAAGTTTTTATAATCATCTGCTTGTTCCCAACAGAAAGTTAAATCATCTCCATCAGGATCTGTTGAAGTTCCTTCTAAAACGAAAGCAGTTCCATGAGGAATTGTATAATCTGCTCCAGCATCAGCAGTTGGAGGTAAATTATCAAAATCAGTTACTGTTGCACAAGTAGAAGCATCATCACCTTGAGCATCTGTTCCAGGTCTAACGTGAGCTGAAACTTGTTGCATATTGATTTGGTTGAAATATTCATCACCAGAATCTTGAACATCTAAATCACCAGAAATTCCAGCATAACTCATAATTGTAGATCCACTTCCTGGCTCAACTTGTGTTACAGTTCCTTCATTTCCGTTTGTAATATGAATATGGTTTGCTCCAAATTGGTGTCCCATTTCGTGAGAAACATAGTTTACATCAAAAGCATCACCTTCTAAAACATTATGTCTTGTCCAAGCTCTAGCACTTTGTCCAACTGTACAAATACATCCAATACACCCAGCGTTTCCTTGAGGATTTCCATGAGAAAATAAATGACCGAAATCATATTCACTATTCTCATAAGTATTGTTAACTACGTTTTGTAATTGATTATTGTAAAAGAAAGGATCACTATTAGATGGATCCCAAGTAAATGGATCAGTTGTTCCATCTAAATAAATAATTTCGTCGTTGTCATCAATAATGTTAATGTGTACAGCGAAATCTTTTTCAAAGATACCATTTACACGTGTCATTGTTGCATTCATTGCAGCTAAAGCTCCTTCAACAGTTCCTCCATGTTGAGAAGTATATTCTCCAGTTACAGCAAGAGCAACTCTATAAGTTCTTAATTTGCTATCAAAAGCATAACGACTAGCATCATCAGAGTTAGAAACACTCGAAGTTGCTTTATCATCTGTTAAACACTCAAAAGCATGATCTACTGTGTAACCTGATTTTCTATCATAAACAGCATATAATCCTTCTTCAAGATCGATAGATTCGATATATGTTGTTGGTTGATCTGTAGTAAAAGACATACTACTTAAACCTTTTTCAGGAGATAAACTAAATCTGATATAATCTTGAGAATCATTGATGTTTAAACCAATGAAAGCTCTGATTTGTGGGTATTTTTGTTGTAATCCTGGTTGAAAGTTTGAAGCTTCTTTTACTTCATACTTATTGATTTCTCCTCTTGAATTAGGGAATTCTAAAATAACTCCATTTCCTTCTGCAAATCTATCAGGTGTATATGCTAAAAGAGAAGAGATTTTTTCTGTATCTAATTGGTAAACTTGATATTCATGAGGTTTTACTTTAGTGTAAAGTTGAATATCAGTCTCTTTTGTTCGTTCTGATCTTTCCCATACGCTTTGTGCATTAATGAAATAAGAGAAAAAACAAAAGAAAAGTAAGATAAAATTAGAGTATATTACTTTCATATATAATTTGTTTTAAAAAAATTAAATAAATAGTTATCAAAAATATTATTTTATAACAAATATTTTATGTATTTTATTTAAGGAAAGTTATTTTTTAATGAATGAACAAAAAAACAGTATTGTTTTAATTATAAGTTGTGGAAAAGGTAAAAAAATAACAAAAATTTAAATAATTGCTAAAATATATTGATAAATACTTATTATTTAAATGTTAAATTCGTTAAAATTATTATGTAATTACCTGTGATTACGACTAACTTTCTGCGATTTGATGTTCTAAATTGAAAAATAATTCTAGAACTCTGAGAATCTTAATATATTTGTAAAATAGAATTTTTAAAAAATCTCACGTTGTTTATTCATAAAAATTTAGACGATTTTTCTTCTAATAAAGATACAGTTGTAACCATTGGAACATTTGATGGAGTTCATGTTGGACACAAGAAAATAATTGAACAATTGGTTCAAAATGCACAAAAAAGTAATAAAGAATCTTTGTTGTTAACTTTCTTTCCTCATCCTAGAATGGTTCTTCAAAAAGATATGGATATTAAATTAATAAATACTATTGAAGAAAAAGCTACACTTTTGGAAGGTTTAGGGTTGGATCATTTAATTATTCATCCTTTTGATAAAGAATTTTCTAGATTAACTGCGTTAGATTTCGTTCGTAATATTTTAGTAAACAAACTTCATGTTTCAAAATTGATTATCGGTTACGACCATCATTTTGGAAAAAATAGAGAAGGAAGTTTTGAACAATTGCGAGAATATAGTGAATTATATGGATTTGAAATTGAAGAAATTCCTGCGCAAGATATTGATCATATTTCGGTAAGTTCTACAAAAATCCGAAAAGCTCTAGAAGAAGGTGATATTAAAAGAGCAAATGATTATTTAGGATATTCTTTTATGTTGCATGGAAAAGTTGTAAAAGGAGAACAAATTGGAAGTACAATTGGGTATCCGACTGCAAATATTGAAATTTCTGAAAACTATAAATTAGTTCCAAAAAATGGTGTTTATGTAGTTCAGACTTTTTATAAAGATCAATTGTATTATGGAATGATGAATATCGGGAAACGTCCTACAGTTTTTGGAAATCATCGAACAATTGAAGTACATCTTTTCGATTTTTCAGATAATATTTATGGTGAGAATTTAAAGATTGAATTGCTTCATTATATCCGAGAAGAAAAGAAATTTGATACGATTGATCAATTGAAACTACAATTGGAAAAAGATAAAACAAACTCTAAACGATTTTTATTTTCTTAAAACGATTTAAAATAACTTATGAAATACTTGATTTATCATAGTTATTCTTAAATTTGCTTTTTTACTAAAATAAAAACTATGTTACAAGTAACGTTTATCAGAGAAAACAAAGAAACTGTATTAAACGGTTTAGCAAAGCGTAACTTTCAGAACGCTGAAGAAATTATCAATAAAGTATTGAGTACAGACGAGAATAAAAGAAGTATTCAATTAGACTTAGATAATACATTGGCTGAATCCAATAAAATTTCTAAAGAAATCGGTATTTTATTCAAATCTGGTGAGCGTGAGAAAGCGGAAGAAATGAAAGCTAAAACAGCAGAATTAAAAGAAAAAACTGCTACGCTTAAAGAAGCTTTTCAAAAAGAATCGGAAGCTTTATTAGATTTATTATATCAAATTCCAAATATTCCAAATGAAATAGTTCCTGCTGGAAAAAATGAAGAGGATAACGAAACTGTTTTTGAACACGGAAAGGTTCCAGAACTTTTTGAAGGAGCTTTACCTCATTGGGAATTGGCAAGTAAATATGATATTATTGATTTCGAATTAGGAAATAAAATCGCAGGAGCTGGATTTCCTGTATATAAAGGAAAAGGAGCTAGATTACAAAGAGCTTTAATTAATTATTTCTTAGATAAAAATACTGCTGCTGGATATAAAGAAGTGCAAGTTCCTCATGTTGTGAATGAAGCTTCTGGATATGGAACAGGACAATTACCAGATAAAGAAGGACAAATGTACCATATTCCTGCACAGGATTTATATTTAATTCCAACTGCTGAAGTTCCTGTAACAAATATTTTCAGAGATGTTTTATTAAAGGAAAAAGATTTTCCAATTACATATACAGGTTACACACCATGTTTCCGTGTAGAAGCTGGATCTTATGGAGCTCATGTTAGAGGATTAAATAGATTACACCAATTTGATAAAGTAGAAATTGTAAGAGTTGAGCATCCAGATAATTCATACAAAGCTTTAGATGGAATGGTAGAACATGTAAAAGAAATTTTACAAGAATTAAAATTACCATATAGAATCTTAAAACTTTGTGGAGGTGATACTGGATTTACTTCTGCATTAACTTATGATTTTGAAGTGTTTTCTACAGCACAAAACAGATGGTTAGAAATTAGCTCTGTTTCAAACTTCGAATCTTTTCAAGCAAATCGTTTAAAATTAAGATTTAAGGGGAAAGATGGTAAGAAACAATTAGCACATACTTTAAATGGAAGTTCTTTAGCTTTACCTAGAGTTTTAGCTGGAATATTAGAAAATTACCAAACTCCGGAAGGAATTAAAGTACCTGAGGTATTAATTCCTTACACAGGGTTTGACATAATCAACTAATAATAAACAAATCATGTAAACCTAAACAATGTTTTCGAATTAATATTGTTTAGGTTTATTGTTTTAGTAATATTTTAACATACTTCTTTTTACTATTGCTAAAATAATTCTCTTCACTTAAGTTTATATGTAATTTTTACCAGAAGAATTTAAACTTCCTTATTGTTGCTGACTTTTTTAAGGTTTACTTATTTTATTTAATAATATAATATTGTAATTAATTATATTAAATATAGTTTTTAACTGTAATTTAAAATTTGCTAATTATTATATTTAATTATTTTTAAGGTAATAAATGTAGTATTTTGTTATGATGATTTGTGTTTAATGTAAATTTAATGTTAAGAAATTGTTTACATAATATTTGGTTAATGTAAAAAAAGAGTTATCTTTGTGTATATATCGTTAACCATAAAAATTATAGGTCATGAAAAAAGTATTATTTACAATATCGGTTTTAATAGGATTAGGATTATCTGCTCAAACAAAAGAACCTACTTATGAGAAGAATGAGGATTTAGTAAAAGTTACTTATTATCATGATAATGGAGAAGTGAGAGAGCAAGGATTTTTTAAAGACAAGAGACTTCACGGAACTTGGGTTAAATATAATTCGAATGGAGAAAAAGTAACGTTAGGTAATTATTATAATGGAAAGAAAGTTGGAAAATGGCTTTTCTGGCAAGATGATGTATTGAAAGAAGTAAATTATGATAATAATCAAGTTGCTAGCGTTAGTAAATGGAAAGAAGCTTCAAAAGTTGCCTATAAATAATTGATAACGATATATATCATTAGTTTGAATACAACAGAGCCACTTATTTAATAAGTGGCTTTTTTATTTTTAATGAATTCTTGTTAAAACTCTTCGAATTTTATGATTAAATATGATATATGTTATAAAAAAAGAAAAAAAATAGCAGGAATTGTGTAAAAAAAAGGACATAATATCACTTGTTATTTCATAAGAAAAATTATTGTGTATATTTGTTTCCTATGAAAGAAGCTTGGGCAAACTTATTAATTTTACTAAAATTCTTAATCAAGAGAAATCCTGAATAAGCAATCTACTTTTATGTAAATTATTAAGATTATAAATTATCAACTTCTAGAAAATTACTCTAACTTTAATTGTTCTTAGAAGAAAGATATTTTTAACCAATATTTAGGGTTAAAATTTAGGATAATTTCGAAATTGACTTTAAAATTATACCAATAAAAAGTTTTATAAAATGCCAAGATACCACAAATTAGGTAGCATTCCTTCAAAGAGGCACATCACTTTTGAAAAGCCAGATGGAGGTTTATACCAAGAAGAACTTTTTGGTACAGCTGGATTCGCAGGGAATTCTTCATTATTGTACCATATTTATCCTCCTACAGTAGTAACTGAAATTAAAAAGTTAGGAGATGTTTCTCCAAAAGTTGGAATTGAAAAAAACATGAAAGCTTTAAGCTTCAAAGGATTTTCTTTACCACAAGAACAAGATTATTTAGAAAGTAGAAAAACTTTATTTGTAAATAATGATTTACACATTGGTTTAGCTGCTCCAAAAGAGTTTTCTAAAGATTATTTCTATAAAAATGCTGATGCTGACGAAATGTTATTTGTTCACATTGGTTCTGGAACTTTAAAAACTTCTTATGGAAGTATCCGTTTTGAATACGGTGATTATCTTGTGATTCCAAGAGGAACAATTTATCAAATCGATTTTGATACTGAAGATAATAGATTACTTTATATAGAATCATTTAGTCCAATCGTAACTCCTAAGCGTTACCGTAATAACTTTGGACAATTATTAGAACATTCACCATTTTGTGAAAGAGACTTTAAACTTCCTGAAAATCTAGAAACACATGATGAAAAGGGGGAATTTAAAGTGAAAATCAAAAAACAAGGTGTAATGTGGGAGTATACTTATGGAAACCACCCATTTGATGTTGTAGGATGGGATGGATTTAATTATCCATTTGGATTCTCAATTCACGATTTTGAGCCATTAACAGGAAGAATTCACCAACCGCCACCAGTTCACCAACAATGGGAAGCTGCTGGATTTGTAGTGTGTTCTTTTGTGCCAAGATTATATGATTATCATCCAAAAGCAATTCCTGCTCCTTACCACCATAGTAATATTGATTCGGAAGAATTATTATATTATGTTGATGGTGACTTTATGAGTAGAAATAATATTGAAAAAGGACAAATCACTTTACATCCAGGAGGAATTCCACATGGACCACACCCTGGAGCGATTGAAAGAAGTATTGGTAAAAAGGAAACAGAAGAATTAGCTGTGATGATTGATCCTTTTAATCCAATTATGATTACTGAAGAAGCATTGAAATTAGAAGTTGATGATTATTATAAATCATGGTCTGAATAATTCGATGCATGTAAAATGACTATTTTTTCTAAAAACTAAAACAACAAAACTAAAATGAAAGACTTAAAAAATATAGAGAATGTTTCTTATGGATTAGAGAAAATTTTCCCAGAAGCTGAGGATTTTCTTCCATTAAATGGAACGGATTATGTAGAAATGATTGTGGGAAATGCAAAACAAGCTGCGCATTTTTATAAAACTGCATTTGGATTTCAATCATTAGCATATTCAGGATTGGAAACAGGAAATAAAGAAAAAACTTCTTATGTTCTGGTTCAAGATAAAATCCGTTTAGTATTAAGTACACCAACAAAATCTGGAGGAGAATTAAACGAGCATTTAGACAAGCATGGTGATGCTGTAAAAGTGGTTGCTCTTTGGGTTGATGATGCAAGAAAATCTTGGGAAGAAACTACAAGTAGAGGAGCAAAATCTTACATGGAACCAACTGTAGAAACAGATGAGCATGGAGAAGTAGTTCGTTCAGGAATTCATACTTATGGTGATACAGTTCATATTTTCGTAGAAAGAAAAAACTATAAAGGAACTTTCTTACCAGGATTCAGAAAATGGGATTCTCACTATAATCCAACAGATTGTGGATTACGTTATATCGACCACATGGTAGGAAACGTAGATTGGAATGAAATGAACAAATGGGGAGATTTCTACAGAAATGTAATGGGATTTGCTCAGTTAGTATCATTTGATGATAAAGATATTTCTACAGAGTACACAGCTCTTATGTCAAAAGTAATGACAAACGGAAATGGACGTATCAAATTCCCAATTAACGAGCCAGCTGAAGGAAGAAAAAAATCTCAAATTGAAGAATATTTAGATTTCTATAATGGAGCAGGAGTTCAACACATTGCTGTTGCAACAAACAACATTATTGAAACAGTTACAGCTTTAAGAGATAGAGGAGTTGAATTTTTATATGTTCCTTCTACTTATTATGATGATGTATTAGAAAGAGTAGGAGAAATTGATGAAGATTTAGAGCCATTAAAAGAATTAGGAATCTTAATTGACCGTGATGATGAAGGATATTTATTACAAATCTTCACGAAGCCAGTGATGGATAGACCAACTTTATTCTTCGAAATTATTCAAAGAAAAGGCGCTACTTCTTTCGGAAAAGGAAACTTTAAAGCTTTATTCGAGTCAATCGAGCGTGAGCAAGAACAAAGAGGAACTTTATAATTGAAAAAGTAATAAAATATATAAACTCTTTACCTGAATGAATTTTTGGGTAAAGAGTTTTTTCATTTAATTATGGATAGAGAAACACTTTTAGCTAAACTTGACGAAAAATTTGCAGCAATGGGACAAGACACAAATGTCCATTTAGAAGGATTGCTGCATAATACACCAATTACTTATTGGGATTATATTCAAACGGATGCTTTATTAAATCTTCAAATTCAAAGGACCAATCTTCCTGATGAAATGGTATTTATCATGTATCATCAAGTAAACGAACTTTTATTTAAGATGATTCTTTGGGAAATGGATCAGATTGCTGAGAAAGACGATTTAACTACAGAATTTTTTACAGAGCATTTAAGTAGAATTTCAAGATATTTTGATGTTTTGGCAAATTCATTCGAAATCATGGGAGATGGAATGGAAGTAGCACAATACATGAAATTCAGAAATACTTTAACTCCAGCAAGTGGATTCCAAAGTGCACAATATCGTTTAATTGAATTTTCTTCAACAGAAATTATCAACTTAATCGATGCAAGATTTAAAAAGAATTTTGACATTGAAAATAAATCTTTTGAAGAAATTTTTGAAAATCTTTATTGGCAGGCAGCAGGAAAAGATTTTAAAACTGGAGAAAAATCTACTTTATTAAATTTATTTGAAAAAAGATATAAAGAGGAATTTTTAAGATATATTGAAGAATATCAAAAGAAAAATCTTTGGACTCGTTTTAAAGAATTACCTGAAGAAGCACAAAATAATATTGACTTAAGAAATGCAATGCGTCATTATGATCATACAGTAAATGTAAAATGGGTAATGGCACATTATAACGCAGCAGGAAAATATCTTTTAAGTGGAGAGGAAGATGTAGAAGCGACAGGAGGAAGTGATTGGAGAAAATATATGCATCCAAAATACCAAAGAAGAATTTTCTTCCCAACTTTATGGACAGAAGAAGAACATAAAAATTGGGGAATTACAAATTTAGAATCATATGAGGTTTTAAAATAATATTTTTTATTAATAAATTTCATAAATTAATAAAAGCTTAGTATGATTTGCTAAGCTTTTTTTTATTTTTATTTGGCATTATTTATGTAATGTTGATAAAATGTAAAATATTTAACAAAATGATATGAAAAAACTATTTCTTTTACTGTTAATTTTAATAACAACAAGTTCATTTGGACAATATCGTGGAGCATTTAAATCTGGAGAATGGTTTAAATTTCGAATGCATTATAGCAATTTAGTAAATGCAGGTTTTGCAACTCTGGAAATTAAAGAAACTTCACATCAAGGTAAGGAGGCATTTCATGTGGTAGGAAAAGGTTGGACAACTGGAGTAGTGAAGTTTTTTTTCAAAGTGAATGATGAGTACCAATCTTATTTCTATAAAGATCCACTTTTACCTTACCATTTTGTTCGAAGAGTTGATGAAGGTGGACATATAATAAGTAGAGATATTTATTTTAATCAAGAAGAAGGAGAAGCTGAGGTAATTGATCATAAACATAATAAAGAAGAAACTATTTCAGCTACCAACGTTCAAGATATGATTTCTGCATTTTATTATTTAAGAAATCAAGATTTTAAAGGAATGAAAGATGGAGACGAAATTCATATGAAACTTTTTTTCGATTATGAAACATTTGACTTCAAATTGCGTTTTCTAGGAAGAGAAGTTATCAAAACAAAATTCGGAAAAGTAAAATGTATTAAATTCAGACCTTTAGTACAAGCAGGAAGAGTTTTTAAAGAAGAAGAAAGTGTGACAATTTGGGTTTCGGATGATAAAAATAAAATTCCGTTACG
This sequence comes from Aureivirga marina, assembly GCF_015767265.1. Taxonomy (GTDB): domain Bacteria; phylum Bacteroidota; class Bacteroidia; order Flavobacteriales; family Flavobacteriaceae; genus Aureivirga; species Aureivirga marina. The sequence continues at coordinate 14,539 of NZ_JADPIB010000007.1, forward strand.
AATTAAAGCATCTTTAGCAGTTGGGTCTTTACGTTCAGAATTGGAAGAGTTTAAAGGTTTAGCGCATCCTTTTAACATAATATTTGATAATTAATTGTATTTTTGTAGTCTTGTGTTTTTTTAAAACCTAAAAAATTAATTCAGTTGAAAAAAATAGCATTAATATTAATTACGGTATTTACGATTTTTTCATGTAATCAGAAAAGAGAGAAAGTTGAGGTTTTACCTGTTAAGAAAGAGGAAATAAAGCAACCAATAATTGAATTTGGTTATAATCTAGATAATTATCACATCGTTAAAGATACAGTAAGAAATGGAGATAGTTTTGGTGAAATTCTAGATGAAAATGGAGTAGAATATCCTATTATTAATAGAATTGCTGAAAATATCAAAGATGTATTTGATGTTAGAAAATTAAGAGCTGGAAAAACATATACAATTTTAAAATCAAAAGATTCATTACAAACAGCATCTGTATTTATTTATCATCAAGATAAAATTAACCACAAGATTGTTCATTTTAAAGACACAATTAAAGCATCAGACTTTAAGAAAAAGATTAAAATTGTAGAGAAAGTTGCTTCAGGAAGAATTGAAAGTTCTTTATCAAAAGCTATTGAAGAACAAGGATTGAATTATATGGTTTCAAATGAATTATCAGAAATTTATGCTTGGACAATTAATTTCTTTGCATTAAAAAAGAATGATAAATTTAAAATTGTTTATGAAGAAAAATTTATAAATGATACAATTTATGCTGGAATGGGAGAAATCAAAGCAGCATATTTTGAACATGGAGGAAAACCGTTTTATGCGTTTAGTTTTGTTCCAGATTCTACACAAAAATATCAAGAATATTTTGATGAAAATGCTTCAAATTTGAGAAGAGCTTTTTTAAAAGCACCTTTAAAATTTAGCAGAATTTCGTCTAGATATAATTTAAAAAGAAGAATTGCATACTATGGAAATAAAGTAAGACCTCATTACGGTACTGATTTTGCGGCTCCAGTAGGAACGCCAATTATGAGTACTGCAAATGGAGTTGTAGTTGCCTCTGCAAGAAGAGGAGGGAATGGTAATTATGTGAAAGTCAAACACAATGCTACTTACACAACACAATATTTACACATGAAAAGTAGAGCTGTAAAAGTTGGTGATGTTGTAAAGCAAGGAGATGTTATAGGATATGTTGGAATGACAGGGAACACTTCAGGGCCACATGTTTGTTATCGTTTTTGGAAAAACGGAAAACAAGTGGATCCTTTAAGAGAAAAACTTCCAGCAGCTGAACCATTGGTTGATAGTTTAAAACAACCTTATTTTGAATACATAAAACCTTTTAGAGCAAAATTAGATTCTATTACTTACCCACAAGAAGAAATCGAATTTGCTACATTAAATTAGAATAGAAAATGCCATTAAAAAAAATAAATCCTACCAAAACGGAAGCTTGGAAAACATTAAATAAGCATTATTCAAATTTAAAAAAGAAGCATTTACAGGAATTATTTATAGAAGACAAACAAAGAAAAGAAAACTTTACAGTTTCATTTGAAGACTTTGAAGTTGATTTTTCAAGAAATAGAATAAATAAACAAACAATTGAAAATCTGGTTTCATTAGCAAATGAAGTAGATTTAAGTGATGCAATTGAAAAGTTATTTAAAGGAGATGTTATTAATGAAACTGAAAATCGTGCAGTTTTACATACAATTTTAAGAACAAAAGAAGAAGCTGTATGTGAGGATAATCGAAAAAGGTTTTATAAAGTACAACATACTTTAAGTAAAATTGAACAATTCTCAAATAGTGTAATTAGAGGTGATTGGAAAGGATGTTCTGGTAAGAAAATTACTGATATTGTAAATATTGGAATTGGAGGTTCTGATTTAGGACCAAAAATGATTGTAGAAGCTTTATCAAATTACAAAACACATATAAATACACACTTCATTTCTAATATTGATAGTGATTATTTAGCTTCATTTTTAAAGGAAATAAATCCAGAAACCACATTATTTATTATTGTTTCTAAGTCTTTTTCTACATTAGAAACAAAATTAAATGCAGAATTTTTTAAGAATTGGTTTTTAGAGAATACAGGACATGATTGTTTAAAGCAAAATTTTGTTGCTGTAAGCACAAATGATAAAGCTTGTTTAGAATTTGGAATTCCCACAGAAAATATATTTCCAATGTGGAATTGGGTTGGAGGAAGATTTTCACTTTGGAGTGCTGTTGGTTTGAGTATTAGTTTAAGCCTTGGATTTAACCATTTTAAAAGTATACTTGAAGGAGCAAATGCAATGGATGAACATTTTAAAGATGCTCCATTTGAAGAAAATTTACCTGTTCTTTTAGGATTAATAGGAATTTGGTATAATAACTTTTTTAAAGTAGATTCTGAAGCTGTAATTCCTTATTCTCAATTTCTAAATAGTTTTGTCCCATACTTACAACAACTTTCTATGGAAAGTAATGGGAAAAGTATTGATAGAAATGGTCAAAAAGTAGATTATCAAACAGGAACAATTGTATGGGGAAATATTGGAACGAATTCTCAGCATGCATTTATGCAATTAGTTCATCAAGGAACGAAATTAGTTCCAATTGATTTCATTGGTTTTAAAAAATCATTGAACGGAGATGTACATATGCATAAACAATTTCTTGCAAATATGTATGGTCAAGCGGATGCTTTATGTTATGGTAAATCTAAAAATAAAGTACATTTAGATTTAAAATATAATGAAAAGCAAGATGAGATAAATAAAGTTTTACCTTATAAAATATTTGAAGGAAATAAACCTTCGACAATTATTAGTATTGATAAATTAAATCCTGAAGCAGTTGGAAAGCTTGTTTCACTTTATGAACACAAAGTTTTTGTACAAGGAATAATTTGGAATATTTTTAGTTTTGATCAGTTTGGTGTAGAACTTGGAAAAGAACATTCGAACAAAATGATTATGAATTTGGTATAATACCTATATATATAACAAAAAATAAAGCCATCAGTGAATGAAAACTGGTGGCTTTTTTTTGGATTTCCTTTAATTTACAAAAAATATTTGTTAAAAAAATCCATGAAAATTGCATTTAAACCATTGTTAACACAATAAAATTGATATTTATCATACAACTACTGTTGTTATAATTTAAAATAAATGTTAAAAAAATGAATAATTGTAATATTTACACATATTATTTGTCGGATATTAAGAATTTATTAACATTTAGTTTAAGTATTAGTTATTAAGTGTTTATCTAGGTAAAATAGGCAATTCTTAACATTAACTTAAAATTAGATATTTTTTAAATATTCACTTTTGCATCGCATGTTAAAACGTAATTATTTAAAAATGAAAAATTTTAAAAATTTATTGATTGCTATGTTGATGATTACTACATCAACAATTTTTGCTCAAGCAAAATTGACTGGTGTAGTTGCTGACGAGACTGGACCATTACCAGGAGCAGATGTAATCGTGAAAGGAACTACTAAAGGAGCATCAACTGATTTTGATGGAATCTTTACATTAGATGTAGATTCTGGTAGCGGAACTGTAGAAATCTCTTTTATGGGATATACTACACAAACTATTTCTTACAACGTTTCAAATGGAGAAACAAAAGATTTAGGAACAATTGTTTTACAACCAAGTTCAGTTGGTTTAGATGAAATCAACATTGTAGCTTCTGTAGCGATTGGAAGAAAAACTCCAGTGGCTGTTTCTACAATTAAAGCTGCGGAAATTCAAGAAAAATTAGGGAACCAAGAGTATCCTGAAATTTTAAAAACAACTCCAGGTGTTTACGCTACTAAACAAGGTGGTGGATATGGAGATTCAAGAATTAACTTACGTGGATTTAACTCAGAAAACATTGCAGTATTAATCAACGGTATTCCAGTAAATGATATGGAAAACGGTAGAGTATACTGGTCAAACTGGGCAGGATTATCTGATGTAACAAGTTCTATGCAGGTTCAAAGAGGTTTAGGAGCTTCTAAAGTTGCTGTACCTTCTATTGGAGGAACAATTAACATTGTAACAAAAACTACAGATGTAGAAAGAGGAGGAAAAGTAATGGCTTCTACTGGTAATGATGGTTACCAAAAATATGGATTCACATTATCAACTGGATTAATGGATAATGGATTAGCTGCTACAATTTCTGCTTCTAAAACAACTGGAAACGGATTTGTTGATGGAACTGCTTTCGAAGGATATTCTTACTTCGCAAACATTTCAAAGAAAATTAATGATGCACACAAAATTTCATTCACACTTTTTGGTGCACCACAAGAACATGATCAAAGAACTACGAGAGTAAAAATCGAAGATTATAAAGAAAGTGATAGAGGAATTCGTTTTAACCCTGATTTCGGTTACAAAAACGGAAAAGAATTTAACGTAAGAAGAAACTTCTACCACAAGCCACAAGCTTCTTTAAACCACTACTGGAATATTACAGATGATATCTTATTATCTACTGTAGCATACGGATCTTTAGGTACAGGAGGTGGAACTGGATTATTAGCTAACGATAACGAAGGTAGAGCTATTACTTCAGATATTTATGATTTCTCTAAAACAGACTATAGATTTGGATTATACCAACCAATTAACTTCGATAAAATCGTAGACAACAATATTTCAAGAGGAGATTTAGGATCTAACGTTATTAGAAGAGCTTCAAGAAATGACCACAACTGGTATGGAGTTTTATCTAATTTAAACGCAAACTTAAATGACAACTGGGTAGTATCTGGAGGTGTTGATTTCAGATATTATAAAGGAATTCACTTTAGAGAAGTAGAGGATTTATTAGGAGGTCAATATTATGTTGATGATTCAAATGTAAACAATCCTTATAACAGAGCTAAAGTAGGAGATAAAATTGCTTATTTTAATGAAGGAGTTGTATTATGGGAAGGATTATTTGGTCAATTAGAGTATGATGATGAAGATTTATCAGCTTTTGTTTCTGGTGCAGTTTCTCAAACTCAATATAAGAGAATTGACTACTTTAACTACTTAGATTCTGATCCAGAACAAGAAACAGATTTCCAAAACTTTATCGGATTTAGTATTAAAGGAGGAGCTAACTATAATATTGATGAGCACCACAACGTTTTTGTAAACGGAGGTTATTTCGAAAAAGCACCAAACTTTGATGCTGTATTTAGAAACTTCAGAAACATTATTAACGAAGAAGCTGAAAACCAAAAAATCTTAAGTTTTGAGATTGGATACGGATTAAAATTAGAGAAATTCAGAGCTAACGTTAACTTATACAACACAGAGTGGAAAGATAGAACTTTAGTAAAATCTATTCCAGAGCCAAACGGAGAGAATTCTTTTGCTAACTTAACAGGAGTAAATGCTGTTCACCAAGGAGTTGAGTTTGACTTTACTTATAACCCAACTGAAAAATTAGGATTCAAAGGGATGGTATCTGTTGGAAACTGGTACTGGAAAAATGACATTAGAGATGTACAATTATTTGATGGAAACCAAAATCCTGTAGGAGATCCAATTAACGTTTATATTAAAGACTTAAAAGTTGGTGATGCTGCACAAACTACTGCTTCTTTAGGAGTAAATTACGAAATCATTAAAGGAGTAAAAGTTTCTGCTGATTATACTTACTTTGATAAATTATATGCTGACTTTGATCCAGAAGATAGAGATAAAGCTTCTGAATCAGGAGTTAACTCTTGGCAATTACCAAGTTTTGGATTAGTTGATTTAGGATTACGTTGGAAATTCAACATCAAGTCTTTAGATGCTACTTTAAATGCTAATGTAAACAACGTATTCGGAACAGAGTATGTATCAGATGCATTAGACGGATCAGGACACAATGCTCAAACAGCTGGTGTATACTACGGAGCAGGAAGAACTTTCACTGTAGGAACAAAAATCAAATTTTAATCAAAAAAGAATTAGTTAAAAATGAAAAAATATATTTCAATCGCGTTCTTAGCTGTTGCTGCACTTTTCGTAGGGTGTAATCCAACAGAAGATATTTATGATGAGTTAGATGCAGCTCCTGAGCAATTAAATCCTTACACTTTAAGTGAAGATGATTATGATATGACAGGTGTTGATAATGTAGCAGATCAAAAGTTCTTTGATACTAGAGAGCAAGCTTTAGAATTAATTCCTGCTATTTTAGATAACAATTTCAGTGAATATAACAATGGTTCTACAATCGTTGTTACTTTTGACAAATCAAATTCTTTTGATGTTACTGAAACTTTAGATGCTTATACAGTTACAGCTGAAGATTACGAAGATTTAGGATTTAATTACCCTAACTTTAGTAATGTTGATCAGATTTATGGATTTTTACAATCTAAATATCCTTCTGCTTCAAGAGGAACTGTTATTGAGTTAACTTATGATATTTATACTGGAAGTGTAAATACTTTAACTGACACTTTTGTTTTATTAAACGAGTGGACAAAAGCTTTAACTTTCACAAATGAGCAATATAATGAGTTAGGTCAAACTTATTCTAACTTTGATAACCATGAAACTGCAACAAGAAACATCGGAATCTACTTAGAATCTTTATATCCTTATGCTGAAGAAGGAGATGTTGTTGTACCAATTTATGTTTATACTTACAAAGATGAGAACGATGACAGACAATATGTTGATACTGTTGTTGAATATACTTTCAATGGAGATAAATGGATTCAATCTACTTCAGTTATCGAGGATAACTACTTATTCGTAAAGAATGACGAAGGAAAATGGATTCCAGATCCAACAATCTATTACACATTAACTAATGATGATTATGCTTTAGTTGGTAATGGAAACTATAATAACTTCGATATCCGTACTGGAAAAGACGAAGAAACTATTGAAGCTAGATTAGCTAAAATTGACACAATCTTAAAAAATAACTTCCCAAGCACTGCTGTAGGTCAAGAGTATGTTGTTGAATACAAAATCTATGACGGACAAGCTGGTAAATTAACAATGAGAGTTATTTTAGATGCAAGTGGAGATTATTTAATCGTGGAATAATTAAATCAATTATTTTTAAATATTTTTCAGAAAACCTGTTCTTTAATTAGAGCAGGTTTTTTCTTTTATAGTTCGATTAATAAATGCTAAATGCTTATTTTTGTTCGAATCTATAAATAAAATATCATGTTACAAGTACATTCATATGTTGCCTACGCTGTATTATTACTAGTAATCATTTCTTTACTGAATAGTATTGTAGGTTTTTCTTCAAACAAAAAATACTCAGACAAAAACAAAAAGATTTATTTATTTACATTAATTGCTTCTCATATTCAATTATTAGTTGGAATTATTTGGTATTTCATGTCTCCAAAATTAGAAGCTTTAAGAGCTGGAGGAATGGGAGCTGTAATGAAAAATTCAGAAGCTAGAAATGCTGTTGTAGAACACCCAATCACAATGTTAATTGCAATTGCATTAATTACGATTGGTTTTTCTAAACATAAAAAGAAAGCAGAGGATAAATCTAAATTTAAGACAATCATGATTTTTTACGGAATCGCATTATTATTGATTTTAGCTAAAATTCCATGGAAATTATGGTTTGCTTCTTAAGAAAAACATAAATATTTAAATTATAGAAAATCCTAAGTCTTAGTACTTAGGATTTTTTTTGTTTCTTTGCCAAACTAAAATCTAAACCCAATCATGAAAACTATATTATCGTATATATTAAGTGTTTTCTATTATATTGCCTTTGGTTTAACTCTTGTAATCTTTCATGTCATTCAGTGGGCAGGATTGAAATTAGGAGGTTATAATGGACATAAAAGGACTGTAGATGCTTTTAATTTTACTTTATTACAATGTTTAAAAATATTAGGAACTAAAATTACGTTTAAAGCAGAAGGAGATTTTCCAGAAGATGCTCCAATGATTTTAGTTTCAAATCACCAAAGTATGTATGATATTTCTCCAATTTCTTATTTTATGAGAAAATATCATCCAAAATTTGTTTCTAAAATAGAATTAGGAAAAGGAATTCCAAGTGTTTCTTTTAACTTACGCCATGGAGGTTCTGTATTAATTGATAGAAAAGATGCAAAACAATCTTTATTAGCAATTAGAAATTTTGGAAAATTTTTGCATAAAAATAATTACTCTGGCGTGATTTTTCCAGAAGGAACAAGAAGTAAGACAGGAAAACCAAAACGATTTTCTGAAAATGGAGTTAAAATGTTAGTAAAATTTGCACCTGGAGCTTATGTAGTTCCAGTAACAATTAACAACTCTTGGAAACTTGTTGAAAAAGGTAGTTTTCCCCTAAATATCGGTGTGCATTTAGAAATTATTGCACATAAACCAATAAAAGCAGATTCAATGCCATTTGATGAGCTTTTTAAAGAAGTAGAACAAACAGTGAAAAGTGCTGTAACAGCATAAAACCCCTTAATATAGGCAATATGTCAGTAAAAAATATTAGACTAGAAGTGATGCAAACTCTTGAGAAAAGTATCGGAGAGTTTGTAGACAAATATCTTATTCCAACAGAAAAAATATGGCAACCTTCTGATTTTTTGCCAGACTCTCAAAGTGAAAACTTTATTGAAGAGGTAAAAGAAATTAGAGAATTATCAAAAGATATGGATGATGATTTCTGGGTATGTCTTGTTGGAGATACAATTACAGAAGAAGCTTTACCAACTTATGAATCTTGGTTATTAGATTTAGAAGGTGTTCAGCAAGATCCACATGATAATTCATGGGCAAAATGGGTTAGAGCATGGACAGGTGAAGAAAATCGTCATGGAGATGTTTTAAATAAGTATTTATACCTTTCTGGAAGAGTAAATATGCGTGAAGTTGAAATCACGACACAATATTTAATCAATGATGGTTTCGATATCGGAACTTCTACAGATCCGTATAAAAACTTTGTTTATACAAGTTTTCAAGAGTTAGCAACTTATATTTCACATATAAATGTTGCTAAAATCGCAAAGAAAAAAGGACATAAAGCTTTAGCTAAAATGTCGAAAATCATAGCTGGAGACGAGATGCGTCACCATTTAGCTTATACAGATTTTATTCGTCACATTTTCCAATATGATCCAAGTGAAATGATGCTTGCTTTCCATCATATGATGAAACATAAAATTGTGATGCCTGCAATGAATTTACGTGAATCTGGAGGAGATAAAGGAACATTATTTGACCAATTCTCAACTGTTGCACAAAGAGCAGGTGTTTATACAGCACAAGATTATATTGATATTTTAGAAAAACTTATCAAAGATTGGGATATTCAAAACATCAAAGGATTAACTGATGAAGCAGAAAGAGCAAGAGATTATCTAATGCGTCTTCCTTCAAGAATGCAGAGAATTACAGATAGAATTGTTGTTCCAGATACGAAATATGAATTCAAATGGTTAATGCAACCAGAATTAAAAATATAATTAGAAAAGAGGTTTTTAAAACCTCTTTTTTTATGGATGTAATTTAATCCTTAATTTTGTCCTCTCAAAAATAAAAAAATGGTAGATAATTTAGAGCAAGGATATTTTGGTATTGGAATTTATAATGGAAAAACTCCTGAAAACTTAGGTGTTCTTTGGCGTTCTGCTCAAAATATGGGTGCAAGTTTTATTTTTACAATCGGAAATAGATATGCAAAACAAGCTTGTGATACACATAAAGCTGTAGGAGCAATGCCTTATTTTCATTATAAAGATTTTGACGATTTTTATGCACATCTTCCAAAAAGTGCAATGTTGGTTGGAGTAGAATTAGATGAAAAAGCAGTTCCTTTAGAAACTTTTGAACATCCACGTCGTTGTGTCTATCTTTTAGGAGCTGAAGATCATGGATTATCAAGAAAAGCAATTGAAAAATCGCATCATTTGATTAAATTCGATACACGTTTAAGTCTAAATGTTGCTGTCGCTGGAAGTATTGTGATGTATGATCGAAATATGAAAAAGAAGTTTAAATAATTTAAAAGATTACAAAATTTATTTTTTTTAAACTTTCGATTTAATTTTTGTATGTGAAAGTTTAAAAGAGTTTATAATAAAAAGATAAATAAGATATTTTTGCAGAATTTTTAATTTTATAAAATATCTTATTTATATTTACAGACCTTAATGTATGAAAGAGATAAAAAATTAACAATTTATTTAAAAGCTAGCTTAAATTAATTGTTTTTTAAAAACAGCTGTAATTATTATTTCAAAGTTGAAAAACTCAAAATCCACTTTAAAGAAAAAGAGAGAACGTTTTATACTTTGATGTTTTAATAAAAGTATATTAAATTGATGAAAAAATAAAAAAAATCTTTTGAGTTTAGTTGCTATTGCAACTATAACTACTGCATTATTTGCAACAGAGATTAATTTAAAAAATAGTTCAGAATCTAATATTGAGACCGAGCCTGAATGTGTTGAAACTTGTTCTACATGGGATGGTGATATTCGTATAGAAACATCTGCAGGAAATTGGTTTATGTCTTGTGAAAAAGCTAAACAAAGATGTTATGAAAAATTAGAAAGATTGACATCTGCACCTATTTCTGTATAACATAAGATAAATAAAACTGTATTGATTTTCAATACAGTTTTTTATTGTATTCTGAAAAAAATAATTAAAAATAAATTACATGTTATGAAAAAACTAACCTTCTTATTCCTTTTTTTAGGAGTATTTATGAATGCACAAAATATTGAAATAACTTATTCAGTAGAAGAAAATTGTGATGAAGGGATTATGTCTACAAAAATGGATTATGTATTAAAAATGACAGCAGAGAAATCGGTATTCTATAATTTAGATACAACTCATACTCAGTTTAAATATTCTGATTTTGTTGACGAAATTAAACCTTATGGAGATTATGAAAGAGCTAAACTATCAGATAATCATTATAAACCAATTAAAAAAGATTTCTTTTATAAGAGTTTTATAGAGGATGTTATAGTTTTCAGAAAACAAGAAAGAGGTAGGTTTTTGATAATAAAAGAGAATTTAACTTCTCTGTTCAATTGGAATATTGATTCAAAAGAAACAAAAGAAATTATGGGTTTTACTTGTCAGAAAGCAACAGCAGAATTTAGAGGAAGAAAATATGAAGCTTATTTTACAAGTGAACTTGGAAATTATGGAGGTCCATGGAAATTTGATGGATTACCTGGTGTTATTTTAGCAGTGAAAAGTGTAGATGATTATTTTGTATTACAAGCAAAAGAAATAAAAAAGAATAGAGTAGATTTTAAAATAGATAGTCGAAATATGGAAAATATAGAAACTATTTCTTGGGAAGAATTTGTAAGTATGAAAGAAGAATATTTGAAGAAAATGTTTAAAAAATTAAAATCTCTTTCTGCACCAGGAGAGACTGGAAAAATACAATTAAAAGATCAGTTAGAAGATTTAGGAATTAAAACAATGAGTTTTTAGAATGCTTAAAAAAATTGCAATTCTCTTTCTGTGTTTTTATTCTTCTTCTATGTTAGGGCAAAAAATAGAGGGAATTGTAAAAGATACAGAAGGAATTGATATTCCGTTTGCTACTGTATCGATTAAAACAGATTTAGATACAAAAAAAATTTCCGAATATGTTTTTGCAAGAAAAGGAAAGTTTTCGTTTCAATTAAAAAAAGAATATTCTAAAATTATTATAGAAGTAAAAGCAAATAAATATATTTTGGCTTATGAAATACTTGATAATTTAGAAAAAGATAAAACTTATTCTTTTGATTTTTACCTACAAAAAGAAGAAGTTAATGAATTAGAGGAAATAACTATAAAAGCAAACAAACGTTTTTTTGAAGAAAAGGGAGATACAGCTGTTTTTGATGCTAGCAAATATGTAAAAGAAGGTGATAAGAAGGTACAGGATTTACTGAAAAATATTCCTGGAATTGATGTTAATGAAAAAACTGGACGTATCAAATATAAAGGAAAATCTATTGAAACGATTATGCTAGATGGAGATGACCTTTTCGGAAGTAATTATACGTTAGGTTCTAAAAATATAAATATAGGAATAGTTGAAAAAATAGAAGCAATTGAAAATTATTCTGAAAACCATCTTTTAAAAGGAATAGAACATAGTGAAAAAGTAGCTATCAATTTAAAATTGAAAGAAGGAAAAATAGATTTGTCAGGAAGTGCAGATTTTGGTGGAGGTATTGATGCTGATGGTAAAATTTTAAAAAATGTTTATGCGACGGTATTAGGAATTGCTAAAAAACATAAATCTTTTGGAGTTTTATCATATAATAATATGGGAATTAATCATTCTCCATTTGATTTTTCTAGTTCTAACTTTAATATAGAAGCTAGCAAAGAAAATGAATTATATGCACCAAAATTACTTTCAGATAGAATTTTGGTTGATGATCGTTCCAATAATAATGATATGTATTTTGGAAATATAAGTAGCTTGTGGAAATTGAATTCTAAATGGAATATAAAATTAAATCTTTATTACATAAAAGATAAAATTAGAGCAAATAGTTTCTCTAAAATGGAAAATCAAATTGAAGAAACTTATTTTGTTACTTCAGATGCTGTTTCTGAGATTAACAAACCAACTTTATATCGAAGTGATTTAGAAATGAAATATCATACATCTAGTTCTTCATTGTTAGAATATAAAGGTAAAATATTTCAGAAAAATAGAGATGCTTTACGTACTATTGTTACTAATTCTAGTACAAATTATCATAGTAATATTAATACAGAAGAAATCTTTTTTAAGCAAAATTTAATTTATACTCAAAAATTATCAAATAGTTCTGTTTTACAATTTATAGCAAATTATAGTAAAGACAATGCTCCACAAGAAATGAAGTTAGAAGAGATTAATTTATTTGAATCTTATCTTAATCAAAAAAGTAATTTCGAAAAAGAAGTAGTTTCTATTGATATGAAATTATTTGGAAAAATAAATAAAACAAAATATTCTTTAAATGTGGGTTATAAAAACCTAGAATTACCTTTTATTTCTTCTAATAACGAATTTGATTATAATAATGATTTATATTTTCAGAAAATCATTTATCAAAATGGGTTTATAAAATATAGCTATAAATCATGGTCTTTTATTCCTTCGTATAAATTGAATATTTTACAACAAAAACTAAATGATTCTGTAGAAAATAATTGGATTTTAAATCCAAGTTTAACTATTCAATATCATTTTACAAAAAATTCAAAATTAATTGGGAATATAAATGAAAATAAAAGACCTATTTCAGAAGATTATATTTATAGAAATTCTGTAATAACTAATAATCGAAACGAAATTCGTAATACTCCAAGTTTAAAATTGCAAAGAAATAGAAGTGCAAGTTTAGGATATATGTATTATAATCTTTTAAAAAATATTAAATTTAATTCAAGATTATCCTATAGAGAATCTAAAGGAAATTTCTTTTCTAGATATGAAATTACACCAACAGAGACTTGGATTCAAAATTTCTTTTTAGGTGAAAATACAGAAGAATTTGGAATAAATCTTTTTGGTGAAAAATTATTTTATGATATTAGTTTAGTTATTAGTCTGAATTCCAATTATACCAAATCTAATTATAAGAATATTGTAAATAATTCTGATTTGAGATTAAATATTTCTGATACATTTCAAAATACTGTAAAAATAAGTTCAGCTTATGATTTTCCTATTAATTTTGAAACTGAATTTTCACATAATTATTCAAAAACTAAAACAGAAAATGGCGATAGGATTATTAATGAAAGATTTGAAAATAGTACCAATTTAAAAATTAAAATATCAGAAACAATTTCATCTAATTTTATTACAACATATTTGTTGCCAAATTTAAATGATACATCACATGATTATATATTCTCTGATTTTAATTTGAACTATAGACCTAAAAAAAGCAAGCTAGAATTAGGTGTTTATTTGAAAAATATTTTAAATGAAGATAAGTTTAGACAAATTACTGTAAACGATTATTCAAAGTCTTCCTATGAATTAGATTTGCTACCAAGACGTTTTATAATAGGTTTGAGTTATACTTTTTAAAAATAATCTTGATTTCAATTTAACTCTTTTTTTAATCAAAAACCTAAAAGCATTTTCCCTAACTTCGTAAGTTGATATTAAATTAAAGAAAATGACTGCACAATATTTTATAGATAAATTTGAGATGCTTCCACATCCAGAAGGTGGTTTTTATAAAGAAGTTTATAGAAGTGAAGGAACAATTCCAAAAGAAGTTCTAGGAGAAGAATTTAGTGGAGATAGAAATTATGCAACAGGAATCTACTATTTGCTTAAATCTGAAAATTTTTCTGCTTTTCATAAAATAAATCAAGATGAAACTTGGCATTATTATGCTGGTTCACCTGTGATTGTTCATACAATTGATAAAGAAGGAAATTATTCGCAACAAGAAGTAGGATTAGAAGGTGATGGAATTCCACAATATGTTGTTCCTGCTGGCGTTTGGTTTGCAGCTACAGTGAAAAATAAAGAAGATTTTTCATTTGTTGGTTGTACTGTTGCTCCAGGTTTTGATTTTGATGATTTCCAATTAGCAGAGCGTGAAAAATTAATTTCAGAATATCCAAAATTGAATCAAATTATAACAAAGTTGACAAGATAAATTCCGAAAGCTGCATTTTTTATGTAGCTTTTTTGTTTTTAAATGTTTAAAAATTAAGGTTTTACTTTTTTTGAAAGAAGATAATTTTATTTAATAAACAATATTTTTAGAATTGAATTGTTTAAAAATAAAAAACGTTTTAAAAAAACATCGAAATACAATCAAATTTTAAAAAATTGCTAACAGTCATTTGTTTTTAAGCAGAAAAAAAATTTAATAAAAAAAAATCCGTAATTTCGCAAATCAATTGAATAGTAGCATAAAAATGAGTGCAAAGTATAAAGAATATAAAGGACTAAACCTAGTACAAGCTGCTGAGGAAGTAGCAGATTTTTGGAAAACTAATAATATTTTCGAAAAAAGTATTACGTCTCGTGAAGATAACGAACCATTTGTGTTTTTTGAAGGACCACCTTCAGCAAACGGTTTGCCTGGAATTCACCACGTAATGGCACGTACGATTAAGGATATATTTTGCCGCTATAAAACATTGAAAGGATATCAAGTAAAGCGTAAAGCAGGTTGGGATACACATGGTCTTCCAGTTGAACTTGGTGTAGAGAAAGAATTACAGATTACAAAAGAAGATATCGGAACGAAGATTTCTGTAGAAGAATATAACGATGCTTGTAGAAAAGCAGTAATGCGTTATACAGATGTATGGAATAATCTTACGGAAAGAATTGGTTATTGGGTAGATATGGAAGATCCATATGTTACTTACAAACCAAAATATATGGAGACAGTTTGGTGGCTTTTAGCACAATTGTATAAAAAAGATTTAATCTATAAAGGTTATACAATTCAACCATATTCTCCAAAAGCTGGAACAGGTTTAAGTTCTCATGAATTAAACCAACCAGGATGTTATAAAGATGTAACAGATACTACAATCGTAGCTCAGTTTAAAGCTGTAAAAGAAACATTACCTGAAATCTTTGCAGATATTGATGGTGATGTACATTTCTTAGCTTGGACGACAACTCCTTGGACACTTCCTTCAAATACTGCTTTAACAGTTGGGAAGAAAATTGATTATGTTTTAGTAAAATCATTTAACCAATATACAGGGAAAGAAATCAATGTAATTTTAGCTAAAAACTTAGTTGGAAAGCAATTTGGTAAGAAATTCTTCGTAGTGGAAGATGTTGCTGAATTAGCTAATTTTAATAAAGGAGATAATAAAATTCCTTATTTCATTGCAAAAGAATTCAAAGGAGCAGATGTTTTAGGTGTGAAATATGAGCAATTATTACCTTATGCACAACCTTACGAAAATGCAGACAAAGCATTTGTTGTAATTCCTGGAGATTTCGTAACAACGGAAGATGGAACAGGAATTGTACATACAGCTCCAACTTTTGGACAAGATGATGCACAAGTAGCGAAAGATGCTGGAGTTCCTGCATTATTAGTTTTAGATGCACATGAAAATCCAGTTCCATTAGTAGATTTACAAGGAAGATTTACAGAGCACATGGGACCTTACGCTGGGAAGTATGTAAAGAATGAGTATTATAACACAAATGAAGTTCCTGAAAAATCTGTAGATGTTGAAATTGCTATTCAATTAAAAGAAGAAAATAAAGCATTTCATGTTGAGAAATATAAACACAGTTACCCACATTGTTGGAGAACTGATAAACCAGTTTTATATTATCCATTAGATTCTTGGTTCATTAAAGTAACAGAAACGAAAGATCGTATGTTTGATTTAAATGAAACAATTAACTGGAAACCAAAATCAACAGGAGAAGGACGTTTTGGAAACTGGTTAAAGAATGCAAACGACTGGAATTTATCACGTTCTCGTTATTGGGGAATTCCTCTTCCAATTTGGAGAACAGAAGATGGAGCAGAAGCAATAATTATTGAATCTGTTGCAGAATTAAAAGTAGAAATCGAAAAATCAGTTGCAGCTGGTTTTATGGATACAAATGTTTTCGCAGATTTTGAAATCGGAAACATGAGTGACGAAAACTATGCAAATGTTGATTTACATAAAAATATCGTAGACGAAATTATTTTAGTTTCTTCTTCAGGAAAACCAATGAAGAGAGAAGCAGACTTAATTGACGTTTGGTTTGATTCTGGATCTATGCCTTATGCACAATGGCATTATCCTTTTGAAAACAAAGAATTAATTGATAATAGAGAATCTTTCCCTGCTGATTTTATCGCAGAAGGAGTGGATCAAACAAGAGGTTGGTTTTATACGTTACATGCAATCGGAACAATGGTTTTTGATTCTGTAGCTTATAAAAATGTAGTCTCTAATGGTTTAGTTTTAGATAAAAGTGGTCAAAAGATGTCTAAGAGTAAAGGAAATGCTGTAGATGCTTTTGAAACTTTAGATAAATATGGACCAGATGCTACAAGATGGTATATGATTTCAAATGCAAATCCATGGGATAACTTAAAATTTGATGTAGATGGAATTGATGAGGTTCGTCGTAAGTTCTTTGGAACTTTATACAACACGTATTCATTCTTTAGTTTATACGCAAATTTAGATGGATTTACTTATGCTGAGGATGATGTGCCAACAGCAGAAAGACCAGAAATTGATCGTTGGATTCTTTCTGAGTTGCATACATTAATTCAAGACGTGGATAAGTTCTACAAAGAATATGAGCCGACAAAAGCAACAAGAGCAATTCAAGATTTCGTAACAGAAAACTTAAGTAACTGGTTTGTACGTTTAAGTAGAAGAAGATTCTGGAAAGGTGAATATGGAACAGATAAAATTTCAGCATACCAAACATTATATAAATGTATGGTAACTGTTGCTAAATTAGCTTCCCCAGTTTCTCCATTTTTTACAGATAGACTTTACAAAGACTTAACAAGTGTAACAGGAAAAGATAACGTTGAATCTGTACATTTGGCTAAGTTCCCAGAGTTTGATGCATCTATGGTGGATAAAGCTTTAGAAAGAAAAATGCAGAAAGCTCAGAAAATATCTTCTATGGTATTGTCGTTACGTAAAAAAGAAAACTTAAAAGTACGTCAGCCACTTCAAAAGATTATGATTCCAATTTTGGAAGCAAATGATAAAGAAGATATTTTGGCAATTCAAGATTTAGTTCTTTCCGAAGTTAATGTGAAAGAAATTGAACTTTTAGAAGATGCATCAGGAATCTTAGTGAAAAATATTAAACCAAATTTTAAAGTATTAGGACCTAAATTTGGGAAAAATATGAAGTTAATTTCTGCTGAAATTAATAAGCTTTCACAAGAGGATATCGCTGAAATCGAGAAAAAAGGAAGTATTTCTATCAGTATTAACGAAGAATTAGTATCTTTAAGTAAGGATGATGTTGAAATTAGCTCTCAAGATATTGAAGGTTGGCTAGTTGCAAGTCATAATAATATTACTGTTGCTTTAGATATTACGATTACAGAGACTCTGAAAAATGAAGGAATCGCAAGAGAGTTAGTAAATAGAATTCAGAATTTACGTAAGGATTCAGGTTTAGAAGTAACTGATAAAGTGGCATTAACGATTAAGGAAAACGAAATGTTAACACCAGCAATTTCTGAAAACGAAGAATATATCAAAACAGAAACGCAAACAGTTTCAATAAACTATAGTGGTGGAGTTGGAAATGGTATTGCTGTTGAATTTGATGAAATTCAGACAGAAATCGCTATTCAAAAAATTTAAGGTTATGATAAACGATGGAACAACAGAAAGATATTCTGATGAATCACTAGAAGAATTTAAAGAAATAATCCTAGAGAAGATTAAAAATGCTGAAGAGGATTTACGTCTGTTAGAGTCTGTTTTTAAAAATGGTACAAGTAATAAAACGGATGATACTTCTCCTCAGTTTAAAGCTTTCGAAGAAGGATCTGAAACAATGTCTAAAGAAGCGAATGTGCAATTAGCAATTCGTCAGCAGAAGTTCATCAGAGACTTAAAAAATGCTTTAATCCGTATTGAAAATAAAACATACGGAATTTGTAGAGTGACAGGAAAATTAATCAATAAAGAAAGATTAAAATTAGTTCCACACGCTACTTTAAGTATCGAAGCTAAAAAAATGCAATATTAATTTTTTTAAAATATAAAGAAAGAGCTTTCTTCATACAGAAAGCTCTTTTTTTATGTGTATTCATATCATTATCTTTGTGAATACAACTTAAAAAATATTTGAAAATAGGATAAATAAGATAAAATCCTATTTTTGTAAAAACTTAAATTGAGACAATTGAAAAAAGCAGTATTTATAATTATTCTAGTTTTATTAATTGATCAGATTAGTAAAATTTGGATAAAGACACATTTTGTGTTAGGGCAAGAAATTAAAGTGTTTGATTGGTTCCGAATTCATTTTGTAGAAAATAATGGAATGGCTTGGGGAACTGAATTTGGTGGAAAAGGTGGAAAATTATTCTTGACATTGTTTCGATTAGTTGCAATAACAGGAATCGGATATTGGCTTTATAATTCTATCAAAACAAAAGCAACCCCGTTATTAATTGTTGCTGTTTCTCTAATTTTTGCTGGAGCTTTAGGTAATATTATTGATTCTGTTTTTTATGGAATTATTTTCGATGATAGTTACGGTCATGTAGCAACATTATTTTCTGAAAAACCTTATGGTACTATATTTCATGGAAAAGTTGTAGATATGCTTTATTTTCCAATCTGGAAAGGAGATTTGCCAAGTTGGATTCCAGGTGTAGGAGGTAAGCCATTTACTTTTTTTAATGCAATTTTTAATGTCGCTGATACTGCAATTAGTATTGGTGTTGGAATTTTAATTGTTTTTAGTAAAAAAGTATTTCCAAAACATAAATAAGAATAAATTAATTTATAAATGAAAAGTCCTTTAAGTAAAACTTAAAGGACTTTTTTATTTTTAATTCAAAGAAATTCTATCCACTTGAGCCATTTTCTGTAAACTTTCTGAAATTGCTTCCATTTGTTCTAAAATTTGTCCCATTTGATTTCCTCCAACTAAGTTTAATTTTTGTTTTTTCAAGAAAGTTTCTTTGATGGAATTCCATCTATCTTTTTCTTCTTCAGATAAAAGTCCAATCATTTCTCTAAATTTCAAAATGTTCGCTTCTGCTCCTGAAGTTAAAGTCTGAGATTCTCTCTCATAATGCGAAATAATTAATGTTTTAAGTTCTTTATCGTTCATTACAGGAACAATTTTCTCTGCCATTTTATTCATATCACGATACGAACCTTGCAATTTAAACATTGGCTCTGTTCTATATTCTTCCGAAATTCCTGCTGATTGAATATAAGCTTGATTTACTTTTAAAACCACATCTCGAACTTCAATTAACTTTTTGAATACAGAAATATATTCTTTGATTTCTATTGCCGAATGATTTGCTTCAAACTCTACATTTTCTCTCTGATTTGTTTCTGCAATTTTTAAAATGGTCAGAATATCTTTTTGACTTTTATTCGCCAATTTTGAAAGCGTTGGATTCGAAGTAATACTATTTTCTATATAAGACAATTCAAATTCATAAGCCGAATCTCCAAGAATATCTCCAAGATTATAAATATCTGCACGGTTTGCAAGCATGTCTGGAATCTGGAATTTCTCTCCACTTTCTGTATATGGATTTCCTGCCATTATCACACAAACTTTCTTTCCTCGGAAATCATAGGTTTTAGGTTTTCCTTTATAAACTCCTTCAATTTTACGCTGTCCATCACAAAGCGAAATAAACTTTTGTAAAAACTCTGGATTACAATGCTGAATGTCGTCTAAATAAATCATTACATTGTCCCCCATTTCAAAAGCCAAATTCAACTTTTCTAATTCTTGTTTTGCTCCAGCATTTGTTGCTTCAGACGGATCTACAGAAGTAATATCATGTCCTAAAGCAGGCCCGTTTATTTTCATAAAAATCAAACCAAGTCTGTTTGCAACATATTCCATCAACGTTGTTTTTCCATATCCTGGAGGAGAAATTAATAATAAAAGTCCCATCAAATCGGTTCTTTTATTTTCTCCAGCAGTTCCGATTTGTTTCGCTAAGTTCGCTCCAATAATTTGCAGATAAACTTTATCAATCAATTGATTTCTCACAAAAGAAGAAAGAACTCTCGGCTTAAACTCTCCAAGTCGCATCGTTTCTGAAGTTTCTTCTAATAATTCGTGTTTTAAAGAAGTAAATTTCTCATACGTTGGAACTACAGTTTCACTATATTTTTCCAATTTATTCTGGAAATCATGAATGTTTAATTGGTATTTTCCATCTTCAATAATTTCATGTGTTCCAGTCAAATTTTCTAAAGTTTCTTCTGTAATTACTTTATGCACATTTTTCTTCACATCCGATTGTAAAATGATTAATAAAGCTGCTTCTTCTACATTTTTGATATATGAACTTTTCGAATTTTGCATAAACGCTTTTAACCAAGTCTGAATTGTCTGAAAACGAATGCTCATATCTTCGATTTCTTCCATCGATTTTTCAAAAGCATTTTTCATCTTTTTTCCTCGTAATTCAATATCAAAAGAATGTACTAAATCCGCAGCGTTTGCATCAATCACAAAGTTTTCATTAAATGCTAATTCATCAAAAAGATAATCACAAGCTTGTTCTACAGAAGTATTCCAAGTGATGTTTTCAGATTCAAAGCAAATTTCTAAACGATTTTGCATTTGGTTTTTTATTGCTTCAAATTCTTTTGTATTTGGAAAAACTTTTAATAAAATTCCTGCTGCTTTTAGTTGTTGTTCTAAAATTTTCTTTGCTTCTTCCTTTTCCCAAATTTCCCAATAAAATCTAGCAAAAGCACGAGTTGTTGCATCATGTTTTAGCATTCCAACATGTGAATACATTTGAATTAAATTGTGTAAAATCAACAAAGTATCTTGATCATGAACTCCTTTCACATAACCTTCAGAATATTTGGAAGCACTGAATTTTTGGATAACTTTCAATAAATCTTTCGAATCTAAAGTTGAAATATCATCCCAAGTGATAATTGCTTTTGTAGTATTATCAATTAATTCTTTTCTCTTTACAGCTTCTAAAATCTGATAAGCCAAATATTCCGAACGATATACATTTCTATTTTCTGAAGGTAAAATCTGATTCCAAACTGGCCGATATTCATTAAAAGTTTTATCTACAACTTCTTCAAAATAATCAGTTCCTGTCAAATGATAATACATTTTATCATTTTTGAACACCATAGTTAAATCTAAATTCTGTGTGTTTACAGAGAATTTATAATTTCCAAACTGAATAATGTTTTTCCCATCAACAAAAAGTTCTGACTTATCTTTTAGCTGACGAATTGCTTCTTCTTTTAAAGATTTCAGCTTACTTTGAATATCATCAGCTTTTACAGAATCTCCAATATTTTCAAGTTCTTCAATCGTTTTTCGGATTTTCTCCACCATCAAATCGGAAGCAATATATCCGTTGATTTCCGAAACTTCTTTAAATCGAGATAATCTACTTTTTACAGATTTTAAAATTCTTTCTGCAGTTTGTTGTAAAGTCGTTGCTCTTTTATTTCTAGCTTCTACTAAAGCAACTTTTTTCGATTCAAAAGCGTTGTATAATTCTTCTCTTTTTAAAGATATTTTTTCAACAAAAGAATCAAATTCAGAAAATTTCCCTTCCAATTCTTCTAGTTGTACCATCAATTTTGTAAGATATTCCTCACATTTTTCTGGTGTATCACATAAATCGATGTAGTTTACAACTCCTTGATCAACTAATTTGATTTGCGCATTAAATTCTGCTTTTCCTTCTTCTCCTAATAAACTTTTACGTTTTCTTTTTAAACTCGCTTTTATTTGGTTGAAAGAAGCATAAATCTCCGAAATATTATCAATAATTCTCGTTGTTTCTGTCGCATCTTCAATTTGCAGATTAGAAACAATTTCGATTAACATTTCTAATTCCGCAGCATTTTCTGTGATTTTTTCTTCTAAAGCATTTGCTTCAACAACTTTCTTGATTTGCTCAATTTCTGCTGTTAATTCCGAAACTTTTTGCTGATATGGAGCTAAAGCTTCTTTTTTCAATAAGAATTGCACACAAGATTTAGAAGTTTCTTCCGTGAATTGCCCTAAAATTTCATCATAGTTTTCAACAGCTTCAATATCTACATAACGCAATTCTTTCAAAGAAATCACTTCTCCACGAACTTTTCGAAGATTTGTCAATGACTGTACAAAATCATTAATATGATGTGGAATTTCTCTTTTGATTACACGAATTAACTCATCTGCTTCTGCTGTAACTTTTTCATATTCATTTTTAGTATTTTGCTGAATCTGACGAACTTTTTCATATTCTTCCACAGCTGCTGAAGCCGTTTCTTTTATAGCATGAAGCGGAACTGTAAGTTCAAAAGTTTCTTTTTTGTTTAACCAATGATACGTATCTAAAACATCTGTACTATATTTTATAATGTCTAAATATAAATCGTTGTAAACTTCTTCTTTATCTGTCAAAGTCATCAGCGAATGACATTCCGCCATCGCACGAACGATATCTTTATTTCCGATTTTGTATAAAAACGAATCTTTATTTCCATCAATTTGAAAATCTGCTCCAATAAAAGGTGTTTGCCAAATCTGAATTGCATGGTGTTTTTTCGCTTCTTCTTCTGCTTTAAACAAACACATTTCTCCATTATCAAATAAAGAAAAACCATGACAAACAATCGGATTTTCTACTCTTTGCTCAATCAAATTATAAGGCAAAAGTAAATAAACTCCTTTGCTTTGATTGTAAAACACATACAAGAAATCCTCTCCATTTGGCGAAGTAATACATCTTTCAAAAAGCATGTGTTCCAAATCTTGCTCAAAACGTTTGTATTCTCCAGATTGTAAATAATAACCATCCGAGAAAAGTAAACCTTGACTTTCTGGAAGTAAAATACAAGCTTCTTCCATCGAATCTACACGTTTTACTTCTTGTAATTTGCTGTTATAAACAAAATAACGAAACGCTTCTTGGTAAGGTTTAATTCTAAAAATCACTAAATGATCAATGATTGCATATTCTACTTCTGCATCATCCAATCGTTGTTCCTGATGTTTTACAGGTTCATTGTAAATTCCTTTTCCATCCTTTGTATTGTCTTCTACTTTGATGGTTAAATCCCCACCAACTGTTTCTACAAAAACAATATCTTCTATCGAAATATGTGGATGTTCTCCCTCGCAAAAGTTCTCACGAGTCGTTTGTTTCCAACGAAATTCATGTTGATGTGGAAAACGAAATTCATGTTCACTTCGATTATCTACATATTGTAATGTTTCTTCTTTTATCAGCCATTTAAACGTTTTGATATCTTCCTCACGAGTTCCAAAACGGAAAACCATATGAAGATACTGACCAATTTTTGCAAACTTTACAAACTGTGTATCTCTGTAATATTTATATAAATTCTGAAAATCTCTATGGAAATTTTCGTCGTCTAAAATTTCTAGAGTAGCTTGATGAAATTCATGATCTCGGAAACAATAAAAACTAAAAACATCTTCTAGTTTTATTTCCGTTTTCAAGCCCATGTGAATATTGTAACCAAAAAGAAAATGATTTCCCAAAGAAAACATATCCCAAGGCACACAATTATAATTTGTCGTTACTCTTTCTGTGGCTTGAAGTTGAAAATCAATCGCTCCAAAAACATCTTTTCTAGCAACATTTAATTGATTTAATCTTTCTCTTAAATCTACATTGTCTTTACGCAATCTTTGCTTCAGAATCTCATACGTTCCTCCGTCTAATTGCATTTCTGTATTTTCTATATTTTCTTTTTGATCGTTCATTTTTTTTGGTTTAAGTTTACGTTTCTCTTTTTAAAGAGATAAAAAAAGGGTGTGATTATTTTCTTTAAAATCAATTAATCTTATTTTTTAAAATGGAATAATTAATGAAATATGGACATTGATTTGAAAATATACACACCCTAGACTTTCCTTTTTCTAATAGAATTTTTACCCTTTTAACTATTCTATTTTCTTTTAATCAAGAACATTTCATGGTGAAATGTTCCTGATATTGTTTTTAAAACCCAAACAAATATTTTAGTTCAATCCGATGCTTGCTGGAGTTTTATCTGAAACACCTAACATTTTAGAAACCGATTGTAATTGGTTTAACACAGAAAGAGAATCTTCATCTTGTGTTTGTTGCATTAATTTGTAAAGTAATGCAGAAATTGTTAAGTTTTTCAAATCTTCAGAGTTTACTCCAAACTGATCGATAAACATTTTAAAATTTTCTTTAAAACCATTTCCATTTTCACCATTGAAGAAAGTTCCTTTTACTTCTTGTAATACTTCACTATTTCCAACAGCTTTGTCAATTGCTTTTCCAGTTGTTATTGCACTAGTCAATTTATCAAAGAACATAGATTCTCCACCGATAATGTCAATATTAGACGATTGTAGCGCCTCTGCTAATACACCAGCTTGTGAAGCAGCAATATCTTTGTTTGCATCAATTCTAGCCAATTCAATTTCTTTAGCTTGCTCTAAGCGTAAACGGAACTCTTCATGAGCAACGCTTGTAGGATCTAATATCTTCATTGCATCTGCTTTCTTACGAATTCCTTCCGCTTCCACTTCCAGTTTCTCGTTTAAGATGCGAACATCAACCAATCCTTGTTTTTCATTAGCTTCCGCTTGAACTTGAATAACTTCAGCTTGAGCTAATCCTTTTTCTCTTTCTATTTGTGCAGCAACTTCCCCAATCTTTTTGTCCGCTTCCGCTTGAGCAATACCTTTAACTTCAATTCCTTTTGCTTCTGCATGTGCTGTAGCTTCAACAGCAGCAGCTTCTGCAGCAGCCTCTTTTTCGCGAGCTTCCGCTTTTGCTTCCATAACTTGTGCTTCCGACATTCCGATTGCAGCAGCTTCGGCAGCAGCAGCTTCCGCTAATATTTTAGTAGCTTCTGCATCATGAATTGCAGCAGTTTCTTTACTCTTCGCATCAATTAACATTTTCTCAGCATGTAATTTCGAAGCTTCTTTTGCAGCATCTGCTTCTTTGATTTTCTTCACTAATGCTGATTCTGCTTCTTGTTCTGCGTTTTTCAGTGCAACTACTTTATCTCTTTCCGCTTTTGCTAGTGCTTGTGTATCTTTAATTTTTTCTTGTTCTTCTACAACCGCTTTTTCTACAGAAACTCTTTCACGAATTACATCTTGAATATTTTTCTGTTCGATTTCGATTGCTCTTTGTTTTTCAATTTGAGCTAACTCAACAATTCTTGTTTTTTCAGTTTCTTCTAAAAGTCTTGCTTGCTCTACACGTTCCGCTTCAATTGCTTCGATTTTTTCTTTATTTTTCTCTGCAACAATTACTTCACGCATTCTATTTTCTTCTGCAATTTGAATTTGCTCTTCTGTAGCAATTCTTGCTTTTTCAGCTTTTAAGCGCTCTTCTTCATTAATTCTATCAACTTCAGATTGCTCTCTAGCTTTAATATTTTCGATTTCACGTTTTTGACGCTCTTCTGCTTCAACTTTTTGTTTTTCTAAGTTTAAGATTGTCTCTTGCGCTTCAACATCTTGTTGTTTGATTGTTTTTTCTTTATCTCTTTCAACTAAATTAGATTGTACTTTTTGTTCCGCAGTTAATTCAATAATTTTCTTGATACCTTCTGCATCTAAAATGTTACTTTCATCTAATTCATTAATTGGAGTTTGTTCTAAAAAGTCAATCGCACAATCTTCTAATTTGTATCCATTTAAATCTGTACCAATAATATTTACAATTGCTTGGTTAAATTCTCTACGTGAAGTATATAATTCTACAAATTCAAATTGCTTACCAACTGTTTTTAATGCTTCTGCAAATTTTGGTTCGTATAATCCTCTTAACGTTTCTGGATCTGATGCTCTATCACAACCAATAGATTTAGCAACTTCTGCAACTTTATCAACATTCACACGAACGAAAAATGTTACTTTAATATCTGCTCTCATATTGTCTTTACAAATCAGACCTTCAGAACCAGTTCTTGAAATTGTAATCGTTTTTACACGAATATCCATTTTTTCAAGTCTATGTAATACCGGAATTGATATTAAACCAGATGAAGATACTTTTGGTTTTTTATCTACACCACCAAAACCTCCAGTTCTAACTAAAACTTCTCCCTGAGCAGCTTTGTTGTACATTTTAATAATAATGACTAAAAATACAATGATTGCAAAGGCTATAAGCCCAAGAGTAAAATACCCTGCATAAGCTCCTGTTCCTAATTCTTGTACTGTTTCTTCCATAATTTAATTTTTGTTTTTAGATTAATTTATATTTACTATTTGTTTGTTTTCTTGATTAAAATTTGAATAAAATTTTCCTTTCCAGTTTGTTGTTTCCCTCCATTTTCAGAAGGGAAAAACTGGTTAATTCAAATATGTATAAAGTGTTGTTTTTAGATTTTTGCAACTAAGTAGTAATCTTCTTCTTCGTAATGTTCTACAATTACAACTTCGTCTCCTCTGTAAATTTTTCTTCCTTCAATAGATTTGATATTTAGACGAACTTTATCTCCACCAAATTCTAAATCAGCTTGACTTAATTTTTCATTTTCTGTGTCGTAAAGAACTGTACACATTTTGCCAACAAAATTAGTATCGATTGTTCCGTCTAATCCATCCCAAACTTTTACGAAAGGAATACATGCATATTTTGCAAAAAGCAAGGATACAAATGTTATAGGAATTAAAAGTAGAAATCCTATTAAGAAAGAGTTATTTCCAATGATATGATTGATATAAATTGAAAGCCCCCACATTGGAATAGCAACAAAAAATAGGTAGATCATGATTGGAAGTTTTCCAATATTAAAAAAACTAAGGAACCCTGAAATTCCACCTCCAGTAGAAATATCAGCATCAGCATCTATGTCAGCATCTAAATCTACATCCATATCAACATCTGTATCTATATCAAAATCAATAGAATCGAATTCTACCAATCCAATTATGGCGATTAAACCATAAATGATTAAAAATATTAGCAAAGCTGTCGGGATGATGTTTGCTCCTGTAATTGCTATTTTTAATAACTCTAACATTTTGTGATTAATTTAAGTTTACGTTTACGATTTATAGATTATAAAAAATTGATTAAAAAGTAATTTATTTTAATTATTAACTACTGTTTTAATGTTTTTGATAAAAATATGTTAAAAAAATAGAATTTTCAAGAGGTTCTATTATTATTATGAAAATCCAAAAAACAGCTAATAAAAATTTCATTAATGGTATTTTAAAGCTATTTAAATTAGCATCAAATTAAATTAACTATAAAAAATAGCATTAATTTTGGCTAAAAAAATTAGATTTTAAAAGATGAAATGTAACAAAAAAAGCCTTGAAACGTCGTATTTGGTTATGGTAGCTAAAAAAAATAGCAATTTTTAAAAATATTTATTAGCAATTAGCATAAAAAAAGCAGCTCAAAAAGCTGCTCATAATTTATATAATGTTGTACAATTTATAGACTATCTATAAATCCTTCTATTGTTTGTGCATTGTCTACTGAGAAATCACCAATTTTAGTTCTTCTAAGCACTGTTAAATGCCCTCCTGAGTTTAATGCTTTTCCAAAATCGTATGCAAGAGAACGAATATAAGTTCCTTTTGAACATATAACTCTAAATTCTACATCAGGAAAGTTGATTTTCGTAATTTCGAATTCAGGAATAGAAATTTTTCTAGATTTCACTTCTACAGTTTCTCCAGCTCTAGCAATTTCATACAAACGTTTTCCATCTTTACGTAAAGCAGAAAAAATAGGAGGAATCTGATCTATTTCTCCAAGAAATTGTTTTGTTGTTTCATGGATTAATTCTTCTGTAATATGATCTATAGGAAACGTTTCATTTATTTCAGTTTCTAAATCGTAACTTGGAGTTGTTGCTCCTAAACGAATTGTTCCTGTATATTCTTTAATTTGTCCTTGATAAGTTTCAATTTTTTTTGTGAATTTACCAGTGCAAATTACCAAAAGTCCAGTTGCCAAAGGATCTAAAGTTCCAGCGTGTCCAACTTTAATTTTTTTAATATCGAATTTCTTACGAATATGCCATCTTAATTTATTTACAACTTGAAAAGATGTCCATTCTAAAGGTTTATCAATTAATAAGACTTGACCATTTTTAAAGTCTTCCAATTCTAAGCTCATTCTATCCTTTTATATAATTGAATAAATAATTGCAATCACACCAACAATAGCGCAATAGATTGCAAAATAACTAAGTTTACTTTTCTTAACCAAAGCAATCATCCATTGACAAGCTAAAAGTCCTGAAACGAATGCAGCGATAAATCCAGCACTAATCACACCAATCTGATCACTTTCAATAGAAATTCCACCACCTAAAATATCTTTTGCTACTTTTCCAAAAATTAATGGAACAACCATTAAGAAAGAAAATTTTGCAGCTTTAGTTCTATCAATTCCAAGAATTACAGAAGTTGCAATTGTGGAACCAGAACGAGAAATTCCAGGTAACATTGCGATTGCTTGAGAAACTCCTACGATAAATGCATTTCCAAAACTTACATTTTTAGTGGTATTTTTTGCTTTATCTGCTAATAATAATAAAATAGCTGTTACAATTAACATTGCTCCAACTAAAATTATTTTCCCACTGAAAAAAGCTTCTAAATGTTCTTCGAAAAGTAAACCAACAACAACTGCTGGAAGCATTGAAATGATAATTTTTACAGAAAACTGTGATTCTTCATTCCATTTAAATTGTAATAAGCCTTTGATAATTTCCATTATTTCTTTTCGAAAAATAACGATGGTACTTAAAGCTGTTGCGAAGTGTAATACAACTGTAAAGGTTAAACTTTCTTTTGGTAAAGCATCGTTTCCGAAAAGTGCTTTAGTTAATTCTAAATGACCGCTTGACGAAACAGGTAAAAATTCGGTCAAACCCTGTACAATTCCTAAGATAATTGCTTCTAAAAAATCCATTTTATTCTTTGAGGTTTAGCAATTGCTAAAACAATATTTTATTTTAATCTTGTGTTATAAAACAAAAAACTCCCAACAAATTTTGAAGGGAATTTGATATTTTCATCGCTATAAAAGCTACTTTTTATTCTTCTGATTTCTTTTCTTTCTTTTTCGCTACAATTGCATAAACTTGAATAGCAAACCCAAGCAGAACAACTGTTGGAGCCAATCGAATTCTTCTAAAATCATAAATATCTGGACTAAAAACATTCGGATCATCTGAAGAACCACCAGACATCAGAATAAATCCGATTATAATAACGACAAGACCTACCAACATAATTTTATAATTATGTGAGTCGAATAAAAATTGTTTGTTCGGTTTTTCGTTCATATTTTAATAATAAAGTTCGTTAATTCTAAGGTTTAAGAAGCGTTGTGTTGCAAAAAATGTACTAATCCATGTGATGATTATTCCAAGCAATAAAATTCCAGAGAAAAGAATTATTAGAAATTCTAAATTGTTTAGTAAACTAAACTGTGGAAAGTGAATATCACCATAATAAATAATTCCACCTAAACCAGTAATTGCAATTAAAGCTCCAACAACACCAAGTTTTATACTTGTAAAAATAAATGGTTTTCTAATAAAGCTTTTTGTCGCTCCAACCATTTGCATTGTTTTAATTGTAAATCTTTTTGAATAAACAGAAAGACGAATCGAACTGTTTATTAAAATGATTGCCACAAAGGTAAAAAAGATACTGAAACCTAGAATCCAAATACTTAAACGATTAATGTTTTTAGTTAAAATCGTAATTAAAGGTTTGTCATAAGAAACTTCATAAACAAATTTTTGACGTTTAATATCTTTTTCTATTTCCTCGATTTGATGAGGCGTAACAAAGTTTGCATTTAAATAAACATCAAAAGCATTTTTAAGTGGATTTTCTCCAATAAAGTTTACAAAATCCTCTCCGATATCTTTTTGAAAAGTTTCAGCAGCAGTTTTTTTATCTATAAAAACAACTTTTTTAGCATATTCCGCATTTTCTAGCGTAGATTTAAATTGCTCAGTTTGTGTTTTTGTAGCATTATCTTTTAAGAAAATAGTTAAAGCAACATTTTCCTTAACATGATCTGTGACATCTTTTGTTTTAAAAACAACAATTCCTAAAAGTCCAACAAGAAATAATACCAAGCCAATACTTACTATTACTGAAAAATAAGAAGAACGCAAGCGTCTTTTTTGGTATCTATCGTGTTGTCTAGACATTTATTATAAGTTTTTTAGGATTATTATTCTTCGATTTCTTGGCACAATTCCACAAGTACACCATTAGTGTCTTTCGGATGCAAAAATACAACTAATTTGTTATCTGCACCTTTTTTTGGTTTTTCATTTAAAACTTTAAAACCTTCTTCTTTTAAACGCTCCATTTCAGAATAAATATTATCCACAGCAAAAGCAATATGGTGAATTCCTTCTCCACGTTTTGCTATAAATTTTGCAATTGGACTATCTTCTTTTGTTGCTTCTAAAAGTTCAATTTTATTTGGGCCATTTTCAAAGAAAGAAGTTCGTACGCCTTCACTTTCTACTTCTTCGATTTTATAAGCTTCTTTTCCAAAAAGCGCTGCATACACTTGGTTTGATTTTTCTAAATCTTTTACTGCAATACCAATGTGTTCAATTTTTTTCATTGATGATGTTTTAATTTGGTTGCTATTATTACAAAGTTTGCAAGATAAACGTTAGAATCAAAATATGAATTTACAATATCGAATCTTTTAGAAAATCTTTAACAAAACGACTTTCTGATGTAAAATATTTTGTAATAATACTTAATAGTTAGTCTTAAAGTTTCAAAAATATCAAATAAAACGTATTTTTGCAAAATGGAAACAATGAGACAGAAGAAAATTGCAGGAGTTCTTCAAAAAGATTTAGTAGATATTTTACAATCAGCTGCAAAGGAAGGAATGAAAGGTGTGATTATTTCTGTTACAAGAGTAAAGGTAACAACAGATTTATCACAAGCAAAAGTATATTTGAGTGTTTTCCCATCGGAAAATAGAGATGAGTTGATTGAGGGAATTAAAACAAATACGCATATAATTCGTCATGAATTAGCTTTGCGTACGAAAAATCAATTAAGAAGAATGCCTCATTTAGAATTTATCGGTGACGATTCTTTAGATTATATTGAAGATATCGACGATGCATTAAAAGGAAAAAAGGAAAATCCTATAAAAAATCCTGATATTTTACCAAGAAGACAAAAAAGATAGATTGAATTTTTCTTTATACATAGCCAAAAGATATTTATTCTCTAAAAACAGCAATAATGCGATTAATATCATCACATTTATTGCTGTTTTTGCGGTTATGGTTGGAACTTTGGCACTTTTTGTTGTGCTTTCCGTTTTTTCTGGATTAAAAAATATGGGAGAAGAAAGTTTGAATTCTACAACTCCTTCCATTGAAATTTCTCCAAAAAAAGGAAAATCGTTTTTCTTTAATGATTCTATAAAATCAATTTTAGACACAGATTCTAATATTATTACTTATTCAAAAATCATTGAAGAAAAAGCTTTTTTAAAAAATAATGATAAAGAAGTCTTAGCTAACTTTAAAGCTGTTGACACAAATTTTTCGGAATTAACTTCTATTCGAAAAAATATATTTTCAGGAACTTGGTTTGATAAACGTTATGAAAATAGCGCTGTAATAGGAATTGGAATTTCAAGTGAGCTTTCCATTTCTGCTTTTGAATATGGAAAAGTAATGCAAATTTTTGTTCCAAAAGCTGGAAAAGGTTCTGTGTCTAGTTATCAACAAGCAATCAGTGAAATTACTGCAAAAGTTACTGGAGTTTTTGCTGTTAATAATGAAGAATTAGATTTTAATTATGTTTTTATTCCATTACATTCAGGTCAAAAATTATTGGGATATAAAACAAATCAAATTTCGGCAATTGAATTATTGGTGAAAAATCCTAATTTAATTAGTTCTGTAGCAGAAAATCTAGAAAATCAAATAGGAGAGAAGTTTGAAATTAGAACGAGAGATGAATTAAATGCGGATTATTATCGATTGATTAATTCTGAAAGATTTATAACATATTTAATTTTCTGTTTAATTCTAATCATCGCTCTTTTCAATGTTGTTGGAGTAATTATTATGATGATTATTGATAAAAAAGATAATCAAAAAACCCTGTATAATATTGGAGCTTCACTAAAAGACATCAAAAAAATATTTATTTTACAAGGTTTCCTGTTATCTGTTTTAGGATTGGTTTTTGGTTTGTTTTTAGGAATTCTTTTTGTAATTCTACAACAGAAATTTGAATTTATCATGATTACGCAAAACCTTGCTTATCCTGTTGCACTTACTTTTACAAATATTGCTGTCGTTTTTATAACGATTCTAGCTTTAGGCTATATTGCTTCACTTATTGCAAGTAGCAGAATTTCCAAACAACTTATTTCTTAATTTATTTTCTTCTACTACTATAACTTCTTGATCTTGAAGATGAAGAACTGCTTTTAAAACTACTACTTGAGAAACTTGAACTAGAACTAGAAGATGAAGAACTACTTTTAAAACTACTACTTGAATAATTTGAATTAGAACTTGTTTTTGGTTTTGTTGATGTATTAGAAGATGTTTTTGTTACAACATTTTTTGAAGCAGTACTTTTTGATGTAATTTTTGGTTGCTTAATTTTCTTTGATGGAATTGTAGTTGATTTCGTTACTTTTTTCTTAGAAATTTTTGTTCCATTAATTTTTTGTTTTGGCTTTTTTACAGGAACAATCGGCGTTTGTTTTTCTATAGATTTTTTTTCAATCTCATATTTTTCTTCGGAATAAGAAGTGGTTGAATAATTATTTCTTTTAGAAGTTTTTCGATATTTAGTTTCCTGTTTTTTATATACTCTTCTTTCTTCTTTTTTTCCGTTATTACAAGAAATAATTGTCAGAGCTAATGTGGCAGAAATAAATAATGCAATTTTTGTCTTTTTGATTTTCATTTAAATAAATTTTTCTTTGTTGATTTTTTCAATTCAAACTGAAATAAAATTGTAAAGAAAAGGATAGCAATATTTTTAGCAATTTGAATTTTTCGAATACGAATGTAATCAAATTTTAAAAAAGAAAAATAAGTAAATGATTTTGAGTTTAAAATCCAAGAATCAATTTTGCAATAACAAAGTAGATTAAAATTCCAAAAACATCGTTACTTGTCGTGATAAACGGACCTGTTGCTACAGCAGGATCAATTCCTCTTTTATGTAAAAACAAAGGAATAAAAGTTCCGATAATTGCAGCTAAAATAATCACTGTTGATAGAGCAAAACCAATTGTCAAAGCTATGGTTAAATCAATTTGAAAAAGTAAAAGACCAATAATTAAAAAGATAGTTGCAAGCGCAACACCATTTACTAAACCTAAAGTAAGTTCCTTTAAAAGTCGTTTTACAATTTCATTATTTAAACTATTATTTGCAATTCCTTGTACCATAATCGCAGCCGATTGTACACCGACATTTCCAGCAGTTGCTTGAATTAATGGAATAAAAGTTACCAAAGCTAAATATTGCTGTAATCCATCTTGAAAATGTGTGATAATTGTTGCTGCTCCTAATCCACCAAGCATTCCAATCAAAAGCCAAGGAAGACGTGCTTTTGTAAGTTTAAAAATAGTATCATCTGCTTCCACATCTTCAGAAATTCCGGCTGCCATTTGATAATCACGGTCTGCTTCTTCTTTAATTACATCCACAATATCATCAATGGTAATTTTTCCAACTAAATGACCAAGTTCATCCACAACAGGAACAACAATTAAGTCGTATTTCTGCATAATTTTCGCAACTTCTTCGTCTTTTTCATTTGTTTTTACAGAAATGATATTACTTCGATAAATTTCTTTTACAGGTGTTTTTGTAGAAGTAGTTAACATACTTTTTAAAGATAAAATTCCTTTTAAAACATTGTCTTTATCTACAACATAAACAGTATGTACAACATCGATTTCTTGCGCTTGTTCACGCATTTCTTTTACACAACGAAGCATTGACCAATCTTCATTCACTTTTACAAGCTCTTTTCCCATCAAACCTCCAGCTGTGTCTTCTGGATAACGTAAAAGGTCAACAATATCTTTGGCGTGTTCTGTGTCTTCAATTTGCGAAATTACTTCTTCTTTTTTTTGATCTGTAAGTTCCGCAATAATATCCGCAGCATCATCTGTTTCTAAATCGTCAATTTCTTCTGCAATTTCCTTTGAAGAAAGAGCATTTAAAACTTTTTCTCTAGAATCATCATCTAATTCCGTAAGAACATCTGCTTTTTTTTCTTTATCAAGAATTTTGAAGATAAAAATAGCTTCTTCAAAATTTAATTCGTCCATGATGTCCGCAATATCCGCAGGGTGAATATCCTTGAGAGAATCTAATATTACTTTTTGTTGTTGATTTGCAATATTTTCTTTGATTTCTCTGATTATTTCTTTCGTTAATTCAAACTGCATGATATTCTTTTTTTTCTATCGACGAAATTTTAAAATTGTTAATAAATAAGCTATTTGGAAAAATTATTTTGAAAGATCTTCTTCAATTTTTCTTGTTAATTCAATAAAATCTTGAACTGAAACTTGTTCTGGACGCTTTGCAAATATAGAATCTTCTCTTAAACTATCACTTAAATTAAAGCTTTTTAAACTATTTCTTAACGTCTTTCTTCTTTGGTTAAATCCAGCTTTTACAACTCTAAAAAATAATTTTTCATCCACAGGAAGTGTATAATTTTCTTTTCTTTTTAGATGAATTACTCCAGATTTTACTTTTGGTGGAGGATTAAATACATTTTCATCTACAGTAAAAAGATATTTTGCATCATAAAATGCTTGTGCTAAAACAGATAAAATTCCATATTTTTTGCTTCCTTCTTTTTCAGCAATTCGTTCTGCAACTTCTTTTTGAAACATTCCACTAAATTCAGGAATTTGATCTCTATTTTCTAACACTTTAAAAACAATTTGTGTAGAAATATTATATGGAAAGTTTCCAATCACTGCAAAAGGTTTTTCACCAAAAAGTGATTTTACATCAACTCTTAAGAAATCTTTTTCATAAATTCTACTTGCCAAATTCATATAATGAACTTTCAGATATTCCACAGATTCTGTGTCAATTTCAATTACATGAGTTGTATATTTTTTATCTAAAAGATATTTTGTCAAAACTCCCATTCCAGGACCAATTTCTAATACATCTTCATAACCTTCTTCCGTAAGTGAATTTGCAATATCTCTTGCAATAGTTTCATCTTTTAAAAAGTGTTGTCCTAAATGTTTTTTTGCTTTTACACTCATGATAATTGTTTTTAATTAAAAAAAGCAGTTAATTTTTGCCAGCTGCAAATTTAGATTTCTTTATTGAGAAGTTATTAATTTTTGGGAAGGATTCTGAGGATTTCTTTTATTTTAACAAATTTAGCAATTTTGAAAAGGATAGATATTTAAAAAAGAATTGTTTATAAAGAAAAAATCTTCTCAATTTGAGAAGATTTTTAGTTTTTAATGTTCAGAAACTACTTTTAATTCCGTTCGAAAAGCAACAAACTTTCCTGCAAATAGTTTCATTCCTTCTTCTCGAAGCTTTTCAGCATCTTCTTGATAATATTTTTCTAATGTTTCTTTACTATCCGTTGTGTATTGAACAGAATATGTAATTCCACCCATTTCTTCTTCAACTAAAACCTGACACATTTTAGCTTTTGAGAATTTTCCAGTTCCCAACATATCAGGAATGTGTTTTTCCTTCATCCATTTTAACCATTCGTCATGACAACTTTCGTTGATGTTTATAGTTACATTGTAAATATACATTTCTAAATTATTTTAGTTAATTGCGTCTCCTCGTAAATTTCGATATCGTTTTCTCGCTTCTACCAAATAAATGCTAGAAGGGAAGTCAAAAATAATCTTTTGATAATATTCTGAAGCTTTTTCAGGATTTTTTATTTTTTCTTCATAAAGTTTTCCTAAAGCAAAATAAGCATCATCAATTAAAATATCATTTTCTTTAATTTCTGTGATTTTCAAGTAATTTTCAGCAGCTTTTTCTAATTGATTTGTTTCTTCATAAAGTTTTGCTTGTTTTATCAAAGCTTCATCTTCAATCGCTCTTCCTTTAAATTTTTCTAATACAACATTTAAAGTATCAATTGCTGCTTGATTTTTATTTTGAAAACTTAAAAAATCTGCTTTTGCATATAATTCTAAACCTTTTTTCTCTTCTTCATCCACTGAATTATCTGAGATTAATAAATGAAGTTCCAAAGCATCGTTTGCAATCAATTGTGAGGTAGATTTCTTTAAAACATCTAATTGTGTTTTTGCCCAATCAAAATCTCCTTTAAAATAAGATGTTTTTGCAACTTTATATTTCGCCATTTGTGCTAAACGATGATTTTTTAAATCGGTTTGCACTTGTGAGTAATAAATTAATCCTTGATTAAATTTATTTGTAAAAACTAAAATATCCGCTAATTTTAATTTAATTTCTGCTTTTTCAAATTTATTTAAGTTTAATTTTAAAAGCTCTTTTAAATCGGAAATTGCTTGTGAAGGATTATTATTTCTAAAAGCGATAAAATCCGCATGTAAAATTTGGAAATAAAGCGTGTAAATATTTTTACCAAATTCTGTAAAAACAGCTTCAAAATTTTGCTCAATTTCATCATTTGGAGTTCCGTTATTCAATTGACTTTCTAAAATATAGTATTTAGATTCTAAAATTTCTTCTCCAATTGTAGAATTTTCCATCACATAAGAATATGCTTTAATTGCGCTATTATAATCTTTATTTAAAAAAGCATTTTCACCTAAATCTAAAATTCGCTGAAACGATTCTTGATTTCTTCGATATAATGCTTTTTCTTGAATTAATGCTTTATTATATTCTTTTTGCTGAATAAAAAGCCAACTCAAAATTTGATTCCACGCATCTTTTGGGCCTTCTTGTAAACGTTGGAAAACTAAGTTTTTTAAGATTTTATTATTTTCATTTTCTGGATCTTCAGTAACATAATTTCCGATATATCGTAAAACGATTTCAATGTAGTTTTCACGAATATCAATCATATCTAAATAGGTGGTGAACATTTCATCCATTTTTCCTAATTCCCCGTAAATGCTAGCAATCGTAGTTTTAGTTCCAATATTTCCAGAAGTTTTATCATCCATTTTTTCAAAAACTTGTAAAGCATAATCCAGCAAGAAATTTTCTTTAAAAGAGCGACCGACACTATTTCCTAATTTCGGATTTTTCTCAACAGCTTTTAAAGCTTTTTTATAATATTTATCTGCTTCTTTTTGATTGTATTGCAATTGAAAATTATATCCAAGATCGACATAAACATCTGCTTTATTTGGATATTTTTTTAAGTAATTTAATATAGTATTTTCTGCTTTGTCAAAATCTCCCATTTGTTGATAACAGCTTACCAATCTCTTAAAATAGAAACTGCTATAAGGTTTTTGAGTGTGTAGTTCAGAAAAAAGTTGTGCAGCTTTTTCATAAGAACCAGTTACATAATATCTATTTGCAAGTTGTACACTTTGTGCAGAACTAACTTGAAAGATGAAAACAAAAATAAATACTAAGAAATATCGCATAAAGATTGAAAAATTAGTAGTTATCAAAAATAAGAAATACGGATAAATAAAAAGGAATTCTAAAGCATAAAAAATCTGAAGCCTAATGAAAGACTTCAGATTTTAGATTTCGATTCAAAATATATAGAAAATTATTCTTCAACTCTAAGGATGGTTCCTTCGATAATTGTATTATCGTTCAAGTTGTTCATTTCCTTCAGCTTCTCAACAGTTGTGCCATATTTTTTAGCTAGAGAATATAAAGTATCTCCGTCTTGTACAACTATTTCACCGTCACTTGGAATAGGTGTCGTTTTTACTTCTCCATTTTCATTAATGGTTTCGTCTTCAATTACATCATTTAAGTTATTTGTAACAACATCTGATTCTACTTTTGTAATTTCTACACGTCGATTTAATTGTCTTCCACCTTCTGTTTCATTAGAATATCTTGGTCGAGTTTCTCCATATCCATGTGTAATTAAGCGATTTTCATCAACACCTTTTTTCACAAGATATTTTTTTACAGATTTTGCTCTACGAATTGATAAGAATAAATTGTACTTGGCAGAAAGTTTATTGTCTGTATGTCCATCAATATTAAATTTCGTTGCAGGGAATTGCATCATTACATCTGCAATTTTATCTAAAACATTAAAAGAAGTTCCTTTAATTGTATGTCCATTTGGTTCAAAGAAAATATCTTTTGAAAGTGCATATAAAATCTGAGAAACACTTTCTGTGTATTCTTTTTGAGGACAACCACCATTTTCTGGTAATCCAGCTACATCTGGACAGATATCTTTTTCATTGCTGATTCCATCTCCATCATCATCTGCGATATCAGGACAACCATTATCATCTTTTTTACCAACTTTTAAAGGACATTCGTCTAAATAGTCAGGAACACCATCATTATCACTATCAATTGGCAACCCATTACTGTATACTTTAACACCTTTTGGAGTATTATTATCTTTATCAAAACGATCGATAATTCCATCTCCATCGGTATCTTTTAAAGCTTCTTCGATGTCTTGTTCGATTTCGTCTTTGTTTTTCTTTTTATCTTTTTCTTGTTCCTCTTCTGATTTACCTGGAAGTTGATCATACCAAATAGCATATTTTTTCTTTTTTCCTAATTTGATATTCACACCAAGATGTGTTACTAAGAATATTTCTAAATTTTTTCTGTTACTGTAAGCAGCATCCAATTGATCTTCATTGTTTAAATTGATTGTTGGTCTAAATTCTAAATCAACTCTTCTACTTAATCTGTATTTAATTCCTAAACCAGCAGTGTAATAAAAAGAATTTTCTTTTGTAGATTTATTTTTAATGTTATTGTAGTCAATTAATAAATCGCCAGTTGATTGATCATAGAGTTTAGAATCGTATGTTTGAAAACCTAAACCAGCATAAATAGCTGCGTTCCATTTTCTGTTTTTACTTGCGCTTGGATTTAAAGTATTTAAATTTAAAATAAGATTAAATTCACCACCCAAAGCTTTCCCTTCAAAGGTTGCTCCTCCTGTATGATCTTCAGCGTATAAAAGATAAAAAGGAGAGAAGCTTCCTACGGCTCCAGACATATTTAAATAATGAGCTTTTAATTCAAATCCAAAAGCAGGATTTATCATTTTGTCAACATAAGCATAGAAACCGTAATCAAATGAAGATTGGCCGCCTCCAAAAGAATTCAAATCACCATACATAATAAAATTACTTGCACCTGCTCCAACTGACCAGGTATTAAAATCTTTTTCTTGCGCATTAGTAGAAATGCCGAGTGCTAAAAAAATTATGAAGTAAAAAATAGATTTACTTTTTTTCATCATAACATTGATTGTTTAGAATTAATAATAGATTGAAATTGCAAAATTCTGTTATGGCAGAATAAGTTATTAAATAAGATAGAGGGGATGTAAGTTCTTATTTTATAGTGTCAAGAAAAATATAATATCATACTTTGATTGGGGCAGTTTTTCAAAGTATGATATTATATTGAAGTAAATTATTTTAATCTTAATTTAGAACCGATAACAATTTTTGTATCCGGTAAATCATTAAGTTCTTTTAGTCTTTCAACTGAAGTACCATATTTTTTGGCAAGAGAGAATAAGGTATCTCCATTAATTACTGTATGATAATCTGGGATATCTCCGCTTGCATAATTATCATTTGATTCTTCATAAGTTTCATTAGAATCAGTAGCAACAGCATCATTTCCTTCTGAGTTAAAGTTCAAGTTTTCATTGATTTTATTGATTTCAACTCTTCTGTTTTTCTTTCTATTTTCAGCTGTATCATTTGGGAATTTAGGTCTTGATTCTCCATATCCTTCAGCAAAAAGTCTTTCTGAAGCAACACCTTGTGAAACTAAATATTTTCTTACAGCTTTTGCTCTTCTTTTTGATAAGAACAAGTTGTAATTTTCAGCTCCCTGATTATCTGTATGACCTTCAATTTTAAATGTCGTTGCAGGATATTCTTTCATCATATCTGCAATTTTATTTAAAACATCATAAGATTCTTGTGTTAATTCATGGCTGTTTGATTTAAAAGAAATAGCACCAGAATAATTCTCAATTAAGTCTAAAGCATTTTGACTAATTCCTTCTTCTGGACAACCTTCATTTTTCTCTAAACCTTTTTCATGAGGACAAGCATCATCTTCATCAAAAATTCCATCATTATCTGAATCTTTGAATTCAGGACAACCACCATTTTCTTCTAATCCTTGTTTAAACGGACAAGCATCTTGATAATCAGGAACACCATCGTTATCTGTATCAATAGCAACTCCCGAACCATAAACGCGTACACCAGGAGGTGTTCCAGGTTCTTTATCAAAACGATCCATTACACCATCACCGTCAGAATCTTTATAAGCATCTACGGTAATTTTATTTTTCTTATTCTTTCCTTTTGATGAATTTCCTCCATATCCCGCAGATTTTGCATCATACCAAACAGCGCTTCTTTGTTTTTTTCCAAATTTATATACCAAACCTAAGTTTGCAACCATAAATGTTTCTAAAGCCTGTTTTGTACTAACGACACCATCTAAATTATCATTTAAATGTACATTAACTGTAGGGCGTAATTCGATATCTAGGCTTTTGTTTAAACGGTATTTTAAACTTAAACCAGAAGTTACATATGCAGAAGTTACATTCTTAGCTTCCACATCTTCTTCTTCAGTTTTTCCGAAAGAATATTCTAATTCACCTGTTAAAGAGTTGTATACATCTGTTTCATATTTATGAAAACCTAAACCGAAATATAATGCAGCATTCCAGCGTCTAGGTTTTTTTGAAAATCTTGGGGAAATATTACTTAAATTAAGAATTACATTAAATTCTCCACCCATTGATGTTGTTTTAAAACGAAGTCCTTGCGCTTCGTTTTCTGTGTATTTTACATCATGAATTCCATTAAATGAGTGAGATTCACCTCGGAAAGTCAAATAATTTCCTTTTAATTCAATTCCAAAAGTAGGAGAAAACATTTTGTCAACATATAGATAACCTCCATATCCAAAATCAGAAAGCCCTTCTGTATTTAGAGCTTGTATATCACCAAAAATTGCGGTTCCACTTCCTCCAAAACC
Source organism: Aureivirga marina (assembly GCF_015767265.1). Lineage (GTDB taxonomy): Bacteria > Bacteroidota > Bacteroidia > Flavobacteriales > Flavobacteriaceae > Aureivirga > Aureivirga marina. The sequence continues at coordinate 56,385 of NZ_JADPIB010000007.1, forward strand.
AACAGACCAAGAGTTATAATCATTTTTTTGAGAGTAAGAAGAGATGGTAAACAATGTAGATAAAAATAAAGAGAGTAATAATTTATTCATAAAGTTTTTGTTTGATTTGAATTACACAAATATAATCTTATTTTGGAATCTACAATGAGGTTAATTTTTTTATAATCAAGCTGTAATCATCGGGGTTTGATACAAAATCTAATTCAGAAACATCAATGATAATTGTATTCAAATCATTTTCTGTGTGAATGAAATTTGCATAGCCTTTATGAATTTTTTCTAAGTAGCCTGAAGCGATATTTTGCTCATAGTCTCTTCCACGTTTCTTAATATTTGCCAATAAACGTTCTGTGTTTTGATATAAATATACGTATAGGTCGGGTTTCGTGATTTCTTTATACATAATATCAAAAACTTTTCTATATAAACGATATTCTTCTCTTTGTAGTGTAATCTGTGAGAAAATAAGTGATTTAAATATATAATAGTCTGATACTATGAAGTTTTTAAACATGTCAAATTGTGCCAAATCATCAGATAACTGTTGGTATCTATCCGTTAAGAAAGTCATCTCTGTTTGAAAAGCATATCTGTCTTTGTCTTCATAAAACTTTGGTAAAAAAGGATTGTCAGCAAATCGTTCTAAAACAATTTTAGCATTAAAATCCTCCGAAATCATTTTGGAAAGTGTTGTTTTTCCAGCCCCAATATTACCCTCAATAGCAATGTAATTGTATTTATCAGAAAGAGAAACAGGTTTTTCTAATGTAATATCTTCTAATTTTTTAATCTCTGAATTATCCGTACAAGCTAATACACATTCATTAATTTTTTGTTTTTTGATTGGATGAACAAAATTTGGAACAATTTCCGCCAAAGGAATCAAAACGAATTTTCGATCTAACATTTTTGGATGTGGAACAATTAAATCTTTAGAAAAAATTACTTCATCATCAAAAAATAATACATCAATATCAATTGTACGATCTTCATAAGTATCCGAAATTTGATGTACTCTTCCTAGGTATTTTTCAACCATTTGTGTTTTTTCTAATAATTCTTCTGGATTTAAAGTTGTGTTTACTTTTATACAGATATTATAGAAATCTTCACTGTCAAAACCCCATGAAGCTGTTTGGTAAATAGATGAAATAGCAGCGATTGTCCCAATTTTTTGAGAAATTAAATAAATTGCTTGTTGTAAATTTTCTTGTTTATTTCCTTTGTTTGACCCTAAGGAAAGATATGTTGTTCTCACTATTTTCATCTTATTTATACTTTTCTTTTCTACTTCTATTCTAATTCAATTGAACTTATGTAATTTGAATCAAAAAATCAATTAACTTTATAGTAATTTGTACTTGAAATTCGAACGTACAAAGAAAAGAAAACTTATTGTAAAAGTTTACAATTATCTGCTTACTTTGTAACATTTAACTATTTTGACAGACTGATGTCTGTAATAAATGATTTATAAATCAAAAATTAATCTATACATGAAATTTTTAAGAAATTTAGTAGCTTCCATTTTAGGTTTTTTTATTGCTGCTGGAATTATTTTTATTTTATTTTTCGCTGTAATATTCTCACTTGATACAAAAGAAAAAGTTGTTGTGAAGACAAATTCAGTTTTAAAACTTGACTTGTCAAATGCAATCAAAGATTACGCTCCAAAAGAAGACAATCCATTTGAAGAAATTTTAGGTTTAACACCTGATAAACTTTCTTTAAACGAAATATTAAACGCAATTGAAAACGCAAAAACAGATCCGAAAATTAAAGGAATTAGTATTGAAACTACTTCTGTAAGTGGAGGAGTTGCGCAAGTAGAAGCAATTCGTAAAAAATTGATTGAATTTAAAGAAACTGGAAAATTCATCAAAGCTTATTCGGATGTTTATGATCAAAAGAATTACTATTTAAGTTCTGTTGCCGATTCTGTTTTTGTAAATCCAGTAGGTGGAATGGAATTTATGGGACTTTCTTCTGAAGTTCTTTTCTATAAAGATTTTGAAGATAAATATGGAATTAAAATGGAAGTGATTCGCCATGGAAAATATAAAAGTGCTGTAGAGCCTTATATCGCAAATAAAATGAGTGATGCGAATCGTGAACAAATTACTTCTTTCTTAAAAGCAATCTGGAAAGATATGTTAGAAGATATTTCTGAAAGTAGAAATATTTCGATGGATAAATTAAATGAAATTGCAGATAATTTATTAGCTAGAAATCCTGAATTAGCGAAGGAAAATAAATTAATTGATGGAATTATTTATAAAGATACTTATATCGATAATTTAAAAGTGGAAGTTGGAACAGATTCTACAGAGTCTTTAAACCAAATTTCTTTAGCGAAATATATTAAATCAGGAAAAGGAAAAATCGTTAAAACTGCAAAAGATAAAGTTGCTGTAATTTATGCACAAGGTGAAATTATCTATGGAGAAGGAGACGAAAATAAAATTGGACAAGAATTAATCAATAAAGCTTTAAGAAAAGCTAGAAAAGATAAAAATGTAAAAGCAATTGTTTTACGTGTAAATTCTCCTGGAGGAAGTGCTTTGGCTTCAGATATTATGTGGAGAGAACTTGAATTGACGAAAAAAGAAAAGCCAGTTGTTGTTTCTATGGGGAATGTTGCTGCATCTGGAGGTTATTATATTTCTTGTAATGCAGATTATATTTTTGCAGAACCAACTACAATTACTGGATCTATTGGAGTTTTTGGAGCAGTTCCAAATGTTAGTGAATTTGCAAATAGAATCGGAATTAATGCCGAACAAGTTTCTACAAACAAAACAAAACCTTATAGTTTATTCGAACCAATGTCAGAAGATTTCTACAATGTAACAAAAGAAGGAATCGAGACAATTTATAAAACATTTGTAAATAGAGTAGCAGAAGGAAGAAAAATGACTTTCGAGCAAGTTAATGAAATTGCACAAGGAAGAGTTTGGTCTGGATCAGAAGCAAAAGCAAATGGATTAGTTGATGAATTGGGAGGATTGGAAAAAGCAATTAAAAAAGCTGCGGAATTAGGAGAAGTTTCGGATTATAGAATTGCAAATTATCCAAAATATAAAATTGATTTTAAAAAATCATTACAATTAAATCCTTTTATGAGTTCTAAAGAATCTATCTTAAAAGAAGAACTAGGAGAAGCTAATTATACAATATATAAGAACATAAAAGAGCTATCTTCGATGAAAGGAATTCAAGCAAGATTACCTTTTTTAATGGAAATTAAATAAGAAATAAAAAAGCTGTCAAATTTTACTATTGACAGCTTTTTTTAGAACATTGAAATTTGAAAAATAACTGATTAATGGAGAAGCAATGATTAATTTGCCTCCGTCAATTGTAAGTCCTCCGCTACTGGGAAGTCAATTGCAAATCCAGTTAAATTGTGAATATAATTACTGATAATTTTATCTCCTATGATAATGACAACATCAATCATATTTGCTTCTGTATAACCAGCGTTGAAAAATGCTTCTTTTTCTTCTTCAGATGCTCTTCCGCGATTAATTGCTACAGATTTAGTGAATTTTACCAAAGCATCAATTTTTGTGTCAAATGATGCATTTCCTGAACGTAATTCTAATACTTGTTCATCCGAAAATCCGTTCATTTTCCCTAAAACCGTATGTGCTGATAAACAATATTTACAGTTGTTAACCTGACTTACAATCAAATTAACTACTTCTCTTTCTTTTGCTTTTAATGTTGATTTTCTGTTTTGAAGATTTAAATAATCTCCTAAAGCAGTGTCATTTTTTGCATAAAATGCATATAAATTTGGTACAAAACCTAATGCTTTTTCTAAGTTGTCAAAAATCGCTTGATTGTTTTCTGATACTTGATCTTTTGTTGGTATTGAAAATCTTTCCATAATTCGTTCTTTTGTTTATTACTTGTTTAACATTACATTGCAAAGATGCGACAAGAACAAAAGGTGGAAATAGGCAAAAATTCCCTATGTGTTAACCGTTTTTCCTTTTAGGTATTTTTAAAGAGCAGATTCATACTTTTCTTTATACTGAAGCGGTGAAATTCCTTCTTGTTTTTTGAAAAATCGACTAAATGATTGTACATCATTATAACCAATTTCATATGCGATTTCTTTTATTTGCATTGAAGTGTGAGATAAAAGACGTTTCGCTTCCAAAACTCTTCTTTCTTGAATAATTTGTAAAGGTTTTTTTACGCCAGATTTTAAAAAATAATTGGTTAATGTTTTTGGCGATTTATGAAGCATTTTCGCATATTCGGATACAGAATGAATTTTTTTATAATTACTTTCGACTAAATAATTAAATTCTCGAACAATATCTAATTTAGAATTTTCAACTTGCTCCATTTGATTTGCTTCTTTATAAAAACGTGTACATAGAATCAAAGTTCTTTTTAACATCATTTGAAGCATTTCCATTTGAAGTTCATCTTTTGAAAACATTTCCATTTCAAACATTTTCATTAATGTTTCGAACTTTTCCAATTCTTCTGCTGGCAAATGCATAATTGGAAGTCGAGAATTTCCATAAAACAAAATTCCTTTACAACCAACTGTAGAATCATGATCCACGATACAATAAAAATCACGATTAAAACGAATCATTTTTGCATGAGAAATTTGATGAATAATCACCTTATGATATTCCGTAAGAAAAACAATATCATTTTCTTGAAAAATATATTTTTGGTTATCTATCGAAATTTCTGATTTTCCTTTTGTAAACCAAATAAGCGTTAATGAACTTTCAATATTTTCCTTGATGAAATGACAATTTTTTGAAGTAATATCTTCAATTCTTAAATATTCATTTTTTTTACCTTGAAATAACATAAAACTCGTTTTTATTAAAAGTAGATGATTTGTAGAATATCTTACAAAATAAGCATAAAAAAACATATTGATATTTTTCGATATGTTTTTATCTTTGCAAAATGAAAATAGATATAATTGAAATAAACAAAGTACTTTCTAATGAGATTCGTTTGCGAATTTTACAAATGCTTAAAGAACCGGAAAAACATTTTCCACCACATGAAGATTTAGGTCATTTTGATGATGGTGTTTGTGTGCAATACATTCGAAAGAAAGTTGGTTTGTCACAATCTACTATTTCTCATTATTTATCCATGATGCATAAAGTAGATTTGGTTGTTCCAACACGACATGGAAAATGGACATATTATAAGAGAAAAGAAGAAACAGTTCAAGAATATCTTCAAACAATTAAGTACGAATTATAAAATATAAAAGCTATAAGATTATTTATGAAATAATTTAAATAGCTTCTTTTTTAAATAAACATATCTATAATTTTCGATTTATAGATATGAAAAACAAATATAGATAAAATGAAAGCATTGACATTTTCCAAATTTGGAAATCCAGAAGTTTTAAAATATAAAGAAATAGCAAAACCTAATTTGATTGAAAATTCTGTTTTAGTAAAGACAAAAGCAATAGGATTAAATTATGCTGATATTTATAGGAGGAAAGGAAATTATCATTTAAAAGGAAATCCGCCATTTATTGTAGGATATGAAGGAGCAGGAATTATTGAAGAATCTAATTGTAATAAATACAAAATTGGAGATAGAATTGCTTTTGTTGATGTTCCTTTTTCGAATGCAGAATATGTTTTGGTTCCAGAAGAACATATTATTCCATTGCCAGATTATATTTCTTTTGAATTAGCTTCTTCTGTTTTATTACAAGGTTTAACTGCTGATTATTTAGTAAATGATAGTTATAATGTTTCTGAAAATGATATTGTATTAATTCATGCAGCTTCTGGAGGTGTTGGACAATTTTTAACGCAATTGTGTAAAAACAAAAATGCAATTGTTTTTGGTTTAACTAGAAATGAAACAAAACTTAAAACAATTTTAGATTCAGGTGCAGACAAAGCGATTCTTTTAAATGCACACTGGAAATCATCTGTTTTGGAATTAACAAAAGGAAACGGTGTATCTGTTGTTTATGATAGTGTTGGGAAAACACTTCAAGATAGTTTTGAAATAACACAGGAAAAAGGAACTGTAGTTTTTTACGGGATGAGTGGAGGTGATCCAGAATTTGTAAATCCGAGAATGTTAATGGATACAAGTAAAACTTTAGTTGGAGGAGATTTATGGAGTTATTTAAAAACAGGAGAAGAAAGAAGAAAAAGAGCAAACGAACTTTTTAAAATGTTGTATGAAAAAAAAGTGCAAATTAAAGAACCAACGAAATTTAAATTGAGTGAAGGAAAGTTAGCACATGAATATTTGGAAAGTGGAAAAAGTTCAAATAAGATTTTATTGATTCCATAAAAAAAAGAGGTAAAATTAATTACCTCTTTTTTTTATTTTTTCATTTTAGAATAATCAATTGCTTTATAAATTTCTTTTGCAATTGCTTCCATTCCTTCGTCAGACGGATGTCGAGCAACAAAGTAGTTTTCGAATTCATCGTATGCATAATTGATAGAGTCTTTAGCAATTGGATTTATATTCACAAAACTATGACCCCTATCTAAAGTTACTTTTTCCTGAATACTATCTTTGAATTCTGCAATCCAAAAATTATTTGTAATGACTAATTGATTTGGATTTTTATTTTCAAAATGTTGAATTAATTTTTCAAATTCTGCATAGTAATTTTCTGAATGACCTGCATTTTCACCTAATCTTAAAACAATTAAATCTGTATCAAAATTTTCAAACATAGTATCTCTTTTACTTAAATCCCAATTAAAATTATGTTCCCAAGGAACAACATTATAAATTTTGAAATTTACATCAATTTGATCTTGTTTTAATTTGTTAACTAAAACATGAACGTAATCATTGTTGATATTTGTTGCTGCCATTCCATAATTTCCATTCCATCCAATATATGGTGCAGTTCCAGTTTTTGTTATAGAATTTCCAACGAACATAATGTTCATTTTTTGTGGTGGATTATTTTTAGAACCAATATAAGTTCCATTTTCATCATACTTTATTTGATTATCATCTTTTTTATCACAAGAAAATAAAAGTAAAATAAGAGATGTAAAAAATAATTTTTTCATGTTTTAAAATTTTTTCAAAAATAGTAATATTTAACTATCCTTAAAGTAAATGTTTAGAATATTTAGTAAATTCAATAAAGAAAAAAAAGTAAAAATGAAAATACTAATCATAGGAGGAACAGGGACAATCGGACGAAAAGTTTCTGCACATTTTATAGCAACAGATGAGGTGATTGTAGTTGGAAGAACAACACCAACAATTTCTGTCGACATTACGAATATCAATTCTATTAAAGAAATGTTTAAAAAAATAGGAAAAATAGATGCTATTATATCTATCGTTGGAGAAGCAAAATGGGCTCCTTTGAATGATCTTACAGAAGAAGATTTCTATATTGGAATTAAAAGTAAATTGATGGGACAAGTAAATATTGTCAGAATCGGAAAAGAATACTTAAATAAAAATGGATCTATTACTTTGACAACTGGAGTTTTAGCAGATGATCCTGTTTATATGACAACTGCTGCTGCAATGGTAAATGGTGGAATTCATAGTTTTGTGTTGGCAACAGCTTTAGAATTGGAAAATGATTGTAGAATAAATGTTGTTTCGCCAGATTTTGTGGAAGATGCTTATGAAAAATACAAAGATTTCTTTCCAGGTCATAATTGCATTCCTATGCGAAAAGTGATCAATGCTTATGTAAGAAGTGTAAAAGGAAGAGTAAACGGTGAAATTATAAGAGTTTATGAATAAAAAGGAAGATAAATATTTATCTTCCTTTTATTTATTTCTTAAGATTTTATTTCATTAATTGATATTCATATAAACGATTTTCTGCATCGCTTACAATATAAACAGTTCCTTTTTTTGAAATAACAATTCCTTCTGCTTGATGGATTTCAATAGGCAATTCTTCTATTAATTCACCTTCTTTTGAAAGGTGAATAACAACATTTGATTCATCACTAACAATCCAAAAAGAATTATCTTTATCGCAGAAAATCCCAGAAACATCTTTTGTAAAAGGTAATTTCATCGTATTTTCTACATTTCCTTTTGTAGAAACTTGTAAAAGCTGTTTCGGACTTTTTTCATTTAATATATAAAGAAAATTATCATTTGGATTAAAACAAATTCCTTCTAAACCACTGTTTTTATGTTTTTGTTTTCCAGAAATTTTATGTTTTTCAACAATTTTTCCTTCCATATTTACAGCATATAATTTTCTTTTATTTTCACTTATAATCCAAAAAAGATTTTCTTTAGAATCATATGTAATTCCTTCTAAATCGATAATATCCAATTCGATTGTTGAAAGAACATCACCAGCCAAAGTTGTTTCATAAATCGCTCCATCATTATCACTTACAATAAATAAGGTGTTTTCACTTTCTGAAATAGAAATTCCAGAAGGTTCTTTGATTTCTAAATCGTGAACTTCTATTAATTTCAATTTATTTTGGGCTGTTGAATTGCAAGAAATTGAAATAAAAGACAAAAAAAGAATACTGATAAAAAAAGTATAAAATCGTTTCATAAATTTGATTTCGTTTGTAAATACAAATTAATAAATATCTAGAAATGTTTTCAAAAAACTATATAAAAAAAGCTACCTTTTAGGTAGCTTCCGAAATATTTTTATCCAAATTTTTGAAGAACTTCATCAAAAGTATTGAAAACTGTTTCAGGATCATCTGAAGTAACCATTTTCAATCTATATTCTTTGAAATGTGGAATTCCTTTAAAATAATTTGTATAATGTCTTCTTGTTTCTAAAACTCCAAGAGCCTGACCTTTCCAAGCAATTGCCATTTCTAAATGACGACGAGCAACTTCAACACGTTCTGCAATTGTTGCAGGTTCATGATGTTCTCCAGTTTTAAAGAAATGTTTTACATCTCTAAAAAACCAAGGATTTCCAATAGTTGCACGACCAATCATCGCTCCATCTAATCCAAACTCATCACGCATTAAAACAGCTTTTTCAGGAGAATCTACATCACCATTTCCAAAAACAGGAATATGCATTCTTGGATTGTTTTTTACTTCAGCAATTGGCTTCCAATCTGCAAAACCTTTATACATTTGCGCTCTTGTTCTTCCATGAATAGAAATTGCTTTTGCTCCAGCATCTTGAATTCTTTCTGCAACTTCTACAATTTTAATAGAATCATGATCCCAACCTAAACGAGTTTTTACAGTAATTGGTAAATGAGTTCTTTTTACCATTTCCGCAGTAAGTTTTTCCATCAAGTCGATATCTTTTAAAATACCTGCTCCAGCTCCTTTACTTACTACTTTTTTTACAGGACAACCAAAATTGATGTCAATAATATCTGGATTTGATTTTTCAACGATTTCTACAGTTCGTAGCATCGAATCTAAATTTGCTCCAAAAATTTGAATTCCTACAGGACGTTCTTTTTCGTAAATATCTAATTTCATCACACTTTTTGCAGCGTCACGAATTAAACCTTCTGAAGAAATAAATTCTGTATAAACAACATCTGCTCCTTGCTCTTTACATAATGCACGAAAAGGTGGATCACTAACATCCTCCATTGGTGCTAATAATAAAGGAAAATCTCCTAATTCTATGTCTCCTATTTTTACCAAAGCCTTAATTTTAAGGCTGCAAAGATACTATTTAGAATAGAAACTAGAAAAATTTTTGTTTAATGTTAAGAATCTAGATTTTTTTTCTTCTTATTTCGAGTAAAAATTCGTCCAGCAAAAAAGCCTAAAGTAAAAGGAATAAAGAAAATAACAAAGAGAATTAAAACCACATAAAATAAAATATCTCGAATGATTTTATCTACATGAGATAATGCTTTATCTACAACAGTTTCGCTTAAACCATTGATATCATTCATAATAATTCGTCTTTCACGGCTAATGATACTATCTATTGCAATCCTTTCTTTTTCAATATCATCAAACACTGTTTCAATTTGTCGATTTATATTATCAAAAATAGGTTTAGTTTCTTGTTGGAAATTTTCAATAGCTTCTCCGAGAAGTTCTGGACTTTCTTCTGCGACAGCGATTAATTCCATCATTCGAAGATTTAAACTGTCTGCAACTCGATTAAAATTTAAAGTGTCTAAACCATTTTCTTTTGCGAGAATTTGTGATTCCCAAAGAAATTGTTTTTTGGTATTATTTGTTGTAAATGCAACTGTTGTAGAAAAATCAGCAACAACTTCAGCCAAAGAACCAACAGATTGTACAGCTAAACTATCAGGTGTGTTTGTATAAGTTAAAAAAGATTCACGCACAGGTTCATGATTCATTTTTAAGCTTTTCATCGGAAAATTTTTAGCATGTTTTTTTACAAAATCTAAGTATTTTTGTTCTTTTCGTTTTGGAAGTTGTTTTAAAGCAATTTCTTCAATTCCTTTTCGATTTAAAACAATGGCATCTTTTGCAACTTGATAATAATTCCCAAATAATTTTTTTCCATCAGAAGAATTGATCAAGTTTTCCATTTCAATAGCGTAAGCCCAAGTATCTAAAAGTGCTAATTCTGGAGAAATCTGATAAGCAACTCTGGAAATTCCAATAGAAGCATTTAATTTCCATTGTAAAGCTTCTAATTCGGTCTTTCTATTTTCAGTTAATTTTATAATGGAATCAGAAGCATATTCAATGCGATCTAACATTAGATTTCCATATTCTTGTGTTGCAATTCGGATGTTTAAATATCTTTTAGGTAATGGTTTTGTTCCTGTATCAATTTTAAGTAAAGAACAAGAATAAATACAAAATCCAATAAAGATTAATGCAATGTATTTGACATATTTCATCTACATATTTATTTAAAAACACAATCTTTAAGTTAAATTTTAGTTTTTAAGAATTTTCTTTAAGAAATCATAATTAACGTTGGTTTAGCAATTTAGAAAAGTTTAGGAAAGAAGGTTTTTTGAAATTTAGAAAGAATTAGAAATCTGTTTTTATTTCCTAAATTTGCAGCCTTTTTCCATTAGAAGAAAGATTTTAGAATAGAAAGATTTTGAGTCAGAGAGAAACATATAGCCAATTAATTAAACAAGAAGCAGAACGATTAGGTTTTACAGCTTGTGGAATCGCGAAAGCAACTTTTTTAGAAGAAGAAGCAAAGAATTTGGAGACTTGGTTAAAGAATGGTTATCATGGAGAAATGAAATACATGGAAAATCATTTTGACAAAAGATTAGATCCAAGATTGTTGGTTGAAGGTTCAAAATCGGTAATTTCTTTAGCATATAATTATTTTCCTAAAGAACAACAAAATCCAGATTCCTATAAGATTGCAAAATATGCTTATGGTCAAGATTATCATCATGTGATAAAAGATAAATTGCGACAATTAATGCAGTTTATGAATGAAGAAATTGGCGAAATTAACGGAAGAGCATTTACAGATTCTGCTCCAGTTATGGAGAGAAGTTGGGCAAAAAAAGCAGGATTGGGTTGGACAGGGAAACACTCGCTTTTGATTCAAAAAAAAGCAGGTTCTTTTTTCTTTTTAGCAGAATTAATTGTAGATATTGAATTGGCATATGATCATCCGTTTGAAACGGATCATTGTGGTAAATGTACAAGATGTATTGATGCTTGTCCGACACAAGCAATTTTACCAAATAATACTATTGACGGAAGTAAATGTATTTCGTATTTTACGATTGAGTTAAAAGATAATTTACCAACGGAAATGAAAGGTAAATTTGACGATTGGATGTTTGGTTGTGATACTTGTCAAGATGTTTGTCCTTGGAATCGATTTTCGACTCCAATGAATGAACCTTTGTTTGAACCACATCCAGATTTACTAACGATGAAGTATCAAGATTGGGAAGAAATTACAGAAGAGGTTTTTAGAAAAGTTTTCAAAAAATCGGCTGTAAAAAGAACAAAATATACAGGATTGCAAAGAAATATTGATTTTCTTAAAAAATAATATAAGTCATGTTTTATGAAAATCCTTTCTAAAAATATTTTATCTAATAATGGAATAATTATATTTGTCTATCAAAAGTAAAATTAATTTTATGAGTGATTCAAGAAAAAGACGTGAAGCACTTTTGTACCACGCAAAACCAAAACCAGGAAAAATAGAAGTAGTACCTACGAAAAAATATGCTACACAAAGAGATTTAGCTTTAGCATATTCACCTGGAGTTGCAGAGCCTTGTTTAGAAATTGCCAAAGACAAAAAGAATATTTATAGATATACAGCTAAAGGAAATTTAGTGGCGGTAATTTCAAATGGTACAGCTGTTTTAGGATTAGGAGATATCGGAGCAGAAGCATCAAAGCCTGTGATGGAAGGAAAGGGATTACTTTTTAAAATATTCGCAGATATTGACGTTTTTGACATTGAAGTTGATGCAAAAGATGTTGATAAATTTGTTGAAACAGTAAAAGCAATAGCGCCAACTTTTGGTGGAATTAACTTAGAAGATATTAAAGCTCCTGAGGCATTTGAAATCGAAAGAAGATTGAAAGAGGAATTAGATATTCCTGTAATGCATGATGACCAACATGGAACTGCAATTATTTCAGCAGCAGCATTAAAAAATGCTTTGGAAATTGCTGGAAAAGATATTAAAGAAGTAAAAGTTGTTGTAAATGGAGCAGGAGCTGCGGCAGTTTCTTGTTCTCGTTTATATATTGCTCTTGGAGTTCGTCCTGAAAATATTATCATGTGTGATAGTAAAGGAGTAATTCGTAAAGACAGAGATAATTTAACTTCTCAAAAAGCAGAATTTGCTACAGATGTAGATGTACATACTTTAGAAGAAGCAATGAAAAATTCAGATGTTTTCATTGGGTTATCTAAAGGAAATGTGGTTTCTCCAGAGATGATTTTATCAATGGCTGCAAATCCAATTGTATTTGCAATGGCAAATCCAACTCCAGAAATTGACTATAATTTAGCAATTCAAACAAGAGATGATATCATTATGGCAACTGGTCGTTCAGATCATCCTAACCAAGTAAATAATGTATTAGGTTTCCCATTTATTTTTAGAGGAGCTTTAGATGTTAGAGCGACAAAAATTAATGAAGAAATGAAAATGGCTGCTGTTCATGCTTTAGCTAATTTGGCAAAAGAAACAGTGCCTGAGCAAGTAAATATTGCTTATAATGAAACAAATATTCAGTTTGGAAGAGATTATATTATTCCAAAACCATTTGATACAAGACTTATTGAAGAAATTCCTCCAGCAGTTGCAAAAGCAGCAATAGAATCTGGTGTGGCAACAGAGCCAATTACAAATTGGAATAGATATAAAGAAGAATTAGCTGAGCGTCTTGGAACAGGAAGCAAAATGATGCGTATGTTGACAAACAGAGCAAAAACAGATCCTAAACGAGTTGTTTTTGCAGAAGCAGATCAATTAGACGTATTAAAAGCTGCACAAATTTCTCATGACGAAGGCGTTGCAATTCCAATTTTATTAGGAAATAAAAACATCATCAAAATCATGATGGAGCAAATAAATTTCGATGCAGATGTTGAAATTATTGATCCAAAATGCGATACAGAAGATGAAAGAAGAGATGAGTTTGCAAAGCTTTATTGGGATAAGATGAAGCGTAAAGGAGTTACTTATTTAGAAGCGCAAAAATGGATGCGTGAACGTAATTACTTTGCTGCAATGATGGTAAATTGTGAACATGCAGATGCTTTAGTAACAGGATATTCTAGAAACTATCCTTCTGTTGCAAAACCGATGATTGAGTTAATTGGAAAAGCAAAAGGAGTAGAAAGAGTTGCTGCTACAAACTTAATGTTAACTTCTCAAGGTCCTTTATTCTTCTCAGATACAACGATGAATATTGATCCTTCTGCACATGATTTAGCAAAGATTGCACACATGACTTCGATGACGATGAAAATGTTTGGATTAGATCCGCATTTAGCAATGTTATCATTTTCAAATTTTGGTTCTTCAAGATCTGAATCTGCAAGAAAAGTTTCACATGCTGTAGAATTAATTCACAAATCACATCCAGAAGTTTCTATTGATGGAGAAGTACAGGCGGATTTTGCTGTAAATTCAGAAATGATGAAAGGAAAATTCCCATTCTCAAAATTAACAGATAGAAGAGTAAATGGATTGATTTTTCCAAATTTAGAGTCGGCAAATATCAGTTATAAATTGATGAAAGAATTAAACAAAATTGATTCAATTGGACCGATTGTAATGGGACTTGCTAAACCTGCACATATCATTCAATTAGGTGCAAGTGTGGACGAAATTGTAAATATGGTATGTATAGCAGTAGTGGATGCTCAGGAAAAGATGAAAATTAAGCAATAATTTCTTACATTTGAGCTTTCAAACACTAACCAGCTGAAATGATTACTCACATACGAGGAAAATTAATAGAAAAAAATCCAACCTATGCCATTGTGGAATGCAATGGTATGGGTTATTTTTTGCATATATCATTGCAAACTTACTCAAAATTAGGTGATAACGAATCTGTGATGCTTTATACACACTTGTCTATAAAGGAAGATTCACACACTCTTTACGGTTTTCTGAATAAATTAGAAAGAGAGGTTTTCAGATTTCTTATTTCTGTCTCAGGTATTGGTCCAAATACTGCAAGAACTATGTTGTCGTCTTTGACAACCAGAGAAATCCAAGAAGCAATTGCATCAGAAAATGTGGCTTTGATTAAATCTATTAAAGGAATTGGAATCAAAACAGCACAGAGAGTGATTATTGAATTAAAGGATAAAATACTAAAAACTTACGATTTAGAAGAAGTTTCTTTAGTTCAAAACAATACAAACAAAGAAGAGGCGTTATCTGCATTAGAAGTATTAGGATTTAATAAGAAGCAAGCGGAAAAAGTATTGGATAAAATACTTAAGGAAGATTCTAGTATGGATGTTGAGAACCTAATTAAAAAAGCATTAAAAAATTTATAGCACGTTGGAAAAAAATACTTGGATACAGCAATTACTACTTGTTATATTTTTTAGTTTTTTACCTACTTCCCTGATTATAGCTCAGGAAACTGGTAATGAAAATAATACTAAAAAAGATAGTTTAAAATACACTTTCAAGAATACTCAAGATGGAAGTTTGTTTTTAAATAATGGAGCTAATAAAGAAGTTATTTATGATCCTGATTTAAAACAATATGTCATTTTAGAGAAAATAGGAGATTACTACATTACACATCCTATTTACATGTCGGAAGAGCAATACAAGGAATATCGTTTGAAAAAAGACATGTTGGAATATTATAAATCTAAAATTTCAGCTTTAAATCCGAAGAAAGAAGGAAGTAAAGAGGCGCAAAAAGATTTATTACCAACGTATTATGTAAATAGTAAATTTTTCGAATCTATTTTTGGAGGAAATACTGTAGAAGTAAATCCACAAGCAACTATTTTAATAAAAATGGGAGTTCTTTCTCAAAGAGTTGAAAATCCACAGCTTTCAGAAAGAAATAGAAGTAGTTTTACTTTCGATTTTGACCAACAAATTAGTGCAAGTTTAATTGCAAAAGTAGGAACAAGATTACAAGCGACGATAAATTACGATACGCAATCGACGTTTAATTTCCAAAATATTTTAAAATTAGAATATACGCCAACAGAGGATGATATTCTACAAAAAATTGAAGTAGGTAACGTAAGTATGCCTATGAAAAATTCATTAATTGCTGGAGCTCAGAATTTATTTGGAGTTAAAACTCAATTCCAATTTGGTCCAACAACAGTGACTGGAGTTTTTGCAAGACAAAGGTCTCAGTTAAAAACAGTTAATGCACAAGGTAGTTCAACAATTGAAGAATTTGAATTATTAAGTTCGGATTATGATGATAATAAACACTTTTTCTTAGCACAAGAATTTAGAGAAAATTATAATAATGCTTTAGCGAATTTACCTTTAATTTCAAGTAATGTAAACATTACTAAAATTGAAGTTTGGGTTACAAATAGAAATTCTTCAACACAAAATGTAAGAAATATTGTAGCGATTGCAGATTTGGCAGAAGGAAATGTTGATCATATTGGAGCTCCTGGAGTTGTTCCGATTCCTGGACCAAGAGATCCTTCAAATGGAGCGAATAACATTGTAAATGAATTAACCAATACAAGTGGAATTCGTGATATTGCAACTGCGTCTGCGGCATTACAAGGTGGATATAATATGCAACAAGGAAGAGATTTCTCTTTACTTGAGAATGCAAGACTTTTAAGTCCTTCTGAATACCAATTACAACCACAATTAGGATATATTTCTTTAAATAGAAAATTAGGAGAAAGTGATATTCTTGCAGTTGCTTTTGAATATACGGTAAACGGAAGTGAGGAAGTTTTTAAAGTTGGAGAACTTTCAAGTGATGGAGTTATTGCGCCAGCTGCAATTGCAGTAAAGCTTTTAAGAAGTGAAATCATTACAACTGATGTTCCGATGTGGAATCTGATGATGAAAAATATTTATTCTTTAGGAGCTTATCAATTACAAGAAGAAGGATTCCGTTTTGAATTATTATATAAAGATGATGCAACTGGAGTTGCAATTAATACACTTCAAAATGCTATTACAGGAGAAGGAACAAACGATCCTGTAAACCAAAGAACAATTATGAACCTTGTTCGTTTGGATAGATTAGATCAATATGGAACGCCCATTCCCGGAAATAAAGGAAATGGGTATTTCGATTATATAGAAGGAATTACTGTAAATTCTGAAAAAGGTTATATCATTTTCCCAGAAGTAGAACCTTTTGGTGATTGGATGGCTGGAGAATTAACAGATCCGCAAGATGATAATTATTTATTTAGAGAGCTTTATAGACAAACAAAGGCTTTTGCCAAAAATAATTTCCAGCAAAGAGATAAATATTTATTAAAAGGTTATTATAAATCAGATAGTGGAGGAGGAGGAATTCCTCTTGGTGCGTTTAACGTAACTCCAGGTTCGGTTCGAGTAACTTCAGGAGGAAGAGAACTTGTTGAAGGAGTTGACTATGTTGTAGATTATCAAATTGGTCGTGTACAAATTATCAATCCTTCTTTAGAAGCATCGAATGCACCAATTGAAGTTTCTGTAGAAAATAATTCAACATTTGCTGCGCAAGATAAATCGTTTATTGGAGTTGATGTACAACACAAATTTTCTGACAAATTTGAGGTTGGTGCTTCTTTTTTGAATTTAAGTGAAAGACCTTTAACACAAAAAGTAAACTTAGCTTCTGAACCGATTAACAACTCGATTTTTGGATTTAATGCTACATATGGAACAGAAGTTCCTTTCTTAACAAAACTAGTAAATAAGCTTCCAAATATTGATACAGATGTTCCTTCGAATATTTCTGTTCGAGGAGATTTTGCTTATTTAAAACCTGGGCAACCAAAAGCAATTAAAGAAGGTGGAGAAGCAAATGCATATATTGATGATTTTGAAGGTTCACAAATTCCATTAGATATTTCATCACCTTTACAATGGTATTTAGCAAGTACACCACAACATCAGCCAGATTTAGATTTAGGTGGTGATGCGAATGATTT
The DNA here is from genome assembly GCF_015767265.1 of Aureivirga marina. GTDB lineage: Bacteria > Bacteroidota > Bacteroidia > Flavobacteriales > Flavobacteriaceae > Aureivirga > Aureivirga marina. The sequence continues at coordinate 73,927 of NZ_JADPIB010000007.1, forward strand.
ATCTTATGGTGCAAAACGTGCGAATTTAGCTTGGTATACAATTGATCAATTATTTTATGGAGGATCTTTGCAACCTGGAAATATTGATGAAGAAGAATTATCAAGAGCAGAGGTTCGTAGAATTCGTTATAATGAAATTTTTCCAGAGCAAGATTTAGATATTACTCAATCATCAATTGTTCGAACATTAGATTTAGCATATTATCCTTTTACCAGAGGAACATATAATTATGATGAGCCAGAAGTTGGAGAAGAAGGATATCTTACTGATCCAGAATCAAGATGGGGAGGAATTATGCGTCCATTGACGACAACTAATTTTGATCAAGCGAATATTGAATATATTCAGTTTTGGATTCAAGATCCATATGATTACTATTCGATAACAGAAGCGGAAGGTTTACCAGCAGGAGTGGATCCTTTCAATCCAGCGAACCAAGTTGGAGATTTATATTTTAACTTAGGAAATATTTCTGAGGATATATTAAAAGATAATAGAAAAGTTTATGAAAATGGATATCCAGGAGATGGAAATCAAATTGTTGGAGAAAATGTATTAGAGTCTGGAAACAATTTTGGATATATTCCAAAAAACCAATCTTTATTATATGCTTTTGATGAAAGTGATGAAGCAAGACCAAATCAAGATATTGGATTTGATGGATTAAATGATACAAGAGAGAAAGAATATTTTGCTCAAAATGCGAATCCATTATTTGCAAGTTTTGAAGATCCATCAACAGATAACTATCGTTTTTATAGAAGTAGTGTTTATGATGCTGAAGATGCTTCTGTACTATCTCGTTATCAAAATTTTAATAAAACACAAGGAAATTCACCTACAATTGATAATTCACCAGAATCTTACCCAACATCAGCAACTTCTTATCCAGATGTAGAGGATGTGAATAAAGATCAAACGATGAATACGGTGGAAAGCTATTGGCAATTTAAAGTTTCAATGGCAAAATCAGATTTAGTTGTTGGACAAAATCATATTGTAGATGAAAAAGTAGTAACAGTAAATCCAGAAGATGGAACAGCTCCAAGAAACTACAGATGGTTACAATTTAGAATTCCTGTAAATCAATCAGGAGTTGCGATTGGAGGAATTTCAGATTTCCAATCAATTCGTTTCATTCGTATGTTCATGACAAAATTTAGAATGCCAATTGTTTTAAGATTAGCAGATTTAAAATTAGTTCGTGGAGATTGGAGAAGATATAAAAATGAATTAGTAGAATCACCATTCAATCCACTTCCAACATCAGAATTAAATAAATTCGAGGTTGGAGTTGTAAATATTGAAGAAAATGCTACAAGAGTTCCGATTCCTTATGTTTTACCTCCAGGAATTGTAAGAGAAGAATTACAAGGAAATACGACTGTTCAGCAACAAAATGAGCAATCTGTTTCCGTAAAAATTAGAGAATTACCCGCAAATGAAGCGAGGGGAATTTATAAGAATACAAGTCTCGATTTAAGAATGTATAAAAAACTGAAAATGTTTATACACTTAGAAGGAATTCAGACAGAACCACAAGTAGAATCGGATGAATTAAAAGCAATTATTCGATTAGGAAGTGATTTGAATGAAAACTTCTATCAGATTGAGATGCCATTAACAGTAACGCCTTATACAGCTACAACACCAGAAGAAATTTGGCCAGTTGAAAATAATATTGAGGCAGCATTAGATTTATTTGGAAAATTAAAATTATTAAGATTTGATGATCCTTCTAATCCACCTGTGAATGAATTGTATCCAGCCTATGGAGAACCAGATCCGTTTGGAGATTTAGGACTAAATTATGTGATTAGAGTAAAAGGTAATCCGAATTTAGGAAATGTGAAAACAATGATGCTTGGAGTGAAGAATGATTCTGGAAATGTTCAGAGTTTTGAACTTTGGTATGATGAATTCCGTGCTTCAGGATTTGAAAATGATGGAGGTTGGGCAACTGTGGTAAGTACAGATGCAAACTTAGCTGATTTTGCTGATATTTCTGCAACTGGTAGAATTGAAACAATTGGTTTTGGTGGAATTGAGCAGAGATTAAATGAAAGAAATCAAGAAGATGTTAAGCAATATGATATTGTTACCAATGTGAATATGGGTAAATTATTACCAAATCATTGGGGAATTCAATTACCGTTTAACTATGGAATTTCGGAAGAATTCAGAGATCCGAAATACGATCCACAATTTCAAGATGTTTTATTTGATGATGCAAAAGATGTAAATCCGAATAGTAAGGATGCACAAGATTATACGAAGAGAAGAAGTATAAGTTTAATTAATGTTAGAAAAGAAAGAAATCCAAATTCTACTAGAAAACCACAATTTTATGATGTAGAAAATCTTTCTGTTTCTGGAGCTTATAATGAAATGTATCATAAAGATTATAATGTTCAGAAATATTTAGATCAGAATGTGAAACTTTCAGGTTCGTATAATTATACATTACAACCGAAATATATTCAACCTTTAAAGAATTGGAGTTTAATTAAGAAAAGTAAATATTTAAAATTAATTAGAGATTTCAACTTTAATTTATTACCAACTTCAGTTTCGGTAAATACGAATATTAATAGAAATTATAATTCGCAACAATCAAGAACTTTAATTGAAGGATTACCAGAATTACCAGAATTAATTCAGAGAAGATATATGTTTGATTGGGATTATGGTTTTGCTTATGATTTATCAAAATCTTTACAAGTAAATTTTAAAGCATCAAATTATTATGTAAATGATCAGTTCGAGATTGATGATGAAAATAGAGTGTTTGATAATATTTTTGAAATTGGAAGACCAAATAATTATCACCAAAAATTAGAAGGAACTTATAAAATTCCTTTAGATAAAATTCCTTATTTAGAATTTGTAAGAGCGACTTATACGTATACAGCAGATTTCGATTGGCAAGCGATATCTCCACAATATTATGATCAAATAGGAAATACTATTCAAAACTCAAATACGCATAATATTTCAGGAGATTTAAACTTTACAAAGCTTTATAGAAAAATTGGAGTTCATAAATTATTTAGAAAAAGCAAAAGTAAAAAAGGTACTTCTAAATTAAAAAGAACGCCAGGTTTAGAGAAACAATCAAATATTGGAATTACTAAAAATCAAAATAAAAGAGGTCGAAGAAATAAACTTTCTACAGGGCAAAAAGTAGTAAAAGGACTTGTGGATGTTGTTACTTCTGTGAAGAAAGCGAAAATTAGTTATTTAGAAAACAATGGAACATTCTTACCAGGTTATGCTCCAGAAATCGGATTCTTAGGAAGAGATAATTTTGGTGGAGGATTAGCTCCGACAATTGGTTTTGTTTTTGGTAGTCAAGCAGATATTCGTGAAAGAGCTTTAAGAAATGGATGGTTAATTACAAGGAATGTTGTTGATTTAGATGATATTAATAGTGATTTAAATGATCCTTATTATAATAAAACGTATAGTAGAACTCATTACGAAAAATTAGATTATTCTTTAGATGTAAAACCATTTAAAGATTTAGATGTTGAATTATTTGGTTCTAGAATTTATACGAAAGATATTTCGCAACAATTAGATGTTATTCGATATAATAACTCTGCTGGAACAGAAATTCGTGAAATATTAGATTCACCAGAATATCAAATTGGAGGATATAGTATTAGTAATAATATGATTCGTACTGCATTTGATAAAGGAGGTGATGATGCTTTTAGACAATTTAGAGAGAATAGATTAATTATTTCAAATAGATTAGCTGGAACTTCGACACAACAATATCAAGATGGATATGGATCTACGAGTCAACAAGTTTTATTACCTGCATTCTTAGCCGCTTATTCTGGACAAGATGCGAATAATGTAAGCTTAAACGCATTTAGCCAAGATGTACCTTTCCCAGGTTGGAAATTAACATATAAAGGACTGATGAACTTTAAATGGTTTAAAAAGAACTTTAGAAGTTTTACAGTTACTCATGGATATAATTCTATTTTTGCAATATCAAGTTATACAAACAATTTACAGTATAATCCATTGGATAATCAAAAGGATATTGCTGGAAATTATTATGGAAAGTATTTATTCACAAATGTTAGTATGATTGAAGAATTTTCCCCATTAGTGAAAGTTGATATCAAAATGAAGAATTCTTTTTCGTTCTCAGGTAGAATAAATAAAGATAGATCCTTAACTTTGAATTTTGATAATAATACACTGACGCAAATCAGAGGAACAGAGTATGAAATCGGAATTGGATATATTGTAAAAGATTTAAAAATGAAGATGCGTTTTGCTGGGAAACCAACAAAATTAAAAGGTGATTTAAATCTGAAAGCTACATTCTCTTTAAGAGATGATTTAACGCAGATTAGAGAAATTGAGCAAGAAAATGATCAGATTACAGGAGGTCAGAAAATTATTGCAATCAAATTCTCTGCAGATTATAATCTAAGTAGAAGTTTAATTACTTCTTTCTATTATGATCAAAATATTTCAAAATATGCCATTTCTACTACTTTCCCAAGAAAGTCAATTAGTGCAGGTTTAAGCGTTAGATATACTATTGGAAATTAATTAATAACTAAATAATAAAAATAAATAACAATGAATATCCCAGCAGATTTAAAGTATACAAAAGACCACGAATGGATCAAAGTTGAAGGAGACGTAGCAATCGTAGGAATTACTGACCACGCACAAAGTGAGTTAGGAGACATTGTGTACGTTGATGTTGATACATTAGATGAAGATGTTGATAAAGATGATACATTTGGGTCTGTAGAAGCAGTAAAAACCGTTTCTGACTTATTCATGCCACTTTCTGGAGAAGTAATTGAATTTAACGAAGCGTTAGAAGATGAGCCAGAATTAGTAAATAAAGATCCTTATGGAGAAGGATGGATGATTAAAATTAAGATGTCTGATACATCTCAAATTGAAGATCTTTTAGATGCTGATGCGTATAAAGAAATTATTGGAGCGTAATGCTTTAATTATCACAATACTTATTACAATATCCGTTGTTGTAATAAGTATTGTTCCTACAGATTCTATTCAAGTTTCTGTAAAAACAAAGGGTACAGATAAAATAGCTCATGTTTTAATGTACTTTATTTTAACATTTTTCTGGCTTTTAACATTCAATCTTTCTTTTAAAAAAAGAAATTTTAACACACTACTTTTGATAACAATTGCTATATTTGGCATGTTTATTGAAATTCTTCAGGAAACAATTACGGAAAGCAGAGAATTTGATTGGTACGATGGTTTAGCAAATACTTTAGGGGTTTTGATTGCTTTTGTATTTTTTAATATATTGCACCGTAAATTTGGAACTAGAGAAATTTAACTTGTAAGCCGAGTTTAAATTATTATATTAGCAGACCTATAAAATTTTTAAAATGGAAGTTAAAAAGAACCCAAAAGCAAACTTAGAGAATTACACCAAATTGTTTATGCAATTGGGGTTGGTTTTAGCGTTAGTCATAGTTTATATAGCTATCGAAAAGAAAACTTATGACAAAACGTATTCTGACTTGGGAGATTCAATCTTACAAGAAGAGGTTGAAGAAGATATCCCAATCACAGAACGTATTATCGAGGTAAAACCACCACCGCCACCGCCACCGCCAGCAGCTCCAGAAGTAATTGAAGTTGTTGAAGATGACGAAGAAATCGAAGAGACTATCATCGAATCTACAGAGACAGATGAGACAGAAGCAGTAGAAGTAGAAGAAATCGTTGAGGAGGAAGAGGAAGAAGAAGTAATTGAGGATGTACCATTCGCAATTATTGAGGAAGTTCCTGTTTTCCCAGGGTGTAAAGGTAGTAAGAGTGAATTAAAGAAATGTTTACAACAAAAAATCCAAAAGCACGTAGCAAGAAAGTTTAACGCTGACTTAGCGAATGAGCTTGGATTACCTCCTGGAAAGAAAAGAATTATCGTTCAATTTAAAATTGACAAAAGCGGAAATATATCAGAAATCCGTTCAAGAGCTCCTCACAAAAGACTTCAACAAGAAGCAGAGAGAGTAATTAAGACACTTCCAAAAATGACTCCAGGAAAACAAAGAGGTAGAGCTGTAGGTGTAAAATATAGCTTACCAATTTCTTTCAACGTAGAATAGTCAATGTTATTATAATATTAAAAAAATCTAGCTTTTTAGCTAGATTTTTTTTTGGCATATATTTTGTTTTTAAGAATTCATTAACATTTTAAAAAATTTAACTATGAGCTTAAAAAATAACGACATGTCAAATTATTCAAAAGTTTTTCTACACTTATCATTAGTATTATCTTTATTTATTGTATATGTGATTTTACAGCATGAAACAATTAAAAAGGAAGTAAAAGTAGCGGAAACAGAGATAACAATTGATGAAAATGTAGAGTTTACAATGAACGACTTTAAAATTGAAAAAGAGAAAGTTAAAGTTGAAAAGAAAAAAACAGAAGTTCCAACGAAGAAAGCAATTTTAAAAGATATTGTGGAAGTTGTGGAAGATGATACTAAAATCATTGAATCTCAAATCATGAATGAAACAGATGAAGAAGTAGAAGATTTAGATGATCACATTTTAAACCTAAAAGAAACAGAGGAAATTGAGCAAGAAGATAACAAAGTATATAGTTTTGTTAGCTTAGAAGAAGTTCCAGTATTTCCAGGCTGTGAAAAGGCAAAAGGAAATAAAGAGAAAAAAGCTTGTTTTGAAAATCGAGTAAGAAAATTTATCAATCGAAAATTTAATGCTGATATTGCAAATGAGATTGGTTTAACTTCTGGTAAAAAGAGAATCAACGTTTTATTTAATATTGATAAAGAAGGGAATGTAAAAATTTCAAGAGTAGCAGCACCACACAAGGAGTTAGAAAAAGAAGCGAAAAGAGTGATTAACAGACTTCCGAAAATGACTCCTGGAAAACAGAATAATAAACCTGTAAAAGTAAAATATGCTTTACCAATCAGTTTTTATGTAGACTAAAAAATTACTTTTTAACTTGTCATTAAGCTTTAGTTTTTGAATTTAAGAATAAGTTTAAAACTTATTTATTTTAATAAATCAATTATATTGAAAATCCTGTGTTTAACGGGATTTTTTATTTTATTTTTGTAGTGTAAAATTTGATAAACAAGAAAGTTATGAATGTAAATCAGTATTTAGACTCTACTTACTTAAAAACTCCAGAGCAAGCAGGAATCTCAGAAAAAGAAACGGAACAAAAAGTAGTTGATTTAGTTAATGAAGCTATTGAAAATAACTTTAAATTAGTCATGATTCGTCCAAATTTTGTTTCTATGGCTAAAAAAATGATTACAGATGCAAATGCGGATGTTGTTGTAGGAACTGTAATTGGTTTTCACGAAGGAACAGCTTCTGTTGAAGACAAATTAAAAGAAGCACAAGAAGCAATTGATAATGGAGTTGATGAGCTAGATTATGTGGTGAATTACACAGCTTTTAAAAATGAGCAAATCAATTTAGTAAAAGCAGAAGTTTTCAAAGGAACAAAAATTGGTTTAGAAAACGGAAAAATTGTAAAATGGATTATTGAAATTGCAGCTTTATCAAATGAAGAAATAGTTGCTTTAACACAATTAATTCGTGATGTTGTTTTAGATAATTTCTCAGAAGAAGAAGCAACACAAGTTTTTGTAAAATCATCTACAGGTTTCTTTAAAAGAGAAGATGGAGGTCCAGTTGGAGCAACATTTGAAGGAATGGAATTAATTGTAGAAAATGCAAAACCATTACAAGCAAAAGCTGCTGGAGGAGTAAGATCTTATGAAGATGCTGTGAAAATGATTGAAATGGGTGTTACAAGAATTGGAACTTCTTCTGCAAAAAAAATAGCAGATGGTAAAACTGCCACGGGAGGATATTAATTCAATAAAAATATAAATGAGTTTATTTTTTGCACATGAAACTGCAGTAATTGACGAAGGATGCCAAATTGGAGAAAATACTAAAATTTGGCATTTTAGTCATATTATGCCGAATAGCGTAATTGGAAAAAAATGCAACATAGGTCAAAACGTTGTGATTTCTCCAGATGTAATTCTTGGAAATAATGTAAAAGTACAAAACAATGTTTCTATTTACACAGGAGTAAAATGTGATGATGATGTGTTTTTGGGTCCTTCTATGGTATTTACGAATGTAATTAATCCTAGAAGTGCAGTAGTAAGAAGAACAGAATATATGCAAACTCTTGTGAAAAGAGGAGCAAGTATTGGCGCAAATGCTACAATTGTTTGCGGAAATACATTAGGAAAATATTGTTTTATTGGAGCAGGAGCTGTTGTTATAAATGATATTCCTGATTATGCTTTAGTTGTAGGTAATCCGTCGAAACAAATTGGTTGGGTAGGAGAATATGGACATCGTTTAGAATTTAATGAAGAAGGAATTGCTATTTGCCCAGAGAGTAAACAAGAATATTTATTAGAAAATAACGTTGTAACTAGAGTAAAATAAGTTAGTTATACAAAAAAAGAAAAGTCATCCTGAGTTTTTATAATAAAAATTCATGATGATTTTTGGTATAGAAATAACCCCAACACATGAAGAAAAAATTACTTTATATATTAATTTGTGCTGTATTTTTTACAATTAAAACACATGCACAAGAAGAGAAATATCCTACATTTTCTGTTTGTGAAAATAAAAATGAAGTTGATTTAAAAGATTGTTTTACAAATGAAGTTGAAATGCTTTTTATTCAAAATTTAGAAAAGGAAAATGCTTCTATTCTAGATTTTAAAGGAAAAACAAACATTGTTTTTATCGTTACAAATGAAGGAAATTTTAAAGTAATTTATAGTAACACAAATAACGAAAAGTTTAAGGAGGAAATTAAAACTGCTTTCAAAACTTTTCCAAAAGTTACTCCAGCAACACTTCATGATACTTCTGTAGAAATGCGTTTTGTTTTACCTGCTGTTTTTCCAACTGTGGATGGACAATTTTCTAAAACAGAATCTGAAAAAATTGCTATACAAGATGTATTACAGAAAAAAGATACGACACCAATTTATCGAGAATTTAATAGTAATATTTTAATTCCATTAGTTCATAGCAGATATGACCAATATGAATATTATTTGAATCAAGATGATAATTCTCATTCTGGTTCTAAACCTTATTCTTTCAATTATGCTAAAAAATATGTAGATTTTAATGCACAAGTTTCGCCTTTATTGAAAAAGAAAAAAAGTTGGTTTGGAAGAAAACTTTGGAATGAACATTTAGCTACTGTAAATAAAAAAGATTATTGGTTTAATGTCGATTTCTTGGTCGATTTACAATTAGGAAAAGATAAAAATACGAACTATAGTTATACATACAACAACACAAGAGCGCTTCAAATTGAAGGAGGTTTAGGAAAAGGATTTAACTTTTATACTATTTTCTATGAATCACAAGGACGTTTTGCTAAATATGTAGATTCTTATGCTCGTTATTTAAAAGCGGATGGATTTAATCCTGGAATTGTTCCTGGAAGAGGTGTTGGTAAAGAATTTGGCGAAGATGGTTTTGATTATCCTGTTGCAGAAGCTTACCTTACTTATTCTTTAAATAAATATTTCGATTTTACTTTCGGAACTGGTAAGAATTTTATCGGAGATGGTTATCGTTCTTTACTTCTTTCAGATAATTCTTCCCCTTATACATATTTTAAAATTAACACGAATTTTTGGCGATTAAAATACACTAATCTTTGGATGTCTTTACATGATGTAACTTCTGAAGCTTCTGAAGGAGGTGTTTATGGACAAAAATTTATGGCGCTTCATTATTTAAGTTTAAATGTTACAAAAGATTGGAATATTGGTTTATTTGAAGCTGCTGTTTGGGATAATACAAATAAAAGAGGATTTGATTTTAATTATATAAATCCTATTATTTTTTCTCGTGCTATTGAGTTTGCTACTGGTCCAAGAAGTGGAAATGCTTTACTAGGTTTAACTTCAAAACTAAAAATAGGAAAGAATAGAAAATTGACCTTATACGGGCAATTGTTAGTAGATGAATTTACAGTAAAAGAAATCATAAAAAACAATGGTTATTGGGGAAATAAATTAGGTTTCCAATTTGGAGGAAAATTATATGATGCTTTCAATATTAAAAATCTTTATTTACAAGGAGAATTAAATGTGGTGCGCCCTTATACATATTCTCATAAAAATGTCATCTTAAATTATGGGCATAAAAACCAAGCTTTAGCGCATCCTTGGGGAGCAAATTTCAAGGAAGCTGTTGGAATTGTTCGATATACAAAAAATAGATGGTATGTAAATGGGAAATTAAGTATTGGAGAAAAAGGATTTGATTTTGATGAAGCCGTAAATGACAAAAATTATGGTGGAAATATTTACAGAAGTTATGTTGAAGAGCGTTTAGATGACTATGGAAATGAAATTGGACAAGGAAATAAAGCTCAAATTTATACAGCTGATTTACAAGTTGGATATGTTGTAAATCCTGCAACAAATTTGAAATTGTATGGAGGTGTTATACTACGTAATTTCGACTCTGATGCTCCTGTTGAAGGTTATGAACAAGGAAATACTGTTTGGCTTAATTTTGGTTTAAGAGCAGACATTTTTGATTGGTATTTTGATTTTTAATTCTTAATTAACAGTTAGTTAGCTTATTTTTTGAAATAAATAGTTGTATTTTTATAAGTGATGTTTTGTAACATATAAAATCGCTTATAATGAGAAAATTAATATGCTTTACTGTTTTGCTTTTTTCTACATTTATGATGAAAGGACAAGTTAGTTTAATTGCGCATCGTGGTGCTTCTTATATTGCGCCTGAAAATACAAAAGCATCTGTAGAGATGGCTTGGCGTTTAGGTTTTCAAGTTGTAGAAGTAGATGTGCGTTTGACAAAAGATAAAAAGATTATTGTATTTCATGATGAAAATACAAAAAGACTTACTGGAGTTGATAAAGAGGTTTCTGAATCTACATATGATGAATTAAAGGATTTGACAATTCTTTTAACTGATACAAATTCTGATTATTTTAAAGGTGAAAAGATTCCGTTATTGGAAGAAATTTTAGACATTTTACCAGAAGATAAATTACTTGTAATTGAATCAAAAGAAGGTCAAGAAATTGTAGAGCCTTTACAAGAAATTCTTAAAAATCATTGGAGAAAAGGAGAATTAGCTTTTATTTCTTTTCACATGGAAACACTTTGTTTATTAAAAGAAATTTATAGCGAAATTCCAGCATTATATCTTTCATATTCTTTAGAAGATGTTTATTTAAAATTCCCTCAAATTAAAGAATGTAATTTGGATGGTGTTGATGTGCATTATAAAGTGGTAACACAAGAATTAATCACAATTATGGATAAAGGTGAATTCTTAGTTTGGTGTTATACAGTTGATGATGCGAATCAGGCTTGGACTTTAAGAGAAATGGGAGTTGATGGAATTACGACAAATCGTCCATATTGGATTCAACAAAAATTTTATGAAAGAATTTCTCAAGAAGAATTAGAGGAAGAAAATGGTGGAGATGGTGGATATTAATCTCCATAAATAACATATTAACCCCTTAAAGATTATCAATTAAAATGGATTGTAATGGGGATTTATTTGGATATAGAAGTTGGGGAAATTACAATATTCTTTGATGAGAAACCAAAAGGAGTGATTTACTTTGAAGAATTAGGCTTTGAAGAAAATACACTTCATCTACACGAAGGTTTCAGCAGAATCATATTCGATTTTCAAAAATTAAAAAAAGGAGATTTATACAGTGTTCCTACAATGGAATTTGTATTTAATGAAAGTGATATTAATTCGCATTGGATTTGTGAATTTAACGAAAATAAAATCTTTGAATCAGAACATAAACATTCTGGAAAAGTTGTTATTCTTCTTCACAGAAAAGAAATAGAAGAACACATTCAACATCATGAAAATAAATTGAAACTTCATATTGAGTTTTCGGATGAAATTACATGGAATTTAAAAGATTCATTTATTCATTTTTTTAAAGATTAATCAAAATTCAAATTATGCGTTATCTCATTCCATTTCTGATTTTGATTGTTTTATTTTCTTGTAAGAAAAAGCAAGAAAATCAAATGGCAGGTGCTTTGCCATATTTAGTTGAAGAATTACAGCCAGAAAATGTTACAACTTATATTGAATACCCTGTAAATATTGAGGGAATTTTAGATATCGAAATTCGTCCACAAGTGGAAGGATATATTTCAGAAGTAATAGCAACTGAGGGGGAAATTGTAAAGAAAGGAGATGTGTTATTTAAACTGAGTACCCCTCTTTTACTTCAACAAGTAGAAGCTGCATTAGCTTTGGTGAAAGCAGCAGAATCCAATGAAAAAGTTGCTTTGATTGAAGTTGAAAAATTAGAACCTTTAGTTGAAAAAGATATTATTAGTAGAGTTCAGTTAAATACTGCAATTAGTAATTATGAAGCTGCAAAATCACAATTAAATCAAGCCTTAGCAAATTATCATCAAGCAAAAGAGAATTTGGATTTTTCTATTATTAAAAGTCCAATTGATGGTGTTTTAGGAAATTTTCCTTATAGAATTGGTTCTTTGGTTGGAAGAGGTGAAGTGGATCCTTTAACAGTGGTTTCTGATATTGATTCATTGCGTGTGATTTTTACAATTAATGAAAAAGATTTATTGCAACTTCGAAATAAATTTCCTGCGAAAGATTATGAAGAACTTCTACAAAAATTACCAGAAGTAGATTTGCTTTTAGCTGATGGAAATAAATTTAAAGAGCAAGGTGAAATTATTACAATTGGAGGGCAAATAAATCAAGAAACTGGTGGAGTTGAAGTGAAAGCTTTATTTGTAAATAAAGATCACATTTTAAAAAGTGGAAGTAGCGGAAAAATCCAAATGCCAATTCAACAAGATAGTATTTTACTTGTTCCACAAATAGCAACATACGATTTGCAAAATAAGACATTTGTTTATGTTGTTGAAAAAGATGATACAGTAAATCCTGTTGCAATTACTACAAATGATGTTTATGGTGATTATTATATAGTTACTAATGGTTTGAATAAAGGAGATATTATTGTTCTAGAAAATGTGAGTAAACTTCACAAAGGAATGAAAATTATGCCTGTGACAAAAAGTGAAGAAGAAAAATTAGAAAAGAAAGAAAACACTAAACCACAGTAGAAATGTTAAGAATCTTCATTCATAGACCTGTACTTTCCACCGTAATTTCTATTATTATTTTAATATTAGGATTAATTGGTCTTACCACACTTCCAATTGAACAATATCCTGAAGTTGCACCACCAACTGTTCAAGTTTCTGCGAATTATTTGGGAGCAAATGCAGAAACAGTTTTAAATAGTGTCGTAACTCCTTTGGAAGAGGAAATTAATGGAGCAGAAGGAATGACTTACATGACTTCTTCTTCTAGTAATGATGGTTCTGCAAATATTACAGTGTATTTTAAATTAGGAACAAATCCTGATATTGCTGCTGTAAATGTTCAAAATAGAGTTTCTAAAGCAACAAGTAATCTTCCTCAAGAAGTAATTGAGACTGGAGTTACCACTGAAAAAAGTCAAACAAGTGCATTGATGTTTTTGTCTTTTTATTCTGAAAATCCAGATTTAGATGGAATTTTTGTTCAGAATTATGTGAAAATTAATGTTGTTCCTAAATTACAAAGAGTCGATGGAGTTGGACAAGTTACTGTTTTTGGAGCAAAAGATTATGCGATGCGAATTTGGCTTTCTCCTAAAAAAATGGCAAACTTCGGAATTACTCCTGAAGATGTTCAAAATGCATTAAACGAACAAAATATTCAAGCTGCACCAGGAAAAGTTGGTGAAAATGCCGATGGTGTTTTTGAATATGTATTAAAATATAAAGGACAATTTGATGAGGTTTCTGAATATGAAAATATCATTGTTAAAGCAGTTGGAAATAATTTTTTACGAATTAAAGATATTGCAGAAGTAGAACTAGGTGCTTTTAATTATGGAACGAACAATCAAGCAATGGGATATCCAAGTGTTGCGATTGGTGTTTTTCAAACTTCTGGTTCTAATGCGCAACAAATTATTTTAGATATTGAAAATATTTTAGAAGAAAGTCAAGCGGATTTTCCTACAGGAATTAAATATGTAATTCCTTATAATGTAAAAGATTTCTTAGATGCTTCTATGGACCATGTGGTTCAAACTTTGATTGAAGCTTTCTTTTTAGTTTTTATCGTTGTTTTTCTTTTTCTTCAAGATTTACGTTCGATTTTAATCCCAGCTATTGCTGTTCCCGTTGCAATTATTGGTACATTTTTCTTCTTGGAAGCTTTTGGTTTTACCATAAATTTATTGACACTTTTTGCTTTGGTTTTAGCAATTGGAATTGTAGTAGATGATGCGATTGTTGTTGTAGAAGCTGTGCATGCAAAAATGGAAACAACAGGAAAACCTCCTATGGAAGCTACTTTAGAAGCAATGAAAGAAATTACTGGAGCAATTATTTCAATTACTTTGGTAATGGCAGCTGTTTTCGTTCCAACTTCTTTTCTGCAAGGTCCTGCGGGAGTTTTCTATAAACAGTTTGCGATAACTTTAGCAATTGCAATTCTTATTTCCGCTGTAAATGCTTTGACTTTAAGTCCAGCTTTATGTGCATTATTCTTAAAAGATGTTCATAATTTAAAAAAGAAAAAAAATATTTTAAACCGATTCTTCGATCTTTTCAATCGATTTTTTGAATGGTGTTTAGAACTTTACCAACGAATTATTCATTTCTTATTAAAGAAAAAAGCAATTCCAATTTTTGGTTTATTTGTATTTATTTTTATTGCAATAATCTTATTTGTAAAAACACCTCAAGGATTTATTCCAACAGAAGATAGAGGAATAATTTTCGCAGATGTTACAATGCCTCCTGGAACAACTTTACACCAAACAGAAAAAGTTATTCAAGAATTAGATTCTATTTATAAATCCATGAATATTATTGAAGAAAGAATGAATATTACTGGATTTAGTCTTTTGAATGGTGGAAATGGAAGTTCTTATGCTTTTTCGGTTTTAAAACTTCAAGATTTTTCAAAACGGAAAAATGATAATGAAACTGTTGATGCAGTTGTAGGAGAATTATTTCAAAAAACATTTCCTATACCAAATGCTAGAATTCTATTTTTTACACCTCCAAGTGTACAAGGTTTTGGAAATGCAAACGGATTTGAGCTTAAAATTCAAAATAAAACAGGAACTGATGATTGGCAAAAAGTAAGTGAAGTTACAGATGAATTTCTATTAGCTTTAAATGAAAGACCAGAAATTCAATATGCAATTACAGCTTTTAATCCAAATTTTCCACAATACGAATTAGAAGTAAATGTAAATAAAATTAAAGATGCCAATTTAGATGTTCGTCAGGTTTTTGGAACACTTCAAGGATATTTAGGTGGATTGTATGTTTCTAATTTTAATAAATTTGGAAAACAATACCGTGTTTTATTACAAGCAAAACCTGAAGAAAGAGCAAAATTAGAATCGTTAAACTCAATTTTTGTAAATAATGGAGAAAATTCAGTTCCGATTACAGAATTTGTAAATTTTAAAAAGGTATATGGACCAGAAACAGTACAACGATTTAATTTATTGAATTCTGTTTCTGTGAATGGAATTCCAAATAAAGGTTATAGTTCTGGAGATGCTGTAAAAGTTGTAGAAGAAGTTGCAGCAGAACATTTACCTTCAACTTACGCTTACGATTATTCTGGAATTACTAGAGAAGAAATTGCAACAGGAAATCAATCTTTAATCATTTTTGCTCTAAGTTTACTTTTTGTGTATTTCCTTTTAAGTGCACAATATGAAAGTTATATTTTACCACTTTCTGTTATTTTTTCTTTACCAGTTGGAGTTGCAGGAGCAATCGGATTTATCAATTTTGTAGGTTTAGAAAATAATATTTATTTCCAAATTGCTTTAATTATGCTGATTGGTCTTTTAGCTAAAAATGCCATTTTGATTGTGGAGTTTGCAATTCAAAGAAGGAGACATGGAATGCCTATTGTGGAAGCAGCTGTAGAAGGATCAAAAGTTCGTCTTCGTCCGATTTTAATGACCTCTTTCGCTTTTATTTTTGGTTTATTTCCATTAGCTTTTTCTACAGGAGTTGGAGCTGTCGGAAATCAATCTATTGGAATGGCTGCTGTTGGAGGAATGTTTATTGGAACAGTTTTCGGAGTTTTTGTAATTCCTGTTTTATTTGTCTTGTTTCAAAGTTTGCAAGAACGATTTTCTAAAAAGAAATATGATAATCCTGAAAATGCTTAGAAAATGAGAAAAGAAATAAAGAAAATATTGGTGATTATTTTAGTTTCTGTTTTGATGACTTCTTGTTTTGTAGCAAAAACGTATGAACGACCAGAAATTGAAACAGAAGATTTATATAGAAATTTTAAAGAATCAGATTCATTAACAATTGGAACGATTGAATGGAAAGATTTTTTTAAAGACAAACATTTACAAAAATTAATTGATTCTGCACTTCATAATAATTTTGATATAAAAATTGCTTTAGAAAATGTATTGGCTGCTGAAGCCTATTATAATCAGGGGCGTTCTGGATATTTACCAGAATTAACTGTAAATGCAAATGGAAGTTTTTCTTTTATTTCTAAAAATGGACAAAATTCTTTTTTATCATCTTCAGGTGCTTTGTTTGAGCAATTTGAATTAAGTGGAAGTGTTTCTTGGGAAGCAGATATTTGGGGAAAAATTAGAAGTAACAGAAGAGCAACATTTGCTTCTTTTTTAGCATCGAATGCAGGATATCGTTTAGTCAAAACGAAATTAATTAGTTCTATTGCCTCATCCTATTATCAATTATTAGCTTTTGATGCACAATTAAAAGTAACAGAACAAAGTTTGGAAAATCGAAAGCAGAATTTGGAAACAATGCGAGTTTTAAAAGAAGCAGGTGAACAAACAGAAGTTGCAGTTTTACAAAGTGAAGCACAAGTTTATGAAGCAGAAGTGATGCTTTTTGAATTGACAAAAAACATCCAACTTTTGGAAAATACTTTAAGTATATTATTAGGAAAAAGACCACAAGAAATAGAACGAGGAACTTTAAATAATCAAGAAATTCCTACGGATTTGAAAATTGGTTATCCAGCACAATTATTGAGAAATCGACCAGATGTTGTACAAGCAGAATATCAATTAGTTCAAATGTTTGAGATGGAAAATGTTTCTAGAGCAAATTTTTATCCATCTTTTACAATTTCAGCTACAGGAGGATTTCAAAGTTTGGAATTTGATACTTGGTTTGATGTAAATTCGCTTTTTGTAAATATGGTTGCAGGATTAGCACAGCCAGTTTTTAACCAAAGAAAAATAAAAGCACAATATGAAGTAAGTCAAGCACAAAGAAGACAAGCATTATATAATTATAAACTAACAATTTTAACAGCAGGAAAAGAAGTTTCGGATGCTTTGTTAGAATATGAAATAGAATCAGAGAAATTAATTTTGTTAGAAAAAGAAGTAGAAGTTTTGAATAAAGCTACAGAATATTCAGAAGAATTATTGATTTATGGTTTAGCAAATTATTTAGAGGTATTAACTTCTAATAATTTAATGCTCACCGCAGAATTGAATAAAATCAATACAGAATACCAAAAAATAAATGCTATTATTACATTATATCAAGCGTTAGGTGGAGGAAGTTTATAAACTTAATTCTTAGAGAATTATGATATTTATAAAATCTATCGTATGTTAAGTAAATATTATGAAAAAAAGTGAACTAATTAAAAATTAGTTTTATAAATTTGCATCAAACAAATTACGGAGGAAAGATTTGAACTGATTGCAACCTCATAAAAAAAACGCTAAAGCAGTATGATTTTACTTCCTTTAACGACCAATCAATTCAAATCTTACTTATTAATTCAATTTAAAAAGAGAATAGATAACTATGTCATATTTTTTTACTTCAGAATCTGTTTCTGAGGGACATCCAGATAAAATCGCTGACCAAATATCAGACGCATTAATCGACAATTTCATGGCTTTTGATCCGAATTCAAAAGTAGCATGTGAGACTTTAGTTACTACTGGACAAGTAGTTTTAGCCGGAGAAGTGAAATCTAAAACCTATTTAGATGTTCAGAATATTGCAAGAGAGACTATTAAAAAAATAGGATATACGAAGAGTGAATATAAATTTGATAGCCATTCTTGCGGAGTTTTTTCTGCAATTCATGAGCAATCAGAAGATATTAATAGAGGAGTAGATAGAGCTTCAGAAGAAGAGCAAGGTGCAGGAGACCAAGGAATGATGTTTGGTTATGCAACGAATGAAACAGAAAACTACATGCCTTTAGCCTTAGATTTATCTCATTTATTATTAAGAGAATTAGCTGAATTACGTAGAGAGAATAAAGAAATCACTTATTTAAGACCAGATGCAAAATCTCAGGTTACAATTGAATATGGTGATGATAATAAGCCTTTAAGAATTGAGGCAATTGTTGTTTCTACACAGCATGATGAATTTGATACGGATGAGGAAAGAATGTTAGATAAAATCAAAGAAGATATTATCAATATTTTAATTCCAAGAATCAAAGCAAAATTACCAGCAGAAATTCAAGCTTTATTTGGTGATGATATTAAATATCATATTAATCCAACTGGAAAATTCGTAATCGGTGGACCACATGGAGATACAGGATTGACTGGTCGTAAGATTATTGTTGATACTTATGGAGGAAAAGGAGCACACGGAGGTGGAGCTTTTTCTGGAAAAGATCCAAGTAAAGTAGATCGTTCAGCAGCTTATGCAACACGTCATATTGCTAAAAACTTAGTTGCAGCTGGTGTTGCTGATGAGGTTTTAGTACAAGTTTCTTATGCGATTGGAGTTGTAGAACCAATGGGAATTTATGTAAATACTTATGGAACTTCAAAAGTAAATTTAACTGATGGTGAAATTGCAGAAAAAGTAGAGCAAATTTTTGATATGCGTCCTTTTGCAATTGAAAAACGTTTAAAATTACGTAATCCAATTTATTTAGAAACGGCTGCTTACGGACATATGGGAAGAAATTCTGAAGTGAAAAATGTAACTTTCACAAGTCCAACAGGAGAAACTGTAACAAAAGAAGTAGAAACATTTACTTGGGAAAAATTAGATTTTGTAGAGCAAGTAAAAGAATCTTTTAGTATCTAAGAAATACAAACAGATAGAACAAAATAAAAATCCCATTCTCAGCAATTTGAAAATGGGATTTTTTACTATAAAAGAAAATTCGATTTTATTTTTCAATTACTTGATATCTCCAACCGAAAATGTCTTCTGCTTTATTCTGTTGAATTGCAGTTAATTCTTGTTTAAACATAGAAGCATAGCTGTTTTCTACAACAGGTAATTCGTAATCTTTTTCTTGATATCCGAATCCTTTAATTGGATTAATAACAGCAGCAGTTCCAGTTCCGAACATTTCTAAAAGTTCTCCTTTTTGAGCAGCTTCTACAATTTCCTTCACTGTAACATTTTTTATTTCTACTTCAATACCTTTATGCTCTGCTAATTTAATGATACTTTTTCTAGTAATTCCATCTAAAATTCTATCATTTGTTGGAGCAGTAATTAATTTGTCACCAATACGGAAGAAAACATTCATTGTTCCTGCTTCTTCTAAATATTCGTGATTACAAGCATCTGTCCAAATAATTTGTTGGTATCCTTTTTCTAAAGCTAATTGTGTTGGATAAAATTGTGAAGCATAGTTTCCTGCTGCTTTAGCAAATCCAACACCACCGTTTGCTGAACGGCTAAATTTTTCTGCGAATAAAACTCTTACTTCTCCTGCATAATAAGATTGTGCTGGAGAACAAATAATAAGAAATTTATAAGATGTAGATGGAGAAGCAGTCACACCTGATTCTGTTGCAATAACAAAAGGACGGATGTATAATGAACTTCCTTCTTCTTTACGAATCCACTCTTTATCTAAAGTTAAAAGTTTATTTAATCCTTCGAAAAATAAGTTTTCAGGGAAAGCTGGCATTGCAAGTCTTTCAGCTGAAATATTTATACGTTTATGATTATCCGCTGGTCTGAATAACCAAATTTTATCTTCTACATCTTTATACGCTTTCATTCCTTCAAAAACAGCTTGTCCATAATGGAAAACCTTTGCAGATGGATCTAATGAAATTGGTCCGTAAGGTTTAATCTCTGGATTTTGCCATTTTCCATCTTTATATTCACACTCAAACATATAATCTGTGAAAACTTGACCGAAAGATAAATTGGAAAAATCGACTTCAGAAATCTTTGATTTAGCTATTTTTTCAACATGAATGTTGGTAGGAGTATTCGTTGTCATAAAGTTGTGTTTATTAGTTGCACAAAAATAACTAAATAATCATAAATTTTAGGCCAAATTTAAGTTATATTCTTCTTTTAGGAGATAATTAAGATTTTTATCTTTGCAATATTTTTAATTTTAAAACGAAAAAAATGAAAAAAAGCATTTTATTCCTAAGTTCAATTTTGCTTCTTGCAGCTTGTAACTCAAACAAGTCGGAGAATAATAAAAATGAAACTCCAGTAGAAAAAACACAAGAAGCTCCTAAAAAAGAAGCATTTTTTGGAGAGAAGATTAATACAGATGGAACAATTTCTCAAGCTGCAATGTTTGAAAAATACAACAATTTAAAAACTGGTGATACAATTGATGTGAAATTTAGTTCTATAGTGAAATCAGTTTGTAAGAAAAAAGGATGTTGGGCAAAAGTTGCTTTAGATGATAATACAGAAGCGATGATTCGTTTTAAAGATTACGGATTCTTTTTACCATTAAATTCGGAAAACAAAGAAATTACTGTAAACGGAAAAGCATTCGTTACTGAAATTTCTGTTGATGAATTAAAACATTATGCAAAAGATGCTGGGAAATCTGAAGATGAAATTGCAGCAATTACAGAACCAAAAAGAACATTAGCATTTGAAGCTGATGGAGTAATTTTAAGAAACTAATGAAGAACTTTTTTCAGTTATTAATCATTTCTCTTTTCTTTATTTCTTGTAAAGAAGAAGTAAAAAAAGAATCAATTTCGGAAGAAGCTTTGTCAGAATTTGAAATGTATCAACCTTCAGATATGGCTTTGCTTATGCGAAATATGTTGGAAAAACACCAAGTTGTAAAAGAACAAATTTTAAAAGGTGAAGTTCCAACTGTTTTTCCGAAAGTTTATTTAAATATTCATACAGCAGAATTGACAACACCTTCAGATAAGGATGACGAATTTGATTCATTTGCGAAAATTTACATCGAAAATGAAAAGAAATTATACAATTCTACAGCAGAAAATGTAAAGGAAAATTATAACATGGCTGTTCAAACGTGTATTGCTTGTCATAAAAGAAAGTGTTCAGGACCAATTCCTAGAATCAGAAAACTTTTAATAAAGTAGATTATTTTGGAGAGAAAGATTATTAAGACGGGAGATGGATCTACAACAATTCATATTCCAGAATGGAATGAACAATACCATTCAAAACATGGAGCAATTCAAGAAGCATATCATGTTTTTATCAAACATGGATTAGAAATTTGTAACTTAGATGAAATTTCGATTCTTGAAATTGGTTTTGGAACTGGGTTGAATTGTTTTATAACGTATTTAGAAAGTTTAAAAAATAATAAAAAAATACATTATACTGGTGTAGAAGCTTATCCTGTTGCAAATTCTATCGTTTTTGAATTAAATTATCCTGAAATATTAGAAGCTGAAAATATTGCTTCTATTTTTACGAAAATTCATGCTGTTTCTTGGAATGAAAAACAGGAGATTTCAGAAAAATTCGATTTAGAAAAACAAGAAAAGAAGTTTCAAGATATTTCAGTTGAAAATACTTTTGATTTGATTTATTTTGATGCTTTTGGAGCTAGAGTTCAACCTGAATTATGGACAGAACAAATATTTGAAAAAATGTTTAAAGCTCTTAAAAAAGATGGAATATTAGTAACTTACTCTGCAAAAGGAAGTGTTCGTAGAGCAATGCAAGCTGTAGGTTTTTTAGTTGAAAAACTTCCTGGACCTCCAGGGAAAAGAGAAATGTTAAGAGGAATAAAAAGTGATATAAAATGAAATTTGGAAGAATGAACCAGAGAAAACAGCCGAATAATAAACGTTTAATTTTATTATTGGCACTTTTGGCAATTATTATATACTTACTGTTCAACGCAGATAGTTTAATAAAAGCTTTCTTTGGGAAGTAATTTTAAAAAGAAAAAGGTATTCTTCATAGTTAAAGAATACCTTTTTTTATATTTTGAATTTTAAGAAAGTTTATTTCTTAAAAACATTGTCAACATCTTTCCATGCCCATTTTCCAACAACTGTTCCTTTTTGAAGTTCGATTACTCCAGGATTCGAACGAATGATTGTTTTTAAAGTAGTTTCATCTGCAAATAAGAAATTAAAAGGTAAATCATAATCTTCTTTAATTTCTAAAGTTTCCTCTGATGGACTTGCTGAAACTCCATAAACATGATATCCTTTTTGAATTGCTTCATCAGCAATAGGTTTAATTTTTTCAAAACCTTCAAAATCGCTATTATAAATATCATAAGAAATAACAAGTAACACTTTATCTTGATTTAAAATGGTTTCAGTTAAATCTTCTTCCTCAGTTTCTAAAGAGAAATCATGAATTGGCGGTTCTTCTGTTGAACCAGGAACATATGTCATTCCTTCAGTGATATTTTTACCAATTGCATAAGGTCTAAAATCGATAATTGGTAAATGATTTAATACATAATAAGTAATAAATAAAGAACCAACTAAAGAAAGGAAAGTTACAATTCTGGCAAAACCTTTTCCAAAAAGAGGTTTAATATGTTTTACTCCTGCAATTAAAATGATATTAAATACAATTAAAATAACATTTTTATAGAAAGTTCCCCAAGTAGATAGTTTTACTGCATCACCAAAACATCCGCAATCTGTTACTTTATCATAATAAGCCGAATACCAAGTCAAGAAAAGGAAAATCAGCATTAAAATAAATAAACTCCAAACCGTAAACTTTCGCAAATATCCTACAAGTAACATGACTCCAAGAACCAATTCTGCAACAATCATAATGATGGAGAAAGGTAAAGCATAAGGAATTAAAAATTCTAAATCTAAAACTTCAGAGCTAAAATATTCTTGGAATTTGTATGAAGATCCAAGAGGATCAACCAATTTTACAAATCCAGAAAAAATAAAAGTTACTCCTACTAAGAGTCTTGCTAAATGTACTAGTATTTTCATGTTTAATAGTTTTATTTATTTTCTTCATGTAATATTAAGGCAAAAACAGCATAATTTATCATGTCTTGATAATTTGCATCAATTCCTTCAGAAACGATTGTTTTACCTTTATTATCTTCAATTTGTTTTACTCTTAAAAGCTTTTGTAAAATCAAATCCGTTAAAGAACTAATTCGCATATCACGCCATGCTTCCCCATAATCGTGATTCTTATTTTCCATTAATTCTTTTGTGATTTTAATATGCTTATCATATAATTCTGTAGCTTCTTCTGTATTTAAATCAGGAGCATTTGCATAGCCTTTTTCATATTGTACTAAAGCCATCACAGAATAATTGATGATTCCGATAAATTCGCTCACTTCTCCTTCATCTACTTTTCGAACACTACTTTCTTGTAATTGTCGAATTCGCTGCGCTTTGATAAAAATTTGATCTGTCAAAGAAGGAAGTCTTAAAATTCTCCAAGCACTTCCATAATCAGACATTTTATTTATGAATAAGGATCTACACTTTTCGATTACTTTATCGTATTGTTCTGATGTATTTTGCATATAGCTTTAATTATTTCCGTAAATTTCGGACAAATTTAAGGATTATAAAAATATAAGTTTTTCATAAATGAAGAAGATAGCAGTATTTTGTGGAGCAAGCCAAGGTTTTAACACAATTTATACAGATGTAGCAAAAGAAGTAGGAAATTATTTTGCAAAAAATGATATTGGATTAGTATATGGTGGAGGAAAAATTGGTTTGATGGGAACAGTTGCAGATGCTGTTCATGAAAAAAATGGTCATACGATTGGAGTAATTCCTGAAATGTTGCGTCATGAAGAAATTATTCATGATAAAGTTTCTCAAATTATTGTGACTAAAACAATGAGCCAACGAAAAATTGAAATGAGTAAATTAGTGGATGGTTATATTGCTCTTGCAGGTGGATTTGGAACTTTAGATGAAATTTTTGAAGCATTGACACTTGGTCAACTTGGGATTGAAGAAAAACCTGTAGGATTTTTAAATACAAATGGATTTTATGATGCAATGTTAGAACAATTAGATTTGATGGTAAAAGAAGGATTTCTTCGTCAGCAAAACAGAGATATGGTTTTGGTGAGTGATTCTTTGGAAGATTTAATTGAGAAAATGTATGCATATAAAGCTGAAAAAGTAAGTAAAGTAATTGATACTGCTGTAAGAAAAGAAAAATGAGAAGCATTAATTGTAAAGGAAAATTAATTGATTTGAATTCTCCAATTGTGATGGGAATTTTAAATTTAACTCCAGATTCTTTTTATGATGGAGGAAAATATAAAGATGCAGAAGCAATTCTTTCACAAGTGAAAAAAATGTTAGTGGAAGGAGCGACAATTATTGATATTGGAGCATATTCATCACGTCCGAATGCAATACATATTTCTGAAGAAGAAGAAATAAATCGAATTGTTCCAATTGTAAATCTTTTAGTGGAGAAATTTCCTGAAATTATTATTTCGATTGATACCTTTCGTAGTAAAGTTGCGGAAGTTTGTTTGGAAGCTGGAGCAGCAATTATCAATGATATTTCTGGTGGAGTAATGGATGATGAAATGTTAGATGTTGTAGCAAAATATGATGTACCTTATATTTTAATGCATATGAAAGGAACGCCACAAACTATGCAGAAAAATCCTACTTACGATAATTTAATTAAAGAAATTACTTTTTATTTTTCTGAAAAAGTTAAAAAAGCCTTAGAAAAAGGTGTAAATGATATTATTTTAGATGTTGGTTTTGGATTTGGAAAAACGATTTCACATAATTATGAATTATTGAAAAAAATGCGACTTTTTGAATCATTTGAATTACCTTTATTAGTAGGTGTTTCAAGAAAATCAATGTTGTATAAACCTTTAGGAGGAACTGCGCAAACTGCTTTAAATGCAACAACTGTTGTAAATACTTTGGCTTTAGAAAATGGTGCTTCAATTTTGAGAGTTCATGATGTAAAAGAAGCCGTTGAAGCGATTAAAATTTGGGAATTATATAATCAAAACTAAACTTTATGAAACTATTTCGTTTTTTAATTCTTGTAATCTTTTTTACAAGTTGTTCTAAAAAAGAAATTAAACTTCCTTTAATTGCTGAAAAAGGACAGGAAGAAATTTTAAATCACTCACAAATTTGGTTTTTCTTCGAAGAGAAAGGACAAGATACTTTGGTGAGTTTGAATAAAAATAATTTGATAAAATCTACAAACTGGGTTTTCAATATTGATAAGCGTTTTACTTTAAAGCAAATTTTCAAAGATTTAGAAAAGTATAAAACAAAGCATTTTGAAGAAGGAATGCATGAAGTAAAAGATAGTGTTGGAAATTATTTTAGTTATGCGAATTCAGAAGATAATAAATTGAGTTTTTTGAATTTTACGAATACAAAATATACGAACACAAAGAATTCTTTTGAAGATTTGGTGAAAACAAGATTGGATTCTAATTTTTATCAAGTTCCAGTTTTAATTGATAGAAAAGAAGTTTCGATTCAAAATAAAAAGATATCGGAAGAAGCATTTAAATCAGAATTACAATTAATTTTAGATAAAAACCCAACAAAGAAAAAAGCAAAGATCTCTTTATTTTTTGAAGAAAATATTTCTTACGATAGATATTTAACTTTTAAAATATATACAGATAAGTTTGCAAAAGTTGGAACAGAAATAAATGAAACAGAATTTATTTTAGAATAAAAACATAAAATATAAAAAAAGCATTTCTTTAATTATTTAAAGAAATGCTTTTTGTTTAATATAGTAAGAAAGAAATAAATCCAAGTAAGATAAACCCAAGCATTACAAAGAAAACATAAATAATATTTAGAAGAATAAACTTCATTAATGTTTTAAAAATACTTTGTTTATAATATCGTTTCATCGCTATGAAAAGATACACTAAGAAAATTGCATAAGGAATAAATCCAGCTCCCCAAGTTGAAACAATTTCAATAAAAGCAAAGAGAACTAAAGAGAGAAACAACATTGTTTGCGTATGAAAAGCAAAAACAAGATGTTCCATGTAATATCTATCCCGCCTCATATAAAAGAGTTTTAGATATAAAGCAAAAAATGGCAAGAATAGAAATAAAAACAAGGAAGCGTATGACATTACTTTTTGTACTAAGGAATCTAAATTTTTCCCATGTGTAAAATTATAAGCATCTTGCATTTTATGATACACAAAATTATTAAATCGTGTATCTTCCATTTCCATTTCTTTTAGACCTTCTTGACTTTTTTTATCAGGATGTGCTTTGATATAATCATAAAACATACTGACATGAAATTGGTCTTTTTTATATTTTAAATCGTTTCTGTCAAAAGCTACATTATCTTTTTTAACATCTATATTTTTAGATTGTAATTCATGAAAAAAACCTTCATTTAAAGCTTTGATATTTTCACTTTCAAGAAAACTAACAAGAATAAAATAGATAATACTTACGCTGAAATAAAACTTATATGGATTTACAAAACGAGCTCTTTTTCCAGAAACATATTCTTCTGTAATTTTTCCTGGTTTTGTGATAAGATAATAAAGCGATTTCCAAAGTTTTGCATCATATGCAATAATACTTCCTAGAAATTCTAAGATTAATCGTTTAAATTTTAATTTGCTTTCAATATTTTTTTGTCCGCAATTGGCACAAAATTTATCGTCAATTCGAAGTGGATGTCCACAATTTAAACAATGTAATTCTAATTTTTTCTCTTTAATTTTTTTCTTAGGAAGAGGAATATTTACTTGAGATACTTTTCTTTTGACTTTGAGAAGTTTAAGTAATCTTCTATTTCGTTTCATGAATTTAGTTAATAGCGCCTTTGACTATAAGCTGAAATGTTGGGATTTTTACTTCAAAATTTTGAGTAGTAGTAAAATTTATCATCTCAAAATACCCCTTCATTGCGCCTATTGTAGATGTCAAAATACAATGGGATTTGTAGGTGAATTTTTCTTTCGGTTTTAAAATTGGTTTTTCTCCGATTACTCCTTCGCCATTTATATCTTCAATTTCATTTAAAGAATCAAAAACTTTCCAATTTCTTCGTAGTAGTTGAACTGTGTCATTACTTTGGTTTTCGATACTTAAACGATACGAAAAGATATAGTGCAATTTATAATTTCTATAAATTGTACTTTCAAATTCTGTCTTAACAGAGATTTTAATACCATTTGTAACTTGAAAAACCATATCGTTATAAAAACACAATTTCTGTTCAAAGATAGGAATTTCTAGGTTAACTAATTTTGAAATCTTTCAGAATTTGTTAGTCCCATTCCTATTACTCTTGTATAGCGACTTCCGAATTGGTGATAATAAACAATTACACGATATAAATTATTGGTTTGATAAAAAGATCCATCAATTTCATGGTTGTTTATCAGTCCGTTTGCATCAATTACACTATAACGATAATTATAAAATCCTTGTTTCATTTCCATATCCAATTCATACAAACCAGAATCAGAATTATAAGTCATTTCATTTATATAATTATGTTTCCAACTATTAAAAGCACCACTTACATAAACTTTTTTGTTTGGATCTAATTCTCCATCCGTATCTAAATAAAAATGAACTGTAGAATAATCCGCCTCAACACTTGCATCTTCTCCATCCAAAGTACGGATAACAAAATTACCATTTATGCCCGGATAATATGTGTAAGGTTTATATCTCCTCTCTTTGTCCACATAAAGATACGTATTATATATTTCAGAACCTCTTTCCGAACGATGAATATTTGCAGTTCCGATACGGATTTCTTTAGAATCAAAGTATAAAAATTCATTATTTCCCCAAAAAGAAGATTCTTTTCCATATTTATAGAGCATTTGAGTTCCTCTATAATATTGTGGTGATAAATTTGTAATTGCAGTATTCCAATCATCATTTTGAAGAATCATGGTTTTGATTTCCAATTTAGGATTGTTGATGTTTAAGTTCGGATGATCAATGATAAATTGTACATTTTGTTTTTCTTGAATATATGTAACATCTCTAGATTTTTGAACTGTAACACCGACAGTTACTCTTGGTTCATAAACAATAAATCTTTTTTCAAAAACTGGATTTTCATCTTCATCCATTACTGTAATTACATAATTTCCACTAATTAAAATTACCATATTATTATTCGGAATCGTAACTTCATAATGTGTGTAATCTTGAAGTGTATTAAAAGAAATTTCAAAATTTCGAATTCGATCTTCAGAATAACCATCCAAATATTCCGTTAAAGAGATATTTGTCGGTTGCCAATTAAAATCACAATGTGTTATTTTATAGAAATAATCTTTATTATCCGCGTTTAAATCATCAAATGATAGCTTAATTCGTTCACCAAGCTTAATAATTGGTGTATATTGATTCGTAGCTACAGGTCGTAAAATTGCCGTTCGAATATTTTCTGGTAATGGTGCATCTAATAAGTCTTGTGCATATAATCCATTGAAAAATAAATAGATGAAGCCAAAACATAAAATTTTTATGGAACGCATATAATTTTAAATTTTTAGTTAGAAATCATGTAATAATACTACAATACAAACGTAAAATTACTAAAATCTTATGCAATAAGTTTGTAATAAGTTCATAAAATTTATTTAGAATAATTATAAATAAGGATTTTAATACTTATAAAAGAGGTCAAAAATTGATATAAAAAATTGAAATTGTATAAATTTGCGTGGTTTTTAAAGACAATTAATTCAAATATAAATATGTCACAAGACATTCGAATCAGAAAAGGCTTAGACATTAAGCTGAAAGGAAAGGCTGAAAAAGTAATTTCAGACGCACCACGTTCGAAGGACTTCGCCATTAAACCAACAGACATTCAGGGAGTTGTTCCAAAACTTAATGTAAAAGTTGGTGATACAGTAAAAGCAGGTAGTCCGTTATTTCATTCAAAAAATAACGACAAAATTAAATTCTTATCACCTGTAAGTGGAGTAATTTCGGAAGTAGAAAGAGGTGCTAAGCGTAAGATTTTAGCGGTGAAAATCGTTTCAGATGCTAAAAACGAGTACCACGATTTTGGTACAAAAAATCCAACAAATCTTTCAACTGCTGAAGTAAAAGAATACTTGCTAGAGGGAGGATGCTGGCCATTTATCAAACAACGTCCATATGACATTGTTGCAAATCCAGCTGACGAGCCAAAGGCAATTTTCATTTCAGGAATTAATACTGCTCCATTAGCAGCAGATAATTCTTTTGCTTTAGAAGATGAAAAAGAAGCATTTCAAGTTGGAATTGATGCGCTTACAAAACTAACTACTGGTAATATTCATTTATCAGTTGACGGTAATTCAACATCATTTTTTAATAATGTGCAAGGAGTTACATTACATAATGTAACAGGAAAGCATCCAGCAGGAAATGTTGGGGTACAGATTCACAAAATCAACCCAATAAACCAAGGTGAGCGTGTTTGGACAATTGCACCACAAGATGTTGTTGTAATTGGAAGACTGTTTTTAACAGGTAAGTATGATGCTACAAGAACAGTTGCTTTAGCAGGTTCAGAAGTAGACATGCCAAGATATCACAAAATCACACAAGGTGAAAATGTTGCTGAATTATTAAAAGGAAAACTTTCTTCTGATAATGTTCGTGTAATTAGTGGTGATGTATTAACTGGAACTTCTATCGGAAAAGATGGATTTTTTGGTTTCTATGACAATCTAATTTCTGTAATTCCTGAAGGAAATTATTATGATTTCATGGGATGGTTACCATTTACTAAGAATAATAAATTTAGTATGTCTAAATTATTTTTCTCTTGGTTATCTCCAAACAAAGAGTACGTTTTAGATACAAACCTTAACGGTGAGGAGCGTGCTTTAGTAGTTACAGGAGAGATGGAAAAAGTAATGCCAATTGATATTTATCCAATGCAATTATTAAAAGCTGCAATGATTGGAGATATCGAAAAAATGGAAAGTTTAGGTATTTACGAAGTTGCCCCAGAAGATTTTGCTTTAATTGATTTTACAAATACTTCTAAAATTGAAGCACAAAAAATCATCCGTGAAGCTTTAGATATAATGATTAAAGAAGTTGGATAATGAATTTTTTTAGAAAAACACTAGACAAATATAAACCTCTTTTTGACAAAGGAGGAAAATATGAAAAGCTTGGTCCAGCATTCAACGGATTTGATACTTTTCTTTTCGTTCCAAATCACACAACAAAGACAGGAGCACATGTTCGTGATGGTGTAGATTTGAAACGTGTAATGATTACAGTTGTTGCTGCGTTAATTCCAGCAATGATTTTTGGTATGTGGAATGTTGGTTATCAATATTATTACCAATTAGATCCAAATAATATGCCTGGAATGATGGAATTATTAGGGTATGGAGCTTTAAAGTTCTTACCAATGGTAGTTGTATCATATGTTGTAGGTTTAACAATTGAGTTTGCTTTCGCTATTTATCGTGGACACGAAATTAACGAAGGATACTTAGTATCGGGGATGTTAATTCCTCTTATTATGCCAATTGATTTACCATTATGGATGTTAGCAGTTTCTGTTGCTTTCGCTGTAATTATTGGTAAAGAAGCATTTGGAGGAACAGGAATGAATATCTTAAATCCAGCATTAGTTGCTCGTGCATTTGCATTCTTCTCTTATGCTCCATTTATGTCAGGAGATAAAGTTTGGGTAACAAACGCAGGAGTTGATGGTGTAACTGGAGAAACTATTTTAGGTTCTTTAGCTGCTGGTGAAAGCGCTGGATATTCAGTTTTAGACATGTTCATGGGATATATTCCAGGTTCTGTTGGTGAGACTTCAGTATTGATGATTCTTATCGGAGCTGCTTTATTATTATTCACTGGTGTTGCTAGTTGGAGAGTAATGTTAGGAGCTACAATTGGTGGAGCTGTAATGGGATTAATTTTTAATGCTATTGGAGTGAATGCTTTAATGGATTTCCCTTGGTGGCAACACTTATTAGTTGGAGGATTCGCTTTTGGAGTTGTATTCATGGCTACAGATCCAGTTTCTGCTGCACAAACAGTAAAAGGAAAATGGATTTATGGATTCTTCATCGGTTTATTAGCAATCATGATTCGTGTATTCAACGGAGCTTATCCAGAAGGAATGATGATGGCTATTTTATTAATGAACGTTTTTGCTCCAACAATTGATCACTATGTAATTGCTGGAAACATCAAACGTAGAAAGAAAAGATTAGAAGAAAATTTAAAAGCAGCATAAATCATGGATAGAAATAGTAATTCATATACTTTTATATTCGCAATAGCCATGGTTGTTGTGATTGCTTCTGTATTAGCTTTTTTAGCAACTGCTTTAAAACCTATGCAAGATGCAAACGTTAGAAATGAGAAAATGCAAAATATTTTATCAACTATCGGTGTAAAGGTTGACAGAGATCAAGCTCCTGCTGAATTTGATAAATATATTAAGGAACAAATTTCTTTAAAAGAAGATGGAAGTATAGATAAAGAAGTTCCTGCATTTGATATCGACTTAAAGAAAGAAATTAAAAAGAAACCAGGTGATCAAAGATACCCAGTTTATACAGCTGAAAAAGATGGGAAGAAATTCTACATCATTCCTTTATATGGAGCTGGATTATGGGATGATATCTGGGGATATGTTGCCTTAGAAGGAGATAAAAACACAGTAGCTGGTGCTGTATTCGATCACAAAGGAGAAACTCCTGGATTAGGTGCGGAAATTACGCAACAATGGTTCGAAGATCAGTTCATCGGAAAACAAATCTTAAAAGAGGCTAACGGAGATTATACGACAAACAACTTCGTTTCTGTAAAAACTATTAAAGGTGGAGCTCCTGCTGGAGACAAACACGGAGTAGATGCTATCTCAGGAGGAACAATTACTTCTGATGGTGTTTCTAAAATGGTTTCAGAAAGGTTAGCACATTATTTACCATACTTTAAACAATACTAATCATGGCAGAAGAAAAAGAACCATTGTTTTCAAAGAAAAACAGAGCATTGTTATCTGATCCATTAAATGATAACAACCCAATTACCGTTCAGGTATTAGGAATTTGTTCAGCGTTAGCAATTACAGTTCAGTTAAAACCTGCTGTAGTAATGGCAATCGCAGTATTGTTTGTGGTTTGTGCAAGTAACGTAATCGTTTCTTTATTACGTAACTTAATTCCAAATCGTATTCGTATTATCGTACAATTATTAATTGTTGCGTCTTTAGTAATTATTGTAGATCAGGTGTTAAAAGCTTATGCTTATGATGTAAGTAAAGAATTATCTGTATTCGTAGGATTAATTATTACAAACTGTATCGTAATGGGACGTCTTGAAGCATTTGCTTTAGGAAACGGACCATGGAAAGCTTTCTTAGATGGTATCGGAAATGCTGCTGGATATGGATTTATCCTTATTCTTGTAGCTTTCTTTAGAGAGTTATTAGGTTCTGGAAAATTATTCGGAATGGAAGTTCTTGGACATAAAGCTAAAACAATTGCTGATTCTACAGGTTTATATGCATTAGGATATGAAAATAACGGATTCATGTTATTATCTCCAATGGCCTTAATTACTGTAGGTATCATCATTTGGGTACAACGTTATAAGAACAGAAAGTTAATTGAAAAATAAGCCGTCAACAATAAATTATTAAAAGCACAACACTATGGAATTAGTAAATATTTTTGTGAGAAGTATCTTCATAGACAATATGATTTTCGCATACTTCTTAGGAATGTGTTCATACTTGGCGGTATCTAAAACCGTTAAGACTTCTGCAGGTATGGGAGCTGCTGTAATTTTCGTATTATCGATTACAGTTCCAATTAACTACTTGTTGAACGAATACGTATTAAAACCAGGAGCTTTATCTTGGTTAGGTGAAGGATATAGCAACATCGACTTAAGCTTCTTAAGTTTCATCATGTTTATCGCTGTAATTGCATCAATGGTACAATTAGTAGAGATGGTTGTTGAAAAATTCGCTCCAGCACTTTACAACGCTTTAGGTATTTTCTTACCACTTATCGCAGTAAACTGTGCAATCTTAGGAGGATCATTATTCATGCAACAAAAAAGTTTCTCAAACATTGCAGAATCATTCAGCTTTGGTTTAGGATCAGGAATTGGATGGTTTTTAGCAATCGTTGCAATTGCTGCTATTCGTGAGAAAATTACATATTCAAATGTTCCAGAACCATTAAAAGGATTAGGAATTACTTTTATCATCACTGGTCTTATGGCTATTGGATTTATGAGTTTTTCTGGTATCACTTTATAAAAAAAATAAAACAAAATGACAATAGTAATAAGTATCGTAGCATTCTTGCTAGTAATCTTAGTCTTGGTGATGGTATTATTATATGCCAAGTCAAAACTTGTTCCTTCTGGACCAGTAAAAATTAAGATTAACGGTGAAAAAGAAATAGAGGTTTCTTCAGGAGCAACTCTATTAAATACACTAGGAAACGAAAAAATATTTTTACCATCAGCTTGTGGTGGAGGTGGATCTTGTATTCAGTGTGAGTGTCACGTACACTCTGGAGGTGGTGAAGCACTTCCAACAGAAACTCCACACTTTACTAGAAAAGAATTAGCTGAAGGAGCTCGTCTTGCTTGTCAGGTAAAAGTAAAAGGAGATATGGATATTTCTATTCCAGAAGAAATTTTTGGAATTAAGAAATGGGAAGCAAAAGTTGTTTCTAACTACAACGTAGCATCTTTTATTAAAGAATTTATCGTTGAGTTACCAGAAGACATGGATTATAAAGCTGGAGGATATATCCAGATTGAAATTCCTAAATGTGAAATCGATTATAAAGATATCGATATTACAGCACATCCAGAAGAGCACCCAGGAGAGCCTGAGAAATTTAAGGTTGAGTGGGATAAATTTGGATTATGGCCATTAAAAATGAAAAATGGTGAAAACGTAGAACGTGCATACTCAATGGCTTCTTACCCAGCAGAAGGAAGAAGAATTATGTTAAATGTTCGTATTGCTACGCCGCCATGGGATCGTAACAAAAATGGATGGATGGATGTTAACCCAGGGGTTGCATCATCTTATATTTTCTCTAGAAAACCAGGTGATACTGTAACAGTTTCTGGACCTTATGGAGAGTTCTTTATCAACGAATCTGATGCCGAAATGTTATATGTAGGTGGAGGAGCAGGAATGGCACCAATGCGTTCTCACTTATACCACTTATTCAAAACATTAAAGACAGGAAGAAAAGTTACTTACTGGTACGGAGGACGTTCTAAGCGTGAGTTATTCTATTTAGATCACTTCTATCAATTAGAGAAACAATTCCCTAACTTCAAGTTCTATTTAGTACTTTCTGAGCCATTACCAGAAGATAACTGGAAAGAGAAGAAAGATGTTAACGATACAGAAGGAGATGGATTCGTAGGATTCGTTCACCAAGCAGTAATCGATCAATATTTAACGAAGCATGATGCTCCAGAAGATATTGAATTCTATTTCTGTGGACCTCCTATGATGAATAATGCAGTTGTGAAAATGTGTGATGATTTTGGTGTACCACCAGAAAACGTACGTTTTGATGACTTCGGAGGATAAGAAATTTACAATCTTATATAAAAAAAATCTCGACCAAATCTGGTCGAGATTTTTTTATAAGAAAGAATTATTAATTATTCATACCATTGTGCAATACTGTTGATATAAATTTCTTTTTGTGCTTGTAATGAAGGAAAAGAAATTTCTTCACTATTGTCATATCTCCAAACAGTTAATCTAACCTTTAAAGGAAGATTGAAATCATAAATACTTCCATCATGTAAAGTTAGATAATCAACTCCACTAAGGTTAAAGAAACTTTTTTCAATTTTTTTCGTTCCATCTGATAATGTAAATACATATTGATAACTATATTTTTCACATTCATTTGTTCCAAAATTTGTTTCTACTTCAATTTTACCACCACAATCTCCACATAAATAAGGGTTTATAATAGCTCTAAAATTAGATCCAGGAAAACAAAGACTTGTTTCAAGATCTATAAGACCAGGAGTTGAATTTGGAGGATTATTAAAAGTCTGTGAAAATAAACTGTTTACGCTAAATAAAATAGCAAGTAATAAAAATACTTTTTTCATAATAAAAATTTTTTAAGATTAAAATTAAATTGTACAATTTTTTAATTGTTTCATAGCTATATGAAAGCAATATAGATAAAATTTAACCAAAAAAAACGTTTTAATTAAAAAATATTATAATTATACCTGAAAACAGTGATTAAAATTAAATTTGATTCTAATTATGATTAAAAATAAATAGAAATATATAATATAATAAGGTTTAAAAGAAATTAATCATTAATAATTAATAAAAGGTTGCAATTTGTAACATTATATTTTGCAATTTCTTCCTTACCTGAAATCTTTCTCATTTCTTTAGGTTGCTTTAAACCTAATTTGTCATACTCCAAATAACTTTTTAATTCTCCATTGTGAAGTACCATAATTCTTTCCTTATATTTTTGACTTTGAATTATAGCTTGAGTTTCATCAGAAGTTAGATTTGAAGCAATATCTGTTTCAATTAATTGTAAATTACTTTTACAACTTGATAAAGTAATAATAGTTATTATCACAGCAATTTTATTTTTCATAGAATATATTTTTTAAATGGTTTCTAATATAAATAAAAAATCCCCTCATTTTAACTGAAAGGATTTTTATTAGATTAGTTTTCAATAATTTCTTTAATATTTGGTTTAAAATAATTAGGACCTTTTAAAACTTTTCCATCTTCTCGATAAATTGGTTTTCCATCTTCTCCTAATTTACTCATGTTACTTCTTTGAATTTCATCAAAAACTTCTTCAATTTTATGCTGCATTCCATGCGTTAACATCGTTCCACAAAGAATATAAAGCATATCTCCAAGCGCATCAGCAACTTCTACTAAATCATTATTTCTAGCGGCTTCTAAATATTCTTCATTCTCTTCTGCCATCAATTTATAACGAAGTTCAATAATTTCCTTAGAAAGTGTTGTTGTTGGATTTATATTCACATCTTGCCCAAAAGCATCATGAAAATCTTTTACAGCGTCTAGTTGTTTTTTCATTTATTCGGATTTAAGTTTTGTTTTTCCTTATTTTTGCAAAATCAAATTTAAAGAAAGATAAATGTTTACAAAAGGTCAAATAGCATTTGCAGTATTTTTTGTAGTTGTTTTTGCAGCTGCTCTAATTTATAGTTATAGAAAAGACTTGAAAATTCATAAATTACAATATAAAAACACGGCTACAATAGTTGGAATAGTGATTGTTTTGTCTATTTTAATTTTTGCAGCTATCGTATTTTCAATGCATTAAAAAAAAATAAAATGAAAAAGAATCATTTCCATAAAATCGTTTTTATCAGTTTATTTTTGATTTTCATTTCTTGTGGTGAAAACACAAATCAAGAAAAAGTAAAAGAAAATATTCATAAAACAGAAATTCAAAAACAAGAAAAAAAGAAAATTCAAGAGGAAATCATAAAAAAAGAATCGCTTGAAATTTCTTATGAGTTTTTAGAACAATATGGAAAAGATAATCCGGAAACAAAATTGCGAATTAAAACAAGGCTAGGAGATATAGACGTTACATTGTTTGAAGATACGCCAATTCATAGAGCAAGTTTTATTTTTTTAGTTAAAGAAGGCTATTTTGATACAACATCTTTTCATAGAGTTGTAGAGGAATTTATTATTCAAGGAGGAGATTCTGATAATAAAAGAACTGCCGAAATGCGTAAGAAATTCCAACAATACAGAATTCTTCCTGAGTTTCGAAAAAATAGAAAACATAAACAAGGAGCATTAGCTGCGGCAAGAAGCTGGAATAATAATCCTAAAAAACTTTCAACACCTTTTGAATTTTATATTGTTTTAAGCCCAAAAGGTGAACATCATTTAGATGGTGAACATACTGTTTTTGGTCAAGTGACAAAAGGCTTTGATGTTATTGAAAAGATTTCAAAAGTAAAAGTAGATCGCGAAGAATGGCCATTTGTGGATGTTCATATGAAAATTGAAATTTTAGAGTAAAAAAAGTTTTAAATTTATTTTATTGAAAAATAGAATGTTATGATTTTTTGCTAAAAAAAGCTTTAAAAAACTTTCAAAAAAGTTTTTCAGTTTGGAAACTTTATATATATTTGCAACCGCTTAACCGCAACAAAGGTATGGTACCTTAGCTCAGTTGGTAGAGCAACGGACTGAAAATCCGTGTGTCCCTGGTTCGATTCCTGGAGGTACCACTTAAAATCCCAAGTCTTTTAGATTTGGGATTTTTTTTGCTTTAAACTTACTTTCCTTAATTTCATTTTTACCATTTTAAGTACTGATAATTTGTTATTTAAATAACGAAAATGTGACTTAAATCATTTTTTCAAAACTTAATTTTAACTTAACATTAAAATTTTTGTTAATAGGTTTAACTTGCGTTACATTTGGAGCCAAAAATTAAATTACAAAGGATATTTTTATGAAAAAAAATTACGCATTTTTAGCTGCTTCAGTTTTATCAGTAGCATCTTATGCTCAGTCAGCATTAATCACAGGTGTAGTAGATTCACCTTGTCCAAACGGTAACGGAAAAACTGTTGAATTGTATGTAGAAGGTACAGTTGATTTTACAAACTGGAAATTTCAAAAACAAACAAATGCAAACACAGACGATTTCCAATATGATATTGATTTAAGTTCATTAGGATCTAAAACAGATGAATATGTTTATTTAACAAATGATGCAGATATTTTAGAAGCTGAATTTGGAATTAATACAGGTGTTTTAGTTGATGGTGGAATCAACATGAATGGTGATGACCGTTTTCAAATTGTTGACAATGCAGGATTAGTAATCGATAGATTTGGTGAAGACGGTGTTGATGGAACAGGAACAGCTTGGGAATACCAAGATACATACGCTAAAAGAAATGCAGGAACTGCTGCAAATGGAGGTTCTTTTGATATAAATAATTGGACTATTGGAGAGGTTGATGCTTTCGATGATTTAGGTTTATGTAATAGTGCTACAGCATTAAATACTACTTTCCAATTTGGAACTTATACAGGAGGTGAAGTTGTTTTAAATCCAACTTTATCTATAGCAAATCCTTCGAATAATGCTACTTTCGGACCAGAGATAACAGAATTAGAAGTTGAATTTAATTTAGGAAACTTCAATTTATCTTCAGATGAAACTGCTGCTGACGGAGATGGTTATATTATTTGGTCAATGGATGATTTTTCAACTTCAAATAATAAGTTTAATGAATCAAACATTATGTTATCAGGATTAACTTTAGGAGATTATACTTTAAAAATCAAATTAGTTGATAATGATGGAAATGATTTAGCAAACCCTGTTTTAGTAGAATTAAATTTCTCAATTAAAGCGGAAAATCAAGTTGCTTCTATTACTGAATTAAGAGAGCACGTTGCAGCAAATGGATTAGATGGATTCTATGAAATTACTGGTGAAGTTATCATCTCTCAAACTGATAGTTATAAAAACAGAAAATGGATCCAAGATAAAGAAGATACTGTTTCTGGAATTTTAATTTATGATAATGATGGAATTATCACAACAGATATGACTGTTGGAGATATTGTTACTGGATTCAAAGGACAGGTAAAAGAATTCAATGGATTATTACAGTTAGTTCCAACAGAAGATGCAGGATCTGTAGTTTCTAACGGAAATGAAGTTGCAATCCAAACTATTACTGTTGAAGAATTTAATACAAATGGTGAAAACTATGAGTCTGAATTAGTAGAATTAACAAATGTTACTTTCACAGAAGCTGATGGAACTGCTGTTTATGCTAATGGAACAAATTATGATATCACTGATGGAGCTAATACAGCTGTGTTAAGAACTGGATTCTATGATGTTGATTATATCGGTCAAGTTCTTCCTCAAGATGCTAAAAACATTACAGGAGTTGCTGGAGAGTATAATGGAACTTACCAAATTTCTCCAAGAAATGCTGCTGATATCGTTGATGCATTAAATG
Source organism: Aureivirga marina (assembly GCF_015767265.1). Classification (GTDB taxonomy): domain Bacteria; phylum Bacteroidota; class Bacteroidia; order Flavobacteriales; family Flavobacteriaceae; genus Aureivirga; species Aureivirga marina. The sequence goes on from NZ_JADPIB010000007.1 coordinate 113,323, forward strand.
TAAACGAATTCGAATTAAACAATGCAATTTCTATGTATCCTAATCCAACTTCAAGTGGAGTTGTAAATTTATCTAAAGCTTCTTCTTACGAAGTTTATGATATGTTAGGAAGAAAAGTATTAGAAGGTGAGAAAGCTAATACAATCAATGTTTCTACTTTAACTAAAGGATCTTATGTTGTAAGATTAGAAGGAACAAACGCAAAATTAATCGTAAAGTAATTTTACTAAATAATATATTTAAGGGTTACATTGAAAAATGTAGCCCTTTTTTATTTTTCCAATTTTACAAAATGTTTTGATAACTTAAAAAAGACATTTTTTACATTGTATTAAAATTAATATAATGATTTGATGTTCATATTTTTAATTTTCTAAAGTAATATTGAATGCAATAATTTAACAATTACTAAAAGAAATTTTATGAACAAAAACTACTCATTTTTACTTGCATTTCTATTAAGTATGATAACATTTGCGCAAACTCCTGTTATCACTAGTTATGTAGATTCTCCATGTTCTGGAGCTTCTGGAAGAGTTCTGGAAATCTATGTAAATGGTACAGTTGATTTAACTGATTGGAACGTTCAACGTCAAGCAAATGGAAATGGTTTCACTACAAATATTAATTTATCTAGTTTAGGAACAATTACGGATTCTTTTATTTATATCACAAACGGAGCTGAAACTTTTGAAACAGAATATGCAATTACAACGAATGTTTTAGAAAGTGGAACAATTTCTAGTAATGGAGATGATGCTTTTCAAATTGTAAATCCTGAAGGAATTATAATTGATAGATTTGGTGAAGATGGTGTTGATGGAAGTGACACTTCTTGGGAACATGTAGATACTTATTATAAAAGAAATGACAATGTTGTAGCAAATAATGGAAATTTTAATGTTGCAAACTGGACATTTGGTAATCAAGGTTTTTTTTTAGGAAAAGGAACTTGTAATGATGGTGGAGCTTTGAGTTCACATTTTGCTTTAGGTACTTTTACAATTATTAATGAAGAACAAAATGCAGTTGTAAGTTTTGAAGAAGAAATATATACAGTTTCTGAATCAGAATCATCTATTCTTATAAACTTAACTTTAGATGAGGCTACAACTTCTCAAGCTACAGTTGACGTGACTTTGTTCCTATCAAATAATGAAAATTTCACTTTTTCTACACAAACAATAACTTTTGAAGAAGATGAAACTTCAAAAGAGTTTTCTGTTGAAATTCCTCAAAATACAGAAATAAATAAAGATTATTTTATCGCTCTTCAATTGTCTAATTTTTCAAATTTAGATTTAGGTGAAGAAGAATTTACTACAATTTATGTTTCTGATGATGAATTGCATTTAGATGGTGATGCTCCAAATTCTTTAGGAATGATTTATGAAACAAGTTTTTCTGATTTAGGTGGTGCAGAAATTTTAACACATGATCCTGTTTCTCAAAAATTATTTGTTACAAACAGTGAAGAAAATACGCTTCAAATTCTTGATTTTTCAGATGTTTCATCAATTTCTTTAGAAGATTCTATTGATTTAAGTCCATATGGTTCTTCTGTAACTAGCGTTACAATTTTTGAAGAATTAGTTGCTGTTTCTATAAAAAGTGCTGATTTTTCAAATGGAAAAGTTGTATTTTTAAATACTTCTGGAGATATTTTAGCAAATGTTGAAGTTGGAGTTTTACCTGATATGCTAACTTTTACACCAAATGGAAATTCTATTTTAGTTGCAAATGAAGGAGAGCCAAATGATGATTATACAATAGATCCTGAAGGAAGTATTTCTATTATTTCAATTCCTGATAATATTGCTGAAATTTCTGCTTCTAATGTGACAAATTTAGATTTCAACGCTTACGATTCAGAATTGGAAAATTTAAAAAATGCTAACATTCGTATTTTTGGACTAAATGCTTCTGTTTCGCAAGATTTAGAACCTGAATATATTACTATTTCAGAAGATTCTTCTACAGCTTGGGTAGTTTTACAAGAAAATAATGCATATGCTACAATTGATTTAATTTCAAATACAATCACAGATATTAAGTCTTTTGGTTTTAAAGATCATTCTTTAGAAAAAAATGCTTTTGATACTTCAAATGACACGGATTTTATCTTTATGAGTACTTGGAATGTAAAAGGAATGTTCCAACCAGATGGAATTGCAAATTTTGAAAAAGATGGTGTGAAATACATTGTTACTGCAAATGAAGGTGATGGAAGAGATTATGATGGATTTAGCGAAGAAGAAAGAGTAAAAGATTTAGAACTTGATGAGACTGCTTTTCCAAATGCTGATTTTATTCAAGAAAAAAGAAACTTAGGAAGACTAAAAATTACAACTGCTCTTGGAGATACTGATAACGATGGTGATTTTGATGAATTATATTCTTATGGAGCTCGCTCGTTTTCTATTTTTAATGCACAAACTGGAGAATTGGTTTATGATAGTGCAGATTTAATGGAAAGAATTATCAAAGAAAATCCGATGTATAGCGAAATGTTCAACACAAGTAATAGTAGCGATAGTTTTAAAAATCGTTCGGATGATAAAGGACCAGAGCCAGAAGGTGTGATTGTACAAGAAATTAATGATAAATTTTATGCTTTTGTTGGATTGGAAAGAATAGGAGGAATTATGGTTTTTGACATTACAAACCCAACTGCTCCTATATTTGAAGTTTATGTGAATAATAGAACTTTTGACGATGTGGAAAATGATGATTTAGGTCCAGAAGGATTAATTTATATCGCTCCAAATGATAATTCCTTAGAAAAAGGATTAATTGTTGTCGCAAATGAAGTAAGTGCGTCCATTTCAGTTTATTCTTTGGAAAATGTAGATCCAACTATTCATGTAGAAGATTATACAAAAACCTCTGAAATTAATCTTTATCCAAATCCATCAAATTCTGTAGTATTTTTAAGTAAACCAGCAAATTTTGAAGTATTTGATACTTTAGGTAGAAAAGTTTTAGAAGGAAAAAATGCTTCAAAAATTAAAATTTCTTCTCTGACAAAAGGAACTTATATTGTAAAATTCGAAAAAGGAAATAATACAAAATTAATTGTGAATTAATCAATTTAATATTTCCCATAATAGTAAGAAAGCGAGGAATTTTTCTCGCTTTTTTATTTTTAAAAATTAGCTCTTAATTGTACAGTTCCTGTATGAATAGCTTTGTTTTCTTCACTTTTTCTTCCTAAATAATTTATATTTAAATCTAAATAACTTGTCAGTTTTTTCTGAATTATCGCTCCCCAAGTAAAGTTTTTTCCTGGTTGTAACCCTTCTAAAATTTGATAAGCAACAGGTGTATTATTATTTCCATCATAAGCATTTAAAATATAATTAAAGTTTCCTGTCACTGTATATTTTGTCGCTTTCGAAAATGCAAAAGAAAATCCTAAATTTTGTTGTTCTAATTGTTCTTGCTCGCCAATTTGATTTTGTTTGTCTTGAAATTCATATGAAAAATCTAAATGCGAATTTCGATTTAAAACATAAGAAATTGTAGGTTTAATATTTTCTGTTTTAATCAAATAATCTCTGTTTGCAAAATTTCTTGAATGATTTTCATTTTCTGATAATGTTCCCAAAATATCTAAAACCCAAAACTTCGTCAATGCGTGTTGAAATTGAATTTGATGTTGCGTAATTGTATTTTGAACATCATCTATAGAAAGAAATATTTTGTTTTCTGACTTTGTGAAATTATAGGTTGTAGAATAATTTCTTTGTCCACGATGGAAAAATAAACTATTTCTAAAACTGAAATTTAAACCAAGTAAATCTTCTTCATCAATTGCAAACGGATTGAAATGAAATTGCTCACCTTCTCTTTCTCTTTTGTTATCAATTAAAATAAATGATTGATTATGAAAATGTGATAACAACTTTCGAATTCCCGATTTTTGTCGCCATCGACTAAAATTTAATTGTAAAGATTGACTAAATTTTACTTGATTTGTTTTTAAATATTTTAAAGATGGAAGATTCACACGTAAATAAGTCGCTTGATCTGGAAATTGTGCAACTTCAAACTCATTTAATTCTTTAATTCCATTTCCATTATAATCAATCCAAGTATAAAAACCTTGCCCAGCTTCCACTTCTACATAAGTAAATTCTTGCTCAGGTAAAGTTCCAGAAAGTGTTTCATAAATTGTATTTGTTGTCACTAATTGCTTCCAAAAAACTTGTCGATAACTAATTCTTGAATTTAAAGATTGCTCATTTTCTATAAAAACATTGTTTACTTTTCGATAATTCACAAAAAGTTTCAAATTAGAAGTTTTAGAATTAATTAATTGCGACTTTAAGAAATAAGTTTCTCCATTTTGAACTCTTTCTAATTTCTGTAAATGCAAACTATCCGTCATTCGATTTCTATAACCAATTTCAGAAAAAACATTCAGCGAATCACCAATTCCAAACGAAGCTTCATATTCTACAAACTTTTGACTCAAATTCGTCAATTGTTTTGTTTGTTTTTCTGTTTCTTCATTATTTTCTGTGCTGAATTTCGCACCAATCCATTTCTTTTTTAAATCAAATGTAGAGTTGCTATAAAAGCGTAAAAAATTACTTTCTATCGTTGTATTATCAGTAGTTAAATAACTTCCATTAGAAAATAATTTCCATTGTTTTGTATTGATAATTCCAAGAATCGATTGTTTATTTCCTTTATAATCTGTTCCAAAATTTAAAAATTCAGAAGTAAATTGTAATTTATTTTTTTCATTATAAAAATCTAAAACTCCTGTAATCATTTGCTGTTTTCCTTGAATTAAAGGAATGTTCCAATCACGATTAAATTCTACACTTTGAAAACGTTCTATAGTTTTAAAATTTTCCGAAATATGTAGGAATTTTCCAATTACATCTAATTTATATTTCTTTGAAAAAATAGTTTGTTTAATATTAAAATCTCCAGCATAACCCTGATCCAAATTCTTATCTAAATCAGAAAACAAATTTTGATCATTATTGCTAAAAGTTAATTCTGTTTGAATAGCTGTTTTTTCTGTAGGGTTAATTGCACTTTGAACACCAACAATTTGCAGTTTAGTTGGAGCAATTAAACGAACCACAGGTAAATAATCTCCTTGATTTTCGCCTACATATTCATAAATTTTACCAATTCCAATTGTAGATTCTATTGCATAACTCCCTTGATTGTTTCCTATATAAGTAAATGTAACTCGAAATAATTCATCTTCTGGATTGTCTGAAAATTCGAAAATTTCTTCAGAACCAGCTAATACTTTTTTATAAAGAATTTTATTTTCAGAAAAAGCTTCAGGAACCGCAGAAGGAGCAAAAACTTCTGAAGTATTATTTCCTGCATTAGCTAAAATTTCTTTTTGTTCTTCTGTTAAATTTTGCTGTAAAGGTTGATTTTTTGCATCTGCTTCGTGATAAAAATATGTTTGAATTGAAAAATCTTTTCGTTTATGACCAACTTTATTATAAGTTACAAATCGAGTATAATTTCTGTCTGAATATTGATATTCCGCAGTAATTCGCATTGAAGAAGTTATCGGATATGTTGCTGTAAAAGTAAGTTCTGCTGTATTATAATCAATGACATAATCATTATTTTCTCCTCGCTTTAGTAAACGACCATTTACATAAATTTTTTCACTTCCAGCTACAATGATTAAGTTCGTTTCATTAAAATTCCCAGCAAGTTTATACGGACCTTGATTTCCTTCAATTCCATCAAATTTATAGGAAGTAAATTGTCCTTTCACAACTGCACCAGAAACCATAAAATCTGTTTCACTTCTTTTACCATTAATAATTCCATCTACAGAAATTCCAGAAACTTTTTTAGAAAAATTTAAAAATTTACTTTCTCTATTTTGCAAATCAACATCACCAGCTTTTATTTTCCAATTATCTGTGAAAAGTTCAATAAACACACGATCAAATTCATTTACTTGTTGCGTGTATCCATTTTCTTGTAAAGGAATATTACTATCAGAAATAGATGCGCGAAGTGTCAATTTCTCAGATAATTTTCCTGAAATTTGTAAATCTAAATTTGAATTTACAACAGCATCTTGATTATTTCCTACCGTAATTCCTCGTGAAATACTTCCATTCGTATTTAATCCGTCAAATGGTTTAAAAGTACTTTTTAATTTTCGAGGTTTTAAAACATAGCGTTGAGTTTCTTGAAAGCTTGAATTTGTAATATATTTCTTATCAAACTTTGCATATTTTCTAGTAAGAAAAGAAGGATATTTTTTGTAGACAACTTTAATATTTTTTGGAATAGAATCAGTTTTGAAAGTTAAAGTTGCAGTTTGAAAATCGATGTTATAAGCAGAAGTATCAATTTTTTGATTTTTTGCATTAAATACTTCAAAATACACAGGATTAATACTCACAGAATCTACTTTAATCTCTTTTTTTTGTAAAGAAATATGTTTGGTAGAATAATGTTGTAAAGTATCAATTTGTGCAAAAGTAATTTGGCAAAAAAATAGGAAAATTATGTAAAAGAAATACTTCATCGATGCAATAACGAAGAGTTGTGATTTTTAGTTTATTTTTTAACGAATTGAAATGAAAAACCCTTTAATTTAGCTCGATTTTTACATCAAAACATAAATTAAAGGATTGTGCTTTTATAATTGAAATTCGAATTTTCTAAAATTATTGTTTTTTCAATTCTAATTTTTCTGCAAAATAATCACAGAAATCGCGCATTGTATCGCTCATTTTTTGATCATCTGTTGCTCTTTGAAAAGTATTTGCCATAGAAACTAAAGTTTGGTGAAAAAACTGTTTCATTTCATCAACAGGCATATCTTTTGTCCAAAGATCCATACGTAAAGTATCTTTTGCTTTATGATCCCAAACTGAAATCATTAAAGCTTTTGATTCTGCATCTTTAATTCCTCCATCTTCGGCTGTCCAATTGATTTCTTCTGGAATTTTATTTTCGTCTAATCCAACAGTGAATTTAATATCTGATTTATGTATAACTCCCATTATTTCTTAGGTTTATATTTCGATTTTTTAAAAATTTCTTCTTCGTTTGTTAAAAATAATTGCTGCAAAGTTACATCATTATTTTTCATATACGAACGAACAATTTGCCATCCTACCCATTCTCCAATTCTACCTGGAGAATCTCCATCTGTTTCTAAATAAAATTTTGAAAAAGGAGCTTCATTTATAAAGCGATTTGCAAGTTCGAAATCTGTGCTATACAATAATTTATTTTCAATGAAATATTTCCAAATTGAAGCTTCATTTGCTTCTGCCCAATCTAATTTTTCTTGTGAATATCCAATCTTTTGAGCATCTGTTTTGAATGGAGCAAATAATTCTACTGCATACATCATTTTACCTTTTGAAACTAATTTCTCAATAAAAGTTCTGTTTTTTCGCATTGGATTTAAGCGTAAGGCAAATTCTTTTGCAACATCAACTGGGATTTGAGAAGCTTCAAAATTTTCTACAATATAGCTTGGAACACCTTCATAAACTGGACTTTCTTTTCCTAAATAAATGTCTAAAGAAATAAATAAAAGACTATCAGCATAAATTACATTAGAAGTGTAATCAAATTCCGAAAAAGTTGTAATTACTTTTGGTGCTTTAAATTTTGGATAATAATATTTTACATGTTTAAAAAGTTCATTAATTTCTTTTTCTTGCTTTTCAATATTTGGAAAAACAGAATCTACTTCTTTAAATAAACTTTTATTTTGTTCCGAATTCATCTTATTTATATAAATAGAATCTGGAACTCTGTGATCAAAGAAAATTGGAAATTCTGCTTTTAATTTTTCTAATCTTTCTTGATCTGGGATATCACTTTTTCCGTACATTTTCTTTTCAAAACGTACAATTTCTGTATCCATAGCAATGTTTGATACATCGACTTGATTTTTCTGTTTTTCTCCACAAGCAAAAAGTGCTAACAATAGGGTGAAGGCTACAAATTTTATTCTCATTATATTTTATATATTTACCGCTTTAGTAAAACGCCAAAAATACAAAATTAGTTTAAGATGAATTCTGAAAAAATAGTAGAACACATTGTTTCATGGTTAAAAGATTATGCTGAAAATACTGGAGTTAAAGGTTTTGTTGTTGGAATTTCAGGTGGAATTGATTCTGCTGTAACTTCTTCTTTATGTGCTTTGACTGGTTTTAATACGCTTTGTGTGGAAATGCCAATTCACCAAGAGCAAAGTCAAGTGAATAGAGCAAAAGAACATATTGAGAATTTAAAATCAAGATTTTCGAATGTTTCTAGTATAGAAGCAGATTTAACAGAAACATTTGAAACTTTTAAAAATGCGATGCCAACTGCTGAAAGTTCTCCTATTTTAGATTTAACTTTAGCAAATACTCGTGCAAGAATTCGAATGACAACTTTATATTATTTTGCAGGAATGCATAGTTCTCTGGTTGCAGGAACTGGAAATAAAGTAGAAGATTTTGGTGTTGGATTTTATACAAAATACGGAGATGGAGGTGTAGATGTCAGTCCAATTGCAGATTTGATGAAATCGGAAGTTTTTGCTTTAGCGAACGTATTAAATGTTCCAATATCGATTCAAAATGCAAAACCAACAGACGGACTTTTTGGTGATGATAGAACTGATGAAGATCAAATTGGAGCAACATATGATGAATTAGAATGGGCAATGAAAGCTGATGAAAATGGAAAAACTTTAGAAGATTTTGAAGGAAGGAAAAAAGAAGTTTTTAGAATTTTTAAAAATAGAAATCGAGCAAATAAACATAAAATGAATCCGATTCCAGTTTGCATGATTCCAGAAGAATATAAATAAAGAATTAAATAAATAAAAAATCCTACTTTTCAAGTTTTATGAAAGTAGGATTTTTTTTTGAATTATGGCTTAGGGATTGAAACGGCATCCTTTTGCTGCTTGCAGATTTGCAGCAAAAGATATAGTGGAAAGCCCGACTTTTTCTATGAGTTTTGCGAAAGAGAAAAAGGAAGCTCCAAATAAAAATTGAAAGGAAATTAAAATACTTCTATTATTTTTTCGTTACTTTGTATAACAAACTACTGGGTTATGCTAAATAAATTCTTTTTATGGTGTTCTGGTGTAGATACAGAATTGCTCGAAAAATGTCCGAAGTCAGAAAAAATAAAATATTTTGGAATAGGTGGAACGGTCTTGTTTACTGCTATTATGGCAAGTATTTCTGGAGGTTTTTCATTATTTACGGTTTTTAAAAATTTATATGTTTCCATAGGATTTGGGGTTTTATGGGGATTATTAATTTTTAATTTAGATCGATTTATTGTTTCTACATTAAAAAAACAAAATTCAAAATGGAAAGAATTTACACAGATTTTACCAAGAATAGTTTTAGCCGTTGTAATTGCAATTGTGATTGCAAAACCATTAGAATTAAAATTATTTGAGAAAGAAATAAATCAGATTTTACAAGAAGAAGAAAATCAAAAAGTTTTACAACAAAAAGATATTATCGGACAACAATTTACGGAAGATATTAAGGAAAATAATGCGAAAATAGATTTATTAAAAGCTGAAATTTCGACGAAAAAAGCCGAAGTAGATTCACTTTATACAACATATATTACAGAAGCAGAAGGAAAAGCAGGGACGGGAAAATTAGGAAAAGGACCAGTATATAAAGAGAAAAGAGAAAAGCATGATTTTGCACAAAATGAATTGACATTATTGCAAAAAATAAATTCAGATAAGATTTTAGCTTTAGAAGAAGCAAATAAGAATTATAAATTATTGCAAACAGAAAAAGAAGCAGCTGCATTGGCAGTTTTAAAAGAATCCGATGGTTTGTTACGAAGAATTAAAGCGATGGGAAAATTGGATTTTTTACCACAATTTTTCATAATGTTGCTTTTTATTATTGTAGAAACAGCTCCAATTATTACAAAATTTTTAACACCAAAAGGAATTTATGACTATCATTTTCAGAATGAAGAATCACATGTGAAAAATTGGGCGGAACAAGAAGAAACGAAATTAGATCAGATGTTGAAATCTGCGAATCATATTAATAAAGTTGTGCATGAAAATGTTCGAAAAAATGAAGAATTGATTCGATATAAAACAGGGAAAGAATTAGAAGTTCAGAAATCACAAACAGAAGCATATTTACAAAAGCAAGGACAAGTATTTAAAATTTAATAGAAATAATTAAAAATACCAAACCCAATAATTAGAACACCACTTCCAATATTGATAAACTTTAAGATGGTTGGATTTGAAATTTTATTTAAATAATGTCCGCTTAAAAAAGCATAAGCAGTCATGGCGATTAAGGCAGCTATAGAAGAAGCGAGACCAAGTTGAAAAGATTCTTGAACATTCATAACATTTAATTCTTTTGCAAAAGAAAAATATGCTACAAAGCTTAAAGGATTAATTACAGCAAGTAAAAATGCACCAAGAACAGGATGCATTGTTCTTTTTTTACATTTAACATACGAACTAAGAATATTTGTTTTAATGGCTTTATAGGCAATCATAGAACCAAAAACAATAAGAATTGCAGAACTGACAATGTCTAAAATATCTTCATCCAAAGAAAGAGAATCTTCAAAAACTAAATTGATTGAATATGCAGCAAAAGTCATGGTGAAATTTGCAACCCAAACGCCTAAACATCCTAATAATGCTTTTTTTAAACCACCATTTAATCCGTAATTTATGATTAAAATTGCAACTGGACCAATGACAATAGAAACCATAAAAGCAAACATAAAAGCCTTTACCATATTCTTTAAAAGTTTAGAAAGTTGATCTGTTATTTTAAAGTTAAAGAATATTTTAATTGATAATCAGGTGTTTATGAAAATTAAGTTTATTTTAATATTTAGTGTTCTCCATAATTAATTCCGTCTAATTTCCCTTTAAAAATTCTGTATTGTACAAAAACATAAATCATTACTAGAATTACTCCAAAAATCCACCAATAACTTCCGATTATTAATCCATATTCTGGAGCTGCACTATTGTAAATTGTCAATGGTTCGTGAATTGTATTAGAAGAAGGTAAAATTTCAGGAAACATTGCGATTGCTGTTGAGAAAAAAGAAGCGATGATAAATAAAGAAGAATAAATAAAACCTGTACTTTCTTTTTTAAAGCTTTTAACTCTAAAAAGCATTAGCATACTGATTAAACTAATTAAAGGAATAATCCACAAAATAGGATTTTTATTAAAATTGTCAAATGGATTTTCTCTAACATAATGCCAAGTGATAATTCCAATAATAGTTAAAAAAACAACGCCAGAATTCCAATAAAGAATATAATTTTTTAGATTTTCTTTAAAAGAACAATTTGTTTTAAAAATAAGCCAATTTGCACCGTGAATAGTTATAATTAAAAGAGAAATTAAACCTAATAAAAGTGTAAACCAATCAATAATTCCAAGAGATTCAGCATGTGGATTTAAAGTACTATTCCAAAGAGGAAGGAAAAAATAACTTTCATCATATTTTGCAACACCGTCAATGACACCACCAAGATTTACGCCGCGAACAACATTTCCAAGAGCCAATCCAAAAAAAAGCGCGAGTAATAAACTAGAAACACCAAAAGCAGTATCCCAGATTTTATACCAAAGAACATTTTTAACTTGACCACGAAATTCCAATCCAATTGCTCTAAAAATCAAAAGCCAAAGAATCATGATTAATGGAAGATAAAAGCCACTAAAAGAAGAAGCGTAAACAAGTGGAAAAGCAAAGAATAGAACACCTCCAGAAGCGATTAGCCAAACTTCATTTGCATCCCAAAAAGGACCAATAGCATTTTTCAGAATTTTTTTGTCTTTTTCATTTTTTGCAAAGAACAAATGAATAATTCCAACACCAAAATCATAACCATCTAAGACAACATAAATGGCAAGCATACTAAGTAAAACGATATACCAAAATAATTCCATAGTGATTTGATTTTAATTTGTGATTTTTTCTTGTTTTAATTCTTTGTAAACTATTTTTCCAACAAGCACTAAAAACAGCATTCCTAATAAAAGATATAAACCTATAAATCCGAGAAGAGTAAAAAGTGTATTTCCTGAAGAAACAGTTGGAGAAGTTCCATGTTGTGTTTCTAAAAGATTATAAACAAGCCAAGGTTGACGGCCTAATTCGGCTGTATACCAACCAGCAGTATTTGCGATATAAGGAAAAGGCATGGAAAGAATTAAAATCCAAAGAAGCCATTTTCGATTTGGTAATTTCTTTTTCCAAAGATTTAAAAAAGAAAGAAACATTATAAGAATAAAAATGGTTCCAAGACCGACCATAATATGATATGCATAATAAAGTCCAGGAACATTTGTTGGCCAAAGTTTTTTATCATATTCATTTAATCCTTTGACTTCAGTTTCGAAGTTTTTATAAGTTAAGAAACTAAGAATTCCAGGAACTTTAATAACGTTATCAAGCTTTTGTTCTTGCATATTTGGTTGCCCAATTAACACAATAGAAGCACTTTGTTCTGTTTCAAAAACACCTTCCATTGCAGCAAAAGTAATTGGTTGATATTTGACAACATTTTTTGCAACCATATCACCTGTAGGAACTGCAACTATAATTGTTGCAACAATTCCAAATTGTACGCCCATTCTAAGAAAGATTCTACCTAAAGAATGATTTTTGTTTTGAAGAACATAGAAAGCGCCAATTCCAGCAACAACAAAAGACGAGGTAACCAAAGAAGCCATTTGATTGTGTAGATATGCAGGAAGTAGCCAAGGATTTGTAAAAAGAGCAGAGAAGTTATTCAAAACAAATTTTCCATTTTCTAAAATTTCATAGCCTACAGGATGTTGCATCCAAGCGTTTGTTGCAATGATAAACCATCCGCTGAGCCAAGAACCAAGAAAAACTAGAAATCCAGTAAGAAAATGTAGTTTTTGTCCAAGTAATTTTTCACCAAAAAGAAATAAACCAAGAAAAGAAGATTCTAGAAAGAATGAAAACATACCTTCCATGGCTAAAGTTTGCCCGATAACGCTCCCTGTTAATTCAGAAAATCTAGCCCAATTAGTTCCAAATTGAAATTCCATTGGAATTCCTGTAATAACACCCATTACAAAGTTCAGAGCGAAAATTTTCATCCAGAAATGTGCGGCTTTATTGTAATTTTCTTTTTTAGTTAAAAGAAATTTCCCTTTAAAAAAAACAATGATTAATGATAAACCCATTGTTAATTGTGGAAACAAATAATGGAAAGTGATTGTAAATGCAAATTGCATACGATCATAAAAAATCATATCCTCCATAATGAAAAGTTTTAATATGATGATTTTTATGCCTTTTATAGAGAGTAGAAATGGAGGAGTTGAAAAGAAAAAGAGCATAAAAAAATACTATCACTAAGATAAGTAATAGTATTTTATATTTAAAACTATTTTTTTGAAAATTAGCTGCTTACTTTTCCAACAGCACAACTCACAAAAGATTTCGTTTTGTGAACGAATGTATTTTCCATTCCTTCTGCTGGATAACCGATTTGTGCTAATTTTTCCTTTACAGAGTTTAAAATTTCATCATTAGAAACATCTACAGAAACTTCTGAAGTTTCTACATTTACTTCTACATTTGAAACTCCGTCTAATTCATTTATTTTTTTGATGATTGAATTTGCACAACCACCACATTTTAAATTATTTATTTTAATAGTTTGCGTCATTTTATTTTTCGATTTTATAATTTTTGCTTTTCCAAGCTAAAAACCCTCCATCTACATTATAAATCTTTGTATAACCAGCTTTTTTCAACATTTTTGCTGCTTTCATACTTCTTGCTCCACTTCTACAATATAAATAAAGAGGTTCATCTTTCTTATATTGTGTTTCCATTTCTTTTACGAAATTATCATCAAAAACGTTAATGTTTTTTGCACCAGTAACGTGACCTTCTTTAAATTCTTCAGGAGTACGAACATCCACAATTTGGATATCTTCCTCTTGATCTTTTTTTAATTGTTCAGGAGTAATATCAACGATCACTTTTTGAACTTCTTGATTATTTGAACTTTTAGAACTAGAAGTATTACAGCTTGTCAAGGCTAATCCAATTACAAAAATCCAAAAGTATTTAAGGGCTTTCATTTATTAGTTAGTATTTGTTAATTATTAAGTTCTTACATTGTTGAAGGACAAACAAAATCAGAAGTTTTTGCTCCACAAGCTTTAAGTGCCTTAAATCCACCTCGAACATCTGTAACATTCTTAATTCCTTTTGATTTCATAATTGAAGAAGCAATTAACGAACGATATCCACTTTGGCAATGCACAAAATAATTTCTGTTTTTGTCTAAATCATCAATAGTAGCATGAATAAAATCAAGAGGAAAGCTTGAAACTCCTAAAACATGTTCTGAATTAAATTCGTTTGGTTTTCTTACATCCATTGGAACTTCCATAGAATTATTTGTAAGATTTTCTTTGAATTCTTCCGCAGAAATAGAACCAATCTTATCTACTTCTAAACCTGCATCAATCCATGCTTGTAATCCTCTTTTTAAATATCCTAAAGAATGATCATAACCAACTCTTGAAAGTCTAGTTACAACTTCTTTCTCTCTTCCTTCTTCAGCTAAAAATATGATTTTTTGATCAATATCTTTAATTAAAGCTCCAATCCAAGGCGCAAATCCTCCGTCAATTCCAAAATACCAAGCTCCAGGAATAGTTCCTTCATCAGTATAAGCACTTTTTGAACGAGTATCAATTACTAAAACATCATCCTGATTTGCTAAATCATTAAATTCTTTAACTGAAAGAGGAGTAGTTCCTTTATTAACGATTTCGTCAAACTCTGTATTCACTTGCTTGTTCATTTTTACATTGTTTGGGAAATATTGTGGAGGAGTTGTTAATCCATCTGTAACTTCTTTGATAAACTCTTCTTTTGTCATGTCTTCACGAAGAGCATAGTTTGTTTTCTTTTGATTTCCTAAAGTATCAAAAGTTTCTTTACTCATATTTTTTCCACAAGCAGAACCAGCTCCATGATTTGGATAAATAATAATATCATCTGGAAGAGTCATGATTTTATTACGAAGAGAATCAAATAAATGTCCTGCTAAATCTGCTTCTGATAAATCAGATTTTACAGCTAAATCAGGACGACCAACATCTCCGATAAATAAGCAATCTCCTGTGAAAACACAAGGCATTTTTTCTTCTTCGTCAATTAATAAATAAGAAGAAGATTCCATTGTATGACCAGGTGTATGTAAAAGTTTTATTTTTCCATTTCCGATTATAAATTCTTCATTATCTGTTCCTTGGTGTATTTCGTAATTTGGATTTGCATTTGGTCCAAAAACGATTGTAGCTCCAGTTTTTTTAGCTAAATCAACTTGACCAGAAACAAAATCTGCATGAAAATGTGTTAAAAAGATATATTTAATTTTCGCACCATCTTTCTCAGCCAAATCCAAATAAGGTTGAGTTTCCCTTAAAGGATCAATAATTGCGGCTTCTCCATTCGATTCTATATAGTATGCCATTTCAGCTAGGCATCCTGTAAATATTTGTTGAACTTTCATGTAATTTTAATTTTTATTGATACGCGTTTGTTTACAAATTTATGTGTTTGTTTTCTTTCAAAAGCTAATAATTGTCATTTTTTTATGCCACAAAAAATATGCTAAGTATTTGATTGATTTAAATATATATCATATTTCTGATGATAATCTGAATTCTTTTTTTCAAAATATTCAACAGCATTATGAATAGATAAAAAACAATTTTCCTTTCCAATAATATCCAAAATTCCACTTCTGTGTAACGCATCACGAACTGGACCTTTTAGATTTGTAAAATATAATTTGATATTTTTTGCTTTATAAAACTTAACACTTTCACCAAGCATTTCTATAGCAGAACTGTCTATGGCATTAATACTTTCAGCATTTAAAATTATAACTTCTAATTGTTTTCCCTTCTGTTTTACCATGTGTTTTAATTTCTCTTTGAAATATGTTGTATTTGCGAAATACAATTCTGCATCAAAACGGAAAATCAAAATTCTTGGATCAACTTTTAAATTATCAAATCGGTGAATATTTCTATAAAATTGTGTGTTTTCAACCTGACCTAAAATTGCCATATGAGGTTTTGAAGATCGATAAATAACAACTAATAAAGAAAGAGCAACACCTGTTCCAATTCCTTCTTTAATTCCAACAAAAAGTGTCATCAAAAAAGTAACGATTAACATCCAAAAGTCAATTTTATTACTTTTCCATAAATATTTGAATTCACTAATCTTAATTAAATTAAAAACAGCAACGATAATTATTGCTGCAAGAATCGTTTTTGGTAAATGATAAAATAAAGGAGTTAAAAATAATAAAGTAATAAGAACAATTCCAGCAGAAATTAAAGCTGCAATTCCTGTTTTTGCTCCCATTTCTTGATTTACAGCAGATCTTGAAAAACTTGCTGTAGATGGATATGAATGAAATAAAGAACCAACCATATTTCCAAGTCCAAGTGCAATTAATTCTTGATTTGGATGAATTCGATATTCATTTTGTTTACATTCCAAAGACTTTCCAATAGAAATCATTTCTAAAAAACCAACCATTGCTAGTGTAAATGCAATTGGAAGTAAATCTCCCATCATTTCCATTTTAATATCTGGAACTGTAAAACTTGGTAATCCTGTTGGAATATCTTTTACAATTTCAACTGTAGAAAAATAAGTAGCTCCAAATTTCATGGTTAAAATTCCCAAAATCACCACTAAAATTGCACTAGGAATTTTTTTATTAATCTTTTTTAAAATTTTAATAAAAAGAATTGCAATTCCTCCAATTAGAAATGCATGCCAGTTAATTGTGTCAATATGATTCCAAATATCAACAACTAATTCATGAAATTGGTTACTTCTAGAAACATCAATTCCAAGGAGGTTTTTAAATTGATTAAAGCCAATAATTAAAGCAGCAGCAGCAGTAAATCCAGTGATTACAGGTTTGGATAGAAAATTGACGATAAATCCCATTTTTAGAATTCCCATCAAAAACTGAAAAGCTCCAACGAGCAGCGCAAGGAGAATTGCGATTGCAATATAATTTTCAGTTCCTGCAACTGCAATTGTTGAAACTCCAGCAGCTACAATTAGGGAGTCCATTGCAACAGGTCCAGTAGAAACTTGTCTAGAAGAACCAAAAATTGCATAAATAAATTGTGGGATTAAGGCAGTATATAATCCATAAATTGGTGGAATTCCAGCAATCAATGCATATGCAATTCCTTGTGGAATTAAAATAATACCAACAGTAATTCCGGCAGTTAAATCTCCTTTAAAAATATCTAAAGAATATTTAGGTAGCCAATCTAAAATGGGAATGTATTTTTTAAACTTCATTTTTTAGAAAAATAAATCACCCTGTTTTCCTTCTTTCGTTTTGCCTAAATGCTTATATGCAGCAGCTGTAATCTCTCTACCCCTAGGTGTTCTAACAATAAATCCTTTTTGTATTAAAAATGGTTCGTAAACCTCTTCAATTGTTTCTGCACTTTCTCCAACAGCTGTAGCAATTGTACTAATTCCTACTGGTCCGCCACCGAACTTATCGATAACAGTTGTCAAAATACGATTATCCATTTCGTCTAATCCGTGTGCATCTACATTTAATGCTTCAAGAGCAAATTTTGCAATTTCAATGTCAATTACACCATTTCCTTTAATTTGTGCAAAATCTCTTACTCTTCGTAATAAAGCGTTTGCAATACGAGGTGTTCCACGGCTTCTTCCAGCAATTTCTATTGCTGCTTCTAAAGAAATTTTTGAGTTTAAAATCATTGCACTTCTCTGAAGAATTGTTGCCAGAAGTTCTGTGCTATAATATTGAAGTCGACTACTAATTCCGAAACGAGCACGCATTGGAGCAGTTAATAATCCTGAACGTGTTGTAGCTCCAACAAGAGTAAACGGTTCTAAGAAAATTTGAACTGTTCGAGCATTTGGTCCAGATTCAATCATGATATCAATCTTAAAATCTTCCATTGCAGAGTATAAATATTCTTCTACAACAGGGCTTAAACGATGAATTTCATCAATGAATAAAACATCACGACTATCTAAATTAGTTAATAAACCAGCCAAATCACCAGGTTTGTCAAGAACAGGACCAGAAGTTATTTTAATACCAACACCAAGTTCATTTGCCAAAATATTAGCTAATGTAGTTTTTCCTAATCCTGGAGGACCATGAAATAAAGTGTGATCTAAAGCTTCTCCTCGTAAATTTGCAGCTTGTACAAAGATTTTTAAGTTTTCAAGAGCTTGTTCTTGCCCAGTAAAATCACTGAACGATAGAGGTCTCAATTTTTTTTCGACATCCATTTCTTCGTTAGAAAAATGGTCTTTATTCGGATTCAAATTCTCATTCATAAAACAAAGATACAGAGAATAGGAAGATTTTGGAGTATTAAAGAGCCAAAAAAAGAGGTTGAATTACAACCTCCATACTCTTTTTCAATATGAAGCAAAGTTTCCCCTGTTTGAGTAAAATAAAGTCATAAAATAAATTTTGATGATTTAAATTTTACAAGAAAATTCACTTGCGAGGTGAAGATAATAAAGGTTTTTCATATAAAATGCTTTTTTAGTAAAATTAACTTTTAAGAAAATTGTTTAATTTTTACGTTAAAATTAGTTTATGAATGAATAAATATTAGAGTAGTGTTGTTCAAGTATTTGTAAATCAATAAAATATTTATATGCTATTTATTTAACTTATAAAAAAATGAAAGTATATTTTTATTGTATTAAAAAAATATATTTAATAAATATTTAACAAATGAATCTAAAAATGGAATTATGAAAAAAGTGTTTAGATATATAAAAATCTAAACACTTCTTAAAATATTATTGATGTAATAAATCGTCTTTTAAATAAAGAAATTCCATACCAATCCAAATCTGAAACTGAAATCTCTGTAAGGATAATTTGGAGCATTAAAATAATCTCTTCCTGTAAAACTTGCAGTGAAATTTTCTAAAATTAAGAAGATTCGAGTTCTTCTAATTTGGCCACTTACAAAAAAGTCAAAAATTGGAAAGTTTCCTATTTTTTCAGCGTTTTGAATTGAAAACTCACTTAATAAAGGATTGTAAGCATTTGCATTATATTCTGTAAAATAGCGGAAAGTTACACCTGTTTGAAGTAATAAAGGATCTCCTTTAAAAACATAATCTGTAAAATAAAGAGAGTTTCTTGTTAAAAGTTCTGGAACTCTAAAAACTTCCTGTCCATCTAAGACATTTTGATACATTACTGTATTTGTCAAAGAAAATTTACCAACTTTAAAAGTATTTTCTGCTTTAATTTTTAAATAATTTATAGTTCCAGAATATTGAGAAGCTTGTGTTTGTTCTGCATCATTGAAATAAGCATAATTATCAATAGAAGTATAATCCGCAGAAATATCAATCCATTTTGTATCTAAATTGAAATTTCCATTTCGATAGATTTCATTTTTAAAATCATTAAACCAATTATAAGCAACGTAAGAACTTTGATTTAAAAGGAAATTAAAATTTGGCGTTCTTGAAGTTTCAGAAACTTCTAATTTCATGAAAAATTTATCTTTTTCTCCAATACTTGCATTTGCCATATAACGATGTCCAGTTAAATCTCCTGCGACAACTTGATTTACATCTGCATTTAGATGAAATTTCTTAATATTTGCATGCCATTCCGCTCCGATAGAAGTTGCATTTCCATCAATTTGAGCTGGGATTCTTTGGCTGTCTAAAAATACGACACTTTTATATGCATGTTCGTATGTATAATATTGTGCTTTCCCTTTTAAAGTTCCTAATAAATATGGAGATTCGAAATTGATATAAGCTTCATTCAACATAGTTTTGTTAGAAACTCGATCGTTTACAACACTTTTAAAAGATTCTCCAAAAATCTGATTGGCTGTTTCTTGAGAAAAATCATAATGTTTAGTTTCATAAGTAAAAGCGTGTCCTATACTAATTTGATTTTGTTTTTGAATGGAATCATTTTCTTTTAAGAAATTATATTCATGATCAAAATAATAGCGTTTTCCGATATAAAAATTAGTTGCATCAGTATAATTTACATCTAAACGTTCACGATTGTTAAATTCTGTATTTCCAGATTTAAAATTAGCTAAAGATTCCGCAGTTAATCCTCCATTCTCATTATTACTAAAATCTTGAGAAGTATAATGTCCACGTATTTTATATTTTTTATTTTTAGTTTGGTAATTAAAAGTTGCAATAAAATTACCGTGACTACTCAATTGATTACGATATTTTCCAAGAGATCTCAATCCATTGTATTGAACAGAAAAATTAAATTGCCTTGAAGTATTCATCGTTAAAAATGAGTTCAAAACTTGTCCTTGTGTAAAAGCATTTTTATATAATATTTCTGAAGTAGGAGTGGGAACATAATAATAATGCACATTTTCTACATTAAAATATTCGAAAGTTTTTGCTGTTGCTCCCATGTTTGGGATCCAACTTTCATTTCGAAAATTATATCCTAAACGTGTATAAGTTTGACCGATATTATTAAAAGCCAACAATTCAAAATTGTCTTTTCTTCTAGGATTATATTTATAAACTTTTTTTATTGTTAGCGTAGTGTCAATGTAGGTAGTATCGTTATCATAAGAGATAACTTTATAATCTGTATAATTTGTTTTTCCACTTAAATCGACTGATAATTCTCCTTTTCTTACATTATCGTTTACATTTCTATTATTCAAGTTCCCACCAGAAAATTGTGCGAAACTTTTCATAGAAAGA
Organism: Aureivirga marina; assembly: GCF_015767265.1. Lineage (GTDB taxonomy): Bacteria > Bacteroidota > Bacteroidia > Flavobacteriales > Flavobacteriaceae > Aureivirga > Aureivirga marina. The sequence goes on from NZ_JADPIB010000007.1 coordinate 134,152, forward strand.
AGAATCAGAAATATGGTTATAAAATGTTTTTTCATAATTAAATTTATCTCACAAAAATAATCAATTTACAATACAACATCTAAAACAACTTTTAAAGTTTTTTCTTATGTCAAAATTGCGCAAAGACGTTAATATTTTAATAAAAAAATCCACACTCAAAAAGAATGTGGATTGCGCTTTATAAAAGGATAATCTAATTTATTTTTGGTTTAAACCATTTTTAAATAGTTCAATTCTTGTTGTGATAAATGTCTCCATTTACCTCTTGGAATGTCTTTTTTAGTTAATCCAGCAAAGGAAACTCTATCTAATTTTGTAACTGTATAACCAAAATGTTCGAAAATTCTACGAACAATTCTGTTTCTTCCTGAATGAATTTCTAATCCAATTTCATTTTTCTTTTGTCCTTCGATAAAAGAAATTTCATCTACAATTACTCTTCTTCCGTCCAAATCAAAACCAGCTGCGATTTTTTCTAAATCTTTTAAAGCTAATTTTTTGTCTAAAGTTGCATGGTAAATTTTACGAACTTTATGTTTTGGATGTGTAAGTTTTTTTGCCATTTCACCATCATTAGTGAAAAGTAAAAGTCCTGTTGTATTTCTATCCAACCTTCCAACAGGATAAATGCGTTCTTTTGCTGCATTACGAACCAAATCCATTACTGTTTTACGACCTCTTTCATCTTCCATTGTCGTAATGTAATTTTTTGGTTTGTTTAATAAAACATAACGTTTTGTTTCAGGATTTAGAAGTGTTCCATCAAAACGAACTTCATCTGTTGGCTGAACTTTATATCCCATTTCTGTGATTACTTTCCCATTTACAGTAACACTACCAGCGTGAATATATTTGTCTGCCTCACGACGAGAACAAATTCCTGAGTTTGAAATGTATTTATTTAAACGGATTCCATCATTTTCTTTTTTGATTTTAACCGTTTTTTTTACATCTTTTTCAAACCTTCTTTCGTTTCTTCCAGAAAATTTGTTTGTACCAGATTGATTTCTTGGATTAAATTTTCCATTTCCACTTCTTGAATTTGAATTTCTCGAAGTTGATGATTTTCTTCCTCCTGCTTGGTGTCGTCCTCTCGACGAGTTTCTATTTGCATTCATCGTTTAAAAATTTTTGCAAAATTACATTAAATCTTCTGAATATTAATAAACTAAACCTCTAATATTTTAATAAATAAAGTATTGATTTTGAAATGTACGGAATTTTTAAAGATTCTTTTTTGTGAAATTTAAAAAAAGAGATATTACTTTTTATCAAAATAATAAAATAATGCAATAGGATTCTGGTGTTATTTTTAACTTAAATTAATGAAATGTGTTATATATAACATTTGTTTTCTGTTAAAAATGAAGAAAATAAGCTGATTTCTTTAACTTCTTTTATTTGTGTACTTTTTTAAAAAGCTGTATAATTACACCTCTCAAAAAATTTTTACTACAAAATGACAAACAATAAACAAATCTCTATATTCGAGGCATTACTTCCCGTAATTATATTAGTAATAATCTTAGCGTATAATGTATATGTTTTCGGAGATGGAGCAACAGGAGGACCAAATCAATTTGCATTAATTTTAGGTGCTGCTGTAGCTGCTGCTGTTGGTTTTAAAAACCATTTCAGTTATGAAAGAATGATGGAGTTTGTTTCCAAAAATATTAAATCTACAAGTTCTGCAATTTTAATTCTTTTAATGGTTGGAGCTTTAGCGGGAACTTGGCTAATTAGTGGTGTAATTCCTGCGATGGTTTATTATGGATTACAAATTTTAAATCCGACATGGTTTTTAGCTGCAACTGTAATAATTACAGCAATAATTTCTTTAGCAACAGGAAGTTCTTGGACAACTTCAGCAACAATTGGAATTGCGTTAGTTGGAATTGGAAGAACTTTAGGTTTACCAGAAGGAATGGTTGCAGGAGCAGTAATTTCTGGAGCTTATTTTGGAGATAAAATGTCGCCACTTTCGGATACGACAAATTTAGCACCAGCAATGGCTGGAGCAACACTTTTTGATCATATTAAATACATGGCTTTAACAACGGTTCCATCGATTATAATAACGCTGGTTGTGTTTATTATTTTAGGGTTTAAATACGAATCTGGAAATATGATGGATCATACAGAATTATTAGCTAGTATTAAAGATACTTTTTATATCAGTCCAGTTTTATTTTTAGTACCTGTAGCTGTTATTTTAATGATTTTAAAGAAGGCTTCTCCTTTGGTAGCACTACTTGCAGGAACTTTATTAGCAGCTGTTTTTGCCGCTATTTTTCAACCAGAAATCGTTCAGAAAATTGCGGGAGCTGAAAATGGAGTTTATAATTTTGAAGTGATGTATAAAGGGATTATGAACGCAATCGTAGATAAGACATATATTGCTTCAGGAAATGAAATTTTTGATGCTGAAAAATTATTTAGTGCAAAAGGAATGGCAGGAATGTTAGGAACAATTTGGTTAATTCTTTGTGCAATGGTTTTTGGTGGAATTATGGAAGCTATTGGAGCTTTAGAAAGATTGAGTAATGCATTGTTAAGTATTGCTAGAAGTACATTTGGATTATTTGCAAATACAGTTGGATCTTGTGTATTATTAAATATTACAGCTTCAGATCAATATTTAGCAATAGTAGTTCCAGGAAGAATGTTTTCAAAAGCATATCAAGATAAAAATTTAGCTCCAGAAAACTTAAGTAGAACTTTAGAAGATTCTGGAACAGTAACTTCTGTATTAATTCCTTGGAATACTTGTGGAGCATTTCAAGCTGGTGTATTAGGAGTTCCTACATTGACCTATTTACCATTTGCAATTTTTAATTATTTAAGTCCAATTATGACTTTAACATTTGCAGCATTTGGAATTAAAATCAAAAGATTAGTAAAGAAAACTACGATTCCTTCAGGAATTACAGATAGTAACTTCTAAAAAATAAAATAGAAAAGAAAAGGCAGCTAAATAAGCTGCCTTTTTTATTTGATAAATTATTTACTTCTTTGTTGTACACTGATAGATTCAATGTGAATTGCCTTAAAAATCTTTTCGATAAATTCTTGGCTTAATCCATTTTTCTCACCGTTTACAATCATTTTTTCTAAAACATGCGCCCAACGATCACTTTGAAGAATTGCGACATTCTTTTCGTGTTTTAAACGACCAATTTTACTTGCAACTCCCATTCTGTGTGCCAATAAATCCAAAAGGTTTTTATCTAAAACATCTAAATCTTTTCGGAAAGCTTTAATTTTATGTTGATAATCTTTTTCGTTTGTATTATCAATTCTAATTTTTAAATCTTTCGTAATTTCAGACAATCTATTTGGAGTAATTTGTTGCATTGCATCGCTCCAAGCATTATCTGGATCGATATGTGTTTCAATCATTAATCCTTCATACCTTAAATCTAAAGCCATTTGGCAAGTATCGAAAATAGTATCTCTTCTTCCGCAAATATGAGAAGGATCTAAAATCATTGGTAAATCAGGAAATTCCTTTTTTAATTCAATAGCGATTTGCCATTTTGGATTATTTCTATATTCTGTTTTTTGATATGTAGAAAAACCTCTGTGAATAACTCCAAGTTGCTGGATTCCTGCATTTTTAATTCGTTCAACAGCTCCTAGCCATAAAGATAAATCAGGATTTACAGGATTTTTGATTAAAACTGTTTTATCAACTCCTTTTAAAGCATCTGCAATTTCTTGCACAGCAAAAGGATTTACAGTTGTTCTTGCACCAACCCATAAAATATCAATATCATGTTGTAAAGCTTTCTCAACATGATCAGCAGTTCCAACTTCTGTTGTAACCAAAAGTCCAGTTTCTTCTTTAACTTTTTGTAACCATTTCAAACCAATTTCACCAACTCCTTCAAATTGTCCTGGTCTTGTTCTAGGTTTCCAAATTCCAGCTCTAAAAACATTGGTGTCCGTATTTTTTAATTGGTGTGCTGTTTGCAAAACTTGCTCTTCCGTTTCAGCACTACAAGGACCTGCAATTACTAGAGGATGTTCTAGTTGCATTCCTTCTAACCATGTTTTAAAAGTTGCTGTATTCTCCATTATTATTTACTTACTTTTTGAAAATCTATTATACAAAAAAAGTCCCGATAAATCGAGACTTTAGTTTATTTTATAATACACCATAGCATAGCCTCCTTTATCTGTTGGGATAAAATTTAGAGTAGCTCCACCAAGTGTTATTATATATCATTACTGTTTAATTTCTCGCAAAAATAATTATAAATTAATTAATTGCAAGAAGTTACTCTTTATTTTAACATGATTTTTGGAAAAATGAATGATTAAAATAAAGGAAATTTCTTTTACTAAAAAAAGAATAAATTTTGAATAAGTATGTAATTTTGAGATTTTAATAAATATTTTTTAAGAGTATTCTTTTAATTAATTATTAGTTTCAATTTTTTAATAGAATTTACTTTTAATTTTAAGTTGAATGTTAAAAAATCAGAAAATAAAAACTAAAATTTTATATATTTAAGAGTATGGAAATAAAAATCAATGTTGATGATGTAGCATATAAAGTAGATTTATCAAAACCAATTGATATTTCAACAACAATTTATGGACACGAAAAAACGCCAAATGCTTGGTATGTTCCACATCCGAAAATTGAGCCAGTTGTTATGGGAGATTTTATTGGAAAAGTAACAGAAGGATCATCGACAAATTTTTTTAATATACATTTTAATCCACATGCCCATGGAACACATACAGAGTGTATTGGGCATATTACGGAAGAGTTTTATAGTATTAATAATTGTTTAAAAGAATTTCATTTTTTAGCAGAATTAATTACTGTGAAACCTGAAGAAATAGGTGAAGATTTGGTGATAACAAAAGCGATTTTAGAAGAAAAAATGCAATATTTCAAAGAAGCGATTATTATCCGAACTTTACCAAATACGGCAGAAAAATTAAATAAACAATATTCAAATACCAACCCCGCATACCTAACAGAAGAAGCTGCTTTATTTTTAAGAAAGAAGCAGATAAAGCATTTATTAATTGACTTACCATCTGTAGATAAAGAGAAGGATGAAGGGAAATTGGTGGCGCATAAAGCATTTTGGAATTTTGAAGGAGAGAGAAGGTTAGATGCGACAATTACAGAATTCATTTATGTTCCAACTGAAGTAAAAGATGGTTTGTTTTTTATGAATTTACAAATTGCATCGTTTGAAAATGATGCCTCGCCAAGCAAACCAATTTTATATAAGATAAAATTATGAACATAGAAGCGTTAAGAGAATATTGCCTTAAAAAATCAAATGTAACAGAAGGATTTCCTTTTGATGAAAAAACACTAGTATTTAAAGTTGCAGGAAAAGTTTTTGCAATAACTACTTTGGATGAATATCCGATGAAAGTAAATTTAAAATGCGATCCTGATAAAGCGATTGAATATCGTGAAGTTTATGATGAAATTACATCAGGATATCATATGAATAAAAAACATTGGAATACAATCGACTTTGAGGGAAGGTTATCCAATGAGTTTTTAAAACACCTAATTGATCATTCATATGAATGCGTAATAGAAGGATTATCTAGGAGAGAAAAGGAAGAATTTGGTTATTTATAATGCGTTTGTCGATATTTAGATGGTGTCATTCCTTTGATATCTTTAAACTTTCGATTAAAATTAGCCAAATTATTAAAACCAGATTTGTAGCAAATATCCATGATATTTAACTCGTTTCTTTTGGATAATAATTTACAAGCATTTCCAATTCTTAATTCTGTTAGAAAATTGATAAAGGTTTTGTTTGTTCTTTGTTTGAAATATCTACAAAAAGCATTCGGTGTCATATTTGCAATATTTGCTACTTCTTCTAGCGTGATATTTCGATGAAATTCTCTTAATGTAAACTGAATGATTTCATCCATTCTCAACTCTTCTTCCTCAGAATATTGCTTTTCAACTATTAAAGAAGAAAGTACATATTTATTACTTTCAATAGTTGATAAATCGCTCATTATATTTAAGAAAGAAACAAATTTTTGAAAGTTGTTTAAAAACTCAATTTGTTTAATTCTTCGAATGATAGATTTGTCAATATTATTCATTTTGACACCTCTAAGTGAGTCGTTTAAGATTGGATTTAAGTGAATCATTTCAGGCAGTTCGAAAAAATGACTTCCAAATGAAGTGGGAGAAAAGTAAATGGAAATCATCTCGCATCGGTCGCTTTGTTCATTGGTATCGGTTTTAAAAACATGAGGTAATTTTTCACCAATAATAAATAAGTCGAGAGGTTTAAAGTTACCAATTGCATCACCAATGATATAAGTTCCTTCACCTTTAAGAATTAAAGTCACTTGAATTTCTGAATGCTGGTGAAGATGATTATAAAAGTGACTACCATAATCTCTTTGGATAACAATAGTTTCTGTGATAGCTTTAGAAACTTTGAAAGGTATTATTTTCATAGAACTTTATCTTATTAGGTTTCTACAAAAATTGTTAAAAAAAAGGAGATATGCAATAAAAAAAGTTAAAATAGTATTTGTATTTGTTAAAAATGTTGTGTTAATTTGTTAGAAGAATAAATTATATTTGTTATAATGATTTGTAAGAAAAAATAAAAATATATTACAAAATGAAAGTCATATTCTGAAATATTATAAAAGTTGTAGGATTCTTTTAAAAAAATAAAAATTAGTAAAAAATGATTTTCATTAGAGGTTGTATTTAAAATAATACAACCTCTGTTTTTTATAAAATTAGCTTGTAAGCTCCGTAAATAAGCTTTCTAAATTTTGATTTTTACTATCCATTTTCAAAATTTTCAATCCATTTTCTTGTGCAAAATCAAAAATCATTGAACGCATATCATCTGATGTATTAAAAACAAATTGCCAAGTTGTATCAAAGATATTGTCAACAGATTTTAAATTTGGAATTTTTTCTAAAAACCTTCTTTCAATTTGATAATCGAATTCTACTTCAATTATTTGATCTTGATTTTCTTTTAATTCCTGCATTTTTTTATCTAAAACAATTTCTCCTTTGTTAATAATGATAACACGATCACAAACAGCTTCTACTTCTTGCATAATATGTGTGGAGAATAAAACGGTTTTAGTTTTTCCATAATCACGGATTAAATCGCGAATTTCAATTAATTGATTTGGATCTAAACCTGTAGTTGGTTCATCTAAAATTAATACATCTGGCTCGTGTAACATTGCTGCTGCAAGGCCAACTCTTTGACGATATCCTTTAGATAATTGACCGATTTTTTTGTGAGATTCAGGAGTTAAACCAACTTTTTCAATAATTTTTGAAATTTCTGATTTTGAAATTTTATGAATTCTTGCATGAAAAAGTAAATATTCTTTTACATACATTTCCAAGTAAAGTGGATTATGTTCTGGTAAATATCCAATATGTTTTTGGACTTCCAATATATTTTCAGTTACAGGAATTCCATTGATAGAAGCATTTCCATTAGTAGCTTTAATATAGCCAGTTAGAATTTTCATCGTAGTAGATTTTCCTGCACCATTTGGTCCTAAAAACCCTACAATTTCACCTTTTCCAATGGAAAAATTAATATTATTCAAAGCGGTTTGTGTTCCGTATTCTTTGGAAAGATTTACTACTTCTATTGCCATATTTTACTTGTTTTTAGCAAAAATACATTTTATAAATTAATGTTAAAATGCCAATGCTTTTACTTATGTTAATTTTTTTTCTGAAATTTGCAGCTCTTAAAAGCTTTTAAGCAAATTTTACTTAGTATAAACAATGAATAAGCAAATAAAGTATATTAATCTGGGAGAAAAAGATTATAAGGAAACTTGGGACTATCAAACAGAATTATTTCAAGGAATTTTAGATACTAAAATTTCCAATAGACGAAATGATGAAAATGTGCCAACTCCAAATTATTTATTGTTTGTAGAACATCCACATGTTTATACGCTTGGTAAAAGTGGCGATATGTCTAATTTACTTCTAAATGAACAACAATTAGAAGAAAAAGGAGCGAAGTTTTATAAGATTAATCGTGGAGGTGATATAACGTATCATGGTCCAGGACAAATTGTTGGATATCCAATTTTAGATTTAGATAATTTTTTTACTGATATTCATAAATATTTACGCTTTCTAGAAGAAGCAATAATCTTGACGATTGCCGAATATGGGCTAAAAGGTGTAAGAAGTGAAGGAGAAACCGGAGTTTGGTTAGATGTTGGAACGCCTTTTGCTAGAAAGATTTGTGCGATGGGAGTAAAAAGTAGTCGTTGGGTGACAATGCACGGATTTGCTTTAAATGTAAATGCTAATTTGGGTTATTTTGATAATATAATTCCTTGTGGCATTAAAGATAAAGCAGTCACTTCTATGGAAGCTGAATTAAATAAGAAAATTCCAATGGAGGAAGTTCAGAATAAAATACTTAAACACTTTAAATCACTTTTTGAAGCTGAAATAATTGGGGAGTAATCTTCAGTATTTTTTTCATAAAAGTATCTTTGTTTTCATTATAATTATATTTTTTAAAGTGTTTCATTTGAATTAATTAAAACGAAGAAAATATAACACTGAAATTAGACAGTATCAAAGTAGTATGTATATAAAAAAAGAAATTGCCTATAAAATAGACAATTTCTTAAAACATGATAGATAAAACAGTTAACAACTACTTGTTAACATACGGTCGCTGAAAGAATCTCAAGTTCTTCCATGCATTTTTTCATTTCGTTATAAGTTCTTTCGATATCGTGGTCTAATCCGATTGAAAAACGAATTATTCCGTCCGATAATCCCATTTCATTTTGTTCTTCCTCTGGAATTTCTGATGATGTACTTGAACCAGGAGCACTAAACAATGTTTTGTAGAATCCTAAACTTACAGCTAAGTAACCTAAGTTTCTATCTTGCATTAACTCCATTAATTGATTTGCTTTTGCAAGAGAACCAACATCTACAGTTAATAATCCTCCAAATCCAAATTCTTCATTTCTCATCGAGTTAAAAAGTTCATGATCTTTATGACTTTTTAATCCAGGATATACCACTTTTAATCCATCTTTTTCAAAATTTTCTGCTAGATAAAGCGCATTTTTACTATGTTGCTTGATACGAATTGGAAGTGTACGCATGTTTTTCAAAATACTTGCAGCACGTAAACTATCCATTACTGGTCCGTATAACATTGCAGCTCCATCATTTACATCTTTTAAAGAATTGATGAAATCATTAGAAGCACAAACAACTCCACCAACAGCATCGTTTGTTCCATTGATAAATTTCGTTAAACTATGAATTGTAATAGTTGCTCCTAAATCTTGTGGATTTACAATTAAAGGTGAAAAAGTATTATCAACAACTAAAGGTAAGTTGTGTTTTTTAGCAATCTTAGAAAGTTCTGCAATATTTGCAACTTCTAATAAAGGATTACTTACCGTTTCACAATAAATCATTTTTGTATTTTCATTGATAGAATTCTCAACACTTTCTAAGTTTGTGATATCTACAAATGAAGTTTGAATATCTAATCTTGGTAAGAAATTTTTCATGAAAGCATAAGTTCCTCCATAAATTGTTCTACTAGATACGATATGATCACCAGTTTTACAAAGTTGCATGATTGTAGAAGTAATAGCTCCCATTCCTGAACTTGCAACATTTGCTGATTCTGTACCTTCCATCGCTGCTAAAGCTTGAGAAAGGTATAAATTACTAGGACTTGTATGACGAGAATATAAATAACAACCTTCTGTTTCTCCTTCAAAAGTATCCTGCATTGTTTTTGCAGCCATAAATGTGAAAGTCGCTGAATCAGAAATAGATGGATTTACCCCACCAAATTCTCCAAAAAATTGTAAGTCTTGTATGTTATTCGCAGATTTTGTGCTCATATATTCTCTTTTTAATTTTCCCCGCAATTTATAAAAATTACAATTAATTTAGGTGATGACCTATGAAAAAAAATTATTTTTATGAATAATATTTTAGTTAAGATAAAATATTATGATTTTTATTTATTTTTTGTAATAAAATATAGAAGTTCTAAAAATAGAAACTCAATATTAAAAGATGTTTTTAATCAAAAATTTAAAAAATTAACCTAACCATCCATCTCTATCTAAACTTCGATATTGAATTGCTTCAGAAATGTGAGATTCTAATATTTCTTTTGAATTTTCTAAGTCTGCAATTGTTCTACTAACTTTTAAAATTCGATCATAAGCTCTAGCAGATAGATTTAATTTTTCCATTGCATTTTTCAATAAATTAGTGCTCTCTTTACTTAAAGGACAAAATTTACGAATCAATCGTGTATTCATTTGTGCGTTGTAATGAATATTTTCCTCTTTTTCAAAACGTATGGTTTGTAAAACTCTAGATGCAATCACTCTTTTTCGAATTTCAGAACTGGATTCTCCTTTTCTTTTATCAGCTAATTTTTCAAAAGGAACTGGAGTAACTTCAATGTGAATATCAATTCGATCTAATAAAGGTCCTGAAATTTTGTTTAAATAACGTTGCATTTCACTTGGTGAAGATGTCATATTACTATTTCCATCATTAAAAAATCCACTAGGACTTGGATTCATACTTGCAACTAACATAAAACTACTTGGATATGTGATTGTAAATTTCGCTCTTGAAATTGTTACTTCTCGATCTTCTAATGGTTGTCGCATTACTTCTAAAACCGAACGCTTAAATTCTGGCAATTCATCTAAAAATAAAACACCATTATGTGATAAAGAAATTTCTCCAGGTTGCGGATATTGTCCGCCACCAACCAAAGCAACATCTGAAATTGTATGATGTGGATTTCTAAAAGGTCTATTTTTCATTAAACCAATATTTGAGGTTTTTCCTACAACACTATGAATTTTTGTAGTTTCTAAAGCTTCATTCATCGTCATTGGAGGTAAAATAGAAGGAAGTCGTTTTGCTAACATTGTTTTCCCTGCACCTGGAGGACCAATTAATATAATATTATGTCCACCAGCAGCAGCAATTTCCATACATCTTTTAATAGATTCTTGTCCTTTTACATCAGAAAAATCTGCATCTAAATTTTCTAAAGAATCTTGAATTGATTGTTCTATATTATATATAGTAGGAGTAATTTCTAAATCTCCTTCAAAAAACTGAATAACTTCTAAAATATTTGAAACACCTAAAATATCCAATCCATCGACAACTGCTGCTTCTTCTGCATTTTGTTTTGGTAAAATAAAACCTTTAAATCCTTCTTCTTTTGCTTTAATTGCAATTGGTAAAGCACCTTTAATTGGTTGTAAACTTCCATCTAAAGAAAGTTCTCCCATAATAATATAATCTTCAATAATTTCTGATTGAATTTGATTGGAAGCAAAGAGAATTCCTATGGCTAAAGTTACATCATATGCAGAACCTTCCTTTCGCATATCAGCGGGAGCCATATTAATTGTGATTTTTTTTCCAGGTAATTTATATCCATTGTTTTGTAACGCAGCAGTAATTCGATAACTGCTTTCTTTGATAGCATTGTCTGGTAATCCAACCAAATGATATCCGATTCCTTTTGCAATATTTACTTCTACAGTAATAGTTGTGGCTTCAATACCGTAAACGGCACTTCCATAGATTTTTGTTAACATTTTTCATAGATTTTTGATAAAAATACTAAAATTTTCTAAAAAACATAATAAATCACTGAAAATCAGTAATCTGACAAAAATCATATTATTTTAATTTATTCTAAATAAATTTCATTAATTTAGAATTAGTCTATATATTTGTCCGCAAATGTTCAATAATTAATTTTCTTTTAAAGTCTTACATAAATGAAAAAAATCATATTATCTACGGTAGCACTTTCAACGTTATTCTTCACAGCATGTTCTTCTGATGATGATAACAATACAACAACAGGATTTGAAGTTCCAGATACTTATACATTCGCAAGAGAAGGAAGTTCAACTGTAAGTTTTAGTGGTCAAACTACTAGAATAGCAATGGCTGAAGAAATAATTTCTAAATTGAAAGATCCAAGCTATACGGAAGCTCAATTAGATGGAATGTTCGCTCATGAAGAAGGAAATGCAGATTTTTCGGATGCAGATTTAAATGCTTCAAGTAAAAATGTAAGAAGTAAATCAGCAGCTTCAAACGATTTCTTTTCAAATAATCAATCGGATGCAACTGCAATCAAAGAAATGTTTGATTCTTGGATTTCAAAACAAGTAACAGAAGTTTATCCAAATTGGGATCAATTAGCAGCAGCTGGAACAGCAGGACAAATTGCTGATGGAACTAGCACGCGTTATGTGAATGGAAAAGGATTAGAATTTAACCAAGTTTTTGGTAAAAGTTTAATCGGAGCATTAATGACTGACCAAGCATTAAACAACTATTTAGGTGATGGTGTTTTAGATGCAGGAACTAATGTTGAAGACAATAATAATGGAACTGTTGCAGAAGGGAAAACTTATACAACAATGGAGCATAAGTGGGATGAAGCTTATGGATACATTTACGGAGCTTCTCAAAACCCAGCAACACCAAATACTACAATTGGAGACGATGATAGTTTCTTAAATAAATATATCGGAAAAGTAAATTCTGATGCTGATTTTGCTGGAATCGCTGATGAAATTTTTAATGCTTTCAAAAAAGGTAGAGCTGCAATTGTAGCAAAAGATTACGGAGCTCGTGATGCACAAGCTGCAATTATTAGAGAAGCAATTTCTAAAGTTGTTGCTGTAAGAGCTGTTCACTATTTACAAGCTGGTAAAACTGCTATTGAAGCAAATCAAATGGGAACTGCTTTCCATGATTTATCTGAAGGATATGGATTTATCTATAGTTTACAGTTTACAAGAAAATCAGGAACTAATCAACCTTACTTTACGAAAGCAGAAGTAGAAACAATGATTAACAAATTAATGGCAGGTACAAACGGATTATGGGATGTAACTCCTGCTACGTTAGAAGAACTTTCTAATGAAATTGCTGCAAAATTCAGCTTCACTGTTGAGCAAGCAAAATAATTCATAAAAAAATTAAACTTGTTTGAAGTTAAAAGCTTTAAACAAGTTTTTTTGTATATAGGAAATTCATATTTTCGGTGAATTAAAATAAAGGTAAAAATTCAAAAAATGATTAAAAAAGTTTTATTCTTACTTATTGCTGTTCTAGCAATTTCTTGTGGGTCGGATGATAGTGGATCGAATGGAAATGGAACAGATAATTTTGATAGAAAAGTAATGTTGGAAAATTGGGCAGACAATATCATTATTCCATCTTACGAAGATTTTCAATCAAAAATGAACGATTTAAACCAGAAAACAGAAGCTTTTGTTGCAGATGCTACTGCTGAAAATTTAGAAAGCTTAAGAACTTCTTGGTTAAATGCTTACAAAATTTGGCAACACGTTTCTATGTATGAAATTGGGAAGTCTGAAGAATTGACTTTTAGAAATTTTATGAATATTTACCCAACTTCAGCAACGAAAATTGAAGGTTTTGTAACATCTGGAACTTACAACTTACAATTACCATCTACTTATGATGCACAAGGTTTTCCTGCTTTAGATTATTTATTATATGGAATTTCAGATGCTGCTATTTCTTATGAAATTCATTTTACAACTGGACCAAAAGCTGCTGGATATAAAGATTATTTAACAGCTGTTGTTTCAAGAATGAAAACATTAACAGATGAGGTTGTAGCAGATTGGAAAGGTACTTTTAGAAATGATTTTGTAAATAACAATGGAGGAACAGCTTCAAGTTCTGTAAACACAATGGTAAACAAATATGTTTTCTATTATGAGAAATTTTTAAGAGCTGGAAAAATTGGTATTCCTGTTGGAGTTTTCTCAACTACAGCATTACCAGAAAAGGTAGAAGGATATTATAGTGCAGTAAATTCTAAAATGCTTTTCGAAGAAGCTTTAACTGCTGTACAAAATTTCTTCAATGGTAAACATTATACATCTGCAACAACTGGAGAAAGTTTAAAATCATATTTAGTTGCTTTAAATGCAAAGAAAAATGGTGAAAACTTAGATGTTGCAATCAATAATCAATGGGAATCTGCAAGAACTTTTTCTCAGTCAGTTGATGCTAATTTTGCAAATCAGATTACAAATGATAAAGCAAAAATGTTGGGATTATACGACGAAGTTCAAAAAGCAGTTCTTTTATTAAAAGTAGACATGATGTCTGCAATGAGTATTTCAGTTGATTATAGCGATGCTGATGGAGATTAAATTTTAGTTAATAGTTATAAAAAATAAAAAAGAGGATTAATTATAATCCTCTTTTTTATTTGAAAATTGTTTCAAAATTTAATTGACCTATTTTTTGGTTCGTTTTTTATCAAGAAAAAAATGAATAATTCAAATTATTGAAAATCAATATCATATTTTTTAACAGCTTTTGGATAATGTTAAAATTTATCTTCCTTTTAAGTAGGATGTTTTTAATTTTTTGCTACATTAGTTAGACTTATATATCGATACTATGAGACAAGAACTAAAAACAAAAAGACTTCTTAGCATTAGCATGCTTATCTTACTCTTTTTTTCTACGCTTTATGTAAATGAATTTCTCAACTTAGATATTCAATTAATAAATCGTTATTTGTTCTCCCTTAGTTTTCCTGTTATTTTAATGAAAGTAATTTTATTAATCATAGGAATCGTATTTTATCTAGATAAAAAGCAAACAAATAAAAAAGATATACTTCTCAGTATTTTTCTTTTAGCTATTTCTGCTTTTTTAATCCTAAAAATATTTAACTAAAAAAACGGTATTCAAATGGATACCGTTTTTTGTTTATAAATCAAAACTTAATGAAAGTTGTACATATTCCTTAACGTTATGTTCTTTAAGATAGTATTTTGATAAATAAACTATTTTTATTTTTTTAAATATTTAAAATTAATGTATTGAAATTGAGATGTTGCTAAAACTGTCAAAAATCATGAAAATGAAAGAATTAGGAAAAATAACGTTTTAATTATTCTCTTATTTAAACTCTTTCTACTACTTTTGTCAAGAATTCATATTTTTATTTAGAATAAAAAAAGATAACGGTTTGAATTCTAGAATTCAAAACAAAAAATAAACAACAATAAAGGTTTTATTAAGTAATGAAGCTAAGAGATTTAAAAATGTTCTTTTTCTTCTTATGTGTGTCAACAGTTGCTTTGGCGCAAGAAGTTTTTAAAGGAAAAGTAGTTGATGCGCAAACGAAAAATGGAGTAGCAGATGTTGAAATTTATAACAAAACTGGAGGACTTCTAGCTACAACTAAAAAAGATGGATCTTTTGAAATAGATGATTTAAAAACTGGAAACTATGAGTTGGTTTTCTTTTCTTATCAATATCAATTAAAAGAAGAAAAAATTGCATTGCAAATTGGAAAAGCAATTCAAGTTGCTTTAGAACCTTTACAAGAACAGCTATCGGAAGTTGTTTTAAACCAAAGAAAAGCAAAAGTTTTTGCACTTCAAAAATTAAAACCTGTAGAAGGAACTGCAATTTACGCAGGAAAAAAATCAGAAGTAGTTTTAGTTGATCAAACTGTTGGAAATCTTGCTGCAAATAATCCTAGACAGATTTATTCGCAAGTTGTTGGTTTAAATATTTATGAAAATGATGATGCTGGATTGCAATTAAATGTTGGAGGTAGAGGATTGGATCCAAATAGAACTTCTAACTTTAATACTAGACAAAATGGTTATGATATAAGTGCGGATGTTTTAGGATATCCTGAAAGTTATTATACACCACCTGCGGAAGCGTTAGAAAAAATTCAAGTAGTTCGTGGAGCTGCTTCTTTGCAATATGGAACACAATTCGGTGGGTTGATTAATTTTATTTTAAAGAAACCAAATCCAAATAAAAAGTTTGAATTAATTTCTCGTCAGACAGTTGGTTCAAACAATCTTTTTACAAGCTTTAATAGTTTAAGCGGAACCGTAGGGAAAGTAAGTTATTATTCTTATTTCAACTTTAAAGAAGGGGATGGATTTAGACCAAATTCACATTTTAATTCTAAAAACTTTTATGCACATATTGGTTACCAACTTTCTGAAAAAACAAAAATCTCTGGAGAATTTACTTATTTAAAATATTTAGCACAACAACCAGGAGGATTAACTGATACACAATTTAATGAAAATTCAGATTTCAGTAATAGAAGTCGAAATTGGTTTCAAGTTGATTGGAAATTATATGCTTTTAAACTAGAACATACTTTTTCAAAAAAGACAGATTTTTCTTTACAAGTTTTTGGTTTAGATGCGCAAAGAAATGCACTTGGATATAGAGGTTTACCTGTAAATAGTCCAGATCCAATTGGTTTGGATGGAAATTATATTTATGAAAGAGATTTGTTAAAAGGAAAATATCAAAATTGGGGAGCTGAAGCGAGACTTTTAACTAGGTATAATTTAGGAAATCAAGAATCTGTTTTCTTAATTGGAACAAAATATTACAAAGCAAGTAATTCAGAACAACAAGGAGCAGGATCTAAAGGAACTGATGCAGATTTTTCTTTTAAAGATGATTTATATCCTGAATATCCAAACAAATCAAGTTTTGTTTTCCCTAATGAGAATATTGCTGTTTTTGCTGAAAATATCTTTAATATCACAGATAAATTTTCTTTAACTCCAGGAATTCGTTTTGAACATATTAAAACAGAAAGTAAAGGTTCTTATTATAAAAGACTTTTTGATAATGCAGGAAATTTAATTTTAGAAGAAATTATTCCTGATAATAGAGAGTTGACAAGAAACTTCGTTTTACTTGGAATTGGAGCAAGTTATAAACCAAATAATAAAGTAGAAATGTATGGAAATTTCTCTCAAAATTATCGTTCGGTAACTTTTAGTGATATTCGTACAGTAAATCCATCGTTTATTGTAGATCCAGATATCAAAGATGAGGAAGGATTTACAGGAGATTTTGGAATTCGAGGAAGAATTAATAATGCTTTTTCTTATGATATTGGTGGTTTCGGACTTTTATATGATAATAGAATTGGAATTGTTTTAGTTAGCGAAGGTCCAAACAAAGGAGATCATGAGCGTAAGAATATTGGAAAAGCATTTATTTATGGATTTGAATCGCTTTTAGATTGGAATTTGATTAATACTTTTGATTTAAAAGAAGAATTTCAGTGGAATATTTTCTCAAACGTAGCAATTACTTCTTCTGAATATTTAGAATCGGAAGAAACAAATGTGGAAGGAAATGAAGTGGAATTTATTCCTTTAGTAAATATGCGTGCAGGAATGAAATTCGGATATAAAAACTTCTTAGGAAATTTACAATATACTTATTTATCAAAGCAATATACAGATGCACAAAATTCTGGAGTTGCTGCAAGTACAAGTGTAAACAATGGAATTGTTGGTCCAATTCCTTCTTATGATATTTTAGATTTATCTTTTTCTTACACTTATAAAATGTTTAAGTTGGAAACAGGAATCAATAATTTATTAGATAAAAGTTATTTCACAAGAAGAGCGACAGGTTATCCTGGACCAGGAATTATTCCTTCAGCGCCAAGAACTTATTATGCAACATTACAGATTAAAATCTAAGTTTATATAAAACACAAAAAAAGCCTACTAAAAAATGAAATTAGTAGGCTTTTTTAATTCTATAAATTAGAAAGTGAACGTCCACTTTTGTTTATTTTATATTCCATAATTAAGCAATACACAAGAAAAATTAATCCGATTGCCACAAAAGTAAAATCTAAACCTTTTGTAATGATAAAAGCAACGATATAAGAAATAGAAAAGCTTAAACCGATTCTTAAATAAAAATTTGTTGGAATGAATTTCAGTTTTGTTTTTAAATATTTCTTGAACTGGGAAAGCTTCTTTTTATAAAGTTCATTGCTGAAAGAAGGAATTTTATCTAATTCTAAATAATTTAAATACGACTCAATTGCTGTTTCTTGTTCTTTGGTTAATTCTTTTTCTTGTAAAGAATTTAAAAGATTTATGAAATTCTTAAAAATCTTGATTTCTTTTTTATCAGTTGTTTTTGAAAGTAATTGTTTTAAAAGTATAATTGTGTTTTGAATACTTTTATTTTCTTTTACAATAGAATTTCCAATTAATTCTTCAAAAGTTACTCCTAAAGCAAAAGCCAATCTTTTTAAAGTTTCATTTGTTGGAACCGAAGTTTCTTCTTTCTCAATTCGTTGAATTGTTCTTAAACTTACTTTAGATTCTTCTGCCAAAAACTCTTGTGTCATTCCTTTTTGAGTTCTCAGACTTTTTAAATTTTGTGCTAATAATTGATTATCCATTTTTCTAAAATTTTATAAAACAAATCTACTTTCAAATTGTACTTTTTGCTTGCGTCATGCTTATGTCATCTTTATGACATGGTTTTAAAACCTTGAAAATGAATAATCAAAAATATTATTGTTTTGCCAGTTTTTGTTTTCTTCCAATTGTAAAATATAGAATAGCTCCGAAAAAATTTAAAAAGAAAACAACTAGAAACCAAACTAATTTAGAATTTCCGTTGAATTTACTTTTTAAAATGTCGATAAATGTTGTTATGACAAAAATAATACATAGTAATAAAATAATTTGATAAGGGCCAGGCATGGCTAAATAATACATAATAATGATTTTTTCTAATTAATAATATAGCATTTTTCTTCTATAAAAGAATCTTTCACGAATTTAAGCTTTTTATTAAAATTAATATAAAATTCAAATCAATTTGTTGACTTCTATAAATTCTATTTACTTTTAAACTTTTAACTGAATATTATTTAGATTGGATTTAAATAATGTTTTATATTTGTTCAAAATAAATCAAAATTAAAAAACACCATCATGATAAAAAGAATCGCAATATTTGCATTAGCTATGGTTGCAATTTCTTGTGGAGATAACAAGAAAAAAGAAGAAACAAAAGAAAAACCTGAAGTAAAAGAGCAAGTTGTAAATGTTTATACACACAGACATTATCCAGCAGATCAGGATATTTTTGCAAAATTTGAAAAAGAAACTGGAATTAAAGTAAATGTTGTAAATGCAAAAGCTGATGAGTTAATCCAAAAGATGATTCAAGAAGGTGAGCATTCTCCAGCAGATGTTTTGATTACAGCAGATGCAGGAAGATTAGTTAGAGCAGAAGATAAAGATTTATTACAACCAATCGTTTCTGAGGAAATCTTAAAAATAGTTCCAGCTAACTTAAAAGATGAGGATAATAAATGGGTTGCTTTAACAAAAAGAGCTCGTGTAATGGCTTATGCAAAAGATAGAGTAAAACCAGAAGAATTATCTACTTATCAAGATTTAATTTCAGATAAATGGAATAAAAAAGTATTAGTTCGTTCTTCAAATAATATTTACAATCAATCTCTTTTAGCTTCAATCATCGCAAATGACGGAGAAGAAAAAGCAAAAGCTTGGGCGGAAGGAATGGTGAAAAACATGGCTAGAAATCCAAAAGGAAATGATAGAGATCAAGTAAAAGCTGTTGTAAATGGAGAAGGAGATGTTGCAATTGTTAATACATATTACATTGGAAAATTATTGAACTCATCTAAACCAGAAGAAGTAAAAGCTGGAGAAGGAGTTGCAATTTTCTTCCCAAATCAAGAAACTACTGGAACGCATATTAACATTAGTGGAGCAGGAGTTGCTAAGCATGCACCAAACAAAGAAAATGCTGAGAAATTCATCGCTTATTTAATTTCTAAAGATGCGCAAGAAGTTTTTGCTAAAGCAAATTATGAATATCCAGTAAATCCAGAAGTTCAACCTTCAGAATTATTACAGTCTTGGGGAGAATTTAAAGAAGATACATTATCTTTGTCGAAATTAGGAGAAAACAACAAAAAAGCTGTAATCATCTTTGATGAAGCACAGTGGAAATAATTTTGTTCCCTTCTTGAGAGGGGGTAGAGGTGTGTTCAATTTCTGAATGAAACTCTAGGTTTGTTTCTTAAGATTTGAAAAGAAACATTGAAAATATAAAAATCTAAATGCAATTTATGTTTAAATCAACGCATTTTAAAAGAGATTTTAATCGATGGTCAATTTTTTTATTGGCCATTGTTTTTTTTATCGCATTACCAATTATCGCCATTTTTATAAAACTATTTGGTGGGCCAGGAGAAACTTGGTCTCATTTAGTGAGAAATGTATTGACTTCTTATATTAGTAATTCACTTTATTTAATCATTGTTTGTGGAATTTTAACCGTTTTGTTTGGAGTTTCATCCGCATGGTTTGTTTCCAGATATAAGTTTCCTTTTCAAAAATATTTAGAATGGTTGTTGATTTTACCACTTGCCATTCCTTCTTATATTACTGCTTATGCTTTTGCTGGTTTGTTTGATTATGGAGGTTCTTTAGAATTACTTTTTAAACAAATTGCTATTCAAATTCCTAAATTGGATATTATGAATATTCATGGTTTAGCTTTAATTCTGAGTGTTTCTTTGTATCCATATGTATATGTTGCTTCCAGAGCTTTTTTTCTACATCAATCTGCTAATTTAATTGAAGTTTCTAAGCTTTTAGGTGTAGGAGAGTTTAAAACTTTTTTCAAATTACTTTTACCGATGGCTCGTCCAGCAATTGTTGGAGGTTTGGTTTTGGTTTTAATGGAGGTTTTAAATGATTATGGAGCTGCAAAATATTTTGGTGTAAGTACATTTACAACTGGGATTTTCCGTTCGTGGTTTGCTTTAGAAGAACCTGAAACAGCTGTGTATTTAGCTGCACTTTTAGTTGCAATTATTTTCGGATTATTACTTTTAGAAAAATACCAAAGAAGAAAAATATCTTATTCTAATAGTGTAAAATCAGAAAGAAAACAACAAAAAATAGCTTTATCAAATTCTCAGAAATGGTTGGTTTTTTCTTGGGTAAGTATTCCAGTTATTCTTGGTTTTATTCTACCTGTTCTACAATTAATTTATTGGGCGACTCTAACGTATAAAGAAGTTTTTACATCGGATTTCTTTACAATTGCCATGCAAAGTTTAGGAATTGCAATTTTAGCTGCAATTGGAACTGTTTTTGTAGCAATTTGTCTGATTTATTTCACAAAATGGAATCGAATTCCTTTTATTGGAAATTTGTCGAAAATTAGTGTTTTAGGATATGCAATCCCAGGAGCTGTAATTGCTGTTGGTGTGATGATTCCAACGTTAACATTAGATAAATGGATGATTGGCGTTGCAAAAAATTTTACTTCCGAATCGATTGGATTAATCATTAATGGAAGTATTATTGGATTAACATACGCTTATATTGTTCGATTTTTAGCAGTTGCTTACAATCCAATTGAAGCCACAAGTTTGAAAATTGGAAATGCTTTGCCAGAATCCTCAAAAATGTTAGGAATTGGAAATATTCGTACTTTTTTTAAAATTGAATTTCCTTTACTTAAAAAAGGAATTTTAAGTGCAATGCTTTTGGTTTTTGTAGATGTGATGAAGGAATTGCCTTTGACATTGATTTTAAAACCATATAATGTACAAACATTGGCTGTAAAAGCTTATGAATTTGCAAGTGATGAATTAATTATGGAAGCTTCGATTCCTTCTTTATTCATCATTTTTACAGGAATTTTACCCGTAATATTTTTAAATAAATTAATCATTGACTAACATGGAAATTTTACAAATAAAAAAACTTTCAAAATCCTTCGACAGAGGAAAAACAAATGTTTTAAATGAAATAGATTTTTCCATTATGAAAGGAAGTATAGTTTCATTTGTTGGAGAAAGTGGAAGTGGAAAAACAACTTTAATTCGAATGATTGCAGGATTGGAACGATCTGATTCTGGAGAAATTTATTTAAATGAAAATTTAGTTTCCTCTAATAAATCTTTCGTAAAACCAGAAAAAAGAAATATTGGAATGGTATTTCAAGAATATGCTTTATTTCCACATATGACTGTTGCAAAAAATATTGCTTACGGTTTGCATCAAGATAAAAAAGAAGCTAAAAATAGAATTGCTGAGGTTTTAGAATTAGTTGGATTAAAAGGGTTTGAAGAAAGATATCCACATGAATTATCAGGTGGACAACAACAAAGAGTTGCTTTGGCGAGAGCAATTGCTCCAAAACCAGAATTATTGATTTTGGACGAACCTTTTAGTAATTTGGATGCAATGTTGCGAATTCAGCTTCGAAATGAAATTTTTGAAATTGTAAAGAAAACAGGTATTACTGCAATTTTTGTAACACATGATACACAAGATGCTTTAGCAGTTTCAGATGAAATTTTGATTTTAAAACATGGAAATTTAATTCAAAAAGCAGATGCAGAAACATTGTATAAGTTTCCTAAAAATCTTTATGTTGCTTCGCTTTTTGGAGAAGTTCTGCCATTACAAAAAGAAATTTTAGAACAATTTCATTATCAAGTAGAAGAAAATAAACAATATGCTATTCGAAATAAAAATCTGAAAATTTCGGAGAATTTACCTTATAAATCTTTAGCGAAAATTGCCAATACAACCTTCCTTGGTGAAAATTACCAATTGAAATTAGCTTTAAATAATGAACAGTTTTTTCAAGTTTATACCAAAGAAAAATTAGATGTAGAAACTGTTTCTATTGGTTTTGAAAAAGAAGATTTGTTGGTTTTTTAAACTTTTCATTTTGTTGTGAAATAATTTTCAGATATACATAGAGTTAGTTTTATAGAAACAATTAACTTTGCGAAAACAACAACACAACAAAATAAAAATGAGTTCAGAAGTAAGTAAAAGATATAGCCAAAGAGGTGTTTCTGCTTCCAAAGAAGATGTGCACAACGCAATCAAAAATGTAGATAAAGGATTGTTTCCAAAGGCTTTTTGTAAAATTGTTCCAGATTATTTAACGGGAAGTGAAGAACATTGTATCGTGATGCACGCAGATGGTGCAGGAACGAAATCTTCTTTAGCTTATATGTATTGGAAAGAAACAGGAGATTTATCTGTTTGGAAAGGAATTGCACAGGATGCTTTAATCATGAATATTGATGATTTACTTTGTGTTGGAGCAACGGAAAATATTATGCTTTCTTCAACTATTGGAAGAAATAAAAACTTAATTTCTGGTGAAGTAATTTCTTCAATTATTAATGGAACAGAAGAGCTTTTAGAAGATTTAGCAAATCACGGAATCAAAATTCACTCTACAGGAGGAGAAACTGCGGATGTTGGGGATTTAGTTCGTACAATTATTGTGGATTCTACAGTTACTGCTAGAATGAGAAAAGAAGATGTAATTGATAATGCAAATATTCAAGCAGGAGATGTAATTGTAGGATTAGCTTCTTTTGGGCAAGCGACTTATGAAACTGAATATAATGGAGGAATGGGAAGTAATGGATTAACTTCTGCGCGCCATGATGTTTTTGCGAAATATTTAGCAGAAAAATATCCAGAAAGCTTTGATGCTGCTGTTCCTGAAGATTTAGTGTATTCTGGAAATGTAAAACTTACAGATGCTGTAGAAGGAGTTTCTATTGATGCAGGGAAATTAGTTTTATCACCAACAAGAACTTATGCACCAATTATTAAAAAGATTTTAAATTCAGTTGCTAAAGAAAATATTCACGGAATGGTGCATTGTTCTGGTGGAGCACAAACAAAAGTGTTGCATTTTGTGGATAATGTGCATGTGATAAAAGATCATTTATTTGCTACACCACCTTTATTTAAATTAATCCAAGAACAATCAAAAACTGATTGGAAAGAGATGTATCAAGTATTTAATATGGGACATCGAATGGAGTTATATGTAAAAGAAGAAGTCGCAAATGAAATCATGGAAATTTCTAAAGAATTTGGTGTAGAAGCACAAATTATTGGTAGAGTAGAAGCTTCAGATTCTAAAAAACTAACAATTACTTCAGAACACGGAACTTTCGAATATTAAAAAGAAATATTGATATAAAAAAAGACTCTCAATTTGAGAGTCTTTTTTGTTTGTATTAATTTGTAATTCTTAAAATATCTGTTGCTTCATTATACGTTGCTCTATATTCTCGAGCAAAATAATTTATTCCTTCTGTTAAAGGGGAACCATTTAAAATATTGAATTCGGCATTATCACAAGGACATTCTAATCTTGTGCTTCCTTTTACGGTCATTCCGCCACAAGTATTTGGATTTAAATGAGGACAAGCTCTTTCAAAAACTTTAAAAGTTCTTCCATTTACATTATAAATTATTAAACCTTGAAAACCACCTTGTGCATAACCAATTCCACCTGGAGTTCTCAAAGAGATAAATTCAGGATTTCTCAGGTTTAAAGATAGATTTACAGTTTGTGCTGGTAAATTATCATTAGTTTCATTTTCTTCACAAGAGATGAATAAAAAACTAAATATTAAAACGATAAATATATTTTTCATTAATGTGTATTTTTAAATTCTAAAATAATTGTTCTTACTTCGTAATTCAGTTATTTTAAGAACGCTGCAATTTACAAATTATTTGTATATTTGGTTTTTTGGTCCTATTCTGAGAATGTTCAGATGGGATTTTCTATTTTAATAAAAAGACGAGTTATGAGTAAAGTTTCATATTATACAGAAGAAGGATTTAAGAAATTAAAAAGCGAATTAGAGCATTTAGAGAGTGTTGAAAGACCAAGAGTTTCTCAAGAAATTGCAGACGCTAGAGATAAAGGAGACTTAAGTGAGAATGCAGAATATCATGCTGCAAAAGAAGAACAATCTCTTTTAGAATTCAAAATTGCTCAGTTAAAGCAAGTTGTTTCTAATGCTCGTATTATTGATGAATCGATGCTTGATACTTCGAAGATTTTAATTCATTCAAAAGCGAAAATTAAAAATACAGCTAACGGAATGGAATTTAATTATATACTTGTTGCAGATTCTGAATCAGATGTACGCGCAGGAAAAATTTCTGTGAACTCGCCAATTGGTAAAGGATTACTTGGTAAAAAAGTAGGAGAAATAGCAGAAATTAAAGTTCCAAATGGAGTGATGAATTTTGAAATTTTAGAAATTTCGAGAGCATAAAATTACTTAAATCTATTAAGAAAAGATTATTAAACCCTTTTGATTTTATAATTAAAAAGGGTTTTTTATTTTTACAAAAACGAATAAAAAAATGAGCTCAATTTTTACAAAAATTATCCAAGGAGAAATTCCATGTTATAAAGTTGCAGAGAATGAAAATTTTATAGCATTTTTAGATATAAACCCAAATGCAAAAGGTCATACATTAGTGGTTCCAAAAAAAGAAATCAATAAGATTTTTGACATGGATGAAGCTGCTTATTTAGAATTGATGACTTTTAGTAGAAAAATTGCTTTGGCAATGCGTGAAGTTATCGAATG
Organism: Aureivirga marina; assembly: GCF_015767265.1. Classification (GTDB taxonomy): domain Bacteria; phylum Bacteroidota; class Bacteroidia; order Flavobacteriales; family Flavobacteriaceae; genus Aureivirga; species Aureivirga marina. Next base: position 159,519 of record NZ_JADPIB010000007.1, read on the forward strand.
TGAAAGAATTGGAATGACAGTAATTGGACTGGAAGTTCCACATGTTCACGTTCATTTAATTCCATTAAAAAAAATGGAAGATGCTCAGTTCATGAAAAAAGATAAATTAACTGAGGAAGAATTTAAAGAAACTGCGAATTTAATATCAGAAAAATTTAATTCATTATAAAGAGAAAGGAGCTAATTAAAGCTCCTTTTTTAGTAAAATACAAAATGTTGTTCCTTTTCCAACTTCGGATTTTTTGATATATATTTTTCCTTTGTGATAATCATTTATAATTCTTTTCGCTAAAGAAAGTCCAAGTCCCCAACCTCGTTTTTTTGTTGTAAAACCTGGAGAAAAAACTTTTTTTCTTAAGTTTTTCGGAATTCCTTTTCCTGTGTCTGCAATTAAGATTTGAACATATTTATGATTTTCAGACATGTCAATATTTAGCGAACCTTTTCCTTGCATTGCATCAATAGCATTTTTCACAAGATTCTCAATAACCCAACCAAAAAGTTGCGAATTTAATTTGATTTGTGTTTCCTTACTACAATCAAGATTTATAGTAAATTTCACTTGCTTAGAAACACGAGATTGTAAATATTCAATAGATGTTTTTGTAACTTCTTTTATCGGATAATTTTCTAAAACAGGAACCGAGCCGATTTTAGAAAAACGTTCTGCAATAGTGCTTAAACGATTTACATCTTTTTCTAATTCTGGAACAATTGTTTCATCGATGTTTTCAAATTTCAACAATTCAATCCAAGCAACTAAAGAAGAAAGTGGCGTTCCAATTTGATGTGCTGTTTCTTTGGCCATTCCTGTCCATAATTTGTTTTGTTCTGCAATTTTTGAAGATTTAAAAAACAAATAAACAACAGTAGAAAATAAGAAAAGAATGAAGATTAATGCGATTGGATATAAAGTCAATTTATTTAATAAATCGGAATTTCGATAGAAAATTACTTGTTCTTTTTCTCTAGTATAACTTATATGAATTGGTTCATTTTCTCGGCGCATTTTTTTCAGTTGATTCAATAAATATTTTTTTGAATCTTCATCTAATTCTTCAAAATATTTACTGTTATCTATTTTTAAATTGCTCCAAATTTCAATTTCCCCTTTTTCATTTGTTACAATCATCGGAATATTTTTATTCTTGTTAATGATTTGATCATAATAACCAATATCATCATTCACATCGATTGTAGCAATTTTCTTATAAGCTCCTGCAAGAATCTCCATTTTGCTTCTTTCTTCTTGCTTAAATTTTTGGAAAAAATCATAAGTATTCCAAAGAATCAAAGCAACAACGATGAAAGAAATTAAAACAGCTATTTTTCTTGGAGAAAATATTTCTTTAAATCTATCCATAAATTCATTCCCATTTGTCACGAAAGATATAACTAATATTTGAAGAACTTAGTATGTTCCAAAATTAAAAAAGAGCTACTTCACGGGGAAATAGCTCTTCGTATTTAAAAATTTATTGTCTTATTTTACAAATAAAAGTTCTCTGTATTTTGTTAATGGCCAAAGCTCATCATCAACAATTAATTCTAATTTATCAGAATGATAACGAATTGTATCAAAATAAGGAAGAACTTGATCACAATATGCAGTTGCTTTTTCTTCGATATCTTCGATTTTGTTTGCAACTTTTCTTGTATCAATCATTTTGCTAATTTGAGAGTTAATTGCAGCAATATGATTTGAAATTTTCTTGATTAAGATAATTTGCTCTTCTGCATAATTTTCGAAATCATCTTTAAAAATCTTCTTTAATCCAGCTACGTTCTCAATTAAAATGTTTTGGTATTTTACTGCTGTAGGAATAATGTGATTTCTTGCGATATCTCCAATTACTCTCGATTCAATTTGAATTTTGTGTGTGTAGTTTTCAAGCTCAATTTCATAACGAGCTTCTACTTCCACTTTATTCATTACATTAATTTCTTCGAATAACTCTACAGCTTTTTCAGAAATTTTTGCTTTTAATGCAGTTGGCGTAGTTTTATTATTACTTAATCCACGCTTTGCAGCTTCTTTTTCCCAAGCTTCTCCATATCCATTTCCTTCGAAAAGTATATCTTTAGAAGACTTGATATATTCTCTTAAAACATTGAAAATTGCATCATCTTTCTTCATGTCTTTTTCATCAATCAATTTGTCAACAGCAATTTTGAAATCTTTTAATTGCTTTGCAACGATTGAATTTAAAACAGTCATTGGATCTGCACAATTCGACATAGAACCTACAGCTCTAAACTCGAATTTATTTCCTGTAAATGCAAAAGGAGAAGTTCTATTTCTATCACAGTTGTCTAATAAAATTTCAGGAATTTTACCTACAACATTTAATTTTAAATCTGTTTTTTCTTCTGGTGATAATTTCCCTTTACTAACTCCTTCTAAATCTTGTAAAACTTTAGTAAGTTGCTCTCCAATAAAGATAGAAATAATCGCAGGTGGCGCTTCATTTGCTCCTAAACGGTGATCATTCGAAGCAGAAGCAACAGTTGCTCTTAATAAATCTTCATAAGTATGAACAGCTTTGATTGTATTTACAAAGAAAGTTAAGAATTGTAAGTTACTCATTGGAGTTTTTCCTGGACTTAACAAATTAACTCCTGTATCAGTAGAAAGTGACCAGTTGTTGTGTTTTCCAGAACCATTTACTCCTTTGTATGGTTTTTCGTGTAATAATACTTTAAAGTTATGACGATTTCCAACAGCCTGCATCACATCCATCAATAATGAATTATGATCTACAGATAAGTTTGCTTCATCAAAAATTGGCGCTAACTCAAATTGAGTTGGAGCAACCTCATTATGACGTGTTTTTGCTGGAATTCCTAAAAGCATACATTCTTGCTCTAAATCAGACATAAATGCCATTGCTCTTCTTGGAATTGTTCCAAAATAATGGTCATCTAATTGTTGTCCTTTTGCAGCAGAATGTCCTAATAAAGTTCTTCCTGTTAAAATAATATCAGGACGACTTTGTGCTAAAGCAGAATCTAATAAAAAGTATTCTTGCTCCCATCCTAAAGATGAGTTTACTTTTTTTACATTTTTATCAAAATATTTACAAACTGCAGTTGCATGTTCATCTACAGAACGTAAAGCTCTTAATAAAGGTGTTTTGTAATCTAAAGCTTCTCCTGTATAAGAAACGAATACAGAAGGAATACTTAATGTAGTTCCGTGAATAAATGCAGGAGAACTTGGATCCCAAGCAGTATATCCTCTTGCTTCAAATGTATTTCTAATTCCTCCATTTGGGAAACTAGAAGCATCTGGTTCTTGTTGTACTAATTCGCTACCTCCAAATTTCTCGATAGCCAATCCTCCACCAATTGTCTCAAAAAATGCGTCGTGTTTTTCTGCTGTCGAACCCGTTAAAGGTTGGAACCAATGCGTGTAGTGAGTTGCTCCCATTGAGATTGCCCATTCTTTCATAGCTGCTGCTACTTGATTAGCTAAAGAACGATCAATTTTATCTCCGTGCTCAATGGCACTCATTACACCTTTGAAAGCTTCTTTTGTCAAATATTGACGCATCTTTGTTTCATCGAATACATCGTTTCCAAATAACTCTGAGCGTCTTTTTTCTTCTTTAATAGGAACTGGCTTACGATTCAGCGTTTCCTTTAATGCTTGAAATCTTAATTTTGACATTGTAAAAAAAATTAGTTGTGTTGTTTTGTTGCACACAAATTTATAAAAAAAATCTAAACACCCTATTTTTTTATAGGGTAACTTGTTAATAATGTTATAAAAAATTAATTTTACCCCTGAAAAATGAAGTGTTTATTTTTAAATATGTAATTTTAATGAATATTATTTTTACATAAATAAAAGCTATCTTAAACTTTTAAAAGATAACCTTATATAAAGTTATTGAATTTTTAAATAGCTTATTTTAAGAATATTATAAAATTTAAAATAGTTCATTTTACAATAAAAGAACTTTGAATTTTAGCATAAAATATTTGATTTTCTGTTCGTTAGAATTCTAATTCTTGTTTATTTTTGTCCTGTTTTAAAGTTTAAAATTTTGGACAAAGCTTTAAATCAAAAACAACAACACACAACACAACTAAAGACATAATGAAGAAATCGTATTTCTCAACAGATTTTAAACTAGGAGTTCTTGGAGGAGGACAATTAGGAAGGATGCTTTTATCCGAAACTCAAAAATATGATGTATTTACAAGTATTTTGGATGCAAGTCCAGATGCTCCATGTGCGAAATTTTGTAATGAATTTGTACAAGGAAGTTTAATGGATTTTGAAACTGTTTACAATTTTGGAAAAACAGTTGATGTATTAACTATTGAAATTGAACATGTAAATATTGAAGCATTAGAACAATTGGAAAAGGAGGGAAAAACAATTTATCCACAACCAAATGTTTTAAAAACAATTCAAAATAAAGGAGATCAAAAAGATTTTTATACAAAAAATGCCATTCCTACAGCTCCATATAAGCGATATGAAACTGTAGAAGATTTAAAAAAGGATTCACATGAATTTCCTTTTGTTTGGAAATCTACACAATTCGGTTATGATGGAACAGGAGTAAAAGTTGTTCGAACTGCTTCCGATTTAGAAAATTTACCAGAAACACAATGTATTGCAGAGGAAATGATTCCTTTTAAACATGAATTAGCAGTAATTGTTGCGAGAAATGCGAGTGGAGAAGTGAAAACATATCCAGTGGTGGAAATGGAATTTCACCCAGAAGCAAATCAGGTAGAATATGTAATTTGCCCTGCAAGAATTTCAGATGAAGTAGCGACAAAAGCTCGTGAAATTGCTTTAAATGTTGCTGAAGCATTTAATCATGTTGGACTTTTAGCTGTTGAAATGTTTCAAACAGAAGACGATTCCATTTTAGTAAATGAAGTTGCACCAAGAACACATAATAGTGGACATTATAGTATTGAAGCTTCTTATACAAATCAGTTTGAACAACATCTTCGAGCAGTTTTAAATTTACCACTTGGAAATACGGAAAGCAAAGTAGGTGGTGTAATGGTGAATCTTGTTGGAGAGGAAGGTTATTCTGGAAATGTGCATTATGAAAATATTGAAGAAATCATGCAATTAGATGGTGTAACGCCACATATTTATGGAAAGAAAATGACAAAACCTTTCCGAAAAATGGGACATGTTACTATTGTAAATAAAGACATCAATAGAGCAAGAGAAATTGCACAAGAAGTAAAAAAGAAAATTCGTGTGATTGCTGAATAAGTTTTATGATTGCATTAAAAAGAACAAATTCAGAAAATAAAGATTTCATTTCTTTAGTGAAAAATCTTGATAAAGAATTAGCTATAAGAGATGGAGATGAACATGATTTTTACCATCAATTTAATGGCATTGATACGATAAAATATGTTGTTTTAGCATATGAAAATGGAAATCCTTTAGGATGTGGAGCTATTAAACAATATGATTCTAAAACGATGGAAATAAAAAGAATGTTCACGAAATTAGAAAGCAGAGGGAAAGGCGTTGCTTCAAAAATTCTTTTAGAATTAGAAAAGTGGGCAAAAGAGCTTTCTTTTGAAAAATGTATTTTAGAAACAGGATTAAAACAACCAGAGGCAATTGCATTATACGAAAAACAAGGATATAAGGTAATTTCAAATTACGGACAATATGCTGAAGTTGAAAATAGTCGCTGTTTTGAAAAACAAATAAATGATTAACAACACAACAAAAATATGGCACAAGTAGGAATAATTATGGGAAGTAATTCAGATCTTCCTGTAATGCAACAAGCAATTGATTTTTTAAAAAGCATTGAAATTGAAATAGAAGTAGATATTGTTTCTGCACATAGAACTCCAGAAAAATTAGTGGATTTTAGTAATAATGCACATAAAAGAGGAATTCAAGTAATTATAGCAGGAGCAGGAGGTGCTGCACATTTACCAGGAATGGTCGCTTCAATGAGTCCACTTCCAGTTATTGGAGTTCCTGTAAAATCTAGAAATTCTATAGATGGATGGGATTCTGTTTTATCTATTTTGCAAATGCCAGGAGGAGTTCCTGTAGCAACAGTTGCTTTAGACGGAGCTTTAAATGCAGGAATCTTAGCTGCACAAATTATTGGAGCAAGTGATTCGAAAGTTTTAGACAAAATAATCGCTTATAAAGAAGGCTTAAAACAGAAGGTATATAAAGCGTCTGAGGAAGTGAAAAATATTTCTTAAATATCTGGTTTTCATTTTTATATGTTTAAATAAGTAGTATATTTAAACAGAAATAAATCGTTTGTGGAGACCAGTGTAAAAACTGAAAAATAAAACCTCATTGTAATAAAACAATGAGGTTTTTACCTTAAAAAGGGTGATTGTGTAATAGAAAAAAAAGAATTACGAATTATAGATTACAACATTAAGCAAAACTTTGAATTGCTTCATAAGCATTGTCTTGATATTGTTCATTTTTTAAATCTTGAAATATAACACTTTGATCTATAATAGGCCCTGTAAGAACATTTTCTTTGCTAGCATAAAACCCACCACTTTCTAAGTTCGGATTGTTAATCCCATCTACAAATCTTTTCGCTCCTTTTGGTAAACTATGAGATAATCCCATTAAAGGCATAAATATTGGCATTCCAATATATTTAAACATTATTTTTTGAAGGAAAGGTAAACTGTCAAAACCTTCTGTTCCTCTAGTTCCTCCTGGACTGATACTTAAGAATTTTATGTGAGGATATTTTCTTGCCATAGAAGACATCCATAATGTTCCTCCATATTTAATCACTCCATAAACTTGAAGCGCATCAAAATCACTTCCGAAATATTGCCCATTAAATACATTTCTAAACTCTTCTATTGATGAGGTTTTTAAATCTGGACGTTTCATTCCTGTTTTCTTAATTCCTCTAGCAGCTTCAGAACTTGCAAAAAGAACCGTATTTCTTAATTTATTTGCATCTAAAAGTTCATTCACTAAAACAACATGTCCTAAAAGATTTATTGCCGTTATAGTAGTTACACCATCTTTTGTTAATGCTCTCGGAGTTTTCCCTCCAACACCTCCTGCATTTAAAATGATTGCATCAATTGGTTCTTTTAAATTTCTGACTGCTTTTCTTACAGAATCTGTATCAGAAACATCTAAAATGATAATTTCAAAAATTTTTCTTCCAGTGATTTTTTCTAAATCTTTTTTGGCAATTTCTGCTTTTGCTTTATTTCTACAAGCTAGATATATTTTTGTTGTTTCGCTTTTTAATGCTAATTGTCTTGCTGTATCTTTTCCAATTCCTGTATTAGCTCCAGTTATCATTATTACTTTGTTCATCACTTTACATTTTAAATTGTTTTGTTGGTTTTAAAGACTTTACTCAAAGAAATTTTTAGTTTTTGTATTTCTTTTTAATCTCTTTGAAATTTTCTTTGTTCACGTTTTCACCCGTGATTACATGATGTTCCACAGCTATTAGATAATTAGAAATATCTTTTTTAAACTGACCCTTTGCAATCCATCCTAAAAAAGCTGGTTTTGTTCGTAAAACCATTGTCATTGTAAGTTTCGATTGTGTATCTGAAATTTTATCAACATCATAAATTCCATATGTATAATCTGTGTTTAATGGAATTCCATCTGTTTGATAAATTAATACTTTGAATGTATGATTTTCAGCGTCAAACTCTATCTGTTTTTCCTCTAAATATTTCGTTCCTTTTTCATTATAATTACACTTTCTTGTTACATTTTCTCCGCCTGTTATATGACCTTGATTATATTCTGAACTCACAATTTTTGGATGTGAATTTGCAATTGCACCAAAATCTTCTCCTACAACTTTCCAAACTTTTTCAATAGGTGCATTGATGATTCTTTCCACAGAAAACTTAATCACTTTCTTATCTGTTTTCTGTGCAAAAACTTGCGTCGTAAAAACAATAAGAATTATGGAAAATCCTATTTTAAATACTGATTTCATGATTTTGTTTTTAATAATTTTACTACTACTTTTTTGTTTCTCTATATTTAATGAATAGGATTAATCCAATAATTCCCAATACAAATTCTAATCCTGTAGCTTTTTGTAAACTGTCTACAGGTGTGCCATCTACGACAATACTAATCACACGCCCAATTCCTAAACCTAGAAAAAGAATGAATGAAGTTACATTGGAAGTAAATGTTAGTTTTTTATTAAATGCTCCTGAAATTGTCAAAATTCCTATAGAAAGTACAAGCACACCAAAAGCTCTGACATCGTTCAGTAAATTTACATTTCCACTTACATCAATTGCAGCAGTTGCTTTCATTTCTGCTGGAATAATAAGTGTAGAACCTCCTATAAATGCGAGAATTACACCCGAAATAATTAGGAAGATTTTTAATACTTTTGAATTCTTCATGATTTTATCTTTTCAATTACATTACAAAGTTCCTGAAAAGACATCGGCTGAATTTCTTGTTTCAGCTCAAAAACTTATCATTTTAGTTCAAACGATATTCAGAAGGTGTTTTTTTGAAGATTTTTGCGAAATTTCGATTAAATGTAGCCAAAGAATCGAAGCCAACATCAAAAGCAACATCAGAAATTCGTAGTTCTTTATTCTTTAAAAGCTCAGCAGCTTTTTCCACTTTTTTCTTTAAAATATATTGTTTTGGACTATCATTAAAAACTTCTTTAAACTTTCTTTTAAAAGAAGAAGTACTTAAATGACAAAGAGTAGCCAATTCATCAATAGATAAATTAGCATATAAATTATGTTGAATTGTAGATTTAAATGCAACTTCATTCGGTTTGAAAATTGCAGCTAAAAAATCAAGTTGCGAAGGAATATCTTGTGATTTTGTAATTAATAAAACAAATTCTTTCAACTTTGTTTTAATCATACTATCATCAGCAAGTTCAGGATTATCTAATAAAATATCAATGCTTGCACGATAGTTTTCTAATAATTTGTCTACTTGAATTTGTTTTAAATTATAATCTAAAGTATAATTAGAAGAAGCCAAATCGAATTCAAAAATATCTTTAATTAGAGAAGGATAAAGAAAAATTCCAACAGATTCAATTTCATTATCACATTGGTTTTTTCGTCCATCAACTGGTTCAAAGAAATAATTCAAACATTTGGCTAAAACTCCTTGATTTTTATTTAAAGTCATTAAATGTTCTTGAGAACGAATAGCTACTTCTCCTTTATTTACAAACATGAAACATGCTTCATCTTCCACATAATGTTTCAATGTTCTGTTGAAATAAGGCATCGAAAGTTTGATAAAAACTACTCGATCTTTGTATGTAATTATTTGTTCTCTAAATTCCATTTTACAAATTTAAAATTATTTGAAAAAGATTAAAAATTCTAGATTTTATCTATTTTTTGCTCCAGTTCTTCTAAATCAATTTCTTCTTTTTGATATTGAATTTCTAATAAAAGAATAGTCTCTAAATTTAGTAGTAATTCTTGATGAATCTTTACATGTTTATAATCAGAAGTTTTTTTTAAATTAAAAAGAATATTATAAATATTACTCAAACTTTCTTCTGAAACATTTTTTGTAATTAAATCATTTGAAAGATTTACTTCAAATAAATCTGGATATGGAATCGGATTTTTATCTCTTAATTCTTTAAGTCTTTCTTGAACCTTAATAGAGTCATTTTTAATAGTATTTCTTTGTTGATTTAGCTTTTCATTCAAACTTGAAGTGTAATCAGAAGTTTCTTTTATGATATAAATAGAAGATTGTAAAAGTTTGACAGTATCTTCTTTTTCTTTCTTTAAACTTTCCGAATTTGTAAGTGTAATTGCAAGCCAAACTCCTATAAGTGTGGCGATTATAGTTGAGATAAATGAAATAACTTCACTTTTCTTTCCTTTTTTTTGAATGACAAAAAGGAATAAAAAACTTAAGATAAATAATAGAATTAAAATAAATGTATGCTTCATGTGTACTAATTGGAAGTTGTTTTTCTTTTTTCTACGAATATAGATATTTTGTTAGATAAAATGAAAAACTACCCTATAGTGTAGTGTTTTACTGGGGAAACTGCAATAGATTTGTATCAGGATTCTAGGAGATATGGGAGAATTTACTAGATAAAAGGTTAAGATAAGCAGTGATTTGAAATTACGTAAGTTATTTTGGATCACTCTTTCTTTTTGATATAAACCCCATTTTACCATAGGATTTACTTATTGCAATTTTCTTTATCTTCAAAATTAATTTTTTTGAGGCAACTATTTAGAAGCCAATGCGTCTTTCTTTTAAGATGTGTTGGTTTCTTTTTTAAATCAAGTTTAAGTTAAGAATTATTTTCAAATTATGACAATAAATTTTAAATAAAGAAATTAGTGCTTTTATGAACAAGAAATAATTTATACAATCGAAAAAGTTTAAAATGAAAAGAAAATTACTATTAAATATCCTCTTTATGCTAAGTGGATTTTTACTTTTTGCACAAAACACTATATCAGGTAAAATCGTTGATGCCTCCGAATTACCTTTATCTTATGCAAATGTTCTATTACATAATTCAGAAGATTCTAAAAGTATAAAAGGAACTACTTCTGATGATGAAGGAAATTATATTTTTAAAAATATTCCGAACGGAAAATATCATATTGAAGTTTCAATGATTGGATTTAAAAATCATACTTCGGAAACTTTTCAAATTACAGGAAATTCAAAATCGATGCATTTTACTTTAGAAGAAGAAATGCAAATGCTAGGCGAAACCGAGATAAATACTCGTCCAGTAATTAAACAAACTGCTGAAAAATTAATTGTAGACATTGAAAAATCTGTTATGGTAAATTCCAATTTACAAGATGTTGTAAAAAAAGTTCCTGGAATTATCGCTACAAATGGAAAAATAAGTTATGGAGGACAACAAGGTATTACGATTTTAATTAATGGAAAGACAACAAATTATATTGATACAGAAACACTTTTAAGAGATTTTCCAGCAGATAATATTGCGAGAGTTGAATTAATTCAACAACCAGGTTCGGAATATGATGCTGAAGGTTCTGGACCGATTTTAAATATTATTTTAAAGAAAAATGTGGTTTTAGGGACACATGGAAATATAAAAGCAAATACAGGTTATGATAATGAAATAGAATATGGAACAAGTGCTTCTATTTCGAGCTATAAAAATAAATTAAATTGGCAAGCGAGCGCTTCTTATAGAAAATCTGCTTGGCGAGAAGATTTAACAATCCGTAGAAGAGTTTCGCCGCAAGATGGACAAACTTCTCCAACGCTTTTTGATCAGTTTACTGAATCGCCATTTCATCCTGTTTCATATCGTTTTACAGGTGGAATGGATTATTATGTGAGTGAAAATCATAATTTCGGAATAAGTGGAAGAAGAATTCAAGTAAAATCTGATAGAACAGATGAAAATCGAACATTAATCACAGAAAATAGTTTTTTAAATGCTCTTTATACAGAAAATGATTTTGAGAAAAAGAGAATTATTTACAATATAAATCCATATTATGAATTTGATAATGAGAAAAATAAATTAGTAGTTGATTTTAATTATGTGAACTATAATAATGAAAATATGAATACGCTTTTTTCTGTTGGAAATAGTACCGTTCCATATGATAATCAACGCTATTTTCAAGATGGAAAATATGATATTCAGACGTATAAAGCAGATTATAAAAGAAAGATTAACGATGAATCAAATTGGATGTTTGGTGTGAAATATTCTATGGTCGAAACAGATTCTGATTTAAAATCATTTTTAGAAAATGGAAATGAAGATTATGTTTTTCAACCAAATCAAAGTAATCGATTTATTGTTGATGAAGATATTTTTGCAGTTTATGCGAAAGTAAATTGGAAATGGGAAAAATGGAATTTTTCTGGTGGACTTCGTTGGGAAGACAGCAAAACAAGCGGAACTTCTAAAAGTACCAATGAAACAAGAATTCGAAATATTTCAAAAATTTTTCCTAGCGCAAGTTTAAGTAGAAATTTTACAAAAGTTCTTGGTGCAAGTTTTTCTTATAGTTATAGAATTCAAAGACCTTCTTATGATTCTCTAAATTCATTTGTTTATTATTATGATCCGTATGCTTTTGAAGAAGGAAATCCGAATTTAAAACCATCTTTTACAAACAGTTTTCAGTTCAATTTAACTTATGAAAGTCAACCATTTTTTAGTGTTAGTTATCGAACTACAAAAGATGCACTTTTTCAGTTAATTACCCAAAATGATGAAACAGCTCAAATTTCAAGGTCGATGATTAACTTAGAAGAAAGAGAAAATTGGAATTTTAGACTTTTTGCTCCTGTGAATTTTGTAAAAAGTTTAGATGGATATTCTGGATTTATTGTGAATTATAATCGTTATATGTCAGATAGATTAATGCCAACTTTAGATATTGATAAATGGTCTTTAACTTGGTATACAAGTGTTGAATATAAATTGCCTTGGGACATTCAATCTGAATTTTCGATGTATTATAACACAGGAAGTTTAGAAGGACAATTGGATGTTGATTGGGTAGCAAATATGGATTTTGCTTTGAGTAAAACATTTATCGATGGAAAATTAAAAGCAAATCTTGGAATTTCTGATATTTTAAATAGAAAAGTTTTTGGAACAATTCGATATGATAATATTGATGGAGATATCGTTAGTGATTGGTCAAGACAGAAGTTGTATTTTCAATTGACTTATAAATTTGGTTCAAGATTTAATAAGAAAAAAGAAAGAAAAAATTCCTCACAAGAAGAACAAAATAGAATTAATAGTAATAATTAAAATAGAAATCCCAAGAAAAGTTCTTGGGATTTTTTTATTCTTTTACAAGTAAATTATATTCGTTTTCTAAATCTTCAAAATATACTTTAAAACAATTATAATTTATTAATGAATAATAATCAGGTTTACTGAACTTTGACATTGCATCCTTCAAAATTTCTTTCGCTTTTTCTGTGTTTCCTAAAGCTTTATGAGAAAGAGCAGCATAATAATAATTTCCATATTTATTAGGTAAAATTGCCATCTGTTTCTCAATTGCATTTATTGCATTTTCAAATTCACCATTTTTATAATAAAGCATTCCAAGAACGTAATAATCTAAGTTTCCAATATCAGAAGTATCTTCATAACTATCGACATATTTTTTCATTACATCAAGTCCTTTCTTATTTTGATTAAGTTTTGCATAAGACATTGCTAACAATAATCGCATATCCATATCTCCACCTGATGTATAAATATATGGAAATGCATTTGGCAAAGCATAATATCTTTCTAAATCTTCAACACACATTTTATAATTTCCAAGTGCGAAAAACCAATAAGCTCTATAATCCAAATTATCTCTAGGATTCGCTTCTACAGCTTTGTTTAGGATTTCCATTCCTTCAAGAATAAACCCTCTTTTTAAAAAAGGAACAGATTTTTCTTTTAAAGCAAAGTCATTTTTAGGGTTTAAAAGAATCGCTTTGTCCAAAAGCATTTGTGATTTTTTGCTTCCTTGCTCGTAAGTTAGAGCTTCATTTGTGATTTCACATGATTTTCTTTCGTCGCTATTTTCAGGATAAATTAAACAATTTACTTGCGCATTTATAAAAGAAAAAGTAAAAAAAAATGCGAATAAAATTACTTGTTTCATGATAAGATTAGTTTTCCGTTATTGAAGTTTAAGATGATATAACAATAACCATCTGGATTTGTTTCTGAGTTTATATGTTCCCAATTTTTAAGATTTCTAACAATTGTAATAACTTGTTCTTCTAATTTTTTTGGAGAATCGATTTGTCGAAATTGATTATCTAAAATTTCCCAACGAAATCTTCCAGTTTCTCTTTTGCAATTTAAAGCCAGTCGAATTGAAAAAGTTCCAGTAAAATCTTGAAAACTTTCATCGAAAACAAATTGTTGTAGAAATTCTTTTTCAATAGCTCTTTGTCCACCAATATAACCGATTAATGAGCGTGAATGAAATACTTTTGAAGTGTCGCAAAATTTGAAATTTTGATGATCAATTTTAGGATTAAAAACGGTATCTCCAATGTGTTCAGTATATTCTTTTTGTTCTTTTTTTTGATTGCAACTTAATAGGATGAGAAGTAAAAATAGGAGGAAAGGAGTTTGTATTTTAGTCATATTTTTTAATTATTAAAATTTAAATTTCGAGAAAATTTTATGAATTACTCTTGTTTCATTTGTGACAATTTTTGCACTACCATGAATTTCGTTATTTATTTTCAAAGTATCACCATTTGTTGTGATTAAATGATTTAAAAGTTTGAATGTTATAAAGTATTTTGAATTCTGATTTGGTATTGATGAAATAGTTTCAATTTCCCCTTTGATAGTTCCGTGATTTGATAAATTATATCCTAAAGGAGTAATATTCACTTTTTGTCCTATTTTAAGTTTGTGATAATAGTTTTCAGAAATTTCACTAAAACATTTTAAATTATCTTTATTTGGAACAATAGAAAATATAAGTTCATTTTCATTAATATCTTCATTTTTTTTCCAGTTTTTAGTAAAATAGATGATGCCGTTTTCTCTACTTTTTATGATATATTTTCCTTCCCAAATCTGAATTTTATTTTTTAAAGAGTTTAATTCAAGTTCTAATTTTTGTTGTTGATTTTTAGATGATTTTTGGGAAAAAGTAGCAAAAGATTTTAAGAATTTTTCTAAACTAATAGAAAGTTCCCCTACATTTAGAGGTAATAGATTTTTAGCAGTTTTTGTATAATTTTTTTTATCTAAAGAAATGGAGTTTAAATAATTTTTTAAAAATAAAACATCTATAGAATTTGCTGTGTTTTTTAAAGTTGCAAGAATAGATTTTTCTCTTACAAATTGACCTTCATTTACAAAAACTGAATCGATTATTGCATTTTGTGAAGCATAGATTTTTTGATTAGGAATTGAAATAGTTGTTTGAACTGAAATTGTATCAGGATATTTTATAAAATAAGTTATAGTGTAAAAAACAATGATAAAAACAAGTAGAATTTTATATCCAATTGTATAAATTGCTTTCGGAGGTGTAGAAAGAATATTTTTAACTTCTGAACTATATAAGTCGATTTCATTTTCAATATTTTCCATACTAATTTCCTAATTCTAATTGATTTTTAACTAATTCATAATAGCGATTTCTTCTTTGAGTTAATTCCTCATGTGTACCTTCTTCTACAATTTCACCATCTTCTAGAACAATGATTTTATCTGCGTTTTTCACTGTACTTAAACGATGTGCAATAACAACCGAAGTTCTATTTTGCATAAAATCATTTAAGTTTTTCATGATGATTTTTTCATTATTTGCATCTAAAGCACTTGTTGCTTCATCAAAAAAGACAAATTCCGGGTTTTTATAAACAGCCCTAGCAATCATAATTCTTTGAACTTGACCACCGCTTAATTGTAAACCAGAATTTCCAATAGAAGTATTATATCTATTAGGAAGTTTATCAATAAATTCACCACTATTTGAAATGCGAATTGCTTTTTTTAGTTTTTCAATATCCACTTTTTCAGATTGTTCAGATTCTGCAATATTTCCAAGAATTGAATCATCAAAAATGAAAGAATCTTGAAGTACAGCTCCACTTTTACTTCTCCAAAAATTGTTATTGATTTTAGATAAATCATCTGTACCTACTTGAATATTTCCTTTTGTTGGCTCACAAAATTTTAAAAGTAATTTTAATAAAGTTGTTTTTCCACTTCCGCTTGCTCCAACAATTGCAGTAATTTTACCATCAGGAAATACACAATTGATATTTTTTAAAACATAAGGAGTTGTATTTCCTCCATATCTAAAAGATAAATTTGAAATAACGATATCTCGATTTTCTGATAAATGAAGTTGTTTTTCAATTTTCTTATTGTCTTCATCTTGTTTATTATGCACTTGTAAAAGTCGTTCGATGCTTAATTTTGCATCTTGCCAAATTTGTACAAATCCAATAAAATCATTCAGAGGAACATTTAATTGTCCAACAATATATTGGATAGAAAGCATCATACCTAAAGTAATATCTCCTTTTACTACAGCAGTTGCAGATAAAAATGTAATAAGAATATTTTTTAGCTCATTAATAAAGCCAGAACCTATAGATTGGTAATGTGAAAGGTATAAAGAACTAATAGATGTTTTAAATAATTTTGTTTGAATTTGTTCCCATTTCCATCTATTTTTTCTTTGAGAATTATTAATTTTTATTTCATGAACTCCATCGATTATTTGTACCAAAGCTGTTTGGCTTTGCGACATTTCATCGAATCTTTTAAAATCTAATTCAGCTCGTTTTTTTAAGAAAAATAAAGCCCAAGTAACATAGCAAATTGCGCCAATTAAAAAGACAATAAAGATTTGAAAATTATAATACGCTAAAACAAAACTAAAAGTCAAAAACAATAGAGATGAATATAACATATTAAAAGATGAAGAAGATATAAAGTTTTGAATTCTTCTATGATCTGCGATTCTTTGAAGATGTTCTCCAGTATTTCTTGTTTCAAAATAAGAAACAGGTAAGTTTAAAATTTTATAGAGAAAATCAGAAATCATTTTAATATTCAATCTACTTGTAACATGAAGAACTAACCATTCTCGGAAAATTTGTAAAGAAGTTTGAGAAATGAATAGAATTAATTGCGCAAATAGAATGTAATATATAAAAGAAAGGTTTTGATTTGCAATTCCAACATCAACAATAGATTGTAATAGAAAAGGTAACGTAAATTGAATTATCGTTCCTAAAATTAAACCAATAAAGAGCTGGCGAATAATTTTTTTATATGGTTTAATATATGGAAGAATAAAATTTAAACTTGTTTTTTTCTTAGATTCTTCCTCTATTTTGTAAAATTCAGCATTTGGTTCAAGTGCTAAAACATAGCCAGTTTTATCTTGTAAACTCGTCCATTTTTCAATAAATTCATCGTGAGTATATTCTACAAGATTTTTCGCAGGATCTGCAACAAATATTTTCTCTTTTGTTGTTTCATAAACAATCACAAAATGATTTTGTTCCCAAGGAACAATACAAGGTAATGGAATTTCTTCAATCAAACTTTGAAATGAAACTCGCATTCCCAAAGTTCTCATTTCTATCTGTTCAGCTGCATCTGCAATTCCACCTAAGGTAACACCAATTTTAGTGATTCCAGCTTTTTCTCTTAAAAATTCTCGTGATAAAGTTTTGCCATAATGTTTGGCAATCATTCTTAAACAAGTTGGTCCACAATCTCTATAATCCAATTGTTTGAAAAATGGAAATTTCTTTTTCATAAATGCTAAATCGTATCTTTTACATAGTTATTTTGATATTTAAATTCTCCAAAAGAAGTTCTGTGATGAAAATTAGTGAAATTATAATTCGATAAAATAGAATTATTTTTATTTGTTACATAAAACGCTTTAATAATTGAAAAAACAGTAGATTCTTTTGCTGATTTTTCAAGAACTTCTGTTGAAATATTTTTTTCTAAAATAGATTGAAATGTTTCAAAATCAGAATTTGCTTTTTTTAGATAGAAAGCAATTTTCAAGTTCAAAAATTCTTTTTCTTCAGTGCTTATTTCGAGATTTGATAAAGAATCTAATAAATAAAAAGCTGAAACTGTATTACAGAATAAATTTAAAAACAAAGTGTAAAAATTTCTTGGATCCTCTGTTGTAATTAATTCTGAAATATTTGTTCGAATATTTTTTTCAAAAATTTCTTTATCTCCATGAAAAAGAGTAGTAAATAATAAACTACTTGAAGTAAAAATGACATCCGATAGAATTTCAGAAAATGTATTTTTTCCATTTACATGAAGAAAAATTGCTCCATTTGCATTAATCGAACTAAAAGATTTTCCATTTCTGTCTTCTTGATTTATTTGGAAGAAAATAAAAGTTCGTAACACCTTTTCGATTTCATTGTAAAATTCTTCAGAATTCTTTTTGATAAAATGAACAACTTTTTCTAAAGTATTATAATTCTTTTTAAACAAATCCTTCTCAAGCGAAATATTTTCCGTTTGAATTTGAATTCCAGAAGTTACAATATGCACAATATTTTTATAAAGAGGAATCTCTTCAGAAATTACTTCCAGATTTGTATCTTTTATAAAAGTTAAAGGTTTTGAATTATTTTCAGAAAAATAACCTTGATTTGGAATATATGCTGTTTTATTCTTATCTAGTAATCCTTCATAATTAAAATCATCAGATTTTAAATATCCTTGATATAGTTCTATTAACAAATTTTCAGGAAAGAAAGTATCTGTTTGCGCTTTATTAAAATAAGCAAGAAAAATAGGATTTAAGAAAATAGCATCATTTTCAAAATCAATTTGCTGTAAAACAGATGGATTTTCTTTATAAGTTAAAATTCGAACGATATTCGCCATTTCAACTTGTTTTTCATTTAAAAAATCAGATAATTTTTTCATAGAAAGTTAATTTAAAAATACAAAAGCAGAAAGGTATAATTACCTTTCTGCTAATCTTATAAATGATTTGAATTAAGCCATTCCTTTTGGTCCTTCTGGAGAAGGATCAGCTGCAGCCATTGGGTGACAGTTGTTTCCATGACAGCTGTTGAATCCACCTTTTCCTCTAGTTCCACCAGCGATAGTGTTTAATAATTCGTCTGAAGCGATAGTATCTGCTTTTTTTACTAAATCGTCAAATGATAATTTTTTCATAATAATAATTAATTTTTTGAATTTAAGCTTACTCTGTTGCAAAGGTTTTTCAGCTTCCCCCTATGTGTACACAATTTCTTTATATCAATTTTTAACTGCCGGAAATTCATTAATCTCACTGAATTTCTCATAGCTAAAGTTGTAATCTTGGTTGTTATATGTAAATGTATTTGTCAATTCTCCCCATTTTTCAAACATTTTTAAATACATTCCTTTAATCATTTTAATGAAATCTATTCCTAATGGAGTATACATGTTTTCTTCTCCTTCAAAATGTGCTGTTACTTTATGTAAAACTTGTAAATCAGCATAACATTTTCTTATGTAGAAACCGATTCTTCCAACTGCTTCTTCATATTTTTCATCTTTAAATACATTATTTTCGATACAATTATCTAAACATAAAAATGTCGTATAATAAGTATAAAGTGCATTGATTAAAACATTAATATCTCGATGATCTGGCTCTTTAATAATATCTTCAACTCTTTCATCTTGATTGATTTTGTAAAAAGCTTTTGGATTAAAAGCTAAATTATTAAAGATGGAATGTCCTGTTTGATGAGCAATGTCATCAATAAAGAAAACTTCATTATATCCTTCTTGATAGATATTAAAAAACACAGTTCCTAATGCATTTGCAGGAGAAAAAGAATTAGAATTTTCAGGATTTGTTTTGAATAAATAAATGTATTTACAACACTTTTCAATTAGTTCAAAATGTTCTGAACTATATTCTTTTATCAATTGAATTGCTTCATTTAAATAAGAAATATTTTTATTGTACAAATCGTCATCCCATCTTTGATCTTCTTCTGGAATGTCGAAAATCACTTTAAAAACAGGTGAAACACATCGTAAAACTTCAATAGAAGAATTTTTACATTTTGTGATTTCTAAAAATTGTGTTTCTTCTCCTTTTTTAAAATATCCTACATTCGGTATAAAAGCGATATTATCTGCCGTATAAATTAAATCGATTTCTGGCTTTTGAACTTCTTTAAAATATCCTTGTAAAATTTCATTTAATATTTTTTCTTCTTCTTGCTCTGAATAAGTATTTATTGTTTTATGTCTTAAAAAAGCAAATAATAAAGGTTCATTAAAAGCATCATCATTGTCGAAATCTAATTTCTCTAAAATACTTGGATAGTTTTTGTAAAGAAATAACTTGATTGTATTTATCTTATTAATAATCTCATCATTAATAATCTCTTGTGTTACAACATTTTTATTTTCCATAATATTTTTTGATTTCTTAATTTGAAATTCGATTTCGTTCGTCTGTATTTCCTGTTCTTTGCCTTTTTACTCTAATTTTATTATTTCCAAATTTATAGCTCAAAGAAATCTGAAAATATTGATTGTCATAATAATATCTTCCTCTTTGATGAATATTATTCACTGTTGATTCTGTTCGTTGCACTGCTCCTCTAAAAACATCATTTGCTCTTACAGCTAAACTTAAATTCTTATTCAACATTAAATATCTTAGAGAAAGAGACAATGAATTTGAAGATTTTTGCTCAGAAATTCCATCGACTCCAGGAAAATCTAACCAGAAATTAATTCCTCCATAAAATGTTCTACTTTTGTTCAAATAAAAAGTATTGTATGTTGAAAAACTTGCATTAAATCCTTTTTCATCCGTATGAGGTTGTTCTAAATCAAAACTACTGATGCTGTAATTCACATCGAAACTATTATAACTTCTCCACCATTTTAAAGGATAAAAACTATACGTTTCTACAAGTCCAAAACGATCTCTATCAATATAATTTCGATTTGTAACTCTTACAAAATTATCGGAAGCACTTGGAAGTGAAATCTGTCCAAAAACATTGCTTTCATAACTGTAATAAAACTTACTTTCTAATTTTTTATAATTGTATGTAAACTCAATATTATCGTTGTATGATGGTGTTAAAAATGCATTTCCTTCAATCACAATAAATGGATTTACATAATTTTCATTCGGGTTTAATTCTGTAAAATTCGGTCTTTGAATTCTTCGATTATAATTCAAACTAAAAGAAGAATTATCCGAACTATTATACATTAAATAAAATGTCGGAAAATATTTAATGTAATCTCTTTTCAAATCAAACATCAGATTTTTAGAGGTTGATGTTGTTTGTGTTGCTTCCATTCTAAGTCCAACTTTTGCACTCAATTTTTCACTTAAATCTTTTGTTAAGGAGAAATAAAGCGCTTCAATATTTTCTTCATAAGTATAATCACTACTGCTTAAAACATAATCTTCCACAGGAGAATCTACTAAATCACTATTGAAAAAATCAAAGTTGTTTTTCGTATCCGAAAGAGAAACTTTTCCTCCAAAGTTTAACATGGCAAATTTCGTTGGAAATTCCACATCCACTTTTGAAGAGAAATTCTGAACTTCTTGAATATTATTATTTATTCCCTTGAAATATTTAATATTACTTTGCTCAAAATTTGTTTGTTCTCCTTCATAAAAAGATCTTTCATCATTCTGAAAATCGAAATAGTCAAAATCAATATATAATTTTCGATTTGAAGAATCCAAAACAAAAGTATTATTGATATTTACTGCATGTAAATTCGATTTTGGTTTAATTTTTCCGTTAGATTTTAAAGATCTTGCTAAATCTTCAGAAACATAATCTGTAACATTTGTAATCGGTGAATCGATAAAAGCTCTATCATTATTCGAATAAAGGTATTGTGCCCCCAAATCCCATTTCGAATTGAATTTATAGTTTAAATCTAAACGCCCATTAATGCTTTCAAAATCTGTTGTAAACGGTGATGCTGTATGCCATAAACCATCTGGAAAATAGGTGTAATCGTCTTGTTCTTGATAATATTTTCCGTTGCTATAACTTAAAGATGATGATAAACTGAACTTATTTTTGTTATAATTAAAACTTCCTCCAACAGCTTCTGTATCATATTTTCGCTGACGATAATATGTCCAAAATTGACTATTCCAAGAGTTTTCTTTTGCTTTTTTAGTAATAATATTTAAAATTCCACTATTTCCTTCTGCATCATATCTTGCAGGAGGTGAAGTGATTACTTCAATACTTTTAATATCTTCTGAGGAAAGGGAAGTAAGAAAATTATTCAGTTCTTCTCCAGCCAATCTTATGATTTTTCCATTAACCATAACTTGTAAACCACTTTTTCCCATCATTGTAATTCGATCTCCTCTAACTCGTAATCCAGGTGTGATTTTTAATAAATCAAGTGCATCTCCCTCCGAAGAATTAATAGAATTTTCAACATTAAAAACCAATCGATCTACTTTTCGTACAAATGTTTTCTTTTTTGCTTGAATTTTGATTTCATTTAATTGATTTTCAGATATATTTAGTTTAATATTCTCAATATGAATATCTTTTTCCAATGAAATTTTTTGACTCCATTCTGTATAACCTACATAGCTAATATGTAAATTATGCATTTCCGTTTTTTTAGGTAATTTCATTTGAAAATATCCTTTTTCATCTGTAATTGTTCCTCCAATAATATTGTTTTGTGTATCAGAAATGACAACATTTACAAATTCTAAAGGCAAATCATTCGAAGCATCTTTCACATAACCACTTGTATTAATTTGGCTATAACTCGTGAAAAAAACGAATAGAAATAAAAGAGATAAATTAAACTGATTCATTTTATTTTTATACATACCAATTCCTAAGTTTTTACACTTAAAAAATGAAAATTAATATTCTAAAATTTTGGGTTTTTAAATAGGATGAATATAAAATTCGTAGCAATTAAAAAGTTATCTAGCAAATAACTTTGAAAGTGACTTTTTCCATAAAACCATAGCTTGCAATTTGTAATATTAAAACTGGGGCTTGTTTCATAATTACAAAATCGAAATTAAAATTTATTTCTTTAATAAACAAATGGTTATAAGTTTGAAATTGAAATTTTAAAGCATAATTTTAAGAATAAATCCTTATAAACACTGAGCTTTTTAAGAATTAAAAAAAAGTGAAAAAAAATTGAAATTTTACACCGTATATTTGTGACGTTATACGTTTTTTAGGCAAAAATTACATTCAAATTTTTAAATTTTAATCTAAAAAAATAAACCTTTTTTTAAAGGATTTATTTCCCCACAAATTTTCGAAAAGCTTGGATAATTTGGAAGTAGAAAATTCCTAAAATTAATCGTTGGAAAATGTCTAAAAAAGTTATAAATGTTACAAAAGGATTTTTTTCTGAAAAACCATAAAGTGTAGGAAGTTTTCTGGTTGGATTTAAAAGTTGGAAATAAAGTTGAAAAGAATCCAAATTGATTTTTTCATTTGTAACTAACAAAAACAAAATATAAAAACCAAAATTTAATAGTAGAAGTATTTTAGTTGCTTTCCACCAACTTAATCCATGTTCATTAATTTTTCCAACCCAAAGAATTAATTTATCTTCTTTTTTAGCATTATTTGATAATTGTAATTCTTTCTTATAAGCCTTTTTTTCTCTTGCTTTAAAAAGTAAACTATCTATTTTGTTTCCATTCGATTCTAAAGCTTGTTTTAGTTGTTTATAGATTTCTCTTTTGTTTCTTTGTGTTTTAAATGCGTTTTCGGAGTTTGTAGTCAATTGTTCATCATCAAACCATTCTACATTTGAAGTTTTAATTTCATTGATAAAAGAATTTTCAATTTGAATTTCTTTAAAGCTTTTAAAAGAAAAATCATTGAATTTTGTATCTCCCAAATCACTGTCAATAATTTTTAGAGAACTTTCTTTTTCGTTTATCTCGCAGTTTTGAAACATTAAAGAGTTTTTGTTTACGAAGTCTTGGAAGTTAATTTTAGAATAAATGGAATTTTTAAAAATTGTTAAAGATCCTTTATTTGTACCTTCCAAAAATAACTCATTAATATGAAAATTTTCAACTTTTAAATTACCATCATGATGTGTTGAATAAATAATATTAAAAAAATCTAATTTCATCTTAATTGAGCTATGATTTTTTAAAATGAAGCTATTGAATTGAGATTTATGCAATATAACTTTATTAAGATTTTGATTATTTTGACTATTTTCAAATTCAATAAAACAATCTTTTTGAAAAGTATTACTGTTTATAAATATTGATTCAGAATATAAGTTTTTTATTAAAAAATTTGGTTGAAAAACATTGTCTTGTAAATAAATTTTTCCATTATTTAACTTATCAATTAGTTTTAATTTTTTAGATAAATTAGTTTTTTGATTAAATTCATTATGAGTTAATAAAATCTCTCCAATTAAATTATTTTCTTGAAAAAGACAATCATTATAATCTAGATTAAATTTTGAACTACCAATATTAACTTTTAGAATATTTGATTTATGAATATTAAATTTTTCTAAAACTTCACAATCTAAAATTTCTAAATCTAGACCTTTAGATTCTTTATTTAAACATATAGAATTAAAATATAACCCTTCTTTTATTATTGTATTTTCTCTTAAAGAAATATTTATAGAATTTAATTTATTAAAAGATAAATTCCTTGAAAAGGTACAATTGTTAATATCAATTCTTCTTAAACTTGAAAAATTATGAAATGTTACAGATTCTCTAAAATCTATATTTGAAATATTTAATGAATTATTATAATTATATTTTTCAATAATTTCTTGATTTATGAAAATATGTTTTATTACTTCATATTTTTCATTACTTCTAAAATCATTATTTCTAACTTTTTCAAAAAACTCCTCTTTTGATAACTCAATCTTATTTTCCACAGTAACACTTTCCAATTCCATAACTAATTTTTTATTCCTCCGAAGTTAAAAAAACAAACCCAAAAAAATCCATTTCAAATTTCAAAAACTTTTTATATCTTCGTTTTGTAAACTTTAGGGGTGTCTTTATAATATAGACTGAGAAATACCCTTTGAACCTGATGTAGATTACCCTACCGTAGGGAAAAGTGAAACCACAATACGTGGAGACTTTCTTTTCAATTTGTTCGATTTCCAGAACGAATTTTCAGCTAAAGTTTATGGTTATTATTTAAATTTTTTACAAAATGATATCTATAAACATTAACAACCAGAATTATCAAATTGCTCCAAATACAACATTGGACAGTTTGCTGCTAAAAATCAATCAGAATACAGACGGAATAGCAATAGCTATAAATGAAACAATAATTACAAAAGCCACTTGGAACAAAACGATGCTTCAAGAGGGCGATGCTATTTTGATTATTCAAGCAACACAAGGCGGTTAATTTTTTATAGATCAAAAACTAAAAAATAAACCAATTGTGTTTTCTTGAGGTCGGAATTAGAAGAATTTTGAACATACATTTTTTTGTAACGCAAATAAATTTTGCTCCCTTCTAAATCCTCTTTGTAAAAGAAGAGGAGAAGGTGAGGAAAAATTCTACCCCATGATGTACGCTATTGGTTTTGTACAAACCTTTAAACAAGCGACCGATGAAAAAAGATCGAATCCCTGAAAAGAGTGTTATTTCAACAACACCTTTTCCGAATTCAAAAAAAATCTATGTAAATGGGAATATTTTTCCAGAAATTAAAGTTCCAATGCGTGAAATATCTTTAAATGATACTGTTGACGCAATGACTCGCAAAAGAACTCCAAATCCTGCTGTAACTGTTTACGACACAAGTGGACCTTATACAGATCCGAACATAGAAATTAATGTGCATGATGGAATTGAAAGAATTCGTGAAAAATGGATTTTAGAAAGAGGAGATGTAGAAAAGCAAGAGAAATTTTCTTCTGAATATTGTAATGAAAGACTGAATAATGAAGAGTTAGATTATTTACGTTTTAATCATATCCATAAACCTTTTAAAGCTAAAGAAGGTGGAAATGTTTCGCAAATGTATTATGCCAAAAAAGGAATTATTACTGCGGAAATGGAATATGTTGCAATTCGTGAAAACCAAAAATTACAGGAAGTTCAGCAAATCACAAAACAACATACAGGACAAAGTTTTGGAGCAAGTATTCCAAAAGTAATTACGCCTGAATTTGTTCGTGAAGAAATCGCAAGAGGTAGAGCTGTAATTCCTAGTAATATTAATCATCCAGAAGCTGAACCAATGATTATTGGTAGAAATTTTTTAGTGAAAATTAACGCTAACATTGGAAATTCTGCCGTAACTTCTAGTATCGAAGAAGAAGTTGAAAAAGCTGTTTGGGCTTGTCGTTGGGGAGCGGATAATATTATGGATTTATCCACTGGAAAAAATATTCATGAAACTCGTGAATGGATTCTTCGTAATTCTCCTGTTCCTGTTGGTACAGTTCCTATTTATCAAGCTTTAGAAAAGGTAAATGGAAAAGCGGAAGATTTAACTTGGGAGATTTTTAAAGATACGTTGATT
The DNA here is from genome assembly GCF_015767265.1 of Aureivirga marina. GTDB lineage: Bacteria > Bacteroidota > Bacteroidia > Flavobacteriales > Flavobacteriaceae > Aureivirga > Aureivirga marina. The sequence continues at coordinate 185,573 of NZ_JADPIB010000007.1, forward strand.
GAACAAGCAGAACAAGGTGTTGACTATTTTACAATTCATGCTGGTGTTCGTTTACATCATATTCCAATGACGGCAAAACGTGTTACAGGAATTGTTTCTCGTGGTGGTTCAATCATGGCAAAATGGTGTTTAGCGCATCATAAAGAAAGCTTTTTATACACACATTTTGAGGAAATTTGTGAAATTATGAAAGCGTATAATGTTGCATTTTCTTTAGGTGATGGATTACGTCCTGGTTCTATCGCAGATGCAAATGATGAAGCGCAATTTGCAGAATTAGAAACTTTAGGTGAATTGACGAAAATCGCTTGGAAACATGATGTGCAAACTTTTATTGAAGGTCCAGGTCACGTTCCAATGCATATGATTAAAGAAAATATGGATAAACAACTGGAAGTTTGTGGAGAAGCTCCTTTTTATACTTTAGGCCCCTTAACTACAGACATTGCTCCAGGTTATGATCATATCACTTCTGGAATTGGTGCAGCAATGATTGGTTGGTTTGGAACAGCCATGCTTTGCTATGTTACACCAAAAGAACATCTAGGTTTACCAAATAAACAAGATGTTCGCACAGGAGTTATTACTTATAAATTAGCTGCTCATGCTGCTGATTTAGCTAAAGGACATCCAGGTGCGCAATATCGTGATGATGCACTTAGTAAAGCTCGTTTTGAATTCCGTTGGGAAGATCAATTTAATCTTTCTTTGGATCCAGAATTAGCTCGTGAATATCACGATGAAACACTTCCAGCAGAAGGTGCTAAAGTTGCACATTTCTGTTCTATGTGCGGACCTCATTTTTGTTCGATGAAAATCACACAAGAAGTTCGTGATTTTGCAGCGAAGAAAGAAATTAATAATGATTCGGAAGCTTTAGAAGCTGGAATGCAAGAAAAAGCAAAAGAATTTACAGCGAAAGGAAGTGAATTGTATTTGTAATTATTTGAATCTCGAGTAGGGTATAATGTCAAATTTCGGAAGTTCCCTTTTCTTGTTTTACCACAAGAAAAGGTCGGGCTTTCCACTATATCTTTTGCTGCAAAAATGCAGGCAGCAAAAGGATGCCGTTGCAATCCCTAACTCATTTAAAATAGTAAAATTATGTTCGTAGTTATCGCTCCAGAAAAACACATTTGTTCAGAATCTGAAATCGTAACGAAGCTTTTTGAAGCTGGTTTGGAAATATTTCATTTACGAAAACCTAATATGAGTAAAATGTTTCTGGAGCATTATCTACAAAAAATTCCAGAACAATTTCACAAGAGAATTGTCATCGATAGTTTTCCTGAATTGTTAGAGAAATACGATTTAAAAGGTTTTCATTTAAAGGACAAACAACGTGAAATGATTTGTGATATTAATGATTTTAAAGCAAATATTTCTAAAAGAAAACAAACTTTAAGTTCTTCATTTCACAATATTGAGGATATTATAAACTGTGAAGATTTTTTGGATTATTACTTTTTAAGTCCTGTTTTTGATTCTATTTCTAAAGAAAATTATCTAGGGAAAGAATTGGAAGTGAAAAATATTGACAAGAAAATTCTAGCTCTCGGTGGAATTAAACCTGAAAATATTTTAAAAACAAAAGATTTAGGATATTCTGGAGTTGCAATTTTAGGATTTATTTGGAATGATGAACAACCAATTGAACGATTTAAAGAAATATATAAAAGTTATAAAAATATATACCGCATAGTTTAACGTATTATTTTAATTATTAGTAATGACGATGACACATCCTCGCCTAAATGCATAGTAGGCAGGATGTGTTTTTTTACAAATAAGTATCAATAAAAAAACACGATACATGGGGTTTGAACCCATATCTGCAAAAGTGATTTTTGCCGCTTTTCCAATATTAAGCTAGTATCGTAAAAAAGCACAATGTAACGGATTCGAACCGATACCTTTAACGAGTCATGTTACTATTCTTCCCTTAAACTAACATTGTTTAATAAAATAAGATTGTAAAAAACACGATACATGGGTTTCGAACCCATATCTTCGGATTTGCATTCCGCTGCTTTTCCGCTTAAGCTAGTATCGTAAATTTAATTTTTAAACTTTATATTTTTTAGGGTAATAATTAGAAAATCTAGAGAATTATGGTAATTATCATAGATTGGGTTTAATTCTTTTTCAAAAGATTCAATTTTCAAAGTATCCATTATATTTTTAATTTCAGAAGAATATTCCTTTTCAAATATTTCAGGACTTTTTTTAAAATAGTTTAAATAAACTTTTTGATATTCCCATATTTTAATGCTACCAATAAATTCAATTTTATTAAAACCTGAATTTGTATTTGAATAATAATACTGTCCATGAATTTTTTTCAAATTAGGCAATTCTAAATTTCTTCCAACCAAATCATTTACATATTTTAAACTTGGCAATGTATAAGTTGTCATTAATTGATAGTAATCAGAATCTATGTATTGATTAACAATTTCTAAAGCAGGAAGTTTTGTTGTGTTATTATAAATAATTAATGAATCTATTTCTTTTAATTTATTCATATGTAATTTTTGATAATTTTCAAGAATTAAATTTTCTTTAAGAGTAATAAGTTCATTTAGAAAAACTTCTGTAATTTGAATTCTCAGTTTTCCTTTAATATGCTTTAATTTAGGAAACTGAAAAGTACCATTATATTTATTGCTACTCATTAAATTTCCATGAATTATTTCTAAATTCGGAAAAGAAACATTTTCAAAATTGACAAGTTGTAAACTCGCTTTGATTTCTTTCAAAGGAATTATAATAGGTTCTTTTGAATCTATTTTTAATTGAAAAAAAGAATAATCAGGAATTTTATTTAAATCATTTTTTGTTCTAATAGTAATAATAGATCGCAATTTTTTTTTGTCTTTTAATTTAATCTCTCTGAAAGATTTCAATTTTGGCAATTCCAATTCATTCTTATTATAAATGTCACCATTTACAATTAATAATTCTGGAAGAAAACTATCAAATTCATGAATTCTAAGATTTCCATTTACTTTTTTTAATTTAGGTAATTGAATTCCTGAAGCATCTAGAGAACAGAAATCATGAATTACTTCTAAATTTGGAAAAGAAACAAATTTAGCTCTGACAATACAAAAACCGAAAATTTCTTTTACTGAAATTTCTACATTTTCAACATAAATTTCCAAATTAAATTTACCATTCTTAGGTAAATCTTGAATTTCTTCTTTTTTATATAATTTAATAGTTTTCATGCAATTCTTCTATTAGAAAACAAGGTAAATGAGATATAAACTCATGACAAATAACAATTCTTAAATTTTATTTATATCATATTAGGTAATGTATCGGATTCGAACCGATATCTTAGATTGGAAGTCTAGGTTTTTCCAGTTAAACTAACATTACTGTAGCAGCGCATCAGACTCGAACCGATAACTTTAGCTTGAAAGGCCACTATTTTTCCATTTAAACTAACGCCGTTTTTTGTAAACGTGGCATACAGGGCTCGAACCTGCGACATTCAGCTTGGAAGGCTGACGCTCTTCCATCTGAGCTAATGCCACGTTTCTTTTAAATATTTTTATAGTTGAAATTACAATTTAGGTAGTATTACCATTCAGCAATCTTATAATTTTTTAACATAACACCTGCAATATTACTATTATTTTCTAAAATATCAATTATTGGATGTAAAATTCTTGCAGCTCCATCCACAGAATCTAATGGAGGAATATAACCAATTTCAAATTGTTTCTTGCGTAAAGGTTCCACAGCTCCCGTAGAAACCCAACCAACATCTACAGCATTCATATAAATATTCTTTTCAATATATTCAATTCCAGATGTTCTAGTTAACATATTTAAAGATGCTTTCGTCATATTTGTATGCGGATGAAACATCGTTTTATTATTGTAACTAAAAATTCCCTCTGAAGAAGTTACATTAATGATAAAACGTTTTTCAAACTTTGAATTTTCTAATAAAGGTGTCAATTTTTGAATTAAAAAATAAGGTGAAATTTGATTGATTAAATTCACTTCTAACAATTCATATGTTGAAATTTCTTCTAAAGTAGAATTCCAACTTGTTTTCATTCTTTTATCAACTGGCTGTCCAAATCTTGTCAATTCTCCTGAAGTATTTATAGAAGTTTCCAACAAAGCCGTTTCTTCTAAAACAGGTGTTTTATTTTCTATAAAAAGTTTAGAATCTTTAAACTTTTCAATTAATAAATTTTCCTTTTGAATTAAAGGCGTATAAAAATTAATATCATATTTTATTGTCTGTGCAGCATTATTTACCAAAATATCTAAAGCTTGATTTTTAGAAATATAATATTGAATAAAATGATCCAAAGCTTGGAGATTTCTCAAATCTAAACCATAAATATCCAATCGATGTTTCCATTCTTCATAATCTTCTTCTTTTTGATAAATCTCAAGTGCAGAAGCCGGAAATCTTGTTGTAATTGTAACATTTGCATTTGCTCTTAAAAATTTTAAAGCAGTGGCTAAACCGATTTTCACTCTTCCACCTGTAATGATAACATTTCGATTTTTTAAATCAGTAGTTTTAAAGCGATAATCATAATTTTCTGTTGCACATTCTGGACAAAGTCTATTATAGAAATAATGTAGAAGCTTAAATTCTTGATTACAACAATAGCAATTCTTCGAATAATTCAAAGTCGTAAAATCTCCATTTTGGAAATAATCATTATACAACGTTTTATTTTCTATAGCATTTTTGGAAATAATTGTCTCTTTTATTGTTTCAAAATCTTGTTGCTTTAATTCTTCTCTTCTAGGAAAAACACTTTCTTTATGTGGATTTTTAAGTTTCTTTGCTTTTTTGGAAATTTTTGTAATCAATCCACCAAATAATTCATTATCAGGATTATTATAAGGATCTTCTTTTAATTCTTGTAAAACTTTCAAACAAGTTTCCCATTCTTCCAAAGAAAATGGATACTCTTCTTTAGTCATTTTTTAAATTTTTGCCTAAAATATAAAAATCTCTTTTTAAAAATGAATCGATTTATTTCTTAAAACTTAAAGCTGTGTTGTATTCATTTTTGAAATTGTATATTTAATCTTGATTTACAGTGTTTTAAAATTAAAATGATAAATATTTTTCTTTATGATTCTTTCTTTTCAAAAAGTAATCGAAAAATTTAGCGCATGGATTTGGGATTGGCCTCTTTTGATTTTATTAATTGGAGGTGGACTTTTTCTGTTGTTTTATTCTCGATTTATTCCATTTAAATATTTATTTCATACAATTCAAATCATTCGTGGAAAATACGATAGAAAAGAAGATCATGGAGAATTAAGTCATTTTGAAGCGCTTTCTTCTGCAATTGCTGCAACAGTTGGTTTAGGAAATATTAGCGGAGTTGCAATTGCAATTGTAACTGGTGGTTCTGGAGCGATTTTTTGGATGTGGATGAGTGCTATTGTTGGAATGGCAACTAAATTTTTCACTTGTACGCTTTCTGTGATGTATCGAAAAGATGTAGATGAAGAAAATACATTAGCTGGACCAATGTATGTAATTACAGAAGGTTTAGGAAAAAAATGGAAACCACTTGCAATTTTCTTTTCTCTTGTTGGGTTAATTGGAGTAACGCCAGCTTTTCAAGCGAATCAGCTTACTGCAACATTTTTGGAAGTTTTAAAAACAAAACCAGAAAATGAATTGACAACAAAATTAATCATCGGTTGTTTGATTGCTATTTTAGTTGGAATTGTAATCTTCGGTGGATTGAAAAGAATCGGAAAAGTAACTTCGAAATTGGTTCCTTTTATGGTGATTTTCTATATGATTTCTGTTTTTATTATTCTTGGAGTAAACTATGAGCAAATTCCATATATTTTTGAAAGTATTTTTTCAAATGCTTTTACTGCAAATGCTGCACTCGGAGGAGGATTAGGTTATATCATTAAAACTGGAGTTAAAAGAGCTGCATTTTCAAACGAAGCTGGAATCGGAACTGCTCCAATGATGCACGGCCATGCAAAAACGAAAGAACCAATTCGTGAAGGTTTAGTTGCAATGATTGGTCCTTTTATAGATACAATTGTGGTTTGTTCGCTTACTGCTTTTATGATTCTTTCTACAGGAATTGCAGATATTTCAGATGCAAATGGAGTTGCATTAACACTAAAAGCTTTTCAATCTGTTTTTCCAAATGCCATTTCTGAAATTCTGTTATTAATTGCTGTTTTGATTTTCTCACTTTCTACAATGTTTACTTTTTCTTATTATGGTGTGACTTGTTTAGGATTTCTAACAAAACCAAAATATGGACATTATTATAGATATTTTTATGTTTTGGTTATCATCGTTGCTTCTGCTGTAACACTTGATGTAATTGTAAATATTGTTGATAGTTTTTTTGCAATGATGGCTATTCCAACCGTGATTTCTACAATTCTATTAGCACCAAAAGTTCGAAAAGCTGCCGATATTTATTTTAAAAAATTAAAGGAAGGGAGGTTTGGGTGATGCATTTTTTAATTTCCCTTTTTGGAATAAATTTTTTCAGTTTTCTAGATTATTATTAAGTAAAAAAAGAATGTATCTATATATCTCTGTTGACTAAGCGAAGTCGAAGTCAAAATCACATTTCTTAATGTAATTAACACAAAACATTTTCATAAATCCAAACATCAACACTTTAAAATAAAAAAAATTCCTATCTTCGTTTTGTAAACTTTAGGGGTGTCTTTAAGTAGACTGAGAAATACCCTTTGAACCTGATGTAGATGATCCTACCGTAGGGAAAAGTGCAACCGTTTTTTTATACGGAACTTCTTTTCAGTTTGTTCTCTTTCAAGAACAAGTTTTCAACTAAAGTTTATGGTTATTATTAAGAATATTTTGTTTAAAAATATTTCATGAATTAATTTTTACCTAATTATAAAATAATATGTTCTAAATCATTTTATTTAAAAATCGAAGATTTATTTAGTCTTTCATAATGAGTATAGAATTTTAATTGCGTTAAGAAATTCTGAATCCTTGTAAGAATTTTAGCAATTAAAATGCGGTTTTTTGACCTTGTTGTCAAAAAAATACCTTTTATGAAAGTGTCCTTTTTTGGTTCATTTTTTAGACAAGTAAAAAATGAACAAGAAGTTGAATCTAAACGAAATTTTCAAAATTTTAGATAATATTTTTTGATTTAAGAAAAACATTCAATTCATGAAATAATTAAAATTTAATGTGAGTGAGTTATTTATAAAAACTTTCTCAAACCTCTTTATTAAGAGGAGAATATAAAAATAATCATGAACCAAAACAGAAACTATTGTCTAAGTATTGCAGGATTTGATCCAAGTTCTGGTGCTGGACTTTCGGCAGATTTAAAAACATTTGAAATGCACAAAGTGTATGGATTTTCGGTTTGTTCTGCTATAACTGTCCAAAATGAAATCGAATTTCAATCTTGTGATTGGATTTCAAAAGAGAAAATTATTTCGCAATTAGAAATTCTTTTAAAACGTTTTCCTATTTCTGTTATTAAGATAGGAATTGTTGAAAGTTGGGAGATTTTACTAGAGATTATAGATTTTATTGAAAGTAAAATAGAAGAACCAAAAATCATTTTAGATCCTGTTTTAAGAAGCAGTAGCAATTTTGTTTTTCATTCAAATGAAAAGAATTCTGATTTTGAAAAAGTGCTGCAAAAATGTTATTTACTCACTCCTAATTATCAAGAAATTCAACAAATTTTCCCAGATAAAAATGTAGAAGAAACTATTTTTTATTTAAATCAGTTTACAAATATTTTTTTGAAAGGTGGACATAAAAAATCTGCTCTTGGTGAAGACGCTTTGTATCTTAAAAATGGTGAAGAATTTATTTTTAAACCAAAGGAAAGTCAAGTTTTTGAAAAGCATGGAAGTGGTTGTGTTTTAGCTTCTGCAATTGCAGCGAATTTGGCTAATAATTTGCCAATTGGAACTGCTTGTCAAAAAGCAAAAGAATATACATTTCAATTTTTAAATTCAACAGAAAACTTATTAGGTTATCATAATTTATGATTTCAAATTTACAATATATAACACAAGGAAATTCCGTTGCAGAACATATAGAAAATGCAGAAAAAGTGATGCAAAACGGTGTAGATTGGGTACAACTTCGATTAAAAGATGTATCAGAAGAAATTTATAAAGAAGCAGCAAAAGAATTAAAAGAAATTTGTCAAAAATACGATTCAAAATTAGTCATAAACGACAATCCTTTTGTTGCAAAATATGCTAATGCAGACGCTTTACATTTAGGAAAAAATGATATGGATGTTTTGGAAGCAAGAAAAATTGTTTCTGAAAATACGATTATTGGTGGAACAGCAAATAATCTAGAAGATTGCTTGAATTTGATAGAAAAAAATGTAAATTATATCGGATTAGGCCCTTTCAGATTTACCACCACAAAGAAAAATTTAAGTCCAGTTTTAGGAATTACAGGTTATCAACAAATCATTTCAAAATTAGAAGAAAGAAATATAAAAACTCCAATTATTGCGATTGGAGGGATTACAGAAAATGATGTTGTTGAAATTAGAAATACCGGAGTTTTTGGAATTGCAGTTTCTGCTTTGTTAACTAATGAAATTGTGATAGAAAAAATTATTTCTCAATTAAAAAATCAATTAAAATGAATCAAGACATTTTAAAAATCGCAGACAAAGAATTTCAATCTAGATTGTTCACAGGAACAGGGAAATTTAGCAATCCACAATTAATGCAACAAGCATTGAAAGCTTCCGAAAGTCAATTGACAACTGTAGCTTTAAAGCGAGTGGAAGTAAAAAATGAAAATGACCAGATATTATCATTTATTGATAAATCTATTGATTTATTGCCAAACACTTCAGGAGTACGAAATGCAAAAGAAGCTGTATTTGCAGCTCAATTAGCAAGAGAAGCTTTGGAAACAAATTGGGTAAAAGTAGAAATTCATCCAGATCCGAGATATTTATTACCAGATGCTGTAGAAACTTTGAAAGCTGTGGAAGAATTGGTGAAACTTGGATTTGTAGTAATGCCATATATTCATGCAGATCCTGTTCTGTGTAAAAGATTAGAAGAGGTTGGAGCACAATGTGTGATGCCTCTTGGTGCACCAATAGGAAGTAATAAAGGATTGAAAACATTGGATTTTTTAGAAATTATTATTGAACAAAGTAATGTTCCTGTGATAGTAGATGCTGGAATTGGAAGTCCTTCACATGCAGCGCATGCCATGGAAATTGGAGCAGATGCAGTTTTAGTAAATACAGCAATTGCAGTTTCAGAAAATCCTATTGCAATGGCAACTGCTTTTAAAATGGCGGTACAAGCTGGAAGAATGGCATATAACGCGAAATTGGCTCCTGTTAGAAAGCAAGCAGAAGCAAGTAGTCCGCTTACTTCTTTTTTATCATAAAATAGAAGAGAAAATATAAATCAACAAAGATTTTAAAATCAAAAAACAATGTCTTTTTTAGAAGAATTTGAAAAATACGATTGGGATACAATTACAGAGAAAATATATGCAGTTTCTGAAATAGAAGTTCGAAATGCTTTGCGTAATAAAAAGCGAAATTTAGAAGATTTTTTAGCTTTAATTTCTCCTGTGGCAAAACCATTTTTAGAAGAAATGGCACAAGAAAGTAGATTTTTGACAAGAAAGCGATTTGGAAATACAATGCAAATGTATGCGCCAATGTATTTATCAAATGAATGTCAGAATATTTGTACATATTGTGGATTTAGCATGACGAATAAAATTCCTAGACGAACATTGACAGATGAAGAAATTATTAAAGAGGCAATGTTTCTAAAAGCGAAAGGATATGAACATATTTTATTAGTAACAGGAGAAGCAAATAAAACTGTGGGAGTTCCTTATTTACAAAATGCAATTCGATTGTTAAAACCTTTGTTTTCGAATATTTCTATTGAAGTACAACCTTTGAAGCAACAGGAATATGAATTGTTAATTCAAGAAGGATTATATGCGGTTTTAGTATATCAAGAAACATATCACGAGGCAACATATAAAACACATCATCCAAAAGGGAGAAAATCGAATTTTAGATTTCGTGCAGAAACTCCAGATAGATTAGGAAAAGCAGGAATTCATAAAATTGGAATTGGAGCTTTGTTTGGTTTGGAAGATTGGCGAACAGATAGTTTTTATACAGCTTTACATTTAAGATATTTGCAACAAAAATATTGGAAAACGAAATATTCTATTTCTTTTCCTAGATTGCGTCCACATGAAGGAGAAGTACAGCCAAAAATAGAAATGACAGATTCAGATTTGGTACAGTTAATCTGTGCTTTTCGACTTTTAGATGAAGATGTAGAATTATCATTATCGACTAGAGAGAGTGAAGTTTTTAGAAATAATGTGATTCATCTTGGAGTGACTTCTATAAGTGCGGAATCGAAAACAAATCCTGGAGGATATACTGTAGAACCACAATCTTTAGAACAATTTGAAATTTCGGATGAAAGAAGTACAGAAGAAATAGCAATGATGCTACAAAAAAATGGATTTGATGTAGTTTGGAAAGATTGGGATAAAATATTTATTTTTTGAATTTTATAAAATTTATTTGCGCCGCTTATTATAATTAATATATTTGCAACGTTATGAAAAGCTTTGAAAAAATTGTTATACATATTTCACTTTCAATTTTTTAAAAAAGCGCTATGTTTAATATTTTATAAAAAAATAATGAAAAAATTAGTTTTATCCCTAGCGATAGTAGGGACGTTATTCTCATGCTCAAAAGATGATGATGGAAGTTCAACTCCTACACAAAATTCAGTAATTGGAACTTATAAATTGACTTCTGCAACTACACAAAATCCAGTTGATTTCAATGAAGATGGAGATTTTACAACTGATCTAATGGCAGAATGTGGTTCCTTAAGTGCAACTATTTCATTTTCAGAAAATAATATGGCTATAGCAGCTTATGATGATCCTTATTTTAATGAAGAGTGTCTATTAAGAGTGATAAACGGTGAATATACAATTGCAGGTAATGGTGTTGCTTTCACTGGTATTATTGATAGAAGTGGATCAATTGGAGAAGCTCCTGTTCATGGAAACTATGTTATTAAAGGTAATACTTTAGAATTTACTAAAAAAATAGGAGGATTTGGTGATGATAGCGATTTAGAAATCGTAACTTACATTTTTACTAAACAATAGAAATAATAAAAAAAACTTCTCTTCTTTTGAGAAGGTTTTTAAATTTTACTATGCGAACCATCACAAAAAGGATGTTTTTTTGTGTGTTTACAATTACATAAATAATATTCTTTGGTCTCTTCTACTTTAAAAATTGTTGGAGACATATCAGTTCCTTGGTGCGAGCCATCGCAAAGTGGTTGTCTTTTTGAAAGTCCACAAGAACACCAAGCATAATTTTTTCCTTTTTTTAATTCAATTTTAGAAGGTTCTTTTTGATGTATTTTAGGTAATTTCATGATATTTAAGTTTTTGGTTTCTTAAATATAAGGAGAAAAACTACTAAACTTTAGTTAATAAAAGAAAGTAGTTGAGGTTTAATTTACAAAAGAAGGAATGCTTTTATTCTTAAGAAATACCTATTTTTGTTTTCCTAAAAATGAAAAATTATGCTAAGTATTAATCCAAAAGATATACCTACTGCAAAACTTCATAGTTATTTACTAGGAGCTGTTGCACCAAGACCAATCGCATTTGCAAGTACAATGGATGAAGAAGGAAATCCAAATCTTTCTCCTTTTAGTTTTTTTAATGTATTTAGTGCAAATCCACCAATCATGATTTTTTCTCCAGCAAGAAGAGTGAGAAACAATACAACAAAACATACACTTGAAAATGTAAAAGCAACTGGTGAAGTTGTAATAAATGTTGTAAATTATGATATCGTTCACCAAATGTCACTTTCTTCAACAGAATATCCAGATGGTGTAAACGAGTTTTTAAAATCAGGATTAACAATGGAATCTTCTGAATTGGTAAAACCATTTAGAGTAAAAGAATCTCCAGTACAATTTGAATGTAAAGTAAAAGAAGTAATTGAGCTTGGAGACGAAGGTGGAGCAGGAAACTTAGTTGTTTGTGAAGTTGTAAAATTACATGTAAACGAAGATGTTTTAGATGAAAATGGAGCAATTGATCAAGTAAAAATTGATTTAGTAGCAAGAATGGGAGGAAGCTATTATTCTAGAGCTAAAGAAGGTTTCTTTGAAATTCCAAAACCATTAACAACACATGGAATTGGAGTAGATGCTTTACCAGAAGAAATTCGTACAAGTGAAGTATTGACAGGAAATGATTTAGGAATGCTTGGAAATGTAGAAACTTTACCTTCTGAAGCAGACTTAGAAAAATTTGCAAACGAATATCCTGAATATGTAGGTATTAATTTAAATAAAAGACATAAATTTGCACAGAACTTTTTAGCAAAGGAAGAAATTGATATAGCTTGGAAAGTTCTGCTAATTAAATAAGTAAAAATACAATGGAAGTAACAGGGAAAATTAAGATCATCAACGAAACACAAACATTTGGTGCAAACGGATTTAGAAAGAGAGAATTAGTTCTAACGACAGATGAGCAATATCCTCAAATGTTGTTAATTGAATTTATTCAAGATAAATGTGATGCGTTAAATAATTTTCAAGTAGGACAAGACGTAAAAATTTACATCAACTTAAAAGGAAGAGAGTGGATTAACCCTGAAGGACATGCTAAATATTTCAATTCAATTCAAGGATGGAAAATTGAGACTTTAGCGCAAGAAACTTCTGCTCCTCAGTCATTATCTGGATTTGAGCCAGCTCCTTCTGATTTTGGATCAAATGAGCCAGATGACTTACCATTTTAATATAAAAACAACATAAGGTTTTATTAAAATATTTAGAGAAAAAGAAGTTATTTATTCGTAGATAACTTCTTTTTTTATTTTAAGATTTTGGGAAGAACTTTTTGAAGTTTTTCTCTTTACTTTTGTACAAAAGAGTGAATATTTTTTTGAATGGTAATTTTAAACGAAAAATTAGAGTTCCCACCTGTGGATAGAACAGATCCTTATGGTATTCTTGCCATCGGAGGCGATTTGTCTATTGACAGACTTCTTTTAGCATATAATAATGGAATTTTTCCTTGGTATTCAGAAGATGAACCAATTATTTGGTATAGTCCAGAAGAAAGAATGGTTCTTTTTCCTGATGAAATAAAGATTTCTAAAAGTATGCGTTCAATTCTTCGAAAAGAGGAATTTAAAATCACAAAAAATCAATGTTTCAAGGAGGTAATCCGAAATTGTAAAACAATTGATAGAGGAGATGGATTAGGAACATGGATTACAGACGAATTAGAAAATGCTTTTATTAAACTTCATAAGCTTGGAATTGCAATTTCTTTTGAAGTTTGGAAAGAAGATGAATTAGTTGGAGGTTTATACGGTTTGGATTTAGGGTTTATTTTTTGTGGAGAAAGTATGTTTAGCAAAGTAAGTAATGCTTCTAAAATTGCTTTTATTGAAATGACTAAATATTTTCAAAATAAAGGATATGAATTAATCGATTGTCAAGTATATAACGATCATCTTGCTAGTTTGGGAGCTGTTGAAATTTCAAGAGAAGAGTTTCAGCAGTATTTAAAAAAAGGAAAACAATCAAATCATAATTTGAATAAAAAATAATCAAATGGATATTAAAAACGCACAATTAGCTGTTGATAATTGGATTAAAGAACATGGAGTTCGTTATTTTAATGAATTAACGAATATGGCACAACTGACGGAAGAAGTTGGTGAAGTCGCTAGAATTATTGCGAGAAGATATGGTGAACAAAGTGAAAAAGAAAGTGATAAAAACAAGGATTTAGGTGAAGAGCTTGCAGATGTTTTGTTTGTTTTACTTTGTTTGGCAAATCAAACAGGAATTGATTTACAAGATTCATTTGATAAAAAATTAGATCTTAAAACAAAAAGAGATCACGATAGACATCATAATAACGAAAAACTAAAATAAAAGATGAACAATCCATATAAAAATGCTTCTGCAATTTCTTTATTTATTCGATTTACATTGATTTTCTTGGTTGTTGTTACCATTATTCGATTAATTTCTGCAATGGTTTTCAAAGGAGGTTTTGATGGAATGGTTGATGAGTATTTTGCAGATGGAAAATGGAAAATATTTGTTAGAAATCAAGCAGCTTTCTCTTTGTTTTATGGAGCTTTTATGACAGGATATTATAAGTTTTTTAAAGCAAAAGAAAAGAGATAATATAAACTTGATGTTATTCAGTTTATACTTTAAACAATAAGCACACTTTACAAAAGTGCGCCAGAATATAATTCTTATTAAAAAAGAAAAATTAGAAAGTGGCTTTATTTTTACCAAAATATGATGGAGAAATTAATGGAAAAATTACGATTAGTGGTTCTAAAAGTGAATCCAATCGTTTGTTGATTTTACAACAACTTTTTCCTGAAATTAAGATAGAAAACTTATCGAATTCAGATGATACAAAACTTTTAAAGAAAGCTTTAAAATCAAAAGAAGAAGTTATAAATATTGGGCATGCAGGAACTGCAATGCGATTTTTAACTGCTTTTTTTGCTTCTAGAGAAAATTCAGATAAAGTCTTGACGGGTTCGAAGCGAATGCAAGAAAGACCAATTGGAATTTTGGTAGATGCGTTACGAAATCTTGGTGTAGAGATTTCTTATGAAAAAGAAGAGGGATTTCCACCAATACGAATTAAAGGAAAGAAAATTGAGAAAAGAGAAGTAGCAATTCAAGGAAATGTTTCTAGTCAATATATTTCTGCGCTTTTATTGATTGCTCCTTCCTTGGAAAATGGTTTGAAAATCAATTTTACAAGTAAATTAACTTCAATTCCATATATTAAAATGACAACTTCTCTTTTGGAAAGTTTAGGAGTTTCTTTAGAATGGAATGAAGATAGTATTCAAATTTTTCCTTTAAATGAAAATCGAATCAAAAATTTTGCTGTGGAATCAGACTGGAGTTCTGCTTCCTATTATTTTAGTTTGATTGCTTTAAGCAAACTAGGAAAAGTTTCATTAGAAACATATAAACGAGAAAGTTTACAAGGAGATAGTATTCTTGTTGAGATTTATAAAAAACTAGGAGTAAAAAGTTCTTTTGAGAAAAATACTTTACACTTAGAAAAAATAGAAAATTTTACACTTCCTGAGATTTTAGAATTAGATTTAAGTAATGCTCCAGATATTGCTCAAACAATTGCTGTTACTTGTTTTGGATTAGGAATTGAAACAAAAATGACGGGATTACATACGTTGAAAATTAAAGAAACAGATCGTTTGGTTGCTTTAAAAACTGAATTGGAAAAATTTGGTGCTGAAGTTTCGATAACTGACGAAAGTTTGCATTTAAAATCTTCAAAAACAATACATTCTGACGTTTCTGTAGCAACTTATCATGATCATCGTATGGCGATGGCGTTTGCACCACTTTGCTTGAAAACTAATTTATTAATTGAAAATCAAGAAGTTGTTACAAAATCTTACACAGATTTTTGGAAAGATTTTAGTAAATTAACAAAACAAAAATTATCATAATATTTAAGAGTAAACACTTGACAACGCCTATTTTGAAGTTGTATATTTGCTCACATTTTTGAAAAACATTCATTTTATGAAATTATCAGATTATAAATTCGATCTACCTGTAGAATTATTAGCTGATCGTCCATCAGAACACAGAGACGAGGCTCGTTTAATGGTTTTAAATAGAAAAGAACAAACTATTGAGCACAGAATGTTCAAAGATTTGATTGAATATTTTGACGAGGGAGATTTAATGATTTTAAATAATACAAAAGTTTTCCCAGCTAGACTTTACGGTTTAAAAGAAAAAACTGGAGCTCGTATTGAAGTTTTCTTATTAAGAGAATTAAATGCAGAAGGAAGACTTTGGGATGTATTAGTAGACCCTGCTCGTAAGATTCGAATTGGTAATAAATTATTCTTCGGAGAAGATGAAAGTTTAGTTGCTGAGGTAATTGACAACACAACTTCAAGAGGAAGAACTTTACGTTTCTTATTCGATGGTTCTTACGAAGAATTTAGAACTAAGTTAAAAGAGCTAGGAGAAACTCCGCTTCCAAAATATATCAAAAGAGACGTTGAACCAGAAGACGAAGAAAGATACCAAACAATTTATGCAAAACATGAGGGAGCTGTAGCTGCACCAACTGCAGGAATGCACTTCTCTAAACACTTAATGAAGCGTTTAGAAATTAAAGGAATTGATTTTGCAGAATTGACACTTCATGTTGGATTAGGAACTTTTAATCCAGTAGAAGTAGAGGATTTATCTAAACATAAAATGGATTCTGAGCAAATTGAAATCTTAAAGAATACAGCTGATGTTGTTAATAGTGCAATCGATAATAAAAGAAAAGTTTGTGCTGTTGGAACAACTGTAATGAGAGCAATTGAAAGTTCAGTTTCTGCGGATAGACACTTAAATCCTTATAGCGGATGGACAAATAAATTTATTTTCCCTCCTTATGAGTTTAGTATTGCAAACTGTATGATTACAAATTTCCATACACCACAATCTACTTTAATGATGATGACTGCTGCTTTTGCTGGTTATGATTTATTAATGAAAGCTTATAAAGAAGCTGTAGAAGAAGGATACCAATTCTATTCTTATGGTGATGCAATGTTGATTTTATAATCAGGAAACATAGAAATCAAAATATTTAAAAACTCCAGATTTTCTGGGGTTTTTTTATGTAATATATTTAGATTCAATGGAATAAATAAGTATATTGAAGTTTCTACAAAAAACTAAAAAAATATGCGTTGGACAATTAAAGAAGAGCCGAATTCTGAAAAAATAGAAAAATTAGCAAGAGAAATTAATGTTTCAAAAACCTTAGCAAAAGTTTTGGTACAACGAGGAATTGAAACTTATGAAGAAGCAAAACAGTTTTTTCGTCCATCATTAGAAGATTTACACAATCCTTTTTTAATGAAAGATATGGAAAAAGCAGTAAAATTGATTCAAAATGTAATTTCTAAAAATGAAAACATTTTAGTCTATGGTGATTATGATGTAGATGGAACTACAGCAGTTTCTTTAATGTCCACTTATTTAAAAACATTGACACCAAATGTTGCTACATATATTCCTGATCGCTATTCGGAAGGTTATGGTGTTTCTTTTCAAGGAATCGATTTTGCAATCGATAATGATTTTTCATTGATTATTACTTTAGATTGTGGAATTAAAGCCATTGATAAAGTCAAATATGCAAAGGAAAATGATATTTCAATTATTATTTGTGATCACCATAGACCTGGAGAAATTTTGCCAAATGCAGATGCAATTTTAAATCCAAAACAAAAAGATTGTTTTTATCCATATGATGAACTTTCTGGTTGTGGAGTTGGTTTTAAATTAATTCAAGCTTTAAATGAAAGCCAAAATTTAAATTTTGATGAAATTTTCCCATATTTAGATTTAGTTGCTGTAAGTATTGCTGCGGATATTGTTCCTATGACAGGAGAAAATAGAACTTTAGCACATTTTGGTTTACAAATAATCAATCAAAATCCACGAATAGGTATTAAAGCTTTAAAAGATTCTTCTACGAAAGAAATGACTATTTCAGACGTTGTTTTTGGAATTGCACCTAAAATTAATGCTGCTGGTAGAATTAAACATGGATTAAATGCTGTTAAACTTTTGACAGAAACAGATGCTGAAGATGCTCGAATTTTTGCAAAAGAAATCAATTATTTCAATAAACAAAGAAAAGATTTAGACAAGCAAATTACAAAAGAAGCTCTTTTGCAAATTGTGAAAAATGATGAAATTTCTAAAATGTCTTCTGTAGTTTACGATGAAAATTGGCATAAAGGAGTGATTGGAATTGTTGCTTCAAGATTAATTGAAACTTATTATCGTCCGACCATTGTTTTTACAAAAAGTAATGGGAAATTAACAGCTTCGGCTCGTTCTGTAAAAGGATTTGATGTATATGAAGCAATTGATAAATGTTCAGAATTTATTGAACAATTTGGTGGACATAAATATGCAGCTGGTTTGACTATTTTGGAAGAAAACTATGAGAATTTTAAAAACAAGTTTGAACAAATTGTTTCTGAAACACTTCCAGAAGAATTAAAAACAGAAGAAATTGCAATCGATTCTGAAATCGATTTTGAAGAAATTACACCTAGATTTTATGCTATTTTAAGACAATTTGCACCTTTTGGTCCTTCTAATATGAAACCAATTTTTACATGTTCCAATTTAAAAGCAAATATCGCAAGAAAAATCGGAGCGGATGCAAATCATTTAAAACTACAAATTGCAGATTCAAAACAAAATATGCAAATGCAAGCTGTTGGATTTTATTTAGGGAAAAAGCTTGAAATTGCTGAAAATTCTGAGTTTTCTGCTGCTTTTCAAGTAGATTTAAATACTTGGAATGGAAAACAGGAATTGCAATTAATTTTAAAAGATATCAAAGAAAATAGTTTGGAAGAGATTTAATTTTCTTCCAATGTTTTTTTCATTGCATTTGCTTTCACAAAACATTCTTCATATTCTTTTTCTATAATTGATTTTGCTGTAATTGCACCACCAACAGAGAAAGAAACATAGTTATTTTCAGCATTGTAAAGAATACTTCGGATGATTACATTAAAATCGAAATCACCATCTGGAGTAAAATATCCAACTGCACCAGAATACAATCCGCGTTTAGATTCTTCTAATCGCTCCATAATTTGCATTGCAGAAATTTTTGGTGCGCCAGTCATACTTCCCATTGGAAACAAATCGCGAATAATTCCAACGACATCTTCTTTTTCATCTACTTCACAAATAATTGTGGAAATCATTTGATGCACTTGTTCAAAAGTATAAATCTTGCAAAGCTCTGTCACTTCAACAGTTCCTTTTTTTGCTTTTCGAGATAAATCATTTCGAACCAAATCAACAATCATAATATTTTCAGCTCGTTCTTTAATATTTGTCTCTAACTCATGAATTAATTTCGCATCTTCTTGCTTATTTTTTCCTCTTTTGGAAGTTCCCTTAATTGGTTGAGAAATTACTTTTGTTCCTGTTTTTTTTACAAATCTTTCAGGAGAAGCAGAAGCTAAAAAGTTATTTTTAGTTTTGAAAAAAGTTGCAAAAGGAGGTGTAGAAATCGCATTTAATTTTTGATAAGCAACAAATGGATTTAAATTTACATTTTCAGCGAAAAATTCCATACAAAAATTTGCTTCATAAATATCTCCTCGATGAATATGATATAAAACTTTTTCAAGTTTTTCCTTGTATTCATTTTCTGAAATTCGTTGCTGAATTTTTATTTGTTTTTCTGAAATTTTTTCATTTTCTGGAAGTATAATAGTAGAAATTTCCTCTAAATCTTTTTCTATTTCTTTAGGATTTAAATAACCAAAAGAAAGTGTATTTCCTTGAAAAGAAATTATTTTTTTCGGTTGAAAGAAAACTAAATCAGAAAAATGCAAACCATCAAAATTAGAAGATTGAAGATTTTCAACATCATTTTTTAAATCATAAGCCAAATATCCGTAGATATAATCATTAACTTCTTTTCTAAAATTTGTTAGTTTTTGAAAAGCATTTTGATAATTACAATCTAAAACACGATTTGCATCTACAGCTAAAACAGCATCAATTGAAGTGTATTTTGCTTGATGTGAATTACTGTCTAACCAGCAAATATGCTCAAATTTTTGAGCCCAAAACAACATTTTTTCTTTAAACTCAGAAACCTCTGAAAGTTCTTTCTTCAACCAAATTCTTTCCATATACGATTCGCTAGATTTCAGTTTGCAAAATTAGAAACTAATTTGAAAGTAAGATTTTTATTTTGATTTTTCTTTATCTAAACTTTGTTAATAAGTATTCTTTAAAAAACAATTCATTAAAATTGTTTTGTTATTTTTGTCAATCAATAATTAAATTAAAATTGATGAAAGCATATATTTTCCCTGGTCAAGGAGCTCAGTTTTCAGGAATGGGTCTTGATTTATATGAAAATTCAACTGTAGCACAAGAGTTATTCGAAAAAGCGAATGAAATCTTAGGATTTTCTATTACAGATATCATGTTCGAAGGAAGTGCAGAGGATTTAAAACAGACGAAAGTTACACAACCTGCGATTTTCTTACATTCAGTAATTTTAGCAAAAACTTTAGGAGAAGATTTTAAACCTGAAATGGTAGCTGGACACTCTTTAGGAGAATTTTCAGCTTTAGTAGCAAGTAATGCTTTATCTTTTGAAGACGGATTACGTTTGGTTTCAAAAAGAGCAATGGCAATGCAAAAAGCTTGTGAAATGCAACCTTCAACAATGGCTGCTGTTCTTGGATTAGAAGATGCAGTTGTAGAGGAAGTTTGTGCTTCTATTGATGGTGTTGTAGTTGCTGCAAACTATAACTGTCCAGGACAATTAGTTATTTCTGGAGAAATTGAAGCAATCAATAAAGCTTGTGATGTTTTAAAAGAAAAAGGAGCGAAAAGAGCTTTAGTTCTTCCAGTTGGTGGAGCTTTCCATTCTCCGATGATGGAGCCTGCTCGTGAAGAATTAGCAGCTGCAATTGAAGAAACAGCTTTCGCTACGCCTTCTTGTCCAGTTTATCAAAATGTTGTTGCAAAAGCAGTAACAAATCCAGAAGAGATTAAAGAAAATTTAATTAAACAATTAACTGCTCCTGTACGTTGGACTCAATCTGTTCAACAAATGGTTGCTGATGGAGGTTCTGAATTTATCGAAGTTGGTCCAGGAAAAGTATTACAAGGTTTAATGCGTAAAATTGACAGATCAGTTGCTGCAAGTGGAGCGACTTTCCAAGTTTCTGAATAATTTTGAAACTTAAGATAAAAAGAAAAGCGACTTTTATTAGAAGTCGCTTTTTTTATGTTTAGAATTGAAATTTTTAAATCGTAGCATTTACAATTGCGGTAAAATCATCTGCTTTTAAAGCTGCTCCTCCAATTAATCCTCCATCTACATCTGGTTTAGAGAAAATTTCTTTTGCATTTGCAGGTTTTACACTTCCACCATATAAAATAGAAATAGTTTCTGCTAATTCAGAAGAATAGTTTTCAGCGATAAATTTTCGAATATAAGCATGAATTTCTTGTGCTTGTGCTGGACTTGCAGTTTCTCCTGTTCCAATTGCCCAAACAGGTTCATATGCTAAAATGATATTTTTCCAGTTTTCAGCACCCAATTCAAAAAGTGCTTTTTCTACTTGAGATGTTACAACTTCAAAATGTTTTCCTTCTTTTCTTTCTTCTAATTGCTCTCCAAAACAAAAAATAACTTCTTGATTGTTTTCAATTGCTTTTTCTACTTTTTTCTTTAAGATTTCGTCTGTTTCTCCAAAATAAGTTCTTCTTTCAGAATGTCCAAGAATTACAGTATTTACACCGATTTCTTGTAACATTTTTCCTGAAATTTCTCCTGTAAAAGCTCCGTTATCTTCAAAGTGCATATTTTGTGCAGCAACTTCAATCATTGTATCTTCTACAACTTCCGTTGCAGCAAATAAATTTACAAAAGTTGGCGCAACAATTACTCTTGTATTTTCTAAAGAATCTTGGTTAATTTTTGTCTTTAATTCTTTAATTAAGGAAACAGATTCAGAAAGTGTCAAATTCATTTTCCAGTTTCCTGCAACAATATTTTTTCTCATCTCTATTGAGTGTTTATTTTTATATGAAATTTAATTTAATCGAACTTTTGGATCTAGCCAAGTATAGATGATATCTACAAAAATATTAATAATAATAAACATGGTAGCTATCACCAAAACACTTCCCATAATTACAGGTAAATCGGAAGTATTTAAAGCATTTACAACTTCTTTTCCTAAACCATTCCAATTGAAAATATATTCTACAAAAACCGCTCCAGCAAGAAGTGAAGCAAACCAACCTGAAATAGCTGTAACTACAGGATTCATGGCATTTTTTAAGGCATGATTTTTTATAATTTTAAAAGAAGAAAGTCCTTTTGCTTTTGCTGTGCGAATATAATCTTGTTGTAAAACATCCAAAAGAGAATTTCGCATTAATTGTGAAACGACAGCAAGTGGACGAATTCCTAAAACGATAGCAGGGAGAATTAAATTTTTCCACTGAATAAAAACACCATTTCCAAAATCATCAACTTCATATAAACTTCCAGACATATTTAAATTGGTGTATTTATGTAAAACAAATCCAAAAAGCCAAGCAAAAAGAATTGCAGAAAAGAAAGAAGGAATGGACATTCCGAAAGTGCTAATAACAGCAATTGTTTTGTCAAAAATAGAATCTTTATACAATGCAGAAATAATTCCAAGAAACATACCAATAATTAAAGCGATAGAAATAGCAGCAACAGCTAAAATTGCTGTATTTGGTAGTGTTTCAGCAATAATTGAATCTACACTTTTTCCTGTTTTTTGAAAAGAATCTCGTAAATAAGGTGCTTTTAAAACGATATCAAAATCGGAAATATGGAGCAATTTTATATAAGAATAATCATGTGCTTCTAAGTTGGTAAAAGATTCTTTTTTATCACTATGAAATGAAATAGGAGACAAGTCATTTAAATAATAAAGATATTGTGTTGACTTTGGTAAATTGAATCCATATTTTTTTCGAAGAATTTCCAATTGCTCACTATCTTCTCTTTGACTTAACATCATTCGCGCTGGATCACCAGGAAGAATGTAAAACAAAAGAAAAATTACCGTAACCACTCCCCAAAGCGTAAAAAATCCGTAAATAACTTTATGAAAAATAAATCTTATCAAAGGCTCTCAGTTTTAGATATACAAATATCAGATTATTTTTAGATTAAAGATATTTCTTGTGGTATTTTTTCAACACACTAGAAAACATTAATTTTGCACAAACCACACAACATGACAAAACAAGAATTAATCGCAGAGATAAAAAAGAAGAAATCTTTTCTTTGTATCGGATTAGACGTAGATTTAAATAAAATTCCAAAACACTTATTAGAAACAGAAGATCCAATTTTCGAATTTAACAAACAAATTATTGATGCAACACATCATTTGGCTGTTGCTTATAAACCAAATACTGCATTTTATGAAGCTTATGGGATTAAAGGTTGGAAGTCTTTAGAAAAAACTATTAAGTATTTAAATAAAAATTATCCAGAAGTTTTTACAATTGCTGATGCAAAACGTGGAGATATCGGAAATACTTCAACAATGTATGCAAAAGCATTTTTTGAGGATTTAGAGTTTGATTCTGTGACTGTTGCTCCTTACATGGGAAGTGATTCTGTGGAACCTTTTTTAGCGTTTGAAAATAAATTCACGATTTTACTTGCATTAACTTCAAATAAAGGAGGTTTAGATTTTCAAGGATTAAAAACAAAAGAAGATTCATTTATGTATCAAGAAGTTTTAAAAACAGCAACAACTTGGAAAAATTCAGAACAATTGATGTTTGTTGTTGGAGCAACAAAAGCAAGTTATTTTGAAGACATCCGCAAAATTGTTCCAAATCATTTCTTATTAGTTCCAGGAGTTGGAGCGCAAGGAGGAAATTTACAAGATGTTTGTAAATTTGGATTAACAGAAGAAATAGGTTTATTAATCAATTCTTCTCGTGGAATTATTTATGCAGATAATTCTGAAAATTTTGCAGAAGGAGCAAAGCAAAAAGCAGAAGAACTTCAAAAAGAGATGGAAGAAATTTTGAATGAAAAATTCTAATTTTGTCTTTATTTAATTGTCAGAATTTAATTTTAATCAGGAATAAAATAAAATTTAAATCTCTATTTTTATAGTTGAAATTATTCATAGAATTTTCGACTAAAAGATTAAATAAAATAAAAAACATAATGGATAAAGTTGTAGTAAGCTGGCAAGAAAATATGCATTTAATTGCAGAGCAGCCAGGAGGAACAGTGAATATCGATGCTGGAGAAGAGTTTGGTGGACAAAACAAAGGTTTACGTCCAAAAGCAATGATGCTTTCAGGTTTAGGAGGTTGTGCAGGATTAGACATCGCAGCTTTTTTAAAGAAAATGCGTGTAACTGTAGATACTTTTAAAATTGAACTTGAAGGAAATCTTACAGAAGAACATCCAAAAACGTATGATAAAGTAAAAATGGTTTTTAAATTTTTTGGAAAAGATTTCGAAAAAGATAAGATTCAAAAAGCTGTTGATTTATCAGTAGATAAGTATTGTGGAGTTTTGGAAATGTTCCGTCAATTTGCAGAATTAGAAATTTCAGTAGAATATATCGAACAATAATAACAGAAAATTACAGTTATATAATTAATTGGAAAAGTCTATTTCTGTTTATTAAGTTTTGTAAAGAAAAACCTATGAATTAAAATCCATAGGTTTTTTTATTTTAAAAAATTAAACTAGTAATGAAACATAGTCTAATTAATAACTGAGCGTAGCCGAAGTTAAATTAATCCAGCACGTTTTAATAAAGCTGTATTATCTGGTTTTTTACCTCTAAACTCTTCATAAAGTTCCATTGGTTTAATTGAACCTCCTTGTGATAAAACTGTATTTTTAAATTTAGATGCAATTTCATGATTAAAAATTCCATTTTCTTTAGAATAAGCAAAAGCATCTGCATCTAAAACTTCTGCCCATTTATAAGAATAATAACCAGAAGAATATCCACCTTGGAAAATATGAGAAAACGCTGTACTCATGCAATTTTCTGCAACATCTGGATATAGTTTAGTACTTTTAAAAGCATCAGATTCATACTTTTTAACATCTGTAATTTCCGTTGGATTTTTTCCGTGCCAATCCATATCTAGAAGTCCAAAACTCAATTGACGAACAGTTTGCATTCCTTCTAAGAAATTCGCTGAAGCTTTAATTTTTTCAACTAATTCCATTGGAATTAACTCATCTGTTTCATAATGTTTTGCAAAAAGTTTCAAAGCTTCTTCTTCATAACACCAATTTTCGAAAATTTGACTTGGCAATTCCACAAAATCCCAAGAAACACTAGTTCCTGATAAGCTAGGGTATGTTGTATTTGCTAACATTCCATGTAAAGCATGACCGAATTCATGGAAAAGAGTAGTAACTTCATTGAAAGTTAATAGAGAAGGTTTCGTCTCTGTTGGTTTTGTGAAATTACAAACGATAGAAATATGAGGTCGAGAATTTTCCCCATCTTTTTTCCATTGACTTTTATAAGAAGTCATCCAAGCTCCGCCACGTTTTCCTTCTCTAGGAAAGAAATCAGCATAAAAAACAGCAATGAAATTTCCATCATTATCTGTTACTTTATAAGTCATTACATCTTCGTGATATTTATCGATATCATTGATTTCCTCAAAATTTAAATCGTATAATTTATTAGAAATTGTAAAAACACCATTTAAAACATTTTCCAATTTAAAATATGGCTTTAATTGCTCTTGGTCAAAATTGAAAAGTTTTGTTTTTAACTTTTCTCCATAATAAGCACCGTCCCATTTTTCTAGTTCAGAAATTCTATCTTCTTTTGCCATTTCTTCCAATTGTTTGAAATCTTTTTCAGCAGCAGGTTTTGCTTTTACCAATAAATCATCTAAAAATGTAAAAACAGTTTCAGGATTTTCAGCCATTCTTTCTTCCAAAACAAAATCAGCATGTGTTTTATATCCCAAAAGATTTGCTCTTTCAAAGCGAAGTTTTGCAATTTCTAATACATTTTTTTCATTGTTGAAATCATTTTGTTGAAATCCTTTAGAACCAAAAGCTTTTGCAAGTTTTTCACGAAGTTCTCTATTATCAGCATAAGTCATAAAAGGAACATAACTTGGATAATCTAAAGAAATTAACCAACCATCTTTTCCTTTTTGTTTTGCCAACATTGCAGCAGCTTCTTTCGCTCCATCAGGTAAACCAGCTAAATCTTCTTCCTTTGTTAAATGCATTTCGAAAGTATTTGTTTCTGCAAGAACATTTTCTCCAAATTTCAAAGAAAGTTGCGAAAGTTGCTTATCAATTTCACGAAGTTTATTTTTATCTTCTTCATTTAAATTTGCTCCATTTCTTGAAAAACCTTTATATTTTTTTTCTAAAAGCATTAGTTGCTCTTCATTTAAATCTAAATCATTTCTTTGTTCATAAACAGCTTTTACTCGTTGAAATAATTTTTCATTTAAGCGAATATCATTTGAAAACTCTGAAAGTAGGGGGGAAACAATTTGCGCAATTTTCTGAATTTCCTCATTTGTTTCAGCACTATTTAAATTGAAAAAAATAGAAGAAATTCTATCCAATTTTCCTCCAGTAAATTCTAAAGCTTCAATTGTATTTTCAAAAGTCGGATTTTCTTTATTTTCAGTAATTGCGTCAATTTCTTTTTTTGCTAGAGAAATTCCTTCTTTAAATGCAGGTTCGAAATCACTATTTTTTATGCTCTTAAACGGAGCTGTATTATATAAGGTTTTAAAATCTTCTAATAACGGATTCATAATATTTTTAGTTTTAGTTAAAAATCAATAACAATTTTTCTAAACCAAAAATACGATTTTAAACGAAAATTAATTGCATAAAAAAAGAGGTTACTCTTTTGAAGCAACCCCTTTTAAAAATAACAAGTGAATTAATTAATTTATTTAAGATGTTTGGCAAAGAATCCCATCATATA
Source organism: Aureivirga marina (assembly GCF_015767265.1). Classification (GTDB taxonomy): domain Bacteria; phylum Bacteroidota; class Bacteroidia; order Flavobacteriales; family Flavobacteriaceae; genus Aureivirga; species Aureivirga marina. The sequence continues at coordinate 212,254 of NZ_JADPIB010000007.1, forward strand.
TGTATAAAGTTCAATTCTGTTGTTTTCATGATGAAATCCGTGTCCTTCATTATATTTTACTAAATAAGGAACATTAACCCCACGTTTTCTTAGATTTTCAACAATCTGATCCGATTCTCCAATTTTTACTCTTGGATCATTCGCACCTTGAACAACAAAAAGTGGCTTTGTTATTTTATCTACATTCAATGCTGGAGAAACTTGTTTCATGATTTCCTGATCTTCTTTACTTTCTGCATCATACCATTGCTCATAAACTTGACCTAAAAATGGTTTCCAATAAGCAGGGAAAGAATCAAAAAAGGTAAATAAATTTGAAACTCCTACATAATCAATTCCACAAGTATATAAATCTGGTGTTTTTACTAAGCTTCCTAAAGTTGCTAATCCTCCATAACTTCCTCCATAAATGGCAACTTTATTTCCATCGATGAAATCTAATTTTTTAGCATATGCAACTCCATCTTCTAAATCATTCAACATTTTTCGACCAATTTGTTTATTTCCTGCCAAGAAAAACTCTTTTCCATATCCTCCAGAACCTCTATAATTTAATTGTAATGTTGCATATCCACGACTAGCAAAAAGTTGTGTTTCTGGATTAAATCCCCAACTATCTCTTTCTCCATATGGTCCTCCATGTGGATTTACAATTAATGGAACTTTATTTGTTTTTGAAGCATTTTTCGGAATAGTCAAATAACCATGAATTGTTAATCCATCTCTTGTTTTTAATTTAATTGGACGCATTTCTGCCATATCCTTTTCTTTCAATTGTGGCATTAAATTAAGCAACTCTTTGAAAGAATCATTTTTTACATCATACAAGAAATATTTTCCATAAAGTTTATCGCTTGTTGTATAAATCAAAAACTTATCTTCTGCATCTGTTTTACTTTGCACATAAAAAGATTTATTTCCAAATTGTTTTAAAAATTTCTTGTGTAGTTTTTTATACGTTTTACTTTTCGGAACAATTTCAAATTTATCTCCTTCATAAGAAAAATAATCAATTTCATTATTTCTCTTTCTCGATCTTGACATTCCATCAACATCATATTCTTTATTCTTAAAAACAGTTTTTACTTTTTGCTTTTTAGCTAAATCATAAAGAATAATTTCTCTTTTGTCTGAATCCACATTCGATTCCATATATGCTAAGTGTGGATTTTCTTTATCATAAGCAAAATCAATTATTTCAAACTTATCTTTCCAAGTAGTTTCTTTAATTGGTTTAAATTCTGCTTTTTCATTTTCTCTATAATAAAGAATATAATTTACAGCATTATGTTGTCTTGTAATCGCTCTTAATTCTCCATCTTTATCAAATTCATATCCGAAAATTGGATTTGCAATATCTTTGTTTTCGTATAATTTTTCAATTTCTCCTGTGTTGATATTAATTTTAAAAGGCTCGAAAATTTGTGGATTATCTTTGTTCATTGCAATAATCACATAATCTGGTTGCTCTTTTAATCCATTCAAAAATTGTACTGTCACATTTTCAAAAGGTGTTAATTCTTTATTATTTGAACCATCAATGTTTATAGCAAACAAATGATAATTTTCATTTCCGCCTTTGTCCATTAAATAAACCAAACGTTTATTGTTCATCCAACCATAATTTCGAATCAACTCATCTTTTTCCTCAATTACTTTTGTAATTTTATTCGTTTCAGTATTTTTTACATAAACATGACTTTTCCCATATTCATCTTTTTCTTTAAAAGAAAGATATTTTCCATCTGGTGAAAATTCAAAACTAGATTTGGAAGGTTTTTGAAAATAATCTGCAACCGAATACGAATAATTACCCGTATCCCAATTAGCTAATTTTTGTAATTCTTTTTTTGTAGAAGGTAAATCAGGATTTCCTGGTTTTTTATTTGGTTCTTGTGCGGAAGCAGTTCCAACTATTACAGTTGTCATTATTCCTAAGATGACTTTTGATAATTTCATATTCTTTCAGTTATTTTATTTATTACACATTTTATAGGAAGATATAGGGCTAATTTTGTTACATAAGATGTTTTTCTTTAACAAATCATTAACAGAACTCTTAATATTTAAAAAAAATGGTCTGAATTATTAGATTCAAACCATTTCGATTTTTATTAATAAGCTAAATCTTCTAGCATTTTTTGCATATTCTGCGTTTTCTTTTTTAAACTTTTAAGATACCAAGTCGTAAAAAAGAATAAAAATGTTCCCATGATTAATACGAACAGAATTAATTTCATCGGTTCTAAAAAAATGTCTTTATTATTCATCACTTTCGATGTCACAGGAAGTGTCGTAAATAGAAGCACAAAATTTGAAACTGCTGTAATTTTCTGTACTAGTAATAAATTTTTTCTTTTTTGAATAAATCGATCAATCATCTCTTTTGAAGTTCCATTTCCAATCGAAATTTCTGAAAGACTAAAAATAGATCTTAAAACAATCATCGGAAAAATAATCAGAGAAATAAGAAATAAAACTCCTAAAATCTGAAAATACCATGTATCTAATCTATCAAAATGAATCAGAGCATAAATTGCTGCTGAAAAACATATAATCGCTCCAATAATTTCTGGAACCAAAATTCTTCTCAAATTGTTGTTATACTTTTCTTTTGTCATATCTATTATCAATTTATCAGTTATACTTTTTTGTTTTTCGATTTCATCACTAAGTTTTTCCCAGTTTTTTTTCATTGTATCTAAATCCATAACTTTTACTTTACCATTTGTGTTTTTAATTTTTGTTTAATTCTCCCGATTCTCGTTCCAATATTTGAAACAGAAAACCCTGTAATAGATGAAATTTCTTTGTGACTATAATTTTCAAGAAATAATAAAATGATTCCTCGTTCCACAGAACTCAAAGTTTTTATATGTTTATAAAGTAATTGAATCTGCTCCTCCAATAAAGAATCTTTCAAATCCATCACTTGAAGTAAACTACTATCAAAAGAAATCTGAGCAACTTTTCGATTCTCTTTCTTTAAATGTGTCAAAGCTGTGTTTAATGCAACCCGATAAATCCAAGTGGAAATCTTAGATTCCCCTTTGAAATTTTCAAAGCTTTTCCACATTTGATACACGATTTCCTGATATAAATCTTCCTTGTCTTCTTTGCTGTCCGCATATAACATGGTGATTTTATATATAATTCCTTCATGTGCCTTAATGATTTCAATAAATTCTCTTTGATTTTTCATCTACTTTGAATTAAATACACCTTATTAGTATTCCCTAATTTGAAAAAATCACACTTCTTCTGAAAATTTTTTATTTTTTTCTTTTGGGCGTTTCCCTCCGTAAAACTTCGGGTCGGGCTTTCCGCTACAAGTTTTGGTTTTGCAAAAAAGAATTTCTACGTCATCCGTGGGCTTCCTCTGGTCGCCTCCGTTTCCTAGAATTCTAATTCTGCAAAACCAAAAGCTTTCCACTCCAATCCCTAACGCATCGTTTTCCAAATAAAAAACAAGAAAATGAAGAAAAGTGAGGTGGCTGAGCGCAGCCGAAGCCAAGCTCAAAAGAAATTCCATCTATTATAATATATGACATTAATGGTGGCTGAGCGTAGCCGAAGCTAACATTTACAAAATTCATATACTATATAGGTAAACAAAAAATGATGGCTGAGCGAAGTCGAAGCCAAACTCAAACGAAAATTTCATTTATTATATATGTATATCCCAAGGTGCTGAGCGTAGCCGAAGCCAAACCTACCTTATATATATTATAGTATAAAAAGAAATCAAACACACCAAAAACTACAAATCCTCAAGAAAAATCATCCATTACATAAAAAAACAAAAAAAGTTTTTCTATAAATATTTGAAAACCAAACCTTCTCTAAAAACGATCAAAAATAAATGCAAAAACTTTGCAAAAAGGCTTGCGAGGAAATAAAAAGCGCGTATATTTGCAACCGCTAAAACGAACAAGGGCAACCAAGTTTATGAAGGCGAAAAGTTCTAAAAAAGGTTGAAAAAATAATTTTTAAAAAAGTTTTGAAAAAAACTTGTCAGAATAAAAAAAGTTATTACATTTGCAACCGCTAAAACGCAGAGTGTTTTAGATTAGAAAAGTTCAGTAACATTTTTTGAGATATTGAAAATAAAATTAAAAATTTTTTAAAAAAATTTTTGTTTTATTAAGATAAAAAGTGTTACATTTGCACTCTCAATTACGAGA
>NZ_JADPIB010000008.1 GCF_015767265.1 Aureivirga marina
GTGTTTGATTTCTTTTATACTATAATATATATAAGGTAGGTTTGGCTTCGGCTACGCTCAACTACCGTTTTTTGTTTACTTATATTATGTAGTGAGTGATTTTTGTAAATGTTAGCTTCGGCTGTGCTCAGCTACCTTTGGACTTATATATTATAATAGGTAAAATTTCTTTTGAGGTTGGCTTTGGCTTCGCTCAGCCTCCTTTAGATATATATAATAGGTATGTTTCTTCAAATATTAATTTCGGATACGCTCAGTTACTTTTATACTTATATAGTATAATAGATAGAATTTTCGGTTAAGTTGGGCTTCGGCTGCGCTCAGCCATCTTTTTTATTTACCTATATAATATATAGTATATAATTTTGTTTGGAAAACGATGCGTTAGGGATTGTAGCGGCATCCTTTTGCTGCTTTTAAATTTGCAGCAAAAGATATAGCGAAAAGCCCGACCCGAAGTTTTACGGAGGGGAACGCCCTAAAAAGATTATTTAAAGATGGATAAATCTAAATTCAAATTCGATTCTGAATAATTCTGAGGAGAATTAAAATTGAGGTTGTCTAAATTTATTTTTTTTAGGTTAGATTGTTTTATAAAATGAAACATTTCTCTTTGGTGAAGAAAATTACCAAGATATTCTTGTTCTTGTTGATTTGGTGTAGGAATTAGGATTGCATTTTTGTTTAATTTATACAAATCCATAATAGAACTATATCCTGCTCTACATATAATAAGGTTGCTTTGGTTGATTTCTTTTTCTAAATCTTTTGAGAGAAGAAAATCTTTGCAAATAAAATTTGGATTAATTTGAGTTATTTGATTTTCTTTTGTGATTATACCTTTTATTAATAGAACTTTCTTTTTGGTGTTTTGAAATTTATCAATTAACATTTTCTCCAAATAAGTTCTCTGTGGTTCTGGACCAGAAAGAATAATTAGAATATCATTTTTAATTGGTAATGTTTGTTTTTGAAATCGACTTAAAATTCCAATAAATTTTTGATTTAAATTTTTATTGGAAAAGCTCAATTTTCCAGATATTTTAATTTTTTCATCATCAGGAATCCAACATTCATCAAACTTTTGAATGATGTTTTGGTGAAAAAATGTTGTAATTGGCGTTGTAATACCAGAAATGACGGTAGTTTGATGTGTGACGTAAATGGAAGGAATGCTAGAATGTCGAATTCCAAAACGATTATCAGAAATAATTCCTTTTATATTTTCTTTTTGGATTATTTCTTCGACAAGTTTTTTTTCCTGTTGAACAGCTTTCCAGATGTGTGGTATTTTTAATAATAAATGAAGATTAAAAAAAAAGCTGTTTTTAGCATATGTAATATTATAAGGAGGAAGTTTGTAAGATTTTAAATTTGGAAATTCTTTTTGAAGAAGTTTTAAAGCATTTCCGTCACTTGCAAGAATTGGTTCAAAATTGTTTTCAAGAAGGTGATTGATAATAGGGACACACCTAGAAGCGTGTCCCAAACCCCAATTTAATGGAGCAATCAATATTTTTTTATAAGTCAAAACCTATATCTTTTCTATAATAGATTCCATCGAAGTTGATTTCATTCGCATTTTCATACGATTTCTCTAAAGCTTCTTTAAAATCGTTTCCATAAGCAGAAACAGCGATTACACGTCCTCCGTTTGTAAGAATTTTATCGCCGTCTAATTTTGTTCCTGCATGAAAAGCCATACAATATCTTGTATTTTCAAGTCCAGAAATCTCCTTTCCTTTTTCGTAAGCTTCAGGATATCCACCAGAAACAAGCATTACAGTAGTTGCACTTTTTGGGACAAATTGGATAGTTGCAGAATCTAAAGTTCCATTTGCAGTTTTTTCTAATAATTCTACAAAATCAGATTGAATTCTTGGCATTACAACTTCAGTTTCTGGATCTCCCATTCTACAGTTATACTCAATTACTTTAGGTTCATCACCTACTTTAATTAAACCAAAGAAAACGAAACCTTTGTATGGAAGATTATCTTTTTGTAATCCTTCAATTGTAGGTTTGATTACTTGATTTTCTACTTTTTCTAAGAAAGCATCATCTGCAAAAGGTACAGGAGAAACTGCTCCCATTCCACCAGTATTTAATCCAGTATCACCTTCACCAATTCTTTTATAATCTTTCGCATTTGGAAGAGTTACATAGTTTTTACCATCTGTAAGAACGAAGCAACTCATTTCAATTCCTTCTAAAAATTCTTCGATAACAACTTTAGCACTTGCATCTCCAAATTTTTGATTCGAAAGCATTTCTTTTAATTCTTTTTTTGCTTCTTCTAAATCATTTAAGATTAAAACACCTTTTCCAGCAGCTAAACCATCTGCTTTTAAAACATAAGGAGCATTTAAAGTTTCCAAGAATTTATATCCATCTTCTAAAGTATCAGCAGTGAAGCTTTCGTATGCAGCAGTTGGAATATTATGACGTATCATAAATTCTTTTGCAAATTCTTTACTTCCTTCCAATTGTGCAGCCTCTTTTTGAGGCCCGATAACTTTTACATCTTTTAAATCTTCGTCTGCTAAAAAGAAATCGTGCACTCCAGCAACAAGAGGAGCTTCTGGTCCTACTACTACAAGAGAAATATTATTTTCTAAAACTGTATTTTTTACAGCTTGAAAATCTTCTGGATTAATTGCAATATTTTTTCCAAGTTTTGCAGTTCCTGCATTTCCTGGAGCGATAAAAAGTTCTTCTACTTTTGGGCTTTGCATGATTTTCCATGCAATTGCGTGCTCTCTTCCTCCAGAACCTAAAATTAAAATATTCATTGTTGTGTTGTTTTGTGTTGTTGTTTTAGTATGCTTTATCTTCGCCTTCAATTGCGTTTGTAATTGTTAGCAAAATTATTTTTAAATCTAATAAAAAAGACCAATTTTCAATGTAAAAAATATCTAAACGAACACGATTATCAATATCGTGTTTAGTTTCAATTTCTCCACGATATCCTCTTACTTGTGCAAGTCCTGTAATTCCTGGTTTTACAAAATGTCGAACCATATATTTATTTACAGTTTTACTATATTCTTTTGTTTGACGAACCATATGTGGTCTTGGACCAACGATGCTCATATCACCTTTAAGGACATTAAAAAATTGCGGAAGTTCATCGATACTTGTTTTTCGCATAAAATTACCAATTTTAGTAATTCGAGCATCACCACGAGTTGCTTGCTTTAAATCCGAATCGTTGTTTACTTTCATGGAACGAAATTTATAACATTCGAAAGTAGAACCATTCAATCCATCGCGAGTTTGTTTGAAAAATACTTTTCCTTTAGATTCTAATTTAATTAAAATTGCAAGAATTGGAATTAACCAAGAAAGTACAAAAACAATTACTGCTAAAGAAAAAAGAATATCGAATAAACGTTTTAAACCTTTATTAAAAGAATTATCAAATGGTAGGATTCTACGAGAAAGAATTGGGATATAATCATAGTATTCCAGAACAGTTTTATGCAGCATTTTAGTTGCATCAGGAACAAATTTCACGTGCACTAGATTATTATCACCAAAATCGACAATTTTTTCAGCCATTTCAGGAGTTAAACTTGAAATAGAACAATAAATTTCGTCAATCTTATTTTCAATAACATAATCAAAGCTATCATTTATTTTTCCCAAAAAATTCTTTTTATTCTTTTTATTAGAATCAGAAAAAAAACCTTGGTATCTATAACCATATTCTGCTTTTTTATTGAAAAAATCTTTCAGTAAGTCAACACTTTGATTTTCTCCAATGATGATTACTTTACGAATATTTCCACCTTCAATTCTATATTTTTTAAGAGCATATATATAGAGATAAGTGAAAATAAACTGAATGGAATAAGTTAAAAATAGAACATTAATATTTTGTTCTACATTGATGAATTTATTTCGGATTCCATAATAACCAAAAAACAAAAAGCTAAATACAAAAGCATGTTTCAAAAAATTAAACATGACAATAGAAAGCTTTGAAAATCTTCGAATTTTATATATTTTAAAAACAAGAGAAAGATAGAGCCAACCTAAGTTATAAACGATAACAGATTGGAAATTCCAATAATTATCTTTTATCAGCAGATAAAAGCACATATTTAAAATAAGTAAATGACTTATAATAAAAATAGGTATAATAAATATGGAGTATCTCTTATTCACAATATTATTTTAAAGGGTTTGAAATTTTATTTCCATTTGCAAAAGTACTGAAAAGCAGATTTTATATGTGCTAGAAAAAGAGATAAATTTTTCGAAGAAGCTCTTTCATAATAATGATAAATTGGAGTATCAGGACTAAACATTACTGTATAGCCATGTTTGTAAACTTCTTTGCAAATATCTATATCTTCTAAATACATAAAATATCTAGGATCAAAACCTTTTAATTCTTTAAATACATTGGTTTTGAAAAGTTGAAAACATCCTAAAACATAATCTACTTGACTAATTTTGTTAATATCTAAATCTAAATACTCTTCTTTTTCAATTCTTTTTTGAAAAAATCTTTTAAACGGTCCAGTTCTTCGAATAATTAAATCAAAAACTGTTGGAAATTTTCGAATAGAAGGTTGTAGATCTCCATTTGGATATAAAACTTTTGGACCTAAAACACCAACTTTTTCATTTTTTTGAAGTTTTTGAATCATTTTTTCAAAGACAAAAGCATCAAAATAAACATCTGGATTTAAGATTAAATGAAAATCGGATGTTAATTGGTTTAGTATATAATTATGTCCATTACCAAATCCTAGATTTTTTCCAGTATAAATGTAGTTAATTTTTGGGTGATTAAATTTCCCTTCAAAAATTTTTGTTGGGGAATTATCAACTAAATAAAGTACGGAAGCATTTTCAACATTTAAAAAGCTTTCGATTGCTTTATTTAATTTTTCAAGATTGTTATTATATAAGACAATTGTAGCGGAAACGCTAAATTTTTCCTTCATTTTGGATTAGTTTGATAAAAAGTGTACTAAAAAATGCGTAAAAAACTACTCCGTGATTTCTTACTAAAACATTTTCTACAAAAAAGCTAACAGACACCATGATTAAAAAGCATGCAAATAAAACATTATGATTTGAGAATGCCAATCGATATTGAAAAATTAGAGCAATTATAAATAAAAGTAATCCAAAAATTCCGGTTATGACAGCATAATGAAAATAGTTATTGTGTGTATTGTAAGTGCTGTCCGTATAAACATTTGTATCAAATTTAGTATAACAATTATTTAGTTCTTTCTGTGCATCTCCAATTCCTACACCAAACAACCAATTATTAGAAAACACAGCTGTTGCACAATTCATGATTCCGAAACGGATATTAACAGAATTATGAAAATCTCCAACAGGAGGCTCAAATTTTGTAGCTTTTATTTCATCGATAAATCGAGATTTTAAAAAAGGGATTTTATAAATTCCTGTTATAGCTAAACCGATAAAAACAACAATACTAACAAATTTTATTTTCCATGATTTTAATAATGAAAATAAAAAATATAGCATTGCTAAAAGAAAAGCGATGATAGAAATTTTTGCAGAAGAAGCAACAGAAACAAAAGTTAAAACTCCAACAGATATTAATAAAAGTAAAATGTGGTAAAACTTAAGAGATTTAAAGTTTTTGTATAAAAAGTGTAAAGCAATAATAACTGCAAATAAAAACCATAAGGATAAATAACTTGGATGAAACTTCATATAATCCAACTTAAATATTAAATTTCTAAATGGTAAATTATAAAATTGTGCTTCGGAAATGCTTCTGAATAAATTATATTTATAAAATTGAGAAATAATATAAATTCCTTGAATTGTACAAGCTGTAAGATAGGATAATGAAATATATTTAAAATGTTTTTTCGCGATATTTCCCCCAAAAAGGAGCAAAATAATAGGAAAAAGCAAAATTGGTACACTTGTTTGTAATTCTTTTACACCTTCTTTAATATCTGATGTATATAGTAAACTAATAATAGAATACAGATAAAAACCAGATAAAATCAAGATATATTTATAATTTTCCTTTACAATTTTTCTTTTTAAATAGATAAAAGTTCCAACAGTAACTAAAGAAAATAGAATAATTGAAATCGATGATAAAGCATTCTTGTATATAGGAAAAAAGGACACAATTATTAAAAATAAGATGTCGTATCTTTTTTCTTTCAGTATTTCTTTCATTATGTTATTGTAATTTATCTAATCAAATATTTTAACAAATTATCCCAACCTATCACATGTGGATTAACGATTTTTTTCGCATTATGTTTTGTGAAATTTAAGTTTTTTGAGACAAATTTTTCTAAATGATTTTTTAATTCTTCTGCTTTATATGGATTAAAAAAAGCAACCTTATCATAATCTCCCAAAGTTTCATGAGCATAAGGAAGATCTGCAAGAAAAATTGGTTTTGAAAATTCTTTAAATTCAGATATTGGCAATCCCCAAGTTTCTAATCTCGAAGGGAAAATTAAAGCATCTGAATCTTCATATATCTCAAAAACTTTTTCTCTTGATTGTAAACCTATAAATTTTAAACCTTCTAAATGTTTATATTTTTCAATGATAAAATTTGCATAGGAATTTAAAGAAGAATCAATTGTTAACTTTATTTCTATCTTCTCTTGAAGTTCTTTATCTAATTTCTCATAAGCCTCACAAATAACTTCAAAATTCTTAAAAGATCTAGGAAAACTAGGATAAAATAATTGAATTTTATTTTTGTTTAATTCCTTAACATCTTTTGAAATTTCTTTCTTTTTATGCTCAATAGAAGGATATGCCACAACAACATTATCTAAATTCCATTTTTTTTGAAATTCTTCTCTTAACCAATTTTGTTGTACAATTATTTTTGAGTTCTTTTTAATATTTATCCCATATAAATAAATATAGAATAAAGAAAAAATTGCAGTTGTTTTTCCATATTTCCAATCATTTTTAGTTGGTTTGAAAAATGGAGCAGGATTATGACAATAAACAAATTGTTTTTCACAAAAAACATTAGGAGTCATATCATGCATTGAGAACCAATATTTAGGTTTTATTTCTTTCGATAATTTTTTAAAATCTGCATATTCGTATTTGATTCTTTTAAACCAACTACTTTTGGAATCTTCAAATTCTAAATATGTTATATTTTCGGTAGAATACAGCTCTTTTTTGTGAACAAGCGCAATTATTTCATATTTATCAGCATATAGATATGAAATTCGTTCCAAAAAATCCTGCATCACAGAAAGTGGCCCTCCTTCTGTAAAATTTATTCCAGAAACAACTATTTTGTTTGTAAAAGTCATTATTAATTAGTGTGTTCTTTTAAAATAATTTTAAGAAATTCTATCCCATGATTTTTTTTCATCATTATATTTTTTCAATGCTTTGGCTGGTGTTCCTGCAATGATTAAATTTTTATCAAATTTTCCTGATACAACAGAATTTGCTCCAATTATACATCCATCTCCAATAATCGTTCCTGGAAGTATACAAACGTTCTCTGAAATCCAAACATTTTTTCCAATGTTAACTTCTTGCGGAATCACTTTTCTAAATTTTGGAGCAGAATATGGAGAATCTTGATTTTCTCCAGAATAATTTCCATGATTATGATCTGTTATTAACACATTACTTGCGATTAATGTATTATCACCAATAGTTATTTTTTTAAAAACTCCTACATGAACATTGTTATTAACCGTAACATCATCACCAATTATTAATTCTGGTAAATTATCAACATTTTCTACTGTATGCCTCGCATATTTTTTATCCATTACTTCAAGCCTTAACATATTTCCTGCTGAAAAATTCTTTCCAAATTTAATATGTCTTTTTCCTATGATATATGCTGGTTGTCGAATCATCCTCACATTTGAAGGAAAAAAAAGTTTTGTAGCTACCATATCTCTTATCATACGTAAAATTCCAAGAGAATAATAACTATTAAATAATCTTTTTAGCTCGTTCATGTACCTGTTTTGTTAAATAAGCAAATATAGTATATTAAAAATTTTAAAATGATAATTATCTAGTCTTAGATTCTAAAAATATCTCCAAATTTTATTATTTTAGAATATTTATAAATAGATAAAACAACAATGTATAAAAAACACCCTAACTCAAAAAGTAGAATTAGGATGTTTTTTTAAATATTTATAAAATTTACTTTTTATAAATCATATTTTGTCTATTCACATCTGCTAATCTAATAGCTGGATCAATAATTACTTCTTTTACATTTTTTGAAGTTTCAAATGTATATGTTGGAATTGCCCAAGCCCAAGCTTCTAAAACTTTTGCATTTGTTGGCTTATTTCCACGCATCATTCGTAAAGGAATATTGAAATTTTCAGTTGTTCCATCTTCATAAACTACAGCAATATCAAGTGGCATTGGCATTCTACCAACTCTCTCTAAAGTAATTTTATTTCCTTCTACAGATTTAATTCCATAATCAATTGTATGTGTCGTTTGTGTCCATTCATTTAAGAACCAATCTAATTGTAATCCTGAAACTTTTTCAGCTACTCTCTTGAAATCATTTGGATTTGGATGTTTGAATTTCCATTGATTAAAATATTCTTTTAATGTCTTATCTAAATTCTCTTCTCCAATGATATACTCTAATTCAAGTAAGAATAAATTCCCCATTGTATAGCTTCCAATTCCGTATGCTAAATTTGTATGATAACGATCTCCATGTGTAGAAAGAGGCTCTTGCTTTCCTGATTTTACTAAATAAACATAACCTCCATAAGTGCTTTTGAAAGAATTATCAGCAGTATGACCAAATTCCATATTTTCATATAAAGTCGAAAGATATGTCGTAAATCCTTCATCCATCCAAGGATATTTACTTTCATTTGTTCCTAAAATTTGTTGGAACCAAGAATGAGCTAATTCGTGAGCAGTTACACCAATTAAACTTCCATAAGATCTTTCTCCAGTAATTAAAGTACTTTGTGCATACTCCATTCCACCATCTCCACCTTGAATAACTGAATATTGTGGATAAGGATATTTCCCTACTTTCTCTCCAAAAAACTTCATCATATCGGCAGTTTTTTGTGGTAATTTCTTCCAGTTATCTAAATATTCTTTATCCATTGTACTCTTATAGAAAAAGTGTAAAACAATACCATCTTCAGTAGTTAATTTATCATGGATAAAATCTTTATCAGCTCCCCAAGCAAAATCATGAACATTTTCTGCTTTAAAATTCCAAGCTAATTTTTTTCTTTTTTTATGCTTTTTAACTTTAATTCCTTTATCCTCATATCCATGTCCAATAGCATTTTTATCTTGTAAAACTCCTGTTCCACCAATTGTATATTGGCTATTTAAATGAATAGTTACATTAAAATCTCCCCAAACTCCATAAAATTCTCTTCCGATATATGGATCTGCATGCCAACCTTCAAAATCATATTCTGCCATTTTAGGATACCATTGCGTCATTGAAAAAGCAACACCTTCTTTGCTGTTTCTACCTGATCTTCTAATTTGTTCTGGAATCTGTGCATCCCATTCCATTTCAAAAGTTGCAGAATTTCCTGATTTAATAGCTTCATTTAAAGTTACTTCTAAAACAGTTCCTACAGTTTTGTAAGCAACCAATTTTCCATTCATTTTTAAAGAATTTACTTTAATAAACCCGATTTGTTCTGGACTTAAAGAAGCAATTCTACTTTTAAATTCTGGTTTATCTTCTGTTCCTACATTTTCCATCATTCTTTTATCTGGATCTTCTACAGTTTGTAAGCGTAAATCCATTTCGCTTCCTGGTTGAAAAGCGTTAAAAAATAAATGATAGAAAACTTTATTTAAGTCTTCTGGTGAATTATTTGTGTAAACTAATTTTTGTTTTCCTTTATACTGAAATTTTTCATGATCAACATCAATGTCCATTGTATAATCAACATGTTGTTGCCAATATTCACAATTTGTTTGTGCAAATCCTATAGATGAAATTGCCAAAAACAAAAGTGTCAATAGATTGTTTTTTTTCATTTTACTTAGTTTTATTTAAATAGAATTAATTTTCTGATAGCTAAAAATAGACCAATAAAATTTTAAAAATTCTAATTTGGTTCAAAAAAAAGAGCATTCTCATAAATGAAAATACTCTTTTAATATTATTTATAATTTAAAATTATTTTTTTCTGTTAGCCATTGCATCTGCAAGCTTTAATGCATTATAAGCATTTAAGATACGACCAGAAATTGACATTTCGTCAAAGTTTTTCTTCGTAGTTTGAGATCCTGGAACGATTACATCTTTGTGGAATTCGATTCCTGATTTCATAATAATCTCTTTTACTTGAGGAGCAGTTAACTCAGGATAGTATGCTCTAACTAAAGCTGCAACACCTGCTACTTCTGGAGCAGCCATTGAAGTTCCTTGAATAGACTCATAAGAATCTTTAGGGAACGTTGCATAAATTTCTAATCCTGGAGCAAAAACGTCAACCATTTTTTGTCCGTAATTAGAGAATCCTGCTGGTAAGTTCTCATTAAAGTTACGAGACATTGCTCCAACTGTAAGAACATTATTTACATATTTATCAGCTTTGTTATAAGAATCTGTTGGGAAGTTATTTTCTTTATCTAAATCTAAAGAAGAGTTTCCAGCAGCATGTACTAATAAAACATCTTTTTCAGCAGCATATTTGAATGCATCATAAACCCATTCTGCATTTGGAGAATAAGCTTTACCGAAACTCATGTTAATTACTTTTGCTCCATTATCTACAGCATAACGAATTGCTAAAGCAACATCTTTATCTCTCTCATCTCCATCAGGAATTGCACGAACAGCCATGATTTTGATGTTTTCCATGTTTTCTTTTTGGTCTTTTCTATAAGTACCATCTTCATTTAATCCTCCTTCAATAATAGAAGCGATAATTCCAGAAACGTGAGTTCCGTGAATTTCATCATCTTTAGAACCAATAACATTGTTATTTCCATAAACTTTATCATTGATATCTTCAGGATTATCTTTAGTCATTCTTCCCTCGAAACTTAAGTTGTAGTGAGGTTCTTTATCTAAATTAACTTGTTTTGAGAAGTAGTTTTTATATCTCTCTAAACGTTTTTTAGTAAATCCTTGTTGCATTACACTTGCAAGCATTAAAGCTTGTTGTTGTAAAGCTGCATCTTCTGTTTGGAAGTTTTGTAAATCTTCAACAGTAATATCTTCTTTTCCGATTGCTTTTGCTAAATTATTCCAAGCTTCTTCTAATTTAGTTGCGAAAGCTAATTCTTGAACAGCTCTTTCTTTAGAAGATTTTACTTTTTTATCATAATCAGCTTTTGCAGTCATATAATAATCGTATTCTGCTTTTTCTTCAGGTTTGATATCTGAAGCTGATTTTCCAGTAAACTTCTTATCTCCTTTAGCAACAATACGTGTTAACTCTAATTGTTCTGGAGTATTTACACCATCACCACCTAAGAAATTCCATCCATGAACATCATCAATATATCCATTTCCGTTATCATCTTTTCCATTTAAAGTCTCTCCTGGATTTGTCCAAACAATATCAACTAAATCTTTGTGCTCGATATCTGTTCCAGAATCAATAACTCCAACAACAACTGGTGAAGCTTTTTTTCCTTTTAAGAAATCATAAGCTTGATATAAACTAATTCCTGGTACAGAATCTTTATAAATATCAGCATGTTGCCATCCTCTAATTTCAGCCTCCGTCATCGGTGCTTTTTTAGCTACAACATTTTCTGTTGATGTTTTTAAATTTGCTTTTTGTAAAGCTTCTGCTGTAGTCAACGTTTTTGGTGTTCCACAACTAGCTAAAAGAGCTCCAACAAAAGCTGATACATAAAGTGGTTTTAATACTCTCATTTTGTTTATTGATTTAGTTGTTAATTAAATACTTCGTTAAATTTAAATGTTTCTTTTAAACGAACTCCTCTTTCTGTTTTTTGTACAGTACAAAGTTCATTTACAGAATCGTGTTCTAAAAATAAAACAAATTCTTCTTCTGCTGCTTTATTTAAGAACTTCGATTTTTCGTCCATTGTTAACAATGGTCTTGTATCATATCCCATTACATAAGGAAGTGGAATATGACCCGTTGTAGGCAATAAGTCTGCCATAAATACAATTGTCTTTCCTTTATATTTAATATGAGGAATCATTTGTTTCTCTGTGTGCCCATTAACCATCAGAACATCAAACCCTAAAGGTGAATTTTCTAAATAATCAGAATTTGGAATAGAAACAAAATTCAATTGTCCACTTTCTTGCATTGGATTAATATTTTCCTTCAAGAAAGAAGCTTTTTCTCTTGGATTTGGATTTACAGCCCAATCCCAATGATTTTCATTAGACCAAAACTTTGCATTCTTAAAAGCAGGTTCTAAAAAAGTTCTGTCTTTATTCCATTGAATGCTTCCTCCACAATGATCAAAATGTAAATGTGTTAAAAATACATCTGTAATATCATCTCTATGAAAACCAAGTTTTGCTAAAGAACTATCTAATGAGAAATCTCCGTATAAATAGTAATATCCAAAAAACTTATCCGATTGTTTATTACCAATTCCTGTATCGATAAGAATTAATCTATCCCCATCTTCAATTAGCATACAACGCATGCTCAAGTTAATCAAATTATTAGCGTCAGCTGGGTTTGTTCTTTGCCAAAGTGTTTTTGGAACTACACCGAACATTGCACCACCATCTAATTTAAAATTTCCTGTTTCTATTGGATATATCTTCATACTAATTTTTAAGTAGTACAAATATGCAGAATTTATGGAAATAAATTGTTAAAGAAAACAAAAAAACCGCTTCAAATTATTTTGAAACGGTTCATTTTTTTGAGGTGTCGAGCGGATTCGAACCGCTGTACATGGTTTTGCAGACCACTGCCTAGCCACTCGGCCACGACACCTTGTTTTGTTGGATTGCAAATATATTGAAAATTTTATTTTTTACAAATTTTTTTCAAAATGTTTTCTATTTTTTGTTCTTTCGACAGTAACCATTGCAACATTTCCTCCAATTGGTGGATTTAATTTAGAAACTGCAACTGTCGCTTTTTTGACTAATTTCTCTTCTTTTAAGATTCTATTTAAAATTCTATCTACCACTTCTTCAAGCAGTTTTGAGCGAATTTCCATCTCTTCTTTCACAACTCTATTGATGAAAACATAATCAACCGTATCATTTAAATCATCTGTCTTAGCCGATTTAGATAAATCTGCTTTTACAGTTACATCAACACGATAATCTGATCCAATTTTACCTTCTTCCATCAAACAACCATGATATGCATATACACGAATATTTCTTACTTTGATAATTCCCATCACTTCGTATTTTAATTCAAATTTTTAGTGAGGCAAAAGTAAGTAAAATCCTCTTAGATTTTTATTAAAAATTTTCTAATTAGAATTACTAAAATTAAAAAAGGCCAATGAAAATTCATTGACCCTTTTTAAACACCTAATCTTAATAATATGTCTTGCTTATTATTCTATTTTATTTAGTCCAACCTTCAGCCCAAGTTGGTAAATCAGCTCCTGAACCTGCTCCTGTGTTATCTCCTTCGATAACTGAAGATTCTATGTTAGACTTTGTAGTAACATTGTCAAACTCTACAGTGTTTACTTTGTTTGCAGCAAAGTAATCTTGTGTTTCTGTTCCATCAAAAAAGATTCCTACTCCAGCATCTTCTGTTGTAGAAACAAAATTTTTCAAGAATACGTTTGTAAATGTTCCTTTAGTTCCTCTTCTTAAATACATTCCTGCTTCAGAAGTAACGTTTCCGTTGTTTCTTCCAATTAAAGTTACATTTGTTAATGTTGGCGCAGAAATTGGTGCTGCAGTTGGGTTACTTTTGTTACTATCAGCTTCAATTCCTCTACTGTCATCAGAAGAACTAGTTGAAGTTTGCTTAGAATATAAGTTTGTAACTTCTCCTGTCCATCCTTCAGCCCAGTCAAAAGAATCATCTTCTGCATCGATAGCTACAAGATTTTTTCCTCCTACAGTTCCTCCGAACCACTCAAATCCATCATCTTTACCTTTATACACTTGAAGATTTTCCATTGTTGTTTGGTTTCCTACAGCATAAAAAGTAAATCCATTAAACTCACTTTCACCATCAATTTTAGCTCCAGTATATTCAGCTCTAACATATCTTAAAGAACCAGAATTATCTGCATCATTAGTTCCACCATAAGTGATTCCAGCGATTTCAGTTTGTACATCTGTTCCTTTGTTTGTTTTTGCTTTACCACAGATTACGATTCCTCCCCAATCTCCAGAAACTGGATTATCAGATTTAGAAGTAAATACAATTGGTTTTGCAGCTGTACCTTCAGCTATTAATTTTCCACCTCTTTCAACAGCTAAATAAACATCCGTTCCTCCTGCTTCACATTCGATAGTCATTCCAGCAGGAATAGTTAATGTTACACCATCTTTTACATGAACTCTTCCAGAAAGGATATATGTTTTAGTTGCGTCTAAAGTCATATCTTCTGTAATATTTCCTGTTAATTCAATATCTTCTCCAACTGGATCTGTAGGATCAACTGGTCCGTTATAATCGTCATCGCTGCTACAAGCTGTGAAAATAGTTGCAAAAACCGCTAAAGATAAAATTGTCTTTCTCATTGTATGTGTTCTTAATAGATTTTGATTTGTTTTTTTAACACTACAAATAAACAATGCTCGTTTATCATACTGTTTAACATAAGTTTAACTGTGTGTTAATTATCAATCATTAATGTTAATTAATTAAAAAATGCTATAATTTAAACTAAATCCAACTGAGCTACCTCTCTCATAATCATATACATCCACTGCTGCATCCGAGTTATCTTGGAATCTAACAGTCTTTGTATTTAAAATGTTTTTGTAAGAAATCCCTAAGTTTAATTTCTCTCCAATTTTTGCACTTAAAATTAAATCCAAGTTGCTCATACCTTTTTGGTAAATGTTTCCTGAACCTTGTGAACCTAATGCGAAAAGTTTTCTACCTGTATATCCATAAACTAAAGTTGCTTTTGGTCTAAAGTTTCCAAAATCTTTAGAATAACTTAAATCAAAGTTTACTAATAATGGAGCTGCTCCTTGTAAAGCTGCTTTTTCATCTGTAAATAATACAGATTTTTCTCCATTTGTTTCATCAATTACTTTTTGAGAATTTAATTCTTGCTCCGTATACATATACGTTGCATTTAATCCAGCAGAAACTGTTGATGGTCTTTCATCAGTTCCCATTGTCATTAATTTCTTACGAACTTCCATTTCAATTCCAGCAGTATAAGCATAATCTCCAGCATTTGCATAAGAGAAATCATTTGCAGCAGAAGCAATTTGAATTTTTGAAATTGGATTCTCAATATATTTTCCGAAAGCTGCTACTGAGAAAATCTCACCAGCATCTGGGAATAATTCCCAAACGATATCTACATTATAATTTGTAGAAGAATATAAATATGGATTACCTAAAGAACTTCCATTTACACCTTCATATTTAAATGGTGCTTTTTCTTTGAACTGAGGTAATGTATATGTTTTACTTGCAGCAAATCTCAAGTTTTCTTTTTCAGACATTGTATACTTTAAAGAAAGACTTGGTAAAAATTCTAATTCATCAATGATTGTTGCGTCATAATCTTCATAATCATCTGAACTATTAATATTCGTATCCCAAGTAATACTTTGATCAATTTTATCAAAACGAGCTCCAATAATTGCAGTAAATTTCTCAGAGAAATTATATTCTACATTAAAATATCCAGCATGAACATCTAAATTTCCTTCATAAGTATAAGGTCTTAAAGCATCTGATCTTGTTCCTCTACCAGTTTGAATTGTGAATGTTCCAGGAACTCCAGGAGTATCAGCTAAATTTGAAGCGTTTAAGAAATCATCAATTGTATTTTTTCCAGTAAATACATCTCCATAAATATTAAAGTTATATTGTGTAGCTCTAAAATCTCTTTTCTTGATTCTCCCTTGGTATCCAATATGAAGTTTTCCGTTGAAAGTTTCTTCTTCATTTTTATTGAATTTATAGATTAATTTTGCTCTACCTGCAATTTCGTCTTCTTTTAAATCTTGGTAATAACGACTATTTGAAGATGGTGAGTTTGTACTGAATTTAAAGATTTCAGGATTATCTTGTTCAATTAAAGAATTCGATTTTCTGTCTGGTTGATCTGCATAAACATAGCTATATGAAACTCCCCATTTTGCATCTAATCTTTCAGAAATTCTGTTATCTCCGATTAATTGATTTACATAAACTTGGTTTTGATCATAAACAGACCTTCTATCAAATAAATTATTACTTCTGTTTTCATTTTGCCAATAATATTCTCCAACTGTATTTGTAGAAGAATTAATGAAAATAGAGTTTAAAGTTAATCTTTGTCCTTCTCTAATATCATAAGATAAACTTCCTAAAGCTGTCGTTTTTGTTTCGTAAGAAAATTTGTCAATATTGTAATAATCTTTGTTGATGATATCACTTCTATTTCCATAGTTTCTTTCTGTTCCATTTTTGTATGAATAATCACTTTTTTGTGAAGCCATTGCAAAGAAATTAATTTTTCCTTCTTCTCCAATGTCAAAAGATTTTCCTCCACTAATTCCGAAACCTAAATTTAATGGTGTGCTAGCAGTATTTGGATCCCATCTTGTATCAAATCTATATGCTTTAATTGTTTTTGGAGTTTTTGATTCGTAGAATCCTAATTTGTTTGGTCCATCAGAAACTAAGAAATCCATTCCTCCTAAGTTCGTAGCCGAACCTGTACTTGCACTAATTTTTAAACTTCCAGCACCTGAGTGAATTTTAGAAACAATATTAATATTTGCTCCTCCAAAATCACCATATGAATTTACTTTATACGTTTTGCTAATTCCAATATTTTGAATTACTCCAGTTGAAAATAAATCTAAAGAAATATTTTTAAACTCTGGATCATCCGATGGTAATGGTAAACCGTTTAAAGTAGTACTGTTATAACGATCTCCTAAACCACGAACAAATACTTTTCCTGATCCTTCTTGTTTTGAAATCCCTGTTACTTTTGTTACAGCAGATGCTGCATCACTAACTCCTTTTCTGCTTAATTCTTGTACACCGATTGATTGTACAATTTCTACAGAATTTCTTTGCGCATCAAGTAATGCTTTTTCTGATTCTTTTTTTCTACTACCACGAATTTCAATAGTTTCTAAAGTAACTCCTTCGTTTGCTCCAAGTGTTTTATCAATTCGTTTTGTTTCTCCAGCAGCAATAGTAAAAGATTCTGTAAGAGTCTCGTATCCAATAAAACTAATAGAAACTGTATAGGTTCCAGGGTCTACTTGCAAAGAATAATTTCCATCGATATCTGTAGAAGTTCCGATAGTTGTTCCTTGAATTACTACATCAGCAAATGCTAATGGTTCATTATTCATATCTTTATCTAAAATAGTTCCGATTAAAGTACCTTTTTGGGCAAAAGCGGAAACTGTTAATAAAGAAATAAATACAAAAAGAAAATTTTTCATTTTAAATTTAATTAAGGTGTTTAGTTGTGTTGTTGTATTCAGGTGCAAAAAAAAACTAAAATTTTAACTTAACTAACACTCTAATTTTAACATTAGTTAACTTATATGTTATATTAATGTTATCAAGTTAAATCATCGTTAACAATCAATTTTTTATTAATTATTATCTTTACTTTTGGCGAAAAAGGAACACATAACACATGAAAAAAAAGGATATAAAAATCTTACTAGTAGATGACGAACCAGATATTTTAGAAATTGTTGGTTATAATTTATCAAATGAAGGGTATAATATCTACACCGCTTCAAATGGAAAAGAAGCGATTTCTCAAGCAAAGAAAATTAAACCTCATTTAATTTTATTAGATATCATGATGCCAGAAATGGATGGAATTGAAGCTTGTGAAAAAATCAGAGAAACACCTGGTTTAGAAGATATTATTGTTGTATTCTTTACTGCAAGAGGAGAAGATTATTCTCAAGTTGCTGGATTTGATGCTGGAGCTGATGATTATATCACAAAACCGATCAAACCTAAAGTTTTAATTGGAAAAGTAAAAGCACTTTTAAGAAGGCTAAAAGAGGAAACTGCACAAGAACAAATTACTGTTGGAGATATAATTATTGACAGAGATGAATATGTAATTATCAAAGATGGTGAGCGTTTTTCTCTTCCAAGAAAAGAGTTTGAATTGTTCTCTTTACTTGCTTCAAAGCCAGGGAAAGTGTTTAAAAGAGATTTAATTCTAGATAGTGTTTGGGGAAATGAGGTAGTTGTAGGTGGAAGAACAATTGATGTGCATATCAGAAAACTTCGTGAAAAAATCGGTGACAACTATTTCAAAACTGTAAAAGGTGTTGGATATAAGTTTGTAATGGATGAAGTTTAAAAAAACATACACATTTGCATTTTGGTCTACGCTGTTGCTGACATTTTTTGCAACGATTTTAATCAGCATTTGTCTTTATTTATTTTATGGTAATGTAAATCCGTATTTTCTAATTCTATTTATCGGATTAGTTTTCGTTTTTACATTTGTTATCATTCAATACAGAGTAGAACGATTTATTTATAAAAGAGTAGAAAAAATTTACGACAACGTTTCTTTATTAGATATTAATGATTTGAAAAGAGATTCTATCACAACAGACATGGAAACACTTTCTTTGAAAGTACAAAAATTTGCAGAAGGAAAACGATTAGAAATAGAAACTCTTAATGAAAGAGAATCTTATAGAAGAGAATTTTTAGGAAATATTTCTCATGAATTAAAAACACCATTATTTACTGTTCAAGGTTATATTCTTACTTTATTAGAAGGAGGTTTGGACGATATGGATATTCGTGATAAATATTTAGAAAGAGCAAATAAAGGAGTTGAAAGATTAGTTTCAATTGTAAAAGATTTAGATATGATTGCCAAATTGGAATCAAGCGATTTAAATCTAAACATTTCTACATTTAATTGTGTAGAATTAATTCAAGACGTTTTTGATCTTTTTGAAATGAAAGCAAAAAGAAAAAATATTTTATTACGTTTTGATAAAAATTATGATGTTCCAATTCTAGCAAAAGGAGATGTTGAACGCATTGAACAAGTCTTAACTAATTTAGTTGTAAATTCTATCAAATATGGAAAAATGGATGGAACTACAACTGTGAGTATTGAATCTTATAACGATAAAAAAATAATTATTAAAGTCACAGACGACGGAGAAGGAATTCGCCAAGAAGACATGGGACGTTTGTTTGAAAGATTCTATCGAGTAGATAAAAGTAGATCTAGAGATCAAGGAGGTTCTGGTTTAGGATTATCTATTGTAAAACATATTGTGGAAGCTCATGGAGAATCTATTTTTATCGAAAGTGATTATGGAAAAGGTTCTGAGTTTTCTTTTACTTTAGAAGTTCCTTAGACTTTAAAAAACATATAAAAATAAAAAAGAGACTGTAAATTTCTACAGTCTCTTTTTTGATTCAAAATATTCGAATATGACAATGTCTATAATAATTCTCTAACCTTGTTTACGATTTCATTCGTATAGAAAGGAACTCCTTTAATCTTATTAAAAGGAACTGCTTCCATTTCAAATGTACTTCTCAATACATTTACTAATTGTCCATTATTTAATTCTGGAACTAAAATCGTATCGAATTTTGATAAAACTTCTTTTAAGTTTTTCGGAAATGGGAAAATATATTGTAAATGTGTGTGCGAAACATCCATTCCTTCATTCAACATTTCTTCCATTGCAGTTTTGATACTTCCATAAGTACTTCCCCAACTTACAATTAAAACTTTACCAGAATCTTTACCACTATCTATTTTTTGTTCAGGAATAAAATCAGCGATTTTTGCAACTTTCTCTGCACGAATCTTCGTCATTACCTGATGATTCTCTCCGTTGTAAGAAACATTTCCTGTTTTATCTTCCTTTTCTAAACCTCCTACACGGTTTTCGAAACCTTTCATTCCTGGAACTGCCCATTCTCTTACTAAGTTTTCGTCTCTTAAATAAGGTTGGTGTTGTTCATTAACAATTGATTCTTCAGAAACTCCTTTAACTTGAATTTCTTTTAAATGTTCTTCTTTTGGAAATTTCCAAGGTTCCGAACCATTTGCAATAAATCCATCTGTTAAAAGAATCACAGGTGTCATATGTTCTAACGCAATCCTTGAAGCTTCGTAAGCCATGTAAAAACAATCTGAAGGCGATTTTGCAGCAATTACAGGAATTGGAGCATCTCCATTTCTTCCAAATAAAGCTTGATTTAAATCGGATTGTTCTGTTTTCGTTGGTAAACCTGTACTTGGTCCACCACGTTGTACATTTACAATAACTAATGGAATTTCCAACATCATTGCCAGTCCTAAAGCTTCACCTTTTAAAGCCATACCAGGACCTGAAGTTGCTGTTGTTCCTAAATTTCCACCATAAGAAGCTCCGATTGCTGAAGCAATTCCAGCAATTTCATCTTCTGCTTGAAATGTTTTTACACCATAATTTTTATACGAAGATAAATAATGTAAAACATCAGAAGCTGGTGTAATAGGATAACCACCATAAAATAAATCTAAGTTAGATTTTTTTGAAGCTGCAACTAAACCAATTGCTGTTGCATGATTTCCAGTGATATTTCTATATAAACCTTCTTCCATTTTTGCTGGTGAAACAGTAAATCTTTCTGTGAAAACTCCTGCTGTTTCTCCATAATGATACCCTGCTTTTAAAACAGTTGTATTTGCATTTGCAATTTCTGGTTTATTAGCAAATTTATGCTCTAAGAATTCAATTGTATATGAAATTTCGCGATTGTACAACCAGTAAATAAAACCAAGCACAAACATATTTTTGCTTCGCTCTACTTCTTTAGAAGACAACCCTGAACCTTTTAAAGCCTCTTTTGTAAGCTTTGTTACATCAATTTCATAAATGTGTTTGTCTTTATAAGCTTCATCTTTTAAAGGACTTTCTTCACATTTTGCTAGCTTTAAATTCTTCGAATCAAACCCTGAAGTATTCGCAATTAAAATTCCATTTTTCTTCAGTTTACTTCCATTCTTTACCAATGCTGCTGCATTCATTGCAACAAGTACATCACATAAATCTCCTGGAGAATAAATATCTACACTTCCAAAATTAATTTGGAATCCAGATACTCCTGCAACTGTTCCTCTTGGAGCTCTAATTTCAGCTGGGAAATCAGGAAAAGTACTTAAGTCAGTTCCTTGATGTGCCGTCGTATTAGAGAATTGACCTCCTGTTAATTGCATACCATCTCCAGAATCTCCTGCAAAGAGAATAGTAGCTTTATCTATATTGTGTTCTTTCATGCTCATAACTTGGGGCTAAAAGTAGGGATAACTTCTAGGTTGATAAATGATTTTTATCAGTACAATTTATCGTACCTCAACAACTTCTTTAATTTCTGGAGCATAACGCTTAATCGTAGCCTCTACACCGTTTTTTAAAGTCATTTGATTTACAGAACAATTTGTACAAGCTCCTTCTAGCCTAACTTTTACAATATTATCCTCAATAGAAATAAGTGTAATATCTCCACCATCCGTAACTAAAAACGGACGGATTTCTTCTAACGCTTTTTCTACATTTAATCTTAATTCATTTGATGTTTCCATGTTTTCTATTTTGTGCTACATCCACTCATCGTAGTAATTCTAACAACTTCTGTTGGAGGTAAGTTTTTATTTCTTTTTATTAATTCCGAAACTACATTCTTTGTAATTTCAGTAAATGCCTTCTCTAATGGAGTGTTATCTTGTAACGCAACTGGGTGTCCTACATCACCACCTTCACGAATACTTTGTACAAGAGGAACTTCTCCTAAGAAAGCTGTTTTTAAATCTTCTGCTAAATTTTTCGCTCCATTTTGTCCGAAAATATAATATTTATTATCTGGTAATTCTGCTGGAGTGAAATAACTCATGTTTTCAATAATTCCTAAAACAGGAACATTAATTGATTGCTGTTGGAACATTGCAACTCCTTTTTTCGCATCTGCTAAAGCAATATTTTGTGGCGTACTTACAATTACAGATCCAGTAATTGGTAAAGCTTGAACAATGGATAAATGCACATCTCCTGTTCCTGGAGGTAAATCGATTAATAAGAAATCTAATTCTCCCCATGCAGCATCAAAAATCATTTGATTTAATGCTTTTGAAGCCATTGGTCCTCTCCAAATTACTGCTTGATCAGGATTTGTAAAGAAACCTAAAGAAAGAATTTTAATTCCATAACTCTCAATTGGCTTCATTTTGGAACGTCCATCTACATTTACAGAAATTGGTTTTTCTCTTTCTACATCAAACATAATATGTGTAGAAGGCCCGTAAACATCTGCATCTAAAATTCCTACAGAGAATCCCATCTTAGATAAAGTAACAGCCAAGTTACTTGTAATTGTAGATTTTCCAACTCCACCTTTACCTGATGCTACAGCAATAATATTTTTAATTCCAGGAATTTCTTTTCCTTTAATTTCTGTTTCTTTTTGTGGAACCTCAACTGTAACATTTACTTTAATTGTAAGTGGAGTTTCCGTAATTTGTTGTACTGCTTTTTTAATTTCAGCTTCAACTTTCTTTTTTGCTTGTAAACTTGGATTTGAAATTGTTACATCTACAATAACTTCATTGTCAAAGATTACAATGTTTTTAACTGCATTACTTTCCATTAAGCTTTTCCCTTCTCCTGGTGCTGTAATAGTTTCTAATGCTTTTTTTATATCGTTTTTTTGAATACTCATTTATATATAAAATTGTGACTTGTAAAAAATTACAACAAAGATAGTGAGTTCTATTGAAATAGCATATAATTCTATGTTATGCTAACTCTTCCATCGGATCCCAAAACAACTCTTTAAACTTTATTACTTGTAAATCTTTTACTTCTATTCCTTCATTTTCTAAAAGTTGTTGCATCAAATTTGTTCCCTCAAAATGATGTTTTCCTGTTAAAATTCCTTTCCGATTTAAAACTCTATGCGCTGGAATATCTTCCATTCCGTGAGAAGCATTCATTGCCCAGCCTACCATTCTTGCTGAACGTGGAGCTCCTAAATATTTTGCAATTGCACCATAACTCGTTACTCTTCCATCTGGAATTTGACGAACAACTTTATAGACTCTTTCAAAAAAATTTTCTTCCATTAATTTTAATACAAACAATTTTGATTATAATATTCTACAACTCTTTGGTAATCTTGAATTCGAAAAACTCCCGCATCTACTTTAAAAATAATATCAGGACAATCCGAAAAATATCTATTTACAATTTCTCTAAAATCTTGCTCATATAAATCGAAATTTTTCACCACATAAGCATGTCCTTCTAAAGCTCCTTTTTTCTTGATGAAATATTCTATATATGTCAAAGAAGTTTGCGCATTTGAAGTTGGTCTAGAATCATAATCTCCTAAAAACTGTGAAGTAGTTTTTTCATATAAACTCATCTCTCCTCCAATTACTCTTTTTAATAATCTTGGTCTTCTTTTTTTAGCGAGCTTTACATAATCGTAATGAATTTCTTTTCCATTTGGAATTAAAGTTACTCCTAAAATTTCATTAGAATCTAACTTTCTACTTTTTCCTCTTGTCGAATTTTTAAAAACAACTTTATTCTTTGCAATTCGAACATATCCATAAGTTTCCGTACTGTCTTTATATGTCACATATCCTTGTTGGTCTCTTTGTGCAAACACAAAAAAAGTAAAAAGAGAAAAAACACATACTAATAAATTCGTTTTCATATCTTATTGAATTAATAGATTACAACCTCTAATATCTGAGTTATCAAACCTTCCAAGAATTTCAAATAAATTCGTATCCAATTTTTTACCCAAATCTTGTGTAGCAATAAAAGAACAAGAATTTACATTTGCTAAATCAATGACATTCATTCCTCCTGCTCTTTTATTCCCAAATATTTCAAATGGATCTTCTGTATTTCTAATTAAAATTTTCATCCATGAAGGTGTTTCAAAAACTCCATGACCTTTAGAATAAGCTTGACTTAATAATTCCGTCATTCCGTATTCCGAATGAATCTCTGAAATCCCAAATCCTTTCTTTAAAACTTCATGCAATTCTGTTCGAATCATTTCTTTTCGTTTTCCTTTCATTCCTCCAGTTTCCATTACAATGGTATTTTTTAATTGAAAATGAAAAGCTTCAATTAAATCTAACAAAGCAAAAGAAACTCCAATTAATAACACTTTCTTTCCTTTATTGTCTAAATCAATCAATGTTTCTTTCAATTCACTTAAATTATGAAGGTAAAATCCACTTTTTGGATTTTTAGATTTTTGAATTAAATCATCTACCATATAAATTAAAGAAGAACCTTCTCTTTCCAAATAAGAAGGTAAAAGTGCTAAAACTGTATATTCTTCAATATTTCCATAAAACTGCTCAAAAGCTTTTAAATAACTTTCTTCATATATATTTAAATCTGTAACAAAATGTTTACTTTGAACACTTCCTGTTGTTCCACTACTTAAAAAAATTTGTTTTACTGTATCTTTTGTAGAAACAATTTTTTCAGATTTAAAAAACTGAATTGGCAAAAAAGGAATTTGTTCCAATTCTCTTACATTCTCTGGTTTTAATCCTAAATAGTTTACAAATCTTCCATAAACTTCATTATTCTTTACCTGAAAATTAAATATATCTAGAGCTGTTTCTTTAAATTCTTCTTCTGATTTAATATCAAAAATTTGGTTATTCATATCACGTATTTGAATTACAAAAATACGTTAAATCTGAAAAATCAGCAGCAGTAGCTTTTTAGTTTTTAGTAACTTTAATAAACTTTTATCAACCGTAGATTGTAGAAATACACCATGAAGAAGATGATTTTTATTTAAAAGTCAATATATGAAACAGAAAATTTTAGCAATCATTTTAGGTTTAAGTTTATTCTATTCTTGTGGATTAAAAACAAGAAGTATTTTGCATAGCGGATATGTAGAAAACGAGCAATTTTCCGATACAATCTCTTTTGATTATACCTACGGTGTTCCTATTGTAAATGTAAAAATTGATGAAGAAGAATATCGATTTTTATTTGATACAGGAGCTCCAACAGTTATTGATATTTCTCTTGCTGAAAAAATGAAATATCATACGTTAACCGAAAAAAAAGTTTTCGATTCACAAGGAAATAGAGAAAAAGAAAAATTTATAAAAATCCCTTCTTTACAAATAAATTCCATTTCTTTTGTAAATATTGGTGCTGTAATTTCAAATATGAATCAAACTTTTGAAATTTCATGTTTAGAAATCGATGGAATAATTGGCGCCAATTTAATGGAAAAAGCACATTGGAAAATCGATTATAAAAAAAGAGAACTTTATTTTAGTAGTAAACCATTTCCAAAACCAATTAATGCTTATACTTTAGATTTTTATCCTCAAAAAAATCAAAGAACTCCAAAAGTTGCAATTAAATTAGATGCAAAAACAGTAAAAAATATTTCTGTCGATACAGGTTCTAACGGAGCGATTGATTTAGAATCAAAAGATTTTCCGGATATTTTAAATAATACAAAGGATATTTTTGTTTATGGAACTGCTTCAACAGGAGTTTATGGCCGTGGTGAAAATGATATTAAAACTTTGAGTAAAATTAAAAATATTACACTTGGAAATATTGTTTTTCACAATCAAATTGTCAGCTTTGAAACTAATACTTCTAAAACAATTGGAAATCAATTTTTGGAAAATTATTCTGTGATTTTCAATTGGGATGAAAAGAAAATTTACCTTTCTCCTATTTCAACTTATGATTATAAAAATATTCAAGGATTTGGATTTTATACAAAAATGGAAAATGGAAAATTAAAAGTTGCTTCTGTTATAGAAAATTCGCTTGCAGATGAATTTGGAATTCGTCCTGAAATGGAAATTATTTCTATTAATAATCAAACTTTTGAAAATACAATTCAAAATCCATGTTTCTATGTTTTTCACACACCTTTTCCAAAAACAAATGAAATAAAAGTTTCTTTTTTAATTCAAAATCAAAAACAAACTTTCACTTTTTATCGACAAGATTTCCTTTAGTTTTATCTTATAAAGACTAAAAATATAAGGATGATTTTTCAATAATTTGAATTATTCATTCATCTAAAATGATTTTTATATAACTTCAATATATAAAATAGGAATGTTTATTTTTGCACGACTTAATTTTAATTACAAATGAGTCAGTTTTTAGAAATTTTACAACCAGTTGTTCATTATAGTTTACATTTTTTAGTTCCAGGATTAATCGCTTATATTTTCTTTCGAAAAAATTGGAAACAAGCTTGGTTAATCATGATTTTGACAATGTTGGTTGATTTGGATCATTTGTTTGCAACTCCAATTTTTGAACCAGGAAGATGTAGTATAAATTTTCATCCACTTCACTCCTATTATGCGATTGCATTTTATGTTTTGATGTTGTTTTTTCCAAAACTTCGAATAGTTGCAGTTGGATTACTTTTCCATATGTTTACAGATTATCAAGATTGTCTATGGATGTGGTATGTGAATAATTAAAATAAAAAAGCTTCAATTTTCAATTTAAAACCGAAAAAAGAAGCTTTCAACTATTATAATTTCCCAAAATAATAGTTAAACTATACAAAATTACTCACCAAAATTATAATTAAAATAATTTCTTCTTTTTATAAAAGATGTCAAAAATACTAATTATTTTTAATTAGTATAAATAAAAATAATATTTTTGCAACAATATTATTTAGGTACTTTATTATGTCTTTTTAATTGATTTACAAAAATTTATTGTAAGGAATTGAAAACATAACATACTCTTAAATAAGAAAATACATTTCTAAATTATATTTCATTTCCTTATTTAAAGAAAAATGGCATTACAACTACGTTATAAATCAAATAAGACAAATCGATTTTTAAAAATATTTTTTGAAGTTGGCGGTGGGTATTTATTAAGTATATGTGTACACTTATTTTCGGCTTCTATTGTTTTAAATAAAAATATTATACAATCTTCTTCACTATTTACAATTTTAATAGTATGGATAGCTTTTTTAGTATTTACTTTTTTAGAAAATAAGAATAAACATATCAAATTAATCTATTGTATTTTTATTCTAGTTTCTTCACTAATAATTCATTGGATTAAATTATAAGCATAAAAAAAGAGATCATACAAATTGTACAATCTCTTTCTATAATACTGTTATATAAAAAATTATTTCTTATTAACTTCTTTAATATACTTTTCAAGAGCCATTGTCATTGATGGTGTTTCAGGTGTTGGCGCCTTGATGTTAACATTCAATCCTGCTTCTGTAGCTGCCTTTATTGTTGTATTTCCGAAAACAGCAATTCTTGTATTATTTTGCTTGAAATCAGGGAAATTTTTAAATAAAGATTGAATTCCTGAAGGACTAAAGAAAACTAAAACGTCATAAAAAACATTCTCTAAATCAGATAAGTCACTAACAACAGTTTTGAATAATATTGCTTTATCCCATTTCACTTTGATATCGTCTAATAATTCAGGAACTATTGGCTTTAATTTATCAGAACTAGGAAGTAAAAAACGTTCGTTTTTATGTTTTTTAATCACTTTGATTAAATCTTGGAAAGTTCTCTCTCCAACATAAATTTTACGTTTTCTATATACAACATATTTCTGTAAGTAATACGCGATAGCTTCAGACTCACAAAAATATTTCATTTCATCAGGAACTTTAAAACGCATCTCTTCCGCAATTCTAAAATAATTGTCTACAGCGTTACGGCTTGTAAAAATTACTGCTGAATAGTTACTAAAGTCAATTTTCTGGGCTCTCACCTCTTTTGCCTCAACTCCTTCTACATGGATAAACGAGCGAAAATCTATTTTGACTTTTTGCTTTTCAGATAATTCATAGTATGGAGAATTCTTTGAACTAGGGGCTGGCTGAGAAACCAAAATCGTTTTCACTTTCATAAATCTGATATTTTTTACTTAAAACTTTAATTTATAAAAAATTATAAATGGTGCTATTTCCACAGTGCAAAGGTACAAAATAAAATAAAACAAGTGGCTTGCTATCAATATTTTATTATTTAACACTAACATCAGATATCTATAAAGCAGTAAAATAAAGAACAAAACTGCTGTAATTTTAAAGATAATTTCTGAGTAAAATGTGGTGTAAACACTGATAATCAACAGTGGAAACAACAACAAACTTATACTAGTTAAGTAGCTAACTTTTTGAAAACTTACATTATCATAGGTTTCATTTAAGTCAAAAATAAATTTTAACAAAATTCCGACCAGAGTTTTAAATAAAAAATAAATACTAACGCCAGAAGCAATGTAAAGAAACACATGATAATCAACTGGAAATGGATTTATTGGATAATATTTCAAAAAAGTAAAGCCAAGCAACGTAATAAATAAACATTGAAACAAATAAGAAATTAAAAAATAAAGATTAAAAATTGATTTCGACTCTTTTCCATAATTGAAAAAATAATTATTGGAAAAAAGCAAGAAATAGTTCTGTACCAATCTTTCTTTATAGATAAATTTGAATGCTACAAATCCACAGAAAAATAAGATTAGTGTAATTGTTAACCAATTTGCGTTTGGTAATGTTCTAAAAGTAGCTTCAAACATAGTTGCTTTAAAATTTGAAAGTTCTTTGTTAAATAATGAATAAACTCTAAAAAATTTAAGACAAAATTAGGGAATATTTTTTTTAACTTTACCCCGAAAATCGAATTTATGAACGACACTTTAGTCATTATTCCTACATATAACGAAAAAGAAAACGTTGAAGCAATTATAGAAGCAGTTTTTGCTTTAGAAAAGAAATTTGATGTATTAATTGTTGACGATAATTCTCCAGATGGTACTGCAAATATTGTAACAGAATTAATTAAAAAATATCCAAATCAATTATTTTTAGAAGTAAGAAAAGAAAAAGCTGGATTAGGAACAGCTTATATTCATGGATTTAAATGGGCAATTGACAGAAAATATGAATATATCATAGAAATGGATGCAGATTTCTCCCATAATCCAGAAGATTTACCACGATTATACAAAGCTTGTGTTTTAGAAGGAGCGGATGTGGCTGTAGGCTCAAGATATATGAATCGAGAAATTAATGTGGTAAACTGGGATATCAAACGTATCTTACTTTCTTATTTAGCTTCCAAATATGTACGAGTAATAACTGGAATTCCTGTATATGACACAACAGCAGGTTTTGTGTGTTATTCAAGAAAAGTTTTAGAGAAAATTGATTATGATAAAATTCAATTTATCGGATATGCTTTTCAAATTGAGATGAAATATAAATCATGGAAACATGGTTTCAACATCAAAGAAGTTTCCATAGTTTTCACGGATAGAGTGAAAGGAGCGTCGAAAATGAATGGTTCTATTATTAAAGAAGCAATTTTCGGAGTTTTAAAAATGCGATTTAAAGGTTTGCCAAAAAAAAATAAATAATGAGCACGACACTAATCAAAAATGCTTTTGTTGTAAATGAAAACAAAACAGAAGTAAAAGATGTTTTAATTGAAGATCAAAAAATTAAACAAATTGATTCTAACATTTCTGAAATTCCTGAAAACTGTACAATTATAGATGCAACTGGAAAATATTTATTACCAGGAGCAATTGATGATCAAGTACATTTTAGAGAGCCAGGATTGACGCACAAAGCAAATATCGAAACAGAAAGTAGAGCAGCAGTTGCAGGTGGAATTACTTCTTTTATAGAAATGCCAAATACAAATCCACAAAGTGTAACACAAGAATTACTAGAGAAAAAATTCGATATTGCTTCAAAAACTTCATATGCGAATTATTCATTTATGTTTGGAGGAACAAATGATAATTTGGAAGAATTATTAAAGACAAATCCAAGAAATGTAGCTGGAATTAAGCTTTTCCTAGGTTCTTCAACAGGAAATATGTTAGTAGATGATGAAGCAGTTTTAGAAAAGATTTTTTCAAGTACAGATATGGTAATTTCTGTTCATTGTGAGGATGAGCAAACAATTAAAAATAATTTAGAAAAATACAAAGCGGAATTTGGTGAAGATATTCCAATTAAATACCATCCAATTATCCGTAGTGAAGAAGCTTGTTATATTTCATCTTCAAAAGCAATTGAATTAGCAAAGAAAACAGGAGCGAGGCTTCATATTTTCCATTTATCTACAGGAAAAGAAACTTCTCTTTTTAGAAATGATATTCCTTTAAAAGATAAAAAAATTACAGCCGAAGTTTGTGTGCATCATTTAAACTTTGATGATTCTATGTATGATGAAAAAGGAACTTTTATCAAGTGGAATCCAGCCGTAAAAACAAAAAAAGATCAAGACATGTTATGGGAAGCATTGTTAGATGACAGAATTGATGTTATTGCAACAGACCATGCGCCTCATACTTTAGAAGAAAAACAACAAGTTTATACAAAAGCTCCAAGTGGAGGTCCTTTAGTGCAACATGCTTTGGTTGCAATGTTAGAAGCTGTTAAAAATGGAAAAATCACTATTGAAAAATTGGTTGAAAAAATGGCGCACAATCCAGCTATTTTATTCCAAGTAGAAGATAGAGGTTATATCAAAGAAGGATATTTTGCAGATTTAATTCTTGTCGATATGAATAATCCTTGGACTGTGAAAAAGGAAAATATTCTTTATAAATGTGGATGGTCTCCTTTTGAAGGAACAACTTTTAATTCAAAAATTACACATACCTTTGTAAATGGAAATTTAATTTACAACAACGGCGAATTTAATGATGAAATTAAAGGAGAACGTTTGTTATTTAATAGAGATTAATGAAAAAAGTTTTTTACATATTTATCGCTTTTTTAATTTTTACATCTTGTAAAGAAAGTAATACTATTTATAAAAAACCAAGTAATCTTATTTCTAAAAAGAAGATGGTGGATTTGGTTGTAGATATTCAATTGGCTCAAGGTGCTTATAGTGCAAAAAATAAAAATAAGCAACGTAAGATTGATTATATGCCACTTGTTTATGAAAAATATCAGATAGATAGTAGTGATTTTGCAAGTAGTATGGAATATTATATTTCTACAATTGATGATTATTCTGATATTATTTTTGAAGCAGAATCTCGATTAGAGAAATTAAGAGAAGAAATTGATAAGAAAAGAACATTTGAAATTTCAGAAGAAAAAGCACAAAAAGAAATGAAGCGAAAGCAAGATTCTATAAAAGCTGTAAAAAACAAAAAATAAAATAAGAAAGAGGATGCTTAAAAACATCCTCTTTTTTTTATAATTCTTTATTCCAAAATACATTAATAAATACTTCTTTAAACACTATTTGAAATTATAAAAAGTAAATTTTATGATAAATTTATTTTTATTAAATCTAAATTAAGTATCTTTGTAGCGGAATTAAAAAAGGTAACATGCTAATTTTCACACCAGATACTATTACAACGAGTGGTACAATTAACACAATGGAGGATACTTCATGTGGAGAAGCTTGTAGTACTTCTTGTAAGAAAATGAAGAAAAAGTGTTGTAAAAAATACAAAAAGGGCAAACGCTGTAAACGCTGCCCTGGATTTGATTTAATGTAATTTTTTATATTTCTTATTTAAAAGCTGGAATTCCAGTAATATCTAAACCTGTAATTAATAGGTGAATATCATGTGTACCTTCATATGTAATCACACTTTCTAAATTCATCATGTGTCTCATGATTGAATATTCACCAGTAATTCCCATTGCTCCAAGAATTTGTCTTGCTTCTCTAGCAATATTTAAAGCCATATCCACATTGTTTCTTTTCGCCATTGAAATTTGAGCTGAAGTTGCATTTCCTTCATTTCTAAGAACACCTAAACGCCAAGTTAGTAATTGTGCTTTTGTGATTTCTGTAATCATTTCAGCAAGTTTCTTTTGTTGTAATTGTGTTCCAGCAATAGGTTTGTCAAACTGCACTCTTTCCTTAGCATATCTCAAAGCAGTATCATAACAATCCATTGCAGCTCCAATTGCTCCCCATGCGATTCCATAACGAGCAGAATCTAAACAACCAAGCGGTGCACCTAATCCATCTTTATTTGGCATTAAGTTTTCCTTAGGAACTTTCACGTTGTCAAAGATTAGTTCCCCAGTTGCAGAAGCTCTTAAAGACCATTTATTGTGCGTTTCAGGAGTTGAAAATCCTTCCATCCCTCTTTCTACAATAATTCCTTTAATTCTTCCTTCTTCATTTTTAGCCCAAACAACAGCAATGTCAGCAAAAGGTGCATTTGAAATCCACATTTTTGCTCCATTTAAAAGATAATGATCTCCCATATCTTTAATGTTTGTCACCATTCCACCAGGATTTGATCCGAAGTCTGGTTCTGTCAATCCAAAACATCCGATAAATTCACCTGAAGCTAATTTTGGTAAGAATTTTTGTTTTTGTTCCTCTGTTCCATATTTCCAGATTGGATACATTACTAAAGAAGATTGAACAGATGCTGTAGAACGGACTCCAGAATCTCCTCTTTCAATTTCTTGCATAATTAATCCGTAAGAAATTTGGTCTAATCCAGCTCCACCATATTCTTCTGGAATATATGGACCGAAAGCTCCGATTTCAGCTAAACCACCAATAATTTCTTTAGGAAACTCTGCTTTTTGTGCAGCATCTTCGATAATAGGAGAAACTTCTCTTTTTACCCATTCGCGAGCAGCATCACGAACAAGTTTGTGTTCTTCAGTCAACAGATCATCTAGTCCAAAATAATCTGGTGCTTGAAATAAATCTTGTGCCATGTTTTTTTATATTGTCTTATTAATGTACCAAAATTACTAATTTAATAGTTCTTATTTTCTTTTTTAAAGGAAATCTTTAATTGCGTACATTTGTTGTTATGAAATTTACATTCAGAAAAGAAGAGAAATTAAAGAGTAAAAAGTTAATTGAAAAGCTTTTTTTAGAGGGAAATCATGTAAAATCGTTTCCACTTAGAATGATTTATGTAAAAGTAGAGCATGAGAGTGCACAATTATTTCAAGTGGGAGTTTCTGTATCAAAAAGAAATTTTAAAAAAGCGGTAGATAGAAATCGTATAAAAAGATTAATGCGAGAAGCTTATCGACTAAATAAACATATTTTAGAAAAAGAAATTTCGGAAAAATACGTTTGTATGTTTATATATACTGGACGTGATGAGTGGAAATATGCAGAATTAGAAGCAAAAATGGTGAAAGTAATGCATAAATTCATTGAAAAAACAAACGAAGACAAAAGTGCATCTTAGAAATTTGTTACTTTTAAAGCAAAATTCCTTGTGTCAAAATAACTTAATGCCTTATTTATCATGAAAAAATTAAAATCTTCCATCAAAAAGATCCTAATCGCAGCTGTTTTAACTATAACGGTTGGTGTTACGTTTTCATTTAAATCTGATTTTTTTGAAGTAGCAAAACAGATTGATATTTATACAACTTTGTTTAAAGAATTAAATATGTATTATATCGATGAAATAAATCCGGCTGAATTGACAGAAGTAGCGATTGATAATATGTTGAAAAGTTTGGATCCATACACTAATTTCTATGATGAACAAGGAGTGATAGATGCTAAAATTCACAACAAAGGTGAATATGGTGGAATTGGAACAATTACTGGTTATAAAGATGGGTTTTTAATCTTTAAAAAAGTACATAAAAACGGTCCAGCAGATAAATCAGGTTTAAAAGCAGGAGATAAAGTTATTCAAATTGATGAAATAAAATTAAAAGAAACTCCTGTAGAAGAAGTACAAACACTTTTGAAAGGAACGCCAAAAACAAGTGTTCATTTAGTTATTGAAAGACAAGGAAAAAAGATGGATTTTGATGTTATTCGAGAAAAAATTGAAATTCATGCAGTTCCTTTCTATAAATTAATGGATGACAAAATTGGATATATTGCTTTTACAAAATTCAATGAAAAAGCTTCTAAGGAAATCAAAAAAGCTTATACAGAATTGAAAGAGCAAGGAATGGAAAAGTTAATTATTGATGTTCGTGGAAATCCTGGAGGTTTGCTTCATGAGGCAGTAAATATTGCAAATTTCTTTTTGCCAAAAGGAGAAGTAATTGTGACTACAAAAGCGAAAATTAAAAAATGGAGCGATACTTATAAAACAAATAAACAACCTTTAGATTTAGAGATTCCAATTGCTGTTTTAGTAGATAATCGTTCTGCTTCTGCTTCAGAAATTTTAGCAGGTTCTTTGCAAGATTATGATCGTGGTGTTGTAATTGGACAACGTTCTTTCGGAAAAGGATTGGTTCAGCGTTTTAGAAAACTTTCATATGGAACACAAATGAAATTAACCATTTCTAAATATTATACACCAAGTGGAAGATGTATTCAAGAGTTGGATTATGCAAATAAAGATAAAGAAGGAAATGTTCCAAAATTTTCTGATAATGGCATAAATAGCTTTAAAACAAAAAATGGAAGAACAGTTTATGATGGTGGAGGAATTGCTCCTGACATTAAAGTAGGAAAGAGAATTGATTCGGATTTAATGGAGGGAATGATTCATTCTGAGGCAATGTTTAATTTTATCACAGATTATTATTATAAGAATCAAAATTTAGCAAATCCACTTGATTTTAAAGCCACTAACAAAGAGTTTTCAGCATTAAAAACATATTTAATTCAAAAAGATACAACTTTCCGAATTCCAGCTGAATATGCTTTTGAAGAAGCAATTGACTTATCTAAAGAAGAAGGATTATCAGATGGAATTAAAAAAGAATATGAAGCTTTAAAAAATAAATTAAAAAAAGAAAAAGTAGAAAAATTAAATGCTTTTAGTGAGAGAATTCAAGAAAAAATGGGACAATTTATCATAGAAAGATATTTATATGAAGAAGGAGTATATGAGCATAAATTAAAACATGATGAAGTAATTCAAAAAGCAATTGAAACTTTAAATGATCAAAAGAAATACAACAATATTTTAAAATAAAAACAAGAAAAAAATCCTAAGAAATAACATCTTAGGATTTTTTTTATCAAGTTTTGTCTAAACTATTCTTTATATTTTCTTTGTTAAAAGCCAAGCATCTTTAGCTAATTCAGCTTTGATTTTTTCAAGAACTACAATCGCGTCTTCTCTTGTATGAAAACTTTCATAAGCAACTTGGATTAAATCCCATTTATTCTTTCCAATCACTTTTGCTTTATAACCTTTAGCTTCTAATTCTTTAATTTTCTTCTCCGCGTTTTTCATTTCTCTAAAACTTCCAGCGATGATATGATAATTTAATTCTTTCTTTTCTGGAGTTAAACCAACAGTTAGCGTAATTGCAGGTAGTGGATTTCCAACAACGAACGTTGCTTCTTGAATTTGTTTTTCTACATTTTCTTGTGCAACTTTCGAAGAAACAAATTCTTGTTCTTGTTCATTTTGGTTATAAATATAATTTCCTGCACCATAAAGTGAAATTGCAATTGCAACTCCAGCAGCATATTTGATAAATACTGGAAATTTACTCTCAGATTTTTCAGCAATAGGAATAACTTTTTCCTTTTTTGGTTCTGGTTTTGGTTTAGAAACAGGTTTTGGCGTAACAACTTTCTTCTTAAGAATTGCTTTTTCTCTTTTAATTGGAGGCGAAACAATCGTTGTTAAACCAAAGGAAGCTCTTAAATAATTAATATCATTGGAAGCTTCAAAAACAAGATTTTCATTTTGATCCAAATGAAATGTTCCGATTCCATCTAATTTCAAACTATTTTTAGCAAGCGAAGTATTCCAATCTTCAACAATTTGTTGAATTTTGCTCATCGCTTCTTCATAAGAAATTCCTTCTTGTTTTGCCATATAATTGGCCAACAATCCGTCATTCTTATTTAAATATTTATTGAATGAAATTCTTTTGGTCGGTGGGGTAAAAGTATGTGTTACTTTGTCTAAAGCCGCGGAATCTTCAGAACAAATAAATCCCCCAAAGTTTGGTACAATGACACAATCGTATCTGTACAACAAATCTGCTATGTTCTCTACTATCATCATCATCGTTACAAATATAACTAAAAAAGAGCTACTTAGCTCCAAAATTTTACTATTTTTATTAACATTTTATTAAAAGAAAAAAATAGAATTTTATTGCCATGAAAGAAAATTTACGCTATGTTTTAGCGCTTCAAAATGTAAAAGGAATTGGAGATACGTACGCGAAAAAACTGATAAAACACTGTGGAAGCGCAGAAGCAATTTTTAAAGAAAAAGAGTCCAATTTATGTTTAATTAACGGTATTACACCGAACCTTATAAAAAACTTAAAAAAATCACAAAATTTTACAAAGGCAGATTCTGAGTTAGCATATATTGAGAAAAATGATATTCAAACAATTTATTTTGAAGAAGAGGCTTATCCAAAAAATTTAAATCAATGCATTGATAGTCCAATTTTACTTTTTAAAGATGGAAATTTTGAAGTAAATAATCGAAAAACATTAAGTATTGTTGGCACAAGAAATATGACTTCCAATGGAAAATATTTCTGTCAAGAATTAATCGAAGTAATTGCAGAATACAATCCAATAATTATTAGTGGTTTTGCTTATGGTGTAGATATTTGTGCGCATATTGCTGCAATGGAAAATAATCTGGAAACAATTGCTGTTTTAGCACATGGTTTTGGACATATTTACCCGAAAGTTCATAAAAAGTATATAGAAAAAATGAATCAAAATGGTGGATTTTTAACAGATTTTTGGTTTGAAAAAATGCCCCAACGAGAATTTTTCTTAAGTAGAAATAGAATTATTGCTGGAATTTCAGATGCTGTTTTAGTAATTGAATCTGCACAAAAAGGAGGTTCATTAGCAACTGCTGAAATTGCAAATTCTTATCAAAAAGATGTGTATGCAGTTCCAGGAAGAGTGACTGATAAATTTAGTGTTGGTTGTAATAATTTGATTAAAAATCATAAAGCTTCGATGATAACTTCCGCAGAAGATTTGATAAAAGCAATGAAATGGGATATAAAAGAAACGCAAAAACCAATTCAGAAAATGTTATTTGTAGATTTAAATGAAGAAGAACAAAAAATCTTTGATTTTCTTACAGATAATGGAATGCAGCTTTTAGATATTATTGCGATTCAATGTGATCTTCCAATTCATAAAGTTGCTTCACTTCTTTTAAATTTAGAATTAAAGGGAGTGATTCGTCCATTGCCAGGAAAAATGTTTGAAGTTGCTTAAAGTAGAAATCAAAACAATATTTAAAACATAAAAAACACATGTAATTTTATAAATCGATTACATGTGTTTTACATTATATTTTAAGAAAAATCTATTTCTTAATAATTCATTTTACAGAAAATATCCCAAAGTACAACTCCAGTACTTACAGAAATATTCAATGAATGTTTTGTTCCAAATTGTGGGATTTCGATAGAATTTGTACAAGCAGAAACGACATCTTGTTGTACACCTTTCACCTCATTTCCCATTACAATTGCATATTTTTTATCTTTCTCAACAGAAAAATCTTGAAGCTTGATACTATTTTCTACTTGTTCAATAGCATAAACTTCTGTTCCTTCTTCTATTAATTTATTTACAATATCAATAGTTTCTTCAGCATATTCCCAAGCAACAGATTCTGTTGCTCCTAATGCAGTTTTATGAATTTCTTTATTTGGAGGAGTTGCTGTAATTCCACACAAATAAATTTTTTCAATTAAAAAAGCATCACTTGTTCTAAAAACAGAACCAACATTATTCAAACTTCTAATATTGTCTAAGATTACAATTAAAGGAATTTTTTCTGCGCCTTTAAATCCTTCAACATCAAGCCTTCCTAATTCGCTGTTTTTTAATTTTCTCATAAATTTTAATCTAAATTCTTTTGCAAAAATATAACATCTAAAAAGGAATTTAAAGTCGGTGGCATTTTTTTTGTAATTTCGAAGTAAAACATTAATCACATGAGACTATTAAAACTATTACTATTCACGGTTTTTGTAACATTAACAGCTGTACAATGCAAATCGCAAAAAGTGGAAAATTCAGCTTATAAAATTACTACAGAAGCGCCATTCACTATTGAAAAAGCAACTTTTCAAAAATGGGTTGGAGGTAGACCAAATACGGGAGGAACGAATGTGGATATTTTTATAAATAATTCGCAGAATATCGAATTTGGAGAAATTTATTTCAGAGGAAAAAAAGTAAAAATTAAGTCTTTTGAAAATGAAAAAAACAGAAATGGATTAAAGCTAGTTGGAGCATTTAAAAAGCAATTTAAAAAAGATATTTCATTACATAGTGATCCAAAAAAAGAATATGGAAATTCGAAAAAAATAGAAATTCCATTCGAATTAAAAGATAAAGAAGCTGTAATTTCTTACAAACAAAATGGGAAATTAAAGTTTTTTAAAGTTGAAAATTTAGAAGAATTAGAACCACAATATTATCCATAAAAAAATAAAAAGGCTATCTGCATTTAGATAGCCTTTTGTAATCAAAACTTAACCAATCGAGAAACTAATTCTTAATTATTTTTTCAACAAAAACATTACTGTTGGAATCTTTAACCTTTAATATATAAACTCCATTAGTTAACATACTGAAATCTAAAATTCTCTGATTTTTTAAGTTTTCTTGCTTAATGAAAATACCTTGTATATCGTAAATGTAAACTTCTAAATTTGAATCAGTTGTTTCAAAATTTATGATATTCGTTGTAGGATTTGGATAAATTTTCATGTTTTTAATATTATTTTCGGCGATTGCTAGTACTTCACCATCTGTTGCAATTACTTCATCAGCAACAAAAATATCGTCAATTGCAACACCTTCACCTTCTAATCTAATTTCAATTTTCACATCTTCTTGAATCAAAGCTGCTGGTAAAGCAACCGACATATTTGTCCATTTGTCTTCCACAGAAAATTCTGATTCAATTACGTGGGTAGTCGTTCCTTTAGAAAAAGTAACTTTTAAAGAAGTATCTCCCCAATCTAAAGGAGAAGTTAAGAAATAACGACATTGAAAGAATAATTCACTTACACCTGATAAATCCACATTTTCAACTTTTACATTTGTATTGTAAAATCCTCCACATGGTTCTTCTGTGTTAATTCCTAAATAATCACTATCGTTTTCACTTTCTAAAAAATCTAAATTTGTAGAATTAAAATAAGTAGCGTCTCCAACAGAAGCTTTTCCACATTCTAAATTATTTTGTGGAATTTCTGCTCCGTCATATGAATGCACAAAAGAAGAAGTCAAAGGAAACGTCTCAAAATCTTCTTCAAATAAAATAGATGGATTATCTACTGGATCAACAGTAATTACTTCATCTGCTAAATAAATATCATC
Organism: Aureivirga marina; assembly: GCF_015767265.1. Lineage (GTDB taxonomy): Bacteria > Bacteroidota > Bacteroidia > Flavobacteriales > Flavobacteriaceae > Aureivirga > Aureivirga marina. Next base: position 39,439 of record NZ_JADPIB010000008.1, read on the forward strand.
AATTGCAATTCCTTCACCACCTAATTTAATTTCCATTTTTACATCTTCTTGAATTAAAGAAGTCGGTAAAGCAACAGACATATTTGTCCAAGCATCTTCTACTGTAAATTCGGAAGTAATTTCATGTGTTGTACTTCCTTTTGTAAACTTAAATTCAATCGTACTTGGTCCCCAATCTTTAGGTGTAGAAATAAAATAACGACATTGAAAGTAAAGTTGACTTACACCTGATAAATCTAAATTTTCTGCTTTTAAATCTGTACTATAAATTCCTCCACAAGGATCATGTGTATTAATTCCTAAAAAAACGGTACTATTTTCAGCATTTTTAAAGTCTAAATCTGTAGAATTAAAAAAAGCTGTAGTTCCAATTGAAGATTTTCCACAAGTTAAGTTATCAGTAGGAATTTCAGAATTATCATAAGAATGAACCATCGAAGTAATTGGTGCAGATTCAAAATTTTCTTGGAATAAAATTGTCTGCGCATTTAAGCCAATGGTTGAAAGTATAAATAAGGTAAATAAGTGTAGTTGTTTTTTCATATTATTGGGGTTTGTATAGAATGGAAACAACACAGAAAAAACTTACCCTACTTTATTTTTTATTTTTTTTTGAGATTTATTAAATTAAAGTCTATTATTCTATTTTAGTATTTGGTTTCAAAAGCTTATAATTAATCTTATTTTTAACATAAAAACGAATGCAAACATTTCTTTCAGAGGTAGTTTCTAAAATTTTAGAAGAAAAGCATCCCATTTCAGAATATACATTTATTCTGCCAAGTCAAAGAGCCTGTGTTTTTTTGAGAGATGAAATTCATAAACAAGTTTCAGAAGTTACTTTTTTACCAAAAATGACAAGTATTGAACATTTCATTCAAGATGTTGCTGAATTGAATCAAATGGACAATATTCAGTTGCTTTTTGAATTTTATGCAGTTTACAAACAACATACACCTTTGGAAAAAATTGAATTGTTTGATGAGTTTTCAAAATGGGCAACCATGGCAATTCATGATTATAATGAGATTGATCGTTATTTGATTCCTTCAAAACCTTTTTTTACAAATCTTCAAGATATTAATCGAATAAATAATTGGGATGTTGAGAAAGGAGAAATTACAGAATTAATCAGCAAACATTTAAGTTTTATTCATGATTTAGGAAATTATTACGAAGCTTTAAAAATTCATTTATTAGAAAAAAAATCGGCTTATCAAGGGTTAATTTATCGAGAATCAGCAGCGAAAATTACTTCTTATTTAGAAAAAACAAAATTGGAAAAAATAGTTTTAGTTGGTTTTAATGCTTTGAATAATGCAGAAGAAATTATGTTTAAAACTATTCTACAAAATCCGAAAAACAAAGTTTTTTGGGATGCTGATGAAATGTATTTTGATTCGAATAGTGAAGCTGGAATGTTCTTAAGAAAACATAAAAAATGGGATTATTTCAAGAAAAATCCGTTTCAATGGATTAATAAAAACTTAAAACAAAAAAAAGAAATTCATTATATCGCTGCGCCGAAAAACGTAAGTCAAATGAAATATGTTGGAGAAATTTTAGAAAAATTACCTTCACATGAAAATACAGCTTTAGTTTTGGCAGAGGAAGCGATGTTGTCTTTGGCTTTAAATTCACTTCCAGAAAGTGTTGATAAAATCAATATTACGATGGGATATCCATTGAAAGATATTCCGTTGACAAGTTTATTTGATTTAATTTTTAAACTTCATTTAAATCAAGAAAAATTCCATAAAAAAGCAGAAAGCACTTTTTATTATAAAGATGTAATTGCATTATTAAGCCATCCTTATTTAAAAAAAATTACCAAAACAGAACATCATAATCTTTCTATTTTTTTAATTAATCAAATACGTTTAAAGAATTATATTTTTCTTTCAAAAACGAATTTATTAGAAGAAATTGAAAATAGAAATCCAGAGAAATTTGATTTTACAGAAGAAGATATTTCGCAGTTTTCAGTAATTGCGCAACTTTTTGAAAATGTATATTCAACTAAAGAAATTATTGATAAATGTTTGTTGATTATTTTAAAATTAAAAGAATTAACAGAAGGTTTGGAAAGAGAATATGTATATCGATTTTTTAAAGTTTTCCAACAGTTAGAAAATTTGAATAAACAATTTAATCACATTACAAATATTCGAACTTTACAGTCATTTTATTATCAATTAACAGCAAATGAAAAACTTTCTTTTCAAGGAGAACCTTTACAAGGATTGCAGTTGATGGGAGTTTTAGAAACTCGTGTTTTGGATTTTGATACTATTATTATGACTTCTGTAAATGAAGGAATTTTACCAACAGGAAAGTCGGAAAATTCTTTTATTCCTCATGATGTAAAATTGTATTATGATTTGCCAACGTATTATGAAAAAGATGCAATTTTCTCTTATCACTTTTATCGTTTGATTCAGCGAGCTTCAAAAATTTATATGTTGTATAATACAGAGCCTGATTTTTATGGAGCAGGAGAAAAAAGTCGATTTTTAACTCAATTAGAACTTTATAAAAAAGGAATTGAATATAAAATCTTAAATCCAACAGTTCAATCTACAAAAACAGAAAACGTAGAAATTCAGAAAACCGAAGAAGTTATTCAAAAGCTTCAAGAATTTGTGAAAAAAGGAATTTCTCCTTCTGCTTTGGCAACGTATATTCGAAATCCAATTGATTTTTACGAAAAAAGAGTTTTGGAAATCAAAGAGTTAGAAGAAGTTGAAGAAACTGTAGAAGCAAACACGATGGGAACGATTGTTCATGATGCATTATATGAACTTTATTTAGACTTTGAAGGAACAAATAAATACATTTCTCTTGAAGATAATGCAAAAATGATTACAAAAATTCCTATATTAGTAAAGAAGTACTTTAAAAAACATTATAAAAATGGAAATATAACATCAGGTAAGAATAAATTAATTTTTGAAGTTTCTCAAAATTACATCAAACGTTTTCTGAATTTGGAAAAGAAGGAAATCCAAGAAGGGAAGCAAATTAAAATCATTAAATTAGAGGAAGAATTCAAAATAAAACTTGATGTAGATTCATTAAAATTTCCTATTTACTTGAAAGGAATTGTCGACAGAATAGACGAAGTCGATGGAGTTGAAAGAGTTATTGATTATAAAACTGGAAAGGTAACAACTTCAGAATTGAAAGTAATAGATTTTGAGAAAATAGGAACAGCCCCCAAGTTTACAAAAGCTCTGCAAGTATTGATTTATACCTATATTTATAAAAACCAATCCACGGACAATTTAAAGGATGTTGTTTGTGGAATTATTTCTTTTAAAAATTTAAAAGAGAAGTTAATGCAGGTAAATTTCACAAATCAAAGATTTAAAAAAGATCATGAAATTACAGCAGAAAGATTAGAGAAATTAGAAGTTGAATTAAAGAATATAATTAAAGATATTTTTGACAAAAATACCCCTTTTATTAAAAAAGAAGAAGCATAGCTTACGTTGAATTTATTTCTAAAAAAGACTGAATATGCGAATAGAGAAGAACATTATTATACCAGGTAAACATGGTAAACCTATTCTAGCAGATGTTTTTTACAATCCGAATAGTGAACCAAAACCAATCGTGATTTTTTGTCATGGATACAAAGGATATAAAGATTGGGGCGCATGGAATTTGGCAGCCGAAGCATTTGCGAATGCGAATATCTTTTTCATTAAATTTAATTTTTCTCATAATGGAGGAACGATTGATGATCCGATAGATTTTCCAGATTTAGAAGCATTTGGGAATAATAATATTGAGAAAGAATTAGATGATTTAGAAACAATTATCGATTGGATTTTTGAAAGCCCTTATTATAAAGATGAAATTAATTTACGATATATCACAGTTGTTGGACATTCAAGAGGTGGAGGAATTGTTGCTTTAAAAGCAAATGAAGACAAGAGAATTGCAAAAATTGCGACATGGGCTGGAATTTGTGATTTTAGTACTAGATTTCCGATTGGAGAAGAATTAGCACAATGGCAAGAAAGTGGTGTAACATATGTAAAAAATTCGAGAACAAATCAAGAAATGCCGCATTATTATAGTTTTTATGAAAATTTTGAAGAGAATAAAATTCGATTTAATATTCAGAGAGCTATTAAGAAAATTCGAATTCCGCAATTAATTATTCATGGAGCAAATGATGAAACAGTTTCTATTAAGGAAGCGAATAAATTGCATAAATGGAATCCAATGAGTGAGTTATTTATTGTGGAAAATGCGAATCATACATTTAACACAAAACATCCATGGAAAGCACCAACAATGTCAGATGAATTGCAAGAAGTTGTAGAAAAAACAATAGGATTTGTAATCCAATAAAAAAGAGGTTATTTCCATGTAATAACCTCTTTCGGATTCTTGGGGAGAATTATTTATACCTCAAAAACTTCACGAATAATCTTCTGAAGTTGCATTTTCGGCAAGGCTCCTTGAGCCATTTGTACTTGCCCTTCGACAGGACAAAAAACGAGAGTAGGAATACTTCTAACAGCAAAAGCAGCTGCAAGTTCTCTTTCTATCTCCGTGTTTACTTTATAAATGATTACTTTATCTTTATATTCTTCACTTAGTTGCTCTAATACAGGAGCTAACATCTTACAAGGATTACACCAATCTGCATAAAAGTCAATGATACATGGTAAATCTCCTTTGTAATTCCAATCTTGGCTTTCTTCGTAATTAAAAACTTTCTCTAAAAAAAGCTCTTTATTTAATTCAATTGTCATTTGATATTTGTTTTTATATATAAAGTCTTTAAAAAAGAACAAAACTTACATTTCTATAAAATTTTATATATATTTCATAATCAAATATTTACAATAAAAAACAGTTTTTTAGTTAACATTCAATTACTTTATTTTATCAAATATAAATAATATAAAATGTAAAATACAATAATACCTTTAAATATTTAATTATTTTATTTTTAATTTATTTCACAATATATATTTTTTTTACTTACGAATGACTTTTTTTGTTAAATATAAATAATTAGATTTGAAAAAAATATAAAATTTATTTAATAAAATTACACATTACATATATTTTGCGCAATACAATAATAATTATGTTATTATTTAACACTGTTTTAGACATTTTTAATGTAATAATAACAATTTATTATTAGTATGATATATATCATAAATTAAAATTCATAGCATAAATATCTTTGTGTAAAGATAAACCACCATAATAAAATGAAAAAAGTTTTACTATTCTTCGTAACAGTATTTGTAGCTTCAATTGGATATTCACAAGTTTCTAATGGAGAAGCAGTAAATATTGCAGGAAAACAAAGAATGATTTCTCAAAGAATGCTTAAGTGCTACATGATGATTGGTGCTGATATTAAGACAGATCAAGCAAGAAAAGAGCTAGATGAATCTGTTGCTGCATTCGAGGAGGGTTTCTTATCATTAAGTGATTACGCTCCAAATGATCGTATTTCAAAATCTTTAGATAAGGTTCGTGAATTATGGGAGCCATTTAGATTGCATATTGTATCAACTCCTAATCATAAAGATGCTTCTGTTCTATTAGGGCAAGCAGATAAATTATTAGCTGCAAGTCAGCAAGTTGTTGAAGAAATTGAAACGTACCTAAGATTAAAATCTGCTAAATTAGTAGATAAAGCAGGACGTCAAAGAATGTTATCACAAAAAATAGCAATGTATTATATTGCTCATTACTGGAAAGTTCCGAATAATGATTTATATACGAACTTAGTGAAAGCAACTAAAGAATATGAGCAAGCACTGATTATTTTAAATGAATCAGAATTAAATACAGAAGAAATTGATTTAAACTTAAAGAAAATCAATTCACAATGGGCTTTCTCTAAGAAAACATTTGATCCAAGATCGGATAGATTAATGCCATCTGTTGTAATCGTAACAACGAATGCGATGTTAAAAAACATGGATAATATCACTGGATTATATGCTGCATTGGTAGAGTAGATTTAACTAACCAAATTGAACTTTAAGAGTCATCTGAGATAATATTTCAGATGACTTTTTGTTTTATAATTTGAATAATTCTATATAAGACAAATGAGCAAAAAATCATTTAAATTATATTGTATATTTGTCAGAATAGGATTTTTTATCCATAATTAACAAAAAGAGAATATAATGAGTTCAAATCAAAATCCTGAAGAAGAGATTGAATTATCAAAATTACTAGGTGTAATTGGAAAAGGTATAAACAACTTTTTTAGAAAAATCGGCCTTTTATTTAAGAGTATTTTTCATTATTTAATTGTTATAATTATATTTTTAAAAAAATATTCATTGTTTTTAATTTTATCTTTAATAATTGGAGGAACAATTGGTTATTTTACTCAGAAGTATAAAGGAATATCCTATTATTATGACATGGAAATTATTCCTAATTATAAAAGTGAAAACTATATTTCTTCTCAAATTGATTATTTACAAATACTTTTTAAAACAAAGAGTTACCCTGAATTATCTTCTATTTTAAATATCTCTGAAGAAGATTTAAAAAACATTAAATCTATTAATTTAATTCCTCTAAATTATATAAAAGATAAAGCTTTAGCTTATGAGGAATTTATTAAGAAAAATGATACATTAGTTTCTAGTATTGTTACTTTTGAAAAGTTTAATTCTAAGAATTTTGCAAAATTCAATACTACTAGATTTAAGGTTGAAATTGTTGTTGCAAATCCAACTTTAAAGAAAATTCAACAACCTTTAATAGATTTTATTACTAATGATCCAAATCTTGTCTTAGCACATGATTTAAAAATTAAAAATCTTAATCTAGAAGAAAAAACAATAAAACAGGGACTAAAAGATATTGATTCTTTAAGAAAAACAAATAGAATTGTAGCTTTGAAATCTGCTGAAAATGTAACTTCTTTAGGTTCAGCAATTGATATTAATAATTCAAATGATTTAAGAGAAACAGAAACTGAAATTAGAAATCTTACGGAAGATAAAAACCTATTTGAAACTTCAGAAAAGCTAATTTTCAGATTAAATCAAATTGCAGAAGAAAAAATAAGATTTAATAATATAGTAAATGTAGTTTCTCATTTAAACTACAAAGGTGTTTATAACAAAACCCTTACAACAAACCCTATTAAACTTTATGGGTTTGGAGCTTTCTTAGTAACTTTAATTACAATTTTACTTATCAAATTCAATATTTACTTAAAAAATTATAAAAAATAAATGACTCAAAAACATATCTTAGTTACAGGAGGAGCAGGATTTATCGGTGCGAATTTTGTAAAATATTTTATTGAAGAAAATGAAAATGTAACTGTTATAAATTTAGATAAACTTACTTATGCAGGTAGTTTAGAAAATTTAAAAGATGTGCATTCTGAACGTCATATTTTTGTAGAAGGTGATATTTGTGACCGTCAACTTGTAGAGAATTTATTTGTGAAATATGACATTAGAGGTGTAATTCATTTTGCCGCAGAATCACATGTTGATAATTCAATTACAGGTCCTGAGGCTTTTATGCAAACTAATGTTATTGGAACTTTTACTTTAATTGATGTTGCTAGAAATTATTGGATGGATGCTCCTAATTCTTATAAATCTGGATATGATACTTGTAGATTTCACCATGTTTCAACAGATGAAGTTTATGGAACATTAGGTGAAACAGGTCTATTTGAAGAAACAACTCCTTATGCTCCAAATAGTCCATATAGTGCTTCAAAAGCATCGAGTGATTTTGTTGTTAGAAGTTATTTTCATACATATGGAATGGATGTTGTCACAACAAACTGTTCAAACAATTATGGTCCAAAACAACATGATGAAAAATTAATTCCAACTATTTTAAGAAAAGCACTTCAAGGGGAGCAAATTCCAATTTATGGTGATGGATTAAATATTCGTGATTGGTTATATGTTTTAGATCATTGCAAAGGAATTGCTTTAGCATACGAAACAGGAAAATCTGGAGAAACATATAATATTGGAGGACGAAATGAAAAAACAAATCTTTATATCGTAAACTCTATTTGTTCTTATTTAGATGAAAAATATACTAGAAAAGACAATTCTTCGTATAAAGAGTTAATCACTTTTGTAAAAGATAGACCAGGACATGATTTTAGATATGCTATTGATGCTTCTAAAATTGAAGATGAATTAGGATGGAAAGCAGATGAAAACTTCGAATCTGGTATCGTAAAAACAATTGAATGGTATATAGAAAAATATAAAGATACAGGAATACTACAATAAATATGAAAGGAATTATTTTAGCAGGAGGTTCAGGAACAAGGTTACATCCGCTAACTTTAGCTGTAAGCAAACAATTAATGCCAGTTTATGATAAACCGATGATTTATTATCCATTATCAACTCTAATGTGGGCTGGAATTAATGAAATTTTAATTATTTCTACTCCACATGATTTACCACTTTTTAAATCGCTTTTAGGAGATGGAAAAAAATACGGATGTAGATTTGAATATGCTGTTCAAGAACATCCAAACGGATTAGCAGAAGCTTTCATAATTGGTGAAGAATTTATCGGAGATGATAAAGTAGCATTAATTCTTGGAGATAATATTTTCTACGGAACTGGATTGGCTTCTTTATTACAAGAAAATAATAATCCTGATGGTGGAATTATATACGCATATCATGTTCATGATCCTGAACGTTATGGTGTTGTAGAATTTAATGATGAAGGAAAAGCAATTTCTCTAGAAGAAAAACCTGAAATTCCAAAATCAAACTATGCTGTTCCTGGAATTTATTTTTATGATAATGAAGTAGTATCTATCGCTAAAAATATTAAACCAAGTAATCGCGGAGAATTAGAAATTACAGATGTAAATAAAGTTTATTTAGAAAAAAACAAACTTCAAGTTAGCATCTTAGATAGAGGAACTGCTTGGCTTGACACTGGAACTTTTAATTCTTTAATGCAAGCATCACAATTTGTACAAGTTATTGAAGAAAGACAAGGCTTAAAAGTGGGAGCAATTGAAGAAGCTGCTTTTAAAATGGGATTCATCAATGAAGAACAATTTAAAGAATTAGCAACTACTTTGGTAAAAAGTGGTTATGGTAAAAATTTATTAGAACTTATAAAATAATGAAAGTTCAAGAAACAAAATTAGAAGGTTGTTTTGTATTAGAACCAACAGTTTTTGAAGATAAAAGAGGTTATTTTTTTGAAAGTTTTAATTCTCAAAAATTCAATGATGCAATTGGTCAAAAAGTAAATTTTGTTCAAGACAATCAATCCTTTTCAACAAAAGGAGTTTTAAGGGGTTTACATTATCAAGTAGGCGAATTTGCACAAGCAAAACTAGTAAGAGTTTTAGAAGGAGCTGTTTTAGATGTCGCTGTAGATATTCGAAAAAACTCTCCAACTTTTGGACAGCATGTAGCTGTAGAACTTACTGCCGAGAATAAAAAACAACTTTTTATTCCAAGAGGTTTTGCACATGGTTTTGTTGTTTTAAGTAAAACTGCAACATTCTTCTATAAATGTGATAATTTCTACAACAAAGAATCTGAAGGAGGAATTATTTACAATGATTCAACTATAGAAATTGACTGGAAATTGGAAGAATCTGAGTTAATTATTTCTGATAAAGATATCGTTTTACCAAACATTGAAAATGCAAGATTAGCATGAAAATATTAGTTACCGGAGCAAATGGACAACTAGGTAATTGCTTAAGAGAGTTAGTGAACTCTTTTAAGCAATTTACTTTTTCTTTCAAATCGTCAAAAGAATTAAACATCACAGATAATCAAAATTTATTCGATGATTTTTCAGAAAATAATTACGATTATTGTATTAATTGTGCTGCTTATACAGCTGTAGATTTAGCAGAAAATGAAGTTGAAAAAGCAAAGGATGTAAATACATTAGGAAGCAAAAATATTGCAGAAATTTGTAAGAAATTTGATACAAAATTAATTCATATTTCAACTGATTTTGTATTTGATGGAAATCAAAATACACCATATTCAGAAGAGGATACAACAAATCCAATAAATGTTTATGGAAAAACAAAATTACACGGAGAAAACGAAATCATCGCTTCTTGGGAAAAACATTTTATCCTTAGAACTTCTTGGTTATATTCTGAATATGGAAATAATTTTATAAAATCAATGCTTCGTTTGGGAAAAGAAAGAGAACAACTTGGAATTATTTATGATCAAGTAGGAACTCCAACTTATGCTAAAGATTTGGCTAAATTTATTCTTTTCTTAATAGAAAAAAATGCTACTAATTTCGGAATTTTTCATTTTAGCAATTTAGGAGTTGCTAGCTGGTATGACTTTGCAAAATCTATTTTTGAATATCAAAAAATAGATGTAAAAGTAAATGCAATCCGAACAGAAGCTTATCCAACTCCAGCTGATAGACCAAAATTTAGTGTGATGGATAAAAATAAAATTATCCAAACTTTCGAATATGAAATTCCATACTGGAGAGAAAGTTTAAAAGAATGTTTACTACAATTAGAAACTAAAAGCGAATAAATTCTAATAAATCATTTTATCGAATGAACCCTAAAGAGAAAACTTTTAAAATGAAAAAAATACCAAATTTAGATGCTTTGCGTTTTTTTTTGGCTTCCATTGTGGTTTTGCAACACCTTCCAGTTCTTTGCAAAAACCAAAATCTTCCCTATTTTAATGATTCACCAATTTTTAATAGAGGTGTAGATTCTGTATATATTTTCTTTGTATTAAGTGGTTTTTTAATCATTAAATCTATTTATGAAGAAAAATCAAAGGGAGATTTTTCTATTAAAAACTTTTATGTTCGAAGGGTTTTAAGAATTTTCCCTGTATATTATTTGGTAATGATTTTTGGACTATTCTTTTACAATTATCTCTTACCAGCTCTAGGAATTCCATTTGAAGTAAATTATTCTATTCCAACTGCTTTGGCAATGCTTATTTTCTTTATGCCAAATGTATTTAATGTCATGTTTGATCCTGGAGGAATTTTAAAAGTTCTTTGGTCTTTAGGTATTGAAGAGCAATTTTATCTCATCGTGGCTCCTTTGATGTATTTTCTTACAAAAAAGCATATCCTAAGAACATTGATTATTTTAGCTTCTATCTATTTTATCATATTTCATCTTCCTTTTACACAATTTCTAAGAGATTATGAATTTATGTATTTCTTCTTATTTTTTGGTGGAATTATAGCAATTTTAGAGGAAAAAAAGAAAATGGAATTATTCAAAAAAAGTAAAATTTTTGCCTATGTAATCATTCTCTTAACATTATTATACTTCTTTACAAACATCTTTTATTTTGAAAATGTTTTATTTAAAAACCTATTTACGAGTAGTGTATTCTCTTTCTTTGTTTTTGTTCTAGGTTATGGTAATATAGGATTTGTTGTAAAAAACAAGGCTTTAAATTATTTAGGAAAAATTTCATATGGAATTTATATGTATCATGTTATTTTTCTGAATTTTGTAGTTTTCTTATTTTTGAAACTTAAAGAAAAAATCACTTTAGGTGACTTAACTACAATTATTTTAATCAATATTTTAACTTTTGGATTCACAATTCTAGCATCACATATCTCTTTTAAATATTATGAATCATTCTTTTTAAAACTAAAGAATAAGTTTAGAAAATAATTAGAAATGAAAAACGCATTAAGCAAATTAGGATTATTTTTTATCTTTTTTGATAACATGTATTTACCGATTAATTTAGGGTTTGACTTTAAATTAATCTATATCTTCATGATTATTTTTATTGCCTATGCAATGTCAATTGTTGGAACGATTAAAATTAGAAAAGAAGACATTCAAATTATTACATTATTACTATTAATTCTTGGTATTAATCTAATAACTAATTTAGCAAACATTGCCTTTTTCATTAAACAATCTATAGGAATTTCTGTATCATTTATTTATTCTTTTTTATTAATTTCTGTTTATAAATTTGATTTTAAAAAGATAATTAAAGATTATATTTTAATAGTAATTCTTGCAACAATTATTGGTTTAAGTCAATTCTTTTTTTCAAACATAAATAAAAATCATTGGGGAGATTTATCCTTCTTAGGTTTTGATCAGGGAAATAGAGAGTTTTTAAAACCTCCATATAGAATACACGCTTGGTTTATGGAACCTTCTTTCTTTGTCTATGCAATCACTCCAATTTTATTTATTGCTATGGCAAGGCTATTTAATATTACAAAAATAATTTCAAAATTTTTGGCTATATTAATCATAATCGCTGTAATTTTATCTAAATCGGCAATTGGTTTTTTGGGAATTTTCGCCGTATTAGGATTAATTATTTTAGCAAAATATTCTTTTGTTAAAAATCCAGCTGTATTATTTGGAGCTTCTATTTTTATTCTTCTAATTTCTATTGTTATCTATCAAATCCCTAAAGTGAAAGAACGTATTGATGATTCTTTAAGTTTGGTAATTTCTGATAGAGTTACATCAAAACAAATTGATAATTTAAATTTAAGTTCATACGCTTTATATAGCAATTACAAAGTTACAGTTGAAGCTTTTAAAGAAAATCCGATTTTAGGATCTGGACTTGGAAGTTATGAAAAACAATATGATAAATATATCAATAATGTGATGCCTCCAAATACTTTTACGGAAAATAAAATTACCTTAAACAGAGGAGAAGCTAATAGTTTTTTCCAACGATTTTTATCCGAAACAGGATTGGTAGGAATAGCATTTTATCTTTGGTTTATTTTTCATTATAAAATAAAATATCCTAAAAACTTTTTAGAAAATAAAGATCTAGTTCTTCTTTGGTGTTTTAATAATGGATTATTCGTTTTATTTATCTTAAGATTACTTAGAAACGGACATTATCTACATCTAGGAATTGAATTTATGTGGATTATGTATTATCTAACTTATTTAAAATTCAAAAAAGAACAAAAAATAGCAATCGAAAATAAAGAGAATCAAACTCTGTTAGAATAAAACTAAAAACGCCATCATTAATATTTGATGGCGTTTTTAGTTTTATTCTTGTTCTGATTTATTTTCCAATTCTTTTAAAAATTCTTCCATAATTGGTTTCATCGTACTTTCAGGAATATCTGCAATTTTCATAAAAATTAATCCGTCAATTGCATTGTTAAATTTCGGATCTACATTAAACGCAACCAATCTGGCATTTTGTTTTATATATTTTTTAATCAAAACAGGCATTCTAAGATTCCCAGGTTCGATTTCATCAATAATCTTATCAAATTTGTTTAAATCCGCCTTTGTAACGTCGAAAATAAAATCTTTGTCTGTATCTTTTAACTTTACTTTATATTCTTTCTTAGGACGAATATATTGCGCTAAATAAGGATCGTAATAATGAGATTTCATAAATTCAATCATCAATGATTTAGAAAAATCTGAAAATTGATTACTAATACTTACTCCACCAGTTAAATATTTTAATTCTGGATGTCTAACTGTAACATGAACAATTCCTTTCCAAAGTAAAAATAATGGCATTGGTTTTAATTGATATTCTCCAACTACAAATGCTCTTCCAAGTTCAATACTTTCTTCAAAAAGCTTGTGTAATTCAGGATCAAATCGGAAAAGTGAATTGATATAAAATCCTTCTATTCCATATTTTTTATAAATATCCGAACCTAATCCCATTCGATAAGCACCAACAATTTTGTTATTGATACTATCCCACAAAAATAAATGTCGATAATAATGATCGTATTTATCTAAATCAATTTCTTCATTTGTTCCTTCTCCAACTTCCCTAAAAGTAATTTCTCTTAATCTTCCAATTTCATGAAGAATATTCGGAATATCTTTAGCTTCTGCAAAAAAGATTTCAAACTCTTTACTTTTCATCGTTCGAGCACCCTTTTTACGAAGTTTATCTACTTCCTTTATTAAAGCATTATCTCCTTTTCCTTTAACAATTTCCTTTGGTGTTTTTTGTAATTTTAAACTATTAGGAATTATTAATTTTGAAGAATCTTCTACATAAGGATTCGAAAGCATGTAAGTTTTTCTACGAAGAAAATCACTTAAATCATTTAAATCTTTATATTCATCTAAGTTTTTCACTGGAATCGGATTTCCAATTCGAACTTTAATCGTTTTATCTTTTTGTTTTAAAAGCTCTGAAGGTAATTTTGCCGTTCTTAAAGTTCCATTAATTTTAGATAAAAGATAGAACAAACGACTATTTTTTGCATGAAAATAAATCGGAATTACAGGAACTTTTGCTTTTTGAATTAAACGTACAGCTCCGGCTTCCCAAGGTTTGTCAACCAATAAATTTTCATCTTTTTGTGTAGAAACTTCTCCTGCTGGAAAAATTCCCATTGGTTTTCCTTCTTTGATATGCATTAATGCATTTTTAATTCCAGCTACACTTGACTTTGCATCTTTATGATTTTCAAATGGATTTACTGGCATTACATAAGATTTCATCGGTTCAATTCTATGCAATAAAAAATTTGCTATCACCTTGAAATCGGGTCTAATTTCTGAAAGTATTTTTAATAGAATAATTCCATCAATCCCACCTAAAGGATGATTTGAAACCGTGATAAAAGGACCATCTTTTGGGATTCTCCTTAAATCTTCTTCTGGAATTTCAAAATCAATCTCTAAATCTTCTAATATTGCGGTAAAAAACTCTAAGTCATTTAGATGTTTATTTTTATTATAAATCTTATTAATAGTAGAAATTCGAAGAACTTCCATTAATGACCACCCTATAAAATTTCCAAAAATTCCAAATTTGTCTAGGTTAATGGCTTTTGCCATTTCTTTAGGTGTTATTAAACTCATTTATACTTTTTAAATATTCTATTTTTTACAATCCAATATACAAACTATTTGGTTATAATCTGTAATGTCTTCTTACTCATTTGCTTTAATAAAACTGTATTTTCTTTTTCAATTGCTTCAATAGAATCTTGGGTGAAATGTCTTATCGTATATAAATTTACATTTTCATTATATGTAACATTATATTTTAGTTGCAAATCTTTCAACAATTCTTGAAAATTTTCAAAAGCGTCCTCAATACATACTGTAAAACTTAAAGCGGAATTCTGAATCAAATTTACTTTAATTTTATGTGAGTGTAATAAGTGAAAAACTTCCCCAATAGATTCTTCTACCATAAATGAAAAATCTGTCTTTGAAATCGAAACTAAATACTGTTTTTTCTTTAAGATGAAACAAGGTATTTTCGGCACAATATCTGTGCCTTTTCGAACAATTGTTCCTTTTTTTTCTAAATCAATGAATGAGCGAACATGTAGTGGAATTAATTTATTTTCCAATGGCTTTAATGTTTTCGGATGTATTACCGAAGCACCATAAAAAGCCATCTCAATCGCTTCTTTATAAGAGATTGATTCTAACAAATTCGTCTTCTCAAAATATTGTGGATTTGCATTTAAAACTCCTTCGACATCTTTCCAAATTGTCACGCTTTCTGCTTCCAAACAATATGCAAAAATGGCAGCCGTATAATCCGAGCCCTCTCTTCCTAGTGATGTTGTAATATTATTTTTAGTTCCTGCAATAAAACCTTGAGCGATGTTTAGTTTTGTTGTGTCAACTTGTTGAATATTGTTTTTTGTTTGTTCAAAATCAACTTTTGCATCTCTGTAAAAAGCATCTGTTTTAATCAGATTTCTTACATCAATCCAATTGTTATCAATTCCAATTTCATTTAGGTAATAACTAACAATCTTCGTTGAAAGTAATTCTCCAAAACAAATAATTTGATCATAAATAAAATCATAATCCTTATTTGTATTTGTTCCCATAAAAGTACTCAAAGTACCAAACAAACAATCGACTTCAAAGATAATATCTTTTTTATCCGAAAATAAGTCTTCAATAATTTCCGAATGATATTGATATACAAAATCTATCGCCTCTCTTAAAGAAGGTTTTTGATGATAATAACTATCAATAATATTTTCGAAAGCATTTGTCATTTTTCCCATGGCAGAAATTACTAATAGTGTATTTTCATACCCTTCATGTTGTAAAATTTTTCCAACATTACGAACAGATTCAGCGTTTTTTACTGAAGCGCCTCCAAATTTAAAAACCTTCATGTTTTAGAAACTTTATCTAATTATATAAATTCTATTAATAATTCTCCAATGCTTTTGCATCCATTTGAACCGTTTTCCAATCATCAAAAACAGTTGCACCACTTTTTTCGTAAAAATCAATTGCATTTTGATTCCAATCTAAAACAACCCATTCTACACGTTTTACTCCTTCACTTTTTGCATATTGAAGAACTTTGTTGTAAAGTAATTTTCCAACACCCAATTTTCTTTTCTCTTCACGAACTATCAAATCTTCCAAATGAATTGTCTTACCTTTCCAAGTAGAATATCGAGGATAAAAAAGTGCCATTCCAATTATTTCTTTCCCTTCTAAAGCAACAAAGGTTTTAAATAATGGTGTTTCAGAGAAACCATCTCTTACTAAATCTTCTGTATTAATTATAACCGCTTCTGGTTCTTTTTCGAAAACTGCCAATTCTCTAATTAGCTCTAATACAGCAGGCATGTCTTCTTTTTGTCCTTCTCGAATGATAATTTGCATCTAAAATTATTTTTTTCGCAAATTTAAGCGATATTTGTACACAACACACAATATGAACCGTATATAATGAAGAAAAAGCATATTACCCTAGGAGAGTTTATCATTGAGAATCAAAAACACTTTAAATATACAACGGGTGAACTTTCGAGATTGATCAACTCTATTAGACTAGCTGCAAAAGTAGTAAATCATGAAGTAAATAAAGCTGGATTGGTAGATATTTTAGGAGCAGCAGGAGAAGTAAACGTACAAGGAGAAGCGCAACAAAAATTAGATGTTTATGCAAATGAAGTTTTCATGCAGACATTAAAAAACCGTGAAATTGTATGTGGTATTGCTAGTGAAGAAGAAGATGATTTTGTAGTAATTCAAGGAAAAGAAAATACAAATGAAAACAAATATATTGTATTAATTGACCCTTTGGATGGTTCTTCAAATATTGATGTAAATGTTTCTGTAGGAACTATTTTTTCTGTGTATAGAAGAGTTACACCAATTGGAACTCCTGTAACAAAAGAAGATTTCTTACAAAAAGGAAATGAACAAGTAGCCGCAGGTTATGTAGTTTATGGAACATCTACAATGTTAGTTTACACGACAGGTCATGGAGTTAATGGATTTACATTAAATCCTGCAATCGGAACTTTCTATCTTTCTCATCCAAACATGCAATTCCCAGAAACAGGAACGATTTATTCTATCAATGAAGGATATTATAAACATTTTGGACAAGGAGTGAAGGAATATTTAAAATATTGCCACTTAGATAATCCAGCGGAAAGAACACCATATTCTGCTAGATATATCGGATCTTTAGTTTCAGATTTTCATAGAAATATGATTAAAGGTGGAATTTATATTTATCCAACAAGTACAAAAGCTCCAAAAGGAAAACTTCGTTTACTTTACGAATGTAATCCAATTGCATTCTTAGCAGAACAAGCAGGAGGAAAGGCAACAGATGGTTACCGAAGAATTATGGATATCCAACCAACAGAACTACACCAAAGAGTTCCTATTTTTTGTGGGAGTAAAAAAATGGTGGAAAAAGCGGAAGAATTTATGGCACAATATCCAGAAGAAGCAAATTATTAAAATTTTATATAATAGATGTTTTAAAAAGGGATGTTCAATTTTGAGCATTCCTTTTTTGTTTTCTTGAATTTAAAAAAACATTTACAACCGTTTAAATTCAAATGTAATCGGTTTTAAATACTTAATAACCGAATAATCTTTCCTTTACAACTTTACTTTGCATCAAAACCAATAAAATTTTGAGTTATGAATAGTTTAAGAAATAAAGTACAATTAATAGGACATTTAGGAATGCAACCAGAAATTAAAGTGTTAGATTCTGGAAAAAAACTAGCAAAATTCTCCATTGCTACAAAAGAGGTTTATAAAAATCAAAAAGGAGAAAAAGTAGAAGACACACAATGGCATAATATCATTATGTGGGAAAAAAATGCAGAATTAGCAGAAAAATATTTGACTAAAGGAAAAGAAATTGCTTTGGAAGGGAAATTGACTAGCAGAAGCTACGAAGACAAAAACGGAGACAAAAAATATATCACAGAAATTGTTGCATCTGAATTTGTAATGCTAGGAAAAAAGTAAAAGAAAAAAGCACATTACTTCCCCAGTAATGTGCTTTTCATATTTAAATATATTTTTTTAAGCTTCAGAAACTTGTACTTCTTTATTTCGATTATAAATAGGTAAGAAAATAAAAGCTAAAGCTCCTAAAATAAGAATCATCACTGTTTGAGCCGTCCACATAATCCATCCGAAAGCAACTCCTGAAACTTCAGCAATTCCGTATAAAGCAAATGCCTTACTAACACCATAAGGATAAGTTCCAATTCCTCCATTAGTTATTGCAATACTAATTGCTCCGGCAACAAATCCTACGATAATTGTTCCTAAAGATAGATCAGATGTTTCTGGGATTGCAAAAGTTACAACATAAAACATTGCAACATACATCACCCAAATAAACACTGTATGAAAGATAAAAGCCCATTTTTTCTCCATTGAAAAAATACTTTTTACACCTTCTATTAAACCAGAAACAAAACCACGAATTTTTACAATTACCTTATTACTAGATTTTTTCAAGAATTTAAATCCAAAATAAGCAAATGCAATTATTGCTATAATAATACCTCCAAGTTGAATAGGATTTTTTGGAGCAGCTTTAGAAATTAAATTGAAAAAATAGTCATATTGTAATGCAAATGCGATAAAAATAATTAATAAAAGCATTAAAACATCTGCAACTCTTTCAGCTACAATTGTTCCAAATCCTTTTTCAAAAGGAACTCCTTCATATTTAGTTAAAGTTGTTGCTCTACCAATTTCACCAGACCTTGGAATTGCTAAATTTAGCAAATAAGTTACTGCAACTGCCATAAAACTATTCAAGAATTTTGGGCGATAACCAAGTGGATCTAAAAGAAATTGCCAACGATAAGCACGAGAAAGGTGGCTTAAAGCTCCAAAAACGATGGAAAGTAAAACCCACCAATAATTTGCATGTCGAAAACTATCTTTTACCTTTTCTAGTTCCGTCTCGTTTAGTCCAGAAAAAACATACCAGACCAAAAAAACTCCCAATAAAATTGGGAGTGATAATGTGATTATTTTTTTAAGTTTTGTGTTCAAATTATGTTAATGTATTATCGTTTTCATTCGGGAAAATTAATGTAGGCTTAAAGTTTTTAGCCTCTTCAAAATCCATTATTCCGTATGAAATAATGATAATAATATCTCCTTTTGCAACTTTTCTAGCCGCAGGTCCATTCAGTGTAATTTCTCCACTTTTTCTTGGTCCTGGGATTGCATAAGTTTCTAAACGTTCTCCATTATTGATATTTACGATCTGAACTTTTTCCCCTTCAATGATGTTTGAAGCGTCCATTAAGTCTTGATCAATTGTAATGCTACCGATATACTGTAAATCGGCACCTGTTACTTTTACTCTATGAATTTTCGATTTTACTACTTCTATTTGCATGGCGCAAAAATAATTATTTTGTTTGAAATAGCTTCTATGTCAAGCTAATATTATCTATTAATCTAATTTCTCCGGCGAAAACTGCGATAAACGCTCTATATTTAACGTTTTCATTTATAGTTTTCATTTCTTTTAAGTTTTCTTCATCAGCAATGATGAAATATTCTAACTCTAATTCTGGTTGATTTTCAAATTGTTCGGTAACCCATTTACAAATTCCATTCCCTTTTTCATTGATAAAAAGCGATTTAGCTTCTAATAAAACTTTATGAATAAATGGAGAGGCTTCTCTTTGTTCTTGCGTTAATCTCATGTTTCTAGAGCTCATTGCCAGACCGTCTGATTCTCTAAAAATCGAACAACCAATAACATTGACTGGTAAGTTATTTTTTACCACCATCTTCTTGATGATTTGTAGTTGTTGGAAGTCTTTTTCGCCAAAATAAGCATTTGTAGGACGAACGATTTCGAAAAGTTTTTTAACAACCGTTCCAACACCATCAAAATGTCCAGGTCTAAATTTTCCTTCCATCTCTTTTTCTAAACCATCAAATTCGAAATTCTCAGAATTTACATTTTCGTCATAAATTTCTTCAACTGAAGGAATAAAAACAACATCACAATTTGCTTCTTCAAGCATTTTTAAATCTGCGTCAATTGTCTTTGGATAATTTGTTAAATCGCTTGCATTATTAAATTGTGTAGGATTTACAAAAATACTAACTACCACAATTTCATTCTCTTGCTTTGCTTTTTTAACTAATGAAATATGCCCTTGGTGTAAAGCTCCCATTGTAGGCACGAACCCTATATTTTTCTTAGAAATAGCAGGTTGTAAATGTTCTTTTAATTCACTCTTTGTTTTGAACACTAACATAATACTTCTGTTAATTATGATTAAGCAAATGCAAACTTAATCTATTTAAAATCAATTTCTACATAAAATTTTGTAATTTTGCAGAATCTTTAATTATTTTAGTTCAATTTATGAAAGATAAAAGAGTTTTATTTGTTTCTTCGGAAGTTACACCTTATTTACCAGAAAATGAAATGTCATTAACCTCATTTGAAGCAGCAAAAGCTGTGCATCATAAAGGAGGTCAAACAAGAATTTTTATGCCTCGCTTTGGAGTAATCAATGAGCGCAGACATCAATTGCACGAAGTTATTCGTTTATCAGGGATGAACTTAGTGATCAATGACATGGATATGCCATTAATTATCAAAGTAGCATCAATTCCAAAGGAAAGAATGCAGGTATATTTTATTGATAATGATGAATATTTCAAGAGAAAAGCTACATTTACGGATGAAGACGGAAATTTATTTCCGGACAATGATGAAAGAGCCATCTTTTTCGCAAAAGGTGTAGTTGAAACAGTTAAAAAACTTAATTGGGCGCCAGACATTATTCATGTTCATGGTTGGATGGCTGCAATGTTACCTGTTTATTTGAAAGAGTATTATGCCAATGATCCTTTATTTGAAAACAGTAAGATTGTTACATCATTATATGATAACGCATTCGAAGGAACTTTAGACAATGAGTTCATCAATAAAGTGAAGTTTGATCAAATTTCTGATGAAAATGCAGCGATTTTAGAAACTCCTTCTTATGAGAATGTCATGAAAAACGCAATTAACAATTCAGATGCAGTTTTAATTGCAAATGAAAATGTTTCTCCAGATTTAAAAGATTTTGCTAAAAATTCTGATAAGCCAGTATTAGAATATAACGAAGAGCAAGATTTTAAAGAAACTTACTTATCATTTTATAACGAAAAGGTTTTAGACAATTAAAAGAAAGTTATTGATATCTTTTGATTTACATTATGTTAATATTCTTTTAAATTAGACACAGTGTACTAGATTACTAAAAAATAAGTTTATATACTTGTGACTAATAAATCGAAATTTATTATAACTATACATTATTTAATTAAAATAAGAAACATTAATGACTATTAGAGTTGCAAAATATATAAGCTTATTATTATTACTATCAGGAATAATAGTTTCATGTGATAAAGAATTAGAAAATTCAGGAGTTGATTTAGTTGATAACAACAAGTTTTCAACAAATTCTTATTTTTCTCAAATCAAAACAGAAACAGAAAATGTAGAAGCTGTCAGAACGGATAACGCTCCAAATTTTTTATTGGGACTTTATGAAGATAATACTGTTTTTGGTACTACAGAAGCATCTCTTATTTCACAATTAAGAATTCCTTTTGCAGGTTTAACTTTTGATGAAACTGCTAGAATTGATACAGTAATTATCGAATTACCATATTATTATACAAATGATGGAGTTTTTGATGATAATAAGCCTAAATTTACTTTAGATTCTATCTTTGGAAATAAAAATACTGCTTACAAACTTAAAGTTAATAGAGTTAATACATTTTTAAATAACTTAGACCCTGAAGATCCTTCTAAACAGTTAAAATATTATTCTGATAAAGATTATGAATTATCTGATTTGTTAGGTGAAGTTGATTTTGTGCCAAATGCAAATGATACAATGACAGTTGTGAAAAGAAAAGCAGCTGATGGTAGTATTTATGAAGAAGATGAAAGAAAAGATTCACCTGTTAGACCTACTCTTAAAATTCCTTTAGACACGGAATTTTTTACGCAAAATTTCTTAGGTGCTGCAAACGAATCTCATTTTGCAACTAACGATGATTTTATCGATTTCTTTAGAGGAGTTTTCATTGAAGCTCTTCCAATTAATGGTATAGTTGATGCTAATTTAATTCAAATGAATTTATTAACAGATGCAAAAATGACTGTTTATTATTCTGAAACAATCGATGGTGAAAATACCCCTAGCCAATATGTTTTCAGATTCAGTGGAATCATCGCTAATAAATTCGAAAATTCAACTGTTGTATATGATCCTCAATTTAATTATATCCAAGGAGCTGGTGGTTCTTTAACTACAATTTCTCTTTTTGGTGATGATAATGATGGAAATAATATTCCTGATGAATTAGAAGAATTAAGAAATAATGACTGGTTAGTAAATGAAGCTAACTTAGTTTTTTATGTAAATCAAGATCTTTCTTCAGATTTTACCCCTGATAGATTAATCTTATATAACTATGAAACAAATAGACAATTACCAGATGTGTTTGGATTAAATGGATTTGGAAGTATTGGTGGTTTTGTAGAAAAAGATGACAGTAATAAAGCCTTTAAATATAAATTTAGAATAACTGACTATGTATCGCAATTATTAGATCCTACTTCAGATACGGAACTTAATAAATTAGCAATCAAAGTTTTTAACTCTACTGATGCCCCTGTTAACAATCAAGACTTTTTTGTAAGGGAATACGGTTGGAACCCTAAACGCGTAGTTCTTTACGGAAGTGAATCTTCTTTAGAAGATAAAAAAGTTAAATTAGAAATTATTTACTCGGAATTAAACTAAAAAAATATGTGTGGAATCGCTGGATATATAGGACATAGACAGGCTTATCCTATCGTTGTAAATGGTCTAAAAAGACTAGAATACAGAGGATATGATAGTGCAGGTATTGTTCTTTATAATAATGATAAATTAGAAGTTAGCAAAACAAAAGGAAAAGTATCAGATTTAGAAAAAATTACAGATGAGACAAATAATCATATAGGAACTATTGGTTTTGGTCACACTAGATGGGCAACTCATGGTGTTCCTAATGATGTAAATTCTCACCCACACCTTTCTCAGTCAGGAGAATTAGCTATTGTGCATAATGGAATTATCGAAAATTATGACACAATCAAAAAAGAATTAATCTCAAGAGGATACATATTCAAAAGTGATACAGATACGGAAGTTTTAATTAACTTAATCGAAGAAGTTAAAAAACAAAACAATTGTAAACTTGGAAAAGCTGTTCAAATTGCTTTAAAACAAGTAATTGGTGCCTATGCAATTGCTGTTTTTGATGTTAAAAAACCAGATGAAATCATCGTTGCAAGATTAGGAAGCCCAATCGCAATTGGAATTGGTAAAGACAATGAAGAATTCTTCTTTGCTTCTGATGCATCTCCTTTCATCGAATTTACAAAAGAAGCTATCTATCTTGAAGATCAAGAATTAGCTATTGTAAAAATTGGAAGAGATATCAGAGTTCGTAAAGTAATGGACGATTCTATCGTTCCTGCTCCAGAAATTCAAGAACTTGAAATAAGCCTTGAACAAATAGAAAAAGGAGGTTATGATCATTTCATGTTAAAAGAAATTTATGAGCAACCTGATGCTATTGTTGATACTTACAGAGGTAGATTATTAGCCAATGAAGGAATCATTAAAATGGCTGGTGTTGATGATCATATGGAAAGATTCTTAAATGCAAATAGAATCATCATCGTTGCTTGTGGAACTTCTTGGCATGCTGGACTTGTTGCAGAATATATGTTTGAAGATTTTGCAAGAATTCCTGTAGAAGTAGAATATGCTTCTGAATTCAGATACAGAAACCCAGTTATCAACGAAAAAGACATTGTAATCGCAATTTCTCAATCTGGGGAAACTGCGGATACTTTAGCTGCAATTAAACTTGCAAAATCTAAAGGTGCTTTTGTTTTTGGAGTTTGTAATGTTGTTGGTTCTTCTATCGCAAGAGAAACGGATGCAGGAGCTTATACACATGCAGGTCCAGAAATTGGAGTTGCTTCTACAAAAGCTTTTACAACGCAAATCACTGTATTAGCGCTTATCGCATTAAAACTTGGAAAAGCAAATGGAGCTTTATCTAATGCTAATTACCATTCTTACTTACAAGAAATGGAACTTATTCCTAATAAAGTACAAGAATTATTAGTAATCAATGATCAAATTGAACAAATTGCAGAAGAGTATAAAGATGCTCCAAATTGTTTATATCTTGGTCGTGGATTCAATTTCCCTGTTGCTTTAGAAGGAGCTTTAAAACTAAAAGAAATTTCTTACATCCATGCAGAAGGTTATCCTGCTGCTGAAATGAAACATGGTCCAATTGCTTTAATTGATGAGCAAATGCCAGTAATCGTTATTGCAACGAAAAAAGGACATTATGAAAAGGTTGTAAGTAATATTCAAGAGATCAAATCTAGAAAAGGAAAGATTATCGCAATCGTTACTAAAGGTGATGAAACTGTAAAACTAATAGCCGACCACGTTATTGAGATTCCAGATTCTGAAGAAGCTTTTAGTCCTTTACTAACGACAATTCCAATGCAATTACTTTCTTATCATATTGCATTAATGAGAGGTTGTAATGTTGATCAACCACGAAACTTAGCAAAATCAGTTACTGTAGAATAAAACAAAAAAGAGGCTTTAAAAGCCTCTTTTTTTTATCTCTATTTTTTAGTTCTATTTCTTCACCAACATTTTCTTGATTTCATTTAACTTCATCAAGGCTTCTACTGGTGTTAATGTATCAATATTTGTATGTAAAATTTCTTCTTTTATATTTTCTAAAAGTGGATCATCCAATTGAAAGAAACTCAATTGCATGTCTGACTCTTCTTTTGCTTGTTTAAGCGATTCTTTTACATCTTCACTACTATGACTATTTTCTAAATGTTTAAGCATCTTAGAAGCTCTATGAATTACAGATTGCGGCATTCCTGCTAATTTCGCTACATGAATTCCAAAACTATGTTCACTTCCTCCTTTTACTAATTTACGCAAGAAAATCACAGTATCTTTCAATTCTTTTACAGAAACATTGTAATTTTTGATTCGTTCAAACTCTTCTTGCATATCATTTAATTCATGATAATGCGTTGCAAAAAGTGTCTTTCCTTTTGTCGGATGTTCATGTAAATATTCTGCAATTGCCCAAGCGATAGAAATTCCATCATACGTACTTGTTCCCCTTCCAATTTCATCTAAAAGAACCAAACTTCTATCGGAAATATTATTCAAAATACTCGCAGTTTCATTCATTTCTACCATGAAAGTTGATTCTCCCATCGAAATATTATCACTTGCACCAACACGAGTAAAAATCTTATCAATAATTCCAATTCTTGCATTTTCTGCTGGAACATAACTTCCCATTTGTGCTAGAAGAACAATCAATGCTGTTTGACGTAAAATAGCAGATTTACCACTCATATTTGGTCCAGTAATCATGATAATCTGTTGTTGTTCTCTATTTAAAACAACATCATTTGCAATATATTCTTCTCCAATTGGCAATTGCTTTTCAATCACAGGATGGCGACCATTTTTAATTTCTAAATCTGTCGAATCATCCATTAGTGGACGAACATAATTATTTTCTCTGGCAATCGAAGCAAATGAAGTCAAACAATCCAATTGTGCGATTAATTGCGCATTCAACTGAATTGGCTTGATATAATCCATCATAAAACTAATCAACTCTGCAAAAAGCTCTTGTTCTAATTGTCCGATTTTCTCTTCAGCTCCAAGAATTTTCGCTTCATATTCCTTTAATTCTTCCGTAATATATCGCTCTGCATTTACCAAAGTCTGCTTACGAATCCATTCTTCTGGAACTTTTGATTTATGCGTATTTCTAACTTCAATATAATATCCAAAGACATTATTAAAAGCAATTTTCAAAGAAGGAATTCCCGTTCTTTCAGATTCTCTCGCTAAAAGACCATCTAAATATTCTTTTCCTGAGTTGGAAATATTACGAAGTTCATCCAATTCTTTCGAAACTCCTTCTGCAATTGCATTTCCTTTTGCAATATTTACTGGAGCATCTTCTCGAAGTGTTTTGGTAATTTTTTCTCTTAAAGTTGTACAATCTTGTAATTGCTCTCCAATCGCTCTTAAAGCTTCATTTGTACTTAATAAAGCTGCTTCTTTAACAGGAATAATCGCATTTAAAGAATCTTTTAAAAGAACAACTTCTCTTGGACTAACTTTTCCTGTAGCAACTTTTGAAATCAAACGCTCTATATCACTGATTTGCTTTATTTGATAAGAAGAAACTTGATGAAATTCCTCATTTTCTAAAATATATTTTACAACTTCATGTCGTTTCTTAATTCGATTAATATCTTTCAAAGGAAGTGCCAACCAACGTTTCAACAATCTTCCTCCCATTGGAGAAATTGTTCGATCAATCACATCTAAAAGTGTAACAGCATCTACAGAACTTGAATTATATAATTCTAAATTTCGTACCGTAAATCTATCCATCCAAACATAATAGTCTTCTAAAATTCGCTGAATCGAAACAATATGTTGTAATTGATTATGCTGCGTTTCTCCCAAATAATACATAATCGCTCCAGAAGCAATTTGCCCTTCTTCCAAATCTTCAATTCCAAATCCTTTTAAAGATTTTACCTTAAAATGATTGTGTAAAGTTTCCAAAGCATAATCAATTTGGAAAATCCAATCTTCTAAATAAAAAGAATAAAAATTATCTCCAAAAGTGTCAATAAACTTCGATTTATGCTGTTTTTGAACTAAAACTTCATTTGGTTTAAAGTTTTGAAGCAATTTATCAATGTATTCTTCATTTCCTTGTGCAACCAAAAATTCTCCTGTTGAAACATCTAAAAAAGAAATTCCCAATTGTTTTTTCCCAAAATGAATTGCAGCTAAAAAATTATTCGATTTCGAATGTAAAACTTCATCATTCAAGGAAACTCCAGGTGTTACTAGTTCTGTAACTCCTCTTTTCACAATTTTCTTGGTCATTTTCGGATCTTCCAACTGATCACAAATCGCCACACGCATTCCTGCTTTTACTAATTTTGGTAAATACGTATTCAAAGAATGATGTGGAAATCCAGCTAACGCAGTTTCACTATCACTTCCAGCTCCACGTTTTGTCAACGTAATTCCAAGAACTTGCGCCGCTTTTTTTGCGTCTTCTCCAAAAGTTTCATAAAAATCACCTACTCTAAAAAGTAACATAGCATCCGGATATTTCGCCTTGATACTATTGTATTGTTTCATCAACGGAGTTTCTTTCTTTGCTTTAGCCAATTGTTTGAAGTTTTTTAATTTTTGAATTGCGAAATTACTAAAATCTAACACAGAAATTTAACACTAAAGATAAAAATTCTAGAATATTAAATTTGGAGCTTTCCCTTCGGGTCGGGCTTTTCGTTTCAAGTTTTGAAGTTTTAAAAAAGAATTCTAAAAGTCAAAAAAGCTTCTTCAGAGTCGCTTCTTTTCCTTAAGAAATTCTAATTTTAAAATTCTTCAAAAGCTTTTCACTTCAATCCCTAAGCCATCGAAAATAAAAAAGATTGCCATTTTCAGACAATCTTTCGCATATTTTCAAAAAGTATTTTAATTCTAATCTAATAAATCCGTCAACTTTTTAAATTGCTTTTTCGGATCTTTTCCTTCATAAATAATATTGTAAACACAATTGATAATTGGTGCTTTCGCTTTCAATTCTTTATTGATTTTATAAGCAGATTTTACAGCATAATATCCTTCAGCAATCATACTCATTTCCAACATTGCAGACTTAACAGT
Source organism: Aureivirga marina (assembly GCF_015767265.1). Classification (GTDB taxonomy): domain Bacteria; phylum Bacteroidota; class Bacteroidia; order Flavobacteriales; family Flavobacteriaceae; genus Aureivirga; species Aureivirga marina. The sequence continues at coordinate 67,552 of NZ_JADPIB010000008.1, forward strand.
ATATCCTTTACCAATCATATTTCCGAAAGTTCTATTTCTACTAAAAACAGAATATCCTGTCACTAATAAATCTCCTAAATAAGCAGAATTATTAATATTTCGTTTCATTTTATGAATTTTTCGAATATAGCGTTTCATCTCACGAATCGAATTCGACATTAAAACAGCTTGAAAATTATCTCCATAACCTAAACCATGAGCAATTCCGGCAGCAATTGCATAAATATTTTTCAACATCGCTGCATATTCTGTTCCAATAATATCATCTGAAATTTTAACTTTGATATAATCTCCTTCAATAAATTTACTTAATTCAATAGCTTTTTCTTCATCCTGACAAGCGATTGTCAAATAAGATAAACGTTCCATCGCAACTTCTTCCGCATGACAAGGACCAGTGATTACACCGATATTTTCAAATGGAATATTATGCATTTTATGAAAATGTTCTCCAACAATTAAACCTGTTTCAGGAACAATTCCTTTAATTGCTGAGAAAATTATTTTATCGTCTAATGGAACCGTAATTTTTTCTAATTCTGTTTTTAAAAAAGCAGAAGGAATCGCAAAAATCAGAATTTCTGCATATTCTACTAATTCATTAATGTCAGAACTTAAATATAATTGCTTGGTGTCAAATTCAGCTGAGCTCAAATAATTTGGGTTATGCTCGTTTTTTTCAATGTAATCAATTGCATTTTGATTTCGCATATACCAACCTACTGTTTCAAGGTTTTCACACAACATTTTCACGATAGCCGTAGCCCAACTTCCTCCGCCAAAAACGGCAATTCTCGGTATAAAATCCATGTAAATAATTATTTTATATATGCAAAAATAACGCTTTTTCACGGAGACTTAAAAATTTAATATGCTAGAATCCTTTTATTTTATTCAGAAAAAGCACATTTGTTTATCTTTGTTTTTACTTAAACAAATAAATTGAGCACACTTAAACGATTTTTGAAAAACACTGTAATTTATGGAATTGCAGCAGTATTACCGAAAGCTATCAATGTGGCTTTGGTAAAATTACATACTTCGAATTTATCAAACGAACAATTTAGTAATAATACACATTTTTATGTGTGGATTGCTTATTTAAATGTTCTATTAGCATACGGAATGGAAACAACTTTCTTCCGCTATTTCAATAAAGAAAAGGAAAAAAGAAAAGTAGTTTCGACTTCTTTTTTAAGTATTTTTTCAACTTCGATTATTGCGCTTTTAGCTTTACTCTTATTCAAAACAGAAATTGCTAATTTTATAGGTTTCTCAAAACCAATTTATTTCGAACTTTTAGTTTGGATAAGTATTTTAGATGCATTGGTTGTAATTCCTTTCGCATACTTACGTGTGACAAATCGTCCTATTCGTTATACTCTTATTCGAATTTTAAACATTACTGTTTTTGCTTTTTTTAATCTTTTATTCTTATGGTATATTCCATTGGCATTGAAAAAAGGCTATTTTTTACCTGAATTTGTTTCTTCAAATTTTAATTTTCATTTTAAAGAAGGATATATTTTTATTGCAAATTTAATTGCAAGTGTTGTTACTTTTTTCGTGCTTTTACCTGTAATTTTTAAGTTTAAAATCACTTTTGACAAAAGAATAATTAAAGATATGCTTGGTTATAGTTGGCCAATTTTGATTGCAGGTTTAGCTTATATCACCAATGAAAATTTAGACAAATTAGTTATTAAAGATGTAATGGGCGATTATGAAATGGGAGCTTATGCTGCTGCTTATAAAATTGGAGTAATTATGTCTTTGTTTATTTATGCTTTTAAATTAGGAGCAGAACCGTTTTTCTTTAATTATGCTTCTAAAGACAATGCAAAAGAAGCCTATGCAATTATTATGAAATGGTTTACAATTGCAGGAAGTTTGTTAATGCTTTTTGTGATGCTTTATATCGATATAATCGCACCACTTTTATTGGGAAGTTCCTCTTTCTTTGAATTACTTCATATTGTTCCAATAATTCTTGTTGCTCTGTTATTATTTGGAATTTATAACAATTTATCTATTTGGTATAAATTAACAGATAAAACAAAATACGGAATGTATTTTTCTGTTTTTGGAGCGTTAATAACTGTTGCTTTTTTATATTTATTAGTTCCAAAAATTGGTTCTATTGGTGCAGCTTGGGCAACTTTAGCAGCATATGGAAGTATGACAGTAATTTCTTATATATTTAGTAGAAAACATTATTTAATTCCATATAATATAAAAGACATTTTCTTTTATTTAATCTTTTCTGTAATCTTATTTTTAATCTATGATTATTACATTTCAGATAATTTATGGATTGCAACAGCTTTTTTCTTATTCTATCTAATCGTATTATTTTTAAAAGAGAAAAAAGAATTACAAAAAATCTTAAAACGTTAAAAAATGCAAGTAGAAATAATAAATAAATCAAAACACGAAACGCCAAGCTACGAAACAGCAAATTCTGCTGGAATGGATTTAAGAGCAAACATTGAAGAACCAATTACTTTAAAACCTTTAGAAAGAACTATTGTAAAAACTGGACTTTTTATCGCTTTAGAAGAAGGTACAGAAGCACAAGTTCGCCCTAGAAGTGGATTGGCAGCAAAACACGGAATTACTGTTTTAAACGCTCCTGGAACAATTGATGCAGATTATAGAGGAGAAGTTGGTGTTATTTTGGTTAATCTTTCTAATGAAGAATTTACAATCAATGATGGAGATCGAATTGCACAAATGGTTATTGCTAAATACGAACACATTCAATGGAAAGAAGTTTCTGAATTAAGTACTACGGAAAGAGGAAGTGGAGGATTTGGAAGTACAGGAATCTAAATGTTAAAATTCATTTAAATTACTGATTTTAAGAATTTTAAATATTTAATTCATAATTTTATTAATTATATTTGAGTATAGTTAATTATTTAAATGATTTTATTATGAAGAAAATACTTTTGTTTTTTGTGGTTGCGACAATGGCATTAGTTTCGTGTAGCGATGACGATGATAATAATTATGTAGATCCAATTATCGGTAATTGGAAATTAGAAAAAATTATTCAAGTAACTCCTGACGGAACTGAGGTTGAAGTTGGAGATGATTGTGTAATTCAATCTACTATTAACTTCCAAGCAAATGGTGATTTATCATCAAATTGGTATGACCAAGAAGAAGGTGGTCCTTGTGAAGAAACGATGTATACTGGTGACTGGTCTAAGAGAAATGACGGAGGTTACAATATTGCAGCGCAATCTACTCCAGGAGGAGCTTTTGAACTTGACATTATTTATCCTGAATTTAGAGATAATTACGCTAAAATGAGAGTACCTTTCACTCCAGAAGAAGTATCTGTAAATCAACATTATTTAGTATTTGTTAGACAATAAATAATTGTTGAAACAACATAAAAAAACCACTTAATTAGTTTTAAGTGGTTTTTTTATGTTTAAAACATTACTCTGAATAAAATATTTGGTGTAAAAAGTAAACCTTTTCTATCAATTACAACCAATTCATTCACTAAAGTACTATTTACTTTATATTCTCGATTGATATAATTCTTTGTATTTAAAATATTTAAAAAAGAAATTCCAATTTTACTTTTTATCTTTTTTGTAAAATTAAATTGATAAGTTGATGAAAAATCAACTCTAGAATAATTTGGTAATCTTTTATTGTTTATTTCTTCATAAAATATTTCTGGAGCTCCTTTTTGTGATGTGTTTGCGTTATAAACTTCTGTATAAGGTTTTCCTGTATGCCAAGTCCATAAAAGTGCAAATTGAAACTTTTTCCATTGGTAAATTCCAGACCATTTAATCGCATGTTTAATGTCTGTATTTGCGAAAAAATCTTTGTTATCATTTAAATTTTGAAAGAAAGTTTTATTTTTTAAATAAGAATAACTAAGTGAAGTTTTAAAATCTGAAATCGTTTTTTGTGCAAAGAAATCAATTCCATTTATCGTACTATTTCCTGTATGATATTCATTATCATAAGGATTTAAAAAACCTAAAGTTTTTGTAGTTATTCCTTTTACTCTTTTATGGTAAAATTCCACATTAAAATACCAATTATCCTTGAAATAAGTCAAACTTCCAGTGTTTTGTGTACTTTTTATCAAAGGAAATTTATCCTCACTAGATAAAGTCCAAAGTTGATTTTCTAACACAAAATTATTAAAAGCTGTTTCTCGAATTTGACTAATCACTTGATGTTTAATCTCTGTAGAAACAGAAAATTTCCAGAATTTCCCAAATGGCTTTGTAATTACAATTCTTGGTTCAATTTTATTTTCTTTTAAAATGCTAAAATAATTTGTTCTTAAGCCAATATTTAAATAAAATATATTTGGGTTTTTAAAAGAATATTCCACAAAAGAAGCATAAGTTTTATTTTCTTCTTTGCTCGCATCTAAGTTTAAAACATAATTGACACTTTCTCCTTTAAAATCATACCCAACATTTTTATAATCTACTTCTGCTCCAAATTGAATTCTATTATATTTTGCAAAATCATAATTTGTCAAAACTTTTACTCCAAAATCTGAAATACTATTACGCTTAGCATAATTTTCTTTCATATTTTCCTTAGAACCTTCATAAATTCCGTAGTTATAAATCAACTTATATCTCGATAAAAATGCTGTAGTTTCTGTACTAAATTTGTCTGTCCATCTATTTTTAGCTCGAAAACTATAACCATAATTTCTTGTAAATAAATAATCTTGAAAAATTTCATTTTCTGTAGAAGTATTCAGGTAATCTAATTCATTATTTAAATGAATATAACTAAAATTAAAACGATGTTTTGGACTTAAATTCCAAATTAATTTCACATTATAATCATTAAATTTAAATGTTTCAAAATCTTCATCTGTATAATGGATTCGTGTATTTTCAAATGTTTTTTTAGCAATATTTTTTAAAGTTATCGACTGATAAAAATCTGCAATAGAAGAACGTGTCGCTAAAATAATTCCTAATTTATTTTTGATAATCGGAATCTTAATAGAAGCATCCACATTGATCATATTTATACCAACTTCACCACTTATTTTAGTAGGAACTCTCGTATCTGATTCCATTAAAATCGTACTTGAAATTCGCTCACCATATTGCGCAGAAGTTCCTTTATTCATAAAAGTAACTTTCTTTGTGATATATGGATTAAAAGCAGAAACCATCCCAAACAAATGTCCTGTATGAAACATCTGAATTCCATCCCATAAAATTAAATTCTGGTCTGGAGTTCCGCCACGAACATAAAGTTTTGTAGCAGATTCATTTGGACTTTTTACACTTGGAAGAAGTTGTAAACTTTGTAAAATATCAGGTTCTGTTAAACCTGGAATAATTCCTAATTTCCCTGGTCGAATCACAAAAGAATTATTTGTTTTTTTAATTCCTTTCGTCAAGAAATTTGAAATAAAAATACTTGGAAGAATATTGATTTTATCTTCTAAAACAAACGTATGAATTTCTTTATTTTCTATTTTTTCAAATGAAATAATTTTAGATTCATAAGAAAGATGTTTCAATCTTAAATCAGCTTCAGGAATATGACTGATTTCAAAATAACCTTTTGTATTTGTGATTGTATTTTTTTTTCCAATACTAATAATTGCTCCAGAAATTGGTTTTTTATAGTTCGAAAAAACATAACCTTTTATCAAACTTTTCTGTGTTTTTCTCTGAATAACAATATATTTATTGGATAAGATTTTAAAATCAAGAATTGTTTTTTCTTCAAGAATAGATATAATTTCTTCTAATTTTTTATCTTTTTCTTGTAGTGAAATTTGCACATTTTCAATAAGTTTCGATTCATAAGAAAATCGAATTTCAAAGTGTTTTTCTAGGTCTGAAAGTGCGTTTTGAAGTGAAGCATTTTGAAAATTACAAGTATAAGTATTCTCTTTCTGTGCATAAACAGAAATAGTTATACATAAAAAAAGAATACTTAAAAAAACTCTCATTATTTACTTCGTTATCGTAATATTTTTCTCTGAAACTTCATATTTTAATTGCAACGCCGTAGTTAACGTTTGCAAAGCGAGTTCGAGATTTGTATTACTTAACGTTCCAGTAAATAATTTATTGGAGTTAACTGAATTATCTATGTTAATATCATATTGTTTCTCTAATTCTTCAATAACAATTTTCAATGGAGTTTTCTCAAAAGTACTTTCTCCATTTACCCAAGAAGGCGCTTCTAAATTAGAATTCCATTTCTCAATTTTGTTGTCACTATTTTGATAAGCATTGGATTGTGTTAAAATAGTTTCTTTTTCTGCTTGTTTTACAGAAACTTTTCCTTCGTAACAAACAACTTTAAAATAATTATCTAAACTATTTACATCAAATTGAGTTCCAAGTACTGTAACAGTTCCATTTTCTGTTTCTACAGTAAATTTACTTCCTTTTTTAACTTTAAAATAAGCTTCACCTTCTAGTTTTAGCTTTCTTTCAAATTTCCACATGCTTGGTTGATATGTTAATTTCGATTTTGCATTCAAAATAACTTCCGAGCTGTCAACAAGCATTGCTAGTCTTTGTTCTCCAATTCCTGTTTGAATTGTTGTAGGAGAAGTTTTTAATAAAAAGAAAGAAATCATTATTACTACAGATGCTGCTGCTGCATACATCCAAAGCGGAATCACTTTTGATTTCTTTTTTGGCGTGTCAATTTGATTTTTGATTGCCTCAAAATTCTGATTCATTTCAAATTTTGGTGCTTCCAAAAATTCTGACTGTTTTTTTATTTCTGAAAAGACAGCAAAATCTTCTTCCGAAACTAATTTTTTCAGTTCCAAATCAGAAATTTCGCCAGCAATCCATTGTGCTAAAAAAACATCTTTATTTTCTATGTTATCTTCTGTTTTCATGGTTTTATACTACTATAACAACATTATTAAATAATACCCTACCTATATTTTTCCAATTTTTTCTCTTAATACAGATAAAGCTTTGTGCATACGTTTTTCTACTGCTTTTACTGAAATCCCGAGCATTTCAGCAATTTCTGCATACGTTTTTTTGTCAATTCTGCTCAATAAAAAAACTTCTCGTTGCTTTTCAGATAAAGAAGCAATTGCATCATTTAATTTTTGTTGAAATTCTTTTTGTCTTAATAAGTTTTCTGGTGTGTCATTATCTCTACTTTCGCTCACATTTTGTGATTCTCTGTACTTTAAAACAACTTTTTCATGTTTTTTTTCGTTAAGAAACAAATTAGAAGCAACAGTAAACAGAAAAGACTTCGCTTTTTCATAAGAAACTTTTTCGCAATTCTTCCAAAGTCTTACGAAAGCTTCCTGAAGCAAATCTTCTGCGTTGTCTTTAGAGCCTGTTTTATAATACATAAAATGATAAACATCTTTTGAGTATTTAGTATAAAGCTCTTGAAAAGTAGATGGTTTACAAACCGATTTTTTATCTTTAGTCATTTAATAATGATATTAAAAGGGGTTGTAAAATTATTATTTTCGAGAAAAGAATAAAAGTTTTGAAATAATTTATTTTATTTGACGCTGAGTAGGGTAATTATAAAAAGTATTGTTCTATTCAAACAGAATAGCGAATTAATCATGAAAAATTTACGTAACCAAATTCTTATTATCTTTTTGGTAGGATTTATTTTCAACTCTTGTGAAAATGATGATTCTATTGGGGAAAATTCGATAGATGATAAGATAATCGAGCCAAGTGAATCTTTGAATTCTTATATAGACACTTTTCGCTTTTATCTGGAAAATGAGGAAGAAAACTTAGAAGACTTTCTTTGTTTTGAATTTGTTTATCCAGTAAATATTAAAATCGACAATCAAGTGACAATGACTGTTGAGAATTTAGAAGGAATGAAAAATGTTGTTGAGTATCAAATTGATTCAGGTACAGATTATGGAATTGCATTTCCTTTTCAAATCAAATTTCCACATATCGATGTGCAAAAAAATATTGCAAATGAACAGAGTTTTAATGAAACTGTGCAAAATTGTAATTACCAACCAGCACAAGATTGCTTTGATTTCCAATATCCAATTCAACTTTTAGTCAATAATGAAGCACATACAGTCTATAGTCCTGTTCAATATATTCAAACATTAGATGAATATAATGGTCTTGAAATTGATATTGCTTATCCTTTTGTTGTTCGTTTGGAAAATGGATCTTTACAATTTATTGATAATGCAGCAGAATTTAGTGAATTACTTGAATCGTGTAATGATAATCAAGAAGATTTACCTTGTTACACATTAGATTTTCCTGTTTCTATGATTTATAACCAAAGTGAAATTGAAGTTGATAATTATGAAGAATTCATGAATATTTTTAATCAATATGAATCTCAAAACGTCGATATTGAATTTGATTTTCCTTATACCGTTGTAAATCCAAATGAATTGGACGAACAATATACTATTCATGATCCTGCGCTTTTAAGTTTTTATTTATCAGATTGTGAAAAGTTATTTTTTGATTTCGATTTCGATTTTCAATTTGAAGAATGTATCACAGGAATTGTGTATCCAGTTCAAATGAATGTAGATGGAGAAGTTATAACATTCAATAATTTACAAGAACATCAAAATTATTTCTCAGATATGGCAAATGGATATTACGATAATATCGAATATGTATATCCTTTCAATTTTTATTTACCAAACCAACAACAATATGTAGTCGATAGTTTACATAGCTACTTAATTGCATTATATATTACAGATTGTGAGGAATTTTACACACAAGATGATGATTAAAAAAAGCTACTTCCAAATTTGGAAGTAGCTTTCACAAAACTGAGCATGTCAATATAATTACTCTCTCTCTTTTCTTCGCTTAATAATTCCGAAAGTAATTGCTCCTCCAAGTAATAATACAATCCAAAGAATTGTAGATAAATTGTCTTTTAATAATTCCTGCACAGAAGATTTCTGAATTTCTTCTTTTTCTAAAACCATTCCTTCTGCTTGTTCTGACTTTTTCCCTGAACGAACTTCTTCGATTTGTTGCGTATAACTTTCTTTTAAATCTTTATCTAAAAGTCCAGAAATCATTTCTTTTAATTTCGAATTATCACAAACAAATTCACTACATCCAGCTGTATTTTCTTTGACCAATTCTGCATGTAATTTGGCAATTTCTTTCTTGATATTTTCACTTGGTTTCCAATATCCTTTTCGAACTGTTTCTAACATTACAGCTGTCATTTCTTGCAAAGCATACGGATTTGTATTTTTAAAGAATTCAATCGTTCCTAAATTCTGCTTGTCTTTTACATAAATGTCATAATATCCTTCCCAAATCTCTTTATCAATCGCATCTGGTTTCATTACGTTCCAACCATATGTATCACGGAAATTCTCTGCAAAACCTTCTGCCGCAGATTCTCCTTCTTTCATTTGTCCTTTGATATATTTTGGATTGAAAAGATTTGTTCTTGTTTCTGTCCAAATTGCTTCTTTCAGACCTTGAACTTTCGGATTGTATTTATTTCTATTATCATTAAAATATCCATCAGGATCTTTCCCAGTTGTCACACGAATACTCGCTGTGATTCCTCCCATAAATTCATAAACATGATCCAGAGAAATTGGTCCAGTTTCATTTGAAGATCTTGGATGCACAACAACCTCTGCATTTTCCATCATGGTTTCCAATAATCCTTCTTTGAAAGTTGTCCAATCTCCTTCCTGATAAATTGCTCCCATATTTTTGATATATGTTTCTGCAATTTCATCTTCCGTTTCCCAAGCATCTCCTTTTTCTACCATTCCCATAATTCCTGTTCCATAATGCCCATTAGCACCACCAAAAACTCTGGTTGTAGCATATTTTTGTGCTTCTTCTGGAGAAAATCCTTTTGCTTTTAAAGATTTTTCTGCTTGTAATGTTCCAGCTTTTACAAAGTTTTCTTCTTTACCTTCTTCTTTTGCATTTGCAGCCAATTCTACAGCTTTATTTATTAAATTAATACGAGAAGCTGCCAAATCTCTAAACTGTCCTGAAGTTTGTACTAAAACATCAATTCTAGGTCTTTTTAAATCTTCTAAAGGAATCAGACGAACATCGTAAACTCTACCATAAGTATTTCGAACTGGTTCTACTCCTAACATGTAAAAAATCTGTCCGATATTCATTCCTTGGTTACGAATAAATTCTCCTCCCCAAAGTGAATACGTTATTTTCTTCGGATATTTTCCATGTTTATCTAAATGCTTTTTTAGAATCTGTTTTGCCAATTCTTGACCAGTTTCATAAGCTTCTTTTGTTGGCGTAACTTCTGCATTAATCGCATATAAATTCTTTCCTGTTGGTGTTGCTAAAGGATTCGAAACTGGATCTCCTCCAGAAGATGGCGAAATATATCCTCCATTCAATCCGTTTAACATCGCTTGCATTTCAAAATTCGGCGATTCTTGTAAATTCACTCGATAATCTTGAACATTATATAAAGCTTCTTTTAACTGAATTAAAGCTTCTAAAATTCTTTTTTCTTTCGTTTCAATTCTTAAAAGTCTACTTTCAATTGCTTTTTCTTTTGCTAAAAGCGAAGTAAACCCTTTTTCACTTTTTAAAATTCCTTGTAAAGCTTTGAAATTTGATGAATCTGAATTTTCTACTACATTTAAAACTTCTTTATTTTTTATATAGAAAGAAATAATTTTCTCTTGTTTTTCAACAGTTGATTTTTCTTCTTTTTTCAAATATTTCTCATAAGCTACAGGAGATTCTTTATAAATTTTAAAGAATTCATTCAGTTTCGATTTCTCAATCGCTTTGTTATAAATTCCTTTCTCTACCATTCCACGATATTTCATTGCTCTATCTACAACAGAAGCTTCTTTTATATTATCGAAAAATGACTGTTGTTGCGTAGAATCTTTCAAGAACTTCACTACTTTTTGGAAATATTTATTTTCCATTGCAGTAACTTTCCAAGCATTTGAATCATCCAATCGTAAAGCATTTTTATACTGCTTTAAACTTTTCTCATTCAATAACCCTAAGAATTCTTGAAGTCCTTCTTTCGTTTTTAAATAATCTAAAGCTTGCTCATTTTTTCTATCTGAAAATAAATGTATATAAGTACTTGTCGCTTTCTTTAAATCTACTTTTTCTGGTTCTGCACTAGGTTTTGGAACCATCTTATGTGTTTTAGGATCATAAACCATCTCTTGTTTTGATTTATCTCCTTTAATTCCATGTTTTGTAATACTAGATTTTGGAACCATTTTATGCGTTTTAGAATCATAAACCATTTCTTGTTTAGCTCCTTTATTTTCATTTAAAATAATTCCTTTTCTTTTTTGCTTTGCATAATTTCCTCCGTAATACGAAGAAATATTTCCTTTATCTTCTAAACCATAAGCAGCAAATAATTCTTGTAAACGAGCTTCTCTTTTTATTCCAAAAACATCCTGTGGATTTTTATTTTCTTTTAAAATCGCATCTATAATACTTAAAGCTTGTCCATGAAAATCATCATGTCCATGTCTATTTTTATTTTTTTCATGAGAATGATGATGACTGTGCTTTCCATGATTATGACTATGTTCATCATGATGATGTTTTGATTCTAATGAATTTAAATAATTCAAACTTTGTGAAATCGGATCTACCGACATCATTCGTACAGTTTGATATGTTTCTTCTTCTGTTTGCTTTTCTCCTAAAACATGTAAACCAATAATAATTTTCTCTTTTTCTATTTCATGAAGATAGGTATGAATTGTTTTTGCTGTTTCATCATCTAAAGCAGCAATTTCTTCTTTTGTTAATTCTAAATCTTTATCAATATGAAGTGTATCTATAACTGTTTGAATATTTTTCTTATACGTTTCTTTTAATTTTCCTTCTTCTAACTCAGGATATTTATGCAATAATTTCGCAATATCTTTAAAAGAACCATACAATTCTGAATCTGTATAAGGAGGTGTTAAATGAGAAAGCATCGTTGCATAGGTTCTACGTTTTGCCATCATTGCTTCTCCAATATTGTCAATTGAATAGAAATATAAATGTGGAACTGGCGCAACCAATACTTCTGGCCAATCTTTTTGAGAAAGTAATAATTGTTTCCAAGGTGTAAATTCTACACTTCCATGCGCTCCAAAATGCGCAACCACATCTGTATCGAATCCTTTTCTAGCCCAAAGATAAGAAGCAATATAAGCGTGTGGCGGAGGCTTTGGAAGACCGTGTTGTAATTTGAATTCATTTTCTCCTAAAGCAGCTTGTAAAACTGGCATTAATACAACATTTCCAAATTGCACTCTCGGAATTGCTAAATACTTTTCATTTTCAATTGTTGTAGTATAATATTTTCCAGGAGCTTCTCCATACGTTTTCTCTACATTCTGCACACTTTCTGGATGCAATTCTTCTTGAATCCATTTTTTATATTCTGTTGCAGAAACTAAAGCTGGTTTTCCTTCTTTGATAAATTTATCTAAAGTTCCTTTCGCATAATCTCCTAAAATTGGTCCTTCCGTATGAATTCTTTCCATGAACTTATCAAAGTTTCCTGAAAAATCTCCAACATTATAACCATCTTTTTCTAAAGTTTGAAGCATCGCAAAAAGAGATTTTCCTACTTCTAAACCTCCAGCGCTTAAAGCATTTTTTCCGTTTCCTTTGTAGTAATAAACAACAAACTTTTTGTCTTTGTTTTCTTTATCTTTTAAAGAAAGCCAACGCGTTGCAGTTTCTGAGAAATTTTCAACTCTTCCTGGAATTGGTTTATATGTATGAAATCCGTTTTCTGTAATATATTCTGCCGCAATTGCAAAAGGATGAATTCCTCCATCTAATTCTGGAACCACGATATTTTGTCCCATCAATCCACCAGAAATTCCTTGCTGATCTGTTTCCCATTCTTTTTGTGAATTAAAAACTAATTGTGGTGTTAGATAAAGAATATTTTCTTCCTGAAGATATTTTACAAAAGAATCATTTCTACCAATTCTTCCATGTGGGAAATTAATCACCATCGAAGGTTTTGCAGCTTTAATATTATCTAAAACTTTTTTGAATCCTTCAATTGCAACCACATTATGACCTCTTTTTTCTAGTTCCAAAATCATCGCATCCATATATTCTCGATACTGCGATTGCGAACCATTATTAGAACTCATTAATACGATAGTTTTCGCATTTTCTTTATAAAGATTTTGTTCTTTATAATACTTCCAATAATCTTCAATATTTTCGAAATAATCTGTTGTTCCTATTCTATAAAAAACATCTTTTGGAATCACAACTGGTTTTTCAATTTCTGAAGTAAAAAGTGATTTTTTATCAAATTTCTTTCTAGAATAATTCAAGAAATTCTGTATATTTTTCACACTTTCATTTTCGAAACATTTTGTGATATATTCCAAATCTTCTCCAGTGATATTACTAAAATTATTCTCTTTACTTGTCGCCATTAAAACGTGTACAGTACTTCCGTTTTCCATAGCTTTTTTCAAGTTTTCTTTTTGTGTTTCAGACAACATACTGATATGGAAAAGATAAATCACAGGATATTTTTCAATTCCTGAAAAATCATTTTCTTTTAAATCAATTTGTTCTACTTCAATAAAAGGATTCTCATTCGCTTTAACAATTTCTGCCATTTGCGAATCACGATAATTTACTAAAGCGATTTTGGTAAATTGTGCTTTATAAGCAAAAAACACAAGCACCAAAATTATAAGAGTACTTATGATAATTAGTATTTTACGTTTCATTTTAGATGATTTATTTTTGCATTAAGGATTGAAGTGGCATCCTTTTTTACTTCTCTTCATTATATTGCTTTAAGTAAAAAAGATATAGCGGAAAGCCTGACCCGTTAGGGAAATGCCCTTATTATTATTTTAAAGTCAATTAAATATTTCTTTAAATGAACACGAGTTTCAAACTCGCGCCAGTAAAATGTTTTATTTTATTAAGTTTATTCTTCAGGAACGTAAATAATTTCTCCGTTTTCAAGCTGATATGCAGTTCCAACTTTCTTTCCTTTTCCTTCCGAACTTCCTTTAGAACCCTTGTATTTTTCAATGGTTTTTCCTTTCTTTTGGATAATTTCCATGTTTGTTTTTCCAGGATTTTTTACAATTGTAAAATCATCTTTAGTCAACATTTCTGTCATTTGAAATCTAGAAACCAAAGCAACCATCAGAGCAACTGCAAAAACCATTGCGATATCAAATAAATTGGTCATTCCAGACATCGGATCATCATCTCCAGCTTGTAACAATCGTTTTTTTCTTCGCATCTTAGTTTTTGTTTTTTAAAGTATTTGCTAAAAATTCTAAATTGTTCAAATCTGAAATAAACCAGCGTTGTTTCACTAATTGCGTTACATAACCAATTGCTCCAGCGAAAATCCCGACAACTGTTGTAGAAAAGGCAACTTGCATGTTTTGCGCCATCGAAGCAATATCTCCATTTGCCAAACCAACTAGAGCAGGACCAAGAGGAATCAAAGTTCCCATCAGACCAACCATTGGACCTAATTTTGCCAAAGATTTCGAACTACTCAATTCTTTTTCAGAAGCGATTTCAAAGTCAGATAAAATCTTTTCGATATGATTTTCATTTGATTTGTATTTTACGATATCTAAAAGGTGGTTTTTGAATAATTTATTTCCAGTAATTTTCTCTTGAATATCGTTTTCAGTGATTTTATTTTCCGAGAATTGTTTTAGAAAATCTTGGATATGGCTTTCATATTTTAATCGATTGATATACATTCCGAAAAATCCTCCTAACAACATCAATGCGCGTACAAAACCGAAAAGTAATAATGCAATTACAGGAATTAATAATCCTGTAGAAACCCAATAAAGTATATTTGTAATACTATCCATAATCTGTGTAATTTATTTGTGGAAAAACTTCTTGAAGAAATTTATTTGAATATTCTTTTGATAAAAAAAGTAGCCTAGAACAGCGAAAATTCCGATGATTCCGAAAGTGAAAGTAATCGGAAACCATTCGATTGTTAATTGTGTAAATGGAATTTTTGTTCCTTTCACAATCAGCGGTAAAAACATAGCTAATAACAATTGAAAAAGCCCAATCAGGATTTTTATTTCTGCTCTTGTTCCCCAATCTTTAATCATGATTTTGCTTAAAAAACTTCCTAAAAACAGTGTAATTCCAGTTCCTAGTGCAAAAATTAAAGACAAATAGAAATAATTAATATTGTGTATTTCTAGAAAAAAAAGAGTTTGAATGAAAAAAATTCCGATGATAAATAAAAAAGAAGGAAAAACTGGAATCCAATTTGTCAGTTGTTTTTTCTTGGTAAGAAAATGTCCTTTTAATTGAATTAAAGAAAAGATAATTTGAATAAAAACTTCAAAAATCTGAAAAATTGCAACCAAAGAAACTACTCCAGCAAGATTTAAAATCTCTGTAACGGTTTGGCTATTCTGTTTTGCAGAAAAAGAATAAATTCCAACAACAAAAATTATTGGAATTGCGATAGAAACTAATTGAATCCATCTATTTTCTGCTAAAGAAATATGCACAAAAGTGTATAAAATTGCAGTGATAAAAAACAATAATAAGAATATGGACATGAGAATCTAATTTACCTTATTTTTATTTATTCTAAATAAAAACAAAAGTACTTAGTTTTTTAGAACCACAAAACATTTTCTTTAAAATTATTCTAAATAAGAAAAAGAGCACAAAAAAAGAGTGAACTTAAAGTCCACTCTTTTTGATTTTTATATGAAAAACTAGATTGTAAACTACACTAAATTATTTGCAACTAAATATTCTGCAATTTGCACAGCATTTGTCGCTGCTCCTTTTCTTAAATTATCAGAAACAATCCACATATTTACAGTGTTCTCTTGTGAATAATCACGACGAATTCTACCTACAAAAACATCATTTTTTCCTTCAGCATAAATTGGCATTGGATATGTATTTGTATCTGTATTATCTTGAACAACAATTCCATCTGTATCGTTTAAAGCTCTACGAATATCCGATTCAGAAAAATCGTTTTCAAACTCGATATTTACACTTTCACTATGTCCACCAACCACAGGAATTCTCACAGCAGTTGCTGTAATTTTTAAATTATCATCTCCTAAAATCTTTTTAGGTTCTCTAGTTAATTTTAATTCCTCTTTTGTATAACCATTATCTTCAAAAACATCACAATGTGGAATAGCATTTTTGTGAATTGGATAATGATAAGCCATTTCGCCTTGTTTATTTTCATATTCATTTTCCAATTGCTGAACTGCTTTTACACCAGTTCCAGTAATCGATTGATATGTAGAAACAATAACTCTTTTTATTGTATATTTTTTATGCAAAGGAGCTAAAGTTAAAACAAGTTGAATTGTAGAACAATTTGGATTTGCAATGATTTTATCTTCTTTTGTCAGTTCTGAAGCATTAATTTCAGGCACAACTAATTTATGATCTGGATGCATTCGCCAAGCAGAAGAATTGTCAATAACTGTAATACCAGCTTCAGCAAATTTTGGTGCCCATTCTAAAGAAGTTCCACCTCCAGCAGAAAAAATTGCTATTTCAGGTTTTAAAGCTATAGCTTGTTGCATTCCAACAATTTTATATGATTTTCCTTTAAAATCAATTTCTTTTCCGATTGATTTTTCAGAAGCAACAGGGATTAATTCTGTAACAGGAAAATTTCTTTCCTCTAAAATTTTTAACATCACGCCACCTACCATTCCAGTAGCGCCAACTACAGCTATTTTCATTTTAATTCAAAGATTATATTTTAAATTTTTTGCAAATTTTCGGAATTAAATAATTAATTCCTAATCGTCTATCGCAAATGTACAAAAAAGTACAGTTTGTCTTTAAATTTATGTAATCAATACATTAAATTTATTTATTTAACTAATTGTTATAATAATAACATTTATTTTCAACATTAAATCCAAGAAATTTTATCAAAACATTAATTACTTTTTAACAAAACGACTAAAAAGTTCAAGTAAAATATTGCTTAATTTAAATTATTTAAAACTTAAAGTGATGGCTTACAAGAAAATATATTTACGAATTTGCTATTCTGTTACAGCTTTAATTGTAATAATTAGCTTTTTTTGGATTCATGTTTTGTGGTTCTTTTTATTTTTTGGACCAATTTTCTTACTTGGATTCTTTGATATGATACAGAAAAAGCATGCCATACTTAAAAATTATCCTGTTATTGGACATTTACGATACATTTTTGAAGAAATTCGTCCAGAAATCATGCAATATTTTGTAGAAACAAATACAGAAGGAAGGCCGATTAATAGGATTTATCGTTCTCTTGTATATGAAAGAGCAAAAGGAATAAATGATACAACACCATTTGGAACACAAATGGAAATTTATAAAGCAGGTTATGAATGGATTGATCATTCGATGTATGCAAAAAATAAAAAAATAGAAAGACCATTTCCAAGAGTTATTATTGGAGGAAAAGATTGTAAACAACCTTATTCAGCAAGTTTATTAAATATTTCAGCGATGAGTTTTGGTGCTTTGAGTGATAATGCTGTTTTAGCTTTAAATAAAGGAGCAAAAGAAGGAAAATTTGCACATAATACTGGAGAAGGAGGGTTAAGTAAATATCATTTAGAACCAGGAGGAGATATTATTTGGCAAATAGGAACTGCTTATTTTGGTTGTAGAACAGAAGATGGAAATTTTGATGAAAAATTATTTCAAGAAAAATCGAATTATCCACAAGTAAAAATGATTGAAATTAAACTTTCACAAGGTGCAAAACCTGGACATGGAGGAATTCTTCCTGCGATAAAAAACACTCCAGAAATTGCAAAAATTAGAAATATAAAACCACATATTGATGTACATTCTCCACCTTCACACACAGCATTTTCTAATCCGATAGAATTTGTGCATTTTATTAAAAAATTGCGTGATTTATCAGGAGGAAAGCCAGTAGGATTCAAGCTTTGTGTTGGGAAGAAGCAAGAATTTATTGATGTTTGTAAAGCAATGGTGAAGACAGGAATTAAGCCAGATTTTATCACAGTAGATGGTGGAGAAGGAGGAACAGGAGCAGCTCCAGTTGAATTTTCAAATTCGGTTGGTTTTCCACTTCGAGATGGTTTAGTTTTCGTGACAGATACATTAACTGGATTTGATTTAAAAAAGGATATAAAAGTGATTGCTTCAGGAAAAATATTGAGTAGTTTTCATATTGCAAGAGTTTTAGCTTTAGGAGCAGATTTGTGTAATAGCGCCAGAGGAATGATGCTTTCTTTAGGATGTATTCAATCTTTAAAATGCAATAAAAATACGTGTCCGACTGGAGTTGCAACACAAAATCAGACTTTAGTAAAAGGATTAGATGTAGAGAAAAAAGCAAAACTTGTAGAAAAATTTCATAGTAACACTGTTTTTAGTTTGTTAGAATTAATTGCTGCAACAGGAGTTGATTCACATACAGAAATTGAAAGAAAACATGTGATGCGAAGAATTAATATGAATAATGTGATGAGTTTTGCTGAAGTATTTCCAGAATTAGAACCAGGATGTTTTATAAATGAAAAAAATATTCCGCATCGATTTGCTCAATTTTTTGTGTCAGATTAAGTAAAAAATAAAAACATAAGTTATACAACTTCAAAACATTCCATTAGAATTAAAATAAAACTATAATTTTCTGTAATTTTGCAGCTTTATTTAACATTAATAGTTGAAAAGAAATGACAGAAGAATCAAAATCGCTTAATTTTATTGAGCAAATTATTGAAGATGATCTGACTAATGGATTATCAAAAGATAAGTTACGTTTTAGATTCCCCCCAGAACCAAATGGATTTTTACATATTGGTCATGCTAAAGCAATTTGTTTAAACTTCGGGTTAGGGCAGCAATACGATGCGCCTGTAAACTTACGCTTTGATGACACAAATCCAGAAAAAGAAGAGCAAGCATACGTAGATGCCATCAAAAAAGATGTGGAGTGGCTTGGTTTTCAATGGGACAAGGAATGTTATACTTCTGATTATTTCCAGCAACTTTATGATTGGGCAGTTCAATTAATTAAAGAAGGAAAAGCATATATTGATACGCAAAATTCTGAGGAAATTGCTTCACAAAAAGGTACACCAACAACTCCAGGAACAAATAGTCCACACAGAGAAAGACCAGTGGAACAAAGCTTAGAGATGTTTGAAAAAATGAAAAATGGAGAATATTCAGAAGGTCATTGTGTATTACGTGCAAAAATTGATATGGCTTCTCCAAATATGCATATGCGTGATCCGATTATGTATAGAATTATGCATAAAGACCACCATAGAACAGGAAGTGATTGGAAAATGTATCCTATGTATGATTGGGCACATGGGCAATCGGATTATTTAGAGCAAATTAGTCATTCACTTTGTTCTTTAGAATTTGAAGTTCATCGTCCTTTATACGATTGGTATTTAGATCAAATTTACGATTCAGAAACAGTTCGAAATAAGCAAAGAGAATTTGCTCGTTTAAACTTAAACTATACTGTAATGAGTAAAAGAAAACTTTTACAGTTAGTTGAGGAAGGAATTGTAAATGGATGGGATGATCCACGTATGCCTACGATTTCAGGTTTAAGAAGAAGAGGATATACGCCAACATCTATTCGAAATTTTGCAAATACTGTTGGAGTTGCAAAGCGTGAAAACATTATTGATGTTGCTTTATTAGAATTTAATATTCGTGAGGATTTAAACAAAATAGCTACACGAGTAATGGGAGTTTTAGATCCAATTAAACTTATAATCACAAATTATCCAGAAGGAAAAGAAGAGTGGTTAACAGCAATTAACAATCCAGAAGATGAAAATACAGGAACACATGAAGTTCCATTTTCAAGAGAATTATTTATCGAAAGAGAAGACTTTAAAGAAGAAGCAAATAAGAAATTCTTCCGTCTTACATTAGGTAAAGAAGTTCGTTTAAAGAATGCATACATCATCAAAGGAGAAGATGTTGTTAAAGATGAAGAAGGAAATATTACAGAAATTCATTGTACATATGATCCTGAATCAAAAAGTGGAAGTGGAACAGAAGCTAGTAAACGTAGAGTAAAAGGAACACTTCATTGGGTTTCTGAAAAACATGCTGTTCCTGCGGAAGTTAGATTATATGATCGTTTATTTACTGATGAAGCTCCTGATGGACATAAAGAACAAAGTTTTAAAGATTTTGTAAATCCAGATTCTTTAGAAGTTATTACTGCTTATGTAGAACCTTATTTAAAGGAAGCTAAAATTGGAGATAGATTCCAGTTCCAGAGAAAAGGATATTTCTGTGTAGATAATGATAGTTCAAAGGAAAAATTAGTTTTCAACAGAACAGTTACATTGAAAGATTCTTGGGCTAAAAAGCAAAAGAAATAAAACAAATAATAAAGAAAAAAGAGCCTATTAAATAGGTTCTTTTTTACACGAAAAATCCTGATTAATAATTAAATAAATTAATAATCAGGATTTTTTTATATCAATATTAAAGATAATTACTTATTCTTTATCTTCTTTTTTCTTATCGATAGCTTTCTTTTCTTCATCGTCATCTGATTTAGAAGCATCTTTAAATTCTTTAATTCCGCTTCCAAGACCACGCATTAATTCTGGAATTTTTCTACCTCCAAATAATAATAGAACTACTACTGCTATCAGAACCCACTGATAAGGTCCCATGATTCCTAAAAATATATTTAGTGTATTCATCTTCTTGATATTTATGTTGCAAAGATACTAATTAATTATTTATACAAAGTACTAATAGCAAATAAAATACTATTGTACATTTTCTATCTTACCTCCTAAGATTTTATCTTTATTAATTGCTGATGGAGTTCCTTTATAATAAATTTCTCCTCCAATTTTTACCTTAGCATTTAAAACATCTTGAACAGTTACATGTCCTATTCCACCTGTTGCAGCAGAAATAGTTGTTTGATTTGATTTTAAACCATAACCATTGTAAACTCCACCTAAAGAAAGCGTAATATTTTGATTTTCTGTAAAACCAGTCGTTTCAATTCTTGAACCAGAAACAGATTTTACATTTAAATAACGTAAATCAACATCTAATTCAATCATCGAACCTTCTTGTGCTCTTAATTCTAAAGCGCTTTGTTTTATAACGTGATCAGCTGTAATTTTTGCACCTTCATTTACATCAATAACATTGATTGGTCCAGCGTAATAAATTTGAATTGCCACGTCTTTTGAATTAAAAATTCCTGAGATTTCAACAGAAATTTTCAACATTTGATTTTTTAATTTAACTTTAATTTTTTCTGCATTTTTTCCAGAAACAACAACTTTTTGTTCATTAGATTTTATCAATTCTACATCTAAAGAGTTAAAAACTTTCAAAGAATTAAACTCTCCAACCTTAGTTGTTACTTTCTCTTGTGCATAAGTATTAAAAGAAAATAAAGTTATAAATAGAGTTATTAACAATGTTGTTAATAACTTCGATTTTTGTTTATAAATATAGTGTAAATCGTATGTTTGCATAATTTTATTCATTAATGTTATACCTTTAAAACAATAACTATACCTAAAAGAATACTTTTTAGTTCAATTGTTACACTTTTGATTGTTTATTCAAGGATATAAAATTAAATATTTAGAATAAAATAACTATTAAATACTTAATATTTTATTTAATTTTCAACATAAATAGTAAAAAATAGAATTTTATAAAAAAATTCTATTCTTCTAAACTTTATAATTTTTCGATCAAATCAAAATCTAAATGCTTCCTTTCCAAGTCAGTATCCTTCACTTTGATGATTACAGAGTCTCCTAATTGATATAAATTATGGGAAGATTGTCCAACCAAAGCATATTGTTCTTCATCAAAAATATAATAATCATCTTTAATATCTCGAGTTCGAACCATTCCTTCACATTTATTGGATTTAATTTCCACATAAATTCCCCATTCAGTTACTCCAGAAATGACACCTTCAAACTCTTCATCTTTATGATCTTCCATATATTTCACTTGCATATATTTGATAGAATCCCTTTCAGCTCTTGCTGCTAATTGTTCTCTATCCGAACTATGCTTCGTTTTTTCTTCATACACTTCAGCATTTGGAGATTTTCCGCCATCTAAGTAGTGTTGTAACAACCTATGTGTCATTACGTCAGGATAACGACGAATTGGTGAAGTAAAATGACTATAATAATCAAATGCTAAACCATAATGTCCGATATTATCTGTCGTATACAAAGCTTTACTCATAGATCGAATTGCTAAAGTTTCTACCATATTAGCTTCTCCTTTTCCTGCAACATCTTTTAAAAGCTTATTTAATGAGTTTGTTGTTGCTTTTCTTGAATGTGTATCAATCTTATAACCGAACTTATTAACAATGTTCTGTAAAGATGTTAATTTCTCACCATCTGGTTCATCATGCACACGATAAACAAAGGTCTTATTTGTTGGACGTCCTTTGGTAAATCCAATGAATTCGGCTACTTTCTTATTCGCAAGTAGCATAAATTCTTCAATTAGTTTGTTAGAATCTTTTGATTCTTTAAAATAAACTCCAGTTGGATTTGCCTTTTCATCTAAATGAAACTTCACTTCAATCTTATTATCAAAGGTAATTGCACCAGCTTCCATTCTTTTTCCGCGTAAAATCTTGGCAAGCTTGTCTAAAGTTGTGATTTCTTCTGCAAATTTTCCTTCTCCAGATTCAATAATTTCCTGAGCTTGTTCATACGTAAATCGATGATCAGAATAAGTTACAGTTCTTCCAAACCACTTATTCACAATTTCCGCTTTATCATTCATTTCAAAAACAGCTGAGAAAGTTAATTTTTCTTCATTAGGACGAAGTGAACAAACATTATTTGAAAGTACTTCTGGAAGCATAGGAACAACTCTATCCACTAAATATACAGAAGTTGCTCTAGAATATGCTTCATCGTCTAAAATCGTATCAGGTTGCACATAATGAGAAACATCTGCGATATGAATTCCAATTTCGATATTTCCATTTTCTAATTTTTCAAAAGAAAGAGCATCATCAAAATCTTTTGCATCTTTTGGATCAATTGTAAAAGTCGTCACAGAACGCATATCTCTACGTTTAGCTATTTCTTCTTCAGTAATCTCAATTGGAAGCTCAGAAGCTTCTTTTTCAACTTCTGGAGGGAAATTATAAGGCAATCCGTATTCTAACAAAATAGAATGAATTTCTGTATCATGTTCACCTGGTTTTCCAAGAACTGTTGTAATTTTTCCAAAAGGATTTTTAGAATTTTCAGGCCAATCTGTAATTTTTGCAACTACTTTATCACCATCTTCTGCTTCTCCAACTTTATTTTTTGCAATAAATATATCTGCATACATTTTTGGATTATCAGGAACTACAAAACCAAAGTTTTTACTCATTTGTAACACTCCTACAAACTCTTTTTTGGCTCTGTTAACAATTTCTACAACTTCTCCTTCAAGCTTCTTATTTCGTCTTCTTTTATAAACATAAACTTTTACAGTGTCATCTTGTAAAGCGTGATTTAAGTTAATAGAAGGAATGAACACATCATCTTCAAATTCTTCACAAATGAAATAAGCATTTCCTGAAGAAGTCAAATCGACTGTTCCTGTATAATAATCTTTTGCAAGGTTAATTTTATATTTTCCTCTTCCTGTTTCTTCAACTTTTTTTTGCGCCTTCAATTCTTCAAGCTTCTTGATTACTTGTGCCTTTCCACCTGCGTTTATCACACCCATTTTTGCACAAATTTGTTTATAATTGAAGGATTTATTAGGTTCTGCGTTTAAGATTTTCAACACTTTTCTAGTTAAATCTTTAATAACATTTCCTTTTTTCTTAAATAATCTTTTTTTTCTACTCATTATACTATAGTATTTCACATCATAACAAGAGTTATTAACAATTGTTACTTTCTTTTTTTAATAAAACTAAATCTTTGGGCGAAATTATCTAATTAATTACACAAAAGTGGACTTTAAATAATACTAGGCAGTAAAACTATTACAAAGGTAGTTTATTTTTTCAATCTAGATAAAGAATCTAAATACTTAATTATTCCATAACATGAAAAAAGAAGAAAACGATACTTGTTATCAACATATATTAACATATATACTATTAAAAGAAATTTTAAAAAAAAATAAAATGTCTCTTATTATATAGTGTTAATAAGTACAATAAGTTGTTAATTAAAAATTTGTTTATTTGAAATAGACATACCTATCAACAGATATTAACAATCATTGTTAAAATTAAACCCTTGAAAACCTTAGTAGTTTTATACTTTATAAACATTGTGTTGATAAGTCAGTGTTTAATTTTTGAAGATAAAAAAACAGTGAATAAATGTTAATAAGTGGTTTAATAACTGTGAAAAAACTTTCAAAAAGATTCTATAAAAAAAGTTGCAAAACAAATTTCGATTCTTGTATGTACAAGTTTTGTTAAAATCCAAATTATCTTATTTTTTTTAGTTCTCATTTTATTCACATTGGTTGTTAATTCTAAACCCTTGAAAATCAGCACATGTATTGATTTAATTAACAATGTTATTTTAAGGGTGTTAATAACGTAGTTTTCGTACTTTTGTACCTATATTATTATTAACAATAACACACAACTTATGACAATTGCCATCGGAAATGACCATGCTGGAACAGCATACAAGTTTGAAATTGTAGAATATTTAGAAACAAAAGGAATTAAAGTACTTAACTTCGGTACAAATGATGAACAAAGTATGGATTATCCAGATGCTGTTCACCCAGTTGCAGATGCTGTTGAAAAAAAGGAAGCAGATTTGGGAATTATCATTTGTGGAAGTGGAAATGGTGCTGCAATGACAGCAAATCATCATAAAGGAATTCGTGCTGCATTGTGTTGGAACAAGGAAATTGTTTCTTTAGCAAGACAACATAATGATGCAAATATCTTAAGTATTCCTGCAAGATTTGTATCTCAAGAAGATGCAATTCATTTTGTAGATACTTTTTTAAATACTGAATTTGAAGGTGGTAGACATCAAAATAGAGTTGACAAAATTCCAGTTAAATAATGAATTGGATTTTAAAAACTTTTGATGAGTTAACAAAAGAAGAACTTTATCAACTATTAAAAATACGCTCCGAAGTTTTTGTTGTAGAACAAGATTGTGCTTATTTAGATATAGACGATTTAGACCAAAAAGCACATCACCTTTATATATATAATGAAGAGAAAACGAAAATTGTTGCTTATGCACGACTTTTCAACAAAGGTGTATATTATGAACAAGCAGCAATTGGAAGATTTTTAGTTCATGAAGCATATAGAAAGTTTGGATATGGACATCAATTAATGAAGAAATCAAAAGAGATTGTTCATAACCTGTTTAAAACTTCAGAAATTAAGATTGGAGCACAATTATATTTAAAGAAATTTTATGAATCTCATGGTTTTCAACAATTAGGAGAATCTTATATTGAAGATGGAATTCCACATATTCACATGATTTTAAAAT
This sequence comes from Aureivirga marina, assembly GCF_015767265.1. Lineage (GTDB taxonomy): Bacteria > Bacteroidota > Bacteroidia > Flavobacteriales > Flavobacteriaceae > Aureivirga > Aureivirga marina. The sequence goes on from NZ_JADPIB010000008.1 coordinate 93,068, forward strand.
AGCTAATATTTTTATTATCATATAGTTAAGTTGTTTAAATCTTAAAAAACACTTAAAAAATAAAATTTTACATTTAGGGTTATTAACAAGTTATTCACAATATTGTTGATATGTTAATAACTCAAATTATTGTTTTTAAATCTTATTCACATTGGTGATTTATAAAGAAAAATAAAGAAAAAGTGATTTGAAAATTTCTTGAACAATTCAAATCACTTTTTTATGTTTATAACATGTGAATAACTACAGATAATTGTGCATAAAAACATTTATTTAAACATATAAAAACAAACTTCCAATTTCATTTAAACAAATCATTATAGAATAGATATTATTTAATGCAAAATTTGAAAGGATGAATTGTAAATGAAAGATATATAGTTATTAATTGTATATTGCAAAAAAATTTTACAGGAAGGAATTTAATACCAAATTAAACTTATGAAGATTATAGTCCCTATGGCTGGTGTTGGATCAAGGTTGAGACCACATACTTTGACGACTCCTAAGCCATTAACATTAATTGCAGGAAAACCAATTGTGCAAAGATTGGTAGAGGATATTACGAAAGTTGTAAAAGAGGATGTTGATGAGATTGCCTTCATTATTGGTCCTGCAACAAAAGGATTTAAAGAAGAAACAAAAGAAGACTTAATAAATATAGCAGAAAGTTTAGGAGCGAAAGGACATGTTTTTGTTCAAGAAACTGCCCTAGGAACTGCACATGCTATTAACTGTGCAAAAGATGTTTTAGATGGACCATGTGTTGTAGCATTTGCGGATACATTATTTAAAGCAGAATTTACTTTAGATACAGAAGCAGATGGAGCAATTTGGGTAAAACAAGTAGAAGATCCAAGTGCTTTTGGTGTTGTAAAATTAAAAGACGGAATTATTACAGATTTTGTGGAAAAACCAAAGGAATTTGTAACTGATTTAGCAATCATCGGAATTTATTACTTTAAAGATGGAGCAAAATTACAGTCTGAATTACAATATTTAATTGATAATAACATTATGGATAGAGGAGAGTATCAATTAACAGATGCTCTTGAAAATATGAAGCAACAAGGAATGAAATTTGTTCCTGGTAAAGTAGACGAATGGATGGATTGTGGTAAAAAAGATCCAACTGTAGATACGAATACAAAGATTTTAGGTTTTGCTCATAAAGATGGAGAAAAATTAATTGCTGATTCTATTTCTTTAGAAAATGCAACGATTATTGAACCATGTTTTATAGGTGAAAATGTTGTAATTAAAAATGCAATTGTTGGACCAAATGTATCTTTAGGAGAGAATAGCGTTGTAGAAAATGCAACGATTAAAAATTCTTTAATCCAGAAAAATGTGCAAATTACAAATGCAAATTTAGATAATGCAATGGTTGGAAATCATGCAAAATTTGATGGTAATTTTACCTCAATAAGTATTGGAGATTACACAGAATTAATTTAACTTTTTAATATGAAAAAAAGGAATGCACATATAACTTTATGGATAGGAATCATATGTATTCCTTTTTTTATCTACGCTCAAAAAAATGAAAAGGAAGAAAATTATTTAAAATTTCAAGAACATTTTTTTGAAGCTTTAAAATTAAAAGCTAATGAAAGCTATGATAAATCTGTTTTAGAACTGGAAAGTTGCTACACAATAGATTCATTAAATACAGCTGTTCATTTTCAGTTGGCGGATAATTATTTTCGTCAAAAACAATATTTTGAAGCAGATCTTTTTATTAAAAAAGCCCTTGCTTTAGAAGAAGATAATTATTGGTTTCAAGAACTAGCATCAAAAATTTTTGAAGAACAACAAGATTATGAAAATGCAATCAAAGTTGTGGAAAAAATGGTAGTTCAAAAGCCACAAAAATCGAATGATTTAATCATGCTTTATCTTAAAAATAGACAAATGGAAAAAGCAAGAGATTTGATTAAAGAATTAGATGAAAAAGGAATGCTTTCTTCAAAGTTTGATTATTATAAAGAATCCGTTCGTAGAAGAGCAGACCAAAACCAAAAAACTACAAAATCAGACAAAAGTTCTATTAAAAGTCTGGTAAATGAATTTAATTCTACGCGAAAATTTGAAGTTTTAAAACAACTTTTAATTCTTGTAGAAAAAGAAAATGATTTTCAAAAACTATTAAAATACAGCGAAATAGGAATTGAATTATATCCAACCCAAGCTTTTTTATATTTGCAAAATGCAACAGCATTAAATCAGTTGAAAAAATACGATGATGCTTTGGATATTTTAGAAATGGGAATGGAATATGTTTTTGAAAATAAAAGACTACAAAAACTATTTTATAAGCAATTTGCAGCTTCTTATAAAGGATTAAATAAAGAAGATAAAGCAAAGGAATATTTAAAAAAGCTTTAAAATATTATATCAGAAATGAAATCTTTATTAAAATTTACTCTATTAGTTTTCGTACTAATTTTTAGCTCTTGTAAAACCACAAAAACGCTTACAAATGATGTTACTGAGGTTAAGGAATTAAGCTCAAAAAAAATTATTAAAAGACATTATAAAAATGAACTTCCACAGAAGACTGTTTTGGCAAAAATGAAAGTTCGTTTCCAAGATGCTAATCAAACACAAAATGTTTCGGTGAAACTTCGTATGGAAGTTGATAAAAAGATTTGGATTAGTGCAGGAATGTTAGGAATTACAGGTGCAAAAATGTTAATAACTCCAGAAAAAGTTAGTTTTTATAATGCTTTGGATAATACTTATTTTGATGGAGATTTTACGATTTTAAGTAAATTTTTAGGTACAGATTTAGATTTTGAAAAAGTACAAAATTTACTTTTAGGTCAAGCAATTTACGATTTAAAAGATGATAGATATGCTTCAGATATTGAAGGGAAAAACTATTTATTAACTCCAAGAAAACAACAAGAATTATTTGATTTATTTTTCTGGATTAATCCTTCTAATTTTAAAGTTGCAAAACAACATATTAAACAAGAAGAAAAAGAGCAAGAATTAATTATTGATTATCAAACTTATCAACAAAAAAACGGAATTATCTTTCCGAAAGACATCGAAATACAAGCGATTACTAAAGATGAATTAACAAAAATAAACATTGATTATAAGACTGTTGAACTAGATAGAAAATTGAGTTTTCCATTTAAAATACCAAAAGGTTATAAAGAAATCAGTTTAGATTAATGAAACGTATTGTACAATATTCCATCGTATTTCTCACTTTTTTTCTTTGCGTAAATGTTGCATTTTCACAATCGACAAAACGAAAAGAATTAGAAAAGAAAAGAGAACAATTACAAGAAGAAATTAAAACAATTCAGAATTTATTTTTTAAAACGCAGAAAAAAGGAAAAAATCTGTTGGTGAAAGTTAATGATCATCAACAAAAAATCGAGCGTAGAAATTATTTAATTCAAACTATTGAAGAAGAAATTGATGAACTTTCTCTAGAAATTGAATCGTATCAAGTTGTGGTAGATACACTTGAGAATAAGCTTTCTAAACTTAAGAAAGAATACGGAGAAATGGTTTATCGTTCTTATAAAAGTAAATCACAAAATAGTCGATTGATGTTTATTCTTTCTTCTAAAGATTTTTATCAAGCTTACAAGCGAATTCAATATATGAAGCAATATTCTCAGTTTCGTAAGAGACAAGGAGAAGCAATTGTAATTCAAAAATTAGAAATCGAAAAATTTACCGACTCTTTATCCAACCGAAAAAACTTAAAAGAAGCTTTAATTACAGAACAATTAGGTGAGCAATCTTTAATTGAAGAGGAAAAAGAGAACATGGAAAAGATTATCAAGCAAATCAAGCGAAAAGAGCGAAAATATAAGAATGAAATTAAGCGTAAAATCGCTGCGGAAGCAAAGATTGATAAAGAAATTGATAAGTTGATTAAAGAAGATATTGCTAGAGCAAATAGAAAAGCAAAAGCAGAAGCTGCTAGAAAACGTGCTGCTGCAAAAAAGAAAGCTTCTAAAACTAAAAAAACTACTGCTCCAAAAGTAACAACAACGACTTCAGAAACGAAATATATTCTTACAAAAGAAGCTAAATTTTTGGCTGTAAAATTTGAATCCAATAGAGGAAAATTACCTTGGCCTGTAGAACGTGGTTTGGTTGTTCGAAAATTTGGTCCTCAACCACATCCTACGTTTAAAGGAATTACAATTGTCGGAACAGGAATTCATATTGCAACAGAAAAAGGTGCAAAAGCACGTTGTATTTTTGATGGAGAAGTTTTCGCAATTCAAGTTTTAAAAGGTGGGAAAAAAGCAGTTTATATTCGTCATGGAAATTATATTACAATTTATAATAACTTAATGAATGTAACTGTAAATAAAGGGGATAAAGTGGAAACAAAACAAGAAATAGGAACCATTTTTACAGATAAAATTACAGACAAAACAATTCTTTCTTTTGTACTTTCAAAAGATACAAAACGTTTGGATCCAATTCGCTGGATTCATAGGATGTAAAATGTAATTTTCCCTACCTTTGTCCAATATTAAAAATCATCATGAAATTATATTTAGTTCCAACGCCAATCGGTAATTTAGAAGACATGACTTTTAGAAGTGTCAAAGTGTTGAATGAAGTAGATGTTATTCTTGCGGAAGATACACGAACTTCTGGAAAACTTTTAAAACACTATGAAATTTCTACACACATGCAAAGTTATCATATGCACAATGAACATAAAATTGTGGATAAGTTAGTAGAAAGAATGAAAGCAGGAGAAACGATGGCTTTGATTACAGATGCAGGAACTCCAGCGATTTCTGATCCTGGATTTTTGTTGACAAGAGCTTGTGTGGAAGGTGAAGTTGAAATTGAATGTTTACCTGGAGCGACAGCTTTTGTTCCAGCTTTGGTTAATTCTGGTTTGCCAAATGATAAGTTTGTTTTTGAAGGTTTTTTACCTATTAAAAAAGGAAGACAAACACGTTTTAAAAGTTTAGCAGAAGAAACTAGAACGATGATTTTCTATGAATCTCCACATAAATTATTGAAAACATTACAGCATTTTAAGGAATATTTTGGTGCAGAAAGAAAAATGTCTGCTTCTAGAGAATTAACTAAAATGTATGAAGAAACGATTCGTGGAACGGTGGAAGAATTAATTCAACATTTTGAAAAGAAAGCTCCAAAAGGTGAATTTGTTTTGATTGTTCAAGGAAAATAAATTTATAAAAAATAGAATTAAAAAGCATTAAATCTAAATTTAGGTTTGATGCTTTTTTGTTTTTAATCTATTTAAAATCAAAAAATTAACTAAATTTAAGATAACACATGTAGAATTAATAATCTTAATAAATTATAAATTCTTTCTGTTCAAAAAAGTGATGTTGTTTTAAAAAAGATGTGAATGAAGAACACTTATTTTGATTTAATAGAACAAAGTTATTATTTCCCTCAAGAAGGATTTGATTTACGAAATGGTTATTTGACATTTCATGGTGTTTCTTTAAAATATTTAATTGAAAAATATGGAACACCTTTTCGATTTATTTACCTTCCAAAAATCGGTGATCAAATAAAAAAAACACGAAATTTATTTAAAAGAGCTATTAAAAATCATAATTATAAAGGACGATATCATTTCTGTTACTGTACAAAATGTAATCACTTTTATCATGTGATAAATGAAGCTTTAAAACACCAAGTGAATTTAGAAACGTCGTCTGAATTTGATATTGATTTGATTTTAAATTTAGCTGAAAAAGAAAAAATTGATAAACAAAGAATAATAATTCATAATGGATATAAAACTGAAGAATATTTACATAAAATAGTCAAACTTCAAGAAGCTGGTTTTGAAAATTCAATCATTATTTTAGATAGTATTTCTGAATTTAAAAGATTAAAAGCAATTCGAACAGAACAAGTATTGAAAATTGGAATTCGAATGGCGATAAATGAAGAAGCACAGTCTGCTTATTACACTTCTCGACTTGGTATTCCTGCCAATGAAGTTTTAGAATTTTTTCAAAAAAACATCCAAAAAAATAAAAATTATCAACTGAAAATGTTGCATTTTTTTGTGGATTCTGGGATTAAAGATACTTTATATTATTGGGGAGAATTTCAGAAAGCGTTGGAATTATATATCGAATTAAAAAAGAGAAGTAAAACATTAGATTCTTTTAACCTTGGAGGTGGTTTTCCTATTCGAAATCATCTTGGTTTTTCATACGATTATGAATATATGATTAATGAAATTATTAAAAATATTAAAGAAGCTTGTCAAAAAGAAGAAATTTCTGAGCCAGATATTTTTACGGAATTTGGAAAATATACTGTCGGAGAATCTGGCGCAATAATTTTTAAAGTTTTAGAAAAAAAACAACAGAATGATGCCGAAACTTGGTATATCATAAACAATAGTTTGATGAATACAATTCCGGATGCTTGGGGAATTCATGAAAAATTTATTTTACTTCCTGTTAATAAATGGAATAAAGAATATGGAAGAGTAAATATTGGCGGAATTAGTTGTGATCATTCTGATTATTATAATTCTGAAGATTTAAATCAAGAAATTCTTTTACCAAAAATTGAAGAAACAGAAAATGAACCTTTGTATTTAGGTTTTTTTCATACTGGAGCTTATCAAGATTCAATTAGTGGTTATGGAGGAATAAAACATTGTTTAATTCCCTCTCCAAAACACGTAATTATTGATAGAGATGAAAAGGGAAATTTTGTGGATTATGTCTATCGTGAAGAGCAATCTGCTGGGGATATGTTTAAAATTTTAGGTTACAATAAAGATTTATGAGAACATTTGCTGGAATTGACGAAAAATATGCATCGTTTGAAAATGCACAGGTTTTATTACAATCAATCCCATATGATGAAACAAGTACATGGAGAAAAGGTGCAAATAAAGGATTTGAAGCATTTTTAGAAGCTTCTGAGAATATGGAATTATATGATATAGAAACCGATTCTGAAGCTTTTAAACAAGGAATTCATATACTTCCATCAATTTTGGAAAAAAGTTCTCCTGAACGAATGTTTCAAAAAGTTTATGAAAACACAAAAAAACTTTTAGAAATAGATAAATTCTTAACTTTTTTTGGAGGAGAACATTCTATTAGTATTGGAATTATCAAAGCTTTTTATGAAAAACATCCTGATATTACAATTGTTCAATTAGATGCGCATGCAGATTTAAGAGAAAGTTATTTAGGAAGTAAATTTAATCATGCTTGTGCACTTCATGAAGCAAGTTTACATACGAATTTAATTCAAGTTGGAATTCGAAGTATGGATGTTTCTGAAAAGCAATTTTTACATAAAGAAAAATGTTATTTTGCTAAAGATATTGTTGGAAAAACAGATTGGATACAAAATGCAATTTCTCAAATGGGAACGAAAGTTTATATCACAATTGATTTGGATGTTTTAGACCCTGCAATTATGTCAGCAACAGGAACTCCAGAACCTGGAGGATTAGAATGGTATCCAACATTAACTTTTTTACATAAAATTTTTGAACAAAAAATAGTTTTAGGATTTGATATCGTTGAACTTGCTCCTATTGAAAATTTTCATGCGCCACAATTTTTAGTTGCTAAACTTTATTATAAACTTCTTTCTTATCGATTGTTGAAAAATGAAACATAAAGGATCAATTTCAAATTTTTTAATAGAACATTTTAAGCATTTTAATGCTGCTGCTTTAGTAGATGCTGCACAAGGTTTTGAAGCACAATTAGAAAGTGGAAATAAAATGATGATTACTCTTGCAGGAGCGATGAGTACAGCAGAAATAGGAAAATCTTTAGCTGAAATGATTCGACAAGATAAAGTACATATTATTTCTTGTACAGGAGCAAATCTTGAAGAAGATATAATGAATTTAGTTGCACATTCTTGTTATAAAAGAGTTCCAAATTATCGTGATTTAACTCCTTGTCAAGAAAGAGATTTGTTAGAATTAGGTTTAAATCGTGTGACAGATACTTGTATTCCAGAGGAAGAAGCTTTTCGAAGATTACAAGAGCATATTTTTGCAATTTGGAAAAAAGCAGATCAAAATAATAAACGTTTTTTTCCACATGAATTTATGTATGAAATGTTACTCTCTGGAGTTTTAGAACCATATTTTGAAATCGATCCAAAAGTTAGTTGGATGTTAGAAGCTGCGAAAAAAAAATTACCAATTGTGGTTCCAGGTTGGGAAGATTCTACAATGGGAAATATTTTTGCTTCTTATTGCATGAAAGGAGATTTAAAACCGAATATTATGAAATCTGGAATTGAATATATGACTTGGTTAGCAGATTGGTACATTGAAAATACAGAAGAAAATGGTATTGGATTTTTTCAAATTGGTGGAGGAATTGCTGGAGATTTTCCAATTTGTGTCGTACCGATGTTATATCAAGATTTAGAAAAAATTGATACACCTTTTTGGAGTTATTTTTGTCAAATTTCGGATTCAACAACAAGTTATGGTTCTTATTCTGGCGCAGTTCCAAATGAGAAAATAACTTGGGGAAAAATTGATGTGGATACGCCAAAATTTATCATTGAATCGGATGCTACAATCGTTGTTCCATTGATTTTTGCTTATTTGTTAGATTGGTAATTTCTTCTTTTTATTTTTTGATTAAGTTATAAACAGAATTGTTAATAACTTGTTGATAAGTGTGAATAATCAAAACCAAATTTTAAGAAATATTAACGAATCAAAAATGACTGTTGATAAATGGTCTTTTTTGTTTATAAACTAAAAGTGAATTTTTTATTTTTGGTTAAAACTTAAGATAGAATATACGATGAAAAAAGAAAAATGGTTACTAGAAAAAGAATATATATTAGAGAAATTTACTGGAAAAGCAGCTTGGACTTATATTGAAATTCCTGAAATAAAACCAAATAAGAATATGCCTTTTGGTTGGGTAATTGTTAATGGATTTATAGATGATTTTGAATTGGAAAAAATCAAATTAATGCCAAAAGGAAATGGTAATTTATTTCTTGCCGTAAATGCGAAGATTCGAAAAAATATCAAAAAAGAATCTGGAGATTCTGTTATTTTGAAGTTAAATGTAGCAAATGCACCTACAGAAATTCCTAAAGAAATTATGGAATGTTTTGCAAACGAACCGAAGAAAGTTTATACAAATTTTTTAAAGCTAAAAAAAGAGCAGCAACAAACCTTTTTGAATTGGATTTACACTGCAAAAAATGAAGATAAAAAAGCTGAAATTATCATTGATATGATGGATAAATTGTCAAGAGGAGAGCATTTTTTTACTAGAAAAGAAAAATCATAAAATAAAAAAAGCTGCCCGAAAGCAGCTTTTAAAAGTGTTTGATTTGTTTATTTAAAATTTAGTATAAATTCCAAAACTTAAAGCACTTCTCTTTGCAACTAAGTTTCCAGAGAAAGCACTATTTGTTCCAATTACAGCTCCGAATTTTGGTGTAATTTCACCTAAAACTTTAAAACCATAAGCAACAAATTCTTGGTTATTTAAATATAAACCAGTTTGTAAATTTTGTTGTGGAAGAATCACTTCGCCATCTTCGAAAGATTCTAAAACATGAATTCCTCCGATTACCCAAATTCTTTGTAAGAATTTAATTCCACCTTCTAAATTAGCAACAATACTATTGCTATAATCATTTGTTTTTAAATTAACTCCGAAATTTCCTTGTAAATAAAATTTATCCCAACCTTTTCCTACGTTGATTGTTGGAATAATTTCCCATGCGTCATAACCAGTTCTTAAACCAGTTTCCTCATCAAAACTAGAAGAATTAATTCCAAGATTTAATTGTCCAGAAACTACCACACCTTTATTGATAAAATTATGTTGAACTCCAACATAAATATTTCCTAAATTTGAAAAAGTTCCATCTGCAATTGTAGGAGCGTGTGTAGGATTTTCAGATAAATCTCCAGTTTTTAAAATTTTATATGGAACATCCACAAGAACCGTTGTCTTATCCGTTATTCCATATTTTGCATAAATTTGTAAAGTATTATCCGTGATTTTTCTAGAAGTATTATAAGTGTTATCATTTGCACCAAAAAGCCCAGAATAATCGTTAATACTAGAGAAGCCAGCTTGTACATACCATTCATTTTTTTTCTGAGTCCAAGCGCTTTGTGCATAAATACCTATAGAAATAAAAAATGCACACAGAATCAAATACGTATTTTTCATAATTGTTTTAACTTTACGTTTTACTAACTATTTAAATTAATTGTCTGTTTTGCAATCGATTCATTACATAAAAGATAAGCTAAAATTCTTTATTAAAAAATATTATAGAAACGAATTACTAAAAGGAAGTATATTATTTTTTAGTTTTGGATTGCTGTATTTTATTGGTACTCTGTTTGTTGAACACTTTTTTTGGTTGAAATCTTCTTACCGAGCTATCTTATTTTGGCTGTTTATTTTTGTTGAATTTATTTTATTAATTCGCTTTATTTTTCTTCCAATTTTTAAATTAATTGGATTACAAAAAGGAATTTCAGACGAAGAAGCTTCAAAAATAATCGGAAATCACTTCCCAGAAGTAGGAGATAAGCTTTTAAATGTTCTTCAACTTGGAGCCTCAGACGCAAAATCAGAATTATTAATAGCTAGTATTGAACAAAAAAGTAAAGAATTACAACCAATTCCTTTTAAAAAGGCAATTAATTTCAAAACCAATGTAAAATATCTTCGTTATGCAGCTTTTCCACTTGGAATTATTTTTATCACTTTATTGACTGGTGATGTGAAGATATTTAACGATAGTCTGGATCGAGTTGTGCAATACAAAAAAGAATTTGAGCCTCCAGCACCTTTTAAATTTCATCTTTTACATGAGAATTTAAGTGCTGTAGAAGGAAGTTCTTTACCAATTACTCTTGAAATTATTGGTGACGTACAACCTGAAAATGTAGAAATTCATTTTGATGGTGAAAATTATCTTTTAGCTAAAAATGATTTAGGAGCTTTTCAATTTACTTTTCAAAATATTCAAAAACCTGTTGATTTTTATTTTGAAGCAAATAGATTTTCTTCTAAAAATTATAAAATAAATCTTGTAAATGCTCCAGTAATTACTGATTTTGAAATGTTATTAAGTTATCCAGCTTATACAAACAAGAAAAAAGAAACGATTAAAAATACTGGAAATATTGTAGTTCCTGAAGGAACAAATGTTAAGTGGATTGTAAAAACTAATAATACAGAAAATGTAGCATTTAATTCAGAGGAAATAGAAAAGTTTTCAAAATCTGAAGAAAACAACACAGAATATTTTTTTCAAAAAAGAATTTTCAAACCAATTAATTATACAATTTCTTCTTCTAATAAAGCTTTAAAAGATTATGAAGTTTTACAGTTTTCAATTGAAACAATTTCTGATGCTTCACCAAAAATTGATGTAATTACAAATATCGATTCCATTTCTCGTGGACCAGCATTTTTTAAAGGACAAGTCTCAGATGATTATGGAATTTCAAAATTACAATTGGTTTATTTTGATGAGAAAAATCCAGAAAATCAAAAAACTTATCGTTTTCCAATAAATACAGAAAGTTATCAGCAGTTTCAATATGTTTTTCCACAACATTTAGAAATTGAGGAAGGAATTTCTTATGCTTTTTATTTTGAAGTTTTTGATAATGATATTTTACATGGAAATAAATCGGCTAAAACACAAACTTTTAGTTATTATAAAAAGACGCAAAAAGAAGTTCAAGACGAATTAATTAAAGAACAAAAAGAATCGATTGATAAGCTTCAAGATGCTTTAGAAAACACAAAAGAAAATTCAAAAGAATTAAAATCATTTGAAGATAATTTGCAAAAGTCGGAGAAAATGCAATGGTCTGATAAGAAGAAATTAGAACAATTTTTGAAAAGACATGAGCAATACAATGAAATGTTAGAAAAGCAAGCAGAGACTTTAAAACAGAATTTTCAAGAGCAAAAATCGAATGATTTAGAAGATCGATTAAAAGAAGATCAAGAAGCGATTGAAGAGCGTTTAAAAGAAGCAGAAGATCTTGAAAAACAAAAGAAACTTTTAGAAGAATTAAAGAAGCTTTCAGAGAAATTAAATAAAGAAGATTTAGTTGAAAAATTAAAGCAATTAGCAAAACAACAAGAAGCGCAAGAGCAAAGTTTAGAGCGAGTTTTAGAATTGACAAAACGTTTTTATGTGGAACAAAAAGCAAATGATATTGCAAATAAATTAGAAGAATTAGCTAAAAAACAAGAGGAACTTGCCGAGAATAAAGAGGATAAATCTTTAGAAGAACAAAAAAAGGCGCAAGATGAATTAGCGAAAGAATTTGAAAAGCAAAAAAAAGCATTGGATGAATTACGAAAAGATAATGAAGATTTAAAGCAACCAATGCAATTACCAGATACGAAATTTGAGGAAAATCAAGTTTCTAAAGAATTAGATAAAATCGAAAAGAAACAAGAAGAGCAATTAAAAAATCAAGAAAATTCTAATTCAGAAAAGAAAGATTCTCAAGAAGGAGAACAACAAAATGGAGAAAAAGAAGAATCAGAAAAGCAAAATTCTGATAAGCAAAAAAGTCAAGAATCTCCACAAAATCAAAACCAACAAAATCAACAATCTCCTAAAAAGAATCAGAAAAAAGCTAGTCAACAAATGCAAAATATCAGCATGCAAATGATGCAAGCGATGATGCAACAATCTGGAGAAATGATTGAAGAAAATATTGAAACACTTCGTTTAATTGTTGAAAACTTATTGACTTTTTCTTTTGAACAAGAAGATTTGATGGAACGTTTCCAAAATGCTTCGACAAAACATCCTTCTTTTGCTTCAAATATTAAATTACAGCAAAAATTAAAACAACATTTCGAGCATATTGATGATAGCTTATATGTTTTATCGTTACGAACTCCAAAATTGTCTAATAGAGTTTTAGAGGATGTTTCAAATATTCATTATTACATTGAAAATTCTTTTGAACATTTCACAGAAAATCAATATCAAACAGGATTATCTGATCAACAATTTATCATTACAGGAGCAAATAATTTAGCTTTACTTTTAAGTGAACTTTTAAATAACATGCAAATGCCTCCTCCATTTCCAGGGCAAGGTAAAGGAAATTCAAAAGGACAAGGGAAATCTTTTAGTTTACCTGATATCATTAAACAACATGACGAAATGATGCAGCAAATGCAGCAAGGTAAAAAAGGAAAAGAAGGACAAAAACCTGGTGAACAACAAGGTGATGGACAAAAAGGAGGAAAAGGCAAACAAGGTCAACAACAAGGAGGAAAACAACAAGGAAAATCTGGACAAAAAGGTGGGCAATCTTCTGGACAAAATGGACAAGGAAATCAGAATGGCGAGGATGGAAATAGCGAAGCTGAAAGTGAACGATTATATGAAATCTATAAACAGCAAGCTAAATTGCGCCAAGCTTTAGAAGATTATATAGCTAAAAATGGAAAGAAAGGAAAAGGAGGGAATGGTTCTAAAGCTGTTACGAAAATGAAACAATTAGAAAAACAATTGTTAGATAAAGGAGTAACTGAATCTTATAAAAAACAAATGCAATTATTAAAACATGAGCTTTTAAAATTGCAAAAAGCTGAGAAAGAACAAGGGAAAGATTCCAAAAGAGAATCGAATACGAATAAAACAGAGTATGATTTTTACCAAATTGATTCATTAAATTTACCTGAGAATTTCTATAATAAAGATGAAATTTTACAAAGGCAATCTTTACCTTTACAATCTATTTATAAAAAGAAAGTTCAAGAATATTTTCAACAACAATTAAAATAAACAACCATGGTACTTTTCAATTACGAGTTAGATTTTGAATTAGATGATGAAGCAAGAATAACAGAGTGGATTGCTGCTTGTTTTGAAGAAACAGATTTTACAGAAGGAGAGATAAATTATATCTTTTGTGATGATGAATATTTACATAGTTTGAATGTAAAATATTTAGATCATGATACATTAACAGATGTAATTAGCTTTGATTATACAATGGGAAAATTAATCAGTGGTGATATTTTTATATCTGTTGAAAGAGTTCGTGAAAATGCTATTGATTTAGGTTATACTTTTGAAGAAGAATTACGTAGAGTTATGATTCATGGCGTTTTACATTATATGGGATATAAAGATAAAACTCCTGAAGAAAAGAAAATTATGCGTGAAAAAGAAGACGAATGTCTTAACTTATTCTAAATCTATTATTTAGGAAAACTCTAGTATTCGATTTAAAATCCTTTTTGTACTTTTGCAAAAAATTTTAAATCAATGTTCCACGTGGAACTTTTTTAAATATGAGTTTATTTACAACAACATATGACGTAATTGTCGTTGGTGGTGGACACGCAGGAAGTGAAGCTGCTGCAGCTAGTGCAAACTTAGGTGCAAAAACATTGCTTATCACTATGAGTTTACAGAACATCGCTCAGATGAGCTGTAATCCAGCAATGGGTGGAATTGCCAAAGGACAAATTGTTCGAGAAATTGATGCACTTGGAGGATATAGTGGAATCGTAACAGACAAAACGGCTATTCAATTTAAAATGTTGAACAAGTCTAAAGGTCCTGCTATGTGGAGTCCAAGAGCACAAAGTGATCGTATGCGATTTGCTGAAGAATGGAGAGTGATGTTAGAACATACTGACAACCTTGATATGTATCAGGAAATGGTAACGGGACTTATCATTGAAGAAAATGAAATTAAAGGAGTAATTACTGCTTTAGGAATTGAAATAAAAGCAAAAACTGTAATCATTACAGCTGGAACTTTCTTAAATGGATTAATTCATATTGGTGAAAAAACATTTGGAGGAGGAAGAGCTGGAGAATCTGCTGCAAGAGGAATTACAGAAGACCTAGTAAAAGTTGGTTTTGAAGCTGGAAGAATGAAAACAGGGACGCCTCCAAGAGTGGATGCAAGATCATTAGATTATTCTAAAATGATTCCGCAGCCAGGAGATGAAAATCCAGAGAAATTTTCTTATTTACCAACATCTAAAAAATTGGAAACACAAAAAGATTGTTACATGACATATACTTCTCAAGAAGTTCATGATTTGTTACGTTCTGGATTTGATCGTTCTCCAATGTTTAATGGTAGAATTCAAAGTACTGGTCCAAGATATTGTCCATCTATTGAGGATAAAATTGATCGTTTTGCTTCGAAAGATAGACATCAAATTTTTGTGGAACCAGAAGGTTGGAATACGATTGAAATGTATGTAAATGGTTTTTCAACTTCTTTACCAGAAGATGTTCAAGATAAAGCTTTACGTAAAGTTGCCGGTTTTGAAAATGTAAAAGTGTTGCGTTATGGATATGCAATTGAATATGATTATTTCCCACCAACACAATTGAATCATACTTTAGAAACAAAGTTGGTTTCAAATCTTTTCTTTGCAGGACAAATTAATGGAACAACTGGATATGAAGAAGCGGCAGCTCAAGGATTAATGGCAGGAATTAATGCTGCATTAAAAATCCAAGAAAAAGAGCCATTTATTTTACAAAGAAATGAAGCTTATATTGGAGTTTTAATTGATGATTTAATTACGAAAGGAACAGAAGAACCTTATCGTATGTTTACGTCTAGAGCAGAATATCGTACACTTTTAAGACAAGATAATGCTGATTTACGTTTGACAAAAAAAGCTTACGATTTAGGTTTGGCTTCGCAAGAAAGAATGGATTTAGTGGTGGATAAAGAAATTAAAACGCAAATGTTTGTGGATTTCTTAAAAGAAACTTCCGTGCGTCCTGAAGAGATTAACCCTATTTTAGAAGAAAAGAAAACAACTCCGATTCCACAATCGATGAAGATGTTTAAAATTCTTGCTCGTCCGCAATTAGACTTTAACGATTTTAAAAAGTTAGAGAAAGTTGCTGCATTTATTGAAGAGCATAAATTGACACATGATATCATTGAACAAACGGAAGTTCATGTTAAATATTCAGGATATATTGCAAAGGAAAAAAACAATGCAGATAAACTGAATCGTTTAGAAAATATTAAAATTCGTGATGATTTTGATTTTACAAAAGTGAAATCTTTATCGCATGAAGCAAGAGAGAAATTGATGAAAATTCGTCCGAAAACAATTTCGCAAGCGAGTAGAATTAGTGGAGTTTCTCCAAGTGATATTTCGGTATTATTGGTGTATATGGGAAGATAGCTTCGGCTTCGCTCAGCTACCGAACTTCGGCTTCGCTCAGTTGCCGAGTTTTGATTTAGCTTAACGGTCAATTTACTTTATTTAAAATATTAAAAAATCCTTTTTCAAATTGTGAAGAAGGATTTTTTATTGGGTTGTTCCACGTGGAACGATTTTGTTTTTTATGAAAATTTTGATTTGTAATTTTTAAAATTAGAATTCGACTTTAGAGAATGAAAATTAATTTTAAATGATTGTTTGAAAAGAAAATTTATTCGAGTTGAGAAAAGCTGTTATATTTGTTTTCGAAAATTTTTGAAAGATTTTCTTTTTGAAAAACGGATGCGTTAGGGATTGCAGCGGCATCCTTTTGTTGCTTGCAGATTTGCAGCAAAAGATATAGCGGAAAGCCCGACCTGAATTCTGAAATTTATGGAAGAAGAAGGAAACGCCCAAAATAAAATGAAAAAGAAAATTTGAGAAGAGAAAACTAATCCCCAAATAAGAAACAATTACGATGCAAGATACTTTTGAAATTATCGATAAATCTCCTATTACAAATTCCGAATTAGTTGAATTTATAAAGAGTAAAGATTATACAGTTTCAAAAGAAACATTTCAGATAATGATAGATGAAGAATCGGAACTTTTGATTACTTCGCCTAGACCAAAAGAAGAATTTTTAGGATCCTATTATGAAAGTGAAGAATATATTTCACATACAGATTCGAATACTTCTTTTGTAGACAAAATTTACCAACGTGTGAAAAAACATACGTTGAAAAAGAAATTACAATTATTAAATTCTTTTCAAACAGAAACAAAGAAAATGTTAGATGTTGGAGCTGGAACAGGAGAATTTTTGAAAGTGTGTCAAGAAGGAAACTGGGAAGTTTTTGGTGTAGAGCCAAACAAAGGTGCAAGAGATTTAGCAAATGAAAAATTAGAAAAGAAATCAGTTAAAAGAAAAATTGAAGCTTATAAAAAAGAGAAATTTGATGTTATTACGATGTGGCATGTTTTAGAACATGTTCCGGATTTGAATTATTATATTAAGCAATTAAAAAAGATGTTGAAAAAAGATGGAGTATTAATTGTGGCTGTTCCAAATTATAAATCTTATGATGCAGATTATTATAAAAGTTTTTGGGCAGCTTATGATGTTCCGCGTCATCTTTGGCATTTTTCTAAGAAATCAATTTCGATGTTATTTGTAAAAGTACATATGGAAGTAGAAAAAGTTTTGCCGATGTATTTTGATTCTTTTTATGTTTCTCTTTTAAGTGAAAAATACAAAACAGGAAATTCAAATTTGATAACAGCTTTTTGGATTGGATTTATTTCAAATGTAAAAGCAATTTCTACAAAAGAATATTCTTCTCACATTTATATTTTAAAAAATAAGAATTCTAAAAAATAATCTCTTTTTAAGGTGTAAATACTTGAAATAAGCTTGTTTTAGAAAGAATTAGCTTAATAAGAATATACGAAGACCTAAAAAATCAAAAAATGCTTTAAAAAGCGTTATTTTGAGTTAATTTCAATAAACAAAAGTTATTTATTTTACTTTAAGCATAGTTAAAAATAATAATAGAGAAAATTAATTTAAATATTATATTATTATTAATTTTCTCTATTATGAATATTTTCTAAAATATTAGTGACTAAGAAGATAGATTGCCATCATGTTTAAAATAAAATAAACAGTAAGTGACATTGCACCTGCATAATCTTTTGCTAAACGTTGTCCGATTAAAAGGAAAATTAGAGTGACAGCAGAAAGAATGGCTCCATATAAAGCAATTTCTTTTGCACCTGAAGTTGCAAGTTGATAAATTCCGATAACCATTAAAACTCCTGCAATTGCTTCAATAATCATTACGATTGCTAAAAGAAGAGGAACCATATTTTTAAGTGGAGAAAGTTTAAAATGATCTGTTATAAAAGAAACATTTCCTTTCCAATCCATAATTTTATCGATTCCAGATTGTAAAAAAGTAATAATTAAAAAAATAAGAATTAAAATTTCTGTAATGTAGTCTTTGATTAAATCCATCGTTATTGTTCTTTTTGGTGTAAAAATCTAGTTAGTTTAATTGATAAATCTAACAAAATTATTTTAGCATTTCCATTTCTTTCAATATGATAAATTGCATCATCTAATTCTTTTGAAATTGCATGAATATTTTGGCTATGAATATAAGGAGCAAAGTTTTCCAATTTAAAATTTGAAGTTTTAGGTTTCATAAAAACTAAATCTTTTGCACCATAATTATAAAGTAAAGCTTGACGGAAAAATTGAGAACAATAGTTTAAAAATTGTTTTTGAGTTTCTCTTCCAGAAGCTGCAATTGTATCACTCCATTCAATTAATTGTTGAATTACAGAAGCATTTCCTTTTGCTCTAAAAGCTGCACGAATCCAAGTAATAAACCATTGTTCGAATTCGATTTCTTTCGAATTATCAGAAAGAATTTTTAAAGCTTTATTATAATTTCCATTAGCTTGCATTGCAATACTATTTGCTTCTTCATTAGAAACATTTTTTTGTGAAATTAACGTTTCAGCGATTTGATTTACACTTAAAGGAGGAAAATGAATAATTTGACAACGAGAACGAATCGTATTAATAATTTGTTCTTCATCTTCAGAAACCAAAAGAAAAACAGTGTTTTTTGGAGGTTCTTCAATTAATTTTAAAAGTTTATTTGCCGCAGAAACATGCATTTTTTCAGGCATCCAAATAAGCATAACTTTTGCTCCACCTTCAAAAGATTTTAGTTGTAAAGTTTTTACGATTTGTTCTGCTTCATCAACACTTAATTGACCTTGTTTGTTATCAACTCCGATGTATTGATACCAATCGTAAAGATTTGCATAACTATTTTCTTTTAAAAAATTTCGCCATTCGTTTAAAAATAAATTACTGATAGCATGTTTTTTAACTTGATCATTTGTTGCTACAGGAAAAGCAAAATGTAAATCAGGATGTGTTAGTTTTTCACATTTTAGTTCACAAACATTTTTATCCTTACTATCCTTACATAATAACATTTGCGCATAAGCCAACGCCATTGCCAAAGTTCCACTTCCTTCTTTTCCAACAAACAATTGAGCATGCGCAATGCGATTGTTTTCGATTGTTTGAAGTAAATGGTTTTTAATATGTTCCTGTCCAATTATTTCTGAAAAATGCATAAGCAAATATAACTAGTATATCTAAAAATACAGCACTTTTCTGAGTTTTTAAAGTATATTTGTAACAAAACAACAAAACCTAATGAAAACAATACAACAAGTTAATTTTGAAAATAAAAAGGCATTAATCAGAGTTGATTTTAATGTTCCTTTAGATGATAATTTCCAAGTAACAGATACTACTAGAATTGAAGCTGCAAAACCAACGATAATCAAGGTGTTAGAAGACGGAGGTTCCGTAATATTAATGTCACATTTAGGAAGACCAAAAGGAGTTGAAGAGAAATTTTCTTTAAAACATATTGTAGGTAAAGTTACAGAAATATTAGGTGTACAAGTTAAGTTTGTATCGGATTGTATTGGAGAAGAAGTTGAAGAAGCTGCAAAATCTTTAGCAAATGGAGAAGTTTTATTATTAGAAAATTTACGTTTTCATCCAGAGGAGAAAAAAGGAGATGTAGCTTTTGCTGAAAAATTGGCAAGTTTAGGAGATGTTTACATTAATGATGCATTTGGAACTGCACATAGAGCGCATGCTTCTACTGCAATTATTGCACAATTTTTTCCAAATGATAAATATTTTGGATTCTTATTAGCGAAAGAAATTGAAAGTATGGATAAAGTTTTAAATAATAGTGAAAAACCTGTTACAGCAATTTTAGGTGGAGCAAAAGTTTCTTCAAAAATTGGAGTAATTGAGAATATTTTAGATAAAGTAGACCACATTATTATTGGTGGAGGAATGACTTTTACATTTGTGAAAGCTTTAGGAGGAAAAATTGGAAATTCTCTTTGTGAAGATGATAAATTACAATTAGCTCTTGATATTTTAGAAAAAGCAAAAGCAAAAAATGTACAAATTCATTTACCTGTAGATGCGGTGATTGCAGATGCTTTTTCAAATGATGCAAATACACAAGAAGTAGATACAAATGAAATTCCTGATGGATGGATGGGATTAGATGTTGGAGAGAAAACATCTGAATTATTTGCTGAAGTTATTGCACAATCAAAGACAATTCTTTGGAATGGTCCTGTTGGAGTTTTTGAATTAGATAATTTTGCAAAAGGAACAATTGCTTTAGGAAATATTATTGCAGAAGCAACCAAAAACGGTGCTTTCTCTTTAGTTGGAGGAGGAGATTCAGTTGCAGCTGTAAAGAAATTTGGTTTCCAAAATAAAGTAAGTTATGTAAGTACTGGAGGTGGAGCAATGTTAGAAATGCTAGAAGGAAGAACTTTGCCAGGAATTCAAGCAATTTTAGACTAGAAAATCATTTAAATAAAATAGAAAAGCTTCTAAATTTAATTTTGGAAGCTTTTTTTATATTTATTCTGTACTTCTTTTAATCGTTATATAAACGAAAAATAGAACCATAATTCCTAGTAATCCAAATTGCAAATAGAGAAATTTATCTTCTTTGTCAAAAATTTGAATAAGAACTAAAATTATTACAGGAATTAAACCATAAAGTTGTTTTAATGTTTTTCTTTTCATAAGCTATAATTTTCCGCAATATAATTAAAAAAATAAGTTTTTTTGATTAAAAAATGTCCTGAAAATATTCACTTTTTTTAATTAAAATAAAACCTTTAAAAAATAAAAAGAATCCTTTCCAAATTCTTATTTTTGTTACATTCAATAATTTTTAGAACTGATAATAATTATGAAATACCATCCAATAGATAAATCACTTTTTATAAAAAATAGAGCAAAGTTTACAGCAGAAATGAAACCTAAATCAATTGCTGTTTTCAATTCAAATGATATTTATCCTGTGAGTGCTGATAGCACATTGCCATTTGCACAACATAGAGATATTTTTTATTTAAGTGGCGTGGATCAAGAAGAAAGTATTTTACTTCTTTTTCCAGATGCAATGGATCCAAAACATAGAGAAATTCTTTTTGTTAGAGAAACAAATGAGCATATTGCAATTTGGGAAGGAGAGAAGCTTTCTAAAGAGTCAGCTTATGAAACTTCAGGAATTAAAACTGTGTATTGGTTAAGCGATTTCGATAAAGTTTTTTATGGTTTAATGATTGAAGCAGAGAAAATTTATTTCAACACAAATGAGCATTATCGTCAGGCTGTTGAAACAGAAACTCGTGAAGATCGTTTTATCAAAAAATGTAAGCAAGATTTCCCTGCACATTCTTGGGAAAGAAGTAATCCAATTTTACAAAAAATCAGAGGTGTTAAAGAGCAAGAAGAGTTGGATTTAATGCAACACGCTTGTAATTTAACAAACAAAGGTTTTAGAAGAATTTTAGAATTTGTAAAACCAGGTGTAATGGAGTATGAAATTGAAGCAGAATTTTTACATGAATTTGTAAGAAATCGTTCGAAAGGATTTGCTTACACACCAATTATTGCTTCTGGATATAACGCTTGTGTTTTACATTATATTGAGAATAATCAACAGTGTAAAGACGGAGATTTATTATTGTTAGATGTTGGAGCTGAATATGCAAATTATGCTTCAGATATGACAAGAACAATTCCGGTAAATGGACGTTTTACAGATAGACAAAAAGCAGTTTATAATGCTGTTTTAAGAGTGAAAAATGAAGCTACAAAATTATTAGTTCCAGGAACACTTTGGGCAGAATATCATAAAGAAGTAGGAAATATTATGACTTCTGAACTTTTAGGTTTAGGATTAATTGATAAAGCAGATGTTCAAAATGAAAATCCAGATTGGCCAGCATACAAGAAATATTTTATGCATGGAACTTCACATCATATTGGATTAGATACACATGATTATGGAGCTTTAAAAACTCCGATGGTGGAAAATATGGCATTTACTGTAGAACCAGGAATTTATATTCCAGAGGAAAATATGGGAATTCGTTTAGAGGATGATGTGATTATTCAAGCAAATGGAGAACCATTTAACTTAATGAGAGATATTCCAATTGAAGTTGAAGAAATTGAAGAATTAATGAATAAATAATTCTTTGTTTTAAGCAAAATTCAATATAATTTTAATGAAAATGAGTGAAAATTTAATGTTTTTGCTCATTTTTGTTTTTAAAAGAGAAAAATGTCAGATAAATTTTATTCCGTAGAAGAAGCAAAAAGAGTTTTAGAAAGATATTGTGCATATCAAGATAGATGTCATAAAGAAGTGGAGGAGAAGCTTCGTAAAATGCGAATGATTCCAGAAGCTATTGAAGTAATTTTACTACATTTAATGGAACATAATTTTCTTAATGAAGAAAGATTTGCACAAAGTTTTGCAAGAGGAAAATTTAGAATAAAAAAATGGGGGAAACAGCGTATAACAAGAGAACTAAAAATGCGTGATATTTCTGCATATAATATAAAAACAGCTTTAAAAGAAATTGAAGAAAAAGAGTATATAAAAACCGTTTATGAAATTGCAGAAAAAAAGAATGAAAGTATTAAAGACACTGATATTTATAAGGTAAAACAGAAATTATTTTCTTATTTACAATATAGAGGTTATGAAATTGATTTGATTTATCAGGTAATAAATGATGTGACTTCTGAATAAAAATCACATCATTTTTCAATGTTTATAAATAACGTATTCCTTTTATATCAATATTCTCAGCAAATTCTTCGATAGTTTTGTCTTGAAATTTCTTTAAAAGTCCTTTTTTGAAGGCTCTAAAGTTCTCATGAACTGGACAAGGCTCTTCATCATTACACTTTGAAAGACCAAGAAAACAATTTTCAAATTTACTAGTTCCATCAATGCATTCTACGATATCATAAACTGTATTTTGCTTATTTTCATCACTTAAGAAGAATCCACCTTTTGGTCCTTTTGTAGAAGAAACCAGATTTTTTCTTGTAAGTTGTTGTAATAATTTAGATAAAAATGGTTGTGGACAATCTAATTCTTCAGAAATAGTTTTCACACCATATTTTCTATTATCCTTAGCATTCAGAGCTAAGAATAAAACGGCACGGATAGCATATTTACAGGCGTTTGATAGCATAGGAAATTCTTTAATGCAAAAATACGAGAATTCTTGCTAATTTGTATAATGAAAATGGCATCTAATGCCTTAAATTACGAATAAATATGATACCAGTAGCCAATAAAAACACACAACTTGCTAAAAATAAATACAAAAAGTAGGAAGAAAAGAGGTTTCCACCAATTTGTAAAATTAATCCTTTGTAGAACAAAAGAGCTTCTGTAAGAATAAAAGCTAAAAGAAAAATATAGGTTTCCAATTGCTTTAGTTTAATCATTTTAAAATATTGAAGGAAAAATAACAGACCAAAAGTTCCGATTCCAAGAAAATTCCAATGTAAATATCCGATTACAATTTCACGATCTAGAGCCATAGAATTAGCAAAATTTGGAAAAGAACCTAGAAGTTGCATGATAATTTTTGCAAGAAAAATAAATCCTAAAATGAATAAAAGTTGTTTTTGAAATTTGCTAAAACTCTTTTTAAGATGTTTCCAACTTATCTGAGTAAACTTTAAAAGAATTCCGAATGCTATAATTTGTAGAATACTTCCTCCAACTGCTAAACCATAGATAAAACTAGTAGGTTTCATCCATAAAACAGAAATAAAAAAAGTAAAAATGATACTTATATGTAGAAAAACAGAGAATTTTTTAAATAGATTTTTGCTTAAACTAATATTTGATTTTTCTAATAAATAAAGAAAACAAGCTAGAATTATAACTGTAATCCAACCATTGTATTGAAAATGTAAATAAAAATAAATCGCATTTTTATACCAAGGAGAACTTGCTCCTAATTTCGTCATGATAATTCCAAGTGACCAAGGTCCAACACTGGAAAGAATTAAATAATATAAACCTGTTTTAGCTAATTTATAAGAATTAGAATTTTTAAGTTTTATATCTGTTTTTCTAATAAAAAAATAAGCAAACCAATAGGAACAAAGTAAAAATAAAGTTGAAAAAATAATCGAAAATAACGCATAACCTTGTATTGGAAAGGTGATAAACATTCCAATAATTGTTATTTGTGTTGCGATAAAAATTTTACAAAATTTCTTCCGATTTCTATATTTTTTTCGAATAAAAAGTTGGTATAATAAAACAACTATCGCAGAATACACCCATCCAAGCAAAGCAATATGTGAATGTGTATGAAGAATATTCTTGTAAGAAAAACCAACAGGATTTACGAACATTAAGCGTAATAAAACACCTAATATTGCAATACAGAAAAGATAAAAAATACTAATCCTGTTGTATATTTTTAAGGGGAGTTCCATATGATAAATTAAAGTTGCCTAAACTTTTATTATTTACAAAAATACTATTTCTAGTAAAGTATTACTAAAATAAACTAACTAACATAATATAGTTTAGGCAACTCATTCGCATATCTCTATCATGTATTTCAACCCAAAACTTCCGTTTCTAAGGCAATAGCTTTTGGGTGTAAAATATTATTCTCTAAATGAATGTGTGTATGTAAATCGTTTTCAAACTCTTGCAATAAAGCATAAAGAGCTTTGAAAGTGTTACAAGCTTCCGCAGGAGGTGTGTAATTATTGGTAAGTTTTGCGATTTCTTTAAAAACATCTCCAGCATTTTCATGTTCATGTTCCATCATTCGAACAGGATTATTTACAGTTCCAAAATGCGGAAATTCAATTGATTGTTTTTGTCTTTGTGCTGTTAAAAGTTTTTTAACGAATGGAAATAAAACTAATTCTTCTTTCTTCAAATGCATCGCTAATTCTCCTGAAACTTCATCAAATAATTCTTTAATTTTAATCACTTCAGAATAATGATGACCATGAACTTCTGCAACTCGATTTGCATAAGCTTTAACCACAGGAATATTTTCTTCTACATATGAATGATGTGTATCTACGATATAATCTAGTAAAGTATCAAGTTCCCAATTATTAAAGTCTTTTTCCTCTGTTATTGGGGAATTAACTTTCTCTAAAGCTTCTAAAACTTCCGAAAGTTCTACATTTTTCTTTGCACAAGCTCTTTCAATTGAGATTCCTCCTCCACAACAAAAATCGATTCCATATCTCTTGAAAACATGTGCATTTGCAATATTCTCATTTACATAAGATGCTACTGTTTTTTCTTTTGTAAACTCCATATTTTTTGATTTTTAATTATATAAAAGATTAAAAGGTCTTTTATTTTACAAATGTAAAAAAATAATTCTATTTGGTAATGTTAAATAGAATTATTTTTAAAAATATGGCAAAAATTAAATTACAGGTAGTTCACTTCTCTACAATAATTGAAATAGGTTTTAAATAAATCTGTGGATGGTGCTTCACAATTAATTTCATAAAAAGAAAGAAGAGAAGACGTTTTTGAAGCGTCTACATATGTTTTCGTTTCTGTTTCCATGACTTCTGGTTTTAATTTTAATAAATCTAAAGTCATCGAACTGTATTCTTTTCCACTTTCATCTTTAAAATCATTTTGCAAAACTTTTTGCATATATTCTTCTTGTTTCAAAACTGAAAAATCAAAACCAATAGATTTAATAAGTGCTAAAACATCATTATATTTTGTGATATTTCCATTTTTTAGATGATAAGTTCCATAAACAAAAGGATATTTAAATAACAGAAATAAAATACTATTACTCACAAAATCTACAGGTGTAATATCAAAATAACGACTACTTTCCATCGCTTTTTTTGTTTCCACAACTGTTCTTAAAATATCATAATAAATTCCTGTTACAGTTGTTTGATAAAGCGGATAAGCTCCAGTTTTTGAATCTCCATAAATATCTCCTGGACGAACAATGGACCATTTTAATCCTTTTCTAGAAGAAGCTCTCACTAAAATTTCTGCTTCAAATTTGGATTGCTGATATCCCATGTTTTCAAATTTTTGTCCAATATCAAACAATTCCTCTGTTAATGGATTTTCTTGTGTATAAATTGCATCACCATAAATACTATAAGTCGAAACATGAATCATTCGTTTTGTACGCGTTTTTAAAGCGAATTCAATACAATTTTTCGTTCCTAAAACATTAATATCATATAATTCTTCATAAATTCCATGAAGTGAAACTTTTGCTGCACTATGAATCGTTGCATCAATAATTTCACATAAATGATCATATTCAATGGAATTTAAGCCAAAATTTTCCGTAGAAACATCTCCTAAAATAATATGTATTCGATGTTTTACAGCTTCAAATTCTTCTTTATCAATTTGATAAACTTCTAATAAAGAAGAAATTCGCTCTAAAGCTTTTTCTTTTTTCTTTTCTCTGGATAAACAATAAACAATTGCATTTGTATTTTTAAGCAGATTTAACATCACATGTCCACCTAAAACTCCTGTTGCTCCTGTAATAAAAATATTTTTTAATACAGGTGTTTTATAAGGAATTTGCTTTTCTGCATTTTTTCTCCAACGGATTCCTTTAAAAGTAAATATCTCTTTTTGTTCTTCTATTTTTTTAAGCTTAAATGTTGGTTTTCCTTGTTGAATACTTTCTGAAAGCTCTTTTACTGTTGGATTTGCATAAATCCATTCTGCTCTGATTTGCTCAGGAAATTTCTCTTTCAATAAATTATAGAATTGAATACTCATCAATGAATCCAAACCAAACTCACTTAAATGTTTGTGTTCCCATATTCCTTCTTCATAATTCAATTTGCATAAATATTCTAATAATTGCACGATTTCTGTAGTTACAACATCTAAATTTTCTTTTTTAGAAGTTGTAATTTCTTGTGAAATATCTTTTGAGTTTATACTTTGTAAAATTTGTTCTGCAAGTTTTTTTCTTTTTACCTTTAAAATACTTGTTCTTGGTATTAAAGAAGTGTAAAACAATTCTTTTACTCGTAATCTATGTGGTAAAGTTTCGTTTCGTTTTAGAATTTCTTTTTCAATAATTTTCTTTTGTTTTTCTGTTTTTTCTTCTTCATTTAAAACAATTGCCAAATAAACAACATCTCCTTCATCATCATTTTTAGAAATTCCTACAGCAGCAAAATCTTCTACAAAAGGCAAACTTTTAAACTGAATTTCTATTTCATCTGGACTTGTTTTTTTTCCTGTTGCAGAAACAATTAATTCCTTTGCTCGACCATTTAAATACAAAAAGTGATTTTTATGTACACTTCCAATATCTCCTGTATAAAGCCAGCCATTTTTAATTGTTTGATTTGTCAATTCTTCATCTCTAAAATAGCCATCCATCACAATTTTTCCTTTCACCATTACTTCTCCTTCTTGAAAAGAATCTGGATTACTAATTTTTAATTCTACTCCATGAATTGGCGTTCCAACAGCTCCAATTCTTCGACAATCTGCTGGTGAATAAGTAATTGGTCCTGTAGTTTCAGACATTCCATAACCAATATGAATTTCGATTCCACAACCTTCATAAAATCGTGTAAGTTTTCTTCCAATTGGAGCTCCACCACAAATTACTTTTATAATTTCTCCTCCAAAAACATTGATTACTTCTTTAAAAAAAACGCGTCCAATTTTCCATTTTAAACTCTTTGAGAAATTAAAAGAAAGTTCATTTAATAAATGAATTAGTCGTTTTTTAAAAGGTGAAAGATGTTCTAACTTTTCTTGAACTTTTAAATAAATTGCTTCCAATAATCTTGGTGTACTAATGATTAATTTTGGTGACTGATCTTTGAAAGCTTTTGTAATTGCTTCTAAACTTAATGTATCAATTAAAACAATTCTCGCATGTGAATAAGGACCAAGAAAAACCAAAGCAACTAAAGGAAAAACATGGAAAAAAGGCAAAACAGAAAACACTGGAGTTTTAATATCTGGAAGAAAATCAACTGAAGTCAATTGATGGATAATTGCTTCATGTGAAATCACTACTCCTTTTGAATTTCCAGAAGTTCCAGAAGTTAAAATTACAATAGCTTCCGAAATTTTTCCATCAGATATTCTCGGTTGTACCACATAATTTGGACGTGCAAATTCTTCAATAAATTCATATTCTTGTTCGTCAACAACAAGCATTGCAATTTCATTTGGTAATTTTCCTTTGTATTTTTCAAAAGTTTTCGAATCGCAAATTATTAAGCTTAAATCCATCTTTCGAATTTGCTGTGAAACTTCGTCTGAGGTTCCCATTTCATTTAATAAAACTGCAATAGCATTTAATTTTAAAACACTATAACATGATTGCATCCAATCTGGTGAGGATTTCATTAAAATTCCGATTCGCATTGTTGGTTCTACACCAATTTTCTTTAGAAAAACAGAAAGTTTTTCCACATTTTGAATCATTTGCGCATACGAAATATCTTTCCATTCTCCATCTTTAAGATAAGAAGTCATAATTCCATCATAATGACTTAATCTTTGCGCAATCACTGAATATACATTTTGATTTTTCATGCGAATCTATTTTTTGAAATCATACATTGGTTCATACAAACCGAACATTTTGAAAATCCTAATTAAAAAATTAGGAGCTAATTTGTAGCATGACAGAAAAAAATTTAATCGAAAAGGAAATATGTTCTCCTTTCGATTTTTTTGTAATGTTTTATAAATTTTTTCTGCTGCTTTTTGTGTCGAAATTTCAGGAAACCATTTAGAAGCTTTTGGATACCAAGAAAAATCAGCATGATTGTTTTGTAAATAAGCTGAATTTACTTTTCCAAAAACGACAAGATTTACTTTTATATCATCTTTTTTTAGTTCTTCTCTCAAAGCAAATGAAGCTGCTTTTATTCCATATCTACTTGCTGTATAACTAATCATATAAGGCAATGGAAAATAGGAAACTGGACTTGTAATAAATAAAATTCGTCCGTTTTGATTCTTTTTCATTTGTTTTACACAATAATAGGAACACAAAATTGCAGCTTGAAAAGGAACTTTTATAGGCTCAATAATTTCTTCAGAAGTCATTTTATCAATTGGTTGAAAAGTTCCAACTCCTGCATTATTTATTAAAACTGTTGGTGTTCCAATTTCTGTAAAAATCTGTTTGAAAACTTGTTCTATTTCCGAAGGATTTTTTAAATCTATTTTATAAAAATCACAAAGTTGTTTTTTGTCAATTATTTCTTTTTGAATTGTTTTAAGTTTTTCTTCATTTCTAGCAAGTAAAATGACATGAGCCCCCTTTTCAGCTAAATAAAATGCTGTTGCTTCACCAATTCCTGAAGATGCTCCTGTGATAATTACTTTTTCATTTTTCATAAATCTGGGCTAAATAATTCTCTGAAATAATTGTTTAAAAATCGTTCTTCTGGATCCATTTCTTTTCGCAATTTCCAGAAGTCTTTTATTTTTAATCCGAAAGCTTTATGAACTAAATCTCTATTTAACCATTTGGATTGATTAAACATTGGAATTCCTTTTCTTTGAATACAAAATTCATTGTATGCTTTTAAAAATTCATCCCAACCTTTTTCACCAGTAGAAACAGGATCAGCTGTCATTACAGTTTCTTCATAAGAATAAGAAAACAACGGATTTTGATCTTTTGCAATTCGATAGCCTACATTTAATAAATCTGTTTTATAGCCTGTTTCTTTATAGTGTTTTTTACAGAAATCGAAGTAATCTCTTAAAATCTCAGGGAAAATTTTCTCAGGAAAAGCCCAAATACTAAAAGTATATTTGCTTACACCTTTTTTCTCTGGATAACGAATCATTTGGTCTGGAGCAATTGTACAATTTGAAACAATTACATTGCAAAGTAAAAAGCGTAAAAGGCTGTTGAAACTATTATAAAGAAAGGTTTGTAAATTAGGAAAAGGAATGTATTTCGTTACAAAATAACCATAAGCTGGCGCAATTTTTTTCCAAAATAAATTACGCATTTTCCATTTTCTTTTGCTTACAGATTTATTAGGTTTTTTGTCTGAATAACTTCTAAATTCAATTGTAATTTTATCTTGAAAGGGAAACAAATAATACATAATGGATTCCTTTGCTTTTAATAATTCTGGGTGAATTTCTACAAATTGTTCTAAAGTGTATGTTTTATGAAAAACTCGTAAACATTGAATATTTTTAATTCGAAAAGTAGCTTCATACACGATTCCAAATAAACCATAAGAAGAGCGTAAACTTTGCATTTTTGGATGATTTTCATCAAAAATTTCTATTTCTCCTTTCGCATTTATAAGTTTTGCTTCTATTAAATAAGAACCTAATTGTCCAAATTCTCCATCAAAAGAAGCATCTTTTGTTCCACAAGTTGCAGCACTTCCAATAGTAATATTTCCAATTTCTACATTTACAAAAAACTGTTTTCCTTTTTCTTCTAATATTTTTGCGGCATCGATTAATAAACATCCACCTTCAATTGTAACGGTATCTTCCGTAATTTTTTTGACTTTATTGAAATTTCGCATATCAACAAAAGTTCCTTCATCTGCAACTCCACATTTTGTAGTAGAATGACGAGATCCAGAAGCTCGAACTGGTGAAGGATTTTCTTTGTTCTTTACAATTTCCATCAATTCTTCCACAGAAGTTGGTTTGAAGTATTTTCCTGCTTTTAAATCAATACTTTCTTCCCAATTTAAAATATGTAGTTTTGAATTAGACATTGGCTTCAAGATTAGGTTTTTGAATAACTACAAAAGCGATTGCAGAAGTTTTAGAATGAGAAATGGAAAGATGAATTGTTGCTGCATTTTTTTTCTCTGCAAGAATTTTTGCCTTCCGATGTAGTTTTATCAGCGGTTTTCCAAGATCATCTTGAATTACTTCCACATCTGTAAACTTCATTCCGTAACCAATTCCAGTTCCAAGTGCTTTAAAAAATGCTTCTTTTGCTGCAAATCGACCTGCATAATGTGTTTCAGGAAATGCCATAGATTCACAATATTTGATTTCATCATTGGTGAAAATTTCATCAATAAAAAAATCAGATTGACTTTTATATTTAGCAATTTGTTGGGTATTTACTAAATCTGTTCCTATTCCTAATAGCATAATCTTCCCGTTTTAAATTTCTGTAAATCAAGGAGTTAATAATAAATTTACTAAAAAATAGGAGTTTTTAAAAGCAATTTTTTTAAAAGAAAAGAGAAAGCTTATAAACTAAATAATTATTACTCAGTTTATAAGCTTTTTTTATTAAACCATTAATTTTTTAATCCAAGGAGAAACACAAAATGCTATAACTCCGATGCACATTGATAATAAACCAAAGCCAGCAAAAGTAGAAACATAACCATAAAGTTGTTGAAAGTTTTCATTGATAAAATTTGAACTAGAAATTCCTGTGAAAAATTCTATAACAGAATTGAAAAATGAATTTTCTGAAGAAGTTTCGACGCTAGTTGTTAATTGTGCAATTTTTCCAGCAAAAAAATGTCCGAAAAAAGAAGCAGAATACCAGATTCCGATGATGAAAGCAACCATTTTTGCTGGAGATAAAGCTTCCATTTTTGAAAGCCCTATTGGAGAAAGAAATAATTCACCAACAGTTAAAACAAAATAACCTATGAATAAGAAAATCATTGGAGTTTTTGCAAAAGAATCCGCAAAATGTCCTGACATTCCAAAAATTAAAAATCCTAAACCAAGTAAAAACATTCCGATTCCGAATTTTATAGCAGCATTTGGATTTATTTTTTTTCTATCTAAATATGTCCAAAGCCAAGAAAAAGGAATTGCAAGAAGCATGATAAATCCTGAGTTTATACTATTTGTTTGTGCAGCGTTAATTCCGATTAAATTTACATTTCTGCTTGCAAAAAGTGTTACAGAACTTCCTGCTTGTTCAAAAATTGCCCAGAATAAACTTCCTAATAAAACAAAATAAACAACTGCCCAAAGTCGTCTTTTTTCATCTTTTGAAATTTTTCTTGAAATAAGATATAAAGTAATTGCAATTAAAAGAAAAACCAAACCAACAAGATAATGTTCATATTCATGAAAAACGATTAAAACAGCAAAAATAGGAACAATTAAAAATGATAAAATATTGATTAATTGCCCTTGTTTTATTCCAAATTTCTTTTGATTATAAATTTCCATTTTTGGAACTTTTCCTTTTTCACCAAAAACACCAACTTTCATACCTCTATAAAACATAAAAAGTCCGAAAAGCATTCCGATTCCAGCCATTGCAAAACCAAAATGCCAGCCATAAGAAATTGCCAGCCAAGAGCAAATTAAAGGCGCAATTGCACCTCCAACATTTACTCCAAGATAAAAAATTGTAAATCCAGAATCACGTCTTTTATCACCGACTGGATATAATAATCCAACAAAAGAAGAAATATTAGGTTTAAAAAATCCATTTCCAACAATGATAATTGCGAGAGAAGTATAGAAGAAAATTGGAGTTTCAAAACTTAAAAGAAAATGTCCGATTGCCATTAAAATTCCCCCTAGCATAATTGCTTTTCGATATCCAATTATTTTATCTGCAATCATTCCTCCAAAAAGGGGAGTTACATAAACTAAAGACATATAAGCAGCGAAAATTCCAAATGCATTATGATCTGTGAAGATTAATTTTTGTGTCATATAGAGAATCAAAAGTGCTTTCATTCCGTAGAAAGAAAAACGTTCCCAGAGTTCTGCAAAAAATAGATAAAATAAACCTTTAGGATGTCCTAAATAGGTTTCCTCCATTTCATTTTGTGTTGTAATTGTTGTTTCCATGTATTTATATTTTGAATTAAACATTGGCAAATTCAAAACACATAGAATTTATCACTAGAGAAATACTAAATAATACTAACAAATAGTTTTTTGTGGTTATTTGTGATTAGTTACAATTAATTACAATTTCTATGTAAGTATTGATTTTATGGACTTTTTATTCCTTTTGAAATTCATTTTTTAAAGCTTCATCAATTTTGATGTGTTCAGGTAAAACACGTAAACGATAGGTTCCTTCTCCTAAAAAAGTGAATAAATCTTTTCTTTCCAAAGCGTTATTTTTTTCCAGATTTAAAATAGAATTGATGTTTTCAATGATTCTTGAAAGATAAGTTTGACTTTTGATTTTCCCATCAGAGCCAACAAGAATTCCTTGTTTAGTTGCATCCAAATTTTGACGATAAATGGCAAAAAGTAGAAAGTTTTTGAATTGTGTTGTTTTTGAACCAAAATCGATTATTTCATCGTAAATATCTTTAGAAGGAATAGTGATTTTTACCAAAGACCAATCGATAAAATGAAGTGTAACTTCTTTAGAAGTCGGAGTTTGTGCAAGTTCAATTACCCAACTTGTTGCTAAAACCAAACAAACACTAATTAATGATGTTTTTGCAACAATTTTAATCAAATTAAATACAAAAATTGTATTTGGAATTTTGATGATATCTGGAAGTTGAGAAATCAACATCATTAGTAAAGAAAGAAAAGCGATGATGCCGATTAGTTTAAGATTTCTGTGTGTAAAAGTTCTATAGAAAGTAATGATTAACCAATAAGTAATCAAAATAGAAATAAGAAAATCAGGAATTGCATTTAATTTTAAATTATTAAAAATATAAAAATCATCACCAAAAATAAACGTAGAAAGTATTGTAATAAAAGCTAAACCTAAGATGACAAAAGAAATAATTGTTCGAATTTTAGATTTTTGAAAAAGATATTTTGGTGCATATTTAAAATAAAACAAAGCAAAAAAGAAGCAGATATTATTTAAAGCAGAAAAAATAGAAACACCAACGGTGAATTTTTGTGCATCAATGGAGTTAAAATTCATAAAAATTAAATTCCAAAGACCAGAAATTACCCAGACAAACATCGCAAGAGAAAGATAAAAAAGACCTTTATCTAATCTAGGTTGTTGTTCGTCTTCGATGAGTTTTGCTTTAAATTGTTTTTGAATGTGATACCAAATTGCAAGAAGTAAGCTTCCTCCGATAAAAGAAATAAAAATGTGTGCAAAAAGGTGAAAAAGTTCTACAGATAGATTCATAACATGCGTTCTTCTTTTACAAGTATAAGGTTTTTAAATAGAAAATTTCAAAAGAAAATATTCGTACTTTTAGTTTTTTTGAAAAATATTCGAGGGAAAATTAATATTGACAAGACATGCTATATACGAAATTACCAAATACAGAAATTGAAGTAAGTGAAATTTGTTTAGGAACGATGACTTTTGGAGAACAAAACACTTTGGAAGAAGCACATGAACAATTGAATTTTGCTTTAGATAATGGAGTAAATTTTATTGATACAGCTGAAGTTTATGCAGTTCCAACAAAATCAGAAACATATGGAGAGACGGAGCGAATTTTAGGAACTTGGTTAAAAGAAAATCGCTCAAAAGTTGTGTTAGCTTCTAAAATTGCTGGACCGAATAGAAGTTTGGATTATATTCGACCAGATTTACGTTTTTCCAAAGAAAACTTAAAAGAAGCTCTAGAAAATAGTTTAAAAAGATTGCAAACAGATTATTTAGATATATACCAATTACATTGGCCAGAGAGAAAGACAAATTTCTTTGGAAAAAGAGGGTTTATACAAGATAATTCGGATGTTTGGCAAGATAATTTTTCAGAAATTATAGAAACTTTAGAAGGATTTAAAAAAGAAGGAAAAATTAGACATTTTGGAGTTTCCAATGAAACACCTTGGGGATTGATGCGTTTTTGTGAAGAAGCAAGAAAAAATGATTGGGAAAAACCGATAACGATTCAGAATCCATATTCTTTAGTAAACAGAACATTTGAAACAGGATTAGCAGAAATTTCTTATCGAGAAAATATTGGACTTTTGGCTTATTCACCTTTAGCTTTTGGAATTTTAACAGGAAAATATTTACAAGAACAGCCAGAAAAAGCAAGATTAACACTTTATCCACAAATGAAAAGATATAGCAATCTAGAAGTTGTAAATGTGGTGAAGAAATATTCAGATTTAGCGAATGATTTTGGAATTTCATTAACACAAATGTCTTTAGCTTTTATCAGACAACAGCCTTTTGTAACAAGTACGATTATTGGAGCTACAAAAATGTTACAATTGAAAGAAAATATCGAAAGTGTTGATGTAAAATTGAGTGTAGAGCTGTTAAATGAGATAGAAAAAATTCATACTTCACAACCAAATCCGGCACCATAATTATTAATAATAAATTGATTTACAGAGTGTTTAACAAATAAAATGGATTTTAGGTAGCAATATTACTTTTGTAAAGTACTTATCTAAAGATTGATAGAATTGAATTAAATGGTTAAAATTATTGAATAAAAACCAAAAAAAACGAAAATTTTAAATTGAAAATATAATTTTATTATTGTTTATTTTTTATAGTTTTACTAGGTAAATAGTTAAAAAAAAGAGATAATGTTAATTTAGGTGTAATTTTAGTTCATAAATTTTAACCGTTCTTTAACAAGAAAAATATTTTTTTTTGTGCTATTTGCAATCATAAATAAAGCAATGTAAATTCACGCAATAAATAATCGAAAAAAATAATGGAAGAAAACACTACTGCATCTGTTGATATTAAGGCAATTAACGAAAAAATAGAAAAGGAAAGTGCATTTGTTGACATGCTAATGATGGAAATGAATAAGGTGATTGTTGGTCAAAAACACATGGTGGAACGATTACTTATTGGTTTGTTAGGAAATGGACATATATTATTAGAAGGAGTTCCTGGACTTGCAAAAACATTAGCAATTAATACACTTTCAAAAGCAGTACACGGTTCTTTTAGCAGAGTTCAGTTTACACCTGATTTATTACCTGCTGATGTTGTTGGTACGATGATTTATAATATGAAAGAGAATGATTTCTCTATCAAAAAAGGACCAATTTTTGCAAATTTTGTATTAGCAGATGAGATAAACCGTGCGCCAGCGAAAGTACAATCAGCACTTTTAGAAGCGATGCAGGAGCGTCAGATTACAATTGGTGATGAAACGTTTAAATTAGACGAACCATTTTTAGTAATGGCAACACAAAACCCAGTGGAGCAAGAAGGAACTTATCCTTTACCAGAAGCGCAAGTTGACCGTTTTATGTTGAAAACAGTTATTGATTATCCAAAGTTAGATGAAGAGCAATTAATTATGAGAAATAATTTAAATGGTTCTTTTGGAAAAGTAAATCCTGTAGTTTCTTTGGATCAAATTAATAATGCAAGAAAAGCAATTAAAGAAGTATATATGGATGAAAAAATCGAGAAATATATACTTGATATCATATTTGCAACTCGTTATCCAGAAAAATATAATTTAGGAGATTTAACTTCTTTAATCAGTTTTGGAGCTTCACCTCGTGGTAGTATTAGTTTAGCAACTGCTGCAAAATGTTATGCATTTATTAAAAGAAGAGGATATGTAATTCCTGAAGATGTTCGTGCTGTAGTAATTGATGTATTACGTCACAGAATCGGAATTACTTATGAAGCCGAAGCAGAAAATGTTACTTCAGTAGATATTATTAATAAAATTATCAACGAAGTAGAAGTACCATAGAATTTGGTTTAATGTAAAAAAAATATCTTGGAGAATTTCTGATTCTCCTTTCTTTACTTAAAACCTAAAAAAATGGATACGAAAGAAATACTTAAGAAAGTACGAAAGATTGAAATAAAAACACGTCGTTTATCAGATCATATTTTTTCTGGAGAATATCATAGTTCATTCAAAGGAAGAGGTATGACTTTTAGTGAAGTTAGAAAATATCAATTTGGAGATGATGTAAGAGCAATTGATTGGAATGTGACTGCGCGTTACAATGAACCTTATATCAAAGTTTTTGAAGAAGAGCGTGAACTTACCATGATGTTAATG
This sequence comes from Aureivirga marina, assembly GCF_015767265.1. Lineage (GTDB taxonomy): Bacteria > Bacteroidota > Bacteroidia > Flavobacteriales > Flavobacteriaceae > Aureivirga > Aureivirga marina. The sequence continues at coordinate 130,142 of NZ_JADPIB010000008.1, forward strand.
GTTGATGTCAGTGGTTCAGAATTATTTGGAACAACCAAGCAATTTAAGAAAGATACAATTACAGAAATTGCAGCTACTTTAGCTTTTTCTGCAACACAAAATAATGATAAAGTTGGGTTAATTCTTTTTTCGGATGAAATAGAGCTTTTTATTCCACCAAAAAAAGGAAAAACACATGTTTTACGTATTATTCGTGAGTTGATTGAATTTCATCCAAAAAGTAAAAAAACAGATGTTTCAGGAGCTTTAAAATATTTATCAAATGTGATTAAGAAAAAAGCAATTGTATTTGTTTTATCTGATTTTATGGATGAAGGATATGATCAAACATTGAAAATTGTTGGAAAGAAACACGATGTTACTGGAATTCGAATTTATGATAAAAAAGAAATGGAAATTCCAAATTTAGGTATTGTTCCAATGGTAGATGCAGAAACTGGAGAAACAATGCTTGTAAATACATCATCTAAACGAGTTCGAACGCAATACAAAGCAAATTACTTACGAATGATTGATTATTACGATAAATCTTTTAGTAGAAGTGGCGCAGGTACAATAAGTACACGTATTGATGGAAGTTACGTAAAGAAATTATTAGGTTATTTTAAACAAAAAGGAGCATAATATTTTGAAAAAATATTTACTACATATTGCTTTATTCTTAGTATGTTTTGTTGGATTTGCACAACAAAACTATGAGATTGAAACAAAAACAGATACTACAAATATTCGTATTGGAGAGCAATTTCACTATGAAGTTTCTGTAAAAGCATCTGATAAAGCAGATTTTCCTGCTACTTTAGAAAATTTAGATAAAGTAGAGGTTATAGAGTCTTTTGATGTGGATACAATTAATGATAGATTAATTAAAAAATATCTATTAACAAGTTTTGATAGTGGAAGATATGTGATTCCTAGACAAAAAATTCTGATTAATAATAAACCATTTTATACAGATTCTCTTTCTATTGATGTTGCAACTGTTGCTGTAGATACAACAAAGCAAAAATTATATCCAAGTAAAGGAATTTTCTTCCAAGAAGATGTTAGTATTCCGAATAATGCTTATTTATGGTGGATTATTGGAGCGATGGTTGTCATTGCAATTGTTTTATTAATTGTTTCAACTAGAAAAAGAAGAAAAGAAAAACACTCAGAAATTGTATTGCCTCCTTTAGAAGAAGCAATTGAAAAATTAAAAATTCTGGATGTTTCTAAAGTAAATACACAAGAAGAAGCGAAAGAATACTATAGTATGCTTACAGAAATTGTAAGAAATTATATTGGTAGAGATGTGAAAATTCCTACTTTGGAAGTAACTTCTGATGAGTTAATAACTTTACTTTCTTTACATAATAAATCAGAAAACCTTGGAATTCCGAAGGAAACTATTGAAGGTTTACGTAAATTTTTGCAAGATGCCGATTTAGTAAAATTTGCTAAATCTAGACCATTACAAGAAGAAATGGCATCTGATAAGAATATTGCGGAAAATGTAGTAAGAAAAATTCAATCTATTGTTAATAAACCAAAACTTGACGAACAAGGAAACGTAGTTGTTGAGCAAACACCTGAAATGATTGCAAAGAAAAAAGGAAATCGTAGAATGGCAATTGCTGTTACAACTACGGTTGCTGCAATTATTATCTTAGTTGTTGGTTCTATGGTTTATTTTGGACCAAGATATGTTTTGGATACAGTTTCTAGAAATGAAAGTTTAAAATATACAGAAGGAAATTGGTATCGTTCTTCTTATGGTTATCCAGCAGTTTCAATCGAATCTCCTGTTGTTTTAAAAGCTGAAGATGTTGAATTACCACCACAAGTAAGACAGCAAATGGATATTGCAATTTTCTCAAATGTTTCTTCAAGTGGATTTGAAATTGCTGTTACAACAACAAATTTCAAACAAGATTTACCAGAAGGTTTCACTTTAGAACAAGCGGAGAAAACAGCAATTGAAAGATTGGAAAAAGAAGGAGCTAATTTCTTGAAAGTCGATAGTGATAAAAAGACAATTAACGGAAATGAAGCGATTATAGTAAAAGGTCATTTTACTTATACAAATCCAGAAACGGAAGAAGAACATCATAGATATTTAGACATGGCAATTTTAGGAGGTAAAAAATCTGTAGAATTTGTTCAAGTTACTTATTTAGCTTCTGATATTTATGGAGAAGATATTGCAGACAGAATTATAAACTCTATTCAATTAGAAAAGACGAAGAATAAAATTATGTTTGAAAATTTTGAGTTTATGAATCCATCCTATTTGTGGTTATTAGTGATAATTCCACTTTTATTAGTATGGAAAATTTTTACAAGAAAAAAAGAAAGAGCAACCTTGAAAATGGGATCTTTAAAAGGATTTCAATTAGAATCTTCTTGGTTGACTAAATTATATCCGATTTTATTTCTTTTACGTGTTCTTGCAATTGCACTTTTGATTGTTGCTTTAGCAAGACCAAGAAGTGTTGATGTTAGCACAAAAAGAAAAGTAAATAAAGGAATTGATATTGTAATGGCAATTGATGTTTCTGCAAGTATGTTAGCAAAAGATTTAAAGCCAAATCGATTAGAAGCATTAAAAAAAGTTGCAACAAATTTCGTCAATGAACGTCCGAATGACAGAATTGGAATTGTTGTTTATGCAGGAGAAAGTTATACACAAACACCAATTACTAGTGATAAAGGAATTGTTAATAATTCTATTCAAAGTATTGATTGGGGACAATTAGACGATGGAACTGCAATTGGAATGGGATTAGGTTCCGCAGTGAATCGTTTAAAAGATAGTAAAGCAAAAAGTAAAGTAATTATTCTTCTAACAGATGGAGTGAATAATTCAGGATTTGTTGATCCGAAAACTGCGACAGAATTAGCAAAAAATCATGGAATAAAAGTTTATACAATTGGAATTGGAACAAACGGAATGGCGCCATTTCCATATGCAAGAGATGCAAGAGGAAAACTTTTATTTAGAAATGCTCCTGTAGAAATTGATGAAGCTTTATTGAAATTTATCGCAAAAGAAACAGATGGAGCTTATTTTAGAGCAACAAATAATAGCAAATTACAAGCTATTTACGATGAAATTAATAAACTTGAAAAAACAGAAATAGAAGAATTCAAGTATTATAATTATGATGAAAAATATCGTTTCCTAGTGATTTTAGCAGGAATTTTGATATTCTTTGAGATGTTGTTACGATTTACTGTTTATAAAAGTTTTATTTAGAAATGTATCAATTAGAAGAACCAAAATATTTTATAGCATTAATAGTAATACCAATACTAATTGTAGCCTTTTTAGGAATGTATTGGTGGAAGAAAAGAACGCAAAAAAAGTTTGCAGATTCTTTTTTAATTAAAAAATTAAGTCCAGAAAAATCTACATTTAAATCGCTTTTGAAAATTGTAGTACTTTCTCTTGGACTGGCATTTTTGGTAATTGCTTTGGTAAATCCAAAAATGGGAACAAAATTAGAAACAGTAAAAAGACAAGGAGTTGATATTGTTTTTGCTTTAGATATTTCGAAAAGTATGTTGGCAGAAGATATTGCACCAAGTAGATTACAAAAAGCAAAACAAATCATTGATAAAGTTATTAATAAACTTGGAAGTGATAGAATAGGAATTATAGTATATGCAGGAAATGCATATCCACTTTTACCGATTACAACAGATCATGGAGCTGCGAAAATGTTTTTACAAAATGCAGAACCAAATTTAGTTTCATCACAAGGAACATCAATTAATGATGCTTTAGAATTAGCAGAAACTTATTATAATAACGACGAACAAACAAATAAGTTTTTATTCTTAATTTCTGATGGAGAAGATCACCAAGGAGTAGACAATGCAATCGTTGCAAATGCAGCAAAAGAAGGAATAAAACTTTATACAATAAGTGTTGGAACAGAAAAAGGTGGACCAATTCCTTTAAAAAGAAATGGAAAACTTATAGGATATAAAAAAGACAGACAAGGAACTGTTGTAAATACAGTGATGGATCCTAAAATGTTAATGCAAATTGCAGAAGAAGGAAATGGGAAGTATTTGAATGGAAATAATACAAATAGTACCGTTTCTGCAATTGAAGATATTTTAATTAAAGCAGAGAAAAACGAATTTGAAACAAAGCAATTTTCAGATTATAAAGATCAATTTCAATGGTTTTTAGGAATTGGATTATTCCTTTTAATGATTGATGTTTTATTATTAGAAAAGAAAACGAAGTGGATTCAAAAATTAAATTTATTCAATGAAAAATAAGATATTTTTATACATATTCTGTTTGATTTCTAGCTTTGTTTTTTCGCAAGAAGATATAGAAAAATTAAAGTTAGAATCAGATGCTTTTGTGAAAGAAGGAAATGATTTATTCGAAGAAAAAAAATATGCAGATGCTGAGGTAATGTATAAAAAAGCTTTGGTAAAAAATCCAGGAAATAAGAAAGCAATTTATAATCTTGGAGATGCAATTTTTGGACAAGGAAGAACAAAAGAAGCAATTGCAAAGTTTAATTCTTTCAATAAATTAACTGATAATAAATTAGAGAAAGCAGCTTCTTTTCATAATATTGGAAATGCTTTTATGGCTGAAAAAGATTATCAAAAAGCTGTGGAAGCTTACAAGAATTCTTTACGAAATAACCCAAATGATGAAGAAACGAGATATAATCTTGCATTAGCTCAAAAATTCTTAAAAGAAAACCCTCCTCAAAATCAAAATAAAGATCAGGATCAAAACCAGAATCAAGATCAAAACAACGAGAATAAACAAGATCAAGACGAAAATAAGAAAAACGAGGATAATAAGGACGAGAATAAGAAAGATAACGAGGATAATAAAGATAAGAAAGACGAAAACGAAAACAAGAATAAAGACGAAAAGGACGATAAAGGCGATAACGAAGAAAAAGACGAGAATAAAGACAATAAAGATCAAGAGAATAAAAACGATAATAAAGAAAATCAAGGAGAACAACAACCACAAAAAGGTCAACTTTCTCCACAACAAATGAAGCAGCTTTTGGATGCGATGAATAATGAGGAAAATAAAACTCAGAAGAAAATCAATGCGAAAAAAGCGAAAGGACAGAAAACAAATCAAGAAAAAGATTGGTAAACAAAATGAATTCAAAAACGAATAAACTATTTATATTTTTCTTTTTTGCAGTACAAATTATTCTTGCACAAGCTACTTTTAGAACAAATGTTAGTAAAAGTAAGCTTGGAGTTAATCAAAGATTTCGAATAGAATTTGAAATAAATGCACAAGGTGGAGATAATTTTACACCACCAAATTTTTCCAATTTTACAGTTGTTGGTGGACCAAGCCAATCTGTAAATCAATCATGGATTAATGGAAAATCGAGTTTCTCTCAGAAATATGTTTATATTCTTCAACCAAAAAAACTAGGAACATTTACAATTGGAAGTGCAACAATTGAATATGATGGAAATGTTTTAAAATCAAATCCAGTAAAAATTTCCGTTTCTAAAGCTGTGGAAACTCCAGCAAATCCGAATGATCCAAGATATATAGCTGAGCAAAATATTCATATTGTTGCTGAGGTTTCTAATACTAAACCTTACGTTGGAGAAGCAATTACTGTTGTTTATAAACTTTATGTAAGTGATAAAATAAGCGTTAGTGATTGGAGAATCAATAATGCAATTCAATTTAATGGATTTTGGCATCAAAATTTAGATAGTAAAAATCAACAAGTTCAAAGAGGAAAATATAATGGAGAAGATTATCGATATGTGATTTTCAAAAAAGATCTTTTAATTCCTCAAAAATCTGGTAAACTTTTTATCGATCCAATTGAAATGGATGTTTCTGTCGGCGTTCCTACAGGAAGAGGAGATTTCTTTGGAAATATGATTACCAGAAATGTGGTACAACAAATTAAAACTCCAAAAAGAACCATTAATGTAAAAGAATTACCAATTGCAGATAAACCAGAGAATTTTACTGGAGCAGTTGGAGATTTTACATATAAAATGACTACAAATAAAAGAGTTTTAAAAGCAAATGAATCTGCGGAAATTAAAGTAGAAGTTTCTGGAAAAGGAAATTTAAAATTATTTGAATTACCAAAAATTACTACTTCTGATGAATTAGAAGTTTATACGCCAACACACGATGAAAAAGTAAGAACAACTACAACTGGATTGACAGGGAAAGTTTCTGACACATATGTTGTAGTTCCTGAATTTAAAGGAAAATATAAGATTCCTGAGACTTCTTTTACATATTTTAATCCAAAAGATAAAAAATACCATACAATTACTACAGAACCAATTTTCATCGAATCTCTTGGCGGATATGCAAATTCTGTTGCTCAAAATCCGATTGAATCTAAGAAAGAAGATTTAGCATCAAATGAAAATAATTTCAGATATATTGGAACAAAAGCAACTTTTCACAAAGAAAATGCATCTGATTTTTATGGTTCAAAATGGTATTATATTCTAGTAATAATTCCTCTTTTAGCAATTCCAATTGGAATTATCATTGGAAATAGAAAACAAGCTCGAGCTTTAGATGTAGAAGGAAATAGATTAAGAAAAGCAGACAGATTAGCTAAAAAATATTTATCTGAAGCTAAAAAGCAATTAGGAAAAAAAGAAGAATTTTATATCGCGCTTGAAAAAGCATTACATAATTTCTTAAAAGCAAAACTTCAAGTGGAAACAACGGATATTAGTAAAGAAAAAATCGCTGAAATCTTAAAGTCTAAAAATGTGGAAACAGAAGTTATCAAAGATTTTATTTCTGTATTAGATGATTGCGATTTTGCAAGATATACGCCAACTACAGATGTGATGATGCAACAAGAATTTGAGAAAGCAAAAGCGATAATTATTAAACTTGATAAAGTGTTGTAAGAGATGAAAAGAGTAATTTTATATTTGTTTATAAGTGTTATTTCTTTTGTAAATGCACAAAACCAAAATCCTGAAACACTTTTTGAACAGGCAAATTCTTTATATAAAGCTGACAAATTCAATGAAGCTGTAAAGAAATATAAAGAGATTGAAAAAGAAGGTTACATTTCGGATGTTTTGTATTATAATTTAGGAAATAGTTATTATAAATTAAACCAAATTGGACCTTCAATTTTTTATTATGAGAAAGCTTTAAAAGTGAATCCAAACAATAAAGACGCAAAAAATAATTTGATTTTTGCAAATCGTCTTGCTTTGGATAAAATTGAAGAAGTTCCAAATTCTGTCCTTGAAAATATTTCTGATAATTTCATCATGAAGTTATCGTATAATCAATGGGCCGTATTAGCTGTTGTAATGGCTTTTGTAGGAGCTTTATTCTTTCTGATATATTATTTCTCATTTACTTCTAAAAAGAAGCTTATTTTCTTTAATATTTCAATTATTAGTCTTGTGATTTTTGGAATTAGCTTCTTCTTTGCAATTAAAAATCACGATTTGATTACAAGTGATGTGGAAGCAATTGTTTTTACAGAAAAAGTTCCTGTTAAAGAAGCTCCAAAAATGAATAGTGAAACGCTTTATGACTTACATGAAGGAACAAAAGTAAAAGTTTTAGAAATTGATGGAGAATGGAGCAAAGTCAAAATTGCAAACGGAAATGAAGGTTGGATTCAATCAGAATCGTATAGAGAATTTTAAACAAAATTAAATATAAATACCACAAACTCTTATGGATAATTTCATAAGAGTTTTTTTATTTAAGGAATCTTTTATTTGCTTTTAGTTTTATTTTAAGTATTTGAAAATCAATTATTTGTATTTTTAATATATGGAAGTAGATAAAACACTTTACAATAGGAAAGAAGAGCAAGTAAATGTTATTACACATGCAATTGGAATCGTTTTAAGTTTGTTTGCAATCTATTTTCTATACCAAAAAGCAAAACTTCATCCTGAACCAAAGTATGTCATCGCTTCGTTGATTTATGGATTTAGTTTATTGATTCTTTACATTGCTTCCACTTCCTTTCACGCTGCTAAAAATCGTGCGCTGAAACTTAAACTTAATATTTTTGATCATTCTGCAATTTTTGTAATTATTGCCGGAACTTATACGCCTTATTGTTTATTAAGTCTAGAAAAATCCGATGGAATTTGGATGCTAATTTTTATTTGGATTGTAGCTGTTCTTGGAATTTATTTCAAAATTGCTGTCAAAAAAAGACATGGAACTTTGTCAACTCTAATCTACATTGTTGCTGGTTGGTTTTTTCTTGTCGAGTTCAATGCGCTTGTCAATTCTATTCACAAATGGGGATTATTTTGGCTAATTCTAGGAGGAGTTTTTTATACTATTGGCGCAGTTTTTTATTCACTTCGAAAACTTCCATATAATCACGGAGTTTTCCATGTTTTTGTGCTTTTTGGAAGCGCAAGTCATTTTATCAGTATTTATGATTATGTTTTATGATTTTTGGGCGCGCCTAAAGTCGGGCTTTCCGCTATATCTTTTGCTGCAAATCTGCAAGCAGCAAAAGGATGCCGCTGCAATCCCTCGCGCATTTCAACTTTAAAAATCAAATCGCAATTGTCGATTTTTTGGCGGCTCTTTTTTTTCAGTGTTTAAATTTGATAAACTAATTCCAAGCAAACGAACAGAATTTTGAATTTTATCTTGATACAAAAGTTGCTTTGTCAATTCTAAAATTTCTTCTTTTGACTCTAAAAATGTTTCTAATGTTCGACTTCGAGTTTGGACAGAAAAATCGCTGTATTTTATTTTCAATGTAATTGTTTTTCCTCTTGTTTTTGATTTTTCAATTCGACGAAATAATTCTTCAGCAATCTGTTCTAACTTTTCCATCATAAAAACTTCAGAAGTTAAGTTTTCTGTGTATGTATATTCCACAGCAATCGACTTTCGAATTCGATTTGGTTTCACTTCACTTTTTTGAATTCCACGAACAATTTGAAAATAGTGTTTCCCAGAATTTTTAAAATGTTGCTCTAAAAATTCTAAAGACTTTCCTTTTAAATCTTTTCCTGTGAAAATTCCTAAACTATACATTTTTTTAGCAGTAACTTTTCCAATTCCAAAAAACTTTTCAATTGGAAGTTCTTCTAAAAAATCATTCACTTCTTCTGGTGGAATTGTTTTTTGTCCATTTGGTTTGTTAATATCCGAAGCAATTTTTGCTAAAAATTTATTGATTGAAATTCCTGCGGATGCATTTAAACCTGTTTTTTCTTTAATTTCTTCTCGAATTTGTGTTGCGATTTTACTAGCAGATTTGATTCCTTTTTTGTTTTCAGTTACATCTAAAAAAGCTTCATCCAAAGACAGAGGTTCTACCAAATCAGTGTATTCATGAAATATTTTTCGAATTTGTTGTGAAATCTCACGATAACGAGGAAAACGATGTTTTACAAAAATCAAATCAGGACAAAGTTCTTTAGCTAGAGCTCCAGAAATAGCAGAACGAACACCAAATTTTCGTGCTTCGTAACTTGCAGCAGCAACAACTCCACGAATTCCTCCACCACCAACAGCAATAGGTTTTCCACGTAATTCAGGAAAATCTAATTGTTCTACAGAAGCATAAAAAGCATCCATATCAATGTGAATAATTTTTTTTATGTGTTTTTCTGTTTCCAAATTTTTCTTTTGTTTTTCAAAGGTATTTTAGATTCTGGAAATAAACAAAAATCCATTTTTTTATAGTAGTAGTTCAAAATAATTTCTAGAAAATAAAATTTCAAAATCATATTTAGTTAATTGTTATCGATACTTTATTGAAGAACTTATCCAAAGTTTAGTTGACCTATTTTTTTAATTGTAAAAATCAAGAAATTTGAAAAAAAATAGACGAGAAACTGTTTGAGCGATAGCGAGTTTTTTGAGCCTTTTTCAAATTTTGTAGATTTTAGATTAAAAAAATAAAGTCTTGATTTTTTTGGTTCGTTTTTTTATCAAGAAAAAAATGAATAATCTGAAATTTTAAAATGAAAATTATTTAGATGCATAAAAACACTTTGTTATGTAAAGATTAAATCTTGAAAAATTTATAAAGAATTATCATTTTATTTTCAAGTTTGGTTTTTATTTCTAGTTACTTTTGTACTGTAAATTGCGTTAGGGATTGCAGCGGCATCCTTTTGTGGAAGAATGGAACAAAAGATATAGCGGAAAGCCCGACCTAATTCCTGAGTGAAATCGAAGGAATAGGAAACGCCCAAATAAACTAGAAAAAATGAAAGAAATTTTAAGTAAATATGGAATTCATTCGTACGAGAATGTGATTTTTGAATATAATCCAGTGAAATTGGATTGGTGGGGAGTTGAGGAAGAAATCATTTTTGAAGTGCAAATTTCGAAGAATGAAAGTGGATTGGAAGTTGCAATTTATTTCTTGTTTGAAAATGAAGAAGAATATGAAAGAGTTGTGGTTTTTATTTCGCAAATAGATGAAAATTTTGAGAATGTAATTGGAGCGAATTTAGTTGCAAAAATTGTCAAAGAGAAAATCTTAAATGAGGTAAATAATTTACAATTTATTCCAGAACAAGAAGCTTATTTAATTCCAGATTTAGCTACTTCTATAAAAGTTTTTGATGCAATTATGAGTCAATTAGCAGATGTAAATCCAACCATTGCAGAAAACGGATTAGATTTAGATGATGAAGAAGATGAAGGATTATTCTTTGAAATGTTAGCATTATATGCTTCTGAAAATGACACTTTTGATATTTCAATTTACGAAACTATGTTGCGTGCGCAATTTGAAGAAGCAGGAGAAGAGTTTATGAAATATTTGAAAATGGAAGTTTCTGTGATTGAAGAAAATAAACTTTGGGATGCATTTTTAAAAGAAACACCTTTTGCACAACAATTGAATTTAAAAGAAGAAGATTTAATAAAAATTGCGTATCTTATAAATAGTATATAATGATGTGTGATTTACAATGCCAGGACAGAAAAAAAATATTCTTACACGCTTTTTAATTTGGCGATATAAAAATATTTCGCAAAGAAATTTTGTCTATGCATTGAGTCTTATCATCGGATTTCTTTCTGGAATTGCTGCGGTAATTATTAAGAATTTAACGCATTTAATTAAATATATTTTAGAAGGAAATCTGGTGGTTTATTATCATCATGTTTTTTACTTTGTCTTTCCTTTAATTGGTATTTTACTGACGATTCTTGTGGTAAAATATATTTTTAAAAAGGATGTAGGATTTGGAATTCCTACTGTTCTTTATGCGATTTCTAAAAGAAAATCGATTCTTCCCAAGAAATATATGTTTTCCAATTTAATAACTGCACCATTGACAGTTGGTTTTGGTGGATCAGCTGGATTAGAAGGCCCAACTATTTTAACTGGAGCTTCTGTCGGAACACGATTGTCGAAATTATTACACATGGGACAATCGACAAGAATGTTATTGATTGGTTGTGCAGCAGCAGGAGCAATGTCTTCTATTTATAAAGCGCCAATTACAGCGATTATTTTTGCAGTAGAAGTATTTAGTTTAGATTTAACTTTAGTTTCTTTAGTTCCGCTTTTATTGGCTTCTTCGGCTGCAGTAATTACTTCTCATTTCTTTTTTGGATCTACAGTTTTATTGCATTTTCAATTAAAAGATATTTTTACGCTTAGAGATATACCATATTTTATTTTACTTGGATTTATTACATCGTTGACTTGTATCTATTTTACAAGGATTCATTTCTTTTTGCATTCGCTTTTTGATAAAATGAAAACACAAGTCAAAAGATTGTTGATTGGAGGAATTTCTATTGGAATTTTGGTTTTTATTATTCCACCACTTTATGGAGAAGGGTTTCAGATTATCAATAGTTTGTTGGAAGAAGATTATATGCAAGCTTTAGGTTCAAATTTATTCGATACATATTTGGATAATATTTGGGTAGTGATTAGTCTTTTAGTTGGATTGGTAATTTTTAAAGCAATTGCTACTTCTTTAACTACTGTTTCTGGTGGAGTTGGAGGAATATTTTCTCCTGTTTTATTCGTTGGAAGTGCTATTGGACAAGCTTTTTCTTTGGCTTTAAATAATATTCCATTTTTGAATATTCAAACTTCTACAAGTAATTTTTCTTTAGTTGGAATGGCAGGAGTGATGGCAGGAATGTTACATGCACCATTAACAGCGATTTTCTTGATTGCAGAAATCACAGGAGGATACAAACTTTTTATTCCATTAATGATTACAGCAACAATCTCTTATATCTGTACAAAATATTTTATTCCACATTCAATTTACACAATGCAGTTGGCCAAAAGAGGTGAATTAATGACACATGATAAAGATAAAAATGTGTTGATGATGATGGAGATTGAAGAATTGATTGAAAATGATTTTGTACCAGTTAATCCAGAAATGAGTTTAGGAAAAATGCTTCATGAAGCAGTGGTAAATTGTAGTCGAAATATTTTTCCAGTAATAGATGAAGAAGAAAATTTTTTAGGTGTCGTTCTTTTAGACGATATTCGCAGTATAATGTTTGAGTCAGAAATGTATGAAACTGTATTTGTTTCAGAAGTGATGCGAAATGCTCCGACAGTGATAGATTTTGAAGAAGATTCGATGGAGAAAATTATGCAGAAATTTCAAAATACAAGTGCTTGGAATTTACCAGTTGTAAGACAAAATAAATACATGGGATTCATTTCTAAATCAAAATTATTAACTGTTTATCGTCGAAAATTAATAGAAGTAACATCAATTAAAAATTAAAACCTCAAAGAATGAAGTCGATTATTTGGATTTTAACCTTACTATTTGCCATAGGTTTAGCGGTTGGGTTTGCAATGCAACATTATGGAATAGAAAAAAGTGATGTAGTTATTGGAATTTCTATGCTAGGAATTGCATTTATTTTGATACCTTTATTCCTTTATTATAGATACCAAGGAAAAGATTTAACTAAGTACAGTTTTAGACATAACCCCAATCCGGAAGATTTAGATAAAAAAGAAGAAGGAAATTCTTCATCAAAGGAAAATGAATAACAATAATTTGATATTTATGTAAATAAGTATTAAATTGACTATTAATAATTTATAAATTTTAAAATGACAGGTACAGTTAAATTTTTTAATGAGTCTAAAGGATTTGGATTTATTACTTCTGACACAACGGGAAAAGACATTTTCGTTCACATTACAGGTTTAAAAAGAGGTACTTCTTTAGAAGGAGGCGAAAAAGTAAGTTACGATGAAAGCGAAGGACGCAAAGGAGTGGTAGCAGTTAATGTTGCTATCATCTAACCATATATATTTAAACAGTAATGAAAGCTCTTAGATTATTCTAGGAGCTTTTTTTATGAATTTATATTAATAAAAAAAGCCTGATTTCAAGTGAAAATCAGGCTTTTTAGTATTTTAAAAATCAATTAATAAGTGATTAAACACTAGCTTTAATTAATTCTCTATTCATCCTTGCAATGTTTTCTAAAGAAATTCCTTTAGGACACTCTACTTCACAAGCACCTGTGTTTGTACAGTTTCCAAATCCTTCTTCATCCATTTGTTTTACCATGTTTTGAACACGTTCAGAAGCTTCAATTTGTCCTTGTGGTAATAAAGCATATTGAGATACTTTAGCACCTACAAATAGCATTGCAGAAGCATTTTTACATGTTGCAACACAAGCTCCACATCCGATACAAGTTGCAGCATCCATAGATAAATCTGCATCTTCTTTAGAAATTAAAGTTGCATTAGCATCTTGTGTGTTTCCTGATGTATTTACTGAAATATATCCTCCAGCTTGTTGAATTCTTTCAAAAGCAGTACGATCTACAACTAAATCTTTGATTACAGGGAAAGCTTTAGCTCTGAAAGGTTCGATATAAATAGTATCTCCATCGTTAAACATTCTCATGTGTAACTGACAAGTTGTAACTCCTCTATCTGGACCATGAGCTTCACCATTAATAAACATAGAACACATTCCACAAATACCTTCACGACAATCGTGATCAAATGCAACAGGTTCTTCTCCTTTATTAACTAATTGCTCGTTTAATACATCCATCATTTCTAGGAATGACATATGTTCCGAAATATCAGTCACTTTATATTCTACCATTTGACCCTCAGCTTGAGAGTTTTTTTGGCGCCATATTTTTAGTGTAAGATTCATAATAATACTATTTATATGAACGAGTTTTTAATTCAATATCTTTAAATTCTAATTGCTCTTTGTGAAGAACAGCTTCGCTTGGTTGTCCAGTGAATTCCCATGCAGAAACATAAGCAAAGTTTACATCATCACGTTTTGCTTCTCCATCTTCAGTTACATATTCTTCACGGAAATGACCTCCACAAGATTCTTTACGTTCGTAAGCATCACGAGCAAATAATTCTCCTAATTCTAAGAAGTCAGCAACTCTTCCTGCCTTTTCTAATTCAGGATTCATTTCATGACCATCACCAGGAACTTTTACGTTTTTCCAGAAATCTTCTCTTAATTCTTTGATTTCTTTCATCGCTTCATCTAAACCTTTAGCGTTACGTGCCATTCCTACTTTATCCCACATGATTTTTCCTAATTTCTTGTGGTAATAATCAACTGAATGTGCTCCATCATTGTTTAAGAAGAAATCGATTCTATCACGAACAGCTTTTTCAGCTTCTTCGAATTCTCTTGTTTGTGTAGAAATTTCACCTGTACGAATATCATCAGATAAATAATCTCCGATTGTATAAGGAAGTACAAAATAACCATCTGCTAAACCTTGCATTAAGGCAGAAGCTCCAAGTCTGTTTGCTCCGTGATCAGAGAAGTTTGCTTCTCCAATTGCGTATAATCCTTCTACAGTTGTCATTAAGTTATAATCAACCCAAAGTCCTCCCATTGTATAGTGAGTTGCAGGGTAAATCATCATTGGAGTTTCATATGGGTTGTCATCAACAATTTTCTCATACATTTGGAATAAGTTACCGTATTTTTCTTCTACGATTTTCTTTCCTAATTCAACGATTTTTGCATGAGATGGATTGTGAATTCCATGGATATTAGCTTGCTCTTTTCCATAACGTACAATTGCAGATTGGAAATCTAAATAAACAGCTTCACCAGTTTTATTTACTCCATAACCAGCATCACATCGCTCTTTTGCTGCTCTTGAGGCAACATCACGAGGTACTAAGTTTCCGAATGCTGGATATCTTCTTTCTAAGTAATAATCTCTATCTTCTTCTGCAATTTCAGTAGGTTTTAACCTTTTTTCACGAATTGCATGAACATCTTCCATTTTCTTTGGTACCCAAATTCTACCATCATTACGTAATGACTCAGACATTAACGTCAATTTTGATTGGTAATCTCCTGATCTAGGAATACAAGTTGGGTGAATTTGTGTAAAACATGGGTTTGCAAAGTAAGCTCCTTTTTTGTGAGCTTTCCAAGCTGCTGTAGCATTAGAACCCATTGCATTTGTAGATAAGAAATAAACATTTCCATATCCTCCAGATGCAATAACAACTGCGTGAGCAGAATGTCTTTCGATTTCTCCAGTTACAAGGTTTCTTGCAATAATTCCACGAGCTTTTCCATCAACAAGAACAACATCTAACATTTCATGTCTGTTGTGCATCTCGATTTTACCACGAGCAATTTGACGGTTCATTGCAGAATATGCACCTAATAAAAGCTGTTGTCCAGTTTGTCCTTTTGCGTAGAAAGTTCTTGATACTAATACTCCTCCGAAAGATCTGTTATCTAATAATCCTCCATAATCACGAGCAAATGGTACACCTTGAGCTACACATTGGTCAATAATATTTGCAGAAACTTCTGCTAAACGATATACGTTAGCTTCACGAGAACGGTAATCTCCTCCTTTTACAGTATCATAAAATAATCTGTAGCTAGAATCACCATCTCCTTGATAGTTTTTTGCTGCGTTGATTCCCCCTTGTGCTGCAATAGAGTGCGCTCTACGAGGTGAATCTTGGTAAGCAAATGCTTTTACATTGTATCCTAATTCAGCTAAAGTTGCAGAAGCAGAACCTCCAGCTAAACCTGTTCCAATTACAATAACATCAATATTTCTTTTATTGGCAGGGTTTACCAAATCGATCTTATCTTTATGATGTATCCACTTATCCTTCAATGGTACACCAGTAGGTACTTTTGAATTTAACTTTGTCATAATACCTTATCGTTATAGAGAATTAATATAATGAAAAACTGCAATAAACATGTATCCTACAGGAACTGCAATTGCATAAATATTTCCAAGTTTTTTAATAGCTGGTGTATATTTTCTATTGTTAAAACCAACTGACTGGAATGCTGATTGGAATCCGTGTAATAAATGTAATGCTAAGAAAACAAAAGCAACTACATAAATTAAAACATACACAGGATTAGCGAATTTAGCAACAACCATTTCGTATGAATCTAAATGCTCATGCGTGATATAGTGTGCTTTGATTGTTGGAAAAAAGAAGTCAACCATGTGTAAACAGATGAATAATAAAATCATAACACCTGTAATAATCATATTTCTTGACATCCATGAAGCATTAGCTGCTGCGTTGTTTTTTGCATACTTTACACTTCTAGCTCCTTTATTTTTTGCATCTAAGTACATTCCCATGATTAAATGGTAAATGATACCAAAGAAAAGTACAGGTTGCAATGCGTATTGTACAAACGGATTTGTTCCCATGAAATCTGAAGCATCATTGAAAGCTTGTTTGTTGAATACAGATAAAAAGTTAATTAAGAAATGTTGTAGTAAGAAAAACAACAGAAAAAAACCAGAAAGTGCCATAAACACTTTTCGTCCTACTGAAGAAGAATAAAATCTGCTCATTTTTGTTTATTATGTTTTTACAAGAAACAAAGATAAGACATCTACTTTGCTATTTATAGCAATTTTTATATTTTACACTTATTTAGAATGATTATAAAAAAGAAAATTTACTTCCAATTTAATAACTATAATTCCCAAATAGTAAATCTTTTATGTCAAAATCTAAAACTTATTAAGAATTTGACATTTTTAATTCTTTCTGATTTTAATTCTATTTTTGAACTGTTTTTTAAGAGATAATATTTAAATATCTTTCTTTCAGTAATTTATTAGAGTGTTTTGGAATTTCTCTGAAAATAATATCAAATAAAATAAATGAAATTGTATAAATCAATGAAACAATAAATACTTGAAAAAGATTCTTAAATTCACTAACTTCTGTGAAAATTGTAAACATATAAATCATATTCAATGTAAATGAAGTATATTGATTATTTCCTTTTAAAACTTCTTTTAACAACCATTTTTTAGATTTTTGAAATTGAAATTTATCTCTAATAATTTTAATTAAAAACATCACTCCAAAAAATACCAAGAAAACTATATTAATCATTTGTAAGTCAAAAGTTTCTTTAAAATGAAACAATAAACTGAAAATGAAAACAAAAATAAACAGTGATTTCATGATTCTTGGAAAGGTAAAATATTTTAAAAACCATTTCCATAACAGTTTACCATATTCTTTTTGTAATCTTCTTTGATTTTCATCAATCAATTTTTGAAATCCTGAAAGTCCAAACTTCTTAAATGCATTTCTGAAAGCTTTATTAAAATCCATATTTTCATCTTCTTCTAATTGCATTTCAATGTCATTTGCTAAATGATCTACAATTTCAATTTGCACATCAAAATATGGTACTTTTCCTTGTTTTTCCACAAATTCATACAACACATCAATTTGTTCTTTTGTCAATTCTTTTTTCATAGTTTTTTTATTTTATTAATCGATAATATGGATATTTTTTCTTTAAAATTTCATCTTCTTTTTTTGGAATTTCAAAACTCAAAATATACTTAATTAGAACAAAAAGAAAAGTAAAAACTGTAAAACCAATGGTAAGATAAATATTAGAAGAAGTATGATTCAGTTTAGCCAAACCTTCTGAATCTAAAAAGATTTGTACCATCGGAATAGTTCCTAAAACTCCAGTTTCAAAGAACTTTAATCTGAAAATAATCTCTTGAAAAAGTAATTTTTTCTTTCCTTTCTTTTTAAAACGATTATACTTAAAAATTTGAAGAATCGTATAGATTGCATAAACAAAATAAATAATTGCAAAAGCCCGAAAAATTATTGAAAATGAAATGTTTTGAAAGGTTAAAAACAAACAACTCAATAGAAATAGGGATTGGAAAATTTTTGGAAATTTAAAATGATTAAAAAATACTTTTGAAGCAATTTTAAAATATTCTTTAAACATAAATTTTCGTCTTTGTTCTACAATTTCTGAAAATCCTAAAACTCCAAACTTTTTAAATGCTTTTTCTCTTGCTTCATCAAAAGTTAATTTCGGATTTTCCTCCAAAATTTGCTCAATATCATTTGCCATATGATCTACTAATTCCAGTTGTAAATCGTAATATTCGACATAATGTTTTTCTGTAAATTCAAATAAATTTTCAATCTCTTTTTCTGTCAATTTCATATTAAGTCAATTTTGTTTTTAATAAGATTTCCATATTTTGAATAAAAGAAGCTAAATCACTCAATCGATTTACTGTTTCTTTCGTTCCTTTTTCTGTCAATTTATAGTATTTTCTTGGTCTGTTCCCAATCATTTGCACTTCAGATTCCAATAATTCTTCAGATTCTAATTTGTGTAAAGCTGGATATAATGCTCCTTCTGTAATTTTTAAATCTCCTTGCGTAATTTCCTTTACTTTTTGTGTGATTTCATAACCATACATTTTTCCTTCACTTTCTAAGAGTTTCAAAATAATGGTTTGTAAAGAGCCTTTATATAATTTTTGATTTGACATGGTTTTTCTTTTGTTCAAATATACATAATTTTCTTATACATAAAAATCTTATGTATATGAATTTAAAAATTCACTTGAAAAATTGAAAACTTATTATGTATTTTTGTTTTTATTAAAATAATAAGAAATGTCAAGAATATTAACAGGAGTTCAGAGTACAGGAACGCCACATTTAGGTAACATTTTAGGAGCAATTATGCCAGCAATTGAAATGGCAAATGATCCAAAAAATGAATCTTTTTTGTTTATTGCAGATATGCACTCTTTAACACAAATCAAAGATGGAGAAACTTTACGTCAAAACACTTATAGCACTGCTGCTACTTGGCTTGCTTTTGGTTTAGACACAGAAAAAACAGTTTTCTATCGTCAGAGTGATATCCCAGAAACGACTGAACTTACTTGGTATTTAAGCTGTTTCTTTCCATATCAAAGATTAACTTTAGCACATTCTTTCAAAGATAAAGCAGATAGATTGGAAGATGTAAATGCAGGACTTTTTACTTATCCAATGTTAATGGCTGCGGATATTCTTTTATACGATGCTGAAATTGTTCCAGTAGGAAAGGATCAATTACAACATTTAGAAATGACACGTGATGTTGCTTCTCGTTTTAATCATAAAATGGGAGAAACATTTGTACTTCCTGAAGCAAAAATTCAAGAAAGTACAATGTATGTTCCAGGAACAGATGGTGGAAAAATGAGTAAATCTAAAGGAAACATCATTGATATTTTCTTACCAGAAAAGAAACTGCGTAAACAAATTATGAAAATTGAAACAGATAGTACTCCTTTAGAAGATCCTAAAAATCCTGATACTTGTAATCTTTTTGCTCTTTATAAATTAGTTGCTTCTGAAGAACAAATTGCAGAAATGAGAGGAAATTATGAAGGAGGAAATTACGGTTTTGGTCATGCAAAACAAGCTTTCTACGAATTGATTTTAGAAAAATTTGAAGAGCCTCGTAAGAAGTATAATTACTTCATGGAAAATCTTGAAGAATTAGATAAAGTTCTTGCTGTTGGAGCTGAAAAAGCAAAAGAAGTTGCTTCGGAAGTTTTAAAAAGAACTAGAACAAAAGTAGGATATTAGAAAAATCCATATAAATATTAAAAACCCAATTCTGTTATTTTAGAATTGGGTTTTTTTATTGTTTATTTCAATATTTTTATTCTTGATCTGAAGCAAACCACTCTGCATGAGAAGTTCCAGTTTCTTGTAATTTTAAAGAATGAAGTTTGATGTTTTCTGGTAATTTTGATTTAATTTTCTCTGCAAAATCAATCAACATCATTTCACTTGTTGGTTGATAATCTACCAAACGAACATCATGTCCTCTTGCTTTTAATTCATTTGCAAGTTCAATATGTGGGGTATTTTTATTAAAAACAGTTGCATGATCGAATTTGTCAACAATTTCTTGTTTCACGATTTTTTTCAAATCTCCAAAATCGATTACCATTCCACATTTTACATTATCCATATCTGTAATTGGCTTTCCAATTACTGTAACAGATAATTTATAGCTATGTCCATGTACATTCTTACATTTTCCATCATAACCAAATAAAGCATGCCCTGCTTCAAAATCAAACTGCTTTGTAATTCGAATTGTACTCATAATTATTTATCTAGGTCTTTTCTTTTCTTCATTAAATAATAAATGACGTATGCAAAGATAATCAATATTACATAAGGAATATAAGCACCAATTGTAACTCCAATTTCATATCTTGAATCTGGAGCGTTTTTTATTTTCTCTTCAATTTTTGGAACTTCTTGTAGTAAAGTGATGATTGTTGCTAACATGTTTTATTTTTTAAATTTTGAAAGTGCTTCTTTCGTGAAATTAGAAAGGACTAATTTACCACTTATTTCGGCTCTTTCCGCTAATAAACTATCCCAATTTTCTGTATTTTTCCAAAGTACTTTTTTCAAATCTGCTAATGCTTCTGGATTATAATTTGTAAATCGTTCTGCAAATTTTTGTACAGAAATATCCATTGTTTCAATCGATTCAAAAACTTCTTGAAATAATCCTTTTTCTGCTGCCCATTTTGCATTCCTCCAATTTGATGCATCTAAAGAAAGCTCTGAAGTTGCTGCTAATCCGATTTTTCTTTCTACAGCTGGCTCAATTACAAAAGGTCCAATTCCAATTGTGATTTCTGAAAGTTTAATTGAAGCAGCATCTGTTGCAAAAGCATAATCACAAGCAGCAGCCAATCCAACTCCACCACCTACAGTTTTTCCTTGAATTCTTCCAATAATAATTTTAGAACATTTACGCATTGCATTAATTACATTCGCAAATCCCATGAAGAATTTTCCTCCATCTTCTAAATTATCAATTGCTAAAAGCTCATCAAAAGATGCTCCTGCACAAAAAGCTTTTTCTTTTGCACTTTTTAAAACAATTACATTGATTTCTTCATTTTTATCTAATTGATTAAATGTTTCCGCCAATTCTGCAAGTAAATAACTTGGAAAAGAATTACTCGCTGGGTGAAAAAATGTAACTGCTGCTATTTTATTTTCAATTATTGTTTCAATCGTACCTTGATTCATTCGTTGGTTATATTTTGGGTTAAAATTTTTGTTTTGAATTTCCAGATTAAAATTCCTGCTCTAAACAACATCCAAACCGTGAAAGCTAACCAAATTCCATACAATTCATATTGGAAATAATCTCCTAATAAAAGTGTCGGAACAAATCCAATAAATGTTGCAATTATTAAAGTATTTCTTAAAGTTGTAGCATCCGCCATTCCTTTAAAAATTCCATCAAAAACAAAAGCAATTGCATTTAATGGTTGCATTAAAATTACAATCCAAAAAACATCATAAAACAATTTTAAGACATCTTTTTCATCAGTAAACATTTCACCAATTGGTTTGTAAAGAGCGAAAAATAGAACTGCTAAAATAATAGAAATTACAATAGCATATTTACTTATAATTCTACTTAATTCTGCCAATCCATTAAAATTTCCTTGACCTAGTAATTTTCCAGAAACAATATTTCCAACACTGGAATAGCCATCAATAAAAAAGGCGAAAAATAACCAAATCTGAAAAGCAATTGTTTGTGCTGCAATATGCGCTTCTCCATAACTTGTTGCATAAGCATTTGCCATGTAAAGTGCAACATTTAAAGACAAAGCTCTTAAGAATAAATTGATAGTGATGATTACAATTTGTTTTACTTCTTTGTGTAAAGGAAAAATTAATTTTAATCGAAATGGTGTTTTCCAAAGCATGAAAAAGAAAGCTAAAATAGACATTGTAATTTGAGCAATTACACTTGCAATTGCAGCTCCTTCAATGTGCATTGGTTCAATAAATCCTTCTACACCAAAAACCAATAAATAATCTAAACCAACATTTAAAACAGCTCCAATAATACTGATAACCATTGGCCAAAAGGTGTTTTGTAACCCTCTGAAAACTCCGAAAATAGAGAAAGTTAAAAGTGTAAAAGGTAAACCAATTGCTCGAATATTATAATATTGAATAGTATAATTTAAAAGTAATCCTTCTGCATTATACATTCGAAAAATAGATTCTGCAAAAGTGATGGAAATGACATAAACGATTAAACTTAAAATCAGATTTATCGATAAAACTTGTGCAGGAAGAATATGAATTTCTTCTAATTTTTCTGCACCATAATATCTTGCAATCGTTGCTGAAATTGCTGAACGAGATTGTGCTAAAATCCAAATTAAAGCAGAAATCAACGAACCTGCAATTCCGACAGCAGCTAAAGATTCGGTCGAATTTATTTTGATATTTCCAACAATTGCTGTGTCTGTAATAGATAAAAGAGGTTCTACAATTCCAGCGATAATTGCAGGAATTGCCAATGCATTTATTTGTTTAAATGTGATAACAGGTTTTTTTGTTGTCATGGAATGACTTTTTGAAAAGAGAATTAATCATTCAAAATTTCTAGACTTTCTCCTAACTTTTCTTTATTAAAACCCAATGTAAGTTCAGTTAAAACTAAATGATTTTTGAAATTAGAGTTTAAAGAATGTAAAGATTTATCATCATCAAGGATTAAAAAATTCTCTATATTATTTTCTTTAATAAATTGTTCGATTTCTTCTTTTCGAGATTTACAATTTGGATATTCAGGAACAAAACCTTGAATTGTTTGGACAATATTTCTATGTGCAAAAATTGTATTAAATTCTTCTAAAGTTTTTACAGTTCTTCTAGTAGAACTTAACCAAATTTCAAAAGGATACTGTTGTAAAAGTTGATTTAAATTTTGGACACATTTAGAATTAAATCTAGAATAATTATCTGAATCCATTTCATCTTGTTTCCATGGAGGAGTTGTAATCAAAACTCCATCCAAATCTAAAATCAAAATTTTACACTCCATTAATTCTTGAATTATTTATCTCGATTAAAATCTATGCAAATTTCGGAAATTGTTGTTGAAATTGGCTCAAAATCAAAGGATAATTCTTGTTTTATTTTATCAGAGCTATAATAAGTCTTAGAATGTGCAGATTTTACAGATTGTTCTGTTAAAAGAGGTTTTCCGTTTGTAAGTAAACAGCGAATTTTATCAAAAATAGCCATAAATTTCATGCTGCTCTCAGAAACATTTTTATATGGTTTTTTCTTTTTAAAGTTTTCTGCGATAGAAAAGAACAAGTCTTTGAAAGAAATATTTTCAGAAACTAAAACGAATCTTTCATTTTTTATATCTGATTTCATCAACTGAATCATTGCTTTTACGGTGTCTTTCACTCCAACAAATCCAGTGATTCCTTCTGTGTAATATGGAAATCCTTTATAAACTTTGGAAAAAATATCTCCTGTTCCAGTTTTCCAAAAACCAGATCCAAGAATAACTCCTGGATTTACAATTACAGCATTTAATCCTTCTTGTGTTCCCCGCCAAACTTCCATTTCAGCACCATATTTGGAAATTGCATAACCATAATTTTTTTCTTCAGGATTCCAATCGCAGGATTCATCTAAGAAATCTTGATTTACTTTTTTACTCAAAGTCGCTACAGAACTGACATAACAAAGTTTTTTTACATGAAAATCGATACAGAAATTTACAATATTCATGGTTCCTTGAATATTTGCTTGACGCATTTTTTTATAATCTTTTGGATTGAAAGAAACCAATGCAGCAGCGTGATAAACTTCTGTCATTTTGTGTTTTTGGAAAAGTTCTTCTAAAGAAATGGTATCTTCAATATCTGCTTTTTCCCAAATGATTTTTTTGAAAAGTGAATTTGTATTTTCAGTATAGTAAGAAAAAACATTTTCTACAGCTTTTAATTTTGATTCATTTCTATAAATCGCAATTATTTGTTCGTTTTCAAGCGCTAGATGATATAATAAATGCGCTCCAACCATTCCTGTGCCTCCTGTAACTAAAATCATGCAACGAAAGTAAAGAATTATTCTAGAATGATACTTAAATATAAATGGATTTTTATCTTTGCTATACAATTTAAGAAATCTATTTGAATTTTATTTCTATTTCATTGAAATGAATGCGTTAGGGATTGCAGCGGCATCCTTTTGCTGCTTGCAGATTTGCAGCAAAAGATATAGCGGAAAGCCCGACCTGATTCCTGAGGAAACCGAAGGAGAAGGAAACGCCCAAATATAGATTCTACTAATTTTTGAATTTAATTTTTATATAAATATGAATACTAACTTTGTTGAAGAATTACGTTGGAGGGGAATGTTGCACGACATCATGCCTGATACGGAAGAGCTTCTAACTAAAGGAGTAACTACAGGTTATATTGGTTTTGATCCTACTGCGGAATCATTGCATATCGGAAGTTTAATTCCGATTATCATTTTGATGCATTTCCAGAAGGCAGGACATAAACCTTTAGCTTTAGTTGGAGGAGCGACTGGGATGATTGGTGACCCTTCAGGGAAGTCTAATGAGAGAAATTTATTAGACGAAGAAACATTAAATCGTAATGTTGCAGGTTTAAAGAGAACTTTAGAGCGCTTTTTAGATTTTAATAGTGATGCAGAAAATGCTGCGGAACTTGTAAACAATTATGATTGGATGAAAGATATTTCACTTATTGATTTTGTTAGAGATATCGGAAAACATTTAACTGTAAATTATATGATGGCGAAAGATTCGGTAAAGAAACGATTAGGTTCTGAGTCGAATGTAGGAATGTCATTTACAGAATTTACTTATCAATTATTCCAAGGTTACGACTTCTATTATTTATATAAAGAGAAAAATTGTTTGCTTCAAATGGGAGGTTCTGATCAGTGGGGAAATATCACTACTGGAACAGAATTAATCCGTAGAAAAGCACAAGGAAAAGCATATGCATTAACTTGTCCTTTGATTACAAAAGCAGACGGAACAAAGTTCGGAAAATCAGAAGGAGGAAACGTTTGGTTAGATAAAGAATTAACTTCACCTTATAAATTCTACCAATTCTGGTTAAATGCTTCTGATGAAGATGCAGAAAATTATATCAAGAAATTTACTTTCTTAGATAGAGAAACAATTGAAAAATTAATTGAAGAGCATAAGGAAGCTCCACATTTAAGAATTTTACAAAAGAAAATCGGAGAGGAAGTAACTTGTATGGTGCATTCTAGAGAAGATTATGAAAATGCTTTAAAAGCTTCAGGAATCTTATTTGGAAAAGCAACTTCAGAAGAGTTAAATTCACTTGGAGAGCAAACATTCTTAGATGTATTTAGTGGAGTTCCTCAAGCAGAAGTTTCAAAAGAAGCTATCGAATCTGGAATTGATATTGTTGCAGCATTTGCAGAAAACGGATTTTTAAAATCGAATAAAGAAGTTCGTAGAGCTTTAAAAGAGAATTCAATTTCAGTTAATAAAGAAAAGGTAGGTGAAGATTTTGTTATTGAAACAAAAGATTTAATTGCTGATAAATATGTGCTTTTACAAAGAGGTAGAAGAAATTATTTCTTATTAAAAGTAGTTTAATATTTTCTTTTATAAAACATTAAAAACAGCTAATAGATTTATTAGCTGTTTTTTTATGTCTGTTTGTGAACATTTTTTATAGATTTGAGGAAAATTTCAAAAGAGTAAAAAAATGAAAAAGAACAAATGGGTTTTAAAAGCTTTAATAGCTTTTACATTTTTGCTATGTATAAAAGAGGTATCTGCTCAAAATTCAAAATACAGATGGTATTTATCAGCAGGTTATAATGCGATTGATTTTAATTCTGCGGGTTCTACAGGAAATGGTAGATTTAATCAGTTTTTTAACACAAAACATTACAATTTTCATCCTACATCTTTTCGAGTGAATTTATCATATTATTTAAAATATGGAATTATTCCAGAAGTTGATATGTCATTAAATTCGATAGATAGATTTGGTTCTGAAAAAGTTCAAGGACAAGATGTTCCTTATTTATCATTTACTGGAGGAGCGAAATATGGATTAAGTCATATTTTTGGAAAAGAGGGATTTTTTGGAAAAAATGGTTGGTTTGATCCTTATTTAGGATTAAAAATCGGTATGGCAGGAATGGATAATAAGACAAGTTTCTTATATGATGGTGAAGCAGGATTTAATATTTGGATTTTTGAACAATACGGATTAAATATTCAGACAGAATATAAACGTACAGCAAATCAAGATAAAGTTTTAAGACACTTTCAACATAGTATAGGAATTGCATATCGTTTTGGTCCTTCTGATAAAGATAAAGATGGAGTAAAAGATAAAGACGATAAATGTCCATTAATTAAAGGAGAAAAAAGATTTAATGGGTGTCCAGATTCAGATGGTGATGGAGTTCCAGATAGAAATGATGGTTGTCCTTTAGAAAAAGGAGATAAGAGAAATGGAGGATGTCCAGATTCGGATGGAGATGGAGTTGTAGACAAGAAAGATAAATGTCCAAAATTAAAAGGAGATAAAAAAGCAAAAGGATGCCCAGATAAAGATAACGATGGAGTTTTAGATGCAGAAGATGGTTGTCCAGAAAAAGCTGGTTCAAAAGAAAACGGAGGATGTCCGTTTGTAGATTCAGATGGTGATGGAGTTCAAGATAAAGATGATAAATGTCCAAATAAAGCTGGAGTTGCAGAAGAAGGAGGATGTCCAAAAGAAATTATTTCGCAAGAAGCTTTAAATAAACTTCAATTGGCTGCAAAATCGATTAAGTTTGATTTAGATAAAGATCAATTTATTCCAAGAAAATCAAAAGAATTAGATGAAATTATAACATGGATGAAGCATTATAAAGAAGCAAGATTTCTAATTCAAGGAAATACGGATAATTTAGGTTCGGCTTCTTACAACATGAAATTATCTTTAAATAGAGCAGAAGGAGTAAAACAATTTTTGGTAGAAAATGGTATTGAAGAAAGTAGATTAGAAGTAAAAGGATTTGGAGAAACAAAGCCAATTGCACCAAATACTACAAGAAAAGGAAGAGCTGAAAATAGAAGAGTAGAATTTATTATTTTGAATTTAGAATAATAAAAAAACATAATTTTAAAAAGCCATAGAGTTGAATACTTTATGGCTTTTTTTGTTTTTATTACTTTAATTCTTATGATAAATTAAATAAAACTCTATCATAATATTAACGGAAATCACTAATAGAATTAAGTAATTTTAAAAGATGAATTTTAATTATTAATGATTTAAAGATGATGATGAGAGGGATAATTACAATTTTTTTAGCATTCATTTCAGTGATTTCATATTCACAAAATGCGATAACGACAGATGGGAAACAAGTATTTTTAAAAAGTGATGGAACTTGGGAATATGTGAATAATTCTTCTAATGGAATTAATTATACTAATTTGAATGATGAAGAATTTTATGTTGCTGAAGATGCAACTTTTTTAGTGAAAAGTATAAAGAATCCAGAATTAGGTTTTTATATTAATCCAAAGATTTGGGCTTTTGAAATTAATGATAATCCAGATCAAATTTCAGAATATATATGGAAAACAAAGATTAATAACACAGATGTTTTCGGAACTTTTTTAGCAACAGAAGATGGCCTTTCTTTAGAAGAATTGAAGAAAAATGTTTTAGAAGAAATTCGAGTTGTAGATAATGAAGCTGAGGTTGTGATAGAGGAACATCGAGTGGTGAATGGAAATAAAGTTTTATATATGAAAGTAAATGGTGATTTGATGGATATTCATTTTGCTGTTTATGTATATTTATTTTCGAATGGAAAAGATAATTTTATTGCAGAAATTCATACTTCAAAGAATTTTAATGATTACAAAGCAACAGATAAAATTATCGATATGCTTAATAATGTAACTTATGTGAATTATAAAAATTGATGGTATTTTTCATTGTAAAATTGCTTACATAAAATTATCTTTTTTATAAGTTATATATAAAGTAGTTATGCTAATCAAAATTGTATATTTGTACCAATTTAAACTACTAAAATGAGGAAGCCAATGGATAAGAAGAAAATAAAAGAAAGAACAAGAGCGCAAGAATCATCAGGAGCAATTGAACGTATTTATATTACAATGCGTCACCTGTTCAATAGAGGATTTTATAAGCCAATGGGAGTTTCTGGAGAAACATTAAGACAATCATTATTAATGTTGAGACCAGAAATTTATGGTTCTATTGCTGAAGAAAAAGTGGAATTAGACGGTCTTATTTATGTTATTGAAAGGCTTCCAGAAGGAATTGAAGAGTGTAGATATATCAATTTAACAGCAGATGAAGGATATTCTAAATCACACTTTAAAACAATTATTCCACCAAAAAGAAGAAGAAATTGTTACAGAATTGATGTTGATCAGATGAATATTGAAGTGACAAGAGGACGTTCTGAGATTTATGATATCTTGACACACTTGACATTTTTATTTATTGAATCACACAAAATTTGTAATAGAGTAATCATTGATAATGGTGAAAAAACAACTCGTGAGTGGCAGAAATTAGAGAATATTGTTTTAAATAATATTCAAATTAGCCAAAAAGAAAGAGAAGTTATTTTAGCATTATTAGGAATTATTTTAGGTAGAACTTTTGAAGAAACTTTAAAAATTCATTCAGCTTTAGCAACAGAAGATAATCCAGATAGATTTTTCCATTTAATTTATTGGTTAGGATATTTAGGAATTAGAGAAGTTGTGCACAATGAGAAGAGAGCAATTTCTTTTAGTCCTGTGATGCGTGAGCGAATTGGACATCATATTTACGGTGAAATTTGGGCAGATAATATCAAAGAAACTTTAAAAGACAATGATTTATTAGAAAGACCAATTCACATTATCAGTGCAAATATGCATAGTGTAATGAATTGTTTATATGCAAAAAGTGTTTTAACAAAAGAAGCAAAGCAAAACGAAGGAATTAAATTATTCGAATTGTTAAGCTTAAAAGAAAGTGAGCATCTTTCTAAAAAAGTGAAAGAATATGCAGCTAAAAAAGGATTGATTTATTTGAAAGATAGTTCTGGAACAAATATTAATGTTCAAATTATCGACACTTCAAAAATCGATTTTAAAAACACAGATTTCAAGTTGAAAAACTCATTAAAAGAAGGAGAAAATCCAGTTATTATTGTAATGGATTATGCTTTTGGTGAGCAAGCTTACGAAACAATGGACGAATTATTGAAGCCTTATTATTGTGAAAATGAAAACATCCATTATTTAGATGTAAAATCAGTTTCAATTATGGGGAAAGCTGGAATTTTAGTTGGAGGAAAAGGAGATATTATGATTCCTTCTTCACATATTTTCGAAGGAACAGCTGATAATTATCCATTTGAAAATGAATTAAAGAAAGAAGATTTAGAAGGATTTGGATTAGGAGTTTATGATGGAGCGATGGTTTCTGTTTTAGGAACTTCTCTTCAGAATAAAGATATTTTAGAATTTTTCTTTAAATCAACTTGGAAAGTGATTGGATTAGAAATGGAAGGAGCACATTATCAAAAAGCGATTCAAGCAGCTTCTAAAATCCGTCATACAATTTCTAAAGATGTAAAAGTAAGATACGCTTATTATGCTTCGGATAATCCATTAGAGACAGGAAGCACTTTAGCTTCTGGAGGATTAGGAACAACTGGAGTGACACCAACTTATGCAATTACTCAGAAAATTTTAGAACAGATTTTATAATTTTATTTTAAAATAAAGAAAGAATCCTAAGCAGTTTTAATCCAAAAATTGTTTAGGATTTTTTGATTTAAACAGAACTGAAAAGTTGTAAAAGCTAAAAATCCGTATATCTTTGAAATAAATATGAAATAAAAAGGGAATGAAATTATTTAAAAACATTTTAATCATCATTTGGAGAATTTGGTTTTATACTATTTTTATTGTGACAATTTTAGTTGCATTACCAATTCTTTTAATAACGACTTCGAAAGAATCGTTGTATCCTTCTTTTTTCAAAATTGCTAAATATTGGGCGAAAACCATTATACTGTTGATGGGATTCCATGTAGAAGCAAATCATAAATTGTTATTAGAAAAAGATCAAAGTTATATTTTTATTGCAAATCATACTTCGATAATTGACATCATGATTATGTTGAGTATTGTTCCAAATCCGTTTGTTTTTATTGGAAAAGCAGAGTTAGCAAAGTTTCCTATTTTCGGATACTTTTATAAAAGAACAAATATTCTGGTTGATCGTTCGGATATGAAAAGTAGAAAAAAAGCTTTTGAAGACGCACAGAAAAAAATTGAAATGGGAAGAAGTATTTGTATTTTTCCTGAAGGAATGGTTCCTGATGATGAAAGTATTGTACTTGCACCATTTAAAAAAGGAGCTTTTAATATTGCTATCGATCATAAAATTCCAATTGTTCCAATGGTTTTTTTTGATTGTAAAAAGAGATTTTCTTATACCTTCTGTAGTGGAAAACCAGGTAAATTAAGAGTGAAAATTTTGCCATTTATTGAAACGAACAATTTAGACAGTGAAGACAAGAAAATGTTGAAGAATCAGGCTTATGATATCATTTACAATGAATTAAAATAATCTGATTTTTTTATTAAAATTTTATCATAAAATTATTTTCAATTCTGTAATTTCCATTTAAAATAATTAATACAAAAAAAGCGTTACCAAAAAATACATGATAGTAAATTTGATAGCGACGAAAATTAGAATTTTATGAAGAAAGTACTTATTTTATTTGCTTTCCTTTTTTCAGCTACTGTTTTTTCACAAACAGCTTATAATGGAGGAGGAGATCAAAAAATTTCCGCAGGAGTTAACCCTTTAGGAAATAGAAATTCTTTAAAACTTACTTATGATTACGGTTTAAGTGAACCTTTTTCAATTGGAGGAGGATTGTCTTTAATTACGGGAGGGAAATATAAAGAAGATTTTTATATCTACGCTCGTGGAGATTTTCACTTTGCAAGTTATTTAGAAATTCCTAGACAATGGGATTTATACACTGGAGTAGAATTAGGAGCAATTGGATCAGAAACATTTAATATCGGATTCCATATTGCTGCTAGATATGCTGTAACAAATACAATTGCCGTATTTACCGAATTAGGCTCAAATGGAGCAATTGGTGTTTCTTTTAATTTATAACACCAAAAAAAAGAGTCATTTTTATAAAAATGACTCTTTTTTTATTATTCAGTTACTTTAGAATTTGTTGTCGTTGTAATTGGAATTTTCATCACAATTTCACCGTCTTTTGTATATTTTACATCTGTTTCTCCACTTAATTTTTGTACTGCTGTCATTTCACTTACCCAACCAGTTTTTGCATCTAATTTGATTGTTGCTTCGTAAGTTCCAGCTAAATTAGGTCTAACAAATACTCCACTTGAAAGAATAAATTCATCGCTTTCAGCAGTTTTTAATTCTCCTTTTGCATCAATTGTATTTAATTCTTTAGTAATATTTGCTAATGTGTATGTGATATTTATATCAATATCAGAAGTTGTTTTTAAAACTTGGCTTTTTGACCAAGAATCTCCTTTTCTTGTTTTATTTTCTGGATAAATTCCTAAAGAAAGCTGTAAATTTCCTTTAATTTGATCTTTTCCAAAATTACTTTCTAAAGAAGATTTTAATGTGCTTTTTTCAATTTCTGTAAACTCTCCTTTTCCAAGAACTCTATCAATAATTCCTTCTAAATTGTTAACTGAAATAATTTTTCCTTTTTTACTAATTTGAATTTGGAAACTTTCTTTTTTTAATAAATTATAAAACTTAGAATTTGGATCGATAGGATTTTCAGTTTCCGAAGAAAAAGTAACATTTCCTTGAGGTGTTTTTATTTCTGATGATAAATTATCAAAACTACATTCAATGCTATAAATTCCTTTCGCTTCATCTATAACTTTATAAGCCATTTTTGTAGAAGCAATAACATCAATTTTGATTTCAGTTCCTTGAACATTTTGAGAAATATTCGTAGTTATTTCAGAATTTTGATAATACGTTTTACCTTTTTCTAGGTTTAATTCAAGATTTACTTTTTGAGCAAAAGTTGAAAGAGAAATTAGGAAAATTCCTAATAAAAATAGGACTTTTTTCATATTCATATTTTCGTTAAAAATTAATAATTACTTTAATTATGCAAACCAAAGTTATGCTTTTTAAAATAAAAAAAGCTATTTCTTTTAGAGGAAATAGCTTCATAAATTTTTATGTGAAAATCTTTCTTTTTAAATATTTAAATGTGCGCTAAAAACAAAGTTTCGACCAGGTGAACTCACACCAGAAGCAAATTCTTTATAATGTACATCGAAGATATTTTCGATATTAAATTGTAAATCTAAATTTTTAGTCAATTTATATTTTGAGTAAAAATTAAATGTTGTCCAACTTGGAGCACCATAATATTTATCAATATCATCTTCTGCATCCGCATTAACGATTGGAGTTTGTTCTACATTGTCAATTCCTTCAATTAAATTATAATCTGAAATTTCTTTTTTAGCATTAAATCTGCAATTTAAAGAAGTATCTAATTTTCCATTATTATAACCAAAACCAATATTTCCGAAAAGCGGTGGAATGGAAGATAAAGGCGTGTCTGTATCGTATGTTTTTCCTTTTGTATAAGTTAAAGAAGCATTTGTGTTCCAGTTTCCTTTAACAATTCCTTCTAAAGTGATGGTTCCACCTGTGATGAAAGCAGTTCCTTTATTCACATTTGCATAAGTTACAACGTCCTCATCATCATATAAAATAGTAGGAGTTCCATTAATTGAAAAATCTTCTCTAGTGATGTAATCATCTAACAAAGTATAATAAACATTTGCTCCAAGAGTGATAGATTTCTTTTTTAAATGTGTTAATAAACCTACTTCTCCAGTATAAGCATATTCTGGTTTTAAATTCACATTTGGAACACTTACACGACCTGATTTTTCTCTAATTTTTCCAACATCATCTACATTTGGAGATCTAAATCCAGAAGAAACTCTACTATTGATTTGCAAGTTTTCTTTAGGTTTATAAACATATCCAACAGTTGCAGTTAGAGCACCATTTTTAAGTGTGATATCATTATCTGGTAATTGGATATAAGTTTCATCATCCCATTTTGCAGTTAAACGAGTTCCTGTGTAGCGAACACCAGTGTTTAATGTAGATTTTTGATTAAAATCTTTTCTATAATCTAAATATAAAGCTGCTGTAGAATATGAACTTCCACCATCAGGATATCTAGATTGTACAACAAAATTATCACCAAACCCAATAATTGAGTTTCCTAAAACTTCTAATGTTTTTCCGTAAGAATCTGAATCTACATCATTATAAGTTAATTCAAATCCATAAGCTAAATTTTGTTCTTTTGAATTAAAAAGAGGAATGAAAAAATCTCCATTTAAGCTAAAAACATCTACATTTTCATCTCTATAAGATCTTTTTAAACTCGTAAATTTTCTTTGAACTCTTGATTCTTGAATATTTTGATAAGCTAAAGTGATAATTCCACTTTTCATATATTCTTTTTCAGGTGTAATTTCAAATTGTAAAGCAGAAAGAAAACGTTTTTGAGGTCCGTAATACCATTCTGCAAATTTTAAATCTCCATCTTTATATTCCGTTAATTTATCGAAACGAGGAATATCAGAAGATTCAGAATACTGAATATTTAAGGTCACATTTGTTCTTTCAGAAAAAGGAACAAAGACTTTTTGAAGAAAATCAGTTTGAGAATATCCTGTGTTTTTTTGCACATTTGGATCGGAATTAATTGCAGCATTTGAGTTATAAAAAGAATCCGTATTATCAGAATATTCAAATACTTTTCCCCAATCATCAAATCCATGATTTCTTTGTTTTCCCATTTTTAAATCTCCAAATTTACTATGTGTAAAACTTGTGAAAGTGGCAAAATTCTTTTGTCGAAATTCGAAATTTGCATGATTTGTAAATTCATCATTTACGGAACCATATCTAGAAAAAACACCTAGATTAAATTTTGGAGTTGTTGATGTTTTCGGTTTTTTCGTGTAATAATGAACAACACCACCTAAAGCATCAGATCCGTAAAGTACGGAAGAAGGACCGAATAAAATTTCTGTTCTTTCTAAAACAGAAGGAGCAACAGTGATTGAATTCTGTAAATGTCCAGTTCTATAAATTGCATTGTTTAAACGAACACCATCAACAACAAGTAAAACTCTATTAGCTTCTAACCCACGAATTACAGGGCTTCCTCCACCAAATTGTGATTTTTGAACTTTTACACCAGGTAATTTATCTAATAAATCCGCAGTAGATTGTGGTGTTAATCTCTCAATTTCATATTTTGTTGCAACAACAACTTGCTCGGCAACTTCATCTCTACTTAATTTTCCTCTAGAAGCAGATAAAATAATTTCATTTAATTGCTCTGATTTTTTATTTAGAAATATAGCTGGATTATGTAAGTTGATTTCCTTTTTTTGAATTTGAAAATCTTTAAAATTTAAATGGTTGAAATAAAGTGTATCCGTTTTTTTAAATTCACTAATATCTGCGTACCCTTTTTCATTTGTATACACATAAATAGTTCCATCAGTATTATAGATATCTACATGTTCAATTGGAGTTAATGTTCCTGACTCATAAACTCTTATTTTCTGAGCAAAAACAGATATTTGAATAAAAAATAAAATAAATAATAATCTTAATTTCATAGAAAAACAGATTTTAAAATATCTATAGATTTGGGTTTTCTAAAATTAGCAATATGAAACTCATAAAATTGAAGCAAAGTATCTAAAATCATTTGTCTTTCTTTATTTGAGAAAAATTGCATAGATTCTGCATCAAATTTTGTGCCTATAGTTTTTTTAAACAGTGTTAAATTTTCAGCTTCAATACATTCATTATCAAACTGGTTAACAAAAATTCCTTCTTTTAAATGAAAATAAGGTTTATCATTTTCTGTAAAATCAGGATAAAATCCTAAATATTTTGTCAAAGTTGCTAAAAAAACTAAATGAAAGTTGGTTGTTCTTTCTTGAGTATCAAACCATAGCAATGCATTTTTAATATAATCAAAAAGAGGTGAATTTTTCTCTTCTTCCTTTAAAGAATAAAGTAGTGTTTCTGCTAAAAAAATAGCAATAGATTGTTTTATAATTGTAGAATGAATTGAAGAATAATGATATACATTATTAATCTCTTTTATAAAATGAATATCTCCATTTTTAGAGTTTGTAGTTACAATATCAATTATGGAAAGTGGCTGAAAATATGCAGCTTTTAATTTTCCTTTTTTATTTCCTAAAACTCCTTTTAAAAGGTAAGTCTGATTACCAAAGTTCTCTGTATAACATTTGACAATCAGACTTGTTTCTTTATGCTTTATAGCTTGTAAAACTATCGCTTCCGTTTTTGTATTCATCAACTTAATTTACAATCGCAATTTTAGTTGTTTGAGTCTCACTTTTATCTTCAGTTGTTAACAATACAACATAAATTCCAGATGCAACTTTTCTTCCTGCTAAGTTTCTTTTATCCCAGATGATTTTTCCTCCATTTACAGATTCTCCTTCTTCTGCGTTTGCTTCGAAAACTAAATGTCCAGCCATATCAAGAATTTTCACATTTGTACCTTTTGGTAAATGTGTACCATATCTTCCGTCAATTGTAATAGTTTCATGATTTTTTGTTGCTGGATTAGGATAAGCATAAACTTCTCCTAAATGATCTGAATAAGGAACAACATTACTATTATAAGCAACAATTCCTCTATCTGTTAAGAAATAAACTTTTCCGTTTGATTGGTCAATCTTGATTTTTAAAATTGTATTTGAAGGTAAAGGAGAATTGTCTTTATTGAAAATATGTAAAGTTTCTTCACCAGATGAATTCGTATTTAAAGCACCTCCAGTTTTTGAACCAAACCATTTATTGTCAGAACCATCAATTGCAATTGTATTAATTACTTGATCTCCCATCAATTTTTTAGGAATACCTTCATCTAAAATAATAACAGGCTCTGCTTGATAGTTTGTAACATTTAAAATACCAGGAGTATTTCTATATACAACTAAACCAAGAGAAGTTCCAATCCAAATTGTATTATCAGAATCAATCGCAATTGTTCTTACGTTTGAATGAGGTAAATTACCTCTAGAGCTGCTCGTAGAAAAATTTCTGATAATTCCTTCATCTGCATTAAAAGCAGTTAAACCAACATTTCTTGATCCGACCCAAACAGTATTTGCTTCATCAACTAATAATTCATTTAATCCCATATTAGAATTTAAAACAGGAACTTCATAACTTGTCCATTCTCCATCAGTTGAATATTTATGGATATTTCTTACATTCCAAGAATTTGAAACCCATAAATTTCCTTGTTTATCAAAACTCTTTCCGTCTACTCTAATTTCTCTATAACTAGGTGTTAAACTTTCTAAACTTGAATTTGAATCGTTCCAAATTTGAATTGGTTCATCATTTTCTGTAACAAGAAGACCTTCTCCCCAAGAGCTATAATAAACAATATCAGAATTATTAGGGTCGATAGTGATATTTACTAAATCTCTCATACTTAGACTTGGATCATATGGTTTGTTAATCCAATTTTCTCCATTAAAATGACTATAACCTCTTTGTAATTCTCTAGGTGTAAAAATTTTATCATATCCTCCATAAACGCACCAAATTTCATTGTTTTGTGCTTCTAATGAGAAAATTTCATTTGAATTTGGTCCAGTAGGATGAATTTCTTGTATTTGACTTGTATTAATAACTGGAGCTTTTAAAATTCCATGATTAATAGTTGAGATATAAAAATTTTCATTAATTACTTCAGCATTATGAACATTAAAATAAACTTCATTTGATCCAGAATTTATTCCAGTAACATTAAATAAAAGAGAATTATAAATTATTACAGCAAAAGGAATAGAGACTACTAAGAATTGTTGATTAGAACTAATATCAACTATACCCGCAGGATTAGATAATCTAGAAACTAAATTTTCTCCTATTAATTCTAAAACTTCTGTCTCTTTAGAAAGGAAAATTCTATCTTGAAAATTTGTGATTCCATTAAAATTTCCGTTATCAAGCTTCTCCCAGTTATTAGAATCAATTAAGAAATTATTTGTTAAATCAGCTCTAAATAATCCATCAGAAGTTGCTGCATAAATCAAATTACCAACAATTTCTGTTTTATTCACTTTTACTTCTGTAGAATTTGTATTGATAAAGAAAGTAGAACCATATTCTAATTTTTCAAGATTGTATTCTACGATTCCAAAAGAAGTTGATAAATAAAGCTTGTTTCCAAATTGATTTATATGATTAATACTTTTTTCTCCAATAAAATTGAAGTTTAAAAGATCTTTAGCAATATGAATTCTTTTATCTTTTTCGATGATTTCTAATAAACCATTCTCATGACCAAGTACAATTCTATCTAAATTGATATCGTAATAAATCGATGAAATAAGATCTCCTGATAATCCATTTACAGAAGAAATTTTTTCATAAGTATCACCTAGTTCATCATAAATAAAAACAGCATTATCCGAAATAGCATAAATTTTGTGTTGTACTTTTACAAAATCTTTGACATTATTATAAGAATAAAATTCTTCCCACTCATCACTATAATCTACCTGAGCAAAGGAAGTATAAAATGTAGTGAATAAGAATAGTAATAAAAGTTTTTTCATTTTTAAGTGTATGGATTTTTGTCAAATATATCTATAATAAACGTAATGAAGAAAAGTATTATTTTTAGTCCTCTAAAATAAATTAAAATGCAAGAAATAGAACGTAAATTCTTAATAAAAAATGAGAGTTTTAAAGAAGAAGCTTACAAAAAGGAATATATTAAGCAAGCTTTTTTAAATTCAGATAAAAATAGAACGGTTCGAATTCGTTTAAAAGATGATTCCGCTTTTTTAACGATAAAAGGAATTTCGAATAAAGAAGGAACAACAAGATTTGAATGGGAAAAGGAAATTTCTGTGGAAGAAGCACAGTCTTTATTTTTAATTTGTGAAAAAGGAGAAATTGAAAAATTTAGATATTTAGTGAAAATGAATAATCATATTTATGAAGTAGATGAATTTTTAGGTGAAAATAAAGGATTAATTGTTGCAGAAATTGAATTAAATTCTGAAGAAGAAGCTTTTGAAAAACCAAATTGGCTAGGTGAAGAAGTAACAGGAGATATTAAATATTATAATTCTTGTTTGAGTAAAAATCCTTTTAAAAATTGGGAAAATCAATAATTTAAAATAAAAAACCGAAGTATTCCTAAAAATACTTCGGTATAAAAATTAGGCCACAGACTTTGCCAATTTATTTTTTTCAGTTATCACTTCCATTTTTGTTTGTTGTTCAATATCCAATTCTCTTTTTAAAATAAAACCAAGAAAAACAGAGATTAGAAGTAATAAAGACATTAAGTACCAATTTGCTTCAAAACCATAGTTTTCTACCATAAAACTTCCAAGTTTCCCACTGATAATATGTGCAGCAGAAAAAGCCATTGTGTACATTGCCATATATTTTCCTTCTTTTCCTTTAGTAGCTCTGTCCATCGCTATTTTATTTGTAAAAGGGAAAGAGAACATTTCTCCAAATGTGATTAAAATCATTGAGATTACTAAAATCATCAATGCGTGACCAAAGTTGAAGATTAAAAAACTAAAAAGCATCATTCCTAAACTTAAGATTGTCATTTTTACTTTTGAAATTAATTTTTTCTCGATATAATGGATTAATGGCATTTCTAATAAAAAGATTAACATTCCATTTAAAGACATAAACAATCCGATTTCCCATTCTTCTAATTGATAAGCATTTCTATAATACAAAGGAAGAATTGAAAAAAGTTGTAAAAATGTGATTGCCATTAAAAAGACAATTAATATTAATAGACCAAATAAAATGATATTTCTACGGTTTTCACTTTTTGTTTTTGGAATATATACTTCTGATTCAGCTGTTTCTTCTATACTATTTCTTCTTTTCTTTGGATTTAATTTTGTGAATAATAAAGACACAGCAAGAATACAAGTTATTCCATCTACCCAGAATAATCCATTATAATCTAAAGCTGCAATGATGATTCCTCCTAAAAAAGGACCAAAAGAAAATCCAAGATTAATTGCTAAACGAATTAAAGTTAAAGAACGAGTTTGGTTTTCTGGTTTGCTATAAGCCTTCATGGAAACAAACATTGCTGGACGGAAAGTATCCGCAATAACAATTGTTAGAAATATTCCTGTACAAAAGCCATAGAATGTATCTACATATTGGAGAAAAATGAACGAAATTCCTGTAAGAAATAAACTTCCGACCATTACTTTATAATAACCAATCCTGTCTGTAAGTTTCCCACCAATCCAGGAACCAACAAAGGATCCAATTCCAAAAAAGACCATGACTGTTCCCACTTGTGAAAGAGAAAACCTCAAATCTTCTTGTAAATAAAGTGTCAAGAACGGTAAAACCATTGTTCCTGCTCGGTTAATAAAAGTAATAAAAGCTAGCCACCAAATTTCTTTTGATAAGCCTTTGTACGTATTTAAATACATTTCTGATGCATTACGTACTTTTCCTGTTAAAGAATTCAATAATAACATTTTTCCATAGATTAAATTTAATTCAACAAAAAAAGCCCAGCATATACATATGCTGGGCTTATACCTTAAAAATTTTATAGAATATTTTTAATTTATATACACAGCGTGCCTATACAGTTGTCTCTTCTTTGAGACCTGTTTCGTAATGCACACGTATGTAATAAATAAATTCATTTGTTCTCGTTAGTTTGCCCTGCAAATATATTTTAAATATTTCAAAACCAAATAATTAATTGATGTAAATAATGTTTTTTTAACATTTAAAGCAATTTTAATTACTAGCAGAAGTAATTTTTATAAAAATTAAAGTTTGATTATCAATTATTTATTGTGCAAA
The DNA here is from genome assembly GCF_015767265.1 of Aureivirga marina. Lineage (GTDB taxonomy): Bacteria > Bacteroidota > Bacteroidia > Flavobacteriales > Flavobacteriaceae > Aureivirga > Aureivirga marina. Next base: position 170,331 of record NZ_JADPIB010000008.1, read on the forward strand.
TCTACAGATAAATCTCTTTAGAAAATATAGTTTAATATTGAATAAAATTATACTTGAATAGGTCAATTTAATAGTGAAAAAAGAATAAAAGATGAAAATTTTGTTTAGTTTTCCTAAAGAATTATTAAATAATTTGCAATTAAATTCATAAAGGAATAATTAAGTCTATATTTATTTGGTATAAAATTTGAAAATACTTAGAAAAACAAATGAGATCATGAGAGCTATAAAATACTTTTTCGGATTATTTTTCATCTTAATAACAGCAAGTTCGTGTGTTGTAGATGATGATTTTTATAGAGATGGGCCAAACCCTGGAATTACTTTGGATGAACTTTTAAATACCTATTCTATTTGGTATGTAGATTACGATAGAACAGAAGGTCCTGATAATATTCCATTTCTTTCAAAAGCATTTACAATTTCATTTCAGAATGGAAGACTATATGCAAATAACAATTTAGTTGGAATTGGACAAACAGGAAATGGACTTGGAGTTCAAATAGGTTATTATGATGCTTATGGAGAAACTTTAGAAGTTTTTCATGATTTAGATGGAAGATATGATTTCTATGTAGATCAGTTGGCAAATAATAGAATTCGATTAGTTAGTAAAAATTATGATGTTTCTTATTATTTAATCGGATACCATAGAAGTGATTTTGATTACAATAGATTATTCTATGATAATATTGAATATTTTTTACAGGAATATAGAGCTTGGGAGAAGACATATACCTCACAATTAGGAGCTTTAAATGAATTTGATAATGAGAATTTCTTAAGGTTTACACCAGAAAATTTAACAACATTTTATTCTTCTCAAGATCCTGTTGGTACAGATATTGATTTAATACAATGGGATTACGAAGGTAATTATGAAGTTTTTGACGTTCAGGGATACGATGATTTAAAGATTTTACGTTTAGACTATGATTTCTTTAACGATAATGAAGAATTTGAACTTACAGTTATTAACGATAGTACAATTTCTCTTTATCATGTAGAATCAGGAACAACGTATCATTTCCAAGGAAGACAGTTTATTCCATTCTTGCGAGAAAATAATTCGAATGCAAGGGAAATTAAAAAGGAAAGAGAACGTTTTAAAGTAGAAAGAAAGATGAAAACTCGAAAGAGTTCTGAAAAATAAAGTTTGGTTAGTTGATTTTTGGTTGGTTATGTGAAGACATAACCGTTAAAACCGCCCTAAGAAATAGGGCGGTTTTTTCATTTTAAAGTTTTATGATTTTTTGCTCAAATTGAGTGTCAGAATCATTCAATTGAAGAATGTAAGTCCCTTTTTCTAAATTTTGGACTTTTACTTGAATATCTTTTCCAGAAATTTCTTGTTGTTCTAAAACTACTTTTCCTTGTAAATCAATTACTCTTAAAGAAGCTTTATTTAAAGAAATTAAAGAATGAATATTAAATACATCATTTACTGGGTTAGGATACACAGAAATATTCTTTTTAGAAATTTCATTTTCATCAATACCGATAATTACTGGATTTTCTGTTTTAAATTCACCAACAAATAATCCACTTCCATGTGTTGAAGCTAAAATTTTGTTATCAGATTCTCTTAAGTCTAAATCTACAACTTTTACTTCACTCATTCCATTATAAGAATGTGACCAAGTTGGATTTGGATCTAGGAAGTTTTCTGTTCTCCAAACTCCAAGTTCCGTTCCAATGATAACTTCATTTTCTAGTGTTCCTGTAGGAGTTGTAGTATCTTCTAAAGGATTTTGTAAAATACATTTTACAGGAATATCAGGTAAACCATTTCCTTCTTTATCTTCCCAAGTTTCCCCACCATTTGATGTATAGAAAATATTACTTACTCCATAATTGTGAATAGTAATTAAAATATGATCTTCTGATTTTCCAAATTCAATATCAGAAATACTTCCTAAGAAATCACCAATTTCATCAAACTGTTGATTGTTTTCATTAGCATTAAATATTTTTACAAGTTTTCCATTTTCTGTTCCAACAAATAATTTTGAACTTTCAGTTGTATAAGGAGAAACTTTAAAAGCAGTTGGATTTCCTGAAATAAGACTTGTATAAATACTTGATTTTACTGCGGAAGTAGTTCCTAAAATATATCGATTGATTAAATAAGAATATTCACCACTATCTACATTTAAGAAAGAAGCGTTTGAATAAAGAACATCTAAATTATGATCTAAAGCTGCATTGTTGATAAAATCTCCATCTTCTGTAGCTTCTAAATAATAATCTCCACCATTTTGTAAGTTTTTATACCTAAAAGAATTATAAGTATAAGAATCGATGTAATAATCTCCATCTTTTTGAATTACACAAAAAGCTCCATCTCCTCCACGAATAGCATCGGATTGCGTATTTCCACTATTTAATAGATGTGTTCCATTATCTTGTGTTCCACCAATTGTAAAATAATTACTACCAGATTGACTGATTGTACCATGATAGAATTGTGTAGTATTATATCCTTTATTTCTTGCAGAAATTGTAACAGAACTTTCTGCGTTTTCTAAATTTGCAGCATAATAAACTCCACCATCATTTCCGAAGATCGCTTTGTTTGGATTTGTTGGATGAAATACTATTGCATGTTGATCAGCATGAACAAGAGAACATGGTAAAGATTGTAGATTATTATTATTTGACCATTTAGAAATTTGTCTCCAAGAACTTGTTGAAACAACACCATCTGAAGCTCTAAATAAATCAATTCCTCCTACATAAATAATATTATCATTTGTTGGATCAAGTTCTACAACTAAATTATAGAAAGCTTGATTTCTGGTAAAATCATTTGTAGGAATTCCTGCATCAGCATCAATTGGTAATGGTAAAGGAGTGATTGTAGAAAATTTATTATTTGTTTTATATAATGAAACAGGATTGATTTCATTCATATTTTCACATAAAGCTAAAAGATGAGAAGGATTGCTTTTAGAAGCAGCCAATTCAACTCTGTTAGCATTAGGTAAAGTAACTTTTAAATCCCAATCAGTTCCATTTGAAGAATTAAAAACTCTTCCAGCTCCACCATTAATTCCTGGTAAATTAATAGTACTTATCCAAATAGAGTTATCACTTCCAATTTCTATGTCATTTGGAATGTAATAATAGGTACTAGATCCAAAGTTATGCGCCATGTTATCAGATTCAATTCTTTCCCATGTAACGCCTGAGTCTACTGATTTATATAAACCAGTGTTCTGTAATCCTAAGAAATCTAATTGTTCTCCAGAAGCACTATGATATGCTGCTCCAACTCCCATATAAAGTTCAGTAGAACCATTTACAACTCTAGGAGTAATTTTTGTGATAAAATAATTTCCAGACTTAAATAAATATTGATCATTTATTAATTGATCTTCTGCACTGATTTGGAAATCTATAGCAGACCATGTTTGACCACCATCTGTTGAACGATAAAGTCCATTTCCTGTGGCTGCTCCGTTTGTATATTGTTCACCAGTTCCTACATATAAAATTTGAGGATTTGTAGGATCAGCAACGATACAAGAAACATTTAAATTTGGAATTCCTTGAATTCGAACCCATGGAGAGGTTGGATTGGAAATTTGGTTGTTTTTCCAAAGTCCTCCACTAACACTTCCAGAAAATACTTTTTCACCAGAAATATCGTTTGGATCAAATAATAAAGCTCGAGTTCTTCCTCCAACATCTTTAGGACCAATAAATAACCAACTATTCGTATTTGATTGACCAGGAACAATTCCTGTAGCTACTTGCTCACGAAGTAAATTTCGAGTATCAATAACATTTTCTGGAGTAGGTCTTCCTGTGCTTGGGTCAAAAGTTAATTCCCACTCTCTTTCATAATACTTGTTTGGAGGTAATTGGTTTTGTTTTCGCTCTTTTTTCGAAAGTTGTAAAGATTTTTTAAAGGGGCTGTTTTTTAAGTATGCTGAATGTTTGTCCTTTAAATCAGGAGAATCATTCGAATCATTTGTGAATGAAATCATACTCACAGCCAATGCAAGACTGGTTGCACTAACTATTAGTAATTTTTTTTTCATGGCTTAATGTATGTAATTGATTTCAGTAATTTTATGAACACAAATATATAGTTATATTATTTTTTTAACACTATAAAATTGATATTAAAAAAAATAACTACAATAATTATCAACTGTATTTTTTATTAACATTTTTAATTGAAAGCTAATATTAATATTAATAAAAAAAGTTAAAGTCTGTTTTAATATTTAATTTATGAAAGTTATTTACCATAATTTTTAAAATATTTGAAGTTAAATATTGTGAAAAAAACGCAAAACTTCTTACCAAATTTATTAAATTAAATTTAAGAATTCAATACAAATTTGTTAAGATTTGCTTTCGAGTATTAATAATTTATAGTTTTAAATGGTTTTAAATATGAATATTAATAAAAATGAATCTATTTTTTGACTAAGAATTAATTATTAAGAGTTGCTTTACTAGAATTCTCTAAAATTTTAAAGGTTTTATTTGAGAAGTTAAAACTCTAAACTATCAATGGTACTGAAAAAACTACTACCTTTGATTTTCGATTAAATACACCGAAAATGAATGATTTTATATTTTTCTTAAATGAAGGAATAAATCATGTGTTAGATATTAATGCGTATGACCATGTTTTATTTCTAATAGCCTTAGCTGTTATATTTAGTTTTAAAGAATGGAAGAAAGCAGTAAGCTTAATTTCTTTATTTACATTAGGGCATACAATTACATTATTATTGGCAGCTTATAAAATAGTTGCTTTTCCTTCTGAAATTATTGAATTTCTAATTCCTGTTACTATTTTAATTACATGTGTTTTTAATCTTTTTTATAGAAAGAAAGAAAAAACATTTTTACAAGAAAATCTTAACTTGATTTTTGCTTTAGTTTTTGGATTGGTTCACGGATTAGGTTTTTCAAGTTATTTTAAAATGTTGATTGGTGGAACAGAGAACAAGCTTTGGCCATTATTGGAATTTGCACTTGGAATAGAATTTGCTCAAATCATTATCATTTTCGCAATATTTAGTATAGAAGCAGTTTTAGCAAAATATGCTAAACTACCAAAAAGAGAATGGGTTTTAATAACTTCTTCAATGGTTGCAGGAGTTGTATTTCCAATTCTGATGGAAAATAAAATTTGGTAAAACAGAAATAAAATAAGTAAATTACTATAAATAATGACGCAAAAACAATTAAGGTATCATGAGGCTTACATGCGAATGGCGACTGAATGGGCAAAATTATCTCATTGTGAAAGAAAGAAAGTAGGAGCGTTAATAGTAAAAGATAGAATGATTATTTCGGATGGTTACAATGGTACACCTACGAATTTTGAAAATTGTTGCGAAGATGAAGAAGGAAATACCAAATGGTACGTACTTCATGCGGAAGCTAATGCAATTTTAAAAGTAGCAAATTCAACACAAGCATGTAAAGGTGCTACGCTTTATATTACATTATCTCCATGCAAAGAATGCAGTAAATTAATTCATCAATCTGGAATAACAAGAGTAATTTATAAGGAAAAATATAAAGACGATTCTGGAATAGATTTTCTAGAGAAAGCCGGAGTCGAACTCATCCATTTAGAAATTTAAAAAAATGAAAAATAAAGTCAATTTACCTCTTTTTATCGGACTTGGAATTGCTTTTGGAATTCTGATAGGAAGCACTTTTAATTATAAAGATAGTGCTATTGTGTTTTCTACGAGTAAAACTGGGAATGAAGCTAAAATCAAGCGTCTGATTGATTATATTCAATATGAATATGTCGATGAGGTAGATACAGACAGCTTACTAGATGAAGCAATTGAAAATATGTTGGAAAAGTTGGATCCGCATTCTGTATATATTCCAAAAGAAAATCTTGCACAAGTTACAGAAAGAATGCAAGGAAACTTTGTAGGAGTTGGAATTCAATTTCGAATGTATAAAGATACTTTAATGGTTGTAAGAACTATTGAAGATGGTCCGAGTGAAAAAGCTGGAATTTTAGCTGGAGATCGCTTTTTGGTTGCTAATAATGATACACTTTATGGAAAAAAATACTCAAGTTTTGATATCATGAAATCTTTGAAAGGAATTCCTGATTCAGAAATTGATTTATTAGTATATCGTAAATCTACTGGTGAAAAAATCAATATTCCTGTTACAAGAGGAAAAGTGAATATCAAAAGTATTCCTGTAGCTTATATGCTTAACGATTCTGTTGGATATATTAAAATGGAACGTTTTGCAAATACAACATATGATGAGTTTAAAGAATCTTTAGACAATTTAAAATCAAAGGGAATGAATACGATGGTTTTAGATTTGAGAGATAATTCTGGAGGATATTTACATATTGCAAATCAAATCATCGACGAGTTTCTAGAAAAAGGAAAATTAATTGTGTATACAAAGAATAAAAAAGGAGCAATTAATAAATCTTTCGCAGAAAAAGAAGGAGCTTTTGAAGATGGAACTCTTTATGTTTTAATCAATGAAAATTCAGCATCTGCAAGTGAAATTGTTGCAGGTGCTTTGCAAGATAATGATAAAGGAATTATTGTTGGAAGACGCTCTTTTGGAAAAGGTTTAGTACAACAAGAAATGAAGCTTGGAGATGGTTCTGCTGTTCGTTTGACAACTTCTAGATATTATACACCTACAGGAAGATCAATTCAACGTCCTTATGGTGAAGAATCAGAAAATTACTATAAAGATTATTTTGAAAGAGTTGAAAATGGAGAATTATTAAGTGCAGATAGTATTAAAACTGTAGATTCTTTAATGTTTAAAACTCCAAAAGGAAAAATCGTTTATGGTGGAGGTGGAATTGTTCCTGATGTTTTTGTTCCAATTGATACAACTTCTTATGTGAGCGGTGTTTTTGTGACAGATTTAAATAATTTTGTGTTTGAATATGTAGACAATAACAGAAAAAAATTAAAAGATTGGGATGTTGATACTTTTGTAAAAGAGTTTGATAAAGACAATAAAGTTTTACATCAATATTTGAAAAAAGTAAACTTAGATAAAAATATTTCTAAAAAAGATAAAGTAATAATTCATCGTTATTTAAAATCATTGATTGCACAAAATCTATTCGATGATTTAGGATATTATAAAGTTCAAGAATCTTCAGATAAGATGATTTCTAAAATTTTTGAATTAGAAAATAAGAAGAATGACAAATAAGAAAATATATTTTGCTTCTGATCAACATTTAGGAGCGCCAACACCAGAATTGAGTAGAGAAAGGGAGGTAAAGTTTGTCAAGTGGCTAGATTCTATTAAAGAAGATGCGGAAGCGATTTTTTTATTAGGTGATTTATTTGATTTTTGGTTTGAATATAAAACTGTTGTTCCAAAAGGATTTGTTCGAACTTTAGGAAAACTTGCCGAGATTAGAGATCGCGGAATTCCAATATATTTTTTTGTAGGGAATCATGATTTATGGATGGGAGATTATTTTGAAAAAGAATTAAATATTCCTGTATATCATAAAAGAAAAGAATTTACATTACAAGGAAAGTCATTTTTGATTGGTCATGGTGATGGATTAGGACCAGGAGATAAAGGTTATAAGCGAATGAAAAAAGTATTTATAAATCCTTTTTCTAAATGGTTATATCGTTGGTTACATCCAGATATTGGTGTTCGTTTGGCGCAATATCTTTCAGTGAAAAATAAATTGATTTCTGGTGATGAAGATGTGAAGTTTTTAGGAGAAGATAAAGAATGGTTAGTTCAATATTGTAAGCGAAAATTAGAAACAAAACATTATGATTATTTCGTTTTTGGACATCGACATTTTCCGATGGAAATTAAATTGAATGAAACTTCAACTTATATAAATACAGGAGATTGGGTTTCTTATTTTACTTATGCTGTTTTAGAAAATGGTAAAATGAGATTAGAAAAAATAGAAAATTAATTTTTGAGAAATCTTTTAAAAATTTAGAATTTAAGCAAATTAAAAAACTTAAGTTTTAAATTGTTTTATTCTTAAAAGAAGAACGAAATAATTAGATTAAAATAAATCAAAATAGTAGAATTTTAACATAAGATTCTACTATTTTTTTTACCCATTTTTTTGTACTTTAGCTTCAAATTTTAAAAAAATATTTTAAAGCTTATGGCGACTAAAGACATAGAAAAAGAAAAAGAGGCAAAATTAAAAGCATTACAATTAACACTAGATAAACTAGATAAAACATATGGAAAAGGTTCGGTTATGAAGCTTGGAGATGTTGCTGTAGAAGATGTAGATGTGATTCCTTCTGGATCATTAGGTGTTGATTTAGCATTAGGAGTTGGAGGATATCCAAAAGGAAGAATTGTGGAAATTTACGGACCAGAATCTTCAGGAAAAACAACTTTAACGATTCATGCTATTGCTGAAGCTCAAAAGCAAGGTGGAATTGCTGCATTTATTGATGCAGAGCATGCTTTTGATCGTTTTTATGCTCAAAAATTAGGAGTAGATGTTGATAACTTAATTATTTCGCAACCAGATCACGGAGAGCAAGCTTTAGAGATCGCTGATAATTTAATTCGTTCTGGAGCGATTGATATTGTTGTAATTGATTCTGTTGCTGCTTTAACTCCAAAAAGCGAGATTGAAGGAGAAATGGGAGATTCTAAAATGGGATTACAAGCTCGTTTAATGTCTCAAGCATTAAGAAAATTAACGGGAACAATTAATAAAACAAATTGTACAGTGATTTTCATTAACCAATTACGTGAAAAGATTGGTGTAATGTTCGGAAATCCTGAAACAACAACAGGAGGTAATGCATTAAAATTTTATGCTTCTGTGCGTCTTGATATTCGTAGAAAGACACAAATTAAAGATGGAGATAAAGTAATTGGAAATAGCACAAAAATTAAAGTTGTGAAGAACAAAGTTGCTCCTCCATTCCAAACAGCTGAATTTGATATTATGTACGGAGAAGGAGTTTCTAAAGTTGGAGAAATTCTTGATTTAGGTGTTGAATATGGAATTATTAAGAAAAGTGGTTCATGGTTCAGTTATGGTGATTCTAAATTAGGTCAAGGTCGTGATGCTGTGAAACGTATTATTAAAGATAATCCAGAATTAGCAGAAGAATTAGAAAACAAAATTGTAGCAGAAATTAAAGGAATTCCTGTGGAAGAGTTACAAGAACCAAACGCATAAATTTCATTTAATTTTTCAAAAAATATTGGAAGAGGGGTAATCTAAGATTATTCCTCTTTTTTTATAATTAATGAAGAAGTTAGAGTAGTTTGTTGAAGATAATTTAATAAAAAGATAATTTTTATATAATTAATTTTTTTTATACTTTGGTATTACAAAAAACTTTTTTTCAATTACTTAACTAAAAAACTAACATCTGAATTATTACTATGAATGAAAAATTAACTTTCGTTTTAAGGTTATTTCTGTCTTTAACTCTGATCTTTTTAGGAGTTAATCATTTTTCCAATTTTATAAGTTTAGAGGTCTTCAATCTTGAAGCAATTAATATTTTAGGAATAAAATATTTTCCTGAAATAGTAAGTATATGTCAAATAATAGGAGGTGGGTTGATATTATTTAAAAAATGGCAAATTATCACATTAATTTTGTTGATGCCTCTTTCTATAAATACTATGTTTTTCTATTTGAAATTAGATCCGCAGACCTATGGATTGGAAGCTATTGTAGCAGTTCTTAATTTTGTTTTTATTTATCACTATTGGGATAAAATTGAAGTATTTTTTAAAACAAAATTGAAATTAAAAAATTTGTGAGAATATATAAAAGCCAAAGGCTCCAATTAAGTATAAAATTATCATGGTAAGTTTGATTATAATTTATCGTTATTAAAAATATTTAATGGAAAGTTTAAATGATGCTTCTGCCAATAATAATGATTGACAGAAGCATACGTAAACTTAAACTAATCTATAATCTACAATTTGTTTGTATCGTCGTTCATACCTAACTGAGATTTTAATTTCTCTAAGTCAGATTCAGCTGAAGTATTTGTTGTATTTAATGCTTTTTCAATTTCATCATCTACACTTTTACTTTCATTAGCCATATCACCATAAGCTTCCGCTAAAGCTTCTTCTTGTGCAACTTTTTCCTTCATTTTTTCTAGCATTCCAACTGTACTAGATGTATCAATTGAAGCTAATTGTTTATTTAAGTTTTTCGTTGCGTCAGTAACTTTAACTCTGGCTTTTAATGTTTTTAATTCATTTTCCCATTTGCTTAAGTTGCTCTTAATTGTTTGAACGTTTGCCTCTAATTGTGAGATTGACTTTTCAAACTTAACAACTTCTTCTTTTGATCTAGCAGCATTCTGAACAGCAGCATCTTTCTTGATTAATGCTTCTTTTGCAAGTCTGTCAGCATCTTCCATAGACATTTGTCCATTTTGAGCTTTTTTCAACAATAACATTGCTTTACTTTGATAATCATTTGCAATGCTTTCTTGATCTTGCATTTCTTTTCTAGAACGGATTGTCATTGCTTTAACTTGTGCTAAAGCTTCCATACTTTTTGCTAAATCATTTTTTAAATCACGGATACCTTGTTCCGTCATTTTTATTGGGTTTTCTAATTTATCTATTGCAGAGTTTGCTTCTGCTTCACCTATTTTAAATAATCTTCTAAATATATTCATCGTTTTTTCTTTTATAGTCTTAATCTAATTAGTATTTCACAAATTCTAAGATTTGCTTTGAGTATTCACTAAGTAATAAACTTAATGAGTTTAATGAACCTTCTAATTCATTCAAATCTAAATTTTCTAATTGAAGTGTGTCTCTAAAAATTACCTTTCTACCTGTTTGATCTAATGCAAAAGCTCCATGAATAATATCTCTATTTTTTCTTAAAAGCTCTTGGTATACATCTACCGAAGGATTATTAATTTCAAAAATAAACTGCTCTAAAATTAATATCGGAGCAGCTACACCTACGATTAAATTCGCAATTCCTTCTTCTTCTTTTGCAATTGTAATAATTCCTTCTTCTTGATTCTCATATGTTATGTCAAAATCTAATTCTAACAAATATGATTTAATAATTTCAAAATGATCTTTCATCGGTTTTTAATAGTTAGTTTGTTTACTTCAATATTACAAAATTGATTTGTTAATACTTTTTCTTTTCTTTTAAAAATTTGACTTTTTCTTTTTGTTTGCAATAAATATTAGCAATTATTCCCAGTTTTCGGTTTTTAAAGCTTCAACTATTGACTTTTTCTTTCTTTTCAATGATTCAAAGGTACACATAATTTTAGTATATGCAAATAAAATTTGCAAATAATATTAAATAAGCTATTTTTTTTAGTTATTAAAATTGACGTAATTGAATATAAAGGCTACTTAATCAATGGTTTATAAACTTTTTCTTTTTTTGTTAATAAATTGCTAAATTTATTAGTATTTATAAATAATCACTAATTTTATTATTCATTAGAAATATATTCTATATTATTGCTCAAAATTTCGACAGAATGACATACTTTGGTAAGAACATAAAGAAAATAAGAGGTGTAAAAAATCTAAGTCAGCAAGCATTTGCTGATTTATTTGATTTAAAAAGAGGGACACTAGGCGCATATGAAGAAGGACGATCAGAACCTAAAATCGATACTTTATTAAGAATAACAAAACATTTTCAAATAACTTTAGAAGATATACTGACTCGAGAATTGAAAGTAAATGAACTTTTACAGTTTAAAGACGATTTACTTTTTCAATCAAAAGTTTCTTGGGATGAAAATTTTACCCAAATTCCTTGTATCACAAAAAGTCAATTGAAAAATTATCCAAGTTATCATAGCAAACCACATTATATTAAAGACCTTCCAACAATTACAATTCCATCTAATAGTTCAAAAGATTTGAGAGCTTTGGTGATTTCATCTTTAGAGATGAATAATTATGGTAAAGGTTTCTCTCCTAAAGATGTTGTGATTGGTGAAGAAATGTCTATAGAGAAAATGATTTCTTCGGATAAACAATTTTTAGGGTTTATCGTTTTAGAAGATGAAATTCTTTTTAGAAATATTTTAATTCAAGATGAAAAAATAATTTTAAGAGCATTTCATCCAAGTGTAGACGAAATGGAAGTGGAAAAAGAACAAATTTTAGAAGCTTGGAAAATAATTCATGCTTTTTACTATAAATTACCAGAAATAGAAAGTCCATTTGAAAATAAATTATCAATTTTGGAGAGTGAATTGAAAGCGCTAAAGCAAAAACTAAAATGAGACAAAATATAAGTGTAGCAGTTGATGCAATTGTTTTTGGATATATTGAAAATTCTTTACAATTATTATTAATTGAAAGAAAAACGGAACCTTTCAAAAATTGTTGGGCAATTCCTGGTGGGTTTGTAACAGACAATGAGTCTTTGGAAGAAGCTGTAAGTAGAGAATTAAAAGAGGAAACAAATCTAGATATGCAATATTTAGAGCAGCTTTATACTTACGGAAATCCAGACAGAGATCCTAGAGGACATGTAATTTCAATTGCTTACTTTGCAATCGTAAAACCTGATAATTTTGAAATCAAAGCAGATACAGATGCTAAGGAAGCAAAATGGTTTCCTATAAATGATCTTCCTGATTTGGCTTTTGATCATGCTAAAATTATTGCAGATGCAAAAGAAAGATTACAAAATAAATTATCTTATCAACCAATTGGTTTTGAACTATTGAATGATAAATTCCTTTTTTCTGATTTAGAAAAACTTTATATGACAATTTTGGAAAAAAATATTGATAGAAGAAATTTTAGGAAAAAGATTTTAAGCTTTAATATTTTAGAAGAATTAGACGAAAAAGTGAGTGAAGGAAGAGGAAGACCCGCTAGTTTATTTTCTTTTAAAAGAGAAAAATATTTTGAACTGCTAGATAAAGGTTTTGTTTTTGAAATAAAATAAAAATATAGAAAGTGATTTATGATTCGTAAATCACTTTTTTTATTTGAAAAAGATAGAATTATATGTTTTAAATATATTTGTAACTACTAAAAAAATAAGAAATGCTAGTTACACAATATATAAGTAAACAGCTAAGCAATATTTCTGAGAAAAGTATCGAAAATACAATTGCTTTGCTTAATGATGATTGTACAGTTCCTTTTATCGCTAGATATAGAAAGGAAATGACAGGAAATTTAGATGAAGTTGAAATTGCATCAATTGTAAAATGGAAGAAACAATTTGAAGAAATTGAAAAACGTAAAAAAACCATTTTAAAAGCAATAGAAGAGCAAGGAAGTTTAACTTCAGAAATTGAAGAAAAAATTGCTAAAACTTATGATTTAACGATTCTTGAAGATATTTATCTACCTTTTAAAAAGAAAAGAAAAACAAAAGCAAGTGTAGCAAAAGAAAAAGGTTTAGAGCCTTTGGCTAAAATTATGGCTTCTCAAAAAGCAACAGATATTGAATCGATTGCTTTTAAATATTTAAATGATGATGTCAATTCTGTAGAAGAAGCTTTAGAAGGAGCAAGGCATATAATTGCAGAATGGATGAGCGAAAATTCAGCAATTAGAAATAATTTGAGAAGAACATTTTCAAAAACTTCTTTTTTAGAAACTAAAAAGGTAAAAAATATTGAAAATGAAGAAGAAGCTCAAAAATTTAAAGATTATTTTGACTGGTCAGAACCAATTCAAAAATGTCCATCACATAGACTTTTAGCTATTTTAAGAGCAGAAAATAAAGGATTTATCAAGCTTAAAAATGAAATTGACAGAGAAAAAGGAGTGGATTTAATTCTTGATAAATTTTCTCGTTCAAATCATGTTGACAAACAAATATATTTAGCTGCTGAAGATTCTTATAAACGTTTACTTGCACCCTCCATTTCAAATGAAACTTTAGTTTCTGCAAAAGAAAAAGCAGATGACACTGCAATTAAAGTTTTTGCTAAAAATTTAAAACAACTTTTACTTGGTGCTCCATTAGGTGAAAAAAATATTCTTGCGATTGATCCTGGATATCGAACAGGTTGTAAAATTGTTTGTCTAAATAAACAAGGAGATTTAGTTCATAATGAAACTATTTATCCACATGCGCCTCAAAAACAAACAACACAAGCAATGAAAAAAATTAATTCATTGATTAGTGCTTATAAAATTGAAGCAATTGCAATTGGAAACGGAACAGCATCTAGAGAAACAGAAGCTTTTATTAAAAGAATTCGTTTCCAAAAAGAAGTACAAGTTTTTATTGTGAATGAAGCTGGAGCCTCTATTTATTCTGCTTCAAAAATTGCTCGTGAAGAGTTTCCTTCTTTTGATGTGACTGTTCGTGGAGCTGTAAGTATTGGAAGAAGATTGGCAGATCCTTTGGCTGAATTAGTGAAAATTGAACCAAAATCAATTGGAGTTGGACAATACCAACACGATGTGGATCAGACCAAGCTGAAAGAAGAATTAGATTCAACAGTTTTTACTTGTGTGAATAGTGTTGGTGTAAATATAAATACAGCAAGTAAATCTCTTTTAAGTTATGTTTCGGGAATTGGAGAAAAATTAGCAGAAAATATTGTTGAATATCGAAAAGAGAATGGTGCTTTTTCTTCAAGAAATGAGATTAAAAAAGTAAAAAGATTAGGAGCAAAAGCATATGAGCAAAGTGCAGCTTTTCTTCGAATTAAAAATGCAAAAAATCCTTTAGATGATTCTGCTGTACATCCTGAAAGTTATCCAATTGTGGAAAAAATGGCAAAATCTTTAAAAGTTTCTTTGGATGATTTAATAGGAAATAAAGAGTTGATTTCTGAAATAAAAATAAATGATTTTGTAACGAATAAAGTAGGGATTCCAACTTTAGAAGATATTGTAAAAGAATTAGAAAAACCTGGATTGGATCCTCGTAAAAAAGCCAAAGTTTTTGAGTTTGATGCGTCAATTAAATCTATAAATGATTTAAGAGAAGGACAAATCTTACCAGGAATTGTAAATAACATCACAAATTTTGGTTGTTTTGTGGATATTGGAATCAAAGAAAGTGGATTAGTTCATATTTCAAATTTGAGTAACACTTTTGTTAGTGATATCAATGAAATCGTGAATTTGCATCAACAAGTGAAAGTGAAAGTATTAGAAATAGATTTGGTAAGAAAAAGAATTCAGCTATCGATGAATTTTTAACTGTTTACGTTTATCAAAAATAAGTTAACGTTCACAAAAAAAAAGAATAATTATATGAAATACTTTCTATCTTCGAATTCGGAAATTATAGAGGTATAAATATTTTTATTCAACCCCTTTTAATAGCTTACTTAAATTTTATCGAATTATATTTCGGTGTTATCAAAAAAGCTAACTTTCATCGCCCCCCGTTTGATTCGAAATCAAAATTGTATGAAGTTAGCTTTTTTTCTTTTTTACCCTACTTCCTAAACGTTAACTTTTTAATAATAGTATTTCTTTCCTTTAAATTAAGAGCATTTAATTATTTTTTCGCTTATCTTTGCAGATGTAAATCAGAATAATCATGCATTTATTTATTAGTGGTCCAGAAATTTTTGTTATTCTACTAATTGTAGTGATGCTTTTTGGTGCAGATAAAATTCCAGAAATTGCTAGAGGTTTAGGAAAAGGTATTCGCCAAGTAAAAGATGCTACAAATGATATTAAAAGAGAAATAACAGATAGCGCAGACCAAAACGAATTCACAAAACAAGGAAGAGACCTTTCAAATGATATCACGAAAGAAATTAATAAAGTAAAAGATGATATTGATGATATGACTGGTCCGATAAAACGTAACTTTTAATGCTTGATTCAATTCTTCAGTTAGATAGAAAAATCTTAATATTTTTAAATAATTTAGGAACAGAAAAGTGGGATGCTTTTTGGTGGTTTATTACAGAACAAAAACATTGGATTCCATTTATTCTTTTTTTATTATTTCTAATCTATAGAAAAATTGGATGGAAAAAAGCTCTTGTCGTTTTATTAGTTGGAGGTGCTTTAGGAGGAATTTCAAATGAAATTGTAGATTTATTTAAAGAATCTATTCAAAGACTTAGACCTAATAATGATGATACAATCAATCAATTAATCAGAGTTTTAAAAAATCCTAGAAGTTATAGCTTCTTGTCTGGTCATGCTACAACTTCAACAGCATTGACAACTTATTTATTTTTACACTTAAGAAAATATTACAAATACGCATTTCTAGCTTTTATTTGGCCGATTTTATTCGCTTATAGTAGAATTTATCTTGGAGTTCATTTTCCAACAGATATTATTGTAGGAATGTTTATGGGAGTAATCTTTGGAATTTTATTCTTCAGACTATCGAAGTTTTTCTTTACAAAAATAAAAGAGTAAAGCAGTTCCGAAAACTACTTTACTCTACTTATTGTAAGTCCATCGCGAATTGGCATTAAAACCGTTTCTATACGAGGATCTTCCTTTAATAATTTATTATACTCTAAAAGTGCTGGTGTGTCCTTGTCTTTTTTATTAATTTCTTCCACAACCTTTCCACTCCAAAGTACATTATCAGATAAAATTACCCCACCTTTATTCATTTTATCAATTACTAATTCAAAGTAATTAGGATAATTTACCTTATCAGCATCAATGAAAACTAAATCGAATTTATCCTCAATAGTTGGAATAATTTCTATTGCATTTCCAATATGCTGCTTAATTTGATTTTTGAACTCTGATTTATCAAAATAATTTCTAGAGAAATCTTCAAGTTCTTCATTTTTGTCAATAGTATGTAAAATACCATTTTCTTGTAATCCTTCTGCCAAGCATAAAGTAGAATAACCTGTATATGTTCCAATCTCTAAAATTCTCTTAGGAGAAATTAATTTGGAAAGCATAGACAATAATCTACCCTGAAAATGTCCGCTTAACATTCTCGGATTTAGAACTTTTTGCCAAGTTTCTTTGGTAAGTTCTTTTAATAATTCAGGTTCATCTTCAGTATGTTTCACAACATACTGATCTAGTTCTTCTGATATAAAATTCATTTCGTATTTTGTTAAGAATTTTTCTCCAATAATTCATGAAACTTCTTAGAAATTTCATCCTTATCATCCATAGACATCTTTTGCTTGTTTTCACTCAAGCTACATGTCGATTTAAAAATATCCGTCAACTTCGCATTTTGTGCCGAATATCTTTTACAAAACTTACAAAATAGGACATGAAAATTTAACTTTAATTTTTCACTAAATGTGGCTTCACCGTACTGACTCTTATCACAAATCATAGTAGCCTCATCACACGTTAGTTTAAATTTTCCCATTTTTTAAATTAATTTTTAAACCAATTTTTCTCCATACACCTTCTTAATTGAGTTCTGGCTCTATGTATCATCACCCATAAATTTGACGAAGTAATATCTAATTCCTTACATATTTCTTCTGTTTCAAATTGCTGTATCGTTTTCATTCTGAAAACAACAGCATATTTTTCAGGTAAATTATTGATACATTTCTCTAGTGTATCTTTGAGTTCATCGTTTTCGATGTTCTTTTCAGCTTCATTTTCCCACATTTGTGGAACTCTCTCCTCAATCCATCGTCCTTCATTTTCCCCGTCATCATAGAAAGAAAGTTTAATTTCTGCTTGACCTTTAGCTGAATTTATTTTTCTATAATAATCAATTATTTTTCTTTTTAAAATTGATACAAGCCAAGTTCTCTCACTCGCTTTTCCTTGAAAATTATCCTTCGCTCTTAAGCCAGCAAAAAAGGTTTCTTGCACCAAATCTTTCGCAATATCATGATTATTTACTCGTGTAATTGTATAATTGAATAAGTAATCAGCATATTTATCAATCCATGTTTCGGGCTTTAAAATATGTTCCATTTTATCCATGTACCTGTTATTTTCAAAATGTTCTATTTCAATGTGTCTAAAAAACAAATAAAACATTTTACTTTATAAATTATTAGTCAATTTGATAGATATAATTTATAGCTAGTTGTAGTTTTTTATTTGTTCAACAGGACTTTTTTCATTTTCATATTTTAAAAAAAATCATAATCTATTGATACATCATTTTTTTAAATCACTTTCAGAACTTATTTTAATTTATTTATCACAAGTAATCTTAAAGTGTAAGACTCAAAATTACTCAATTTGTTTCAGAAAAAATTATAATCATATTCTAAAATTATAATTAATTGCAAAAAAATAGATAATCTTTTCCCAAAACGGAGTTTAACTCAAAAAAGTATAGACTAAAAAAGAAGATACGTAAGCTATTGCTCCCATTCCGAAAAGTTGCACTAAAGGCCACTTCCATGAATTTGTCTCTTTTTTAACAATTGCTAAAGTTCCCATACATTGCATTGCGAATGCATAAAAGACTAAAAGCGACATTCCTGTTGGAAAATCAAATCGTTTTTTTCCTGTATCTGGATTGATTTCCGCATTCATTCGCTCTTTGATTGTCGTTTCATCATCTGTATCATTTCCGATACTATAAATAGTAGCTAATGTTCCAACAAAAACTTCTCTTGCAGCAAAAGAACTAATCAAAGCAATTCCAATTTTCCAATCATAACCTAAAGGTCTAATCACTGGTTCAATCGCTTTTCCCATTTGTCCAATATAAGAATGTTCTAATTGATATGAAGAAATATCATTTTGTAATTGTTCTTCAGAAACGTGTGTATTCGCATATTTATCTTTTACAATTTGTTCTGCATTTTTAAATTTTTCTCCTCCATTAGAAGCTAAAAACCAAAGGACAATTGAAATCGCTAAAATAATTTTACCCGCTCCCCAAACAAATGCTTTTGTTTTTTCAATAACTGTAATTCCAATATTTTTTAATAAAGGTAATTTATAAGTTGGCATTTCAATAATGAAGAAGTTTTTAGCTTTTACTTTCATTATTTTGTGTAAAATATAAGCAGACACAATTGCCATTAAAAAACCTAATAAATACATTCCTAACAATACAAATCCTTGTAAATTAAATATTCCAAGAATTTCTGTTTCTGGTATTATTAAAGCAATAATAATCGTATAAACTGGAAGTCTCGCAGAACAAGTTGTAAATGGTGTTACTAAAATCGTAATCAATCTTTCTTTCCAACCATTGATATTTCTCGCTGCCATAATTGCTGGAATCGCACAAGCTGTTCCTGAAATTAACGGAACAACACTTTTTCCACTCATTCCAAATTTTCGCATAATTTTATCCATCAAAAACACAACACGACTCATATACCCTGTTTCTTCTAAAAGAGAAACAAAAAGGAAAAGAATCACAATTTGTGGAATGAAAATCACAATTCCACCAATTCCTGGAATCACTCCTTGCGTTATTAAATCTGTAAATGCTCCTGCAGGAAGTTTTGAAGTAATAAAATCTGCTAAGTTTGTTGTTTGCGCATCAATAAAATCCATCGGAATACTTGACCAACTAAAAATAGATTGGAAAATCAATGCTAGAATCAAAAAGAAAATTACATAACCAAATATTTTATGTGTCAAAATTCGATCTAATTTTGCTTGTATTCCTGAAGCTTTTGATTTATCAACAACATAAGTTTTCTTTAAAATATCATTGATGAATTGATACCTATAAATAGTTTCTTTTTGTTGTAATTTTTTAATTTTTGCTTTTTCACTTTTGTAAGAATCAATCAAACTCTGATATTCATTCTTCGTTTTTTCTGGTAAAAACTCTTGAGAAATTAATAACCATAAAGTGTACAAAGCAATTTTTGGATTTTCATTCTTTAATTTTTCAAAGAAATCTGTATCCATTCTTTTTGAAATTTCCTCCAAAGGTTTTGTTGAAATATTTTGATAATCCAACATTGTCTTTTTTAACTCATCAATTCCTTGATTTTTCTTCGCACTGATTAAAACAATTTTTGTGTTTAATTCTTTTTCTAACATCGCAACATCAATAGAAATTCCTTTGTTTTCCAATTGATCCGCCATGTTAATTGCTAAAATTGTCGGAATTTCTAAATCTTTGACCTGAGAAAATAAATATAAGTTTCGTTTTAAATTTTCTACTTCTGAAACAACAACAATCACATCTGGATATGCTTTGTTTTTTGTATCGACTAAAGTATCTAAAACAATCGCTTCGTCTAAAGAAGAAGGTGTTATACTATAAGTTCCAGGTAAATCTATAATCGTAGCCGATTCTGTAGCCGAAAGTTTACAACTTCCCGTTTTTTTTGAAACCGTAATTCCTGGATAGTTTCCTACTTTCTGATTTAACCCTGTTAATTGATTGAATAAAGATGTTTTTCCTGTATTAGGATTTCCAATTAATGCAACTTTCATATATTCTAAAGCTTCGTAATTTCTATTTGTTTCGCAGTTTCTGTTCTAATCGCAATGTCACTTCCATTTACCCGAATATAAATCGGATCTTTCAGTGGTGCAACCTGAATCATCTCTACCACTTTTCCTGGTAAACATCCCATTTCTAAAAGCGATAATGGAACTTCTGAAAACAAAAAATCTTTAATTATTCCTTTTTCTCCTATATGAAGTTGTTCAATCGTCATGATATCAATTTTGTGTGAAATTTCTATTTTAAAATGAAGATTTTACAAATTTGGGCATTTCCTTGTTTAAAAAACAAGGTCGGGCTTTCCGCTATATCTTTTGTTTCGTTCCTCCACAAAAGGATGCCGATGCAATCCCTAATGCAATGAAAAATAGAATTTAATCAACTTCTAAAATCATTCATTCAGCGACAAAGATACTAAATTAGAATCGTTCTAAAGTGAGCTTTTATTCTTATTCGTATTCTTTTTTCAAGATTTTAATATCTTCAATTAATCTTTGGATATCTTCAGCATTCGTTCCATCATAATAATTTCGAATTTGTTTCTTTTTATCTACCAAAACAAAATTTTCTGTATGAATAAAATCTTGTTCTCCACCATCTCCTTCTTCTAAAACTGCGAAATAACTTTTTCTGGCTAATTCGTAAATGTGTTTTTTATCTCCTGTAGTAATATTCCACTTTCCGTCAATTACACCTTTTTTCTTCGCATATTCTTTTAAAACTGGAACACTATCCATAATTGGTGTCACAGAATGAGAAAGAAACATAATGTCATTATCATTTTTAAATGCTTCTTGAACTTCCGCCATATGTGTCGTCATAATCGGACAAATCGTTTGACATCTTGTAAAAAAGAAATCAGCGACATAGATTTTTCCATCATAATCTTTTTGTGTAATTGTTTCTCCATTTTGATTAATCAATTGAAAATCTGAAATTTTATGATTTCTTCGTACGTGATGTAAACTTTCATCGACTAAAGTAGGGTTCACGTCAACTGGATTATAAACTGGTAATTTTTTCTCTGGAATCATCATCCAAAAAATCAATGAAATTGCAATCACTGAAAAAATTCCCATTACAATAAGTGTAGGTATAGATTTTTTAAAAAACTTTAAATCCATTATTTATCTATATTTGGAGAGAATGCTATTTATGATTTGAACATAAAAGTTTGAAACTCAAAAATTTTAATATTTCGCAAAATTACCACAAATGAAACAATTTTACATACTTATTCTACTATTATTCGTCTTAACAAAAGCAAAAGCACAAGAAAAATCTTTTTATAAAGATGTTTATTTAGAAGACTTAATTAAAAATGAAGGAAGAAAATTTGCTTTTAGAAATACAAATTCTGAAACAAATCACACTTCAAACTATGATTTAACTTATCATAAATTAGATTGGAAATTAAATCCAAATGCTGTTTTTGCTCACATTGAAGGAACAGTTACTTCTGATTTTACTGCAAAAGAAGAAATGTCAACAATTGCTTTTGATCTTGCAGATAACATGACTGTAACAGAAATTAAACAAGGAGAAAATGAATTACTTTTCACACATTTTGATGATATTCTTACAATTTATTTAAGTGAAACTTTACAAATTGGCGAATCATCTACTGTAGAAGTAACTTATAATGGATATCCAGAATCTGGTTCTGGTTTTGGTGCTTTTACAAAATCATCTCATAATGGAACACCAATTATTTGGACGCTTTCAGAACCTTATGGAGCAAAACAATGGTGGCCTTGTAAACAAGATTTAATTGATAAAGTAGAAAATATTGATATTTTCGTTACAACTCCTTCCGAATTTGTTGTAGCTTCTAATGGTTTAAAAATTTCTGAGGAAATTTCTGGACTTGATAAAACAACACATTGGAAACATGATTACCCAATTCCAGCTTACCTTGTTGCAATTGCAATTACAAATTATACTATTTATACTGAATTAGCTTATGAAGGAACTACAAACGAATTTCCAATAGATAATTATGTGTATCCTGAAAGTTTAGAACTTGCTCAAGAAAAAACTCCTGTTACAGTTGATATCATGGAACTTTTCGGAGATTTATTTGAAATGTACCCGTTTAAAGAAGAAAAATATGGACACGCACAATTCGGCTGGGGCGGAGGAATGGAACATACAACAATGAGTTTTATGGGAAATTTTAATCGTGGATTAATTGCACACGAATTAGCACATCAATGGTTTGGTGATAAAATTACTTGTGGTTCTTGGTCGGATTTATGGGTGAACGAAGGATTTGCAACTTATTCGAATGCTTTAGTGATTGAAAATTTTGATGGAGAAGAGGCTTTTAAAAATTGGAGAATTAATAAAACAGGAAATATTAAAGCACTTCCTGATGGGTCTGTTTATGTTCATGAAAATGATACAATTAATGAAAGTAGACTTTTTAGTTCTAGATTAACGTATAATAAAGGTGCAATGTTATTGCATATGGTAAGAAAACATATTGGAGATGAAGATTTCTTTCAAGGAATAAAAAACTTTTTAAATGATGATAATCTAGCTTATGATTATGCAAAATCAGAACAAGTTATTGAACATTTTGAAGCTACTAGCGGAGAAGATTTAACAGAATTCTTTAATGATTGGCTTTATGGACAAGGTTATCCTCTTTATTCTTCAAATTGGTCACAAAATGGAAATGATGTTGAAATCGAATTAATGCAAGGACAATCTGATCCTTCAGTTGACTTTTTTGAAATTAGATTACCAGTAGAATTTATAGGAGAAAATGGAGAATCTCATATAGAGATTTTAAATAATACAGAAAATAACCAACTATTTACTGTAACGATTGACTTTCCTGTTTCATCAGTTGTCATAGATCCAAATTTTGATTATATACTTAAAAAAGAAACAAATTTGTCAGTTGAAAATATTTCTTCAAATGTTATAGATTTAAACTTATTCCCAAACCCAACTGATGGAATTTTATATGTTAAAGAAAATGAAAGAATTTCAATAAAATCTATTCAAATCTATGATAATACGCAAAAAGAGTTAAAAAATGTAGCATTTGATAATAAGACTATTAATATAAAAAACTATGAGTCAGGACTTTATTTTGTGAAAATCATAACGGATAAAGGTGTAGTATCTTATAAAATATTAAAAAAATAAAATATTGATAATAAATTTGTTATAAATGTAAAAAATTATAAAAATTAGGTAGGAATGTTAAATTGCCTTACATTCGAAAAGCAAAAAAATATAGAGTATTAGTTAGATTAATTAGTTTATGTGATATGAATATTTAAATAATTGATTAAAAAGTAAACCCCCCAATAAATTACCTTTTGTTTTCGTCAATTATTAATAATTAAAAAAACTTTAAACTATGCATTTAATTAATAAATTAAAACCAATTTTATTAGGTTTATTCGCCACTGTATTTTTGTTAACATCATGTTCTGAAGAAGAAGATTCTGTAAACAACACTAACGAGAGAAATTCATTTTCAATGTCTCAAAAATTAGCTGAGGATACAGATTTTCAAAATTTTGTTTTTACAATCGGTAATATTTATTACGCTCAAAGTGAAACTGTAGAGTTAGAATATAATGGTGATGCGGAAGCATACCAAGCATCTATGCAAAAATATGGATACACAAATTCTGAAACTAAATGGACGGAAAAAGATGTAGAGTCTTTTGAAAACATGTTAGGATTAGAAAATTCAACTTTTGCTAGATTTAATGAGTATAAAATCAGAGTTTTTGAAAAATTCCCAGAATTAACAACTTTAACAGAGGAGGAATTAAACCGTGAATTTGTAAACGCAATTGAAATTATCACTTTCAGAGGAGCAAGTGCTAATGCAAGAATGTCTGACGACGATTGTAAAATCGCTTGTGAATATGACTTCCTTGCTTGTATTGCAACTTCAACTGGTGTAAGTATTGCTGCTTTAGCTGGATGTATTGCAATTTCTCCATGTCTTCCTTGTACGGTTGCTTGCGTTGGTGTTATTGTAGTAGGTAACGCATTTGTAATCGGAGGATGTTACTTCAAAGCAAAAAGCTGCGAAAGAAAGTGCTAAAAAAATAGCAATAAAATATTCATATCACAATTAGAGGCTATATTCATTTATAGCCTCTTTTTTTGTTTTGATTTTCACTTCTTTAATTATTGTAATTGTACTATTTATTTTCCTTACTTTTACAATCGACTTTTAAACACAAATAATAATGTCTGTAGCAAAAAAGCAATATAAAAGAGTTACTACAAATTCAGTCATTGAAATGAAAGCCAATGGAGAAAAAATCTCTATGCTTACAGCTTATGATTATACAATGGCTAAAATTGTAGACGGAGCAGGAATCGATATTATTCTTGTTGGTGACTCTGCATCTAATGTAATGGCAGGTCATGAAACAACACTTCCTATTACACTAAACGAAATGATTTATCATGCTAGTTCTGTTGTTAGAGCTGCCAAAAGAAGTTTAGTAGTTGTAGATTTACCTTTCGGAACTTACCAATCAGATCCTAAAGAAGCACTTCGTTCTGCAATTCGAATCATGAAAGAATCTGGTGGACATGCTATCAAAGTGGAAGGTGGAAAAGAAATTAAAGAATCTATCAAAAGAATTTTAAACGCTGGAATCCCAGTAATGGGACATTTAGGTTTAACTCCACAATCTATTTATAAATTCGGAACTTACACAGTAAGAGCTAGAGAAGAAGCAGAAGCTAAAAAATTAAAAGAAGATGCTAAAATGCTTGAAAAAATGGGATGTTTTGCTTTGGTTTTAGAAAAAGTTCCTGCAAAACTTGCACAAGAAGTAGCTGAAAGCATTTCAATTCCTGTAATCGGAATCGGAGCTGGAGCTGGAGTTGATGGCCAAGTTCTTGTTACTCATGACATGGTTGGAATGACACACGAATTTAATCCAAAATTCTTAAGAAGATATTTAAACTTATATGAAGAGATGACTAACGTATTCAAACAATATATTGATGATGTTAAATCTCTTGATTTTCCAAATGAAAGCGAACAATATTAATTTGTTTTAAAACATATATTAAAATCCTAACATTTTCCTGTTAGGATTTTTTATTTTTAGAGAAATTTAAAAACTTGATAACTTTAAAAAATAAGTCAAGAATGAAAGTACTACATCTAGATACAAATCATCCTTTATTATTAAATACATTAAAAGAATTAGGATGTGAAAATGTGGAGAATTATAAAGATTCTAAAGCGACAATTTTAAAAACTATAAATGAATACGATGGAATAATCATTAGAAGTAGATTTTCTATCGATAAAGAATTTTTAGACGCAGCCGAAAACTTGAAATTTATTGGAAGAGTTGGTGCTGGTCTAGAAAATATAGATGTAGACTATGCAAAATCAAAAGGAATCGAATTAATTTCTGCTCCTGAAGGAAATAGAAATGCTGTAGGTGAACATGCGCTTGCAATGATTTTAGCTCTTTTTAATAATCTGAAAAAAGCAGATCTCGAAATCAGAAATGGACAATGGCTTCGTGAAGAAAATCGTGGTGTCGAATTAGATGGCAAAACTGTTGGAATTATAGGTTACGGTAATATGGGAAGAGCTTTTGCTAAAAAACTACGAGGTTTTGATGTTGAGGTTCTTTGTTATGATATCAAACCAAATGTCGGTGATATGAATTGTCGTCAGGTTTCTTTGGAAGAATTATTTGCAAAAACAGATGTACTTTCACTTCACACACCGCACAACGAACTATCAAATCAAATGATAGATGAGAAATTTATTTATAAATTTAAAAAACCTTTCTACCTTATTAATACAGCAAGAGGATCTGCCGTTGTAACAAAGGATTTAATCGAAGCAATTGACGAAGAAAAAATTCTAGGAGCTTGTTTAGATGTTTTGGAATATGAAAAATCTTCTTTTGAAAATTTCTTCGAATCTTCAAATTCTGAAAATCCATATTTTCGAGAACTAATTTCTTCTGATAAAGTTTTACTTTCTCCACACGTTGCTGGTTGGACTATTGAAAGTAAAGAGAAACTTGCCCAAACTATTGTTGATAAAGTTGAAAATATCTTTTTTCATAAAAAGAATGCAATAGAAAAAATAGAAACTAATATTAAAGGTATTGGTGGAATTTTCTTTAAAGCAGATAATCCAGTACAACTTAAAGAATGGTACAAAGAAAAACTTGGAATTGCAGTGGACGAATATGGTGCTTCTTTTATTTCACGCGATATAAATAATCCTGATAAAAAAACATTTTTGCAATGGTCAACTTTTCCTAAAGAGACAGATTATTTTAAACCAAGCCTAAAAGATTTTATGATTAATTATCGTGTAAACAATCTTAATTCCTTTTTGGAAGAACTAAAATCAAAGGATGTTACTATAATAAAAGGTATCGAAGAATATGAATATGGAAAATTTGCCTGGATTCTAGATAGTGAAAACAATAAAATTGAACTTTGGGAACCAATAGATGAATATTTATTGTAATGGCGTTTCCCTCCGTAAAACTTCGGGTCGGGCTTTCCGCTTCAAGTTTTGGTTTTGTAAAAAAGAATTTCTACGTCATCCGTGGGCTTCCTCTGGTCGCCTCCGTTTCCTAGAATTCTAATTTTGCAAAACCAAAAGCTTTTCACTCCAATCCCTAACGCATCGTCATCTAAACAAAATTATATATTATATAGATAAATAAAAAAGGTGGCTGAGCGGAGCCGAAGCCAAACCTAAATGAAAGTTATACCTATTATTATATATAAGTCCAAAGGAGGCTGAGCGAAGCCGAAGACCAAACTCAAATAAAATTTCACCTATTATATATGTCTCTTAAATGAAATTGTACTTATTATAAAATATAAAACTAGTGGCAGCTGAGCGTAGTCGAAGCTAACATTTACAAAAATCACACACTACATAATATAGGTAAACAAAAAACGGTGGCTGAGCGAAGCCGAAGCCAAACCTACCTTATATATATTATAGTATAAAAGAAATTAAAATAGTAAAAACCTTAAATCTTCAAGAAAAATCAACTATTACATAAAAAAACAAAAAAACTTTTCTCTATAAATATTTGAAAACCAAAGGTTCTTAAAAAACGATCAAAAATAAATGTAAAAACTTTGCAAAAAGGCTTGCGAGGAAATAAAAAGCGCGTATATTTGCAACCGCTAAAACGAACAAGGGCAACCGAGTTTATGAAGGCAAAAAGTTCTAAAAAAGGTTGAGAAAATAATTTTTAAAAAAGTTTTGAAAAAAACTTGTCAGAATAAAAAAAGTTATTACATTTGCAACCGCTAAAACAGAAAGCGTTTTAGATTAGAAAAGTTCAGTAACATTTTTTGAGATATTGAAAATAAAATTAAAAATTTTTTAAAAAAAGTTTTGTTTTATTAAGATAAAAAGTGTTACATTTGCACTCTCAATTACGAGAGTAAGATAAGAAGTTCATTGAAGAAATTATATTATTGACAGCGTACAAAGAGTAAGAAATACAGAGTTTAATACTCGCAATTCTTTTGAGAGATTTTTCATTCAAGATATTAAAAATATTATACGATGAAGAGTTTGATCCTGGCTCAGGATGAACGCTAGCGGCAGGCTTAACACATGCAAGTCGAGGGGTAACAGGAAAGCTTGCTTTCGCTGACGACCGGCGCACGGGTGCGTAACGCGTATACAATCTGCCTCTTACTGGAGTATACCCCAGAGAAATTTGGAATAATCCTCCATAATATCGTTTTAAGGCATCTTAAGATGATTAAAGC
>NZ_JADPIB010000009.1 GCF_015767265.1 Aureivirga marina
AGTTGTGAATAGAAAAATATCTTTTACTACAAATAAATGTTTTGGCTTCGGCTGCGCTCAGCCACCGTTTTTTATTTTCTTAGATAATATTGTGTTTGATTTTGACAAATGTTAGCTTCGACTTCACTCAGCTACTTCGTCTTTCTTTATTTTCTTGTTTTTTGTTTGAAAAACGGTTGCGTTAGGGATTGTAGCGGCATCCTTTTGCTGCTTGCAGATTTGCGGTAAAAGATATAGCGGAAAGCCCGACCCGAAGTTGTGACGGAGGGAAACGCCCAAAGATTTTAAAAAATATATTTGAAGTTTTAAGAAGTTAATGAAAAGATAAAAAAGAAAACTTTTTGATTTATTGTGGTAACTTTGAAATAATACTAACTAGACATTTTTAAATGGATGAGTTATGTATAAAAATTTAAAACTTCATGAAAAATTCTATGATTTAGGATTTTTGATTCCAGTACTTTTTTTGTTTTTACAAGCTTGTAGTTCTGATGATGATTTTGTGAAAATTCCAGAGGAAATAGAGGTAGAAACTGTAAAAATTCAAATTAATGTTAATGATAATTTACAATGGATGAATTTTTGGGTTGCAGATGGAGCTAATTATTTTGAGGAAGAAGGAATTAGATTAGAGATTATTTGGGGAGAAAATCCAAATGATTCATTTTTAGATGGAGAGGCAGAAATAGCGATTCAAACAAGAACACAGTTTTGGCAATCTATAGCAAAAGAAGTATCAATTTTGGCATTTGCGAATTTGTTAGAGAATGAACCGATTAATTTAATCATTAAGAAAGAAATTGCAGAAGAAAGAGGATTAACCTCTAGTTTATCTTTAAAAGAAAGACTAGAAGGTTTAAATGGTTTAAATATAGGTTTAGCACAAGGTCCAATTCCTAGATTAGATTATTTATTTGAATCTCAAGATTTGGTAATAGATGATTTGATTAGAAAAGTAATTGTTCATGATCAAAATGAAGCTTTTGAAAGTGGAGAGGTAGATGGACTATTTACACATACTCCTTATTTAGAAAAAGCAATGATGAATCAAAACGGTTATATGTTGATCAATTTATCAAGAGCTGAATTAAATGGTTTGTCAAATAGAAATATACATATGTTAGTTGCAAAATCAGAGTATGTGGAAACGAATCGAAATACATTAGTCCGAATTTCCAGAGCTATTTGTAAAGCGCAACAATTAATTCATACAGATAAATTTAAAACAAAAGAAGCTTTACAAAATTCAGTTTTAAAATTGACTTTTCCAGAAGGGTTAGAAAAAATAATAGAAATATATGAGCCTGCAATTCCAAAGAAAGTCGCTTTTATTGAAGGAGGTTGGTTGAAGGAAATTCCACTTTTACCAAATGATAATGGATTGGAAGGAATCACTTTAGAAGAAGTGAAGCAATATTATAGTAATGAATTTGCTTTGGTTGGAAATTGTAATTAAAAAAGTGGATATGAAAATTATATCCACTTTTAATATTTTAAAAATCGTATTGAATTGTCATTTGAACAGTTGGACGGATGAAATATAAATCAGCATTCTTTTTGATATATTGATGAACATATGCAAGTTGAATATTTCCATTTTCAAAAACTTTTCTACCTAAACCAAGATAAAGCCAATTTCTATCGAAGTCAATGTTGTCAAAATTTTCTCCAAGATTAAACCAAAGTTCATTAAAAGCTTGCACGAAATATTTTTGACCAATTGGATGTTTAACAGTTAAACGATATCTAGCACGATTTGTAAATTTATATTCTTCAATTTCTGTTAATTCTACATTGTAAACACCTCTAAATCGATGTTCTAAACGATATCTGTGAGCAAATTTTAGTTTTCCATCACCATGTTTAAGTGTAATTTGTTCCCAAACATTGTGTTCTGGTTGATTAACATCCGTTAATTCATTTGTATCAGAATAGTTTAATAAATAACTATATCCAACTGTTCCGATTACGCTTTTACTTATATTGTAATTTACGAATGGACGTAAAATAAGTTGAGATTTATCTTTTAGAAAATTCGTTTGTCTCCAATGAACTTCATTTCCGATACTCCATTTTTCATTTATTTTGTAATGATTTAGAAGTAAAAACCAGGCTTCTGATTGTTTTTCTTTTTCTTGTGCTTTTACTATAAAACTTGAAAAGCATAAGATACATAATAAAATAAGCGTTTTCCCTTTAGTCATTAATGTATTTATTTTGAAATTTCACTTTATTTATAATTATAAGATTGTAGGTTCCATTTTTTAGAATGAAAGAAAAATCTTAACATATATTCTTTTGCAATATAGACAATAAACCTATGAAAAGCTAAGTTACTCTTTTATTGAAATTAATTAAGAAAATAAAAGCTTATAATCATATCAATGAATTTTAATATCTTCGTCTTTCTAAATTAAAAAGAGAAAAATTACCTAAAATAAAAAATTAACATGTTATTTAATTCCATTGATTTTGCAATTTTTTTACCAATATTTTTTATTCTCTATTGGTTTGTAACTAATAAAAATTTGAAATATCAGAATTTCTTAATATTAATTGCTAGTTATATTTTTTATGGTTGGTGGGATTGGAGATTTTTATCATTGATTATTTTTAGTACAATTATAGATTATACAATTGGATTAAGATTAAAATCAGAAGAAAATCAAACGAAACGTAAAATTTTACTTTATACTAGTATTCTGATTAATTTGGGATTTTTAGGGTTTTTCAAATATTTTAATTTTTTCATTGATAATTTTGCTTCCGCATTTTCATTTTTTGGAAAAGAAATAGGGGTTTCATCTTTAGATATTGTTTTACCAGTTGGAATTAGTTTTTATACTTTTCAAACATTAAGTTATACAATTGATGTTTACAAGAAAAAATTAGAACCAACGAATGATTTTATTTCATTTGCGGCTTTTGTGAGTTTTTTCCCACAATTAGTTGCTGGTCCAATTGAAAGAGCAACAAATTTACTTCCTCAATTTTATAAAAAAAGAACTTTTAATTCAGAAAAAGCAATTGATGGACTTCGTCAGATATTGTGGGGATTGTTTAAAAAAGTAGTAATTGCTGATAGTTGTGCGGAATTTGCAAATCAGATTTTCAATAATTCTGCTGATATGAATGGAAGTACTTTAGTTTTGGGTGCGATATTTTTTACATTTCAGATTTATGGAGATTTTTCTGGATATTCAGACATTGCGATTGGAACTTCAAGGTTATTTGGATTTAATTTAATGCAAAACTTTAATTTTCCATACTTTTCAAGAGATATGGCAGAATTTTGGCGTCGTTGGCACATTTCATTATCTACATGGTTTAGAGATTATCTATACATTCCTTTGGGTGGAAGTAAAGGAGGAAATTGGATGCGAATTAGAAATACATTTATCATCTTCTTAGTTAGCGGATTTTGGCATGGAGCAAATTGGACATTTATAATTTGGGGATTATTAAATGCACTTTATTTTCTGCCCCTTTTATTAATGAAAAAAAATAGAAGTAATATGGATGTGGTTGCAAAAGGAAAAGTTCTTCCATCATTTAAAGAATTTATAATGATGAGTTTTACTTTTAGTTTGGCTGTTTTAGCTTGGATTTTTTTCAGAGCAGAAAATTTAACACATGCATTTAGTTATATTCAAGAGATGTTTTCAAGTTCATTATTACAAATGCCAGAATTTGAATATAAGCGAAGAGCATTTTATACTATTTTATTTTTAATCTTTTTTATTCTAGTGGAATGGAGTGGAAGAGGAGATCAATATGCAATTGAAAAGATTGGTTTAAAATGGAAAAGACCAATTAGAACAATTGCTTATTATGGAATAATTATCGCTATTTTATGGTCTAGTGGTTCAGAACAAGATTTCATTTATTTTCAATTTTAATTTAAGACTATGAAGTATTTTTTAAAAAGGATTTTTTCGTTTTTTATCCCACTTGTCGTTGTACTTTCAGTGTTTTTATTTTATGCTGAAAATGAATTATCTAATTTTCCTTCAACATTTCAAATTAAGGCAAAATATTTTAAGCAAAATATGGATAATATTGAGGTTTTGATTTTAGGAAGTTCACATAACCAAGACGCTTTAAATCCTGAATTATTCTCAGATTTAAACGTTGCTAATTTAGCAATGGGAGGACAAACTTTGCGAATTGATGAAGCCTTATTAGAAACTTATATAGATAAATTACCAAATTTAAAATATGTGTTTTTTGAATTATCTTATCATAATTTAGAACATAAATTTGATGCAAAATACTTTAAGAATAACCTGTATTTTAAATATTATGATATTAATTTATTTGAAAGAGAAGTAAATTTTAAAGATTATTCTATTTTTCTATCTAACCCTATTTTTTATTTAAGATATTTAAATCCAAATAAAGAAAAAGTAGATTTGAATAAATATGGATATTTGACAAAGATGACGAATGACGAAGTGGATAAAATATTTTTAAATCATAATTATGATGAAGCTAAAATAATGAGTGATACAAATAGCATGATTTTAACTAGGCATAGATATAAAGATTTAAATGCATATAAAAAGAATAAAAAATCTTTTGAACAGATGATTAAATTGTGTTCAGACAGAAAAATTCAGCCAATAATATTAATGCCACCTGTATTCAAAAGTTACTATAAAAGTTATTTAAAAGACAAAAATGAACGAAGACTTGAGTTTGTTTCTTATTTAGAAAAAAAATATCCTTCCATTGTTGTAATGGATTTTGAGCAAAATCCGAATTTCAAAGTAACAGACTTTAAAAATGATGATCATTTAAATTTAAAAGGAGCAGAAAAATTCTCAAAAATTATAAATAAAGAATTGAATTATTTATCTATTGAATTTAATAAAGAAAATTATCCAAACAAATAAGAAAAAAGAGCCATAAGAGATAATACTACAACTACCATATTTTTAGGTTTTTAGATTAGCAATAAAATAATAGATGGTTCAAATGTACAAACTACATAGAATTATTGTTTTATTTTAAATGATAAAAAAGTGTTAATAAATATTTAAATTTTAACACTGTCATATTTTTCTTTTGCTATAACTTTGCTTCATCTCAACAAAGGGGTGCCAACATCGGCTGAGATCATACCCAATGAACCTGAGCAGGTAATGCTGCTAAGGGAAAATTAATTATCAACAATCATAAACATCGTTGAATAATTACCTCTTTTTATTCATTTATATATTTAATGAATTATTTATTTACGTTAAAAAAAGTGAAGTTTCTAGTAACTTTTTTTATGTTTTCGATTTTGGCTTTACAAGCACAAAGTAAATTCCAATTCAAAGGACAAGTAATAAATCTGAATCAAACTCCACTTTCAGGAGCAAATATTACAATTGGAAATCAACGTACTATTTCGGATTCAGATGGATATTTTTTACTTTCTTTAGAAGAAGGAACGTATGAAATTCAAATCACTTACATCGGATATAAAACTTTGGTTGAAGAACTTCATATTAAATCGAATGAATCTTTAACTTTTATGATGACATCAGATGAAGTTGCTTTAGAAGAAGTTTTAGTAAAATCTGTTCGTGTTTCAGAAACTGCACCTGTGACACATTCAAATTTGAATAAAAAAGAAATTCAAGAAAGAAATTTAGCACAAGATATTCCTGTTTTAATGAATTTTTTACCAGCTGTAGTTACTACTTCAGATGCTGGAGCTGGAGTTGGATACACAGGAATTCGAGTTCGTGGAAGTGATGCAACAAGAGTTAATGTTACAATAAATGGAATTGCTTTAAATGATTCAGAATCGCAAGGAACTTTTTGGGTAAATTTACCAGATTTTGCTTCTTCTACGCAAAGTATTCAGTTACAAAGAGGAGTTGGAACATCGACAAATGGAGCTGGAGCTTTTGGAGCTTCGATCAATTTATTAACAGATGCAGATTCAGAGAAAGCTTATGGAGAAATTGCAAATTCGGTTGGATCTTTTAATACACATAAACATACTTTTAAGTTTGGAACAGGATTAATCAATGAGCATTTTAATTTTTCAGGAAGATTATCTGTGATTAAATCGGATGGATATATTGATAGAGCTTCATCAGATTTAAAATCTTATTTTTTGACAGGTTCTTATAAAGATGAAAATACATTTATTAAAGCTTTACTTTTTGGAGGAGGAGAAGTTACATATCAAGCTTGGAATGGAATTGATAAGGAGACTTTAGAGAAAGATAGAACTTTCAATCCTGCTGGACAATATACAGATGAGTTTGGAAATACAAGATATTACGAAAATGAAGTAGATAATTATAAGCAAGATCATGCTCAATTACATATTAGCCATAAATTCAATGAAAATTGGACAGGAAATGTTGCTTTTCATTATACTTTTGGTAGAGGATTTTATGAGAATTATAAAGAAGATGAAGATTTTTCCGATTATGGTTTAGAGCCAATTACAATTGGAGGAGAAACAATTGAAACAACAGATTTAGTTCGTCGTAAATGGTTAAAAAATCATTATTATGGAACTACTTTTTCTTTGGATTTTCACAATGAAAGCATGGATGTGACGATTGGTGGAGCTTTAAGTAGATATAATGGATTGCATTTTGGAAGAGTAATTTGGGCAAGATATGCTAGTACAAGTGAACCAGATCATGAATATTATAATGATTATGGAAATAAAAATGATGCGAATATTTATGTAAAAGGAATATTTAGAGTTTCTGACAAAGTAGAATTATTCGGAGATTTACAATATAGAACTGTAAATTATAAAGCAAATGGAGTTGCTCCTGAATTAGTTGATGATACTTTTAATTTTTTTAATCCAAAAGCTGGAATTACATATCGTTTAAATGATTCAAATAATCTTTATTTTTCTTATGCAAGAGCAAATAAAGAACCTAAAAGAACAGATTACGAAAATGATTATGGAAGACCAAATAATAATAAACCAAAACATGAAACTCTTAATGATTTTGAGTTAGGGTGGCGTTTAAATAAGGAAAATATTATTTTAAATACAAACTTCTATTATATGTCTTATGATAATCAATTAGTATTAACTGGAGCACAAAATGATGTAGGAAGCCCTATTGCTGAAAATGTTAAGGATAGTTATAGAGCAGGTATAGAGATTGATGCTAGAATTCAATTATTTAAAGATGTTTTAGCAATCCAACCAAATGTTGCGCTTAGTATGAATAAAATTATTGATTATACAGCAAGTCAAGATGGACAAGAAAAGAATTTTGGAAATACAGATTTATCATTTTCACCAAATGTAATTGCAGGAAATATTATTTCATTTACTCCAATTAAAAATTTAAACTTTTCATTCTTGACAAAATATGTTGGTGAGCAATATATGAGTAATTTAGAATTAGAAGCTTCAAAATTGGATAGTTATTTTGTAAATGATTTAAGTGTACAATACACAATTTTACCAAAGAAATTGTTTAAAAGTATTACGTTTACAGGATTAATCAATAACATATTTAATGAAGAATATGTTTCTAATGGTTACTTCTTTAGTTTTGATGATACTTGGACAAATCCTGATCAAGTTACAACAGTTTATGGAGCTGGATATTATCCACAAGCAACAAGAAATTTCTTAGTTGGCGTAACGATGCGCTTTTAAATAAATATAATTTGTTTGAAATCAAAAGAGGTTACTATTTCTAGTAACCTCTTTTTTTATAATTATTTGGTATCTAAATTTTATACAGCAAAAATTGTTTCTAATTCTTTTAAAGTAGATTCAGAAGTTTGGATATCCTTGATAACTTCTCCTTTTTCTAACACCACAATTCTGTTACAAACATCGGTTACATGTCCTAAATCATGACTAGAAATTAACAAAGTAACATCTTTGTCTTCTACTAATTTTAATAACATATTTTTCAAACGAATTTGCGTTGTTGGATCTAAGTTTGCGAAAGGTTCATCTAAAATAATCACTTCTGGATTTCCGATAAAAGAAGCAACAATTCCAACTTTTTTCTGATTTCCTTTTGATAAATCTCTTAAATATTTTTTTGCTCCAAGAATTTCATCATTAAAAAACTCTGAAAAAGAATTTAATAAATTTTGTAAATCTCCATGAGAAACATTTCTAATTCCTGCGATAAATTCGAAATATTCATTTGGTGTTAAATAATCAATCAAGAAAGTTTCATCGATAAAAGATCCTGTAAATTGTTTCCAATCTTCGCTTTTGTGAACTTCAATATTCTTATTTGTAATTGTTCCTGTTGTTGGTTGAATTAAATCTAATAAAGAATTAAAAAGCGTTGTTTTTCCTGCTCCATTATTTCCTACTAATCCAAAACATTCTCCTTTAGGAATGTGTAAATTAGAAATGCTTAAAACTTTATTTTGACCGTAAATTTTTGAAATATTATTAATCTGTATCATTCTTTTTCTTTTTATTAGTTTGAAAATGCTTGAATTGTAATATACTTTCTCTTAATGTATAATTCTGCGATTTTTTTCATCCAGAAATTTTGGAAAATTAATCCAACAATTCCTAAAACTCCCAAAATTCCTAATCCAATATAAAGATGTCCTAAAAGACTTCCTATAGAAACAATCGCAATTGGTAAACCAAAAGTTGGAATTCCTGTAAGCCATTGTGCAAGTCCTGTTCCTTGATAATTAAATGCAGAAGCTTTTCCTAGTTCGATTTTCTTTTTATTATATGCTCCAATAAAAAGTAGAACAAAAGTATTTACTCCAATATTGTATAAATATGCAGCAATCAAATAGTATAAATTTTCAATTCCAAAATATACATAAGGAATGGCAAGAAGAAATAAAATAGTTGTTGCCATCATCATTAAATATCTTTTCGAATTTAAATATTGCTCATATTTGATATTTTGACTCATCAACATTTTGTAGAAAGACGCATCCCAAGCTGGAATAAATTGTCCAAAATTTAAAAGGAACGCTCCAGTCATTAATAAATAAATTACAACATTAAAAAATGTCATGTCTGAATATTTTGGATTGTCTACGAAAATTAAACCATAACCAAGTAAAACAGCAGAAATGAATAAAACACTTCTTGGACGTTTATTTCTCCAAATAAGTTTGATATCATTTTTAATAAAAGGTGCTACATCTCCTAATTTATCTAACCAAGAAAGATTCGCTGCGTCTACATCTTTTGTTACTTTTTTAAGTGATTTGTCTAAGTATAGTAAATTTTTAAGGTATTTAAATTCGACAATATAAGAAGTGATAAATAAAGCCAAAGGAATTAAAACTGTTATTGGATATTTATAAAATGATGAGAAAATCATTTCAGAATAAATCGTGATGTCAAAGATTTTAAAATATTGTAATCCGAATAAAACAACAATAACACTAAGAAGTGATATAAAAAATTTATCATTTTTATTTATTAAAACATTAATCGAATTATTTGTTAATACTAAAAATATCAAGCTGAAAAACCAAGTTCCTACTTGTAATGCATTTAAATCTCCTTTTAAAATTAAAAAGATACTGAATGGAATTAAAATGACAAATGCATAAATATTAAAAAAGGAAAAAATGGTTTTTCGAATTAAATAATGAATCATTTTAGATTTCTTAATCGGAAGAACTAATAATGGCTTTACATTCATCATCGGCATTTTTTGTAAGAAAAAACGCATACTTAAATCCATAATAATTCCATACCATAAAAATGAATTTACAATGTCAAAAGGTTCTTGATTTGGAAAAGTTTTTTCCAAAACCATATATCCTGCAATTCCTAGAACTAAAAATACTCCAAGAAAATAAAGAGCTCCAAAAGACATTAAAATATTTAAAGCAATACTTTTTTGCCAATATGAAGATCTAAAAAACTTCTTAAACTCTAATTGTAAAAATTTAATTACCATTTTTTTACTTTTTATTTTATAAGTGACGGAAGATAAAAAAATGTTACAATTCAATTTTAAAATTAATTAATGTAAAAAAGACGCAAAATAATTTGTTTATTAAAAAATAGATTTTATATTTGTGTAATATTAACGCAAAATAAAACAACGATGAATCCACTTTTGCTTACAGACGGATATAAATTAGGTCATCATAGACAATATCCTGAGAAAACTACATTAGTTTATTCAAATTGGACACCAAGAAAAAGTCGTATGAAGGGAATTGAAGAAGTTGTGTTTTTTGGTTTACAATATTTTATCAAAGAGTATTTAATCGATCAATTTAATCAAAATTTTTTCCAAAGAAATAGAGAAGAAGTTTTGAAAGAATATAAAGATTATGTAGATGCTTATTTGAATGAAGATTATGATATTTCACATATCGAAAAATTATATGATTTAGGCTATTTACCTATTGAAATTAAAGCATTGGAAGAAGGAACTGCTGTGCCTATTCGAACGCCAATGTTTACGATGAAAAATACAATTCCTGAGTTTTATTGGTTGACGAATTATTTGGAAACATTGATTTCAAATTCTATTTGGCTTCCATGTAATTCTGCAACTATTGCGAAAAAATATCATGAAATTTTACATAAATATGCTTTAGAAACAAATCCAAATGAAATTGATTTTGTGACTTGGCAAGGACATGATTTTTCGATGCGAGGAATGGCAGGAAAAGATGCTTCTATTTTAAGTGGAATGGCACATTCGATTTATTTTTCTGGAAGTGATACATTGCCTGTTTCTTATGCTTTAAAAAAATATTATCAAAAAGAAAATGCTATTGGAAGTGTAAATGCAACAGAACATAGTGTGATGTGTGCAGGAAATAAAGAAAATGAATTAGAAACTTTTCAACGTTTATTGGAGATTTATCCTGAAGGAATTCTTTCAATAGTTTCGGATACTTGGGATTTATGGAAAGTGATTTCTGAATTTTTGCCTAAACTTAAAAAGGAGATTTTAGAAAGAGACGGAAAAGTTGTTATTCGCCCAGATTCTGGAGATCCAGTTTTAATTATTTGTGGAAATCTGGAAAGTGAAGAAGAAATGGAAAGAAAAGGTGTGATAGAATTGCTTTGGGAAATTTTTGGTGGAGAAATTAATGAGAAAGGTTATAAAGTTTTACACCCGAAAATCGGAGCAATTTACGGAGATAGTATCACATTAGATCGAGCGGAAGAAATTTGTAAAAGATTAAAAGAAAAAGGATTTGCTTCTACGAATATTGTTCTTGGAATAGGTTCATTTACGTATCAATATAATACGAGAGATACTTTTGGTTTCGCAATGAAAACAACATATGTAGAAGTGAATGGCGAAAAACGAAATATTTTTAAAGATCCAATCACAGACAATGGAACTAAAAAATCAGCGAAAGGATTATTGAAAATTTATAAAGAAAATGGGAAAATTTGCTTCAAAGATGCATGTACTGAAGAAGAAGAAAAAGAAGGTCTGCTAGAAACAGTTTTTAAAGATGGAGTTTTAGTCAAAGAAATGACTTTGGATGAAATTCGATGCAATGTTTTGGAAAAAACTGTTTTGATTTAAAGTCTAATTATTTTAAAAGCTCTTAATTAATTTCAAATTAGGAGCTTTTTCTTTTAATAAAGGTTTATTTTAGAGCACAATTAACGAAACTAAACCGAAAACCATGAAAAAAACTGCTTCCTTTTTATTTTTCATTTGTATTACTATTTCAATTTTTGCCCAAAAAAATAAAGTAAAACCTGTAGACATTTCTTTTCAAAAATATTTAAATGCAAGAGATTTTACAGTTTCCAAAAATCAGAAAGAAGCTTATTTTTCTTTACAAAGTTTGGATGAAAAGCAAGCAATTATTGTAAAAGCAATTCAGAAAAATGGAAAATGGAAAAAAGTGGAAATGGTTGATTTTTCAGGAAATTTCAGAGATATTGAGCCTTTTTTATCGCCAGATAATTTAAGATTGTATTTTGCTTCTGATAGACCAATTTTAAAAAATGAAACAAAAGCAAAAGATTTTGATATTTGGTATGTTGAAAGAAAATCGATAAAAGATGCATGGTCAGAACCAAAAAATATTGGAAAACCAATTAATACAAAATTCAATGAATTTTATCCTTCTGTGAGTTTAAATCATAACCTATATTATACTTCTGATTCTTTAAATAAAACCAAAAAAGATGAAATATTTCTGAGTAAATGGAATGGTGAAAATTATGAAAATCCAGTTTCTGTCAGTGAAAATATTAATACAAAAGGTTATGAATTTAATGCGTTTATCGCTCCAGATGAATCTTTTTTGATGTATACAATTTATAAAGCTCCAGAAGGAATTGGAAGTGGAGATTTGTTTATAAGTTTTAAATCGAAAAATGGAGAATTTCAAAAACCAATTCATTTAAAGTCTATAGTAAATTCAGATAGAATGGATTATTGTCCTTTTTATGATTTTGAAACACAGACACTTTATTTTACAAGTAAACGAAATGAAGTAGTTTCTAAAAAAGTAAAAAATGTAGAAGAATTTCAAGAAAATGTTGGGAAATATGAAAATGGTTTAAGTCGAATTTATAAAGTAAAAATAGATTTAAAGGAATTTGATAAATAAAAGAACAATATTTCTTAATTATTTTACGATTTTGATGGAAATAACATTTAAAATTTGTAAGTGTTTTTTTGATTAAAAAAGAATAACGAAATTTAGAAATAATTGAAAGATATATTTTTAAATCATTGATTTTATGTAGAAAAAACACAAAAGCTTTTGTGTTTGAAAAAAATCTAAATTTTAGTGTTTTTAAATTATGTTATATCTTTACCAGTTGATTAAGGAAAAATTAGTAAGAATCCAATCGTCATTAAAAGAATGACGTCTAAATATATATATTAAACTATGGGTTGTAGTAGTTGCTCAACCAAGAAGGGCGGAGTGCCAAAAGGATGTAAAAGCAATGGAAGTTGTGCTTCAGGTAACTGTAGTAGCGAGAAATTGCAAGTTTTTGATTGGTTGTCAAACATGACTTTACCAACAGGACAAAAGCCTTTTGATATTGTAGAGATAAGATTTAAAAACGGAAGAAAAGGTTTTTATAAAAATACATTGAAATCTCCTGTTTCTATGGGAGATGTTTTAGTTGTTGAAGGAAATCCAGGATTTGATGTTGGAACTATTTCTTTGACAGGTGAATTAGTGCGTGTGCAAATGCGTAAAAAAGATGTTGCTCAGGACAGCGAGGATGTAAAGACAATTATAAGAAGAGCATCTCAGAAAGATATTGATACTTGGCAATATGCTAGAAGTAGAGAGATTGAAACACAAAGAAAAGGAAGAGAAATCATTGGGAAACTTGGGTTGAAAATGAAACTTTCTGATGTGGAATTTCAAGGAGATGGAAATAAAGCTACTTTTTATTATACAGCGGATGATCGTGTAGATTTCCGTCAGTTAATTCGAGATTTTGCAAGTGAATTTAGTATTCGAATTGAAATGAAACAAGTTGGTCTTCGTCAGGAAGCAGCTCGTTTAGGAGGAATCGGATCTTGTGGAAGAGAACTTTGTTGTTCGACTTGGTTAACAGATTTTAGGAAGGTAAATACTGCGGCAGCAAGATATCAGCAACTTTCTTTGAATCCACAAAAATTAGCTGGACAATGTGGAAAGTTAAAATGTTGTTTGAATTATGAGTTAGATTCTTATTTAGATGCACTAGAAGAATATCCAAAACAAGATGTTATTTTAAATACAGAAAAAGGAGAAGCTGTATTTATTAAAATGGACATTTTTAAGAAATTACTTTGGTATACTTATAAAGAAGATCGCTCAAAATGGTATAAGTTAGAGTTAGAACAGGTGAAAGAAATCATTGAATTAAATGAAGAAGGAGAACCAGGTTTAGCTTTAGACGAATATGAAGAAAAAGGAGGAGAAGATTTAGAGAAAGTTGACTTTGAAAAAGTAGTTGGACAAGATAGTTTGACAAGATTTGATGCTCCAAAAAAGAGAAGAAGAAAACGTCCTACTAGAAATAAGAAAAAAGCAGGAAATTCTTCGAACCAAAATGGAACTTCAGATTCAACAAATAAAAAGAAAGAAGTTTCAGGAAATAAAAGAAACGGAAATCAGAAAAAACAAGGAGAAGTAAAAGCTGAAAATGGTAATAAACCAGCGAATAAACAGCAAAATGGTTCTGGAAATAGAAGAAATCAGAAAAATAATTCTCCAAAACAAAATCAGCAAGGAAAACAGCAACAAGGGAATAAGCGAGCTAAAAATGGTTCAGAGAATAATAATAAACCTGTAAAGAAAAATAATTCTCCAAAGCAAAACCAGCAAGGAAAGCAGCAACAAGGAAAACAACAACCTAAAAAAGCTGCAAATCAGGAGAAAAATACAGAGAAACAGAAACCAAATAATAAGCAGCAAAAGTCGAGAAATCAACAAGGAAATGGAAATTCTAGAAATCAGAAAAAACCAATTCCTAAAAATACAAAGCAAAAGCCAAATCCGAATCCAAGTTCAAAAGTTGAAAATGGAAATCATAAAGGAAATTCGGCAGCGAAGAAAAGACCAAATAGAAATAATAATAAGAAAAGAAAACCGAATACTCCAAAA
The DNA here is from genome assembly GCF_015767265.1 of Aureivirga marina. GTDB lineage: Bacteria > Bacteroidota > Bacteroidia > Flavobacteriales > Flavobacteriaceae > Aureivirga > Aureivirga marina. Next base: position 14,545 of record NZ_JADPIB010000009.1, read on the forward strand.
GATACCAATAGAGATGCGTAAATTAATGATGATTTTCATTGCAAGTTTATTTTTGATTGCTTGTGATTCAAATAGAGTTTATGATCAATACAAAGCGATTCCGAATAGTTCTTGGGATGCTGAAAATGTTGTTGAATTTGAAGTTCCAATAACGGATACTATTTCTCGAAATAATATTTATATAAATTTGAGGAATAACAAAGATTATGAATTCAATAACTTATTCTTAATTACGCAAATAGAGTTTCCGAATGGTACGAATGTTGTAGACACGCTCGAATACGAAATGACTACGAAAGATGGACATTGGTTAGGGAAAGGAAGTTCGGATATAAAAGAAAACGTTCTTTTTTATAAAGAGAATGTTAAGTTTTACTTGGAAGGAACTTACAAGATTCTTGTGGAGCAAGCTATGAGAAAAAGCTCGGATGTTGAAGGAAATGACCCATTAGAAGGTGTTTCTGACGTAGGAATTAGAGTAGAAAAAGTTAAAAATTAATAACAAATAATTAAAATGACAGAACAAGTAAAAAGTTCGCCAAATCAATTAAAGAAATACATCATGTGGTTCTGGATTCTAATTTCCAGCGGTATTTTTTCAATTGTTTTAATCTTTTTATTAACATCTTGGGGAGTTTTTGGAGAGTTACCAACTTTCGAAGAAATTGAAAATCCTTCAAGAAATTATGCTACTGAAATTATTTCTTCAGACGGAAAAATTCTAGGAACATATTTTAAAGAAAACAGAACTCCTGTTACTTTCAAAGAATTACCTGAAAATATTATTGAAGCTTTAGTTGCGACTGAAGATGAAAGATATTATGAACATTCGGGAATTGATGCATATGGAACTGTAAGAGCAGTTGTAAAGCTAGGACAAGATGGAGGAGCAAGTACAATTTCTCAGCAATTAGCCAAAGGATTATTTACAAAAAGACCATCTAGAAGTATTTTTCAAAGAGTTGGTCAGAAAATAAAAGAGTGGATTATTGCCGTTCGTTTAGAAAGACAGTATACAAAGAATGAAATTATTACAATGTATTTGAATAATTATGATTTCTATAATTTGGCTGTTGGAGTTCGTTCTGCATCAAGAATTTATTTTGGAAAAAAACCAAAAGATTTAAAAATAGAAGAATCAGCAATGCTTGTTGGGATGTTGAAAAACTCTAGTTTATTTAACCCAATGAGAGCAAAAAGAATTGATACAGTTCTACATAGAAGAAATGTTGTTTTAGGACAAATGGCTAGAGCTGAATATATCACTGAAAAAGAAAAAGATTCTTTACGAAAACTTCCATTAGGTTTAGATATTCATAAAGAAGATCATAGTGATGGTTATGCAACATATTTTAGAGAACATTTGCGTTCTTTTATGAAAGATTGGATTGCAAATAATCCAAAAGAAGACGGAACTCCATATGATTTATATAAAGATGGTTTAAAAATTTATGTTACTATTGATTCAAGAATGCAAGAGCATGCAGAAGAAGCGATGAAAGAACACATGGCAAATTTGCAAAGAGTATTCTTTAATGAGCAAAAAAGAAATAGTAATGCGCCTTTTTATGGAATGTCAAAGAAAAAAATAGATAAGTACTTCGAAAAGAAAATTCCTTATACAGATAGAGGTTGGAGAATGAAACAACAAGGGAAAACAAAAGAAGAAATCATGGAATCTTTTAATACAAAAAGACCGATGAAAGTTTTTTCTTGGAATGGTGTGAAAGATACTGTAATGACACCTTTAGATTCTATGCGTTATTATAAATATTTCTTACATGCAGGTGTAATGTCAACAGAACCACAAACAGGACATATTAAAGCTTGGGTTGGAGGAATTAATTATAAATATTTTAAATATGATCATGTAAAACAAGGAGAAAGACAAGTAGGATCTACATTTAAACCATTTGTATATGCTTCTGCAATTAATCAAATGCATTATTCTCCTTGTAAAGAATTTCCAAATGTTCCATATACAATTCCAAAAGAAAAATATGGTTTAGATAAAGATTGGACTCCAAAAAATTCAGATGGAAAATATGGAGATATTTTAACTTTAAAACAAGCATTAGGAAAATCTGTAAATACAATTACAGCTAGATTAATTGACTATGTTGGACCAGAAACTGTGGTTCGTTTGGCAAATGATTTAGGTGTAAAGAAAGAAATTAGACCAAATCCATCTATTGCTTTAGGAGCAGTAGAATTGAGTTTGTATGATATGGTCGGAGCATATTCAACTTTTGCAAATAAAGGATTACGAATTGAGCAAATGATTGTAACAAGAATTGAAGATAAAAATGGAACTGTATTAGAAGAATTTATTCCTGAAACAAAAGAAGTTTTAAGTGAAGAATCTGCATATGTAGTTTTAGATTTATTAAAAGGTGTTACACAGTCAGGATCTGGAATTAGATTACGTATTAAACATGGAAAATATCCAGATAATGTTGTAACAGGGTTCCCTTATCAATTTAAAAATCCAATTGCAGGAAAAACAGGAACAACACAGAATCAATCAGATGGTTGGTTTATGGGAGTTGTACCAAATCTTACGACAGGAGTTTGGGTTGGAGGAGATGAATATTCAATTCACTTTAGAGGAATAGCAAAAGGACAAGGAGCTTCGATGGCTCTTCCAATTTGGGCACTATATCACAAGAGATTATATGCAGATCCAGAATTAAATATTAGTAAAGAAGATTTCGAAAAACCAGATAATTTATCGATTGAGATTGATTGTGGGAAGATAGGTGGAGAAAAAGTTGATGAAACTAGTTTAATCGAAGAGGAAGAAATAGATCCAGAAGACGGCTTTTAAAATAATATACCACAATGATTAATAAAGTAATAAACAATGTACAAGAAGCACTTGAAGGTGTGGAAGACGGAATGACTTTCATGCTTGGAGGGTTTGGATTGTGCGGTATACCAGAAAATAGTATTGCGGAGCTTGTTCGCAGAAAAGTAAAAAATTTGACATGTATTTCTAATAATGCAGGAGTAGATGATTTTGGATTAGGATTATTATTACACCAACGTCAAATTAAAAAAATGATTTCTTCTTATGTTGGAGAAAATGATGAATTCGAGCGTCAAATGCTTTCAGGAGAATTAGAAGTAGAATTAATTCCTCAAGGAACTTTAGCAGAAAGATGTAGAGCAGCAGGAGCTGGAATTCCAGCATTTTTTACTCCAGCAGGTTACGGAACTGAAGTAGCTGAAGGAAAAGAAACAAGAGAGTTTGATGGAAAAATGTACGTTTTAGAAAAAGCTTTTAAACCAGATTTCGCATTTGTAAAAGCTTGGAAAGGAGATACGGCAGGAAACTTAATTTTTAAAGGAACAGCAAGAAACTTTAATCCAATGATGGCAATGGCAGGAAAAATTACTGTTGCTGAGGTGGAAGAATTAGTTCCAGCAGGAGAATTAGATCCGAACCAGATTCATGTACCAGGAATTTTTGTACAGAGAATTTTTGAAGGAAAAGATTATGAAAAACGTATCGAACAACGTACAGTTCGTCCAAAAAACTAAGAAATATGGCTTTAGATAAAATAGGAATTGCAAAGAGAATTGCACAAGAATTACATGATGGTTGGTATGTTAATTTAGGAATTGGAATTCCAACATTAGTTGCTAATTATGTTCCAGAAGGAATGCAAGTTGAATTTCAAAGTGAAAATGGAATCTTAGGAATGGGACCATTTCCTTTTGATGGAGAAGAAGATGCAGATTTAATTAATGCAGGAAAACAAACTGTAACTTTATTAGATGGAGCTTCTTTATTTGATTCAGCGATGAGTTTTGCAATGATTCGTGGACAACATGTGCAATTAACAGTTCTTGGAGCAATGGAAGTTGCAGAAAATGGAGATATTGCAAACTGGAAAATTCCTGGAAAAATGGTGAAAGGAATGGGAGGAGCAATGGATTTAGTTGCTTCTGCAGAAAATATTATTGTGGCAATGATGCATACAAACAAAAGAGGAGAGTCTAAAATTTTGAAAAAATGTTCTCTTCCTTTAACAGGTGTTGGATGTGTAAAGAAAATTGTTACAAATTTAGCTGTATTAGAAGTAGTTCCTGAAGGATTCAAATTAATTGAAAGAGCTCCTGGAGTTTCTGTTGAAGAAATCCAAAATGCTACAGAAGGAACATTAATCGTTGAAGGAGAAATTCCAGAAATGAAGATAGACTAAACAAAGAATTTGATGAAGATTATTTCCTATAATGTAAACGGAATAAGAGCAGCAATAAAAAAAGGGTTTATAGATTGGTTACAATCTGCAAACCCTGATGTTATTTGTATTCAAGAAACAAAAGCTCAAAAAGAACAATTAGATACAAAACTATTTGAAGAAGCAGGATATCCATACCATTATTGGTTTTCGGCACAAAAAAAAGGATATAGTGGTGTTGCTATTTTATCCAAACATGAGCCAAAACATGTAGAATATGGAACTGGAATAGAATACATGGATTTTGAAGGAAGAAATCTTCGAATTGATTTTGAAAATTATTCTATCATGAGTTTGTATTTACCTTCTGGAACAAATATAGATAGGCTTGAATTAAAGCTTAAATACATGGCAGATTTTCAGATTTATGTAAATGAATTGAAAAAAGATATTCCGAATTTAATCATTAGTGGAGATTATAATATTTGTCATGAGGCAATAGACATTCATAATCCAAAACAAAATGAAAAAAACTCAGGATTTTTACCTGTAGAAAGAAAATGGATTGGTGAATTTATTCATGAAGGTTTTATAGATAGTTTCCGCTATTTTAATAAAGAACCTCACAATTACAGCTGGTGGAGTTATAGAGCAAATGCACGTGCGAACAATAAAGGATGGAGAATTGATTATAACATGGTAAGTGAACCATTGAAAGATCAGATGCAGAGAGCTTATATTCTACCAGAAGCTAAACATTCAGACCATTGTCCAATTGTGGTTGAAATGAAATCGTAACTAACCAAAAATTAATAATTAACAATGATTAAAAAACTAATAATCGGGACTTTAGCAATCGGTTTAACTACATCATGTGTTTCTAAAAAAGTTTATTCTGATTTAGAAGGAAAGTATAACAGATTGGCTGCTTCTAAGCGTAAAATGGCTAAAGAAAATAAAGATTTAGCTTCTGAAAAATCGAAATTAGAAGGAGAACTAAAAGATTTAAAAGGTAAACATGGAGATTTAACTAGTGCTAAAGATAACTTACAAAGTGAGTATGATGCATTAAAAGCTCAGTATGAAAAATTACAAAAAGATTACGATTTATTAGAAACAAAAAGTTCTTCAACAATCAAGAAGAATTTAGCGAGAAATAAAGATCTTTTGTCACAACTTGAAGCAAAAGAGAAAGCACTTAAAGAAGAAAATTCTCGTTTAAGTAAATTACAAGAAGAATTAGCACAAAGATCTGCAAGAGTTGATGAGTTAGAAAAGCTAATGAAAGCTAATGATGAAAAAATGTTAGCTCTTAAAAGTGCGGTTTCTAATGCATTAAAAGCTTTTGAAGGAAAAGGTTTAACTGTAGAACATAAAAATGGTAAGGTTTATGTATCTATGGAAAACAAGCTTCTATTTGGATCAGGAAGTTGGGCTGTTGGAACTGAAGGTAAAAAAGCAGTAAAAACTTTAGCAAGTGTTTTAAGTGAAAATGCAGATATTAATGTATTAATTGAAGGACATACAGATAATGTACCTTTTGCAAAACGTGGAGCTATTTTAGATAACTGGGATTTATCAACAAAAAGAGCAACTGCCATCGTTCGTGTTTTACAAGGAAATGGAGTGAGTCCTAAGCAGATTTCTGCGGCAGGAAGAAGTGAATATGTACCTATTGAAACAAATAAAACAAAAGTAGGTAAAGCAAAAAATCGTAGAATCGAAATCATCTTGGAACCTAATTTAGATGAGATTTCGAAACTACTTAATGAGTAAGATTTATGAGAAGACTAATTGTCACATTATTGTTTTTAAGTACAATTTCAACTTATGCACAAATTGATTCTACAAAAGTAGAAAAGAGTTCAGAAAAAGTAATTTCATCAAAAACTATTAAAAAAGATAGTTTAACCTTAGCTAAAAATGATTCTATTCAAAAATCTATTCTAAAAAAAGAAGGATTTCAAACAGCTAGAGAAATAGATAGTTTATGGTTAGTCGAGATGTATAAATCATCTTTATACGATACCGTTCCTTTTTTGATTAAGGATACACAAATGATGAAATTCGAAACAAAATTGGTTTCTACAAAAGAATTAAAGAAACGTTTAGAACATTTAAATAGTAAAACGCCTTTTAATATTGAATACAATCCAATTTTAGAGAACTTAATCAATAACTATTTAAAAACAAGAAAAAGATCATTATCTAAAGTAATGGAAAGAGCACAATATTACTTTCCGATGTTTGAAGAACATTTAGATAAATATGATTTGCCTTTAGAGATAAAATACCTTGCAATTGTAGAATCTGCGTTGCAACCAAGAATTAAATCTTGGGCAGGAGCTAAAGGATTGTGGCAATTTATGTATCAAACAGGAAAACAATATAATTTAAAAGTAAGTTCTTATGTAGATGAACGTTCGGATCCTTTAAAAGCAACGGAAGCTGCTTGTCAATATTTGGAAGATTTATATAAAATTTTCGGAGATTGGGATTTAGCTTTAGCAGCTTATAATTCTGGTCCAGGAAATGTGACTAAAGCAATTCGTCGTTCTGGAGGACGTAAGAATTACTGGAATTTACGTAATTATTTACCAAGAGAAACAGCAGGATATGTTCCAGCTTTTTATGCGACATTATATTTATTTGAATATGCAGATGAACATGATTTATTTGCTTCATCAAACAAAGTAGCTTTTTTTGAAACAGACACAATTCAAGTAAAAAGGTTACTAACTTTCAAGCAAATTCAAGAAAAAGTAGATGTAGATATGGATTTAATTCGTTATTTAAATCCACAATATAAACTGGATATTATTCCTTTTGTAAAGGATAGAAAATATGCATTGACGTTGCCTAAAGATGCAATTGCGAAGTTTGTAGAAAACGAAAAAGATATTTACGCATATGCAGAGGCACAAGATGCAAAACGAGAAAAACCATTGCCAAAATACACGGAAATGAGTAATCGAATTCGTTACAAAGTAAAATCTGGTGATTATTTAGGTAGAATTGCGAAAAAATTTAGAGTTTCTGTTCGAAAAATAAAACAATGGAATAATTTAAAATCTAATAATATTCGGGTAGGACAACGATTGACAATTTATCCGAGAAATTATTGATAAAATACCATAAAATGCAAAAAGTCTGATTTTTATTAAAAGAATCAGGCTTTTTTATTCATAAAAAATTGACTAGAAACAAACTGTTCTGAATAAATTTGTATTTTTACCATCCTTTAACAATATTCTAACAAGAATGAAGTTAAGAATTTAGGTAAATACAATTATTTTGAAAAGAAGTTATTACATATATTTTGGACTAGTTGGGTTATTGACCGTTATAGGTTGTTCTACAAGGAAAAACAAATTCATTAACAGACAGTATCATGGTTTGACAACCAAATACAATGTGATGTATAATGGTCGATTAGCATTTGAAGATGGAGTGAAGGAATTAGAACAAAATTATTCTGATAATTTTTGGGAAATTTTGCCTATTGAGCCAATTACTATTGAAGAGCAATTGATGCCAACAATTGGTGAAGAACAAAAAAATACTTCAAAATCTTTCGAAAGAGCTGAAGAAAAAGCAGTAAAAGCAGTTCAAAAACATTCAATGAATATTGGAGGAAAAGAAAGAAACTCACAAATTGATGAAGCTTTCTTTTTATTAGGACAATCGAGATATTATTCACAAAGATTTGTTCCAGCTTTAGAGGCTTTCAACTATATTATTCAAAAATATCCTGATGCAAGTTTGATAAATGAAACCATTTATTGGAAAGCAAAAACGGAAATTAGACTTCGAAATCAAGAACAAGCAATTGAAGAATTAAAAAAACTTCTAAAAAGAAGAAAACTTCCAAATGCAATTCGTGAAAAAGCAAATACAGCTTTAGCAATGGCTTATTATAGTTTGGATAGTGTACAACATACAATTGATTATTTAAAAAGTGCAACTAGAACTTCAGAAAATAAAGCACAAACAGCAAGAAATTTATTTATTTTAGGACAATTATACAGAAATGAAGAAAAAGTGGATTCTTCAAATTTTGCATTTTATAGAGTCGCTAAAATGAAGAATATTCCTTATAAATATAAGATTAATGCTGAGCTTGAAAAAGTGAAAAATATTAATGAAAAGTCAAATTTAGCTGCTGTAGAAAAGAAATTAAATAAATTAATCAGAAACAGAGATAATCGTCCATATTTAGAGCAAATTTATTATCATTTAGGAAATGTTTTCCGATTAAAAGATAAAGATTCTATTGCTGCAATGAACTTTAAAAAATCATTGAGAACAAAAGTTTCAACACCATTTCAAAAGGAATTAACATATGAAAAGCTTGGAGATATTTATTTTGATGAATCAAAATATATGCTTTCGGGAGCTTATTATGATAGTGTTTTAGATATTACGAAACATCCAAAATCAAAGCGAGTTCGTCGTGTTAAAAGAGAGCGTAAAAATTTAGATAATGTAATTAAATACGAAGAAATTGCACATAGAAATGATAGTATTTTATATGTTGCAGGACTTACGCCGATTGAACAACAAAAATATTATCAAAAATATATTGATGAATTAAAGAAAAAAGAGGAAGAAGAAAAACAAAAACAATTAAATGCAAATTTATATGCTTTTGGAAGTTCTAACTCTAATGGTATAGGTGCAAAAAATAAAGGTGGAAAATGGTATTTTTACAATGCACAAACAGTTGGATTTGGAAAACAAGAGTTTAAGAAGTCATGGGGAAATCGTCCATTGGAGGACAATTGGAGACTTTCAGATAAAAGCATAATTAAGCAAGTAGAAGTAGAAGAAACAGAAGCTGGTTTAAATGCTGAATTAGATGAAAAAAAGAAAGGATTTTCTAAATATGATGTGAACTTTTATGTATTTCAAGTTCCAGTTTTCCAATCAGAATTAGATTCTATTAAAGAACTTAGAGATGATGCTTACTATAATTTAGGATTAATTTATAAAGAAAACTTTAGAAAATATCCACAAACAGTTAATAAGCTTGAAAAATTATTAGATTATAAACCAAAGCAAATGTTAGAATTGCCAGCAAAATATAATCTATACAAAACATATTTATTATTAAATGATGAGGAAAATGCTGAAAAATATAAGAAAGATATTGTTGAGCATTATCCAGATTCTAGATACGCATTAATTATTACAAATCCAGAGCAATTACTAGCAAGAGAAGATGATGAATCATCACCTGAAAATGTATACAAAAGAGTTTTTGTCAAGTATAAAAGTAAACTTTATAAAGAAACAATTTCAGATTGTAATAGTGCTATCGGACAATTTGCAGATATGCCTTTAATTCCAAAGTTTGAGTTATTAAAAGCATATGCAATTGGAAAAAAACAAGGTAAAAAAGATTTTATAAAAGCTTTAGAGTTTGTAGCTTTGAATTATCCTAATACAGAAGAAGGACAAAAAGCTTCCGAAGTGATGAAAATTCTAAAGGATAAAAAATAATTATTTTTAAAACACAAGAAAATGTTTAGTGATAAAAAAGTAAAAGAAACAACGACCCCTCAAACTTTAGAGAGAAATACAATTGCAAAAAGTACTTCTATAACAGGAGATATTTCTTCGGAAGGAGATTTTCGAATTGATGGTTTTGTAGAAGGAAATATTACAACCTCAGGAAGAGTAGTTATAGGAAAAGATGGGAAAGTAGAAGGAACGATTACTTGTGCAAATGCAGATATTGAAGGAACATTTATTGGAAATTTAAAAGTTCATCAATTATTATCATTAAAATCAACAGCAAAAGTTTCTGGAGAAATATTCACAGCTAAAATTACTGCAGAAATTAATGCCGTTATAACTGGTAATATTGATATGTCAGATGGTGTAAAAGGATTACACAATGGAAATGTCAAAAAAGAAAAAACAGCTTAATAATTATATTCGCTTTTCAGCAATGGGGCTTCAAATGGGAGTTACCATTGCTGTAGGAGCCATTTTTGGGCAATGGCTTGATAAAAAATACCCAAATCCCTACCAAATTTATACCGTAATTTTCTCACTTCTTGCTGTATTTGCAGCAATCTATAATGTTGTAAGACAAGTACTACAAATCAATAAAAAAAATAAAAAAGACGAAAATTAACTTCTCAAAATTCCAAAATTCAGATTCTTAATTGTAGTTTTGTGCCGATTTTAAAATAAATATCTGATGAAATCGCCATACATACATCTGTTAAAAACATATTTACCATTTGCAATTTTACTATTTATAGCTCAATTTTTCTTAGTAAAATCATTAAAATTGGAAGATGAAATGTTTTATTCAACAATAACCATTTATATTTTTCATACAATTGTTACAGGATTAATTTGTGTTGGAATGGTAGCAATTCATAAAATTTTACCAGAGAAAGCAGGGCTAGGATATTTAGCAATGAGCGTGCTAAAAATGTTTGCATCTATAGTGTTTTTAATACCTCTGATACAAAGTGGTAAAGAAAATTATATCCCAGATGTATTCCAATTCTTTATTCCATTCTTTATGTTTTTATTGTATGAAATGCTATTTACAATAAAGTTGTTGAACTCAACTGAAAATAAAGCTGACTAAATAGTTTGATTTTCCAATTTATTATGTAGCTTTGCACGGAATTTTAAAGGCATAATTTTTTACTATCTAAAAAATGATTATAGCAAAGAAATCTATCAAGACATTTATCCTATCAATGTTGCTATCCGTTTCATTAGTAGGATCTTTATTTGCACAAGGACATCATGGTGAAGAATCTTCTCACGGACATGATCAATCTTCTCACCACGAAGAAGAAGCATTTAATCCTAGTGAATTTATTAATGATCATATTGCAGACGCACACGAGTTTCACATCGCTGATTGGGGTGGGCACGCAATTTCTCTACCATTACCTGTAATTTTATGGACAGAGAAAGGATTAGTAACTTTTATGTCGTCTGAGTTCGGACATGGAGCTTACAGAGATAAAAAAGCTAGTGAGTTCACAAGAACTGACCACCACAGAAAGATTGTAGAAAAAAATGGAATGAAGTTCGAATTAGTAAATGGAAACATTTATTATGCTGATAAAGTAGCTGAAATTCACCCAGAGGAATTAAAAGATTTAGCATCAGCGTTCGACTTTAACGTTCGACCTTTAAACTTTTCTTTAACAAAGAATGCATTCTCAATGATTCTTTCAGTTATCTTCTTATACTTAATTTTTGCTAAGGTTGGAAGATCATACAAGAAAAATAAAATGGCACCAAAAGGAATCGCTGGATTAATGGAACCTTTAGTAATTTTCGTTCGTGACGATATTGCTATTCCAAACATTGGAGCTAAGAAATATGCGAAGTTTATGCCTTATTTATTAACAATATTTTTCTTTATTTGGATTAATAACTTAATTGGATTGATTCCATTCTTCCCATTTAGTTCAAACCTTACAGGAAACTTAGCGTTTACATTTACTTTAGCATTTATTACATTTTTAATCACTTCATTTAATGGAAATAAAAACTATTGGGGACACATTTTTGCTCCACCAGTACCATGGCCATTATGGATCTTAATGATTCCTGTTGAGATTATTGGAATGTTTACAAAACCTTTCGCACTTATGATTCGTTTATTCGCGAATATTGCTGCGGGACACATTATCATATTATCATTAGTAGCTTTAATTTTCATCTTTAAGACAGTATTTATCGCACCAGTTTCTGGAGCGTTCGTAATCTTCATGAGTTTCTTAGAGCTATTAGTTGCTGCATTACAAGCGTATGTATTTACACTTTTATCAGCATTATTTATTGGTCAAGCTGTAGATGACCATCACTAAAAAAGAATTTGTTTAATTATTAATTATAAATTTTAATATTATGGTTTTAGCTGGAATTGGTGCTGGAATCGCTGCATTAGCTGCAGGATTAGGTATTGGTAAAATTGGTGGATCTGCAATGGACGCTATTGCACGTCAACCAGAAGCTGCTTCAAAAATTCAAACTGCAATGATTATTGCTGCTGCCTTAATTGAGGGGGTTGCTTTATTCGCAGTAGTAGTTGCTTTAATTGCAAAGTAATTTTTGAAAAAACAAAAAAGTAAAGGAACACACTGCAACGGTTGGTTGCAGTGCTCCTTTCAAAAGAATTAAACAAAGAAAAACATTAAAAAATAGATACTTAAATATACAGTTATGAATCTTATCGCACCTGAAAGTTTAGTTTTTTGGACAACAATTATCTTCGTTGTTTTCTTTTTCATCTTAAAGAAAGTAGCTTGGAAACCGATTTTGACTGCTGTTAAAAACAGAGAAGACTCAATCAACAATGCTTTAGCAGCTGCTGAGGAAGCTCGTAAAGAAATGGCTAATTTAAAAGCTGATAACGAGCGTATCTTAAACGAAGCAAGAGCTGAAAGAGATGCAATGTTAAAAGAGGCGCGTGAAATGAAAGATAACATGATTAATGAGGCAAAAGAGCAAGCACAAACTGAAGCATCTAAATTAATAGAGCAAGCACAAGTTGCTATTCAGAATGAGAAAAATGCTGCTATTGCTGATTTAAAAGGTCAAGTTGCTGAAATTTCATTAGAAATCGCTGAGAAAGTTGTAAAGTCAGAATTATCTGATGATAAGAAACAATTAGAATTAGTAAATTCTTTAGTGAAAGACGTTACTTTAAACTAATCTAACCAAAAAAGAGTAGAGCAGTATGAGAGTAGCACTTAGATATGCAAAAGCAATTGCAGATGTAGCAACAGAAAAGAACGTTGCTTCAGATGTGTATAACGATATGAACATGATAGTGGAAACTATCAGAGAAAGTCAAGATTTGCAAACACTTTTAAAAAGTCCATTATTACATTCTGATGTAAAAAAGGGTGCTTTAGAATCTATTTTTGGTGGAAAAGTGAATGCAGTGTCTATGGACTTAATGCAATTATTAATCACTAATAAAAGAATTGATATTCTTGATGTAATTGCAGAAAGATACATTTCTTTAGCAGATACTTTAGCAGGAAAACAAGTTGCAACAGTAACTACAGCAGTAGCCTTAACAGCTGAGTTAGAAGCGCAAATTTTAGCAAAAGTTAAAGAAATCACTGGAAATGACGCTACATTAGAAAGCATTATTGATCCTGAAGTAATTGGAGGATTCATTTTAAGAGTTGGAGATGTTCAATTCGATGCAAGTGTAGCTAGTAAATTAAAGGCATTAAAAGTAAAATTTGAAAATAATCGTTACACAGCATAAGTGTAATACTATTTTAATAGCAAAATTTTTTAGTTTTTAAAAACAAATAAAATGGCAGCAATAAATCCAGCTGAGATATCAGCAATTTTGAAACAACAATTATCAGGTTTCGAGGCAAATGCATCGCTTGATGAAGTAGGAACAGTACTACAAGTAGGAGATGGTATTGCACGTGTATATGGTTTATCAAATGTACAATATGGTGAGTTAGTAGATTTCGGATCAGGATTACAAGGAATTGTACTAAACCTAGAAGAAGATAATGTTGGGGTTGTATTATTAGGAGACTCTAAAGAAGTAAAAGAAGGATCAACAGTAAAACGTACAAATACAATTGCATCTTTAAACGTAGGAGAAGGAATTGTTGGACGTGTTGTTGATACATTAGGAAATCCAATCGATGGTAAAGGACCAATCGCAGGTGAAACTTACGAAATGCCACTTGAGCGTAAAGCTCCAGGAGTAGTTTTCCGTGAGCCTGTAACTGAACCATTACAAACTGGTATCAAATCAGTAGATGCTATGATTCCTGTAGGAAGAGGACAACGTGAGTTAATCATTGGTGACCGTCAAACAGGTAAATCAACTGTAGCAATTGATACAATCTTAAATCAAAAAGAATTTTACGATGCTGGTAACCCAGTATATTGTATTTATGTTGCAATTGGACAAAAAGCTTCAACAGTAGCGGGAATCGTTAGTTTATTAGAAGAAAAAGGTGCTTTAGCTTATACAACAGTTGTTGCTGCAAACGCATCTGATCCAGCTCCAATGCAAGTATATGCTCCATTCGCAGGTGCTGCAATCGGAGAATATTTCCGTGATACAGGACGTCCTGCATTAATCGTTTATGATGATTTATCTAAACAAGCCGTAGCTTACCGTGAGGTATCTCTTTTATTAAGAAGACCACCAGGTCGTGAGGCTTATCCTGGAGACGTATTCTACTTACACTCTCGTTTATTAGAGCGTGCTGCAAAAGTTATCAACGATGATAAAATTGCTGCTCAAATGAATGATGTACCAGATTCATTAAAAGGTAAAGTTAAAGGAGGAGGATCTCTTACTGCATTACCAATTATTGAAACACAAGCGGGAGACGTTTCTGCATATATTCCTACAAACGTAATTTCTATTACTGATGGACAGATTTTCTTAGAGTCTGATTTATTCAACTCAGGAGTTCGTCCAGCGATTAACGTAGGTATTTCAGTATCTCGTGTAGGAGGTTCTGCACAGATTAAATCAATGAAGAAAGTATCTGGAACATTAAAATTAGATCAAGCTCAATTCCGTGAATTAGAAGCATTCGCGAAATTTGGATCTGACTTAGATGCTGCAACAATGAACGTGATTGAAAAAGGTAAGAGAAACGTGGAGATCTTAAAGCAAGCTCAAAACGATCCATTTACTGTGGAAGATCAGGTTGCTATCATTTACGCAGGTTCTAAGAACTTATTAAAAGATGTTCCTGTAAATAAAGTTAAAGAATTCGAAAGAGATTACATCGAGTACTTAAACGCAAAACACAGAGATGCATTAGATACTTTAAAGGCTGGAAAATTAACAGACGAAGTAACTACTGTATTAGCTAATGTAGCAAAAGAATTATCAGCAAAATATGCTTAATAAAGCTTTTAGTATTGAGTAGTAAGGTTCATTCCTTACTACTGAATACTCAATACTAAATAACTCTATACTTATGGCAAACTTAAAAGAAATACGTAACAGAATCACATCTATTAGTTCAACTATGCAAATTACTAGTGCCATGAAAATGGTATCTGCTGCAAAGTTGAAAAAAGCTCAAGATGCAATCACAGAAATGCGCCCTTATGCTGATAAGTTAACTGAACTTTTACAAAGTTTAAGCGCAACACTAGATGATAATGCTGGTGGTGTGTATTCTGAGCAAAGAGAAGTATCTAAAGTATTACTTGTTCCTATTACTTCTAACAGAGGTTTATGTGGTGGATTCAATTCTTCTATTATCAAAGAGACGAAGAGAGTTGCTACACAATATTCAGGAAAAGAAATTGATATTTTAACTATTGGAAAAAAAGGAAACGATCTTTTATCAAAAGAATTTAATACTATCGAAAATAACAATGAGATTTTTGATGATATTACTTATGATAATGTTTCTGTAATTGCGGAAAAATTAATGAATTTATTCGCTGATGGTAGTTACGATAAAATAGAAATTGTTTACAATAGATTTAAGAATGCTGCCACGCAAATTGCTACTGTAGAACAATTTTTACCAATCAAACCAGTGGAGAAAGATTCTAATGTTGTTTTAGATTATATCTTTGAACCATCTAAAAATGAAATCGTTTTAGACTTAGTTCCTAAATCGTTAAAAACACAATTATTAAAAGCTATAAGAGATTCATTCGCTGCGGAACATGGTGCTCGTATGACTGCAATGCATAAAGCAACAGATAACGCAACTGAACTGAAAAATGAGTTATTATTAACTTATAACAAAGCTCGTCAGGCTGCAATTACAAACGAAATCTTAGAGATCGTTGGTGGAGCGGAAGCTTTAAATAACTAAGAATACAGAATTGTTGTAAAATACAATTTCAAAATATTAAAAAACCCACAGAATATTTCTGTGGGTTTTTTGTTTTTATATATAATTATTAATTAGAAAAATGCTATGAAAAAATCTATACTTTTAATTTGTTTTGTAATTTCTTTCAAATCATTCTCTGTACATAAAAATGTAGTAAGAAATTTTCAATATGGAAATGTTTCGGGAACTTATATTACAGCATGTAACAATGATGGAAATATAAATGACTTTGATATTTTAACACAATTAACAGCAAAGCTTGCCGAAAAAGTTTCTTATAAAGACCCAATTCTATTATTTTTTAAACATAAAACTTCTACTTATAAATCTCGGTTTTCTGAAATTAAAAAGGATAATAAAGCTCATGGGAAAGTTTTTGGAATTACTTTTAACGATTATAATTTTAAAAAAATCAATATTTGGGAAACATTGAAACTTTTAGAATTTGCAATGAAAAATGATTTTAAACAGGAAAAAAGAATAATTATTAAATATTCAGAATTAGCTGATGAATTAATGTTTAAAATTAAAAAATCAGAAGAATCTAAAGAGATTGAAAAGTTGCGAAGAGAACAAATATTCTTTTTAAATAAAAACGGAATTCAAGCATATTTCGAGAATAAAACGTATCATTTTACAAATCAAAAAATAACTTTTCAAACAAATTCTCTTGAATATTTATTGACTTTATATAATGGAATCATGGTTTTTGATACAAAATCTACTTTTATTTATTTTAATTCAAAAACTACAATGAAGAAAAAAATAGAGTTAGATTTATATAAAAATCTTTCAGATTTTCCTTTCTATTATAATTCTATAAATATTTATAATCAAAAGAAATTAAAAGAAGGAATATTTATTTATAAAGTAAGAGATTCAAAACAAAATGGTTTTATATTTTCAGAAGAAAAAAACGAAATAATAGATTTTTATAATAAGTCAAATAATCCTTAAAATTCTCCGTATATTTGAGTTCATTGAAAAGAAAAAGTAAAATTAAAAACTAAAAAAAAAGAGCTAATGCAACAACCAAAAATTCACTTCGAGAATATTTTATTTTTAGACATTGAAACAGTTCCTGAAACTGAAACTTTTGAAGAACTTTCTGATATTAAAAAACAACTTTTTGCTGATAAGACGAAATACCAAAGAAAAGATGAAGAAACTCCAGAAGAGTTTTATCATAAAGCTGGAATTTGGGCAGAATTTGGAAAAATTGTATGTATTTCTGTTGGTTTTTTCAAACAGAAAGAAGGAGATAGAAATTTTAGAGTAAAATCGTTTTTTGGAGAAGAAGGACAACTTTTAAATGAATTTAAAAATCTTCTGGAAAGTTATTTTGCACATTCAAAATATTTGCTTTGCGCACATAATGGAAAAGAATTTGATTTTCCTTATATCGCAAGACGAATGGTAATTAATGGAATTTCTTTACCTCAAAAATTAAATTTATTCGGAAAAAAACCTTGGGAAATTCCACATATTGATACTATGGAAATGTGGAAATTTGGAGATTTTAAACATTATACTTCTTTAAAACTTTTGACAACTATTTTAAATATTCCTTCACCGAAAGATGACATTGATGGAAGTCAGGTTGCAGAAGTTTTTTATAAAGAAAAAGATATTGATAGAATAATTACTTATTGCGAAAAAGACACAATTACTGTTGCGCAACTTTTGTTACGTTTCCAGAATTTACCACTGTTAGAAGAGCATGAAATAATCATAACTTAATATATTTGCTCAAGCGAAAAAATGAAAGTTTAACTTCGGTTAAACTTTTTTTATGGATTAAATTTCGATTTGAACTTTTTTGCTTTCCAAATAAATTAGATAACTTTCTTATAAATTATCAAATAGAAAAACTGATAACAAAACATGTCTGAAAAATCAACTTTTATAGTTTATAATGCATCTGCTGGAAGTGGAAAAACGTTTACGTTGGTGAAAGAAACCTTGGTATTACTGCTTTCGACGAATGATTTAATGCGTTATAAACGAATTTTGGCAATTACGTTTACGAATAAAGCTGCAGGAGAAATGAAAGAAAGAATCATTCATTATCTAAAACTTTTTGCTGATAAAAAAGAGAATGATATGTTGGATCATGTATTTCAAATTATCAGTGAAAAAAAGCCAATTTCAAAAGAGTTGATTTGCAATCGCGCAAAAACTGTTTTGGAAAATATCCTACATAATTATGCAGCTTTTAGTGTAACGACAATTGATAGTTTGACACATCGAATTATTCGAAGTTTTTCAAAAGATTTAGGTTTGTCTTTGAATTTTGAAGTAGAAATGGATGGTGGAAAATTAATTGAAGAAGCTGTCGATATTTTAATTGCAAAAATTGGAAAAGACAAAGAAGTTACAGATTTACTTTTGCAGTTTTCACTTCAAAAATCAGAAGAAGATAAATCTTGGGATATTTCTAAAGAATTGAAAGAATTTGCAAGAACTTTATTGAATGAAGATGATATTCGAGAATTGGAAAAAGTAAAAGATAAATCAATTCAAGATTATAAAAAGCTTCGAAAATTTATTCAATCTCAAAATGAAATTATTGAAGAACAAGCGCAAAAAATAGGAAAAGAAGCTTTGGATTTGATAGAATCGAATGGAATTGAAATAAAAGATTTTAATCGTTCTGTGATTCCAAAATATTTTGAAAAACTTCGAGATGCTTTTAAAGACAACGATTTTCTTCCAGATGTAACTGCTTTTAAACATTTTGAAAATAATACACTTTACGCAAAATCGAAACCAGCGAATGTTAAACAAAGTATTGATGCAATAGCTCCAAAATTAAAAGAGCTTTTTGAAGATTCCATGCGATATGGGAAATATTATTATTTGAATAAAAGATATTTAAATAGCATTGTTCCGATGTCTGTTTTAAATGCTGTTCGACATGAATTAGAGCAATTAAAAGAAGAAAATAATATTCGTTTAAATGCTGAATTTAATAAAATCATTAATGATGAAATTCGCAAACAACCTGTTCCTTTTATTTATGAAAGAATTGGACAACGATATTCGGATTATTTTATTGATGAAATGCAAGATACTTCTGTTTTGCAATGGGAAAATTTAATTCCTTTAATTGGAAATGCTTTGCATAGTGAATACGATGATAAAACAAAAGGTTTTTTGTTATTGGTTGGTGATGCGAAACAAGCAATTTATAGTTTTAGAGGTGGAAAAGCAGAACAATTTATTAAACTTTCTGAGTTTGAAGATGAGGAATATTTAGAAGTTGAAACGGAAGAAAATCCATTTTATATTGAGAAATCTTTGGAGAACTTGACAACAAACTTCCGCAGTCACTCTGCGATTGTTGACTTCACTAATGACTTTTTTACACATATTTCTAAATTTTTAAATAATGAATCTTATCAAAATTTATATGTAGAAGGAAATCAACAAAACATTAATTCGAATAAAGAAGGTTATGTAGAAATTTCTTTTGTAGATAAGAAAAATTTGGATGCAGAAGAAAAAGAATTGGTGTATCCGAAAAAAGTTTTAGAGATAATTCAGAATATGGATTCGGCTTTTCAACGAAAAGACATTTGTATTTTAACTCGAAAAACAAAAGATGCAAGAGCTGTTGCAAAATATTTAAGTGAAAATAATATTGATATTGTTTCTTCTGAAACACTTTTAATCAATAATTCGGAGAAAGTACAATTTATCATCAATCTTTTGAAGTTTATTCATTTTGATTTAGATAAACAAGTGAAAATTGATGCATTATATTTCTTGTATAAACATTTAGAAATTCAAGAAGAAGAGCATCATTTTTTAGCAGAATTTATTCATTTAAATAATAATGAGTTTTTTGAAAAATTAGCCGAATTTTCTATTGTATTTGATTATGCTGATTTTCTTCAAAAACCTTTGATAAATGGAGTAGAACAAATCATTCGAGATTTTAAATTAACACAAGAAACAGATGCGTATTTACAGTTTTTCTTGGATTTAGTGATGGAATATCAAGATTCGAAAGGAAACAGTTTGTTGGGATTTTTGTCTTTTTGGGAACAACAGAAAGATAAGAAAACGATTATTTCGCCAGAGGGACAAGATGCTGTTCGAATCATGACAATTCACAAGTCAAAAGGATTGGAATTTCCAGTGGTAATTTTTCCTTATGATTTACATATTTATGGCGAAATAACTAGAAAGTTTTGGTATCCTCTAGATCCAGAAATTTACCAAGGATTTCCATCTTTAAAAATTGATTATAATATTGAGAAATTTAAATTGCTTGGTGGAGCTGCGGAAATTTTAGCAACAAAGAGAGAACACGATTTGGAGTTGGATAATTTTAATCTGTTATATGTGGCTTTAACTCGACCTGTGGAGCAATTATATATTATTTCAGAAAAGAACTTAGATTCGAAAGGAAATGAGCGATTAAATAACTATTCTGGCTTATTCATTAATTATTTAAAAATGTTTACGGATGAAAATGCTTGGGATGAAAATAAAGATGTATATGAATTTGGTTCCAAAGAAAGAAAACATTTACCAAAAGAAGAAACATCAGAAATTGAAACAATACAACAAAAGCGATTTTTATCGACGCCATGGAAAGATCATCAGATTTCGATTGTGACAAGTGCTTCTTTACTTTGGGATACGGAACAAGAAGAAGCGATTTCTTATGGAAATTTGATTCATGAAATTGCTTCGAAAATTATCACTAAAAAAGATATTGAATCTGTTGTTGATACTTATGTTTTTGAAGGAGTTTTAGAAATTGAACAACGAGGAGAAATTATACAAAAACTTTTTGCAATTGTAGAACATCCGATTTTACAAGCTTTTTATGAAGAAGGAATTAAAGTTTACAATGAAAGAGAAATTATGGTTCCGAAAACAAAAGAGCAAATTGCATATGAATCTGGAATGAAAGGATTAAATGAAGATAAGATCAAAACGTATGAGATTTTAATTCCAGATAGAATGGTTGTTTTACCTAATAATGAAGCAATAATTATTGATTATAAAACAGGAAAACCATCTTTTACATATCACAAACAATTAGAAAGATATGCGGAAGTTATCGAAAAAATGAATTATAAAGTTTCGAAGAAATATTTAGTATATATTGATGAAGAGATTGTAGTGGAAGAAGTATAATTATTAATTACATTTGTAAACATTAAGATTTTCAAAGTCGATAATTAAACTTTTAATAAAAAGAATTTTATCTCAAAACTAAAAAAATATGTACGGCAAAATCAAAGAAACTTTACAAAAAGAGATTCAAGAAATAAAAGATGCAGGTTTGTATAAAAAAGAAAGAATTATTACATCTTCTCAGGATGCAGTAATCAAGATTTCTACAGGAGAAGAAGTGATTAACTTTTGTGCAAACAACTATTTAGGATTATCAAATAATAAGGAAGTAATCCAAGCTGCAAAAGACACGATGGATACACACGGATTTGGAATGTCATCTGTACGTTTTATCTGTGGAACTCAAGATATTCATAAGAATTTAGAAGCAAAAATTGCAGAATTTTACCAAACAGAAGATACAATTCTTTATGCAGCAGCTTTTGATGCAAATGGAGGAGTTTTTGAGCCATTATTATCAAAAGAAGATGCGATTATTTCAGATTCATTAAATCACGCTTCAATTATTGATGGAGTTAGACTTTGTAAAGCTGCAAGATATCGTTATGATAATAATGATATGCAAAGTTTAGAAGAGCAATTAATCAAAGCTAATGAGCAAAATCATAGATTTAAAATTATCGTAACTGATGGAGTTTTCTCTATGGATGGAATTGTTGCAAAATTAGATGAGATTTGTGATTTAGCAGATAAATATGATGCGCTTGTAATGGTAGATGAATGTCATGCAGCAGGATTTATCGGAAAAACAGGAAGAGGAACATTAGAGTTGAAAAACGTAATGGGACGTGTAGATATCGTAACAGGAACTTTAGGAAAAGCACTTGGAGGAGCAATGGGAGGATATACTACAGGAAAGAAAGAAATCATTGATATTTTACGTCAACGATCTAGGCCATATTTATTCTCGAATTCATTAGCACCTGCAATTGTTGGAGCTTCTTTAAAAGTATTTGATCTACTTTCTTCAGATACTACTTTAAGAGATAAATTAGAATGGAATACAGACTATTTCAAAAAAGGAATGACGGAAGCTGGATTTGATATTGTAGAAGGAGATTCTGCAATTGTTCCAGTAATGTTATACGATGCGAAATTATCACAAGATATGGCAGATATGCTTTTAGAAGAAGGAATTTATGTTATTGGGTTCTTCTACCCAGTTGTTCCTAAAGAAAAAGCTAGAATTAGAGTACAATTATCTGCTGCTCATGAGCAAGAACACTTAGACAAAGCAATAAATGCCTTTATAAAAGTGGGTAAAAAGCTTGGAGTGCTAGAAAAATAAGAAAATGTTAATAAGAAATTAACGAAAAGCCTTTGAAAATAGTCAATTAGGATTTACTTTTGCAAAAAAATAGTAAATTTTTAATACACGAAGAAATGAGACATTTTACAAAGGCTTTTTTAGCCTTTTTATTATTAGCATGTGTTAATACGATACATGCTCAGGATTCTGACAATCCATGGTTAGTAGGGATTGGATATAATGCTGTTGACTTTAACTCAGCTGGATCTACAGGAAATGGAAGATTTGATAGTTTTTTCAAGTTTGATAATTACAACATTAATGGATCTTCTTTAAGATTTTCAGGAGCTCGTTACTTAGGGTCTGGTTTTAGTGTTGAAGCTGCTTTATCTTTAAATACAATCGATAGATTTGGAGAAGAAAAATTAGATAATGATTTATCTTATTTAGCATTTGATGCTGGAGCTAAATACGACATCAACAATTTAGTTGGAGAAACTGGGTGGTTTGATCCTTATTTAGGTTTAGGTCTTGGATATGTTTCTTTAGAAGATGAAGCTACTTCATCTGTTAATGGAACTGCAGGATTTAATATTTGGTTTGCTGAAAAGTTTGGTTTATATGTACAAACTATGTACAAAAGAACTTTAAAACCAGAAGATGTTGCTAGACACTTCCAACATTCTGCTGGAGTTGTATTTAGATTTGGAGCAAAAGATACTGATAAAGATGGTATTGTTGACAAAAAAGATAAATGTCCAGAAACTTTCGGTTTAGAAGAATTCAACGGATGTCCAGATTCAGATGGAGATGGTGTTAAAGATTCTGAAGATGCTTGTCCAGATGTAGCAGGAGAAAAAGAATTAGGAGGATGTCCTGATTCAGATAACGACGGAATCGCTGATAAAAACGATGCTTGTCCAAATGCTAAAGGAACTGAGAAAAACGGAGGATGTCCAGATTCAGATGGAGATTCTGTAGCTGATAAAGATGATGCTTGTCCTAACAAAGTTGGACCAAAAGAAAACAATGGATGTCCTTGGCCAGATACTGATGGTGACGGAATCTTAGACAAAGATGATAAATGTCCAAACGAAGCTGGAATTGCAGGTGAAGGTGGATGTCCAAAACCGGTAATCACTAGAGATGCTGTAGCAAAAATTAAAGAAAATGCAAAAGCAATCAAGTTTGGTGTAGGAAGTTCTTACTTCACTCCAAGAAAATCTAAGCAATTAGATGAGATTGTTACTTTAATGAAAGAAAATAAAGATGCTAAATTCTTAATCGAAGGAAACACTGATAACACTGGTTCAGATAAATTAAACGAAAGGTTATCTGTGAAGAGAGCTGAAGGTGTTAAGAAATACTTAGTAAAAGCTGGAATCGATGCTTCAAGAATTGAAGTAAAAGGTTTAGGTGAAACTAACCCAATTGATTCAAATAAAACTTGGAAAGGTAGAGCTAATAACCGTAGAGTTGATTTTGTTGTAATCAATCTATAAGATATAAATAACAACATTTTTAAATAGAGCTATTCAAATTTGAATAGCTCTATTTTTTTATAAATAAAATAGTAAAAAATTGTTTTATAGATAAATATTTTTAATTATTAACATAAATTTTAAATAATAAATAATTAATCAATATTCTATTGATGTTTTGTTAATAAAGGTAACTTTAAAATAAAAATTACTTTTCATTTTAGATAACATTAATTTAATTTCACCAAATAGGTTTGTAATGCAGAAAACAAGAAAGTTGTTGAAGCATAACTAAACCAAAAACAATGAAAAAAACTACTTTATTTTTAACATCTACTTTTTTAATGATGACTGGTGCTTTTGCACAAAGCGAATTCCCAACAGAAGTACAACCAGACTGGGATGCAACAGAAATGGTTATAATGAATGAATCTCCTGTAACTTCTCAAATTTTATTCACAGGAGGAGTAGATATGGTTCAAACAAGATCAGGAGAAACTTTAGCAAAGCAATGGCATGATTTCATCGGATTTACGCCAGTAACTGATGAAGACTGTGTTCCAGAAGGTGCATATGGATGGATTTCTATCAATCATGAAATGATTGCTAAAGATGATAAAATTGGTGATGGAGGAGGAATGACTTCTTTTTTAGTTAAAAGATTAGAAGATGGAACTTTTGAAGTTTTAGATCAATCTTTATCAGATGGAAGAGAAGGAAAATTCTTTAATGTAGATTTTAGTGCAGTTGGAGAAACTGGAATGAACTGTGGTGGAATTAATTCTTCAATTGATGGTAGAGTTTGGACAGCTGAAGAATGGTTCAGAACAAGTAATGAATCTATTAATGATGGAGGAGATGGTGTAAGAGATATTTCTGATTATACAATTAAATACACAGATTTTGATTTTGCAAATTTTCAAACAATTGAAAAATATCAGAATTTTAACTGGATGGTGGAGATTGATCCAAGAAATGCAAAAGCAATTCGTAAACAATATAACTGGGGACGTCAAGGATTTGAAGGTGGAGCTATCGCACCAGATAATCAAACTGTTTATTTAGGCGTAGATGCAAACCCAACTTTCTTCACAAAATTCGTTGCAGATACTCCTGGAGATTTTACAAAAGGAAATTTATATGTTTACAAACACGATGCTGCTGAAAAATGGGTGGAAATCGATAATGATGATTTTGATAAAATGTTAAACTATTTTGACGAAGCAATTGCTGCAAATGCAACAATGTATAATCGTATCGAATGGGTAACTGTTGATAAAAATACTGGTAAAGTATATTTAACTGAAACAGGTAGAGATAATATTGGTGAAAAATGGGCTGATGAAGCTGCTGCTGGAGCTGTTTTCGCACCACATCATGTTACTAGAGCTGCTGCACAAGGATTGGCAACTCCTGATGAAAATTATACAGATTACTATGGAAGAGTTTTAGAATTTGATCCTTCTACAAATGAATTTTCTGTTTATTTAGCTGCTGGTCCAGAAATGACTGAAGAGAATGTTGCAGAAGCTGATTATCCTGAAAAACATTTATCAAATCCTGATGGATTGAATTTATTATATTCTGGAGATAAGACATATATGTTAATTTGTGAAGATTTAAATGGAACTTCTTACGGAAGAATGCCAGCTGAATATGCTTCTAACAAAATGTGTGAATTATATATGTTAGATATGTCTGTTGAAAATCCAACAATTGACAATTTGTTCCGTATCGCTCAAACTCCTGCTGGAGCTGAAATTACTGGTGTTTGTCCAACTCCTGACGGAAAAACAATTATGTTTAATTCACAACATCCGAGCTCAGATAATCCTGCTCCTTACAACAATTCTTTAACTGTTGCTTTACACGGTGTAGATGAATTAGTAAATGCTTTAGATGTGACAGATTTCGTTCCAACTTCTTCGGATTCTTTTGAGATTTTCCCAAATCCAGTAGAAAGATTAGTTTATTTAAGTAAGAAAACAGATGTTGCTTTATATGAAGTAACTGGAAAAAGAGTTGCTGTTTACAGAAACAGAAAATCTTTTGATGTTAGTAACTTAAATCCTGGAGTTTATTTCGTAGTTACTAAAGACAAAGAAACTAAGAAATTAGTAATTAAATAGTTTATTTTTTTAATATATCTATTGTAGTGAGATTTTTAGCCAAGTACTTTTTCAACTCAAAGTACTTGGTTTTTCCTTATTAAACACCTTCTTCAATTCATACAAAACAATTTATCATCTATTAAAATGAAAGCATTAAAATACTTTTCAATTCTTTCTATTGGAATCATTATTATCGCAACATTACTTTCTTCTCAAAAGAAAAACGGAACCTATAGTGAAAAAAGTATCAAACAAATAAATGTTCAATTTCAATCTAAGTTAAATAATTTTGAAGCTAAACTTTTTACTTTTGAAAAGCTATTAAACTCTGATTTTTCTTCAAAAGAAGTTTTTACATCTTATAAGAATCTTCGAAAAGTATTCAAAAAAACAGGATTATATATTGCTTATCTGGATCCTGAAGCAAATGATCGATTTTTAAATGGAGCTCCTCTTTTAAAAATCATGAAAAAAACTCCTGAACTTTCGATTGTAGAACCAAAAGGAATGCAAGTGATTGACGAATTGATGGGAGAGAATATAAAAGAAGAAGAAATTAAAAAGGAATTACAACAAAAAGTAAGTCAATTAATCAAAAATTATAAGAATATTAAATTGTATGTTTCTCGATTAAATTTGACTGATAGACAGGTTTTTGAACTGATTCGTCAAGAGTTAATTCGAATTACAACGCTTGGAATTACTGGATTTGATACACCAGGAACTTTATTAGGAATTGCAGATGCTAAAAGTAGTTTTTCTGAAATGAAAATGCTGATTCAAGCATATGAAAGTGAAATGAGAAATATTAATAGAATTGATTTATACAAAGAAACAATTAAACAATTTGAAGAAGGAATTCAACAATTGAACAAAGATGATTTTAATTCTTTTAATCGTTTAATTTTTATCAAAAAAGTAATCAATCCTTTGTATGGAAATATTAAAAAAATGCATTTTGCTTTAGGCTATGAAACTATTGATGAGGTTTATTTTGGAAAGAAAACAACAAATTATGAAGTGGAAAATTTATTTGAAAAAAACTTTGTAAACAAAGAGTATTTTACCACATATAAAGTTGAAAAAAATCACGAAAAAGTTGTAGAGTTAGGAAAATTACTTTTCAATGATCCGATTCTTTCTTCTACAAAAAAGATGGCTTGTGTAAGTTGTCATCATGCAGATAAAGCATTTACGGACGGACAAAAAACAAGTATTTCTAATGCTGGTGAATTTGTAAAAAGAAACTCTCCAACTTTGAATTATGCAATTTTTGCTACAAAATATTTACACGATTTAAGAGCAGATAGATTAGAAGATCAATATGAACACGTAATTACTAATCCTGATGAATTTAATTCTTCTTACCAACAAATTATTAAAGACTTAAATACAAGTCCAACATACCAAAAAATGTTTTCTGAAGCTTTTGAAAACAAAGAAATTTCAACGACAACAATCGATCATGCAATTACAGCTTTTATTATGGATTTAACGCCATTTGACAATGATATCGATTTGTATTTTCAAAATAAAAAAGCAGTTTTAAAACCAGAAATTAAAAGAGGATTCAATCTTTTCACTGGAAAAGCAGCATGCGCAACATGTCATTTTATCCCTCTATATAATGGAACAGTTCCACCTGCTTATCTCGATACAGAATCTGAAGTTTTAGGCGTTCCAAAAACGAAAGAAAATCAAAAAATTATTGATGAAGATTTAGGAAGATATGGAAATAAACGTCCAAAAGAACATGCAATTCATTATAAGAATTCATTTAAAACACCAACTCTGAGAAATATTGCTAATACAGCTCCTTATATGCATAACGGTGTTTTTAATACATTGGAGGAAGTAATGGAATTTTACAATAATGGAGGAGGAGCTGGACAAGGAATGGATGTCGAAAATCAAACGTTGAGTGACGCTCCACTAAATCTTTCAGAACAAGAAATTTCAGATATTATCGCGTTTATGAAAGCACTTTCAGATAAAAAACAATTTGATGAAAAAGTAAATTTACCAACGGATTTTCCTAATAAATCATGGAATCAAAGAAAAGTAATGTCTAATTATTAAATTTTGGACGCTTCTTTTCTTTGCTTCAAAAAGACAAAGAAAAGTCAGGCTTTTCGTTACAAGTTTTATATTCAAAAAAAAGAACTTCTAAACAATTTGTGGGCTTCCGTTGGTCGCCTACATTTGTTAAGAAGTTCTAATTTTTCGAAAAACAAAAGCTTTTCACTTCAATCCTTAGCGCAAAGAAGTCGAAAAGATTCATTTCATAATTTTGTTCTTAAAGATTTCAACTGAATTTAATTGATTGTCTTTAGTGTAATATTTCCACTTTTTGATTTTCATACCTTGGAAGTATCTTCCTTCGGCTTTTAAATGTCCAGATTCATGAAAATAGTTCCATAAACCATTTTTAACGCCATTTTCATAACAACCGATTCCCTTTAACTTTCCACTTTCATAATAAGTTTTCCACTCGCCCGATTCTAAACCTTTTTCATAGTTACCTTCACTTCTCATTTTACCATTTCGAAAATAGTATGACCATTTACCATGAAGTTTCCCAAAATGGTAAATACCAATCTCTCGGAGAAGACCCGTTTCATAGTAGAATTTCCATTCGCCGTTTTGTTCATCATCGATGTAGTAACCAATTTCCACTAACTGACCATTTTTATCATAAGATTCCCATAGACCATTTCTTTTACTCTTCTCACCGTTTATTACATTTTCCAACTCTCCGTTGCTGTAATAACACTTCCATTCCCCACTTTCTAGGTTTTTCTGATAATTTCTTTCTGCTTTTAGTTTTCTACTTTTTTGATGATAAAGGGCTTTTGTTTCTACATTTTTGTTGATTGTTTTTGTTAAAGTCATTTAAGTTAGTATTTGAGATAAATAGGGACACTAAAAATAGACTTTTTATTTATATTTTGAAAATGAATATCTTAAGTTGTATGAAATAGCTTAGAGTTGTGAATTATTAAACAAAAAACAAGGGGAAATTATCGTTATTTCACCTTGTTTTTGTTTTAAAAGTTAATTTTGACTTTCAATTAAATTTGAAAAAAACTGAAGTTTATGAATAACTTTTTCATCAATTTCATCGGAATCTTTCCACGTATGAACATCTCCGATATAATTCATTTTTAAATATTTTGCACTTTCTCGAAAAGGAATAAAATAACTATCAATTTCGTCTTCACTGGATCCACAACAAAGAGCTGCCATATGTTTTCCTTCAAATTTTCTACCTAATTCTTTCTCTTTTAAAACACAATCTGTAAATCGATCAAAAAAGATTTTTAAAGTAGCGCTCATCGTATACCAATAAACTGGACTGGCAAAAATGAAAACATCATAATTCTCCAATAATTCTTTGATTAACGGAAGAAAATCGTCTTCTTGATTTTTAAATTCATAATCGAAAAGTTGTATATTTTTCGTTGATAAATCTATATAATCACAATCTAATTTTTCTTTTAAAGCTTGTGTAATATCAAAAGTATTTCCTTTGCTTCTTGAGCTTCCTTGGATGATTATTTTTTTCATAGTGTATAATTATAAGTTTCACGAATAATTTTTCCATCTTTCCAAGTCTGAAGATTAATTTCGGTCATTTGAACAGTTCCCCATTCCTTATGATCAATATCAATTTCCCAAGCAATTGCAGAAACTCCTGAACCTATCATTGTTGATACAGCTTTATAAGTTCTGATTTGTTCAATATTTCCTACAAAATTTGCTTCAAATTCTCGTCCAACCTCTTTTCCAATTCTAGGCTCTGTTTGGTTTTCTTGCGCCACCAAATCTTCATGATAAAACTTTTCGAAAGCTTCTAAAGTTTTTCCTTCTTCTACCATTTGAATTAACTCTTCAACAGATTTTTTTATTTCACTTTGTAACATCGTTTTTCGTTTTTGTATTTCTGATATTGCAAAGTTTCTACATTTAGAAATGAAAAAAATTAATCTAGTTTAAGGTTTTTTTGATTTCCATTTTTGTGCACGAAGTTTACTTAAAAATTCAGGTGTAATTCCTAAATATGAAGCAATTTGTCTTTGAGAAATTCTAGTTTCCAGAGAAGGATATTTCTTTGAAAACTCGAAATATCTTTGTTCAGCATTTAGGGAAAGTTTATGATCAATCCGATTTTCAGAAGCGATTAATGCATTTTGAAGTAAAATCCGAAACCATTTTTCCAATTTTGGAATTTTATCTAAAAGCAATTGAAAATTATCATTACTTATTTGGCTAATTTCAGAATCTTCCATTGCTTCAATAAAAAATCTAGCAGGTTCTTTTGTGATAAAACTTTTTAAATCCAACGCCCACCAATCTTCAATTGCAAAGAAAATGATGTGTTCTTCACCATTTTCTCCGATGGTAAATATTTTTAAACATCCTTTATCAATGTAAGATAAATTCGTACAAATTTCTTTTCCTTGAAGTAAAAATTCCTTCTTTTTAAGCTTTTTCAACTTTAAAAAAGATTCGATATAAGAAATTTCTTCTATAGAAAGAGAAACATGTTTTTGAATATTTTGAATAAAAGAATGTGTCATTGTTAAAGAATATGTACTTTAATTTTTTGCCAAACTTTAATTAAAAGTGCTGTGAAAATTAAAACAAAAATAGTCAGAATAATCGCTAAAGTTGTTTCACCATAAATCCAATAACCTGTAGCAAATAAACTACCATAAATCACCAAACAACCTAAAAACATTGCTAAAATTCCAGAAGGAACTGTCCATTTTTCTTTTGGATCTTTAATTTCTCGATTTTCTTTTTTTGCTTTTTCAATGATTGTTTTCCAACCGTTTCCTCCTGGTTGAATTTTTTCGTAAAAATCGAAAAGAACTTTGTCAGATTCTGGTTTTGTAAGAAAAGTAACTAAAATCCAAATGAATGTTGTAGAAAAAACTGCTATTGGCATGGAACTCCAAGCAGGTAAAATTCCACTTTCAGCCGAAAAAAGGAAAGTTTCAATCGCATCAATATGAAATAAAATAGAAATAACTCCAGAAACAAACATTGCAGTAATTTCACTCCAAGCATTAATTCTCCACCAGAACCAACGAAGAATAAATATCAATCCAGTTCCAGCACCAAACATGATAATAAAATCAAAAATTTGATCAGCATGATTTAAAAGTAAAGCGATTCCTGCGCTTAGAATCATTAAAATTAGTGTAGAAATTCGACCGATAAAAACCAATTCTTTTTCACTTGCATTTGGTCGAATTGTTTCCTTATAAAAGTCATAAACGATATAAGAAGATCCCCAATTTAAATGTGTTGAAATTGTACTCATATAAGCCGCAATTAATGAAGTCAGAACAACTCCCATTAATCCATAAGGAAGTTTTGTTAGCATTGCAGAATAAGCTAAATCATGACCTAATTTATCTTCTGTAATATCAGGAAAAGCATCATGAATACTTTGTACATCAGGGAAAATCACAAGAGAAGCCAAGGCAACTAAAATCCATGGCCAAGGACGTAAAGCATAATGAAGAATATTGAAGAAAAATGTTGCTCCAATTGCATGATTTTCATTTTTTGCAGCCAACATTCTTTGTGCAATATATCCACCACCTCCAGGTTCAGCTCCAGGATACCAAGCGCTCCACCATTGCACAGCAAGAGGAATAATTAATAAACCAATAAAAGCTTCACGATTGTCAAAAGTCGGAATGATATCAATTTTATCAACAACATTCGGATGTGTAATTAAATTAGAAATTCCTCCAACTTCAGGAAGATTCACGCAATAATACGCAGCTCCAATTGAACCAACCATTGCGACAAAAAATAACAAGAAATCAGTATAAACAACTCCTTTAAATCCACCAAGTATACTGAATAAAACTGTAACAAGAGAAGCAATTCCGATAGTTTGAAAAGGAGTTAAACCAAGCATTACTTGTCCAATTTTTATCGCAGCTAAAGTAACTCCCGACATTGCAAGAACATTAAAAATTACACCAAGATAAAGAGAACGGAAACCTCTTAAAAAACGTGCAGGTTTTCCGCCATATCGGAGAGAATAAAATTCGATATCAGTATGAACATTTGATTTTCGCCAGAGTTTTGCATAAACAAAAACAGTTAATAATCCAGTTAAAAGGAAAATCCACCAAGCCCAGTTTCCAGAAACTCCATCTTCACGAACTAATTGCGTTACCAAATTCGGTGTATCTGTAGCAAAAGTAGTAGCAACCATGGAAAAACCTAAAAGCCACCAAGGCATATTTTTTCCAGATAAAAAGAATTCATCTGTATTTTTTCCAGATTTTTTTGAGATATAAAATCCGATTCCTAAAGTAATTGCAAAAAATGTGAAAATAAAGATATAATCAATCGTATGTAATGATATCATGTAGTTTTGTTATTGATTAATTGGTATTTGCGTAAATATATAAAAAAACTTTTCAGAGAAAGAAATCATTTTTTAATAGAATAACGCAAATTTTTCTTCAAAATTTCCAAGGAAGAATCCATTATATTTGTTTAACAATTTTATTAAAAAACAATCTTTATGAAAAAATACATATTGTTGTTTGCATTGCTATTTATTTCGATAGCAATTCAAGCACAAGAAACCGTAGTTTCAGAAATAAAGCCTGTAAATATTGGACCTTCTGTGATGAGCGGAAGAATTGTAGATATTGCAGTGAATCCTAAAAATCCAACAGAGTTTTATGTTGCTTATGCTTCTGGTGGACTTTGGCATTCGAATAATAATGGAACAAGTTTAGAACCAGTTTTAGACAGTTCAGAAACGCAAAATATTGGATGTGTTTCTGTCGATTGGAAAAATGAAGTGATATATGTTGGAACTGGAGAAGTAAATTCTTCTCGTTCTTCTTATGCTGGAATTGGAATTTTAAAAAGTTCTAACAAAGGAAAAACTTGGGAAAATATTGGTTTAAAAGATTCGCAACATATCAGTAGAATTATCATTGATGAAAAGAACCCACAAGAATTAACTGTTGCTGTAATCGGTCATCTTTATACAACAAATAAAGAAAGAGGAATTTTTAAATCTTATGACGGAGGAAAAACTTGGCAGAAAACACTTTTTATTAATGAAAATACTGGAATTATCGATTTAGTTGCTTCATCAGATAATAAAAATACAATGTATGCTGCTGCTTGGGAAAGAAGTCGTAAAGCATGGAACTTTGTTGGAAGTGGAAAAGGTTCTGGGATTTATAAAAGTACAGATAAAGGAAAAACATGGAATCTTTTAACAACAGAAAAATCAGGATTTCCAACAGGTGAAGGAGTTGGAAGAATTGGTTTAGCAGCTTTTGATTCGAAGGTTATTTATGCTTTTTTAGACAATCAATTTAGAAGAGCAAAATCAGATAAAAAGGAATCTGTTAATGTGTTGACAAAAGATGATTTTAAAAATATGTCTGTAGAAACTTTTTTAAACTTAAAAGATAAAAAGTTAAACAAGTTTTTAAAACAAAATGGATTTCAAGAAAAATATAGAGCGCAAAATGTGAAAAACATGGTGAAAGAAGGAAACATTAAACCTTCTGATATTGCAAAATATTTAGAAGATGCAAATGCAATGTTATTTGATACACCTGTAAAAGGAGCGGAGCTTTATAAATCTACAGACGGAGGGAAAACATGGAGAAAAACACATAAAGATTATATCGAAGACATTTATTATTCTTATGGATATTATTTTGGTTTGGTAAAAGTAGATCCAAAAAATAGTAACAATGTATACATTGGTGGAGTTCCAATTTTAAAATCAAAAAATGGAGGAAAAACATTTATTTCTATTCAAAAAGATAACGTTCATGCTGATCATCATTCGCTTTGGATTTCACCAACACAAGAAGGGCATTTAATCAATGGAAATGATGGAGGATTGAATATTTCATATGATGATGGAGAAACTTGGATTAAATGTAATCAACCTTCAGTTGGGCAATTTTATGCTGTAAATGTTGATAATCAAAAGAATTATAATGTTTATGGAGGTTTACAAGATAATGGCGTTTGGTTTGGACCTCATAATAATGTGGAAAGTAGAGAATGGACGCAAACAGGTCATTATGCTTATGAATCTATCATGGGGGGAGATGGAATGCAAATTATGATTGACGATAGAAATCCGAATATTGTTTATACAGGATTTCAATTTGGAAATTATTATCGCTTAAATCTAGCAGATAAATCACAAAAATATATTCAACCAAAACATGATTTAGGAGAAGCGCCACTTCGTTTTAATTGGCAAACACCAATTTTACTTTCAAAACATAATCAAGATATTTTGTATTTAGGTTCGAATAAATTACATCGTTCTTTAGATAAAGGTGATAATTTTAAAGCGATTTCTGGAGACTTAACAAATGGAGGAAAAAAAGGAAATGTTGCTTTTGGAACATTAACTTCTATTGATGAATCTTCTTTTCAGTTTGGAGAATTATTAATTGGAACAGATGATGGAAATGTTCAATATTCAAAAGATGGAGGAAGTTCTTGGGAATTAATTTCTAAAAATTTACCAAAAAATCTTTGGGTTTCTAGAGTGATTTTCTCTCAATTTGAAAAAAATAGATTTTATGTTGCTTTAAATGGATATAGAAATGATGATTTTACACCTTATTTATTCATGACAGAAGATGCTGGAAAAACTTGGAAAAACATCAGTTCAAATTTACCAAATTATTCAATTAATGTTGTTCGTGAAGATTTTATAGATGAAGATATTTTATATGTTGGAACAGATAATGGTGTTTTTGTTTCTTTTGATAAAGGAGCAAATTGGCAAATTATTGATGCAAACATGCCAAAAGTTGCTGTACATGATTTAGCAATTCAAAAACAAGCGAAAGAAATGGTTATTGGAACACATGGTCGTTCGATTTATGTGATGGATTTAAATGCTGTACAACAATATAAAAAGGTGAAAAATTCAGATGTTGCAATTATTGATATTCCTAAAATTCGCTTTTCTAAAAATTGGGGAAGTGCTTGGAGCAAATGGATTGAGCCAAATACACCCAAAGAGACAATTTCTTTTTATGTTAAAGAAGCTGGTGAATATAAAATTTATATTTTAGGTGAAGATGAAAAAACGTTATTTGAAACTAAATTTAAAGCTGTAAAAGGATTTAATTTCTTTGAATATAATGTTTCTATGAATGAAAAATTAGGAAAGAAATATGCAAAGAAACACGAAGATTTTACAGTTGTTGAAGCAAAGAATGGAGAATATTATTTACCAAAAGGAAAATATCAACTAAAGATTTTAAAAGGAAAAATAAGTGATATAAAAGAATTTGAGATTAAATAAATTCAGAATTAGTTAAAAAATATAATACCATAAAAAAAGTCCAATTCTAAATTGAATTGGACTTTTAATTTATAATTTTCTATAAATTATTTTCCTTCAGCATATCTTCTAGAAACTTCATCCCAGTTGATTACATTAAAGAAAGCATTGATGTAATCAGGTCTTCTGTTTTGGTAGTTTAAATAATAAGCGTGCTCCCAAACATCTAATCCTAAGATTGGAGTTCCTCCACATCCGATTTCTGGCATTAATGGATTATCTTGGTTTGCAGAAGAACAAATTTCTACTTTTCCTCCTTTTTGAACACATAACCAAGCCCATCCAGATCCAAATCTAGTTGCAGCAGCTTTTGCAAAAGCATCTTTGAAAGACTCGAAAGAACCAAAAGCAGCATCAATTGCTTCTGCTAATTCTCCTGTTGGAGCTCCACCTCCGTTTGGAGACATGATTGTCCAAAATAAAGAGTGATTGTAGAATCCACCTCCGTTATTTCTTACAGCAGCATTTGACATATCTAAGTTTACTAAGATATCTTCAATAGATTTTCCTTCTAAATCAGTTCCTGCAATTGCATTATTTAAATTATTTGTATATCCTGCATGGTGTTTACCATGGTGAATTTCCATTGTTTTTGCATCAATATTTGGTTCTAATGCGTCGTATGCGTATGGTAATTTTGGTAATTCGAAAGCCATTTTGTTTTTAATTTTTTAAGTTAAACATAAACTATTTCAAAGGTAATGAACTATAATGAATAAAAGAAATTGATTGTTTTGATATTCCTATTATTTTTATTGATAATTAAAAATAGTTGTTTGAAAGTTAGAGTTTTATGAATTATTTCTTTTAAAACCCGAATTTTATTGCTTTATTTTTTACATCATATTCTGCTCGTCGTCATTTTTCTTCTTACGAGGTCTTTGATTTGCTTCACTTATTTTATTTGCAGCAACCATGCTTGTCACCAAATTATTTAACATATCACTTGCAGCATTTGGTGTATTAGGTAATAGAATTAAATTACTGTTTGTATCTTGTCCAATTGCTTGTAAAGTATCGTAGTGTTGTGTAATTACAATTAGAGAAGAAGCTTCCTGAGAATTGATTCCTGCTCTGTTTAATGTATCAACAGACTCTTCCAATCCACGAGCAATTTCACGTCTTTGATCTGCGATACCTTGTCCTTGTAAACGTTTACTTTCTGCCTCTGCTTTTGCTCTTTCTACAATTCGAATACGTTGTGCATCTCCTTCAAATTGTGCAGCTACTTTTTCTCTTTCTGCTGCATTAATTCTATTCATTGCATTCTTTACTTGCGAATCTGGATCAATATCTGTAACAAGTGCTTTTACGATGTTATAACCATAATTTAGCATTGCTTCTTTTAATTCTCTTTCAATTGCGATTGCAATATCATCTTTCTTTTCAAAAACATCATCTAAAATCATTTTTGGAACTTCTGCACGAACTACATCAAAGATATAAGCTGTAATCTGATCATGTGGATTTTGAAGTTTATAAAAAGCATCATATACTTTATCAGGTGAAATTTTAAACTGAACAGAAATTTTTAACTGTACAAAAACATTGTCTTTTGTTTTTGTTTCTACCATTACATCTAATTGCTGAATTTTTAAAGAAACTCTTCCAGCAATTCTGTCTATAATCGGAATTTTAAACTGTAATCCTGCATGACGAATCGATCTAAATCTTCCAAATCGCTCGATAACTGCAGTTGTTTGTTGTTTTACCATAAATAAACCAGAAACGATTATAAATAGAAGAACTATAATGTAGGGTATGTATTGATAACTCATAATTTTTAATTTTTTGCTTAAAAATACAAAAAAAGCACTTCAAATTTGAAGTGCTTTTAGATTATTTAAGACAAAATGGTTAGAAATTAACCGTTTGTTTGAATTGCGTTTTGAATTCTCTTAACAGTGTTTTCTTTTCCAATCATTTCGATGATATCAAATAAATGTGGACCTTTCATCGCTCCAACCAAACTTAAACGTAAAGGTTGCATAACTTTTCCGAATCCAACTTCTTTTGTTCCAATCCATTCTTTTACGATTGTCTCTACATTTGCAGAAGAGAAATCTTCAATAGCTTCTATCACAGAAATTAATTCTGTCATCAATTCATTTGTTCCTTCTTTCCAGTTTTTCTTTACTCCTTTTGCATCATATTCTGTAGGATTTACGAAGAAGAAATTACTTAAATCCCATAAATCATTTACAAAAACAGCTCTTTCTTTAATTAATCCAACTACTTTTTCTACAAAACCTTCGGAAGCTTCAATATTATGCTCTTTTAAAATTGGTATAAATAAAGTAGCTAATTCTTTATTCGATTTTTTCTGCATGTATTGTTGGTTGAACCATTTTGTTTTGTCTGGGCTAAATTTTGCTCCAGCTTTGCTTACTCTTTCTAAAGAAAAAGCTTCCACTAATTCTTCTAAAGAGAAAAGTTCTTGTTCTGTTCCAGGATTCCAACCTAAGAAAGCTAACATATTAATGAAAGCTTCAGAGAAATATCCATCTTCTTTATATCCTCTAGAAATTTCTCCATTTACTTCATTTGTATATTCTAACGGGAAAACAGGGAAACCTAATTTATCTCCATCACGTTTGCTTAATTTTCCTTTTCCAACAGGTTTTAAAATCAATGGTAAATGTGCAAATTTTGGGGCATCCCATCCAAAAGCTTCATATAATAAGAAATGAAGTGGAAGAGAAGGTAACCATTCTTCACCACGAATTACATGCGTGATTTCCATTAAATGATCATCTACAATATTTGCTAAATGATATGTTGGCATTCCATCTGATTTAAATAAAACTTTATCATCTAAAGTATTTGTATCAATTGAAATTTCACCACGAATCTCATCTGAAAGTTTTAAAATTCTATCTGCTGGAGTTTTAAAACGAATTACATATTTTTCTCCTGCAGCAATTTTTGCTTCAACTTCTTCTTTAGAAAGTGCAAGAGAATTATCTAATTGTTCTCTATTATGATGACTATAACTAAAAGTTTGACCTTTTTCTTCGTGTTCTTTTCTTTGTGCGTCTAAAGCTTCTGCCGAATCGAAAGCATAATATGCTTTTCCTTCTTCGATTAACTTAAAAGCATAATCTTTATACATCGCTTTACGTTCCGATTGACGATAAGGACCAAATTTTTCATTTTTTCCTGGACCTTCATCAAAAGGAATTTCACACCAATTTAAAGAATCAATAATGTACTGTTCGGCATTTGCAACATATCTTGTTTGATCTGTATCTTCAATTCTTAACACAAATGTTCCATTGTGTTTTTTTGCAAATAAATAATTAAATAATGCTGTTCTTACACCTCCCATATGCAATGGTCCTGTTGGACTAGGTGCAAATCGTACTCGAACGTCTGTAGTCATGATTTTGATTTTTTTCTGCCGCAAAGATAATGATTTGTAGAAAGTATTTGAAAAAGTGGATTTAAAGTTTAGGAAAAGGTTTTTTGATAATTTTTATATTTGCTTTAAAAAATGTTAGGAAAAAGTTTGATATTAATTTTATTCGTATTATTTACAAGTAAAAATTTAGCTCAAAATACTTTTCATTTTGTTAATGATGAAAAATTAGACACTATTTCTTATTATTCTCTTCATATATATTCTAAAAATAAGGAAAAGAAACTTTTACCAAATGAAAATAATGGAATAGAATTGACTAAAAAAATAATTCGTAAAGCAGATTCAATTGTAATACATTTTGATTCTTGGTATAAGGAAAATATTCCTAAAAAAGCATTTCATAATTCATTAATATTTATTAGGAAACAACTTTATATTGGAGAAGTTGAATTAAACTCAAATAAAATTCAGACTTTAGGAACTATAAATAATTTGTATAAAAAAGGTCATTATTATGGTTATGAGATTGGAAGTTTAAATTCATTTCCTATAGATACTTTAATTAAAATTAAAAAATTTAGTATTTACATTCGAAATACAAAATATAAAAATTCTGAATTAATACCAGAAATATTTGTTGCAGATAGTTTAAATGACCCAAACAAAATATATTTATATCCACATCAAAAGATTATGAAAATTAATAGGAAAATCAAACACGAATGGTTTGATATTCCTATTAAAACTTTTGTAAATAAAAATAAATCAAAAATATTTATGGGTTTTGTTAGTCATACAAATTTTACAATTGCTTTTGGAAGAGTGTATTTAGAAAATAATATTTTTCTTAATAATTTTTCAGGAAGATTGGGGCTTTATGGAAATGAAATTTGGTATGGTAAACAAAGATTCTCAATAATGAAGCGTTTTGGAATTCCTGCTGTGAAAATTGAATATGAATATCTAGAATAAAAAAATCCAGACACAAAGCATCTGGATTTTTTAGATAAAATAATATTAATATAAAATTACAAATCAAATTCTAAATCAACGTTTAGTTTTTTAGCAATGATTTGATTTATTTTCTGTTTTAAAGCAGGAACTTTTACATGATCTAAAGCTTCATTTGCGAAAGCATACATTAATAAAGCTTTTGCGTTTTCCTTAGAAATTCCTCTTTGCTGCATATAGAATAAAGCGCTTTCATCTAATTGTCCAATTGTACAACCGTGAGAACATTTTACATCATCTGCAAATATTTCTAATTGAGGTTTTGCATTAATTGCTGCAGAATCTCCAATTAAAATATTATTATTTTGTTGGAAAGCATTTGTTTTTTGAGCTTCTTTTTCCACAACTACTTTTCCGTTGAAAACTCCATTTGATTTGTCATCAAAAATACCTTTGTATAATTCATGACTTTCACAATTTGGATGTTTGTGGTGAACTAAAGTATGGTTGTCAACTAATTGTTTTCCTCCAATAATTGAAAGACCATTTAAGTTAGAAGTAATATGCTCTCCTTCGTGGTAAAATTCTAAATTATTTCTCGTCAATTTTCCTCCAAAAGAAAAAGTATGCACAGAAGCAATACTATCTTGTTTTTGTGATACAAAAGTACTGTCAATTAAAGAAGCATTTTCTGTGTCATTTTGAACCTTGTAATAGTCTACAATTCCTCTTTTATGAACGAAAATTTCAGTAACGCTATTTGTTAGAGTTACATTAGATTCGCTTAAGTTTTGGTGACGTTCAATAATTTGAACGTGAGAATTTTCACCGACAATTACAAGATTTCTTGGCTGAACTAACAATTCTTTTTCAGTTCCTGTAGAGAAATTTAAAATTTGAATTGCTTTTGGAACAACCGTATTTTTAGGAATATTGATAAAAGCTCCTTCTTTAGAAAAAGCAGTATTTAAATTTGCTAAACTTTGATCTTCTTTTGCAATTGTATTAAAATAATTGTCAACGATCATTTTATATTTTGGTTTAGAAAGAGCAGAAGACATTACGCAAATATCTAAACCATCATGTGTAGCATCAGAAAGAAAAGAGTTAAAAACTCCATCGATAAAAACTAATTTATACGATTCTATTCCGTGTACAAAGTATTTTTTTACATCACTTAAATCAATGTTTGAAGAAGCTTTTGGAAAAATACTATAATCATGATTTAATACAGAACGTAAGCTAGTATATTTCCACTCTTCATCCTTTTTTGTTGGGAATCCTTGAGTTTCGAAATTATTGATAGCTTTTGTTCTAATGTCATGAATACTAGAATCCAAGTCAATGCTTGCATTGTTTTCAAACGCCAAAAATGATGATACTAATTTATCTTTTAATTCCATTTCATCTAAATTCAAAGCCATTTTGTTTTCGAGAATTAATTTACTTAAAGGTAAATATCAATTCTTTAAAAAACAAAAAAGCATTAACTATTTTTAATCCAATCGTATCCTTTTTCTTCTAATTCTAGAGCTAATTCTTTTCCTCCAGATTTAACGATTTTTCCATCGTGTAAAACGTGTACAAAATCAGGAACGATATAATCTAATAATCTTTGGTAGTGTGTAATTACGATTACAGCATTATCCTCAGATTTTAATTTATTTACTCCATTTGCAACAATACGTAATGCATCGATATCTAAACCAGAATCCGTTTCATCTAAGATTGCTAATTTAGGTTCTAACATTGCCATTTGGAAAATCTCATTTCTTTTCTTTTCTCCTCCTGAAAATCCTTCATTTAAAGAACGAGATAAGAATTTGCGATCGATTTCTAATAATTCAGATTTCTCACGAATTGTTTTCAACAAATCTTTGGCTGGCATTTCTTCCAATCCTTTTGCTTTTCTTGTTTCGTTGATTGCAGATTTGATGAAGTTTGTTACCGTTACACCTGGAATTTCAACAGGATATTGGAATGATAAAAATATACCTTTGTGTGCTCTTTCTTCTGGAGCTAATTCGATGATATCTTCATCATCTAAGATGATTTCTCCTTCTGAAACTTCATAATCTTCTCTTCCAGCAATAACAGAAGATAAAGTACTTTTTCCAGCACCGTTTGGTCCCATGATTGCGTGTACTTCTCCTGGTTTTACTTCTAAGTTAATCCCTTTTAGGATTTCTTTTTCGTTAATACTTGCGTGTAGATTGTTAATTTTTAACATCGTAATATATTTTTATCCTACAGATCCTTCTAAACTAATTTCTAATAATTTTTGTGCTTCTACAGCGAACTCCATTGGAAGTTTATTCAATACTTCTTTACTAAATCCGTTTACAATTAATGCAATCGCTTTTTCCGTATCGATTCCTCTTTGGTTACAATAGAATAATTGATCTTCACCAATTTTACTTGTAGTTGCCTCGTGCTCGATTTGAGCTGTTTTATTTTTTGCTTCAATATATGGGAAAGTGTGTGCTCCACATTCATTACCCATTAATAAAGAATCACATTGAGAGAAGTTACGCGCATTTTCAGCTCTAGCTCCAATTTGCACTAATCCTCTATAACTATTTTGTGATTTTCCAGCAGAAACTCCCTTAGAAATAATAGTACTTTTTGTATTTTTTCCTAAGTGAATCATTTTTGTTCCTGTATCTGCTTGTTGGAAATGGTTTGTTACTGCTATAGAATAAAATTCTCCAACAGAATTATCTCCTTTTAATACACAAGATGGATATTTCCAAGTTACAGCTGAACCTGTTTCTACTTGTGTCCAAGAAATTTTTGCGTTTTTCTCGCAAAGTCCTCTTTTTGTTACAAAGTTGAAAACTCCTCCTTTTCCTTCTGCATCACCAGGGAACCAGTTTTGTACAGTTGAATATTTGATTTCAGCATCATCCAAAGCGATTAATTCAACCACAGCAGCGTGTAATTGGTTTTCATCTCTTTGTGGCGCTGTACATCCTTCTAAGTAACTTACATAACTTCCTTCATCAGCAATTACTAAAGTACGCTCAAATTGTCCTGTTCCTCCTTCGTTAATTCTAAAATATGTAGAAAGTTCCATTGGACATCTTACACCTTTTGGAATATAACAGAATGAACCATCTGAGAATACAGCAGAATTTAATGCTGCATAGAAGTTATCTGTTTTAGGAACAATTGATCCTATATATTTTTTTACTAATTCTGGGTGATTTTGAATTGCTTCTGAAATAGAACAGAAGATAATTCCTTTTTCAGCTAAAGTTTCTTTGAAAGTTGTAGCAACAGAAACAGAATCCATTACGATATCTACGGCTACACCAGCAAGTTTCTTTTGCTCGTCTAATGAAATACCTAACTTATTAAATGTTTCTAATAATTCAGGATCTACTTCATCCAAACTTTCATATTTATCTTTTTTCTTTGGAGCAGAATAATAGCTAATGTCTTGAAAATTTGGTTTTTCATATTTAACATTTGCCCATTCTGGTTCTTCCATATCTTGCCAAATGCGGAAAGCTTCTAAACGCCATTCCGTCATCCATTCTGGCTCGTTTTTCTTTTTAGAAATGGCTCTTACGATATCCTCATTCAGTCCTTTTGGAAAAGTTTCTGATTCGATATCAGTATAAAAACCATATTCATATTCTTTATGTTCTAACTCCTTCTTTAAGTCGTCTTCAGTAAACTTATTCATAATGTCGTATAAAAAAGATGTACAAAAGTACTAAATCTTATTTTGTTTATAATGAAAAACTTTCTCCACAACCACAAGTTCTGCTTGCGTTTGGATTTTTAAACACAAAACCTGTCCCGTTTAAACCACCAGAATATTCTAAAGTAGTTCCAACTAAGTATAGAAAACTCTTTTTGTCCACAATAATTTTTACACCATTATCTTCAAAAATTTTATCGTCTTCCCCTTGTGAATTGTCAAATTTCAAATCATAGGAAAGTCCGGAGCAACCACCACTTTTTACGCCCACACGAACGTAATCTGTTTCTGGGTTAAAACCATCGTCTGTCATTAACTCAATGACTTTCTTTTTAGCTGTATCTGAAACTTTTATCATAATTTTTAGGTAGATTAAGTCTAATTTCTTTGCAAAGGTATTACTTTTATATGATATTTATCATGTTTAATATATTAATATAATTAATATTACGATAGTTATCATCTATGAAAGTGTATCTTTGCAAAGTAAATCAATAACAAATTATTATGAAAAGACTCTTACCTTTTATTTTGTTTTTAAGCGTAATTTTAACAAATGCGCAGGAGGGTTCGGATCGAATTTCTCTTTTATTTATTGGTGATTTTATGGGACATATGGACCAAATCAACGCTGCTTATAATAAACAGACTAAAACCTACGATTATACAGAATGCTTTAAATATATTAAGGAAACTTTGTCAGAACCAGATGTTGCTATTGGAAATCTTGAAGTTACTTTAGGAATTAAACCTTATT
Source organism: Aureivirga marina (assembly GCF_015767265.1). GTDB lineage: Bacteria > Bacteroidota > Bacteroidia > Flavobacteriales > Flavobacteriaceae > Aureivirga > Aureivirga marina. The sequence continues at coordinate 58,736 of NZ_JADPIB010000009.1, forward strand.
CTGGTTATCCACAATTTAGTTCTCCTGAATCTTATGCTTCTGCGATTAAAGAAGCTGGAGTAGATGTATTGATGACAGCAAATAATCATTCTTGTGATAAAAGAAAAAAAGGAGTTGAAAAAACAATTGCTGTTTTAGATTCTTTGGATATTGCACATACAGGAACGTTTATCAATAGTGAAGTAAAACAAAAAACTTCTCCTTTAATTATTGAGAAAAACGGATTTAAAATCGCAATTATCAACTTTACTTACGGAACTAATGGAATTCCGCCAACAAAGCCAAATGTGGTTAATTATTTAGATAAAAAAGTGGTTAAAGCAGATATTGATAAAGCAAAAGCTGCTAATGCAGATCAAATAATTGCTTTTGTTCATTGGGGTAAAGAATATAAAGATTTACCATCACAATATCAGAAAGATTGGTACGCTTTCTTTAAAAAAGAAGGAATTACAATGGTAATCGGTGCGCATCCACATGTTTTACAACCAATGGTTTTTGACAAAGAAAGTGGTAACTTTGTCGCCTATTCTTTAGGAAACTTTGTTTCGCATCAAAGAACTTTTCCCAGAGATGGAGGAGCAGTATTAAAAATAGATTTAGTAAAAGACAACGAAAACAATACATTTATTGACAAAGCTGAGTATAAGTTAACTTGGGTTTATGAGCCAATTGTAAATGGACAGAAACAATATTACATTTTACCAGTTTCAGAATTTGAAACAAATCAGAAATTCTTTAAAAGAAAAACTGATTACGATAAAATGATGCGTTTTACAAAACATGCAAGAACTTTGCTTGGTAAGGAAAACAAAAATGTTACGGAATATAAATAAACGATTAAAATAATGATAGAAGATAAAAATCCTAAAAGAACAAGTATTGGAGAGCTTGGAGAGTTTGGTTTGATTGAGTACTTGACAAAAAATATTAAAATTTCTCATTCTTCTACCATAAAAGGTATTGGTGATGATGCTGCTGTTTTAGATTTTAAAAATAAAAAAGCTGTAGTTTCGACAGATTTATTAGTAGAAGGAGTGCATTTTGATTTGGCTTATATGCCGATAAAACATCTTGGATATAAAGCTGTAATGGTGAATTTATCGGATGTTTATGCAATGAATGCAGAAGCTACACATATTACAGTTTCTATTGCAATTTCTAATAGATTTCCATTGGAAGCTGTGGAAGAATTATATAAAGGAATTCGTTTGGCTTGTGAGAAATATAATATTGATTTAATAGGTGGTGATACAACATCTTCTACAAAAGGAATGTTGATTTCTGTTACTGCTTTTGGTGAAGCAAACGAGGAAGATATCGTTTATAGAAATGGAGCAAATAGCGGAGATTTATTAGTAGTTACTGGTGATATTGGTGGTGCTTATTTAGGTTTACAAGTTTTGGAAAGAGAAAAACAAGTTTTCCAAGTAAATCCAAATATGCAACCTGATTTAGATATGTATTCTTACATAATCGAAAGACAATTAAAACCAGAAGCAAGAAAAGATATTCCTGGACTTTTAAAAGCTTTAGATATCAAACCAACAAGTATGATTGATGTTTCTGATGGACTTTCGTCTGAGATTCTACATATTTGTAAACAATCAAAAGTTGGTTGTAATCTTTTTGAAGAAAAAATTCCTTTAGATCCACAAGTAATTTCTACATGTGAAGAATTTAAAGTTGATAGTACAACAATGGCTCTAAGTGGAGGTGAAGATTATGAATTGCTTTTTACAATCAAACAAGAAGATTATCCTAAAATTAAAGCAAATCCAAACTTTACAATTATTGGACACATGACACCAGAAGATGAAGGTGTGCATTTGATTACAAGAGCGAATCAAAAAGTAGAAATGGTTGCGAAAGGTTGGAATCCATTAAAAAAAGACGAAGAATAAAAATTTTATTAAATAGTTTTAAAGAAACCGAGGAGAAATCCTTGGTTTTTTGTTTAAAAGTAAATCCAAAGCAAGTAAATTCTAGCAACAATTTAATTTTACTAGCTTTGTAAAAAATTAGATTATTGTGAATTATCTTTCAGTTGAAAATATATCCAAAGCATTTGGAGAACGAGTTTTATTTGAAAATTTATCGTTTGGAATTAATAAAGATCAAAAAGTAGCATTTGTAGCAAAAAATGGAAGTGGAAAAACTTCAATTTTAAATATTATTGCTGGAAATGATACTCCAGATTCAGGGCAAATTATTACAAGAAAAGGAATTACGATTGCATTTCTTGCGCAAACCGATACTTTTAATCCTGAATTGACAATTGAAGAAGCTATTTTTCATACCGAAAATCAAACGTTGAAAATTATTCAACAATATGAAAAAGCTTTGAAAAACCCAGAAAACGAAGAAGCTTACCAAAAAGCTTTTGAATTGATGGATCAACACAATGCTTGGGATTTTGAAACACAATACAAACAAATTCTTTCTAAACTTAAATTAGAAAATATTAATACAAAAATCAGCGGTTTATCTGGAGGACAAAGAAAACGTCTTGCACTTGCAATCGCACTGATTAATAAACCAGATTTATTAATTCTTGATGAGCCAACAAACCATTTAGATTTAGAAATGATTGAATGGTTAGAAAAATATTTTGCAAAAGAAAAAATGACACTTTTCATGGTAACACATGATCGTTATTTTTTAGAAAGAGTTTGTAATGAAATCATCGAATTAGATCATGGAAAATTATATCGATATAAAGGAAATTATTCTTATTATTTAGAGAAGAAAGAAGAACGAATTGCTATTGAACAACTTTCTGTAGAAAAAGCGAAAAATCTATTTAATAAAGAATTAGATTGGATGCGTAGACAGCCAAAAGCTAGAACTACAAAATCGAAATCTAGAATTGATGATTTCTTTGAGATTAAGAAAAAAGCACACCAAAGAAGAAAAGATCATGTCGTTCAGTTGGAAATCAATATGGAACGTATGGGAAGTAAAATCTTAGAGCTTCATAATATTGGAAAATCATATGGTGATTTAAAGATTTTAGAGCAATTTGAATATGTTTTTAAAAAGGGAGAAAGAATTGGAATCATTGGGAAAAATGGAACAGGAAAATCTACTTTTTTAAATATTATTACAGGAAAAGAGCAAGTTGATGCAGGAAAAGTTGTTCCAGGAGAAACAATTAAATTTGGATATTATTCACAGAAAGGAATTAAAATCAAAGAAGGACAGAAAGTTATTGAAGTGATTAAAGAGTTTGGTGAATATATTCCTCTTACAAAAGGAAGAAAAATTTCAGCTGCTCAACTTTTAGAACGTTTTCTTTTTGATAGAAAAAAGCAATATGATTATGTAGAAAAATTAAGCGGAGGAGAACAAAAACGCCTTTATTTATGTGCAGTTTTAATTCAGAATCCAAACTTTTTAATTCTGGATGAGCCAACGAATGATTTGGATATTGTGACTTTAAATGTTCTGGAAAGTTTCTTATTAGATTATCCTGGAAATTTAATTGTGGTTTCGCATGATCGTTATTTTATGGATAAAATTGTAGATCATCTATTTGTTTTTAGAGGAAATGCTGTAATTGAAGATTTTCCTGGAAATTATTCTGATTTCCGAGTTTATGAAGATTCTACACCAAAAGAAGAAACTCCGAAAAAAGAAAAAATAGAAAAAGTTGCCAAAGAAAAAACTACGAAAGTTAAACTAAGCTACAATGAAAAGAGAGAGTTTGATAATTTGGAAAAAGACATTGCAACTTTAGAAGAAAAGAAAAAAGAAATCGAAGTGCTTTTTGCAAATGGAGAAGTAGAAGATGTACAGAAAACTTCGATGGAATTACAAGAAATAATGAATAGTATAGAAGAAAAAGAAGAACGCTGGTTTGAAATTTCTTCAAAATTGGAAGGAGAATAATTTTTAATTTTCCTTTGAAATAAGTAATTTTTTAATTGAACTGATGGATTTTTCTTGAAATCAGTTCAATTTCTTTTATTTTTACCCAAAAACAAAACGATTTTAATAAAAATGGCTAAAGTTAAAACTGCTTTTTTCTGTCAGAATTGTGGAACTCAATTTTCAAAATGGTTAGGGCAATGTACAGCTTGTAATCAATGGAACACAATTGTTGAAGAAGTAATTCAAAAAGAAGAGAAAAAGTCGTGGAATGTAGCTTCTGAAAAACCAAAAGTTAAAAAAGTAAAAGCTTATAAAGTAAGTGAAATTTCTTATGATAAATCAGAGCGAATTACCACGAAGAACAATGAATTCAACAATGTTTTAGGAGATGGAATTGTTTTAGGTTCTATGGTTTTACTTGGTGGAGAACCAGGAATTGGAAAATCAACTTTATTACTTCAAGTTGCTTTGTCAATTGAGAAAAAAGTGTTGTATGTTTCAGGTGAAGAAAGTAAGGAGCAAATCAAAATGCGTGCAGAACGACTGGAAAATGTAAATCCAGATTGTATGATTCTTACAGAAACTAAAACACAAAACATTTTTAAAGTAATTGATGAGGTAGAACCTGATGTGGTGATAATTGATTCCATTCAAACTTTACATACCGATTATGTAGAAGCTTCTGCTGGAACTGTTTCACAAATCCGAGAAACGACTACAGAACTTACGAAATTTGCAAAAGAAACTGCAACACCAGTGATTATTATTGGTCATATTACAAAAGATGGAAACATTGCTGGACCAAAAATTTTAGAACATATGGTGGATGTTGTATTGCAATTTGAAGGAGATAGAAATCATACTTATCGAATTTTAAGAGCGAATAAAAATCGTTTTGGATCGACTTCAGAATTGGGAATTTTTGAAATGCAAAGTTTTGGACTAAGAGAAGTTTCCAATCCATCTGAAATTTTGATTTCTCAAAAAGATGAATCTTTGAGCGGAACTGCAATTGCTGCAACTTTAGAAGGAGCAAGACCATTGATGATTGAAATTCAAGCTTTGGTTAGTACAGCAGTTTATGGAACGCCTCAACGTTCTGCAACAGGATATGATTTAAAAAGAATGAATATGCTTTTAGCTGTTTTAGAAAAAAGAGCTGGATTTAGATTGGGAGCAAAAGATGTCTTTTTAAATATTGCAGGAGGAATAAAAGTGGATGATCCAGCGATTGATTTGGCAGTTATTGCAGCAATTTTATCTTCTAATGAAGATGATCCGATTCCGCATGACTATTGTTTTGCAGCAGAAATTGGACTTTCAGGAGAAATTCGTCCTGTACCGAGAGTAAACCAACGAATTTTAGAAGCAGAAAAACTTGGATTTAATCGAATTTTTGTATCAAGATTTAACAAATTGACAGTAACAAATACAGGAATTCAGATTATTCAGGTTTCTAAAATCGAGGATATTTATAATGCATTATTTTAATGTTTTACAGAAGATTGAAAAATGAATTTTATAAAAAAATAAAAAATGAATCTATTTGATATTATTGCACTTGTATTAATGACAACAGGTTTTATTAGAGGAAATCTGAATGGTTTATTTGAAGAAGTCGCATCTTTAGCATCTTTAGTTGGAGGAGTTTTAGGAGCGATTTTATTTTCAAGTATTGTAGAAAGTTTATTGGGATTTTTAGAATGGCAACAAAAATATATAACTGCATTAGCTTATATTGTTACGTTTGCTGTGATTGTAACGGTGATTTTATTATTAGGAAAGCTATTTACTAAATTTGCTGATAAATTATCTTTAGGAACGATAAACAGTATTCTTGGAGGAGTTTTTGGCGTTATTAAAATTACAGTAATTATCAGCGGAATACTATTTATTTTTAATAAAATAAATTCTAATATTCCTTTTGTTTCTCAGGATACTTTAGAAGATTCTGTTTTGTATAAACCTATTAAAGGAATTGCGCCAGCAATCTTCCCAACAATTGAGTCAGAGATTCAAAAACACATGGAAAAACACATAGAAAAACCCGGAAAATTAATTTAACAAATTATTCTACTGTTAAAGCACTTGACAAACAGAATATTGTTTATATTTTTGCGTTTAGCAAATAAAATTTAATCACCTCAAAATGAAATTATCGAAATATTTTTTCACACTTGTTGTTACACTTTTTTTAATTGGAAATTTAGCAGCGCAGGAGACACAGACGACAGACGGATTATCGCTAAATAAAGGAACAATCAAGAATCAATTTGATTATGTTATTCTTAAATCAAATAATTATAAACAATTTAAAGTAGTTGAAAGAAGTTGGTTAAATCAGCTGAAAAATCACGTACTAGATAGTTTAAAATTATCACAAGAAAAATTACATAAAGTAAATGTTATTGTTGATAAACAAAAAAGCGAAATTTCTTCATTGAAATCGCAGTTAGATAATACGAATGGAAAATTATCTTCAATTAATCAAGAAAAAGATAGCATTACATTTATTGGAATGCAAATGACAAAAAGTTCTTATAAAACTTTTATGTGGTCAATTGTTGTAATTCTTTTAATCTTATTATTATTCTTTATTTCTAAATTTAAAAGCAGTAATGTAGTAACTGTTCAAGCAAAGAAAGATTTAGAAGAAATTCAAGAAGAATTCGATGCACATAGAAAAAGAGCTTTAGAACGCGAGCAAAAAATCATGAGAAAACTGCAAGATGAAATAAACAAACAAAAGGCAGCTTCTTAATAAGAAATTAAAAAAAGAAAGAAGGTCTCTAAAATTTAGAGGCCTTTTTTTATTTCTGAAGGAAGAAAGAAGAATTAAGTTTTTATATAGAAGTATTTTTTACATAATTCTTTTTAATTTTGACCTTCATTTAAAATGAAAGAATAAAAAATTTTCAGAAAAGGAGAAATCCTTGAAAATATAGTGTTAAATCTTAATACCTAAAAAACTCTTTGCTATATGGCAAAACAAGAAGATCAATTCAAAAAAGTTATTTCACATGCGAAAGAATATGGATATGTATTCCAATCAAGTGAAATTTACGATGGTTTAAGTGCAGTTTATGACTATGCTCAAAACGGAATCGAATTAAAGAAAAACATTAGAGATTATTGGTGGAAAGCAATGGTGCAATTAAATGAAAATATTGTAGGATTAGATTCTGCAATTTTTATGCATCCAACAACTTGGAAAGCATCGGGCCACGTAGATGCTTTTAACGATCCAATGATTGATAATAAAGATTCGAAAAAGCGTTACAGAGCAGATGTTTTGGTTGAAGATTATGTGGGCAAGATTGACACTAAAATTGAGAAAGAAATCAAAAAAGCTGCAAAACGTTTTGGAGATGCTTTTAATGAAGAGGAATTTGTTGCAACTAATAAGAGAGTTTTAGATTATAAAGCAAAACAAGATCAAATTTTAAAGAGATTAGGAGAATCTTTGACAAATGAAGATTTGGAAGATGTAAAAGCTTTAATTGAAGAATTAGGAATTGCTTGTCCACTTTCTGGTTCTAAAAACTGGACAGAAGTGAAGCAATTCAACTTGATGTTTGGAACTAAATTAGGAGCTTCTGCTGATTCTGCGATGGATTTATATTTAAGACCTGAAACAGCGCAAGGTATTTTTGTAAACTTCCTAAACGTACAAAAAACAAGTAGAATGAAAATTCCTTTTGGAATTGCACAAACAGGAAAAGCTTTTAGAAATGAGATTGTAGCTCGCCAGTTTATTTTCCGTATGCGTGAGTTTGAACAAATGGAAATGCAATTTTTCGTTCGCCCAGGAGAACAAAAGAAATGGTATGAAGCATGGAAAGAAAACAGATTAAATTGGCATTTATCTTTAGGATTAGGTAAAGAAAATTATCGTTTCCATGATCACGAGAAATTAGCGCATTATGCAGATGCAGCAGCAGATATTGAATTTAAATTCCCATTTGGATTTAAAGAATTAGAAGGAATTCACTCAAGAACAGATTTCGATTTAAAAGCACATGAAGAACATTCTGGAAAGAAACTTCAGTATTTTGATGATGAAACAAAAGAGAAGTATACTCCTTATGTAGTGGAAACTTCTGTTGGGTTGGATCGTTTATTCTTAGCTATTTTCTCAAATTCTTATGAAGAAGAAACTTTAGAAGATGGCACAGTAAGAAAAGTTTTACATTTACCACCAGTGATTGCTCCTTATAAAGTTGCTGTTCTACCATTAGTGAAGAAAGAAAAGAAATTAACTGAAATCGCACATAAAATTGTAGATGATTTGAAATTCGATTTCAATGTAGCTTATGATGAAAAAGATGCGATTGGTAAAAGATATAGAAGGCAAGATGCAATTGGAACACCTTATTGTGTTACTATAGATAATGAAACTCTAGAAGATAATACAGTTACAATTCGTCATAGAGATACGATGGAGCAAAAGCGTGTACCAATTTCTGAACTTCGTTCTATTATTGAAGAAGAAGTTTCAATGCGTAAATGGTTACAAAAAATTTAGATTTTAAAATATATTTATAATTAAAAAGGCTTTTCAAATATTCGAAAAGCCTTTTTTTTATCTAGTTAAAAATGGTTAGTTAATGAAAAGTTTTTTCGTTAAGCTTCTTTGTTCATCGTTAACATTAATCATATATACACCAGTATTTAAATCTTTCACACTAATTGGTTTTTGTGTTACTTTTCCTGATTTAAGTACTTGTCCAAATAGATTTGTAATAGTGAAATGTGTTTCACTACGTTCTCCTGTATAAATACTGATTTCTCCAGATGTTACAGGGTTTGGATAAACTTCTAAAGTGAAATTAGGAGCTTCAAATCCAATTTCATAATGTTGTGTATCCATTGTTGAAATTCCAGCAATTGCAGAACTAGCGATGTTAACAGAATAATCTTCTACTTCACCATATTGGAAACTTCCACAAGCTGAAACAGTTCCGCTTCCATACATCATAACAACACGCATTCTTGTTGTTCCTGTTGCAGCAGAAGAAGGAATGTTTACAGTATGATTAACTGTACTTGTACTTGAAGAAGATCCAGATGCAACTTCTTCGCTAGCTTCGAAGCTTCCATCTTTGTCAAAATCAATCCATACTTTCCAGTTTTCAGTATAAGCACTTCCACTAAATCCAGCTCTTAAAGAAAGTGTATATGAACCACCTCTTCCAACAGAAGCTGAAAGGTTTGTGAAATCTTTATATCCACCATTATCTCCAGAAGTATTTGCAATTCCTGAGAATCCTACGTAATCAATATACTCATAACTTGTGTTCGTTCCATTTGCAGAACAATACGAAGTTGTATTTGATAAAGTAGTAACGTTTACAGAATTGCTATATCCTGAAATATTATTTGCAGCATCTTTAGCTTTAATTCTGAAAGTATAAGTTGTACTTGCAGATAATCCCGAAGCAGTATATGAAGTACTAGCAGTTGTAGCGATTTTTGTACTTCCTCTATAAACATCATAACCAGTTACACCAACATTATCAGAAGATGCATTCCAAGATAAATTTGTTGAATTTTGTGTTGTTCCAGAAGCAGATAATCCAGTTGGAGCAGAAGGAGCTTGCGTATCACCACCACTTCCAATATTTACTGTATAATCTTCTACTTCACCATAAGTAAATGTTTCGCATGCAGAAGGAATTCCATTATATTTCATAGAAACTCTCATTCTAGTTTCTCCAGATGTAGCAGAAGTAGGAACAGTAAACGTTCCACTTACAGGAGTATCTGTAGAAGCAGCTTTAGACCAAACTAATTCACCTGCATCACTGAAATCCATATCATTGTTGTAATCAATCCAAACAGCATAAGCTTCGCTATATACAGAACCTGTCCAAGTTGGAGTGATTGTGATTGTGTAATTTTGTCCTTTACCTAAATCTGTTGACATTGAAGTGAAATCAGCATATCCACCATTAGATCCACTTGTATTGTTGATAGAACCTAATTGTACTTTGTTGATATATTCATCACTAACATTTGTTCCTTTTGAGTTACAATAATTAGAAGTATTATCTCCATAAGGTTGTCCGATTCCAACTGCATAAAAAGCATTTGTTGTTGCAATTACTTCAGGAGAATCTGCTCCATATAATTCTTGTGCAGATTGAATTCCGAAAGTTCTAGCATCTGCATATGTTGAATTTGAAGATAAATAAGTGCTTTCTAAACGATATGCAATTTTAGCAGCTTTATCAATAGAAATTCCAGTTACATTATAACTGTCACCATTATCATTTGTTCCAGATTTTCCTACTGAAAGAATATAGAACCAGTGATTTAAAACTCCACTATTTGTATGAACTCCACAATAATCATTAGATTGTGTAGGTGTTCCACAGTTTACATTTTTCCAGTAAGTTCCACCATAAGTATCTGGTTGTCCTTTTGCTTTTGGATTGCTCATTGAACGTAAAGCGATTGAACCACTTCTTCTATCAATTTCTTCTCCAATTAGCCACTCATCTTTATCGCTATCTGTAGCTCCTGAATAAACTTCTACAGCAGCTCCCCAAATATCAGAGAAACCTTCATTCATTGCTCCAGATTCTCTTTGATAAACTAAGTTTGCAGTATACGTACAAACAGCATGACCGATTTCATGTGCTGCTACATCAATACTTGTTAAAATATCGAAATATCCATTTCCTTCGTTTCCATTAGAACTTCCATCTCCATAAGACATTACAGAACCATTCCAGAAAGCATTGTCATAATTTGAAGAAACGTGAACATAACTTCTAATTTGAGCGCCATTTCCATCAAAACTATTTCTGTTATGTTTTGCTTGGAAATAATCATAAGTTTTCATTGCTCCCCAGTGAGCATCTAAAGCTCCATCATCTTTTCCTGGACTATGCTCTGAAGTTGTCCAGTTGTTATCATTATCAGTAAATTGATTATAATTATTTACATACGGATACCCTGCCGTTGATTGATTTTTAGCATCTCTAGTATATACTTTTCTACCAGAATCGCTTAAGATATAATTTCCTCCACTTGTACCTGTAGTAATAGTTTGTGTTCCACTATATCTTGTTTGAGCTGTTCCAGAAGCTACTGCCATTGGAGCTTCATCCATTGGTTCATAATTAGGAACAGTTGCTACTTCCGTTGCGTGATTATGTCCTGTGTGTCCAAATTCACCTGCATGCTTAATAGTTGCATTATAAAGAATAATTTCTCCTGTATGTGCATCTACATAAACATCTCCACGACTAAGCGGATTTGTCGCATAAATATCAAATTTGAAAGCTAATTTTACATTATCCTCTATATCTCTGCCATTTTCGACAGTTTCATAATTAGGAATAATTACAAGTTCCCCCTGAGGTTTTTCATAATTATCCATTGCTTTCGCACTTTGCGGATATTCCCAAAGGTAATTTGTAGCTCCAATATGTCTTAAAGCATTATTAAAAGCTTGTGAAGCCGAAATAGAAGGAGAAGTGTTTAAGTCTTTAATACGATACATTTCACCATTCATAGAATTTAGTTTTCCACTTTTGAAGTGAGCAGAATACGTAGCAAATTCTACTTTAATACCTTTGTAATATTGTTGGTATTTTTCATGGATGAAACCAAGATCATCATTAAATTGTTTGATTTTAATAAATGTGTCTTCAGGATTTAATTTCAGATATTCTGAAAAAGCTGATTGAATGTTTTTTTGAGATAAGTTTACATCTTCTTGGAAGTTGATAAACTTTGGTGTCCCGAATGCATCTGTATGTTGGTTTTTAACAGCATCTCTTTGTTGTGCAGAAACAGTTAGGGAGAATGCACAGAAAAGAGAAAAAACTAAGGGACTTACGTAGTTTTTTTTCATTTTGATTTAAAAAAATTTGAATGTTAAACAATTAAACAATCTGCTTTTACTTTAAATCATTCTAATTTCGAAATTGCGCGCTGTATTATGATGAATTTATAAATTGGATCCTAGTATCGTATAAATTCACTTGTTGAAATATGGAACAATTATCAAAATAAAATCAGATGTATTTTAAAATAACCATAACAATAGGAATGCTTTTTGCGTTTTGGGGTTGGCAAAAAAAACACACTTCCATTAAGAAAATAGAAGTGTGTAATATTTATAAAACATGATAGAACGTAGAAAATTTTTACTAAAATTTTCAAAAAATATTTTAATTGTTTCTTTTGAATCTCTGATTAAAATACCTTTTCTTTTTTCATTTGATTGGTTATTTTAGCGAAGAGGATTTAAAGCTCTGCCAAAATCATTTTTTGTTTAACTATAAATAACTGATTTCAGAACTCTCTCATATTCAAATCTTTACATAAAGATACAATATTTTGAAATATAATTAACTAAATTTTAACACTTACACTATATTTTTAACAAATTCATGTTATTATTAAATAAAATAAACGTAAAATTTAAAAAACATAATCAAAAAATACATATAATTCAAAATTTAGATTTTAACTTATCTAAAAACACGATTCTTGGAATTGTTGGTGAATCAGGAAGTGGAAAATCGATTACGAGTTTAAGTATTTTAAAATTACTTCCAAAAAATGCAGAAGTGACAGGAGAGATTTTGTTTGAAGGTGAAAACATTCTAAATTTTTCCGAAAAACAAATGCAAACTTTAAGAGGAAATCAAATTTCTATGATTTTTCAAGAGCCGATGAGTTCCTTAAATCCAAGTATGAAATGTGGAAGACAAGTTGTTGAAATTTTACAAAGACATCAGAATATTTCAAAAAAAGAAGCGAAACAAGAAGTAATTTCTTTATTTGAAAAAGTAAAACTTCCAAGACCAGAAAGTATTTTTAATCAATATCCGCATGAAATTTCTGGTGGACAAAAACAAAGAGTGATGATTGCGATGGCAATTGCATGTAAACCAAAATTGTTGATTGCAGATGAACCAACAACGGCTTTGGATGTAACGGTTCAGAAGGAAATTATTGATTTGTTGAAATCGTTACAACAAGAAATGCAGATGAGCATTATTTTTATTACGCATGATTTAAGTTTGATTTCAGAAATAGCTGATGAGGTTTTAGTGATGAAACAAGGAAAAGTTGTGGAACATAATTCTGCAAAAGAACTTTTTGAAAACCCAAAAGAAGATTACACAAAAGCGTTGATAAATTCTCGTCCGAAATTAGAGGTTCGCTTAAAAAAATTGCCAACTGTTTCTGATTTTATTGATGATAATGTAAATAAGGAAATTTTTACTTCTGAAGAAAGAAAAGAAAGACAAAAAGTGATGTATGAAAAAGAGCCAATTTTAGAAGTGAAAGATTTAAAAACATATTTTCAGCCAAAGAAATCGTTTTTTGGAAAGCAAGAAAAAGAAATCAAAGCTGTAGATTCTGTTTCTTTTAAATTATTTGAAAGAGAAACATTAGGATTGGTTGGGGAATCTGGTTGTGGAAAATCGACTTTAAGTAAAACAATTTTACATTTAGAAAAAGCTACTGAAGGTTCTATATATTATAAAGGTGAAGATATTTCAAAATTAAATAGGAATCAGTTTAAAAAATTCCGAAAAGATATTCAATTGATTTTTCAAGATCCGTTTGCTTCTTTAAATCCAAAAATGAAAATTGGAAAAGCAATCTTGGAAACGATGACAGTTCATCAAGTTTTAAATTCAAAAAAAGAAAGAAAAGAATATGTTTTAAACTTATTGGAAAGAGTTGGATTAAAAAGAGAATTTTACGATAGATATCCACACGAATTTTCTGGAGGTCAAAGACAGCGAATCGGAATTGCAAGAGCAATTGCTTTACAACCGAAAATTATTATTTGCGATGAATCTGTTTCAGCTTTAGATGTTTCTGTACAAGCTCAGGTTTTGAATTTATTAAATGAATTAAAAGAGAAATTTAATTTCACCTACTTATTTATTTCACATGATTTAGCAGTTGTAAAATATATGTCAGATCAATTAATTGTGATGAATAAAGGGAAAATTGAAGAAAAAGAAGATGCAGATATTATTTATGATTCTCCGAGAACTTCTTATACAAAACGCTTGATAGATTCGATACCAAAAGGAATTTGATAAAATAAAAAAAGTTTGTTCCATAATTAAATAGAACAAACTTTTTATATGATTTAAGAGTTTAGATTAACAAAACTCGTCATAAGCAGCAACTAAATTTTGAGCAATTGCTTGCGCTGATCTTCCTTCGATGTGGTGTCTTTCTAACATATGAACTAAGTTTCCATCTTTAAAAAGAGCGATACATGGAGAAGAAGGAGGGAAAGGAACCATAAATTCTCTAGCTTTGTTTGTAGCTTCTTTATCAACTCCTGCAAAAACAGTTGTTAAATGCGTAGGCTTCTTGTCATTGAACGTAGAAGCGATAGCTCCAGGTCTAGCTGTTCCAGCAGCACAACCACAAACTGAATTTACCATTACTAAAGTTGTTCCTTCTTTTTTTAATGCGTCTTCTACACTTTCTACAGTGTGTAATTCTTCAAAACCAGCCGCAACTAATTCTTCACGCATTGGTTTTACTAAATCCTCTGGGTACATATATATAGTTTTTTAAATCAAATTAATTTAGACAAAGATATACATAAAAGTTTAGGAATAATAATGTTGTAAAAAGAGCCTGTTTTACAAATAATTAAATTTCTAATAACCTTAAAATCAAATAGTTGTATAAAATAAAATCATAAAAAAATATAAAATTTGGCTAAATTTTCACTTTTTTTTAATTAAAATACTGATAATCAATTAATTAAGCTTAAAAAAATGTGAATTATGTAAAAATAATTTATCCTTTTTAAGATTATTTTTTATCTCTTTAAAAGTGCTTAAATTTATGTATAGTGAAATATAATAACCTGATAATAAGATTGTTAGGTGTATTTTTATTGAAGTGTACAACCCTAAGGAATGATTTGCCTAATAGTTAATTAAATGAAATGATATAACTGTTAAACTAAATCATTCAACTATGAAGAATATTACTTTTCGCAAAATTAAAAGCCGATCGATTTTATTGCTTTTATTTTTTTGTTTTTATTTCTATGATGGCGTCTATGCACAGTGCTTTACTGAAGTCACGGCGTCACCTGAGAGTCCTGTAGCAGTTCAAACGGATGCTACATTTAGTTTACTAGATGAGCAGGGAGGATATGATATGAGCACAATGCCGACAGGTTGGGTAGCTACTGAAGGAACTCCAGGAATGCACACAAACTCTATGTGTGACCCTTCTTATAATGGAGGTGATTTTTATTGGTTTGGAGATGCTGTGAATACATCTGATCCAAGAGCACTTACCACAACATCTTATGATTTTTCTGGAAGTGGAGCAATGGTAACTTTCTATATGAAATTTGCTGAAGGTGTACTAGATTCAGGAGTAGATTGTGAATTCCTTGATTCTGGTCATGGGATTTTCTTACAATACTCTACGGATGGAGGAACATCTTGGAATAATATTATGGAGTACGATCCATCTGATATGGGAGTTACAGGAAATGAGTATTATGACTGGAATAAGTATGTTGTTGCTCTACCTGCTGCTGCTCAAACTGCAAATACAGCTATTAGATGGAAACAGAAAGCAATTGATGGAGTAACAAATGCTTTTTGGGGATTAGATGACATTCGTTTTTACCAAGATGTAGTTTGGACAATTGATGGAACTATAGTTGCTATCGATGTTAATGAAACTCCTTATTCTTTTGCGCATACATTTACAACTGCTGGAACAAAGAATGTTGAGGTGACAGGTATTATGTATGATGAAACGGATTCAGAATGTAACTTTACTAATTCTATGCAATATACAGTTGTAAATCCAACTTTTACAACATATGTTACAAGTGGAGGAGTTACTTCAATTGGAGAAACTGCAATGATGTCATTGGCTGTTGAAAATACTTCTCCTGTTGCAATTGCAGATATAGATGTAGATTTAACTTTTGGAGATGATTTAGCACCTAATTTTAGTGGAATTCCTAATGTGATAATTGGAAATCCAGCTCAAGTGAATGTGCCAGAAATCGCTGCTGGAGCTACTTTTGTATTAAATATTCCAGTTTATCTAAAAGAACCGTCTGATGCGAATACAAATGGAGATTATTATGATGATGATAGTTTTGATGTAGATGTTGTTTCTACACAAACTACTTATGGGATAATCCAGAGTATTACACATGATTTTGCACCGAATTATACAGATATTGAATTTAATGCATCTTTATTTACAGATGGAAATCCGACTTCGGATTATCAAATTACTTTTCAAATTCAGAATAACGGACAACTTAGTGCTACAGAGCTTTATGCTAATTTGTTTGTTCCTTCAGGATTTGAGTTAGATTCATTTAATGCTGAGGCTGGAACTTTTTATAATGGAGTTTGGACAATTGGATCTTTAAATCCAGGAAATGATGTCGAACTTACATTATTTTTAAATAGAAATTCTAGTGGAAATTACCAGTTTGTTGGTGAAGCATTTATGCAAGAATTTGATTGGGATTATGCCAATAATGCTGTCAGTGCTTTGCTTCCTCCAATAGTTGATTTACAAGGAGATATTTCTTTCTTAGAACCTGTTCCTACTGCAACTTATTATGGAGAAGAAATGGATTTAATTGTAAGTATTACAAATCAAGGAAATGCTGATTCAGGAATTATTACAGTTGATGAATTAGTTCCTGATGGATATGATATTTTAGCTTATAATTTCCTTGATGGTACTTATGATTCTTCTACAGATAAATGGGATAATTTCACATTAATTGCAGGAGAGAATCAGATAATTGAACTTAAGTTAAAAATTAAGACAGATACTGGAAGTTTAGATTATTCGCCAAACACATTTGGTGGTGATGATTTAGGAAATAATATCAATTTTGGTAGTATGCCAAATATTTCACCAACTGCGGCGAGTGATTTAGATATGACTTTTACAGTAAGTAATCAAAATCCAGAAGTAGGAGAACATGTTGAAATTACTGTTACTTTAACAAATAATGGTCCTTCTAATTCTTTAGCTTCAAATATAATTGTTGATTTTGGAAAAGGAAATGGTTTAGGATTTACACCTGCAACAACTTCTTTAAGTCCTTGGCCAATTGCAACATTAAACTCTGGAGATTCTGATTCAGAAACATTTACTTTTGAAGTTTTAGGATTACCAAATGGAGCTGCTCCTATAGATTACTATGATTTCTGGGCAGAAATTTTATCTGCACCAAATCCAGATTTAGATTCAGATTTCTTAAACAATCCAGGTTCACCTCCAACAAGTGGAACAGATCCTGCTGCAAATGTAGAAGATGATTACATCTCAACAACACTTGTGCCAGTTCCTGTTGCAAATATGGATATAACAATCACAGATAATAAAGAGTTATATACTGCTGGTGATCCAAATATATATATTGTAACTGTTCAAAACACAGGTTTAAGTGAAGCAGAAAATGTAACGATAACATTTAATGATTTCTTAGAAATTATTAATGGACCATATACAACAGAATTAATTTATACTTCAGTTGGATTACATGCAACAGATCCAGGAACGATTGTACCTTCTTTCCCTGGAACAATTGATGATGGATTTACAATTACAGGATTAACCTTCCCAGCAGGAGAAGTTTTAATTTTAGAAATTGAAATAGATGTTCCATCAAATTATACGTTAGTTGCAGGAGACACACCAAACTTGAATGTAGATGCTTCTGTTACAACAACAACATTTGAGCAAGACACAAATAATAATGTTGCATTTGATACAAATTTACCAAATCCAATTACAGATTTAGAAGTTTGGTTCGATCCTCCAACAGATGAATTTGGAGGAGCTCCTGATTATGTTCAAGGAGAAATCTTAATTTTTGAAATCAATATTCAAAATAATGGACCAAGTGCTGCAACAGGAGTTTCAGTACAAGATTTACTTCCTTCTGGATATACAGTTCTTCCTTATACTGTTGGAGATCCAGAATTTGATCCTGATTATAATTATACTTCAGGAGTTTGGTCAGTTGGTGATTTAGATGATGCTGCTGCTGAAACATTAAATATTAGAGCGATTATTGATGCAACAGGAAATTATATGAATGTTGCAACAATTTTTGGAAATGAAAATGATAACGTTCCACAAAATAATCAAGCTGGACAGACAATAGTTGAAGCAGATATTGATGTTGCAATTACATATCCTGCAACATTTACACCAGGAAGTGCAACACCTTTCCAATATACAGTTGTAGTTACGAATAATGGACCAAATGATGCAGAAGATGTGCAAATTATTGCGCCACTTCCAATCAATATTGATCCAGCAGATATTTCTTGGACTGCAACAGCAGGTGGAAATAATGGAACAGGAATGTTTACAGATTTAATTGATTTACCATCAGGAGATGATGTAACTTATACAATTAGTATTGCTGTTCCTAGTGATATGACTGATAATTTAATTCAGTATTTTGAAGTTTCAACTGCAACAATTGATCCTACTCCAGTATGTAGTGGTGCGGGAGATTGTTCGTTTACAGCAACACCAGTTCTTCAAACAGATCCAATGATTGTTGCTTACACAGCGAATCCAGCTACACCAGGATATGTTGGAACACCAATTGAATTTACAATTACTGTAAGAAATGACGGACCAACGGATGCAGTTGGAGTTGTTGTTGAGGATATTTTAAATAATGCAGCATATGAGTTTGTAGCTTATCAAGCAGATAAAGGTTCATTTAATTATGATCCAGGAGTGAATAAATGGTTTATTGGAGCATTAGCAGAAGGAGAAGAGCAAACTTTAACAGTAGAAGCTTTAATTCTTCCAGGAGCTTTAAACTATGGAAATACGATTCAAATTACATCTTCACCAGATAATGATTTGGATTCTTCAGCATTAAGTAATCAAGCTTCTTTAAGCCCAGTTCCTAATCCAGATCCAATAGCGGATTTAGCTTTATTTGTAGAAGTGGATAATCCAACACCAAATGTAGGAGATAATGTAACATTCACTTTAACTTTAATCAATGAAGGACCAAGTGATGTTGGTGATTTAGATGTAGAAGCAGCATTAAATGGAATGACTTCTACAAGTCCAGATTTCCCACAATGGGATATCAATAGTTTAGTGGCAGGTGGAGTAGTTTCAACAACAATTGTTGCAACAGTTTTACCAGATGCACCAACTTATTCTTTCATTAGTCAGTTAGAAGCGATGACAACACCAATTGATGATCCAGATTCTAGTCCAAATAACCATGCGACTTTACCAGATGAGGATGATAGTGTTGAATTACTTTTAGCTCCAAATCAAATTATTGATTTATCTGTTTCAGCTTTAATTTCAGACACAACACCAGATGTTGGTGATGTTGTAGTTTATACAATTACAGTTGATAATGCTGGACCTAGTGAAGCGACAAATGTAATTTTAAGTGATTTATTACCTTCAGGATATGAGTTTGGTTCTGCAACACCTTCTATAGAATATAATGAAGATGCAGGAGCTTGGACAATTCCTACTATTGCAGCAGGTGATTCAGAAGATTTAATAATCACGATGACTGTTTTAGATTCTGGAGTTTATAACTTAATGGCACAAATTGTTGCCGCAGATCAAGAGGATATAGATTCTACACCAAACAATTTCGATCCTTCTGAGGATGATGAAACAACTACACATGTAGAAGCGGTGAAGAGAATCAATTTATATTTAGAAGCAACAGTTTCTGATGCAACTCCAAATGCTGGAGATGAAATTTTGATTTCTTTCTCTTTAAAGAATGAAGGACCAAGTAATGCGCATGGAGTAGAAGTAGATATTCCACTTCCTTCTGGATTGAATTATAAATATGATAATTCTGCTGGAGCATTCGATGGATTAGATACATGGACTGTTGGAAATCTTCAAAAGAATACAACAGTAAATATGGAAATGCTTGTTGAGGTTTTACCAGATGCAGCTTATGATTTTGTAGCAGTTGCAGGAATTGATGGAACACCTCCTCCACAAGTAATTAATCCACAAGCACCAGATCGAGAAGCTGTGATTGATTTAACTGTAAGTCAAGTAGCTAATTTAGTTGCGCAAATTACAGATAATCAAGATACATATACGGCTGGAGTTCCAAACACTTATGTTGTTCAAGTAGAAAATATTGGACCAAGTTTAGTTGGAGAAATTGATACAGATATTACAATTCCTCCAGGAACTTCTATTGGAAATATCACAATCTTAACAAACTTAGCTGTTCCACTTACACAAATTCAAGCGGAAAATTTAATTAATAATCCAGCAAGTTTACCAGGAGTTACTTTTGATACAGGTGAAATGATAGAAATTCAGTTTGAATTGATTATTCCAAGCGATTTTACTATCAATAATATTACTGCACCAGAATTAGAAGTTACTGTAGAAGCAACAAGTGATTTACCAAATCCAAATCCAGGAGCTGCAATTGCAAGTGATATTGATGGAGCAAATCCAATTTCGGATTTAGTTATTGCTAAACAAATTTTTGACGATGCTCAAGGAGGAACACCGACATTGATAACAGAAGCAGAAGCGGGAGATACTGTGTATTTCTTGATTGAAGTTTCTAATAATGGTCCAAGTGATGCAGATGGAATTTTTGTAAATGAACTTCTTCCTGATGGATATACTTATGTTAATCATAATATTTTCTTTGATCCACCAACAAATTATTCTCCAGAAACTGGAGTATGGAATTTTGGAGCATTAGGAAATGGAGATTTAAAATCATTAGAAATTCAAGCAGTTGTTAAACCAACAGGAAATTTCTCTAATGTAACTGAAATCTTAGGATTGAATCAGACAGATCCAGATTGGGGGAACAATGTTGTAGAAGCAGGTTTAACTGTTACACCAAATGTAGATTTGGCTGTTAGTTTAACTGTAAATAATACAGCTCCATTTGCAGGAGATGAACTTACAATTAATGTAGAAATTGTAAATAATGGATTAAGTACGGCAACAGGAGTTCAAGTTTTAGATATTATTAGACCAGGTTATACATATATTAATGATACACCTTCGGCAGGATCTTGGGATAATGCATTACAAATTTGGGATGTAGGAAATTTACCAAGTGGACAATCAGAAGTGTTGACATTTAATGTATTAGTAAATGGAGATCAAGGAATTCTTGACCAATATGATATTTGTGCAACAATTGATTCAAACGAGCATGATGTAAACGAACAATGTATCCCATTAGTTCCAGTTCAAAATGCAACATTGAAAATTGAAGCAACAGATAATAAAACAAAATATACAGCAGGAACAGGAGCAGCAGGTTCTCCAACTGAAGATGATAATATTTACATTATTACTTTAGAAAATGAAGGACCAAGTCCAGCATTAGATACAGAAATATTAATTGAAATTCCAGCAGGAACGGAAATTACTGATTTAACTGTTGTAAATCCTGATACTTCTGTAGATATGACAGGATTAGGATTGCCTGCAACACCATTGACAGGACCAATTACTTTAGATGCGGCTGCATTTGGAGGAACTTTAGATTTTGATCCAGGTGAAAAATTAGTATTACAAGCGAAATTAGCTATTGAAAGTGATTTCACAATTGTAAATGCTGCTTCACCAAATTTAGAATTTGAAGTAACTGCAACAAGTGCAACATTAAATTTAAAACCTCAACATAGTACTCATGTTGATACAGATCATCCATATCCAGTTTCGGATTTAGAGATTACAAAAGTTTCAAATAATGCAACACCAAATGTTGGAGATAATGTGACATTTACAATTGAAGTTGTAAACTTTGGACCAAGTGATGCAGATGGAGTTTTAGTTGAGGAATTATTACCTGATGGTTATACTTATGTTTCAGATACAGGTGCAGGAACTTATGATCCAGCAACAGGAATTTGGAATTTAGGATATTTAGCAGAAGGAGTTACAGAAGGATTTGATATTGTAGCACAAGTAAATGCTTCAGGAAATTATTCTAATGTAACTGCAATTGTAGCATTAAACCAAACAGATCCTGATTTAACAAATAACATTGTAGAGGATAATACAGCTCCAGTAGCGATTGTTGATTTAGGAATTATCATGCAAGTAAATAATGATGAGCCAAATGTAGGAGAGGAAGTTGTATTTACAATTACAGTTGGAAACGACGGACCAAGTACTGCAACAGGTTTAGAAATTGTAGATTATTTACCAAATGGATATACGTTTGTTAGTGCAAATCCTTCAATGGGAGTATTTATTCCAGATGATAATGATGGAGATAATACAGATCAAGATAATTATTGGTTAGTAGATGCACTTCCAAAAGATGCAACAATGGTATTAACACTTACAGCAATTGTAAATGATGGAAATGCAGCAGGAACTGTAATTAGTTATGAAAATTGTGCTGAGATTGTAAATGTAAATGAAACTGATTCAGATTCTACTCCAGGAAATGGAGATCCATTAGAAGATGATTATATCTGTGAAGACACATTACCAACACAAGTTTCGGATATTAAAGTTCATATGGAAGACGGAATCGTAGTTTATACTGCTGGAACGGAAATCGAATATGAAATTAGAGTTAAGAATGATGGACCAAGTACAGCTACAGAAGTGCAAATTGCAAATGATGCACCAGCTGAATCTAGTATTTCATTCTGGGAAGTTACTTCTGTAACAGGAACACCAACAATTCCAACAACAGTTGGTTCAGGAAATATTAATGAAAGTATTTTCGACTTAAAACCAGGAGAGGAAGTTGTTTATACAGTTCTTCTATTTATTGAAAGTGACTTTACAACTGTAAGAATTGCAAATGGAGATTCACCATTATTAAAGAATTTCACAACAATTACTTTAATTGATGCTCCAGGAGCTCCAGTTGAGGTTGATTTAGATGAAACAAATAATACAGCGGAAGAAGAAGCGTATCCAAATCCAATTTCAAACTTAGAAATTGTAAAACAAGTATTTGATGATCCACAAGCTGGAACACCAAACTTAATTACAGAAGCTGAAGTTGGATCAAATGTATTCTTCTTAATTGAAGTTGCGAATCCAACACCACTTGATCTTACACAATTCCCAGATGTTTTAGAAGGTGGACCAAGTGATGCAACAGGAGTTTTAGTTAATGAATTATTACCAACAGGATTTACATATGTAGGTCATATAACAGATGGAGTAAATTATGATCCAGCAACTGGATTATTTAATGTAGGAGGTCTTGCTGTTGGTGAAGTTAAATTCTTAGAAATTGAAGCAACTGTTAATCCAGAAGGAAATTATTCTAACATCACTGAGATTACACAATTAGATCAAGTAGATCCACTTTGGGAAAACAATACTACAGAAGTTAGTATTAACGCAATTCCAGTGGTGAACTTAAATGTTACTAAAACTGTAAATAATTTAACACCATTTGTTGGAGATAATGTTGTGTTTACTATTACAGCTTTCAATGCTGGACCAAGTGATGCGACACAAGTTCAATTAGAAGATTTATTACCAACAGGATTTACAATTGTAAGTACTGCACCTTCTGTTGGACAATTTGATCCATTGACAAATGTTTGGTTGTTTGATTTACTTCCTGCTAATAATACAGCAGTAATGACAATTACAGCGAAAGTAGAAAAAACAACTGGAACAATTGATGAATATCAAAACTGTGTGACAATTACTTCAGATGAAGATACAAACTCACCAATTTTAGAAGATTGTATCACTTTAGTGCCAATCCAAGTTGCAGATTTATCAATTTTCAAAGAAGTTGATAATGAAATTCCAGATGTTGGAACTGATGTAACATTTACAATCAAATTAGTAAATAGTGGACCAAGTGATGCTACAGATGTTTTAGTTTCTGATTTATTACCAATTGGATTCGATTATGTATCACACACAGTTACAAATGGAACATATGATAATGGAACAGGTGATTGGTCAATTACGACAATTCCTTATGTAGAAGCAAATGGACCAACAATTGAAACATTAACAATTGTTGCGACAGTTACTCCAGATAAAACACAGGCAGAATATACAAACTGTACGGAAGTAATTGCTTCAAATGAATTTGATCCAGATTCTGATCCAAACAATGGAAACCAAGATCCATTAGAAGATGATTATGCATGTGTGGAAGTTTATCCAACACAAGTTGTAGATGTAAGTATCCAAAAAGTTGTTGACAATTTAACTCCATATGTTGGAATGAATGTATTCTTTACATTAACTGTAACGAATGATGGTCCAAGTATGGCAACAGGTTTAGTTGTAACAGATTTATTAGAAACAGGATTTGACTTCGTAGCTTCAAATCCAAGTGCTGGAACTTACAATGAATATACTGGTTCTTGGGATATTGGAATTTTAGCTGCAGGAGATTCTGTAACACTTCAAATTGAAGCAACAGTAAAACCTGAAGGAAGCTATATTAACTGTTCTGCTATTACAGGATTAAATGAAAAAGATATTGATTCTACAATTAATAATAACAGTGATTTTGAAGATGATGAAGCTTGTGTGGTTGACATTGTGCCAATTCCACTTGTTGATTTATTCGTATTAAAATCAGTAAACAATGAAACTCCTTATGTTGGAGATAATGTAGTGTTCAATATTGTAGTAGCAAATGAAGGACCAAGTGAAGCAACAGCAGTAATTATTACAGATTTATTACCAACAGGATATGAGTTTGTAAGTTATGATGCTTCGGTAGGAGTTTATGATGAAGTGAGTGGTGAGTGGATTGTTGGAATTATTCCTGCGGATGCGAGCGAAGGACTTTCAATCACAGCAAAAGTACTTCCAATTAATGATGTAATTGATGAGTATGTAAACTGTGCAGCAGTAACAAATGTATTTGAAGAAGATACAGATCCTGCAAATGACGAGTCTTGTGTAGAAACTTATCCTATCAGAACAGCTGATATCTCATTAAATAAAACAGTTGACAACTTTAATCCAGACGCAAATACAGAAATCACTTTCACAGTGGAAGTTAAAAATGATGGACCAAGTGATGCTAATAACTTACAAATCTATGATTATATCGAATCAGGATTCATGTTTGTAGAAGCTTCAACAACTAATGGTACATATAACGAAAGCACTGGAATTTGGAATATTAATTTCATCGAAAGTGGAGCAACAGCATTATTATTTGTAAAAGTAATTGTACAGCCAACAGGTAATTACGAAAATATTGCTGAGGTAGTATTTGTGGATGAATTTGATTTTGATTCAACACCAAATAACGGAGATATCTTCGAAGATGACTATGCGAAAATAGTTATCGAACCAATCATAAAATTAGAAATTCCTAATGGTTTCTCACCAAACGGTGATGGTATAAACGATGTATTTGAGATCAAATACCTTCAAGTATTATATCCAAACTTTAGTTATGAAATCTATAACAGAAATGGAAATAAAATCTATGAGTATGCGCATAATGGTAATCCAAATCAAACACCAAAATGGTGGGATGGGTACTATGATGGAGATTTCTCATTGAGCTCAAGCGAGACGGCACCAGCTGCGACGTATTTCTATGTGATTAATTTCAATAATAATAATAGAAAACCACAAACAGGTTGGGTGTATTTAAATAAATAAAAAGAATTCTGAAAAGAGAGTAGCTATACTCTTTGGTTACTCTCTTTCATTTCATAACCATATAAATTGATTTTATGAAAAAAATTAAAAAATTACTGTTAGGAATTATCGTCTTTCTGCCGTTGACAATATTTGCGCAGCAAGATCCTCAATATACACAATATTACTATAATATGAATGTTGTGAATCCTGCCTATGCTGGTTCCTCAGGAGATTTTAGTGTAGGGATTTTAGGAAGAACTCAATGGGTTGGCATGGAAGGTGCACCAAGAACAGCAACAGTTGTCGTACAATCGCCAGTTGGAGATAGAGTAGGTTTAGGTTTTTCTGGAGTTTATGATCAAATAGGTCCAGTAAAAGAAACAAACCTTTATGGAGATTTCTCTTATACTTTATTTCTTTCAGATGAAGTGAAATTAGCTTTAGGATTAAAAGCTGGAGTGACTTTCCAAGATATTGGATTGTTATCACTTACGACACTGGATGAAAATGATCCATTATTTGATGAAAATGTCAGTAAAGCTTATCCGAATTTAGGAGTTGGTACTTTTATACATACAGAAAGTTGGTATGTAGGTTTTTCGATTCCAAATTTGTTAGAAAATAAACACTTTGAAAAATCAGATGGAATTATTTCAAATGCATCTGAACAATCAAACTATTTCTTAACTGGAGGATATGTATTTGATATTACAGAAGATTTAAAATTCAAACCATCGACTTTAGTAAGAGGTTCAGCAGGAAGTCCATTGACTTGGAATTTAGCTGCTAACGTGCTTTTACAAGACAAAGTAGAGTTTGGTATGGCTTATCGTTGGAATGATGCAATAACGGCTTTAGCTGGGTTTAATTTATCTCCTGGGTTTAAAGTAGCTTATGCATATGACTATACACTAAATAATCTTGGACGTTACAATTCAGGATCTCATGAAATTGTGTTGTTATTCAACTTTAGTAGAACAAATATTTATAGTCCAAGATTTTTCTAAATATTAAAATTAATTGTTTTATGAAGAAAATTATATTCATTATTACATTGTTTTTTGCGTATAGTATGTGTGCTCAGGAAACAGGTAAATACAAAGTCAAACTTTTAGATATGAATTCTAAAAACTCTGACTTTGGAGTTACCTTTCTAGATGGAAATACGGTTGTATTTACTTCGGCCAGAAAGGTAAGAAGTGTTCAAGATAGGAAATGGAGTAAAAATGGCCAGCCTTATCTTAAACTTTTTAAAGGTGAATGGATGCCGAATGCTCGTGAAATAGCAAGTATTAAAGAACTTCCTAAGAAGATAAATACGAAATTTCATGTTGCCTCTGCAACTGTTACACCAGATAGATCAATGCTTTATTATACAAGTAACAATTACTTAGATGAGAAGTTTAAAAAATCTAAAAACCATAAGAATAAACTTCAAATTTATAAAGTAAAGATTAAAGAAAATGGTGATTTTGGAGATCCTGAATCTTTAGATATTAATAATCCAAATTTTTCTGTAGGACATCCTATGGTAACTCCTGATGGAAAAAAATTATTATTTATTTCTGATATGCCAGGTTCGCATGGAGGAACTGATATTTACATCGCTGAAATTTTAGAAGATGGTGAATTAGGAGAGCCTATTAATTTAGGAACAAATGTAAATTCGCCATACAATGAAATGTTTCCTTTTATGGGAGAAGACAATGTACTTTATTTCTCTTCTAATCGAAAAGAAAGTCTAGGAGGTTTAGACGTGTTTGGAGTTCGAGTGTATCCAAATGGAGATTGTAGTAAACCAAAAAGATTAAGTACTCCTATTAATTCAATAGCAGACGACTTTGCCTTTTTTATTGATGCTAATGAAGATATGGGATTTGTTTCTTCGAATCGTAAAGGAGGAGTTGGAAGCGATGATATTTATTATTTTGAAGAAGAAAGCCCAATTGTATTCGTTTGTACACAGCAAGTTAGAGGAATTGTAAAACAAGCAAATGGGCCAATTCTTCCTGGAGCTTTAGTAAAATTACATCATAAAAAACATAAACATCACGAACCTAAACATAAGCGAAATAAAGATATGAGCGTTTATACTGGTTCTAATGGTGGGTTTATAATTGATGTAGAGTGTGATGCAATTTATGATATTCATACAACTGCGGATCTTCATTCTCCAAGCCATGATCAATTAAGTACAACATTTGAAGAAGATAAAATTCATATTGTTGAAGTTATTTTACAACCAAATGAGTTTATGATGAAAGATGGTGTGAAGTATATTAATACAAACAAAATCTACTTTGATTTTAATAAGTATAATATCCGACCAGATGCAGCAAAAGAACTTGATAGAGTAGTGGAAATTATGAAAAAATATCCAACGATTCGTGTGGATGTTCGTTCTTATACAGATACTCGAGGTTCAGATGCTTATAATCAAAAATTATCAGACGAAAGAATGATGTCTACAGTGAAATATTTAGTTGCTCATGGAATTGCAATGGATAGATTAACTGGAAAAGGATACGGAGACAAATTCCCAGTTGATGGTTGTGTAAAAGGTGCTAAATGTACAGAGGAGCAACAAGAAATGAACAGAAGAACTGAGTTTGTTGTTGTAGGGGAATGATAAATAGTTTACTTGTATTATCTAATGAAAAACCTGAGATGTAATCTCAGGTTTTTTTGTTTATTGTATAAAATTACTGAATGAAAAAACCAGTAATCTGTCAATTACTGGTCATTGAGATAGGGTAGAATACAAACTTCTTGTCTTAAAATTGGGATTTTTAGACATTTTTTATTACTTAAATACTTTTTGTTCATTCATGAAATTCTCTCTTTGCTATATCTGAATTTCAAATTTATTTTGCAATAAATTTCAATTTGTTTGCAACCCATCTTTTCAAGCTTATAAGCTGTCTATTTTAGTGTTGTATAATCATTGAATTTAGAAGTTACATAACTCCATGCTTTTTTATCTGTGCAACTGCTGTTAGTCTAAATTTTAGATGAATTTTCCATATCTTTACACTAACAATGATTATATATATACAAATATATCATATTAAATGATATATAAAAATTTTTATGATAAAAAATATCATTAAAAAATGATGAAAGGAAGGAAAGGAATAATTTTAGATCAAATAATTGAACATTTTAATTTTAAAAATAAAACTGCTTTTGCAAAATTTCTAGGAAAAAAGCCAAATGCAATCATAAACTGGTTTTACAGAGATACTTATGATGCTGAACTTTTAGCAGAAAAATTTCCAGAATTAAATCCAGCTTGGATTTTAACTGCTGGAGAAGTAGGGGAAATGCTTCGCGTAGATGAAAAAAGAAAAAATAAAGAAATCAAAAAATTGCAAAATGAAATAGAAGAAATCAACATTATTAAAGATTATATCAAAAAAAGTGGTAAAAAACGCGGTGAAATTGCTGAAGAAATTGGAGTTTCAGAAAAGACACTTTATAATTATGAAGAAGATATTTCAAAAATTAAACATGGTGAAATAAAGAAACTTGCCACTGTTTTCGAAGTCACCCCATTAGAGTTTTTTACAGAATATAGAACTAAAAAAGAAGTAGATTTAAAAGAAATCAGAAAGGAATTAAAACAGAATAATAAAACCACAAATGATTTGATGAAAAAGTTAAATAAATCACTTGCTGTGATGGAAAAATTTCAGAAAATTATTACAAAGTTTCATGAGAATTCTGCTTCGCTAAAGGATGAAGATGTAAAGGAACATTTGGATGCAATTTCTACAGTGATGAGCTTGGTTTCATTAGATATTGACTCCTTAAATGATTTACAAAAAGAGCAATTAAGCTTGTATAGAAAAGTCAGAAAAATCTAATAATTATTAATGCTTTCTCCTATAAACTCAATAGTGTTGATAAATTTCTCGAATAAATCTACTGTTTTATCTTTCCAATTTTCTCCTAATCTCTTATTTTTCTCTTTCTTCATTTTTGCACTGATTTTTTCTTTTTTATTCTTGAAAAATCATGTAAAAATGCATTGTCACCAAAAAAACAGCAACAATGCAAATTGTAAATTATTTTTTAAATATCATCATCATCTATTTCATCTTTTCTAATATCATGAAATACTCTTCCATCTTTTAAAATACGAATGTGTTTTTCTTGATGTTCTTCACAGCCTTTCCAGTTTCCATCTGGTTTTTCCCATCTTCCCCAATCATGGAAAAGTCTTCCATCTTGTAAGAAAATGTTGTGTTCTTCTTGGTGTTCTTCGCAAAAGAAATAGGTGTGTTCTCTTTCTTTTTCAAAACTTTGTAAAGTGAATACAATGCATAAAAATGCAAGAAATTTTAATGTGTTTTTCATAGGTTTTAATTTTTAAATATCTTCTGGATCTATTTCGTCTTTTCCAATATCATGAAATACTCTTCCATCTTTTAAAATACGAATGTGCTTTTCTTGATGTTCTTCACAGCCTTTCCAGTTCCCATCAGGTTTTTCCCATCTTCCCCAATCATGAAAAAGTCTTCCATCTTGCAGGAAAATGTTATGCTCTTCTTGATGTTCTTCGCAAAAGAAATAAATGTGTTTTCTTTCTTTTTCAAAACTTTGTAAAGTAAATACAATGCATAAAAATGCAAGGAATTTTAATGTGTTTTTCATAGGTTTTAATTTTATATTGGTTTGTGTTTATTGCAATTTTTTAGAAATGAGTGTTTTATTGATATAAAATTTTTACATCAAAATTGTGTGTGTTTCATCATAGAAGTACAAAAAGTTTTAAAAAACTAAATGTAAATCTATATGAAATCAATTAAAATTTGAGAATAATAAAGTCTAGTAATTATTGATGTTTTCTCCAATAACTTCTATTTTATTAATAATCTTCTCCATCATCGACATCGTCTCCTTTCTCAAATTTTTTTCAGTAACTTTTTTTTGTTCTTTACTCATTCTACTCTTCTCTTTCTTGAATAGAATTAGCGATTTTACAATTTCTTCACTCATCTGTAAGTTTTTGTTTTTTTATGAAAGTTTTGCCTCTAAAAAATAATATTGTGAAAAAGATTGCAGCGATTATTATTGCAGCAAACTTAAATTCAAACTCAAAAAAATGAGTTTTTTTAATGTTAAAAACATAACCAGCGGTTTGATATGCTTGCAAACCAAGAGGAACTAAGATAGCAAACCTAAATTCTCTTTCCTTAGCAAGAATGAAAACTAAATACCATCCAATTAAGCTGAAAATGTTTGAATTAGCTGCATAAAGAAAAATTCTAGTATTTCTAAAACCCATAAATCTTTCTGTGCTATCAGCTGGAAATATGTCATGAATAAAAGGCAATGTGGCCAAGAATATTAGCAACATTGCTTTTATATAGTTATTAAGGCTTATTTTTTTAAAAATCTTCTGGGTCCAATTCATCTTTCCCAATATCATGGAAGACTCTTCCGTCTTGTAAGATGCGGACATGTTTTTCTTTATGTTCGTCGCATTCAAACCAAACTCCATTCGGCTGTTCCCATCTTCCCCAATTGTGAAATAATCTTCCGTCTCTAAGGTAGACGTTATGTTCTTCTTGATGCTCATCACAGAAGAAGTACACGTGTTCTCTCTTACGTTCTGCATTTTGGTTGATTTCATGTTGCTCTTTTTCTATTTGTTGGATTTCTTCCTCTTTGTCACATGATTGAATTGTAAAAACAAAACATAGTAATACGAAAATTTGTAAAAAACTTCTCATAGTATAAATTTTAAAATTGTTATATCTCAAATTTAACATTATGATTGTGTTTTTTTTACAATTTTAGTTACAAATTATTGTTTTTTAATTATTTGAAATATTTTGCAACACTAATGTAATATATTTTCTAAATATAAATTACAGTTTTTTTGAAATTTTTTTCTATAAGATTTTTATTGTGAATGGGTTAGAAGAAGTATTTTTTTTATTTACGGTTTCCCGTAAGGAAATGTGAAACAGAAATTTGAATTTTGGAGTAATT
This sequence comes from Aureivirga marina, assembly GCF_015767265.1. Taxonomy (GTDB): domain Bacteria; phylum Bacteroidota; class Bacteroidia; order Flavobacteriales; family Flavobacteriaceae; genus Aureivirga; species Aureivirga marina. The sequence continues at coordinate 90,233 of NZ_JADPIB010000009.1, forward strand.
AATAAAATGAAACTTAAAATGATTTATTAATGAAATTATAAAGATTTAATTTCTTCTTTTTGAAAAATTAGATGTTTTAATAGGTTCAATTTTAAGTTTTTTAAAAATATTTTGGATTTCGAAAATTTAAAAAATAAAATATATGGATGAAATTAACGTAGAAAATGTCCCACATTTCTTAGCTGTATTTATGAAAGAAAATAAATTAGAGATTAAAGAAGTTGCTAAAGAAATTAATTGTTCAATAGCTACTTTAAAAAGAATTATTGCTAAAAAAACATTTGCCACTTCAAATATGATCAAACAAGTTGGTATAATGATTTCTATAGGATTTGAAGAATATAAAAAATTAACAAAAGCTGATAAAGAAAAGATTTCTGAAAAAATTGGAGCTTTAGGTGGTGGTGTTTTAGGATTTGGAACAATAACTTCTGCTATTGGAGCTTCTGGAGCAGTTGTAGGATTGTCAGCAGCAGGAATAACATCAGGATTAGCAGCAATTGGAGCGACTGTTGGTGGTGGAATGCTTGCTGGAATTTTGGCTATTTCAATTGTACCAGTAGCAGTTGGTGGTTTAGGTTATGCACTAACTAAAGGAGTTAAATCAATAATTTCTAATAATAGATTGAAAAGTGAAGAAATAGATCCTTATTGGGAATTTTTAAAATCACATAATTAAACTTTAAAAATTATCAATTTGTCAGATTTAGAAAACTTTTAGATATAAAAAAGAAAAACCTCTTAGGAAACTAAGAGGTTATAGACAATTTCAGCCTGTGGACCCAGAAGGGCTCGAACCTTCGACCCCCTGATTATGAGTCAGGTTTATTTTTTTGTTTAAACTACTGTAAATAATAGGTTTTTTTGTTTTATTTTAAATTAATAAGGATATTTTTCGGACAGACTCCTATAGAATCTAAAATAAAATTATTTTACAATCAATAGACATACTAACATTAAAACTTTAGAAAAATATTTAAGTTTATCTACCAGAAGATTATTTAGATGACTTTACTATTGATTTTTAAAATTGAAACTCAAAAAAATATTTTAATTAATAATAGTTAGTATAATTTTTGCTATAGAAATATATTGAATTATAAATAAGATTATAACTGAAAAATAACTTATTTTGCGATGAATTAAATATGGATATAGACTAATCTGAAATAAAATATCTGTTTTGTTCTTTTCATTTTCTATATATTTATAATTAAAAAAAGCATCTTTAAATTTAATAATATCGCTTGCTGTTTTAAGTTCAACTTCACGTTGTATCAGAATATTTTCCTGAAGATCAAAAAGAAACCTTCGATGGAAATATGCTAAAGAAATTTTTTTAATTGCTCTTTGATGCCATATAAGAAATATTAACATTAAAATAAAACAAATTACAATAGTAATTAAATTTAAATTTGATATTACTTTTTCAGTATTATTTTTAAATATTAGAGAAAAGATAAGAATAAAACTTCCTGAAGATAATCCTATTAATAGATTTAAAAAAGAAGCCTCTTTTTCATAAATTTTATTTTCTTCTAATAGATGTTCAGATAGTCTTTTAGAAATATCAGAAATAATTTCTTTTTGATTCATAACAATTTATTTGAAGTCCAAAATTATAATATTATTTTATAACTGATAAAAAAGAGCTAATATCTTTTAGCTCTTTTTTGTATTTATTTAAGATGTTACAATGAAATACTAAGAAATATTGATTTGATTGTATTCTAGAACTTTTACTTGATCTATCCAAAGATCTATTTGTTCTTTACATTCGGGAATAAAATCATTTATTTCAATTTTGTCTTTTAATTCTTCATAAATATAATCTTTCACATCACCCAAATTATCATATCCATCCAAATCATTAAGTAATGGTAAAGATTGATTAATAGGATAATTAATTAATAAAATTTCATCCTTTTTTATTAACTGGTATTTTTCTAACTCTTTCTCAGCTAAAGATAACCAAGTTAGTTCTTTTAAGATATCATTTTCTGCTCTCCAAAATTCCGAGATTAGACTTTGTATTCCTTTTTCTAAATTAGCATCATTAACTGCTTTATCAAAATTTGCCATTTTTGTATCTGAAAGATTTCTAATGTGCATTACAGAATTACGCATATTTTCTAATGGTTTCAATTTCTGTTTAATTGAAAATAAAAATTCTGTATGTCTTTCCTCTGAAATATATCTTTGTTGAAGTCGCTTTTTAAACTCTTGAAAATCGGATAAACTTATATCTTGTAATATTTCTGAAATTTGGTCTGTTTTTAATCTCTTAGGTTCTCCAAAACTTGCGTAATGATTGAAAAGTATATAGTACAAACCATTTTCATAATTGTCGGAAACATTGTTATTGTCATAAGATTCTGCTAACTGTACACCAAATTCTTTAAAAGTTCCTTTCTCAATAGCCTTTTCATCATAAGTTAAAATATAGGTTAACACATTTCTTAATTCCATTTCAATAATGAATAATTTATTGAAATATTGATTTGCAATTTCTTGTAAAAAAGCATCTTGTAGTTTAACTAAACTAATTACTTCTTCTAAACTATTTATTGTATCTAAGTAGGATTTTATGGTATCTTTTGGTTGAAAATCCCTGTTATGTGATAGTTCTGGAAAATCAATTGTAAAAATGCTAATAAAATTATTACTAGGTAATTTGTACACATTTTCAATTTCAAAATAATCTTCTACATCTTCTTCACTTAAATTGTATTCTTCTCCAATTAAATCATATAAATAAAAAGCCAAATTCTCTTTACTTAAGTTTTTAGTATGGTTTATTTGTATTTTAACTATACTCATTATCCTAAGATTATTTGTTCTACTTTAGTTTTTGCTTCTATCATTATTTGTTCTGCATCCAACTCTAATTGTTTTGCTTGATTTCTTATATCTGTTATATGATTTGCTATTTCAGTTTGTTTTTCTATTGGTGGAATTGGAATAGGAATATTAAATAAATTTTCATTATTTAAATATAAAATTGTCGCAACAGAGCAAAAACCTCTAACAATTGAAATATTGTACTTTGTGTTGAAATAATAATTAATGAATTCAATATTTATCTTTTCTTTTTTTATGGTTATTGAAGAAACATTTTGATTGATTGAAATATCCACATCTTGTTTGTTTATTGCAGAAATTCCAACAGTACCTGCAATACAAATTATTATATCATTGTAAGTTGAAAATGTTAAATGTTCGCGTAAACTTTCTTTTACATATTTAACATTTTTCAAAGTGATTTCACCGTTTTGTAAATCACTATTTCTTAAAAACACTATACCCTTATTTTCATAAGGTTTAAGTTTAGAACTTGGAGTAGTACCTGTTCTTATATTTTTTGTGATTTTCTTTAATTTTTTAACTGGATACTTTCCAGCTTTTAAGGCCTCAGTTAAATATGAATTATTGACACTAATTGCGTCAAATCTAACTCCACTAACTTCACTTAATTTGGTAGTGAAAATTCTATTTTCAAGAGAATTGTCTTTTTCTGGTAGTGTAATTCCTAATTCGTCTAATAGATAAGTATCAATACTTGCTAATAAGTCTTTGGCTTCTTTTTGTTTTTTATTTTTTTTGTCAACTGATTCTTTAGTAATTGTTAAAATACGCTCATCATAAAAAATTGGAATTGATAACAAAGCTGGATAATCAAGTGCTGGACGAGTTCCACCTGTTGCTCTTCGGCTTGCCAGTTTTTCTCCAATATCAGAATTTAGATAAGAAGCTAAAATTGTACTAACTTCTTTACTGCCAGTTTTAATAATTACCATATGTTGATTTGTATTTCCTATAAAACCATCAGGTGCTACAGAAGCAACAGCCATTCGACCAACACCTGTTATCTTAATTAACAAGTCCCCACCATTAACTTGGCTTCGCTTTAAATATCCTTCGTGTGTTTCTTTATTTATATACTTACAATCTTCATAGTCTAAAATCCCTGTAGGAGATAGGTTTTGAACTCGTAGAAAAGGTATTCCATTTTCTTTGTCAGAGTAATATTTTTCTTTTTCTGTTGTTTTGGGTGTTGCACCACTTGAAACATTCTTAACGAAATGTCTTAGTGGTTTTATATCTTTTGTTCTAACCTTTTTTTCAAGCTCTTTAATTTCTGGTATATAATAAAAAGGGTCTAGTCTTTTTTCAATTTCAGAAGTTTTAAGAATAAAAACTTTATTAGGATTGACTTTATCACTTAATTTAAATTCTGCCATAATATTTAATCTAAATTTTGGATAAAACGAGTTAATTCTGTTTCAATTAATTCTAATTCATTATTTCCTGTTTCTCTACCAGTTGCATCATATCCAATATCTTCTGCAATTGCCATAAATATTGAGTAATCATCTAACATTTCTTGTTTTAAAGCAATGTATTTATCTGCTAAATCTTCTCTTAGATCAATAATTTGTTGATTAAAACTTTCTCCAGTTTCTTTTTTCCAAGATTTAAATAACTCTGTTTTTTCAAGCTCTTTTTTGTCTTCTATTTCTGTTGTATTTTCAAAACCAGTATGGTTTTTTATAGTTGCTTTTTTTTCTCTTTCTATTCGTGTAACTTCCTCTAAATAATTGTTTTCAGTTTTAATTTTAGTTTGTAAATCTGCTTTTAATGTTTGATATTTTTCAGTAATATTCTTTGGCCATTTTCTTAAAAACAGAACAGAACTTTTTACACCTGCACCAGTATGTGCAAAAGCTGTTTGTGGTAAAGAAACCACTGCAATTATTTTATACCATTCTTCAATATTGTCTCGAACATATTGTAAACTACTATTAGTTAATATTCCGTCAGGAATTACAACTGCTAAAAAACCGTTTTCTTTTAAGAAATTATGACATTGCTCTATAAATAAAACTTCTGTACTTTGATTTGTACGACCTTTAACAGCTGAGTTTTTAGTATCTAACCAACTAACATCTTTATTACCTAAACTATATTGGTGTAAATATGCTTTTTCAGTTTGTTTTATTGAACTACCAAAAGGTGGATTGGTAATGATGTAATCAAAAGTACCATATTCAAAACCTTTATTTCCTGTATTTTTTTGAATAACATCTGCACGTAATAAACCATCAGAAGAAATCACGTTTGTTTGTCCAACTTCATGAATGATCATATTCATTTTAGCAGTTCTAGCAATTTGTTCGTTTATTTCAATTCCAAAAAGATTATTAGATGCGAAACTGTGCCAATGTTTCTTCCATTTTTCGAAGTCTGAAGGTATATTTTTATCAAAATAACCTTCTTCTGCCATTTTATCGGCTTGTTTTCTTACTTTATCTAAAGCGTGAAGTAAAAAACCACCACTACCACAAGAAGTGTCTAATACCTTTGATTTATTATTTATAGATAAAGAATTGACTATAAATTTTACGATTGGTCTTGGTGTAAAATACTGTCCAAAATCCCCTCTGAAATAACTACCCAAAAAAACTTCAAAAGCTCGACCTTTACTATCTAAATCTGTTTCGTTTAGATTTATAGATTCTAAATAAGAAACTACCGTTTTTACTTTTTGTGGAGATAATCTAATATTATCTTTAAAAACTTCAGGGTCTTCTTTTTTTCCAATTGAATATAAACGTTTTACACGATTATATAAATCATTTGTGATTTTTTCTTCTATTTTTAGTTTTTGTTCTTTGCTTGCATGCTTAGGGATTGGTTCGTTAAAAACTTGAAAATCGTAAGGATCTCCAATTTTTTTATCATTTTTTTCATCCCATATTTTGCAAAAAATTAGTTTATCTAATTCATCAAATGCTTCTGAAGGATTTAATTCACCACCAGCCCAAAGTGAATTATGAGCAGATTTAAATGCTTTTGTTAAATCTTCTTCACTGATTACTTCTAATTCAAAAAACTTTTCCTTGATGTCGTTTGTTGCTTTTTCGCTTCCAATTCTACCACCTTTGACATATTTGTATTTTTGTATTTCTGTAATACCATATCTAGGAATATCTGGAATAGTTTGTCTTTCGTCACTTTCTTTGTCAATTAAAAAAGATTCATTTTTAATTTTTGAAGTTACCCATAGATATTTCACAGTTCCAGAAAGAGCATACGCATAGCTTGCACCTTGTTTTATTGCTTGTTCAAATTCTAATTCAGAAATATCCTCTTTTTTACATTCAACTACAATATGAGGTTGTGTACATTCATCATCATTATATACCACAATATCAACTTCTTTTATAGAAGCACCCATTGTTACAGATTTAAATTGTATTATTCTATTAGTAGAATAACCATAGTTTAAAACAAGTTTTAAGTAAGCTTCTGCTTGAACTTTTTCTTCAGGGTTGTTGTAATTTCTACGTTTGTTATCTTGGTGTATATAATAAATATTTTTTCTATCCTCATCAAATCTGATAAGTCCTTTTTCTATTCCTTGTTCAATTATATCCATGAATATGATATTTTTCTAAATGGTAAAACAAAAATACAATAATACCAATAAGTTTAAAGTGTAAATTTTAATTTCAATTAATAGATTGTATAATGTTTTATATATTGAATTTTTATCATTTTTTCTAGAATAGAAAAGATAGATATTGGTAATGATTTCAGAAGAAATACAATTTTTTAATTACAAACTAATCAATCTTGATTTCTTTTACCCTAAAATATATTCAAAATCCATATTAGAATTAGCATTTTTCTTTTTTATTAAACATTTCTCAAAAATCAAATACTTTAACTCATTTAATCCTTTTTCCTGATAACGATTCTTATTAGCATAAACATAATTTTGAGTAAAATCACCATTTTCATCTTTATAAACTTTTAAAACATTATCACACTACAAATAATTATTTGGGAGAAATAATAGCAACAGGATTCTGTTCTATTGTAATTTCTGGGTTTGCTGTTTTTGCATCTTATCAAGGTGGTTATACTTTTCCTGAACAAACTGCTAAGAAAATTGTTTATAATGATCCTTCTCTTTTAGAAACAGAAAGCATTAAAAACAGATATACACAGCTAATAAACAAGAAAAAACAGGAAGCAAGAGAATGGAGAAAAACTAAATTATGGAAAGGAAAAATCTCTAATAAAAATCAACAGAAATATCTTTCTAAGATTTCAAGAGCAAACCAAATAGAAGAAAAAATGCTTAAAGAAATTGCAGAAGTTGAAAAGCAAAATAGAGAAACAGTTTCAGATGCAAAAACAGAATATAAACAGAGTATAAACAAGCAAAAACAAGAAATTAAGCTTACTGGAAATACTCTTGCATTAGTGGCGGTTATTTTGCAATTCCTTTATTTTCCACTCATGTTTTATATTGCTTAGTATAAATATAGAACTCATTCAGAGCTAAGTGAAACAGCAATCTACTACTATTCTTTAAAGAATACGAATTCTCAAGATTTTGTAGTTCCTACTCCAACATTAATTTCAAATGAAAATTATCTTTTAAACTCAAAAAAGAAACAAAAGCAAATTGGTTTTGATGTTTCAGCAATCAAAAAAACAGACAAAAAAACAGCTGAAAACAAAAAAACAACACAGCTGCAATCCTTGTCTAGACAGGAGCTAACAGATATACACACAGTTGCACACAAAAACACTCGTGTTGATAAATCAAAAATTAATAACAATATAAATATCTACACAAAAAGAGTTGAAGAAGCAACACCAGGAACAGAGGTGTATAATAACAGATTTAAAAATTTAGAGTACTGGCAATCTAAATTGGAAGAGTTAAATCTTCAAGTAGAAAAATTTAAAAAAAATAAACAACTATGATGAAAGATTTATCTAAACGCTAAAATTTATAAACCATCCATTATGGATGGTTTTTTGTATTTATATAGTTGATTATAAGGTAATTAATTGTTAAATTAATGTAAGTGTTTAACCAAATTCTGAAAATTAATGAATTATGAATACTCGCACTGAAAAAACACAAGACAATAAGAGTAAATCGATTTTGAATGCTGTTTGTCAAATGCAGGGTAGTGGAGAATCTACTTTTCAGTTTATGGACAATAGACCTGAAGTAGTTGCTCAAAAAAAGTTATATGAGATGGTTAATAATAGTCCACAAGTTAAAAAGACAGCTCAATTACAGTCTATTATTAATAATAATTCAACTAAAAAACAACCATCTATTCAGAAAAAAGAAAATAATACAGGTTTACCTGATAATTTAAAATCTGGAATAGAAAATCTTTCAGGGTATTCTATGGATGATGTAAAAGTGCATTATAATTCCGATAAACCTGCTCAATTAAAGGCTCACGCTTATGCTCAAGGAAACCAAATACATATTGCATCAGGACAAGAAAAACATTTACCTCATGAAGCTTGGCATGTAGTTCAGCAGAAACAAGATAGAGTTAAACCTACTTTTCAAATGAAAGGAAAGGTTAATATTAATGATGATGCTGGATTAGAAAAAGAAGCAGATTTAATGGGGGCTAAAGCTTTAGCTTTTTCTACTAAAGGAAAAGATGCGCAAAGTTTAAAAAAGTTTAACTCAACTAATTCTTTACCTATTCAAAGAACAGTTATTTATATTGATGGTAGAGATATTCCAGGAACACATGATGAAAATAAAGCAGCATTTATATGGGGTTTTTTGCTTGACACAGGATTTAAACATTTTGATGAAGATGAAACTTATAAAATTAATCTAGAATATATTAAGATTCTTATAAATGAATTTAATCTTTTACCAAAACGCTCAGAGTGGGATTTATGGGCAATTGAATGGTTGGAGAATCAAGAATTTCTTAAGAAGGAAGATTATTATAAAAAGAAATTAAAAAAACCAGGGGAAAGAGCTATTATCTGTTTAAAAGCCATTAAAGAAAATTTTGCATCGAAAGATGTAATATCTAAGGAAAATCTAATTAACATTCTAGAAAAAAAAAGTTTAACTTGGAATCAAATATTAGAATCAATCCTAATACTTCGTAAAAATGATGAATTATTTCCAAGTTTTTCTAATGGGGGGCCTAAATTTACAGCAGTAAAATATTTCAGTTTAAATAAGGAAAGTGTTCCTTCAGAAGATTCAAAAGTTGTGGATCAATCTCTTACTGATAAAATCAAATCAATTATAAATGCTGAAGGAATATCAGGAAATAGTATGCATGGTAAAGTAAGAAATGCATTAAATGAAGTTATTACACATCCATCTGATAGTGGAGGGAAATGGGATATATATAGAGGAGAACTCATAACTTTATTTAAAATACCTACAGCTGCAAAATACTATACAGATACTTATGTAAGAGCAGGAAGTGAACATGAGCAATTAATCACAAGTAAGACAGCAGAAAGAGTTTTGTATGATTTAGAACATCCAGAAGAATTACCAAAAACAAGTGATGGAAAAGTTATGACTCATTTAAGTTATCAAGGTTACACAAATATAGCAACACAATATATTGTATTAAAATCAGTGACTCGTCATAGTGATTTAGGAGGTAAAGTAAGTCAAAATCACCATCCAACAAGTAAAGATTTAATTTCTTTTATTGATTCTGAAGATGCAGACAAACTTCATGGTTCACAAGGAAGTGGGATAGGAAGTTCTCCAATATATCATCAAGAACTTGGTTCAGAGGTAGGAAAATCATTAATAAATTTAAATAAAGCATTGACTATAATTAACCAACAAAATTTAGCAAAAGAGAGTGATATTTTAGAAGTGCCTGCAAGTGAAAGGGTAGATCAAAAATATGCCCAAACAAATGGAACGATTTTGAAATTTAACATAGAAAATGATTTAAAGAAAATAGCCAAAAATGTGGAAGTAAGGAGACGTAAAGTATTAGGCTTATTTTTTGCGGTGAAAAGTCGTCTTGGCGATAAAAGTGGTTATTTGAAAAAAGATGAAACTATTTCTAGAGGTGCTAATTCAGATACTGAAATGGATAAATTATAGAATATGGATATATGAGGGTTTATACATCTTCTTTAATAAAAACTAAAATTAAAAGCCATCCATTATTGGGTGGCTTTTTTATTATACAATTTAGAGTAGAAATTAAATAAACAAATATATCCATATAGAAGAATTAAATTATTAAATGCCATGGAGTATAATGAATGCTTATATAATAATACTCTATAGGTTATTAAACTACCGCTTTAAGTTATAGTATTCAGTTATGACTATACTTAAAAGCAAAGTCATTATGGTATCTTATGTAATGATAGTATCAAGGACAACCTATGAAGTAAAATAAAAGGATAGGTCACTATGCTAACCCTATATGTAAGTATGGAATTGTTAGTTAATTCGCTAATATAATGTGTTAAGTGTAAATGTTAAGTCTGTTTTATAGTAAAAAATACGTTGTTTTTAAAAAAATATACTTAATTCGTAACTGTATTTTAAAATAAGATTGTACATTTGAAGGAGGTAAGAAAAGCTTTGTACGGCAATACAAAGCTTTTAAAAATGATTATATAATTTTTTAAAAAAACGAATTGAAATGAACAAGTTTTTTAAAAAAACAATCAAAAAAACCAATTTGAATATGATTCAAAAAGTATTCAAATGGTCAATTACAAAGATAATAAAAAAAATATCTGTTTTAGTAATTGTTAAAATGTTTTCAATATATCTTCAAAGTATAATTGAAAATATTCCTTAAAACAAATTTAAACCCGTTCATTAGAACGGGTTTTTTATTACTTAATAATAACAGCTATTATTATAGTTTTATAATTTATAATAATAATTAATTTGAGATATAAAGAAAATAATTAAAATAAATAAAAGAGAATTAATAAAATAAATTTAAAACTTAATTTATATAATTAAGAAAATAGATAAATATGCTCAAAAATAGAGGACAAATTCTATTTAAAAATCATAAACAATAGGTTTAAACGTTATATTAATTTTTATATGATATAATAATCAATTTAGGATAGAATATAATATAATGAGAAGATAAACAGAAAAATTAATATTATAAGAAATTGAATAAGTCTTTTAATATAAAAAAGGCTTATAATCAACATGTAAAGTGAGGTAAAACGGTAAGTAGAAATGCCTTTGTATAGATGAAAGTAGATTGAAAAAAATAAAAGTTATAGGTCTAAACGTTATACATGGTTTTATATAATAAAAAGATCAATTAAAGATTGAAAATTATATATTAAAAAAATAATATTATAAGATATTTAATAAGTTTATTTATAAGTGTCTATATTATAGTTAATACTGGTTTATATTAATTTATAAGTGTCTATATTATAGTTAATACTGGTTTATATTAATTTATAAGTGTCTATATTATAGTTAATACTGGTTTATATTAATTTATAAGTGTCTATATTATAGTTAATACTGGTTTATATTTAATTATAAGTGTCTATATTATAGTTAATACTGGTTTATATTTAATTATAAGTGTCAATATTATAGTTAATACTGGTTTATATTAATTTATAAGTGTCTATTTTATAGTTAATATTAATTTATATTTAATTAATTATATGAGTCTATATACAGTTAATAATATATTTTATTTAATCAATTAGGTATAGATATATGTTATAGTTATAAAAAAATTTATTTAATCTATCAAATAAGTGTTTTATTAATATAATTAAGCATATAACAACATAATATGTTAATAAATGAACATAATGTAAATTGAATGGGAAAGTGACAGGTTAAATTTAAAAAAAAATGAAATTTTTCTTGTTTAAGTCATTTTTCTTTCATTACCTTTGCGGAAACAAACCTAACAAATTGCTCCCCAAGATAGATTAAATCTATGTTATGAAAGAATGTTCATATTGAATTGATTTGTTTCAAAATAGCTAGGAATTCTTTGATGGAAGAGTAATGTAAACAACACAAAATAATCAAAATTATGAGTAAAAAGAAAATCTCCACTTGCAGTTCTTCGAAAGAAGGTTTTAAATACTATTTCACAGTTTTCTTCGGAAAATTTTTTGGAAATATTGTTTTTGATTTTTTAAAAGAATTGTTTGTAGGAGATTCAAGTGAATGGGAAATTCAGATGAATTAGAAGTATCATTTTAAGATAAATGACGAAAAGTCACTTCCAAAGATGACTTTCTCTATTTTAATCTTAAAAGTTCAATATATATGACATAATTTTAAAAGAATAAAGACATTATTCCGGTAAAATAATGCCTTTAGTTGTCTTTTTGTCAGTATATTAACACTGGTATATAATTTGTCTAGAATTTCCATGAAGGTTAAGAAGTGAGATTTTATTAACCTTGGATGAACAAATCATAGTTTAAGTTTGGAAGACCAAAAATATGATTTATATCCAAAATACAAAAAAAATCCGACAGGAAACATCTAACTGTTTAATTTAGATGTATTTAAATTTTATAACATGGAGCTAAAAAAAGGAGACACTGTTACAGTTAAGGGATATAAGTATCCTATAATGACAATTAATTCTATAAATTCATCTCTTGTAGATTGTGTTTGGTTTGATTCAAGTCTTAAATTAAGAAATGGTTTCTTTAATAAAGAAATATTAATAAAGTCAGATAACACAAAGAAAATAAACCCTGTTAATTTGTATAAGCCAATCGATTAACAATAAAAATAAAGAACCATTAATCAATGGTTTTTTATTTCCTCTTACTAATCCTATCTCTCACAGTTCTAAAGCTGTTATAGCTCGAATATTTATATTCTCCTACCAAATCAAAATATTTATCATTTAGATAGTTAAAAGCTTCAATATAATTCCTATGAAATTTGATGATTCTAAAAAATTCATCATAAAAACCTTTTGCAGTAGCCAGTTTTTTTAAAAGTTCATGTTCGGCTTGCAATTCTAAAATTTGTTGTTGAGTATTATTTGAGGTAATCATAAATTTTGAATTGTTTAATGTGTTTCGTTTAAAAGAGTAGGAGTAGTTTTAATAAATTCCATTAGGCAAAAGGAATCTCATTCTCTTCTGGAATTTTCGAAATGAATTCACGTTCATTTGGATCCATAAACTTTGCTTTGTTCTTATCAAAGAAAATTGGAATCACATCTGTTGCTCCAGATCTAAATTTTGCAATAATAAATTCTGAATTTGCATTTGTTTGAGTTAGGTGTGGAAAAAAGTCAGGACTTACTTCCATTCCATAATATTCTGGACGATATAAAAAGGCAACTATATCTGCATCCTGTTCGATTGCTCCAGATTCTCTAAGGTCAGAAAGTAATGGTCTTTTCATTCCTCCACGATTTTCTACAGAACGTGATAATTGAGATAAGGCAATTACTGGAATATCTAATTCTTTTGCCAAACCTTTTAAGCTTCTTGAAATCGTAGATATTTCTTGCTCTCTATTTCTTTTTCCAGCTCCATCTTCTGCATTTATCAGTTGTAAATAATCAACAATCAACATTTTTATATCATGTTTTGCTTTCCAACTTCTTGCTTTGTGACATAAATCTTTGATGTGCAATCCTGGTCTATCATCTACAAAAAGTGGATAATCTTTCATTTTACTAGCAACATCCATGTATGTTTCGATTTGATTTTTTTCTTTAAAACCAATTTTTGTAAAATGGTCCATATGAAAATCAGATTCATTACAAATCATGCGCATAACTAATTGTTTTTTGCTCATTTCTAAAGAAAAAACACCAATTGCATCGCCTTTTTGTACATTTGCACTCATGGTTTTGATAACTGCTGCTGTTTTTCCCATTCCTGGTCGAGCTGCCAAAACAATTAAATCAGAATTTTGCCAACCTCCAGTTTGTTTGTCAATTGCTGCAATTCCAGAAGTAACTCCGCAAACTTCATTTGGTTTTAGGTTCGAGAGTATTTCAGCTTTTTTTCCAAGTTCCATCAAAACATCTTCCATGCTTTTTTCTTGACCATCTCCAGATATTTTTGAGTTTATGTTTTCAATGATTTTTTCCACTTTTCCCATCACATTAAGAGCGTCCGAATCATTGTCTAAAGCTTCATTTGCAATTTTCAATGAATTAAAATGAATTTCTCTTTTAATCCATTTTTGATGTAAAATTCTGCAATGAAATTCGAGGTGAGCAGAGGAGGAGACAGCTTGTGTGATTCCTACAATTTCAGCATCTAAATTTTCTCCATTCTTTAGAATTTTCTTTACTTCATCTACAACCGTCAACATATCAATTCCAATTTGTTGATTATTTAAATTTTCAATTGCTTGGTAGATTATTCTATGTGAAGTTTTATAGAAAACTTCTTTGTTTTTTATCGTTGTAAGCATTGTATCTACTACATTTTTGTCGATTAAAACTGCTCCTAAAACAGCTTTCTCGATTTCCAAATCGTGTGGAATCTGAATAGTTTTATTGTTTTCTGCCATAGTTTTGAAATTCTTGTTGTTTTCTCGCAATGATTAAATCTGTTGGAGAAAGTTGAAATGATTGATTTTGTTGAAAAGTAGATTTACCAGAATTCTGATTATTCGCTAAGCATTTGTAGAGATAGCTTGATGCCATGGAGCGAATTCTTGAAGTATTGTGATTTAAATCGTTGCCAGCGATTTTTGATTTCATAAAAGTTTCGAGATATTTATTTACTTCTTCAGGAATATATTCTATTTCATCGCTTTTAAAAATTCTTTGCAAATGTTCTCTCCAAGTTGGACAACTTAAAGCACTTTCCATTTGCTTTTTTAAAGAATTAAAATGAAAAATTTCTCTCTCTTTATCATTAGAGAAATTATTATCTCTAGTTATATTATTATTATTATTATTATTATTTGTCGGATTGAAATCCGAGTTTTTGACCAAATTTTCAGGTTTTATAGTATCTGAGGTACTGTTTTCGTTTTCGGATTCAAATCCGAGTTAGTGGGTTTTTCGGATTCATTTCCGAGTTATTAAAATTGCTAGAATTCCAACCTTTTCCTTTTTTCAAAAGTCGAACATAATCTTTCTTATTATGTTTAATATATTCTATCAAACCTTTTTTTGAAAGGATTTTAAATGCTCGATAAATTGTATCAGATGTTGAAAGAAGATGAGAATTCTCTTGTAAAAGAGCCTTTGGAATCATATAAATCTGAAATTTTAAATAAACCAGAAATTGAATTTGATTCTAATAATATTTTAAAAACTCTTAGAGAAAAGAAAGGAATAAAAATTACTGAAGTAGCTGAAGCAATTGGTGTTTCTGTGAAAACAGTTTATAATTATGAAGAAGATATTACAAAATTAAAATATAATGAAATCAATAAGTTAGCTAAATTGTTTGAAGTTACACCACTTGATTTTTATGCTGATTTTAGCAATAAGAAAAAAATAGATTTAGATGAGCTTAAGAATGAAGTTCGTTCAAATAAAGATGCTTTTCTGAGTTTATCTAATAAGTTAGATAGAACAAATGAGATAATGGATCAATTTAAGGATATTATTACTTTATTTCACGAAAAGAATAATGCAAAAACGGAAGAGTTTGAAGAACATTTGGAAGCTATTTCAACTATAATTAGTCTTGCTACGCTTGATATTAGTAAAATAAAAGACAACTAAAAAGAACAATTAAATCTTTACCATAAAATCAGTAAAATTCAATAAGCCTTTCTATTTATTTAATACCATCTTATTTTATTCCCTCATTTTTAGATTATATATATTTTAGAATGAATAATCTAAATTATTGATTTTTAATACAATATTTTTAAACAATTTCGGTTTTAAAAAAAATAATAGGAAATAACGGAAAACCGTGAAATTTTTTTAAAAAACACAAAAAATTAATATTATAACTAGAAATTTATAACTTTGCAATTGTTAAGACTTAATAATTTGTAAGTATAACAATAGTTATATTATAGATTCATTAGAAAAAAGCTATAAAAGAGAAATAGAATAGAAGGGATTTTTTTTAATATCTGATTAAAGAAAATTTATGTAATGAGAATATATAAAATTGTAATTGAATCATTAAAATTTTTATAAATGAAAAATATTAAATTTATCACCAAAATTTTATTTGTATTAGTCACTTCAATAATGTTTATATCATGTAATGATGATGATGATGGTACTTTTGTAATAGTTAATCCAGATCCAGATTTTTTAGTTCCAACAGAAATTATAGGGAGGTGGGATTTTAATTCTGTTGGTATAGATGATGTGTTTGGATTATATGACCATATGCCTGATTGTGAAAAAGATTACTACGAGTTTAAACAAGATAGAACTTTTAAAAGAGTAACATTTAATGAAAATTGTGCTGAGTCAATTAGTGATTCTGGAGATTTTGCTAAAAATGGAGAAGGGATTATCCTTATTTTTATTGCAAGTGATGGAAATAAAGAAGATTATCATTTTGATTATACATTAAATGAAGATAAAACAATTCTTACTTTAAAGGGTAGATTACCAGTTGAAGGAGAATTAAGTGATATAACAATGATTTTTGATAAACATTGAATTAATAAATAATAACCCTAAATTAATATGAAAAAGACGATTTTTTTAGTAAAAATATTTGCTATATTTTTACTTATCTCATCTTGCGAAAAAGAAGAAAATATAACAACGCAAGATGTAAACAATGCTCAGAAGAGAGAACTTTCTAAATTTGAACCAACTGTTGAAAATGGAATTTTAAAATTTGAAACTAAAGAACAACTAAAATCTTTTGTAGACTTAATAAAGGATTTAGATACTGATGAAGAAGTATCAGAAATGATGTATAATTATTATGAACAAGGTTTTACTCCCTTATTTCCATTTTTTAGATTAGATGATATGGAAAATTTTGAACCTTGGCTTGAAGAAAAAAAACTTAGAGCAAATGGGGAAGAAATTGATCAAGAAGATAATATTATAAATGATGAAAGTTTTGCAGCAGTATTAACTGTGAAAAGAGAAGTAATTGTAGCTAATAAATTTTATCGATATACTTCAATTGGTGTTTTATCTTCAGATATAAAAAATAAAAATGATGTCGATAACTATATAACGGATAATAATTTACATTTAAAAGATAATTATGATCCGTATCAAATAACTCGTGGGGAAATACAAGTATCTGAAACTGTTACTTCTTTTGCTCCAGGTAATACATATCAATTAGAAAGTCCTTGTTGGCAACATAATACTACAGAAGCTCCTATTGCAGTAGATAATGGATTTGGAAATTATAATGAAGCAGATGTTTTTATTTCGTCAATTCCTTGTACAGGTAGTGATGGTCCTAGTCATTGGGAAGCAGCTAATGAGCATAGTTTTACAATGTTAGATCAAGCAAACTATTTAAGAAATGAAGAACCTTGTAAAAATAGAGGTTGGTCTCCATTTGGAACAAGAGAAAAATGTTTTGCTTATCATAGTGATAAAATAAGAGCGAAAACAATTTTTTGGCATGAAGATTATCAAATTTATAAGTCTGTTGGAGTACTAGTTAAACATCAAAAAAATTTCAAAATCTTAGGATGGCATAGGAAAAAAGCTGATGAATTAGCTGTAATTATGGATCAAGTCTATTTTGCTGTAGAAGCTCCAGAACAAATTCCAGATTACCAAAATTTAACTTCTAATAGTAGATTATATTATTATGATGGGAAACTTTATGAAGAAGATAAGATTCCTTTAGCTAGTTATATTGGACATTCTATTCCTGGTGAATGGATACCAAGTACACCTTTTACAGATGATATAGTAATTCATCAAATAGCAAACTTACCATTAATTGGTGAAATTGGTAATGTTACACTTGAATCAGAAAAGTTAAATGAAATGTTTTGGGAAAACGCTTGGAGTAATGCTGAAAGTCTAATGGATAAATTAGGAGAAAAAAAACCAGTTACATACATCTACCAAACACCACAAAAAGTTTACATTCAATATGTAGATGTAACTAAAAGAAAAACTAATGCTAGAAAACTTAAAAACACTTTAGCTGCAGATTGGGGCTTTAAAGTTAAGTTTACTATGAGTTTTAATAATAATGGATCTGTTTCTACTAATTTTGATGATTGGGATGAAGTAGGTACTTATTTTAATGCTTTTGAATTAGGAAAACTATACGATTTCTCTGAAATAAAAGTAAATTTTATGGGTATGACAAGAGTGGGGAATAGTTGGAAAGGAAGTAGAATGGTATTTATAGAAGATTAATAGAAGAGACTTTATTTCTAATTTGTTGAAATTTTTTAAAATAAATTTTTTTTATAAGGTAATTATAAAAGCTAAATAATTTAAACTGACCCAATTTTGGGTCAGTTTTTCATTTATACAGGTTTTCAACAAAATTTAACTTGGCAAGAAAAATATATTTTAGGTTATATCTAGTAACCGTTAATGTTTTTACTGATTTTTCGTATTAATTTTTTTAATTTATTCTCTAATTCATCTACCAATTTTTCTTCCACAATTTTTTTACTTGCATCATCCAATTTCCCATTTCCCTCTTGTTTCTTAATTAATAGTATTGATTTAATGATTTCAAAATTCATTATGCAATTATTTTAGTATTTGGTTTTTATCTTGTTGAAAGTACACAATAGTAAAAAAGATTGCTGCAAGTATGATTGCAACAAACTTAAATTCGTATTCAAAAAAATAGTTTTTTTTTATATTAAAAACATATCCAGCAGTCTGATATGCTTGAATTCCTAAAGGAACTAGGATAGCAAAACGGAATTCTTTGTTTTTTGCAAGCATAAAAGCTATATACCAATCGATTAAGCTAAAAATATGTGAGCCTGAAATATATGTGAAAACTCTATGATTTCTAAATCCCATAAACCTCTCAGTACTTTCAGCAGGAAAAATATCATGAATAAAAGGCAATGTTGTTAGTTTTTATAGCAACATTGCCTTTTACATAATTATTGAGGTTAAGCTTTTAAAAGTCTTCTGGATTCAATTCGTCTTTTCCGATGTCGTGTAAAGCTCTTCCGTTTTCCAAAACTCTGATGTGGTTTTCTTTGTGTTCGAAGCAGTAGTTCCAATTTGTTTTTTCTGTTGGAGCTTCCCATCTTCCCCAGTTGTGGAATAATCTTCCGTCTTCCAAGTAGATGTTATGTTCTTCTTGATGCTCATCGCAGTCGAAGTACACATGATGCGGTTTGATTTCTCTTACTGAAATGGTACTTTCATTTAGATTTAAGTTTTATTCAGTATCGTCCTCTTTTTCACACGAGATTGTAAATAATGTAAGCATCACGATTGTAAGTACTTGTAAACATTTTTTCATAATAGAAATTTTTAAATTTTTTGAATAAACTCAAATTTAAGATTATTAAAAATTAAAACTAAAAACTTTGTTACAAATATTCCGTGATAAACATTCGTGTAATACTTTACAATACTAATGTAAGACAATTTGCGATTTTAAATTGCATTTCTTTTGAAAAAATTTACAAAAAAGTGTGGAATTGGGTGTTTTTTGGTTGGAAAATGGGGGGGAATTCTTTGTGTGGGTTGATGATTTTTTGTTTATTTTAG
Source organism: Aureivirga marina (assembly GCF_015767265.1). GTDB lineage: Bacteria > Bacteroidota > Bacteroidia > Flavobacteriales > Flavobacteriaceae > Aureivirga > Aureivirga marina. The sequence continues at coordinate 109,681 of NZ_JADPIB010000009.1, forward strand.
GTGTGCGAAAAAATGAAAATATTAAGAGATAAATTATGAAAGAAGAGAAAAAATTTGAAAATAAAGAGAATATATTTAAAGATAAATTAGTGATATGGTCAATCTTAACACCATTAATTTTGGCTTTTATATTTATGGTTTCCATTTTTTTGGGAGAACTATATTTTAATGATAATTTTTTGAGACCAAAATTAACTATACAAGGATTTGAGAACTTTTATAATTGGTTTAAAATACCATTATATACTGCTGCTTTGGCTTTTCCTTTAGGAGCTTTGACTGTTTCAAATTTTAGAGCAAAACAGATGCATCATAATTTAGAAACGGCTCAAAAAAATATAGAATTGGCTCAATCAAATCATGAAATTGCTCTTAATAATATTGAAGCAACACAAGCTCAAAATACATTTAATAATTATTATAAGCATGTTGAGGAGTTTGAGAAAAGATTAGTTAAACTTGAAAATAGCTATGGAATTAAATTCACACATAAATTTGAACTATATAATTTATTATTCCCTGAAAATACTCAAAATAGTTTAAACTTAATTGGCGATATTACTTATATAAATAGTTTAATTGATTTATGTAAAGAAATAGATAAAGAACCTAAAGAAAATAATAATTATACAATTTTTAAATATTTAGATAAAATTTGTTCATTGAAAGGAGAATTAAGATTTAAAATAGAATCTTATGTACTAATTCGTGGTGAATTAGAAGAATTACCTGAATTTAATTATTATGAAATTAGTTACAATGATATAGAGTTCTTCAAAGATTTAGTTATAATTAAAGAAGTATTAAATGACTTATTAAATTTTAGTCAAGTTAAAAATAATTATTCTGTATTAGATTTTGAAAATAATAAATGGTTAAGCATATTAAAAAAAGAAGTTAGAGAAATCTATTCAAAACAACGTGGATTCTAACAATAAATAATTCAATGAAAAATAAAAAAAATATATTCTATGATGTATTTGTATTAAGTTCAATTTTAATACCATTAATAATCGCTATTATTTTGATTTATTATATATATGATGACTCTGTAGAATATACAATAGCAGGTCATGATGAAAAAACATATATCATGAATTGGTTTAAATTTCCTCTATTTGTTGCTACTTTAATGTTTCCTTTAGGTGCTTTAGCAGTTTCTAATTTTAGAGCAAAACAAATGCATTTAAATATTAAAACTTCAGAAGCTCAGAATACTTTTAATAATTATTATAAACATGTTGAAGAGTTTGAAAAAGTACTTGAGAAATTAGAAGATAGATTTGATATTGATTTTTATGATAAATTAGGATTATATTCTTCATTATTTCCTGAAAACTCTCCTGAAAACTTACTTTTAAAAGGAAATAAATTATTTATAGAAAAGAATTCAAATCTTTTTTTTGAAGGAATAAATGATTATAATAGTAATTTTAAAGACTTACATGAAATAGAAAATTTTTATAATAAAAATTTATCATTTTGTAATTTATTAGATGTTTTAAATAATTTAGAAGAGGAAGTCTTAAAATTTAAAAATAATAATCCTATCGAAATAGAAATAGATGATTTAAAAAGCCCCCCCTTTTCAATAACTTACAATTTAAATCCAATTAATTTAGAAGTAACTACTAATGAAATTGAATTAATCAACCAAGTATTTAATGACTTATGTAGATTTTCTTTTATTGAATATAAAGATGTTTTAGGTTATTATGATACTTTATTTCCAAAAGTTAAAATTGATACTGCGTTTAAATTTGTAATTCCAAAATTAAGAATAAACTAACAAATAATTTTCCATAAAGCTCTATCTCTAATTGATTCTGGAAAACGATCTTTATACCAATTATCAATATCATCTCTTTCGTGTCCCATAAGTTCACGTAATAAATCTTCTTCAATTAGTTCTCTTTTTCCAATATTAGCAAAAGTGTGTCGTGCTACTTTTATTCCAAGATTTCCACCTTTTGGTTGTACTTCTATTTTTAGTTCTTGTTGTATCTGGATTAAATAACGAGTATATCTTCTTCGAAAAGTTTCATAGCCTGTAAAGTCTTTTCTACCATCTAAAACATAAATAGAATCATCACTAGAAAGTTTGTCTAAAATTGTTTGAGTTTTATCAAATATTTTTAAATCAAATTCATATCCTTTTTGTCCAATTTTACTTCTTTTAAAAAATATTCTACCATCATATATTTGATTCCATTTCAAGTAATAAATATCTTTTAAATCTTGCCCACCTAAAAAGAACTGAAGAAGAAACATATTTCTAATTTTATCTTTTACTCCAGTTAATTCTGCATTTTCTAATAGCTTTACAGTTTCTTTTGTTAGATATTTCTTTTTGTTTTGTGCAGCTCTAGTTTTTAATCCAGAAAATACTCCTTTAAATGGACTTTTATCTTCTGCTATTCCTCGTTTACAAGCATCATTATAAATACTTCTATATGTTCTAAAATAATTTGATATTGTGTTATTAGAAGTTTTTCCAGCAAGTTTATACTCTTTAAAATCCATTAAAAGAGAATACGTCAATTCATCAAAATTTAAATCTGGAGAAAAAACTTTTAATTGATTGATTCCAGTACGATAAATTTCAGCAGTTTTTTCTTTTCCAAGATTTCTTTTTCTTTGGATAAATTCGTCAGCAAATTCATAAAAACATTTAGAGATTTCTTTTGCCTGTTTTTTTAAAAGAAAATTAATTACTTCATCTATTGAGTTAAATTGCATAGTTGGAAGTAAAATAATTCTAGATTGAATGTTAGCCAGGAATGGAAATAATTCAGAAAATTGCGAATGTGATCGTTTAGGTAAATCTTTATCAAAATCCCAATTTGATTCTGTTGAATAAAAGCCAAGAGATTTTCTTTTTCTTTTACTTCCTGAAGAAACAATCAATTTTATTGGAAATCCTTCTTTTGCTTTTTTATCAGACGTGTATAATGTAATTTTTGCTTTCATTTTGTCGGACGTTTTTCGGACAGTTTTTACAGTAAATTTACTATAATTTACCCAAAATGACCAAGACAAAATAAAATAGAAAAGTATATAAAAAAGAAAAACCTCCTAGTTTCCTAAGAGGTTATAGACAATTTCAGCCTGTGGACCCAGAAGGGCTCGAACCTTCGACCCCCTGATTATGAGTCAGGTGCTCTAACCAGCTGAGCTATGGGTCCCTGTTATTGCGACTGCAATATTATAACTTTTTTTTATTTCAGACAACTAAATGTTAATTTTTTTTAACGATACCATATAATCCGTTGAAATTCAATAGTTGTTACTGGTATTTTTTTCGATAATAGATTTTTTGAATTTCTTTTTTTAAGATTAAAAAGCAAACATGCTTACAAAATTCTTCAATATTATCTTTAAAAGTTGCGTTTTTTAATTCTTTCTCCGAAACATCAATTCGGTATAATAAATTCAAATATGCATTATAATCCTTTAAAAGTAAGTTTTTAATAATCTGAAAAAGTTCTAAAACTAAGTTATCTGGACTTACATTTTCTGAAAAGGAAATTTCCACGTTTGCAAACCGAAAATCTTTAATGATTTGTTGCACCAACATTTCATAAAGATTTTCAGATTGTAAATCATGAATAGATTGTAAGGTATTTTTTTCTTCTGAATTCAAATTTATACATTTCTTTTCATCAAGAAGTTTCCGAAATCTACTAAAATTTGTTTTTTATCCACATCAATATTCATTTGCTCTAAATATTCAAAAGCACGAATTGTATAACTTTCAATTTCCTCTTGAATCATTTTTACAGCTCTAGTTTCTTGAAACAATTCTTTTACAGTTTCGATTTTCGCTTCTTGATTTTCGTTTTCTGTCGTATATAAATGTATTAAATTTTCCTTTTGTTTCGAAGTAGCATTTTCTAAAGCTTTTAAATAAAGGAATGTTTTTTTGTTTTCAATAATATCTCCACCAACTTGTTTTCCGAAAGTTTCTGGATTTCCAAATGCATCTAAATAATCATCTTGTAATTGAAAAGCCAAACCTAAATTTAAACCAAAATCATAAATTCTTTGTTTATCTTGTTGAGAAGCTCCAGCGATAATTCCTCCCATTTGAAGTGCAGCAGCAACCAAAACAGAAGTTTTTAGCGTAATCATTTTCATATATTCCGAAAGTGTTACGTCCATTCGAGTTTCAAAATCCATATCCATTTGCTGTCCTTCACAAACTTCCAAAGCAGTTTGATTAAACACACGCATTAGTTCTTTATAGATTTTTGAATCATAACTTTCCAAGATTTGATATGCCAAAATAAGCATGGCATCTCCAGAAAGAATTCCAGTGTTTATATCCCATTTTTCATGTACAGTTTCCTTTCCACGACGTAATGGAGCATCATCCATAATGTCATCGTGTATCAGTGTAAAGTTGTGAAAAACCTCAATTGCAAGTGCTACATCAAGTGCATCTTTTGGGTTTCCATTGAATACATCTGTACTTAATAAAGCTAAAATCGGACGTAGTCTTTTTCCTCCTAAATTTAATATATAATTGATTGGAGCATAAAGATTTACTGGTTCTTTTTCGATAGATTTTTCTTCTAAGTGCGAAAGAAAAATCGATTTATATCTTTCTATGTTCAAGGTTTCTTCTTTTAAAAAATAGAATACAAATATAGATACAATTTTGCATTAAAAAATTTTTATAAAAAAACTTTGGAAACTTTTTTGGTATTTTAAGTTTCCTGTTGTACTTTTGCCTCGTTATTTTAAATCAATTCAAATAATTGTGAAAGATGAGATATTAAATAAAGCAGGTTTTATGTTCTTAAACTTCGGGTTTAAGAGTGTAACCATGGATGACATTGCCAAAGAACTTGGAATTTCGAAAAAGACGATTTACAAGTATTTTGGTAATAAGGAAGAATTAGTGGATGAGTCAACAGAGTATGTTCATGTTCAAATCAACAACATTATTACTTCAATTACATCAAAAGGATATAATCCGATTAAGGAAAACTTCGAGATTAAGAAGATGTTTAAAGAATTATTTAAAAATTCAAAAACTTCTCCGATGTATCAATTGAAGAAATATTATCCGAAAACCTATGCAAAATTAATTGATAGAGAATGGTGTATGTTTTCAGATTGTGTTCAAAGTAATTTGACACGAGGAATAGAAGAAAAGTTGTATCGAGCAGAATTAGATATTGATGTGGTTTCGCGATTCTATTTTTCAATTGTTTTTGGTATTCATGAAGAAGATTACCACAACCATGAAAAATATGATTTAGCACAATTAGAAGAAGCAGCTTTAGAATATCATACTCGAGCAATTGCCACAGAAGAAGGATTGAAAGTATTAATCGAACAATTAAATAATTTAAATAAAGATGCGTAAGAACATTAAATACATATTTATTCTATTTGCTTTGATGCAAATGCATGTTTTTGCACAAGATTCCCAAAGTTTATCTCTTGAAAATGCAATTGATCTTGCATTAAAAAACAACTTTGATGTTCGTGTAGCTGAAAATGATATTGCAGCTGCAAAAAAGAGAAAATGGGAAGCTACTGCTACAGGTTTACCACAAATTGATGTGAGTGCAAACTTTACAGATAACTTAAAGCAGCAAGTTTCTCTGATTCCAGCTGAATTTTTTGGTGGAACAGCAGGAGAATTTGCCGAAGTTACTTTTGGTACAAAATATACAATGGGAGCTACAGCAACTTTAAATCAGTTGATTTTTGATGGTTCTTATATTGTAGGATTACAATCTGCAAAAACGTATTTGCAAATTTCAGAGCAAGCAAAGGAAAAAACAAAATTAGGAATTAAGGAAGCGACAATTAATGCATACGGAAATGTATTAATCGCAGAAAGAAATGTTTCGATATTAGAGAATAATAAAGAAAATTTAGAGAAAAATCTTTTTCAAGCACAAGAAATCTTTAAAAACGGATTGAACGAAGAAGAAGATGTGGAGCAGTTACAAATTACTTTAGCAACAGTAGAAAATCAGTTAAACAGAGCAAATCGTCTTAGAGATATCGCATATCAAATGTTGAATATCACTTTAGGACAAGATGTGCATACAAAATTGACACTTACAGAAAATATTGATGCTTTAGTGATTGAGAATATTGATTTTAATTTACTAACAACAGATTTTTCTATTGAAAATTTAGTGGATTACAGAATTGCAGATACAGACAGAGAATCGAAAAGACTTTTAATGAATTTGGAAAAAAGTAGAGCTTTACCTTCTTTAAATGCTTTTATCAACTTTGGATATTCTGGAAACTCTGATGAATTTAATTTTCATGAAAGAGAACAAAAATGGTTTGATATGTCTTCTTTTGGATTACGTTTAAACGTTCCTGTTTTCAGTAGTTTCGGAAGAGCAGCAAAGACAAAGCAAGCTAAAATTGCTTTAAATTCTGCGGAAATCAAATTAGAAAATGTTAGACAACAATTAAAACTAGGAATTGACCAAGCTAGAACAGAATATCAATTCAGTATCGATCAATTTAATACAGCAAAACAAAATCTGACATTAGCAGAAAGAATTGAAAATAAACAACAAACGAAATTTTTTGAAGGAATTTCTACAAGTTTCGATTTGTTACAAGCACAAAATCAATTATATACACAACAACAAAACTTACTTCAAGCAATGCTAGAGGTAATTTCTAAAAAAGCAGCTTTAGAAAAAGCTTTAAATGTTTCAGTTCAATAAATAATTAATTAAGGAAAGATGAAAAAAATATATAGTATTGTTTTACTTACAGCATTATTAGCTTCTTGTGCACCGAATGAAGGAGGAGGAAAATCTGTTGATGATGTAATTAAAAGTAAGAATTTAAAAGAAATCACTGCCAAGAAAGAGGAAGTGATGAAAGAATATGACGAAATCTATAAAGACATTGCAAAATTAGAAGCAGCAATTTCAAAATTAGATACCGTTAAATCACATCCTATTGTTACAGAATTTATGGTTAGACCACAGTTGTTTAAGCATTATGTAAATATCCAAGGAGATGTTCAAACGAAAGAAAATATTGTTATTTATCCTGAAACTTCTGGGATTTTAAGACAAGTTTTAGTTTCGGAAGGACAAAAAGTAGTAAAAGGACAAACGTTAGCAATTGTTGATGATGGAGGATTAAGTCAGCAATTAGCACAATTAGAAGTGCAAGCTGCTTTAGCAAAAACTACTTTTGAAAGACAAGAAAAATTATGGAATCAAAAAATTGGTTCAGAAATTCAATATTTACAAGCAAAAAGTAATTACGAAGCACAACAAAAAGCAATTGAGCAAATCAAAATTCAGTTGGCTAAAAATACAATCAAAGCTCCGATTTCAGGAATTATTGATGATGTAATTACTGAGCAAGGAAATGTTGTTTCTCCAGGACAAAGCCAGTTAATCCGTATTATCAATTTAAATAATATGTACGCTAAAGCGGAAGTTCCAGAAAACTATTTAAGTAAAATTAAAAAAGGAACAGAAGTTATTGTAACACTTCCATCTATTGGAAAAGAAATTTCTACAAAAGTGAGACAAGTTGGACATTATATTAATCCAAACAACAGAACTTTTACAATTGAAGTTTCTTTACCAAATAAGGACAATATGATTAAGCCAAACTTAATCGCAAACTTGAAAATCAATGATTATACAAATGAAAAAGCATTGATTATTCCAGATAATATTATCCAAGAAAATTCAAGAGGTGAGAAGTACATTTTTGTATTAAAAGATAAAAATGCTAAAAGTGAAGCGCAATTAGAGAAAAGAGCAATCGAAACAGGTGAAAACTACGAGAACTTTATTGAAGTAACAAAAGGAATCGCAAGTAATGAATCTGTAGTAGATGAAGGAGCAAAATCTATGCGTGAAGGATTAACAGTAAAGATTAAATAATTATAATCGAATTTGTTTCAATGGAAAATAACATAAAAAAATATTTCGGAATTTCCTCTTGGGCAATCAACAACCGAATGACAGTATTTGTAATTATGGCAATACTTTTAATCGGTGGATTGATGTCTTATATGAATCTTCCTCGAGAAGCCTTTCCAGAGATTGTTGAATCTAAGATTTATGTGAGTTCAGTATATCCAGGAAATGCTGCAGAAGATGTAGAAAAATTAATTACAAAAGAACTTGAAGACGAGATTAAAAATATCAGTGGTGTAGATAAAATTACATCGAATTCATTACAAGATTATTCAATGATTGTTGTAGAATTTGATCAAGATATTACACCAGATGAAGCGAAGTTAAAAGTTCAAGATAAAGTTGACATTGTAAAAGGTAAAGATGATTGGCCAACGTTGGATTCAGGTGCAAAAGTAGAACCTAATGTTTTTGATTTAAATATTTCAGAAGCAACTCCAATGTTGAATATCAATTTAACTGGAGATTTTACAAAACAACAATTAAAAGATTACGCTGAATATTTAGAAGATGAAATTGAAGACTTACCAGAAATCAAAGAAGTTGATATTCTTGGTGTGCAAGATAAAGAGGTAGAAGTAGCTGTAAATATTAATAAAATGGCTGCTGCAAATGTTTCTTTAGGACAAGTTATTCAAGCAATTCAAAATGAAAATGTAACTATTTCTGGTGGAAATATTATTACAAATGATTTAAAGAGAAATATTCGTGTAATTGGAGAAATTAAAGCTCCAAAAGAGATTGAAAACTTTGTTGTAAAAAGAGAAGACGGATTAGTTTTCATTAAAGATATTGCAAAAGTTATTTATCGTGAAAAAGATAAAACAACGTATGCACGTGAATACGAACAACCAGTAGTGATGCTGGATGTTAAGAAGAAAAGTGGTAAAAATATGATTTTTGCTGCGGAACAAATTCGTGAAATTGTACAAAAAGCACAAAAAGAAACGTTCCCAGAACAATTAAATATTTCTATTACAAATGACCAATCAACAAAGATTGAAGCTCAGGTTGCTGAATTAGAAAATAGTATCATTTTCGGTATTCTTTTAGTAGTTGGTGTTTTAATGTTCTTCTTAGGATTCCGTAATGCAATGTTCGTTGGTATAGCGATTCCACTTTCGATGTTAATGTCATTTATGATTCTTCCAATGATTGGTGGATCAATGGATATGAATATTACATTAAATACAATGGTTCTTTTCGCATCTGTAATGGGATTAGGAATGTTGGTAGATAATGGAATTGTTGTAGTTGAGAACGTTTATCGTTTGATGGATCAAGGTGTTCCACGAATGGAAGCGGCAAAACAAGGTGTTGGAGAAATTGCTTGGCCAATTATCGCTTCAACAGCAACAACACTTGCAGCATTCTTACCATTAGGATTATGGCCAGGTGTAATGGGTAAATTCATGATTTATTTCCCATTAACTCTAGGAACTGTTCTAGCTTCTTCACTTTTTGTTGCCTTAATTATTAATGCAATGTTGACTTCTGTATTTATGAAAACAGAAGAAAAAGAAATGACAAAAGCTTCTTTAATTCGAATCAGTGGTTTGTTAGCTGGATTTGGAATTTTATTGACAGTTTCTGGTCTTCTTAAAACAAATGTAGGATTACAAGGAATTGGAGCATTTTTATTAATTGGAGGATTTATAGCAAGTTTTATTGGATGGAAAAATCGTTCTAAAACTGCATTATTGAAAAAAGGAATGGGAATGATTGCAGGAGCTATTATCCTATTATTATTAAGTTTTGGTTCGGCAAAAACATTCTTTGGATTTGGTAATTTATTTATTCTTTTAGCTATTTTACTTTGGATTCATAAGTATTTCCTTTTACCAGCATCAGAAAAATTCCAATATAAATTATTACCTGCTTTAGAAAATAAATATGAAGCTTTCTTAAAATTTGCTTTAAGAGGAAGTAATTCTTATAAATTCTTCTTTGGAACATTTGGATTATTAATTGCTTCATTTGTAGTATTTGGAATTTCTAATATTAAAACAGAATTCTTCCCAGAAAATGATCCAAATCAAGTAATTGTTTATATCGAATATCCTGAGGGAACGGATATTGAAAAGACAAGAAAAGTTACGGAAAATATTGAAGAAAAAGTAATCAAGGTTCTTAGTGATTATGATGTAGAAAAAGATGGAAAACCATATAATTATATGGCGGAATCAATCATTTCACAAGTTGGACAAGGAGCTGGAAATCCACAAACTGATGGAGGAGCTTCTAACGAAATGCCACAAAAAGGAAAAGTTACTGTAATGTTCCGAGAGTTTAAATATCGTAGAGGAATGGACAGTAAAGAGGTGATGGAAGACATTCGTGAAGCTGTGAAAGGATATCCTGGAGTTTCTGTAATTGTAGATAAAAACCAAGATGGACCACCTCCTGGTTATGCAATTAACTTAGAAATTAGTGGAGAAGATTACAATGAATTAATGGGAGTTGCATCTGGAATGCGTGATTTCATTAATGAACAAAATATTCCTGGAATTGAAGAATTGAAATTAGATGTAAACGTAAATAAACCAGAATTAGAAGTTTATGTTGACAGAGAAAAAGCAGGAAGATTAGGAGTAAGTACAGCACAAATTGGAATGGCTTTACGTCAAGCAATTTACGGTATTGATGCTTCAACTTATAAAGACGGAAAAGATGATCATGACATATATGTTCGTTTTGATAACGACAGCCGTTATGATGAAGATAAATTATTCAATCAATCTATTACTTTTAGAAACAACCAAGGAAAACTTATCAGTGTGCCAATTTCTTCAGTTATCTCGAAGAGAAAAACAGCAACTTTTAGTTCTATTAAACGTAAAAACACAAAACGTTTGATTACAATTTATTCAAATGTTCTTGGAGGATTTAATGCGAACGAAGTTGTTGGAAAAATTGATAATGTTATCAAGAACTATGAACTTCCAAATAATGTTACCTATAAATTCACAGGGGAACAGGAAGAGATGCAGAAAAACATGAGTTTCCTAACAAAAGCGTTACTTATTGCCATCGCACTTATTATGCTGATTATTGTAGCACAGTTTAATTCGATCTCAAAACCAGTTATTATTATTACTGCAGTAATCTTGAGTTTTATAGGTGTATTATTTGGTTTAGTTCTGTCTGGAATGAGTTTCGTAATTATTATGACAATGCTTGGTATTATCTCACTTGCCGGAATTGTAGTAAATAATGCGATTGTACTGATTGATTATACACAACTATTAATTGATAGAAAGAAAGAAGAGTTAAACTTAGGTGATGACGATTTATTAAGCGTAGACGACTATTTTGAGGTGATTGTTGCAGGAGGAAAATCTCGTTTGAGACCAGTACTATTAACTGCAATTACAACTGTTCTGGGATTAATTCCACTGGCTATTGGATTTAACATTGATTTCTTCAGCTTATTTACTGAGTTTGATCCTAAGATTTATTTTGGAGGGGATAATTCAATTTTCTGGAAGCCGATGTCATGGACGATTATTTACGGTCTGACATTCGCAACTTTCTTGACTTTAGTTATCGTACCTGTTATGTTCTATTTATTAAATCGAGCTAAGGTTAGATTTAAAGAAAGTTAGAATTATTTTCTAAGTTAGTGAGTCTGAAAAAAGGTTATCTCTCCTGTGAGATAGCCTTTTTTTGTATTTAATATTTATTGTGAATTCTTAAATAAGAAATAGTAAAAAAAGAAAAATTAAGCATAAAAAAAACCTGTTCATAATTGAAACAGGCTTTTTTATTTATATAGAATTATCTCTTAAAATTCTGCATTTTGTGGAGTTCTAGGGAAAGGAATTACATCTCTAATATTCCCCATTCCTGTTACAAATTGAACTAATCTCTCAAATCCTAAACCAAATCCACTGTGAACTGCTGTTCCGAATTTACGTGTATCTAAGTACCACCATAATTCTTTTTCATCAATTCCAATTTCTTCCATTTTTTGTTTTAAAACATCTAAACGCTCTTCTCTTTGAGAACCTCCAACGATTTCTCCAATTCCTGGGAATAAAATATCCATTGCACGAACTGTTTTTCCATCTTCATTTAAGCGCATATAGAATGCTTTAATATCTGCTGGATAATCAAATAAAATTACAGGACATTTAAAGTGTTTTTCAACTAAGAAACGCTCATGCTCACTTTGTAAATCAGCTCCCCATCCATCGATTGGGAATTGGAATTTCTTCTTTTTATTTGGTTTCGAATTTCTAAGAATTTCAATTGCTTCTGTATAAGAAACTCTTTTAAAGTTATTATCTACTACAAAACGAAGTTTTTCAATCAATGCCATTTCACTTCTTTGTGCAGCAGGTTTTCCTTTTTCTTCTTGAATTAATCTTTGCTCCAAGAATTCTAAATCGTCTTTACAGTTTTCTAAAGTATAAGAAATTACACTTTTGATAAAATCTTCTCCTAAATCCATATTTGCATCTAAATCATTAAATGCAACTTCTGGTTCAATCATCCAGAATTCTGATAAGTGACGAGTTGTATTCGAATTTTCAGCTCTAAAAGTAGGTCCAAATGTATAAACTTTCCCTAAAGCCATTGCATAAGTTTCTGCTTCTAATTGACCAGAAACCGTAAGATTTGCTTCTTTTCCGAAGAAATCTTCTTTATAATTAACATCTCCTTCTTCTGTTAAAGGCGGATTTTTAGGATCTAAAGTCGTAACTCTAAATGTTTCTCCAGCTCCTTCTGCATCTGATCCTGTAACAATTGGTGAATGGAAATAGTAAAATCCATTTTCTGTAAAATATTTATGAACAGCAAAAGAAAGTGCAGAACGTAAACGCATAATTGCTCCGAACGTGTTTGTTCTAATACGTAAATGTGCATTTTCTCTTAAAAACTCTAAAGTATGTTTCTTCGGTTGAATTGGATATTCATCTGGATTTGAATCTCCTAAAATTTCCAAATCAGTTACTTGAACTTCAACAGTCTGTCCTTTTCCTTGGCTTTCTACCAAAGTACCAGTTATAGAAATAGCAGCTCCTGTAGATATTCTTTTCAATAAGTCCGGATTTGTATTCTCAAAATCAACAACACACTGTATATTCTTAATTGTTGAACCATCATTTAAAGCAATAAAACGATTGCTTCTAAACGTTCTAACCCATCCTTTTAAATGTACTTCTTGTAAAATTTTGTCTGAATTCAATAATTCAGCAACACTGCTTTTTTTCATCTTTTATCTTTTGAATCGCAAATATACTTTTTTAGGATTAAAAAATCAATTTCGTTACTACACTTATAATGAGTGTTTTTGGTTTTAAGAGCCATTTTAACTTTTTACTTAAAAATATATTTTGAATAAAAATGTCAAATGAATTATAAAGCTTGATTTTTAATAACTTATAATTGTAAAATCCTGTTAAAAAGAGCCTTTTTTCAAGAAAAACAATAAAAAAATAAATAAATTTAAGGTAGATTCTAATAAATCCTAGATTTCTAAAGATTATGTCACAGAAGAATAAAGATGTAGTAATTTGGTTTATCAATGAAATTTTAAATCCAAATCGACCTGAATTAGCTGAAGAAGTTTTTCATGTTGACGCAACAAGTACTGGAACAACTTCTGGACTTTTTGGTGAAAATAAATTAAAGGATTTAAGAACTTTTTCTGGATTATATCACAATTCTTTTAGCGATTTTCATGTAGAAATTAAAGAGATTTTTTCTGAAAGAGATAAAGTCTTTTTAGCAATAGAAATTTCTGGAACACACGATGGTGAAGATTTTTTAGGAATTCGAGCAAGAGGAAAAAAAATATCTTGGACGTCCTTTAATATTTATTATTTGAAAAAACATAAAATTTGGAAACATTGGGGAATTTCAAATTTAGATACAAGATTAGATTTACTTCGCTAAAAAAAAACACCAGATTTTAAAATCTGATGTTTTAAATTTTAATTATCTCTTGCTGCTGGCCACCAAAGTTGTAAATCGCTCCATTTAGAACGGAATTTTGCAATTTTTGCTTGTGTATCAGTTCGTAATAAATAATTTCTTAATAATTCTGCTCCTTTTGTATTTACACCTTCTACTTTTTCATTTTGAACTAAAGTAATTGACATTCGTCTTTGAAACATTGGATCTGCTGCAACTAAAATTTCTAAATTTGTCTTTTCTTTTGCATCATATTTTAAAAATGGTGAAGCTCCCCAAATAAAATATCCATTCTTTTCATTTGCTAATTTCGCAGCGTTTTTCATTGCAACAGGTTCTTTTAAATACCAATTTCCTTTTTCTGAATTTCCTGCTAAATCCCAAAAAATATCTGCTAAAAATGATACTCCTGGAATTGCATTATTGATAAAAATAGAATTTGTTTCTGCAATTTTCTTCAAAGCTTCTGAAGCATTTTTTATTCCTTTTATTCCAGCTGGATCTGATTTTGGTCCAATAATTACTGCTTGATTTGCAAAAACCATTTCTGGCCAAGTTCCCCAACCTTCAGAAACAAACTCTTCCACACCATGTTTTCCAAAATGAGAAATTACCAAATCCGCTTCGCCTTCCATTGCTTTTAAATACACATCCGAACCGCTATAAAGCTCTACTTTTAATCCTGTTTCTTCTTCAAATTGTGGTAATAAATAATCTATTAAACCACTATAATCTGGTGTGTTTACAGTTGCTAAACGAATGATAGAATTATCTTTTCGTTTGCTTCGAACAATTGTTTTTTCTTCTGTTTTAGAAAGATTTTCTTCTTTTGATTGATTTTTACAACTTGTGGAAAAAATCAAACTTATGATTAAAAATGTATAGACTAAATTTTTCATTTTTTCTGTTTTAAATTAATAAATAGCACATTTTTTATTCACAATTTAATTCTTCAGTAAATGAATTATTAGAATGAGAAATTAAATCGCCAACTGTAATTTCAGGAAGATTTGGACCTGTAGGAAATAAATTTAATTCTCTTTCCCAATCCAAAAATAAACTCGGATTTGATGGAATTGCTTCTTCATAAATATCCAAAATTGTATGAATTGTATTTTCGTTAAAAGCTGAAAATTCTGAATCTTTTAAAGCTTGAATTGTTCCATTTCTATCCGAATGAATTAAAGTTTGTGCGGAACAAATAGCTTGCGAAAAGGCTTTTAAAATTTCTGGATTTTCTTCTGAAAAAACATTCGTTGCAGCAAGAATATGAAGATTCATATTTGCTAAAGCAGGAACTTCTCCTCCTGAAATATCAACTAATAATATGGCATTTTGATTTATAATTGCATTTTCTAAATAAGGTGTATGCACAAAAATTGCATCAATTTCACCATTTTCAAAAGCATCATTTTGATCATGACCTTCGACAATTACTTTTGTTGCAATAGAATTTAAATCCAATCCTTGCGATGAAAACAATAATTCTAATCTAGGATCTGGACCTTTTGCTACACCAATTTTTAATCCTTCTAAACCTAATAAACGATCTTTTAAAGGCATTTCTAAACTTAAATTTCTTTCCGTAGCAATTGAGTTTTTAAGAATAATATTGGCTGCATCATTTTGAAATAATTTAGCAAAACCGACAATAGATTCATTTTTTGCAACAGAAGCCAAGAAATGGGGAGTCGTTTGAATTAAAATATCCGAACCATTCATTGCTTGCGGATTTTTTGGACTTCCAGTTGTAATTTCTAATTCTAAATTTTCTTCTTCAAAAAATCCTGCACCTTGCGCAATCCAAAAATTCAATAATTGCAAATTATCTTTTTCTGGATTAGGAATAAATAATCTTACTTTCTTTTTTTCTACAGTTTGATTTGAATCATCATCTGAAGAACAACTTGAAATTGTTGTGAAAAAGCTTAAAATTAAAAAGCTAAACAACATTGTTTTTGTGAATATTTTGTTTTTTATTTTCTTCATTTTATAGTTTTAAATTGATTGTTATTAAATCAAAATTGTAAAACCATTTTGTGAAAAAGAAAATTAATCAACCTATCTAAAGATTTTCTCAACAAAGAATAGAATTGTCTAAAAAACTAATGTGAAAATATGTTTTTGAAGAAATTGAAGTTTACATTGAAATGATTTAATTGTTGGTAGAAATATTTATAGAATATCGTAAATTAAAGAGAAATTTACCATCATGAAGCAAATTCAAATTAAAAATACAATTTCTCAAATGTTACTTTGGGGAGTTTTATGGTTTATCATTTCTCTTTTGATAAACATAGGGATAATTAGTTTTCATGATTTTTTAAAAACATTTTTAATTCAATTATTCGGAATTTTTTTAGTGATTTTTATCAATCAGAATTATTTGTTACCTAGATTTTATTTTCAAAAAAAAGTGATTTTATTCTTGATTTTAGGAATAATTTTATTGGCTTTTACAATTTGGATTGCAAGTAATTCAATATTTCCTTGGTCGAAATGGTTTCAATTACAAATTCTACCTTTTTCTAAAAATGTAGAAACTTCTAGATTTGAAATTCGCAGAATAAAATACCTTCTTCCGTTTCTTTTGGCTTTTGTTGGAAATACTTTAGTAGAAATTTCGAATTTGATGCGAAAACGAGAAAATGAAAAATTAAAAACAGAATTAAAATTTTTAAAATCACAAATAAATCCACATTTTCTCTTTAATGTTTTGAATAATATTTATGGTTTGGCTTTGATTAAATCTGATAAAACTTCTACGAATATTTTACGTCTTTCAGGAATGTTGCGATATATGTTATATGATTCCAATTCGGAAAAAGTTCCTCTGCAAAAAGAGATAGCATACATAAAAGATTACATTAAATTATTTGAATTAAAAGATAGTAAAGGAATGAATATTTCTACTTTTTTTGATGAAAGTTTTGGAAAAATTGAAATTGCTCCTTTGCTATTTATTCCATTTGTAGAAAATGCTTTTAAACATAGTAAAATTGAAGATAAAGAAAATGGAAAAATTGAAATAGAATTAAAGTATGATTCAAAGAAAAAGCAATTGCATTTTCGAGTGGAGAATACAGTTCCAAGTATGCATTTTGAAAAAGATAAAGTTGGAGGAATTGGTTTGATAAATGTGATGAAAAGATTGGAAATTCTTTATCCAAGCAAGCATAAATTGGATATTTTCTATACAAATGATACGTATATTGTTGATTTAAAATTGGATGTTTGATGAAAATGATAAGCTGTTTAATTGTTGATGATGAAGAAATCGCAAGATTAATTATTAAAGAATATGCAAATCGGTTGCCTTTTTTACAAGTTTTAGGAGAATGTAAAAATGCGATAGAAGCAATGGAAATGTTACAAGAAAATTCTGTGGATTTATTGTTTTTAGATATTCAAATGCCAGATATGTTGGGAACGGATTTTTTAAGAACATTAGCACAAAAACCAAAAGTAATTTTCACTACAGCTTATGCAGATTATGCATTAGAAGGTTTTGAATTAGATGCTGTAGATTATTTGTTGAAACCATTTTCTTTTGAGCGATTTGTGCAAGCAATTCATAAAGTAAATCAAATTGTAAATCCTAAAAATTCTCCAATTAAAAAAGAAAAGAAAAGAGAAGAAGAAACTAATTTTATTTTAGTCAAAGCTGATTATAAAGTTCATCGTGTTTTTTATGAAGAAATTCTTTATATCCAAAGTAGGAAAGAATATGTGATTTTTTATACAGATTCGACAAAAATTATGGCTTTAAGTTCATTGCGAAAATTAGAAGAAGAATTGCCAAAAAATACATTTATTCGAGTTCACAAATCATATATTGTTGCTAAAAATAAAGTGAAAGCTTTGGAGGGAAATCGAATTCATTTACAAGATGAAATTATTCCAATTGGAGCAAGTTATAAAGAAAAAGTTTTAAAAGAATTGTTTTAATAAAAGAGGATTTAATTTTAATTCTCAAATCATTACATAAAATTTGACTCACTAAATTCAATTTGTTTAAATTTGCATTCAAAATAAACAATTATAATGTATAGAAGTCATTCCTGCGGAGAATTACGTATGTCAAATGTTGGTCAAGAAGTAACTTTGGCCGGATGGGTACAGAAAATAAGAAATAAAGGTTTTATGATTTGGGTAGATCTTCGTGATCGTTACGGAGTTACTCAATTAATGGTAAATACAGAGGAATCAAATCCAGAAACTATTGAAAAAATGAAATCACTTGGACGTGAGTTCGTAATTCAAATTACTGGAGATGTAATCGAGCGTGTTTCTAAAAATCCAAATTTAGATACTGGAGATGTAGAGATTTTAGTAAAAGATTTAACGATTCTTAATGAAGCAGAAACGCCTCCATTTACTATTGAAGATGAAACAGATGGTGGGGAAGATCTTCGTATG
The DNA here is from genome assembly GCF_015767265.1 of Aureivirga marina. GTDB lineage: Bacteria > Bacteroidota > Bacteroidia > Flavobacteriales > Flavobacteriaceae > Aureivirga > Aureivirga marina. The sequence continues at coordinate 127,956 of NZ_JADPIB010000009.1, forward strand.
AAATATCGTTATTTAGATATTCGTCGAAACCCTGTAAAAAACAACTTAATTTTCAGATCTAAAGTAACACAAGAAGTTCGTAATTTCTTATCTGGTGATGGATTTATTGAAGTGGAAACTCCATATTTAATCAAATCTACTCCAGAAGGAGCAAGAGATTTCGTTGTTCCTTCTCGTATGAATGAAGGACAATTTTATGCATTACCACAATCGCCGCAAACTTTCAAACAATTATTGATGGTTGGTGGAATGGATAAATATTTCCAGATTGTAAAATGTTTTAGAGATGAAGATCTTCGCGCAGACAGACAGCCAGAATTTACACAAATTGACTGTGAAATGGCTTTCGTAGAGCAAGAAGATATCATGAATACTTTCGAAGGATTAACTCGTCACTTATTAAAAGAAGTTAAAGGTGTTGAAGTAAATAAATTCCCAAGAATGACTTATGAGCACGCAATGAAAACATATGGAAATGACAAACCTGATATTCGTTTCGGGATGGAATTTGCTGAATTAAATGAAGTTGCTCAAAACAAAGGATTTGCTGTTTTTGATAATCAAGAATTAGTTCTTGGAATTGCTGTTCCAGGATGTGCAGATTATACAAGAAAACAAACAGATAATTTAATTAAATGGGTGAAGCGTCCACAAATTGGAGCTAGCGGATTAATCTTTGCTAAATACAATGAAGATGGAACTTTCAAATCTTCTGTAGATAAATTCTTCGGACAAGAAGATTTAAAACTTTGGGCTGATGCTACAGGTGCAAAACCAGGAGATTTAATCCTAGTTTTAACTGGAGAAACAAACAAAGTTCGTACGCAAATGAGTGCTTTACGTATGGAAATGGCAGAAACTTTAGGTTTACGTAAATCTGATGAGTTTGCTCCTCTTTGGGTAATTGATTTCCCTCTTTTAGAATGGGATGAAGAAACTGAGCGTTATCACGCAATGCACCATCCATTTACTTCTCCAAAACCAGAAGATATGCATTTACTTCCTACAGAACCTGGGAAAGTAAGAGCAAATGCTTATGATTTAGTTTTAAATGGAAATGAAATTGGTGGAGGATCTATTCGTATTTTCGATAAAGAAACACAACAATTAATGTTCGATTATTTAGGATTCACAAAAGAAGAAGCTGAAAAGCAATTTGGATTCTTAATGAACGCTTTCAAATACGGGGCGCCACCACATGGAGGTTTAGCTTTCGGATTAGATAGATTAGTAGCAATTTTAGGAGGACAAGAAACAATTAGAGATTTCATTGCATTCCCGAAAAATAACTCAGGAAGAGATGTAATGATTGATGCTCCTGATTTTGTGGATCAAGAACAATTAAATGAGCTTAACATTGCTTTAGTAAAGAAAGAAGAAGCTTAATTAATTTAAAATATATAATAGAAAGGGTTACAAAATGTAACCCTTTTTTATTTCCCTAAAGCATCTTTATATGCTTTTAAAACGCGTTCTCTTGCAAATTTATGTTCTACAATTGGTTTTGGATATTTGTTTGTTCCGAATTCTGGAATCCATTTTTTGACATATTTTAAATCTTTATCAAATTTTGTCAATTGTGTTTCTGGATTAAAAACTCTAAAATATGGAGCTGCATCTGCGCCACAACCAGCAACCCATTGCCAATTCCCAACATTAGAAGAAAGTTCGAAATCCAATAATTTTTCTGCAAAATACCTTTCTCCCCAAGTCCAATCAATTAATAAATGTTTGCATAAAAAACTTCCAACTACCATTCGAACTCTATTATGCATATAACCAGTTTCATTTAATTCTCGCATTCCAGCATCGACTAACGGATAACCAGTTTTCCCATCACACCATTTTTTAAATTCCTCTTCATTATTTCTCCATAAAATATTATTATAAGGCTTTTTGAAAGGTTCTTTTTCTGTTTCTGGACAAGCGTCAAAAATTTGCATAAAAAATTCTCTCCAAATCAATTCATTTAAATAAATCTGTTTTGGATCTTTTGTTTCTTTTGCATAATTCACCAATTTTCGAATGCTTACAGTTCCAAATCGTAAATGAGGAGATATAAAAGAAGTTCCTTCAATTGCAGGGAAATCTCTTTTTTCGGCATAAGAATTTAAAAGAGTTTTACTCATTTGAAAAGATAAAACTTTTTGATTGGAAATTTCAAAACCAATAGATTCTAAACTTGGAAAAGGAAAAGAAACATTTTGAATAAAATTAGAAGAAACTATTTCTAGATTTAATTCTTTGATATCTGTTTGATACATTTTTTCCTTCCATTTTCGCATGTACGGTGTATAAACTTTGTAAATTTTTCCATCAGGTTTTAAAATTTCTCCTTTCTTAAAAATGACATGATCTTTAAATAAATGAAAAGAAATGTTTTTAGAAATTAAAAAATCGCTTATTTCTTGATCTCTTTTTTTTCCGTAAGGCTCATAATCTTCGTTTGTATAAACAGCTGTTATTTTATGTTTTTTTACTAATTGTTGAAAAATTTCCATTGGTTTTCCATAAAAAACAGCAATATCTGATTGAAATTTTGTTTGAAGTTCTTCTTTTATATTTTTTAAAGTTTCATAAATAAAAGAAACACGAGTATCTTTTTTAGAAGATAATTCATCTAAAATAAATGTGTCAAAAATGAAAATTGGAAGAATATTTTTATTGTTTTTTAAAGCATGAAAAAGAGAAGTATTATCCAATAATCTTAAATCTCTTCGAAACCAATGAATTGTAATTTCTTGCATAAACAGAATAAAATCTAAAATGAATAATCAATAAAAATTAAAGATATTCAATTCCGCCAAGAAATAATAAAGAATTAATTGGAAAGAAAATTAAACAAATTCATTTTCCAGTTTTTCAACTGATTTTTTTCTTTTTAGAAAATCTTTTAAAATAGAAACTGTTTCCTCTAAGCTTTCGAAATGACTCATATGTCCGCCTTCAACAACTCGGTTTGGAATATGGTGTTTGTCTAATTTTTTAACTAAATCTTCGGTTGGAATAATTGAATCTTCTCTTCCACAAAGAGAAAGAACGGGGAATTCAGCGTTTTCAACAACAGAAATACGATTATTTCTTTCTTTCATTCCGTTTATTGCAGCAATAATTCCTTGAAGGTTTGTTTTTAAAGCTTGATCTGTACAGATTCGGATTTCTTTTTGAAGTTTAAATTTGTCTTTTTTAGAGAATAAATTTGCAATACTAATACGAATAAAAATTCTAGGATTCATTCGAAGAACGTTAATTGAGCGTTCACGTTGTAATTTTTTTTCTTCAGAATCGGCAAAAGGAGTAGAATTCATCAGGAAAATACCATGTACATTTTTTGGATTTTTTTCTGCTATTGCAAGCGAAACATAACCTCCCATGCTATGACCAACTAAATAATATTTTCGAAGTTTTAAAGATTTTAGAACTTGTTTAACGGCATCGGCCATTTGTTCCATAGTGTGAATGTATCCAATATTTTCAGATTTTCCGTGTCCGAGTAGATCAATTCGAACTATTTTATATTTTTTCTCAAAATAAGGAATCATTTGATCCCACATAAAAAAATTCTCCAAAAAGCCGTGCAGAAATACAATTGTCTTTCCTTTCATATTTCCTGAGATAGAATAATGAATTCGAGCATTTCTATAATTATAAAATCTGCTTTCCGTGATTGTTTTTGGAGAATTTGGGGTCATCTTACAAAAAAATTACTCTAAAAAATTGCTTCAAAATACAATTTTTTTAGCAATAAATCTATTGTAATTTTGTAAAAATTTAATTTTTCGTAAAATGAATGAAACAAAAAAGAAAGTTTACTTTTTGTCAGGAACGATGTGTAATGAGAAATTATGGCAAGAAGTTTTTGCTTTAAGCTCTTCAATAGAAACGGTTTATATTGATACAACTTCAGCAACTTCTTTTGATGAAATTGATAAAATAATTGATAATTCAATAGAAAATGATGCAATTCTAGTTGGATTTTCGATGGGAGCTTTTGCAGCATTGCATTATACGATTCATTTTCCGAAGAAAGTTTCCAAATTAATTTTATTAGCTGTAGATTCTGAAGGCTTAAATGACCAAGAAATTGCTTTACGAAAAAGTACAATTAAGTTTTTAGAAAAACATTCATATAAAGGAATAGCAACTTTGAGAATAGAACAATTTTTACATCCGAAGCATTATTCTAATGAAAATATTGTTAAAGTTATCAAAGAAATGGATCGAGTTTTAGGAAAAGAAGTTTTGTTAAGACAATTAATAGCAACTTCTTTTCGTCAATCTTTAACAGATAGATTACATGAAGTGAAAGTTCCAACTTTATTATTATCAGGAGAAGCAGATGCATTAATATCAATAGAAAGTATGAAATTAATGCAAGAAAAAATTCCAAATGCAATTCATTTCACAATTGAAGAAACTGGTCATATGTTACCTTTAGAACAACCGATGGAAGTTATTTATAGCATAGAAGATTTTGTAGATTAACTTTTTTATAGAAGTTTATCTTTTATTTTTTGATAAATTGCGTTGACACGAAAAAAATCGAAAAAATGAAAGACGCATTTAAAGTTTTACATGAAACAAGACAAACTTTTTTAAAACTGATAGAAGGTTTATCGATTGAAGAATTAAATACAATTCCGAAAGGATTTAAAAATAATATTGTTTGGAATTTAAACCATTTGACAGTAACGCAACAATTACTTTGTCATCGATTATCAGGAGAAACTTGTTTGGTTTCTGATGAATTTATAGATAGTTATCGAAAAGCAACTTTCCCAAAACATAAAATTGAATTGGATTTATTTGAAGAACAAAAAAAACTGTTTATTGATATTCCTTTACAAACACAAAAATTATATGAAGAAGGACATTTTAAGAATTTCCAGCCATATATGACAAGTGCAAATGTCGGTTTAGATTCTTTTGAATCTGCTTTACAATTTAATAATTATCACGAAGGAATTCATTTAGGAGTTATGTTGGCTTTAAAAAAGTTGATTTAATTTAAAAAGAAATAAGAAAAAGCATTTTATTTCGACAAATAAAGAAATCTGATTTGTTTTAAGATTAAAAGAAAGTGAAATGAAATTTAATACAAAAGTAATCCACGGAAAGCAAGAACACGATCCTTCGACTGGAGCTGTAATGCCTCCAATTTATCAAACTTCTACATATGCGCAAATTTCGCCAGGAAAACACAAAGGATATGAATATTCTCGAAGTGCAAATCCGACAAGAACTGCTTTAGAAAATTCTTTTGCAAGTATAGAAAATGGAGAATTTGGATTGGCTTTTGGTTCAGGTTTGGCTGCAATTGATTGTGTTGTTAAATTATTAAAATCAGGAGACGAAGTAATTTCTACGAGTGATTTATACGGAGGAACGTATCGAATTTTTACACAAATTTTTGCGCAATATGGAATCAAATTTCATTTTATAGGAATGGAAAATGCAGAAAATATTGAAAATTATGTCAATGAAAATACAAAGATGGTTTGGGTAGAAACTCCAACAAATCCGATGTTAAATATTATTGACATAAAAAAATCTGTAGAAATTTCTAAGAGACACAATTTACTTTTAGTTGTGGATAATACTTTTGCGACACCTTATTTACAAAATCCATTAGATTTAGGAGCAGATGTTGTAATGCATTCTGCAACGAAATATCTTGGAGGACATTCTGATGTTGTGATGGGAGCTTTAATTACAAATGACAAAGAAATTGCAGATAGATTGTATTTTATTCAAAAATCTTCTGGAGCAGTTTGCGGACCAATGGATAGTTTTTTAGTTTTAAGAGGAATTAAAACTTTACATGTTCGAATGCAACGTCATTGCGAAAACGGAAAAGCAATTGCAGAATATTTAGCTGCACATCCGAAAGTTGAAAATGTTTATTGGCCAGGTTTTAAAACACATCCAAATCATGAAATTGCAAAAGAACAAATGCGTGATTTTGGAGGAATGATTTCTTTTACAACTGTTGGAAATAAAATGGAAGACGCAATTAAAATTGTAGAAAACTTAAAAATTTTCACTTTAGCAGAATCGCTTGGAGGTGTGGAATCATTAATAGGACATCCAGCTTCGATGTCACATGCTTCCATTCCAAAAGAAGAACGTGAGAGAATTGGTGTTGTAGATTCATTAATTCGTTTAAGTATAGGAATTGAAGATAAAGAAGATTTAATACAAGATTTTGAACAAGCTTTAGCTTTATTATAAAAGAAATTGAAGACTATTGATTAGTTATTTTCTATAAAATATCCCAACTCTGTTTTTTTGGAATTGGGATATTTTTTTGAAAACGAAAAGTATTTAGTTTGTTGCCCAGTCCATGACTTTCCATTTTCCATCTTTATTATGAAGTTTCAAATTATGGTTTTCATAGTTTAAAATTGCTGTTTCTAAAGAAATAGAATCAGTTTTCATAATTAAATTGTTTATATGGTTATCCGTTAAATTTTCAGAAGAAAAATAAAAAGGATTTTCTTCAAATTGACAAGGAAAAGCAATTGTTTCGCTTTTAGTACCTTCTTTTTGTGTTTTAAAAACAATGTCTAAACATTCTCCAAGCCAATAATCTTTTTCTTTTTGAATAAAATCATCACTGAATTTTCCAGATTCATTTAAAAAAGCAACATACTCATCGATTTTAAACATATTGACAGCATAAAAGCCATCATCATCAACAAAAACAATCGCTTTTCTTTTTTCTAGTAATTCCTTTTTATTTTTAGAATACCAATGGAAAAATTCTTTAGAACTTTTAGTTGCTTCTTCTTCGGCTTGTTTTAAGGGATTGACTTCACAAGCAAAAAAGAGTGGAAATGTAAAAAATGAAATTAGAATGTATTTTTTTAGCATAATTAACAAGATTTGAATTTTTTCAAATCTAAAAAATATAGATTTCGATTGCAATTTCCTTTAAATAATAATGAAGTTGTTTGAAAATGTATAATTGAATTTTAATATTTAAGATTATTCATTTTTTTAAACAATTTCAATAAATAAAAGAAAAACTGAGTAGAAACGAAATCGGAAGTCAAATAAAAATAGCTGAAATCGAATCTACCCAATTTTTAATATTAATAGAAAATATTATGAGGTTCTTTTAAATCTCCTGGACTTGTACTATGTTCATAGAAATGAAAACGTTTTTCGATTGTATGTTTTACATTTCCATCAAGATCTTTGTATTTTTTGGTAACAGTAATTGTGGGTTTATAACCAGGATTAATAAATTCTTGATGACGACCATCGATTACGATTTCTGCAAGAGGATATTCATGTTTATCTTCTTTTCCAGCATATTCCGCCCAAAGTCGTTTCCATTCATAAATTGGAAAAATAATTAAAGTCGATTCCCAAGCAGCATCACCAGAAACAAGATTTCCTCTTGGAACAAAAACTTCATTAGAAGTATAATTTGTATGACATCTTAATCGACCTAATTCTTGTTGATTTCCATTTTCATCAAAATAGCGTCCACCCATATTTGTGTGAATTGCTTGACTAACTCTTTCGTTGTGATGAACTTGGTAACGAACTTTGATTCGTTTACAAGGAGAGTTTTTTAAATATTCTTTGTCTAGAATATAACTTTTATTTCCATGAATTTCTACATTATTATTAAAATCAGAAATATTAGAAATCCATTTACAGAGTCGATTGTTATATTCAATAGACATTTCAGGATTGTTTACGATTTTTACTTTGTCTTGAATTAGGTTTCCGTCACCTAATTGATTAATCCAAGAAGCATCTTTAACAGCAGTATTTTCAATTTCAATTCCATTTAAAGCAAAAAGATTTTCGAAGAAATCCATTGATTCTAGATTCGGTAAATCTGTAAAATGAATATTTCCATTTAATCTTCCGAGAGCGGTGAAAGCAGTAATTTCATTTAAACTTTCATTATTTCTAATTTGTAAATGTGCTCCCATATCTGTTAATCCAACAAAACCTTGAATAGATTCTAGAGCAGGATTATCATAAATAGTAATTGAGTTTGTAGCAATCATTCCATTAAAACCATCAATAATTTTTAGGTTTGGATTTTCAATAATTACCAAGCGATGATATATTCTATCAATTTTATCAAAACCAGCAACAGAGTCTAAAGCTGGATTTTTCATAATGACTAATTCGCCATTAAGTCGTTCAATTGTGTTAGATAAATTACTTAGGTTAGAAATATTTTCACCAGAAACGATGATACGTCCGGTAACGTTACCACTTTCACAGTGAAAATTATCAACTTCCTCTTGTGTTGTGAGGTAAATTTCAGCGATTACACATTCATCATTTGCTAATCTAGCATTCATGTCAGAATCATTTCCGCTTTGAACATCATGTAAATCATTGTCTTTTGTGCAGCCGTAATAAAGCAAAAGTAAGGTTAGGATTGCGAGATAGGGCAGAGGTTTCATGATTTATTTGTTTTTGGATGAAAATCAAATTTCCTTAATTCTATATAGATATTCTGTTAAAAAATAAGTAATTACCGTTTAATTATCTTTTTAAGAAGAAAAAATTAACAAGATTCATTAGTGAATTATTGATTTTAAGAATATCGATACATTTTTTTAAAAAATATTTCTAGAAAAAGGAAAGAAGAAAGAATTGACTGAAAAATAATTAAGTTTTTAGAAATCTAGATGTTACAAAAAATTAAAGGTAAAAATAAAGAAGAAGAGATAAAATTGAAGCATAAAATTAGAAGAGAAAATAAGGAAAGAAATAGAGAATAGAAATAGAGAAAGGAAGTCAGCTTTAATTTTTTTAGTCACAAGAAGTTAGAAAATAATTTTTATAAAATGTTAAAAAATATTGGGCGAAAAAAAATGATAAAAAACCTATTTGCTATATTAATAAATAGTTATACCTTTGCAGACCCGATTACGGGATAGGAATGTTTAATTGACAAATAAGATTAGTGTGAACACATTAAGTTACAAAACAGTATCAGCAAACAAGAACACTGTAAACAAAGAGTGGATCCTTGTTGATGCTAACGGAGAGACATTAGGACGTTTGGCTTCTAAAGTTGCAAAACTAATTAGAGGAAAATATAAGCCTAATTATACACCTCACGTAGATTGCGGAGACAATGTAGTAGTAATCAACGCTGAGAAGATCAATTTAACTGGAAAGAAGTGGACTGAGAAATCATACATCCGTCACACAGGTTATCCAGGAGGACAAAAATCACTTACAGCGACAGAGATGTTTGAAAAAGATCCTACTCGTTTAGTTGAGAAAGCTGTAAAAGGAATGTTACCAAAGAACAAATTAGGTAGCGCTTTATTCAGAAATTTATACGTATACGAAGGATCAGAGCACAATCAAGAAGCTCAAGCTCCTAAAGCTATTAACTTAAACGACCTTAAATAATATATGGAAATTGTTCATAAAATAGGTAGAAGAAAAACAGCTGTAGCTCGTATTTACCTTTCAGCAGGAGAGGGGAACATTACAGTAAACAAAAAAGAATTAAACGATTATTTTCCAACTGCAACTTTACAATACAAAGTAAGACAAGCTTTAGCTTTAACAGGAAATGAAGCAGCTTATGATGTAAAAGTAAACGTTTACGGAGGAGGAATCACTGGACAAGCTGAGGCTATTCGTTTAGCAATTTCTAGAGCTTTATCAGAAATTAACCCAGAGTTCAGAACAGTATTAAAACCAGAAGGATTATTAACAAGAGATCCAAGAATGGTTGAGCGTAAGAAATTCGGACAGAAGAAAGCTCGTAAGAAATTCCAATTCTCAAAACGTTAATCGTTTTTTATATCGCGTATTATACTTTGTATATACAAGATTATTACAAAAAACAAAAAATTCAGTTGCCGTTGTTCTAGATTTGTCTAGAAATTATGTTTAGCATCTAAATGCATAAGACTAAGGAAACTTGCTACTTATGTATTGCTATCTCAACGGAACGTAAACAAGAAACAAAATGGCAAACATAGATATTAAAGAATTATTAGACTCAGGTGTACACTTCGGACACTTGACAAGAAAATGGAATCCTAGCATGGCTCCGTATATTTATACTGAGCGTAACGGAGTTCACATTATCGACTTATATAAGACTGCTGCAAAAATCGAAGAAGCGTCTAATGCATTAAGAAAAATCGCTAATTCAGGAAGACGTATTCTTTTTGTTGCTACTAAAAAGCAAGCTAAAGAAATCATCGCTGAAAAAGCAAAAGCTGTAAACATGCCTTACATCACTGAAAGATGGCCAGGAGGAATGTTAACAAACTTTGTAACTATCCGTAAAGCTGTTAAGAAAATGGCTCAAATTGATAGAATGAAAGTAGATGGATCTTTTGCTGCATTATCTAAAAGAGAGAAATTACAAATCGATCGTCAAAGAGAGAAATTAGAGAAAAACTTAGGTTCTATCGTTGATATGACTCGTTTACCTGGAGCTCTTTTTGTAGTAGACGTTAAGAAAGAGCACATTGCAGTAGCAGAAGCTCAAAAATTAAACATTCCAGTATTTGCAATGGTAGATACAAACTCAAATCCAAAAGGAATTGATTTTGTTATTCCTGCAAATGATGATGCTTCTAAGTCAATTGACAAAGTTTTAGGATATGTAACTGAAGCAATCGCAGAAGGTTTAGCTGAAAGAAAAGCTAGCAGAGAAAAAGCTAACGAAGAAAAGAAAGCTAAAGAAGCTTCTGCTGAATAATTTGTAGAAAAATATTAACTCTAAATTAATTTTAGGGTTTTTGAAAAAATATATCTTTGGTTACTATCAATTAAAATTGGTAGTAACCTTTATTTATTAAAAAATTTAAACGAAAATACCATGGCAAAAATAACAGCCGCTGACGTAAATAAGTTAAGAAAAACAACTGGTGCTGGAATGATGGATTGTAAAAAAGCATTAGTTGAAGCTGAAGGAGATTTCGATAAAGCAATTGAAATTCTTCGTAAAAAAGGACAAAAAGTAGCTGCAAAAAGAGCAGACAGAGAGTCTACTGAAGGAGCTGCAATCGCAAAAGTAAACGCTGACAACACTGTAGGTGCTGCTATCGTTTTAGGATGTGAAACTGATTTCGTTGGTAAGAATGATAACTTCGTTGCTTTAGCTACTGAATTAGCTAATTTAGCTTTAGATTACGCTAGCAAAGAAGAGTTCTTAGCTGCTGATTTTGGTGGAATGACTGTTGCTGATAAATTAATCGAGCAAACAGGAGTTATCGGTGAAAAATTAGAGATTAAATCTTTCGAGAAAGTTGAAGCTCCATTTGTAGGATCTTATATTCACGCTGGAAATAAAATCGCTACATTAGTAGGATTATCAGCTGCTGAAGAAGGTGCTAATGTTGTTGCTAAAGATGTTGCAATGCAAGCTGCTGCAATGAACCCAATCGCATTAAACGAAGAAGGTGTTGATGCTGCTGTAATCGAGAAAGAAATCGAAATCGCTAAAGATCAATTACGTCAAGAAGGTAAGCCAGAAGCAATGTTAGAAAACATCGCTAAAGGAAAGATCAAACGTTTCTTTAAAGATAACACATTAGTAAACCAAATGTTCATCAAAGACAACAAGAAAACTGTTGCTGAGTACGTGAAATCAATTGGTGATGTAAATGTTGTTGACTTTAAAAGAATTGCTTTAGGATAATCAATTTTTTTGAAATTATATATAAAAAGGGAATTCAATTGAATTCCCTTTTTTTGTATCTATATTTTAAATTAAATCCTTAAAATGAATATTTGGATTTGCTATTATTTTAAACAGCATTGAAATTCTATCAAATTGTCCTCTTCTAATTCGATTTAAAATGAAGAAAAGGAAAGAAAAATATAAAAATGGAATAGATGCTTTTTTAAATTTTTTAGCAAATAATATTTTACTTCTTATTCCATAAAATTCCGCTAATTTACTTGCAGCACCTCCAGAACTTCCACCTCCTTTATGATAGATAAAAGTATCATTAAAAAAAGCATTTTTAAAACCTTTTTGATTTCCTCTTAAAACCCAATCATATTCTTCGAAGTATAAAAAATATTTTTCTTCTAAAAATCCTACTTTAGAAATAAAATTTAAAGAAGTAAACATAGAAGCACCAATTGGATAATCGATGTGTTCTGAGATTTGATTTGAAATTTGATTAAAAGGTGTATTTGAGCCTAAAAAAGAAATTTTTCCAAGCCAAAAATTATATTTACCACCTACTGCTTGAATCGTTTCAGGCAAATCATACTCTAAAAGTGGAATACCAAGAATTCCTATATTTTTATTTTTTTTATAATAAGAAACTTGTTTTTCAATAGCATCTTTTGGAATTACTGTATCCGTGTTAAGAAGCCAAATATTAGAATTTGGATTTTCTTCAAAATCTGAAATATATTTTAAAGCTATATTATTTCCTGCTGCAAAACCTTTATTTTCTTTGGCTTTAATAACTAGAACTTTCTCTTCATATTTCTGTGTAATGCCTTCTTCTTCAAATAATAATTTATAAGAAATAGGTTTTTTTGAAATAGGTAAGACTAAATCTTCAAAGTTTGTTTTTAGATTTTTGCTATCCGTTGTTAGCCAATTTTCTATATGAAATAAAGCTTCATCATTTGGAGAATTATCCACAAGAATTATTTGAAAATTCTGGTAAGTTTGTTTGAAAATACTTTCCAAACACTCTACAGAATCTTTCCAATTAATATAATTTACTAATACGATATAAACTTTTTCCATGTAGAAATAAAATTAAAAGCAGCAAAGATACTAATCTTCTAAAGAGTTTTTAAGAAATGAAATAAAAGAAATTTTAACAAAAATTTTCTATGAAAGACTTTTAACATACTTTTGTACCATGGTTTCAATCTTATACAATTTAGGAATTCAAATAACAGGAGGAGTTTTAAAAACCGTTGCTTTATTTCAACCAAAAATGAAATTATTCATAGATGGAAGAAAAGATGTTTTTAATTACTTAGAAAGAGTTGTTTCTGGGGAAGATGAAATTATTTGGTTTCATTGTGCATCATTAGGTGAATTTGAACAAGGAAGACCTTTAATGGAAAAGATAAAAGAGAAATATCCAAAATATAAAATCCTTTTAACATTCTTTTCTCCTTCAGGATATGAGGTTCGAAAAAATTACGAAAAAGCCGATTTTATTTGCTATTTACCTTTGGATACAAAAAAAAATGTAAAAAAATTTCTTTCCATAATTAAACCAAAGGCTGCAATTTTTGTCAAATATGAGTTCTGGCCTAATTATTTGCAAGAATTAAAGAAAAGAAATATTGATACAGTCTTAGTTTCTGGGATTTTTAGAGAGAATCAAGTTTTTTTTAAAAGTCATGGAACATGGATGCGAAAAGCTTTGGAAAGTTTTTCATATTTTTTTGTACAAGATGAAAATTCTGAGAAATTATTACAATCGATAAACTTTCAAAACGTAGTGAAATGTGGAGATACAAGATTCGATAGAGTTTTTGAAATCACGCAACAAGATAATACGTTAAAATTTATAGAAGAATTTAAAGAAGATAAATATACAATTGTGGCAGGAAGCACATGGATTGATGATGAAGAACATCTTATTAGATATATTAACGAAAAGATGCACTCGGACCAAAAAATGATTATTGCTCCACATAATATGGATAAAAATGCGATTCGAAAATTAAAAGATAGTTTAGAGAAAAAAACGGTTTTATTTTCGGAAAAAGAAGGGAAAAGTTTAAAAGAATTTCAAGTATTTATAATTGATACTATTGGAATTCTTACAAAAATATATAGCTACGCAGATGTGGCTTATATTGGAGGGGGATTTACAAAATCGGGTGTACATAATACACTAGAAGCTGCTACATATGGTTTGCCAATAGTTATTGGGCCAAATTTTAAAAAGTTTAATGAAGTAAAAGAATTAGTCAATAGAAAAGCGTGTTTGGTGTATTCTAATCAAGAAGAATTAGATAATTATTTAGAAAAGTTGTATTCAGATACAGAATTTTTAAATAAAACGGGAGATGCTGCAATACAGTATGTGAGAGAGAATTTAGGTGCAACCAAAACCATTTTAAATTATTTAGAATCTATACTTTAAATTAATAGTCATAAAATGGAAATTATTTTTCAACCATGGCCTTGGTACACAACAGGGTTAATGATTGCTGCAGTAATGTTTCTACTTTTTTATTTTGGAAAACGATTTGGGGTGTCTTCCAACTTAGAAACATTATGTACAATGGCAGGTGCCAGTAAAGTGTCAAATTATTTTAAAATTGACCTAAAATCCAAATATTGGAGCTTATTATTTTTATTCGGAATTGTTTTAGGAGGAGCTATTGCTTTTTATTTTCTTTCTCCAAATAAAACAATTGATTTAAATCCAAAAACAGTTACAGAATTGCAAGCATTACATTTTGATAATGCTGGAGCAACTTATTTACCAAGTGAATTGTTTGGTTCAATCACTTCATTAAAAACGATATTAATTCTACTTTTTGGAGGATTTTTGGTTGGCTTTGGGGCAAGATATGCTGGAGGATGTACTTCAGGACATGCAATTACAGGAATTAGCAATTTAGATGTTCTTTCTTTATATGCTGTAATTGGTTTTTTTGTAGGGGGTTTAATTATGATTTGGGGAATTTTCCCATTACTTTTTTAAAAGATGAAAAATATTAAGTTTTTAATTTTAGGAATTTTATTCGGTATTATTTTAATAAAAGGAGAAGTAGCTTCTTGGTATCGAATTTTTGAAATGTTTAAGTTTCAATCATTTCATATGTATGGTGTAATTGGTGTTGCAATCGTTTCAGGAATTATTATTATTCAATTATTTAAAAAAAGAGTTATCAAAGATTATTCTGGAAATGAAATTAAAATTGAACCAAAAAAGCCAGGTTTTAAAAGAACATTTATTGGTGGAATTTCTTTTGGATTAGGTTGGGCATTGGTTGGAGCTTGTCCAGCACCGATGTTTGCTTTAATTGGACAGAATTTTTTAGCAATTTCAATTGTAATTATTGGGGCTTTATTAGGAACATTTACATATGGCGTTTCTAAATCAAAATTACCGCATTAATAGTTAAACATACCGCTGTAATGTTATTTTAGCATTAAATAGTATAAGATATTTAAAAAAATAGAAAAAAAGGGCATAATATTTGTTGTTGAGCAAAAAGGATTTAAAATTCATCTTACTTTATATAAATAAAAGTGTTAAAAATCTATATTATTTGTGTGTTAAATTTGGAGAAATGAAAGAGAAAATTTTTACAACTCAACATTTTTTTGTTATTTGCACCCTCTAAAAATAGATTTTTTAGGGTAATGAGTAAAAATTAAACGTTTTTACTTGTAAAATGGTTAAAAAATAAATCGTACAATATTTAGTTTTTACATTAGGCCCTAATTTATTTTTTAAATGAGAATAAATTTATATTTAACCCGTAAACTATTTAATAAATTAATTATTACACAATGAAAAGAGTACTTTCTATCCTAACAATAGGATTATTGTTTTTAGGAACAACAGGATCTGCTTATGCACAGGAAGTTGCAAAAGAAGCAACTTTTCACCAAGAATTAAAGCAACGTTTTATTGAAGGAGGACCTTTCTTCATGGGAATCGTATTAGTAGCATTAATTTTAGGATTAGCAATTGCTATCGAAAGAATTATCTACTTAAACATGGCTACAACAAACAAGAAGAAATTAGTTGGGCAAGTTGAAGACGCTTTAAAATCAGGTGGAGTTGAAGCTGCAAAAGAAGTTTGTAGAAACACTAGAGGACCAATTGCTTCTATCTTCTATCAAGGATTAGACAGAATGGATGAAGGAGTAGATGCTGCTGAAAAAGCTGTTGTTGGATACGGTGGAGTACAAATGGGATTATTAGAAAAAAATATTTCATGGTTATCTTTATTTATTGCCTTAGCGCCAATGTTAGGATTCATGGGAACAGTAATTGGTATGATTGATGCATTCGATTCTATTCAGGCAGCAGGAGATATTTCTCCAACAGTTGTAGCAGGAGGTATTAAAGTTGCCTTATTAACAACTGTATTCGGTCTTGTAGTAGCGATTATTCTTCAAATTTTTTACAACTACATCATCTCTAAAGTTGATAGTATTGTAAACACAATGGAAGATGCTTCTATCGAATTAATTGACTTACTTGTGAAAAACAAAAAATAAGAAATTAACATGAATAATTTATCAAAAATATTAACAGGTGTAGCTGCAGTAATTGGAGTTGTTGCCTTCTTCTTCTTGATTAGAATCATCATGGTAGGTGATGAAACTATCAAGACAGATTTAGCAGCACAATCAAGTATTGTATCTCCATTTGTTTCTTTTTCTATAGCAATGTTAGTGATTACGGCAGTTGTTACTGTATTGTTTTCACTAGTGAATTTGCTAAAACAACCAGAAATTTTAAAGAAATCTCTTATTTCGGTTGGTGTACTAGGAGTAATCCTAATAATTGCTTATTCTACTGCTTCATCAGGTCAAGTGATGGATGCAGCAGGTTCTGAAATTTTAGCAGATGCTGGAAGTTCAACATCTAAATGGGTAAGTACATTAATTACATACAGTTTTATTTTAGGAGCTGTTGGAATTTTATTTATAGTAGTTGACTTTTTGAAATCATTAGTAAAATAAGAAAATATGGCAAGAAGAGAAAATGCTGAAATTAACGCTGGATCGATGGCGGACATCGCATTCTTGCTTTTAATATTCTTCCTTGTTACTACTACGATGGACGTGGATTCTGGTATTTCTAGAAAATTACCTGAACCACAACCTGAAAATGCACCTGAGCCTCCTAAATTAAAGCAAAAAAATATTTTTGAGGTAAACATCAATAGAAACAATGATCTTTTAGTTGAAGGTGAACACATGAACCTAAAAGATTTACAACAAGCTGCTATTGAGTTTATCGATAACGGAGGAGGAATTGGAAATCCAGTAGATGGTAAAGAAGGTCAACCTTGTGACTATTGTAACGGGGCTAGATCTCCTGAATCTTCTGACCACCCTAATAAAGCGGTAATTTCAATTCAAAGTGATAGAGGTACTGATTACGGTATGTTTGTTTCTGTTCAAAATGAATTAGGAGCAGCTTATACTGTATTAAGAGATCGTCTAGGAGAAAAACTTTATAATAGATCTTATTCTGATCTTGTTAAAGATTTAAGTAATAATAAAGGAAATGAAGATTTAAAAGCGAAAGTTGACTTTTTAAAGAAAGCATATCCACAAATTATTTCTGAAGCAGAACCAACAAAATAATTAAAAACAGTAAGAAATGTCAAAGTTTAAAAAGAAGAAAAAAGGATTGCCAGCAATTTCTACGGCTTCATTACCTGATATTGTTTTCATGCTGTTATTCTTTTTCATGGTTAGTACAGTAATGCGTGAGACGGATTTAAAAATCCAAACTCCAAAATTACCAAGCGCAACAGAAGTAAAGAAATTAGAACACAAAAGTTTGGTTAGTACTATTTATGTAGGAAAATCAAAAGATGGAAAAATAAAAGGTGATTTAATCCAATTAAATGACAAAATCGCTAGAGTAGCAGATGTAAGAAGTTTTATCTATTCAGAGAGAGCTAAACATAGTGAGGAAGAAGTTCCTTTCATGACTACTTCAATTAAAGCGGATAAAGAGTCTTCAGTTGGAACAATTACAGATATTAAATCAGAATTACGTGAAATTAATGCACTTAAAATTAGTTACTCTACTAGTAAAGGTGATGTTTTCAAAAACGTAGATTAATCCTGATTTAATCAAAACATAAAAAAACCGATAAGCTAATTGTTTATCGGTTTTTTTATTTTATAAAGTTTTTGAAATCTTTTCGATTATTTCCTCTTTAGAAATAGAATCCATCACATGTTCATAACCTTCGATAATTTTATTTCCATAAACAGAAGTAGGAATTTTTGGATATTTTTCTAAATCTGGTAAAATCCAATTTTCTTCTTTTTGATTGAAAGGAATAAAACCAGCAAAAGGATGTGTTGCTCCCCAAATTGTAAAAGTTGGAATTCCAAGCATTGCAGCAAAATGACCATTTCCTGAATCCATACTTAACATACAATTCAAATTTGAAATTAAAGCAAGTTCTTCTTTTAGTTTTATTTTCCCTGCAACATTAAAAACGTTTTCATATTTATCAGAAATTTTAGTTAAAATCTCTACTTCTTTTTTTCCTCCTCCAAATAGAAGAATTTTTATATTTTCTCTTTTTTCTAATAAAGAAATTATTTCTTCCATTTTTGCAATTGGATACATTTTAGCATCATGTTGTGCAAAAGGAGCAATTCCAATAAGCTTGTCATTTTCATTAAAATTAATTTTCTCTGAAATACTAACTGGTATATTTTGTTTTAAAGGAAACTCAGGGTTATTTAAATCTAATGTAAAGCCTAAATCTCTAAAAACATCAGTATAGCGTTCATGCGTTGATTTAAGTTGCTTAAAAACCTTGTTTTCTAATCTAGTTAATGCTTTTTTCTCTTTTCTACCTTTATCAATTTGCTTTACAACAGTTCCATCCATTTTAAAAAAAGAACGAAGAATTTTAGAACGTAAAACATCATGTAAATCTGCAACAGCATCAATATTTAAAGTTTTTAACTCTTTATATAATTTGAATAAACCACCAACACCTTTATGTTTTCCATTTACATCAGCAGCATAAAATGAAACATTAGGAATTTCTTCAAAAAGTGGTTTTAAAAATCCTTTTGATAATACAGTAATTTTTATATCGGGATTTGTTTTAATGAAAGCTCGTAAAACAGGAACTGTCATTGCAACATCTCCCATTGCAGATAATCTAATAACTAATATATGCTTAGGTAAATTAGTTTTCATTGTTTTAATAAGTATTTGAATTTATTGAGAAATGTAAACCAGAATAAAATTCACTATAAATTAATCCATAAACCAAAAGTATAATCAATCCAAGCGTTATTACTGATTTTATATGTTAAGTTTCTAGAATTAAACGTTAAGATGTCATTTTTAAACATATAATTATAATTAACACCTGCTTTTATTCCGAATTTATTTAAAATATTTAAAGAAAGATTTGGACTTACACGAAGCCAATATTTTCCACCTTCTTCTTTATTTACATGAAATCTTTTTACATATTTTTCGAAATTAAAAACAAGGTATTTATTTAAATTAAATTCCGTTCCAAAACCATAACCAAAAGTAATTCTATTAAAATTATTATGATTTAAATTTCCAGAAGTAAAAATACCATAAAATTTTTGGACACCAGATTTAAAAGCAACTTCACTGTGATTTATCGTGCTGTAAGAAGTTTCAATCACTTGTTTTCCATTTTCTACAATTGAAATAATACCAATCGGAAATCCTTTTTCATATTCTTCAGCTACATTTACAAATCCAAGTTGAATTCCTTTCATTTTAACTGTACGATTAAAAATTCCTACTTGTAAACCTTTATTTTTCTCACCATAATTAAAAGGTGCTGCTTGAATTCCGTGAACATTTCCATTATTCAACATTCCTGCGAATTGAATTCCTTTTAATTTTCCACTAATTTTATTTACAACTCCTGCAATTTGAGCTCCTGTAAAATCATCCGCAACCACATTTACCATTCCACTAAGTTGGATTCCAATTCCACTTTTGGTTGCATTAAAAAAACTTGAATTTTGAATTCCAACAAGTTTATTATTACTGATATTTATTGCACCAGCAAATTGAACTCCTTTAACACCACGATTGCTTTTATTCATTCCTCCTGCAATTTGAAATCCAGTAGTTTTTAGCGATGTAACATTAAATCCACCAGCTAATTGAATTCCATAAAAATTACCTCCAATAATATTTCCAACTCCAGCAATTTGAGTTCCGATTCCATTGTATTTTAAAATATTTAAATTCAACCCTAATTCAAATCCATTTAAACTTGCGGCATAACCAGCAATAACATTAAAAGAAAGAGAATTGATACTTTTATAATGATCTTTTCCATTGGTGCTGATTGTTGGAATTAAACTAATTTGAAATGGTTTTACAGATTGTTTTCCATTTAAAGTATTTAATTCTTTAATGAAATAATTTTCTACTTTTTTAAGCTCAATATCTTCAATATTTAGTTTAATATCGGATTTTAATTTTTCGGAAGATTCTCCAATTACAGATTTTTGTTCTTTTAATTTTGGATTTAATAGCAGTTTTATTTCTTTTGATTTATTTAAAATTATATGAATATTTTTCTCTGAAAATCCATTTTTTTCAAAAGATAAATCTAAATCAATATCAATTGGTCCTTCTACTTCGATAGAGAAATTTCCGCTTGTATTAGATTTGGCAATTTTTCCAAACTGTTTTTCTGAAATAATTACATTTGAAATCGGAGTTTTTAAATCAGAACGAACCACAATTCCTTTTAAATAATGGATTTCTTTTCGTTGTTTTGGTTTTCCTTTAAAAGTTAAAAATCCATTTTTATATTTATATGTAGTATTCAATTTTAGACAAATTTCATCTAAAACATTTTTTAAAGGTTGATTTTCTTGGTGAATTGAAATTTTATTTTCTTCAAAAACATCTGTATTAAATGCATAATCAAATTGAAAATCATTGCTTAAATGATTTAAAATTTCTGTAATTTCAACTTGATTAAAATCTACAGAAACTTTTTCATTTAAGATGTTCTTCTGTTGTGAAAAAATATTAAAAGTTCCAATTAAAAATAAATATATAACAATACTAACTGTTTGAAATAAACAGTTTTTTTTTGTTTTTTTCATTAAAAAATTATCGAATAATATATCCTTTTTCCGATTTTATAATTTCACAATTAAATGCCAGTTTTAAAGCTTCGAAAACTTTTTCTTTGTTTGGTTGTCGAATTTTTGCACTAAAAAATTCATTTTCAAGCATTGGATTTTCCACTTGAATTTGAATGTTGAATTTTTGTTGAATAATTGAAATTACTTCTAAAAAAGGTGAATGATTAAAAATTAAAGTATTGTTATACCATGTAGAAAATTGATTTGTTGTAGTTATTTTTTTTTCGATTTTTTGTTTGTTATTATTGAAAATTCCAATGTCATTTTTAGTTAAAATCACTTCTTTTTCTGGAAGATTCAATTCACTAAAGGAAACTTTTCCTTCTTCTACAAATACAAATGTAGAATCTTTTGTCGTCTGAACAGTAAATTTTGTCCCTAAAACTTCTGTTTTTGTTGTTTTTGTAGAAACAATAAATGGAATTTTACTTTTTTTGACTTCAAAAAAAGCTTCTCCTTTTAAAAATACTTCTCGAGAATTTTCTTGTTTTTCATTAAAAGTAATAGTAGAATTTTTATTTAATATTACTTTTGAACTATCAGGTAAATAAATTTCTTTAATCAAATCTAAAGTAGCAAATTCTAATGTTTTGTTTGTTGTTTTATCAGAATTCAAATGCCAAATAGAAAAGAGTAAAGCAATGGAAGCAGCAATAGAAAACCCTGTGATATAAATCAATTTTGATTTCTTTTTTTTAGGTTTAATTTTCTTCCAAGCTTTATCTGAATCAAAGTATTTTAGATCTTTACTTTCTTTCCAAATGATCTGAATATCTTGAAAAACTTTCTCATTTTCTAGATTTTTTTTTCTCCAAGTATCTACTTCATCTTTTTCTTTTGGAGAAAGATGATTTTGTAAATATTTGACAATTAAAACTTCAATGTTTTCCATAATATTACTTTAGAGAAAATAACAAAACTAAAATTTTCAAGTAATCTTTCAAATTTTCACGAATGAATTTCAGTGCTTTTCCCATCTGATTTTCAATTGTTTTAGGTGAAAGTTCTAGTTTTTCTGCAATTTCTCGATATTTTAAATTTTCAAATCGACTTAATTCAAATATTTTTCTTCTTTGAGAAGGTAATTGTTGAATAGTGTCATAAATTTTCTTTTGTAATTCAATGTTTTCCATTACATCTTCAAAAGATATTGTATCAGAATTTAACTTAATTTCTTTAATATGTTTTGATTGAATTTTTTTGTCTCGAATTAATTTTAAACAATTCAAACGAACAGCACCATATAAATAAGATTTTATAGAGGTTTCAATATGTAATGATTTCTTTTTTTCCCATATTTTACAAAATAAATCTTGAACAATTTCTTCTGCGGTATCTGGACAAGAAACAAACTTTGTAGCAAATAAACATAGCTCAGAATAATGCATTTTAAAAATACATTCATAAGCTTGAATATCGCCTTCTAAGAATTTGGAAGTTAAACTCTCTGTTGTTTGCACTTGTTTTTTGTTGTAGAATTAAACTTTAATACATTAATTTTTCAATTACAAATATGTGAAAAATGATTGTTTATTCCTTTTAAAAAGTCAATTTATACTAAAATTGAGATTTATTCGTTATTTGTATCCTATCTTTATTTAAATTTGCAATAACAACTAAACTTTAATACAGTATTATTAATCATTTAAAATCAAATTTAAAGAAATGAAAAAAAACCTATTGTTAGCATTATTAATCACCCCACTTTTAAGTTTTGCACAATTACAATCAGGAATTTCTAATCAACAATTAGGATTTACTGAAAATGGAAGTGTAAGAACAATTCAATCTATTCAATCTAATAAAAATTTAAATCCTTTTTTATTTCAAAAATGGAGTACAGGATATATTCAGTTAAAAGATGATGTAAACCATTCTAAAGATAAAATGCATTTTAATTTAGAATCAGGTAAAGTTACATTAGAAAGTCCATCTGGAAAATCTGCAGAGTTTTTTGAAGTAGATAGTGAAATGATTTCTAGTTTCGGGATTCGTAAGCCTGGATCAGATAAAATGAGAATATTTACTAAAATAAACAAGGCTGATTTTCAAAATCAAGGAGAAGCTTCAGTTAGTTTTTATGAAGTTTTTTCATCTAATGAAGGAAATAAGCCATATTTAATTAGAAAGATTTATAAGAAAGAAGTTGAAATAAAAGCTGGAAACACTGGAAATGGTGGATATACAGGAGCTTCAAATGAGCAAACTTCTGGAACAAAAATGAAAAAGTATAGAACATTTTATGCTTTAAATAAAGAAGGAAAGTATGTAAAGACAAAACTTTCTAAAAAGAAATTATTAAAGTTATTTCCAGATAAAAAGAATGAACTTAAAAAATATATAAAAGATAATGATATTGATGCATCAAAAACAGATGGTGCTTCAGAAGTTATTAAATATTATCATTCTTTATAAAAAACAAAAAGCTGCTTTAAAGCAGCTTTTTTTATTCCTCTGTATATTCATTATATAAAAAGTCATTATAAGGAAAACGTTGCGTATGAATTTTACGAACTTCCTGATAAACTTTTTCTTTAAAATCTTCAAAATTCTCTTTATTAACCGCAGAAATAAAAATACATTGATCTTGAAGTTTAGACATCCATGTTTGTTTCCAATCTTCTAAAGTATAATGTTCTTTTGTTTTTTCTGTTGTTAAATCATCCTCGTCAATAGTTTTGTGCGTATAATTATCAATTTTATTGAAAACCATAATTGTTGGTTTATCAGCACTTTTAATTTCTTGTAAAATTTCGTTTACAGATTGAATATGATCTTCAAAATTTGGATGTGAAATATCTACAACATGTAATAACATATCCGCTTCTCGAACCTCATCTAAAGTTGATTTAAACGATTCTACCAATTGCGTTGGAAGTTTTCGAATAAATCCTACAGTATCAGTCATTAAAAAAGGAATATTTTTAATTACGACTTTTCGAACCGTTGTATCTAAAGTTGCAAATAACTTATTTTCAGCAAAAACTTCACTTTTACTAATTGCATTCATTAAAGTGGATTTTCCAACATTTGTATATCCAACTAATGCAACACGAACCATTTTCCCTCTATTTTTTCTCTGTACAGCCATTTGTTTATCAATTGTCTGTAATTTCTTTTTTAATAGAGCGATTTTATCACGAACAATACGTCTATCTGTTTCAATTTCCGTTTCTCCTGGTCCTCTTAATCCAATTCCCCCTTTTTGCTTATCAAGGTGTGTCCAAAGACGTGTTAAACGAGGAAGCATATATTGACATTGTGCTAGTTCTACTTGTGTTCTAGCATAACTTGTTTGTGCTCTTTGTGCGAAAATATCTAAAATTAAAGTTGTTCTATCTAAAATTTTACAATCAAGAATTTTTTCAATATTTCTTAATTGTGCTGGTGATAATTCATCATCAAAAATAGCCGTTCCAATATTATTTGCTTCAATATATTGTCTTATTTCTTCTAATTTTCCAGTTCCAACAAAAGTTTTCGGATTTGGATTTTCAAGTTTTTGAACGAAACGTTTTACAGCATTTCCTCCAGCAGTTAATGTTAAAAACTCTAACTCATCCAAATATTCTTGAGATTTTTCTTCGTTTTGTAACTGTGTTACAACACCTATCAAAACTGTTTTTTCAGATGTTACTTTCTTTTCTTCAATCATAAGGCAAATTTACAAATATTGTTTTGTTTCTTGGAAAACTTTCTAAATGAATCACTTTAAATTTCTATATTTTTTTTAGAAGTATTCTTAATTATAGATTTAAAGTATAAAAATAAATATTTAATGTATCTTTGTTTTAAATTTAAGTAAGCTTAAAAATTTTATTACAAAAACTTTAATATGTCTGTAGCAACAGAAAATTTCATCAAGGCAATCTATAATTTAGGCCGAAAACATGAAGGAGACACGAAACCTGGTTCGATTGCTTCTTTTTTAAATATTAGCAATGCAGCAGCCACAGATATGGCAAAAAATCTTTCAAAAAAGAATTTAGTGAATTATGAAAAATATAAGGAGTTAAAATTAACAAAAGAAGGAGAATTACTTGCTTTAAGAATTGTAAGAAAACATCGACTTTGGGAAGCGCTTCTTTTTAAATTATTCAATATGTCTTTGCATGAAATTCATATTGAAGCTGAATTATTAGAACATCAAACATCAGATTTTTTAGCACAAAAAATGGATGAATATTTAGGTTTTCCAAAATATGATCCACATGGAGATCCTATTCCAGATGTAAATGGAATTATTCATACAGAAGATCACTCAATTGTTTTATTAAATGCTGAAGAAGGAAAAAAATATCAAATTTCTAGATTGGTTAGTGTAGATAAAGATTTTTTTGACTTTTGTGCAGAAAATGGTTTAAATAATGGAGCTGAAATTGAAGTTGTAAAACAATATGAAAAAAATAAAATGACACAAATTAAAGTTGCTGAAAACATACTTCTATTAAACAACGACTTTACGAAAATAATTTATGTTAATGAAAAAAATTAATACAATGAAAAAATTAGTAGCAGTAGTTGCTTTAAGTTTCTCAACATTTTTTGCAACTGCCCAAGAACAAGGAAAACCAGAATTAATCACAGATAGACCAGATCAAACGGAATCTCCGTCTGTGGTTCCAGTTGGAGCTTTACAATGGGAAACAGGTTTTCAATATGAAAAATTAAGTAATGATTTTTCAGAAATAAAAAATACAACGTTTAATACAAGTTTATTGCGTTATGGTTTATTAGATAATCTTGAATTGCGTTTAATTTGGAACGTTGTTGAATCAGAATTTACTCCAAAAAGTGCTGGAATTTCAGGTAATTCTATTAAATCTTCTGGTTTTGCTCCAATGGGAATTGGTTTTAAAGTTGCCATCGCCGATGAAAAAGGTTGGAGACCTAAAATCGGATTTCTATCACATGTTTATGTTCCTTTCACTGCTTCAAAAGAATTAAAACCTGAAGGTTCTGCAATGGATACTCGTCTTTCTTTTGAACATACTTTGAGTGATAAATTCAGTTTAGGTTATAATGTTGGAACAAATTGGGCTGCTGGAGAAGATTTAGGATATGCTTATACAGCTGCTTTAGGATATGGAATCACAAATCGATTATCCATTTTTGCTGAAGTTTATGGAGTTTTAATAGAAAATGGCCATCCAGATCATTTGTTTGATGCTGGGTTTACTTATTTAATTACAGATGTTTTCCAATGGGATTTATCTGGAGGAACAGGAATTAATTCAGATCAAGATTTTTTTATAAGTACTGGATTCACTGTTAGATTATTTAAATAAAAAAGAACACAAAATTCCCATTCTCTTGAAATCAACCGTTCGAAATAGTCATTTTGTTCATGAGTTTTGGGAATTTTTGAAAATATATTAAATCAAGAAAAATGAAAAAAATTATACTACTACTAACTACTATTTTTCTTTTATTCAGTTGTAAAACAGAGAATAAAAAAGAAGAAATAAATGAAAATAAAAAATTAAATGTGGTAACCACAACAACGATGATTACAGATTTATTACACAATATTGGAGGTGATAAAATTGAATTACAGGGTTTGATGGGAACAGGTGTAGATCCACATTTATTCAAGGCTTCTGAAGGAGATGTAAATAAGCTTTTTAATGCTGATGTTGTTTTCTATAATGGATTGCATTTGGAAGGAAAATTAGTAGAAGTTTTTGAAAAGATGAAACATCAAAATAAAAAGACTTTTGCGGTTGCGGATGCTGTTTCTAAAACAGATTTAATCCCTTCTGAATTGTTTGATTCAAACTATGATCCACATATTTGGTTCAGCATTCAGGACTGGAAAAAAGTAACACAATATGTATCGGAAACGTTACAGAAAATAGATGTAAAGAATAAAGATTTTTATGCTAAAAATGGAGAGGAATATTTAAAAAGATTAGATGTTTTAGCAAAAGAAATTGAAACAAAAATCAACGAATTACCAGTTGATAAAAGAATCCTAGTAACAGCTCACGATGCTTTTAATTATTTCGGAAAAGCTTATGACTTTGAAGTGGTAGGTTTACAAGGATTATCAACTGCAACAGAGGCTGGTGTACAAGATGTACAAAAACTTTCTAACTTTATTATAGAGAAAAAAATCAAAGCAATTTTTGTAGAATCTTCAGTGCCAAAAAGGACGATTGAAGCTTTACAAGCTGCTGTAAAATCTAAAGGTCACGATGTGGCAATTGGAGGAGAATTATTCTCAGATGCTTTAGGAAGTAAAGGAACAGAGGAAGGAACTTATATCGGAATGTATATTTATAATACAAACACGATTGTTAATGCTTTAAAATAAAATGCAAGAACAAAACGCAATAAAAGTAGATGATTTAACGGTTGCTTATAATTATAAGCCTGTTTTGTGGGATATTGATTTAGTGATTCCAGAGGGCGTTTTGATGGCAATTGTTGGACCAAATGGAGCAGGAAAATCTACTTTGATAAAATCGATTCTTGGAATTATAAAACCTTTGGCTGGAAGTGTAAAAGTTTTTGGAAAACCTTATCAAAAACAACGTGATAAAGTTGCATATGTTCCACAAAAAGGAAGTGTAGATTGGGATTTCCCAACTACTGCTTTGGATGTTGTAATGATGGGAACTTATGGAAGTTTAGGTTGGATTAAAAGACCAGGAAAAAAAGAAAAGAAAGCATCTTTAGAAGCTTTGGAAAAAGTAGGAATGTTGCCTTTTCAAAATCGTCAGATTTCTCAACTTTCAGGAGGACAACAGCAACGAATTTTCTTAGCGAGAGCTTTGGTTCAAAATGCTTCTATTTATTTGATGGACGAACCTTTTCAAGGAGTAGATGCAACTACAGAAAAAGCGATTATTCAAATTTTAAAAGAATTAAGAAAAGCTGGAAAAACAGTAATTGTTGTGCATCATGATTTACAAACGGTACCTGAATATTTTGATTGGGTGACGTTTTTAAATGTGAAGAAAATTGCCACTGGTCCTGTGAAAGATATTTTCAATGATGATAATTTAACCAAAACTTATGGTATTAATTATAAAGTAAGCATGCAAAAATAATGGGATTACAAGATTACATAACTTTAGTTTTCACCGATTATACCTTGCGAACAATCACACTTGGTACAGCTTTGCTTGGAGCAATTTGTGGAATGTTAGGAAGTTTTGCTGTTTTAAGAAAACAAAGTCTTTTGGGAGATGCTATTTCACATGCAGCCTTACCAGGAATTGCTTTGGCTTTCTTGATTCATGGTGCTAAAAATTCTTTTTACTTTCTTATTGGAGCTTTGGTTAGTGGATTATTAGGAACGTTCTGGATTAAAGGAATTACGAAAAGAACACACTTAAAATCGGATACTGCTTTAGGTTTGGTTCTTTCTTTGTTTTTTGGATTTGGAATGCTTTTGTTGACTTATATTCAAAAACAAGAAAATGCAAATCAAGCTGGATTGGATAAATATTTATTCGGTCAAGCAGCAACTTTAATGGAAAGTGATGTTTGGATTTTAGCCGGAGTTACAGGAATTTCTCTTTTAATACTTTTATTCTTTTGGAAGGAATTTAAAATATTACTTTTCGATCCAGAATACACAAAAACATTAGGATTCAACACAAGAGTCATCGATATATTAATTACAACTTTTATGGTTTTAGCAATCGTTCTTGGATTGCAAACAGTTGGAGTTGTTCTGATGAGTGCAATGCTATTAGCTCCCGCAGCAGCAGCGAGACAATGGACAAATCATTTATGGAAAATGATTGTAATTGCAGCAGTTTTTGGAGCATTATCTGGAATTATTGGAACAGGAATCAGTGCAACACAAAACAATCTTTCTACAGGTCCTGTAATTGTTCTTGTTGCAGCAGTTTTTGTTTTGTTTTCTTTCATTTTTGCTCCATCAAGAGGATTGCTATTTCGTCAGATTCGTTTTATGAAAAATAGAAATAATCTGAAGTTACATAAAACGCTTTCTGTTATGTATGAAATTGCAAAAACACATAAGAATTTTAAACATCCACATAAGATTAAAATTTTAAATAATTTCCAAGGTTTTTCTAGAAAATCTTTGAAAAAAATGGAAACTTATCAGTGGATTGAATTAAATGGACAAATGTGGAATCTGACAGATAAAGGATATCACAAAGCAGTTAATTTGTATAACCAACAAAATATACAACAAGATGACTAGTGCACAATTTGAAATACAATTAATCGCAAGTTTAGTAGCTATTGCTTGTGCGATTCCTGGGACATTTTTAGTTTTAAGAAAAATGGCGATGATTAGTGATGCAATTAGTCACTCGATTCTTCCAGGGATTGTAGTTGGATTCTTTATTTCTCATAATATTAATTCTCCTTTATTAATTGTTCTTGCTGCTTTAACTGGAGTAATTACAGTTGTTTTGGTAGAATTTATTCAGAAAACTGGGTTGGTTAAAGAAGATACCGCCATTGGGTTGGTTTTTCCCGCTATGTTTAGTATCGGAGTTCTCTTGATTGCACAAAATGCTAACGATGTACATTTGGATGTGGATGCAGTTCTTTTAGGAGAAATTGCTTTTGCTCCTTTTGATCGAATTTATTGGGAAGATTATGATTTAGGTCCAAAATCTCTTTGGGTTATTGGAACGATTTTATTGATTACTATTGCACTTTTAATCACTTTTTTCAAAGAATTAAAAGTAAGTACATTTGATGCACAACTTTCTGCAGCCTTAGGTTTTTCTCCTGCGATTATTCATTACGGATTAATGTCCGTTGCTTCTGTAACGACTGTTGGAGCTTTTGATGCTGTTGGAGCAATTTTGGTAGTTGCTTTAATGATTGCGCCTGCTGCTACAGCTTATTTGTTGACCGAAGATTTGAAAAAAATGCTAGGAATTTCAATTGTAAGTGGCGTTTTTTCTGCGATTGTAGGTTATTGGGTAGCAAATTTTTTAGATGCTTCGATTGCAGGTTCAATTACAACAGTTCTTGGAATTCTATTTTTTATCACGTATTTATTTGCTCCAAAAAAAGGAATTATTGCTGTTTTACATAGACAAAAACAACAAAAAATAGAAGTTTCATTATTAACTTTCTTATTGCATTTAAACAATCATTCTGAAGAGAGTGAAAGACATTTAGATCATTTACAAGATGAGATAAATTGGCAAAGAGGAACTTCTAAGAAAGTGGTAGATTTAGCACTGAAGAATAATATGATTACGATAAATAATCAAATTGTTTCTTTGACAGACAAAGGAAAATTGTTTACTGAAGAAGCAATTTCTTATATAATTTCAAATAAAAAATCTGAAATAGAAGAGATGAAATCTCGTTTTTTCTTGTTTAGAGGTTAGATATAAATAAAAAAGTCGTTTCAATTTTGAAACGACTTTTTTTATGTGAATTTTTTATTAGAATGAATATCCAATTCCAACTTGGATTTGTGGAAGAAGATTTACACCATTTAATACTTCTACACCATCAATATCTGATTCTACGTTAAATCCAGCAAGTCCTAAAGAACCTCCAAGCGTAAATCCTGAATTTGAAACCCATTGATATCCAGCTTCAGCTCCATACATTAATAGATTTGTTTTTTCATCTTCATATTTTGTGTTGATTGAATTTAAAAATGGTCCAATATGCCATCCTTTTAATGCTTCAGAAAAATAATATCTAGGCGATACATAAATAGCTAATCCTTTTGAATCTTTTGTGTAGGAATTTCCTACAAAGTCAATTTCTTCAATTTCAATTTTAGAGAAACCAACTTGTCCAACAATGGAGAAATGATCTGAAATAGCTCTTTCATATTGAAGACCAAGATTTCCTATAGTTGCACCTAGTTTTACACTATTTTTCTGCGCCATTGCAGAAATTGAAATTGTCATTAAAAATAAGAATAAAATTTTCTTCATGTTTAAAATATTTGAGTTTGATTTTATAGGTAATTATGACCAATTACCATACCTAAAACACGAAGTGAAAGTAAAACCCTAATGCAACTGAAAAATGTATAATTATTCTAAATAAAAATAATTATGAAATGTAATTTTTAAATAATTGAAGCGTAATTTAATACAGTTTATGTAGTGCGTTTTTTGGTGAAATTATTTTTTTTCAAAATAAAATGAATTTATTCTGTCATTAAGTAAAGAAGCGTACTTTTTGGCACCTTTTTGATTTAAATGATCACAATTATGAAAGTCATTTTTGTCAAAAAACTTCTCACCATCAAAAAAATTGAAATAAGGAAGTTGGTATTTTTCCACTAAATATTGGATATCTTTCATATTTTGTTTCTTCACTTTTTCATCTAATAAATCTCTAAATTCTTTGATACATGGTGAAGTAATCAAGATAGGTTGAATGTTTTTTTCTTTTAAAATTGAAATAAATTCTTCCAAATCTTTCATGACCATTTCTTTTTCTGTAGAATTTAAAGTTTTTCTATTAAAATAATCTGCTCTAGCTTTAAAAGCAATTTTATTAAAAGCATCTTTATCTGTGTTTTCATAAGTAATGAAACCTTTTTTCATCGGAATTTCAATGTTAATTCCATTTTCAACATCAAAATCTAAAATGGAATCATTATGAGATAAATTATTGATTACACTTCTTTTTAACATTGCCATAGAAGGTTTAGAAGAATAACCATAAAGAAAAGGAGAAATTGTAGGCATTGTATAACTTCTATCAGGATGTTTGATATCATGCGCATAATAGGACCAATAATCTCTTCGACCTTGAGAAGAAAAATATAATGTATGATAATCTATGCTTAGTAAAACATATTTCAATTTTTTCAGTTTATCAAGATATTTTTCAGTAATTCTTTTATCAAAATAAATAGACTGGCTCACATTTGCTAAATTGTAAGTATTTTGATCGAAAAGAGTTGGATTAATTCCATAACCAGCTCTTGAATTTCCTAAAATTAAAAGTTCAATATTTTCAATATTCTTTTCTAATCCTGTCAACTTTGCTTTGTATATAGAATTTTGATTGCGTAACCAAGTGTCCATTAAGATTACAAATAGAAATCCTAATAAAACAATAATTCCAATATCTTTAAAAATCTTTTTCATATCTTTTAAAATTGAAAATAGATGAAATCTTGTTCGCTTCCACCGAAAATTAAAATCATAAATACTAAAACAAAATAAAAACTCCAGTTTAAAACTCTTGGAACTCGAAGTTTTGCGTTTGCAATTGCAAATTCTTGTTTTCTTCCAATCCATTCAATTAACATAAAGATAGCAACAACCCAAAGGATGATATTTGCTACTTCCATTTTGTAAAATTCAGGTTTAGTAAATAGAGAAGAAGAGAATATTTTAGTGAAAATTTCTTTTACATGTGTTATATTTTCAGCTCTAAAAATAATCCAAGCGAGAACTGCTAAAACAAATGTTACAATCATAGAAAAAGCTTCTTTTAAAGTAGGTAAAGTTTTATTATGAGCAACAATTTCCATATTGTTTCTGTTTCTTTTTAAAAGCATAATTGGCAAGAAATACATTGCATTTACCAATCCCCAGAGTACAAAAGTCCAATTTGCTCCATGCCAAAATCCACTGACTAAAAAGATGATAAATGTATTTCGAATTTTCATCCAAGTTCCACCTTTACTTCCTCCAAGTGGAATGTATAAATAATCTCTAAACCAAGTAGAAAGCGAAATGTGCCAACGACGCCAAAATTCAGCAATATCCCTCGAAAAATATGGGAAAGCAAAATTTTTCATTAAATCAAAACCAAATAAGCGAGAAGTTCCGATTGCGATATCAGAATAACCAGAGAAATCACCATAAATTTGAAAAGCAAAGAAAACACCACCTAATAATAAAGTACTTCCAGAATAATCATCAGAATTGTTGAAAATGATATTAGCATACGTTGCACAATTATCAGCGATAACCATTTTTTTAAACAATCCCCAAAGAATTTGTCTTCCTCCCTGAACAGCTAAATCATAATTAAAAATTCTTTTTTTATAAAATTGTGGTAAAAGATTAGATGCTCTTTCAATTGGTCCAGCAACTAATTGTGGGAAGAAGCTGACAAAAGCAAAAAATGCGATAGGATCTTTTGTTGGTTGTAATGTTTTTCGGTAAACGTCGATGGTATAACTTAAAGTTTGGAATGTATAGAAACTAATTCCAACAGGTAAAATGATGTTTAATTTTGAAGCTGCAATATTTCCCCCGAAAAAGGTAAAAGCATCAGAGAAACTTTCAATAAAGAAGTTGAAATATTTAAAGAAACCTAGAAAACCAAGATTAACTAATAAACTTAAACCAAGAAGTAATTTTCTCTTTTTTGGATTTTCTGTTTCACCCAATTTTAGACCAATAAAATAATCCAAGGCTGAACTAAAAGCGATTAAAGTCAAAAAGCGAATATCCCACCAGCCGTAGAAAATATAACTAGCAACTAATAAAAGAATGTTTTGAGCTTTTAAGTTTCTTTGAGTTACAAACCAATATAAAATAAATACTATTGGCAGAAAATATGCAAAGTCAATGGAGTTAAAAATCATTTATAAATTCAAATGGAATAAAACTTAAATTGAAATTTTATTCAGTTAATGGGCAAATTTATAAAGAATATTATTACCTCGTTCAAGAATAACTATAAATAGCTTAAAAAAACATGTTATTGAATAAAAAATAACATGTTTTGATAAATTTAGGAATATTTTTATAGATTTTTTAATAGTTATGTCTCTGTTGTTGAGTGGAATAACTCTTTGAAGTAGTAAAATCAAGAAACTGAACTTGTTTATTTCCATCAATTTGATAAGTTTCAGTTAAGTTTTCACCATTTCTACCTTTTACATTTACTTTAATTGTATTCATTCCTTTTTGAAGTGGTATTCGAACATAATAAATAGAATTAGGTAAAGATTGCCAATTTCGAGTATCTGCTTTTTCAGTTAAAGCATTGAAAATACCTAATACAGCCCCAATATCTCTATTTTGATTTCGAACTGTATATTCAGTTGTTTTTTTCACAGCCAAACGCAAAGCAGCTTTTCCAATTTCACGAAGCATTCTATCTTTTAAAGTTTGAAAAGCGATAACATTAAAATCTTCTGCTTTTTCAAAGGTGTAATTATGCAAACCTTCTTCAGCATTTCCACTTGTATAAACTGGTTTTCTTTCTACATATTTTGGAATTGCCATATTGAATGTTTCAAAATCGGAAAATCGACCAGAACGATTATTATCAGGAAGAGGAACAGGAAGAATTAAATCAAAATCTTCATTTACAATAGAAACAACTCCACCTTGACCTTTTACAAATGAAAAATTAATAAATGTTTGATCTTTATAAGGAACCAATCCGTTATCCCAAAAAATTATTAATTCTCCTCCTGTATTTTGTGGTTTTTCATATCGTAAATTAAATTTCTTCTCATATTTTAAGGCTTCTTCTGTAAAACCTAAAATATGTGCTGTTCGAATTACGTCTTTTTTTAATTGTTCTGGAAGTTTTACACCAAAATAAGTTCCACCATTTTTTTCATAAAGCTCTACAGCATTTCGATACGAAATAAAAGCATCGTTTATATTTCCTGTAGATTCATATAACATTCCTTGAAAATTTAAAGCAAAAGCATCTGTTGTATAGCGATTTTTCTTTCCTGCGGGATATTTATCATTTATTTGTTGTAATTGTAAATTCAACCTTTTTAATTCTACAATGGCTTCATCAGGCTGGTTTAAAAAAGTATAATTTAGAGCTTTATAATAATGAATCATTACTTTTTCAAAATCTTCTGGAACAAAATCTTTTGTTTCAGGATTTGTTAATAAAGCCAAAGCTTCTTCACCAACATTTTTTTGATAATCTTCAATTGCATAATCTGCTTTATTGAAATACTCATTACTTTTTTTATATTGATGTAAATCATGAGCAACAGTCCCTTTTTCCATGTAATATAAAAGCTGATTTCTTTTCTTCTTTAAAAATTTATTCTTTTCAATTTCTTTATCAGCCAAATTATACTGTCCGTTGTTTAAAGCACTTTGATAAGAAGCACTTTTTTCATGATAAGAAGTACAACTTACCAAAAACAAAAAACAAAGACTAAAGCTATAGTACAAATATTTCATCAGGTTACATACTTTTTAAAAAATGCCCTCTAAAAAGAGAGCATTTATGTAAATTATAATTATAAGAACTGTTTTTGCATTTTTAAATTTATTGACTTTTTAGTTTTCAATAAACTTTTTAATTTTCTTATCACCAATCCAAACTGTTTCGTTTGTTTCAATATTTGTCAATTCTAAATTGATTTGGTAATAAACAACTTTTTCTTTTTTATGTGCATCTACAATCGAATTAATTGTTCCTTGTAACATAAAATCTGCTCCAAGTTCTTTTCCGAATTTTTTCACTGTAGAAATAGAAGCATTATTTTGCTGATCTGCTCTTTCAGCTCTTAATTCTTCACGGAAAGCTCCACCTTTTACTAATCGAACTCTTCCACTTCTAATAAATGATTGTTCAATGTCT
Source organism: Aureivirga marina (assembly GCF_015767265.1). GTDB lineage: Bacteria > Bacteroidota > Bacteroidia > Flavobacteriales > Flavobacteriaceae > Aureivirga > Aureivirga marina. Next base: position 163,306 of record NZ_JADPIB010000009.1, read on the forward strand.
TTAATAAAAGTTTCAGCATCAATATGTTCATGTGATTTATTTCTTACTAAACCAACAATAACAACAGGCTCTTTACCAAATTTAGTTCTATATCTATCTAACCAAGCTCCTGATAAAACTTGTTGAATCATATCTTCTGAAACCATTCTTGAATCTGAATCATTCCATCTTCCACTAATATCAATTGTTTGATCTGGACTTACACGTTGTATTTTTCTTGAACAAGATTCTAATGAGAATACTATAATAAAGCTTAATGAAGCTAGTAAAATGATTTTTTTCATACTTACTTATCTGTTAATTTTGATAAATGAATTTATTTATGTTCGATTTCTATTTTTTAATAGCAAAATCCGTAATTAAATGAAAAAGGACTGTAATATCTTCCCCAATTGTTCCAATTATTCCATCCCCATCCAAAATTAATTGACGATCTAGGAACATCATAATATTCTACATATCCATTTTTATATTTTTCCATTCGTTCTTCATGTCGCCATTTCAAACGCTCTGCACGATATCTTTTTTTAAGTGCTTTTAATTCTCTTTTTTCTTCTAAAGGATCAATTGCTTTATAAGTTTGTTGTAATGTCGTTCCTTGTAAAGCAACATATTTTGGCGATTCCTTCATGTATTTTTGTTGACTGATTTGATAGTTTGGATTTTGATCATAATCCAATGCTTCACGATTTTGTTGTGCAAACAAAAACGAAGTCATAAAAAGCGCTATTAGTGGTAAAGTTTTCATAATCTAAATTTACGTTAAATTCCTTTTTAAAAATCCAAATTTTATGCCAATACATTGTTAAAACTCAATTAATTTCATTAAAAATGTATTCTTCATTAAATGGATATATTTTATTCAAATTTAATATAAAAAGTGGAGGATTTTTTAAGAAATAAGAATCTAAGTTTTAAGAAAAAGAATAAATGATTTCCTTATTTTTGCTGCATGAGAGAAATTTCACAAAAATTAACTGATAAATTAGAAAATAGAAAAGAAAATAATGCTTTTAGAACGCTATCAACAAGTTCTTTTTGTATTGATTTTTCTTCGAATGATTATATCGGTTTTTCAAAGAATAAACGAATTTCAGAAAGAGTTTTAGAGAAAGTTCATTGTTTTCAAAACATAAATGGAAGTACAGGTTCTCGATTGATTTCTGGAAATAGTTCTTTACATCAAGAATTAGAACAGTATTTAGCAACTTTTCACCAAACAGAAAGTGCGCTCCTTTTTAACTCTGGTTATGATGCAAATGTTGGATTTTTCTCTTCAATTCCGCAACGTGGCGATACTATTTTATATGATGAATTAGTTCATGCATCTATCCGTGATGGAATTCGTCTTTCAAATGCAAATGCTTTTGGATTTAAACATAATGATTTAGAAAGTCTAAAAGTAAAATTTCAAAGAGCAAAAGGAGATGTTTATGTTGTTGTAGAATCCATTTATTCAATGGACGGAGATGCTGCAAACTTGAGAGAAATTACTGAATTTTGTAATGAAAATAATTGTTATTTAATCGTTGATGAAGCGCATTCTACAGGGATTTATAGTGAAAATGGAAAAGGTTTTGTTGATTTTCTTGGTTTAAATGATAAAATTTTTGCTAGAATTCACACTTTTGGTAAAGCAATAGGATGTCATGGAGCAGTTATTTTAGGAACTAAAAATCTTACTGATTTTCTGATAAATTTTTCTCGCTCTTTTATTTATACAACTGCTATGTCTGCGCATTCTCTTTTGACAATTAAAGAAAGTTTTGAAGAATTAAAAAAGACAACAGCGATTGAGGAATTAAAATATAAAATTCAATTTTTTAAAGAAACAATTAAGGAATTTGGATTAGCTTCAAAATTTATCAAAAGTGAAAGTCCAATTCAATGTTGTGTTTTAAGTGGAAATGATTTTGTAAAAAATATTGCCAAAAAGCTTCAGGAAAATAGTATAAATGTAAAAGCGATTCTTTCACCAACTGTTCCAAAAGGTGCAGAACGTTTGCGTTTTTGTATTCATAATTATAATACAAAAGAAGAAATTCAAGAAGCTTGTGCTATTTTAAAGGAAGCAATTTTTGAATTTCAACCAGAAATTTTACTAGAAAACTTCGAAACAGTTTCTTAAAATTCTCGATTTTCTTCTTTTTTCAAAGAAATGTATCTTTGTGGAAAAGCGAATCTTTTGAATAAAACAACTATTTCATCCGTTTATGAAAAATCGCAACAGTTAAAGGAAATTGTTCCGATTTTACTTGAAGAGAAATCAAAGATAGAATTAGAGAATACTGTTAGTTCTTCACTTTCTTATATTATTGAGCAACTTTTTAAAAAAACTGAAAATCCTTTTCTTTTAATTTTTAATGATAAGGAAGAAGCAGCTTATTATTTGAACGATTTGGAACAATTAATCAATCAAAAAGATGTATTGTTTTATCCAGGTTCATACAGAAGACCTTATCAGATTGAGGAAGTTGATAATGCAAATATTTTGTTACGTACAGAAGTTTTAAATAGAATAAATTCTAGAAAAAAACCAAGTATTATTGTAACCTATCCAGATGCGATTTTTGAACAAGTTGTTACTAAAAAAGAATTAGAAAATAATACATTAAAACTTAGTACAAACGAAAAAGTAACACTTGATTTTGTAAATGAAGTTCTTTTTGAATACAATTTTAAAAGAGTAGATTTTGTAACAGAACCAGGTGAGTTTTCAGTTCGTGGAGGAATAATAGATGTTTTTTCTTTTTCAAATGAAGAACCTTATCGTATTGAATTTTTTGATGATGAGATTGAAAGTATCCGTGTTTTTGATATAGAAACGCAACTTTCTAAAGAGAAAATTTCCAAGATTTTAATAATGCCAAATGTGGAAAATAAAGCGCTTCAAGAAAAGAGAAGTAGTTTTCTTTCATACATTTCTTCGAAGACAATTTTGCTTTATAAAGATGCCGATTTAATTGCCAATCGTTTAGACAATTTATTTACAAAAGCAGAAGAAGCATTTGAAAATATTTCTAAAGAAATTAACCATGGAAAACCAGAAGAATTGTTTTGTAATGGTAAATTGATTTTAAATGAATTTGCTAATTTTAGAACAATTTTCACTAAAAAAACGGAGAAAAATATACATTTTAATGTAAAATTTAATATAAAACCACAACCAGCTTTTAATAAACATTTTAATTTATTGATTGAAAATTTACAGAAAAATACTTCGGAAGGAATTAAGAATTATCTTTTTTGTACAAATGAAAAACAAGCACAACGTTTTCAAGATATTTTCAATGATATGGAAGAAGAAGTTTCCTATGAAACAATTGTTTTTCCGTTGTATCAAGGTTTTGTGGATTTAGATAATAAAATTGCATGTTATACAGATCACCAAATTTTTGAACGTTATCATAAATTTCAGCTTAAAAATAGTTTTCAGAAAAAACAAGCAATTACTTTAAAAGAACTAAATACACTGGAAATTGGCGATTATGTTACACATATCGATCATGGAATTGGAAAATTTGGAGGTTTACAAAAAATTGATGTTGAAGGAAAAAAACAGGAAGCAATTAAATTGGTTTATGGAGATAGAGATATTCTTTACATCAGTATTCATTCGCTTCATAAAATTTCTAAATTCAATGGAAAAGATGGAAAACCACCAAAAGTTTACAAATTAGGTTCAGGAGCTTGGAAAAAGGTTAAGCAAAAAACAAAAACTAAAATCAAACATATTGCTTATAATTTAATTGAATTATATGCAAAAAGAAGATTGCAAAAAGGTTTTCAATTTCAACCAGACACATTTATGCAACATGAATTGGAAGCTAGTTTTATGTATGAAGATACACCAGATCAATTTAGTGCAACACAAGCTGTAAAAATTGATATGGAAAAAGAAAATCCGATGGATCGTTTGGTTTGTGGAGATGTTGGTTTTGGAAAAACAGAAGTTGCAATTCGAGCTGCTTTTAAAGCTGTTGACAATGGAAAGCAAGTTGCAATTTTAGTTCCAACGACAATTTTAGCTTTTCAACATTTTAAAACTTTTACAGAACGATTAAAAGATTTTCCAGTTCGAATAGATTATTTGAATCGTTTTAGATCAACAAAACAAAAAAATCAAGTTTTAAAAGAACTTTCAGAAGGAGCAATTGATATTGTAATCGGAACACATCAATTGGTTGGAAAAAATGTTTCTTTTAAAGATTTAGGTTTATTAGTTATTGATGAAGAACAAAAATTTGGAGTTGCTGTAAAAGATAAATTAAAAACTGTGAAAGAAAATGTAGATACATTGACTTTAACTGCAACACCAATTCCAAGAACTTTACAATTTTCATTAATGGCTGCTAGAGATTTATCTGTAATTTCTACACCGCCACCAAATAGACATCCAATTGAAACACATTCGATTCGTTTTAATGAAGAAATTATTCGTGATGCTTTGCAATATGAGATTTCTAGAGGAGGACAGGTTTTCTTTATCCATAATCGAATTGAAAATATAAAAGAAGTTGCAGGAATGTTACAACGTTTACTTCCAGATGCAAAAATTGGAATTGGTCATGGACAAATGGAAGGGAAGAAGCTAGAACAATTGATGCTTTCTTTTATGAATAATGAATTTGATATTTTAGTTTCAACTACAATAATTGAAAGTGGTTTAGATGTTCCAAATGCAAATACGATTTTTATCAATAATGCAAATAATTTTGGACTTTCTGATTTACATCAAATGCGTGGTAGAGTTGGACGTTCAAACAAAAAAGCATTTTGCTATTTTATTACGCCTCCTTATCATATGATGACGGATGATGCTAGAAAACGAATGCAAGCTTTGGAAATGTTTTCGGATTTAGGAAGTGGATTCAAAATTGCGATGAAAGATTTAGAAATTCGAGGAGCAGGAGATTTACTTGGAGGTGAACAAAGTGGATTTATTAATGACATAGGATTTGATACGTATCAGAAAATTTTAAATGAAGCTATTTTAGAATTAAAAGAAAATGAATTTAAAGATTTATATGCTTCTGAAGAAACAGAGAAAGTATACGTAAGAGAGATTCAAATTGATACAGATTTTGAAATGCTTTTCCCTGATGATTATATTAATGTGATTGCAGAAAGATTACGATTGTATAATGAATTAGACGCTTTAAATAAAGAAGAAGATTTAGTTGCTTATCAAACTCGATTAGAAGATCGATTTGGAGAATTACCTTCTCAAGCGGAAGATCTATTAAATATGGTTCGTATAAAATGGATTGCAAAAGATTTAGGATTTGAAAAAATTATCATGAAAAAAGGAAAATTCATTGGATATTTTGTATCAGATCAACAATCAGATTACTATCAATCGGAAATATTTACAAAAATCTTACAATTTGTTCAGATGAATCCTACTGCTTGTAAAATGAAAGAAAAACAAACAAAACAAGGATTAAGATTGTTATTAACCTTTGAAAATGTAACGGATGTAAATAAAGCGTTGGAAAAAATTAAATCTATTTCTAAATAAAATTTTTATTGAAAATTAATAAGATTTTTTATAAAAAAAAGCTTTATGTTTGTTGATAAATATCAATAGAATGAAGCTTTTTATTATTAAATTGATATTGTTTTTAAATATAAATTGCATTATTAAAAAGCTACCTTTTAGTGTAGCAACAAGTTTTCTTATAAATACTAATTTTGAAATAAATTGATAGAAATGGAGAACAGATATAGTAGAAATCGATTATATATATCAGCACAAGAACAAGAAGTGATTAAAAATGTTCCTATTATCTTAGGAGGTGCAGGAATTGGTAGTGTTATTGCTGAATGTGCCCTTCGTCTTGGATTTGAAAATATTACAATTATTGATGGAGATCAAGTAGAAGAATCAAATATAAATAGACAAAATTATACTTTTGAAGATATAACAAAAGATAAAATAAAAGCTTTAGAAAACAGACTGAAATCAATAAATGAAAATGCAAATATTAAGGTACATAATTGTTTTTTAACTGAAGAGAATGTAGAATTGTTTATCTTGGGACATAAAATTGCAATTAATGCTTTAGATTTTACTTCTGATGTACCTTTATTATTTGATAAAATTTGCCAAAAGAATGAAATTCCTGTTTTACATCCATATAATTTAGGCTGGGGAGGATTAGTTACAGTTATTTGTCCAACAGGATTGTCTTTAGAAGTTTTAGAAAAAGAAACTAATAAATTTACAGAATTAGATGTTGTAGAATATGCAACAGGTTATTCGAAATTTTGGGGAACACCACATGCATGGATAGATGAAATTGTAGATAAGTATAAAAAAGAAAATGGAAGCTTACCGCCTCCACAATTATCTATCGCCTCATGGATTTTAGCTGGAATTTGTACACATTTACTGTTTAATATTGCTACAGAAAAAGAATATAAAAAATTTCCAGAATTTTATCTTTCAACGATTTTAAACAATTAGATTAATCTATTATTTGTGGCATAAGCAATTGCCTCAGAAATATTAATTACTTCTAATTTTTCAAATAATTTTCTTCTATGAAATTTTACAGTATCAGGAGATACAAAAATTGCTTGTGCAATTTCATTAATTGTATAACCTCGAGTAGAATATTGTAAAATTTCTTTTTCTCTGTTAGATAATTTTATCTTTTCAGTTGCTTTCCAGTATTCACCTTCTAAATCATATTTATAAACTTTATTATCTCCTTTTTTATAAATTTTAATATTTCCAGAATTTTGTTCTGCTGAAAGAGAAATAATACATAATGCCTTCCATATTTTCCCTTCTTTAGTCAGGAAAAGCGGTGTTAATTTTTGATTGATTAAAATAATTTTTCCTTCTTGATTTTTTATATGAAAATCATACGAAATTGTATGTTCTTTTCTTTCTTCAAGTGGAATTTTATCATAGAATTCAAAACCAACAGTATTAATTTTAAGAAGTAATTCTAAGTCTGAAGGAATTACATATTTAAAATAAAAAGCATATCCCATTTTTTTGACTTCCTCAGAAGTATGACCACATAAAAAAAGCGAATTGTCAGAGACATATTCAAAACCTTTCTTTTGGTAGTCAATTAAATAAATACTTTTATATGTGGTTCTGGCAAAAGCTTTTACAGCTTCCAAATAATTAGAAGTCTGCGAATATTCATCATTAGAAACCTTATCAACGGTGTTTCTAAATGAGAAAAAATTATTGATTTCAGCCATAGCAAAGAGTTATATATGTAACCAAATATATCTTTTTTTTTAACAGTATGCAATAGAATATTTGTTTTAAGAAATATTTAATAAAAATTAAAAATAACTACACAATTGTGTAATGAAACATCTCTTATACCTAAATAAATTTAAAATTAAATTAAATTTATTATGGAAATATCAAGAAATAGTTTAGAGAGGTTAGAGTTACATCAAATGTCAAAATTTGCTGAGTTTATTGTCATGGAAAATTTTAAGCATCATACTGAAAATGAGCTACCAAATGATTATAAAAAAGACATCGAAAGTATTTATAAACAAGAAATGGCTTTTTATAAAAATTCTGAAATTTTTGTTTCAAAAGATGACTTTGGAAAAATTTCTGGAGCAATTAGAGTTTTGAAGTGGAATTATATAGATACATTACCTCTAGAAATTATCTTTGGAATCAATCCTCTTTTAATTACTCCTAAAGATGAATTGCAAAATATTTATCACATTGGTAGATTCGCTATTAGAAAAGATGTTGGAGATTTAAATCTATTCAAAAAGTTGATGATTTGTGCAATCGCCCCAATTTGTGAAAATAAATCAGGAATAGCATTTGCAGAATGTGATAGTAAATTACTTAGAATTCTAAATCTTCTAGGTATCGAAGCATCTGTTATTGGAAAATCTATTAATTATTTAGGATCTGAAACAATTCCAATTGCAATGACTTATGATGGATTGAAAAATTTCTATTTTAAAAATAAATCATTAGTTGAAAATGAATTAGTATCGCTTTCAACTATAAGTTGTTTAATTACAGATAGTTTATCTATTGATAAGCACCTTTATAATTAAATATAAAACAAAATAATAGCTATAAAAATGAAATTAAAGACATTAAACGATTTTCTATGAGATTGTTTGATGTCTTTTTATTATATAATCTATATATGGCGTTTCCCTCCGTAAAACTTCGGGTCGGGCTTTCCGCTTCAAGTTTTGATTTTGTAAAAAAGAATTCCTACGTCATCCGTGGGCTTCCTCTGGTCGCCTCTGTTTCCTAGAATTCTAAATTTTGCAAAACCAAAAGCTTTTCACTACAATCCCTAACGTATCGTTTTCCAAACAAAATTATATACTATATATTATATAGGTAAATAAAAAAGATGGCTGAGCGCAGTCGAAGTTAACATTTGAAGAAACATACCTATTATATATCTAAAGGAGGCTGAGCGAAGCCGAAGCCAACCTCAAAAGAAATTTCACCTATTATAATATATAAGTCCAAAGGTAGCTGAGCGCAGCCGAAGCTAACATTTACAAAATTCATATACTATATAGGTAAACAAAAAATGATGGCTGAGCGAAGTCGAAGCCAAACTCAAACGAAAATTTCATTTATTATATATGTATATCCAAAGGTGGCTGAGCGTAATCGAAGCTAACATTTACAAAAATCACTCACTACATAATATAAGTAAACAAAAAATGGTGGCTGAGCGCAGCCGAAGCCAAACCTACCTTATATATATTATAGTATAAAAGAAACCAAACACACCAAAAACTCCAAATTCCCAAGAAAAATCAACTATTAAATAAAAAGACAAAAAAACTTTTTCTTATAAATATTTGAAAACCAAACCTTCTCTAAAAACGATCAAAAATAAATGCAAAAACTTTACAAAAAGGCTTGCGAGGAAATAAAAAGCGCGTATATTTGCAACCGCTAAAACGAACAAGGGCAACCAAGTTTATGAAGGCGAAAAGTTCTAAGAAAGGTTGAAAAAATAATTTTTAAAAAAGT